>CAVRJK010000003.1:0-60267 GCA_963721645.1 uncultured bacterium | reverse complement strand
ACGGCCACCTTCACGGTAAAAAGGAAGAGGAGGTAGCTACGGTCGGCGCGGCCGGCCGTAGAACGCTCCTACAGCCCGTACGTCTTCGCGACGATCTCGCGCTGGATCTCGTTCGTGCCGCCGTAGATCGACATGACGAGCGTGGTGCGCACGTGGCGCTCCATGTCGTACTCGGACGCGTAGCCGTAGCCGCCCATCATCTGCATGCCCTCGAGCGCGGTCTTCTTCGCGACCTCGGTGGCCTTCAGCTTCGCCATCGACGCTTCGCGCGGGAACAGCGCGTTGGGGTCGGCGTCGACCTTCTGGGCGACGTCATAGACCAGGAGGCGGGTGCATTCGAGCTCCGTTGCGAGATCGGCGATGCGGTGCTTGAGCGCCTGGAACGAGCCGATCGGCCGGCCGAACTGCTTGCGCTCCTTGACGTAGGAGAGCAAGTCGTCGAAGGCGCGCTGCGCAATACCGAGCGCTGACGCGGCCAGGATCAGCCGCTCGACGTTCAGGCCGGCCATCAGCTGCATCCAGCCGCCGTCGACCTGGCCGAGCACGCGCTCCTCGGGGACGTAGCAGTCGGTGAGGAAGACGTCGTTGACCTCCTTGCCTCCCATCGTCTGGATGCCGCGGATCTCGATGCCCTCGGCGTCGGTGGGGACGGAAAACATCGAGAGGCCCTCGTGCTTGGAGCCGGACGAGTCCGACCGGGCGATAACCAGGATGTGATCGGCGATGTGCGCGGCCGAGATCCACGTCTTCTGGCCGTTCAGGACGAAGCCGCCGTTCTGGCGCTCGGCCTTGCACGAGAGGTTCCCGACGTCCGAGCCCGCCTCGGGCTCACTCATCGCGATCGCCTCGACGCGGCCGGATGTGATGCCCTTGAGGATCTCCTGCTTTTGCTCCTCGGTGCCGAAGCGCTCATACGCGCCCGCGACGATCAGCGAGACGCCGTAGCCCGCAAGCGGTACGAGGCCGCGCATCGTCTCCTCCAAGAAGATGCACTGGTCGACCATGCCGCCGCCCGAGCCGCCGTACTCCTCGTCTATCCCCACACCCAGCCAGCCGAGCTCGGCCAGCTTCTCGTAGATCTCCTGGTTGTGGAGCTCCTCGTAGTGGTTCGTTGCCTTCTCGCGTTGCTCCTGCGTTCCGAGCTCGCGCTTGACGAAACTGCGGATCGCCTGCTGGAAGTCGCGCTGCTCGTCCGTGAGACCGATGGGCTGTAGGGCGGTGGAGGTCATTGGTTCGAGTTCCTTTCGATTAAGCCGCTGCGGGCTTGTAGACGGAGACGACGGCGGCGCCGCCGAGGCCGATGTTGTGCTGGAGCGCGACCTTCGCGCCGTCCACCTGGCGCTTGTCCGCGGTCCCGCGTAGCTGCCAGGTGAGCTCAGAGCACTGGGCGAGGCCCGTGGCGCCGAGCGGATGGCCCTTCGAGATCAGGCCGCCCGACGGGTTGACGACCGGGACCGTAGCCGCCGTAGGTCGTCGCCTCGGCATCCACCAGCTCGTGGCCGTGGCCCTCCTCGGCGAAGCCGAGCGCCTCATAGGTGATGAGCTCGTTGGCCGAGAAGCAGTCGTGAAGCTCGCAGACGTCGACCTCCTCTGCCGAGATCTGAGCCTCTTCGTACGCCTCGCGCGCGGCCTGCTTGGACATCTCGAAACCGACGAGGCGGATGCAGTCCGTGTCGTCGTCGAACGTGTTCGGCGTGTCGGTCACCATCGACTGACCGGCGATCTCGACCGCCTGATCCCAGAGGCCGTGCTCGTCGACGTAGCTCTCGGACGCGACGATCGCGCAGGCCGAGCCGTCGGAGGTGGGCGAGCACTGGAGCTTCGTCAGCGGCTCGTGGATCATCCGCGCGTCCTTTATGTCCTGGAGCGAGTACTCGGTCTGGAACTGCGCGTAGGGGTTGTTGACGGAGTGCTTGTGGTTCTTCCAGCCGATCCACGCGTAGTGGTCGGCTGTCGAGCCGTACTTCTCCATGTGGTCGCGCCCTGCGTTGCCGAACATCTGAGGCGCGGCGGGTGACTCCTCGGGATCGCGGATCTCGAACATCTTCATCGCGTGCTTGTCGAGCGCGTTGGTGCGGTCCGTGTACTTGACGCCCAGCGAGCCGGGCTCCATCTTCTCGAAGCCGAGCGCGAGCGCGCAGTCGGCGATGCCGCCCTTGACCGCCTGGCGGGCGAGGAAGAGGGCTGACGAGCCCGTCGAGCAGTTGTTGTTCACGTTCACGACCGGGATGCCGGTCAGGCCGAGCTGGTAGAGCGCGCGCTGGCCATATGTCGAATCCCCGTAGCAGTAGCCCGCGTAGGCCTGCTCGACGTCCGTGTACGGAATGCCCGCGTCGGCGAGCGCCTTCTCGCCCGCCTCCTTGGCCCAGTCCGGATAGTCGCCCTCCTTGGTGCCCGGCTTGTCGAACTTGGTCATGCCGACGCCGATGACGAAGGTGCGGTTGGCGTTCTTGCTCATGGGGAGGAGGGCCTTTCGGTTGTTGGAGCTTTCGGTGCCTGGCAAAGATACAGAACAAGCGTCCGGTTTGTTACGGTCTGGCCATGACAACCGATACCGCCACCACCTTCAAGGCCGACTCGATCGGCAAGCCCACCGACCCGGTCGAGTTCAGCGTCACGCAGGAGCGCATCGCCGCATACGCCGCCGCCACCAACGATCCGATCACGCAACATGCTTCGGGCGAGCTCGCCCCGCCCGTGTTCTCGATCGTGCCCCAGTTCCAGGCGATGGGCATGGCTGCCCTGTCGGTCATCCCGCACGAGCTCCTGGGGATGATCCTCCACGGCGAGCAGGACTTCCATTTCCACGCTCCGATGCAGCCGGGCATGGAGCTCGAGACCATCTCGACGCCGATCGGAATGCGCCAGCGCTCCTCGGGCGTGACCGTGGTTGTGCGCTCCGAGACCCGCGACGCCGCGGGTGAACTGATCACCGAGGGCTATTCGACCACGTTCGTGCGAGGTTCAGAAGGGGTCGAGGACCATGGCGACGAGGCGCCCGGCCATGCCTTTCCGGCCGAGCTTCGCGAGGCGGAGCCGGACGTCGAGGTCGCACAGACCTTCGATTCCGACCAGACTCACCGGTACGCGGAAGCCTCGGGCGACCCGATGCAGATCCACCTCGACGACGAGTTCGCGAAGTCGGTCGGTCTGCCCGGGATCATCATTCACGGTCTTTGCACCATGGCCTTTACGTCGGTGGCGGCAATCGAGTCGTTCGCCCCGGACGACCCCAGCCGGCTGAAGCGCCTGGCGGTCAGGTTCGCCTCGATCGCGCTGCCCGAACAGACGATCACCACCAAGCTCTGGAACGCCGGCGAGTCCGAAGGGGTCGGGCGCTACGCGTTCGAGACGACCTCCGACGCCGGCGCGACGGTGATAAAGGACGGTTGGGCGGAGGTGTCTTGACGACCACCGCCAAACAAGCGTGTAAGAGCGCCTTGGGCGTCCGCAGGGCACCTGCTTGACGACTCCGGCTTCCGCGAAGCCGCGCCGCACCCAGGCCGAGCGCAGAGCGGAGACGCGTGCGCGCCTTTTAGAGGCGACCGTCGAGAGCCTGATCGAAGACGGGTACGCGGGCACGACGACGCGGCACGTGGCCGAACGGGCGGGAGTGTCGGCCGGCGCACAAAGCCACCACTTCCCACATCGCGTGGACCTGGTGGCGAGCGCCTTCGAGCATCTCGCCGAGCAGCGCATCGACCGCTACGCAGAACGAGCGCGGACTCTCTCCGGCGATCGAGGAGTGCGGCTTCGCGCTCTCCTCGACCTGCTTTGGGAGGACTTCTCGAGCCCTCTCTTCACGGTCGCGGCGAAGCTCTGGGTTGCGTCGGCCGACGACGCCGAGTTGCGGGAACGGCTGATCCCTGTCGAAAAGAAGATCTACGCCGCGACCGCCAAGGTGGCACGGGAGGTCGCCGGTGACCTCGGCGAGGAGCCGGGATTCGATCGCAAGCTCGCGATCGCGATGAACACTGTCGCGGGACTCGCGCTCGTTCGCGAGTTCGATCCGTCGGGGCGGGCAAGTCGGGGCAACCAGTGGCCCTACCACCGCTCCGCTTTAGAGCAGATGCTCGAGAGCTAAGCCGGCGCCGGGGGGTCGCCCTGTATCCGCCGCCACTCGGGGCGAAACGTTTCTATGCGGACGATCAGGTCGCCTTCGAACGTGTAGCGGTGTACGGCCGGGATGAAACCTTCGGCCCCCGTCCCGTTGACGCGGCCATGGATGCGGACCCGGCTGACCACCGCGGAGCCGACCTCGTGCATGGCGAGGACCTCTACCCAACTCATGCCGGCGTCCCGCTTCACCGCCTCGAAGAACGAGCGCACAGCGATCGCACCCCTGAAGTCCTGCTCGGGGTCGACGCTTCCGTTCTCATCGGCGACGATCATCTCCACCTCTGGGTGCATGGGGATCATCACGCCATCGATGTCGCCATTGTTGAAGGCGGCATAGTTCGCACGGATGAGCTTGAGGCGATTCCCTTCGCGCATCCGGGCATCTTTACCGAAATTCTGAGTTTGTGCAGCAGTGCACAAAGTTGGCTCGCCAGCCAGAGTCAGCTGCCGTCGATCTCCGGTTCGTAGTTCTGCCAGTCCGGGCGATGCGTCCGGATCTCGGTGATGAGGCCTTCGTGAATCGTGAAAAGGTGAACGGCCGGAATCGCCCCAGAAGCACCAGTCTTGCGGACCGTGCCGGCCAGGCTCACCTGCGCAAGGACCCGGTCGCCGTCAGCCCGGAGATTCTCGATATCGACCTTGAGATCGGCAACTGACGTCTTGATCCCCTCGAAAAAGGCCCGGGCGCCCTCGCGGCCCCTGACGGGGGTGCGCACCGATTTCCCGTGCTCGTCGTACACGGTGATCAGGATCTGATCGTCCAAGCCGGCGACAACGGTTGCGAGGTCTCCGCGCGCATAAGCGGCGTAATGAAGGCGAACCGTTCTCAGGTTCTCCTTTGCCGAGTCCCCCTCGGTTGTTTCGGGTCCGTACGTCCCCACGCTTCCCCCATACCTCTTTACGGCAAAGTTGAACCCCAATCCGCGCGGCGGTGCCTGGCGACTCCGTTTCAGTCGGGTCGCCAGTCCTCCCGCCGCAATCCGTCCATAGGCTTTCGGTGTGAGGTGACGCGACGGACCAGGCCGCCCTCGAACTCAATGGACTGAACTGCGGAGATCGCCATCCCGTCCTTTTGTCCCTCCAGGGCTCCAGTGATCTCGAGGGTTGCGATCACCTGGTTTCCCGCCGCCTTCAACTCTTCGAAATGGACCACCGGGCTTGCGAGTACTTCACGCAGGTCGGCGAGGTACTTGCGCCCGGCTTCGACCCCTTGAAAGTAGGCCCCGTCCACCGGCTCGCCGTTCTCGTCGGCTCCGATCAGCTCAACCTCCGGATGCATGAAGCTCGTAGCCCCCTCATCGTCTCCGTTGTTGAAGGCAGCGTAAAGCTGCCGAACGATTGTCAGGTGCGCTTCCGTTTACTCGCCTTCGGTGCGAAGGGGAGTGCGCTCGATCGGCTCGGCGAGGAGCATTTCCTTGGTGAAGATCAGGTCGCCCCGGTTGTAGTCGGCCATCTCGTAGTCGTGCCCCATGGTGATCGCATCGAAGGGGCAAGCGACCTCGCAGTAGCCGCAGAAAATGCAGCGCGCCAGGTTGATCTCGTAAACCGATGCGTAGCGCTCGCCGGCCGAAACGCGATCGGCCGGGTCGTTCTCGGACGCGACGACACGGATGCAGTCGGCCGGGCAGGCCGCGGCGCAGAGGGAACAGCCGACGCACTTCTCGAGCCCCGTGTCCTCGAACTTGTGGAGCTTGTGCCGCCCCCGGAAGCGCGGGTATACCGCGGTCTTTTCCTCGGGGTACTGGACCGTCTTCGGCCCTTCGACCATGCGCGCCATCGTGGTCTTCAGGCCGCGGAGCGTCTCGCCGAAGACGCGATACGCCCCCTTGGGGCCGCCGGGCTCGGGGCCACGCTGGACCACCGCGTAGGAGTCGTCGGGGAGGTAGGGGAATTCTTCGGACATTGCCTAGAGCACCGTAACGAGTATCGCCGTGACGAGCACGTTCAGGGTTGCGATGGGCAGAGCGATCTTCCACCCGAAGCTCATGAGCTGGTCGTAGCGCACGCGCGGCAGGGTGGCTCTGATCCAGAAGAAGACGAACATCAGCGCCAGGATCTTGAAAAGCATCCACACCGGGTCGAGGAAGCCCGGGCCTGGACCCATCCAGCCACCGAGGAAGAAGGTCGCCGCGATTCCGGAGACGACGAACATCTCGATGTATTCGGCCATCATGAAGGTGCCCCAGCGCATCCCCCCGTACTCCGTCTGATACCCCGCGACGAGTTCGGCGTCCGCTTCCGGAAGGTCGAACGGCGCGCGCGACGTCTCCGCAAAGCCGGCCACCATGAAGATCAGGAAGCCGACGAACTGAGGCACGATGTACCAGACGTCTCCCTGCGCCTCGACGATCGCGGTGAGCGACAGCGAGCCCGCCATCATCACCCCGCCCAAAAGAGCGAGGCCCATCGAGATCTCGTACGAGATGAGCTGCGCGGCTGAGCGCATCGCACCCAGGAACGAGTACTTGGAGCCGGAAGCCCAGCCGCCCAGGAGCAGGCCGTAAAAGGCGATCGACCCGAAGGCGAAGAAGTAGAGGACGCCGATCGAAACGTCGATGCCGTAGAGCCCGACATCGCCATTCCCGACCTCCTGGACGTTCCCCCAGGGCAGGATCGCCAGAGTGGCGACACCTGTGAAGACCACGATTGCAGGAGCGATTGCCCACAGGAAGCCGGTTGCGTTGTCGGGCTTGTAAGCCTCCTTGCCGACCAGTTTGAGCGCGTCGGCGAGCGGCTGACCGAAGCCCATCGGGCCGACCCGGTTCGGCCCGTGGCGAGCCTGGAAGCGGCCCAGGATCTTCCGCTCGACGACCGTGAGCACCGGCACGATCGCGAAGACCAGCGCGAAGATGATCACGGATTTGACGAGAAGGACCCACGTCGCCTCGGCGAAACCGACCTCGGCGAACAGTGAAACCACTACCCGGTCACCTCATCCGCTTCCGGGGCGCCGTGATCTGCCGCGATCTTCTCTACCTCGACCAGTTCGGCTTCGGCGAGGGCGTTCGGCCCCTGCTCGGAGACGCCTTCGATCAGGAAGCCCGAACCGGGCCGGATGCGCTCGCGGATGGCGACCCTCGCCTGGACCGAGTGCCCGTTCGAGCGAACCTTCACCTGGTCGCCCTGGGAAACCCCGATCCGCTCGGCGTCGGCGAGCGAAAGCTCGAGCGTCTGTCCGGGCATCAGGAAGCGCAGCGCGGGCGAGCGCTCGGTGACCTGGTGGGCCCAGAGGTCGCGGTAGGTGCCGAGGCGGAGGGAATGCGAGGGAGCCTCGGGTTCCCCCGCTTCACTCGCCTCGGAAGTCTCGGTGGTACCTGGTACCGAATCATCGTTCGCGTGGGATTCTGAAGTTGCCGCCGTACCGGTGCCAGGTACGGGGCCGGGAGTCGTCGGGAAGGCTGATGCCTGCTCGCGCTCGGGCCAGCGGACGCCCGTGCCGCTGATCTCCGAGTGGGTGATGCCCGCGTAGAAGGAGACCTCGGCGGCGAGCGCCTCCAGCGCCTCGAGCGAAGAGTCGATTCCGGTCTCGTGGCCCAGACGAAAGGCAAGCTCGGCGAGCCACTGCCAGCCGTGGCGGGTGTCGCCGGGGTGCGGGACGCTCGGCCGCACACGCTGGAGGCGCCCGTCCGGGTGGGTGACCGTGCCCTCCTTCTCGGCGTGTGATTCGGCAGGCAGGAAGACATCGGCCTGGCCGCCGGAGGCGTTTCCGAACATGCCGACTTCGAGCACGAAGTCCGCCGCGCCCAGAGCCGTCTTCCAGCGCTCGGGGTCGGGCAGGTCGCGGATCGGATCGACGTCCCAGAGGATCACGGCGTCGAGGTCCTCGGCCTCCAGGGCGTCGCGGATCTGCGTCGCGTTCATGCCCTGCGCCGTTTCGGCGAGTCCTGGGCCGGCGGTGGGGATGCAGCCGACCTCTCGCAGGCCGCGGGCGTTGGTGGTCTCCGGGACCTCGATCAGGCCGGCTCCATCCGCCGAGAGATTCAGAGCCTCGGCGCACGCGCTCAAAGCTGCGAGGGCTCGCTCCCCGTCGGGCCCGTGGCCGACCCGCTCGCCGTAGATGACCACCGTGTCGCCGGGGTCGAGCGCTCCGGCGATCCGCTGGGCATCAGACGGGTTGGTGCCGCCGGTGCCGCCGCCGGCAGAGCTCGCCAGCTCGGACGCAAGATCGGAGAGGATCGCCGCGGCCTCGCCTGGCGCGTAGCGCAGCGTCTCGTCGGCGCCCCCGTCCAGGGCGGTCGGGCGCTCCGAGACGACCGCGACCCTCGTGCCGTGGTTTCTCATCGCCTTGCGTAGTCGCAGGTCGAGGATCGGCATCGAGTGGAGGGGATCGGTGCCAACTACGAGAACGGTCTTGGCCTCGTCGATGTCAGGCATCGCCGCGGAGAGCTCGGGGCGCCCGAGGGCCAGGGCGGTTCCGCGCTCCAGCCCGTGGCCCGAGCGCGAGTCGATATGGGGGGAACCGAGGGCCTGGCGGGCGATCCGCTGGAGCAGGTAGCCCTCCTCGTTCGAGGCCTGACTGCCGATCAGGATCGCGGTCCTGGGCCCGGCCGCCTTGAGGCCGTCGGCGGCCTTTTGGAGCGCCTCGTCCCACGAGGCCTTGTGGAGCGCGCCGCCGGTGCGCGCCATCGGCCCGAGTATGCGGTCCTCGGAGCCGAACATCTGAAAGCCGAAGCGGCCCTTGTCGCAGAGCCAGCCGTCGTCGACCTCGTGGTTGTCGCGGGCCAGGACTCGCGCGACCTTCTCGTCACGGACGGTGAACTTGACGTTGCATTGCGATGGGCAGAGGGTGCAGACCGAGCCGGCGTCCTCGATGTCCCAGGGGCGGGCGCGGAAGCGATAGGCCTCCGAGGTCAGGGCCCCGACGGGACAGAGCTCGATGATGTTGCCGTGGAAGGGGGCGATATAGGGACGGTCGTCGAACGTGCCCACGAACGAGCGTGAGCCGCGGTCCAGGAGCTGGAGCTGTTCGTCCTCGGCAACCTCTTGGCTGAAGCGGACGCAGCGGTAACAAAGGATGCATCGCTCGCGGTCGATACGCACGAGCGGCGAGAGCGGAACGGGCTTTCTGAAATGGCGCTTGGGGTCGGTGACCCGGCTCTTGCCTGCGCCCCAGCCCATCGAGATGTCCTGTAGCGGGCACTCGCCGCCCTTGTCGCAGACGGGGCAGTCGAGCGGGTGGTTGACCAGCAAGAACTCAACGACCGCGTTCTGGGCCTCCTGGACCCGCTCGGTCTGCGTGTAGACGACCATGCCGTCGCGTACCGGGGTCGAGCACGCGGTCTGGAGCTTGGGGATGCCCTCGACCTCGACCAGGCACATGCGGCATGCGCCAACGGGACCGCCGAGCTTGGGCTCGTAACAAAAGACCGGGATCTCGACGTCGCCGCCCTTGGCCGCGTCCACCAGCATCGCGCCCTCGGTCGCGGGCACCTCCATGCCGTCGACAACGAGGGTGATCTCCTTGCCCTTGCTCAAGGGGTCGCTCCCAGCACCAGAGGCGGTTCGTCGGCTCCGGCCACGTCGATCGGCCCGGGAGCGGCGTCGCGCGCTCGCGCGATGACCTCCTCGAACTCGTCGCGGAACTTTCGCACCATCGAGCCGACGGGCATGGCCATCGCGTCGCCCAGAACGCAGAGGCAGTTGCCGATGATGTTCTCCTGAACCGACGAGATGATGTCCAGGTCCATCGGAGTCGCTTCGCCGCGGACGACCCGCTCGAGCATCTTGACCGTCCAGTTGGTGCCCTCGCGGCACGGGGTGCACTTGCCGCACGACTCGTGGTGGTAAAAGCGCGCGGTCCTGAGAGCGAGATGCGGAACCGAGACCGTGTCGTCACCGACGATGATCGCGCCCGAGCCCAGCATCGACCCCGCCTCGGCCATCGCCTCGAAGGAGTAGGGGAGGTCGAGGTCTTCACCCGTCAGGACCGGCGCCGACGATCCACCGGGGAACCAGACCTTCACCTCGCGGCCCTCGGGCGGGCCGCCGGCCAGGCCGTAGATGATCTCCCGCGAGGGCAGGCCGAGCTCGATCTCGTAGTTGCCAGGACGCTGGACGCAGCCGGAGACCGAGACGACCTTGGTGCCGGTCGACTGCTCGGTTCCGAGTCCCTTGAACCAGTTGGCCCCCCTGCTGACGATCAGCGGAACGTTCATGAGCGTCTCGACGTTGTTGATGAGGGTGGGGCCGCCGTATAGACCCTGGATCGCCGGGAACGGAGGCTTGAGGCGCGGGTTGCCGCGCTTGCCCTCAAGCGAGTCGAGGAGGGCGGTCTCCTCGCCGCAGATGTAGGCGCCGGCTCCTCTGTGGACGACCAGCTCGACCTTGCATCCGGAGCCGAGGATGTTCTCGCCCAGGTACCCCTCTTCATAGGCCTCAGCGACGGCCGCGTCGAGCACGTCGGCCACCTCCCAGTACTCGCCGCGGATGAAGATGAACGCGTAGGTGGCGCCGACCGCGAGCGATGAGATCGCAATGCCCTCGATCAGCGCGTGCGGGTTCTTGAACATGAGCTCGCGGTCCTTGAAGGTGCCGGGCTCGGACTCGTCGGCGTTGCAGCACAGGTACTTCTCCATGTCGCCGCGCGGTAGGAACGAGCCCTTCTTGCCCATCGAGAATCCTGCGCCGCCGCGGCCTCGAAGCCCCGACTCCTCGATCTGGGAGAGGAGGTCCTCGGTGTCCAGGGTGCGGAAGGCGGTCTCGATCGCCGAGTAGCCGCCGCGGCGCTTGTACACGTCGAGCGTCGCGAGGCCAGGCTCGTCGAGGTTCTCGAAAAGGACTCTGGTCTCAGTCATTGGCCTGCCACCTCTTCCGCCTCGCGTCCGGGGCCTCCGGTCGGGCCGGGTCCGCCTGCCATGGGGCGCTTGCGGATGTCCTTGTCGGGGGCCGGGTCCTCGCCGCGCTTCAGGCGCGCGACGATCTCGGCCGCCTCGCCCGGCTCGATCGGACCGTAGTACTGAGCGTCGATCGAGACCATCGGCGCGATGTCGCAGGCGCCCAGGCACTCGAAGCCCTTTACGAAGACCTCGCCGTCGGGCGAGTTGGAGCCGTCGTGCTCGGCGTCGTGGTGGTCGCAACCGGCGGCCTCGCAGAACTCGACGAGGATGTCGTCGGCGCCCTGCATCCAGCAGGAGATGTTGTGGCAGACGAGCACGCGGTGCTTGGCCGTGGGCTCGAGGCGGAAGAGGTCGTAGAAGCTGGCAACGGACTGGAGGTAGGCGGGGGTGAGGCCCATCACCGCGGCGGCCTGGCGGATGCCGTCCGGCGTGCACCAGCCGTAGTGGCGCTGGACGGCCCAGAGCGCCGGGATCGAGGCGGAGCGGAGCTGCGGGTAGCGCCCCATCGCCTGCTCGATCGTCTCCCTCAGCTCGGGAGGAACGTCGACCTCGTGAAGCTCGGGAACACGCTCGGCGTCCTCCGGGCGCATCGAGCCGATCAGCTCCGAGCGCTCGGCAGCGGTCAGCAGATCGGTCGGCTTCATGGGGCCGCCGTTTTCAGGTGTCATCTGTCGATACCTCCGAGCACGGGGTCCAGCATGGCGAGGTTCTGAATCATGTCCGCGATGTACTCGCCCACGCACATGTCGCGAAGGGACTGGAGGTTCACGAATGACGGGTCGCGGAAGTGGACGCGCGCCGGCTTCGCCGAGCCGTCGGCCAGGATGAAGCAGCCGAGCTCGCCGCGGGGCGACTCGATCGGGTAGTAGCACTCGCCGGGCGGCACCCGGAAGCCTTCGGTGACCAGCTTGAAGTGGTGGATGAGCGCTTCCATCGACGTGCCGAGCTCGTGGCGCGGGGGCAGGACGATCTTTCGATCATCGGCCAGCACCGGGCCTTCCGGCAGTCCGTCGATTGCCTGCTCGATGATCCGCACCGACTCGCGCATCTCCTGGATGCGGCAGCGGAAGCGGTCCCAGCCATCGCCCACGGTCCCGATCGGGATGTCGAAGTCGAAGTCCTTGTACGCGAGGTATGGATCGACCTTGCGGAGGTCCCACGGCTCGCCGGCGGCGCGTAGCAGTGGACCGGTGACGCCGAGGGCCTTCAGGCGCTCGCGCCCGACGATGCCGACGCCCTTGGTGCGCTGGAGAAAGATCTCGTTCTTGGTGAGGAGCGCCTCGAACTGGTCGATCCGCGAGGGGAACTCCTGAGTGAACGCCTTCACCTTGCGCTCGAAGCCGACCGGGATGTCCTCGAAGACGCCCCCGACCTGGAAGTAGCGAGTGTGCATCCGCTGGCCGGTTGACATCTCGAAGAGGTCGAGGATCCGGTCGCGGTCGCGGAAGCAGTAGAAGAACATGGACATGGCGCCCAGGTCGAGCGCCGACGTGCCGAGCCAGACGAGGTGGGAGTGGAGCCGGTTCAGCTCCATGTGAATGACCCGCAGGTACTTGGCTCGCGGCGGAATCTCGAGGTCGAGCATCTTCTCGACACAGCCGACAAAAGCCTGCATGTTGAAGAAGTAGGAGAGGTAGTCCATCCGCTCGACGAACGGGATCGCCTTCCAATACGACTTGTCCTCGCAGTTCTTCTCGATGCCGGTGTGGACGTAACCCATGATCGGCTTGAGGTCGACCACGGTCTCACCCTGGAGAGATACGAGGAGGCGGAGCACGCCGTGGGTCGCGGGGTGGTGCGGCCCCAGGTTGACCGTCATCAGCTCTTGTTCGAGCTCCAGGGATTCCCCGGCGTCGGTGCGCTCGAGCGGCGATGTCCCGATCACCTCGGCGGAGGAGCGGGCGACGATGTCGCGGCCGTGGGCGGGCGAAGACCGGCGCATCCCCGCACTGGCACCGTTGCCGCCCGACGGCGCTTCCTCTTCCTCGTCGCGGAGGCGTTCCTCGGTCTCGCTCATGAGTACCACCCGGGGACGTCGCGCTCGGTGTTGGTGAAGATCACGGGCTCGCCGCCGATCGGGAAGTCGCGGCGCTGCGGCCAACCGACGTAGTCCTCGGGCATGAGGATCCGGCGGAGGTCGGGGTGGCCCTTGAAAACGATGCCGAAGAAGTCGTAGACCTCGCGTTCCTGATGGTCGGCCGTGGGCCACTCATCAGAGACGGTCGGGATCTCCGGGAGCGCATCGGGGCCTGGATCGACAAGGTCGGCCCGCACGCGGATCCGCTCGACGCGGGCCATATTCAAGAGCTCGTAGTGGACGCCGAAGCGGGGCTCCGCCGGCAGGTAGTCGACGCCGTGGACGCTCGCGAGGAAGGTGTACTCCTGCCCGGGCGTATCGCGAAGCCAGGCGAGGACCTCACGGATCTGCGGCGCGTCGCAGATCAGACAGGCCTGGCCGTACTCGAAGTAGCTGCCGGTGATCGAGTCCGGGAGGGCGTCGTTCAGGTCGGAGCGGATGAGCTCGAGGCCGGGTGCGTCGGGCATCAGTGGGCTCTCAGGCCTTCGCCCTGCCGAAGTACATCGTCACCGGAGAGCCCACCGGGCGGCCTAGATGAAGCGACCGGCGTCGCGGTCGGGCTTGGGCTTGGCGTCGGTGCGCTCTTGCGGCGGGCCGGGCACGTCGGCCGGGCCGCCTGGCTCGCCGGAGACCTGGGGGCCGGCAGCCTCGGCGATGTCGCGGGCAGCCGCGTATGCGTCCCGCGCCTCGTCGGTCACCTGGCCCAGGTCACGCGCCCACTCCTCGGTCCCGTGGGCCGAGTAGCGAGTGCGCCAGCCGATGTCGGGGTTGCCCAAGATCATCCGCTGGAGCTTGTTGAAGCCGTACAGGAGGGCTTCGGGGCGCGGCGGGCAGCCGGGAACGTGGATATCGACCGGGAGGAACTTGTCAGCACCCTGGACGACGGCGTAGTTGGCGAACATTCCGCCCGACGAGGAGCACGCGCCCATCGAGACAACCCACTTGGGCTCGAGCATCTGGTCGTAGAGACGGCGGACGACGGGCGCCATCTTGATCGAGACGCGCCCCGAGAGGATCAGCATGTCGGCTTGCCGGGGGGAGGCGCGCATCGCCTCGGCGCCGAAGCGGGCGATGTCATAGCGCGGGCTGACGACCGACATCATCTCGATCGCACAACAAGCGAGGCCGAAGGTGGCCGGGAAGATCGCGTTGGCCCGGCCCCAGTTCAAGACCTTGTCGAGCCGGGTGGTGAGCACGGCTTCCTCGACCACCTTCTCGAGGTCGAGTCCCTCGATGTCGCCCCGAAGCAGATCGCGCGCGCGCATCTGGCGAACGTGAAGAGCCTTGTTGGGATCGGGCTCGTCGAGGGGCAGGTTCGCCCGGATCTTCTCGCGTTTTACTTCCAATCCAGGGCTCCCCGGCGCCAGACGTAGACGAGAGCCACGAAGAGGAGGAAGACGAAGATCAGGATCTCGGCGAGGACGAAGACCGAGTCAGACGCCTGGAGGATCGCTCCGACGGGGTAGAGGAAGACCACCTCGATGTCGAACAGGATGAAGAGCATCGCGACCATGTAGAAGGAGACGCCGAAGCGGAAGGTCGTCGAGACCTCGCTCGGGAGCCCACACTCGTACGGCTCGGACTTCACCTTGTTGGGCCGGCTTGGGCCGAGCAGGGAGTTGATCGTCACGAGCAGACCACCGACCAGAAGTCCGAGTCCGGCGAAGACGATGACTGGCAGGTAGCTTTGGAGCACTTCGCGAGGCAGGATATACCCCGCTTGTGCCCAGCTGCCACATAGTGTTTTTCCGCATACAAAAGCCGAACTCCTACCCCTCCCGACGGACTTGGTCGCCCTCCACATAACCGTCGGCATCGCAGTGCTCGTGACGAGCCTCGGGGCCGGCCTCTGGGGTGGGTACGCGTGGTATCGCGAAGAGCCCTCGGAGGGCTTCTGGTACCTGCTCCGCGTTTCCCAGGTCGCGATGGTTCTGCAGGCCCTGGTCGGCTCGATCCTGCTCTTGACCGGACGCGAGGCCGTGGACGGTCTCCATTACCTCTACGGCGCTCTCCCAGTCCTCGTCTCGATGCTGGCCGAGGGTGCTCGAGCGGGTGCGGGCGAACGGGAACTCGAGGGCATCGACTTCGAAGCGCTACCCCCGGACCGCCAGCGCCTGGTGGCTCTCGCCATCTTCCGCCGCGAGACCGGGATCATGGCCGTCTCTGCCCTGGTCGTCTTCGGCCTAGCGCTCCGCGCCGCCGGCACCAGCGCCGGCCTCCTCTAAAAGCCAAGCCCCCGGCCCGGGACCAAGGGGCCAGGGACCAAGGGGCCAGACCCGGGGCCAGACCCGGGGCCAGACCCCACGAACCCCCAACGAGCGTTCTCAGGCACGCGACACGCACGCAACCGCCGCCAAAGGGGCCAGACCCGGGGTCAGACCCCAGGAGGGGCCAGACCCTTACACGATGCTCATAAACGCCTGTACTCGCCGTCGACGAAGAGGAGCGGGTCGCCCTTATTCGTTCCCAGGTCGAGGACGGTGCCGGTGACGATCGTGTGGTCGCCCCCGTCCAACAGGTCGCGGAGCTCGCAGACGATCCAGACAAGGGCGTCGTCGAGGACTGGCACCCCCGAGCGTTCGGTCGCCGGGACGCCCTGCCACTTATCCGCGTGCGGCGCTGTCGATGCGAACGTCCGAGCGTGCGCCTCGCCGCTCGAGGGCAGCACGTTGACAGCGAAGCGTCCCGCGGCACGCAGCGCGTCGAGGGTGCGCGAGCGGCGGTTGAGGCAGACCAGCATCAGGGGCGGGTCGAGCGAAAGCGACGCGACGGCGTTGGCGGTTGCGCCCGCGGGTTCGGGGTCTCCGGGCGCGGTCACGACGGTGACCGGAGTGGGCACCAGGGCCATCGCGCTTCGGAATTCGTCTGGTGTTGGCATGGACTTGAGGGAGAGCGTCCTCTAAAGAAAAGTATGATGCCGCGGCGGTGCGCTCTATCTCCATCATCACCGCCGCAGTAGCGGCGACACTCTTCCTCGGTGCTTGCGGCAGCGAGGGCGTCGACGTCGACTCCGACTCCGACGCCGAGGGTGCCGCGCTGTTTGCCGATCGCTGCGGTGGTTGCCACACACTCAGTGCAGCCGGCGCTCTTGGATCCGCGAACCGCACGGTCCGCAACCAGGGACCCAATCTCGACGAGCGTGCGGAATCTGCGGCGGACGTTCTCTACGCGATTCAGAACGGTGGCTTCTCTGGCGCGATCATGCCTCAGCAGATCGTCACCGGCGACGAAGCCCAGGCCGTTGCCGAATTCGTCGCCAAGTACTCGGGTACCGAGATCGACCGGCCGACCCGGCCCTCGGGCGACGACGGGATTACCGAGGGCGACGCCGACGAGAATGCCGTTACCGGCGACGCCGCCGCAGAGTAGATCGCCGCTCCGGCGCTGCTGTGCTTGACCTGAAGAGGATCCGCGAGGACCCGGGCCCCGCCCGGGAGGCTCTGGCGCGACGCGGCGCCGCAGACGCTCTCGACGAACTACTGGCCGTGGACACACGCCGGCGCGAGCTGCTGCCGCGAGTCGAGGACGGCCGCGCTCGCCGCAACTCGGTCTCTGACGAGATCGCCGCAGCCAAGCGCGACGGCGAGGACGCCGCCGGACCGATCGCCGAGATGCGCGAGCTCGGTGGAGAGATCAAGGCGATCGAGTCGGAGCTCGCCGAAGTCGAGGCGCGCCGCGACGAGCTCGCGCTGACGCTTCCCAATCTTCCTGCCGCCGAGGCGCCCGATGGCGATGAAGGTGACGGCGTGACGCTCCGCGAGGTCGGGAAGGTGCCT
Source organism: uncultured bacterium (assembly GCA_963721645.1). Classification (GTDB taxonomy): domain Bacteria; phylum Actinomycetota; class Thermoleophilia; order Solirubrobacterales; family 70-9; genus JALZKA01. The sequence goes on along the minus strand of CAVRJK010000003.1, from coordinate 43,459 downwards.
GAGTTCGACTTCGAGGTCCGAGACCACCTCGACCTCGGTACGCAACACGGCTGGATCGAGATGGAGAAGGCGGCAGAGGCGTCGGGGTCGCGGTTCGCCTATCTGATCGGAGATCTCGTGATGGTCGAGCTCGCGCTCATCCGGTTTGCGGTCGAGCGGATTCGCGCCGAGGGTTTTGAGCCCGTCGTCCCACCGGTGCTGGTCCGGGAGGGGGCTCTGCAGGGGACCGGATACTTCCCAGGCGAGCGCGAGATGATCTACGAGGTCGAGCGGGATGAGCTGTTCCTGGTCGGCACCTCGGAGGTTCCGTTGGGGGCGCTTCACGCCGGCGACATCCTGAGCGGCGACGAGCTTCCGATCCGCTACGCCGGTATCTCGACGTGCTTCCGCCGCGAGGCGGGCGCCGCCGGCAAGGACACCCGCGGCATCTTTCGCGTCCACCAGTTCGACAAGGTCGAGATGTTCTCGTTCGTCGCCCCCTCGGAATCGGCCGCCGAGCACGAGCGCATCCTCGCGATCGAGGAGGCGATCCTGGAGGCGCTTGAGATCCCCTACCGCGTTGTGGACATTCCGGTCGGCGACCTCGGCGCGCCGGCCGCGCGCAAGTTCGACTGCGAAGCGTGGATACCGAGTCAGGAGCGCTACCGCGAGCTGACCTCCTGCTCCAACACGACCGACTACCAGGCACGCCGCCTCGGAGCCCGCTACCGGGCCTCGGCCGAGTCCGCGCCGGAGGTGCTCCACACGCTGAACGGCACCGCGGTCGCGGTTGGCCGCACGCTTATCGCCCTCATCGAGAACGGCCAGCAGGCCGACGGCTCGGTGCTGCTGCCTCAGTCGCTGGTCGAAGCCGGAGCGCCCGCGCTCATCGGCGCTCCGTAGCGGGAGGGGTCAGATCCCCGCGGGCTCCGTCGACGCGACCTAAGTCCCTGGGGTAGGGGAGTCAGACCCCACGCTCTTGTCGAGGTCTAGCGAGCAGGAGTTGATGCAGTAGCGGAGGCCGGTCGGGTTCGGGCCGTCGTCGAAGACGTGGCCGAGATGAGATTCGCAACGAGAGCAGTGGACCTCGGTGCGCTTCATGAAGAAAGTCCGGTCGGATTCGGTCTCGACGTTGTCTGACTCCATCGGCTCATAGAAGCTCGGCCAGCCCGTACCCGAATCGAACTTGGTGTCCGAGGTAAAGAGCTCTTGCCCGCAGGCCCTGCAGCGGTAGACGCCCTCGTCCTTGGAGTCCCAGTACGCGCCGGAGAACGCGCGCTCGGTGCCCTTCTTTCGAAGAACCTCGTACTCCTCGGGCGAGAGCTCCTCGCGCCACTCGGCTTCTGTCTTTTCAACCTTCTCGGTCATTCGTTCCTTCCGGAGGGATCGGCCCCTCGTCGTGTGCTCTTGATGCAAGTTCTTTGCGGAGTCAGACCCCACATGAGAGTAGTCCCGCAATGTGCCCGATCGTTACGTTTCGCGCCGGATGACCGACGAGGCCTTCTACGAGCTCGACGGTGACCGAGCGACCCCGTCGGAGCTGACCCGGGGGCCATGGGATGCGGAGTCCCAGCATGCGGGCCCCCCGGCGGCCCTCCTCGGCCACGTCATGGAAGGCCTGCCAAGGCCGGAAGACGCGCCGATGCGGATCGCCCGCGTCACCTATGAGATCCTGCGCCCCGTGCCGATCGCGCCACTCCGGGTTGAAGCCGTAATCGAGCGGGACGGGCGGCGGGTGCAGATGCTCTCGGCTTCACTCCACGCGGGCACGGAGGAGGTCATGAGGGCGCATGCCTGGCGGCTTCGCGAGGAGGCGGTCGATCTGCCCGACGGCCTTTTGCCAGGACGACCTGCGCATGGGCCCGCAGATGGCGAGCCCGGTGACTTTTTCCCGACTGGTGTCGATGTCGGGTACCACTCGGCCGTCGAGTACCGCTTCGTCACGGGCAGCTTCGTGGAGCCAGGCCCGGCCACGGTCTGGATGCGATCCCGGGTCCCCGTGGTGAAGGGGCGGGAGATCTCGCCGCTCGAGCGTGTCCTGGTGGTGGCTGACTCTGGCAACGGCGTCTCGGCGGCGCTCGACTGGCGCCGGTTCCTCTTCATCAACGTGGACCTGACCGTGCATCTGCATCGCCTGCCGGCCGGTGAATGGGTCTGTCTCGATGCGGTAACGCTTCCGCAGCCGGACGGCATCGGACTCGCGGACGCTGCCCTCTCCGACGAGCTCGGCCCGATCGGGCGCGCTGCGCAGACTCTGCTGGTCGCGGCGCGTGGATGACCGTCTCGGCGCCTTCGCGTTGTACGAAGCGGCATCCGTACTTTCCCGCAGCCCGATCAGTGGATTCGCGGATGTAACCGGCGTGCGATCTCCCTACTCTCAGTAGCTGATGATGCAGCCTGCACCCAGCCCCGCGTCCGCCGGGACTTCTGAGGCAAAGGCTGACGAGATCAGAATCGTGTTGGCTGACGACCACGTGGTGGTGCGGAGCGCACTGCGGATGCTTCTCGACGCGGAGCCGGGCCTGGAGGTTGTCGCGGAGGCCGGGGACGTCGACGGGGCGATCCGGTATCTCCGGGGCCACCGGCCGGAGGTTCTGATTCTCGACCTGAACATGCCCGGCCGCGCGAGCCTCGAGGCGCTGCCCGACATCGCCGAAGCCTCGCCCGAGACCCAGGTCGTCGTCTTGACGATGCAGTCCGAGCCGGCGTTTGCCCGCGAGGCCATGCAGGCCGGGGTTCTGGGCTACATCTTGAAGGAGGCGGCCGATGCGGAGCTCGTCAAGGCGGTCCGGCTTGCGGCTCAAGGCAGGACCTACCTCCAGCCGGATCTGGGCGCGCGGCTCGCTGCCGAACCGGCTGACGCATCCGACGACCTCTCCGATCGTGAGCTCGAGATCCTCAAGTTCATCGCACTCGGCCACACCAACGGCGAGATCGCCGAGCAGCTTCTGATCAGCGTGCGCACCGTCGAGTCGCACCGCTCCCACATTCAGCAGAAGCTCCACCTGGCGAAGCGCTCCGAGCTGGTCCGCTACGCCCTCGAGCGCGGAATGCTCGACGCCGACACCCTCGGCCCCTAACCCCCGCCCACGGCCAAGGGGCCAGACCCCGGGCCAGACCCCTTGCACGCTTTCATGGCGGCTTCGTAGCCGCTCCACGGCCAGTCGCTTGGGTTCACGCAAAGTCCGGCCTCGACGGGATTCTGTGCGATGTACATCGCAGCCGCGTGCAACTGGCGGTCATCCTTGATTCGCGTCGAGCCGTACCGGCTCTCAAACAGATGCCCCTGTCTCTCGTGTCGGAAATTGAACTGCTGGGCATAGCGCCCGTGAGTCAATTGGATTCCGAATCCGAGATCAGAATGCGGGGTTTTTACCAGCAAATGGACGTGATTCGTCATGAGACAGTAGGCGAGGCATTCCCATTCCAGCCGGCCTGAGACCTCGCCCAGGAGGCGCAGGTAAAGGTGGCGATCGTTGTCGTCCAGAAAGATCGGTGCACCCAGGACGCCTCGCGCCCAGACGTGATGGATAGTGCCTTCAGCGTTCTCGCGGGATTTTCTCGGCATGTAAAGACAAACCCCGCGGCGGCGCCGCGTGCCCCCCTCGAATGTTGGCGTTTCGTAAGGGTCTGGCCCCTCGAGGGGTCTGGCCCCGGGTCTGGCCCCTTGGGGCGGGGCGGGGGCGGGGGTGTCAGGCGTGTTGGCTCAGGGGGTGTCTTCGCGGCGTAGGCCTCGGGCCGGGCGTTCGAGGGGGATTCGGCCGCGGAGGACGGTTCCGACCTCGGGGGTCGAGACGATCGTCAGGCTGCCGCCTGCGAGAGCGACGCGCTCGCGCATCCCGACCAGGCCGAACCCCTTCGGCCGGGTGTCCATGTCGAAGCCGACCCCGTCGTCGCGCACCTCGATCGAGATCGCCGACTCGTCGTGCGACACCTCGATCCAAACGGTCTCCGATTCCGAGTGCTTTGCGACATTCGTAAGCGCCTCCTGGACGAGCCGGTAAACGCTCGACTCGAGTTCGCGGTCCAGACGTCTGGTCGAATCGCCGCCCTCGAAAGCCAACCCGAGTTCCAGCTTGGTGTCCATGCCCGTGGCGGCTCCGTGGTTGTCGACGAGACCCTCGATCGCGGCACCCAGGCCGAGCTCGTCGAGTGCTGCGGGTCGGAGTTCGGTGATCAGCGACCGGAGGTTCGCGATCTCGTCTTCGATCTGAGCCACAGCGGTCGCGACGGCCTTGCCCATCGCGTCGTGGTCGAGGCGAAGCGAAGCGGAGAGTCGAACTCGCAGCGCGCCGAGCCCCTGCAGGGTCTCGTCGTGGAGCTCGCGCGCCCACTTCGCACGCTCACGCTCGGCGACGTCGATTGACTCCCTCAGCCGCGCCTCCGCCATCGACTGGGCCGCGGTGAGGGCCATCGCCGCGCTGGCAGCAAACCCCATGAGCAGCGATTCGTCTTCCTGTTCGAATTCGGGGTTTCCGTTGTTGCGATCGAGCGCGGCGAGGACGCCTATGGAGCGTCCGCGGTACGCGAGCGGCACGAGTAGGGCGGCGTGGGCGGCGATCCCCAGCTCCCCCAGCGAGATCCCAAGGCGACCCTCGATCGGCGCCATCCGCTCCGCTTGGCCGTCGGCCAGCACGCGCCTCCAGGCCGAGCTGTCAGCTTGGAGGCGCACCCCCCGCCGCTCAACCTCGAAGTCGCCAGTGGTCGCGGCCACGACCAAGAGGCCGCGATCCTCGAGAAGGACCATGACGGTCTTGGCGCTGACAAGCGAGCACGCCCTTTCGACGACGGTCTCCAGCACCCGGTCGAGCCGGGTCTCACCCTCTTCCCACGCGGGCCTCGCGATGTCCATCCGCCGATTATCACCCGAAGCGCTCGGTGTGGCTCCGGTTGTACGGGGTATATGCCCGGTATGGAAACAAAGCTTGTTGGCATTTACATGAACGACCATCTCGCCGGCTCGACCATGGGCCTGGAGCTCGCCAGGCGAGCCGCGTCAAGCAACGAGGGCACCGAGCTGGGGGATTTCCTCGCTGGGCTCGCCGACGAGATCGAACGGGAGCGCGAGACGCTCAAGTCAATGCTCGATCATCTCGGCGTCCCCGAGAATCGGATCAAGGTGCCGATCGCATGGGCAGCGGAGAAGGTGGGACGTCTCAAGCCGAACGGGCAGCTGACCGGCTATTCGCCGCTTTCGCGGCTGATCGAGCTCGAGGGACTCGCCTTGGGCGTGACGGGGAAGCTCGCGCTGTGGCGGGCCCTCGCGGCCACTCGGGGCGATCTTGGCGAGTTCGGGCTTCAGGACTTGATCGAGCAGGCGCAAGAACAGCGCGACGAGCTCGAGGGGCGCAGGGTCGAGGCCGCGCGCGAGGCATTCGGCGCAGCGGCTCTCGCCTAGCGCTCCTCGCGCTCGACGCGCTCGAGCCCGAGCCAGCTCGCCATGATCGCGAGCTCTTCGCCCAGCGCCGATCCGGTCTGGCGAGGAGCGCCGGGTTCGTGGTGCTCCGCTCGGACCATGAGAACGCCTCGGGCCCGGTCGGCCTTCAGGTCGACGCGGGCCACGAGCCGGTCGCCCAGGAGAAACGGCAGCACGTAATAGCCGTGGACGCGCTTCGGGGCGGGAACATAGATCTCCAGCCGGTAGGTGAATCCGAAGATCCGCTCGACTCGCGGCCGCGCCCAGATCAGCGGATCGAACGGCGCGATCAGGGCTCGGGCGGAGACGGTCCGCGGGATCCTCGTGCGGTGCCAGAGATAGCCCTGGGTGCGGCCCCAGCCCTCGACGCCGACGGGGTGGAGCTCACCCGCCTCGACGAGCTCATCGATGCGCACCTTTGCCTCTGCGGCCGGGAGCCGAAAGTAGTCGCGAAGGTCGGCCTCGGCCGCGACGCCCAAGCCAGTGGCGGCGATCCGGATCAGGTCGCGTTGCGCGTCGTCGGTGGACGGGGTCGGGACGCTCATCACCTCGCGGGGCAGGACCCGCTCGGTCAAGTCGTATAGGCGTTCGAAGCGCCGCCGGCGAGCCGAGGAGATCCGGCCCGACCAAAAGAGCCATTCGAGCGCTCGCTTGTGATCGGGCCAATCCCACCAAGGCCCCGCTCTGCGCGGTCGCTCGGCAAGGTCGGACGCCGCTATCGGCCCGGACTCGGCGACCCTGGCCAGAACCTCTGCGACGAGCTCGGGCTGCTCGCGCTGGACGCGCTGCATCCCGCCCCAGGAGTCGGTGTGGGCGCGGTCCATCCGCCACCTCAAAAGAGGCTGGGTCGCGACCGGAATGAGCGATGCCTCGTGCCCCCAGTACTCGAAGAGACGGCGCGGCGCGTAGTGGGCGGATCGGTCGAGGAGCTCTCGGCGGTAGGGCCCGAGGCGGCTGAACAGGGGCAGATAGTGAGCCCGCTCGAGGACGTTCACCGAGTCGATCTGGACGAGGCCGACCCGGCTGAACACCCGCCGGATGTCCCGCCCGGTGGGCTCCGTGGCGGGTCTCGGGTCGGCGAATCCCTGTGCGGAAAGAGCGATCCGTCGAGCCTCCGAGGCGGAGATGTTGACGCGGCGGGACATGCGGCCCAAGCTATCTGCGCACGCGCCACAGCTACCGTCATCTGCCGTGCCCGAGCTTCGAAACATCGCGATCGTCTCCCACGTCGACCACGGCAAGACCACGCTGGTCGACGTGATGCTGCGCCAATCCGGGACCTTCTCGGAGCACGAACAGCTCGTCGAGCGGGTCATGGACTCCGGCGATCAGGAGCGCGAACGAGGCATCACGATCCTCGCCAAGAACGCTGCATTTCGCTACGCGTCCAAGGACGGTCGCGAGATCAAGGTAAACGTCGTCGACACCCCCGGCCACGCGGACTTCGGGGGCGAGGTGGAGCGCGGCCTGACGATGGTGGACGGCGTCCTGCTCCTTGTGGACGCCTCGGAAGGGCCGCTGCCGCAGACCCGTTTCGTCCTCCGCAAGGCGCTCGAACAAAAGCTCCCGGTGATCCTGGTCGTCAACAAGGTCGACCGCGACGACGCCAGGATCACGGAGGTCGTCGACGCCGTCCTCGAGCTCTTCCTCGACCTGGACGCGACCGACGAGCAGATCGACTTTCCGATCCTTTACGCCTCGGCGCGAAACGGCTGGGCCGCGACCGAGCAGGGCGTCGAAGGGTCAAATCTGGTGCCGCTCTTCGAGGCGATCGTCGATCACGTTCCGGCCCCCGGCGGAGACGAGTCCGGTCCGCTTCAGGCCCTGGTCACAAACCTGGACTCGTCGCCCTACCACGGCCGCTTGGCCATCTGCCGCGTCGAACGAGGCGTCATCCGGAACGGTCAGACGGTGACCCTCCTGACGCGCGACGGCGAGGCGAAGCCGGCCAAGATCTCCGCCCTGTATGTCGCCGAGGGGCTCGATCGCATCGAGGCGACAGAGGCGGCTGCCGGCGAGGTTGCGGTGGTCGCGGGTATCCCCGAGGTGACGATCGGCGAAACGCTCGCCGATCCGGATACGCCGGAGGCACTCCCGCTCCTCGACATCGACGAACCGGCGCTCACAATGACGATCGGCGTCAACACCTCGCCGCTTGCAGGGCTGTCCGGCAAGAAGCTCACGGGCCGGCAGATCGAGGAGAGGCTCGAGGCCGAGCTGGTCGGCAACGTCTCCATCCGGGTCGAGCCGACCGAGCGCCCCGACACGTGGGAGGTCCAGGGTCGCGGCGAGCTCCAGCTCGCCGTCCTGGTCGAGACGATGCGGCGGGAGGGGTTCGAGCTCACCGTCGGCAAGCCGAAGGTCGTTACGCGCGAGATCAACGGCAAGCGCTCCGAGCCACTCGAGCGCCTCTCGATCGACGTGCCCGAGGAGTACATGGGCGTCCTCACGCAGCTTCTGGCGCTCCGTAAGGGTCGCTTAGAGCACATGGTCAACCACGACACGGGCTGGATCCGCCTCGAGTTCCTGGTGCCGGCGCGCGGGCTGATCGGCCTGCGCTCGGAGTTCCTGACCGAGACGCGCGGCACCGGGATCATCCATTCGACTTTCGAGAGCTGGGCGCCCTGGTTCGGCGAGATCAAGACGCGGCCGACCGGCTCCCTCGTGGCCGACCGCCGCGGCAAGACCGCCGCATTTGCGCTGATGAACCTCCAGGAGCGCGGGCGGCTGTTCGTCGGCGCGGGCGAGGAGGTCTACGAGGGAGTGATCGTCGGCGAGAACGCCCGCTCCGAAGACTTGAACGTGAACCCGATCAAGGAAAAGCAGCAGACCAACATCCGCTCAGCGGGTGCCGACGAAGCGATCAAGCTGGTTCCGCATCTGGACTTCTCGCTCGATCAGGCGCTCGAGTTCATCGCCGAGGACGAGTGCGTCGAGGTGACGCCGTCTGACGTCCGCCTGCGAAAGGTCGCCCTGTCGGCGACCGACCGCGTCCGACTCGCTCGCGCCTCCAAGTCCGCTAACGCGGATTGAGCTCGCGCCCGCGCTGCGTCCCCGCCATGCCGACCAGCGTCAGTAGCGCGATGATCGAGCCAAAGCCGGCCTGGTTCCACTGACCCGCCGGAGGCGCCTCCAGGATGAACGCCGAGATCGCAAGCCACGCGCCGATCCCGAACAGGATCAGTGACAGCGCGAACGAGCGCCACGACGCGACCAGTCGTCCGAGGGACAGGACGACAACGACAACGCCGCAAAGCACCGGGTTCAGCGTCGCGTCGCCCTCCCGGTAGCCGAGCGCCTCGGGCGAGAAGATGAGCCAGACCCCGATCGCCGCGGTTACGAGAGCCGTGCCGACCGTTTCGTCGCGCCATCCGGTCGTGCGGGGGGCGACGCTCGGCCTCGCGGCGCCGTCGGGTGCCGGCTCGTCCGCGGGGGCATCCGGAGGCGGGGCGGCGTCCTGGGGCATGCCTGCCTCGTGGGGGACGACGGCTGGATCTGGTGTACCGCTTTGATCATTCATTCCCAACCGCTTACCCTGAAAAGCATGTGTCGAAATATCCGCACCCTCCACAACTTCGAGCCACCCGCAACCGGCGAGGAGGTCCATGACGCTGCGCTTCAGTACGTGCGAAAGATCTCGGGGTCGACGAAGCCCTCCAAGGCAAACGAGGACGCGTTCGAGCGTGCGGTTGCCGAGGTGACCGAGGTGACGGCTCGCCTCCTGGATTCGCTCGTCACGGCCGCGCCTGCCAAGGACCGCGAGGTCGAGGCCGAGAAGCGCCGCGCCCGCGCGCAGGCGCGCTACGCGGCTTGAAGGCTCCGGAGGACCTGCCCGAGCACGTACGCCGTAACCGCGAGCACTGGGACGGCTCGGCGAAGGACTGGGTCGAGCGTGGCGAGGAGAACTGGAGCGCGGACGAGCCGACGTGGGGGGAGTGGGGGGTGCCCGAGTCGGAGGTGGGCATGTTCCCCGCCGATCTGAGCGGCATGGACGCAATCGAGCTCGGTTGTGGGACCGGTTACGTGTCGGCGTGGATGGCCCGGCGAGGCGCAAAGCCCGTCGGCATCGACAACTCAGAGGCCCAACTCGCCACCGCACGTCGCCTTCAGGCCGAGCACGGGCTCGAGTTTCCGCTCATCCACGGCAATGCCGAGGACGTGGCCCTCGCGGACGCCAGCTTCGACCTCGCGATCTCCGAGTACGGCGCGAGCATCTGGTGCGATCCGTACGAGTGGATCCCGGAGGCGCGCCGGCTCCTTCGACCCGGCGGCCGGCTCGTCTTTCTCGTCAACTCGCCGCTTCACATGCTGTTCATGCCCCACGAGGGACTCGACCCGGTCGGCGAGAAGCTCCTGCGCCCCTACTTCGGCATGCACCGGTTCGAGTGGGGAGACGACAATTCCGTCGAGTTCCACCTCCCGCACGGCCGGATGGTGGACCTCCTTCGAGCCCAGGGTTTTGAGATCGAGGGCCTGGTCGAGCTTCGCCCGGCCAAGGACGCTGCTTCCTCGGGGGCTCTCGCGACCCTCGAGTGGGCTCGAAAATGGCCCACCGAAGAGGTCTGGAAAGCGCGCCTCCCGCTCGACGCGGACTGAGCGCCGGCGCTTCGTGTCCTATCGCGTCTATGTCGTGGAGCTCGCATACGGCGCGGGTCCCCGCCGCGACCCGCGTATCCCGTGGGTCTACGTCGGCTCGAGCGCCCGTGACGCCGAGATTCGGCTGGCCCAGCACCAGCGCGGCTACAAGTCCTCGCGATTGGTCAAGCGCCACGCGCTCCGGCTTCGGCCCGATCTGTACGAGGACCTCGAGCCGCTCCGGACCTCCAAGGAGGGGGTCCGGGCCGAAGAGGCACGGGCCCGAGAGCTCGCGGGGTGCGGGTTTGTCGCCCACTCCGATGGAACGTCGTTCGGCGAGGGCTCAGGTGACTGGACGGAGTGGGACGAGGAGCGCATCCGGCGGGTCGTGGGACACGTCGAAAGCGCCGTTTTCGAGCTGACCGAGGCGGCGTTCGAGCCGCTCAGCGCCGCCGACTGCGCGCGCCTTCTCCACGGGGAACGCGGTTTCTGGGTCGAGCGCTATCTGGACACCGGCGACCCGCCGCCTTCCTACGGCATGTTCCCGCACGTTCGCCTCGACGTGCTCGAGAGCCTCGCCACACGCGCATCGTTGGCGCGGTGACGATCGCCGCGTTCATCTTCGGCCTGATCGTTCTGATCGAGAACGGGCTCTAAAACGTGGACACTTGAGCCGCCTCAGGCGGTCCAAGTGTCCACGAACGACGAAGGGCGCTCAGCCGCAGCCGGTGTTGTTGCCGCAGCTTGAGCATGTGTAACACGAGCCCGTGCGCTGCATCATGCCGCCGCATTGGTCGCACGCCGGGCCAAGCTCCAGGCCGCGCATGCGGGCCGGGCGGACCGGGGGCGTGTCGGTGAGCGCCGCGGTTGGAGCGACGGAGGCGCCACCGTTGGCGACTCCGTTCTTCGGCTCGGCGGCACCGCCGTCCTCGCCTTCGGCTCCTGCTGACATCGGCGCGGGACCCTCGTTGACGAAGAGCGTCTGCTGCGCTTCCTTTCGCGCCCGGACCTCGGGCGTCAGGATGCCGAGCTCCTCCTGGTAGTCCGCGTCGAGGAACCTCGATGCGAGCCAGCGCATGATGTAGTCGGGGAGCGACTTCGCGAACGGGATCTCCGGGTTCTTGGTGATCCCCTCCGGCTCGAAGCGCACGTAGGCGAACTTCTCGACCAGCGTCTCGAGCGGCACCCCGTACTGGAGGCCGATCGACACCGCGGTCGCGAACGCGTTCATGAGGCCCTTGATCGTCGAGCCTTCCTTGCCGATGTCGGTGAGGAAGATCTCGCCGACCGAGCCGTCCTCGTACTTGCCGGCGGTGATGTATCCCTCGTGCCCGCCCAGCGAGAACTTGTGCGTGATCGACTCGCGCTCGACCGGCATCTTGTGCCGGGCAGGGACCGGGGCGGCTTCGGTTGCCGCCTCGATCTCGCCATCTGACTGCGCGTCGGTGCGGAGCGCCTGAGCGGTCTTCGAGCCGTCGCGGTAGATGGCGAGCGCCTTGACCCCGCCACGCCAAGCCTCGGCGTAGGCATCGGCGATGTCCTCGACCGTGGCCGTCTGCGGCAGGTTGACCGTCTTCGAGATCGCGCCCGAGATGAACGGCTGGGTCGCGGACATCATCTTGATGTGGCCCATGTGCGAGATCGCGCGCTGGCCCACGGCGACGTCGAACACCTCGAGGTGTTCGTCCTTCAGCGCCGGAGCGCCGACGATGGTCGAGTGTTCGTTGATGTGAGCCTCGATCTGGGCGATTTCGGCGTCGCCGTAGCCGAGGTTCCTAAGCGCCAGCGGCACCGAGCGGTTGACGATGGTCATCTGGCCGCCACCGACCAGCTCCTTGAACTTGACCAGCGAGAAGTCGGGCTCGATGCCAGTCGTGTCGCAGTCCATGAGGAACGAGATCGTTCCGGTCGGAGCGAGCACCGTCGCCTGGGCGTTGCGATAGCCGTGCTCTTCGCCGAGCTCGACCGCCTCGTCCCAGCTGCGCCGAGCCGCGTCCAGGAGTTCGGTGTCGACCTCCTCCTCGAGCTCGTACGCCGCGTCGCGGTGCATCCGCATCACCTTGTTGTGCGGTTCGCGGTTCTCGGCATACGCGTCGTACGCGCCGACCGCGGCCGCGACCTCGGCCGACTTGCGGTAGCCGCGCCCGGTCATGAGGGCGGTGATCGCCGCGGCGACGGCGCGGCCTTCATCGGAGTCGTACGGCAGGCCGTTCGACATGAGGTAGGCGCCGAGGTTCGCGTAGCCGAGGCCGAGCTGGCGGAACGCGCGGGCGTTCTCGCCGATCTTCTCGGTTGGATAGCTCGACGGGCTGACGACGATCTCCTGCGCGAGGAAGACGATGTCCACCGCGTGCTCGAAGTCCTCGGTGTCGAACGTGCCGTCCGCGCGACGGAAGCGCATGAGGTTGAGCGACGCCAGGTTGCAGGCCGAGTCGTCGACGTGCATGTACTCAGAGCACGGATTCGACGCGTTGATCCGGCCCGAGTTCGGACAGGTGTGCCAGTTGTTGATCGTCGTGTCGTACTGAATGCCGGGATCGGCGCAGCGCCACGCGGCGTCGGCCACCTGCTTCATCAGGTCCTTCGCATCGACGGTCTTGACCGTCTCGCCGCCGTTGCGGGCGGTGAGGTCCCACGACTCGCCGGCCTCATAGGCCTTCATGAAGTCGTCGGTCACGCGGACCGAGTTGTTGGCGTTCTGGTACTGGATGGAGGTAAAGCCCTCGCCGTCGATCGACATGTCGAAGCCGGCGTCGCGGAGGGCGGCTGCCTTGTCCTCCTCCTTGGCCTTGCACCAGATGAAGTGCTCGATGTCCGGATGATCGATATCGAGGACGACCATCTTCGCGGCGCGGCGGGTCTTGCCGCCGGACTTGATCGTGCCGGCCCAGGCGTCGGCGCCACGCATGAAGGAGACGGGGCCCGAGGCGTAGCCGCCCTTGGAGAGATGCTCGACCGAGCCGCGGATGTTCGAGAGGTTGATCCCGGAGCCGGAGCCACCGCGGAAGATCTGGCCTTCCTTGGTGTTCCAGTCGAGGATCGACTCCATCGTGTCCTGGACGGAGAGGATGAAGCAGGCGGAGCACTGCGGGCGCTCCTCGAAGCCGACGTTGAACCAGACGGGAGAGTTGAAGGCAGCCTTCTGGTGGAGGAGGATGTGCGTGAGCTCTGCCTCGAAGGCATCGCCGTCCTCGTCGGTCGCGAAGTAACCACCCTCGCGGCCCCAGCCGGCGATCGTGCCGGAGACGCGGCCGATCATCTGGCGGACGGAAGACTCGCGCTCGTCTGAGCCCATGCGGCCACGGAAGTACTTCTGGGCGACGATGTTGGTGGCGTTCTGGGACCAGGTGACCGGGAACTCGACTCCGCGCTGCTCGAACGCGGGGTTCTCCGGGTCGCCGATTACAGCGTCGCGGAACTCCCATTCGATCTCGTCGAAGGGGTGGACTCCGGGCGTCGTGTGCCGGCGCTCGACCTTGATTCCGTCTGTGTGTGTGCTGGTGGTGGACATCTAGAAAAATCTCTCCTCTGCTGGCGGACGTACCCGCGTTTAGCGGGTTATGGACTGTCCTCTTCGCGCCGGACGGAATCCGTTGCCGGGAACAACCCAATTTCCGGTGTGATTTCGGGCAAGGTGCCCGCGAACTGAAAGTAAGCGCCCCGATCTATTCCGCCGAGGCGCTCAAGACAAAGCTCACCGATTCGCTCCGCCGGAATGACCCCGCCGCGGTCGGCGGCCTCCTCCTCGACACGGGCGACGATGCCGGAGATCTGCGAGTCGGTGACCTCCCGCTTATGGGCAGCTCGCGTCAGCGCTTCTTTGAGCTTTTCCCCGTCGAACGGCTGGCGCCGGCCGCTTCGCTTGACCACCTGGAGCCTGGAGGTCCCGCGCTCGAAGGTCGTGAACCTGAAATCGCACGACGTGCACTCCCGGCGGCGGCGCACCGCCGTGCCTCCATCAGCCGACCGCGACTCGACGACGTGGGTTTGCGCGTGGCATTCGGGGCAGATCATCTATGACATTCTACCCCAGTCATAGCGCCGATAACTGTAGACACGCTATATATAGCGCATAAGTATGGCACGGATTGCCCTCATGCGGAGGTTCCGGCGCGGTCATTTCCCCTATGGGTCAGAATTCCTTGACATGGAGGCAAAGGGACCACTCGAGAACATCGCCGAAAAGCGCGAGGCGGCGATGGACGCAATGGCCGAAAAGAAGGACGCCGCGCTCGAGAACATGGCGGAGAGGCGCGACATGGCGCGCGACGCCATGGCGGAAAAGCGCGAAGTGGCGCGCGACGCCATGGCAGAGAAACGCGACGTGGCGCGCGACGCGATGGCAGAAAAACGCGACGTGGCGCGGGACGCCATGGTGGAGAGGCGCGACGCAGCGCTGGAGACGATGGCGGATGCCAAGGAAGCCGCCGCCGATGCGATCGCCAAGGTAAAGCCTCGCCTCCGCGGCGTCTCGCACGAGTACGCGTTCTTCGTCTCGCTTGTCCTGGGCGCGACCCTGATCATCCTGGCCAACGGAGCCGACGCTCGCGCGTCTGTTGCGATCTACGCAGCCAGTCTGTCCGCCCTTTTTGGCGTGAGCGCGCTGTACCACCGCGTGAACTGGAAGCGGCAATCGTCTCGCCGCTGGATGCGCCGGCTCGACCACACGATGATCTTCTTCTTGATCGCTGGAACGCTCACTCCGTTCGCGGTTCTCGTGATGGAGCCGCCGCTTGCAACCACACTCCTGATCGCGGTCTGGGGGGGCGCCCTTGCCGGAACGATCGTCGAGCTTGTCTGGACGGACTCTCCCAAGTGGATCTCGGCGAGCGTCTACGTGGCGGTCGGGTTGATCGGCGCCGTCGGGTTTCCCGCGATCATCGCGGAGACGGGGCTCGTCGCAGGGCTCTTGATCGCCGGAGGCGGAGCGCTCTACGCAACGGGCGCCGTCGTCTACGCGGTCGGTCGTCCAGACCCCTCGCCCACGGTCTTTGGCTACCACGAGATCTTTCACGCGCTCGTGATCGTTGCCGCGGCGACGCACTTTGCGGCCGTAGCTTTCTTCGCTCTGCCCGCCGCCTGAGCAGCCCACGGGGCGCCGGGACGGGTGGAGCGGACTCCGGCCTCAGTTCAGCCTGTCGAGGACGCTGAGGATCGCGGCGGTCTGAGCAGGCGCCGGATGTGACAACTTTCGCGCCGGGAGGCCGCTAATTGGCAGCGGGTGCCGCGACGGTGCGGCCCTTGGCCTGCTCGATCAGCTCGAGCACTTCGGCTTCACGACCTTCGCGGACCAGCTCGACCGGGTCGGGCTCGCCGTTCACGATGCCCTCGAAGAAGACTTTCCGGTCCTGGTAGGTCGGCAGGTTGCCCTTCGCCCAGCCGCGCGCGTCGTTCAGCATGATCGCGAGGCGCGCGTACGGCTCGCCGAAGAGCTCGGAGATCTCGCGCTTCATGCGCTTGGCCAGCGCGGGGGAGGCGCCGGCCGTCGAGATCGCGATCGCGAGCGGGCCGGTGCGGACGATGGCGGGGAGGATGAAGTTGCAGAGCGGCGGGACGTCGACGACGTTTGCCAGCATCGCGCGCTTCTCGGCGTCGTAGAAGACGCCGATGTTCACCTCGGAGTCGTTGGTCGCAGCGATGACCATGAACTTGCCTTCGAGGTCGGTCGGTTCGTAAGCGCGGCGGACCCACTCGATCGAGCCTTCCTTTGCGAGCGACTCGACGCCCTCGCAGGCATCGGGCGCGATCACCATGACGTCGCCGTCGCAGGCCAAGAGGCCCTCGACCTTTTCGAGCCCGACATCGCCGCCACCGATGACCAGGCACTTGCGGCCGGTCAGCTTCAGGCACGCGATGTAGAACGGTGTCTCGAGCATGTCCCGAACGCAGGACTGATCGCAGATCCCTTTGCGGAATTGGCAGACGCATTCCTTGCCGGCGTAGGCCTGGGCGGGCATGTACCTGAGGTTAGTGAGGGTCAGAGTCCGAGTACGCCGGGAAGCTCAGCCATGGAATCGAAGGTGTGGGCACCGGCCGCTGCGAGCTTCGAAGCAGGCGCGGTTCCCGTATAGCCGTAGGCCGGCATCCCGGCCGCTCGCGCACCACGCACGCCGAGCGCCGAATCCTCGACGACCACGCAGGCCTCGGGCGCGACGCCCATTCGCTCAGCGACGTGAAGGAAGAGGTCGGGCGCCGGCTTTCCGCGCTCGACGTCGGCCGAGCTGAAGATGCGGCCCTCAAACCGCTCGCGGATGCCGGCCGATCCCATCGTGATCTCCATCTTCGGATGCGGTCCGTTGGAGGCGACGCACGTTTTAAGGCCCGCTGCCTCGATTGCGTCGACGACCTCGATCACGCCGGCTACGGGCTCGACGCCCTCCGACAGCGCGGCGTCCTGGCGGGTCCGGTACGTCTCGGTGAAATCCGGGGGCAACGGGTCCCCGAGCTTCTCCTCGATCTTTCGCATCGAGTCGGGCCACCAGTCGCCCACGTACTCATGCATCACGTCCTCGGGTGTGGTCGGCACTCCGATCTCGGTGATCAGCTCAGCCATGACCTCGGCCGTGATCGGCTCGGAATCGACGAGCACGCCGTCGCAGTCGAAGACGATGACCTCGGGCGCCACGTCGCCGGGCGCCGGGAAGTCCTCTTTGAAGGTGAAGGACGCGGGGCCGGGCCCGTGCTCGCGAAGGAGGGTGAGTCGCTCTTCCGCCTCGGGGATGTCCGGCAGGTGACCGGCCGGCACCCACCAAAGGCACATGAACTGCTCGATCCGCTTGAACCACTCACGCCTGCGGCGCATCACGGCCAGGTGGTCACTCGCGTACACGTAGTTCCAGAGCGCTTGCTTCGAGTCCCAGACGGACATGTTCACGTTCAGCGTGTCGTCCCCGTATATATGGAGCGACGTTGCGTTCCCCTCATCGGTCTGGAGTCGCCACACAAATCCCGGCGCAGAGTCTGCGAGAGCGTTCACGGGATCCAGGAGAGCCATGAACTCCGCGACGACAGGCGAGTCGACCGGTGCCACGAGACGGCCGATGTTGAGCTGCGCGAGGTGGTACTGCGGCTGATTCAAAGCGCTGTCGAATTTAGATACCTACCGGCACCGGAAGCTTTCGCGCAGAGCGCTCAAACAGGCATCCGCCCCTACGGGGCGAGCAGTGAGGGCGGATCTGCAGCCGAAATCCCCTTGCTACTCTCGCCGCCGATGCGCCTCATCATCACCGAGAAGAACAACTCCGCGAAGAAGATCGCGGACATCCTGAGCTCCGGCTCGGCGAAGGATGACGCCACCTACAAGGTTCCGTTCTATACATGGAGCGATTCCGAGGGCGAGCATCGCACCGTCGGGCTCAAGGGCCACGTGATGGGGGTCGCCTTCCCGGACGACTACTCGAACTGGCAAAAGACGGACCTCCACGACCTGATCGACGCGACGCTCATCCCCGAGCCGACCGACAAGAACGTGGTCAAGGCAGTCCGAAAGCTCGCCAAGGAAGCCGACTCTGTGGTGATCGCAACCGACTTCGACCGCGAAGGCGAATTGATCGGCCACGAGGCGCTTCAGCAGGCGATGGAGTCAAACCCCAAGATCGTCGACGGCCTGATCGAGGAGCGCCCTCCCGTCAGGCGCGCCCGCTACTCGGCCCTCACCAAGGAAGAGATCGAGCGCGCCTTTTCAGAGCTCGACGACCTCTCCTACGAACTCGCCTATGCCGGCGCCGCGCGCCAGGACATCGACCTGATCTGGGGCGCCACGCTCACCCGCGCGGTCTCGCTCGCAACGCGCCGCTTCGGTTCCAACTTTCTCTCGGTTGGCCGCGTGCAGAGCCCGAGCCTCGGCCTGGTCGTCGAGCGCGAGCTCGAGCGCCGGGCCCACGTTCCCAAGCCCTTCTGGGAGGTCTTTGCGAAGTTCGAGCATCCCGACGGGTCGTTCGAGGCGCACCACGCCACCGACAAGTTCTGGGACGAGGCCGAGGCGAACGCCGCGCTCGCGGGCACCAAGAGCCCCGGCGTGGTCAAGGACGTCACGGCTCGCAAGAACTCGCGAAAGCCTCCGACTCCGCTCAACACCACCGCCTTTACGACTGACGCCTCCAGCCGCCTCGGCATCACGCCCGCCTCGGCGATGCGGATCGCCGAGGACCTCTACATGGACGGCTTCATCTCCTATCCGCGTACCGACAACACGGTCTATCCGAAGTCGCTTAACACGCGCGAGCTGGTCCAGCAGATGGTCCGGATCCCCGAGTTCGAGGCGGGAGCCTTCGTTCTCGACGGCCCGATGGAGGCGACGCGCGGCAAGAAGGAGACCACCGACCACCCGCCGATCTATCCGACGCAGGCCGTCTATCCCGGCGCCCTGGACGAGGGACCGAAGCGCCGCGTCTACGAGCTTGTCGTCCGCCGCTTCATCGCCACCTTCGCACCGCCCATGATCTCAGAGTCAACCCGCGCGAACATCGAGGCGGGCTCGGAGAGCTACTTCGTCCGCGGCTCGGTTGTCGTCGACGCCGGCTTCGCAAAGATCTACACCTACGCGCGCTCCGGCGACGAGGAAATCCCGGCGCTCGTGGCGGGCCAGGAGCTGCCGCTCGACGGCGAGCCGTGGTCGATCGGCAAGGAGACTCAGCCGCCTTCGCGCATCAGCCAGGGCAAGCTCATCGAGCTCATGGAGGAGCGCGGTCTGGGCACCAAGGCGACGCGCGCCGACATCATCCAAAAGCTTTACGACCGCGGCTACGTCTACTCGAACCCGCCGATCCCGTCCGAGACGGGTATCGCGATGTACAAGGCGTTCAAGCAGTACGTGCCGCGCATGGCGACTCCCGAGATGACCGCGGAGCTCGAGGCCGACATGGACAAGATCGCCGCGGGCGAGATGACGAAGGACGCGGTCCTGGCAGAGAGCCGCGAGATGCTCCACGGCACCACCAAGGAGATGCAGGACCAGTCCGAGGACCTCGCCAAGGTGGTCTGGGCGGGGATGGACGAGGACAAGTTCATCGGCAACTGCGAGGTCTGCGCAGGGCTCGGCCGCACCGTTCACGAGGACGGCGCGCCCAACCGTCTGCGCGTCATCGACCTGAAGGGCGGCAAGCGCTTCTGGGGTTGCGAGGGCTACAACCGCGACGAGCCCGATCACGCCGACTCCTGTCGCAACTCCGGCCCGTTGCCCGGCCGCGGCTACGAGCTCTGGCGCCTCGAGGAGAGCTGCTCGGTCTGCGACACGCGCCCGCGGCTCACCGTCAAGGGCTTCCGCGGCCGCCCATGGAAGCTTTGCCTGAACGACGATTGCCCGACGATGGTCGAGATGCGCGAGAAGCGCGCTGAGCGACAAGCCGCCAAGGAAGCCCGCGAGGCCGCCAAGGCATCAACGGCCGCCGAGAACGGCGACAAGCCGAAGAGCAAGAAGTCGACTGCCAAGAAGGCACCGGCGAAGAAGCGCGCCACCGCGCGCACGCGCAAGCCTCCGTCGCCCGGGACCGCCCGGACGAAGAAGGCCGGCACCCGCCCGAAGGCCTGACGCCGGACGTGGCCCGGGTCACGGGAATCGGCGACGGACGGTTCGCAGAGCTCGCCGACCCCGAGGGTAAGCGGCTTCCGGTGAGAAGCTGCCTACGACCGGGCTTCGACGGCCGTCAGCGGTGACGGCTCGACGCGCAGGAGCTTTGCGCTCCACCCCGGCAGCCACCAGTTCCAGCGGCCCATCAGCGAGATCACGGCGGGCACGATGAGCGCCCTGATCACCGTCGCGTCAAGCAGGATGCCCGCGGCCAATCCGGTGGCCATGATGCGCACGTCCGTGCCGGGCGCCGATGCCATCGCCATGAAGGCGAGGAACAGGATCAAGGCGGCGCTCGTGACCAGACGCCCGGTGCGCGCGATGCCCTGGATGACCGCCGTGTCGGTCGAACCGGTTCGGTCGTACTCCTCGCGCATCCGGCTGAGGATGAACACCTCGTAGTCCATCGACAGGCCGAAGAGGAACGCGAACACCATCAGCGGGATCCAGGACGGGATCGATCCGGTTGCCTCGACACCCCAGATCAGCTCGGAGCCGTTCCCGTTCTGCCAGACGATCGCGAGTACGCCCCAGGCTGCGCCGACGCTCAGGATGTTGAGGATGATCGCCTTGATCGGCAGGAGGATCGAGCGGAACGCCCGAGCCAGCAGGATGAACGTCGAGATGGCGATCAGCGCGATCATGAGCGGGAAACTCCCGTAGACGGCGTCGATGAAGTCCGCGTTGGCGGCGGGCTGGCCGCCGACCGCTACATCGGATCCGGCCGCATGAGCGGTAGAGCGCACGGCATCGAGGTTGTCCTCGCCCTCCGGGCTGCCGCTGTCGGGGATCGGGAACGCCTCGACGATCGCGGTGCCGTTCTGATTCCAGCTCTCGTCGGCCGGCGCGACGGCCCCGTGGATCCCCTCGACATCGCGCAGATCTGCCGCGACCTGGTCGGGGCTGGTTGATCCCTCGATCAGGATCTCGTGGGGCAGGAGCGCACCCTCGCCGACGCCGGAATCCATCAGCGCGTCCAGACCGTCCTTCGCATCGCCGCCCTGGGCGAGTGTGTTGGCATCGGAGGTCCCCAGTTGGAGGCCGAACGAAGCGCTGACAAGTGCGATCACTACCGCCATGCCCAGGCCGGCAGCGAGCCAGCGGCGGCGCGAGACGGCCTCGGCCCAGCGGGTCCAGGTGCGGCTTGCCTTGTCGTCCGTGCGGCGGTGCGGCCAATCCAGGCGACCGCCGAACTTGGCGAGGACGACCGGGAGGAGCGTGATCGCGACGAGCGTCGAGACCAGCGGGATGAGCATCCCGCCGTAACCCATCGATCGCAGGAACGGGAGCGGCAGCGCGATCAGCGCGAGCAGGCCGATCGCAACGGTGATGCCGGAGAAGACGACGGCGCGTCCCGCTGTCTCCATCGCCTTCTGCACGGCCTCCTCGTCGGAAGCGCCGTGGGTCCGTTCCTCGCGCCAGCGCGAGACGACGATGAGCGAGTAGTCGATTGCGACGCCGAGCCCGATCAGCGCGATCAGGAACTGGACGATCGGCGAGACCGTCGTGAGCTCGGTCAGGCCGAGGAGGAGCAGGAACGTCGTCATGATCGAGACGAACGCCATCACCAGCGGCACGACCGCCAGGAACGAGGCGAACACGAAGATCAGGACCAGGAGCGCGCCGAACCCGCCGACCAGCGCTTCGATCAGGAGGCTGGGACCGTCGGCGTCCTCGCCTGAGTCCTCGAAGAGCGCATCAAAGCCGGTGAGGTGGACTGGTGATCCTGCGACGGTCGCGCCGGCGACGGCTTTACTCGCGGCCTTCTCGGCCGCGGGGTTCTCGCCGAACGCCGAGTCTGGATCGGGCTGCGGGTAGATGACGGCGAAGGTCGTGGAACCGTCGGTCGAGACGAAGGCATCATCGCCGGTCGATGCATACGAGGCGATACGGGAGTTGGGAAGCGCATCGGCAAGGGCGCTGTCGAGCTCCTCGAGCTCCGCGGTGACGCTCGCGGAGTCGATCGATTCGCCCTCGGGCAGCGTTACGACCGGGATCAGGGGAGCGGTGTCGCCGCCTGTGCCCGCGTACTCGGCCGCGATGATCTGATTCGTCTCCCAGCCCTCTTTGTCGGGCACCGAGAACTCGGGCTCCAGGGCTTCGGTGGCAGGGCCGGCCGCCATGAGGCCGGCGATCGTAAGTGCGATCCAGCCGAACGTGACGATGCGCTTGTGGGCGAGAACCCAGCGGGTGAGAGCGGGCAAGGGAACCTCCGGGGAAAGTCCTATGGATGCGGGCGAGGGCAGCTTACGCGGCCGCGCTGAATATTCCTCAATGCGCGCCAAAGCGTTTGATCGTCATCACGGCCGGCCGCGGTCGGCTAGCTTCGCCTCGTGTTCATCACGCTCGAGGGAATCGACCGGTCCGGCAAGACGACCCAGGCGGCGATGCTGGCCGAGGCTCTCGGTCCGGAAACCCTTCTGATCCGTGAGCCCGGAGGAACCGAGATGGCCGAGGCGGTCCGCTCGCTCCTCAAGGACCCGGCGCTCGAGATGGATGATGTAGCCGAGCTCCTCCTCTTCTCTGCCGCGCGCGCGGATCTGGCGCGGCGGGTCATCGAGCCCGCGCTCGAGGCGGGTCGCGATGTGGTTTGCGACCGCTTTGTCGACTCGACCGCGGCCTACCAGGGAGTCGCCCGTGGCCTGGGGCTCGACGTGGTCGAGGACCTGATGAAGCTCGTGGTCGGCTCCTGCATGCCCGAGCGGACGGTCCTCCTGCGAGTGGATGCCGATGCGGCGCACGCGCGTGGTCTGCAACGTCTCGCTGCCGGCGAGGAGGACGGCGCGGACCGCTTCGAGTCTGAGGGCGTCGAGTTCCAGCGCACGGTCGCGGCCGCGTACGAACGGATCGCGGCAAGCCATGCGGAGCGGATCACGGTGGTCGACGGCGAGGGCGAGCCGGCCGACGTTCACGCGCGCGTCCTGGACGCGGTCCGTCCCGCCTCCGGATAACGGGAGCTAGAACGGACGCGGTCCGTCCCATCTCCGGATAGCGGGAACTGATCGGATCGCGTCAAAGGCTTCGGGCCCGGGTGTCAGAATCGAGGCGATGACCCTCCTCGAAGACGCGACGGCCGAGCAGCAGTCCGCGCGCATCGCCCTGGCCGCGGCAATCGAGGCACCGTCCCATGCCTACCTCTTCTCCGGTCCTGCCGGGTCGGGCAAGCTCGACGCGGCCCGGGCCTTTGCTGCGGAGCTGCTGGCGCTCGGGGCGCCCGATCCCGACTCCGCCAGGCGCCGCGCACTTTTGGACCCTTCGCCGCACCCCGATCTGGCCTGGCTCAAGCCGGCCGGCGCGCAGCACCTGGTCGAGGAGGTGCGCGAACGCATCATCGAGGCCGCGCCATACCGCCCGTTCGAGGGTGAGCACCGCGTCTTCGTGGTGGAACGGGCCGACGCGATGGCCGAGGAGAGCCAGAACGCGCTCTTGAAGACGCTCGAGGAGCCGGCGACGTACGCCCATATCGTGCTGGTCTCCTCGCAGCCATCGGCGCTGCTCGAGACGGTGCGCTCGCGCTGCCAGACAATCGGCTTTGCCGCGCTCAGTCCCGAGGCCATCGCCGAGCGGCTGGCCGGCGAGAACCCAGGCGTCGGCCCAGACGAGCTGAAAGGCGCCGCGCGACTTGCCGGCGGCGACCTGGGGCTTGCGCAGATCCTTCTTTCCGACAGCGGTCGTGAGCTTCGCGCCCAGGCTGAAGCCCTCGCGCGGGGCGCCCGCGCGGGTGAGCTCGAGGGCTCGCCTTGGAAGGCGCTTCTGGATGCGGCCACGGCGCGGGGCGAGGAAGCCGGGGAGGAGGCCAAGGCGCGCTTCGACGAGCTGGCCGAACAGGCGAAGGACTCCTCGGACCGGCGTGGCGAGCAGCGGTTTCGCCGCGAAGGCGCCGACGCCGCAAAGCGCGCGACGCGCCGGGGGCGGACTCAGGCCATCGACGCCGGGCTGGCCCTGGTTGCGAGCTGGTTGCGCGACCTGGCCGCGACTGGCGACGGGGCCGCCGAGCTGGTTTTGAACGCCGACCGCAAGGCCGAACTCGTCTCAGACGCCGAGGGTCTTGACCCGCGCCGGGCCCGGCGCGCGGCCGAACTGGTGATGGGAACGCGGCGAAGGCTCAGCGTGAACGTCTCGGAGGAACTGGCGGTCGAGGCGCTCGCGTTCAGGATGGAAGCCATTCTTCAGGGCTGACGAACCGCCTGCAAACAGGGCAATAGGGCGTACATTCTCAGGGTGGCGCCTTCTCTTCGGAACCTCAAGCTGGGCCGCCGTAATCCGTTCGGGGTCCGCCTGTATCTCGCCTTCGCCTTCGCCGGGGTGGCGCTGATCACGGCTGGGATCGTCTACCTGCTCGTCTCCGAGAGCGGCAACCAGGAGGCGGACGACCGGCTTGACGAGCTGGCGCTGGGACGCACGATCACGCTCGCGGCCGAGGTCGCCTCGACCACCGAGCGCAAGTCGCAGGACGCACTCAATGTGGCCACGCAGGAGGGCTTTTCGACCTGGGTCTACGACAGCTCTGGCGACCTCGTCACGAACCTGACCTCCGAGGGCTTTCCGGTCGGAGACGTCGAGGATGGCGAGGACGCGATCAACCAGGCGCTCGCGGGGGTGAACTTTGTCGAGCCCCTCACCGGCGGGACCACGGTGGTGGCGTCTCCGATCAGGCGGGACGGGGAGGTGGACGGGGTCCTGCTCGCCAGGGCGGAGCGCCCGTCGGAGCTCCAGGAGGCGATCGACGCCGTGCGCGGCGACAGGATCACCGCTCTCCTCGTCGCGCTGGTCGTCGCGGTGGCGATCTCGTTTCTGATCGCCAGCGCGATCACCTCGCGCATCAAAAAGCTCGCCGATTCGGCGGCAAAGATCAGCCAGGGTCAGCTCGACCGGCCGCTCGAGGGCACCGGCGGGCGCGACGAGATCTCGGACCTCGGCCGAGCGCTCGAGACCATGCGCGCAGCGCTACGCCAGACCTTCGAGGCGCTTCGCTCTGAGCGCGACCGCCTCTCGGCGATCTTCGACGCACTTTCCGATGCGGTCATGGTGGTCGGGCCCGACGGCACGGTCCGCTTCTCGAACCCGGCGGCCCGCCCGCTGATCTACGCGGACGGCAAGGTGGCGGCGACCCTGATCCCGTGGCTTCGCCGTGCCTCACGCACCGGCACTTCCGAGCACGATGGCCTGCGTATCGGCGAGCGTGTATACGCGATGCAGGCGCGTGAGATTCCGGCGGAGGGGGCCGTTCTCACCGTCGTTCGCGACCGCACCAACGAGCTCCGTCGCGAGCTTGCCGAGCGCGAGTTCGTCTCGAACGCCGCGCACGAGCTCCGCAACCCGCTCGCGGGGATCTCCGGCGCAGTCGAGGTCTTGCGTGGCGGCGCGAAGGACGACAAGGAGGCGCGCGAGCACTTCCTGCGCCGCCTCGAGCAGGACACAGAGCGGATCACTCGGCTGACCGACTCCCTACTGACGCTCGCGCGGATCGAGTCGGTCGGTGAGTCAGGGCCCGAGGTCATGGACGTCGCGATCGCCTGTGAGGAGGCGGCTCAGGCGTTCGTTCCGCCGGATGGGATCAGCTTTGAGCTGGACGTCGAGCCGGATCTTGCGGCGCAGGGAGATCGCGTTCTGCTGCGCCAGGTTCTGATCGGGCTCCTGGGCAACGCGTTCAAGCACAGCTCCGCCCCCGGCATCGTTACGCTTCGAGCGAGCCGGGCCGGCGACGAGGACATCCTCATCGAGGTCACCGACACGGGTTCCGGCATCCCCCCAGATGAGGTCGATCGAGTATTTGAGCGCTTCTTTCGAGGCACAGACTCCCGCGAGAAGGAAGGCTTCGGCCTGGGCCTTTCCATCGCGAAGCGGATGGTCGACGTGATGGGCGGCCAGATCGGCGTGTCGTCAGAGGTCGGCGTCGGCTCCGACTTCTGGGTCCGCCTGCCCGCCGCAAAGCCGGCCGCCACCCCCGTCGCATGATCAGGCGCATCCTCATCGCAGACGACGAGCCCTCGGTCAGGGAGTCCGTGGCCTACGCCCTTTCACAAGAGGGGTTCGAGGTGACGATCGCCGAGGACGGCGACGACGCCGATTCAAAGCTCCAGGGCGAGATCGGCTTCGACCTCCTGATCCTCGACATCATGATGCCCGGCAAATCGGGCCTCGACGTCTGCCGCGACGTGCGTGCCCGCAGCCCGGTGCCGATCATCCTCTTGACCGCCAAGGACGCCGAGGTGGACAAGGTCGTCGGCCTCGAGGTCGGCGCTGACGATTACGTCACCAAGCCCTTCTCGGTCCGCGAGTTGATCGGCCGCGTCCGCGCGCAGCTCCGTCGCCGCGAGCTGGATCTTTCATCCTCGGCCCAGAGCAAGACAATCGACGCGGGATTGGTACGCATCGACCTCTCGCGCCACCTCGTCTCTGTTCGCGGCCATCCGGTCAACCTCACGCGATCCGAGTTCCAGGTCCTCCGTCTCCTCGCCGAGAGCCCGGGCCAGGTCTTCAGCCGCCTCGAGATCATGGAGGAGCTCTGGCAGTCCGAGTTCTCCGGCGACGTCCGTGCCTGCGACGTCCACATCTCGAACCTCCGCCAGAAGGTCGAGAGGGATCCGCAAGAGCCCGAATTGGTCGTTACGGTCCGCGGCGTGGGTTACCGCCTCGCCGAGGGCGACGAGGACTAGGCGACCCCGCCTACACTGCTTTTCGCGCCGCCGTAGCTCAGTTGGTAGAGCACTTCACTCGTAATGAAGGGGTCAGCGGTTCGAATCCGCTCGGCGGCTTGGTGTGGAGGCCCCAGGCAAGCGATCGACGACGCGCGCGAACCGCTCGATCGCACCTTCCAGCGGCTCTCCGATCTCGATTGCCCTTCGCACCGTCGGCAGGACCGCGATCATCTCGTTTGCACCCGCGACCACCTCGGCCGCACGCTGCTGGACGAGCCGGGCCTCGGTGAGCATCTGGTCGCCGATCGCTCCGAGCTCCGCGCCGCGCTCGTCGATCTTGCCGCCGAGCGTGAGTATGGACTCGGCGCGGCGGTCGAGGTTTTGCCCGAGTTCGAGCATCGCCTCTGCTCGGGCATCGATGCGCTCGCCGAGTTCGATCACCTGACCCGCTCGGCGGTCGAGGCTCTCGAGGAGGGAGATCGCTCGCGGTACCGATCGCGCCACATCGGCCATGGCGTCGAGGTCTCGCATGACGCGAGAGCCCAGTCCGATCGTGAGCTCGAAGGGCGCGAGGAGGGGGTTCGCCATTGCCGGAGAGTAAACCCGGGTGCCCGAACGCGTAACTTGATCCGCCGTGTCGCCTGAAAGCGCCCAGACCCCGGTATCCGTCGTCGTAGTCACCTACCGCCAGGGCGAGGCCGTGCGACCGGCGCTCGATGCGTTGTCCGCCGAGCTTCGCGACGGCGACGAGTTGATCGTGGTCGACAACGACTCGGGCGACGGGACAGTGGACGTGGTGCGTGCCGCGGCGCCGACGGCAAAGGTCGTGGAGAGCGAAACGAACGACGGCTTTCCCGCAGCGTGCAACCGGGCGGCAACGCAGGCGACGGGCGAGCTTCTCGTCTTTTTGAACCCGGACGCCGTGGTGGCCGCAGGGTGGCGCGAGGCGATCGCGGCGCCGCTCAACGACGGCTCGGGCTGGGCGGCGTGGCAGGCGCTCGTGACCGCGGACGGCGGCCGGGTCGTGAACACACGCGGCGGCGTCGTCCACTTCACAGGGATCGCGTGGGCGGGCGGCGCGGGCGATCCGGTTGACGGCGGCGTGGAGGAGTACCCCGAGCCCGGCTTCTGCTCGGGCGCGTGCCTGGCGATCCGGCGCGAAGAGTTCGCGCGATTGGGCGGCTTTGCCGCCGGCTTCTTTCTCTACCACGAGGACGTTGACCTCTCGCTGCGCGTGCTCCTGGCGGGTGGGAGGCTGGGCGTCGCGGCGCGCGCGAAGGCCGACCACGACTACGAGTTCGACAAGGGGCCTGCGAAGTGGCGCTATCTCGAGCGAAACCGCTGGGCGACCCTGGTCAGGGTCTACCCGGGGGCGCTGCTGGTGCTGCTCGCACCGGCGCTGGCCGCGACTGAGCTCGCGCTCGTTCTCGTGGCCGCGGCCGGCGGTTGGCTGCCGCAAAAGCTCGGGTCCTGGTGGGACACGGCAAGAGCGCTGCCGCAACTCTTTCGCGAGCGGAGAGAGATCCAGAAGACGGCCACGATCGGCGCGGGCGAGTTCGCCCGGTCCCTGACCCCTTCGCTTGCCTCGGCCTACCTCGGCAAGCCTGGGGGGTCTCCCGTTCTCGCGCGGCTACTCGGCGCTTACTGGCGGATCGTCCTGGCGCTTCTCGGCGCTGGACGCGCGGCCTGAGAAGCCGTTCGGATCGCCGCCGCGGAGTGAGCGCTCGTGGCGGAGCTCCTGCTCGAGGCGGGCGACCTCCTGGGCGAGCACCTTGGTCTCCTCGCCGAGACGGGACGAGACGACCGAGAAGTTGAGAAGGAGCAGGAAACCGACGGCGAAGGCGATGATGAAGATCGCGTTCGCGGGCTCCTGGATGCCCATGAGGTCGGCGATCGCGTCCAGGCCTCCGGTCCAGATGGAGAGCACGAGGAGCGAGAGCGCAGCGACCATCCAGATGATCGCGTAGCGCTCGGAGAGACGCCGGCGACGGACGAGGTCGAGGACGAAGAGGAAGATCGCGAAGGTGACGACGAGGGCGATGATCTGCGCCTTGGTCTCGATCCCTGCGGAGGCGCTCTCGTTGTCTGCCTCGGCCGCGGCCTCTTCCTCGGAGTCTTTTTGCGCAGGCCCGACGGTGAGCGTGTCGGTCTCGACCGTGACGCCGGGGTCGTCGAGTGCGTCTCCTCCACCGCTCGGGGTGATGGTCGTGGCGTTCACGCCGGCGCCGCGCAGGGTGAGGTCTTTCTCTTCGAGCGTGTCGCCCTGGGTGAGCAGGTAGTTGCCTTCCGGGATGACGAGCGTGTCTCCCGTCTCGGCCTCGAGGATCGCCTCGCCCAGGCCGTTGACCTGGTCACCGGTCACCGGGACCTCCGCGGCCGACGCCGGCGCGGCGACGGCGAGGAGCGCGATCAGGATGGCTGCCGCGAGCCTCACTTGTCGCCTCCGGTGATCGCTTTGAGCTCGCCCGTGTCCATCGGCGGCCCGCCCAGGATCTCGTCCTTGCCCTCCGCCTCGATGGCGGTGGGGCGGCGGCGGAAGAGGCCGATGAAGATCGCCAGGAGGACCTTGACCATGTAGTAGGCGCTTCGGGGGTAGTCGATGGAGCTCTTGCCGTAGCCGCGCGCGTTCATCGACACGTGGACCTCGTGGATGCGGAGACGGTGAGCGTGCATCATCAGGATCGCCTCGACCTCTGGGTAGTCATGCGGGTAGTCGCGGGCAAAAAGCTCGATGCCGCGGCGGTTCGTCATGCGAAATCCCGAGGTCGGGTCGGTGATCTTGCGCCTGGTGATCGCGCTCATCACCACGGCAAAGATGAGGTTGCCCGCGCGGCGGCCGATCGGGACCTTGTAGCCCGGCTCGCCGAGGAAGCGGCTGCCGGTGACCATGTCCGCCTCGTCGCCCTTGGTCTGAAGCGCGTCAAGCAACGCGGGCAGATACTCGGGCTTGTGCTGGCCGTCGCCGTCGATCTGGACGGCGACGTCGTAACCGTGACGAAGCGCGTACTTGTAGCCGGACTGCATGGCGCCGCCGATGCCCAGGTTGAACGGGTGGCGGATGACGACGGCGCCCTGCGCTTCCGCGTGGGCCGCGGTCGTGTCCGTGGAGCCGTCGTCGACCACGACGATGTCGAAGTCGGGGGCCGAGCGGCGGATGTCGCGAATGACCCTGGCGACCATGCCGGCCTCGTTCAAGGCCGGGACGATCGCGAGCTTTTGGAGGGGCTTGGGGGCTTCGGTGGCCATCTGGGCGGCCTAGGAGTCCGAGTCCGTGTCTTCCGAGTCCGTGGCTGAGCTGGAGGGGCTGGGGAGCTTCGTGAGCCCCGTCTTTTCGCCGGCTAGGAGGCGGAGGGCGACGAGGGCCTGCGCGTGGCTCGCGGCGACCTGCGCGGCCGTGCGGACCAGGTCTGGCTCGTCGAGCTCGGGCTCGTCCGTGTCGTAGGCCTCGAGCAGGCCGAGCTCGAGATCGATGAGGAAGGCAACGAGCCCGTCCTGGTCGGCGTCCGGATCGAAGTCCTTGAGGCTCTCGTAGGCCTCGGGGTCAGAGTCGCGCTCCGGCGGGTCGATCAGGAGTTGGTCCATCGCCTCTGAGAAGGCGTCGGCGTGGTCGCCCGCGTGGATCGAGAGCTCGTCGAAGAGCGTGTTCGCGTCCTTGTCCACGTCGCCCTCGTCGGCGGCGATCGAGAAGGCAAGCTCGGCGGCCTGCTCGAGGAGGATGAGCCGCTCGAGCGCTTCGGTCTGATCGGTGGTCTCACCTTGTTGGGCCTGGGCGGTCGCGGCGGCGGCGAGCGATCCCGGAAGTGCGATCGCGCCTGCTCCCACGAGGCCGCGGCCGATCAGAGTGCGGCGGGTCAGCGGGCTCATTCGGAGTCCTCCGATCCGGCCGGGGCCCCGAACACGAACGCGTCGGGGGCGACGTCGCCCCCCGTTTGCGAGCGGAGCGCTGCGACGGCCGCCGCGTCCTGGGTGATGAAGCGGTGCACGGCTTGGCGGTAGGCGGGGGAGGAGAGCTCCCCGATCGATGCGAGCGAAGCTTCGATCGAGTCTTCGAGCTGGATCACGAGTGCCTCCGTAGCGCTCTCGGCCTCGGCTGCGTCTGCCGGGTCGGTCGAGGCTTTGCCGTCGCGGTCGCTGATGAAGCCCTCGAGCGTTGAGATCGAGTCCTCGCGCTCGGCGGCGAGCTGGTCGGTCACCTCAGGCGACGGGCCGTCCTTTGCGGCGTCGGCAAGCTCCAGCACGGCCAGGTGCTGCACGAGGATGGCGTTCAGGAGGCCGGGGTCGTCCGCTTCCGAGCGATCGTCGTCGCCGTCTGGAGCCTGGCCGCAAGCAGCCAGGAACGCCGGCGCAGCGACGGCTGCGCCGGAGGCGGCGAGCATCCGGCGGCGACTGATGCGATGGGGGCGGGTGCGCATGCGGAGCAGAACATTACGGCCACGGGTCTCGCGCCTTGTGGTTTAGATACATGTCGGATGACATCTCCCGCGGATTCGATCGAGCGTCTGAACGCCGAGGTGACGACATGCACCGCCTGCGAGCGCCTGGTGGCGTGGCGGGAGGCGTGCGCCGATGATCCGCCAAAGCGCTTTCGCGGCGAGGACTACTGGGCTCGCCCGCTGCCCGGTTTTGGAGATCCGGAGGCGGTGATCGCGGTCGTGGGTCTTGCGCCGGCGGCGCACGGCGCCAACCGGACGGGGCGGATGTTCACGGGAGACCGCTCCGGCGACTGGCTCTACGCCGCTATGCATCGTGCGGGACTCGCCAATCAGCCGACCAGCGTGGATGCTCGCGACGGCCTTCGTCTCGACGGCGCCTACGTCTCTGCGGTTGTCAGATGCGCCCCGCCGGACAACAAGCCCACTCCCGGTGAACGGGACGAGTGCGTCCCGTATCTGGCCCGGGAGCTCGGACTGCTGGCCAACCTGCGCGTCGTCGTGTGTCTCGGCTCCTTCGCGTGGGACGGGACGCTCCGCGCGCTTCGCGCCCGCGGCATCGAGACGCCGAAGCCCAAGCCGAGATTCGGCCACATGGCGGAGGCCCGGGTCGGCGATTTGGCGCTGGTGGGCTCGTACCACCCGAGCCAGCAGAACACGTTCACCGGCAGGCTGACCGTCGAGATGCTCGACGCCGCATTCGCCCGAGCCAAGACACTCACCAGCGCGCCTTAAGGCACAAACAACGCAACCCCCGACCCAAGGGGCCAGACCCCGGGCCAGACCCCTCGCCGGTGCGCCGAGCGCCGCACCCGGCATGGATAGCGCGTGGCGAGCGGCCGGACGCCCGCGTCGCCTCCCCGAAGGGGCCAGACCCTCACGAAACGCTAATAGGGGCCAGACCCCTGTGGCGTTGGTTACAAGCCTGCCGGGATGCGGTCGGGGCGGGCCAGGCCTTCGTCGCGCGCGGCCTTTTCGACCGCGCGGGCGACTTCGGCGTGGACCTCGGGGTCGAGGGCGTCGGGTACCAGTTCGGATTCGGCGGTGAGGCCGGCGATGGCGCGAGCGGCGGCGAGCTTCATCCCTGTCGAGATCGCCTGCGAGCCGGCGGCCAGCGCTCCGCGGAAGATGCCTGGGAAGCCGAGGACGTTGTTGACCATCGCGCCGTCGGCGGCGAACGCGGCACCCGCAGCCTCGGCAGCCTTGGGGGAGATCTCCGGGTCGGGATTGGTGAGGGCGAGGATGATCTGATCCGGCTGGATCATCTCGGGCGCGATCAGGCCCGGTTGGCCGGTGGTTGCCACGACGATCCGCGCCCGCTCCATCACCTCCTCGAAGGGGGCGACTTCGATGCCCGCCTCGATGGCGCGCGCGTGCGACGCCTCGCTCGGGTCCGATGCGATGACGGTGGCGCCCGCCTCGCGGATGAGATTTGCGATGCCGAATCCGGCAGCGCCGAGACCGAGTTGGCCGACCGTCGACTCGGCGAGTTCAATGCCGGCCTGCGCGCAGGCGACGTAGACGGCTCCCAGTGTCGCCACTGCGGTGCCGTGGACGTCGTCGTGCATCACGGGAATGTCGAGGTCGGCGATCAGTCGCGACTCGATCTCAAAGCAGTCCGGAGCGCGGATGTCCTCCAGGTGGATGCCACCGAACCCGCCGGCAATGCGCTTGACGGTCTCGACGAACGAGTCGGGGTCGTCGGCGTCGATCAGGACCGGCATCGCGGAGATGCCGGCGAGCTGGCGGTAGAACATCGCCTTGCCCTCCATGACGGGCATCGAGGCAACGGGCCCGATGTCGCCGAGCCCGAGGACGCGCGTGCCGTTGGTGCAGATCGCGACGGTGCGGCCGATCATCGTGAACCGATGGGCGAGCGCCGGGTCGTCTGCGATGGCGAGACAAACGCGCGCCACCCCCGGCGTGTAGGCGTCGCGCATGTCCTGGAGCGTGCGCATCTCGTGATTGCCGACAACCTTGAGCTTGCCCCCCTCGTGGGCGCGCAGGGCGCGGTCCCAGAAGGAGATCACCCGCACCCCCTCGACCTCTCCGAGGACGTCGGCGACCCGCCGGGCCTGTTCGTCGTCCTTGACCTCCACGGAGATCTCGCGGATCGAGCGCTCGCGGCCGATCGAGACGGTGTGGATGTCGCCGATCAGGCCGTGCTCGCCGGCGATTCGCGCGCACACCTTCGCGAGCTGCCCGGCCACGTGTGGCTGTTCGAGCCGGTAGACGTAGTCGACGGCCATGGTCAATCGCGGAGACTAGACCCAATGGAGCCGATGCGTTGCGGCTCGCCTTCCATCTAGGCTCCCGGGGCCGTGTTCCCCCTCATCCCACTCAACGCGCCGAACATCCTCACGGTCCTGCGGATCCTGATGATCCCCGTGATCGTCGTGGCGCTCCTGGAGGAAACTTCCGAGGGAGATGTGATCGCGGCGGCGCTGTTTGCCATCGCGGCTCTGACGGACGGGCTCGACGGCTACATAGCCCGCCGCCAGCGCCAGGAGACGGCGTTCGGGAAGCTGATGGATCCGCTCGCGGACAAGCTCCTGGTGACCGCCGCGCTGGTGTCGTTGGTCTCGCTCGACCGGGTTGCGGCCTGGGTGGCGATGGTGATCATCGCTCGCGAGTTCGCCGTCACCGGTCTGCGATCGGTTGCGGCCGAGCGGGGCGTAGTGATCTCGGCCAGCTGGCTGGGGAAGGCGAAGACGGGCCTCCAGGTCGCGGCGATCTTTGGCCTGATCGCGTTCGAGCCGACGCCGGTGGGCGTGGACATCCTCGTCTACGCCGCGGTGGCGATGACGGTGATCTCGGGTGCCGACTACTTCCTGGGCCTACGCCGCTACATGGACGACGCAGAGCCTGAGCCCGCCGACAGGCCGGACTCAAAGCCGGCCGAAGTCTCGAAGCCCGACGCCTAGGACTCTTCGAGCCATTCCCGCTGCGACACATGGCGGCGGGAGTGGGTTCCGGTTTCGATCTCGTCGAGCACCTCGGAGACGAGGCCGGTGCGCTCGGCGATGACGGTGTGGCGGTGGATGGTCTCGAGGTTCTCCTGGCGGGCGACCATGAAGCCGCCGTCGCGAAGCTGTGGGTACCTGTCGGCGACATGGCGGACCATCTCGCGGACGACGTCTTCGACGAAGCGGGGATTGCGGTGCGCTTTCTCGACGACCGCGGATTCGTCTGAGCGCTTCATCAGCTCGTAGATCTCCGAGCTCATCGACGAGGTGACGATGTGCAGGAGGTCACGGGCGTCGATGTCGACGTCCACTCCCTCGGGAGCACCCAGGTGGAGCTGGCCGATCCCGCGCTGGTTGTGCGTAGCGACGGGCACGGCATCGAAGATCCGCTCGATCTCGCCGGCATCGAAACCGTCGTCGAGCAAGCGCTCGCGGGCCCGGTCGGCCAGAAGCCCCTGGGCGCAGGGACATGCGGTCATGCCCTGCGCCTCGACGCCGGTAAGGGTGCGCGTGCCGCGCTCCGAGGCGACCGCGACGGCGTGGAGCTTGTAGATCTCCTGGGTGTCCAGGCCGGAGGCCGGAGTCTTCACCGTGTCCGGGTAGCGGGCCTCGATTCGCACCTCGGCGCGGCATCCGTTCTGGCGCTCACGCACCTGCTGAGCGATGCGAGCGGCGAGATCCTCGGCCCGGAGCGCCTCTGAGAGCACAACGGCGTCGATGGCCTCGTTCACGACCTCCTCGAAACGGGACATGTGGACACCCGCCTGGTCAGGGTTCAGGTCGACGTATGCCTCGAGCTCGGCAAAGAAGAGCCCGGAGATCCGCCGACCGGGGAGGCGACGTGGATGACCTTTTCGACGCCGCGGACGCCGACACGCGTGAGGCTGACCCGCGTCGCGGGGAGGCCGGCCTGGACGTCTCGGAGCTCGGGCGGCACCGTCGTTTCGCTCATCGCATCCCCCAGCGCGCACTGGCTTCGCGACGTTCGTCGCTTGTCATGAAATGAGCGTAGCGCTGCATCGAGGCCGCCCCGGGTTCGTGGCAGGTGCCTCATGAGCGGCCTTCCGGTATATGCTTCCGGCCGCTTCGGTACTGAACGGAGGAAAGAACCTGAAGCAATTGGCCGGAGAGGCAGAAGTCCTGTTTGTCCCGACCGAATCGGAGGACAAAGAGGGGGGCGTCGTAGCGGTGCCCGAAATAGAGGGTCTCAGCCGCCTGATCTCAGAGGGGAGGGAGCGGGGCTACCTGACCTTCGAGGAGATCTCGGCCTCACTCGAGGAAGTGGAGGTCTCCAAGGAGCAGGTCAGAGACCTGCACGCACACCTGATCGAGCACGGGGTGGACGTGATCGCCGCGGACGGGGTGAGCGCCTACGAGGAGGCGAAGGGCGACCAAAAGGGGCCGGAGCTGGACCTGACCGTCGAGCCCAGCCTGGATTGCCTGCGGCTCTATCTGCGCTCGATCGGGCAGGTGGAGCTCCTGACCGCGGCGGGGGAGGTCGAACTCGCGAAGCGAATCGAGCGCGGCGACATGGTCGCCAAGCGCCAGATGGTGGAGGCGAACCTGCGTCTCGTCGTTTCGATCGCAAAGGGCTACCTGGGCCGGGGACTCAGTTTTCTCGACCTGATCCAGGAGGGCTCCCTCGGCTTGATCCGAGCGGTGGAGAAGTTCGACTATCGCCGTGGCTACAAGTTTTCGACGTACGCGACCTGGTGGATTCGCCAGGCGGTGACGCGCGCGATTGCGGACAAGTCGCGGACCATTCGCATCCCGGTCCACATGGGGGAGAAGCTCAATCGGGTGGTGCAGGCGGAGCGCCAGCTGGTGCAGGCGCTGGGTCGCGAACCCGAGCCGGCGGAGGTCGCCGAAGAGCTCAAGATGACCGTGCAGGAGGTGCGGGAGATCCTTCGTGTCGCACAGATGCCGGTTTCGCTCGAGAAGCCTGTCGGCGACGAGGACGAGTCTCAGCTGGGCGACTTCCTTGCCGACGAAACCGTGGAGGAGCCGTTCGAGACCGCGACGGAGAGCCTTCGCCGAGAAGATGTGCGGGCTGCCCTGAACGCGCTTCCGGCGCGCGATCGTCAAGTCATCGAGCTGCGCTATGGACTGCGAGGGAATGAGCCACTCACTCTGGAAGAGGTCGGACGGGCCTTCGGCGTGACGCGCGAGCGGATCCGCCAGATCGAGACGAGCACGTTGCGAAAGCTGAAGCGGCTTCCCGAGGCGCAGAGGCTGCGAGAGCGCGACTAGCGCGAGCGGCGCAGCGCGCTAGTGACACTTGCGTCTTGGACCCAAAAATTTTCATGAACGGACGTGTTTAGGAATCTCAAGCTGGGGCAAATAAGTGGTGAGGGGACAACGCTTCACGCGGGTCCTCGACGGGAAAGCTCAATAGAGCATCCCCGTCCAAGCCAAGCGGGCCGCCACTCCCCCCGGGCGGCCCGTTTGCTGAAACGAGTGCCGGAATCGGGCCGCCCCTCCCCCCGGGGCGGCCCGTTTCTGTTACGCGTTTTGACTGCGGCTTGAGCTGGGTAGTAGCTACGTCCCACCAAATTAAGGAGACACGAGAATGAACGACGCACCCAAGAACACTGATGACGCGAAGGGCCGGGTCAAGGAGGCCGCAGGCAATGTGACCGGCGACGACGACCTCAAGGACGAGGGCAAGGCCGACCAGGCTGCCGGCGCGGTCAAGGACGTTGCCGACTCGGCAAAGGACAAGGTCGACGACGCGGTCGACGCGGTGCGCGACCGCACCTAGTCCGAACAGTCAGGACGACTGCTGAAACGGGCCGCCTCCGGGCGGCCCGTTTTCGTTCTGGATGAGCAAAAAAGCCCCGTGTGAGGGGGCTCATATGGGGGAGGTGAGATTCGAACTCACTCATCACGAGGAACCGGATTTACAGTCCGGCCCGGCTCTCCAACTCCGGCGCTCCCCCTTCCAGCCGGGAAGTCTAGAGCGCGCCCAACGGAACCAAAGACCAAGTCTTCAACGCACGCCGTGCGATCAATTTCGAACTCTCGGTACTTCTCTCCTCCTACCTTGATGTTCACGCGGGCGTTGAGTCTGCACGCCGGGATAAGCCAGCGGCGACCGTCGCCAACCAAGACGAACAAGTAGTCGATCGCCGCCGCGTCGAACTCCTTACACACGCCTGTCCAGCTCTGGTTGCCACCGCGCGTACAGATCGACACCTCCCAACGATCTTCACCGCGGCTTCGAGCACGGCGACAGGTGCTGCTCTTCACCTGAACACGCAAGGGCGCGCCGTCGAGATCAACGACCAAGTCGTAATCGGGGCTGTGGCCCAACGGCTTGGAGACAACCGCGCCGGCGCGTGTAAACCACTCGATGGCAGATGCTTCCCCCAAGTCTCCCTGCTGCGTGCGGTTGATCCGGCGTCCCACAACAAAGGACGTTATGTTCGCTGCACGCGCGCGTGTGAGACACGTTGACCCAATTCTGAAACGCCAACGCTGTCAGTCCCGCGCGACCGGGCGGCTCACGAGCCTCGACATCACGATCTGCGATCGCGTGCGCTCGACGCGGCCGTCGCGCTGGAGGTCGGCGATCAGACGCTCGAGGTCGCGGTTGTCCTGGGTCCGCACCCGCGCGATCGCGTCGGCCTCGCCGGTGACGCTCCACGCCTCGACCACCTCCGGGTGCACGCTCAGCCACGCTGCCACCTCGTCGAGCGTCGTGCCGGCGCGGCAGAAGAGCTCAACCAGCGCCTCCGTATGCCACCCGAGCGCGCCGTAATCCACGATCGCGGTGAAGCCCTCAAGCGCTCCCTGCGCGCGCAGCCGATCGACACGCCGCTTTACCGACGGTGCCGAAAGCCGCACGCGGCCGCCGATATCCCCGAAGGTGCGACGCCCATCTTCCTGTAGAAGCGCAAGAATCTGTCTATCAGTGGCGTCCATTCGTTAGATAGTTGCACAGATAAGCGCACAAACGGCATTGACCTTCCATCCAAGCATCCCTAACCTCACATATATGCCCACGCACCCCACTCACGCCCGCGTCCTCTTCGACGAGTCCCACTCCGAGGCGTGGACCATCGACCCCGAGCTTGCCCGCACCATGCAACCGGCCCACCCCGCGGACGCTTCGCTTGCAAGCGCGGCCGCCGCACTCGAAGGCGCCGATTTCGCGGTCGCCGCCCACCGCTCCGGACCGCTCGACCACGCCGCGCTCGAAGGCTGCGACGTCCTTGTCATCGCGCACCCCTCCGATCCCAAGTGGGAGTCGACCACCGGTTCAGGCACCCCGCGCCTCGAGCCCGCCGAGATCGACTCGATCCGCTCTTTCGTCTCGGACGGGGGCGGCCTGATCGTCCTCGGCGAGACCGAGCACGACAAGTACGGGAACAACCTGAACGATCTCCTGGCGTCCTTCGGCATCCAGATCGAGACCGCCACCGTCCAGGACTACGAGCATCACCGCCAAGCGCCCTCATGGATCCTTGCCGAGCTCGACGCTCCCGAAAAGCCGGCCCCCGGCGCAGACCCCCTCGCCCGTGTCGAGGCCGCCTGCTTTTACCGGACCGGCACCCTCGCTCTCTCCAACGGCGCCCGCGCTCTCGCCCGCACCCACTCCTCGGCAAGCTCCCCCAACGCACCGCTGGTTGCCATCACCGCCCACGGTGCGGGCAGGGTCGTCGTCCTTGCCGACTCAGACATCTTCGGCGACGACTGCATCGGCGCCCTCGATCACGAGGACCTCTGGCTGAACCTCGTCTGGTGGGCCGGCGCTCACGCTTTCCAGGCGGACGCCGACGCCGACCCGCCGGCCATCACGAACGACGCGGACTGGCTCGAGTTGAAGACGGCGATCGCCGAGCTCCGCCTGCGCCAAGAGCCCGACGGGTCCGTCGACACCTCCACCGAAGACGCCGACCGCCTCCGCGCGCTCGTCGACACGATCGCCGGCGCCGTCCAGCGCCTGAAGCCCCACTTCCCCCATCAGCACGACTACATCGACGCCACCTGCACCGACCTCGTCGCCTGGGCCGACACCGGTTTCGGAAAACCCGACTTCGGGCGCTCGACCGAGGCCTTCCGTCCCGACGAGTGGCGCCAGGACGGCATCCAGCATCTCGTCGTCTTCCCGATGTACAAGCAGAACGCGTCGCGCGACGTGGCCTTCGAAGCTCTCCTCATCCAGGTGCCTTGGCCCGAGTGGGTCGCAGAGCTCGAGTCCGACCGCTACGACAACGCCAAGTTCGTGCCGGTCGAGCTGCTCGACTTCACCGCCGGGTACGACTCCGAGTGCGCGGTTCTCTTCCCCGAGACCTTCTCGTACGCCGAAACGCCCCCCGAGTTCCACTTCGGCGCCATCTTCTGCGACCGCGAGGCCGAGCGCTTCCGCCGAGTCGGCTCCGCCGCTTCTGAGGTCCTCCGCCTCAACCTGCCTCCCGACGCCGCCGCGCTCCTCTCCTCGCCCGAGCTGTCGCGCGACGCCTACATCCTCTGGGACCTCGTCCACGACCGCACCCACATGCGCGGCGACCTGCCCTTCGACCCCTTCATGATCCGCCAGCGCAGCCCGTACTGGATGTACGCGCTCGAGGAGCTCCGCTGCGACCTCACCGCCTTCGGCGAGGCAGTGAAGCTGGAGCGCGAGGGCTTCGCCTTCGCCCGCCACGTCCAGTACGCGATCCTCTTCGACCGCCTCTTCCGCTTCCCCCTCACCGGCAACCGCGTCCGCAACTACGACGGCCTGGGCGGCCAGTTCCTCTTTGCCTTCCTTCACCGC
Source organism: uncultured bacterium (assembly GCA_963721645.1). Taxonomy (GTDB): domain Bacteria; phylum Actinomycetota; class Thermoleophilia; order Solirubrobacterales; family 70-9; genus JALZKA01. The sequence continues at coordinate 4,126 of CAVRJK010000003.1, read as the reverse complement.
GAGGGGTACGCGCACTGGTCCGACAACCGCATGGTCATCGAATGGGCCAACGTCGCCGACGGGGTCGAGCGCCTTCGCGAGCGCGTCCAGGAGCTCTACCACTCCGGCATCGACCGCTCGAAGATCGCCCAGTGGACCGCTGCGCACGATCTCATCTCCGAGTACGTCCCGCCCGCCGAGTCTTCGGTGTGGGCACGCGAGCGCCGCTCCCTCCCCGAGGTCGAAGAGCCCAAGGAGCTCGTCGATCTCGTCCGCGACGACGAGTTCCCCCTCTCGCTCTTTTACTCCCAGCTCGCGCCCAAGCTCGCGCCCGCCCTGGAGCGCCCTTCCCGCAACCAGGCGCTTGCAACGGCCTGAGTCTGGCTATAGCATTCCTCGCAGATAACCGGATCGAATGAGGGGACCTGGGCCATGCTGGTGAGGGCATGAAAAAACCACTTGCGTTCGTGCTTTCGGGAGTGATCCTGCTCGCACTACCGGGTGCTGCTGGTGGCGCGGTCCCAAAGCTTTCCGTCGCCGACGTCGAGGTCGTCGAGACGAACTCGGCCACGGCTGCCACCTTCGACGTCACGCTCTCGAAGAAACCGAAACGCAAGGTCTCGGTCGCCTATGCCACCTCGGACGGCACGGCCACCTCGCCGGCGGACTACGCAGGCGAGACCGGGACGCTCCGGTTTCAAAAGCGCCAGAAGCGCCGGACGGCCGAGGTCGGCATTTCCGGCGACACACTCGACGAGCTCGACGAGACCTTCGAGCTCACGCTCAGCAACCCGAAGCGGGCCAAGCTGGGGGACGGGGTCGGCACGGCGACCATCATCGACGACGACGTTACGGTCGTAGACGGCATCGCCGCCGCTCGCGCCGCTGCCGACGGTCCCGTCTCGATCTCGCTCGACGACGTCGTTGTCACCTACGTCAACCCCCTGGTGGGGTCCGAGCCCGCGGGATTCTTGGTGCAGAAGGTCCAGGCCGGCCCGGCCCTGCGGATCGTCGTGGACCCCTCGACAGTCACTCCCGTTCCCGCCGTCGGCGACACGGTCGATTTCACCATCACCCAGATGGGGAGCACCGCCGGCGCCCGCCGCGCTGTGTCGATTTCCGGCTTCTCACGCAGCGCTACCGGTACCGACGTCGGCACTCTGTCGAAGAACGTCACGAACTCCAGCGACCTCGTTTCCAACAACGGCGCCTACGACGCGGAGTTGATCGACCTGTCGGGGACCATCGCCGGCAGCTTCGGCAGTGCGGGCAACGGCTTCGTCTCGGCGCGTATCGACACCGCCGGCCTCTCCAACACGCCTGGCTTCGACCTGCGGCTACCGGCGACGCTTCGCGACGAGCTCGACCTCCAGACCGGCTGCTCATTCACCGTCGACGACTCGCCGCTTCTGCCGTTCAACGCGCTCGCCCAGGTCACGCTCTGGGACGCGGCCGACATCCAGCTGATCGACTGCCCCGCCCCCAAGCTGACCGATGCGTTTGCCTTCGGCGCGACCACCGTGATCCTTACGTTCGACCGCCGAATCGAGTCTTCGAGCGTCGATCCGGACGGCTCCCAGTTCACGGTGAGCAACGGCCTTGCCGTTACCAACGCTTCGGTGTCTGGCCGCCAGGTCACTCTCACCACGAGCGCCCAGGTCCCTGGCACCAGCTACACGGTCTCCGTCGCCGCGACGGTCACCGACCTTCTTGGCGAGCCCATGGACCCCGACGAGGACACCGCGCTCTTCACCGGCTTCATTCAGCCGGCGAATCTGGTCTTGAACGAGGTAGCTCCCAACATCACGTCGTCCAAGGACCTGGTCGAACTCCGGGCAACTTCCGCGGGCACCGTAAACGGACTGACGCTCAACTCGCGCCCAACACCGACGACACTCGCGACCTTCCCGAACGTGACCGTTGCCGCCGGTGACTTGATCGTCGTCCACCTCAATGCCGCCGCGGACCTCCCCTCCTCCGAGACCACCACGAAGAACCAGCACCCAAGCGGCTCCTTCCCAGCCGCCTATGACGGTGCCTGGGACTTTCTCGGCGGCACGACCGGCATCACCTACTCAAACCGCGTGCTGTCAATTGAACGGGAGGGCTTCCTCCTTGACGGGGTGCCCTTCGCACAGCCATCCCTGCAATCGCCTCCCACGGGCTTTCCGGCAGAGCTTCAGGCCCTCCAGGCGCTCTCGCACTGGCTTCCCGCTGACTGCGGCGGGATCGCGTGCACCTACAACTCGGCACCTACCGCCCAGGACGTCTCGGTGGACTGGACCGGCGCGGGCACTACCGCGACCGGCAACACGGTCTCCAGAAAGCCCATTGGCGACACGAACCAAAAGACCGACTGGAACACGCCCGGCCCGGGATCCATGGGTGCCCCAAACCCCTGACCCCCTCCGGTCGCTAGCGTGAGCGGAGTGAGCTCACTCGAAGGACGCGTAATCGCCGTTGCCGGCGCCGCCGGTGGACTCGGCCCCACCGTCTGCCGGACGCTCGCCGAGGCCGGAGCGATCGTCGCCGCCTCCGACATCGACCAGGCAAAGCTCGACGGCCTCGCCTCCGAGCTCGGCATCCCGGAGGACCGCTGGGATGGCCGCCCGGCCGATCTCCTGAGCGCCGAGGGCGCGACAGAGTGGAAGGACGCCATCACCGAGCGCTTCGGAAAGGTCGACGGCCTTGTCCACCTCGTGGGCGGTTGGAAGGGCGGCGAGCCGCTCGCCACCGCTTCCCTCGACGACTACGAGTGGCTCCACGACCTCCTTGTCCGCACGACCCAGCACGCCACCCGGGCCTTCCACGACGCGATCGCCCATGAGGGTGGGCGCTTCGTCCTCGTCTCCTCGAGCCAGGCGCAAAAGCCCGACGGCACCAACGCCTCCTACGGTGCCGCCAAGGCCGCTGCCGAGACGTGGACCCTCGCGCTAGCCGACTCGCTGGCCGAGACCGGGGCGACGGCAAACATCGTCGTCGTGAACGCCATCCTCACGCCGGCCATGCGCGAAAAGAGCCCTGAGAAGCCCTTCAAGATCTTCACCTCGGTCGAGGACATCGCAGACGCGATCGCCTACCTCTGCTCCGACGCGGCGCGAAAGATGAACGGCGCGCGCCTCGAGCTTCACCCGTGACCCCTCCGCACGACTTCGCCTCAGACAACCACGCCGGCGTCCACCCGGACATCCTGGCTGCGGTCGCAAATGCCAACGAGGGCCACGCCGCGTCCTATGGAGGCGACGAGTGGACCGCTCGCGCCCAGGACCTCTTCCGCCACCACTTCGGTCCCGCCGCCGAGGCGCTTTTCGTCTTCAACGGCTCGGGCGCCAACGTCGCCTGCCTCGACGCCGTCCTCCGCCCGCACGAGGCCGTCATCTGCACGGAGGCCGCGCACCTGAACGTGGATGAGTGCGGGGCCCCGGAGCGCATCGCCGGCGCCAAGCTCCTCACCGTTCCGACCGAGCACGGCAAGCTCGGCCCGGACGACCTCAGCCGCTGGGACGAGCGCCGCGGCGACGAGCACTCGGCGCAGGCGCGCGTCGTCTCGATCTCCCAATCCACCGAGCTCGGCACCGTCTACACCCCGGACGAGATCTCGGCGATCGCCGAGCGCGCGCACGCGATGGATCTCCTCCTTCATATCGACGGCGCCCGCCTCGCCAACGCCGCCGCATCGCTCGACGTCTCCCTGGCCGCCATCACGACCGACGCCGGCGTCGACCTCCTGTCCTTCGGCGGCACCAAGAACGGCCTCATGTTCGGCGAGGCGATGGTGCTCTTGCGGCCGGATATCGCGCCGCACGCCAAGTTCGTTCGCAAGCAGCTTCTCCAGCTCAACTCCAAGATGCGCTTTTGCGCCGCGCAGTTCGAGGCGCTCCTGTCGGGCGACCTGTGGCTTTCGAACGCCCGGAACGCCAATGCGATGGCAAGGCGCCTCGCCGACGCCGTCGAGGGGATCGACGGTGTCGAGGCCGTCCACCCGGTCGAGGCAAACGTCGTTTTCGCTCAGCTCGAGCGCCGGGCAATCGACCGCCTACTCGACGAATCGCCCGCCGAGCACCCGTTCTACGTCTGGGACGAACGCGAGCGCGTGGTCCGCTGGATGTGTTCCTGGGACACGACGGCGAAGGACGTGGACGAGTTT
>CAVRJK010000002.1:965000-2433845 GCA_963721645.1 uncultured bacterium | reverse complement strand
ACCGCCTCCACCATCGCCGCCGCCAGCCCAACCCCATCCTCCGGCTCCACCAGCCACCCCGTCTCCCCATCCCTCACGATCGACGCCGGCCCACCGCGATTCACCGCAACCACCGGCAACCCACAAGCCATCGCCTCCACCAGCACCTGGCCGAACTGCTCGTTGACCGAAGCGTGGACAAGAACGTCGCTCGCCGAGAGGAAGTCCGGCAGGTCCTCGTGGTCGTGCCAGCCGGCGAGGAAGACGCCGGGGACTCCCAGGCGCTCGACGGTCTCGATCGGGTGCTCGCCCTCCCATTCGCCCGGGTAGCCGCCGAGGAGGACGAGCGCGGTCGGCTCGTCGAACTCCACCCGCGCCTTCGCGTAGGCCTCGATCAGGAGCGGGAGGCGCTTGACCTCGGTGAAGCGGCCGCTGTAGAGGAGCGTGGTGCCTTCGAGCGCGTCCAGCTCCCCCTCGGAGTAGCTGACGCTGCCGGGCTCCTCGCCCGGTCGCCAGCCCAGCGGCTCCTCGACCAGATGCTTGCGCCAGAGCGCACGCCGATCCACCTCGCGCGGCTTGAACGCCGGGTCGAAGCCGTTGGGGATCACCGCGAAGCGCTCGGCGTCCACCCCAAGGAGCCGCGCGGCGCGGCGGGCTCCCTGCGGCGTGTTGGCGACGAGGCGGTCGCACCCCTCGGCCCAGCGGCAGATCCGCTCGCGCCACTCCTCCGCATGGCTCCAACTATCGGGCGCCCCCCCGGCTATGCGCTCGAGCATCAGAAGCTCGGGTCCGTGGATGTGGCCGATGACGGGGATGTCTGCGAACTCGCGAGCGGCCGCCTCGTTCATCGGCGTCAGGTGGTTGAGGTAGAGGATGTCGGCGCGGGCGGCTCCCGCCTCGTCGAGCTCTCGGGCCCATGCCTCGACCTGGAGCTCGTAGCGCTCGTCGTCGAGGCAGGCGAAGACGGTGTCCTGGGCTCCCGGCCTGTCCTCGAAGGACGCGTGCATCGGCGGTGAGTGCTCACTCTTGAAAGCGGTCGGCCGCTCGGTGGCGAGCGCCGGCGTGTAGTCGACGACATGTAGGTCATCGGGGCCGAAGAAGTGCTCGGCCTGGGCGACGGATCCGATGTCGTCCCGCGACCCCGCGACGATCGTCACCTCCACCTCGGAGCGCCGGAGCTGGCGGGTCAGCGCCCTTGCCGCGTGTGCCGAGCCACCCCTTGGATAGAAGTAGCAACCCATCAGCACACGCATATCACTCACATGTTCAAGGTACCCCGTTTGGGTGAAGTCATTTGGAGCGTCAGCGCGCGACGAAAGCCAGCGCCGTCGAAACCGGGCGGCCGTCAGCGATGTCGATCCCGTGCTCCTCGCGCGGCCGGTTGCGAAGGATCCCGTCGATCACGAGTGACGCCGAGCCGCCACCGTCGAGGTTGATCGCGTCGCTCGCGCCCAGGTCGATCATCGCCTGGGAGAGCTCGTCGAGGGTGAGTCCCGCGTCCTCGTCGGTGCGCCCGTCGCAGACCGCTGCGATCAGCGTCGCCGTTCCCCGACGCCAAGCGCCGCCCGCGGGTACCGCCCGGCCGTGATGTCCGAGTCGAACTGCCTCGAACCGGCCGAGAAGCCCTCGGGGTCTGAGCCCGGCGAGACGAGACCGCGGCCGTCTCGCACCAGCATCGGCCCCGCCTGGAGTAGATCCCCCTCCGGGTTGTCGCCGAGCTCGTCTCGCGCCGCGAAGCGCACCTCCCCACCAACCACGTGGAGGCAGGCGCGCACCTGGTCCCACGGCGTGTCGAACGGCGCGTGCCTCACTGGCTCTCCGGCGATCCGGAGCTCGCCGAGGGGCGTGCCTTCTGAGCGGATGAAGAAGCCGCCGATCATCGCGTCGGCGATTCCGTTCTGAGCGCACCAGCCCCCGAGCGCCTCGGGAGGCTCGAGCGCCACAACGCGCGGTCGCACCCGCGAGCGATCGAAGCGCGCCACGTGGATCGTGGTCCCCCGACCGTCCGCCAGCTCGATCGTCAAGGACTCCAGCTGCGCCAAGCCGGGCGCACACTAGCGGTTGCTCCCGTTTCTCCCCGCCCTCGACAGGGCAACCGCTCGCCATGCCTGAAGAAGACGACGAAGAGCCCGAGGTCTCACCCGACGCTGGTCCACCCGCGACCGGCCAGCGCTCCGACCACCGCACGACTGTTCCTGGCGTGGAGTCTCCAGACGCGCCCGATCGCGCGGAAGCGCCCGCCGAGGATGATGAGGCGGCGCAGTCGGACGAGGAGGCGCCGGATGAAGGCGCGGCCCGGGAGCGCGAGGACGACCGCAGCTAGGGCTTACGCGCGGGACCGTTCCGGACGGGGCACGTGAAGAGCAGCAGCGTCTGCGGCTAGCCCACGTTCAGCGGCAGGCAGCAGTGAGTGCGAACTCCTGAGTGTTCCCGCTGTCGTTGTAGAACTTGACCGACCAGCCGTCGTCGGGAACCTTGTTCTTGTCGTTCAGGGAGTCGAAGGGCCTTGACTGGATGATGTGTGCCTGGGCCGATCCGAAGTTGGCTACGAAGCCGCCGCCCGTGACGCTCTGCTTGTTGCGACAGGTGACGCGCCTGTACGGGATCTCTTCGCCCGTGGTGAAGAAGCCGCCCGGGTACTCCGGTGCGCCGCCCTTCATGCAGGTCACGTCGGTCGTGATCTCGGTCGCGTCGTCTGTGCGAAACAGGCTCCGGCTCGACCATCCCGGGTCGAGACCTCTCAGGAACGTCCCTCTCTGGGTTGTGCCGAACGGCGTGCTCGTACTGATCCAGTAGTCCTTCGGGCTTCCCGTCACGCGCACGCCGCCGCCCGAGGGCAGGCCCTTCTTGCACCTCGCCTCAGAGCCGACGTTGCCGCGTCGCATCGATCGCCGGGCCTTCTTCTTGTAGCGGTGGATGGCCTTGCTGTCCTTCGTGCACACCGCCCACGAGGTGAGCTTTACCTTGCCGACGACCTTGAGGTGCGCCCCGGAGGTAAACCAGCCGTCGGGGTCGAAGCCGCTCGACTCGGCGATCCACGCGCGGTGCTCATTCCCGGAGGCGTTGAGATCGGAGCCGCCACCGACGCTGACGGTCTTGCCCGGGCACTTGGCGGTCACGTCGTCGGACTTGAAGCCGTTCTTCATCGTGGTCGACTTCTTGATGTAGGTGTAGCCACGAGAGGTGCCCATGTCGGCCGCGCTCGCGACCGCGGGAGTCAGGCAAACCGCGCCCGTGGCGACCACGGCAGCGATGGTGCGGAGCGCCGGCGTCAACTGCGTGCTGCCCGCAAGGATCGATTCCCTCCTGCCATGAGCGGGAGTGTCGCATCTGGAACGCGCTCTGCCAACCACCCAGGTGGGTGGAGCGACCACCCCCATGGATGGGAGCGCGAGGACAACCGGCGCTAAACGCTGCCGGGCCGGCGGGAAGTCCGCGCGTCGCCACACACGAGCGCCACGAACACCAGCCCGCAGAACCACGGAATGTAGAGATAGAACCAGTGGTCGACCGCGAGCTGCGAAGCGATCACGACTGCAGCGGCGAGGGCCGCGAACTGGGCCGTCGAGCGGCGCGCTGGGATGAAGGCGACGGCGATCGCTAGAGCCGCGGCGGCGGCCAGGACGAGCCGCTGCACCGTGTCGAGGCCGTCGACCTGACCCCAGATCGAGAAGGGGCTCTCGCGATCGAGTTGGCTTTCGATGGTCCGCTCGTAAAAGGTCGCGAGCCCCGGGTCCACAGCCGGGTGGACGAGCATGAGCGCGATCGTGAGGGCCGTCGCGACGCCGGCGATCAGAACCGGTCTGAGCGGCCCGAGCCGCCGGCCGTCGAGGCGCCCCGACAACCCTTGGCGCCCGACCGCGTAGAGCGGGACGAGCGCAAGCGGCGCGAACTTGACCATTGCCGCCAGGCCGATCAGGACGCCGCGACCGATCGGTGAGCCGAGCGCGACCATCCCCCAGACCAGGAGCGCCGCGACGAGCGAGTCGTTGGAGTTCGACTGAAGCGCGTAGAGCGTGTAGGGGTAGCTGAGCCAGGCGAAGGCGAGGATCAGCCCGACGCGCTGCGCGGCGTGGTCGTTGCCGGGCGGTGGCTGATCGCCGCTGATGTCGCGGCCTTCCGCATCCGCTGCGTCGTCGCGACGGCTCGCCCGGTAGCCGAGGACGAAGAGACCGAGCACGACGGTGAGGTCGAAGAAGAGGGACGCCGCGTGGGCCGAGGGCAGGTCGTCCCACTCCCCCGACCACGGAAGGATGAGCTCGAAGGGGACGTAGGCCGCGTAGTTGGCCGGGCCGTAGGTGTCGCCGGTCGGCACGTCGTCGGGGAAACGACCCTCGCCGTAGATCGGCTGGCCCTGGGTGATCCGGTCGGCCCCGGCGACGCCCGCGTACCCCACGTCGATCACGCCCGAGTCGGTGAGATTCAGCGTCACCCGGAACGCGATCGCGAACAGGCACAAGACGATCAGGAGTATCCGCGGAGCGCTTGGCCGCAGACCGCCCCTCTCGCCCGTGCCGCGAAAGCCCACCCACAGCATGCGTGCGAGGAGATACAGAAGGGGCGGGTAGGCGAGCGGCGCGCTCACGCCGATCTCTCCGGCGTCGAAGAAGATCTGACCGATGCCGAAGCTGAGGAGGACGAGCAGGTCGAGGTGCGCGATCCGCAGCGGCCTTCGCCAGTCGAAGAGGACGAGGAAGAACGCGAGGGCGAGCGGGATCCACACCCACGGCGCGTTCAGCGCGTGGCCGAACTGCCCCTCGTAACCGCGCGCCATCGACCACGGAACCTGGATCCCGGTCCAGGTCTCGAGCACCGCGCCCGTTACGCCATCGACGTGGACCTGAACGACCTCGTCGTCGTCCGAGTCGAAGAACCCGACCTGCCAGCGTCCGTCCTCGCGCACCTCCTGGCGCGTCGTCAGCCTGCCGCTCTCGGCGGTGAGCTCGGCGACCTCGGGCTCTGCTCGGGCAGCCAGATACGCCTCGCGCGCGGAGACCTCGAACTCCGCCGGCGTGTCGGGGTAGGCGGCGGGCGGCTCGGGCTGTTGAGCGTGCGCGGACGGAGCGACCATCGCGCCGCCAACGAAGAACACTGCCAGTAAGAAACCCGCCCGCCTCATGCGCGAGCCATCATTCCTGCTTTGGAAGCGGATCGCGGCCACTCGTCGGCCGGCTGGCCGCCGTCGGCCCCAAGGGGGGGTCGGCTCAGCCCTTTAGGATCGAGCGCGAGTGGAACTCGGGGGTGACACGAAAGCGGTGATCCTGGCCGCGGGTGCGATGTTCATGATCGCCCTGCTCCTGGGCGTTTGGAAGTACCGCCAGATGGCCACGTCTGTCAGACCATCTCGCCCATCCGTACGTCGATACGGCACACCGGGCCGCCCTGCTCTACAGCTTCGCGACCCTGCTGATCGCAGTCTTCGTCGAGTTCAGCGGCTGGAGCGAGTTCGTTGATCTCGCCGCTGCCGGCGTCCTCTTCTTCTTCTTCCTCGGCGCGGTGGCGGGCTACGCGTGGCACGGCTGGCGCCAGGACACCGACAATCAGTTCCGGGACCCGACGCCGTCTGCCGGAGCGGTCCACGGGTACATGGTCCTACTGATCGTCGGAGAGATCGGCGCGTTCGCGGTGCTGATGGCGGGCTTCGTCGACGGGCAGCTCTAGGCCGCGTCGGGTCAGGCCTTCGCGGCTTCGGGCTCTGCCGTGGCGGGCGATCCCGCCTCGAGCCCGAAGTGGCCCCGGACCAGCGCGGCGATGTCGGTGATCCTCCACTGGTCGTGGAGCTTGCACGGTGCCTTCGTCGAAGCCGACGAGGACGAGTGGGGCGAGCGAGTCCGAGGCGAGGAGCGAACCGTGGCTGCCGCCGCCGACGTGGGAGGTCTGACCCCAGTCGACGCACTCATACCCCTCGGCAAGCGAGACGATCACGTCGCCGGAATGCGGGTTGACGAGGGCCGACCAAAGGCGCGCCAGGCCGTCGGGGTAGTCGGCGGAGTCGATCGCGGCGCCGTCGACGGTGAGACCGAGCGCGTCGAGCTCGCCGTCGACGTGCCAGCGCCGGCCGCGGCGGTCGCGCTTGCCGGATCGGCCGGGACGGAAGCGGAGCTCGCCGCGCTTGGTCTCGACGACCGCCTCGGTGCGCGGGTCTCCGTCGACGGGCGAGCCGGCGGTGCTGCGAACCACCGGCGAGCCGTCGGGGCGGGCGAGCCAGGCGACCAGGTCGGTGCCCGCCATGGCGCCGAGGCGCTCGCGGACATCGGCGTGGCAGGCGGCCTCGCGATCGGGGTCGACCAGCACGTAGACCTGCCCGGCTCGAGCGCCCGGCGAGACCGCGAGCTCGGCGGCCTCGGGGGTGTCCGAGGACGGCTGGAGAACGCGCCACTCCTTTTCGAGCTCTGAGATCAGCTCGTAGGGCTCCGACACATCGGTCTGGGCGTGGTCGGCCACGACGATCACCGCGTGGGTCTCGAGGAACCGGTCCATCCCCCCGCATGCCTCGACCAGCTCGCCGAGGCAGTTGTCGGCGTGGGCGATCGAAGCGGGCGTCGCGTCGGGGCCCCAGCGGTGGGAGTGGTGGTCGTTGTCGGGAAGGCTGAAGAGGAGGAAGTCGTATGCGTCGTCGGCAACGAGCTCCTTCGACACGCAGGCCGAGTACTCGTCGCGGGTGCCGGGCCGGGCAAGGGTCGGCTTGCACGGGACGGGGCGCGAGCCGAAGAGCTCGCCGTAAAAGAGCTCGTCCGGTCCGTAGACGGCGTGGCGGAATCCGGCGGCCACGGCGCCGCGCTTCAAGAGGCCTTCGAGCGACACCTCGTGACGCGCTCGCCCGCGGTAGATGAGGAAGGGCGTGCAGGCGGTGCGGATGCCCTGGTCGCCGAGCGTCTCGAAGAAGGTCTCCACCTCGTGCGAGAGGTGGGCCATGTTCATGTTGTAGACGATGTCGTAGGTGGCCCGGAAAAGGCCGAACGCGCGGGTGGCCTCGAACGAGGAGCCGTACTCGACGTAGCGCCGCTCGACCCGGTGGTACCAGTTCATCCCCGGGATCCAGTGCTGGTCCGCGGTCGCGCCCGTTGCGATCTCCGACGTGCAGACCGGGGTGACCGAGGGAAAGGCCGACACGCAGTCCTCGATCATCTGACCCCGCTCGACCAGGGCGCCCAGATTGGGGGCGTTGCCGGCCTCGATCGTCTCCTGGAGCTTGTCGGTGCGAAGGGCGTCGACGAAAACGAGGCAGAGCTTCTTGCGTGTGGGGCTTTCAGTCACCTAAGCGACCGAAGGCCCGCGTGCTTTTCGGCCGAGCGCTTGCGCCGGGCGAAGGCGAGATAGATGACCGCGAGAAGCGCGACTACACCGATGTAGGCGGCCGGGCCGAGCAGCGAGATGCCGGCGAGCGCGAGGGCGAAGATGCCGATCAGAAAGCCCACGCCTCCGGCCCCTCCCTCCCCGGCGCGCTTTGCGGCCACCGCCGAAACGTCGGCGAGCGTGAAGTAGGCCAGCGCTGCGACCGGTGCGCCGATGACCCAGCCGGGCCAGGCCGGATGGTCGGCGTCTGCCTCGGTCAAGGAGAAGCCGTAGAGGAACGCGCCGAGGACGACCGCCAGGGCGGCGAGCGCAACTCCCGCGTTGCCGCGGAGCGCGGCCGCCCCGAAGAGCGCTCCGGACGCGACGGCCAGGGCCAAACCCTGGGCTCCTGCTTCGGCGAGGTCCATTGCGCGGGAGGCTAGCTACAACGCGGGCACGGCGAAGCCGGCGAGGTCCTTCTCGCCGTCCCCTGACCTGCTCCGCTGACACCCCGCCGGCCCGGCCGGTCCCCCCGGGACCGCACCGAACCCTGAGCGCCAAAAGTCCCTCTCCTCAGAAAACCTTGGCCGCTCGCTGAAAGTCTCCACTATCGACCGTCGCGAGCGCATCGGTGCGATCCCTTAACTTCGTTGCGGCTTTCTACGGATGCCGCGCTCGGCGTTAAGGCTGCAGTTCGAGCGCTCCGCCAGGGCAGCCCGCGAGCTTCAGATCGAGGGGGCCGTCGCCCGTGAATGTGATCTCGGGATCGCAGCTGAGCTTTGCCTGGTTTACGTAGACCTTGGCCTTCGCGACGTTCTCGGCGTCGAGAACGAGCTCGTCCGCCTTGGGCGCCTGGCCGCCGTCCGCGACCTCGACGAACTGGCGCTCGAAGACGAGCGCGGGGATGAGGCCGCCGGTCAGGACGCCGGCCGAGGTCTGGGTCGGGCCGCCCGTGTCGTCTGCGCGGCCGAGGCCCTTCGAGAAGGCGTCGATCGTGCCGAGCCCGGCGCCCGCGGTCTTTACGCCGCGCACCCAGTAGGCGCCGGTGGCCGTGGTGTCGAGCTCGGCAAAGTCCATCGCGGGGTTGCGGACATATGTGACGTGGGCCGGGTTCCGCTCGACTCGGCGGTCGGCGAGGAACTGGGCGGCCGGGCCGTACTCGTCGTTGATCGCGAAGGTGAAGTGCTCGGCGGTGAGGAAGCTGTCGAAGATGTGGTCGAGGCCGAGATCGGCGAAGGCCTGGCGATGGTTGAGGATCCCGGGATAGGGGACAAGCTCGTCCTCGAGGCCGTTCCAGATCATGAACGGGACGTGGCGGAGCGAGGGGAGCATCGGTGTCGTTTCCGAGCCTTCGGCAAACCCGGTGCCCGATAGGCCGATTCCGGGCGGACCCACCGTCGGCTGGCCCGAGGCGAAGAGGTCGGGGAACTGGGTCGCGAACTTATAGGTGCCGTAGCCGCCCATCGAGTAGCCGGTGACGGCCGTCTTTTGCGGGTCGAGCTTGTAGCGGCGCGCGACGTCGGCCCAGACTTCGAAGACCTCCGCTCCCGCGAGACCGAAGTACCAGCCGTCCGGGCCGCGGCTCTCGGGCGTGATCACGATGTGGCCCTTGCCCCGATCGCCGAACTGCGACTGGTTCTTGGTGCCGTGCATCTGGTTGAACGAGCCGCCGAGCGAGTGAAGAAGAAGCGTCAGGCCGCGGCCTCTGGGCGGGACGGGCTTGTCGGGCACGTAGATCGAATAGGGCTGCAGGCGATCGAGGTACTGGCCCGCACAGCCGTCGGCGTCGCCGCAGTCCGCGCCAAGGAACTGGACGCCCTGGCCGCCGGTGAAGCGGCTCGAGAGGATCCGGTTGATCGGGCCGGTTGTGGGAACGCCGGTCGGCTCGTCCTTCATCCGGTCCGTCTTGCGGGATCGAAGCTTTCCGAAGTCCACTTCGGCAAAGAAGGGCGAGATGTCGTTGTTCGCGAGCGCCGCACCCTGCGCGTTGTCTCGCCACCAGGCGGGGTCGACAACAGAGCCGGGGTCGGCGATCACCGGCAGCGGCTCGTCGAAACGGAAGGCAACGTTGAAGAGCGCCGTCGGATCGGAGAGTCCGGTTGCGCCGCCCGGCCGGGTCGCGGTCGCCTCGTCGGTGGGCTGGAGGTAGGACTTCGCCTGCTTGTCCCAAAGGCCCGTTCCCGCGGCCATGCGCACGGTGGAGCTCTGCGGGTTCCAGACCTTCGACGGGACGGTGATCGAGATCTGGCGGCGGCGCTTGGAGACGCGGGTGCGGACCTTCTTGCCGGTCTCCTCCCCCGCGTCGAGCAGGGTGCCGCGCCTGCCGCGGACAAACAGGAACTGCTCGGCGGGCGCGGACGCGTTGGCCCCGAACGGCAGCTCGACCGGCGTGGCCGAGTCGCCGAGCGCGATCGTGGTCGCGACCGCTCCCGGCTTGGTCATCGAGTTGAAGGTGAGGCGAAAGAGCGTGGCTCGGCGCCTTGTCTTGACGCGGAACTCGAGGAGGTCGGCGAGGTTGTTGCGGTAGCGCTTGACGTTGGTCGGATAGGTGTAGGTGCCATTGGGCGCGGCGAAGGCGTCATCCCCGGTCCGTGGGTCGGAGGGGTCGCGGCTGAGCCCCTGCGCGCCGTGGTCGTCGTAGATGAAGTCCTGGTAGACGAACTCGCCCTTGACATAGGCCGACGCGCCCGAGACGAGCAGCGGATCCGCCTTCCAAGGCGCCTTGTTGCGGAGCTGCGGCGCCGGCTTGGGCGCCGGCGCGTGGAGGAGCTTGGGCCCGGGGTCGGGCCCCGGGCCGCTGGGAAGCGACGAGTGCGCTGTGTGCGCCGAGGCGCCCGCCGGCACGGCGAGCGCGCACCCGATGGCCACGACCGTCAGTCCACGCCTGTCCGGAAGCATTGATTCACCGTACCGGCGCTCGCGCCTTACCGCGCCGCTTCCCGATCGGGCGTAGGGTCATGGGATGCGCAAGCTTCTTATCGCCTCGATCTCGCTGGCCTTTCTCGCTCCTATCGCCTTCGCCGGCCCGGCTCCGCCGGCTCCCGTGGACATCGACTTCCGCAAGAGCCCCGGGAGCGAGTGGATCGAGTACTCATCGGTTGAAAAGAGCGTGGGCAAAAAGCAGGCCCCCGTTTACTGGCGAATCACCAACCGCGAATCCCAAAAGCAGAAGGTGTCGCTCTTCGAACACCTCAGCGGGCCGGGTGTCGGCGAGTACAAGATCCGGTGGCTGACAGCAGGGAACAACATCACCCGGAAAGTCCGTAACGAATCGAAATACAGGTTCAGCCTTGACGGCGGCGAGACGAGGAAGTTCAAGGTGACGCTCAAGGGCAAAAGCAACAGCCCTGCAGGACTCTGCGTCACCCCCTTCTTCAACGCCAAGGGCGACGGCTCGGGTCCGTACCTCTACGGGCTCTACGTGAACGACTCGGGCGTCTGCGGCTGAGCGCACGCCAACGCGCCCGCCTGCTGGCGAGCGCGGCGACGACTGGCGTCGACCGGCGTCGACCGGCGTCGACCGGCGTCGAACAGGCGGAGCCCAGGGTCAGGGTTACTCGATGATCTGCTTTGCGTCGGGGGTTGCCTTGAGGGGCATCTCCAGGTCGATCTCCTCCGGCTCCGTGATGCGGATGTGGTTGCCGAACGGGTCGCGGACCGCGCCGTCGATGCCGTAGAAGCGGTCGGTCGGCCCTTCGATGATCTCGACGCCCTTCTCCTTCATCTCTTCGAACGTCGCGTGGCAGTCATCGGTTTCGAGGATGAACATGCAGGCGTCGCCCTTGGACATGAGCTCCTTGATCTGCGTGGCCGAGCCCTCGTCGCGAAACGACGCGTCGGACTGCTCGAGCAGGAGGTTGTGCGACGAACCGGGGACCCGGACCGTCAGCCAGCGCATGACCTCGAGGTCGACGTCCGCCGAAACCTCCATACCGAGCTTGTCGACGTAGAAGTCGCGCGCCTCATCCTGGTCGTTGACAAATACACGTGAGTGGGTGATCTCTTTGAACATGCGCTCAACCTAGACCGCCACTCGCCCGCCCGCTTCTCCAAAAGTGCTCACTTCGCGCGCCTTCCACGCGCAAGGTGCCAGGCACCGTGCCTGGCACCGGTCAGATGCGCGGGCGGTCCCACTTCGCTGCGAAGCAGCCGGGCACCCCGGCTCGGATTGCCGCCTTCGGGGCGGCTTGCTCGCGCTCGCGGTACTCGGTCGGTGAGGCGCCGACGATCTCGCGGAAGGTGCGCGAGAAGGTCCCGAGGCTGCGAAAGCCGACCTCGATCGAGATGCCGGTGACGTCCTCGTCGGTCTCTCGCAACATCCGCATCGCCCGCTCGATCCGGCGCCGCTGGAGGTAGCGATGGGGAGTTTCGCCGAACGTCTCCTTGAACTCGCGGATGAAGTGAGCGCGGGAGAGGTGAACGGAGTTCGCGAGCGACTCGATGTCGAGCGCGTCGGAGTAGGCGCGGTCCATCGTGTCGCGCGCTCTCAACAGGCGACGGTTCTGGGTCGATCGGGGCTCGGCGGACATGCCCGGCAGGCTAGATGCTCGGGCGCGGCGCAAGATGTGAGCAAGGCGTTAGGTGCCTGGCACCGCGCGGTGGGGCGTTTCGCCACACTTGGCGCGTGGCCGAGCCGTCCGACCAGCCGACTCCATCGCGCGAGCCCGCGGCGCCCCGCAGGCACCGCAAGGCACATACGACCGCACGCGATCTCGAGCGCTACGCCGGGCTCTTTGCTCAGCGCACGAGGGTCATGCGCTCGTCGGCGATGCGCGACCTGATGGAGATCACGGCCCGGCCGGAGGTGATCTCGCTCGCCGGCGGCCTGCCCGACACGTCCACGTTTTCGCCCCAGTCGTTCGCCCGGCAGATGACGAAGATCGCGCAGGAGTCCTCGGCCGAGGCGCTCCAGTACGGGCCGACCGAGGGTTTCGCCTCGACCAAGGAATGCATCCGCCAGGTCATGGCCGCCGAGGGAGCGGAGCCCGATCTCGACGACATCGTCGTCACCACCGGCGGCCAGCAGGCGATCGACCTGATGTGCAAGGCGCTCCTCGATCCCGGCGACGTCGTCATCGCGGAGGCGCCGACCTATCCCGGCGCCGTCCCGGTCTTTTGCTCGTACGAGGCCGAGACGGTCCAGGTCGAGCTGGACTCCGAGGGCATGAACATCGCCCTTCTCGAAGTCGCGCTCTCCGACCTCGCCGCAAAGGGCCGAAAGCCCAAGATGATCTACACGGTCCCCTCGTTTCAGAACCCGGCCGGGCAGACGATGTCGCTCGAGCGCCGCCGGCGCCTGGTCGAGATCGCGCGCGAGCACGAGATCCTGGTGGTCGAGGACAACCCATACGGCCTGCTGCGCTACGAGGGCGAGCCGCTGCCGACCCTTTACGAGCTCGACGGCGGCGACTACGTCGTCTACCTCGGCACCTTCTCGAAGATCCTCTCCCCCGGCCTTCGCCTCGGCTGGCTCTGCGCTCCGCCGCCGGTGCTTGCGAAGGTCGTGCTCGGCAAGCAGGCCTCCGACCTCTGCACCTCGACGCTCGCGCAGTACTTCGTGGCCGAGTTCTTTGCCGAGGGTCGCTGGCGCGAGTACGTGGACGAGCTCCGCGACGTCTACCGCGCCCGGCGCGACGCGATGCTCGAATCGCTCGAGCAGCACTTCCCCGCGGAGGCGACCTGGTCTGAGCCCGAAGGCGGACTCTTCCTTTGGGCGACGCTCCCTCACTTCATCGACACCACCGACCTCCTGGCGCGCGCGCTCCGCGAGAACGTCGCCTTCGTCCCCGGCGTCGCCGCCTTCGCCGACGGGGTCACCGGCAAGAACTCGATGCGCCTCAACTTTTCCGGCTCCACCGAGGACGAGATCCGCGAGGGCATCCGCCGCATCGGCGCCGTGGTCGCCGAGCAGGTGGCGCTCTACGGAGCGATCACCCGGGAGCATCGGGTGGTGCCAGGCACCGTGCCTGGCACCGGGGTCGGTGGCGACGTGGTGCCCATGCGACGGCGCGAGCCCGAGGCATGAAGGTCGCGGTCCTCAAGGGCGGGCGCTCGCTGGAGCGGCAGGTGTCGCTTCGGTCGGGTGCGCGGGTCGAGGACGCGCTGGCCGAAAGGCACGACGTTGTTTCGCTCGATGCGGGCCATGACCTGGTCGAGCGGCTGAAGGCCGAGCGGCCCGACGTTGCGTTCGTCGCTCTCCACGGAGCCGACGGTGAGGACGGCACCGTCCAGGAGCTGCTCGAGATCCTCGGCATCCCCTACACCGGCCCCGGCGTCTCGGCCTGCCGGCGCTCGACCGACAAGGCCGAGGCAAAGCAGGCGCTCCGCGAGCACGGGATCGCGACGCCCGACTGGGTCTCGTTTTCCCAGACCGCCTTCTCCGAGCTCGGTGCCGCCGACGCGATGGACGAGATCGAGAACCGTCTCGGCTACCCGCTGGTCGTCAAGCCGGCCCGCGGGGGCTCGGCGCTGGGCGTTCGCTTTGCCGCTTCGCGCGACGATGTGCCGCAGGCGATCGTCTCGGCGCTCTCCTACGACAGCCGCGTTCTCCTGGAACGCCACGTCACCGGGCGCGAGCTGTCGGTAGGGGTGCTCGACGGCGAAGCGCTCCCGGCCGTCGAGATCCGCCCGAACGACGAGGACCGCTACTCGTACGAGGCTCGCTACGAAATCGGCCGCACCGAGTTCATATGCCCTGCTGAGCTGGGCGAGGACGAAGCCGCCGTTGCGGCGACGTCGATCGCAACCTGGGACGCTCTGGACTGCGCCGGCTTCGTGCGCGTTGACCTGATGCTCGGCGACGACGGGCCCGAGGTGCTCGAGGTCAACGCCGTACCGGGACTCACCGACACCTCGCTGTTTCCCATGGCCGCCGAGGCGGCGGGAATCGGGTTCGAGGAGCTCTGCGACCGTCTCGTCACCTCGGCTGCCGCGAGGATGGCCGCGTGACTCAGCTCGAGAAGGCCCAGGCGTTCCAGGCTCTTCATACGGGCGAGCCCTTCCTCTTCCCGAACCCGTGGGACGTCGCTTCAGCCAAGGCGCTGCGCGACCTCGGGTTCAAAGCCCTCGCGTCAACCAGCGCCGGCTATGCCGAGAGGCTCGGTCGCGAGGACGGCGAGGTCACTCTCGACGAGATCGTCGAGCACGCCGCAGAGCTCGACGGCGCTACCGAGTTGCCCGTCGCCATGGACCTCGAGAACGGTTACGGCCCCTTGCCTGCCGAGGCCGCACTCGCCATCACCAACGTCGCCGGGGCGGGCGCGGTTGGTGGATCGATCGAGGACTGGGATCCGAACGACAAGGTCATCTACTGTCTCGAGCACGCGGTGGCCCGCGTCGAGGCCGCTGTCGAGGCGGCACGGGCGCTCGACTTTCCTTTCACTCTTACGGCGCGAGCCGAGAACCAGCTCAGAGAGGTGAACGACCTGGACGACACCATCACGCGTCTTTTGGCCTACGAAAAGGCGGGTGCCGACGTGCTTTACGCGCCCGGCCTTCAAAACGAGGACGAGATCCGAGCTGTCTGCGACGCCGTCTCGAAACCGGTGAACGTGCTGGCGTGGCCCAGCCTGAGCGTGGAGGCCATCTTCGCCGCCGGAGCTCAGCGCATCAGCCTGGGTTCGTGGCTCTGGGAGATCGCAAAGCGCACTGACATGGACGGTGCGATGAGCGCGATGGCCTCGATCCGTGACGGCGGAGACCTCTCGATCCTGCAAGTGTGAGCGTTGTGTGAGGGGTCTGACCCCTCGGGGGGTGCGGGGGCGCTGGGGGTGTCGCGCTAGTCCACTAGGCGGCGCTCGACCGCCCAGCGGCTGAGCTCGTGGCGGTTCGAGAGCTGGAGCTTTCGAAGGACGGCGGAGACGTGGGCTTCGACCGTCTTGGGTGAGATCGAAAGCTCGAGGGCGATCTCCTTGTAGAGGTAGCCGCGCGCGATCAGGCGCAGGACCTCGCGCTCGCGGAGCGTCAGCTGGTCGAGCTCGGGGTCTGCCTCGGCCTCGGTGATCTGTCCGGCGAAGGCGTCGAGCACGAAGCCGGCTAGACGCGGCGAGAAGACGGCGTCGCCGCCTCGCACTCGGGTGACGGCCTCGGCAAGCTCGGCGCCCGAGATCGTCTTGGTCACGTAGCCGCGGGCGCCTGCCCGCACGACGGCGATCACGTCTTCGGCGGCGTCGGAAACCGAGAGCGCCAGGAACTGCTGCGCCGGAGCGCTCTCGGCGACTCGGCGGATGACCTCGACCCCTCCCCCGCCGGGCATATGGACGTCGAGAAGGACCACGTCGGGCTTCGCATCTGAGATCAGCCGCACCGCCTCTTCAACCGAGCCCACGTCGCCCAGGACCTCGACCAGACCCTCGAGCTCTGCACGCACGCCCGAGCGAAAGAGCGCGTGGTCATCGACGATCACCACCGACGGCAGACGTCCCGCGCTGCCCCCTCCTGTGTGGAGCGTGGGACTTTCGCTCATCGGGGGGTGCCTCGCGTGTCGATCGAAAGCTCTACCTCGGTGCCGCCCTCGCCCGAGCGGATGCGTGCGTTGCCGCCGATGCGCTCCATGCGGCCGATGATGGACTCCCTGACTCCGCGGCGGTCGTCGGGGATCGCGTCCGGGTCGAATCCATCGCCACGGTCGCGGACGAAGACCTGCGAGCGCGAGTCGCTCAGCTCCGCGTACACGGCGACGTCGCCGGCGTCGGGTGCGAACTTCGCGGCGTTCACCATCGCCTCGCGAGCCGCGGCGACGAGAGCGTTGGCCGAGTCGCCGACCGGCGCGTCTCCAACCGCCACGACCTCGATCGGCACCTTGTGCGCCTCCTCCACCTCGGCTGCGGCCTCCTCGAGCGCCGCGGCAAGGCTCGCCGATGCCGGTGCGCGGTCGCCGGTGAAGAGCCAGCCGCGAAGCTCGCGCTCCTGGGCGCGAGCGAGCTGCGCGACCGCGCGCGGGTCGTCGGCGTGCTTTTGAACGAGGGTGAGCGTCTGAAGGACCGAGTCGTGGATGTGGGCGGCCATCTCGGAGCGCTCCTGCGAGCGGATCCGCTCTGAGCGCTCCGCCGCGAGGTTCCGCCCGAGCCGCCACCAGAACGGGGCGAGGACCAGCGCGAGCGCAAGGATGACGATCACGATCGTCATCACCGTGTCGCCCAGGCTGTCGAGTGCGCCTGTGCGCGAGAGGACGATCAGCGCCGCGCCTCCGATCAAGGCGATGCCAAAGCCGCCGCGGTAAAGGTCACGCAGGCGATCGCGCTCCGGCGAAGGCGCTTGCAACTCCGTGGGCTTGGTCAGCGTCTCGGAGGCGGTGGGCGCAGCTATGACCTCTGGCTCGCGGGGCTTTCGCCACAAGAGCGCGATTCCCGTGATCGCAAAAAACGCCGCGAGGACAGCGCCGAAGAGACCGAACGAGAGGTCAATGGCGCCGTCCTGGTCGGCGAGGAGCACGACCCCGGTCGCAATCAGACCGAGGCCGGCTCCCAATGAGAGGGCGTCAACGCGCCGCTTGGGCACAGGCGCTCTCCATCCTGTCTCTCAGCTCGTCCCGCGCGATGTCGTTGCGGCCGTCGAAATCGTCACGGTCGATATCGGCGTCGTCGTCGTTGACAACTTCGATCTTGCCGGCGTCGATGTGCGCGTCGAGGTCGAGCCTGGGGGTGGCGCTGTATCCGGATGTGAGCGACTCCGAGGTCTCGCTGCCAGCGACCTCGACGACGCCGTAGTCGGCATCGATGTCGCCGTCGACACAGACGTCCTCGGGTACGAGGATCAGCATGCGACCGACACCCTGGTCGGCCTCGACTTCGATAACGCTCTTCTTCTTCCAGTCGAGATCGCGCAGGTCGATTCGCTGATCGCCGATGCCGAACTCGTAGCCGCCGTCAGGGATCGCTCTGACCGTCTGCGGGCTGTGGGTTGTCTCGCCGATCCCGCCCTTGAACCGGATGTCGGCAGCTGCGACCGTGCCGAGCGGGATCGCCAGGGCCAGGGCGGGCAGGATCAGCCAACGCGCACCGCCGTTGAACGCGGCCGCGACGAGCGCGACGCCGATCAGGATCACGACCAGGGCCACGACTACGCCGCTGCCGGTCGCGGCGGCCCACGCGGCCCCGATTCCCATAACGAACATGCCGATTAGGCCCGCGATCGCCACCAGGCCTAAGAGCACGACACGCCCGAACGTGCGGGCCCTCGCCGGCGTGCCGTCGGACTGCTCGGACGGGACGAAGATCAAGAGCGCCAAATACAAAAGTGCTCCCAGGCCGCCGAAGAACAGCGTCACGCCGAACCCGATCCGAAAGATCACCGGGTCGACTCGGAAGTAGTCGCCGAGCCCGCCGGCGACGCCGCCGAGCATCCGGTCCGAGCGCGAGCGGACGAGTCGTCTGGGGCGCTCGGGCTGCACCTCCGTCGGCGGCTCCGGGGCCGGCAGTTGTTGGGTGGTGTCCTGGTCAGTCATGTGTTCCCTCCATAGATGTTGGCGCGTCGCCGAGCGGCGGCGCGAGAAGCAGGTGCTGCGTTGCTCCTTGGTTGATGGAGGCAGGCTCCCGCAGCGCGAGGGCCCTGTCTATTGGGGATGACCCTTAGGGACCCCTGGACGTACCCGCGGTCATAGGGCGCGGGCCCGAGCGCGGCCGGCTCCTTCGACCATCGTTGTCATGAGCGCAACCGTCTCTGCGTTCGAGAGGCCCTCCCCACGCGCGAGCGACTGCCAGGTGGCAAACGAGAGCGCGTGTGCGACGGCCGCTGACACCCGCCGGCGCGCAGCGCCCCGTTCGGGTCGGCCCGCGACGAGGATGCCCGCGGCCGCTTCGATGAAGCCCAGAAATGCCAGGCGCTGAGCGTCCATGGCCGGAACCAGATGCGCGTCGCGGCTGGTCTTATCGAGCATCTCCTCGTTCTTGGAGAAGAAGGCGTAGAAGTCGCTCAGGCCGAGATGCAGGCGCTCCCCACAGTCGCGCGTGGCCTTCCACGTTTCGATGTCGGGCAGCGGGTGCCGGGCCCAGTAATGCGCAGTGCATGCCGCGAAGAGCGAGACCTCGTCCGGGAAGTGCCGATAGACGGTCGCCCGCTGGACGCCCGCCTCTTGCGCCACCCCGCTCACCGTCGTACGCGCAGGCCCGATCGAGCCGTGGAGCTTGACGGCGGCCGCGGCAATGCGCTCGCGCGTGGCCTCCTCCTGTTCGGCTCGCGCCTTCTTGCGGTACTCACGCTTCTTCAATTCGTCAGCCATGGGTGTGCAATCAATCTTGACAGGCGCAGCCGGACCGTGCTACGTTGCGTGAACACTGCTGTTCATCGAAATCAGGAGGGCCTCAATGACTCCCGTCACGTCACCATCCGATCTCCGTCGCTACGACGCCTCCCAGGGCCCGCGGAAGCTGGGACCCAGCGATGGCAAGGCCGTCGATCTGACCTCCCTCGGCGTGCGCTTCATGGCATGGGCCGAGGAAACGGGCGGCGGGTTCTCGCTGGTCGAGCACCCAATCCCGCCGCGCTCACTGTGCGCCCCGGTTCACAAGCACTCGAAAGAGGATGAGTACTCGTTTGTCCTGGAGGGCCGCATGGGAGCGCTGCTCGGTGATGACACGGTTTTCGCCGAGACCGGCGATTTCGTGTTCAAGCCTCGCGACCAGTGGCACACCTTCTGGAACGCGGGCGACGAGCCCTGCCGGATTCTGGAGATCATCTGCCCAGGAGGCTTCGAGCACTACTTCGACGAACTCGCGGAGATCACTTCACGGCCCGACTTCGAGCCGCAGATGACCGCTCCGATCGACCTGAAGTACGGCATCGAGTTCGACTTCGAAGCGATACCGGCGCTGTGTGAGAAGCACGGGCTCCAGTTCGATCTAAGCCGGGACCGCCTGGCGCCGTCTCGTTCCGAGGGTCACGTTTGCGCCCATGTGAGGGCGGATCGTGATGTTCCGCCGGCGGGCCAACTCGGGCTCTCCGGAAGTAGCTCGGATCTCGAAGCGGCGGACGATCTCGGCGATCACGACCTTCATCTCCAGGACCGCGAAGCTCGAGCCGAGGCAGCGCCTGCGGCCACCGCCGAACGGGATCCACGTGTAGGTGCCGGGCTTTTCGTCGAGGAAGCGCTCGGGCCGGAAGCGTGTAGGGGTCCGGGTAGATCTCGGCGTCGTGGTGGATGAGGTAGGCGTTCACGACCAGGCTGGGGCCGGGCTCGTAGTCCCAACCGCCGACGGTGACCGGCTTTGCGACGTAGCGCGGCATCGTGTTCGGCACGACCGGTCGGCTGCGGAGGCTCTCCGTGATCGTGGCGGCGAGATACGAACCGCCGTCTTCGGAGTCGACCTCGCCGCGTAGCCGGGACAAGACGCGCGGCTCGCGGGCCAGGCGCGAGAGCGTCCACGCCAGCGATGACGCCGTCGTTTCGTGGCCGGCGACAAGGAGGGTCATGAGCTCGTCGCGAAGCTCCTGCGCCGACATGGGCGACCCATCCTCGTGGCGCGCGGCGAGGAGCATCGAGAGGACATCGTCCGAGTCCTCGTCAGCTGCCTTGCGGCGCTCCTCGATCTCTGCCGCCAAGAGCTCGTCGACTTCGTTTCGGCGGTCCACGAACCCCTTGATCGGGCCCACAGCGTTGATCACCCGCTCAGTCAGCTCCAGGCGCGTCGGGTTCTCAGGCGGCGGCAGGAGGGTCAATGGGTTGTCGCCGTAATCCAAAAGCGTGGAGAGCGACGCGCGGAGCGCGTCCAGGCGCGGGCCCGGCTCAAGGCCGAACACCGCGCGCAGGATTATCTCGAGCGTCAGCGACTGAAAGCGCGGGTGGAGCTCGACCTCACCGCCGCTCCAGGCCTCGACCTCGTCGACCGTCACGCGGGTCACCAGATCGGTCAAGCGCTCCATCCGCTCCCCGTGGAAGGCGGGCAGCATCAGCTTGCGCTGGGACATATGGGGGTCGCCGTCCAGGAGGAGGACCGAGTTAGAGCCGACGAGAGGCAAAAGAACGCGCGACCCGACGCCGGGCATGAGCACATCGGGTGGCGCGGTGAAGATCTCCTTTGCCTGCTCGGGGTCGGAGATGACCACGAACGGCGGGGTGAACGGAAACCGGGCGGTGAAGCGCTTGCCGTACTTGGCGCGGTTTCGCTCGAGCCAGGAGATCGGCCGGGTCCACATTCCCACTCCTTGGTACAGGCTGGGTTGGCGCGGGCCGGGTGGAAGCCTCATGGCTACTGGTCTTCGGCTGCGAAGTCCTCGGGCGTGACCTCGTCGAGAAAGTTCTTGAACTTCTCGACGACCTCGTCCGTGTCCTCGACCTCGTGCTCGAACTCGATCGACGACTCCTCGATGACGTCCTCGGCGGCAAAGATCGGCGCCTGACAGCGGACGGCCAGAGCGATCGCGTCCGAGGGGCGGGAGTCGATCTCGATCTCTGAGCCGTTGACCGAGATCGTGATCGAGGCGTAGAAGGTGTTGTCGCGGAGCTCGGTGACCGAGACGCGCTCGCACTTGGCGTCGAGCTGCTCGAGCATCTCGATCAGCAGGTCGTGCGTCATCGGGCGGGGCGTCGAGGCGCCCTGGAGCTTCATCAGGATCGCCGCGGCCTCCGGATGGCCGATCCAGATCGGAAGAAAACGATTGCCCTCGGACGTCTTCAGCAGCACGATCGGCTGCTTGCCGACCATGTCGAACGAGACGCCGTAGATCTGCATCCGCTGCACAACGCTCAGCTTAGAGCGCGCGCAGCCTTCGGGAAGCCCCGGCGGATGCCGCGGGAAAGGCCCGCAGCTACCGCTTTGTCGAGTCCGGGGACCGCCGCGCCAAAAGTGATCGTGTAGTCGATGTGGCTGCGGCCGTCGCCGGTCGACGAGAAGACGATGACGCCGAGATGGTCGCGAAGGGGCGTGCCCTTGGTGACGCGGTACTCGATC
This sequence comes from uncultured bacterium, assembly GCA_963721645.1. Lineage (GTDB taxonomy): Bacteria > Actinomycetota > Thermoleophilia > Solirubrobacterales > 70-9 > JALZKA01. Next base: position 2,412,705 of record CAVRJK010000002.1, on the reverse strand, counting down.
CGCTCGTTGGGGACCGCCTCGGTGACCGTCTCCTCGAAGGGCATGATGCCCTTGACGGAGAGCTTTCGGACCGATCCGACGCCGTTCGGCTCCGTGTCGCCCTCCTTGATCCGCTCGACGTCGATGCCGAAGAGCGTCTTCAGGTTCTTGTGTTCGGAGAACCATGCGTAGACCTGCTCGACGGGCGCGTTGAAGTCGTAGGTCTCGTGAACCGTTGCCATCGGCGGCGAAACCTACCCGGTCGAACCCTCGACCACCCTCAAGGGGGTCTGACCCCTGGTCTAGGGGGTCTGGCCCCGGGTCTGGCCCCTTGTCGTGGAAGGCGCGCGGATTCGTGCGACTTACGCGCGGGATGTGTGGATTCATGAGAGGATCTCTCATCAGCTTCTCACGCCAGCGTCATATCGCCGGTTAAGGATTCCTTTATGCGTCGGGGGATGCACCGGTTGCCACGGAGGGTTCGCGCGCTATCCAGCGCGCTGGGGGCCGTGCTCGCGTTGACGGCCGTAACTCCGGCCCTGGCCCAAGACCCGGGCCAGGTCGGGCGGTGGGGCGAGCTTCAGACCTATCCCGTCGTGCCCGTCTCCATGGGGGTCACACCCGACGGCAAGATCGTTGCCTGGGACCAGGCCAACCGGCCTCCCAACTTCGCGCCGGTGCCGAACAACGGCCCCGCCATGGTCCTCGACCCCGCGACCGGGCAGGTCACCCGCTCGGTCAACGTTGCGCCGCGACAGACCTTCTGCAGCCTCATCGCGGCTCTTCCCGACGGACGCCTGGCGATCATCGGCGGCGGGTCCAGCCAGGGGAGCGGCGCGACCTCCGACGTCCAGATCTACGACGCGGACTCAAAGACCTTCTCCGTCTTGGGACAGATGAACTTCAAGCGCTGGTATCCGGGCGGCACGATCGACCGGGACGGGAACATGATCGTCGCCGGCGGGACGAGCACCGGGATCGAGCGCGTGGATCAGCTCACCGGCGCCAGCACGATGCTGAACTCCACGTTCCCCGCCAACTGGTACCCAGACCTGATCCGCACCCAGAGCGGAAGCTTCGTGATCGAGGACGTGGGCGACAACGCGGCAGCGGGACCCGGCCGATTCCTGCTCAACGGGACCAACCTGTCGACGATTTCGAACTCGAGCAACCTGCAGACCCGCCTGCGCGGGGTTCGGACGATGATCGGGCCCCACACGATGTTCTACAACTCGGGCGGAACCTCGACCGACAGCCTGATCATCGACGCGTCAGGCGCGTCGCCGACCTACACGCGGGTCGCGAACAGTCGCTTTCCGCACATGACCGGGCAGGCGTTGACCCTTCCGACTGGCGACGTCCTGGCGGTCGGCGGCAACAGCTCGGGCAGCGGTACGAAGGGCACGCCGGTGATGACGCCCGAGCTCTACTCCACGGCCACCAACAGCTGGTCGAACATGGCGAATATCTCCAGGCGCAGGACCTACCACTCGGTCGCCGCCCTCCTTCCCGACGGGCGCGTCTGGTCGGCCGGCTCCTCGTTCGAAGAGGTCCAGGAGCCGAACGGCCAATTCTTCTCGCCGCCCTATCTGTTCCGCAAGGACGGCTCGGGACAACCCGCCACGCGCCCGACCGCAACCGACGCCCCGGCGAGCGTCGGTGCCGGCGAGACCTTCTCGGTCGCGACCGACAGCCCGTCGGATATCGCCCACGCGTCGATGATCCGGATGGCCGCTACGACCCATCAGGTCAACGCCGGTCAGTCCTTCGTAAAGCTCGACGTGACTCCCACCGCCGGGCGGGTGTCGATGACCGCGCCGTCGATCGACCAGACGCCTCCCGGCTACTACATGGTCTTCCTCGTCAACCAGGCCGGAGTTCCTTCGGTAGCGCCGGTGGTGCGCATCGACAAGACCGCGGGCGCCGCGCCACAGCCGCGCGTAACCCAGAGCTCTCAGAGCACCGTGTCAAGCCGCGCCTGGAGCGCCTTCGACGGAAACACCTCACAGGGCAACTCCAGCTACAGCCAGACGCTGGCCGAGTCCGAACCCTTCTGGCAGGTCGACCTCGGCGAGCGCCGCGACATCGATCGCCTCCAGGTCCGCCTCCGCTCTGACTGTTGCACCGAGCGTGACCTCTGGGTATTTACTTCGGACGCGCCGTTTGCCTCGACCACGGTCCAGGGCTCGCGAGACCAGCCAGGCGTTACCGAGTACCGGATGCAGACCCCGTCGGGGACCGTCGGCACCGCTCCCATCAACTCGAGCGCCCGGTACATCCGGATTCAGGATCCCGGCTCGAACACGCAGCTCACCCTGTCCGAGGTCGAGATGGTCGACAACCAGGCTCCGAGCGTGAGCGTCACGTCGCCGAGCAACGGTGCCACCTTCGCGGCACCCGCGAGCTACACGTTCTCGGCCGACGCCTCGGACTCGGACGGACAGATCGCCAAGGTTGAGTTCTTCCGCGGCTCGACGCTCGTCGGCACGGACACGTCCGCGCCCTTCTCGGTCCCAGAGACAGGGGTGGGAGCGGGCACCTACTCGCTCACCGCCAGGGCGACCGACAGCGACGGAGAGACCCAGGCGAGCGCGCCCGTCATCGTGACCGTGACCGATCCGGCGCCGCCCTCCGGGCCCGTCGCCGCCTACTCGTTCGACGACGGTGCGGGCTCGCAACTGACCGACGCAACGGGCAACGGTCGCACAGGAACCATCTCCGGCGCCACCTGGTCGGCCGAGGGCCACACCGGCAAGGCGCTCTCCTTCGACGGCGTGGACGACATCGTCACCGTGGCCGATCACTCGAGCCTGGACATGACAAGCGAGTTCACCGTGGAAAGCTGGATCCGGCCGGACACCCTGTCGGCCTGGCGTGAGGTCATCCTCAAGGAGGCGCCGCCGGACACCCTCGCGTACGGCCTGTACACCTCGTCGCCGGGCGGAACCCGGCCGAGCGCCTGGACCGCGGGCGGCTACGCCTTCTCCTCGCAGTCGATCCCGACCGGCAGCTGGACCCACCTGGCCGCGACTTACGACTCGGGCACGATGCGGATCTACGTGAACGGCACGCTTACCGGCACCGGGACCAACGTCGCCGAACCGGCATCCACCGCCGGCGCCCTTCGCATCGGCGCCAACTCGATCTGGCCCGAGGAGGCCTTCGACGGGCTGATCGACGACGTGCGTATCTACGACCGCGCGCTTACCGCTTCCGAGATCGCTTCGGACCGCGACACGGCCGTCCCTCCTCCCGTCACTCCACCGTCCGGGCCGCAGCCGGTGCTCGAGCTGAAATTCGATGACGCCTCGGGGTCGGTGGCCCGCGATTCCTCGGGCAAGTCGCACGACGGAACGCTCAGTGCGGCGGGCGCTACATGGTCGACCGCCGGGCGCACCGGCGGCGCGGTCAGCCTCAACGGCGCCGGTTGGGTCACGGTCGCCGACCACTCAGACCTCGACCTGCGTGCGTCGATGACAGTCGAGGCGTGGGTGCGTCCGACCAACAACGAGGCGTGGCAGACCGTCGTGATGAAGGAGGCGCCCCCGTGGACCGATTCGTACGCGCTCGATGCCAGCGCCAACTCCGGCATGAACGCGAACGCATGGGTTGGGAACAGCGGCCTGATCGCACCCGGCGAGACCACCGTCGGTGAGTGGACCCACCTTGCGTTCACGCTCGAAGACGGTGTCGGGCGGATCTACCGAAACGGCGTCCTGGTCGCCCAGACCCCCGGCCTGGGCTCTGCCGTGCCGTCCGACGGAGTCCTTCGGATCGGCGGCACCTCGATCTGGCCGGACGAGGGATTCGTCGGGCTGATCGACGATGTGCGCGTATGGCCGGACGCACTGAGCGCCGCCGAGATCGGGTCGCGGGTCTCCGGAGCTCCTGCCTCGCCGGCTTCGGTCCGCAAGTCGCCCGCATGCATCGTCAAGCCCAAGTCGGGCCGCCACAAGGTCGTCGAGGGGCGCTGCAAGAAGCGCAAGTCGCGCTAGGGCGAAAGCTCGTCACCGCGAAGTATCGTCGCCGGCATGAAAGCCGTCGCCTGTCAGAACGCTGAGTTGTCCGTCGTCGATCGGGACGTACCGAGACCCGGCAAGGGGCAGCTGCTGATCGACGTCGTCCGCGCCGGTATCTGCGGCTCAGACCTCCACGCCCGCCACCACTGCGACGAGGTCGCCGACGTAATGGTCGAGACCGGCTACGAGGAGTTCATGCGCTCCGACCAGGCCGTGACGTTTGGGCACGAGTTCGTGGGTCGGGTGGCCGAGCACGGGCCTGGGTGCCGGAAGACCGCGGCCGTGGGTGCGCCTGTGGTCGCGGTTCCGCTCCTTCGGCGGGGCGCAGAGGTCCACACGACCGGCCTCTCCGTTCTGGCGCCCGGTGCTTACGCGGAGCAGATGCTCGTCGAGGAGGCGCTCTCTTTCCCTGTGCCCAACGGATTGGCGGCCGACCAGGCCGCCCTGACTGAGCCGATGGCCGTCGGGCTCCATGCCGTCAGGCGAAGCGAGGTGAAGAAGGGCGACGTGGCGATCGTGATCGGCTGCGGTCCCGTCGGGCTCGCGGTGATCCTCCACCTGAAGTCCAAGGGCGTGCGCAAGGTAGTGGCGAGCGACTTCTCATCCGGGCGGCGCGCGCTCGCGGTCAGGTGCGGAGCCGACGTCGTCGTTGATCCCTCCACCGACTCTCCCTACGAGGCGGGTTCCGCAAAGGGCCACCTCGACAGCGCCCCCGAGACCCTTGGCACGGTGGTCAGCGCAATCGAGAAGGCGCACCGGGTCCGCCTGCCCTGGTGGCACGTGTGGCGGGCCGCCGAGGCCGCGGGCGTCAAGCCGAAGGCGCCCGTCGTCTTCGAGTGCGTCGGGGTGCCGGGAGTGATCGACCAGATCATTGCCAAGGCTCCCTTCTTTACCCGCGTCATCGTGGTCGGGGTCTGCATGGGCTCGGATCAGATCCGCCCGTCCATGGCCATCAACAAGGAGGTTGACCTGCGCTTCGTTCTGGCGTACACGCCGGCCGAGTACCGCGAGTCACTTCACAAGCTCGCCGAAGGCGACGTGGATGCCACGCCGCTGATCACCGGCACCGTCGGCCTGGAAGGCGTGGACGGCGCCTTCACCGCGCTCGGCGATCCCGAGACGCACGCGAAGATCCTGATCGACCCCAAGCGGGACGGTCAGGAGATCACGGCGTAAGGCCCAGTACCCCCGCAGCGGCGCGCTCGGAGAGGACCTCGTCGTGAGGCGCCCTTCCCGCCACACCGATGACCGCCCCCTCCATCGCGCCCATCAGTGCGAGAGCGGTCGTCCGTGCGGGCGGCCCCGGCGGAATTGAGCCGTCGGTGCGACCCCGCTTGATCAGGCGTGTGGCCCGCCTGACTCCCGTCTCCGCGATCCGATCCAGCTCACGGCCGACAGGATGATCCTGGCCTGAGAATTCGAGTCGCAGAGCCATCGCAAAGCGAGCGACGTCTCGCCGGCAAAAGATCGCGTGAGCTCGTGCCAGCGCCAGGAGCTCACCGGCCGGATCCAGGTCGGGCCCGATCAACTGGGCGACCTCCCTCCTCCAGGTCTCGTCGACCCAGGCGAGGACGGCCATGACCAGGTCCTCCTTGTCCGTGAACTGGTGGTAGAGCGCCCCCCGCGTGTAGCCGGCATCGCGGGCAATCTGCTCGAGCTTGAGCTCTCCGTACCCGTAGCGGCTGAGGTGCCTGGCGGTGGACTCGAGAAGAGCTGCGCGCGTGCGCTCCCTCCTCTCGGCTTGAGTAGATACAGCCATGTATGTATGTTACCCTTCGCCTGCGGACGAAAGAGGCCTCTTGAAACAACGCGCCAAGAAGATCCCACTCCCCCACACCGCGCGGGCACTCTGCTCACTCCCCCGCATCGATTACGAGGACTGCTTCATCGTGGAGACGGATCGCGTTTGCGATCTGAGCGCTGAAGAATGGGCGCGGCGAATCCTCGAGGGCGCTCCTGCCAATTTCAGGATCTCGGCGCCCGGCGCATGGTTTGCACTGGGCCTGAAGCACGGACTGCCGTGGTCGTCCGAGACCATCCTGGGTTGGCGGGTAGTTCGCTCTGGCCCAGACTTCACGCTCCTCGGCGCCGAGTCGCGGACCGGCATGCCGGCGGAGCTTCTCGTCAAGCGTGAGCGAGGGGCGGTTCTGTTCGCGACTCTGATCCAGCACGAGAGTCCGTTCATGAGGCGCGTCTGGCGGTTGGTGGAGCGGCCACATCAGCGGATCGTGCCCAGACTGCTTGCCCGGGGTGTCAACGGCCTCGAGGACTCCCCTACGCTCACCGGGTGACCTGGATTCTCGTCGGTGTGGGTGGCTTGGCCGGGGTGCTCTCCCGCTACGGGCTGGGCCTGGCGGTTGAGTCGATCTGGACGGTGGTGGCGATCAACATCGCGGGCTCTTTTCTGCTCGGTCTAGTGGTCAGCGGGGCGACCGGATGGTCCCAGGAGGTCCGGGACGGCGTCGGCATCGGATTCCTCGGAGGCTTTACGACCTTCTCGACTCTCACCGTTCAGACCGTCCTGGAAGCCGACGGCGGGCGGAGTGGCACCGCCATCGCCTACCTGGTCGCAACGGTCGCCGGCGGCATGCTCGCGGCGGTTGCGGGATACGCGCTTGGCCGCGCGGTTGCCTGACCGCGGGACCTCCCCAAGAGTGGGCGATCCTGGATTCGAACCAGGGACCTCGTCCTTATCAGAGACGCGCTCTAACCAACTGAGCTAATCGCCCGCGGTCGAGCATTGTAGGCGGGTAGCCTCGGAGGCAATGAGCCCGCGCCGCCCTGATCTGCCCCGGCTCGACCGGTCCGACCTGATGGGCGATCCAATCGCGCAGTTCTCGGCTTGGTGGTCGGACGCAGAAGATGTCCCGCTGCGCGACGCCATGACCCTCGCGAGCGCCGACGCGAAGGGCCATCCGGACGCACGGATGGTGCTGTTGAAGGGGTTCGGCTCGCTCGGGTTCCGCTTCTTCACCAACTACGAGTCGGCAAAGGCCGGCCAGCTCGACACATCCGGCCGCGCCGCGCTCGTCATCTACTGGCGCGAGCTCGACCGCCAGGTCCGTGTGCGCGGGCCGATCGAGCGCTTGGACGCCGCGACGTCCGACGAGTACTTCGCGTCCCGGCCGCGCGATTCGCAGCTCGGTGCCTGGGCCTCGCCGCAGAGCCGGCCGCTGGCCGACCGCGCCGATCTCGACGGCCGGTTGGCGGAGATCACCGAGCGCTACGCCGGCTCAGACGTCCCCCGACCCGACCATTGGGGCGGCTACGTCGTCCGCCACGAGACGGTCGAGTTCTGGCAGGGCCAGGTCGGCCGTCTCCACGACCGCTTCCGCTACCACCGCTCCGGCGCCACTGCCGACGACGGCGGCGCAAGCTGGCAGCTCGAACGCCTCGGCCCCTGAGCCGAGGGGTCAGACCCTTCGTGACACAACCCGCACGGGGAGTCACGCCTTCGCGACCAGACAGACACCTGGGGTCAGACCCTCGTCACGGAAAAGAGACGACGCCCCGCTGGTTCGAGAGCCGGGCTCTGCGCTACGAGGTCTGATCGTCGGCGTAGGCGATGAGCTCGTCGAGGTCGTCGAAATGGAGCTCTGCCTTCATGCCACCGCTCTTGCCGGAGGCGCGGACCCTGACACCGCGGCCCAGCGCGGACTCCAGGGCGTCTTCGGCGCGGCGAAGCGCTTCGACCACGTCCGCGTCGGGAACGGCGCGGAGCTTCGGGCGCGCAGAGGCGCCGGCATTGGCGCGCTTCTCGGTCTCGCGAACGGACCAGCCCGAGCTGACCGCATCGCGAGCGAGCTGGCGGCGCTCGTCGTCTGACTTGGCGATCAGGATCGCGCGGCCGTGACCCTCGCTCAGCGCACCGGCCTCCAGGAGCTCGAGCGCCTCGTCGGGCAGGTCGAGGATCCTGATCAGGTTGGAAAGAGCGGCACGGCTTCGGCCGAGGCGCTTCCCGAGCTCCTCCTTGGTGAGTCCCAGATCCTCGACCAGAGTCGCGCAGGCGCGGGCTTCGTCGACGGGGTTGAGCTGCTCACGGGCGACGTTCTCGATCAGCGCCATCTCCATGCGGCGGCCTTCGTCTTCGTCGCGCAGAACAACCGGAATGGTCTCGAGCCCGGCTTCGCGGGCCGCACGCCAGCGACGCTCACCGGCGATGATCTCGTAGCGGCCATCTGCAAGTGGGCGGACGATCAGCGGCTGGATGAGGCCCGCCGTGCGGAGGGACTCGGCCAACGATGAGATCGAGTCTGGATCGAATCGCCGGCGTGGCTGCGCCGGGTTCGGCAGGATCAGCGCCGGCGGGACGTGGCGGAGCGCGGGTTCTGTGACCTCGCCCGGCTGCGGCAGGATCGCGGCCAGGCCTCGGCCCATTCCACGACGATTGGCTGTGCTCATGCTGCTCGGACCTCCATTACGGGGCCGATCAGGTCGGCTTCCCCTCGTTCGACCTTGACCCTGTCAGCTCGTTCGCGCTCGGCCAGCTCACGCGCGAGCGCGGAGTAGGCGACCGATCCGCGCGAACGCGGTGCGTGCTCGGTGACCGGGAGCGCAAAGCTCGGCGCCTCCGCAACCCGCACGCTGCGCGGGATGACCGTGTCGAAGACCAGCTCGGGGAAATGTTGTCTCAATTCAGCCTCGACATCGTTTGCAAGCCGTGTCCTCTCGTCATGCATGGTGATGACGAGACCGGTCAGAACAAGGGAGGGGTTCAACTCGCGGCGCACAAGGTCGAGCGTCTCGAGGAACTGGACAAGCCCTTCGAGCGCCAGATACTCGGCCTGGACCGGCACCAGCACGCGATCGGCGGCCGCCAGCGCGTTCACCGTCACGGGCCCGAGCGAGGGCGGGCAGTCCAAAAGCGTCAGGGCGAAGCGCTCGCGCACCGGGCCAAGGCCGTCGCGCAGGCGGTACTCCATGTTTTCGAGGCGCGGCAGCTCGACCGATGCGCCGGCGAGATCGCGGCTTGCGGGCACAACCCAGAGGTTGTCGGGGCCGGCGGGGCGTGCCGCCTCGGCGACCGAGCTCTCGCCCACGAGGCAGTCATAAGAGGAGGGGGTCGCGTCCCGGTCGAGGCCCAGCGCGACCGTCGCGTTTGCCTGTTGGTCGAGGTCGACCAGGAGCACCTGATTGCTCTCGGCGGCTACGCAGGCAGCCACGTTCACCGCGGTGGTGGTCTTTCCCACCCCGCCCTTCTGGTTGGCAATTGCGTAAACGGCGCCCATCCCGGCGAGCGTACCGGCGGGCCCGGCCAGGACCGCGCGGACCCGCTCTGCACCACGACTCGGGAGCGCTCTATGCGAGCGGCCGCTTCTTTGCCATGCCCGCACGGCGCGGGAGATTGGCGGGTGTCGGACCGGATTTGCGAAGGACGTGAAGGTGGCGGTGCTGGTAGCCGGCGCTCTCCCCCACTTCGAGGACATCCTCGGCAGTCATCGCCGTCGCTGCCAGCGCGCGGCCCAGCTCTTCCTCCTCCTCGGGGTCGCGGCGACCCTTCCAGGCGACGAGGATCCCGCCCGGCTCCAAAAGCGGCGATGCGAGCTCGGCAAGCGTCGCCAGACGCGCGACGGCGCGTGCCGTGACGGCGCTGTATGCCTCGCGCCCGGCCGATTCCGTGCCTGAGTGCTCCTCGGAGCGCGCATTCACGACGCTCGCGTTGGGGATCGCGGCGCTTGCGATCGCGTCGCGCATGAAGTCGCATTTGCGGCCGACAGACTCGATGAGATCGACCTGAGCCTGGGGCAATGCGAGCGCGAGCACCAGACCGGGGAACCCAGCCCCCGCGCCGAGATCGGCGATCCTCGGAGCGCCGCGGAGCGCCGGCACCTCGAGGCCGGTGAGCGAATCGGCGACGTGAGCTCGCCATGCCTCGGCCGGATCACGCACGGATGTGAGCGAGCGTGGATCGGCGGCGATGAGCTCGAGAACGGACTCCAGCTTCAGTCGGGCCTCGGGCGTGAGGCCGGGAGCGTCGGGTAGCTCAGCCGTCGTCGTTGCCGACGAGCGGGGCGACGATCACGCAGCGGTCGGGCTCGTCGCCCTCCGAGAAGGTCTCGATCCCCGAGCGCTCGGCAAGAAAGTCGTGGACAACCTTCCGCTCCGACGGGGTCATCGGCTCGAGCTCGATCTCCTTGCCGGCCTCGATCGCGCGGGCGGCAGCGCGTTCAGCCTGATCTTCGAGCTGTTCACGGCGGCGCTCCCGGTAGCCACCCGCGTCGACGATCACGCGCTTTCTGTCGGTGACCCCGCGTTGGGCGGCGCGGTAACAGATGAACTGGATCGCGTCGATCGTCTGGCCGCGGCGTCCGATCAGCCGGCCCACGTCCTCGCCGTCGATCGTGCCTGTGATCTGGCGATCGTCCTCGGCAACATCAACCGTTGCCTCCACGTCAAGGGTTTCGAGGACGCGCTCGAGGATCGCACGAACGCGCTCGGCCGGCGCCTCGGGAATCGCTTCCACAGCCACGTCGCGACTCTACCTAACGCCGCTTCTTCTTCTTGCGAGGCGGAGGGGGAGGCGGTTCCGTCGCCTTGATCTCCTCGATCGTCGGGATCTCAGGCGGCGGGAAGAAGACACGCACCGCGGACTGCTGCCCGAGGGTCCAGACGTTGGTCGAGATCCAGTAGACGGCCAGGCCGGCTGGGAAGCTGATCACGAAGGGGGCAAAGACGAACGGTAGGACGAACATGATGATCCGCTGGTTCTTGTCCGCCCGCGAGGCCATCACCATGCTCGCGCCCAGCTGGGTGATGATGAAGAGAACGATCAGGGCGATGAGGGCTCCGCCCGTTTCCTTTTCGGTCAGGTCAGTGATGAAGAAGAACGAGACCGGTGGGTCGGCGAGCATCTCCGCCTTGAACGTGTCGCCGTTCAGGAGCTGGTAGAGCGCGAGGAAGACGGGCAGCTGCAGGATCAGAGGCAGGCAGGAGGCGAAGGGGTTGATCTTGTTCTCCTGGTAGAACGCGATCATCTCCCGCTGCTGGCGCTGCTTGTCGTCCTTGTAGCGCTCCTGGATCGCCTTGATCTGCGGGGAATAGGCCTGCAGGGCACGCATCGAGCGGATCTGGGAGACCGACAGGGGCAGGATCACCAGGCGGGTGGCAAAGGTGAGGGCGACGATCGACCAGCCCCAACTGAAGCCGACGTCGTTGTGGAAGAACGTGATGACCGTGTCGGCGAGGTCAATGAGGGGCTGAAGGATGTTTGCGACGATCATGCTGCGTGCTCCACCTGTTCGGAGGTATGTGCGTGGTCCGCACAATTGTGGGCGCGGAAGAGCTTGCGATCCGAGACCGGGTCCCAGCCGCCGTGGCTCCAGGGGTTACAGCGAAGGAGGCGCCACGCGGCGAGTACGGAGCCACGCACGACGCCCAACTCACGCACTGCGCTCACCGCGTAAGCAGAACAGGTCGGTTCGTACTTGCACCGACGGGGGAGTCCGGGCGAGATGAAGCGCTGGTAAAAGCGGATCGGAGCGAGAAGGACAGCGACAAAAGCCGCTCGGAAAGCCAAAAGAGTGCGTTTCACGTGTTACCCCGCTCGAGGCCGGCCTCGGAAAACAGATCCGTGAGAGCGGTCTCGACGCCTGGCGTGCCCTCGCGCTCGACCAACGCGGCCGCGTCGTGCCGGGCCACGATCACGAAGTCGAACTGTTTGGGCAGACCGTCCGAAAGCGCCCAGAACGCCTCGCGGATTGCCCGCTTGACCGCCGCTCGCTCGACCGCACCCCCGACCTTCCGGCTGACGGACAGTCCAAGGCGCAGAGCGCTCTCGTCCTCGGCCTCGGTGTGAGCATCGTGTGAGGGGTCTGACCCCTCGGGGGGCTCGCCATCCTCACGCGGGAAGGCGTAGAGCACGAAGTATCGGTTCGAGTGTGAGCGGCCCTCGCGATAAACGCGGTCGAAGTCGCCGCTCCGCGAGAGGCGGCCCCGCTTCTTCTCAGAAGCCATCTACGGGGTGAGGCGCTTGCGGCCCTTTGCGCGCCGACGCCTGAGTACGTCCCGGCCTGAGCGCGTGCGCATACGACCACGAAAACCGTGGGTCTTTGCTCGCTTGCGCTTCTTTGGCTGCCAGGTGCGCTTCATAGGTAAGTGGTGGTCCAGCGGGCCGGAGCGGAATGCTCGGGCGGGCGACGGCCAGTATAGAGAGGCGGCCCTCCCGCTCCGGCGATGCAAAGTGCACTGCGGTTCCGCGTCTTTTCTCCGCGATTTGCGGGGTGCCGCCAAAGCTCCCTCGAACCCGCCGATAAGGTCGCTCTCGTGCCTGACCAAAGGGGAAATCCGGACGCCGCGGCGGCTTGGGCAGCTGTTCGCTCCGAGCTCGAGCGATCCCTGCCCGCTGCCACCTTCGACCTCTGGATCGCCCCGCTCCAGGCAGCGGGTTCCCAGGCTGAGACCCTTTATCTGACCGGTCCCGCGCGAGTACGGACCTGGGTCGATCGGCGCTACCTGGGCTCGCTCGAGGAAGCAATGAGGCGGATCGCCGCCGGGTTCGAGCGGATCACCCTGGTCGAGCCGCCGTCCCGCCCGAGCGCCGGCGCTGCGACCGCACGCATCGCCGAACCGGTGCCCGTCAACCCCAGCCACGAGTTCGACCGCTTCGTCATCGGCCCCGGCAACCGCTTTGCCCACGCGGCTGCTCTCGCAGTCGCCGAGGCGCCGGGCGAGGCCTACAACCCGCTCTACCTACATGGGCCTCCCGGACTGGGCAAGACGCACCTCATGGGAGCGATCGCCGCCTATATGCGTGGGCACCATCCTGAGCTGACGGTTCACTACACGACGGCGGAACGCTTCACCAGTGAGTTCGTCACCGCGCTTCGAACGCAGGGGCCTGAGCGCTTCAAGCAGCGCTATCGCGGACTCGACGCGCTCCTCATCGACGACGTCCAGTTCCTCGAGGGCAAGGAAAAGACCGAGGAAGAGTTCGTTCACACCTTCAACGCGCTGTTTGCAGCCGGCAAGCAGGTCGTCATGTCGAGCGACCGCCCGTCCGGGTCGCTCACCCGTCTCGAGGAACGGCTTCGCGACCGCTTCGAGTGGGGCCTCTCCGTCGAGCTCGAGCCGCCGGACCTCAGGACCCGGGTCGCCCTTCTCTGGCGCTTTGCCTCCGATGCGGTCGACGAGCTTCCGGACCCCGGCGTCTTACGCCAGATCGCTGACCGCGCGCCGGGGAACGTCCGGCGCCTCGAAGGAGCGCTGACCCGCGTCCTCGCCTTCTCTTCGATCTACGGCGAGCCGTTCGGCGACGATGCCGTCGGGCGCGCTCTCGGCCCCAAGCCTTCCGAGCAACCGGCCGGCCCCGGGGTCGTTGTCGCCCCGAGTGTCGCCGCCATCCAGGATGCGGTTTCGTCGGTCCTGGCGATCCCGAAGGCCGAGCTCCTCTCGGCCAAGCGCACGCCCGCCATCGCCCGCGCCCGCCACCTCGCCATGTACCTGGCGCGTGAGCTCACTCCGCTTTCGCTCTCCCAGATCGCTAGGGAGTTCGACCGCGATCACTCCACCGTCATCCACGCGATCAGGGCCGTTGGGCAGCGCAACGAGCCGGGGTCCGCCACTGCCGGAGATATCCACAGCGTGCGCTCCATCCTGGGAGAACCCCTCCCCATCCCCAGACCGCAACCCGACACTTCCCACGACCCCGGGTCCCGTCCACAGGACTGATCAACATGTCATTCCCGCATTGCCACTGACAAAGCACTCTTTTTCCACCGTCATCCACAACCCTGATACATCTGATCACGTAGAAAGAATGTTGAGATCCATGACGACCAACAAACGAAAGACCCGATGAAGCTCACAGCCCCACGTGAATCGTTCGTCACTGCTCTCGGCCACGCCGGCCGCGCAGTCTCCTCCCGCTCGACCTTGCCTTCGCTCGGCGGCGTCCTTTTCAGCGCCACCTCCGACGGGCTCCTTCTGCGCGCCACCGACATGGAGATGGGGATCTCACTGACCCTTCCGGATGTTCAGGTTGAGCGCGAGGGGACGGTCCTTTTGCCCGGCCGGCTTCTGGCCGACGTCGCGCGAAGCCTCCCCGCCGGCGACGTGACCCTCGAGCAGCGCTCGGAGGAGCGCGACGTAGAGCTCACGGCCGGCGACGCCCGCTTTCACTTCCGGACCCTCCCCGCCGAGGACTTCCCACGCCTACCCGACGTCGAGGGCAGCAAGGCGACACTGCCCGCCGGCCCGCTTGCGGAGACGATCGACAGGGTCGCCCGCGCCGCCTCCCGTGACGAGGTACGCCCGATCCTGACCGGCGTCCTGGTCCACGCCGAGGGCGACTCACTCACCATGGTCGCGACTGACTCCTACCGTCTGAGCGTCAAACACACCAAGCTCGAGACTGCGCTGGCCGAGCCGATCGACGCCAACGTGCCGGCGAGAGCGCTGCGAGAGCTCGCGCGTCTGATCTCGAACAGCCCGTCGGAGAACGTCGATATTTCGCTCTCGCGCAACCAGGTCGTTTTCGAGCTCGAGGGTGTCGCGCTCTCGTCGCGTCTGATCGAGGGCCAGTTCCCGAGCTGGCGCCAGCTCATCCCCGAGACGTTCGACCATGAGGTGCGCTTGCCTCGCGAGGAGCTCCTGGAGGTTGCGCGCCGCGTCTCCCAGCTCGCGCAGCGGAACGCACCGCTCAGGTTTGCGTTCGCAGAGGGAGAGCTGACGGTGGCCGCCGAGACGCCAGACATCGGCGACGCGACTGAAGGCATGCCCGCTCCCTATTCGGGCGAGCCGCTCGAGATCGCCTTCAACCCGCAGTTCCTGATCGAGGGGATCGAGACGGTCGAAAGCGACGAGATTGCCGTCCAGATCTCGTCGCCGCTGCGGCCGGGACTACTCCGCCCGGTGGGCAGCGAGGACTTCTCCTACCTCGTGATGCCGATCCGGCTCAACGTCTAAGGCTCGCGCCCGGTGAGGGTCGTCTCGCTCACGACCCTCGGGTTCCGGAATCTCACCCCCGCCCAGGTCGAGCTCTCAGACGGAGTGACCCTCCTCCACGGCGCGAACGGGTCGGGCAAGACGAATCTCCTGGAGGCGCTCTACATGGGACTCGCGGGCCGCTCGTGCCGGACGCGGGCCGATCGTGAGACGATCGCGTTCGGTGAAGCTCTCTCCCGCTCAGAGGTACTAATCGACGACGCAGGCGAGCAGCGGGAGTTCCTCTGCGCCGTCGATCGCGAGAGCGGGCGGCGCCATCTCGTGAATGGCTCCCCCGTTCCGGACGCGGCGACACTTCGCCCACCGGTCGCCGTCTTCATGCCCGACCGGCTCACGCTCGTCAAGGGTCCGCCCGCCGCCCGCCGCTCGCATCTCGACGGCTTTGTCGCCGCTCTCCGCCCGGCCCGCGCCGAGGCGCGCCGGCGCTATGCGCGGGCGCTGGCGCAGCGAAACGCGCTGGTGTCCAGGATTCGCTCGGGCTCGGCAGGCCCCGATTCCCTGGATGCATGGGACGCCGAGCTTTCCGAATCGGGGATCGAGTTGATGGAGACACGCGCCGCTGCGCTTGTGACGCTGGCCCCCCTGTTCGCGGCGGCTGCCTCTGAGCTCGGCCTCAGCGATCCGGAGCTCCGCTACGCGCCCCGGAGCAAGGCGGCCGGCGCCGAGGAGCTCCGCTCAGAGCTTTTCGAGAAGCGCGACTCGGATCTCGCCCGCGGGTTTTCAGGCCACGGTCCGCATCTCGACGAGGTGGCGATCTCGCTCGGAGGCCGCTCGGCCCGCAAGTACGCGTCGCAGGGCCAGCAGCGCTCGGTGCTTCTCGCGCTTCTCTTCGCCGAGCGCGACGCGCTGCTCGCCGAGCGCGCCGAGGCACCCCTCATGCTTCTCGACGACGTGACGTCCGAGCTCGATCCGGAACGGCGTGAGCTCTTGTGCGACCGTCTCGCGGCCGGCGGCGGGCAGTCGCTGGTGACGGCAACCGAGAGCTCACACCTGCCGGCGTCGTGCGAGCGACTTGAGCTGGCGGTCCGAAACGGCGCGGCGATCCGCGGCGTCGGCGACGCGACCGAGGCCGCCTAGTGGCTCGGAGGAGGGGAGAGCAGGGCGCCCCCCGCTCCCTGGCCGACGCACTGGCCGCGGTGCGAAGCGAAGTGGCTCCCCAGACGCTCCTCGCCGCGGTGCAGGAGGCGTGGCCGGGCGCGGCCGGCTCCCTGGCGGCAGGGCAGGGCGACCCCGTATCGGAGCGAGGAGGTGTCGTCACGGTCGCGTGCCGCTCGGCGACCTGGGCCCAGGAGCTCGATCTGATGGGTCCGATCCTGCTTGAAAAGGTCCGCGAAGGTCTGGGCGCCGGGCCGTACGGAGAGGCGCTCGAGGGCCTCAGATTCACCGCTGCCGCGGCTCGCAACGACTTCGACTGAGCAAAGTTCCGCTTTTATGCTTATTTGCAGGTCTTTTGTAACGCGCTGAAGCCAATTACGGCGCCTCTCCCTGGTATCCTTATGTGAACTCGATTGGTGGGCCGTGGGCCCGTCCGAACGCGGCTCTAGAGTCGCTGGCGCGGCGGCCGGGATCCTCCCGCGAGGCAACCCCGAAAGGTCCAAGTGGCAAAAGCAACGAGCGCCGGCAAGGCCGACGCGCAGAAAAACGGTACCGCCAAGGATGGCGACTACACGTCCGGCGAGATCACGGTTCTCCGTGGGCTCGACCCTGTGCGAAAGCGCCCGGGCATGTACATCGGCTCCACCGGACCGCGCGGCCTTCACCACCTGGTCTACGAGGTTGTCGACAACTCCGTCGATGAGGCGCTCGCAGGCCACTGCGACCACATCCAGGTCACGATCCACCCCGATGAGTCGATCACCGTGGTCGACGACGGACGCGGAATTCCCGTTGACGAGCACCCGGAGGAAAAGCGTCCCGCCGCCGAGGTTGTGCTGACCGTCCTCCACGCCGGCGGCAAGTTCGGCGAGGGCGGGGGATACAAGGTTTCCGGTGGTCTCCACGGCGTCGGCGTCTCGGTCGTCAACGCGCTCTCCGAGAAGCTCCATCTCGAGATCCACCGCGACGGTTTCGAGTGGACACAGGACTACGTCCGCGGCGCTCCGCAGGGCGACCTCGTCAAGGGAGCCACGTCGGACAGGACCGGCACGACCATCACCTTCGCGCCGGACCCCGAGATCTTCGAGGAGATCAACTACGAGTACGCGACGCTCGCCGAGCGCATGCGCGAGACGGCCTTCCTCACGCGCGGCCTCAGGATCGAGCTCTCCGACGAGCGCGCCGGTGGCACCAGCGACTCCTTCCACTACGAGGGCGGGATCGTCGATTTCGTTCACCACCTGAACGAGAACAAGGACGCCCTCCACAAGAAGACCGTCTACTTCGACCACGAGACCGACGACGGCGCCGTCGAGGTCGCGATGCAGTGGAACGGCTCGTACCAGGAGTCCGTCTTCACCTTCGCCAACAACATCAACACCCACGAGGGCGGCTCGCACCTCTCGGGCTTCCGCTCGGCGCTCACGCGCACGATCAACGCCTACGGCCGCGAGAAGGGCCTCTTGAAGGAGAAGGACCCGAACCTCTCCGGCGAGGACGTGCGCGAGGGGCTGACCGCTGTGATCTCGGTGAAGCTGGCCGAGCCCCAGTTCGAGGGCCAGACAAAGACCAAGCTCGGCAACCCGCCGGTCGAGGGTCTCGTCAAGGAGACCGTCAACCGCAAGCTGGGCGAGTTCCTCGAGGAGAACCCCACCGACGCAAAGCGGATCGTCTCGAAATCGGTCGACGCGGCCCGCGCCCGCGACGCAGCGCGCAAGGCGCGCGACCTCACCCGGCGCAAGTCGGCGCTCGAGAACTCGACCCTTCCCGGCAAGCTCGCCGACTGCTCGGTCAAGGACCCGCGCGACGCGGAGATCTTCATCGTCGAGGGCGACTCGGCCGGCGGCTCGGCCAAGCAGGCTCGCGACCGTTCCACCCAGGCGGTTCTGCCGCTTCGCGGCAAGATCCTGAACGTCGAGAAGAGCCGGATCGACAAGGTCCTTTCAAACGTCGAGATCCAGGCGATGATCACCGCGATCGGCACCGGCGTCCACGACGAGTTCAACCTCGAGGACGCCCGCTATCACAAGATCATCCTCGCCTCGGACGCAGACGTGGACGGCGCGCACATCCGCACGCTCGCGCTCACCTTTCTCTATCGCCAGATGCCCGAGCTGATCGACGCCGGCTACGTCTACATCGCAAAGCCGCCGCTCTACCGGGTCAAGCAGGGCAATCGCTCGCGCTACGTGGAGAAGGAGTCCGAGCTCGAGGAGTACCTCCTGGCGGACCGGATCGAGAACTACACGCTGACCGACGCCGAGGGCAAGGACACCAAGCTCACGGCCGCCCGCTGGCAGCGCTTCAACCGAAAGCTCAAGGAGTACGAGGGCTGGTACGACGCGCTGCGCGCCGAGCACGGGGGAGAGCTGATCGCGTTTCTCTCCGAGTCGCAGATCCTCGACGCCGGCGCCGACTCGCTGGAGGCGGTCAAGAAGCTGGTCGAGGACGACGATCCCGAGGCCGAGCCGTTCGAGACGGAACTGGTCACCGCAACGGGCGACGAGCTCCACATCAAGGCAACTCACCGGCGCTCAGGCCTCGCCCGCTTTTACACGCTGAGCGGAGAGCTCTTCAACTCGCAGGACTACCGAAAGCTCGTCAGCGTGCACGCTGAACTTTTGAACCAGGTCGGGCGCCCGCCCTTCAACCTCTCGCTCAAGGACAAGTCGAAGATCGCTGAGTCGTTCGGCTCACTTCAGACGTCGGTCGTCGATCTGGCGAAGGTCGGCGTGACGATGCAGCGCTTCAAGGGACTCGGCGAGATGAACGCAGACCAGCTCCGCGAGACGACCATGGATCCGGCCAGTCGCACCCTTCAGCGGGTGACGATCGAGGACGCTGCGGCGGTCGACCGCGTGTTCACGGACCTGATGGGCGACAAGGTCGAGCCGCGGAAGCTCTTCATCGAACAGCACGCGGGTGAGGTGAAGTTCCTCGATGTCTGAGCCGGGTCCGGGCGGCCTCGATGCGCTGACAGGGCGCATCGAAGATCGCGAACTGACGACGGAGATGCGCTCGTCGTACCTCGATTACGCCATGAGCGTGATCGTCGGCCGAGCGCTGCCGGACGTGCGCGACGGCCTGAAGCCGGTGCACCGCCGCGTGCTCTACGCGATGCACGACCTGGGCCTCCAGCCCAACCGTGGCTATCGCAAGTGCGCGTTCATCGTCGGCGAAGTCATGGGCAAGTACCACCCGCACGGCGACTCCGCGATCTACGACACGCTCGTCCGCCTCGCCCAGGACTTCGCGCTCCGCTCGCCGCTCGTCGACGGCCAGGGCAACTTCGGATCGATCGACGACGATCCCGCCGCCGCGATGCGCTACACGGAGGCCCGCCTCGAGCGCTTGGCCACCGAAATGCTTCGCGACATCGACGCGGACACCGTCGATTTCGGCCCCAACTACGACGAGACGACTTCCGAGCCGCTCGTTCTGCCGGCGCGCTTCCCGAACCTCCTCGTCAACGGCTCGACCGGCATCGCCGTCGGCATGGCGACCAACATCCCGCCGCACAACCTCGGCGAGGTCATCCAGGCGACCAAGGCATACATCGCGAACCCCTCGATCGACCTGCCGGGCCTGATGGAGTTCGTCAAGGGCCCAGACTTCCCCGGCGGCGGCATGATGAGCGCCTCCGGCATCCGCGACGCCTATGCGTCGGGTCGCGGCAGCGTTCGGATCAGAGCGGTGGCCCACGTGGAACCGATCCGCGGCGGCAAGGACGCGATCATCGTCTCCGAGCTTCCCTACATGGTCAAGAAGGGCGGCGAAGGCGGCCTGATCACCAAGATCGCCGACCTCGTCCGCGACAAGAAGATCACCGGCATCTCGGATCTTCGCGACGAGTCGGACCGCTCGGGCATGCGCCTGGTGATCGAGCTCAAGCGCGGCGGCGACCCCGCGGCGGTGGTGCTGAACCAGCTCTACAAGCACACGCCGATGCAGAACTCGTTCGGCATGAACATGGTCTCCCTGGTGAACGGCGTGCCGCGCACGCTCGGCCTCAAGGAGATGATTCACCACTACGTCGATCACCAGCGCGACGTGATCGTTCGCCGCACGCAGTACGAGCTTCGCCAGGCCGAGGCCCGCGCTCACGTTCTCGAAGGCCTGCTCATCGCGCTCGACAATCTCGACGCGGTCATCGCCCTCATCCGCGCATCGGCTGACCCGGTCGAAGCAAAGACCGGCCTGATCGACAACTTCAAGCTCACCGACATCCAGGCGCAGGCGATCCTGGACATGCGCCTCCAGCGCCTCACCGCGCTCGAATCGGACAAGATCCGCGCCGAGCACAAGGAGCTGATGGACAAGATCGCCGAGCTCCGCGCGATCCTCGGCGACCCCGCCCGCATCGACGGGATCATCGTCGACGAGCTCTCCGAGGTCGAGGACAAGTACGCCGACGAACGCCGCACCCAGCTCACGCACTTCGAGGGCGACCTGAACATCGAGGACGTCATCGCCGATCAGCAGATGGTGGTCTCGCTCACCAACTCCGGCTACGCCAAGCGCCTCCCGCTCGCCACCTACCGCCAGCAGCGCCGCGGCGGCATCGGCGTCATGGGGATGAACCTGAAAGAAGAGGACTACATCGAGCACCTCCACATCTGCTCGACCCACGACTTCCTCCTCTTCTTCACCAACCGCGGCAAGGTCTATCGCCTCAAGGTCTATGAGTTGCCCGAGGGGTCGCGTACGCATCGCGGCCAGGCGCTCGTGAACGTGCTGCCGCTCCGCGAGGGCGAGCGCGTGATGGCCGTCATCCCAACGCGCGACTTCAAGGAGGACAAGTTCCTCGTCTTTGCGACTGCCGGCGGTCAGATCAAGAAGACCGAGTTCCTCGAGTACAACACCAAGATCAAGGCCGACGGCATCATCGCCATCAAGGTCAAGGACGACGACGAGCTCGTGCAGGTCCGCCTCACCTCGGGCGAGGACGACATCCTGATGGTCTCGAAGTCCGGCAACGCCTCGCGCTTCAACGAGTCCCAGGTTCGCGCGATGGGCCGTGGCACCGGCGGCGTGCGCGGGATGAACGTGGCCAAGAAGCTGCCCGACGGCAGCAAGAACCGCGTGCTCGCCATGGACATTGCGCGCGATGACGCGCAGCTCTTCGTGGTTACGCAGAACGGCTACGGCAAGCGCACCGAGGTCCCCGAGTATCCGATCAAGGGCCGCGGCACCCAGGGCGTCTTGACGATCCGCATGACGGAAAAGAAGGGCGGCCTGGCCGGCGCGCTCATCGTTCGCGAACACCAGGACCTTCTCTTCATCTCCCAGAACGGCATGGTCCAGCGCACCAACGCCGGCGGCATCTCCCTGATGGGCCGCGCAACGCAGGGCGTCCGCGTCATGAACATGAAGGAGGACGACTGCGTCTCGGCCGTCGCCCTCGTGGTCGAATCGTCAACGCCGGTGAACGGCGAGGGCGAGGGCGATGCCCCGGGCATTCAGGCAGAGCTCGAGGAAGCCGAAGCCGCCGGCGAGCCCGTCGCGGAAGTAGGCAGCGATGCGGCTGAGCCGGACGCAGCGGACGACTCAGACGCCTCGGCACGAGGCGGATACCGCAGCCGACCCAGACGCCGAGTAGGCCTCTCTCAACACGGCGGGCGCTCCGTACTGGAGACCTCAAACGACCCGGCGGCACTCGGGCTTTTTACCGAATGCAGAACCGCCTCCTTCTTTGGTTCAATAAATGGACCAGAGAAAGGAGGTGGTCCTAATTCCAATGCTTAACGGGACGCTGGAGGTGTCGGAACACTAGGTGGCACGTGTGAGCCGCCTGGTGGAATACCAACCAGGCGCCGGCGGCCAAATGGGAGGCGGGAAGTTGTCCCACTCGCTGTCAATCCCCGGTCGTCCAAATCACGCGACTCGTACCGAAGGGCCGCTCCTCACGGGGCGGCCCTTCGCCTTTCACGAGCGTCGTGTAAGGGTCTGACCCCTCGAGGGGTCTGGCCCCACCTTTTGTGAGGGTCTGGCCCCGGGCCTGACCCCTCGGCACCCCCTTACCGGCAAACACCGCCTCCCGCCTCGTTGTGAGCGTTGTGTGAGGGTCTGGCCCCTCCGAGGGGTCTGGCCCCGGGTCTGGCCCCTAGGCGGCGAGGAGGTACTGCTCCCACGCGTCCGGGACGCGGGGGCTTGCGATGCGGATGAAGACGGTCGGGCCCGGGGCCTTGGGGCTGGTGCGTAGTGGCATCGCGGCCTCGTTGGGCAGGCGGTTGCCCTTTTTTCGGTTGCATGGCGCGCAAGCGGCGACGATGTTGTCCCAGTGCGACGAGCCGCCGCGGCTGCGTGGGATGACGTGGTCGACGGTGAGTCCCGCTGCTTCGCGGCCGCAGTATTGACACGTGTAAGAGTCCCGAGCGAGGACGGCACGTCGCGTGATTTTTCGCCGGTGGACGTCACGCGGGACGCGGACATACCGGACCAGACGGATCACGCAAGGTCGGTCGAGATTCAGGCGTTCGGAATGGAGCGCGCCCTCGCGCCGTTCGAGCACCTCGGCCCGTTCCTTCAACACCAGGACCGCGGCACGTCGCATGGTGCAGACGTTGATCGGCTCGTAGCTCGCGTTCAGGACGAGCACCCGGCCGCCGGGGCCGCGGTGCGAATGAGTCCTTCCGCCGTGGAGGCGCCGCGCAAACGGCGCGACCTTTCCAATCGCCATGCCCGCGTCAGGATCCGCGAAGACTGCCACCGTAGCCGGAGATTCTAATCGCGGCCGGCGGCGACTCGCCGAACGGCGGGCGAGGTGAGTTGGCGGCGTGAGTGCGAGTGTGAGCGTTGTGTGAGGGGTCTGACCCCTAGGGGAGGGGGCCGGCCGCGGTGGGGTAGCTCCCCAGGACGCGCACGTTCTCGGCCTTGTTTCGCAGCGCGCCGATTGCCTCGGCGACCGCGGGGTCGCTGTCCGAGCCTTCCAGGTCGATGAAGAACATGTACCGGCCGAGCTCGAAGCGACGGGGTCGGGATTCGATTCGCGTCATGTTGACCTCGCGATTCGAGATCTCGTAGAGAGCGTCCACGAGCGCTCCCGGGTGATCGGCGCCGAGCTCGGAAAAGATCAGCGTCGTCCTCCACGGCTGACCGTCACCCTCCTCGGCACGGACGCCATCGGGAGCGAGCCAGACGAAGCGGGTGACATTGCCCTTCTCGTCCTCTGTGCCCTCGCGAAGAACCACGCAACCGTAGATCTCCGCGGCCGACGCAGCGCCGAGCGCCGCCCAGCGGGCGTCCGACTCAGAAACGAGCCGAACCGCCTCGGCGGTCGAGTCGGTCGCTCGGATCTCGGCCTGTGGCAGCTCGGCACGCAGGAAGCGCGCGCACTGGGCGCTCGGCTGCGGATGGCTCAGAACGACCTCAACTTCCAGAAGGTCAATGGCCTCGCGCCCGATCAGAGCCTGAGAGATCTCGTGGTCGTGCTCACCTGCGATCGAGACGCTCTCGGCGTCGAACGCAAGCGCGTCGAGGGTGGGGCGGACCGAGCCCTCGATCGAGTTCTCGAACGGCACCAGAGCGCGGTCGGCATCACCCAGCGCCACTGCCATCACGGCGTCGTGAATCGTCGGAACGGGGCGTGGCTCGACACCCGCGACGGCTCGCCCAGCCGCCGCGCGCAGCGCGTCATCGGAGAAGGTTCCGGCAGGCCCTAGGAAGGCGACGGAGAGGGGCTTGATGATCCGCCCCTAACCGCCGAAGCGGACCTGGAAGGCGAGTTCGTTGTTCTCGACGATCGACTCGCCGGCGACGGGAAAGACGGTGACGATCAGGGTGAGGTCGTCGTCCTCGGGAATCTCGCCCTGCACGGGGATCGCGACCGAACCCTCGACACCCGCATCGATCCGCGGGATCGTGGCCTCGCCCTCGATCGGCTCGGTCGAACCCAGGAGCTCGTACGAGACCGCGACATCGGTCTCCTGAGTGGTCCCACCGTTCAGGACGCCAACCTCGATCTCGGTCGGCACCCGGCTGGCCGTGTTGAGGGTGTCCGGAGTGAGCGGGATGTTCCCGGGCCTGAGGGTGACCGTGGAAAGCTCCGTTCCGCGGGTCGCCCCACCGGCAGCCCCGGTCTCGCCGGCGACCTGCGCCAGAAGGCGCGCGATCTCGAGGTCGTCGAGCCACGGCTCGATCGGCTCGGGCAGGAAGTTCGACGACGGGACGTCGCCCTCAAGCTCCTGCTCGTCGAGCACGCTGACGATCTCGGCATGGGCCCGCGCGTAGAGAACGTCGGAGGCCAAGAACTGACGCATGTCGGTCGAGATCTGGCTCGTGGCGTCCTTCGAGCCCTTCTCGCCCAGAGCCGCCTCCGTCTGCTCGACGACAGAGGTCACCCCGTCGCGTCGCAGCTCGAACGCGAGCTCGAGGTCTTGTTGGGCCTCGGAGAGCTCGTCGGGTGAGTCGAGGCCCTGGACCCGATTGAGGAGGTCCTCGCTGGTGCCGCGGCTCGACCCGAGTTGAGCCTGGAACTCCAGCTCGGTCGCCCCGCCCGGGTCGCGGAACCTGGAGAAGAAGTCGTCGGAGAGCTGGGAGGAGGTCGTGACCAGTGAGTCGAGATCGCGGAGGTAGTTCTCGAAAGCTCGTTCCTTGCGCGCGTCCAGGCAACCGCGGACCGCGAGCAGCAGCAAGACGATGACCACGACGCCGATGCCGAAGGCGAGCGCGCGGCGCTTGAAGACGTCCCCGGCGGGCTCGCGCGGGGGCGGAGGACGCCGGCTGCGCTGCGCGCGAGGCTCCCCGCGGCGCTGGGGCGAGTTCCGATCGTCGGTTTCGGATGCTTCCACTCAGGGCCAGTATTACCGCCCAAGCGGTCTGAGTACATCGCCGGACACCGGCAGGAATGGCCAGAGGCCCGTCGAAGGCAGGATTCGTAGTGTCAGGTGAACTCGTAATGGGGCGGTTCAGAGTCGGAGAGCGAATTGGCTCCGGCGGGATGGGCACCGTCTACAAGGCGCTGGACGAGCGCCTTCAGCGCGAGGTCGCGATCAAGGAGATCCAGACCGCGGGTGCCGACAGGGTCCTGCGAGAGGCCCAGGCAGCGGCCCGCCTCAACCACCCGGCGATCGTCACCCTCTACGAGTTGGGGGAGCGAGACGGCCATGCCCTTCTCGTCTCCGAGCTCGTCGACGGCAAGACGCTCGATCGCGCCGCGCGGGAGGGCACCGTGTCTGACCGTGACGTCGCGCAGATCGGAAAGGACCTCTGCGACGCGCTCTGCCACGCGCACGAGAGAGGCGTCATTCACCGAGACGTGAAACCCCAGAACGCCATCGTCCGGCCATTCGGTACGCAAGGCCGCCGCGCAAAGCTCATGGACTTCGGGATCGCGGCGGTCGCCGGAGCCCCGGTCCTGACGGCCCCCGGTGAGGTGGTCGGAACCCTTTCCTATATGGCGCCCGAGCAGGCGGAGGGCCATCACGCAGGGGCCGAGGCCGACGTTTACTCGCTTGCGCTCACCCTTTATGAGGCGTGGGCGGGCGAGAATCCCGTTGCCCGCAGGACTCCCGCGCAGACCGCGCGACAGATCGGTCAGCCGATCCCCTCGCTCGCCCTGCCACGCCCGGATCTCCCGAATGCGCTCGTCGCGCAGATCGACGCCTGCCTCGAGGCCGACCCCCGGAACCGCCCGACGCTGAAACGCCTGCGCTCCGAGTTGGAGCGCGTCGCCATCCAACTCGACGACGAGTGCGCGGTGCCCTCTCCCGGCAGCACGGCCTCACCGCTTCCAAGGCGCTCGTTCGCCCGGATCTTCGGTCTCGTGGGCGCGGGTACGGCGCTCGCCGCCCTGGCCGGCCCCGCCGGGCTCCCCGGCCTGGCGTTGGTTCTCGCCGTCGTCCTGATGCCGGCGCTGGCCATTGCGCCCAACGCCGCCCTGGCCCTCGTCCCGCTGGTCGCCGTGCCGCTTGGCGCGGCCGGAGCGATCGCCGCCGCTCCGGCGGTCGTCGCGTTCAGCGTCCATAACGCCCGGGATCGGGCGATCCTGGGCGGGCTTTCCTTTGCCGCCTACCTCATCGCGGCGGTCGGCTTCGGCTTCGGCGACCGGCTGAAGATCTCTCCGCAGGCGACGGACGGCTGGATGAGCTCTGCTTCGGCGGCAGGAAATGAGGTCCTGAGCGCATTCGCGGACCCCTCCGCCTTGGCCGGAATCGCGCTTCTCGGCCTCGCCGCGCTCCTTCTGGGGGTCGTGCTCAAAGCGCACCCGGCACTTGCCCTCGTGGGCACTGTCATCTGGGCCGCGGCCCTCGCCGCCGGCCTCGCGTACGTGGGCGACGGCGCGCAGAGCGCGAGTGCTGCCATCGCGATAGTCGTCGTGGCACTCGCCGTGGCCGCCCGCGCCGGGGCGCAGCACCGGGAAGAACCATCCCACCCACCTGCTCTGGCAAGCGCCCAGCCCGCGCTCCACGGGTAGGATTCGGCGCTCACAGCGGGCCGCAGGAGGCGGAGCCGCCCGCCCGACTCGCGTGCCGCAAGGAGAATCGACATAAGCGTCCTTCGAAACCTCGAAGCACGAATAGAGAACTTGGTCCAGGGTGCGTTTTCACGCGCCTTCTCTTCGCAGGTCCAACCCGTGGAGATCGCGCGCAAGCTCGCCAAGGAAATGGACGCACACCGCACCGCTTCAGTCGCGCGTGTCTACGTGCCCAACCAGTACACGGTCTGGCTCGGCACCGAGGACCACGAGCGCCTCGAGGGCTACGAGCGCTCGCTCGAGCAGGAGCTCTCGTCCTATCTCCTCGAACACGCCCGCCGCCACGATCTTGCGCTCCTCACCCGGCCCGAGGTGAGCCTTGAAGTTGACGAGCGCCTGCGACTCGGCGAGTTCGGTATCCAGACGCGCCTGGTCAAGACGGCGCAGCGCGAAGGTCAGGCTCCGTCGCAGGGCGAGCAAGGCCACACGATGGTCTATCAAGTGCCTCCCAAGGCCGAGAAGCAGTCGCGCACGACCAAGCGCGTCGCGCACCTGACCGACACGAAGGCCATCGTTTCGCTCGACGACCGCCGCTTCGTCCTGGAGGGGCCGGTCGCTTCGCTGGGCCGCTCGCGCGAGTGCGACTGCGTCCTCGCCGACCAGAATGTCTCCCGTAAGCACGCCGAGCTTCGCCGGAACTCCACAGGGGACTGGGAGATCGCAGACCTCGGATCAACCAACGGGATCAAGGTCAATGGCCGCCAGGTCGACTCGTCGCGCCTCAGCCCCGGGGACAACGTCCAGATCGGGACCACCTACTTCACCTTCGACATCGAGCACTAGGGAACGACCGGCATGCAGCTCTCGCGCCAACAGGCGCTCAACCCATACATGGCCTTCTAGTGGACACCGAGCCGATCGCGGTCGGGCTGAAGTTCGGCTTCCTTGCCGTGTTGTACCTGTTCCTGTTCTGGGTCGGGCGCTCGGCGCTGAAGGAGTTGCGCGCGACGCAGTCGCCGGCACCCGAGGCGACGGGTTTTCATCAGGCCGCGGGACCGGGCGGGCGCGCTCCTTCGACTGACGCCTCCCTGGTCGCGGTCAAGGGCGGCGGCCTCGACGCCGGGAGCCGCTGGGACCTCTTCGGCGGTCTTTCAATCGGTCGCGGCGACGATGCGGACGTGAGGATCGACGACAAGTTTGCGTCCACCATCCACTGCCGGATCTACTCGCGTGGGCCGAGCTACTACGTCGAGGACATGGGTTCGACCAACGGCACCTATCTCAACGGAAGCCGATTCACCTCGGAGCGGATCCTCACGGACCTCGATGAGGTCAAGATCGGCGACACCGAGCTTCGTTTCGAGATCGACGTCCCCGGGGGCTCGTAGATGCCACTTCGAATCGCCGAGGACTCCTATAAGACGGACACGGGTCGTCAGCGGACGACCAACGAGGACTCCTACTTTGCCCGCGGCCCCCTTTATGCAGTGGCCGACGGCATGGGTGGGGCGCAGGCGGGCGAGGTGGCTTCGCGTATCGCCGCCGAGGCCTTTGAGCCGGCCGAGCGCGGATCCGAGGCGCCCGAGGCATTCCTTCGCTCGGTAGTCCAGAGCGCGAACCGCCAGATCCACTCCCTTTCGCAGCACGACTCGAGCCGCTCGGGCATGGGCACGACCCTTACCGCCGCCCTGCTCGAGGGCGACGAGATTTCGATCGGTCACGTGGGCGACTCCCGCGCGTACCGCTTCCGCGAGGGCGAGTTGAAGCTCCTCACATCTGACCACTCCCTGGTAGAGGAGCTCCGCCGGCAGGGTCGCCTGACCGAGCAGGAGGCCGAGGACCATCCGCAGCGCTCGATCATCACGCGTGCGCTGGGACCCGAGTCGGAGGTCGAGGTGGACACCCTCACCGCGAGTGCCCGCCCCGGCGACATCTACCTGATCTGCTCGGACGGGCTCACCACGATGGTCAAGGACCCGAAGGTCCGCGAGATTCTCGCCGAATCTTCGTCGCTCGACGAAGCCACCACCTGGCTTGTGAACGAGGCGAACGAGGCGGGTGGGCGAGACAACATCACCGTGATCGCCTTCCGCCTCGACGAGGGCGAGGCACAGGAGTTCGACGAGGGAGCGACGCTGATCGGCCCGACCGCCGCCGAGGCCGGTCTGTCGGCTGAAGCAGTCCGCACCGAGGCTGAGCGCAAGCGCCGAGCGAGCCTGGGAGGCGCCGCGTCGGGCGCGCCTGCCCGCCGCCGGGAGCCCGCCGAGGCGAAGCGCAAGCGGCGCTTCCCCGTGAAGTCTCTGATTGCCCTGCTCCTGGTGGCCGGGCTTGTCACCGCGGGCGTCTTCGCTGCGCGCCAGGTCTACTTCCTGGGAACGGATGAGGGTGGGCGGCTGTCTCTCTACCGCGGTCTGCCGTACGAGCTCCCGCTCAACTTCGAGCTCTATTCGGAGGTCACCTCGTCTCCGACCCGCGTGTCCTCGCTACCCGAGGATCGCCGCGACGAAGCAACCAATCACGATCTTCGCTCTCGAGAGGACGCCGTCGACCTCCTCGACAACCTCGAGCAGTCCGCGGCCGCGGCAACAGAGCCGCCGACGCCGGTCAACGACAACGACGGCGCACAGCAGCAGAAAGACCAGAATCAGCAAGCCGGAAACGGGGGCGGTAACGGTGGGCAGGAGGGCCGAAAGAAGCGCTCCGGCGGCGGCGGATGACCGCGCGGAATCGCGAGCTCTTCGCCCTGATTCCCGTTGCGCTCCTGGTGAGCGCCGGCTTTGCGGCTGTTTTCGCCGTCCGCTCGAATGAGATAGGCACCCTCAGCCTCACCTACGGCGGCTACTTCCTGGCGATCTGCGTCGCCACCCACCTCTTCCTCCGAGTCGCCCTTCCGAAGGCCGATCCGTATCTGTTCCCCTTGTGCGCCGTCCTCGCCGCGATCGGGCTGGTGGTGCTCTACCGGATCGAGGAATCCCTCGCGGTCGAGCAGGCCACCTGGTTTCTGATCGGCCTCGCTGCTTTCGCGGCGACGATCGTGTTCCTGCGCGATTACCACATCCTCGAGCGCTACCGCTACCTGATCGCCGTCGGCTCGATCGCCCTGCTCCTGGCTCCGCGGCTTCCCGGAATCGGCTCGCAGGTAAACGGCGCCTTCCTGGCAGTGGACCTGGGATTCTTCTCTTTCCAGCCGGCCGAGCTCGCAAAGATCGGCATCGTCGTTTTCCTCGCGAGCTATCTGAACGAGACGCGCGAGCTCCTCTCGGTGGCCGCGCGCCGGATCGCCGGCCTCACGATTCCGCCGCTCAAGCACTTTGGCCCGCTCCTCGTCGTTTGGGGTGCGGCGATGGTGATGCTCGTGTTCATCCGCGACCTGGGCTCGTCGCTGATGTTCTTCGGCGCTTTCCTCGCCCTCGTCTACGTCGCGACCAACCGCCTTTCATATGTGCTGATCGGCCTCGTCATGTTCCTGGCAGGAGCCTGGTTCTTCGCCGGCACGGTCGGCCACGTCCAGGACCGCGTCGACATCTGGATCGATCCGTTCGCGGCCAACGCGCCTGACGGAGCCGGGCAGATCACCTCGGCCCTGTTCACTCAGGCCGAGGGAGGGCTCTTTGGCCAAGGTCTCGGCGAGTCGCTCCTCAGGCTGCCCGGCCCGTTCGCGCCCGACTGCAACGGTGTCCCGTTCCCCAGTTGCGGCTCCATCCTCCCCGAGCCGCACACCGACTTCATCTTTGCCGTGATCGTCGCCGAACTCGGTCTCTTCGGCGGCTGCGCTCTGATCGCGATCTACGCCCTGATCGGCCTGCGCGGCTTCAAGGCGGCGGTGATGGCGCCCGACGGCTTTTCAAAGCTCTTGGCCACCGGCCTCACAGCCGTCTTCTGCCTGCAGGCGTTCGTGATCATCGGCGGCGTCACCAAGCTGATCCCCTTGACCGGCGTGACGCTTCCCTTCATTTCTTCGGGCGGTAGCTCGGTGGTGGCGAACATGATCCTCCTCGCCCTCCTCCTCCTCGTCTCCGACAAGGCCCGCAGCAATCCGGGGCAGGGCGGGGTTCAGCCGCTGTGAACAGCCAGATCGTCCGCCTCTATGTAGTCGTCTTGATCCTCTTTGCGGGTCTCATCGTCTTCACTTCCCGCTGGGCGGTCCTCGAGGCAGACGACCTCGAGTCGAGGACTGAGAACCGCAGGCTCTTGATCCAGGAGCAGCAGATCGAGCGCGGGACCATCACCACCTCCGACGGCGTCCTGATCGCCGAGTCGAACCCGGCCGGAGGCGAGCAGAACCCCAACCAGCGCGTCTTCGTTCGCAACTACCCGCAGGACGCGCTTTTCGGCAACCCGGTCGGCTATTCGTTCGTGGAAGTCGAGCGCACCGGGATCGAGCTTTCGGAGAACGACCTTCTCTCCGGCGACCAGAACGAGTTCGCGACCCTGATCGACCAGCTCTCGGGTTCAGCACGCGAGGGCGCCGACATCACCTTGACGCTCGACGCCGAGTCGCAGCGTGTCGCAACTGCTGCGCTCCAGTCCGCCATCGACTCGACGCCGGGAGCCGTGGGCGGCGGGTCGGTGGTTGCCATAGAGCCCGACACCGGCGCCATCCGGGTCATGGCATCGGTTCCGGGATACGACCCGAACACGGTGCGAGATCCGAAGCAACTGAAGGTGCTGAACAGCGACGACGTCGCCGCGCCACTCGTCAATCGCCCGACGCAGTCGACGTACGAGCCGGGATCGACCATGAAGGTCGTAACGGCCGCCGCCGCGCTCGACTCAGGCGAGTTCGAGACTTCGACCACCCTGAATGCCAACTCGGGCGTCGAGATCTCGGGTGCGCCGCTCGCCAACTCGGGAAGCCAGGACTTCGGCACCATCGACATGACGACGGCGCTCACCAACTCGGTCAACACCTACTGGGCCCAGGTCGGCGAGGATCTCGGGGCGGAGACCTACATCGAGTACATGGACCGCTTCGGCTTCAACGCGGACCCTGCGCTCAGCTATCCGGACTCGCAGATGGCGCCGAGCGGCATCTACTCCGAGGGAAAGCTCTTGACTTCCAGCGCCTCGATTGACATCGGGCGCGTCGCCATCGGCCAGGAGCGCCTGCTCGCGACGCCGCTTCAGATGGCGCAGGTCGCAGGGACGATCGCAAACGACGGAACCCTGATGGAGCCCACTCTCCTGCAGGAGGCAAAGGACCCCGACGGCCGAACGATCGAGGAGCTGGATCCGAGCGAGCAGAACCAGGTCGTCTCTGAAGAGACCGCCGCGCAGGTGGCCGAGATGATGGTGAGCGTCGCCAACGATGGAACCGCCTCCGGTCTCTCGACGACCCTGGGACAGCTCGCGGGCAAGACGGGTACCGCCGAGATCGACGTCGAAGCGTCGATCAACCGCCCCTGGTTCATCGGCTTTGCCCCGGCCGAGGACCCGCAGATCGCGGTCGCGGCGATGATCGAGCGCTGCACCGGTTGCTCGGGCGGCGAGATCGCCGGGCCGATAGCGACGCAGGTCATGGACAGCCTGGCCGACTGACATGAGGCTCGAAACGGGACAGCAGATCGGAACGCGCTACCGCCTAGTGCAGAGAATCGGCTCGGGCGGCATGGCGGACGTCTGGTCGGCGGACGACTCGATGCTTGGCCGCAGGGTCGCCCTGAAGTTCCTACACGAGCGGTTCGGAGCCGACGAGCAGTTCGTCGAGCGCTTCCGCCGTGAGGCCCAGGCCGCGGCGGGCCTCCAGCACCCGAACGTCGTGTCCGTGTACGACCGTGGTGAGCACGAAGGGCGCTACTGGATCGCCATGGAGTACGTCCAGGGCGCAGCGCTCAAGGACCTGATCGAGCGCGGTCTTTCCCCGGCGGAGGCGGTCGAGATCGTTCGCCAGGTGCTGGCCGGTGTCCGGTTTGCCCATGGGCGCGGGATCGTCCACCGCGACCTCAAGCCGCACAATGTCCTGGTCGACGCCGAAGGCCGTGCCCGAGTCACCGACTTCGGCATCGCCCGCGCCGGCGCCTCCGAGATCACCCAGACCGGGTCGGTCCTCGGCACGGCGCAGTACCTGTCGCCCGAGCAGGCCCAGGGCCTCGAGACGACCGGCTCGGCCGACATCTACTCGGTCGGGGTGATTCTCTACGAGGCGCTCACCGGCCAGGTGCCGTTCGAGGCCGAAACGGCGGTTGCGGTTGCGCTCAAGCAGGTCTCAGAGCTGCCCGTCCCCCCGCGGCAGATCAACCCCGAGATCCCACCCGCGCTGGACGCCGTCGTCCTGAAGGCGCTCGCCAAGGACCCCAAGGACCGCTACGCCGACGCCAATGAGTTCCTGCGCGCGCTCGACGCCGCAGAGGCCAATCCGGGCGCCGGCGGCACCGCCGTCTACGCCGCCGTCGATCCACTGCCGGAGGAGGAGGACGACAACCGCTGGAAGTGGATCGTTCTCGCGATCCTCGCCTTCCTGATAATCGCGGGCATCGTCTTCGCGCTCACGCGGGCGGAGAAGGTGCTCGTCCCCTCGGTCATCGGCCAGGACCGCCAGGTCGCCACCGAGGAGCTCGAGGCCGAAGGATTCGAGGTGGTCGCATCGGACTTCGAGAGCTGCGACGAGCCGAACACGGTCTCGGAAACGGATCCGCCCGCGGGTGAGCGCGCAGATAAGGGCTCGGAGGTCGAAATCAGCGTCTCGCTCGGCATGGAGGTCGCGATCCCCTCGAAGGGAGTGATCGACGAGCCGGCCCCCGATGCGACCGAGAAGCTCAGAGACGAGAACCTTCAGGTCCGCTCCGAGGAGGTCTCTTCCAACGGCGTCAAGGCGGGCAACGTGGTGGACACCGAACCCGCGCCCGGGGCACAGGTCGAGTGCCAGTCCGTCGTGACGATCCTGATCTCGAAGGGAGCGAAGCTCTCGACGGTTCCCGACGTCCTCGGCCTGACCGAATCCGAGGCCGAGACTCAGATCCGCGACGCCCGCCTGATCCCCAACTTCGAGACCGAAGACTCCGATCTGCCCGAGGGGCAGGTGATCGAGCAGTCGCCCGGTGGTGGCTCCGAGGTCAAGAAGGGGTCGGAGGTCGTCGTCACCGTCTCGAACGGCGAGGGGACCGTTGTCGTGCCCGATGTGGAGGGGCAGCCCGAGGACACAGCCGTCAACCAGCTGAAGAGCCGCGGTGCCGCAAACATCGTGGTCCAGGAGCAGGAAACCGACGATGAGTCGCTCGACGGGCGCGTGATCGACCAGGCGCCTTCCGCGGGCACCCAAATTCGGGCCACTGACCAGGTGACCATCTTCGTGGGCGTCTACGTCGAACCCGTTGTGGAAGAGGACCCCGAGGACCCGGTCGACCCCGAGGCACCCAAGTTCAAGGCCACGCGGCCATGAAGGTCGTGGTGCTCTCGGGCGGGCGCTCGTCCGAGCACGACGTATCCATTCGCTCGGGCGAGTCCGTGGCGGCGGGCCTGGAGGAGGCCGGCCATGAGGTAAGTCGTGTCCTGATCGAGCGCGACGGGCGTTGGCTGTTGGATGGCAAGGAGGTGGAGCTCCGGGCCGGCCGCGGCCTGCTGGGCGCCGACGTCGCCTTCCCCGTCCTTCACGGACCCTTCGGGGAGGACGGCACCGTCCAAGGCCTTCTCGAGTGCCTCGATGTTCCCTATGCGGGCCCGAGCGTTCTTGCCGCGGCTGTGGCGATGGACAAGCTCATCTGCAAACGTCTCCTCGACCACCACGGATTCCCTCAGGTCGCGTTCTGCCAAGCCGGCGAGACCGGCTGGCGCGAGCGTGCGGCTGCCATGGGCATGCCGCTCTGGGTAAAGCCGTCGCGCCTCGGTTCGAGCGTTGGCATTACCCGTGTCACATCGGCCGACGAGGAGCTCGACGACGCCGTGGAGTTGGCTCTGCGCCACGACCCGCGCGTAATCGTCGAGGCACACTGCGACGGCCGCGAGGTGGAGTGCTCGGTGATCGGCAACACCGAGCCAGAGGCATCCCTGCCGGGGGAGATAGTTACGCAGGGTGCCGAGTGGTACGACTTCGAGGCCAAGTACACGGACGGCGGGATGCAGCTTGCCGTACCGGCTCCGATCGGCGACGAGGCGGTTCAGCGGGTACGCGACCTGGCGGTCGAGGTCTACAAGGCCGTTGACTGTCGCGGGCTCGCCCGTTGCGACTTCTTCGTGACCGAGGACGGGGAGGCCCTGGTCAACGAGATCAACACGATTCCCGGATTCACCCAGACCAGCGTCTTCGGCAAGCTCTTCGAGGCGAGCGGCGTGCCCTACCCGGACCTGTGCGACCGGCTGGTGAAGCTTGCGGTCGAACGTCACACAGCGGAGCGCGGCTACGAGTTCTAGTCTTTCGGTTGTAACAACCACCGAAGGGGGAGCCGTGTCCGTAGATCTCGAAAAGCAAGCCGTCAACCGCGCCGTCTGGTCCGCAGGGAAGTGGGATCGCGTCGCCGACTATGTGGCCGGCACCGGCCCGAAGCTCCTGGACTCCGTGGGCATCGAGGAGGGCATGAAGGTCCTCGATATCGGTACGGGCAGCGGTGGCTCCGTGGCGATTCCGGCGGCGAAGCGCGGAGCGAACGTCATCGGCTCGGACATCTCGTCCGTTCATTTCGACGCGGCGCGCGCCAGAGCGCAAGCCGCGGGCGTTGAGGTGGAGTGGGTGGAAGCGGACGCCCTCGACCTCCCGTTCGAAGACGCGACGTTCGACCGCGTGCTGTCGACCTTCGGGCACATGTTTGCGCCCGACCATGCTCAGGCGGCGGCGGAGATGGTGCGGGTCACCAGGCCCGGTGGAGTGATCGGCTTTGCGGCCTGGACTCCGGAGGGCTCGACTGGCGAGATGTTCCGTCTCACCGGCTCGCACATGCCGCCGCCACCAGAGGGCTTTCAGCCCCCGCCGATGTGGGGCAACGAGGACCACGTCCGCTCCCTGTTGGAGCCGCTCGGCGTAGAGCTCACCTTCGAGCGCAAGATGAACGAGTTCCGTGAAGAGAGCGCGGAGATCTACAGCGAGGTCTTTCAATCCAACTTCGGTCCGATGGTGATGGCCCGGGAGGCCCTGGGCGACAAATGGCCTGCCCTGAAGGCGGATCTGGATGCGTTCGTCGACGAGCAGAACGAGGCCACCGACGGCTCGGTCCTGATCCGCGGTGAATACCTCGAAGCGGTCGGGAAGCTCGACTAGAGCCATGGACGACACTCCTGAGGAGCAAAAGGCCAGAAGCCGCGAGTTTTGGGACGGGATGGCGACGCAGTGGGAACGGCGCCGCCAACTGAACGCCCGCTCGACGTCGAAAGTGAGCGAATGGCTTGTGGACGCCATCGACCCGGTGGCCGGAGAGACCGTGTTGGATCTCGCAGCCGGCACCGGCGAGACCGGCTTTGAAGCCGCGAGCCGCATCGGATCGGATGGCCGTCTCATTTCGAGCGACTTCTCGCCTGAGATGGTGCGGGCCGCAGAGAGGGCCGCGGGCGAGCTTGGTCTTGCCAACGCCGAGTTCCGCGTTCTCGACGCCGAGGCTCTCGATCTCGAGGACGGCAGCGTTGATGGCGTTCTCTGCAGATTTGGGTTGATGCTGTTCCCCAACCCGGACCAGGCCTTGGGTGAGATCAGACGGGTGCTCCGGGACGGGGGACGGTTCGCGTGTTCGACATGGGGACCGCCAGACAGGAATCCGTGGATGACCACATCTGCCGGCATCGTGATCGAGCGGGGCCTCATGGAGCCCCCCGCGGGTAAGGGCGGACCGGGCCAGTTCTCGATGCCGGACGCGCAAACGATCGAGCCTCTATTTGCGACGGCGGGCTTTGGGTCGATCAGGGTCGAGGAGATCGAGATCGCTTGGCGGTTCGAGACGGGGGACGAGCTATGGGCCTTCGTCAGCGAGCTCCAGGGACCCGTGGCGGTTGCGATCAGCGGACTCGATCCCGAGGAGCAACTGGAGATTCGACGCGAGTTGGAGGAGCGGGCCGGTGCGTTTGCGACCGGCAGCGGCTACGCCATTCCGGGCCTGGCCGTCAACGCGGTTGCCTCGTGATCAGTCGAACAACGAGACTTCGCCGATCGTGGCGAAGTAGCCGCCGTCATCGGCGTTCTCGGTCAGTTCGGTAATCCAGATCAGGTAGTGGTCGGCTTCCTTCTCGTTCAGCGGGATGTTCGATTCGTCTTGAGTCTCGAACGGCTGGGCTGAGATCGGATCGCCCCACTCCTCGAGCGCATCGGGCGGGTCGCCCTCGATCGCGTAGATCTCAGCGGTCCAGCCTGGATCCTTGGTCTCGATCTGTATCTGGCGCGCCGCGACCACCTCGTCTGTTTCGACGACCAGGCCGACGCCGGTCTTGCCGGACGCCTCGAGTGCAGGTCCGGCGCTGTAAGTGGAGGTGAGCCAGAACGTCTCCGGATCGCCGTCGATCGCCTCGCCGACGGCTTCCGGGTGCTCCCCGTCCCCACCTTCGGGGTCATAGTCCGCCGGGTTGGAAACGGTGATCTCTTCACCGCTCGCCGGCGCTTCCGCTTCTTCGCCCGCGATCTCGGATACGGGCTGGTTCGACTCGCCGCCGAGCTCGACCAGCGCGAGGGCAACCAGTACTCCGGCGAGGACCAAAAGGATGCCGACGATCGAGACCGATCGAGAACTGAGGATCCGGGACTTGGACGGCACAGAGTCGAGCACCGTCGTCGCCTCACCCGTCGCGCCACCGGCACGCGCGACCTCGACCTCGAGCGCGCCCTCGAGGTCGGCGAGCATCGCACCCATGTCCCGGTAGCGCTTCTTCGGGTCTTTTTGGGTCGAGCGCTCGATCACCGCGGCGAGCGCCGAGGAAGTGCCCGGCCGGCTCGACTGGATGTCGGGCATGGGGTCGTTCACGTGCTTCATCGCGACGCCCACGAGCGTTTCCGCCTTGAACGGCACGTCGCCGCGGAGCATCTCGAAGAGGACGATCCCGAGCGAATAGATGTCTGAGCGCTCGTCGACGGCCTTGCCCATGGCCTGCTCGGGGGAGACGTAGTCGGTCGTACCCAGTACGCGCCCGGTCTTGGTCAGTCCGTCAGCCTCCAGGGAGAGAGCGATGCCGAAATCGGTGACCTTGGCCCGGCCCTCGCCGTCGATCAGGACGTTCTGTGGCTTGACGTCGCGATGCACCATGTGCGCGAGGTGGGCGGCCTGGAGGCCCCGCCCTACCTCGATGGCGTACGCGGCGGCCTCGTCGAGCGGCAGGCGCCCGAACCGATCGATTCGCTGCTTCAGAGTTTCGCCGTCGACGTACTCGAAGACGATGTAGGGATGTCCGTCCTCGTCGTTCCCGGCGTCGATCACCGAGACGACGTTTGGATGCGAGATTCGCGCGACGGCCCGGGCTTCGCGGCGGAATCGCTCGAGCTGGTCGGGCTGATCCGACATCTCGCGGTGGAGCACCTTGGCCGCCACCTTGCGCTGGAGAGTCTGGTCGAGGGCGAGGTAGACCGTGGACATTCCGCCCGAACCGAGCTTGCCCTCGAGGCGGTATCTGCCCGACAGAACCTGGCCGATCAGGCCGGTCCCACTTCTTGTTCCGGATTCGGGGCTCATCAGAGGTAGAGATCGATGGGTTGGGATTCGCCGCAGGCCGCTGGAGTCCCGCTTGGGGAGCGGTATTGCAAGCCTTGACCGATCCTATGGTGCCGGAGCCGCCGGCACGCCGACAACGGTGGTGCCTTCCGACACGTCCGCCAGGACCACCGCGCCGGCCCCGACCCTCGCGTCCGCACCGATTTCGAGGCCGGGAGTGACTATTGCTCCAGTGCCAAAAAAGGCCCGCTCGCCGATCCTGCAATCGCCGTTCACGAGCGTCCCGGGGCTCAGGGTCGCGAAGGCGCCGATCTCGCAATCGTGCGAAACAACCGATCCCACATTCAGCTGGACATGGCGCTCGAGCGAAACGTTCGTCGTCACCCGTGCTCCGGCGGCAAGCACGACGCCTTCGGCGATGCGCACGTCCCCGCCCACCGAGGCTTGGGGGTGAATAAGCGTCGCCGGAACGAATCCCGACTTTGTCATCCGCTCGGCAACGGTTTCGCGCGTCGACGGGTCGCCGATGCCGATCACGTAGCGGACCTTTTCCGGGTCGAGCTCGCTCACGTCGACGACCTGGGCGCCGCGCCGGTCAAGCCGCTCCGCTCTCACCTCTCCGTCGTCGAGAAAGCCCAGGAAGTTCCACGTGGCCGAGCCGTCGTCGTTGATGGCCTCGACGATGTCGAGCGTCTCGCGGCCATGCCCGCCCGCGCCGAAGATGACCAGATCGTCAGCCATCGATTTTGGCGAGAGGGTCGTCGGCGGGGTGGCCCTCGACGCCCCCTCCGCGGAGCGCCGCGATCATCGAGCGGGCAAGGATGCGGATGTCGGCCAGAGGCGACTGGATGTGGTCGATGTACTCGAGGTCGAGTTCGATCCGGGCTGCCCACGGAATCTCGTTTCGGCCCTTGAGCTGTGCCCAGCCGGAGACTCCGGGCCTGACCGAGAGGCGACGCCTCTGCTTGGAGTCGTAGCGCTCGACCTGGTAGGCCAGGGTCGGCCGCGGACCGATGACGCTCATCTCGCCCCGGGCGACGTTCAGGAGCTGGGGAACCTCGTCGAACGACAGTCGGCGCAGGAGCTTGCCGACCCGGGTGATGCTGCTCGCATCGGGGAAGATCGGGTTGTCGCCGGCGACCATGGTGCGGAACTTGACGAGCTCGAACGGCCGGCCGTCGCGCCCGATCCGCTCTTGGCGAAAGAGCACCGGCCCTTGTGAGGTCAGTCGGATTGCCACGGCGGCAGGGATTGCGATCAGGAGCGCGGGCAGGGCCACGACCGCGACCAGGAAGAGGTCGATCACGCGCTTGCCCGCGTAGGGACCGGTCGCTTCGCCGTCACGGTTCGCCACATGCGCATTGTCGCAGCGCCAACCTAAGAGGGGTCAGGCACCTCTCATGAATGGTGCCTGACCCCTCTTAGGGAGCGTCGGCGCGCTCGAGACCGCGCACCAGGTCGACCAGGTCCTCGCCGGCCTTTTCGGGCGAGCCGGCGTCGTACGGCGGGTCCGGGTCGTACTCGATGCCGAGCTGGATCGCCTTTGCGACGTCCTCGTGCGTCAAGCGCGCGGCCAGGGTGAGCGCCATGTCGATGCCTGCGGAGACTCCCGCCGCGGTCATCACCTTGCCGTCCTCGACCACTCGCTCGGCTACCGGCTCGGCGCCGTACTCGCGAAGCTGATCGCGATACGCCCAGTGGCTGGTCGCACGCTTGCCCTCGAGGACGCCCGCGGCGCCCAGGACCAGCGATCCAGTGCAGACGGACGTGGTCCAGGTCGACTTCGAGTGGACGTGGCGGACCCAATCGAGGACGTTCTCGTCTGAAAGAAGCGGCCGGTTGCCCTCCCCGCCCGGGATCAGCAGCACGTCGGGCTCGGGCACCTCTTCGATGGTCGCGTCGGCGGTGATGCCCAGGCGGCCGGTGTCGGTCCGCAGCTCTCCGGTGTTGACCGCGACGAAGGTGAGTTCGAAACCCGGCAAGCGCGAAAGAACTTCGTATGGCCCGATGGCGTCGAGGGCGGTGAGCTTCTCAAAAACAAGGATGGCTATCTGCATGGCGGGATCGTCGCAGGCCCCGCGTATGTCGTCAAACGTCCCGATCTACCCCCTATAGGGCGCAGCGTTGGACGTTTGGCCCCTCGGCCTGGGGCGCATTTCCATGAAAGCACCGTGATGTCGCCGCGTCGCGCTAGGGCTGCTCTACGGAACCCGCGCGGTCGGTGACCCGGCCGATCACTCGCGTGCCGGGGTGATGCGCGCCGAGCAATTCGACGGCGGCTTCGGCGTGGGCGGCAGGAACGATTGCGACGAAGCCGAGGCCCATGTTGAAGACCTCGTGCATCTCATCGTCCGCAATGCCGCCGAGCTCTGAGATCAGGCCAAACACCGGCGGGACATCGAGCGGGTCAGAGAGCTCGTAGCCCACGTCGCGCGACAGCCGCAAGAGGTTGTTCAACCCGTCGCCCGTGATGTGGGCGAGGCCGCGGACGTCGGCGCTCGACGCCAGGAGATCCAGGACCGCACGGACGTAGATGACCGTGGGCTCCAAGACGATGTCGCCGAGCGGGCGCCCCAGTCGATCGTCGTCCCACGGCAAGTCGGCCAGCACCTTCCGTGCGAGCGTGTAGCCGTTCGAGTGGAGGCCGGAGGAGGGGAGGCCGATCAGTGCGTCGCCCGGCTCGATGCGCTCACCGGTGACGATCGAGTCGAGTTCGACCAGGCCGATCGCAGAACCGCCGAGTTCCCAGCCTTGGACGACGTCGCCCACCTGGGCGATCTCGCCGCCGGGAATCTCGATAGCCGCCTGTTCGGCTCCTGCGCGCAGGCCCTCGCCGATCTGCCCGCAGATCTCGGGCGTTGCCTCGCGGCACAAGATGAAGTCGACCAACGCGATCGGCTCGGCACCGACGCAGACGAGGTCGTTCACGTTCATCGCGATCAGGTCGATTCCGATCGTCTCGAAACGTCCAAGCTCCTCGGCGACGACCATCTTGGTTCCAACGCCGTCGGTTCCGAAGGCGATGCCGGACTTCTCGTCGAGGCGAAGCACGCTGGCGTAGTGGCCGGGCAGGGGAACGACCCGGGACGGCCTGCCGGTCTCGATCGCGCCCAGGTGCTTGACGAGAGCCGCCACCGAGGCGTCGGCGTCCGACTGACTCACTCCGGCCTTTGCGTATGCGTCTTGCGTCACGAGCGGCATTCAACAGCACGGACAAGCGTCTGCGACTGGCGCACGTGGATCAGACCTGCCTTTGCCGGGTCAATCACGCACGCGTGACACGGCGCATCACCATGCCGGCAAGAGCGACGCGATAGGCCGCGTACGGCCAGAGCGCGCGGTCGCGCTCGACCAGGCGGATCAGGCTTTGCGACGCGAGCGTCGAGACGAAGGCCGCGGCACCGCCGATCGCGAGAGCGCGGCCGGTGCCGGGCGTGATCCCGCGCTTGGCGAGCCGCGTTCCCTTGAGCGCCACCGCGCCGGTGATCACGGGTAGTGCGACGGTGCGGGACAAAAGATTTGCCTGCGCGCGGTCAAATGCACGAGCTCGCGCCGCCGTGAGCGTCGCGCCGTTTCGCGAGACGCCCGGGATGAGCGCGAGAGCCTGTGCGATCCCCAGGAGGAGCCCATCGACCGCGCGCGCATCGCCACGTCCGCGCGTCCGCGGCATCGCGTCGGCCGCCGCCATCGCAGCGGCGCCGATGGCCAGGCCTGCCGCGGTGGCCCGCGGCGTCCCAAGCGTCTCGATCCTGCGCTCGAATGCGAGCCCGGCGATGGCGGGCGGCGCAAAGGACAGAGCCACCACGCTGGCCCGCCGCGCGTCGAAATCACGGAACTCGTCCGCGATCTCGTGCCGGAGCGAGATCAGGAGCGCCAGTGCAGTGCCTGCGTGGAGCGCAACCTCGAAGCTCTTGCGCGCCTCGGGGTCAAGCTCCTGCCACTCCCATCCGGCCATGAACGGGACAAGCGAGATGTGCGCCGAGCTGGAGACCGGGAGGAGCTCGGTGGGCCCTTGCACCATGCCGAGCAGGGCAGCGCGCTTGTCGGGGATGCGAAGAGCGGCGCGGCTGTGGCTCACGCCGCGCTGTCGGCGGGGGCGGGCGGCGGTCCGCCGCGGCGGCGCTTGATCAGGAAGTAGATGATTCCGGCGAGGATCGCCGCAGCGACCGGGTAGTCGAAGTAGTGGAGGTAGTCGCGCCACTCCTCCCAGTTGTCGCCGACCTCACGTCCGATGAACGCCAGCATCGTCACCCAGGGAATGCAGCCGAGGGTTGTGAGCCAGGTGAAGCGCCAGAACGGCATCTTGGCGATGCCGGCGGGGAGGGAGATGAAAGTCCGGATGATCGGCAGCATCCGGGAGAAGAAGACCGTGGCGTCGCCATGGCGCTGGAACCAGTCGTCGGCCCACGCGAGGTGCTTGGGGTTCAAGTGGACGAGCCGGTTCTTTTCGAGCAGCTCCATGCGCCCGTAGTAGCCCGCGGCCCACGCGATCCAGGAGCCGACGACGTTTCCCAGGACCCCGGCCGCGATGATCCCGAACATCGTCAGGTCGCCCTCTGAGACGTTGAAGCCGGCGAACAGCATGATCGCCTCCGACGGCACGGGGATGCAGGCGGACTCGAGCAGCATCAGCAAGAAGACGCCAATCAAGCCGACGGAGTCGATGAACTCGGTCGCGACATCGACGATCGGGTCGACGATGAAGTCGGTGACGGATGCAAATGGGTTTAGTGGCGTGGTCATTTCTAAGGGGTGCCTGACCCCAGTCCATCAGACTACGGAGGCCGTGGCCCGGATCCTTTATGTACATAGCCGCCGCAACACGTTCACGCGCATCGACCGGGAGGTTCTGGAAGAGCGCCACGAGGTCGTGGACTATCTACAGGAGAGCTTCAGGCCGCGACCCGCGGAGCTGTGGCGGAAGGTTGGCGATTGTGACGCTGTCGTCGGGTGGTTCGCTTCGTGGCACACGGCGCTCGCCCTCCGCTTTGCGCGAATGCGGGGGAAGCCCTCGCTCCTCATCTTCGGCGGGTTCGACACCGCCAACGAGCCGGAGATTGGATACGGGTCCCAGCGCGGCGGCATCCGCAAGCGGCTGGTGTGCTCGACGGCGAACCTGGCGACCCGGCTCGTCACGAACTCAGAGTCATCCCTGCGCGAGATCAGGGAGAACGATGTCGTCGCCGAGACTCGGGTCGAGGTCGTCTACCACGGGATCCCGGACCGCTTCGGTGACGTCGACCCGACCGCGCCACGCAAGCCGATGGCCCTGACGGTTGGCGTCGTCTACGACTTGAATCTCACCCGCAAGGGCCACGGGCCCTTCTGCGAGGCCGCGCCGCTCGCGCCCGATACGGACTGGGTTCTGGCCGGGAAGTGGCTTGACGACACCGGGACGGCACTCGAGGCGAGTGGGCCCGCGAACCTGAAGCTCACCGGGTTTCTCTCGGACGACGAACTGGACGACTTGTTCCGCACCGCGGGGGTCTACGTGCAGGCGTCTGTCCACGAGGGGTTCGGGATGTCGCTCGCCGAGGCGATGCTGGCGGGAGCGGTGCCGGTGGTGACCGCGGCCGGAGCGTTGCCGGAGGTGGTCGGCGAGACGGGTGTGGTGATCGCCGAGGCGACGGCGCAGAGCATCGCCGCAGGCGTTGCCGAGGCGCTCAAACTGGGCCCCGAGGCCCACGCAGCCGCCCGCGAGCGGGTTCGCACCGAGTTCACGTACGAGAAGCGCCGCGACGGCATCCTGCGCGAGCTCGACCACGCGCTCGCGGGCAAACGCTCCTAAGAGCGCGTTCACGCCTACAATCCCTGTCCTCATGCGCCGGTTTACCCATCCGGCCTACCGCCATCGCGCCCTCCAGTTCCTGGCCGACGCGGTACTGGCCGCACTCGCCTTCGCACTCGCGTTCTTCTTGCGCTTCCTCGACACGAGCGAGATCCCCGATCGCTACGTCGACATGTTGCTCGCGTCCGTCGCGTTCGTGGCGATCGGCAAGGCGGTCATCTTCACGCTCCTGGGGCTGCACGCCAAGTGGTGGCGCTACTTCCTCACCCGCGACTTCCCGGCGCTTCTGCGCGCCACCGCGCTCGCAAGCGCCGCGGTCGTTGTCGTGTTCACGGTCGTCTCTCCGTTCGACGACAACCTGCCGCGGTCGGTCGTCGTCTTCGACTTCATCCTCACCACGGCGTTCCTGGCCGGAGCGCGGATCGCCACACGCCTGTGGATTGAGCGCCCCTCGAAGGAGCAGCGCGCGCGCAAGACGCGAGGCTCGCTGATCGTCGGTGCGGGGTCGGGCGGCCAGATGGTTGTCCGCGAGCTTCAGCTGAATCCCGCGTTGGGCGTCCGCGCCATCGGCTTCGTCGACGACGATCCGCGCAAGCGGGACATGGGCCTGCTTGGCCTCCGCGTGCTCGGCACCACGGACGAGATCGAGACGGTGTTGGAGCGCGAGAAGCCCGACGAGGTGGTGATCGCGATCCCCTCGGCTCCCGGCGAGCTGCGCGCGAAGGTCGTGGCGGCGTGCCGCGAGCGCCAGATCCCGGTCCGGACCCTGCCGACCGTGTTCGAGCTCCTGCGTGGTGGAGTGCAGTTGACGCGCCAGCTCCGGGAGGTGCAGGTTGAGGACGTCCTCGGCCGCGACCCCGTCGTGATGGAGCTCGATCGCGTCGGCGCCTACATCGAGGACAAGGTCGTCTTGGTCACAGGCGCCGGAGGGTCGATCGGCGCCGAGCTCAGCCGGCAGATCTCGCGTGTTCGGCCGAAGCTCCTGATCCTTCTCGACCACGCCGAGGACAACCTCTTCCAGATCGAGCGCGAGTTGACCGAGCAGTGGCACTTCACCGGGTGCGAGGCGGTCCTGGCCGACTGCAAG
Source organism: uncultured bacterium (assembly GCA_963721645.1). Taxonomy (GTDB): domain Bacteria; phylum Actinomycetota; class Thermoleophilia; order Solirubrobacterales; family 70-9; genus JALZKA01. The sequence continues at coordinate 2,367,830 of CAVRJK010000002.1, read as the reverse complement.
GAGGCGGACCGGATGCTCGAGGTCATGAGCCGCTTCCACCCGGACATCGTCTTCCACGCAGCGGCTTACAAGCACGTCGGCCTGATGGAGATGAACCCGCTGGAGGCTGTCCGCAACAACGCGATCGCGACCAAGGTCACGGCGGAAACGGCCGCCGCCGCGGGCGCGAGCCGCTTTGTCTTGGTCTCGACCGACAAGGCCGTCAACCCGCAGACGGTCATGGGCGCCTCGAAGGCAATGGCCGAGTGGATAATCGCCGCCGCGGGCCAGCGCCACTCGACCACGCGCTTCGTCTCGGTGCGCTTCGGCAACGTCCTCGGCTCGTCTGGCTCGGTCGTGCCGATCTTTCGCTCCCAGATCGAGAAGGGCGGCCCCGTGACCGTCACCCACCCGGACATGGAGCGCTACTTCATGACCATCCCCGAAGCCGTTCAGCTCATCATCAAGGCCGGTGACCTCGGCGCCGGCACGGGTGAGGTCTTCGTACTCGAGATGGGCGAGCCGGTGAAGATCGTCGACCTGGCGCGCAACATGATCTCCCTCGCCGGCTATGAGCCCGACACGGAGATCGCAATCGAGTTCACGAGTCCGCGGCGCGGCGAAAAACTCGGTGAGGAGCTCCTGAACGCAGACGAACGCTCCCAGCCCACGAGCGCCGAGCGAATCGTGCGCGCCGTGAGGCCCGCGCCGCTGGATCCGCAGTGGGTCGAGCAGACCGTAGAGCGGCTGACGGACCTCGTCGCCTCAGGCGACGAAACGGGTCTCGCGGCCCGTGTTGTCGAGCTCACAGCCGCTCGCCCCCGCGTCCGTTCGTAGACTGCCCGGATGGTCGGACCTGAAACCACGCACGCCCGAATGACGCACGGATACCGTCGCCGGATCGCGGTCATCGGGACTCGCCTGTACCACCGGTACAGGCTTCGCCCTCTTCCCACGCCCGGCTCGGTCCCGGCCGCCCTCGGTCGCACGTGGCTCCAGATCCGACCATCACCTGCATGGATCTGATCGAGGACATCGGGCCGATACTCGGGATCGTCGCCTTCCTCGGCTTCGCGATCCTGGCCCTTCTGATTGTGCTGCAAGCGCGCGAGGTTCGCCGCCTGCGCGAGTGGGCCGGTCGAGCGCCCGAGCGCGCCGTCGAAGCCGACGTAGCGTCGCTGGCCGCAAGCGAAGAGAGGGGAGACCTCGAAAAGCCAGAGAGGCCGTCTCACCTTGCCGCGATCGGTCAAAGCGTCAGTGGCTTCGTGGCGCCGAAGTGGGCCGAGCTGGACAGGCGCTCACCCATCGACCCGCGGTTGCTGGTAGCCGGCCTCGTCGCGCTAGTCGTCGCCGCGGTCCTCACCAGCGGCTTCGGGCTTCTTTCAAGTGACCCCGCGCCTACCACCGGCGTGGGGACGAGCGAGGAGAAGCCCGAGAAGATCGAGGTGGCCGTCCTCAATGCGACGCAGCAGGAAGGCCTTGCCGATCCAGTGGTCGGAATTGCAGATCTGGTTGCAGACGACGTCGTCAAGTCCTCGGAGTTCAAGGCGGGTGCGACGGGCAACTCGCTTGCCGGGGTGCCGGACTCGGTGGTGATGTTCGAGCCCGGTAGCGAGGAGGATGCCGACGCTCTAGCCGATCAGGTCTCGGGCGATCTGGGGAACACGGGCACACTGCCCATGACGGACGCGGTCAGGGGCGAGGCCAAAGGGGCGTCGCTGGCGATCCTGGTCGGCTTCGACGATCGCGCCCTCGGCGAAGAAGCAGCTCCCTAAGGATCAGCGGTGGGCACCGACCTGCTCCCCTTCTCGGAGGTCACGTCCGCGGTCGCCGCGGTCTCCGTACTAGGCATCTTTTTTCTGCTGCCGCTCTACCTCTCGCAGCGTCGAGACGTCATGCGCCTGCGCGAATGGATGCGGGCTAACCCCGATCATCCCGTAGCCGATCTGGCACGTTCGGAACGGCGTCTCGACGGTGCCGAGCAGGACCTGGCTGCCGCGTACGCCGATCGCGGCGAGCCGGTCCCCGGCACGATGGAGTTCGAGGCAGTGAAGGCTGCCACCGCAGTTTCGGAGCCGGGCCAGGTCGAGCACGCGGCCGTGCCGTTGGAGGAGAGCCTCCTGACCAGCGAGCGTCCGGCGCTTGCCCAGGTGACGATGGAACGGTCTGCCCTCGAGCCGCACCCGCGCTGGAAGCAATTCGTCGCCAAGGTGACCCAACCCCGCTGGCTGGCTGTGATCGCCCTCGCCGCCCTGGTCTTGGGCGTAGGTGGGATCGTGGTCGTGGATCGCGTCCTCAGAGATGGCGGCTCCGATAGCACCGCGATCTCGGAGCCGTCAGGTATCGAGGTGGCGGTTCTCAACACCACGGCAGCCGGCGGAATCGCCGGGCGCGTCGCTTCGCAGATCGAGGACGCGGGCTTCATTCGCGGACAGGTCGGCAACGTTGAGCGAAGCACCGATCAGACGATCGTCATGTACGCGCCGGACCAAAAGCGAGCGGGTACGAGAGTCGCTCGCGAGCTGGGAGACGTGGCGGTTCAGCCAATCGACCGCGAGGTTCAGGCGGCCGCCGGCGGAGCCGACGTGGTCGTCATCCTCGGCGAAGACCGACTCGCGCCTTGACCGGATCCGGAGGCCCGGCGTCGCCCGCAAGCCGGCTGGGTGCGGCGGGCCTCGTCGCGCTCCTCGTGCTGTCGGTCGCCCTCGGCATCTACGTGTACCGCGCGAGGACTCCCGATCTGGCGCTCGAGGTGACGAAGTTCCCCAACGAGTTCGCCGGCCGCCCGGCAGTCGATATCGAGTTCTTCGTCCGCTTCGACTCCGCCGACGCGACGGTTGAGATCGTCGCGCGTAACCAGGAACTCACCAGGACACTCGCCGAGTCGGTTCAGCTGGAGGCCGAACAGCCGGTCAAGTGCGTCTGGGACGGCCTCGACGACAACGGCGATCAGGCCGAACCGGGTCGTTACCGCTTACGCGTGACGATCCCGGAAGAGGATCGGGTGATGGTGTTCCCCGAGCGCGTCGATATCGACGAGAAGGATGCCGAGATCCCGTCCGTCTCGGACGAAGGCACCACGCCCTTGATTGGCGACGTGTGCGAGCAGGGGGATACGGGGTGAGCACGTCTGCGGCAGAACTCCTGGGCGTCCTGATCGCCTGTGCCGGGTCGGGCGCCGCGCTGGTGCTGGTCACGCCGAGATACCGCTACGCGGCGATGGGAGCGGGCCTCCTCGCTGCGGTCGGGCTCCTCACCGGGGAGGTCTGGGGCGAGGAGCGCTTTGAGCAGTTCACCTCGCAACCCGGAGCGATCGTGCTCGCGCTGATTCTGGGCGGAACAGCCCTGGGCGCGACGGCGGCGACCTTCCAGCGGGTGCCCGCGGCGTTTGCGATCGCTGTGTTCGCGGTACTGCCGCTGCGGCTGCCCGTTCAGATCGGCGACGAGACAAACTTTCTGCTGATCCCCCTCTACGGCGTCATCGCGGGTGGCTTCGCGCGCGGGCTCTGGCTCTGCCTCGCCCGGCGCGAGGACGAGTTGCGCACCTCCAGCGCACCCCGCGCCGGCGAGTCTCGGGTGGTGCGGTACCTGTCGATCGCCTTGGCGCTCTCATTGGTCGTCTACGGGCTTGGCACCGCTTGGTCTGACGACGCGACCAACGGCGTGCGCACCGTCGCCTTCTTCCTCGCCCCGTTCGCTTCGATGCTGGCGCTTCTTCGCGACGTGCGCTGGCACCGAAAGCTGGTCGGGCAGGTCCTCTTCGCCTCGGTGCTCGTGGCGGCCGGCTTCGCGCTCCTTGGGCTGTGGCAGTACTTCACGCGCGACCTGCTGCTCAACAAGGACCTGAAGGACGCAAACGAGCTCCACCTCTACTTCCGCGTGAACTCGCTCTTCCGAGACCCGAACATCCTGGGCCGCTACCTCGCGCTGGCGGTGATCGGAGTCGGCGCCTGGATCGCCTGGCAGCGGCCCAGGCGCGAGGCCGTGGCCGGCCTCGCGGTGGCCGCGGTGCTGCTGGCCGCGCTCACGCTCACCTACTCCCAGACGAGCTTCGCCGCGCTCGTCATCGGTCTCGGATTGCTCGTCTGGTTTCGTTTCGGCGCTCGCGGCTTTGCGGTCTCCAGCGCGCTGGCCGTGGCCGCGGTCGGCTTCGTCTTCGTCTTCGGCGGCCCAGCGGCCGACGAGGCGGTGGACAAGGACCGCACAGATCTGGCAGAGGCCTCGAGCGGGCGGACAAACCTGATCAGCGGCGGTCTGGATCTGTTCGCCGACGCACCGATAGCGGGGCAGGGTTCGGGCTCGTTCGCCACTGCGTATCGCCGGGAGATCGACCGTGTGCGTAAGCCCGTCAGCCACACCGAGCCCATAACGGTCGCCGCCGAGCAGGGCATCATCGGGCTCATTCCCTACGTAGCCGTGCTCGGCTTCGCGGGGCTTCTGTTCTTTCGCCCGTGGCCCTCGCACAACGATGCCCGCGCGGGCATCGCCGCGGCTTTCGGCGCCCTCTTCGTGCACTCGATCGGCTATGCCGGCTTCGTGATCGACCCGGCGATGTGGGCGTTGCTCGCACTCGGTTTCGCTCTCAGGGAGTAGACAACTACCGACTCATGCTGCCCCCGTGCCCAAAGCCGCTCACCTGATCGATGTTCGAGCACCTCCGACGGCTAGCGACAACGGGTGCCGCCTACACGGCGGCGAGCGTTCTCTCGAAGCTCATCGCACTTTTCCTGCTGCCGATCTACACGGCCTACCTCACCCCCGCCGACTACGGCGCAGCCGAGGTGATGATCGCCTCTCTGATCGCGGCTTCGATCATCGTCCGCCTGGGCGTGATCGAGGCGATCCTGCGCTTCTACTACCTCGCGGACGAGCGACCCGAGGCCGTAGTGCGGACGGCCTTTGCATCGCTCTTTTGGACGGCGACGATCGCTGCGCTGATCGCCCTGCCGTTCGCGGGCGAGATCTCGGAAGCGCTCCTGGAAGAAGAGAACGCCGGCTTGGCACGGCTCGCGATTCTCGGCCTCTGGTACCTGACCCTGTGGGAGTACGTGCTCACGCTTCTGCGCCTCGACGAGCGCGCGCGGGCCTACTTCACGTACACGATCGCCCAGGTCCTGGTGACGATCCCCATCACCGTGGTCTTGGTCGTCGGGACGGATCTCGGAGCCTCGGCGATTCTGCTCGGCAGCTTCGGGACCGGCACCTTCTTCCTCGCCGGGCGTCTGTTGGTCGAGCGAAAGAGACTGTCCCTTCGCATCGAGATACCGCTCTTGCGGCGGATGTTCCGCTTCGGCCTGCCGACGATGCCGGCCGAGCTGACGCTCTACTCGCTCTCGTTTCTCGACAGGATCATCATTGTCCGCCTCGCCGGGCTGGCCGAGGCGGGGCTTTACGCGCTGGCGGTGAAGTTCGCGAACGGGATGCAGGTTCTTGTGCGCGGCTTTCACCTTGCCTGGCCGCCGCTCGCCTACTCCATCACCGACGACGAGGAGGCGCGCCGCTCGTACGCGCTCATCGTCTCGTGGTTCGTCGCCCTCATCTCCTTCGCGGTGGTGGGACTGTGGCTCCTCGCGCCGTGGCTCGTGCGCCTGCTCGCGGACGAGCGCTTCTACGAGGCCCAGGACGTCGTCGGCCCTCTGGCGGCGGGCACTGCGCTCTACGCGCTGTACCTCGTGCTCGTCGTGATCCTCGGGCGCACGGGACGGACCGAGCTCTCCTTCCCGGCCACCGCCACCGCGGTCATCGTGAACGTGGGCCTGAACCTCTTGCTGGTTCCCGAGTACGGGATCATCGGCGCCGGAGTCGCCCTGGTCCTGTCCTACGCCGTGGTCGTCGCGGTCATGTACGCGATCGTTCGCAGGCTCTTCTGGGTGCCTTACGAATGGCGGCGCCTGGCAACGGCCGTGCTCCTGGCGGCCGCACTCGTCGCGATCGGCGAAACGCTCGTCTCACACGAAGGAGCGGGAGGCCTGGCGCTGACCCTCCTTTTGTGTGCCGCGTATCCCGCCGGACTATGGGCGGGGCGCTTCCTGACTGAAGAGGAGCGCGAGCGCCTCGGCGCGCTTTTGACGAGGGTGCGAAGCGGTGAGCCACTTCGCCGGGAGGTGGACGAGCGCGAGGCGCAGGCAGAGGCCGCGATCGAGCAGGCAACCAGGGACGCGGACCGCGGGACCGGGTAGGCGCCGCGAGACGCCGGTCGCGGAGGTCACGAGCGAAGGATTGACGGGCCTATAGCCCCGTCAACGCTACGAGCGTCTCTCGTGCCGCTCAGGCTCCTCCGGCTCCTTCAGGCAGTCCCAGGCGGCGCCGATCTGCTCGAAGCCCATCGGCATGTAGAACCGCTTGGCCGTCTCGGGCTCGGCGAAGAGGTAGACGGCACGGGCCGAAAGGCGGAGCGCCGCGGCAGTGGCGCCCATCACTGCGGCCTTGCCGAGGCCGCGTCCCCTCGCTCGACTGAGCGTTGAGACGTCCTCGAGCGCGGCGATGTCGCCGCGCAGGAACATCGAGGCCATGGAGAGGGGCCGGCCGTCCTCGTAACCGCCGAAGGCAAAGCGAGCGGCCGCCTTGGCGCGCAGCTGGTCGTAGCGGTCGAACTGTTCGACCTTGTCGGGGGGCAATCCGTTCTCGACTCCCAGGCGCCCCTTGAGACGCCGCATCATGGCGCCCTCGACGGGCTTAGCGACAGCCGGGATGCGAGGAGGCGCGCGGCAGATCATCAGCCATAGCTCGGTCACGTCCCACCCCTCACGGGCGAGCGACCACGCGACTTCGCGGTTCTCCTCGGTATGGCTGAGCAGAGCTGTGCGGTGGCGGAGGGCCGGGAACCACTCGGAGGGCTGCTCTGTCATCTTGCGCATCTCCTCCAGGCTTGGCGGCCGCCCGTCGGGCTCGACCTGCGTCCGGTTAGCCGACCAGACCGACCAAAGGTCCGGATTTCCGCAGACGAAGCCGTGCGGCGTTCGCTCGAAGCGGGCAGACGCGGCCTTTTGCATCAGGCGCTCGAGCTCCCAGGCCGCCAACACCTCTGAGGTCGGCCTGCTCACGATTCAACCCCGGTCGAGGACTCGTGGTCCAAGCGGAAGTTCAGCTCGGCGGCGGACTCGCGGATCCCCTCGCCCCTCGGCTTTAGCGCGAGCTTGGCGTGAAGCCGGAACCAGCCCGCGTCCTGACTCGGGCGGACCACCGCAACGAGGGCTCGGACGGCGTAGTTCCATGCGGTCAAGCCGCGAACCAAGGCTGCGCTCGCGCGGGTGTGATGCTTTTGCATGTAGAGGTCGCGATTACGGTGGAACTCCACCAGGCGCCGCCGTCCCGCGACGCGGTCGTTCGTCAGCTGCTCGTGATGGACCGCCTCGGCGCCGGGAACATACAGAGCCTCCCACCCCGCCAGCGCGAGACGCTTTTGGAAGTCGGTCTCGTCCGAGTAGACGAAGAAGGCCGAGTCGAGGTAGCCGACCTCCGCGGCAGCCTCGCGGCGAACGAGCATCGCCGCCGACTGCACCCAGTCGACCGTACGCGTCTCGTCCCCGCCCGACTGCGTGACGAAGATCCGGTGGAGGAAGAGGGCCTGCGCCGCCGCCGAGCCGACTCCCGGAAAGCGCCACGCGCACGCCGAGCGCGAGCCATCCTCGGTCAGGAGCTGAGCACCGGCGACTGCAACCTTTGGGCGGTCTGCGACCGCGCCGAGCAGAGCTTCGACCGCTCCGGGGCGGAGCTCTGAGTCCTCGTTCAAGAGCAGGCACCACTCGCCACGCGCCTCGGCTAGGAGAAGGCTGTCGTTATCGGCCTTCCCATGGCGGCGCTCGAGGGCGAACAGCCGCAGTCGCTCGCCGAAGCCCTCCGGCCCAGCGTTCCACTCGCGCACTGCCTCTGCCGAGCCGTCCGCGGAGGCGTTGTCAAGCACAAGCACCTCGGCGTCCAGGCCTTCGGGGAGGGTGTCGCGGATCGCGGCGAGCGCACGCATAAGATGCGCCCGGCCCGCGGTGTTAACGACGCAATAGGAGAGGTCCACGCGACAATCGTTCCCTATGCGCGTCCAAATCGTCGATCCATCGGCCCAGACGCCACCTTTCGACCGCGCTTTGGCCGCGGCGCTTGCCCGTGCCGGAGCGGACGTCGAGCTCGTAACGTCGAGCTTCGTACACGGCGAAGTGGCCGAGCCGGCGGGCTATCGGGTCAGCGAATCTTTCTACAGGCGCTCATCACGGATGGCGTCGGGCAGCCTGGGAAGACGTGTACTGGGCCTTGCCGAGCACGTGCCGGGGATGCTCCGCGCACGCCGAGCTGCGCAAGCCGCTGACGTCGTTCACTACCAATGGATGACCCTGCCGGGCATCGACGCCCGCCTCTTGCCGAGGACTCCGGTGAAGGTGTGGACGACCCACGGCTTCCTGAGGGCGAGCGACTCGGGCGGGCCGGCGGGCCTGAAGGCCTCGCTCAAGGCGCTCGAGCGGATGGACGCGGTCGTCGCCCTTTCCGAGTACGGCGCGGGCAGTCTCGCCGAGGCCGGGGTGGACGCCGACAAGATCGAGGTCATTCCGCACGGCGCCTTCGACTACCTGGCCGAGCTCCCGGAGCGCCCGTTGCCGCCCGAGCTTCAGGGGGCGGAGGGACCGGTGATCTTGTTCTTTGGCCTGATCCGCCCCTACAAGGGCGCGGACGTCCTTCTTCGCGCCTTCGCGGATCTTGAGGTCGAGGGCGCGGAGGTGTGGATTGCCGGTCGCCCGCTCGGCGCCGACATGGAGGAGCTCAGGCGCCTGGCCGATGCGGCAGGCGGCCGAGTTCGGTTTGTCGATCGGTTTGTCTCGGACTCCGAGGTGCCCGCACTGATGCGCCGGGCCGACGTGGTGGCGCTTCCGTATCGCGACGCCGAGCAGTCCGGCGTCCTCTACACGGCGCTCGCATTCGGCAAGGCCGTTGTCGCCACCTCGGTGGGCGGGTTCCCCGAGGTTGCGAGGGCAGGGGAGGGGGACACGATCCGCCTTGTCCCACCCGGCGATCACGAGGCGCTCGCGCACGCTCTGGCTTCCGTGTTGGGCGATCCGGCGGAGCGATCCCGCTTGGAGGCCGCCGCCAGGGCCGCCGCCGCCGGCCCGTACTCGTGGGACGCGATCGCGTCCCGGACGCTCGCGCTTTACGAGCGGCTCCTGGGAGCCTCGAGATGATCGCGCTCGCCGTCGCTTTCTGGTCGAGCGCAGCGCTGATCGTCCACACGCACGTCACCTATCCGCTCACCCTCGCCGTCCTCGCCCGCCTGGTGCCAGGCACGGTGCCAGGCACGGTGCCTGGCACCGGGGGGCCGTTCGTCTCGTTGATCATCGCCGCGCACAACGAGGAGGCCGTGATCGAGGGCCGCGTGCGGAACGCCCTGGCGACGGACTACCCGCGCGAGCTCTTGGAGGTCATCGTCGTCTCCGACGGCTCCGTGGACCAGACCGTCGAGCGGGCTCTCGCCGCGGGAGCAGACCGAGTGCTGGATCTTTCGCGCCGCGGGAAGGTCGAGGCTCAAAACGCCGCTGTCGCGGAGTCCCGTGGCGAGATCCTCGCCTTCTCCGATGCCAACACCTTGTGGGACCCGGACGCGCTCGAACGGCTGGTGGCGGCTTTTGCCGATCCCGGAATCGGCTACGTGTGCGGTCAGCTGCGTCTAACCGGAGGTGACGGTGAAAACCAGGAGGGCGCGTACTGGCGCTACGAGATGGCGGTGCGAGCGCTCGAGTCGAAACTCGGCGGAGTCACGGCGGGCAACGGTGCGATCTACGCCGTTCGCCGCGACTCCTACGTCGACATGCCCTCGGACCGAAGCCACGACCTCTGCCTGCCCTACCTGACGGTGAAGAGCGACAGGCGGGCGATCTACGAGCCGGCCGCGGTCGCGACCGAGCCGGCGGCGCCGACGCTCGGCGGGGAGTGGGAGCGCAAGCGCCGGATGATGAACCGCGCCTGGGGCATCCTGCTGAACGACTCGATCCTTTCTCCGCGCGGCTACGGGGCTGTGTACGCCTACGAGATCCTGAGCCACCGGGCGCTTCGCTACGCGACCCCGTTCCTTCACCTGGTGGCCCTGGGGGCGAACGTCGCCCTGCTCGGCGAAGGCACGATCTATACCGCCACTCTCGCCGTTCAGGGCGCGCTTCTCGCTGCCGCCGTCCTGGCGCGCTTCATCCCCGCCCTGCCCTTCCGGATCGCCGCCTACTACGTGACCGTCACCGCATCGATCGCCGCGGGCCTGTTTGACCGCATCCGCCACGGCCCCGCAAAGACATGGGACCCCGCCGCCAGACACCCGGGGTCAGGCACCTCTTAGAGTCGTGACGAAAGGCGCGCGGGAAGATGAGAGGTGCCTGACCCCACTCAGCCGGTTCCGCCGCCTGAGCCGCCGCCGCCCGCGCCGCCGCCGCTGTTGGCGATCCTGCGGATCACCTTCTTGCGGAGCTTGGACATCTGGGCAACCAGGGCGTCGCCCGGGCACTCGGTGTAGTTGGTCACGCGGTGGCTGATGATCCTGGCCGTGCGGATCTTCTTCCCCGCCGGATAGCGAGTCGTCTCGCCTCCGGCCGAAGTCATCCGCACCTTGCCTGTCGCGTCGCTGCCGTGCTCCGGCAGCTTCCAGGCGAGCCACTTGGCCAAGCCCCTCATCGCCTTCTTCGAGACCGGATTCGACGTGTGCGTCCCGAGAACGGCGACGCCCGTCGTCTGCGCGTTGAAGCCCTGGGCCTGGGCGCCGAGCACCGCACGGCTCAGGCCGCCGTCGCGCCCGGCGTAGATGTTTCCGAAGCGGTCGACCAGAGCGTTGTAGCCGATGTCGTTCCAGCCGTTGGAGTTGCGGTGGAAGCGGCAGATCCCGAGAACCATCCCCTTCGCTTCCGACCTGGAGTAGGCGACTGCGGAGACGGTGTGATGGACGCTCGCTGCCTTCACCTTCCCGTAATCGGCCCTCTGCCGCGGCTTACACCCGCCTTGGCTCTGGTTGGCGCCCCACTGCCCTCGTGAGATCACCTTCGGCATGCCGCCGCTGCCTGCGCGGGCTGCAACCGGGGAGGAGCCTTCAGTCACGCTGACGTAATGGACCCGGCCGGCCGGCCGCCAACCGTGGGTCTTCACCTGGAGCTCGTCCATCCCGCCGAACCACACCGGGTCGCCGTTTGCGGTCTCGGCCCAGTCCGTCCACGCACCGCCGGTCGTTCGCCCCCTGAGTTCTGCCTCGCGCCGTTCGCCCTCCAGGCCGGCGAGGTCGAAGGCTGCGGGGGCTTTGAGGACGCGGCTCTTGAACACGCGACCCTCAACCGATGCCGCGCCGCGCTCGACGCTTCCAAGTGCCTGCGCGAAGTCGGTCGCCGCGGGCGTTTCCGCGGCCGCCGAACCCGGAGCGAGCAGCGCAGCGCCCCCCAGAAGGGCGGCAATCCGCGCCTGCCAACGCGGTCTTACTCGGTTGCGTCCCATCACAAGTCCTTCGACCTATGTAAGCAAACCCTCAAATTTCACGAGGGTTCTGCAGGACGCCGTGCGCTCAGACGTTCAGCGGGAAGTACTCAGGGCCCTGTCCGCGGTAGACGTCGCTGAAGGCGCGGATCAGATCCAGAGTGGGAAGGCCCTTGAAGGAATCGCACGTCACGAGTTGCGTCCAGGCCCCGACGGCCACCTCCGCGTCCATCTCGGGGTTCGGGATGAGGATCAAGCCCGCCGGCGCCTCGTCGAACACGCCCTTGATTGCGAGCTGGTCCTCCTCGGGCAGGTCGGGCGAGTAGTGGATGATCACGCGGCCGTGCTCCATGGAGTGCACCCAGCGACCGATCGGCGGGAACTCGGCGTAGGCGCCATCCGCGAGCGCACCCGCAGCGGTCTCAGTCCCGTCACCGAAGTGGTCGCCCGAGGAGGGCGGGTCGGTCTCGTACTTGACGTCCGGAACGTCCGGGTCATCGAGGTGCGTGTTGCCCTCGTCCTCAAGGTCGAGCTGGAGATCGCAATCGGCCAGCTTGGCCGCGTCCTCGAGTACCGCGTTCTCCTGTGGCGGCGGAACCGTCCCCTCACGATCGTCGAACTCGATGCCCTCGGGCACGAAGCCGATCTCGTCGTTGATGAACGCGAGCTCGGGGAATGCGTTCCCCTCGGAGTCGACGCCGGTCTCGTCGCTGCCGCCACCGCCGGTGACGACCACCACAAGGCCCGCGAGGACGGCCGCCACGATCACGCCGGCGACGGCGTAGCCCAGATAGAGCCGACGCTTGTCGGAGCTCTGGGACGCCCGCTGTGCAGCAAGACGCTCTTCGCGCAGCCGCTCCCGCTCTTCTTTCCTGCCACTCATCAGCTGGATTCAGGCTAGCGAGCGGTTGGTGGGCGACGGGGTGGTTTCGGGCGCATACGCCTCGCGCAGGAACTCTTCGAGGATGTCGTCGAGTCGTCCGGGGGCAAGCCTCCACTCGAGGATCGAGTTCGCATCGACCAGCCGCGCGTTTTCCATCTCCTCGGTCAGCATGCCCGCGTCCGAGAAGGGATGCAGCGGATCCGAGGGGTGCCCGATCACCAGGGCAGGCTCGGCGATGCGAACGCGCTCCTCGTGGGGCGGCGCGGTGCGGTGGAAGAGGATCCCCTCCAGGACCGCCCGCGATGGCCCGGGTTCCTGGCGGAGCCAGTCCAGTCCGACGTCCACCAGGAGACTGGTGCGAGGCACCTGGCGAAGGAGCATCGAGAGGGGCCTCAGGAGCGGCTGGCCGAACCGTAGCCCTACCAACACGGGCGTAAAAGCGAGGGCGGCGCCCAGCAGCCCGTTGTCCAGGACCGGCATCTCGACCAGGAGTCCGCGCGACTTGCCGGCGTGGGCAACGCCGAACTCCAGCGCGGCGTTCGCGCCCAGCGACGTGCCTCCGACGACGGGCCGATCCAGCTCGAGGTGGTCGATCAGCGCGGCGATCTGATCGCCGAACGCGGGCATGTTGTAGAGCCGCATGTCCTCGGGGCGGTCCGAGGCGCCGTGACCCAAGGTGTCGAGCGTGATCACGCGATACCCGCGCGACGCGATTTCGGGCGCCATCCGGTCGAACATGTGCCTGTTCATCAGCAGGCCGTGCATGAGCACGAGCGTGCGATCCCCCGAGCCGTAGTCGGAGTACGCGAGGCTGTAGCCCCGCCAATCGAACGTCCCGTCCGCGCCCCGGATCACGTCGGGCACCATCCGGTCCGCAGGCCGACGGGGCTCATCAAACGTCACTGACGCGCTCGCGCAGACGCTCCCACGGACGGGAAGCCCTGAGCGCGCTGAGGACCGCGCGCGTGCCCGGTGCACGGTTGAGAGCGTAGAAGTGGATCCCCGGAGCGCCGCCGGCAAGAAGCTCCTCGCATTGGCGCGAGGCGAAGGCGACGCCCAGGAGCGCCTCGGCCTCCAGGTCTCCGCCCATCGCGGCGAGCGCCGAGTCGAGCTCGTCCGGGATGCTCGCGTCACAAAGGGAACAGATCCTGGCGACCTGCGCGTAGCTTGCGATCGGAATCACCCCCGGGATGATCGGGACCGTGATGCCGCGCTCGCGCGCCGCCTCGACGAAGCTCCAGTAGACGTCGTTGTCGAAGAAGAGCTGGGTGATCAAAAAGCTCGCGCCGGCATCCACCTTCGTCTTCAGGTAGGTGAGGTCGTCGTCCAGGGTCGCCGCCTCCGGGTGCACTTCGGGGAAGCAGGCGCCGCCGACCGTGAAGTCCCAGTTGGAGTTGATGAACTCGGTCAGCTCAGTAGCGCTCGCAAGCCCGCCGTCCGTTGCCGCGAAGGCACTCTCGCCTCGCGGCGGATCGCCACGGAGGGCGAGAATGTTCTCGACGCCGGCCTCGGCAAAGCGGTCGAGGACTTCGGCAAGCCCCTCGCGCGTCTCACCGACGCAGCTGAGATGGGCCATCGTCTCGATCTCGTGCTCGGACTTGATCCGCTTTGAGATCTCGACCGTCCCGTCGCGTGTGGCGCCACCGGCGCCGTAGGTCACAGAGACGTAGTCAGGGCCGAGCGGGCGCAGGGTCTCGACCGCGCCGAACAACTGCTCGAGCCCCTCGGGCGTCTTCGGCGGGAAGAACTCGAACGAAAAGACTGGTTCGGGTCCGGCGAGTGCGTCGGTGATGCGCATCTCTCGAATGGTATGCGCCCGGACACAGAATGCCGGCGCCTGAAGAACGTTTGTGGAACGCCGCGCCCGTTACAACCGGGTCCTCCCCAACGAAAAGGTGGCAAACGAAATGATCGAGTCCGAACTCAAAGCGAAGCACCGCAAGATGTGGGCATCCGGCGACTACCCGGGAATGGTGGAGACGTTTCTCCTTCCCCTCGGCCCACGCCTCGTCGAGGCGGCAGGCATCCGCGAAGGCCAGCGCGTTCTCGACGTCGCCACCGGAACAGGCAACGCCTCCATCCCGGCGGCGCAGACCGGCGCGGACGTAACGGCGTCGGACCTCGTTCCAGATCTGCTCGAGGCCGGAAGGCACCGCGCCGAGAAGCTTGGAGTCGAGCTCGAATGGACGCCGGCGGACGCCGAGAACCTTCCCTTCGAGGACGAGACCTATGACGTCGTCATGTCCTCGATCGGCGCGATGTTCGCCCCCTTTCACGAGAAGGTGGCCGACGAGATGGTTCGAGTCGTCAAGCCGGGCGGCACGGTTGCGCTTCTGAGTTGGACTCCCGAGGGGATGATCGGCGCGCTGTTCAAGATCATGGGGGGCTTCGCCGCTCCGCCTCCTCCCGGAGCGACGCCTCCGCCGAAGTGGGGAAGCGAGGATCACGTACGAACCCTGTTCGGCGATCGCGTTGAGTTCTCAACCCTGGAACGCGACAACCTGGACATCACCGCGTTCGGGCGTCCGCGCGAGTACGGCGAACACTTCAAGGCGAAGTACGGGCCGACGATCGCCGCACGAGCCAACGCCGAGGCGAACGGACGCGCCGAGGAGTTCGACGCGGCACTCGACGAGTTCTGCGACGAATGGAACATCGGGACCACTGAGGACGCGCGCTTCGAGAAGGAGTTCTTGATCGCGGTCGGGACGCGCGTCTGAACCGGGGGGGCCGCCGGGCCCAGCGCTCTAGCTTCGAGCGCTGGGCAGGCGCGCCTGCACGGCCTCGGCCAGCCGGGCAGCCTCTTGCGTCCTGACCCTGATCGTCACCTCGCCTGACACGCCGCCTGCATCGACCGCAGGCAGTCGGCTGTAGTCGATGTGAAAGTCGACCGTCTTCCTCCCGTCGAACGACACGTCGAGCGCCGCGAGCTGCGTCGAGTCCCACCGAGAGTTCATCAGCTTGCCCCGTCCCGACGCGCAGAAGGCGACGATGCGGACCTCACTCACCCCGACGCCGATACGAACTGGCGTGACCTTCCCGTTGAAGCGCTTGCCGGGGGCCTTGAAGTTGCTGTAGCGCACCGAACCCGAGAGTCCCTCTTCGGCGAGGACGAGACATTCGCTCTCAAGCTCTGACCGAATCGCGGTGGGCAGCTCGCCGGTGCCGAGGAATATTTGCCCAAGGAATCCCATATCGCGGATAATGCCTGTTGGATATGGGGAGTGGTAGCGACGGCCGAAGTGCGCCCGCGCTGAGCGTGAGGCTCCTCGGCGGCTTCTCCGTCCAATCAGGGGACGAGGCAGTGCCGGTTGAATCCGCCCGCGTTCAGTCGCTGCTTGCCCACCTGATCCTCAATAGGGGGAAAGACCTGCCGCGTGAGCGACTCGCCTACCTCTTCTGGCCCGATTCCGGCGAGTCCCAGGCCAGGACGAACATGCGTCAGGCGCTCCATCGCCTCCGGAACACGCTGCCGGACGCCGACCTCTACCTGGCGGTGGACAAGAGCAAAGTCGCCTGGCGATCAGACGCGCCCGCCGGCCTCGACGTCGCCGAGTTCGAGGAGCTCGCATCCTCGGACGACGCTGAGTCGCTCACGCGCGCGGTCGAGCTCTACGCCGGAGATCTCTTTCCCGAGTGCTACGACGACTGGATCGTGCCGTGGCGAGAGCGGCTGCGCGAGCGGTTCCTGGGCGCGACGGAACGACTCGTGGAGGAGCGCGAGCGAGAGCGCGACTACCGGGGCGCCCTTCCTCTCGCCAGGCAGATCCACGAGACCGACCCGCTGAACGAGGAGTCGGTCCTGCGGCTGATGCGACTCCACGCTCTGAGCGGCGACCGCGCTGCGGCACTCAGCGTCTACCACGGCTTCGCGACGTCGCTCGCGCGAGAAACCGGCGTCGAGCCGAGCCCGGAGACCAGAACCGCCTACGAGCGGCTGGTCGAGCCGGAAGATGACGCCGAAGCCGCTGAGGAATCAAGCCCGTTCGTCGGTCGCGAGGATGAGTGGGCGGCGCTCAGAGAGGCGTGGCGCCGGGCCTCGCGAACCGAAGCCGCCCTCGTGGCGATCACGGGCGAGGCGGGAATCGGCAAATCCCGGCTGGCCGCCGAGCTCCAAACCTGGGTGGCGCGCCAGGGATTTACGACCGCTGCCAGCAAGTGCTACGCCGCAGCGGGGCTTGCCTACGCGCCCGTCGCTGAGTTCCTTCGCTCCGCTGCCATCGCGGACCGCACCAGAACGCTCGGCGACCCATGGCTTGTCGACCTCTCGCGCCTTTTGCCGGAGCTCCGCGATGACCGCCCCGATCTGCCACCACCGCTTCCGCTCGCAGACGAAGCGCACCGTACCCGCCTGCTCGAGGGCGTCTCACGTGCGGTCCTCGCAGGTGAATCCCCTCTCCTCCTGATCCTCGACGACGTCCAGTGGTGCGACGAGGAAACGATCGATTGGATTCGGTACCTCCTGCGATCGAAACCCGCGGCGCCACTCCTCATCCTCGCCACAGCACGATCCGAGGAGCTCCGGCCGGAACATCCGGCGCAAAGGCTGTTCCTGGATGCGCACGCGGCCGGCCAAGGGTTCCGCCTCGATCTGAAGCCGCTCGACGCGGGCGAGACCGCTGCTCTCGCTGAGAGCGTCGCCGGCCACGGCCTGGGATCTGCAGGGGCGGAGACCATCTTCCGCGAGACCGAGGGCAACGCCCTGTTCGTGGTCGAGTGGGCACGCGCGGGCATTGCTGACGAGCCGTCGCACACGCCGCCTCGTGTCCAGTCCGTGATCGAGTCGCGCCTCGCACAGCTGTCTTCGCCCGGCCAGGATCTCGCGAGCCTCGCCGCGACCGTAGGCAGGGCATTCCGATTCGACGTCCTGGTAAGCGCCAGTTCAAGTTCTGAGGAGCAGGTTGTGGACGCCCTGGACGAGCTCACCGAGCGCCGCATCGTGCGCGAGCTCCCCGATGCTGTCTATGACTTCTCGCACGACAAGCTGCGTGAAGCCGCGTACCTGAGAGCGGGCGAAGCACGGCGCCGGATGCTGCACAGACGGGTGGCGCAGGCGATCGAGAGCCACGCGTCCGATCTTGGTCCCGTCGCCGCTGAGCTTGCCGTCCATTACGAGGAGGCCGGCTGGATTGACCGGGCGGCGGCGTTCTACTCGCAGGCGGGCGAGGCAGCTCATCGCGTCTTCTCGACTGCGCGGGCGGTCGCTCTGTTCGAGAAGGCGCTCAGCCTCCTCTCGGAAGAGCCCGCCTCATCCGACCGCGACCGCCGCGAGCTCGCGCTTCAGGCCGCGCTCGGCGCGCCCTTGGTATCGATCGAGGGCTACGGCGCCCCAAGGGTCCACGACGTCTATCTGCGCGCAGAGGAGCTTTGCGGGCGGCTGGGCACTCCTCCCGCTCCTCCTGTCCTACGCGGACTTGCGCTGGTAGCCCTCGCCCGCTCCGAGCTCATCCGCGCTCGTGAGCTCGGTCAACGATTGCTCGAGGCCGGCGCAGAGAGTGACGGCGCAACCGTCAGGGTCGAAGGCAACTACGTGTTGGGCGCCACCTTCTTCTGGCTCGGGGAGTTCGAGCGCTCCCGCGAGCACCTGGAAAGTGCTCTGTCCGAGTACGACCCCGCCGAGACGCACCTGCACCTGGCGCTTTACTCACAAGACCCAAGGATCGTCTGCCTCTCAAGGCTTGCGCTGACACTCCATTATCTCGGCGAGGTCGACGAGGCGGACGAACGAGCCCGCGAAGCGATCGCCTACGCCGACGCGCTCGAACACCCATTCAGCCTGGCGTATGCCCTGAATTTCGCGGCCTGGATCGCGATCGAGCGGGGCGATCGAGCGGTCGCGCGAGCGCGGGTCGAGCGGATGACCTCCTTGGTAGACGACGAGAAGCTCGGATTCCTCCACCCGATGGGCATCATCCTCCGCGGCTGGCTCCTCAGCGAGGAGGGTGCGACCGACGAGGCGATCGGACGGATTCGCGAAGGCCTCGACGCGTACGTCGAGAGCGGCTGGAGCCTCCATCAGCCATACGCGCTGACTCTCCTGGCTCGGATCTGCCTTGCCGCCGATCGCGTGGAACTGGCCCGTGAGACCGTCTCGGAAGCGCAGAAACTCTCGAAGCGGACGGGTCAGCGATACCTGGATCTCGAGCTGCATCAGCTCGAGAAACGGGTTTCGTAGGCTCGATCCACGGCTAGGAACGCTCCAGGAACGGCCCGGGATTTAGAACTCGGGACATGAATCGACTGACTCGAGCGCTTCTCTTCGCATCACTCATCTGCGCGGTCGGCGCGACCACTGCTAAAGCAGCCACGTTCGAGGTCAACCTCACGACGGACGTCGAAGACATCCAGATCGGAGACTCTCCGAACGCCTGCGACGTATCGTCGGATCCAGGGTCGCAATGCAGCCTGCGCGCGGCCATTCAGGAGTCAAATGCGACGACGGGCAAGGACCTCGTGGAGTTTTCGATTCCCGGCGTCCAGGCGCATAGCCTGACGCTCGCCAGCCCGCTACCGCCGCTCAACGACCTAGTCGTAATCGACGGGTTCTCGCAGCCAGGGTCGTCGCCCAACACCCGTCCTGTGGGCAAGCCACTCGACACGAAGCTTCGTGTCGAGATCGACGGGACTGGGCTCGACGGCGTGAACGGGTTCAACGTGAATGCCGAGGGGTCAACGGTCAAAGGCCTCTCGATAGTCAACTTCGGTCTCGCCGGCGTGTCGGCCAACTTCGGCGCCGCCAGGGTCCAGGGCAACTTCCTCGGGATCACGCCGGGTGGAGAGCAGGCAGGAAACGAAGCCGGTTTCGTGTCCTTTGAAAGCTCAGAGCCATCGACCATAGGCGGCACGAAGCCGGCTCACAGCAACCTGATCTACGGCAATTCCGCTTCCGGTGTCTACGCCTTGCAAGGGGTTGTCGTTCAGGGGAACACGATCGCGCTGAACGGCGGCGGCTGCATCTGTGGCGCGGTTCACCTCCTGTCGGAGACAACGCCCAGCCGCGTCGTGGACAACACGATCGAAGACAACGTCCATGCCGGCATTGCAACTGAAGATGGCGCCTTGGACGCCCCCAACCTGTTCTCACGGAACGCGATGGCGCGGAACGAGCTCACGACCGGAATCGGCATCGATCTCGGGCTTGACGGGCTCACACCCAACGATCCCGCAGAGAGCGACTCGGTTCAGAACTTTCCAGCGCTCGCTTCGGCCAAGCGCCACAACGGGAGAACTGTCGTCGGCGGCAAGCTGAAGAGCAAGCCCCACGAGAGGTACCGCATCGAGATCTTCGAGGCAGATGGCGACACCAGTCAGGGAAGGCGATTTCTCGGATTCGAGCTCGTGAAGACGGACTCGGGAGGAACCGCAAAGCTCCACTCATCGGTGAAGCGGCTATCGAAGGGCGCGTTCGTGACCGCAACGGCAACGCGAGTCAGCGGCGGTCCGGATGACACATCAGAGTTCTCATACCCCAAGGAGGTAGCAAAATGATCGAGTTGCAGTCCAAGGTGAGCGGCGAGCTCATAGTTCCCTCGAGTTCCGCCTACGACGATGCGCGCGCGGTCCACAACGGCATGATCGACCGCCGACCCGCTGCAATCGTTCGATGCGTGAGCGTCGAGGACGTCGTGGCGACGGTCAACTACGCCCGCGAGGAGGGGCTCGACCTCTCCGTACGCGGTGGCGGCCACAGCGTCCCCGGCTTCGGAACCAACGACGGCGGCATCGTCTGCGACCTCTCTGCGATGCGCGACGTCGACGTGGATCCGGAAAACCGCACCGCCCGCGTCCAGGGCGGCGCCACCTGGAACGACTTCGATGCGGCGGCACACCCACACGGCCTCGCAACCACTGGAGGAATCATCTCCACGACAGGGGTTGGCGGACTGACGCTCGGCGGCGGCATCGGCCACCTTGCGCGGGGCCGCGGCCTCTCGTTGGACAACCTGATCTCAGCCGAGGTCGTCATTGCTGACGGCAGCGTCGTGACCGCGAGCGAGAAGGAGAACGAGGATCTCTTCTGGGCGCTTCGCGGAGGCAGCGGCAACTTCGGGGTTGTCACGATGCTCGAGTTCCGCCTGCACCCAGTCTCCGACATCTACGGCGGGCCGATCTTCTATGAGGTCGACCGGGCAGCGGATGTCATGCGCGCCTACCGCGAGTTCATCGCGGACGCGCCGGAGGAGCTGGGAGCGTTCTTCGCGTTCCAGATCGCTCCGCCGCTCCCGTTCATCCCCGAGGAGCGCCACGGCGAGACGATGTGCCTCATCGTCACCTGCTGGTCGGGCCCCGTCGAGGACGGGCCGGCCGCGATCGCCCCGCTACTCGAGATCGCGCCAGTAGTCGCCAGCGGCGTCGACACGATGCCGTATCCGGCGCTCAACAGCGCCTTCGATGAGCTGTTGCCGAAGGGCCTCCAGCACTACT
Source organism: uncultured bacterium (assembly GCA_963721645.1). Classification (GTDB taxonomy): domain Bacteria; phylum Actinomycetota; class Thermoleophilia; order Solirubrobacterales; family 70-9; genus JALZKA01. Next base: position 2,347,123 of record CAVRJK010000002.1, on the reverse strand, counting down.
GGAAGGCGGCCTTCGTGAAGGAGCTCACCGATGACGCGATCGCCGCTCACGTCGAGTGCGGCCCCCGCGTTCCGTGCGTCGAGTCGACGATGCACCTCTACCCGATCAACGGGGCGTGCCATCGCGTCGCAGCCGGCGACACCGCATTTGCCCACCGGGACGCGAACTTCGCATGCGTCATCGCGGGCATGTGGCCGAACCCCGAGGACAACAAGCGGAACACCGCCTGGGTCCGCGACTACTACAACGCGGTCCAGCCCCATTCCGAAGCGGGCGGCTATGTCAACTTCATGGCCGCTGACGATTCAGACAAGGTTCGAGACAACTACGGGCCGAACTACGACCGCCTGGTCGAGGTCAAGCGGCGCTACGACCCGGCCAACCTGTTCCACATGAACCAGAACATCGACCCGGCCGACTAGCAGTTGGTGCTCGGCGAGAAGGGGCGAGATGATCGTCGTCGCCAAGATGACCGTCCTGGCCCTTGCGGCGGCGCTGTTCGGCGCGCTTCCTGCTGAGGCTGCTCCCGAGACGCTCACCGTGACCCGGTTTGACGATCCGCCCCCGGACGGATGTGCGCCCGCGGACTGTTCTCTGCGCGAGGCCACCATCGTCTCGAACACCGATCCGGTAGACCGTGACTCGATCAGGCTCGCGCCTGGGACCTACGTCCTCTCAATTCCCGGTTCGGGAGGGTTCCAGGGTGATCTGGACCTGTTCTCCTCGGTCGACATACTGAGCACGGGCACCGACGAGGCGCTGATCGATGCGAACGGGGCCGTGACCGGCGAGCGGGCGCTGGAGATCCACGATCAGCCGCCGGGACCGGTGGAAGCGACGCTTGATGGCGTGAGTCTTACCTCCGGGGTGGCGCCAGTCGACTTGGACGACACCGCCCGTGGCGGCGCAGTTCGGGTGAATGCGGGTGCGAAGCTCCGGATGGAGGGAGGTCGCATCTTGAACTCGAGCGCCGACCGCAGCTCGCCTCAGGTCGGCGAGGGGGGCGGGGTGTGGAATGCGGGTTCAACGTTCCTCGTGGACATGCGCCTCTCCGGGAACACCGCGACAGGCACAGGGAGCGGCGGTGCGATCTATACGGCCGGCGGGGGCATCCAGGTCGCCTATTCGACGATCGAGCGAAACGAAGCGCAGTTCGGCGGCGCCGTCGCGTCGAACGGCGGGAGCACGACGCTCGACGCGACCCGGGTCGCCAGGAACGAGTCTGCCTCGAGCGGCGGCGCAGCCTTCATCTTTGACGGGGGCGGACTGTTTGTCGAGAATTCGACACTGGCAGATAACACCGCGGGAGGCCTGGGAGGCGGGGTCAGAGCGGTGAACGGGCACGCCAGTTTGAGCTCCTCAACCGTCACATCCAACTTCGCTCCCAGCGGAGGCGGGATTTCGGTACACGATGTGCCTGGCGGCGACGTCGGTCAGATCTTCATCGAGAACACGGTCATCGGGGGGAACACCCACGAGCCCGGGCTCGACGCCAGCAGACCGGACTGCGAGACATCCGGCTCCGGCCAGATCCTCTCCGGCGGCTACAACCTCGTGAGCGCCTCGGAAGGATGCGTGATGCCCGCCGAGGGCGATCTCATCGGGAGCTTTCAGGGCCACCTCCGTCCGATCCCGCCCAAGCTTCGCAAGGGAGCCTCCAACGGCGGCGCCACCAAGACGAATGCGCTCAAGCCGGCGAGTCCCGCGGTAGACGCGGGTGATCCCGGCGGATCATGCGCCGCCGTGGACGCCCGCGACCTCCCACGCAGTATCGGGGGCCGTTGCGACATCGGCGCCTACGAGCTGGCTCGCTGCCGAGGTGTCGTTGCCACGCGGATCGGATCGGAGTTCTCGGACCGCCCGGAGGGGACCTTTGCGCCCAGCGGCCGTCGAAACGGCGTCCTCGGCCTCGACGGGGATGACGAGATCGCCGGGGCCCGCAAGGCAGACGGACTGTGTGGGAACAACGGAGACGACACCTTGAAGGGCCGGGGGGGCGACGATCTCTTGGCCGGCGGGCCCGGGCACGACGTCTGTATCGGCGGGCCCGGGAAGGACAGGGCCAAGGGCTGTGAAGTCGAGCGCTCGATCCCTTGAGTACGCGGCTCCCCGGGCGACTGGACGAGGAACGGTTGAGGAACACCAGTGTCGGCAGTCTGGACATGAGCAGTGCAAAACGGTGATCAGGAGGGTGCGATGAAGGCCAAGACAAGAACAAGGACCACGATGACCGGACTCGTGTTTGCGGCAGCGGCAGCCTTCGCGCCCGCGACTGCCGGCGGTTCCACGTTCGAGGTCACGCGTACGGACGACCCGACGCCCGGCGGCTGCCTTGCCGGCGACTGCTCCCTGCGCGAGGCGGTGATCGCCGCGAACGTTGCGACCGGCGAGCACACGATCAAGGTCGAGCCAGGCTCCACCTACACGCTTCAGATCCCGGGGGACTCGGGTCCCAACGTCGGCGACCTCAATGTCGCGGGAACGTCCGACCTGACCCTCTCGGGCACTCGTAAGAACCCGGTCACGATCAATGCGAACGGCGGCGCCACCTTCGACCGGGCGTTCCGCGTAGACGGTGAACTGGAACTGTCGAGCGTTGTGATCTCCGGCGGGTTCGCGCCGCTTTCGAACGACGACGTCGCGCGTGGAGGCGGCATCTACGTCGGGTCCGAGGGCACGCTTTTCATGCGCGATTCGATGGTCACCGGCAACAGCGCCACCCGCGAAAGCCCGTTGACTGGACAGGGCGGGGGGATCTACAGCCAGGGCACGACGCATCTTCACGACTCGGTGGTCAACGGGAACACCGCGAACGGAGCCGGCTTCGGGGGCGGCTTCTTCTCCGGCGAAGGAGGAATCGCAGGCTTCTCGGACACCGTCTTCAGGTCGAACCAGGCGACGTTTGGTGGCGGGCTCTCGGGAGATGGCGGGTACACGGGACTCTCCGAATCGCGAATCGGCCGGAACCATGCCTCAGCGAACGGCGGCGCGCTGTTCGCGATCAACGGCCCGGAGTTCGACCTGTACAGCGTGAACGTGGACAACAACTCCGCGGCATCGTCCGTGGGGGGCATCCGCGCCAGGGACGCGACGGTTCGCCTCCGCAACGTGACGGTGACCGCGAACGTCTCGTCTTCTGGCGGCGGAATCTCCGTCCAGGATGACCCGGGCGGCGACGACGGCGCGCTTCGCCTCGCCAACTCGCTCATCGCCGGCAACACGGGCGGTAGCACGCCGGATTGCCGCGACGACACCGGGGGCCAGGTCACAACGAGCGGCTACAACCTGATCGGCGACGTCGGTACCGGGGCCGGAGCCTGCACGATGCTCGCCCAGCCCGGCGATCAGTTCGGCGGAGGCGGCGGGCCTGCGATCGACGCGAAGCTCGGCACTGAAGGACCGTACGGCGGTCCGCTCCTGCCGGCCGGCAACGTACTCATGAGCAATCCCATCGCCGGGAACAGCCCCGCCATCGACGCGGGGAACCCGAGCACGGACAGTGGCCCGGGCACAGGCATCTGCATGGACATCGACGTCCGCGGCGTACCGCGCGAGCTCGGCGGCCGCTGCGACATCGGTGCCTACGAGCGCGTCCGCTGTCAGGGCGTCCTCGTGAACCGAGTCGGCGATCAGGTCGACAACAGCTCGAAGTTCACCAACCTCTCGCCGACCTCAGGAGACGACGGCTATCTCGCCTTGGACGGCAAGGACCGGCTCCGCGGCGGCGACGGCAATGACGGGCTGTGCGGGGGCAAGCACGACGACACGCTCAGGGGCGAAGGCGGCAAAGACCGATTCGACGGAGGTCCCGGTCATGACGTCTGCATCGGCGGTCCGGGTAGGGACCAGGCCAAGGGCTGCGAGGTCGAGCGCTCGATCCCCTGATCAGCGCCGGCCGATGCGGAGCCTGACGCGATCGAGCGTCTTGCGCTTGACATCGCCCGCGCAGAAGGGAGCGTCGTGCCAGCGCTTCTTGGAGAACGCCTTGGTGTAGTCGCTCGCGTAAGGAGATTCCTGGTTCTCGGACTGTCCGTAGGTCACGAAGGTGTCGGCGCGGACGGGGCACTTGCCGCCTTTGAACTCCGCGGCCATGATGAAGCTGCCGCCGTGCGGGATGTTCGGATAGCCGCCTTCAGTGGGCCGCCAAGGGGCCGCGATCGCGTTGAAGACACCAAGGCCGCCCGGGCCTCCGTGAATCGGTATGACCTCGCCGCCGCGCGTCTCGGACTGAACGCCCCTGAGCGGCGAGTCGAGCGGGAGCCCGGCCCCGTTGAGGTCTGTAACGGCGTCAGCCAGGGCGACTCCGACCAGTGGGTTGGCGAAGTTGAGGCCGCCGCCGGGCGTGTTGACCGCATCCGAGGCCGAGAAGACCGGCTGTGTGAACAGCGTCTCGGTTCCCGGGCAGGTCGAGCCCTGGAGGCCTGTGGGCAGGCACCTGAAGTTCGCCAGGACGCGACCCGCGAAGCGGCGGAAGAGGACGGCGCCGTTCGAGTTCAGGTTGTCGCGCAGGTTCCAGTCGGCCAACGGCTGGCACGCACCGGAAACGTTCACGGGACCGTTCGAGCCCATGAGCATTCCCCCCGGTGCCGCACCGCAAAGTGTCACGAGGCCGTCGCGCCACAGCTCGCCCAGGTACTGGCGGTTCCCGAGGGCGACCTTTTCGACCGAGCGTTGGTCGAACTTGTTCCCGGGCAATCCGTCCGTGCCCGCGAGGCGCTCCTCGACCTGAAGCAGGCCGATCCTCGTGCGGTAGGTGCGCTCGGCGTTCTCGATCCCGATGATGCGGTCGAATCCCGTCATCGGTTCCTCGGGGTTGGTGAGCCAGTGCGAGTCGTTGCCGTTGTGGACGTAGTCGTCGCGAAAGAGGGTGGGGACGTCGTCGGGCGGGAAGGTGCCGGGCGCGACGGCGTCCTCCGAGGACTCCCAGTTGCATTCCGAGCGCGAGCCGTCCAGGATCGGCAGGCCAAGCGTCTCGAGACCGGCCACGGCGACGTTGCACTCGGTCGCCTTGGCGTCATCGACGAATGGGATCGCACCCTGCATCGAGTAATAGGTCTCGCCCTTGGAATCCGCGGCGATGGAGTTGACCCACGGGATGCCCTGGTAGCGGCGCTGCACCCTGTCGTACTGGCGGACCGTCTGGGCGCGATTGTTGGCCAGGAAGTGGTTGAGGTAGCGGAAGTTGGTGGCGTTGACGTCGTTTAGCGCGAACCCGTTCCCACTACCCCAAGGAAGCGGGATGCCGACGAGGTTGGTGATCATCGGCCCATACTCGGTCGAGTAGATCGAGCGCGTCACGTCTTCGGTGCCGCCACCGTCGACGAGCGCTTTCACCGTGACTTCCGTCTCCTCCATCTGACGCGTTTCGCCGTCAACGACGTAGGAGTACGGGTCGGCCCCCAGCGTCAGCTTGAAGGGCGTGAAGCGCCACGCCGTCGCGACGGTGTGGGACCAGGCGAGCCCTCGCGTGTGGCCGATCAGGACCAGCGGCACGCCGTAGAGGGAGGCGCCGGCCACGTCGACCTTGCCGGGAATCTTCAGGTGGGTCTGATAGAGCCGTTCCGAGCCGTCCCAGGGAAAGTGGGGGTTGCCGTAGACGAGCCCCCGCCCGTTCTTCGTCGTTTCCTTGCCGAACGCGTAGGCGTTGGATCCGACCTGCGGCTGCAGCTTTTCAAGGGCGCTTCCGTCCTCGAGCATCTCGTCTTGGGTCGCCTGCTGCTCGGCGGCGCGCCGGCCGCCTGCGGGTTCCGCGGTGGCGATGCCAGAGATCGCGGCGCCGGAGGAGGCAAGGATTCCGAGCTGGTAGAAGCGGCGGTAGACGTCGATCCTCTTGATCGGGCGCACCCACTCGGCGCCGGCGCAGCGAGGGTCGGGAAGGTTGTCAACGCCCGTTTTCTTCAGGTAGGCGTTGTAGCCCCTGACGTAACCGGCGACGCCCTTCTTCACGCCCTTCTTCGGCCCGACCGGCGGCTTTTGCTTGACCAGCCCTTCGACCGTCCCCTGGTCCTTGACCCATTGAAAGTAGATGTCCGCATCGAGGTTCTTGTAGGTCGTCCCGTTGCCCGAGAAGGTCCAGCTCTCGTCGGGCCCGAAGTACCTGGAGCGCTCCGCGTTGACCGTCACATATTCAGAGGCGATCGTGCACAGGTTGTCCTCGGCGAACGCGTAGGCGTAACCGGCCGCGAGGCTGCGGATGTTCTTGGCGGTGATGTGCGGGATGCCGTACTTCGTCCGCTCGACCTTGGCCTTGATCGGCTTGGCGGTCACCTGGGCAGGCGCAAGCGCCACCGTTCCCACGACGGCGAGCACCGCCGCGACTCCCCACACTCGGATCCTCACCCGCGGAACACTAGATCGAAACCTTGTGCGATGCGCCGGGTCGCCTGCCGCCGGCCTATGCGGCGCACTGAGGCGGGAGCGGGTAAGTAGTCGCGAATGCCGTGGTCGCGGTGCTTCTGAGCCGGGCCAATACGTGCCTCGCGGAGTCCGCAAAGGCCGAGCCCGCTGCCCCCGCAAGGGTTGAGCGACCGCGGTTTTTCCCAAATTGCGGGGTCGACGTAGGCGACCCCCTTGACGAACGGGAAACCCGGGTCTAGGTTCCATCCTGCGGTCCGGGAGAAAGAGCGAATCACCTCAGCCGGGTGAAGTCACTTTCGAAGGAGACTCGCGAAGCTTCGTCACTCGAAGGCTACGAGTGAGGCAGGCATTGCGAAGTCGCCACCGGGCCGCATTTTTTATGCCCGCGTTTGGCCCGTGGGGTCAGACCCCCTGGACGGCAGGCGGCGTTTCGCGGTTCTGATTGTCGGGGTCAGACGCCGCCCCGGGCCTTCTAACGTCCGAACCGGCACCTACCTTGCGAAGTGCGGCTCGCTAACCGCCGCCGGCACCGCGGTACCTGCCGTCCGCGAAGCCGCGCGACCGGGGCGCACCCTCGGAGAGCTGGGCGTCGCATGATCCCCCCGGGACGCGGATCAGCGGCTAGCCCGCCCACTCTCCCAATAGTGAACCCGGGGTTGCATCCGCCCGTAGCATTTGTCGAGATGTCGGAAACGCCAGATCTCGATCCGAACGGCGTTGCAGAGCTCGGCGCAGCGCTGACTCAGAACATCCGCCGTGCCGTCAAGGTCTCCGATGGTGTCGTGCGCGATCTGATCGTCGCGCTATTGGCCGAGGGACACATCCTGATCGAGGACCACCCGGGCGTTGGCAAGACGGCGTTGGCGCGCTCCCTGGCGCAGTCGCTGGAAGCCGAGTACGCGCGCGTCCAGTGCACGGCCGACCTGCTTCCGTCAGACGTGGTCGGCACCAATGTCTTCAACCAGCGCGAGTCGCGCTTCGAGTTCCACCCGGGCCCTGTCTTCGCGAACGTTGTCCTTGTGGACGAGATCAACCGGACCTCACCCAAGACGCAGTCCGGCTTGCTCGAGTGCATGCAGGAGCGCCGCGTCACCGTCGACGGCCACCCGCACGAGCTGGCACGGCCATTTGTCGTGATGGCGACTCAGAACCCGTCTGAGTACGAGGGCACGTACCCCTTGCCAGAGGCTCAGCTCGACCGGTTCATGGTCCGCGTTTCGATGGGTTACCCGTCGGCGGACGCCGAGGCGGCGATGCTCGACGAGCACGCGGCACGGGACCGCGTGGAGGATCTCGACCCGGTGACCGACGTCGCCACGATCCGCGCAGCCCAGCGCGGTGTGACTCAGGTCCACGCCAGCGAAGCTCTGCGCCGCTACGTGGTGGCCGTGTGCGAGGCGACTCGGTCGGACTCACGGGTCGAGCTCGGCGCAAGCCCTCGCGCGGGGCTCATGCTCTTCAGGGCCGCCAAGGCGCTCGCCGCGCTGGAGGGCCGCGACCACGCCCTCCCCGACGATGTCCAGGCTCTCGCCCCCGCGGTTCTGGCCCACCGCCTCGCGCTGGCACCAGGCGCGATCAACGGAGACGCGAGCGAAGTCGTGGCCGAGGCGCTCGAGCGCGTCCCGGCTCTGTGAACCCACGCCGCCCAACCCCCCGGTACCAGGTACCTCACGCAACGCTCACACAGCCGAGGGCTTAGGCGATGCGGTCGGTAGGCGGCACCGCGGCGCTCGGAGCGGGACTCGCCGGCGCCGGCGTCGCGTTCGGCTCGCCGTCGTTGATCGTCGCCGGCTTCGCCCTGGTCGTGCTCGCGGTTGTCGCCTTCGTTTGGGTTGAGCTGGCGGTTAGGGGCGCATCGATCGAAGTGGAGCCCGGTCGTCCCAGGCGGATCGTCGAAGGCGACACCTACCCGCTGTCTCTGCGCCTGGAGCGAGGTGCTGTTTTTCCGCCGGGTGGCGAAGTCCGCCACACGCTCTTGGACGCGCCCGTCAGGACAGGCCCGTTCGGGCCCTCCCGGATCGAGATCGAGATCCGGATGCCGCGCCGCGGCCGCCACGTTTTGGAGAACACGATCTGGGAGTTCAGCGACCCCCTGTCGCTTCGGACGCGCCGGCGCGAAGCGGGCGGATCAGGCGAGCTCTTGGTGCTGCCCCGCATCGAGGCTGTCGACGTGATGGGTCCCGCATCCGTCGATGGTGATGGAGCGGGCGCCGCCAACGCCGGTGAGGAGGGTGCCGCGTCGATCCGCGAGGCCCGGGCTGTCGAGTTCGAGGTCGACGGCCTGCGCCCCTATCGGCACGGGAGCCCTGCCTCGCGCATCCACTGGCCGGCAGTTGCCCGAAGCGGTGAGATGCACGAACGCCGGATCGTCGCGGGAGCCGAGGCCACCCCGCTCGTTGCACTCGACGCCGAGCACCCGGCTTCCGAGGAAGACCTCGACAAGGCCGTTCGCGCCGCGGCGTCCCTGTGCGTCCATCTCGCACGGCGATCCGGCTGCGCGGTGCTGTTGCCGGGCAGCCACGGGACGGCCCTGCTCGATGCAAGGCTCAGGAACTGGCCCGCCCTTCACGCCCGCTTTGCCGTCGTGGGCGCGGGGGCAGCCACTCGGCTCCCCAGTCGCTCGTCAGGCGTTCGCGGCAGCGTCTTTTGGGTCACCGCGCGAGCGCCGGGCCAGATCGCGCTGCCACGGAGCATCGGCTCCGGGAGCCATTTCGTCGTCAGCCCATTCGGCTCCGCAAGCCCCGCGGCATTCGAGGTCGCCGGGTGCGCCGGGGTCACGGCGGGGACCACGGCGCGCGAGCGGGTGGCGGCATGAGCGCAGATATCCGGCGGATCGTCGCGTTTGCCGGCCTCGCGTCGTTCGCCTCCTACCACTGGTTTCTCCTCGTCCAGGGCGCGCAGGCAGGACGGTGGATCGGGTGCATCGCGATCGGGGTCGCGGGTGCGCTGACTCTGCTCGCCCTTAAGGGTCGCAGGCGTTCAGTGGTGGTGGCGGGCACCTTCGCCGTCTTCGCGTCGATGCTTACGGGCGGACTCCTGGCGATCGGGATTCCCTTGGACCACCTCGCGCCGGGTGGCTGGGACGACCTTCGCGAACAACTCTCGCGCGGCCTCGGTGGCGTTAGCGAGATCAATACCCCGTATGCCGGCGAGAACCCCTGGACAAAGCTCGGCGTCCTTGCCGCGGTGCCGCTGGCTGTCGCTCTCGCGATCCTCTCGGCCTTCTGGCCGGCGGGGAAAGGGCGGATCGGCCGCGCGATCGGGCTCGGAGTGCTGGTCCTTCTCTATGCGACGTCGGTGACCTGGGAGGCGCCGAGCGCTGAACTCTTGCGTGGTGCGCTTCTATTCGCGGCCGTCGCCGCCGTGTTGTGGTTGCCGGGCCTCAAGGCGCCGCACGCGAGCGCAGCCGTTGCGACGGTCCTGCTCGCGGTAGTAGTTGCTTTCCCGCTCGCCTCGCGCGTCGATGCCTCGGATCCGATCGTCGGGTACTCCGATTGGCGCGTGTTCGGCTTCGAGAAGCGCATCGCCTTCAACTGGAATCACACGTACGGCGAGCTCGACTGGCCACAGAAGGGCACGGAGGTGTTCGTCGCGACGACGGACCAACCGCTGTACTGGAAGACCTACGTCCTTGACGAGTTCAGCAGCTCCGCGTGGGGCCGCGACGGCGACGGCTTTGGCGAAGCCGGTGCCGAGTACGACCTGGCGGGGGCCTCGGCGGAGCTGGTCGCGGACCACCCGGAGTGGGTCCGGAGCTTCGACATCGAGTTCACGGGGCTCCAGTCTCGTCTCGCCGTGACCTCGGGTTCGCCGTTGCAGATCGACGGGATCGACATCGGGGATTCCTCGGGCGACGGCACAACCACGTCGGATGATTTCGAGATACCCGAGGACTCGAGTTACTCGGTGCTGGCCTACGTTCCGGATCCCACGGTGCGCGAGCTTCGCCAGGCCAGGGGCGTGCACCCGGCAGGGGCTGAGCGTTATACGTCTCTGGTCCTTCCCCTGTATCTCTCGCCAACCGATCAGCGGATCGGGCGACCGACGCAGAACAGCCTCGCGGTGGTCCCACCCAGGGGTGTCGCGAAGTCACCCAACGAGCGGGGCCTTCCCCGCAGCGATGTGCCGATCGGACAAGTGGTCGAAGGGACTGCGTATGAGCAGGTCCTCGAGCTGACGCGCTCACTCGTCGCCGGAGCCGAGACCGACTACGAGGCGGTCGCGCGCATCCAGCGGTTCTTGACCACGACCTACGCCTACGACCAGGACGTGCCCCTCTCGGCGGAGCCGCTGCCGGCCTTTCTCTTCGAGGACCGCGCCGGCTATTGCCAGCAGTTCTCAGGCGCGATGACACTGATGCTCCGCATGGCGGGAATTCCCTCCCGTGTGGTTTCCGGATTTGCGACAGGGGTCCCGAAGGAGGACGGCTACTCGGTGGGCGACACGGACGCCCACTCGTGGGTCGAGGTTCTCTTCCCCGGGATCGGCTGGGTCACTTTCGACCCGACTCCCGGCCAGACGCCGGCGCGCACGAACCTGGACATCCCCGGCGCTGCGTCGGGATCGGCAGGGCTCGACCGGGCCATCGGCCGCGCGCTTACTGATCGCGACGAACCGGACCGGGGTCTTCCCGGCGCACTGGAGGGAGCGCGCGCGTCCGATGACGGCGGCACGCCTGTCCCCCTGATTGCGATCTTCGTGCTGGGCGGGTTGGGGACGGGCGTGATTGTGAAACGCCGTCGCCGCCTGGGCTCTCCCGAAGGCGCCGAGCTCCAGCTCCGTGAGCTCACGGAGGCTCTTGAGGCGACGGGTTGGGCGCCCGCGCCCGGCGCGACCCTGAGCTCCATCCAGGGTCGGCTTTCCGCCGGGGTCGGTCCCGATGCGGCGCGCTACGTAGCCGCGCTTCGCGACAGCCGCTACGCCCGGCGCGCCCGGAGACGCCCCGGCCCCGCCGACCGGCGCTCCTTCCGCTGGGCGCTCGCGCGGCGATCCGGCATCTGGGGCTGGTGGAAGGCGCTCCGCGCCATCCCGCCGGGCGGCCCCAGGGGCTGAGCGCCGAGGATCATGAGCACTTCGTAAGGGTCTGGCCCCTATTAGCGTTTTGTGAGGGTCTGGCCCCTCGCGGAGAGTCGGCGCGGTTTTGTTTCGAAGGTGTTGCTGGGCGTCTCCCACGCTTGGGATGGGCGGGCCTACGGTCGCGCGATGCGGCCCTTTGCCAGGCAGTGCCTCGCCTCATCTCGGCCCGTGGCGCGGCGCTGCGGCGGGCGCGAATCCGCTTCTTTCGGCGGGCAATGGGGGCAGGCCAGCCCTGAGTACCTAGGTCTCGTTTTGGTGGTCGCCCTCCTTGCGGCGGCCTTCACGGCGCTTGGTCCCGTGCAAGGCTTTGCGGCCGCGCTCCGGGACTCGTTCTGCCGCGCGGTCGGCGCCGAATGCGCGTCGGGGGCCACGGCTGCCTACGGCCCTGCCGTGCCCCTGGCGGATCCCGCGCTCACGGACCTCGAGCGCACGCATCTCATGGCCGAGGATCCCCAGCTTGCCTCGCTCGAGCTCTCGCCGTTCACCGCCTCGGAGCTCGCGTGGCTCGAGGTGAACGACCCCGAGGCGTTCGAGGCTGCGCTGCGGGTCCGCTCCTGGACGGAGCAGCAGGAACTCCTCGATGCGGCGCTCGATGCGGAGATCGCCGACTTCCAGGTGCTGAAGGACTCCGACGAACACGACGAGCGCATGGACTGGTCCGACAACGGTTGTTCGTCCCCGATCGGCTCCGAGGCCCCCTGGTTCCACTTCCGCGAGGCTTGCGAGCGTCACGACTTCGGCTACCGGAACGCGAAGCGGCTCGGATTGTTCGACGGCTACAAGGAGCGGATCGACGCCATCTTTGCGAAGGACATGGCCGACTCTTGCGAGGAGGAGGCGTGGTGGGAGAAAAAGCAATGCAAGTTCACCGCGACCATCTACTTCTCCGCCGTGAAGGTCGCCGGAGGCAAGTGCGAGCTGCCCGGACCCGCGGGCCGCGTTCCAGGCCCGTGCGCTCCAGAGCACGGCTAGGTGTCTCCGTAGGATCGGAGGGTGAACGCGCTCGATATCGAAGGACTGAACAAGCGGTATCCGACGGGTGTCGAGGCGCTCCGCGACGTGTCCCTGGAGATCCCGGAGGGCGCTCTTTTTGGCCTCCTCGGGCCAAATGGCGCCGGCAAGTCCACGCTCATTCACTGCTCCACCGGACTTGCCACCCCGACGTCCGGTGAGATCAAGATCTTTGGACACGACGCGGTCCACGACTACGCGGAGGCGCGCGCCGCCGTTGGGCTCGCACCCCAGGAGCTGAATATCGACTTCTTCCTGACGGTCGAGGAGACGCTCGACTTCCACGGCGGCTACTTCGGGATGCCCCGCCGCGAGCGCCGCGAGCGCTCGAAAGAGCTTCTGGAGACCTTCTCGCTGACAGACAAGAAGGACGAGCGCACCCGGACCCTCTCAGGCGGGATGAAGCGCCGCCTGATCCTCGCCCGCGCCCTGATGCACCGGCCGCGCCTTCTGATCCTCGACGAGCCGACCGCCGGCGTTGACGTCGAGCTCCGGCTCGAGCTTTGGCACTACGTCCAGCAGGTGAACGACGAGGGAACCACGATCCTTCTGACGACCCACTACCTGGAGGAAGCCGACCAGCTCTGCGACCGGATCGCCTTCATCAACAAGGGGGAGATCGTCGCCCAGGGGTCGAGCTCAGAGCTGTCGGCGCGCTACGGCGTCTCGGGTCTCGAGGACGCCTACCTCGAACTGGTCGGGCGCAAGGAGCTCTCGCGCGCGCGGGTGGAGGAGATCATCTCGTGAGCGCCGCGCAGATTCGCCTCGTGACCCTGATCAGGCGCGAGGTCAGCCGATTCATGAAGATCAAGCGCCAGACCGTCGGCGCACCGCTTCTGGAGACCTTCCTCTACATCTCCGTCTTCGGCGCCGCGCTCGGCACCCGCATCGACACGCTCCACGGCTTCGACTACGTCATCTTCGTGATCCCCGGCCTGATCATGATGGCCTGGGCGATCAACGCGTTCTCCAACAATGCGTCGTCGATCCTCCAGCAGAAGTTCCAACGGGCGATCGACGACCAGCTGTCCTCTCCGGCCTCTCCCACCGAGCTCCTCATCGCCTTCACCGCCGGGGGGTTCCTGCGCGGAATGCTGGTCGGGACCCTGACTTTCATCGCCGCCTCGTTCCTGGTGGACCTGCCGGTGTCCGAGCCGCTCATCCTGATCCCAGGCCTCCTTCTGACCGGGTTCTTCTTCGCTCAACTCGGAGTGCTGGTCGGAGTTCGTGCCGAGCAGTTCGACGACGTCTCGTTCGCGCAGACGTTTGTGCTCCAGCCGCTGATCTTCCTGGGAGGCGTCTTTTACTCCGCCTCGCTCTTGCCGGAACCGTTCGAAACCCTCACGCAGTTCAATCCGATCTACTACATGATCAGCCTGATCCGCTACGGCTTTTTGGGGTACGAGGAGACGAACGTCGCGCTCTCGCTCCTGTTCCTTTCGCTCGCGACGCTCGCCCTCTTCGCGCTCAACCTGCGCCTTTTCAGGCGGGGCTACAAGCTCCGCGTTTGAGCGCGCCCCGGACCTCCACGCTCCCTACGCAGAGGTTCCACTCGTCTCAGGCGTGCCCTCGGTGTCGGTCGCGCCGCCGCCCTCGGGCTCGACGTCCTCGCCCTCGGTCTCCGGCGCACCGGCCGGCTGATCGTCAGTCTCGGGCACTGGCGCTCCTGTGGGCGCCTCGGCCAGCCCGGGGTCCTGGGTCTCGCCGTCTTCGGATACTTCTGAGCCTTCCATCGGCTTCTCCTCTCGGTTGGGTTCCATCCGGGTACCCGAGGCCATACGGTGCTAACTCGTGAATCCGGCCGTCTACTGCGTACATGTGCCGTCCTCCGTCGGCCGTCGTGAGCGGATGGAGCGGCGCTTCCGCCATCACGGATTGGACCGGGCCGTGTTCGTGGAGGCCTTCGAGACGCCGTGGCCGCGCGACGACAGCGATGAATGGAAGGCGATGGCGGGGCGCTATGCGGCGACGTCCCACATCGAGTGCATGCGCCGAATCCTCGACGAGGTCCCCGAGTCCGAGGGCGGAGCGATCATCTGCGAAGACGACGTGCTCATCCACAACGATTTCGCCACGCGTTTCGAGGCTGTGCTGGCGAACCTCCCCGAGGACTCCGGATTGCTCCTGCTCGGCTTCATGGTCCACGGTTGGCCGGAGGGACTTGTCTGGTCGGGCCGGGTCAGCGAGCTGGAGAATCTGGTGCCGGTTATTCCCTGGCAGTCCTGGGGTGCTCACGGATACTGGGTCACGCATGAATACGCGCGTGAGCGAGTGGATGCGCTCGGTGACGTGCCGGTCGAGGAGTTCTCGGACTGCGTGGAGGAACAGATCACCTTCCCTGCGGAGGGCTACGCGGCTTACCCGCCCCTGATGCTCCAGGAGAGCATCGACTCCGTCGTCAGGCCCGCGCACGAGGTTTCAGTCCACGTCCAGATGCAGTCGGCATGGCCCTACTCGGACTACGCGGACGCGGAGCCCGAGCCGCCCATCTCGCCGCTCGCGAACCTTCCCGGCGCCTACCGGTCGCCGCTTCTGGAGGACCTCGTGGAGGCGGCGTACACGACCGCCACGATCCAGGGTCTGTCGCTGGGAGCGGTGACCCTGTCCGACGGCGCATCGCTGAGTCTCGAGGGCACATCCCCGCGTGGATGCCGCCTTGTCAAGCGGAGCGCGGATGCCGCCGCCGAGGCGTCACCCTGGTTTCGTTTCTCGGATCGGTCTTCAGAGGCTCCAGCCGGAATCACCATCGCGGACAGCACGCTCGTGATGGGGTTCGTCGTGGACGAGTGCGACCGAGCGTTTGCCGCCTGCCAGCTTGACGATGCGCTCGGCCTCCTTCGTCCGCGGGAGCTCGCGGACTAGTTCACGTGAAAGTGCGCGTCTTCCGGCTCGCTGAGCATCCGTTTCATCGTGGCCCGGTTGAACGGCCAGAGGTCGATGGTCCCGTCCTCGCGCTGGTACCACGAGTTGCAGCCGGTGTTCCACACCGTCGGGCCGAGGGCGGTGGCGACCTGCGAGTTGAACTCCGCAGTTGCCTCTTCGGTCACCTCCACCGAGTCGAACTCGCCCGCCGCGAATCGCTCGATCCAGCGCAGGATGTAAGACGAGGACAGCTCGGCAGCGTGGTGCAGAGGCAAAGAGCCGACAGGCGAATTGGGGCCCAGGATCGAGAACAGGTTGGGAAATCCGTAAATGGCGGTCATCCGATAGGCACGCGGACCCTCGTTCCATGCCTCGTCGATCGTGATGCCGTCGCGGCCGACCAGGTCCATCGGGCGCATGTAGCTGTGGGCTTTGAATCCCGTCGCAAGCGCGATGATGTCGAACTCACGCACCTTGGCGTCGGCCGTGACGATGCCGCCCGCGCTCACGTGGTCGATCGCCTCGGTCACGACCTCGACGTTGGGTTGCTGGATCGCGCGGACGAAGGAGCCGGAGACGACCTGGCGCTTGCAGAGGGGTTCGTACGTCGGGGTGATTCGCGCCCGGAGCTCCCCGTCGCGGATTCCCCTCAGCCGCCACCTGGCGGTGGCCTGAAGAAGGCGCCGGCGCCACGAGGGGCGCGTGACGATGTCGGTGAAGATCCACGACGCCTGGAGGAACGCCTCGAACAGGAGGCGGTTGAGACGGGGGACGCGACGCAATGCCTTTGAGACGAGCGCGGGCTGGCGCATCTCGGTCGGCCCCCACAGGACCCACTGGGGGCTGCGGGTAAAGAGCGTGACCTGATCGGCGGCCTTCTGCATCGCCGAGACGATCTGGACCCCGGTTGAGCCCGTGCCGATCACCGCGACGCGCTTGCCCTTGTAGTCGGCATCGTCGTCCCAGCGCGCGCTGTGGAGCGTCGTCCCTTCGAAGGCCTCAAGGCCGGGGATGTCGGGCACGTTCGGGTGGTGGAGGACACCTGTGGCCATGACGACGAAATCGGCAGCCTGCGTCTTGCCGCCGGCCTCGACCTCCCACTCCTGACCCGCCCAGCGCGCCCGGGTCACCTCGGTGTCGAGACGAACGTGGGGCCGAAGGCCGAAGCGGTCGACGACCTCGCGGTGGTAGGCGAGGATCTCGTCCTGCGTGGCAAAGACGCGCTTCCAATCGGGCTTTAGGTGAAACGAGTACTGGTAGAGCTGCGAGGGCACATCGCAGGAAAGGCCCGGGTAGTGGTTCCAGTACCAGGTACCGCCAACGTCTGAGCCCTTCTCGAGCATCTCGAAGTTCTCGAAGCCCGCCTTCTTCAAGGGCCACACCCATCGCGATGCCGGACATGCCGGCGCCGACGATTACGACGCGCGGGTCGCGACTTTCGGTTCTCATCGCCGGGAAGGTATTCCGTCGTGGAGCTTTGGAGCGGTCCCGGGCGTTCCGAAGGTCTGTCGCGGAGCCGGGGACCTTCGAGTTGATCTTCTCGCTGAGAAGTCGTAGTGTGAAGAGCTAGCGGCTGGGGGTAAGAAAGGCCGAGAAAAAGTACCTGCTCGTTCAGTGGGTTCCGGGAAGGGGATATCGGATGAAGCGACCGACGCCTGCAATGGTGATTTCTGTGTTGGCCCTGTTTATCGCGCTGGGCGGAACCGCGACCGCGCTCAAGGGGAAGAACACCGTCTTCTCCGACGACATCAAGAACGGACAGGTCAAGACCAAGGATCTCGCCGACAACGCGGTCGCTGGCGACAAGATCGCCGACGGCGCGATCCTCAACCGCCACTTCGCCCCTGGGATCATCACCTCGGACGTGATCGCTCCGAGCGCCATCACCTCGGAGAAGATCGCCCCCGAGGCGATCGGCAGCCGTGAGATCGCCGACGGCGCGATCGGTCCCGATCAGGTCGATCCCGCCACTCCGGCCGCCTCGGTCACGCATTCGGCCGACCAGTCGATCTCGGCAGGGCCGGCGACCACGCTCGCGTTCGACACCGAGGTGTTCGACACCGCGTCGGTCCACTCCGCCTCGCCGAACAGCTGCCTGACGCCACCCGTTGACGGGGTATATGACATCTCAGCCAACGTCGCGTGGGCCGCCAGGAACAACGGCTTTCGCCAGGTCTTCCTGGTCAAAGGAGCCAACGTCCTGGCTCAGGACGCGACGGACGCGCTCAGCGATGGTGGATCCCAGACAGTGCAGAATGTCTCGGCCACCGTGGCGCTGGAGGACGGCGACTGCATTCAGGTCGTCGTGGCTCAGTTCAGCATGACCGGGGGGCCGCCGACGCCGAGCCCACTCGCCGTCAAGAGTGGCACCGGTTCCACCGGGGTGACGCCCAACTTCTCGATGGTCTATGCCGTCCCAGGCAGCTGAACCGATGAGCACCCAGCCACGTCGCTTCCGGCCCTCGGCGGAGCTCGTTCTCGCTTTCGTCGCGCTGTTCGTCTCGATCACCGGAACTGCCAGTGCCCTCAAGGGGAAGAACACGGTCTTCTCCAACGACATCAAGAACGGGCAGGTGAAAACCAAGGATGTCGCGATGGGCGCCGTCGGCAGTGACGCCCTGCTCGGCAAGCCCCTGCCGCAACCGCGGTCCTTGACGAGGCAGAGCGGGCTCGAGCAGAGTAAGGCAATAAGCAGCTCCGGGGCGATATCGAGTCTGTTCGATAACGACACGAGTTTCTCGAGTCAGAGCCTGGCCAAAAACGGCATCGACACGTCAAGTGGGGACCAGAATGCGTTCGACTCGTCGGTGGCGACGCAGTCGAAGATCACGAAGAGCGGCGTTGGCACGGGCCAGCTGTCGCAAGGCACGCCCGTCGGGGCCGTGACAAGGACCGTCGGTACCCCGATCTCGTTTGCGCAAGAGACCAAGATCCCCTTCAACCAGGAAACGATCGACCAGGGTGCCATGGTCAGCGGCAACGGCACCGAGCTCTGTGCGCCGACCAACGGGGTCTACCGGATCATCGTCACGGTCGTCTGGGAACAAAATGAATTCGGCGTCAGGGGGCTCTTCTTGCGGCGCGACAACGGGGAGGTGCTCGCCTACGACACCGAGAACGGCTCGGTAAATGGCGTGGTCGCCCAAACGCTCGCCACCTCGCAGGCGCTGAAGACAGACGAGTGCGTGAGCGCCGTGGTGCTACACACCGCTTTCAAGGCGGGACAAGGGCCCTTCACGCTCGACATCCTGTCGCAGAGCGGCAGCCAGGGCAACTCGCCGTACTTCAGCGCTACTTTCGTGGCCCCCGCGAATCGAAACCCGGGTTTCTGAGGTTCACCGAAACTCGCCAAACGTGGTGCGGCGAAGCTGGAGAGTGGCCGCAGTGGCCGCGTCGATCGTCGCAGGGATCTCGTCCACGGCGTACGGCGCGAAGGGATCCTTCGACGGGGATCGCGCCTTCAACGACCTGCGCAGACAGGTAGCCCTCGGCCCTCGGCCGGCAGGTTCCACGGCCGCAAAGCAGACGGCGAGGCTCATCGTCTCGCGGCTGGACAAAGCGGGGGCCCGTTCGATCGGGATGCAGCGTCGGCATCGCAACGTCCACGCGACCCTGCGGGGAGCCGACTCTGACCGCACCATCATCGTTGGCGCCCACTACGACACGAAGAGCGGGGTTCCCCGATTCCAGGGGGCGAACGACGGTGCCTCGGGAGTCGCCGTTTTGCTTGAGCTCGCCCGCTCGCTGCCGCGACCGCTGCCAGGAGCGTCGATCGAGCTCGTCTTCTTCGACGCGGAGGAGCCGCGAGGCAGCAAGTCATTCCAGCGCGACGGAGCTCGGGGTTCACGCCACTACGTGCGCAAGCTGAAGCGCGGCAGTAACAAGACACCGCCGCTCTCCTCGGTCGAGGCGATGATCCTCTTCGACATGGTCGGTGACTGCGATCTGCAGATCCCGCGCGAGGGCCACTCCGATCCGGCTCTCTATGCGGCATTCGCCGATGCCGAGGCGGACGTAGGTGTGCCCGACCGCCCGGTGTTCGGAGGTGAAACCGCTCCGATTCTCGATGATCACACCCCGTTCATCAGGGCCGGCATCCCGGCCGTGGATCTGATCGACTTTCAGTACGGGCCGGGCCCACGCCCAGGCGCCTACTGGCACACGCCGAAGGACAGTCTCGCCCACGTGTGCAGCGAGTCGATCGACCGCTTGGGCGAGGTTTCACTCCTTGGGCTCACGCGGCTCTCGGGACCTTAGTCGGGGTTTGATTCGCGCGGATTCAAACCCCGGTCACAAGAGTGGGCGAAGAGGTGCCAGCAGCGACTCGACAGCCTTTGCGGTCGCACCGCGACGACGCCAGTCGAGGAGGGTCAGCTGTGTCGCGTTGGTCAGATCCGTCGCGAACACAGCGTCCAGGTGCTCCGCCAACCCGCGGTCGAAGATCTCGACGTTCACCTCGTAGTTTCCGGTCAGGCTCAGCCGGTCGATGTTCGCCGTGCCTACCGTGCTCCAGCGGCCGTCGATCGTCATCGTCTTGGCGTGGACCATCGCGTCTCGGTAGAGCCACAAGCCGACCCCGCCATCCAGAAGCCGGTCGTAGAGGCCTCGCGAAAGCCAGTCGCAGACGACGTGGTTGGAGCTCGCCGGCACGAGCACTCTGACGTCGACTCCGCGACGGGCAGCGGTGACCAGAGCTTGGATCAGCTCGCGGTCCGGAATGAAGTAGGGCTGGGTGATGGAAATGCGCTCGCGAGCGCGGTCGATCGCCTCGAGGTAGATCCCGCGGATTGGATAGATCAGCTGCGACGGGACGTTGCGGTGGACTCGAAGGCTGGGCTCCCAGTTCTTGGACCCGACCTCCGGGAGTCTTGCCTGACCCTCGGCGCAGTGCTCGTTCCAGAAGTCAGCGAAAGCGTTCTCCAGGTCCCATGCGGACGGTCCGGTGACCCGAAGATGCGTGTCGCGCCACTGTGTTGCGTAGGCGCTGCCGACGTTGTAGCCGCCGACGAACCCGATCTCTCCGTCAACGATCAACAGCTTGCGGTGGTCGCGGCCGGACTTGCGAACGTCCAAGAGCAGCATTCCCGGGCGCAATGCCGGATAGCGGAGCACCTCGACGGGCGGCGGGAACCGGAAGAACGACCGTGGCACGACCAGGTTTGCAAAGCCGTCGTATGCGACGAATACGTCGACGCCGCGCTCGGCAGCCGCGATCAGCGCACGCTTGAACTCGCGACCCACCTCGTCGTCTTTCACGATGAACGACTCGAAAAGCACGCGGTTGCGGGCGGACTCGATCGCCGCGAGCATGTCTGCGTAGAGATCGCTCCCGTAGGCGTACACGGTCACGGCCGACTCGCCCACGGGCAGCTCGGCGGGCGCGGATCGTGGGAACCGCGCCTGTTTTGGGCGAACACGCTTGCGCCAGGAGTCGACGGCGGTTAGGCCTGCCACGGCGGCGCCTTGAGCAGCGATGAAAGCGAGTGCGCTCCTGCGCAGAACGCGGGGGAAGCGCGGGCGCTCGCGGAGCATGCGGGCGACTGTATCGGCCGTCGAGAGGCTTACCGGCTCGACACGTACGTGCCGGCCAGCGCGCGAACCTCGGCGTAGATCCGCTCTTCGCGCTCGGGGTCGATCACGGGCTTTCGGATGCTCGCCAGCACCCACTCCTGCTGCTCGGGCGTTGAGGAGGCCTTGCCGTGGAGATCAAGCGCAAGCCTCGAGAAGTCCCGTACGAGCCACTCGAACACGACGTCCACGACGTCCTCAGTCGTCTCCCGCGCTGCGGCCTCCTCGAGGATCAGCTGCCCGTAGGGGATCAGGGTGAACACCTGCGCCAGCGCCTGCTGGAAGTCGAGGTCGTTGCTCATCTGGTCCGGCGTCAGCGGAGCTTCGGAGACCATGGCGACCAGCCGTTCGGCCTGCTCCAGAAACAAGGCGACGTTGGGCACCTCGCTGAAGTTCTCGAACGCGGCCCGCCAGTTGCCGAATGCGATCTTGGAAAGCCCGCGGGTAGGACCCTGGCGAAAGAGAAAGGCATCATCGCCACCACCACGTGTCTCCGGCACGGAATCGAATTCCGTGGTCCCGAACAGGTAGCCGGGCAGAAACTTCAGCGCGAGCGCAAGGTTCACATGCACCGTGCCTTCAAGCTTCGGCAGACCGCCGATGATGTTCTTCGCACTCTCGAAGTACGAGTCGCGTTCAAAGCCCTTCGCCGAAATGACCTCGCCGAGGAGGCTCACGATCCGCTCTCCCTCCATGGTCACCTGCATCTTGTTGATCGGGGTGAAGAGGAGGTAGCGCCGGTCTTCGAGCGAAGCGTTGCGGACGTAATCGACCGCCCGGGAGCTGTAGAGCTTGGTGGCAAGCAGGCGGGCGTAGGCCTCCGAGAGGATCCGGCGAACCTGCCCGAACTCGGTCACGCGCTTGCCGAAGAGCACCCGGCCCTCCGCCTGCGTGATCGTCTCGTAAAAGCAATGCTCGGCCATTCCGATTGCGCAGAAGCCGAGGTTGAACTTGCCGACGTTGATCGTGTTGAGCGCCGCCTCGAACGCTGCGGGTCCGGTGTGGAGGACGTCCTCGGACCGCACCGGGTAGCTCTCGAGATCGAACGCGCTCACGTACATCTGCCCGTATACGACGTTCTTTTGCAGCTTGTAGGCCGAGTGGCCCGAATCCGCGGCGAAGAAGACGTATGCCTCGGGACCCTCCATGTCGGCCCGTCTCCCGAAGACGGAGACCATGCCCGCCAGGTTGCCGTTGCCGATGTAGTACTTGCCGCCGGTCGCCGAAAAGCCTCCGTTCCCGTCAGGCTCGAGGACCATGTCGGTTGAATAGATGTCCGCACCGTGATCCTGCTCTGAGAGGCCGAAGGCAAAGATCGAGCCTTCCTCCAAGAGCGCTGCCGCCCGCCGGCGCGCGGCCTCGTTGTCGGACTGCCAGATGGGGCCGAGGCCGAGGATCGTGACCTGCCACGCGTACCAGTACGGAAGGCCGTAGAAGCCCAGGATCTCGTTGAAGGCGGCGTTCCTGGAGGTGTCCCAGCGCTTGTCGGGGTCTCCGCCACCGTCGCGCTCGGGAGTGAGCAGGATCGCAAAGGCCCGCTCGCTTGCGAGAAAGTCGATGAAGTCGCCATACCACTCGTCCCTGCGAATCTCTTCGGCGATCTGGGCCGAGCCCTTCGCCTCGAACCAGTCGATCGTCGCGCGGAGCAACTGCCGGGTTGCCGGATCGAACTCGGCGGCGTCATAGGTCGTTGGATTGAGCAGGCGTGGGGGCAGGGTGGCAGTCGTCATGACCCTGAGCCTGCCAGATTCCCGCGAAGGCAATCCGGCCAGCGACCGCCCGCCGCTCGCGCAGCATCAGCTGGTGGTTCCGCGATCAGACAAGTAAGGAGCGAACACATGACCGAAGACTCTCCGGGCGCCGAGGTGCTGAAGGACTTCCTCGATGCCTTCAACCGGCACGACATCGACGCGATCATGGGATTCATGCAGGAAGGGTGCGTCTTTGACACGCCCCGCGGGCCTGATCCCTGGGGCACGCGACTGCTCGGCAAGGAAGAAGTCAGAAAGGGCTTCGAGGCTCGTCTCTCAGGCATTCCGGATATCCACTACGGCGAGGACAGGCATTGGGTCGCAGGCGACCGCGGCGTGTCCGAGTGGACGATCACGGGCACGGATGCAGGGGGTAACCGAATTGAGGTCCAGGGGTGCGACCTATTCGAGTTCCGCGAAGGCAAGATCTCGCGTAAAGACGCCTACTGGAAGATCGTGGAGTAGCGAGCCGTCGCGTCGCGCCAACGCATCAGCCGGCGCCCCCACTGAGCTGCCGTCGAGAACTACTCGAACGGATTCCCGCTCGTGTCGAGCAAGACTTCGAGCTCACGCGCGTACATCCGCTCTTTGATCGTCCCAAGGGTTGGGCCGTTCTTGACAGCGAGCGGACGGACTCTCTCGACGGCAGCCGCGAGCAGAGATTCCTCATCGGCGACGGCATCGACGATGCCTGCGCCCAACGCGTCCTCGCCTCCGTAGCGCCGTGCAGTGGTCATTGCGTCGGTCGCCGCGGCCGGCGCCAACTTCGACTGGATGAGGGCAGTCATGCCCTCGGTGAACGGGATGTTGATATCCGCCTCGGGCAGGCAGAAGAAACCACGGTCGGCCCGCATGTAGCGCCAGTCGTGAGCGAGCGCGAGCATGGCGCCGGCGGCAAAAGTGTGGCCCTGCAGCGCCGCCACGGTCGGGGCGGGAAAGGCGAGGACACGTGCAAAGAGCCCGTGAACCTGGTGGACGTAATCCGTGACCTGATCTGAGTGTTCGCCGAGCCAGTCGAGGTCGAGTCCGTTGGAGAAGAACTTTCCGGTCGCCGTCGTCACCAGAGCTCGCGGGCTCTCAGCGGCGGCAACCTCGTCGAGAAGTCCGCTCACCTCGTTCATCCAGTCGGGATGGAAGCGGTTCTCGTCGCCCCCGATATTGAGGACGAAGACTTCGCCATCGCGTTCGAGATCAGGCATCAGCGCGGCCCCCGGCGTTCGCTGATGCGGCGGAGCCGATCGCTCCACGGTCGCAGCGGCCGCTAAGCGATGGTTCGGGCGCGTTGGTCATGGCGGCGAGCGTACCCCGTGGTTGAGGGACCCCGGCTCGATAGCCGGGTTTGTGCCACTTTGCGGAGATCGCGATACTGGCGTTGTGACAGAGCAGAACATCGAGGTTGTCCGGCGGAGCTACGAGGCCTTCAACAGCCGAGACCTGAGTTCCATCACGGACGTCATGCATCCAGACTTCGAGGTGGACCTGTCCAACTCGATGGGGTTCGACCGCGGCAACTACATCGGAGAGCGAGGTCTCGAACGCTTCTTCAGGTCGTATTGGGACGCGTTTGACTCGATCACGATCGATCTCGAGGAGGTCCATGGGTCTGGCGACGCAATCGTTGTCGTCATTCGGGCACGGGGACGCGGCATTGGGAGCGGAGCCGAGGTCGATGCCCGGGGGCCGCATCTCTGGCGCTTTCGAGACGGTCGCGTGGCTGCACTGGCGCTATTCGAACACCTCGACGACGCCCTTAAGGCGGCGCGGATCGTAGAAACGTCGGAGGTAGAGACGGCGGGGCGCGAAGCGACCACGAGCGAATAGGCGGGAGAGCTCTCAGAGATCCATTTCTTCTATCGCCGAGCGCGCGGCAGCGCGAAAGGTCGTTGGTTCGACTCCAAAGACCTCACGGAGCCCGTCGCCCTCGACGAGGAGTTCCTCATGAAGCCCCTCGAGAAGAGGCTCGAGCAGCTCGCGATCAGCATCAACGATGGTGGACGCTGCAGCGGCTTCGAGCTTTGCGCTGCTGAAGGGCAGCGAAATTGAACGGTGTGGTTGACCGACGAGTTCGGCGACGACCTCGGTCATCTCTTTGAACGTCATCACGTCCGGACCCGCGATCTCGTAGGTGCCCGGCTCCACTCCACGCGCAGCCACGAGCGCCGCAACGACGTCAGCGATCGCAACGGGCTGGACTCGGTGCTCACCCCAGGTGGGGAACGCCAGGGCCGGGAGCCGGTCGACCAGCTGTACGAGAGTTCCAAAGGAAGCACTTCCGGCCCCGACGATCATCGACGTTCTCAGGGCGACGAACTCGTCGCTGCAATCGCGCAGGATCTCTTCGACTTCGCTCCGAGAACTCAGGTGCTCGCTCTGTTCACCGGACCCCGTCACGCCGCCCAGGTAGATCGTTCGCGTGACTCCACAGTTCCTCGCGGTCTCGCAAAAGTTCTCTGCCGCCTGACGGTCGCGGTCGGCAAACCCGCCTTCCGCGCCGGGCTCCATCGAGTGAACGAGGTAATAGACCTCGCGAACGCCCTCCAGGGCAGGCTCCAGGGTGCCAAGCTCGCCCAGATCAGCCTCGACTGCCTCCAGCCCGTCTGCTTCCTGGAGCTTCGATGCGTCGCGAACCAGGCATCGAACCTGCTCCTTCGAGCGCAGTTCCTTGAGCAACTCCCCGCCGACAAATCCGGTTGCGCCCGTCAGCAGAAGAGTGGCGCGTTCAGGAGCGATGACGCAACGGTATCCGGTTCGCCCTTGGGAGCAATCAGGCGGTACGGTCAGCGCAAGACGAGTCGAACCTAACCGGAAAAGGGGACGACATGAGTATCTACAGCGAGCGAGTGCTCCCGCGAATCATCAACGTGGCGTGCGGAATGAAGAATTCAGTCCCACTGCGCGAGCGCGTCTGCGCTGGACTGGAAGGCCATGTTGTCGAGATCGGTTTTGGCTCCGGCCTGAACGTGCCGTTCTACCCGGACCAGGTGGAGCGCGTTGCGGCCATCGAGCCGGCTGATCTGGGCTGGAAACTTGCTGAAAAGCGCGTGCGAGAAGGCGCTGTCCCGGTTGAGCGATCAGGACTCGACGGGCAATCGCTTCCGTTTCCCGACGACAGCTTTGACTCCGCTCTTTCGACCTGGACGATGTGCACGATTCCGGACATCGCCACCGCTCTTCGCGAGGTACGCCGCGTCCTCAAGCCGGGAGGCACCATCCACTTCGTTGAACACGGGCTGGCACCGGATGCGTCGGTGCGCAAGTGGCAGCACCGCCTGGAACCTGTGCAAAAGCGACTCTTCGGCGGTTGCCATCTCACACGTGAGGCACCCGAGTTGCTGACCCAGGCGGGCTTCAACCTCTTGGAGGTGGACCACTTCTACGAGGAGGGCGCACCAAAGGCCATGGGCGCCAGCGCTCTCGGGATAGCCACTGCGCCCTGACGAAGCCATGAGGTTGGCGTCATGGCAAGAGCCCGGCCGCATCAAGGGCCGTGTTCCATGAATCTTGCTGCCAATAGACCGTCTGGCGGACCACCTTTCCGCGCGGAGAGAGGTAGTAGACGGAGGTCGTGGTCTCTACGACCTGAGCTCCGCTGACCTTCCCGGTGGCGGTGAGGACCAGCTCGGCAACTACTCGGTCCCCTCCGTCTTTGACCCGTCGGACCGTGAAGTGCGACGCCCCGAAGTTCTCGAAAATGTCGTCGATGAAATCGGTCCAGCCGCTCCGCCCGGAGTAGCTCCCGGCGAGCCCGACGCCTGACGCCCCGACGATCTGGACCTCGGCGTCAGATTCGTACGCGAGAAGCGCCGGCGCGAAGTCGCCGCGGTTGATTGCCTCCCAGACGATCTCGAATGTCCGCTTGATCAAGCGTCTTCTCAGGCGAGTTCCCGGCGGGAGCTTGCGCACGGCCTTGGCGGCCAGGTCGATCAACAACGGAAAGCGGAGGACGAGCTGATCCCTCAAGGGGCGATCAGCGCTCGATGTCTCGACCCCTCGGGGATCCGTCGCCATAGCCGCAGTTTCCAGCAATGCAAATCTCGGTCACGGCTGAGTCGGAGGACGCGGTGGCTCACATCCAGCCGACGACCTCAGGCCGAGTCCAGAATCAGCTCCGCGAGCCGCGCCGGTTGGGAGAGCATCGGTGTGTGATCACCGTCAAGAATGCGCGGCGTCACATCGAGGCGTTCGCGCACTGCCCGATCGAGCCATTCGGGACGGAGGAGCCGATCATCTCCCGAGACGATTCCGGTTCGGGGGACGTCGGGTAGGGCTTCGAACGGACAGGGCTCGGTGAGAGGCAACGCGGCTTGTCGGCGCAGTCGTGATGCCGCCTCACGTGCGAGGTCGGGCTCACTCTCGTGAAAGACAAGCTCGACTGCGGCCTCCGGGCGGAACGTGGTCGAGCCATCCGGGTTTCCATCGATAGCCCCGGCGAAGGCAGGCTGGGTGATGTCCGCAAGCTCCTCACTGGCCGCACGGTTCGGCTGCGGGACTATTCCGCACACCGTGATGAGCGCGCGAACGGGATGGCGGGAGGCGAACACGCACGCGGTGACCGCGCCGAAGGATGAGCCGACGACAACGGGCGCACCCTCGATTCCCTTGAGCTCAGCTTCGGCGGTCTCGACGTATCGCTCGATCCCCGCCTCGGGGTCGTCGCACGGGAGCTCGGGGACGACGACCGTGCACCCCGCATCTTCGAGATGCGGAACCAGGCGGTGCCAGTGCCAAGGGCAGGTGTAGGCACCGTGAATGAGAAGGACAAGCACGCGCCGAGTGTCTCAAAACCACACGCCTGGGTGACGTCAACTTCCTTGGATCAGGACTTCAACCCTGGCGGAGCGTCTGCTCCTCGGTGTCGCCGCCTCAGGACGAGTCGACGACGCAGTGGACTCAAGCCGACTGCGTCGAGCGCAGCGTCACCGCTTGGGAAGTGCTGGAACCGGACGATCTTCTTGTTCTCGAGCGTCCAGAGCCCACCGAGGTTCATCGTCACGGGGAGCGACGGGCGGCCCGGGTCGCCGAGGGCTTCAAGATCGCCGGCGGTCCCAAGGCTGCGGCAGACTCGCTCGAAGGCCTGCTCTAAAAGCGTGCCCGGGACAGGCTTGGCGAGGCTGTCGAGGGCGACGGCCTGGTGCTTCGAAAGGAATGAAAGTTCGTGAAGCCACTCGGAACATCGCCTCGAAGTTCAGGTCTCAGCCAAGCCACCTACGCTGTCAATCCCGCTGCCTCGAGGGCTTCAGCTCTGCTTTGGAAGGAGTCCCAACGGATAACCCGACCGCTGCGAAAGGTCCAGAGTTGCGGGTGCGTTCTGTTGAAGGGGGCGCCGCTGCCCTTGCCCCGACCGGACTCGTGGAGAATGACGACAACGCTCGGCCCCGAAACGAGAAGTTCCCGAGCCTCGACGCGGTAGTCGCCCCAAGTCCCCCAGTACCGGCGGGAAGCCTTGATGACTGCGTCCCGCCCGACGTACACCGCGTCAATATCTGGAGCCTTAGGCCAGGCTCGTAGGTCCCAGATCACGTACTCATCGAGCATGGCCCAGAAGACATCGACGTTCTCGATCCCGCGCCGGACCAGCTCAACGTTCTCCTGAGACATCACCGCGCAGTATCTCCGAGAATGGAGCTAGGTGGGCTCGACCGCCGATTACGTGACCGCGAAGCGAGGCTCACTCAGGCGCGAACCGGCGTGGTCACGCTGCGAACGACATCAGCAGCCCGAACTGAGCCGCGTGGTAGGTAACGACGATCGCGAGCCGCCCGAAAGTCGCTTTGCGGATGAACCGCTCCCGCGCGATCGTGGCATCGGAGAACGCGAACAGCCCCGCTCCGGCGATCGCCCACGGGTCGCCAGTTCCGATCGCCGCGCACACCATGAGTGCGATCACGCCGATGTAGACGGCAACTGGGGCGGCGAGTCCAGGCTCGGCCGAGCCTTGCACCGCGCGGACTATTGGAACGCCGACGAATCCGATCACCGCGCATGCCGCGATCCCGCCCAAGGCGAGCCACGCGAGTTCCGTCCCTTCGAGCCAGAACCCGGCCACGTAGGCGAGGTGACCGAGAAGGAACAACGCGATCCCGGCGGTGAACCAGCCAGCAGGACGCCGTTCCCCATCGGGCCCGGGGATCATCAGCGCGACATCGCCTCCCATCGAGAAGGCGAGTGCAACCACCAGGGCGCTCCGTGCCGCTTCGTCTGCCGGGTCCATCCCCAGGGCGGCGATGATGAGCACCACCATCGCGAGGGGCTTCGCCACGTACTCGAGCGGCTTGACCTGCTTGGCAACCGCAACCCAGTCGGTTGCCACAACCGTGGCGTACAAGACGATCAGCGATACCGACACCAGGGCATCCTAGGGTGACTTTATGGAGCTACGGGGTCTCACGGGCGCACGACCTGTGGGCGCACGACTCGAAACCGATCCCAACCGAGCAACGCGACGTGAATCCGTCCTCTCACGGCATGGGGCCAGGGTCAACTCTCTTCTTTCCCCTGGCTCGCGCCAGCGCCCGGGGGGTGACGAGCAACCCAAAATTCTCCTGCGGCGCCACTTCGTACCTCCCCAAAGGAAGGTGGTCCTCCTATGCGAGGCGGATATCGCTTGTCGTCTACGCGCTACTCCGACAGCCCGGCGGCTTCGAGGGCATCGCGACGCTCCATGATGCTCTCGATGCGGATGACGGACCCGCCCCTGAAGGTCCACACGTGGTAGTAGCGCATGCGAACCGGTGCCCCACTTCTAGGACCGG
Source organism: uncultured bacterium (assembly GCA_963721645.1). Lineage (GTDB taxonomy): Bacteria > Actinomycetota > Thermoleophilia > Solirubrobacterales > 70-9 > JALZKA01. The sequence goes on along the minus strand of CAVRJK010000002.1, from coordinate 2,317,746 downwards.
TTGCCCGCTGATCGACCGAGACGACGACGGTGTCGCCCGCGTCGAGAAACTCCTGGCCGGTGATCGTCGCGCCAGCGAAGTCCCGAAGGAAGTCCTCGCGCATGTAGCTGCGAAGGCCGTCCCGGCCGTAGTGGGGACCCGACTCGGGAAACTCCGATCGCAGCACCAGGACGACGTAAGGGTCGTAAAGCTCGAATCCGGCTGTGAAGTCCCCCTCGCCCCAGCGCTCGTAGATCCGACGAAGGTCTTCCACATTCCCCTGTGACACGCGCTTAGTATCCCGGCTTCTTTCCGAACCCCACGGTGCCTAACTACCTGGGTTGGGATCTCTCCGGGGCGCGTACCGCATCGCCACCGCTCCTGAGTCGAACTCCAGCCGGCTCACGAGCCTCAAGTCCACCGGCTGTGAGAGCCCCGCGAACAGCGTCGGGCCATGCCCGGCCAGCGTCGGATGCACGATGAACTCGTACTCGTCGATCAAGCCGAGCTCCGCCAATGCGAGCGGAAGCTGCACGCCTCCCACGTACAGTCCGTTGCCGGGCTCCCGCTTCAGCTCTCTAACGGCCTCCCCCAGATCCCCGCGCACAAGCTCAGCGTTCCAATCGACCTGATTCAGAGTGCTCGACACGACGTACTTCTTTGCCGCGTCGATCGTCCGGCCGAAAGGCGCCGTCCAATCGGGCATCTCTGCCATCTGCCCGGCGGCCGCCAGGCGGCCTCCATCATCTCGTAGGTCACCCGGCCTAAAAGCAGAGCGTCGGCCTGGGCGAGAGTCTCGGTCGCGTGACGATGGGTGTCTTCGTCCGGAGATCCCGCACGGTGATCGCAGCACCCGTCCAATGTGACGTTGATGGAGTACCGGAGCGGCCGCACTTTCTACAGGGTAGGCCGCGGAAAGAAGCGCCGCTCAGGTCTTTCCGCGACGGCGAAGCGATCAGCCGACTGGTATGGGTGGCCAGAGCCACGGGGCGAACGTGCGCAACGCTTTCGTGTTGGGCATCTGGAGATCGCCTCTTCCGCGAATCCTGCGCGAACTGGCAGAGCGGAGCGAAGACGCGGCGACCTCGGAGCTCGCCGACCGTTGCGTTCCCTTCCGGGTTGCCCTAGACTCAATCAGCACAAGGACGTCGATCGGCTGGCCTGTCGCAATTGCGAACACGGCTCGCCATCTGCTCGGCTCTTCCATTACGAGGAGGCCACATCATCGTCATCCCGCGTCGTAGAGCCCGAGCCATCAGCGTCATCGCGGGAGCGCTGGCCCTGGCGGCAATCGCTGTCGCTCCCGCCCAAGCCAAAACAGGAGGCGCCGGGTACGAGTACAAGGTCACCGTTTTCGACTACGTCGCGGAGGGCAATGTTTTCGGAGATCAGGATCCTGACCCATGCGTATCTGGCGTCTCGTCGTTCTGGGGTGCGCTGGTAGAGGTGGATCAGGGGGACCTCATATCACCGGTCACGTCGAGCGCCGGGGATCTGGATATCGGCAGGCGAGGCTCGAGTGGCACCGTCGAGGCAGAGGCGGCATTCGACTTCGATTTCACGGGAGTCCACAATCTCACGACCGATTGCGAGGCTGGGACGGACACGGAGTCGACGTGCGCGGAAAGCAGAACCATGGGAGTAACGGCGCATGGCTTGATCCAAGGGAAGACCGGCGACAAGCTTAAAGTCGGCTGGACCTTCCGTCAGGTCGACCTGAGCGGGCACTGGACGCCAGACAACTTCGTATGCGAAAAAGTCATGCCGGTCGCCCACGACGAATGCAAGTCAAAAGTGCCGCTTAAAACCTTCACCAAGAAGAAGTTCAACCTCAAGTTCTTCTGCTCCGCCCTGGCCTCGACACCTCCACCGGGAACCGGCTGGTCCAGCTACAGCAGCACTGCCTTCGTCGAGGGCTACCTGGCAATGAAGCGTGTAAAACAGAACTGAACAGACGCGCGGTGATCGGGCACCCAGGGCGCGGCGAGCGCGCCTGTCCCAGGGGCGGGGCGCTCTCAGGCGCAAATAGGGCGTGGATCGCGGATTCCGATGCCTTCGAACGTGTGCGGATGCACGGGGATTTGGGCACCAGAAGGCGGCTGGTGCCCAATGCCGGACACGCTAGCCGGCCGGTGGTCCACCCTGGGGAGGTCCGCCGGCACCAGCGGCCTGCCCCTCCTCGACCAACCCCATGAAACAGCTCAGCACTGCGTTCTCCTCAGGCGGGTTCGCGTGGTAGTGGTAGCCGAGGCTGTCGGTCTCGTGGCCACCGCACTCGTCAAGATCTGAAGGCGCTTCGCCCTCGCCGTATGGGCTGTGGATCGAAAACCCGTCCATGGCGATTGCGAAGGCTTTCGTCTCGCCTTCCTCTGCCTGTCCGACCTCAGAACAGTCCGTCGCGGCGTGGACGTGGTAGCCCTCGACCGGGTTGATGTGGCCGCCACAGTCGTCGAAGGCGGCGATCGTGTAGGCGCCGAGAATCGCGTCGATCGGGGCCGAGGGATCGATGCCGACGCCGTTCAGGGTGACGCCGATCTGACCGGTGATCTGCGTGGCCTCGCCGGTGTTCGTCGAGGAGGCCGGGATGAGGTAGGTCGCCTCAATCGGCTCTTCGCCGTCGAGAAACTCGATCTGGCCTTCGACGCAGTAGTTCTGGTACTCCTCGGCGACATCGGGGCGAGCTGCGGCTTCGAATGCCTCTTTGGTGTCGGTCACTCGCACCGTACCGTCGTCGCGGTAGAGCTTCCAGTTGGGATCGTCGTAGATCTCAGCGAGGCTGGCGATGAACTCCCCGTCGGCGTCGTAGAGGTTCTCGCCATCGAGCCAGATGCCCGCGTCCTTCTTGCTTGTCGATGTAGTCTCAGGACAGAACGGGCCAACGTCCGCATTGGCCGGCGCACCGGCGATCGTCACTTCGTCGCAGGTCGTTTCGCTCCCATCCGAGAGCGTGCAGGCGACGCTTGATAGCTCCCCGACAAGAGCACCGTCCACGAAGTCGTCTGCCCGAAGGGCCGTTTCTACTTCCTGATTGGCAGTCTCGTCGCCGGAGCCCTCGCCGCACGCAAGCATCAACATCCCTGCGGCGAAGAGTGCTGCCGAGGAGGCAAGAACGATGGGCGCGCGTTGTCTGAGTATTTGTTTCATCTCGCCCGGAATCTCTCACCCATTCGTAAGAAAGTCGTGAGACCAAGATAAGAGTCTGCCGAGAGAGTCGCAAGAAATGGCAGCCGAACATCGTGGGTGGCCCAGTGCCCACGGAACGCCTCACTTTGCTTTGAGTGGAGAGCTCGCCAACCAGGTCGGACTGCCCTCGGTCGTGGGGAATCCGCTTGTCGCGAATCGTCCGATTCCGAAGGGTTAGTGGGTCAGCCGCTGCCGGAGTCGTAGGTAATTCGTAGGAGAGCGCACTTGAGCGAGCCGGTCGTGCCCTCTTTCGTGTCCTTGACGATCAACTGCCACGAGCCGGGCCCGGGATCGCCGGTCATGGGCGCGAGAGATTCCACCGGGAAGAAGAATCCGGAGTAGGGGGCCGAGCCTGAGCTCAATTCTTGCGCGAACGTTGCTCTGAACCCGGTGTATCCGGTCGCGTCAGGCTCGCCCTCGACGCACGGCCCCGTTCCGAGGTTCTCACCCCGAGTGTCGCCGCGGCTCAGGGCGACTTTGTCGCCGTCCGGAGCGCGAAGCGCAAGATCGAGCTGCTGCGTCCGCTCGTGCCGAACCCGCAACTGAATCGTCACGCTGCCGGCGGTTGGCCAGTCGTCAGATGTCCAGGTCATCCGCGCGGCTCGGTGACCGTCGGGGATTTGGACCGCCTCCGTCTCGTGGAGCTGGAGCACACCGGTCAATCCGGCCGCGGCTGGACTCGAAAGGATCGTGCCAAGGCAAACCACGGCGACGGCCAGGGACCCCGCGAGCCAGACTTCGCGTCTTTGGTGGTGCAGTTCCTGCTTCCGGGTACTCGAGCTACCAACCATCGCTACTCCTCGCGTTGCTTCGGATTCGACCTTATCGGCTACGCGGGGCTCTGGGGGCAGGTTCGCTACGTCCGACCTCTCGCTTAGGGACGACCGCCAAGGAGCAGTGCTTTTTTAATAGGATGCAGGGGTGTCCGGGGCGATGCGCAATGGGGTCCTGAGGTGTCTCATTCTCGCGGGCGGAATGCTCGCCTGCTGGGCTCCGAGCGATGCGAGCGCGGCGAACCTGGTCGTACCTTGTGACGAGAACTCTCTGATCCAAGCAGTTACAGAGGCGAACGTTGCCCCGGGAGCCGACACCCTCAGCTTGGCTGCCGCTTGCCTTTATGAGTTTTCGAACCCCTACGCCTTGAACTCCGGTACGTATGCGTACTGGTACGGGCCGTCCGCCCTACCGGCGATCGCTTCGGATATCACCGTCGAAGGGAACGGTGCGACGTTGGCGCGAGCCGTCGGCAGTCCCCCGTTCAGGATCTTCTTCGTGGGCGCGGACGCGGGAGATGAGGACACCCTCGGATATGCGTCTCCAGGCGCCGGCGTCTTGACCCTGCGGAACACAAATGTTCGGGGCGGGTGGGCCAAGGGAGGCATCTCCACCGGAGGCGGTGGCGGCGCGGGTCTCGGCGGGGCCATCTACAGCCAGGGAAGAGTTGTCCTCGAGCGGTCGACGGTCACCGGCAACCTCGCACAAGGTGGAGACATAGAAAATGCCCCCCCTAGCGGCGGGGGCATCGGTCAGGGCGCGCTGGGCGATAGGGGAGGCGGCTTCGGCAGCGGCACCGGCTTTGCCGGAGCGCCGGGAGGGGCAGGCGGCGACTTCTCAGGAGGAGGAGGCGGGGGCTTCAGGCCCAGCGAAGCCGGGGGAGCCGGGACCCTTCTCGGAGCAGGCATTGGCGGAGGTCCGGAAACTGGTCTGGGAGGCAGGGGTGCCCCCGCGTCGGCGGGACGTAGCGGCAACGGCAGCGGCAGCGGAGGCACAGGTGCTGCCGGTGGGGCCGGCGGCGACTTTGGGTTTGGTGGGATCGAGTTGGGCACGTCGAGCGCCGGCGCCGGGGGCGGCGTCGGCGGAGGCGGCGGCGCGGGAACCTATTTTTCGGCATACGGTGGAGGCGGGGGCGGATTTGGAGGCGGTGGAGGCGGCTATGGCGGAGACGGGGGCTTCGGCGGTGGCGGGGCCGGCGGCACGGAGAATCTTGCCAAGGGGCAAGGGGGTTTTGGCGGCGGAGATGGCGGCGACAAGGCCCTTGTCCCGAGCGGCGGAGGCGGCGCCGGAATGGGCGGGGCAATTTTCAACCATCAGGGCGAGCTCATCGCTGTTAACTCGACCCTTCACGGCAACGCTGCTAACGGCGGTGCCGCAGCAGTTGGCGGCGACGGAGCGGGGCTGGGTGGCGCGATCTTCAATCTCAACGGCGACGTCGAGCTCGATTCGGTGACCATCGCCGCGAACTCCGCGCAAGAGGGAGGCGCTCTTTACAACCTTGGCTATATGGGCTTCGACACTGGCGATGCCGCGGGACACGCGTACCAAGCACGGGTGGTCATCGTCAACTCGATTCTCAGCGACTCCACCGGGGGCGCGGACCTCGTCGCGAACGTGCCGGTGACGCTGAGCTCGAATCTGGCGAACACCGCTGAGGCCAGCGCTGACGCGAGCGCTGCGAACATCGTCGAGACAAAAATGGCCCTGGGCTCAGGGAGCATCACCGGCAGTCCCGTTGCCGCGGACCCGCAGCTCGCCCCTATTGCCGACAACGGCGGATCGACTCAAACCCGCGCCCTCTCGGCGACGAGCCCGGCCGTGGATACCGGGATTACCGACGTGGCCGCCGACCAGAGGGGGGTGGCTCGCCCGCAGGGCGCCGCGGACGACATCGGCGCGTTCGAGCTCGAGCTTGAGCCGGCCACCTGTGGCGGCCGGCAAGCGACCCTCACGGGGTCCGGCGATGGCGACACGATCGCAGGCACGGCCGGCCGCGACGTCATCGTCGGCACAGGGGGCGATGACGTCATCCGCGCCAAGGACGGAAGCGACCTCGTTTGTGCCATCGGCGGGGAGGATCGGGTGCTGGGAGGCTCCGGGAACGACGACCTGCGGGGCGGTCAGGGCAAGGACACTCTCGACGGCGGCCCCGGTCGTGACCGATGCACCGGCCGAGCCGACACCCAGCGGAGCTGCTGATCCGTCCCTCGCTTCGGCGTGCCTCGGGTCACAGGGGTTCGAGGGTCAAGCGAATCCCAGCTGATTTCAGAGCAACTCACCGCGTCTAAGCACGCCCGGCGGCATCGAGGCATCTCATGACCCGGAGGTCGCAGGTTGGAATCCTGCCAACTATCGGTTTCAGGGGAGACGCAAGAGCCAAGCACTAAGCGACTCCCGCTTTTCGTCCGAAGCACCCATCCTCCAAAGGTGGCGCGAGCGTGAGAACAGCCGGTCCATGGGGTGTTGCGTCGGCTCATGTCGGGTCGCACTCGATCTCCCCCGAGTCAAGTACCTCATCTCCCACAGAGACGAACGCGTAGGTGGCCAGCCCCGGCTGCAACTCGAGACGGAGTGCTCCAAAGTTCTCGTCGTCACCAAACACGAGCGAGGGCGGTGGGTCGGGTCGAAGCGGGTAACGCCCGCGCCCGCCGGCGCCCGAGATGAATTGCGTGATCCCACCCACGGGAGCAAACCGCTGCATGTTGTGTTCGTTTCCGTTGAGCACGACCGTCGCCTGTCCTTCGAGGACACGCCAGAACGGCGTCACATCGGCGTCGCCCGTGTGGACCGTCCCCGCGTTGAAGCGCGGCCGGTGCCAGAACGCGAGGCGGCATGTGCCGGGGCCCGATGTTGCTGCTTTCAGCCATGCGACCTGATCCGAGTTTGGGGCGTGTGCGACCTCTGAGTTGAGACTGATGATCTGCCACCCCCCGGCGTCGAACCAATAGAAGTCCGGCGGCGGGGTTCCGGTGGCGTCGGTCCAGTAGGGCTGGTAACCAGTCGCGGCACGCCGTGCCTCATGATCGCCAAGGGTCGGTGCGGTCAGGTCGGCGAACTGTCCGTAGGAAGGCTCGTAGTTGGCCGCGAATTCCTCTGCGGTGCCCCTCTCGTACACGTCCCCGAGGTAGAGCAGGCGGTCGACTTCGTTTCTCGCGAGCAGATCCGAGACGAGCAAGCCCGAGTCGGCATCACCGTCGCCGACGGCCCAGATCTCAGCCTCGGAACCCGCCACGGGTCCAACGAATGCAGACGACGATTGTGGGGGTTCGTCGGGAGGCCCGAAGCCCGCGCACCCGCCAAGAAGCGCGACCGAGGCCGCTACGAAGGCGAACCTACGCGTCGGCGTGTGCAAGTTCAAGGTCTCGGATGTCGCCGATGGTCACGTGGAGGTACTTAAGCGGAGGACGCAGAACTCCCTGGCGAGCGAGAGTAGAGAGTGAGCTACAGAGCGCGGGAGGGGGAGGCGGCCTGTCTGGCACCGTTGGACCGGGCGGCGGTGGCTCGGGCTACGTAATGCCGGAGGCACTCGATAGCAGCCAGGAGACGGGCGTGCGCGAGGGCCACGGATTGATCGTGATCAACTACGTCGCATCCGACGAGAGTTGCCCTGACAGCCCACCGATTTTCGGCACGAACGAGCCAGAGCCTCTAAAGGAACCAGCGATTCCGACGTGCTCGCGGCGCCGGCAGGGCCGACACCATGCTCGGTTTTGCCGCTGACGACTGTCCCGCCGAGTCGCTTTCGTCGTTATCGAGCGCCGAAAGCGTCACCACTGACGCTCGACCGCTGTGGCGGTCCTAGTTTTTTGGCAGCGCTGCGACATAGAAATCGACGAAGTCGTTCGGGGTATGAACGTAGACATGTCGGGAGTTGTCGGTCTCGGAGCCCGGAGCTCCGCACGGTTCATCTTCTTCGCTGGCGCCCTGACCACATAGCCGCACATCTATCGAACCCGTGTCCGGGGAGCGCACCGTCGCCACTAGTGCCCGACCCTTGACGCTCTTCGGAAACGCGATGTAGTTTGTTCCCCCCACCGCTCCGAAGTCGATATGCACGCCCGGAGACGAGCGGACGATCTGGCCTAGGTCGTCGTCGACCAGCGCCCACATCGTCCGATTCCTCGCATTGAGATCGTTCGGCTTCACCTGGCCGTTAGCGATGTGTTGTGACCTGACGCTGTTGCTGTCAATTTGGGTCACGGCGTAGGCGGTGCCGCCGCCGAGCACGAGGAACAAAGCCAGCGATCCAATCCACTGATTTCGAAGATGCGAGCCTAAAGTGCGCAGCATGAACCTCTCCCGTGTTTAGGCGACGCGCAACCCCCTAGGTTCCCGTCGCGATGTTGACTCACAAGGTATAGGAGATCTGGCGCCGTGTTTTGGAGGCTGGGGGAGCCAGTTACCAGGTATGGATCTAGGCGGGCTCGAACCGCCGACTGCGAAACGTCTCGCCGAGCGCTTGCCTTCGCCACGCGACTCGGCGGGCGCGATCCTCTTCGCGTGTGCGATCTAGCGAAACGAGCGGTTGAGGAGCACGGAGAGCGCGCCCCCGAAGCCAGTAGCGGCCGCAACGTCGATGCCCTTTCGATCGTCGAACTTGCCAAGGGCGAGCCATGGCAGGTTGTTACCAGCCGCTACAGCCTCCGGGCTGGTCTTTGGCTCCTTGAAATGTCCGTGCTTTCGGCTCAAGAAGACTCGAACGGCTCTCGAGATTGGCAGATCGACTTCCGCGCCGCCCAGGACGTCCCCGCGGCGGTCCCCGTCCACGTCGGCAATGGCAACATCGCCGAAGGGGCTGCCAGCAGCAAGGGGGGATGCGTGGGCTATGTCGAAGCCGCCCTCGCCGTCGCTCAGGAAAAGGTCGATGCCCTCTGACTTAGCCACGGCGATGTCTCGGTTCTTGTCCCCGTTCACCTTGCCGACCGTGAGGCTCACCGCCTCGCCGGCGCCACCGGGAAGCGTGATTGGGTCTGAAAGGTTCCCGTCCCCGTCGTTGAACGAGACGAGTGCCGTGTCCGCGTACTCGCCTACGGCAGCTACGTCGCTGTCGTGGTCGCCGTCGAAGTCCCCCGCCGCCAGACGAGGAGTTCCCGGGCTGGAGAACGCATCACCAGTTGTGAAGTCGGCCGAGCCGTCGTTCAGATAAACATGCCCAACGCCGTCGCTCGAGTTGGTGCCCACCGCGAGATCGATGTCGCCGTCGTCGTCAAAATCAGCTGCAGCAACGCCGCCCCCGCCCGTGTCTTCGGGACTCGATGCCGGCTCCGAAAAGCCGCCCTCGCCGTCGCTAAGCAGAATCGTTACGGTGCCTGCGTTGAGGCTGGCCACGGCCAGGTCTTTGGCATTGTCACCGTCAAGTTTTGCGACAGCGATCTGAATCGGGGCCTGACCTACGGTCTCAGTCCCGGTCTCGGTGAAGTTCCCGCCGCCCTTTGCGGACAAGATTGCCACGCTGGTGAACGAGTTGACGAGCGCGAGGTCGGCGCCGGGTTTGTCGTCGAGCTTGCCCGAGACCACGACGTCGGCTCGATCGCCGGAGACCGCCTCGGGACTGCTTCCTGCAAGCTTGAAATTCCCTGGTCTCGACCCGGCCGCCACAACAGTGCCGATCGCGATCAATGCCAGAGCCCCTGCAAGTGCCCCTGTCGCGCAAATCCGTCGGATCCTCGCGTCGCTCATCCCGGTCCTCCCGCTGATTGAAACCCCGTAGAGGAACCGTACAGCGTGGGAGCGCACCTCGCGTTGCCGGTCCGGCATTACGGAATGGAGCTAGGCGGGTTCGAACCGCCGATCTCCTGATTGCGAAGCGGGGGATTCTCGGGCAGGGTTGGCGCGGCCTCAATTCATCGATCGTGGCAACATCGAGCTCTCCGATGGGCGCAACCGACTGAAAAAGGGAAACCAGTGTCATTCTCGTTCCGTATTCACAGACGCAGCACCTCGAGCCTTGCAGTGGCGGTGGCCGCAGCAACCCTTATTGGTGCGGCTGCGGTGCCCGAGTCAGACGCGAGTGGCCTCGACGCGCTCGGAGGAGTCGCAGCACCGGGAGCTGTGGACCCGCAGCCCACACCACGCGTCGTCGGAGGTGAGCCGACCACGACCCGCGAGTACCCCTGGCAGGTGGCGTTGGCTGAGCACCAGGATTTGGAGGCAGGGGAGCAGAGTGCCTTCGATCGCCACTTTTGCGGTGGATCGCTGGTCGCGCCCGACATCGTCATCACGGCAGCCCACTGCGTGTACGACACAGGACCGGCAGTATTTCCCCTGGCGGGATGCACCATCGAGGGTGGTTACGCGTTCCCCCCGTCTGAGTTCTCGGTGATTGCGGGCAGAACAGCGCTTTCGAGCACTCAGGGGGAGGAGATCGATGTCGAAGAGATCTGGTACTTCGTGGAGGGACCCGATGGGAAGCCGGTCCCAGAGGCCCAGACCTCAGAGGGCAAGTCAGAGCCGCTGTACGACTGCACGTCTTGGACGTGGGACGTGGTCTTCCTGGAGATAGAGCACGGGGCGAAGGCGCGGACGATCAAGATCGCGGGTCGGCGCGAGCGCGAGACCTGGGTACCCGGAAGCCCCACCAGGGTGACCGGTTGGGGTCTGACCAGTGACACGGGCGAAAAGAGCGATCAGCTCCGTCAGGCCCTCGTTCCGGTGGTCGAGGACGACTACTGCTCCTCGGGCATGGGATACGGGCCGCAGTTCAATCCCGAGTCGATGCTTTGCGCTGGACCTCTCGAGGGTGGCCGCGACTCCTGCAGTTTCGACAGCGGTGGCGGCCTCACCGCCCCAATCGGCAACAAGGGCCGCAGGCGACTCGTGGGGTCGGTGAGCTTCGGCTTCGGCCCGAGCTGCGCCAGACCCGGCAAACCAGGTGGATACGCGAGGCTCGCGGACCGCCCAATCCGCCCTGCCCTCCGCCGGGGCGTTCGCGCCGTAGCGGGAGTCGACATCGTCGGCAGACGGCGTCTGCCCTAAACGCTATTCCGATAATCCGACGGCCGCGAGAGCCGAGGCGTGGGTTCCATAGCGGGCGTCAGCCTTTTTCAGGAGACCCTTTTCGAGTTCGGCGACAACGGCGAGAGGCACATCAAAAGGCGCTCCGCCTAAGCCTGCCGTGCCTGTCTGGCGGCCGAGTACGACAACGCGATCATCTCCCACGGGAAGAGTGCGCTCGACAACCATCCGAGAGTCGGGAGCCCACTCGTAAGCGCTCTCAGCCCAGCGGCGGACGCCTTCGTGCCCGGCGAAGGCTCCCTCGAGGCTCGAACGTTGACCGATAATGACGCAATCCGGTGCGGCCATCTCGACTATCGCGTCCACGTCATGCGCGTTAAACGCGTCGACGAACCGGCCCACGTGCTCGATGTTCTGTTGAGACATCGCCTGCGCAGTATCGCGTACTCAGGAACAGATGCTCCATGTAAAGCGGCTGGTGCCCAATGATCGAGGGCAGGTCAGCACCTTCCCTGTAGCGCCTTTCCTCTCTATGCCAGCTAAGCGGTTGCCGAGGCGAGCAACACCACATTCGGAAGGCTCAGCGGTTTCGAGCCACCCCCCACCTCCGCTGCGGCCTGCGTGATTGCGTCCCAGGCATCTTCCTGGGCATCGCCTGCGTGCTGCTCGATCATCGCCCGGATCGGCGCGGCGATCGCCCTGACGTAGGCGGTGAAGTGCTCCGGGGAGTCGAACTCGTAGATGACCTCGGCCTGCTCCACGGCAACGTTCGTAAAGCCACCTCCTTCGAGCAACCCGCCGATGGCAGACGGGGTTGGCCGGGAGAGGGGCCCTGGCGTTCCGGCCGGCAGCGGGGGCAAGTCAAACCGCTCCCTCGTTGTCCTCATCGGAATCGAGAGGAAGGGGACCTGATCGGGTTCGCCCCACGAGCTGATAGCAATCCGCCCGCCCGGCTTGAGGAAGCCCCGGACGCGCCCCGCGGCGGCCTCCGCGTCAGGTTCGAAGATGATTCCCCAGCGCGAGACGGCAGCGTCGAGGCTCGCGTGCGGAAAATCGAGGCTGGATGCGTCCGACTCCACGAACTCGACGTTGTCCAAGCCGGCTGCCGCCGCGCGTTTACGCCCGAACGTGAGCATCTCCGCAGAGATGTCCGTTGCGACGATGCTGCCCTCCGGGCCGGCCCTGCGCGCGGCGGTGAGCGCCGGCTCGCCACACCCAGCGCCGACGTCCAGGACCCGGCTTCCCGCCTGCACGCCGGCGAGCTCCACCAGCCGCTCGCTGATGTGCGCGCTTGCGCTGTCAGCGAACTCGCTCCACTCGTTCCACCCCATCGCGGCAGAGTTCCAGTGCTTGTGTTGCGCATTCCGGAAGTCGATCGGGTCGACCTCATTATTTTCCACAGGTCGCTCCTCCTTACCACCCTCTTCAGGCACGTTGACGCTAACTGATTCCGGCCACCGACACAGGAGAGATCGTTGAGACATCGGCCCCTCATCAGGCACCAGGACGTGGCTGGTGCCCAAACGGCTGGGGGCTCCCTCACCGGCGGGGCTCCCGGCTTCGGCCCCAGTGCTCGACTCAGCCCGAGCATGTAGCGTCCGCGCCATGCGGGTGCTCTTCACGTCGACGCACGGTCGTGGCCACGTCCAACCGATGCTTCCGCTCGCGCATGCCTTTCGCGAGGCGGGCCACGACGTGCGCTGGGCGTGCTCGGAGATTGCTTGTGTCCGCCTTCGCGAGAAGGGGTTCGACGCCGTGAGAGCAGGCCTGGCGGAGGCCGGGATGCCACCTCCGCCGGCAGAAGTGGCTGCCCTCCCGCCCAGGGACCGCCCCGACTTCATGTTCGCCAAGATCTTCGGGGCACACCGGGTCGAGCCCATGCTCGATGACCTCGTCCCGCTGGTTGACGATTGGCACCCGACCCTCCTGATCTGCGAGCAGGCCGAGTTGGCGGGCCCGATCGCCGCCGCCCACGCCGGCATCCCCAACTTGACGCACGCGTTCGGGCGTTTGCTCCCATCGGTGCGCCTGGCTCGCGCGACCGACGAATTGGCGAATGTGTGGCGGTCCAAGGGCCTGGAGCCCAGGGCGTACGCGGGGACGTATGAGCACCTCTACATCGACATCTATCCGCCGAGCCTGCAGAGTCGCGACATCGGACATGTCGGGCAGATGCAGCTCGTGCGGCCCGCTGCGGTCCTCGAGCGTTCGACGGGCGCCGAGCCAGTCATCTACATCACCTTCGGCACGGTGTTCAACAAGGACCTTGAGCTCTTCACCGTTGCCACCGAGGCGGCTCGGGAGTTGCCGGCGCGAGTCGTCGTCACGTTGGGGAGCGGCCTCGACCCGGAGTCCCTAGGGGATCAACCCCCGAACGTGCGAGTCGCCGAGTTCATTCCGCAGGAGGACCTCCTGCCCGAGTGCGCAACGGTTATCTCACACGCTGGCTCGGGCACGTTCCTGGGCGCACTTGCCGCGGGCGTGCCCCAGGTGCTCCTCCCCCAGGCAGCGGATCAGTTCGGAAACGCCGAGGCGGGTGCCGACGGAGGAGTTGGGATAGCTCTCTGGCCCGGGGAGGTGTCGGTGGGGAGCATCCGCGAGGCGCTTGTCCGGGTGCTTGAGGAACAGTCGATGCGTGCGGCCTCGGAGCGCGTCCGCAACGAGATCGCCGCGATGCCGACACCCGACGAGGTCGTGGACGAACTGATCCAGCGCTACGGCTAACAATTCGCGGAGCAGACCGGCTCGTCCGAGTGCGGCCATGGAGCTAGGCGGGTTCGAACCGCCGATCTCCTGATTGCGAAGCGGGGGACTCTCAGACACGAATAGGCGTCGATTCCGGGATCTGATGCCTCCGGATGTACGCGGATCTGGGCACCAGAACGGGGCTGGTGCCCGATCAAATGGTCGCGGTCTTGTTGAGGCTGGAGCGACTGCCGTCTTGCGCAGGGCCGAGATCATCCACCGGTTGCGGAAACCGGAACGTGTTCTTCGAGGAAGGCGAGCTGGTCGGCGACGACTCGTTCGAACTCATCGCCAACGTAGATGTCGAAGTGCCCCACCGGATAGCGCTGGACGGTGCCCTTGGAAGCCTTCGCAGCGTGCCGGAGAGTGGCCTCGGGCGGGGCAACACTGTCGGTATCGCAAACGCAGAAGAGAATCGGACAACGCACGTCTGAGACCCGTCGGCCCGGCCGATCGAGCGGGATTTCGAGCGCGATCCGAGCCGGAACGTCATTCCGGAAATCCTCCTCGCTCAGCCCGGAAGCAGCGAGCAATCTGAGAGAGCCTTCGACTACGTCCGGGCGGTCCATCAGCCCAACCTCGCCGGGGCGGGCTGCGACCTTGACGCGCACTGGTGGACGACCGAAAAGACGGGCGAGCAGGTCCTTCGCGGCTGCGGCACCCAGCCGTGCGTTTCCAGCTGCCGAGATCTGCCGAGCGGAGGCAAGTCCGTCGGTGAAGGGACACTGAGCGATCGCCGCGACGATGTCTGCGTCGTCGGCCGCGGTGACGATCGCGTGTCCACCACCGAAGGATGTTCCCCAAGCCACAACCCGTCGAGTGTCCACCTCGGACAGCGATCGTGCGTACGCAACCGCCGAGCGCCAGTCTTCGCGCTGACGATCCAGGCTGAGCAGCTCCCTTGGCTCGCCCTCGCTCTCGCCAAAGTGCCGATAGTCGAAGACCAAGCAGGCGTAACCCTTGGCCTGGAAGCGTTCAGCGAATGCCGAAAGGCGCAGGGCCTTTACGGCACCGAGGCCATGCGCCATCACGATGACGGGCGGTCTTGCCTCTGAAGAAGTTTCCGCTGGCATGTAGAGCCAGGCGTGGCAACGCGCGTCGCCGGACCGGAAATACAGCTCACTCCTGTCGGCGCGGGGTTCGGCAGGCATCGGCTCATCCTATGGGCCGTGTCATTAACGAACCGCACCCCCAGTAACGGGGGCACTGGAGACCTGATTGGGCACCAGCTGCGAACCGTTTCACTTGGGGCTGAGCGTCCTTCGTGTAAGAAAGCCCACTGCCGATCCGGCATTACGGAATGGAGCTAGGCGGGTTCGAACCGCCGATCTCCTGATTGCGAAGCGGGGGACTCTCGGGCAGGGTTAGGTGTCGATGACGGATCGGATTCCTGCGGATGTGACCGGATGTACGCGGATCTGGGCACCAGAACGGGGCTGGTGCCCAATCAAATGGTCGCGGCTTGCCTCGGTTGGGACGGGCGCTTTTGCCCAAAGCACCTAAGTCCGGGACGTGCTCCCATTCACTTCAACAGGCAGGCAGCTTCGAAGGCCGGTGCCTCCTCGGAGAACGTCTCCTCCCGAAGGATCTTGCCCGCCCTAAGCCACCAGACGACCCAGATCGGCGTGCGTCCCTCAACGCCACTCCCCTTACCAGTCCATTTCGCGTTTGCCGCCGCAAGAACCGTCGCGCCGCCGTCGATCCATTGGTGCGGGATGACCTGAAAATTCTCGTACGCGGCGTTGAGGGATTCGAAGTAAGCGCCTGGAAACCCGTCGGGCGCTCGAAAGACGCCTCCCGAATCGAGAGGCGCGAAGACGGACCGCATTTCGAAGTCGGGATCGTTCAGCGCTTCCAGGGTTGCGTAATCGCGGCGGTTGTACGCCTCAGTCCATTGCTTGGCCGCTTTGACACTCTCCTGAGACATCGTCTCGCAGTATCTCGCGACGACCGTAGTAATGCGCGTCTTTGCGAGCGACTTGGGCGCTTCTCGTCCGAAGCGGCTACTCCGACGGCCCGGCGGCTTGAAGAGCCTCTTCCTTGCTTTGAAAGAGTTTCCCGCTACAGCTACGAGCTCAGGGTTGCCTCAACGGTGATCTCGACGTTGCCCCTCAGCGCACCTGAGATTGGACAGTTCTGCCCAGCGGCTTGCGCAGCCTGGTCAAAGCCATCGGCATCTAGTCCCTCGACACGGCCCGAAACCTCGATGTGGGATGACTTCACGCCCTCGCCCGGCACGAAGCTCACCCTGACCGTCGCCTCGAGATGGTCTGCAGTGTGACCTTCGCCGTCGAGTTCGTGCGCCAGACCCATGCAATAGCAAGCAGCGTGTGAGGCGGCAAGCAGCTCCTCAGGGCTCGTCGTGTCGCTCGTCCGCTCGACCCTCGCCGGCCAACTCACTTCCACGGCTGAAATGGTGCCACTCGCCGTGCTGGTCTCTCCGCGGCCCTTCTCAAGACTGCCTTCCCAAGTCGTAGTTGCTGTGCTCTCGCTCGCCATATGTCTTTCCTTTCGGTTGTCAGAATCGACGCCGAGCGAATCTCCGAGCCAGGCGTCCCGAGCAACCACTACCCACATCGCCTCGAGAACCACCTCGGAAGTGCGGAAGGCCGGACCCCGGCGCTTCGCATGGAAGACACCAGCCGGGCTGACGGGGCAAACGTCCAACGCTCCGCCCCATACCCGGGCAATCTGGACGTTTCGGTCCTCAGGCGCTTTTCGTCCGAAGCGTTACTTCAGCAAGTTCGGCTGCTTCGAGGGCCTCATTCCAACTAAGAAAAAAGTGGACAGTCATCGCCATTCCGTTCTGAAACTCCGAGATGATCAGGCCAAGCGGCTGTCTGAGCGGGACCCCTGCCCCCTTTATGGTCGCGTGATGAGTCACCAAGGCGATCAATCGGGGGTCCTCGTCGATCATCCTCTCGATCTCCCAAGTGATGCCGTCGAAGTTCTCCTGCCACTGATTCATGAGGCGCCGCCAGCCGTCTCTACCTCGATAGACGGAATCGTCGGGCCACTCGGGAAAGGGATAGAGGATGCAGTCGGGGTGGACCAGGTTCACAACCATCTCCGTCGGCCCTTCGCGGTTCCATTCTTCGATGACACGCTGGACCGCTTCTACGTTCGCTTGCGACATCGCCCGCAGTATCTCGCAATCACGTCTCCCGCGACAAATGTTCGCGCAGTATTCAGCCGACCGGAAGGTGCACGCTTTCCATACAAAGCGATGAGATGCTCTTCTCAACCCAACTTCTTAAAATTGACAAAGTGAACGATCGTCGTTTAGGGTGAGGCCACACCGCGGCGAGGGGCAGAAGGGGGGCTTCGCGTCGTCTTGAGACGGGAGGCTTTTCATGCTGCGCAAGTTCGGCTCGCATCTGCGAGATCAGTGGATGGGTGCCACTGCCTTGTTCCTCGTCCTCTGCGGCGGCACCGCCTGGGCAGTGGACGGCCCCCTCGCAGGCAAGAACACGGTCGGCTCTGAGGACATCATCGCCAACGAGGTGAAGTCCAGCGATATCGGCAACGGGCGCATCCTCGACCGCGATATCGCCAACGAGGTGATCACGAGCGCAAAGATCCAGAACGAGACGCTCACCCAAGAGGACCTCCAAGACCTGGCCTGGATAACGATTACCCCCGCGACAGGCTGGGCCGAGTCGGGCATTCCTCCCGAATGCACCAGGGACCTCGACGGCTTTGTTCATTTCAGAGGCGGATTGGAAAATACGCTGGACAGCAATCCCGAGGAGGCTCTGTCCTTCGAGCTTCCAGTCGCGTGCCAGACCCCCCAGGCCCGCACTGTGAGTGGGGTGACGCTTGACCAAATCTCTGGTGCGGCCACCGGTACCTATCGAGGGATCGTAAGGCCTGCTGGTCAAATCGAAATCGACACCGGCCTTCCACCAAATTCTGACATCGTCTCGCTCGACGGAATCACGTATAGCGGCGACGGATAGATCTCGAGGTCCGTATCTCGCGATTGCGAGATACATGCTTTCCATGCAAAGCGTCTAAGCCCCCGAGAATCGTTAGGCGGGGAGCCCGAGACAAGAGATGGAGCTAGGCGGGTTCGAACCCGCCGACCTCCTGATTGCGAAGCGCGGGGCTCTCAGGCACGAATAGGCTTCGATTCCGGGACCCGATGCCTCCGGATGTACGCGGATTTGGGCACCCGAACGACGCTGGTGCCCAATCGATGTCACGGCCGGCCCGGTTGCGGGCGACTACTGCTCCTCGTCCAAGAACTGCTCTTGGAGAGCTACTCCGACAGCCCGGCAGCTTCGAGGGCCTCTCCTTTCTGATCAACGAGAAACACCTCGATTCGGGTCACGAGGCCGTCCTCATCGAACGTCCAGACGGCCCAAAAATCAGCCTCCAGCTCGATTCCGCTGCCCGCGCCGCGGGACCATGTGTGCTGGTTGACAAGGACCTTGTCGCCGCTGACGCGAAACTCGCGAGGCTCGCTCCGCTGCTCCGCGATCGCGTCCGGCTCCATCCACGCGCGGACCGCAGCGCCTCTCAGGGGCGATTGACCTCCTGGCGGGACGAGCACGGCCTCAGGATGAGAGAGCTTTCTTGCTGTATCGAAGTCGCCGCGGCTGAAAGCCTCATACGTTCGCCGGATTGTTTCCACGTTCTCTTGCGACATCGCCTACTCCGACAGTCCCGCGGCCTCAAGGGCTTCGGCCACCGTCCCATAGCTGTCAATCCGCACGCCCAAACCATCGCGGAGCGTCCAGAGCTGGACGTAGTTGATCTCGATTGGCAGACCACTTCCCGTGCCCCGGCCACTAAGCCGCATCGACGCGAGAATGGTGCCGGCCCCGAGATCGCGGAACTCCTGCGCTTCGGCCTGGAACGATTCGTGGCCCAGGGTTTCGCTCTGTTCCCGCCACGCCTCCTTGATCGCTTCTCTTCCGAACAGCGACTTGCTGCCGTCAACGCTGGCGAGGTATCCCATCCACACCACGCTCTCGGCCAAATGCTCAGCGGCAGAGTCCCAATCGCCGCGATTGAAGGCCTCGAGCCCGCGTTTGATCAAATCGATGTGATCCTGCGACATCGCCTACTCCCGCCGCCCGACGGCTTCGAGGGCTTCGTCCGGGCTTTTGTACAAGCCCATCCATGAAAGCTCGCCGTTGCGAACCTCATAGCAATACGAGTACTGGGCGGCGGTTTGGATGCCGCTGCCCTTTCCGCGCCCGCGCTGAGTCGAAGTCACCATTACGCGATCCCCGAGTTCCCGCACCTCATTGATTTCCTCGCTCCAGTCCTCCCACGACTCAACCCAACTGCCGACCAGCGTGGCGAGCGCCTCCCGGCCTCGGCCACCTCCGAGGTCAGGACGGCCAGGTGCTTCGCTGATGACGTCTTTGGAAAAACAGGCAAGGGCCCCCTCGGCATCTCCCGCGTGAAAGCGCGACAGCATTCGCTCGACCAGTTCCACGTTCTCTCGTGACATCGCCCCGAGCAGTATCTCGCGATCAGGAGATCGATGTTTTCCATGAAGCCTGTCGCGAGAACCCCTGGCGGAGTAACGGCGGGGAGAGGACCCAGGCGCGTCTGAGACGCGTGAGCGTCGCGCCCATCCAGCATTTGTACCCGGGGCAATGCGAACTCAGGCTCGGTTTCTAACGAGTGCCGCCCTCGCGGGCTCAACCAGCCCGGGCCGATATTTGCTGAACGGCCCACTCGTTGCCGTCTTCGTCGCTGAAAAAGACGAACCCGACATTGTCGAGCGGGTCCGCCTCAGGCCTGGGATTCTCGCCCATCACCTTGATCTCGCTGACTGCGACTCCGCGCTCGGCGAGCTGGGCCCGCGCCGCACGGACGTCCGGAACGACCAACTGCAAGCCCTTGAGCGAGCCGGGCCGCATGCCGGCGGCAGTTCCGTCACGGAGGACGACCGAGCAGCCAGACCCCGGCGGCGTGAGCTGAATGACGCGGTTCCCATCGACGATCTCGACGTCATGGTCGACGTCGAATCCGAGTTGCGTGTTGTAGAAAGCCTTGGCTCGGTCCACGTCTGAGACAGGCACAACCACCACTTCGAGTGTCCAATTCATGAAGCCTCTTTCCATTGTCGCTTTGTCGACCCGGCAGCTACGGTCGGATTGCCATGCGGGCAGGCGGTATCCGCCATCGGTTCCTCCGGGCAAATGCGGTCTGCGAGCGGAACGTTCTCAATTCCAGTCGACCGCCGCAATTAGATTTGTGCCGAGTTCGGATTAGCGCGCCTTATCGGTGTCGTGGGCGCGTTGAGCAAGGGACTGACCAGGTAGTCCCGTTCCATGTAAGCGCACTTTCGCGAGCGCGTTAGGAGCTACGGGATCGGATGCCTTGGGGGCACGCGGATGTACGCGGATTTACGCGGATTTAGGCACCAGAACGTGGCTGGTGCCCAATCAAGTGATCGCGGCCTGCCTCAGTTGGGAAGACGCTTCTCGTCCAAAGCGCCTAAGGACGCCTTAGGTGACACCGAACGCGTTGAGCGCTTCGTCCTCAGTCAGAAATACCTGGCCTACCTCGATCAGTCCGTCGCGGACCTCGAAAACGTTCCAGGTAGTTCGTTGCACCGAAGCGCCGCTCGTCCGGCCGACTGCGTCAAGCCGAACCTCGACCAGGACGAGGTCCCCGCTCACGCGCGTTTCGACGGGTTCCGCCGTCACGGAAGCCCAGGCCTCGCGCTGGACCTCGAGAAACTCACGAGCGCCGGCGTGCCCTCCGTAGACCGCGCCCTCCAAAACACCGCCGCCAAGGATCGCTGGGCGCCACACGGCATCCTCGCTCCAGGAGGCGAGCACCAAGTCAAGATCGCCGAGGCTGAAGGCTTTCAGAACACGTCGCACAGTTTGGGCGTTGGCCTCGGACATGCGCCAAGTATCGCTTGTGCGAAGGCACACGCTTTCCGGCAAAACGAGCTAGACGCTGTTCGTCCAAAGCACCTAAGTCAAGGTCGACGTTCCTTACAAGTTCACGGGCTGTTCAGTTGTGCACGTACCGCTTCGAAGCCGAGGCCCATAGACATGGCATCAGCCTCTCCATCCCGTCCTGGCTTGCCGTTGGCCTTCACCAGATCAAGATCAGGCGTGAGGGGGATCAGGGAGTTTTGCCTGAGCTCCTCCTCGGTGATCACCAGGTTGTCGTCCCCGTCGAACAAGAGGAAGATGCTCTTCCCGGTCGAGTCACTCATGCAGCCCCCACTCGGCTGCCCAGGCATGGTGCAGTCTCGCTGCACGATCGCAGTGAAATGCTCGGAGAGCTCCGGAAGCAGATAGTTGTTGAGAGTCTGGGTCGTGATCACACCGTTGATCCGGCCGCTGGCACAACTCGTCTTCGAACAAGTTGCGAGGATCTTTGCCTTCTTCAAGCCCAGTTCCAGGCCGCGGCCAAGGATGTCGAGCCGCAACGGGATCGCACCCGCGACCGACTTCACCCGATTGTTTTTGATCTTCGCCGCCATTCGGGACGAGCGCGGAGCGCTGCCATCCACTGTGAATGAGCCGAGGCCGGAAAAGTCTGGGTTGTCCGTCTCCTCGCCGAAGAGCACCTGCCAAGTCGCGTCCTTTGTGCTTGCGAAAGACGGTGTTCGCAGCGAGTGGAGCATCAGCAGATCCCCACGCTCGACTGCTGCGCTCAGATCCGTCTGAAGGTCGAGCCCGTTCTGATCCAGGTCCGCGAGGAACTGTCCGAGGACGTTGTCGCGCTGGCCATCACGGTCGATGTCCCTGCCGTAGGCATGCACGTCAGAGTTGGTCGCCGGCAGCGCCAGTGTCTTAGTGACGTAGCCGTACTCCTTGGTATTCGCGGCCGTGCCGCTCGCAACACCGCCAATGAGCCCGATTGCTACCGAAAGAGCAGTGGCGTAAGCCAGACTCCTCCGCCCCCGAAGTTGTGCGCGCATGCGGCCTCCCTTTCCTCGCCCTGTCTGCTGCGAACGTTCCCATCCGGCGGGCGCCTTGTCAAGGCCTGTCCGACCTATGTGCTTTCCATGCAAAGCGACAGTTCTCGCGAGCTGCGCTTGGACCGACGATGAGTCGCTCGGTGGGAGCGCGGGGTTCGGCGAAAGGGGGGTTTGGGACCAACTGCGAAACGTCTCGCCGCGCGCTGAGCGTTCCTCGCGCGGAGAACCCGGCGCTGAGCGAGGCTTTCCGAGATGGTGCGAAGTGCGGCTCATATCTCTTGTGACGGACCGCAAACCGGAGCGTGCTCGCTACCGCGTCACCTCCTTCAGTTCAACCCGCTGCTACGCAAACCACCTTCACCCTGAAGCCTTGGGTCGAGCCGCTGGTGTTCCCCACCGTCACCGTCCAAGCGTCGGTACCACTTGGTCCACTCTCCAGCATCACCATCGTGTTCGCCTGGGGTGTTGCTGACCATCCCACGCCGCCCGCGATCGCAATCTCGCCAGGGTTACAGGACGCCGATGGCCCGGAGATGCTGCCGTTATCGACGAACTGGGTGACGGTCTCCCTGACCGTCACATCGCTGCTCAGGAAGGCTGCTTTGGCCGTCCCGGCGAGGTCCGAGGTCTTCACCTGACCGCCCTTGATGTGTTTAGTGCGCACGGCGTTGTCCTTGATGTCGCGAGCACCGATCGTGGCCGCTGCCCAGGCGACCCCGCCGAGCGCGACGAATAGGGCGACAAGGGCCACCGCCATCGAAGGTGATGGGGTCTCGCGCGGAATCCGATTCATGGGTTTCTCCTATGCGTAACTGGAGAGAGCCCGCCGAGCCGGTAACCGGGCCCCCCGAGGTTTGCTTGGCACCAAAACCCTACCGCCACCCGAGACCAGATGATCGTCGCCCCCGAGCTGATCACGGGCGGCAACGAGCGCCACCGCGTCGAGCCGATGGCCCGCCTCGCCGAGGCGGAGCTGACGAGAACCGGGATCGAAGAGAGGACAACGACCGTCCTCGCCGACGCCGGCTATCGGAACTCGCTCCAGATCCGCTCGCTCGAAGCCAAAGGCGCGACTGTCTTTTGCCCACCTGATGCCGACACCAGCCGGGCGCCGACAAGATCCGCCTTGGCCCCGACTACGAGTGGATGCGAGACCGGCTCAAGGAGCCCGAGGGCGAAGAGGCCTACCAGCGACGACAACGGATCATCGAGCCGGTCTTCGCCCAGATCGAGTCGAGGCATACGCGCGAGGGAGCCGCTGATGCGGCATTCCTTGACCTAGAGCGAACAAAGTCATAGGGTCGATGTCTACTAAGGGGAGCGATTGAATCCGGTTTCAAGGAGGCGCTGGTCGGCCGTAGTGATCATCGCGGCGACCGTCGCTTGCCTCGGGTCGGCAGCCGTCGGAGGGGCCGCGGTTTCCGGCGAGAATGGCAGGATCGCGTTCGATCGCTTCGCGAACGGATCCAACACTGGTGACATCTACTCGATGAAGCCCGACGGCTCGCGCCTGATCAACCTCACTCGCCGCAGTCCGAACAACGATGACGAAGAGCCCGCCTACTCGCCAGACGGCAATCAAATCGCCTGGACCCGGGACGACAACATCTGGCTGATGAACTCGGACGGCAGCGGCAAGCGGCCTCTGACCAGCAACAGATCAAATTGGGGTGTCGCATTCGCGCCCTCGGGGAAGAAACTGATCTGGAACCAGATCGTGAACTTCGAGAGCTACATCAAGACGATGAAGCTGGACGGCAGCAATAAGCGAAACCTCGTCGTTGACGGCCTGCACCCGACCTACTCTCCCGACGGCGACTGGATCGCTTTTGACCGCAGTAATTTCGCTTCGACCGACATCTACACCGTCTATCGGAATGGCGAAAGCGAGCTCAACCTCACGGCCTCACAGGCCACTGCATCCCATCCAGACTGGTCACCCGACGGCCAGACCATCGTCTATCAGCTCGCGGTTCCCGGCAGCGGTAGCGACATCTACAAGATGGACCCCAGCGGCGGGAACATCGTGCCGCTCGTTCAGGGCGCGGTCGACCAGAGAAATCCGGTCGTATCGCCGGACGGCGAACAGATCGTGTTTCAGAACCGGGCGAGCAACACGGACTGGGACCTATGGACTGCAGGGTTGACGCCCAGCACGCCGGACCAGCTCACGTCCGACCCGGCGGCATTGGATGAGTTTCCGGCCTGGCAGCCGCGATAGGGCTAGCCCCGAGATCTCAGAGGCAAGGGGGCGGCGAAATAGACGCTTCTCGTCCTAAGCGTTATAGGTCGAGACCCGCGGTGCCAACGCCAGTTACTGCGCGCATCTCGTCGCCGCCTATCTCAGCCGTCGATGCCGCTTGTCCACGATCCGGGTGAACTCCACATCTGTCACGCCGTCCTTCGCGAGTGGCGGGCCGACCGTGTAAGCGGCTCCGAATCCACGCCGCATCGTGACGAGATCCTGGTAAACGCCGATTCCCTGGCCACCGTCGTAGGCGATCACCTCAGGATCGAACGATGCGCGCAAATCAAAGGGCCCATCAAGGTGGCGGGTCTGCCACCTTCTGCCAGAGCGGTTTGAGGAGGCAAACCATGCGTCGGCGGTGAGCTCGCCGTCATTCGCTTCGTCGTTTCGGGTGTCGTACCAAAAGAGGCCCACTCGCCCCTTTCGCCCAATTGCGACGGCAGGCTGGATCAAGTGCGCGGGCACCGAGATCGCAGTCGAGGGTTCACTCCAGGTTGCGCCCGCGTCGGCGGACCGTGTGAGCTCGATTGTGGAAGATCCGTCTTTCTTAGGGGTGGCCCAGGCAACTGCGGCACGGCGCTTGCCATTCGTCGTCGTGTCGAACTTTGCTGAGCCGTAGTAGCCGCCTCCGTCGCCATCGGGGTCGGTGAAGTCAAATTGGATTGGGTTACCGACGTGAACCGGCTCCGACCAGGTCTGACCTCCGTTTTCCGAGCGCGACGAAAAGGCCTCGAACTGGACCGGAATGCCGAATGCGGCGTCGAGGAGCTTGGGCTTCGGAACCGTGTCGTAGAAGGCGACCAAGGCACCTTTGGCGGCCAGTTGAAGCCTTGCGTTGATCAGGTATTTGTCTGGAGGCGGCTCAGCCACGGTTACAGGATCGGAAAACGTGTTACCTCCATCTGCCGAGGTAGATGCTTCCAGTCGAACCGCGACTGGCGCATAGGTGTCCGGGTTCGGTACCTGGTCAAACTGAGCCCACACCGCATGGACCGTCTCAGGGTCAGTCGGATCTACGGCCACGCCGACGTTTTGCGCATACGGGCCGCCGGGCAAAACAGCGCTTGCGCCCATATTGGGGGCAGCTCCATCCGTCCACCCCAACCCCGACATGGTCGATCGGTGCACCGTAACGTCGAATGCGAACAGACCGTCGCGCTCTCCGTACCAGGAGTTTCCGAAGTAAGCAACGCCGTCAGGGCCGCCCGCCAAAAGTGGGTTCACGAGCCGTTCTCGCTCCGGCGGCCCCCCTGCGCAAGCCGTGGCGGACTCGACCGGAGTTCTCGTCCATCGGCGACCTGAGCTGCGAGAGCTCGCGCCAATCGCGGCTTGATTTCCGTCCTGAAAGTAGAGCGCGGTCAGCCGATGAGTGGAGTCCGGGTGGGTGACTAGCTGCGGAAAGAGCTCCGCTTGCCTGCCATCGCACGTATCCGGCAGGTTCACGGGTCCGGAAATCGTTGACCCGTAGGCGATCCGGTAGCGCTCGCGAATGTCTGCCTTCGACGCGGCAGCCGCACCAAAGAGGATCGCTGCGACAATCGCCACTGCGAGGCTCGAAATGCTACCTCTGCGGATACGGGACGAGAGCAACACTGGTTCCCCTTTCGCAAGCACCGACGTTGACATGAATCGACGAAACTAAGACTCCGCCGCGTCACTAAAGCGGGGAGGCACCCTGAGTGTCCCTTGGGACTGGGGGCCAGAACGTGACCTCAGTCACAAAATTCGGTTTGGGTTATAGCTCCGGCCTTCAGTCTCGCCAAATAGCTTTTGGCGCTTCGAAAGCTCGACTCCTAGCCAGGCCAAGAGGCGCTGTGCGCTCTCAAGTGCTTTAGTGCGGTTCTTTCGGACGACTCAGCTACGGACTCGCCGCAATGATCGCACCACGGTTCATGGCTGGCCGTTATGCGCCCGCCGAACCGGAATCGGTCATGTCGCTGCGCGGCTTTGGTGGTCAGTACATCGGGGTCGCCGTGTTTACGTTGCTCGCTGCTCGTTCGCCCGACCTCGCCCGCCCGGCTTTGCTCCTCAACATGGGAGTCGATGCTTGCGACGCATTGGCGGGCGGCTTGGAGGTCCGCGAGAAGGGCGCTGGTGATCCGATAGCAATTGGGGGGATAGCGCTCCCAGCCCTCGGTCTCGCCACGTGGCTCTGGGCATTTCGCACGCTCGAGCCCTAGCCCCGCGAGGCTCTCTTCCCGCTAGCGCTCCTCGTCCTAGGCGCCTATTTCCGACGGCCCAGCGGCTTCGAGACCTTAAGGGCAGCCATTGAGACCCGAGGGGGCGCAGCGGAAGCTGATGCCCGAAACCGAAAAGGCCGTGGCGGAGCCACCGTGAAACTCCGAGACTTGGCCGCCCCGGCCCACGAACACAGGACGATCTCGGTCGAACTGAGCCTCGAAGGCCGGCCTGTACCCGGGCGGAAGAGTGAACGCAACATTGTCGGTCGACCCACACCGCATGATCGTCCCGCTGAGATGGACTCGTCCATCGCTGTCTCGGTAGTACCCGACTGGGCCGTAGAAGTCAGGGTTGAAGGTGTAGTAGCCGTCGTCAGCAGGCTCCGGAAGTCCGCAGTCCTGCGGCGGCCTCATCTCCGGAAGAGAAACCTCGTTGATGTCCTCGGGCCGCTCCAGATCCTTGGCCTTTACCTGCCCGTCAACAATGTGCTTGGACTGGACGCTGTTGGCGTCGATCCGCGTCACCGCGTAAGCGGTGCCTCCGCCGAGGACGAGAAACAGGGCCACCGCGCCGATCCATTGGTCCCGCAGGTGCCAACCGAACTTGCGCAGCATTAAAACTCTCCCGTAGTCAGGCGACGCTTAACCCCTAAGGCCCCGCCGCGATTCAGCCGGCAAGATAAAGGACAGATGCCACTTTGTCTAGTCGCTTTGGACGAAAGCGCCACTCGCAGACTCAAGCGATAATGAAGCTGTGAGCGACCCCAGCCGCACCGATGTGGTGGCCGATATCGAAGGTTCCCTCGTCGCGCAGTGGTCTCATCTTGGCCTGTGGCCGCAGGGCGAGCTCCATGAGGAGCACGGTCTCACTTGGATCGAGGCCCCCCATGACGCACATTCCCTAGCTGTTCCCCAACGTCTCGCCGAAGACACGGACGACCAGGCGCTCGGCGAACTTGCGCGCTGAGAGCTCGGCGTAACCGCTTCTCAGGCTCAGCCCTACGTCAAGCAGGTGGCGATGGCGTGCACGTCCACCTTCGTCCCAGTCCGGTTCTGCGAACTGACCATCCAGCCGTCGTCAGGCCGCTTGTTGGCGTCCCGCTTTGAGTCCCACGGCCGGGTCTGGAGCGCCCTCACATCCGACTGAATGATTCCGTCCTTCAGGACCTGAACGCCGCCGCCGATCACCGTCTCGCCCTCCACGCACTTGGCGACGACCCTCGGCGCTTCTCTGTCCTTCGCAACCGCGGTCTGGGTCCGACGCGTGAAGGCGTACGCGGACGAGCAGATCATCGTGCTCCTCACGCTTGCCTCGGAGCTGGACGCGTTTCCGTATGAGTCTGTCCAGTCGAAGACGCCTTCGGAGGGGAACATCCCGAAGAGGAGGACGTTTCCCCCCGTTCCCTGGATTCCGCCGCTCAGCGCTTCGCCCGCGGCGCAAGTGAAACCTGTGTTGTACTGCTCGATTTTCTCGAATTGGTCCGTCGAGGACGTAGTCGCGACGGCGCCGGCGCCGCACATCGCCCAGGTCGTCACGGTCTTTGGACTCTTGCTCCTGCCCTCGGCAAGCCACCCCTGATCGCCCGCTATCGGCCCCGAGGTGTTGAGGTGAGACTTGCTTCCGTCCCCGACGATTCCCGCTCCGCCGCCGGTCACCTGATCGCTTCCGGTGCAAAGCGTCTGTGCCCCAGCCTGCGAAACGACCGACGGGGACTTCGTACGCAGGAACTCGATGCCGTCCTGCTCGCCGAGGCTCTTCGTCGCGGACGGGCTTCCGGCAAGCGCAGATGGCGCGGCGATCGCCGCTACGGCGAGCGCCGGCACCATCCCTTTGCCGCCGAGACGGACCACGGTGCGGAACCGATCTCGAGCGTCCTTCGTCTTTATTGAGGGCGCAAGCGCTCTCAGCCACCGATCACGAATGTGTGCGAAAGACTTGCGGCGCATACAACTCCCCTAGCTCGGCGACCCTTACCAGCCGCGATTTCGATCGGATCATCACACAGCGAGGCCGGGCTGATGCGTGAGTGGGAACACACAGTCTGCCTCGGGCATATTCCGAGACTTCAACGCTACTCGTCCAAAGCGCCTACATGGAACGGCTATGGGTCGCTAGCCCTTAACGACAGCCGCCACGGGCTCATCGGCTTTTCGGTGTACCCGCTTTTGAAGATGTCCTAATGGTGGGGCTGCTTGCCCTCGGTTTCGCGCAACCGCTCGGCGACCGCAGCGAGCACGTTCCTTACGACGCTTGGAACATTCGTCAGCAGGGTTGAAAACTCCCGCGAGTCGAGGACAACTAGGCGCATGTCCGTCTCGGCCGTGACCGTCGCAGCGCGCGGTCCAGAGTGGAGCAAGGCAAGCTCGCCGAAACATTCGCCAGGACCCATGATGTGGGTGCCCTTGCCGCGGATCGTGGCCTTGGCCCTTCCTTCCTCGATCACGAGGCACTCCCGGCCTAGATCCCCCTGGCGCATCAGGACCTTCCCGGCCCGCACGTCGATCTCGGTGGTGAGCCGTGCGATCTGCTGCAAGTCCTGCTTGCTGCAGTTGGAGAACAGCTGGAGCTGCGAAAGCCGCTCGACCTTCGGATCGCGCGACTGCTTTCGCCCTGGTCGCTTCATCGGCGTGAGTATTTCACTTTTGAGCGTCTGAGGCGATCCGTGCTCCACGTACTCCTGCGACGTCGCCTACTTCGACAGCCCGGCGGCATTCAGCGCTTGGTCGCTTGCTCGGAAACCGCGATGGCTCGTGATCTTTCCGTTGCGGACAGTCACCACCCAGGCCATCGGGGAGTCCGTCTCGACGTCACTTGCCTTGCCTCTGACCGCGCACCCACCCAAGACGACGACGCGGTCGCCTGCGGTTCGGACGTCCTGAGCGTAGGGCCTGATTTGGTCCCACACGTCGGCTACCTCGACGAAGTAGTCACGGACGCCGTCGTGGCCGCGATAGCCACCGCTCTCGACCTGAGTTCCGGTCAAGGGCAAAAACTCGACGTCCTCGTCATAAAGCTGCAACAGCGCCTCGAGGTCGTCTTGCGCGATCGCTTCGAAGCTCTTCCTCACGATCTCTACGTTCTCCTGCGACATCGCCTGCACAGTATCTCGCGGTCAGGAGATAGATGCTTTCCATGCAAAGCGACACTGGATCGCCGCTCTCCCGGTCCGGTCGTCAATAGGTTCGGATGAATGACGGCAATGCGTCCCGGCGGCATCGGTGCCTACGCTCTCCTCTGCGCAGGGATGGCGATCTTCGGCAGCGGTACGCCGGTTTCGAAGGTGGTGACGGACGCATTCCCGGTCTTCGTCGCCTCGACCACGAGGATGATCCTCGCCGCCCTGGCGCTGGTCCCCCTGATGATCTGGTGGGAGCGCAAGCACGGTGAGCGCACCAGCTTGCTGGCGGGGATCTCCGGCGCGGACTGGCTGCGGCTCACCGGCATAGCCGTTGCGGGCATGGTGCTGTTCAGTGTGTTCATGCTTTACGGGATGAAGGAGGTTTCAGGCGCGATCGGCGGCATCGTGATGGCGACGACCCCTGCTGTAACCGCATTCGGGTCGATCGTCTTCCTTCGAGATCGGCTCGACGGCTGGAAAGCGATCGCGATCGGACTCGCCGTCGGCGGCGTACTGGTGGTGAACCTTGGTCTGCAAGGCGGAGGGAACGGTGGCGACATCCTGCTCGGGACCGTGCTCGTGTTCGGCGCCGTCTGCGGCGAGGCGGCGTACACCCTGCTGGGAAAGCGGCTGACGGCTGACCTGTCGCCGATCTCGATTGCCGCGATTGCCGCGGTGATGGCGTCGGCCCTTTTTCTTCCGCTCGCGGCGCTCCAGGTGGGCGATCTGAACGCGTCCTCGATCGCCGCCGGCGACTGGGCGGCGCTCGCCTGGTGGGGCCTGGGCACGATGGCCCTCGGATCGGTCGTCTGGTACCTCGGGGTACAGCAGGTCGCGGGCACCACTGCCTCGGCCTTCATGGGCGTGATGCCCGTGTCGGCACTGGTTTTGTCCTACCTGCTCCTCGGCGAGGCGTTCGAGCCGCTGCATCTTGCCGGGATGGCCGCAGTGCTCGCGGGGATCGCGGCTGTTACCCGATCCGATGGGGAGGAAGGTTGATGGCAAAACCAGGCCCGGGCCGCGGCGAGCGCACCGCTCGCAGCCTCAGCCTGACTACGGGCGGGCTCACCCTGCTGGGGGTCCTGCTCTCGATAGGCGTCACGGTCGGCATCGGCGTGAGCGCCGAGTGGTATCTGCGGCTCCTCGCCGGCCTAGGAACGACGATCACTCTCGTCGTAGTTGTCAAGCTGGGGACGAGCTCTGGGCGCGGTCCCATCGCTCGCCTTGCAAACTGGGTCATCGGCCACCCCGAGGACCGTGCTTGACGTCGTGGCGACGCGAAACCGAGCCTCGGAGATCATCGCCGCCACGATGCTGGCGGTCGGAGCCCTTTCGAGGCCGATCGGGCGGATTCTGCTCTCAACGTCGCCGTGGCGATTACCGCCAGGAAGCGCTGGTTCTCGCCGTCACACCACGAAACTGTGCATCTGCGGGATGCTACGCAAAGAGTCTGACCCGCGGCTAGGCGGACGCGATTAGGAACGAGAGCAGGAAACCGAGCGCCGTGAAATACGCAATCCAGGGGTTTTCCCCTGCCTCCTTGAACGCTTCGGGCATCAGCGTGTCGGCCAATGAAGCCAGAACTGCACCCGCCGCGAAACCCAAGGGCCAAGCCAGTGCCGGCTCGCCGAGGTTCCCGAAAGCGGCGTAGCCAGCCACTACGGCGATTGCCAGCATGAGCCCCGTGACGGACCAGACAACTAGGATGCGTGTCCGGCTCAGCCCGGTGTCGCGCATCTTCTTTGCCCCGACGACGGCCTCCGGAAAGTTCGAGACGAAGATTGCAACGAGAAGGGCAGGATTCGAGCTCGCGATCAGGCCAACACCCATCGCGATGTTCTCCGGCAGTCCATCCAAAGTGACGCCGGCCAGCAGTGCGAAGCCCACATTTTCTTCCTTGGCGCCCTGACCCTCACTCCGTTTATCGAGCCAGGTGTCTACGGCAATGAAGGTCGTCGCCCCTGCGAGGAACGCCACGCCGGCCTTCCAGGCGCCACCATGCTCGACTGCGTCCTCGAAAAGCTCGAACGCGACTGCACTGATCAAGGCGCCGGAGGCAAAAGCCAAAAGAGTGGCGGTTACGGCCTGGGGCGGCGGCCAAAACGCACCAACCCAGGCGCCAAGCGGCAGCGCAACAGACGCAATGAGCGCGAACGCAACGGTCTCAGCCACTGCTGAAGCTGCTACCCGGCGAGCCGCTCCTGAAGCTCGGTGGAACCTCCGCTAGCTAAAGGCGGCCAAGGGTCGTGCGCGTCCTGCCTTTCCACCGCGGCTTCGTACCATTCGCGAAACGCCGCTGGTGAACAGATAGACGCTTCTCGTCCGAAGCATCTACTCTGTGCCATCGCGCTTACGGGAGGTTCACACCACATAGCAACGGTGACCGCAGACATGGATCGCCTCGTCGAGTTCTACACGCAGGTGTTCGAGGCCGAGATCACGCTGGACATGACTGAGGAGGGTCTCCGCCACGTCTTTATCGAGCTGGGAGGCGGATTTGTACTCCACCCCTTCGAGATCGAAGGAGCGGATGTCCCGCAGGGCGAACTGCCGATGTTCGACC
Source organism: uncultured bacterium (assembly GCA_963721645.1). Lineage (GTDB taxonomy): Bacteria > Actinomycetota > Thermoleophilia > Solirubrobacterales > 70-9 > JALZKA01. Next base: position 2,286,095 of record CAVRJK010000002.1, on the reverse strand, counting down.
GTGGACGAATCGACCACCTTGCGCTTCGGGCCGACTCCGAGGAAGCTTTCTGGGAACTGCGAGACCGCATCTTCAAGGCTGGGGCGAGCGACGGGCAAGTCACAGACCTTGGACCGCTCCTGAGCGCCGGGTTTACCGATCCGGACGGCCTTTGGAGCGAAGTGTGCTGGGACAAGCCTGCGAGTGCTGTCAGGAGGGGGCCAGAGGCGTCGGGTTGGACCTATATCGAGTATCCAGACCGCTCGTAGTTTGCTCGTTCCCCTACTCGGTGCGTGACACACGGTCCTTTTGGCTCAGGCACTTCTCGCCCAAAGCAACTATCTTGCACGCGTGGACAGCGAGACGCGCGCAGTTGCCGAGTCGTATCTCGACGCGTGGAACGCACACGACTTCGCGAGACTCGAAGATCTCTTGGCCGACGAGAGCTGTCGTCAATCGGTGCGAGGCTTTCTCGAGCTAAGCGATGATGCGCGCCTGGAGGTCAAGCGGCTGATTGTCGAGGATGACACCGCGGCCGTCCTCGGGGAAGGCACGGGAACGATCTCCAATCCTCCACCCTGGCTTGCGCACACACAAGGAAAGCCTTGGCGCGCGCGATACGTGGCGCTCTATCGCGTGGCGGGCGGACGCATCGCTGATCTGTGGGTTCAGTGGAACATGCTGAGCATTCTCGTCCAGACGGGGGCGATCTCAAATCCACTCGAACCCCCGGGGCGATGAAGTAGCTCGACCAATCGACGCTGGTCCTATAGGCACGCCCGACTTCGACGCTTCTCGTCCTAAGCACCTATCTGCGAGGCGGCCGCGCCCTCATCGGGGCGGTGAGCGGTTCCGCCGTCGCCTCGGCTGCGGCGTGAACGCGAGCGCTAGGGGGCAGAAAACGTCGGGTCGTTCGTGAGATCACCCGTGATCGTGAAATTGAAAGCAGTCTCGCTCGAGGTCGACACCGAGCCATTCGGACACGCGACTTCACCAACGATCTGTCGCGGAGAATCTACGAGCAATTCGGAGCTCGGCACGATCCACCTTTGTGGCGCAACCTTCTTAGCGGAGAGAAAAACGTCCTGACGGGAGTTGTCCGGAACGTTGGCCAAGCCAACCGTACGCACCACGCACTCCTTGGCAGGCGTGAAGATCTGGCCGCTCATGAAACGAGCCGTAAACAACTTGCCCTCCGGAACCGTCAGCTGTTTGGTCGGAAAAGTTAACGACTGGCCCCCAGCGGACGCGGTGGACCTCTTAGTGTCCGAAACCCCGATTGTGTGGACATCGGGGCCTTCAACGACGCGCACATTCCCCGCGCCGACGGTCACGACCGGGACGGGCTCATCGGGGCTGTTGGTGACGCGGACATCCTGGATCATCGACTGCGCGGTTGCATACACCGGCGGCCCCGCGAGCGCCCCTGCGATAAGGCCAGCGACCAACAGCAGCGGCTTACCCGTGCTGAACTGAATAGCACGTGACGCGATCCTCGATCTCATAACGGTTCCTCCCTTAGAGCGTGAAGCGCCCCAAGTCCCAAGGCGCGTGAAGGGCATTTAAGCAAGAATTGTCCACCGCCCGGTCGACACGCTAACCGCGGTCGAGCCTGCCCTGCCGCCCATCGTTTGAGTTGAACGCACTCCCGCGCATCGGCACGAGAGAGTCTCTTAGCGCGAAACCTGACTTATGCACTTTCCATGCAAAGCGACAGTTCTCGCGAGCTGCGCTTGGACCGACGACGAGTCGCTCAATAGGGGCGGGGTTCAGAGAACCGTTGGGGTTTGGGCATCAACTGCGAAGCGTCTCGCCGGGCACTAAGCGCTCCTCACGGAGACCCCGGCGCTGAGCGAGGCTTTTCGAGATGGAGCTAGGCGGGTTCGAACCGCCGACCCCCTAATTCCGAAGCGGGAGCTTCTCAGGCACGGATAGTCGTAGATTCCGGAATCGGATGTACGTGGATGTAGCCGGATGTACGCGGATTTGGGCACCAGACCCGGCCTGGTGCCCATTGGAAGCTGGCGTATTCCGGGCGATCGAGGATGGTGAGCGCCTTGAATCCGATTAAGGCCGACTACCTGGTAATCGGAGCGGGTGCCACAGGAATGGCGTTCACAGACGCGCTGATCGCCGACTCGGACGCGACCGTGGTGCTGGCTGATCGCCGTCAAGCTCCGGGCGGGCATTGGAACGAGGCGTATCCGTTCGTCCGGCTCCACCAGCCGTCGGCTTTCTACGGGGTCAACTCGTTGCCTCTTGGCCAGGATCGGATTGACGAGTCCGGCCTCAACGCGGGCTTTTACGAGCAGGCCAGTGCGCCCGAGATTTGCACCCACTTCCGCCGAGCGCTGGACTACCTGCTGGCCTCAGGGCAGGTCACCTGGCTCGGGAGCCACGAGTACCTCGGGGCGAACGGCAACGGACATCGACTTTCGTCGCGCCTGACCTCACAGGAGACAGTGGTACAGGTACGGAAAGTGGTGGATGCCACCTATCTGGGGACCGAGCTCCCGGCCCGCCACGAGCTCGGTTTCGAGGTGGACCCTGGTGTACGACTCGTCGCTCCGAGCCAGCTCGTTCAGCTAGCGGATCCGGCCGATAAGTTCACGGTTCTCGGCGCGGGTAAGACAGCAATGGACACGTGCATCTGGCTGCTCGGTCAATCGGTCGCACCCGAAGACATCCGTTGGATACGCCCGCGCGACGTCTGGACGCTTGACCGCACCTTCACTCAGCCCCTGGACTTGGTCGTCGACATGATCGGGGGGCTTGCCAATGCTTACGAGGCGGCCGCCGAGGCCGCGGACCTTGACGACCTCTATAAGCGCGCCGAGGCGTGTGGCCAGCTCCACCGTCTGGATCCCGCGGTCGAGCCAGACATGTTCCACGGGGCGACTCTCAGCGCGGCGGAGCGAACGCAACTTCGCCGCATCACGCAGGTGATCCGAAAGGGTCGCGTCCGCCGCGCCGGGATTGATGAAATAGTGCTGGACGAGGGCACCGTGCCCACGGCGCCGGGAGAGCTCCATATCGACTGCACCGCACGTGGGCTGGGCTGGGCGCCACCGCGCCCGATCTTCGAGGGGGACCGGATCACCCCGCAGCCCACGCGCATGGGGATGTTGCCGTTCAGCGCCGCACTGATCGGTTTCCTTGAGACCAGCGAGCGCGACGACGAGAAGAAGAACCGGCTTGCCCACCCGAACCCGACCCCGCGCACGCGCAACCGGCTGGATTGGGCATGGTCGCTTTACCTCGGTGCCGTCAACGACGCGGCCTGGGGTCCGGAGGAGGACATCCAGACGTGGCTGCAGGGGTCGCGGGTAAACATCGGGCAATCCGTGCGCGCCCACCTCGACGATGCACGAATGCAGGCGGCGCTGACTTCTGTCGGCACCCATATGGGCGGAGCGATCGCCAACCTCGGACGCTTGCTGCAAGATCGCCAGCCGGTCAACGTCTCTTGAAGTGGAGCTAGGCGGGTTCGAACCGCCGACCTCCTGATTGCGAACCAGGCGCTCTACCAGCTGAGCTATAGCCCCGAACCCGGCCACCGGCCGGGCTGCCGAGGATAACGGCAGCCCGGCCGACCCCTAGAGGCCGGAAACGTTCTCGCAATCGATCGCGATGTCCTTGCCGGGGCCGCCGATGCAGGTGTCCACACCGGGTCCGCCTACGAGCTTGTCGGCGCCGGGTCCGCCTACGAGGCGGTCGTTGCCCGAGCCGCCGGCCAGCTTGTCCTCGCCGCCCGCACCGCACAGACCGTCGTTGCCATCCTTGCCCTTGAGCTTGTCCTTGCCGCCCAGGCCCAGGAATCCGTCGCCTGACTGGGTGCCCTTGAGCTTGTCGCCCGCGCCGGTCCCGACACGGTTGACGACGACGCCCTTGCACGTGGCGCGCTCGTAGGCGCCAACGTCGCAGCGGCCCTTCTGCGGCCGCTTGACGCCGCGCTGATCGACAGTGATCTCGGGCACCTTGCTCACACCGCCGTCGTCGCACTTAGACGCCTTGATGCGATCGCGCAAGGGGCTCGCCTTTGCGAACGGCACGGTGGCGGTCGGTCCGCCGTTCAGACCCAACTCGCCGAACAGCGGTGGCGTGCCGTCGGGAATCTCCGCGGGTGTCCCGCCGAGCTTCTGTGACGCACAACCCGAGGATGTCTCTCCGATCAGGTTGTTGCCGGCCAGCGCGATCTGCGCTGCACAGTCAGGGTCGACCGCGCCGTCGGCCGGCGGGGTGAGGTCGAAGTTGCCGCTGACAACCGTGTTGCGAAGCCGGAAGTCGCCTCCATTAGAGCTGTAGAGGCCACCTCCGTCTCCCGTGTTCTCCGCATCCTGATTCGCGTCGGCGGTATTGCCGGTGACCGTGACGTTTGTCAAGTTGACGGTTGAGTTACTGACGGCGGATATGGCACCCCCGCCCTGATCGGCGACGTTGCCACTGAACGTTGTGTTTCGAATGTCGATGTTGTCGATCGCGACCATCGCGGCTCCGTTGTGATCACCGGTCTCGCCATGCAGAACGTTGCCGGAAAAGGTCGAGTCGCTGACCAGGGACGGTTCCGTGATCGCCACGCCGCCGGAGCCAAAGGAGGCGTCGTTTGCGCGGACCGTGGTCTTTTTCATCACGAGCGAACCCCCTGCGTCGATGGCACCGTAGAACGGTGAGTTGTTCCCCGCGACGATGGAGTCCGTGATGGTGAGCGGACCCTCGGCACTGATCGCTCCGCCTCGAATCGAGGGTCCGTTGGCATCGTTGTTCAAGAGGCGAACGTCGTCGAGCTTGGTCTCGACGCTTTCCGCCGTGCGGATTCCGGCGCCGTCCCCTTCCGCGGGATTGCTCAGGGTGCGGGCGTTTCGAATCGTCAGGTTCCGCATCGTGACGTCGCCAATCCGCAAGTCGAAAATCCGGTTGTCGAGCACACCCGGCCCGCCGCCGTCGATCACGGCGCCCTTACCCAGGCCGATGATCTTGAGCTCGTCGCTCACATCCAGATCCCCGAGCTCAGTGCCGTTGTCGTCTCCCTGGATGGTCAGCGGGTAAACGCCGGCTGGAATCCGGATCGTGTCGAGTCCCGTCTCGCCCGGATCGCAGCCTCCGATTGAAGTCTGCTCATTGGCGGAGCGCACTGCCTCGCGAAGCGAGCAGCCGTTGCCCTCGTTGTCTGAGAAGTCGGCCTTGATCTCGACGTCGATCGTTTCGGCTGAAGCGCCGGCGGGCGAAAGAGCGACGAATGCGAAAGCTATGAGCGCGAAACTGCGGGTCAGCCTGGACGGGGTGTTCATCTGGAATCTCCTGGATCGGGTTGTTCTTGGGACCATCCCGACGATCATCGGCGCACCGCAGCCTGGGCGCATGAGTGGAGGCCACTCATCTTTCGAGACCCTTGCCTCTCGCGAGGCTTGCCCCGCCAGGCTTAGGCACGGCTTGGGCGGTGCGTTGCAGGCCAAATGGACAAGAGTCCACCGGGGAAGGGAAACCTCAACGCCCCGGTCGTCTGGCCGATTTAACCTCTCCACATGAGTTTCCGTACCCGACTAGGCCTGTTCTTCCTTTTGATGGTGGCGATTCCGATCGCTGCCATCGCCGTACTGGCCTCAGACGTGACCGGCGATTCACAAGCAGGAAAGGCCGACGCTCAGCTTTCGACCGGCCTGCAGACCGCGATCTCGGTCTATCAGGAAGAAGTCGATCAGGCCGAGCGTGGAGCCAGGCAGGTTCTCGCAGATGAGGAGCTCGTAGCTGCCCTTGCCGGCAAGGACGCCGGCGAGATCGAGCGCGCGGCCGCTTCGGCCGGTGCTGACAGCGGCCTCTCGTTTCTTTCCTTGACCACTCCCGCGGGCGACAAGCTCCAGCCGATTGCTTCCGAAGGCCCGGTAGGGACCGCAACAATCACGGACGAGGCCGGCGGAGAGCTTCGAGTGGTCGCGTCGACAATCGGCGCCGATGAGTACGCGGACCGCGTGGAGCAGCTCACTGGACTACGCGTCGCGGTGCTTGGTGGCGACGGTGTTGAGGCAGCGACGGAGGGGGTGGACACTGACGCGCTGCCCGACCCGGGCGACACAGCGGACGCGACGATCGGCGGGTCGGACGCGCGCGCTGCAACGGCTGCCCTCGGCGACGATGCCGAGGTCACGGTCTTTGCTCCTCTTCAGGGGACCGGGTTCTTCGACTCGCGTCCGCGGATCGCGCTCCTGGTCGCGCTGTTCCTCGGCGTGGCGCTTACCGGCGTCGCAGTCATTGCCCGCACTCTTCAGTCCCAGATCGCGGCGATGTTGGGCGCGGCGAGGCGGATCGGGACCGGCGACTTCTCACAGCGGGTCCCTGTAGTCGGTAAGGACGAGATGGCCGGCCTTGCGAGCGAGTTCAACAAGATGACCGATCAGCTCGAGGAGCAGATCGGTGAGCTTCGGCGCCAACGCACCGAGCTGGACCGATCGGTCCGCCGTCTGGGTGAGGCGTTCGCCTCTGGGCTCGATCGTGAGTCGCTGCTCGCCATCGTGGCCGAGACGGCGCTCGGCGCCTGCGACGCGGAGTATGCCCGCGTCTCACTCAACGAAGGCGATGTCATCGAAGTGCCGAACGGCTTTGCGGGCAAGGCGCGTGACGCCGCGGTCGCGGGGCAGAAGCGGGTGGACCGCGAAGGGGCAAAGATCGACTTCCGGCGCGACGAAGCGTTCGCGATCGCTGCACCGCTGAAGACCCTCTCGGACAACGTCCAGGTCGGCTCGATCTCGATTGGTCGGTCGGGTAAGGCGTTCAGCGACGAGGAGCGTGACGTCTTCCTATACCTCCTCGGGCAGACCTCGGTTTCGATCGAGAACATCACGGTGCACGAGAAGGTCTCAGAGCAGGCGGTAACCGACGAGCTGACCGGGCTACCCAACAACCGTGCGTTCCGCGAAACGATCGACCGCGAGGCGTCGCGCGCCGAGCGCTTCGGTCACGAGCTGTCGCTGATCATCCTGGACGTCGACAACTTCAAGTCGGTGAACGACACCTACGGGCACCTGCAGGGGGACGAGGTACTTCGCCTGATCGGAAGGCTCCTCCTGGAAGAGCCGCGAGCGATCGATGAGCCGGCTCGCTATGGCGGCGAGGAGTTCGTGATCGCGCTGCCCGAGACCGGAACCGAGGGCGCACTTGAGATCGCTGAGCGCATTCGCGAGCGGCTCGCCGAAGAGGAGATACCGCTCCTGGATGGCAGTGGGGTGCTCAAGGTGACGGCGAGTTTTGGTACGTCTACCGTCCCGCTTTCGGCGGGGACTGTTCGCCAGCTGTTCGCTTCAGCAGACGACGCGCTGTACGAGGCGAAGCGGACGGGAAAGAACCGCGTGGTCACCGCGCCGCAGCGGGTGGGAGCGCGCAGCTAGATGCCCCGCAGCTACACATAACTAGGATTTGTCATAGGTTCACGCGCGATGGGAATCTTCGACGACGCTATTCGCGAGCACCTCGAGCTGAAGCGCCACTCCGGCGTGGACGAAGAGGAGCTCAAGGAGCTGGAGGATGAGGCCTTCGGCCTCCCGGCTCGCCCGGGCGACCCCGAGTTCCCCGGATCGACCTCAGAGGAGGCAGCGGTCGAGTCTGATGGTGGGCTCTACGACGCCGAGACCGACGCGGAGCAGGAGGCCGCTGCTGCAACGCCGACGCCGAGCGATGCGGTGATCGAGGCCCCGTCCGACGAGGAGCCGGCACTGACGCCTGTCGAAGAGGTGGCTCCCGCACCCGAGGAGGCAACTCCGCAACCAGGGTCCGATTTCACTCCCGCCGATGAGGCGGACGAGCCGCCGACCGGACCGGAGGACGTCTCGTCCTTCACCACCGCCGAGCGCGAGGCAATCGCCGATCAGCCGACCGTCTTCTTCGATCAGCAGCCGCCCGCGGAGCTGGAGCTAGGCGACCTCGAGCTGGATCTCGACGAGGAGCTCGAGGAGGTCGGGGGTGCAGTCGAGGAGCGCCTTCCCGGCGAGGATGAGCCTCTCCCGGCCGAAGAGGAGTTTGCCGAGCCTGAGGTGGAGGCCGCGACGGAAGTGCAGGAAGCGCCGCCGCATGAGCTCGAGCCCGAACCGCTACCGCCCGAGCCCGAGCCCGAGCCCGAGCCCGAGCCCGCCGAGCCTGAGCCGGTGCCGGAGGCAGAGGCGGAAGCAGAGCCGGCGCTCGCAGAAGAGCCGGCGCTCGAGGGCGAGCCTGCTGCGGATGAAGGCGAGCCGGGCGACGAAGACGTCCTCGAGGAAACGCCCGAGTTCTTGCGCGACAATCCTGACGACGATGAGCTCTGGTTCGAACAGGGCGCGCCGAAGGACTTCGACTTCTAAGGTTTGGCGGAGGTCGCCTCCCTGGCGCCCTTGAACTGCTTGCTCCCAGGCCGTCAGCCCTTGGAGGGCGCTTCGATGTAGCCGCGTGTCCGCGCGGCGTCGACGACGCGCTCGATGCCCACGAGGTAAGCGGCTTCGCGTAGGTCGAGGCCCTCTTCCTTGGCGCGCGCGGATACATCGCGGTAGGCCTTACGCATCTTCGTGGCGAGCTTGTCGTTTACGTCTCGCTCGTCCCACTGGAAGTGCTGGAGGTTCTGTACCCACTCGAAATAGGAGACGACGACACCGCCCGCGTTGGCCATGACGTCCGGGATGATGTAGGTGTCCTTTTCGCCGAGGATCTGGTCGGCGGCCGGCGTGGTGGGGCTGTTCGCGCCCTCGACGATGACCTTGCAGTTCATCCGGTCTGCGTTGTCTTCGCGGATCATGCCGCCGAGAGCGGCCGGGATGAATACGTCGCAAGGCACCGCAACGAGGTCCTCGGGGTCGATCTCCTCGACATCTGGGAACTCGGTGATGAGTCCACCTTCGGAGATGTGGTCATAAAGGGCCGAGGCGTCGATCCCATCCATGTTCTTGACCGCGCCGTTCGCGTCGGAGACGGCAACCATCGTGGAGCCGAGCTGTTGCATGATGCGGGCGGCCCATGAGCCGACGTTGCCGAAGCCCTGGACCACGAACTTCGTGGACGAGGGGCTAAGGCCCAGCGATGGCGCTGCCTCGCGGAACATGTAGACGCACCCGCGGCCGGTCGCGGCTTCGCGGCCGAGAGATCCTTCAAGCGATATGGGCTTGCCCGTCACGATCGCCGGGGTGTGGCCGTGAAGTTTTCCGTACTCATCCATCATCCACGCCATCACCTGGGCGTTGGTGTTGACGTCTGGCGCGGGAATGTCGCGGGTGGGGCCGAGGACCTTCTCGATCTTGTCCATGAACGAGCGGGTGAGCTTTTGTAGTTCCGCCTCGGTGAGCTTTGACGGGTCGCAGTTGACGCCACCCTTGGCGCCGCCGAAGGGGACGTTGGCGACGGCGGTCTTCCACGTCATGAGCGACGCCAGGGCGCGAACCTCGTCGACGTTGACCTCGGGGTGGTACCGGATACCGCCCTTGTAAGGGCCGCGAGCGCCGTTGTGCTGGATGCGGTATCCCGAGAAGACGTGCATCTTCCCGTCGGAGCACTTGATCGGGATCTGGACCGTGACCTCGCGGTAGGGGGTCCAAAAGACGACGCGGACGTCGTCGGGAAGCTTCAGGTGGTCGGCCGCCTTGTCGAAGTAGTGGCGGACGATGTCGAGGTTCGAGACCTCGGCGCGCTGTGCGGGTTTGGGGGTGTCGTCTTCGCGGGCCGCCTCGCTCGACATCGGCGAGTGGTCGGTGTGCTGGTCTTTGCCGTCTTCCTGCGTCGCGGTCTTTGTGTCCGCCATTTCGACTCCTCGCTCGACTTCGTCGATGATCGTTTCACATCGGCGCTCGACAAACGCGCACAAGGCCTGAACCTACAATCACGCTGAGGGGCCATAGCTCAGTTGGTAGAGCGTCGCGTTTGCAACGCGGATGTCGCCGGTTCGAATCCGGCTGGCTCCATCTCATCGCTGCCCACGCTTTCGGCAGCCTCGGCGGGTGTCCAACTCCCATCAGCGCCGCTGACTAGATTTGCCCGGTGCCGAGGACTGACGAGTCGCCGACCCTAGACCTCGAAGCTGGCGTCGTCCCGTTCCTCGACGTTCCGGGGACGCCACCGCATGCGGCTGCCGAGGCACTCGAATGGCGCGGCAAGCCCGCGGCGCTGATGTTCGAGCCCGGTGAGCTCGATCGCTTCGTCCCCATCGATGGCATCGAGATCCCACCGGGGACCTCATACCTGGTGGAAGGCGTGGACACCGGCCATGAGTTCTTGAACGCCACGCCGAACGACGCATTGGCGCAGATGCTCGATCGCGGACGTTCGCCGCTGACGGTCGAGGAGGGGATCGCCCTCATCGCCGCCCACCCCGGGATCCTGCGGAAGAACTTCTGCTTCTCCCTACCCGGGTCGCGTTGCGGCGACAAGCGCGTTCCCGCGATCTGGATCTCGGACGGCGTCGCCAAGGTGGGGTGGTGCTGGGCCGGCAATCCGCACACTTGGCTGGGCAACGCCTCCTGCGCTCGGCGCAGCGAAATCTAGGCCTAAGCAGGCAGCCACTCGACCGGCAACTCGACCGGCATCGCCCGGCCGAACTCAGGAGCGACGCGCATGGCGTGCTTTCCCGCCGGCCGGTCCTCGATGAGCGGGCGAAGCTGCGGGAAGTTGAGGAGTACGCGCGTGGACGGAGCAATCTGGAAGTCCGCCGCGTTCAGATCGGCGCCACCGATCGTGCCCGCCTCGATCAGGCCGTCGATCTTGTCGAGGTGCAGTGGAAGCTCGGCAACGTCGCGCCGGGCGGCCTTCTCGCCTCCGCCCTCGTAGCGCAGGTAGAACTGAGCGAGAGGGAACATCGCCCACTGTGTTATGCCGGGGGCCGGGAGGCCAACGCCCTTCGCCATCACGGTGCGAAGCTCGGAGTCCGACGAGACGGCCCACCTGAAAATTCGCCGCGGCACCGGTTGGAACGTCCGCTCACCCCAAAGCTCGGCAACCTCGACGGCATCACGCTCACTTGGATCGGCGGGCAGCAGTGGCGGCTCGGGCTGAGCCTCGTCAAGGGCGCGAGCGATCTCCCGCGTTCCCTGCACCCGTCGGCCGTCCAGCTTCAAACCGGGAACTGTGCCGCCCTTGAATCCATGCCTTCGCATCAGGAGCCGCTGCGACGCCGGCGGGATCTCGATCCGCTCGGCTTCGATGCCCTTGTGCTCGAGCATGAGCTCCGCCGTGCGGGCCGGATGGGAGATCTTCATGGCGTAGATCGTCGCTTCCACCGGCCGCACGCTACTCGACCAAAAAAGTACAACTGACCGACCGGTCAGTATGGTCGGCACATGGCCGCGTCATCCAACGGTTCCGCGCCGCAGCCCGACCACGAAGTCGCGATCATCGGCGGTGGCTTCTCTGGCATCGGCACGGCGATCAAGCTCGCCAAAGCAGGGATCGACGATGCGGTGATCCTCGAGGCAGGCAACGGGGTGGGGGGCACCTGGCACTGGAACACCTATCCGGGCGTCGCCGTGGACATTCCCTCGCCCTCGTACCAGTTCTCCTTCGAGCAGATGCCGAACTGGTCCCGGCTCTACGCGCGCGGCGAAGAGCTCAAGGCCTACGCCGAGCACCTGGTCGACAAGTACGGGGTCCGCTCGAAGTTCCGTTTTGGAACGACCGTCACCGGAGCGGATTTCGACGACGACGCGCACATCTGGCGCCTTACGACCGAGGATGGGGACGAGGTCAGCGCGCGCTACGTGATCGGAGCAACGGGGGTCTTCAATCAGCCGCGCCTCCCGGACATCCCGGGCGTTGACACGTTCGCCGGTGAGTCGCTTCACACGGCACGGTGGGATCACGACATCTCGCTGAAGGGCAAGCGGGTCGGGATCATCGGCACGGGCGCGAGTGCCGTCCAGGTCATTCCCAAGATCGCCCCCGAGGTCGAGCACCTAACCGTCTTTCAGCGAACGCCCATCTGGTGTCTTCCCAAGCCGGACCGCTCGCTCGGTGGGGTTATCGCAAAGGCGGTCGCAAAGCTGCCCGGAGGCCTTCGGGTCAATCGCCTCGTAAGCCAGATCTTCGTCGAGATCACCTTTCCGACCGCGCTTCACTTCCACCGCTTCATCCCGATCTCCGGCCTGGGAGAGCGGATCGCACGCAAGCATCTGCGCGACGAGGTCGAGGATCCCGAGGTGCGCAGAAAGCTCACGCCGACCTACGCGCTCGGATGCAAACGGCCTGGCTTTCACAACACCTACCTGCGCACCTACAACCGCGACAACGTCCACCTGGAAACGGAATCGATCGACGAGATCACGCCGTCCGCGGTGCGTACCGCGGACGGGACGGAGCATGAGCTCGACGTCCTGATCTACGCCACGGGCTTCATGGCCTTCGAGGAGGGCAACATGCCGCCCTATCCCGTGCGCGGCACGGACGGCGTCGACCTTGCTTCGTTTTGGGACGAGAACCGCTTCCAGGCCTATCAGGGCGTGAGCGTCCCGGGCTTCCCCAACATCTTCACGATCCTCGGGCCCTACGGGTACAACGGTTCGTCCTACTTCAACCTCATCGAAAACCAGGCCACGCACATCCTGCGCTGCATCAATCGGGCGAAGCGCGAGGGCGCGACCAAGGTCGAAGTCACGCCCGAGGCGAACGAGCGCTACTTCAAGCAGATGCTCGGCAGGCGCTCCTGGCAGATCCTGGAACAGCCCTCATGCCAGACCGCCAACTCGTACTACTTCGACAAGCACGGAGACCGTCCATTCCGCTCGTCGCCCACGCTCGAGGTCAACTGGCGATCGGGGCATTTCGACCTGGACGACTACCGCTTCGAGGCGATCAGCCCTACGACTGCCTGAGTCGCGCCGCCGCCCGAGGCGCCGCCCGCTTGCCATGATCGCGCCCGTGCGCTTGGTCATGACGCTTCTGATTCGCGACGAGGCGGACATTGTCCGCGAGAACCTCGACTTTCATTTCGCTCAAGGCGTGGACTTCGTTGTCGCCACCGACAACCGCTCGCGCGACGGGACCCGGGAGTTGCTTGCCGAGTACGAGGAAGACGGCCGCGTGCGAGTCATCGACGAGCCGGGGGTCTACGCCCAGGGGCCGTGGCAAACGCGCGCAATGCGAGAGGCCGTAGACCGGGAAGGCGCGGACTGGGTCTTTCCGAACGACGCCGACGAGTTCTGGCTCCCACGTACGGGCACGCTCAAGGAGCTCCTCGAGTCCCAGCCGGACGAGGTCGGCGCGCTCACCTGCCCGAGGGTGACGATGGCGCCCACGCCCGAGGACGGCCGCCTGTGGTGGGAACGGATGAACCTACGCCAGAAGGTGTCGGTGAACCGGGGCGGCACTCGCCTTCGTCCAAAGCTCGTTCACCGTGCCTATCCGGACATCTATCTCCCGCACGGCGGCGGCAACCACGGCCGGCCCAACGACGCACCCGGCACCACGCGCGAGAGCCGCGAGCTGGAGATTCTCCATTTCCCCACCCGCACCTACGTGCAGTTCGAGGCGGCAACGGTCTTGCGGGGGCTGACCCTGCGAAAGGGCGAGAGGAAGTTCAACGTCAACCGCCGTCGCGAATACCAGCTCTGGCGCAAGGGGCAGCTCCGCGAGTACTACCGGGAGCTCGAGCGCAGTCAGCCCGACGATCAGATCGTCGAGGACAATCTCTTCCGCGACCACCTTCGCGCTCTGTATGCAGGTCGGCCGCCTGCACCTACTCGCCCGCCGTCGCTCGGTTTGCGCTCACGCGCCGTGGCAACTACCGCTGCCCTTCCTCTCCGCGCCCGGGCCCGCTTGACGGGAGCGGCGGATGTCAAGCCCCATCAGCGGGCGCCATTCGTAGTGGGAGTCCCACGTTCGGGCACGACCCTTATCCGCCTCATGCTCGACTCTCACCCCGATCTCGCGATACCGGCTGAGACACATTTCATTCCGCGGGCCGTACACCTATGGCAGAAGCTGGAGCGGGCGGGTGTTGCGCGCGACGCGCGCGTCGAGCGCTGCCTCGACTTCATCACTTCGCACCCTCGTTGGGCGCCCCTGGACATCGAGGCAGACGCGCTTCGCTCCTACGTCCGCGGCCTTCGGCGCCCTTCGGCAGCTGACATGGCGCGGGCAGTCCACGTTGTTCATGCCCGCAGCCGAGGCAAGAGCCGCTGGGGCGACAAGACGCCTTCCTACCTCATCCGGATGAAGCAGCTCGACGCCGTGCTCCCCGAAGCACGATTCGTTCACGTCATCCGCGACGGTCGCGACGTCGCGCTTTCGCTGGCAACGGTGAGTTGGGGTCCGGAGGATGCGCGCGAGGCGGCAAAGATGTGGAGGCAGCGAATCCAACGCGCCCGCCGCCAAGCCGTGCGCCTCCGTCCGGGGTCCTACATGGAGCTTCGCTACGAGGACCTCGTCGAGGAGCCCGAGCCCGCACTCCGCCGGATCGCCGCGTTCGCGGGTCTCGAGTGGGACGAGGCCATGCTCGCGCACCACGAGCAGGGGTCAGAGCGGATGGAGGCAGAGGCCAAGGAAATCGTCCGGCCGGATGGCACGGTTCTAGCGGCCGAGGAGCGCCGCCGCACGCATCGGATGGCAAGCGAGCCGCTGCGCTCCGACCGCGTGGGTAGATGGCGCTCGGGCATGTCCGCCACCGACGTCGAGGCCTTTGAGCGTGTCGCCGGCCCGCTCCTGATCGAGCTCGGCTATCCGCTGGCCAAAGGCTGAAAGCGCGCCAGATCCTCCAACTGGCGCTCGAGTCCCTCGCGCAGACCCACCTTGGGGAACCAGCCGAGTTCGTCGCGAGCCAACGTGGTGTCGCCTGCTGTTTGGCGGAGCTCGCCGCGAGCGGGCGGGAGAGGACGCGTCTCGACGAGGCGACCGAGTAGCGCGCCGACCTCCTCGATCAATCCGTTCACCGATGAACGGACGCCGCCCGCGATGTTGTAGGTGGCACCGGGACTGCCGTGCTCGAGCGCCAGCAGGCTCGCGGCCACGACATCGCCCACGTAGGTCATCTCGCGCTCCTGCTCGCCGTCGCCGTTGACATCAACGGCGTGGCCTGCGGCGGCGAGACTCAGGAATTTCGCCGCAGCCATATCCGGCCGCTGGCCGGGGCCGAAGACGGTGAAGCACCGCAGGGTCACCACGTCGAGACCGTGCCCTGCTGCATAAAGCGCACAGAGCTGTTCGCCGGCCAGCTTGGTTGCGCCGTACGGCGAAGTGGGCCGGGTCGGGTGATCCTCGCTCACGGGTTCACCGCCGCCGTCCGCGTAGACGGACGACGACGACGCGTAGATCACGCGGCCGACGCCGGCCGCGGCGGCGCTCGCGAGGAGGCGCTGCGTCGCGATCACGTTGTCGCGGGCGTAGGTGTCGAAGTCGTCACCCCACCCACCCCGCGCGCCGGGCTGCGCGGCGAAGTGAAAGATCGCGTCGGCGCCCTCGCACACCCGTTCGAGATTTCCGTCGGCGAGGTCAGTCTCGACAGACTCGAACGAACCTCCGGCGTGAAGCTCCGCGAGACGCCGTCGCTTGATCTCAGCGTCGTAGTAGGGCGAGAGCCGATCGATGCCGAGGACCGACCAGCCGCCCTCGGCGAGGGCAGTGCAGATGCGGGATCCGATGAAGCCGGCGGCTCCTGTGACCACGGCCTGCAAGGTCGGGCGAGAGTAGCGCGAGTCGGGCCAGCCCGACCCGATGGTCAATCGTTCGCCCAGCCCAAAAGCGGCCTAGTCCTTCGGCGCCAGCGGCTTCAGTGCCTTCTGTACGAAACGCGGTGGGAACGTCATCACCGTCTCATCCTCGTGGCGAGCCACGAAGCCGGCCGCCCACCTCGCGCCCTTGAGGCTCTTTGGAATCCCGCCCTTCATGAAGAGTCCTTCCCGCGCCGCCCTTGCGGAGTCCGTCAGGAACTCCTCGAGCGAGAGCGCAGGACTCACTTCGCAGCAAAGATGCGCCTCACTGCCGCTCTGGTTTTTGAAACCGTGGACGATGTTCGGGGTGACTTCGATCTTTCCCGACTCGGGAGTAAAGGGCTTCCACTCGCCGTCGAAATAGACGGTCACCTCACCCGAGACGACCCACCAGGTCTCGGTCTGCTGCGGGTGGTAGTGCTTGGGCAAGCCGCCGCCCGACTCCATCTGTGTCTTGACAACCATGTCCTCGCCCTGGCGCTCGAACTCGTAGTGCGTCTTGTGAACCGGATCAAATATCGGGTCGGCCATTGCGTGCTCCATTCCGTAGTTACCAATCGGTAACTTACCAGTTGAGGATGGTCGCCGCGACACCAACCAGGACCCGCATGCGCCCCGCAGCCCGGCGCGATCTGATCCTTCGCCAGGGAGCGCATCTCTTCGGGCGTGTTGGATACGCCTCCACCCGGCTCGATGACGTGGCCGCGGCCGCGGGCGTGACCAAGCCGATGATCTATCGCCACTTCGGCTCGAAGAAGGACCTGTATCTCTCGATCCTCGACCGCCACGAGCAGGACCTGCCGACCTTCATCGAACGGAAGTCGCCTGCCGGGGATGGGCAAGCCGGTCTCGTCGCGACGATCCTCGACGGCTGGCTCGACTACGTCGCCGAGCATGCCGATACGTGGCTCGTCATCTTCCGGGATCGCACCGGCGACCCCGAGATCGAGCAGGCCAGGCGCGATCTGAGCGAACAGGCGACCCAGGTGCTTGCCGCTTTCCTCAGGTCAAGCGCTCCCGACCTGGACGAGGCCATGGTGGAGCCGACCGCGGATTTCTCTGAGGAGTGGCCTTGCCGGCCTCGTCCTCTGGTGGATCGACCACCCCTCAGCATCGAGAGAATCCGTTCACGCCACCGCTACCCGGGCGTGCGTTGCGGTTTTGGGGTAGGTAGAGAAGATGCGAACGCGCCGCGCCATCACCACTGCAGCTGCCGTCCTCACCGTCGCTGCCACCCTGCCGGCCGGCGCCAGCGCGGGTATCAGCGCCGGCGAGGCGAGGGAGTGGCGTCCGGATGCAAAGGCCGCGGAGCGCTACGCGGAATCCCGCTCGACCGCCGTCTCGTTCGCCATCTACGACATGCGCGACCGGCTCTCGGCCCATGAGGGCTCGCGCAGCTACGTCATGGCGTCGACCTTCAAGGTGATGCTCCTGGCCGCCTACCTGCGCCAGGGCTCGGTCGACGACCGCAACCTGACCGCCGGCGAGCGTGATCTCCTGGTTCCGATGATCCGTGAGTCGGACAACTCCGCGGCAACGCGGGTGCGCGACATGCTCGGGCGTGGGCCGGTCGACGATCTCGCTGATGCGGCCGGCATGTCCGGGTTTCAGTGGAACGACGTCTGGGGTTACAGCCGAGCGGCGCCTCGCGACGGCGCTCGGCTGATGCGCCGTCTGCCCGGCCTGTTGCCGAAGCGCCATCGGAGCTTTGCCTTGCGCCAACTCGAGGGGATCATCCCGCGTCACCGCTGGGGAGTCGCGCACGTCCAGCCACAGGGATGGGACCTCGCTTTCAAGGGCGGGTGGGGGCTGCGAGGCATTCGCGTCGAGCACCAGATGGCGCTCCTCACGCACGGCAGGCGGAGCATCGGAGTCATGGTGATGACACAAGGAAACCCGTCACGCCCCTACGGCCGCGCCACACTCGAGGGTGTGTTCAAGCGCCTCCTCAAGGACCTGCCGCGTTGAAGCGCTCGGTCGCGGCGCTCTTGGTCTTGCCGGCGCTTGTCCTCGCCCAGCCCTCGGAGGCGACGCCGGACAGACGGGCAATCACGCAGGCCGAGGCCAAGAGCTGGAGTCCAGACGCCCGGCCGGCAAAGGAGTACGCCAAGTCTCGAGCCGGAGACGTCTCGTTCTCGGTCTTCGACATGCGAGGTCGCCAGCGTGAGTTCGGCGGATACGGCCACGCCTACATGGCGAGCACGTTCAAGGTGATGCTGCTCGTCGCCTACCTGCGCCGGGCCGCCGACCGTTCACTCACGAGCTCTGAAAGGGCCCTCCTGGAGCCGATGATTCGCCGGTCCGATGACGCCGCCGCGTCGCGAATCGACGACATGCTGGGCCGGGGTCCGCTCGAAGAGCTCGCCGACGATGCCGACATGAAGGGATTCGTCTGGCACGACCGCCCGTGGGGCCTCTCTCAGACGACCGCTCGCGACCAGGCTCTCTTTATGCGGACTCTTCGCCACCACGTCCCCGCGCGCCACTGGGATTACGCGCGCAAGCTCTTGACTTCGGTCACCTCGTCCCAGCGATGGGGGATCGGCAAGGTCCCGCTGCACGGCTGGCATCTCCACTTCAAGGGTGGTTGGGGGTCGGGTACCGGTTGGGTCAACCACCAGGTGGTGCTGCTGTCGAAGGACGGCTATCGGATCGGCCTAGCGGTGACCACGGAAGAGAGCCCCTCGCACGGGTACGGCAAGAACACTCTGGAAGGGGTCTTTCGCATCCTCCTGCGCGATCTGCCGCGCTAGCCGGTGCCAGGCACGGTGCCTGGCACCGGGCGGCGGCTAGCGGCGGCGGTTCTGCTCGGAGACCGCTCCCCACAGGCCGACTCCGATGATGGCCACGATCAGGATCGCGAAGAACACGAGAATCGTGAGTCCGTCTTTGAACAGCACCACGAGGGTCATGCCGGCGAACAGGATCATGAAGATGAGGATCCCGAACAGGATCGCTGAGCCAGAGTCCAGCTTCATCAGCCGTACCCGAGCTTCGGCCGCTCGTCGCGCCGCCTGGTGAGGACCTTCACCATCGCGAGGCCGAACACGAAGCCGCCGACATGGGCAACGTAGGCCACGCTGTCCGTGGGCATGTCGCCCACGCCGATCTGGCCAAGCGCAGGCAGGAATTGCAGCACCGCCCAGATGCCAAGCAGGATCATCGCCGGTATCTCGATCAAGGTCACGAAGAAGATGATGATGACGAGCGTCACCACCCGCGCCTTCGGGTGGAGCAGGATGTAGGCGCCAAGAACGCCCGCCACCGCGCCTGACGCGCCGATTGTCGGGATGGTCGATTGAGGGTCGATCGCGGATTGCGCGTAAAGCGCGACGGCTCCGGCCATGAGGTAGAACGCAGCGAAACGGAGCTTCCCCATCGCCGCTTCGACGTTGTTGCCGAAGACCCACAAGAACAGCATGTTGCCGATGATGTGAAGCCAGCCTCCGTGCAGGAACATCGAGGTCAGGATGGTCACCCACCACGCCGGCGCCTCCAACTCGACGACATTGACGCCCGGCACCTTTTCGGCAGCCCGCTGTTGGGCGCTTCCCTCGCAGACGATGGGTTCTAGGCCCTTCGGGTTCAACCCCCTGGGGACCGTCACCACCCCGCAGTCCGTGCCGGGGTGCGTAAGGCGATACGGAATCGCCCCCAGCTCGAATACCGCCTCGTCCGCTGCGGACAGGCCTGGAATCTGTGGCGACTCGCTCGAGTTGGGACCGTCATCCAGGGTGAACTGCCAGATGAAGAACACGACGTTGATCGCAATGAAGAGCACCGTGACCACCGGGAAGCGGCCGGTCGGGATGTTGTCCTTGAGCGGCAGCAAGCGAGGCGGCGGAGCCTAGACAGGACGCCGATAGAGCGGGATTCTCCACCCCGTGGGGAGATGCGAGGAGCAGTCCAACCAGCGGCCGAAGGTCAGGCTGCGCGTGCCGAGGTGGCCTTCGCCGCCGCCTCGTCCGCGTGGTACGAGCTGCGGACCAGCGGCCCAGACGCGACAGCGTCGAAGCCCATCGCGTAAGCCGCATCCTCGAGCGCCTTGAACTCGTCCGGATGCCAGTAGCGATCGACGGGCAGGTGGTTCTCGGTGGGCCGCAAGTACTGGCCGACGGTGAGGATCTGGACCTCGTGGTCGCGCAGGATCTGGAAGGTCTCGACCATCTCGTCAAAGCTCTCCCCGAGGCCGACCATTAGTCCCGACTTCGTGATGACGTCGCCGCCGCCCATCTCCTTGGCCATTCGCAAGACGCGCGCGGACCGCAGGAACTCCGAGCCGCGGCGCGCTTTGGGGTAGAGGCGCGGCACCGTCTCGACGTTGTGGTTGAAGACGTCCGGGCGCTCGTGGATCACCTTCGCGAGCGGCATCTCCTGGCCGCGGAAGTCGGGGGTCAGGATCTCGACCTTGCAGCCGGGAGCCATCTGGCGGATCGAGCGGATCACGCCGACGAAGGCCGAGGCGCCGTAGTCGGGCAGGTCGTCGCGATCCACCGAGGTGATGACCGCGTGGACCAGGCCCATCTTCTTCACCTGATTGGCGACCCGCGCCGGCTCGAGTGGGTCGTGCCAGGTAGGCACACCCGTCTGCACGTTGCAAAAACCGCAGCGCCGCGTGCAGACGTCGCCGAGGATCATGAATGTCGCGGTGCCGCGCTCCCAGCATTCGCCGACGTTGGGGCAGGCGGCTTCTTCGCAGACCGTGTGGAGGTTGTCGTCGGCGATCGCTGCCTTCAGCTTGCGGTAGGTCGGACCCCCCGGGGCCGGGACCTTCAGCCACGGTGGCTTCCGCTCACGGAAAGGGCGACCACCCTCCATCGCCTTGCCGCCCGGCTTCGCGCGCGAGCGCGTCACGTGGATGCGCTCGGCGGGGGCCTGGGTCGGCGGTTTCACAGCAACCATTCTACGGCCGGGCGAGCGATTGCGAGCGTTGTGTGAGGGGTCTGACCCCTCGGGTTCGTCCGGGGCGTTCATCGCCGCTTTCGCTTCTTCTTGCCGGTGCCCACCTTTTGCCACCAGGGCCTCTTGGCCTGATCGCGGCGGCGCTTTGCCGCCACGCCGGCACCGATGCCAGCGGCGGCGAGGCCGGCGGCGATCAGACCTGGGTGGGCGCGAAGACGAGAGAACTCCCCGGAGACCTTCGGCCAGAGCTCGTCGTCCAAGAGCTCGGCTGCCGCCTCGGGGGTAGCGGGCACCTCATCCACCGGCACGGCCTCGCCGAATGCGACGCGGACGGTGCGTGGGCGCGGAACAGGCCCGGCGAAGAGCTTCTCCGTTCCCGTGATCGCGGCGGGGATCAGTGGAGCGCCCGTTTCGAGCGCCAGGCGAACGGCACCGCGCTTGGGAGTGCCGAGCTCTCCGGGGTCGCGAACGCGCGTGCCCTCGGGGAACAGCGAGAGCAGCTCGCCCTGTTCGAGGATGATCCGTGCGGTCTCGAGCGCCTCGGCATCAGACTGGCCGCGAAGGACGGGAAATGCGCCCAGGCGGACGAGCAGTTTCCCCTTGCGTCCCTCGAACAGCTCGGACTTGCCCATGAACCGCAACGGGCGCTTGGTCGCCGCGGCCAAAAAGAACGAGTCGAAGAAGCTCTTGTGGTTGGGCGTGATGATCGCCGCGCCCTCTGCCGGAACGTTCTCCTCGCCCTCGATCCGCAGTCCCCACCACAGCCGCATGAACGGCACGGCCACCGTTCTGACCACCCGGTAGCGGACTGGCGAGACGCCTTCCTCGCGCGCCATGCGTTGGGCCTCTTCGTGATTCAAGCGGCGATCGATCCCAGTTCGGCGACGGCGCGCTCGACTGGGCGGCGCCCAAGCGACTCGGCCAGCCGGTTCAACAAAGCGACGGAGAAGGCTTCCATATCGGCCTCGGCTCCGAGCTCGCGCCCGACGGATGTCATCCGCACGTGGTCGATCGCGCAGGGAACGATCCATTCGAACGGCTGGAGGTCGTTGTTGACGTTCACGGCCAACCCGTGTGTGGTTATGCCACCGCTCACGTGGACGCCGATGGAGCCGATCTTTCGCGCCTCCCCACCGGGCAGCCCCGCGGCACCGACAGGGGTCCGCTGCGGCCCGATCTCGCCGGGCTCGATCGGCGGCTCGCCGGCGGTCCACACGCCGGTCAGGCCCCGGAAGACCTGTGCCTGGATCCCGAAGTCGGCCAGAGCAGCGATCATCGCCGCCTCGAGCGCGCGGACGTAGGCGTGCACGTCGCCGTCCATCGCCGCGAGGTCGAAGATCGGATAGGCCACGAGCTGCCCGGGCCCGTGGTAGGTGACCTGCCCGCCGCGATCGGTCGCGGCGACCTCAATCCCCTGCATCCGGTACCAGTCCTCGCCCATCGGCAGATGGCTCGGCTCCGAGCGGCGACCCTTCGTGTAGACGGGCCAGTGTTCGAGGAGGAGGGCGACGTCCGGGATCTCGCCACCGCGCCGGGCGGCCGCAAGACGCTCCTGGAGAGTCAAGGCCTCCGCGTAGGGGAGCGTCCCGGCCCGAACGATCCAGAGCTCATCCATAGGACGCAAGTCTCACAGGTCAGATGCCGAGAGCGAGGCGCTCCTCCGCAAGCGACCGCGCCGCCGCGAGCGTGGTCGTTTCCTCGGCTGCAGCCTGTTCGAAGACCCGAGTCATCGTGTCCTCGATGCCGAGCGCAAGTGCGGTCGCCCGTTTCGCGCTCGAGCGGTGAATCTCGCGATAGACGTTGATCAGCCCGCCGGCATTCGCAATGAAGTCGGGGGCATACAGGATCTCGCGCTGGGCGAGACGCTCCGCAAGAGCCTCGTCAGCGAGCTGGTTGTTCGCGGCGCCGCACACGATCCGGCAGTGGAGCTCCTCGACGTTCCCGGCGTGGATCGCACCGCCGACGGCGCACGGCGCGAGAACGTCGCAGTCCGCGGTCAGCGCCAGATCCGGCTCGACCCAGCGTGCGCCGAGCTCTCGCGCCAGGCGTTCCTTCTCAGGGTCAATGTCTGAGAGGGCCAGGACGGCGCCCGCCCCCGCGAGGCCGCGAGCAAGGCTTTCGCCGACATGCCCCAGACCCGTGATCATCACGCGTCGCCCAGCCAGATCGCGCTCGCCGAAAGCGGCGGAGCACGCCGCGCGCATCGCGGCCTGGACTCCGAGGGCCGTGAACGGGCTGGGGTCGCCGCTCCCGCCGCGCTCGACGGGCATTCCGGTCACATGACTCGTCCGGGTGGAGATCTCCTCCATGTCTTGGGTGGAGGTGCCGACGTCCTCGGCCGTGATGTAGCGCCCGCCGAGCGACTCCACCAGGTCGCCGAAGTCGTCGAGGATCGACTGCCTCTCGGCTCCGTTCGGCGGCGTCGCAGCGGGCGCGCAGATCACTCCCTTGCCGCCGCCCAGGTCGAGCCCTGCAGCCGCGGCCTTGAACGTCATCGCCCGGGCCAATCGCAGCGCGTCCGAGACTCCTTCCTCGTCGCGCTCGTAGTGCCACAGGCGGGCCCCGCCCAGCGCTGGACCGAGTCGCGTGGAGTGGATCGCTACCGCCATCGTCGCTCCGCTCCGGGCACCCGTCGTTACGACGAGCTCCTCGTGCTCCAGTCGGCTCGCGACCGCCATCAGCCCATCCCGCCTTCGAGTCGAGTCTTGACGGCGCCGAGGAAGCGCGCCGCTTCCGCGCCGTCCAGGGCGCGGTGGTCCCACGACATCGGCAGGAATCCCATCGGTTTGATCCCGATCGAGTCCCCGGTGTCCGACTCGATCACGACGGGGCGTTTGACGATCGCCTCGAGATCGAGGATGGCCACTTGGGGCTGGTTGATGATCGGCGTCGCGAGCACGGCGCCGAACTGGCCGGGGTTGGTGATGGTGAACGTGCCGCCCTGCACCTCGTCGGGGGCGAGCTTGCCGTCGCGAGCGCGCCCGGCGACGTCGGCGATAGCCGCAGCCATGCCCTCGAGCGAGAGACGCTGAGCCTTCGGGATCACCGGCACGATCAGCCCCGCGTCGAGCGAAACTGCGATGCCCAGGTTGACGTCCGGGTGGTGGACGATCTCATCGCCTTCCACGGACGCGTTCAGGGCGGGGAACCGCTCGAGCGACTCGACTACCGCCTGCGCGACGAACGCGAGGTAGGTGAGCGGTACGCCCTTGCCGGCGTAGGCGGGCTTGAGTTCGGCTCGTCGCGCTGCCACGGCCGAGAAGTCGACCTCGACGATCGTGGTGCAGTGGGCGGCCGTCTGGATCGAGCGGACCATGTGCTCGGCGATCGCCTTGCGCATTGGGCTCATCGGCTCGCGCCGACCGCTTCCGTTCGGACTTGGAGCAGAGGACGGGGTCACTGGTCCAACCTGCGCTCGCGCAGACGTAGGCGGTGGCGCATCCGGGACATACGGCGACTCGGTGTGGAGCGGCCGCTCCGGCTTGGTGTCGGGTGCGGACGCAAGATGGGCGAGAAGGTCCTTCTTGCGGATCCGCCCGCCCACGCCGTGCCCCTCGACCTGTGAGAGATCCACCTCGTGATCGGCGGCCATCCGGCGAACGACAGGCGAGACGAATCCGGAGCGGTCGCCCTCCCGCGGCGCGCGGGTTGCGTCCTGCGCAACCGCCGCGCCACTCCCGGGCGCATCGGGCTCAGTTGCCGCGGCTCGCGGCGCATCGGTTGCGCCAGGCGCAACCCGCGCGCCACCGCCCGTGTCGATCTCCGCCATTGGCTCGCCGACCGGGACCGTGTCCCCGGGCTCGGCGAGGATGCGGGCCAGGACGCCTGTCGCGGGGCAAGGGATCTCGACGTCGACCTTGTCGGTCGTGACGTCGCAGATGGTCTCGTCGGCCTCGACGGTGTCGCCGACTCCCTTTCGCCACTCGAGAATCGTCCCCTCGCTGACCGAGATGCCCATCTGCGGCATCGAGACGGCCACGGTCGAAGCGGCGCCCTGCGTCTCAGTAGGAGAGGAGCTCACGGAGTGCCTCCTTCATGTCGTCGGGCTGGGGCAGGACGGCCTGCTCGAGCGGTGGACTGAACGGTATGGGCACGTCGGGCGCCGTGAGTCGTCTCACCGGCGCGTCGAGGTGTTCGAATGCGTGCTCTGTGATCAGCGCCGCGACTTCGGCGCCCACCCCGCATGAGCGGGTCGCCTCGTGGGCGACCAGCACCTTGCCGGTCTTCCGAGCGGTGGCGAGGATCGCCTCGGTGTCGAGCGGGCAGAGGGTGCGAAGGTCGATCACCTCTATGTCCTCGCCCAGCTCCTCCGCTGCGTCGAGAGCGAGGTGGACGCTCGATCCGTACGCGATGACGCTCAACTCCGAGCCCTCGCGTGCAATCCGCGCCTCGCCGATCGGCACGGAGTAGTCCCCCACGGGGACCTCGCCCTTGACGTTTCGGTAGAGGCCCTTGTGCTCGAGAAAACAGACCGGATTGGGATCACGGATGGCGCTCGTCAGGAGGCCCTTCGCGTCAGCGGCCGTCGCGGGCGCGACGACCTTCAGGCCGGGCGCCTGGAGCAGCCAGGCCTCCGGGTTTTGCGAGTGGAACGGCCCTCCCGAGAAGCCCCCGCCCGACGGAAGCCTCACCACCATCGGCACGGCAACCCCCTGGCGGTAATGGAGCTTTGCCGCAACGTTCACAAGCTGGTCGAACCCGCACGCGATGAAGTCGGCGAACTGCATCTCGCAGACCGGGCGAAGGCCTTCGGTGGCGGCACCGACCGCCGCCCCGATGATCGCGTTCTCGGCGAGCGGGGTATCGATGACCCTGGCCGCACCGAACTCCTCGATGAACCCGTCGGTGACCTTGAACGCGCCGCCGAACGCGCCGATGTCCTCGCCCAGGCAGATCACCGTCTCGTCGCGGCGCATCTCTTCGCGGAGGGCGGCGGAGATCGCCTCGAGATAGGTGAGCGAGGAAGTGCCTGTCGGCTCCTCCGCTTCGCGTTCGCTCTCGTCAGGGTGCGAGGCGATGAGGGTCTCTGAGACCTCGGTCATGCCGCGCTCCTCTCGGACGAGCCGTTTGAGCTTCCGTTCGAGCGACCGTTCCGTGCTTGCCAGTGCGACCACGGCGCCTTGCCGTCTCCCAGCGGCGTGGACTCGTCGGCGAACACGCCTTCAAGCGCGCCGCCGGAGTCGGGCATCGGTGAGGCGAGAGCCTTTTCCGCACACTCGGCCATGTATGAGATGACCTCCTCGCGGATTCCCTCGACCTCGTCGCCGGCAAAGCCGAAGTCGGCGACGAGGCGCTTGGCGTAGAGCTCGATCGGATCGCGCTTGGCCCACTCCTCATGAAGCCCGTCGGGGACGTAGCTCATGTCGTCGTGAGCGCCGTGGCCGTGCATGCGCATGGTCCGGCACTCGATCAGCGTGGGCCCGCCGCCTTCGCGGGCTCTTTCGACCGCCGTGCGCGACGACTCGAACACGGCCTCGACGTCGTTGCCGTCCACCGCGACGCCGGGGAACCCGTAGGTACGGGCACGCTCGACTGGATCGACTGCGAACTCGAGCTCGTTTGGCGTCGAGTAGGCGAAGCCGTTGTTCTCGAGGATGAAGACGACGGGAAGGCGCTGAACGCCGGCCATGTTCATCGCCTCGTGCCACTGGCCGTTCGCGGTCGAGCCCTCGCCGAAGTAGGTCATCGCGACGCGCTTCTCCGAGCGGACCTTGAAGGCGAGCGCCATCCCCATGGCGACGAGCGCCATGTCGGGAAGCATCGAGACCATGCCCACGCAGCCCAGCGACGGATCGCCGAAGTGCATGTTGCCGTCCTTGCCGCCGGTTGCTCCGCCGGATCGGCCCATGTAGTTGGCGAGGTAGCGGTCCGGCGTCAGCCCGCGGACGAAGTGAGCGCCCAGGTCGCGGTGGAGGATGCACATCCTGTCCTCGGGCGCGAGGGCGAAGGAGGACCCGACGCTGATGGCCTCCTGCCCGCAGCCGTCGTAAAAGGAGCCGGGGATCTTGCCCTGGCGATAAAGGGTGAGCCCGCGTTCCTCCGCGGCCCGCATCATCGCCATGAACCGCAACAGCGCGGCTCGGTCTTCCCGGGTCAGCCGTGGACCGGCGAGGTTGTGGACCGTCGCGTCCTGGCTTCCATTCGAATCAACGCTCGCATGAGCCTCCCCGTGCCGGGGCTCGCTCGCGACAGCGCCATCGCTTCGCTTCATTCTTAAACGCCCTTCGTGTCTGGCCCGGCGTTGGGATCTCCTCGGCCTGAGCCCGGTGTCGCCGTTTCAGGATCTCCTCCGCGGCGCCTACTGGACGATGGGAGCTCGGGGATTCCCCGTGCGCCCTATGTCTGGAGCGGCCGAGCTGATGACTCGTGCCGATCGCTACTGGGAAACTATACGCCTCGCTGACGACATTTCAACCCGAGGTGTCAGACCCCTTGGCAATGTGAGCGTTCTGCGAGGGGTCTGACCCCTCGGGAGCCTTGGGAGACCTAGGCGCGGGCCGGGCGAGCGTGGATCCGCTCCGCCCGACGCCGAATCTGGCGCAAGAGGTTCGTCGTGACTGCGACGTGACCGTGGGTTCCGATTATCAGGCCCCGGTAGACGCGTCCCTTGCGCCCCGGGAAGACGGCCCTGGTCTGAGCCGAGAGGAGCATGAGTCCGCTCGGCTTCTCCAGGATCGTGAAGATGAGCGCGTACTGGGCGAAGCGGTGCTGGCCCATCAGTGCGAGGACCGCGGGCTTGACCGAGCGGGTAACCACGAACCCGGGAATCTTCGAGCCGATCTCACCCGTCACGCCGTCGGTCTTGGTCTCCTCGCAACCGAGTGCCTTCGAGAGTGGCGCACCCGAGCGGCTCTCACCGGCGCCCGAGACGGCACGGATCAACGCGTCCCAGACCTCTTCGGGCTTGGCCGCGATCTCGATGTAGTGCTCGTCGATGAAGGGGAGCGATTCGATCGGGACGTCGATGATGCGGCTGTCCTTCTCTCTGGACCCATTCCCCTCCGCGCCCATGGTTACTCGGGTTCCGTTCGCTTTGCGAGTGCCGTTTGGATCAGTGACAGGAACGTCGTTGCCTCCGCCCCCGAGATCATCCTGGCGTCGGCGGCGACCGTGGCGCCAATGACGCCTTCCCGAGGTGATCCGATCCCCAGGTTGGCCGCTTGGCCTGCGTTGATCACGGGCAGAAAGTCGCATCCCTCAAAACCAAAACCGCCGGCGACGGTAAAAGTTCCGCCGGCGACCTCGCGAGCGGTAATGGATGCGTCGATCGCCTTGGCGGACAGCAACTCCCATTCGGCGGCAATCTCGCCCGGCTCCTTGGCGTCGGCGTCGAAAATCGTCGGCACGACCAGCCCATCGGCATCGTCGGCGACGACGCCGATGTTGATGCGCGAGTACGTCTCGAAGGCACCGTCCCTGTAGCTGCCGTTCAGGCGCGGCGCCTCGCGCAGTGCCAGGGCAGTCGCCGCGACGACCTCCGCGATGACGCTCTCGACCGGACCGACCATGAGCTTGCCCTGTACGTAGAGGTGTGGGATGGTCGCCTTCGACTCCGCGACTTTGCGCGCAGCGGCCCGCTCCGCCTTGCTCGGCTCGGTCCGTTCGACCGTCCCCCTCGCGCTTCCGTCAGCCATGACTCACTTCTAGGCGAAGATAGCCGAGGCCTCGGCAGCATCTTCGAGACGGTCGTCGCCCCAGAAGACTTCGTTGCCGACGACGACGCAGGGCACTCCGAAGACGCCGAGATCAGCGGCTTCGTCCGTGGTATCGCGAAGGCGCGCCTTGATCGTCTTGCGCCCGACAGCGGTTGTCAGTGCCCTGGGGTGAAGCTCGGCCGAAGCAGCCGCGATCAGCACGTTGTCGGGTTCAGACAGATCGCGGCCGGCGGCGAAGTGCTGGCGGAACGCGGCGAGGGGGAGGGAGACGCCACGGCCGATCTCGGTCGCAAAGGTGGCGACGCGCATCGCGAACAGGTAGTCCGACGGCCAGCCGTCGGGCCAGCGGATAGGG
Source organism: uncultured bacterium (assembly GCA_963721645.1). Taxonomy (GTDB): domain Bacteria; phylum Actinomycetota; class Thermoleophilia; order Solirubrobacterales; family 70-9; genus JALZKA01. Next base: position 2,257,566 of record CAVRJK010000002.1, on the reverse strand, counting down.
GGCAGACCGTACGCCTGCGCTCGGCGCTCGACCTCTCGCATCCCCTCCTCGCGCGCGTCCGTCTGGGCCCACGAGCCGCGGTCGAAGCGCGCGAAGAGCCCGCCCAAGAGAACGGGCTTCCAGACGGGAGGCGGCGCTCCCGCTTCTTCGAAGACGGTGTGGATGCGCTCGGCCGAGAGGTAGGCGTACGGTGAGCCGAGGTCGTAGTAGAAGCTGGCGGGCACGAGTGTTAGCGGTTTGTGAGGGGTCTGACCCCTCGGGGGGTGGCGCGGAGCTCAGGCGTGCGTGGCCCAGCCGTCGACCGCGCGGGCGGCGTCGAGAACGGCTTCGGAGATCGTCGGATGCGGGTGGACGATCCGGGCAAGCTCCTGGTAGCCGCCTTCGAGCGCGATCACGTTGACGATCTCGGAAATCATGTCGCAGGCCCGGTTGCCGACGATGTGGGCGCCGATGATCTCGCCGTACTTCTTCTCGGCGACGATCTTGACCATGCCTTCACGGTCGTCGTAAACGGCCGAGGCGCCGACACCGCCGAGCTTGAACCGGCCGACCTTGATGTCGTGACCAGCCTCCTTGGCCGCCGCCTCGGTCAGTCCCACGGACGCGACCTGCGGGTGGCAGAAGGTGGCGCCCGGGATGAGGTCGACATCGACGGCGTGCGTTGGCGCTCCGGCGATCGTCTCGACCGCGACGACGCCTTCCTCGGAAGCCTTGTGGGCGAGCGCTGGGCCGCGGACCAGGTCGCCGATCGCGAAGATCTTCTTGTTGGTGGTGCGCTGGAGCTCGTCGATCTTTACCTTGCCGTTCTCCTCGGTCTCGACGCCGGCGCCCGCGAGGTTCAGTGGGTCGGTGTCGGGCGCTCGACCGCCCGCGATGACGAGGTAGTCGGCCTCGCCCTGGTTCTCGCCATAGGTGAACTTGACGGACTTCGCTGATTCCTCGACGTTCTCGATCGGAGCGCCGGTAGCGATTGTGATGCCCTGCTTTTTAAAGGTCCGCTCTACGACCCGCGCGCAGTCCTTGTCCTCGAGCGGGAGGATCTGGGGAAGCATCTCGATCAGAGTGACCTCGGTGCCGTACCGGACGTAGGCGGAGGCAATCTCGGAGCCCGACGCGCCCGCGCCGACGATCGCAAGCTTCTTCGGCTGCGCCGGCAGCGACCAGGCGCCCCAGGTGTCGACGATCCGCTCGGAGAACTCCACGCCGGGGATGGCCATCGCGACCGAGCCGGTCGCGAGCACGACGTTCTTGGCCTCGTATGTCTCGCCCCCGACGGCGACGTTGCCGTCATCGGTCAGCGAGCCTTCGCCTTCGATCTGAGTGATCTTGTTCTTGTCCCAGAGCATCTTTACGCCGCCGGAGAGCGTGTCCGAGACGCTCGCTCGACGCTCGCCAAGCGCTTTCCAGTCCAGCGTGGCCTTCGAGACCTTGACTCCGAGCTCTGCGGAGTTCTGCGCGTGATCGAGGACCTCGGCGGTATGCAGCATCGTCTTCGCCGGGATGCAGGCGTAGTTGAGGCAGCGACCGCCTGGCTTGTCCTTTTCCACGACGGCCGTATTCAGGCCGAGCTGGGCGGCGCGGATTGCCGCGACGTACCCGCCGGGACCACCGCCGATCACGATTACGTCGAAGGACTCGGCCATGCCTTCGACTCTATAGAAACGCCCCCGGCCCGCTGGGCAGCGCGCTGCGGCGCGAGGTCCAAGGTGTCAGTTCGTTCGGCGTCGACTTGAGTTGATTCGTTCGATCCAGGCGCAATCTAGACCGGCTCAACGCGTTCACATCCCTCGCTATCGGTAGCCCCCGCGATCCGGCATCTGGATGCGCGCCATGGCTTTGACCATGCGGTAGAAGAGAAAGCTCGAACCCACGAGGAAGGCAAAGAGGCCCAGCGCTCGGACGATTTCGGTTACCTGAACGAGCGCCAGGATGGAGACCACGATCAAGAGGATGAGGAGGGTCTGGAAGCCCAGGACGGCCCAGTAGCGCGCCTTCCAGAGCCCGAACGTCATCGCGCCCAGAACGAGGGACGAGACGACCGTGAAGAAGAGGTTCGGCTTTGCCTCTCCGGTCTTGGTGCCGAAGTCGTCAAACGTCGAGACCTCGACGCCCGCGATGTAGGAGATCAGCGTTCCGAGTACGAGAAGGCCCGAGATCACCGCTGCCGCGGTGACGACTCCGGGACGTTCGTCGGGCTCCAGCGGATCGAGCGCTTCTCGCGCGGCCTGGTTCTTGGCCTCGGTCTTCGCCGCGCGCGCCTCGCGCTGCGCCTGGAGCTCCGCGTGGCGGTCGCCCGAGCGCTCCTTTCGCTTGCGCCTCTCGGCGCGCTTTCTCTCCCGTGAGCCCATCTAGGGCCCAAGCCTTGCACGCAGCTCGCGCGTCGCGCCCTCGGGGTCCGGGGAGTCCCGGATGGCACGGACGACAACGACGCGATCTGCCCCGGCCGCGACCACCTCGCCCACGTTCGTAGCGTCGATGCCGCCGATCGCAAACCAAGGCACATCTGCGCCGACCTCGGCCGCATGCCGGATCAGTTCGAGACCCGCCGCGGGGCGACCCTCCTTCGTCGGGGTCTCCCAGACGGGCCCGGCGCTGAGCTGGTCCGGCCGTGCCTCGCCGACCGCCGCAAGCGCGGCGTCGAACTGGGTGGGCGAGTGGGTCGAAAGGCCAACCAGCGCTCCGGGACCCGCCAGCGCGCGCGCCTCGGCCACAGGCAGGTCGTCCTGGCCGACGTGAACGCCGTCAGCGCGACACGGTGCGACCAGGTCAGGCCGGTCGTTCAAGAAGAAGAGGGCGCCGTGTTGGTCGGCGGCGCGGCGGAACGGCTCGGCCAGTGCGACGAGCTCCTCGGCGCATCGGGGTGCCTTTTCGCGCAGCTGGAGGACGTCCGCGCCGCCTCGGAGGGCGGCGTCCAGCAGGGGCCCCGGATCGCCGTCGCCTGGCCGGCCATCGCACACGAAGTAAAGGCGGGCGTCCTGGAGTCGCGCAAGGCGCCAAGGATCTGGGATCTGGGCAGTCACGGAGGCCAGTATCGCGCCCGAGTTGGCGGACGCGCACGGTAGCCGTGTGCGTGGGGCGGTGGGCCGGAGAGGGCTACGATCGAACACGTGACGAAGAGGCTCGACGTAGTGGTGGTCGGCGCCGGCGTCATCGGGCTCGCCTGTGCCTGGCGCGCCGCCCAGAGCGGGCTCAGTGTCCGGGTGGTCGAGCGCTCGGAGCCGGGTTCTGGAGCATCCGGAGTGGCGGCGGGCATGCTGGCGCCGGTCGGCGAGGCGACGTGGGGCGAAGAGGCGTTGCTCGAAGCAGCGCTGGCGTCCCACGCGATGTGGCCGGAGTTCGCCGCCGAGCTGGCCGAGGTGGGTTCATCGGAGTCTTCCCTCGTCCGAAACGGTGCGCTTCACGTCGCGCTCGACGCGGACGAAGCGGGGGAACTGCGCCGGCGATTCGACCTGATGCAAACGCTCGGACTCGAGGCAGAGTGGTTGACCGGCAGGGAGTGCCGCGAGGTCGAACCCGGCTTGGGCCCCTCCGCGTTCGCGGGGGCGCATGCCCCGCACGAGGCGGGCGTCGATCCGGTTTCCATCGTGGCCGCGCTGATGCGTGCCTGCGAGAGGCAAGGTGTCGAGCTCGTCAAGGGATCCGCCGTGGCCGAAGCGATCTGGGACGGCGAGGCGATCGCCGGAGTCGTGACCGATGACGCCGCTCGGCATGAGGCCGACTCGACCGTTCTCGCCGCGGGCGCGTGGTCGGGTTCAGCGCCGTGGCTGCCGGACGCCGTATCGCCGCCGGTGCGCCCTGTGAAGGGCCAGATCCTCACCCTGCGCGGTCACGTGGGCGATCCCGTCGCCGGAAGGATCGTCGTCTCGGAGCGGGTGTATCTGGTGCCCCGTCTCGACGGCCGGCTGATCGTGGGCGCGACGGTTGAGGAGATGGGCTTTGACACCCGGGTCACCGCGGGCGGGGTGTACGAGCTTCTTCGCGAGGCGTATCGAGCTTTGCCTGACACGGCCGAGCTGGAGCTGGAGAAGGTGGTCGCCGGACTCAGACCGGGGACGCCGGACAACGCACCGATCGTCGGCGCCGGCCTAATCGACGGCCTGGTCCTTGCCACCGGTCACTTTCGCAACGGCATCCTTTTGGCGCCGTTGACCGCGGTCGGCGTCCTCGCTGCTTTGCGAGGGGATGCCATGCCGGCCGAGCTAGGAGTCGCCGACCCGGCGAGGTTCTCGAGGGCGCGTATCTAGGGGATGCGTGAATCTAAGAGGTGCCTGACCCCACGATTCGAATCTAAGAGGTGCCTGACCCCACCATTTAGATTGGTGGGACCTTGAAGGTCAAACTCAACGGCGAGATTCGGGAGCTGCCGGCCGACGCGACCGTCGCGGACGCGGTGTCTTCCACGGGCGCGGCCGATGTCGAGCGGGGTATTGCCGCGGCAGTTGCCGGCGAGGTCGTGCCGCGAGCTGAATGGGACGTCCGGGTTCTTGTCGAAGGAGACGATGTGGAGGTGGTGCATGCCGTCCAGGGCGGTTAGCGGCGATGCGACTCGGACGTGGACGCTCGGCGACCGTGAGTGGTCGTCGCGGCTGATTGTCGGGACCGGTGGTTTCCGCTCGCTGGAGCAGATGGAGCGCGCGCTCGAGGCGTCCGGAGCTGAGATCGTGACGGTGGCCCTGCGGCGAGTCGATCCCCTCGCGCAGGGGTCGGTCACCGACGTGATCGACCGGCTGGGCCTGTTCACGCTGCCCAATACGGCGGGATGCTTCACGGCCCGCGATGCCGTGAAGACCGCCAAGCTCGCACGGGAGGCATTCGGGACCGACTGGGTGAAACTCGAGGTGATCGGCGACGACCGCACCCTGCTTCCTGATGCGTCCGAGCTCCTAGCAGCGGCCGAGACGCTTGTCGGCGACGGCTTCACGGTCCTGCCCTACACCAACGATGATCCGATCCTTGCCCGGCGCCTCGAGGAGGCCGGGTGCGCCGCCGTCATGCCACTCGGCTCCCCGATCGGATCGGGCGCAGGTATCCGCAATCCGTACAACGTCCGCATCATCGCCGAGCAGGCCTCGGTGCCGGTGATCCTGGACGCGGGGATCGGCACGGCGTCCGACGCGGCCCTGGCGATGGAACTGGGTTGCGATGCGGTGCTCTTGGCGAGCGCGGTCTCGCGCGCGGCCGATCCGGACCTCATGGCTCGCGCGATGCGAAGCGCCGTGGTCGCGGGTTACGCGGCGCGCATGGCCGGGCGCATCCCGAAGCGCACTCACGCGCTCCCATCTACCCCTGAAGAGGGAATCCCAGAGCTCTAGCTGCGGCGAAAGAGCCCGCGGCGTTTCTTCTCTTCGCCGCTCGACTCCGCCTCGGCGGAAGTGCCGCCGTTCGCGTCTGCCTGGTCGAAGAACCCGGACTTCTCCTTCACGGTGTTGACGGCTTTGTCGACCGCCTCTCCGACCGCGCCGGTGGCGACCGCGCTGCCGTGTGCAGCCTTTCCCAGCGCGCTGGGGTCGAGCGGTTCGATTGCCTCGTCGGGGTGAGAGCCGAGTTCGACGGCCGTCTTGCGGAGCGCGCTGACCTGGCGGCGAAGCTTGCGCTCCCACGTGCCGCAAAGCTCGGGGAGCGTCTTCTTGCCACGCGAGGCGGAGACGGCAGCCATGTAGGCCAGAAGAGTGGTCACGTGCTCGACGTCGTCGACCGCGAAGCGGAGCGCCTGATTCCGCTCGAGAAAGCGGTCGAGGATCTCGGCGCGCACGGTCCCGATCCGAGCACCCGTACCTCGCGCCGCCAGCTCGCCGTGGAGATCGTGCTCGGCCAGAGCCGGCTTCAGAGCGTCGAGCATCTCGCCGAGGGTCTCGGTTCCCTTGTCGCAGACTGCGCGCGTTTCCAGGTCGAGGTGACCCGCGATCCGGCGCAGGCGTGTGCGTGCCTCCTCGGCGGTAAGCATCAGTTCGCGATAGCCACGGTTCTCGGCTGGGTGGAGTGCCATGAGCTAGATCGCGGTGTATGGGCTGGCGTTCATTACCTGGATTGTTTACTAGATTGCCTCTCGGTACGGAAACCGCCTCTCGTTTTCGGGGGCGGAAGAGAGCCGCTTTGGCGGGGCACGAAGGTTGTCTTCCGGGCGCCCGGCGACGATCGGTGCCTCGGTTCCCAGCTACTCGCCCCGTAGCCGCTCCTTGCGGTCATCTTCGAGTGATTGCGTCCGCCTAGGATTGCGGCACGCCCCCGTAGCTCAGCGGTCAGAGCGGCGGCCTTTTAAGTCGCGCGTCGGAGGTTCAACTCCTCCCGGGGGCATGCCGTTGCCTGTGAAGCGTCTGACGACGGTGGCAGTTGGCGCATCGGATCGCACACTTCGCTACTTCAGCCCTGAGTCTTTCAAGCGAGTAGCCGCCCGCCACCAACCCTGAGATGCTTGCTTCCTTCTCACACATATGGTCGAACTCCAAAACGAGTAGATCATCCAAGCCGCAGTCGAAGCAACTGCTCGACTTCAGCAACTCGTAGACGAAACGTCGATTGCGGCTCCGCCCATGGCCGAATCGGCTCGATTCAGTCATGGAGGCCGGGTCGGTTCGCCAGTAGCCAGCACGGTGCGCAGTGCGGCGCCTATGGCAGTTGACGCACACCACCTCGCACTCCGCCATCTCTTTGACGACGGCCACCTGCGACAGACCATTCCACGAGAGCGTTGAGACATTGCCCCGCTTGGTGCCGATGTGGTCGAACTCAAGAACTATGCGGTCATCGATCCCACAGTCGATGCAAGCATGGAGAGCGAAGTGGTCCTCGACCGCTACTCGAGCGGCAACCACTCTCTCGCGTTTCGCCGCCTGCGTCTGATCGCGGTGCAACTGGCCGCGCTCCTGAAAGTAGACGCTGAAACATTCCCGACACCATCCTTGCCGCCCGTCGCCTAGACGATTGAACGCGTCGTCTGGGAGAATCCGCATGCAGCGCGGGCAGATCTTCAAGGCCCCCGCTTGAAAACTCTCGGCACTTTGCGGCGCGTCCTGGACAGCAGGAACCGGTTTCAGAACACCCGCTACCCAGTCCCTCGCCGTCGACAGGCTTATGCCGAGAGCCTCGGCGATCTCTCGGAGAGATGCGCCCTGACCCCTGAGCCGCTTTGCCTCCTCTCGAACCTCTGTCGGATACACGAACATATGTTCGTGTATGGAGCGGACGGAACGAGTGTCCAGTTGGGCTCTTCTAGTCGATCGAGGTGACGTGGTCCTTGATCGTCACGCAACCCGACAACTCGGGGGGCTGGGTTGGGCCTCTGACGCCGCCGATGGTCCAGCACCCCCACCGGTCCACCTTCACCTCATACGTAGTCGGCCCGGGGTCCCCGGGCTCGGGCTCCGGATTGGCGGGGTACGTGCACTTCCAGGTGTCGGCCCCCTCGTCCTCGCACGGCACCGAGTTGACCTCGTTCACGGTCGAGCCCGTCGAAGCGGCGAGCGACTCGCCGTCCACGCCCACGATCACGGTCGGACGAAGAAAGAAAGCAGCGAGGAGCGCCAGCGGGACGACCAGATAGAGGACTCTCAGGATCCGGTGTGACATCGAGCAGCGACCCTAATGGCGGAAGTGGCGGCGACGGGTCATCACCATCGCGACGCCGGCCTGATCGCACGCCTCGACGACTTCTGAATCCCGCTTCGAGCCGCCGGGCTGGATGATCGAGGTCGAACCCGCCTCGATCGCGATCTGCGGTCCGTCGGGGAACGGGAAGAACGCGTCCGAGGCGACCGCAGACCCGGCGAGCAGCGCGTCGGCTCCGTCCCCTCGCGCCTCGCGCGCCTTGTCGATCGCAATCCGCACCGAGTCCACCCGGCTCATCTGGCCGGCGCCGATACCCAGCGTCGCCCCATCCTTGGCGATCACGATCGCGTTCGAGCGCACGTGCTTGCAGACCCTCCACGCGAAGTCCAGATCCCGCCAGGCGCCGTCGTCGGGCTGCGTCGCGCTCGCAACCTCCATCGAGTCGCGATCCTCGTCGATCAGGTCCGGAGTCTGGACCAACAATCCGCCGCGCACCCGCTTCAGGTCCCGCTCGCGCGGCTCGGGTCCGCGGCCCTCAGTGTTGTGGAGGATGCGGATCGCTTCCTTTTGCGTCAGTACCTCGAGCGCGTCCTCTTCGTACTCGGGCGCGATCAGGACTTCGATGAAGTTCTCGTGGAGGCGCTCCGCGAGCGCCTTGTCCACGGGCCGGTTGAGCGCGATCACGCCGCCGAACGCCGACAACGGATCGCATGCGAGGGCCTTCTCGTAAGCGCTCGAGATGTCCTCGCCGATCGCGGCTCCGCACGGGTTGTTGTGCTTGACGATCACTGCCGCCGGCTCGTCGAACTCCGCCAACAGCTTCGTCGCAGCATCCAGATCCAAGACGTTGTTGAAAGAGAGTGAACGCCCGTGGAGCTTGGCCATGCGCGCTAGGACATGCGAACGGGCGCCCGACTCGACGTAGAGAGCCGCCTTCTGATGCGGGTTCTCGCCATAGGAGAGGTCCAGAAACTTTTCGTAGGCGAACACCCAGTGCTGCGGAAAGGCCTCGTACCGCAGGCCGAACCAACGCGAGATGGCCGAGTCATAAAGCGCGATATCGGCCCATGCCTCATTTGCCAGCCAGTGCCGCGTCTCCTCAGTGATCGCACCGTCTGAGCCCTCCAGCTCGGCCAGCACTGCGTCGTAGCTTTCAGGCTTGACCACAACTGCGACCGACCGATGGTTCTTTGCGGCCGCTCTGATCATCGTCGGCCCGCCGATGTCGATGTTCTCGACGGCCTCGTCCTCGGTCACGTCAGGACGCGCCACAGTCTTGGAAAAGGGGTAGAGGTTCACGCACACGAGGTCAATGGGCTCGATCCCCTCACGCTCGAGCGTGGCCATGTGTTCCTCGGAGTCGCGCTTGGCAAGGAGCGCCGCATGAAGTCGCGGGTGGAGGGTCTTGACCCGCCCGCCCAGGATCTCGTCCTGGCCGGTGAAGACCGAGACGTCCGTCACCTCAAGCCCCGCTTCGCGGATCGCGCCGGCCGTTCCGCCCGTGGAGAGCAACTCCACTCCAAGCTCCGACAACCCCCGCGCAAAATCGACGACGCCCGTCTTGTCGGAGACTGAGATCAGCGCTCTGCGCACGCGCACGGGCTCACCGGCGGGTGCCGATCCCCCCTCCGTCGCTTCGACGTCCATCACCGGCTCACTCACCGTCACCACCCTAAAGGACGCGGTCTCGGAACCCTGAGACGTCGCTCGCTCTCACCGATGTGCGGTGTCGCTATATCCGACCAATTTGGGCAAGCTTGCGCCTTTCCACCATCGGTGGTACGTTCGGCCGGAACCAACAGATCGGGACTTGAGCCGGACAAAGAGTCCGGACGGGACCCGTTGGAGAGAAGGTTCGATTCAAAGTGTGTCTGGCCATTCCAGGCCAAGTTCTCGAAGTCGTTGACGAGACGAACCGCCTCGCGAAAGTAGATATCGCGGGAGTTCGGCGGAACGTCAATATCGGCCTTCTGGACGACGATCCGTCCGGCGGCGTAGAGGTCGGCGACTGGGTCCTCATCCACGTCGGCTTTGCTCTCTCCAAGGTCGACGAGGAAGAGGCGATCGCAACTCGGAAGATGCTCGAGGGAATGGGCGCCGACTACGAGCAGGAGCTCGAGGAGCTAAGGGCAAGCGTGATCGAGTGACCTTCGCCCCACAACCGCAGGGGGTTAGTGCCGGCCACGCCGGCGCCTGCGGTGTAGGGGAGGAGGGCTGCATCACCTGCGGCGATGTGGCTCTCCCGCTCCGGGTCCAGCGCGTGGACACCGAGCGCATGCTGGCGCTTTGTGGAAACGCAGCCGGCGAAACGGAAACCGTCGAAATCGCCCTCGTCGGCGAGGTGGTCGCGGGCGACGAGCTCCTCGTGCACGCAGGTACGGCGATCGCCCATCTGTCCGAACGCGATGTACCCGCGGATCCAGCATTCCCCGAATCCCCGCAGGGCGTAGGCCGAGGAGATGCGGTTTTGGAGGGATCCGCGTGAAATTCGTAGATGAGTTCAGGGACCCCGAGCTCGGCCGCGTGCTGGCCGGGGAGATCCTGAGCGAGGTCGACCCCAACCGCCACTACAAGCTGATGGAGGTCTGTGGGGGACACACCCACTCCATCTACAAGTACGGGATCGACGACCTCCTTCCCTCAAACGTCGAACTCGTCCACGGCCCGGGCTGTCCCGTCTGCGTCATGCCCATGGGACGCATCGACGACGGCATCGCCCTTGCCGCCCAGAACCCGGAGGTGATCCTCACCTGCTTCGGGGACATGATGCGGATCCCCGGATCGACCCAGAGCTTCTTGGAGGCCAAGGCCGAGGGGGCAGACATCCGCATGGTCTACTCGCCGCTCGACGCACTTCGTATCGCCAAGTCGAACCCCGAGCGGACCGTTGTTTTCTTCGCCATCGGCTTCGAGACCACCGCACCCTCAACCGCACTGACGCTCAAGCGCGCCAAGGCCGAGGGCGTCGAGAACTTCCTCTGCGTTTGCAACCACGTGACGATCGTGCCGCCGCTCCGGGCGCTCCTCGACTCGCCGGACCTCCGCCTGGACGGCTTCATCGGCCCCGGACACGTGTCCACCGTCGTCGGCGTCAGGCCCTTTGAATTCATCCCGGCCGAGTACGGAAAGCCACTGGTCACCGCCGGCTTCGAACCACTCGACGTTCTCCAGACGATCCGCATGATCCTCAGCCAGCTCCGCAAGGGCGAAGCAAAGCTCGAGAATCAGTACAAGCGCGTCGTCCCCTACGAAGGCAATCCCGCCGCCCTGAGGGTCATGGCAGAGGTGTTCGAGTTGCGCCCCCACTTCGAGTGGCGCGGTCTCGGTTTCATCTCCCAGTCGGCATTGAAGCTCTCCGAGGCCTACGCGGACTTCGACGCCGAGCTCCGCTACTCGGTACCCGGCGTACGCGTCGCGGATCCCAAGGCCTGCCAGTGCGGCGAGGTTTTGAAAGGTGTCATCAAGCCCTGGGAGTGCAAGGTCTTCGGCACGGCGTGCACTCCCGAGCACGCGATCGGAACCTGCATGGTCTCGCCGGAAGGCGCGTGCGCCGCGTACTACAACTACGGCCGCTACGCGCGGGACAAGGAGCCGGTGGGGGCGGTCTCCAATGACTGAGCCGATCGCCACCTCCGAGAAGCGGATCGGCGCCGGCCGACCCTCCGCACCCGACCGTGAGCAGCGTGTGCTCGAGATCATCGAGACCGCTCGGGCCAAGCGTCCCCGCTTCAAGGACACCGCCGTGAACATGTCCCACGGCGCCGGCGGCAAGGCAACCCAGACGCTGATCGAGGGCCTTTTCGTACCGGCGTTCGAATCAGAGGCCTTGAATCAACTGGGCGACTCCGCCGTCGTCAACATCGCCGGCACCTCCGTAGCGATGACCACCGACACCTTCGTCGTCAAGCCGCTGAAGTTCCCCGGCGGGTCGATCGGCGAGCTGGCGGTTTGCGGAACGGTCAACGATCTGGCCGCAGCAGGTGCCAGGGCGCAGGCGCTCAGCCTTGCCTTCGTCCTCGAGGAGGGACTCGACGCCGACGTTCTGCGTGAAGAGGTGGAGGCCATCGCGCGCACAGCGTCGGAGGCCGGCGTCTCGGTCGTCACCGGCGACACCAAGGTCGTCGAGCGCGGCCTGGCGGACGGCATGTACATCTGCACTACCGGAATCGGCGAGATCGACTCACGGGCCGCGATGGGCACGGGCACTCTTGAGGCCGGCGACCGGATCATCGTCTCGAAGACGATCGGCGAGCACGGCACGGCGATCATGCTCGCCCGCGGCGAGCTGGGTATCGAATCCGACGTCGAGTCGGACACGCGTTCCCTGTGGCCCGTCGCCGACGCGCTCCTCGACGCCGCCGGACCAAGCCTCCGCTCGATGCGCGACGCCACCCGGGGGGGCGTCGCGTCGGCTCTCAACGAGCTTGCCCGTGCATCGGCGGTCGGCATCACCGTCCGCGAAGCGGCCATCCCTGTCACCCCGGAGGTGAACGGTGCCTCAGAGCTCCTGGGGATCGACCCCATGTACGTGGCCAACGAAGGCGTCATGGTCGCTTTCGTCGCCCCGGACGCCGCCGACGCAGCCCTTGCCGCAGTCCGCTCCGTGCCCGGCTGCGAGGCAGCGGCCGAAATCGCCGAGGTGGTCTCAGAGCCCCCCGGAATGGTCCTCGTCGAGACCGCCTTCGGCGGCCGGCGCGTGATGGACCTACTCGCAGGCGATCCGCTTCCGAGGATCTGCTGATGAATCGACTTCCTACGTCCAATCCCAGTCCCAACGAGGTGGCGCGGGCTGCCTCACCAAGGAGTTAGTGATGGCGCTACCGGCGGAGTTCGTACCCGACCAGGCCGCGACCGAGGCGGTCGAGGCACATGTCCTGTGGATGACGACGGGTCTTTCGTGCGATGGAGATTCCGTCGCCATGACTTCGGCCGTGAACCCGAGCCTGGAGGACCTCATCCTCCAGGCCATCCCAGGGATGCCGAAGCTCCACATCCACCACCCGGTGCTCGCCTACGAGAACGGCGCCGAGTTCATCGAGTGGTGGTGGCGCGCCGAGCGGGGTGAGCTCGACCCCTTCGTCCTCATCGTCGAGGGCTCCATCCCGAACGAGAACCTTGCCGGCGAGGGCCATTGGGCCGCCATCGGCGACAACCCGGAAACGGGGCAGCCGATCACCACCTCTGAGTGGCTCGACCGCCTGGCTCCAAAGGCCGCAGCCGTCGTCGCAGTCGGTAGCTGCGCGACGTTCGGCGGCATTCCGGCGATGAAGAACAACCCGACCGGCGCCATGGGCGTCGCCGACCACCTGGGATGGAACTGGAAGTCCGCCGCCGGGCTCCCGGTCGTGAACATCCCCGGCTGCCCCGCACAGCCGGACAACGTCACGGAATCACTGCTCTACCTCGCCATGCATCTGGCCGGGAGGGCTCCGGTGCCCGACCTAGATGAGCAGCTGCGCCCGCGGTGGCTGTTCGGGCGCACGGTCCGCGAGGGTTGCAACCGAGCCGGCTTCGCCGAGCAGGGCGAGTTCGCCACCGAGTACGGGGACGACCCCCGCTGCCTGGTCAAGCTGGGCTGCAAGGGCCCGGTGGTCAAGTGCAACGTGCCGGTGCGCGGCTGGGTCGACGGCTACGGAGGCTGCCCCAACGTGGGCGGCATCTGCATGGCCTGCACGATGCCCGGTTTCCCCGACAAGTACATGCCGTTCATGGACCCGGATCCATGGGGGAACATGGCGTCGACGTTCGCCAAGTTCGCGTACGGCCCCGCGGTGCGGTACTTCCGCAAGCGAAACGTGGACAAGAAGTACGACGTCGAACCCGAGTGGCGCAAGCCCGGGAACACGCTGACCACGGGCTATCAGCCCAGGAACTACGCCAAGTAGGGCGTCAGAGAGTTAGAGGAGATATCCAATGGCAGCAACGGAAACACCCGCAGCTGATCAGAAGGTCATGGTCAAGGAGATGTCCTGGGACCCGATCACCAGGATCGTCGGCTCACTGGGCATCCACACCGAGATCGACTTCACCAACAAGAAGGTGAACAAGTGCTACTCGACGTCGATGATCTTCAGAGGATTCGACATCTTCATGAAGGGGATCGACCCTCGGGACACGCACTTCATCACCAGCCGCATCTGCGGCATCTGCGGTGACAACCACTGCACCGTCTCGTGTCTCAACCAGAACATGGCGTACGGGGTGAAGATGCCTCCGCTCGGCGAGCTTGCGTTCAATCTCGCGGAGACGGCGGACTTCATGTTCGACCACGCCATCTTCAACGACTGCATGTGCAACGTGGACTTCTGCGAGCAGATGGTGAAGGAGACCAACCCCTCACTGCTCGCGAAGGCGGAGCAGGAGCTCGCACCCGGCGCCGACATCCACGGCTATCGCACGATCGCCGACATCATGCGTTCGCTCAACCCGTTTACGGGCGACTTCTACCTGGAGACCCTTCAGGTAGCCCGTTATACGCGCGAGATGTACTGCCTCTTCGGCGGCAGGCACACGCATCCGTCGACGATCATGCCCGGCGGCTGCTCGGCGCACATCACGCACCAGACGCTGACCGATTACTACGTGCGGCTCATGCGCTACTTCGACTACGTGAAGCGCAGCGTGCCGATGCACGACGACCTCTACGACTTCTTCCTGAGGGAGTTGCCGGGGTACGACATGGTCGGCTACCGCGAGACAGACCTCGTGAACTGGGGCGCGTTCGACGACCCGGACTACGCCGACTCGACCTACGAGAACATGAACATGTGGGGCAACAAGCGCTACGTCACGCCCGGCATCGCGATCGGCGGCGAGCTGATCACCACGGATCTCGTGGACATAAACCTCAAGATCCGCATCCTCCTCGGGTCGTCGTACTTCGACGACTGGACCGAGACGGAGAAGACGTTCGTCGACAAGGACCCGCTCGGGAACCCGGTGGACCCGAGGCACCCGTGGAACAAGGTCACGATCCCGAAGCCGCAGGCGCGCGACTTCAACGACAAGTACTCGTGGGTCGTCTCACCCCGGATCTACGACGATCGCACCGACCGCTACGTCGCATGCGACACCGGCGGCGGCCCGTTCGCCCGCCAGTGGTGCACGGCGAAGGCCGGCCTGGTCGACTTCGGATACGCGAAGGCGACCGGCCACTCGATCCAGATGGTGCTGCCGAAGTCGGCCAACCACGGCGAGATGCAGCTCGAGTGGAAGGTGCCGGAGAAGTCCAACGCGATCGAGCGTGACCGCGCCCGGACCTATCACCAGGCGTACTCGGCCCTTATCGGGCTGCACTGCCTGGAGCGCGCGTTCGTCGAGGTGAGGGCCGGTCGGACCAAGAGCTGGTCCGATTTCAAGGTTCCCCAGGACGCCGTCTCGGTCGGCTTCCACGAGGCCGCTCGCGGGGTCATCTCCCACCACATGGTCATCGAGGGAGGCAAGGTGGCGAACTACCAGCCCTACCCGCCGACCCCGTGGAACGCAAGCGTCCGCGACGTCTACGGAACTCCAGGCCCCTACGAGGATGCGGTGCAGAACACGCCCATCTTCGAGGAGAACGGCCCGGAGAACTTCAAGGGCGTCGACATCATGCGGGCGGTACGGAGCTTCGATCCGTGCCTGCCCTGCGGCGTGCACATGTACAACGGGAAGGGCATGGTCAGAAAGGTCCAGCACACGCCAACGGGGCTGAGCTGCTGAGCGCCGAGGACCACACCGCCGAGCAGCTCGTCGAGCGGGTTCAGGTCCTCCAGGCGCAACTGGAGGACCTGAACGACCCGCGTGGCCGGGCTCTTGCCGAGGAGCTCGTCGGCGCGATCGTCGAGCTCTACGGAGAGGGAATGCGCCGCATCGTCGAGACCATCGACGATGCGGGCGACGGCGCGACCGCGATTCGTGACGCAATGGCAGAGGACGGCGTCATCGCCAGCCTCCTGCTCATCCATGACCTCTATCCGGTGCCCCTGGACGAGCGGGTGATGGAAGCGCTCGACCAGGTTCGCCCCTACCTCGACTCGCACGGCGGTGGCGTCGAGCTGCTCGAAGTCTCCGAGGGGGTGGCCCGCATCCGGCTCGAGGGGAGCTGCAAGACCTGCCCGGCATCGTCGGCGACGCTCGAACTCGCCGTCAAGCAGGCGCTCGACGAGGTCGCCCCTGACCTCGAGGGCCTCATCGTCGAGGGCATCGCTGATGCCCCGGCCGAACCATCAACCGGCTTCGACCTTCCGGTGCTTCAGGTCTCGGCCGACGGTGTCGAGGCTCCTGAATCCAAATCTGCACAGGCCCAGGCTGCCTTCAACTCATCGAACGGCGGCGCCTGGCATTCCCTGAACGGCGCCGAGTCGGTGGCCGAGGGCCGGGTTCAATCGGCCGAGGTCGGAGGCATGACGCTCGCGGTCGCCCGTATCGAGGGCACCCTCCTGGCCTTCGTCGACTGCTGCCCTGCCTGCACCTCCGCAGTTTCCCCGGGCACGCTCCTGGGCGGCGATCTTGCCTGCCCCGAGTGCGGAGCCACCTACGAGCTTCCCAGAGCTGGGCTGGCCAAGAACGGCGGCGCACAGCTCGATCCCGTCCCGCTGCTCGCCGACTCAGGCGGAGCCCGGGTCGCCCTGCCTCAGACCGCATGACGGAGAACGGCAACGGCAACGGCGCTCTCGACCGTATGACGGTCAACCGCCGCCGCGCGGACGTCGTCAGCGGGCTTCGGGGGCTCCGGCCGGCGAGGGAGGGGTCAGACCCCTCACAAAGGCCCGGCCAAGCTACCCCACCTCCAATGGAGGGGTCAGAGCCCAGCACCGAGGCCTGCGATGTCTGCGGCACCCCCATTGCGCACGACCACCGGCATCTCCTTCAGCTGAGCGAGCGACGGATCCTCTGCGCGTGCGAGGTCTGCCTTGCCGAGAAGTCGGCCGAGGCCGAGTACAGGCCCGTGGGCCACAAGGTCACGTGGCTCGACGGCCTCGAGATGGCTGACGAGATGTGGGCGCGCCTGGGCATCCCGATCGGGCTCGCTTTCTTCACGCAGAACGGCGACACCGGCGAGACCGTCGCGTTCTACCCAAGCCCCGCGGGATCGACCGAGTGCGAACTCGACCTGGATGCCTGGTCGGACCTGATCGAGGCCAACCCGGTGCTTCGCCAGCTCGAACCAGACTCCGAGGCGTTTGTCGTCAACCGCATGTCGGATCCACCCCAGTACGTGATCGTGCCGATCGACCGCTGTTACGAAATGGTTGGTGCGGTGAAGATGGCCTGGGACGGCATCTCCGGTGGCGACGGCGTTGATCTGGCTATCGCGGACTTCTTCGAGCGGCTGAGGGCGTCTTGAGTGGCGGGGCCAATGGCGGGGGGAGGGGGAGCGACATTCGACCCCCACTAGAACCCTCCGGGCCAACCGTTGGGGCCGAACGTCCCTCCCCCTCCTACTCGGGAATGGGGAGTGATTCCCGACCCCCGCTAGAACCCTCCGGGCCAACCGTTGGGGCCGGAAATCCCTCCCCCTCCCAGGTGGTCGAGGCTCCGCTTCCGGTTGATTCGGAGCCTGAGTTCACCGTTGTCTCGGCTGAGCCGGTGGCTCGGTCTGTGGAGCCGGCGCTGAGTTTCAAGGGCACGATTTCAGATGCTTCGATGCGGCCGGTTTATCTGATTGCCTTGACGGCGATCGTGGTCGTCGAGCCCGGGAAGCGGTCCTATGCGCCGGGGGAGCGCGAGCGGTTGATGGAGCTCTTTGGTGGGCCGGAGCGATGGGCTTCGACTACCGGGGCCTTTCGGTGGGCGGCAACGTCGGCGATGGTGCACGGGTTCACGGGGGAAGGAGAGTTCGAACTGGTCGTGCCCGTTTCCTACGACCTCGAGATCGCGTCGGCCAAGTACTTCGGCGCTCTCGATGAGGGCGGCACTGTGCCCCTTCGCTTTCACTTCAACGGCTCGATCATGTACGAGCGTGGCGACGGGCGGGTGCAGACCGCACCGGTCCCGTGGGATCGCTCTGAGCGCTTCGAAATGCCCATGGAGGCCTGGACCAGGCTCACCGCCGAGCACCATCCCTTCCGCAGCTGGGTTCCGCTCCACTCCGAGACCGTCACCCGGATATCGAACCTGAAGGCAGAGATGGGCGCGCCGACCTTTGACGACGCGGTCAGCCGCATCCTCGATCGCGCCGAGCAGGGCAGCATGGAGGACCTGTAGGTGGAAGGGAAGCTGAACGAACTGGTCGAGTCGCTCCTCTATGAGGGGTATGCGCTCTATCCGTACACGCCGACCGCCACGAAGAACGCGACGCCCACCCCGTTCGGAATCGTTTATCCACCGGACTACGCCGAGGGCAACCCGTCGACGTTCGATCACCTCCGTGTGGATTGCGTCCTCCATGTGGCCGAAGGAGCAGAGGTGAGTGGGACGGTTCGCTTTCTCCAGACAGCGGGCGATCGTCACGAGGGCGAGGCGCGCCTGCTCGAAATCCCACCAACACCTCTTGCCGAGCTTGGCGACGGTGGCATCGGTGAGGAGTTCGAGTTCGAGGGGGAGCAACCGGTCCAGGGGCGGATACGCCTCCGTGCCGACGATGCAGGCCCCGGGCTCTCCAGGGTGCGCATGTGCATCCATAACTCGACGCCGGTGGAGAACGGTTCCGAGATGAAACGCGGGGAGGCCCTGAAAGCGAGCCTGATCTCGACTCACGTGGTGATCGAGACCTCCGTGGGGCGCTTCGCCTCGCCCCTCGAGCGCTCCGGCCCCGCCGGTGAGGCGGTGGCTGAATGCGAGAGCGTCAACTCGTTCCCAGTCCTCGCGGACCCCGAGGACAAGGCCGTCCTGGGTGCGGCGATCGTGCTGCCCGACCATCCGGAGCTCTCTCCCAACAGCCTGGGCAACCTGTTCGACAACACGGAGATCGAGGAAGCTCTGATCCTGCACGTCAAGGCGCTCTCAGACGGTGAGCGCGAGGAGATCGAAAAGCAGGACCCGGCCGTGCGCGAGATGATCGCCAAGGCGGATGAGACAACCGACGAAGACCTGATGCGGCTCCACGGGTTGATGCGGCCCTCAGACGTTTTGGGGTCAGGCGCCCCCCGGGAGCCAGACCCCGCGTTCCGAGGTCTCGAGGACGTCGGCCCGCCGCCCGAGCCGGGTCATCCCAACCCCGGCGAGCCCCAGATGGACGTTGCGCGAGGCACCATCCGCAAGGGCGGCAAGGTCATCCTCCACCCCGGGGACTCGAGCCGCGACCCCATGGACACGATGCTCGCCGGCCGGACCGCCACGGTCGAGCGGATCTACCGCGACATGGATGACAAGATCCACGTCGGCGTGACGATCGACGGAGATGCATCCCAGGACCTCTTCCGCGAGACGGGCCGCTACATCTTCTTCAAGGGCGAGGAGGTCGAGCCCGCATGAGCCCCGATCTCGAGCCACAGATCCTCGTCGCCGGAGTCGGGAACACCTGGATGAAGGACGACGCGTTCGGCTCGGAGGTCGTCAAGGGTCTGCTCGAGACGGAGTTGCCTGAGGGCGTGACCGTTCTGGACTTCGGCACCGGCGGACTCGACCTCGCGTACGAATTGATGCGCGGCTACAACTCGATGGTCCTGGTGGACGTAAGCCGCCAGGGCGGAGAGCCGGGGACCCTTTACGTGATGGATCCCGACCCGGCCGAGATCAAGGTCATCGGCGACGGCGAGGTCGTCAACCCCCACGGCATGGACCCTCAGACGGTTTTGCGCTTCGTGAAAACGATCGGCGGCTGGCCGGGGCGCGTCGTCGTCGTCGCGTGCGAGCCGAGCGTTGTCGAAGAGCACGGCCTGGGCCTCTCGCCCGAGGTCGCAGAAGCCGTCGAGCGCGGAGTAAAGCTGGTGCAGGAAACGGTTGCGGAGCTCCGCACGGAGGGGTTCGAGGCCGCGGAGGCGGACGCCGCCAAGGCCAAGGCAAAAGCCGAGGCCGCCACGGCGGCAAAGGCCGAGGGCTGATGCACGAGCTCTCCGTCTCATCCGCGATCGTCGACACTGCCATCAAGCACGCTCGGGGTCAGCGCGTAACCGTCGTGGACGTCAGGCTCGGCCGCCTGCGCCAAGTCGTCCCCGACTCGCTCGCGTTCTACTTCGACATCGTCTCCCGCGACACTCCGTGCGAAGGGGCGGAGCTCAGGATCGAGCACGTGGACTCGTCGCTTCGCTGTCCGGCCTGCTGGTGCGAGTGGGACCCCGCGCCACCACCGATGGCGACGCACGAGGAGTACGCGGCCGACGGTCCGCCTCCGGTTCCGGCGTTTCGCTGTCCCACCTGCGGAGAGCCCGGGGAGGTCCTGACCGGGGGAGAGTTGGAGGTCGAGTCCATCGAGATCACCGACGAGGCGCCGGTGCCCGAAAACCAGTTGACTTAGAGACGAGGAGAGTTCAGATGCACCGAACGAAGATCAAGGTCGCGGAGGACGCGCTCGACGCCAACGAGACGATCGCGAAGGCAAACCGCGACGATTTCGACTCGAATGACGTGCGTGTCGTCAATCTGATGAGCGCGCCGGGCGCCGGCAAGACGACTCTCCTCGAGGCCTCCCTTCGCGACGTCGACCTGCGAGTCGGCGTGCTCGAGGGGGACGTGCAGGGTTCGATGGACGCCGACCGCATCGCCGGCCTCCACATCCCCGTGGTCCAGCTCAACACGGGTAACGGCTTCGGCGGCGAATGCCACCTGGACGCCAACATGGTGCGTTCCGCGATTCCGGACCTCGACCTCACCGCGATCGACCTGCTGGTGATCGAGAACGTGGGCAACCTGGTCTGTCCCGCCGAGTTCCGGGTCGGCGAGGACGTGCGCGCGATGATCACATCGGTCACCGAGGGCGAGGACAAGCCGCTCAAGTACCCGCTCATGTTCCGAGCATGCGAACTCGTCGTGATCAACAAAGTGGATCTTCTTCCGCATCTCGACTTCGATACAGACCGCCTGCTGGCGAATATCGAGACCGTCAACCCCGGAGCCAAGACGATGCTGGTGTCGGCGAAAACTGGCGAGGGTGTTGACGAGTTCCGCTCATGGCTCGCGGGCGTTCCGCAGCGCGCCGAGGCGGTCGCCTGAGCGCGCCGACGCCGGCGCTCGCCGAGCGCCTTGACGAACTTGCCCGGGCACGCTCCCAGGCCAACGACGCGTTCTTTGCCGCTCAGGCAGAGGGCATCGCGCGGTGCTGCCACAAAATGGCGGAGCGCTTCGCCCGCGGCGGTCGCCTGGTTGCGTTCGGTGCGACACCGGTCGCCCGCTCCGACGCGCGGCATGTGGCGGTCGAGTTCGTCCACCCGGTGATCGTGGGCAAGCGCGCCCTGCCGGCGATCGGCCTCACGTCCGAGGGAGGCGATCTCCTGCTGCAGGCGAAGGCCGTGTGCGAGGCAGACGACATCGCGATTGCCTTCGGCTGCGAAGAATCGGGCCCTGGCGCCGCGGCCGCCCATGACGCCCTCGTCCACGCGCGGGACACCGGATGTCTGACCATCTCGTTCGGCACCGACACCGGTGCCGGGTGGGAGTTCCCCCCGTCGCCCGGCCTCGACTCGTTCGTGCGCCAGGAGCTCGTGGAGACTCTTTACCACCTCCTCTGGGAACTCGTCCACGTCTTCTTCGACCACCGCGGTCTTCTGGAGGGACGCGAGGCGCGTCAGGTTCACGATCCCGGCGCTTCGAGCTTTCTCTACCCCTTCCTGTCCGAGTCGCAGACGGATCTGGAGTCGGTTGTGGAGGATGTCCGCGCCTCGGCCATCCTGAAGGCCGAGGAGATCGGGGCGCTGCGCGAGCAGACGCTGACCGACAACCGCTCCGAGCTGACCGCTGCAGCTGCCGCAGTCCGCAGATCGTTCGAGGCCGGGGGCCGCCTGCTCGCGTTCGGCAATGGCGGCTCGGCCACCGACGCGATGGACGTCGCCGCCGATTTCCGGGCTGCGCTTCCGGACGGCCGGGGAGAACCGCGGCGCGCGCTCGACCTCACCGAGGACACTTCGATCATCACTGCTGTCGCCAACGACGTGGGAGTCGAGGCGATCTTTCAGCGCCAGGTCATCGCCCACGGACGTGCCGGCGACGCAGCGATTGCGCTCTCCACCTCGGGCAACTCGCTGAACATCATCGATGCCCTTGCGGAGGCGCGCAGGCGCGAGATGCTCACCGTGGCGATGGTCGGCTACGACGGGGGGCAGATTGCCCAGAACTCCCTGGCCGACCACGTGATCGTGACCCGGTCGCAACACATCCCACGCATCCAGGAGGCGCAGGCAAGCGCCTACCACGTGCTGCGGGAGCTGGTCGAGCTGGCAGGGGCTGGTGGTTGACCGTTGGGCGACCCCTCTGACCCCGTGGTGCCAGGCACCGTGCCTGGCACCAGGCGGGTTCGCATCAGGGTCACGGGCACGGTCCAGGGCGTCGGGTTTCGCCCGTTCGTCTACCGCACGGCACTCGAGCTCGGCCTGGCTGGGCATGTCCTGAACGACGAACACGGGGTGGTGATCGAGGCCGAGGGCACCGATGCCGCGATCGGTGAGCTCACCCGCCTCTTGGAGTCCGGCCCGCCGCCACTTGCGGTCGTCGAGAGCGTCAGCGCCGAGCCCACGGACATGATCGGTGACGCCGGGTTCCGGATCCTGGCCTCCGAGTCCCACGGGGAGGCGGACGCACTCGTTTCCCCGGATATGGCTACCTGCGGCGCATGCCTGGCGGAGCTGTGTGACCCGTCCGACCGGCGACACCGCTACCCCTTCATCAACTGCACCGACTGCGGCCCGCGCTTCACGATCATCGAGAGCGTCCCCTACGACCGGCCGCAGACGACGATGGCGGGCTTTGAGATGTGCGCCGAGTGCCAGGCGGAGTTCGACGACCCGCTCGACCGGCGCTTCCACGCGCAGCCGAACGCGTGCCCTGAGTGCGGCCCGACCGCTCGCCTGGTGCCAGGCACCGTGCCTGGCACCGGGGGTGGGGGCGACGCGATTGCGCGGGCCGCCGAGATGCTCGCCGGCGGCTTGATCCTGGCCGTGAAGGGCATCGGTGGATACCACCTGGCCTGCGACGCGACCTCCGAGCAGGCGGTCGCAGCGCTCCGGTCACGCAAGCAGCGTGAGGAGAAGCCGTTCGCCCTGATGGCGGCGGACATCGAGGAGGCGCGCCGCCTGATCGAGCTGACTCCCCGCGAGGAGGAGATCCTTCTCGGGCGCGAGCGGCCGATCCTGATCGCGCGCCGACGCGAGGGGGCGCCGGTCGCATCGGCCGTCGCTCCTTTCTCCCGGGACCTCGGCGTGATGCTGCCCTACGCACCTCTTCAGCACGTGCTGCTCGCCGACTTCGGCCGCGCCCTCGTGATGACCTCGGCAAACGTCTCTGATGAGCCCATCGCCTACGCCGACGAGGATGCCCGCCTGAGGCTCGGTGAGATCGCTGACGCCTTCCTCCTCCACAACCGCCCGATCCACATTCGCACTGACGACTCGGTGGTCCGCGCCGTCATGGGGTCAGACCCCACGCCTGAGAACAGACCTCACGGGACCGGGGGACCAACCCCGTCCGGTGCGCCGCTCGTGATGCGCCGCTCGCGCGGCTACGTGCCTCAAAGCGTTGCCCTACCCGTCCCGACGCCACCCATTCTTGGCTGCGGGGCCGAGCTCAAGAGCACGTTCTGCGTCGCCAAGGAAAGACGCGCCTGGCCTTCCCACCACATCGGCGACCTCAAGAACTGGGAGACGCTTTCCTCGTTCCGCGAAGGCGTCGAGCACTTCGAGCGGCTCTTCGCCGTCGCGCCTCGCGTGATCGCGCACGACCTCCATCCCGACTACCTGTCCACTCGGTACGCGCTCGAGCGGGCTGAGGCCGATCCTGAGATCGAGTTGGTCGGCGTTCAGCACCACCATGCGCACCTCGCGGCATGCCTTGCCGAGCACTCGCACGGTGGCCGGGCCCTGGGGGTGATCTTCGACGGCACGGGTTTTGGGGACGACTCCTCGGTGTGGGGAGGAGAGCTGCTCGATGGCGACCTGGCCGGCTTCGAGCGCGTGGGAATGCTTATGCCCGTTCGCCTTCCGGGAGGTGATCGCGCCGTCAAGGAGCCGTGGCGGATGGCCGCCTCCTGGCTCTCGCACGCGCTGGCAGATGAGCTGCCCCCGATCCCGCGAACGCTCGCGGACGAAGTCGACCAGTCCGATTGGGACTCCGTCTGCGCCATCGTTCAAACCGGCGTCGGGTCGCCCGTCACGACCAGCGCCGGGCGCCTGTTCGACGCCGTCTCGGCGCTTTGCGGGGTGCGACCTCGCGTTAGCTACGAAGGCCAAGCCGCGGCGGAGTTGGAGGGATTGGCGGACCCGGATGAGCGCGGCGCCTACGAGATCACGATCGAGGGCGAAGGGAGTGCGCCACTGGTTATCGATCCGCGCGGAGCGATCCGGCAGGTGGTGGCCGACCTCGATATGGGGGTCGCTGTCGCGATCGTCGCTGCGCGCTTTCACCGGGCACTCGCGACCGCCGCCGCGGCCGCCGCCGAACGCGCCTGCAGCGAACGGGGACTCGACACAGTCGTCCTTACGGGGGGCGTGTTCCAGAATCGACTGCTCGTCGAGGTCACGAAGAGCGCGCTGGAGCGTTCTGGCCTGCGCACGCTGGTGCCGGAAGCGCTGCCTACAAACGACGGCGGAATCGCCTACGGCCAGGTTGCCGTCGCGGCCGGGCGCCTGGCATGCCGCTGACTCAGGTCAGGCCGACGTACCAGAGCCCGAACATGATTCCGAATGCCCCCAGGAGTGGAATCAGGAAGCTGCGGTAGAGCGGCTCGACGACCGGTCGCGTCAGGATCCACGCGAACGCGGCTGTGCACGCAGCCATGGACACGATCGACATCGGCGCGAACACCGCCATCGCGGCGACCGCCTCGACCTGGCTAGGGAGGGCGGCAATCAGCAACAGCACGATCGCGCCGGTGCCGGCAAGGCCGTGAAGCACACCGATCGAGAACGCTTGCTTCGGGCTCCGAACCGGGGTGTGCCCGTGTCGGCCGTTCCTGTGCAGATGGCGGTGCTCGTGCGCTTCGTGTCCGTGGGGCGTAGCGCGGTACTCGCCGCGCTTCCACTTCCACAGGACGCGGCCCGCCAAGAACAGGATCACGACGCCAACCGTCTTCTCGGCGCCGTTCTCGAGCCAGGCGGGAAGCGACGTCTTGAAGATGATCAACGGCAGGCCGATTGCCAGGAGCGTGAAGGCGTGGCCGGCTCCCCACCATGCGCCCAGGCTCGCCGCAGACCGGGTGTCGGCGTCGTCGGCGGCAACCAGTGAAGTGACCGCGACCAGGTGATCGGGATCCGAGGCATGGCGAAGCCCGAGGAGGAAGGCAAGGCCGAGCGCCACCAGCAGGGGGGACCCCTCGAACAGGCTGGTCAGCGACTCGTCTAGCTCCTCGATCGGGTGGTATAGGAAGTCAAAGCTCACGAGCTCGTCCTTGCGCACCTGGGGCACAGGCCGACGATCGGGAAGTGGGAGAAGGCGGATTCAAAGCCGAACTCCCTGCGCACCGAGGCCCTCACCTTCTCGAGTTGCGCTGCGCTCGCCGGCTGGCGCTCGCCGCACATATCGCAGACGACGTATCCGTCGGCGAGCGAGCCGGTCAGCGCGTACAGGCCCGGGCCATGGCCGAGGTGCACGTGACGGACGAGCCCGATGGCTTCCAGGCGCTCGAGATTGCGATACACAGACGCCGGATCCGTGCCGGGAACCCCGGTTCCCCCAGCGGCCAGCTCGTCCGCGGTCCGCGGTCCGTCGGCCGCAAACAGCGCTTCGAGCAGGAGCCTGCGCGCGGATGAGACTCGCAACCCGCGATCACGCATCGCGGCGACTGCCTCGTCGATGCTGCGAACGACGATCGCTTCAGCGCTATGGCTTGCCGTCACGGGACGCGAGGCTTTCTCAACTGCAACTCCTTCGCAGTTGAAACTATCTCTCTGGAGACCCGCGTGTCAACCGCAAATGTCCGCCCAGGTACGTCAGCCGCGTATGCCCTCGATCATCCCCGCCGGCGGCGGAATCACCCAGAGCCGCTCGGCGTGCTCGATCACGTCTGCCCCCGGCAGCTCTCGGACCGTCGCGGTGCCGTCGCGTTCCAACTGCGCCGCAAGGAGCTTCCACGCATGCGCCACCTTTGCAACGCGCTGAAGCGGCCCCCAGGTTCCGACATCGGACAGGCGCTGACCCTGCGCACGGGCGTCGTCAGCCGTCAGGTCTCCAAATGGGACGCCCGTCTTTTCGACGTCCACCTTCGAGGCGAGTGCCTCGGCCACCCGCTCGGCGCTGACGCGACCCACGGCAATCAGCCGAATGGCTTCGGGCAGGAGAACGTGCTCGGTGGCGTGAACCGCGTCCTCCAGCGCCTCACGGTCGCGGTCGGTGGGTACCGGAACCGCGCGCTTCAGGATCGGAGCGCCCGTGTCGACGCCTTCATCGACGAAGTGGACGGTCACTCCGGTCATGTCGACGCCGGCGTCGAGCGCCTGGCCGATCGCGTCTAGGCCGGGGAACGACGGCAAGAGCGCGGGGTGGACGTTGATGACACGGTCCCGCCATCTCTGGATGAAGCCGGGCGTCAGAAGCTGCATGTAGCCGGCGAGCACCACCAGGTCCGGCGCATGCTCGCTGAGCCAGTCCGCGATCGCCTCGTCGCGCTTCTCACGGCTCTCAAAGCCGTCCCGGGGAAAGCATTCAGCGGCGATTCCGGCATCCGCCGCGCGGTCGAGCGCCATTGCTCCCGGCTTGTCGGAGGCCACCGCAACGACCTCGACATTCTCTTTCCCGTGAACCGTGTCCAGGATCGCCTGAAGGTTCGTCCCGGTGCCAGACGCGAGCACGGCGACTCGGAATGGGCTGGCTGCGCTCACCGCTGGGAGATCCCTCAGGCCGCCAGCTCGAGCTTTGGAAACTTTCCGCCCGTGGAACGGATCGTTCCGGCAGCGAGCATTGCGTCGACCTCGCCGAGGAGTTCTTCTGCGCGCCATTCGTTCCAAGCGCCGTAGCCTGGAAGCTCGTCGTAGGCGTACTTGGCTACCACCTTGGAGCGCCCGCCCCGGAGGATCTCGACGGCGCGTGTGCGGCCAACCGCGGGCGAGGCCTCCTCGACCACACGCAGGATCGCGTCGCGCACATCCTCACCTCCGGCCGCCGTCGGTGCACGTTGTGGCTTTTTGGCAAGCTTTTGCGAGGCGAGCGACGGAAGCGGGCCATCGCACACATCGCAGCAGCGGCCCTCTGAAACAGCCGCGGTGCGATCGCCGAAGTGTCTGAGGATCGCGACTCGCCTGCACCCCTCGCCGTCGACATATCCCCAGACAGCCCGGTACTGGGCCCACTTTTGCGACTTGGCCTCCTCGTCGTGCGTCTGGTTGATGAAGAACACGTGGAGTCCCTTGTCCTGCCCTGACGCCAGGAGGACGCAGCGCGAGGGAAGCCCATCGCGTCCGGCACGGCCCGCCTCCTGGTAATAGGCCTCCAGAGAGGACGGAACCGCCTCGTGGATCACGGTGCGGACGTTGGCCTTGTCGACGCCCATGCCGAAAGCGTTCGTGGCTACGACCACCGGAACGTCACCGGACATGAAAGCGCGCTGAGCCTCGGCTCGGGGCTCGCGGTCCATTCCGGCGTGGTAGGCGGGCACGGGATGACCGAGCTCGCGGGTGAGGCGCTCCGCGGTCGCGTCCGTGCGCTTGCGGGTTCCGGAGTAGATGATCGCCGGCAGGGCATCCGGCTCTGCCAGGAGTGCTGACACAGCGCTCTCTCGCTCGCGCTCGCCCGAGGTCCTGACCACGTCGTACGAGAGGTTCGGTCGTTCGAAGCCGGTGGCGATTCGCACCGGGTCGTCCAGGCCGAGGCGGCTGACGATGTCGATCGACACGCGCGGGGTGGCAGTAGCCGTCGCGGCCAGGATCGATCGCACTCCCAGCCGACGTGCGATCTCACCGAGCTTGTGGTACTCGGGACGAAAGTCGTGGCCCCACTGGCTCACGCAGTGAGCCTCATCGACGACGAAAAGGCCGACGTTGCCCTTCAGCTTCTCACCGATGCCCGGCGCCCAGAAACGTTCGGGGGCCACGTAGAGCATGCGCACCTCGCCCTCCAGCGCACGGCGGAGTGACTCCGAGTTTTCGGCGGAGGTGCGTTGCGCGTTGATCAGCTCGGCCCTGTCGCCCAATCCCTCCACCTGGTCCTGCATCAGGGAGACGAGGGGCGAAACGACCAGCGTGAGACGCTCCGTGTCCTCGAGTGCGGGGAGCTGGTAGCAGAGCGATTTACCCGCTCCCGTCGGCATTACGACCAGGGCGTCGCGCCCATCCATTGCTGCTTCGACGGCCTCCTGCTGCCCACGGCGAAACCCAGGGTGCCCGAAATGGCGGTGAAGCGCCTCCTCGGCGATCAAGGGCGAACGGGGGAGGCTTTGCGAACGGCTTCGCCGCCGGTACCGGCGGCCTTCGGGACGAAGTTCCCAACCGGGACGCTCGCGATCTCCTCGAGCGCGAACTTGCCGTCCGCGGCGGTGGGGTCCCCAAGGGGGTACTCACCGGTAAAGCATGCGTCGCAATGGCTCTCGCGCGGGGTCCCAACGGCTTCGTACACGCCCTCGAGCGAGAGGTATGCAAGCGAGTCGGCCTGGAGCTCCGCGGCGATCTCCGCCTCGGTGCGCTCGTGGGCGATCATCTCCTCGCGGGTCGACATGTCGACCCCGTAGTGACAGGGGTTGCGGATCGGGGGCGCGGAGATGCGGAGGTGCACCTCGGTCGCGCCGGCATCGCGGAGCATGCCGACGATCTGTCGCGTCGTGTTTCCGCGAACGATGGAGTCATCGACAACGACCACACGCTTACCCGCAAGGATCTCGGGGAGGGGGTTGAACTTCATGCGCAGTCCGTGCTTTCTGAGTTCTTGGCCCGGCTGGATGAATGTGCGCTGCACGTAGCGGTTCTTGATCAAGCCGTCGTCCTTCGGCAGGCCGGCTGCGCGCGCGTATCCGGTGGCAGCGGGATTGCCCGAGTCCGGCACCGAGATCACGAGGTCGGCCTCGACCGGCGACTCGCGGAAGAGGATTTCGCCCATCTTCGAGCGCACCTCCTGGAGGACCTTGCCCTCGAGGCGGGTGTCGGGGCGAGAGAAGTAGATGTGCTCGAAGACGCAGTGCGCGCGCCGCTTGGGCTCGATCACCTGGCGCGTTTCGAGGCCACGCTCGCCGATCGAGACGAGCTCGCCGGGTTCCACCTCGCGGACCAGCTCGGCCCCGATGATGTTGAAGGCGCAGCTCTCTGATGCGACACACCAGTGGTCGCCGATCTTGCCGAGCGAAAGTGGGCGCACGCCATGCGGATCGCGGAATGCCACCACCGCGCGCTTGGTCATGATCACGGTCGAGTAGGCGCCGCGAAGGCGCGGCATCACCGCCTCAACCGCGTTTTCGATCGGTCGCTCTTCGGCAACCGACAAGAGCGCGCACATGATCTCCGAGTCGGACGTGCCACGGAACCGCAAGCCCGAGTCGGTCAGCTCGTTGAAGAGCTCGACCGCGTTCGTCAGGTTGCCGTTGTGGGCGAGCGCGACCTCGCGGCCGTCGTCGCGCCAGACCGGCTGCGAGTTCTCCCACGAGCCGCCGCCGGTTGTCGAATAGCGAACGTGGCCGATCGCCATGTCGCCGTCGAGAGCGCGGAGCTTCTCCTCGTCGAAGACCTGGGAGACGAGGCCGGTGTCGCGAAGGGTCGTGATGTGGCCGCCCTCACACGTGGCGATCCCGGCCGACTCCTGCCCCCGGTGCTGGAGCGCGTAAAGAGCGAAGTAGGCGAGCTTCGCCACTTCTGAGCCTGGGGCGTACACACCGAAGACGCCGCACTCGTCGCGCGGGCCGTCACGGCCGGAAACGCTCTGCTGGGCCCCTATGGGGGCACTTTGGGAAGAGCTCATGAGGTGCTTCGCTTCGGTCTGGATGGGACTCGCGGAGCAGGCTTACGCCTACCAAGCAAGGCTACCAGCGCTCCCGGATCAGACGCCCCGGCGGGGGAGAGTGGCGTCAGCGCAGCGGTGCGACGGCGATCCGGACCGTGAACGGGGTGCAGTAAAGGACGACGGTGTCGTAGCGGGTCAGGTCCGCGCCCTCGGGGATCGCGTACTCCTGATTTCCGACGTTGCCCTTGAGTGTCCCGAGATCGACGCGGTCGTCGAAGCTCGTCTCGTCCTGGGTGAGCCACACCTCGACCTGGGGGCCCGGGTCGACGTTGAAGTCGGTAAAGGTGAGCGTCCGCTCTCCGCTGGTTTCCCTGACGACGGTCGCCGTCCCGGAACCGGCGTGCCCGTCCTCGCCCGTGAACGCACCGGATGCGAGTGAAACCGGCCCCGCGGGAGGCTTCGGCTTCTTTTCGACCGTCTTGGCCTCCGGCTCCTCGGCCTCCTGGACCTCTGCTCCCGCGAGCGAAGCACTCCGCTCCGAGTCGCTTGCCTTCGCTGTCCCTACGACCACGTTTTCATCGACCTCGGTGTCGCGAAATCCCGTCCAGTAACCGATTGCGATCGTGCCAACGAGGATCGCCGCAAACGTTCCCAGGACGGGCGCGCGCAGCTCCGGTCGCCGGGAGGTAGTGACGAGCGCCGCTACGCCAACCAATACGAACCAGATCGCTACGAGCACGAGTGCCGCAGTCCTCGTTTCGGCGACCCAGCGCTGGAGAACCAGAAGGCCGATGCCGAGCGCTGTGGCAACCAAAAGAGCGGGCACGAGGCGTTCGCGGTTCATACGGGTCGGTCGTACCCGGAGCGCGAGCGTTACACGTCAGGCAGCAGCTCGCCTAGGCGAAGCGGTCGGCAAGCGATTGCCAGGCGGTCGCGGCCGCGGCTACGGTCACGCTCGGCTCCATCCACTCGGACGAGATCTCGATGCGCTCGCCTTCCGCGGAGCCGATCACCCAGGCATCGACCCCCGCTTCCTTGGCGCGAGCCTGAAGTTCCCGGATGGTCTCCTCCGGACCGGCGACGAGGTACCCACCGGGCCCTTCGCCGTACAGAGCCGCCTCGGGCTCGGATCCGCGGGTACGGACAAGGGCGTCCAGGTCGCACCTGGCACCGATCCGGCCGGCGATTGCCATCTCGGCGAGGGAGCAGGCAAGGCCACCGTCAGAGATGTCGTGGATCGCCAGCTCGCCCGATCTGGCCTCTTCGCGCACGAAGGCGAGCGCGGCGAGATGCGCGTCGAGATCGATCTCGGGAAGGCCCGGCTCGAGCTCGCCGCGTAGCTTCGCCAGCTCCGACCCGGCCACGGAGGGGTTGAACGGCCCGACCAGCGCGATCGTGTCCCCGTCGGTGAGGGACAGGCCCCCCGCCTTGCGGGGATCGGGCAGCTCGCCGACGAGGCCGACGACCGGGGTGGGGTAAATCGGGCCGCGGTCGGTCTCGTTGTACAGGGAGACGTTGCCACCGACGACGGGCACCTCCATCGCCGTGCAGACGTCCGCGAGCCCCTGGACCGCGCGATCGAGCTGCCAGGCAACGGCCGGCTTCTCCGGGTTTCCGAAGTTGAGGCAGTTGGTGAGGCCCAGCGGCTCGGCTCCTACGCAAGCGAGGTTCTGGGCGCATTCGAGGACCGCCTCTACCGCCCCCCTGTAGGGGTCGCATGCGACGCGGCGCCCGTTGCCGTCGATCGAGGCTGCGATGGCGTTGCCGGTCTCCGGGAGGTTCAGAACCGCCGCGTCCGCGGACTCGGGGCGGCGCACGGTGCGCGAGCCGACGATGGAGTCGTACTGCTCGAAGGCCCACTTCTTGGAGGCGATCGAGGGAGATGCGAGGAGCTCGAGCAGCATCTCACCCGGGTCGTCGGTCTCGAGCGTCTGCTCGTTTCCGTAGATCCAGCCGCTGGGCTCCTGGGGCTCCAGGTCGTAAAGCGGACAGCCGTCGACGAGCGCTTCGACCGGCATCTCGCCCGTGACCTCCTCGCCGCGCAGGACGCGGAAGAGGCCGTTGTCGGTGACCTCGCCGACGACGGCGGGGGCAGCCTGCCATTTGCGGCATATGGCCAAGACCTTCTCGACGTTCGCCGGCTCGACCACGGCGAGCATTCGCTCCTGGGACTCGGAGACCATGATCTCGAACGGCTGCATGTCGGCTTCGCGGAGCGGCACCTCCCCGACGTCGATGTCGATTCCGACTCCACCTGCCGAGGCCATCTCGGCAGCGGAGGAGGTGAGGCCCGCGGCGCCCAGGTCCTGAAGGGACACGAGCAGGCCTTCGCCCAGGAGTTCCAGGCAGCACTCGACAAGCTTCGACTCCTCGAACGGGTCGCCGATCTGAACCGAGGGACGCTTCGATTCGTCTGCTTCGTCAAGCTCGGCAGACGCCAGGACCGAGGCGCCACCGATCCCGTCGCGACCCGTCGAAGCTCCCATCAGGACGACCTGGTTGCCCACTCCCGCGGCGGCCGCACGGACCATCGAATCGGTCTTCGCAAAGCCGATGCACATCGCGTTGACCAGGCAGTTCTGCTCGTACGGGGGTTCGAAGTACACCTCGCCGCCAACCGTGGGAACGCCGATCGAGTTGCCGTAGTGGCCGATCCCGGCGACGACGTGGTCGAAGAGATAGCGCGAGCGCTCGGAATCGAGATTGCCGAAGCGAAGCGAGTCGAGGATCGCGATCGGCCGGGCCCCCAGCGCGAAGACGTCGCGCAGGATGCCGCCGACTCCGGTTGCCGCACCCTGGAACGGCTCGACTGCCGAGGGGTGGTTGTGGGACTCGACCTTGAACGCCACCGCAAAACCGCCGCCGACGTCGACGGCACCCGCGTTCTCGCCGGGCCCCATGACGACGCGCGGTCCTTCGGTCGGGAGCCTCCCGAGGAGCTTTCGGGAGTGCTTGTAGGCGCAATGCTCGGACCAAAGCAGCGAGAACATCGCCAGCTCGACGTCGTTCGGCTCGCGGCCGAGCTTCGCGTTGATCAGCTCGAACTCGGAATCGGTCAGGCCGAGCTCACGGTGCTTAGAGGGGATCGATGCGGCTTCAGCGCTCACGAACGGACGACTCTACCCGCGCGGCTGGCGGCTTCTTGCGTGCACTCTTTTCAGTGGAAGAGCCCGATCGCAAACAGGAGTACGAAGGCACCGACGCACACCGCGAAAAAGACGGACGCCCACAGCAGTTGCCGGATGGCAAGTCGGCGCTCGTGATTCGGCGCCGCAGGTTCTTCGTCGCTCAAGAGTCCGAATCCTCGGGCAGTTCGGCCCCGACACGGTTCGACAAGGCCTTGGCGCCGAGGGCAAGCGCGATCGCCATCGCTGCAGCGCCGATGAACAGAGGCGACGTCGGATCGTCAAGCCCGGCGCCGAGCGCGGAGTACGCGATGGCACCGGGGATGATCCCGAAGAAAGTCGCGATCACGTAATCGCGGGTGCTGATCGGGCTTGCACCAGCGGCGTAGTTCAAGGCGTTGAACGGGAAGACGGGTATGAGGCGCATGGTGAGAAGCGCCAGGAAGCCCTTCCCCTCAAGGCGCTTCTCGATCGCCGAGAGTCGCTCGCCCCGCACCTGCTCGACGGAGTCCCGGGTTCCTCGCCGCGCAATGAGGAAGGCCGCGGTGGCTCCGATCGTGGCCCCGACGATGCTCACCGCCGCACCGCCGAGCGCTCCGAACAAGGCACCCGCTGCAAGCGTGAGAGGCAAGCCCGGCACGAAGGCGACGGTCAACGCGGCGTAGGCGGCCGTGTAGAGGACCGGGCCCAGGGCGCCACTTGAGTCGAAGATCGACTCGAGATCGCCTTGCGACGGCTGGAAGATCAGCGCCACCAGCACGCCGGCCACGACGATCAGGGCGGCTCCTCCGAGCGTCACGGCGGGAGGCAGGCGGCCGATCACGCTTTGCCTTGCGGCCATGATGAGGGGCAATGCTCGACACGTCGCTTCGCCGTGCCCTGGCCCCGACACTCGATTCGGGCGCGCGCCGCCTCGATCGTGCGGGCATCGGCCCGGGCGGGCTGACGGCATTCGGGCTTGCCCTGGGGATCGGATGCTCTGTGGCTGCGGCGCTGGCAGCGTGGATGCCGGCGCTGGCCCTCTGGTTGGCCAACCGCTCGGTGGACGGGCTCGACGGGCCCCTGGCTCGGATCAGGGGCGCTACCGATTTGGGTGGCATCCTCGACTTCCTCGCCGACTTCGTGGTCTATGCGGGCTTTCCGATCGGCGTTGCGATTGCGCTTCCCGACTCGCGCTTGGCGGCGTGCGTTCTCCTCGGCACCTACCTCCTGAACAACGTCGCACTGCTCTCGTTCGCCTCCGTGCTCGAGCGCCGCAGGGTCCCGGCCACCGACGAGCGCTCGCTGCGGCTCACGAGCGGTCTCGTGGAGGGCACCGAGACGATCGTCTGCTACTCGCTCGTATGCCTCCTGCCGGACCACGCCGCCACCATCTTCTGGGTATTTGCAGCGGCCGTCCTCGCTACGGCTGCTCAGCGCGTTGTAGTTGCTTTCGGCACGCTTGGCGAACCTGACGTCAGCCATCGGGACCCGGAGTCCAGACCTCGGTCGCCGGATTGAACTGGCTCCAGGCAAACCAGAACGCCTGATGGGAAGGCAGTTCAGCACCCTGGAAAAATGCGGCCAGGCCGTCCCCGTCCGGACGGACTACGACACCCCCTGACGTGACCCTGCCGCCGTCGGCTAGGACTTCGCGCGCGGCCGCGACCGGGAAGGCGATCGGCGTTCCGGATGGCGAAGTAACGCCCACGACCTCCTCTTGAACGGGCAGCCTCGGGTCCACGTCGCCCACCGGAAAGATCGGGCCGCTGTCGTCTCGCCCCGAGAGCGGATCCTCCGGATACTCCCGGTCGATGCCCCCGTCCTCGGCGACGATCCTGGTCTCGGGGTGTGAGCGCTTCCACGCGCCCCAACTCGAGACGGTCACGCTTACCTGCTCGAGCTCGACTCCCTGCTCTTCGAGGGGCCCGGAAAGAGCTTCGCCGCTGAAAGTGTCGATGACCGAACCGGTGTTGAGCTCATACATGACCTTGTTCGAGCGTGACAAAAGACCCGAAGTGCGAAGCACGAGTTCCCCGCTGCCGACCTCCTCGCCGTCGAGAAAGTAGGCCTGCGCCGAGCCGCAAAGGGTGCAGTAGGGGATCCCGATCCGGCGGCCTCCGATCGAGATGTTCACCATCTCGTGAACCTCCATGACGTTCTTCGGGAAGGCGACCGCCTCGCCTCCGACCTCGATCCCGAAGACGATGCCTTCGTCATCGAACCAGTCGCCTTGCGGGGCCGACGTCAGCTCTGGATCGTCGAGCGCCGGGATGCAGCCACCTGCGCAAGGCTCCGGATCACCCAGTGGGCGGTCGTCGATCAGCACTCCGCCCCAGCTCACGAGACGCCAGTCGATCGCGGAATCGGTGTCTGCGAAGAACGGTTCCCACGCCGGCTCGATCGCCAGGAAGAGCTTGGCCTTTTGCTCGCGGTACCCCGGGAATGCGGGGAGGTCCCAAGCGATCAGATGGTTGGTCACGCTCAGCCACGCGCTTTCAGAGAACTCGCCCGACCGGCGGACATCGATGGCGGTCAGCGCCACGAACGCGTCCACGAGGTCGTCCGAGTCCTTGCCGGGCGGGACGAATCGGAGGGCGTCTGAGATCAGCCAGCCGAGGCGCGCGTCATCGGAGGCCGCGATCACACCCAACGCGTCGCGGTCGAGCCCGCCCTCCGCAAGCCCCTCCGAGAGCGCGCTCGTCGCAGCTTCGACGTCCGTGTCGAGATCACCACCGGGAACGCTCGGAGCCTGGCCGAACGCTCCGGTGGACGCTCCGAGGGTGGAAACCGATTGCTCCCCGCAGCCGACAGCTCCGGCAAAGATCCCGGCCATTACGGCGAATGAAGCAAGAACCCTCACCTACGTGAGTCCATCGCGCAGGTCTTTCGTTTCGCCTAAGCCTCGGGAATCTTCCACAGCCGGTCTTCGGGCAGGGCAAACGGGACCATCGATCCGGCCGGCGGGACAGCTCCGGTCGTGACGTCGGCCTCGACCCTTTGCCCTTCCCATTCGAGAATCACGCGAACCGTGGTGCCCCTGTACGTCGACTCGATCACCCTGCCACTGAGTGGTCCCTCGCCGACCACGACGTGCTCGGGCCGGATGGCCCGGGAGGCGCTCCCCTTCGGGCCCACCCTCAAAACGTTGGAGACGCCGAAGAAGGAGGCAGCCTCGAGGGAGGTGGGACGCTCGAACATCTCCTCGGGCGTCCCGTGCTGAACGATTCCCCCGCCGAGCAAGAGGGCCACGGAGTCGCCCAGCTCCGCGGCCTCGCCGCGGTCGTGGGTTACCAGAAGGCTGGTCAATCCGCGGGCCGATGAGACCTCCGCGATGAGGCCCCGCAGGGACTCCCGACGTTCCGGATCGAGCGCCGCGAGAGGCTCGTCCAAAAGCAAGAGCTCTGGCTCGGCGCACAGCGCGCGGGCCAGGGACACGCGCTGCGCCTCGCCACCCGACAGCCCGTGAACGCTGCGCTCCGCCATCTCGCCCAGCCCTACCTCGGCGAGGCGGGCACGGGCAGCTTCTCGCCGCTCGCCACGCCCGGCACCCCGCGCGCGGAGGGGTAGGGCGGCGTTGTCCTCTACGGAGAGATTGGGTAGGAGCCGCGGCTCCTGGAAGACCATTGCGATGGGGCGGTTGTGCGGCGGCAGCGCCAGCTGGGATCTGCCCTCGATCGAGATCTCACCTTCCTGGACCTTCGTGAGCCCGGCAATCGCCCGAAGGAGTGTGGTCTTGCCGGCTCCCGAAGGCCCCACGAGCGCGACGAGCTGACCCGATGGGACCAAAAGATCCACAGAGCGGAGCACGGGAGCATCTGCGCCATCCGGCGTGACCGTCAGTCCCCTGACGGAAAGCTCGCTCACAGCGCGCTCCTGCCGATTCTGGTCGCGGCCACCAGGGCGAGAACTGGCGGGATGAGGAACACGACGGCCAGCGCGGCCGCGACCTGGGGGTCGGCGCCAACGAAGGGAAGCATCACCACAGGCAGGGTTTCGAGGCCCGCACCGATGGCAAGCGACGTCCCGTATTGGCTCCAGGAGACGATGAAGGACAGAAGTGTTGCGACGGCGAGCGCAGGCGCCACGACGGGGATCGTCACCCAGAGGAGCCGCTCGGAAGGTTTCGTGCCCGCGGTGGCGGCCATCTCCTCGAGCGACTCGACCTCCGGTCCGAAGCTGGGTGTGAGGACGAGGATCACGTAGGGGAGGGTGAAGGTGACATGGGCGGCGACAACCCCGATGAGGGTGCCGTCGATGCCGAGTCGGATGAACCATTCGGTGAGACCGAACCCCGCGAGGTACGGCGGCATCAGGAGCGGGAGCGCGACGAGCGTCCAGACCACGCCTCGGAACCGTGCCCCCCTTCGTCCCAGCGCGCGCGCGGCCGGCCAGCCGATGACGAGTGAGATCGCAGTTGCGCCGAGCGCGATCACGATCGAGTTGATGAGCGCTCCGCCGCCGCCCGCTCCCCCGAAGGCGATCGCGAAGCCGCGCGATCCCAATTCCGTTGGCAGGATCGACGGCGCCCGCCACACGTCCGCCAGTGCTTCGAGCAACAAGACGACGAGCGGCGCCGCAAAGACGACGGCTACGACAGTCACGCCCCCGTATCGGCGGGCCCGCTCAGCCACGGTCCACCCGTCGAGCGAACCCGAGTGCGACTACGGCCAACAGCGTCGCCATGACACCCGTGAGGAGGAGGGATGCTGCCGCTCGGCCCTCGCCCGTGACAACGTCGCCCTGGATGGATTCGAAGGCGTACACCGAGAGCGTCGGTGGGTAGTTCGGCCCGATCGCGAGCGGGACCTCGAAGGAACCGACCGCGAACGCCATGACGATCACGCATCCGAGCAATAGCGGCGCCCTGATCGCCGGCCACAGGATCCACGCCGCGCTCTTCAGCCGTCCCACCCCCATGACCGCCGCCGCCTCCTCGCGCTCGGCGAGCGCGCGGCCCATCGACGCGAGCACCAGGAGCGCGATGAACGGTGCCTCCTTATAGACGTAGACGATCACTATCCCCGCGCCGCCTCCGTCGCGGACGACGTCGAACGGCACCGAACCCAACACCCGGTCGGCAACCCCGCCCGGCGAGAGCCAGACCACGGCCACCACGGCCACGAGGAGGTGGGGCACCGGGACCGGCAGGGCAGCGAGGGCGCGAAGCCCCCCGGTCCTACGCCTGAGCCCCAGAGCCAGCATGACCCCGAGGACCGCCGAAATGGCGGTCGAGATCAGCGCGATGCGAAGCGTGAAGACGAGGCCGTCGGCAAACGCCGGGTCGGCGAAGAGCATCTCCCAGCTGGTCAGCGTGGCATCCCCGAGATCGCCTCCGAGTGGAATGAGACTCACCTTCAGCGCTCCCAGGAGCGCGCCTCCGAACAGGACGGCCAGGAGCAGCGCCGCCGGGAGGAGGCCCAGAGTGCCGGTCGGGAGCCGCGCCCTCAGCGAGACGGCGAACTGGCTCAGCGAAGCACCTCCTGCTCCCAGCGCTTCTCGAGCGGGCTCACCTCGGCGGCGGGTAGTTCCTCTTTGGTCTCGCCGAAATCGTCAAGCAGGTATGGGCTGTCCGTGGCCTCGGCGAACAGCTTGCGTTCGACGGGCTTCAGCCGCTCGAGGTCGAGAACCGTCGGGATCCCGAGAACCATCGGGTCCGCCTTCATGGCTTGAAGCTCTGGGTCGAGGAGGAGGTTCGCGATCACCTGTGCGCCCTCCAGATTGGCCGCGTCGGCGGGAATCGTCACATACGAGGTATTCACCAGAGCACCCCCTTCGATCAGAAATGGCCGAGTCGAGCGGGGGAACTGGCCCATTGCGACCGCGGTCTCTATGAACGCCGGGTCGAATGACATCGCGAAGTCGACCTCGTCGTTTGCGTAGAGCTCGTTCAGCTCAGCTTCCGACTTGGGATAGCGCTCGCCGTCCGACCAAAGGAGAGGCTTGAGCTCCGCCAGGTACTCGAACGCCTTGTCTTCGCCGAGCGCGATCACTGCCTGCTTGACGAAGGAGGTACCCGTGAAGTCGGGTGGGGCCGGATAGGTAACGCGTCCCGGGTTGGCGCGCGCGTAGGCGAGAAGCTCGGCAAAGTCCGCCGGTGGCGATCCCGCCCGCTCGGAGTTGTGCGCGTAGACAAAAGCCGCCCGGCTCCAGGGAGACTCCTGTCCGTCGATCGGCACCTGGAGGTCGAGATTTATCGACGGGTCGGAGAAATCGACGGCCTGCGAGTTGGGAAGTGCCATGGCCCAGTCCTCCAGCCACAGGCCGGCGTCCTTACCCGCTGCGAAGTTTTCGCCGTTGATCCAGATCAGATCGACTGCCCCGCCGCTGGTCTCGCCTGCCCGCTTCTGTGCGACAACCCTTTGCACTGCATCCGCGGTGTCGGTCACGGGCACCCGCTCGAGCTCGACGCCCGCGGCCCTCGCCCGGGGGGCGACAACCTCGTCGACGTAGCTGTTGATCCGCTGGTCACCGCCGAACATCCACCAGCGAACGGTCTGGCCCCTTGCATCTTCTGAGATCCCCTTGTAGGAGCTGGTGGCTGATGCAGCCGAATCCACATCGGCGCCCTCGCAGCCGGCTACGGACGCGGCGACGATCGCGACTCCGACGAAGGCGAGGCTGACCCCCCTGGGTATCCGTAATAGTCGGGCCATGCGCTCATACCTACGCATCAGGGCCCTTGATGGACGCAATGCAAAGCGACGGGTAGCCGCGGAAGGATCGCTTGGTGGCGATCACGCGCAGCCCGGCAGCCTCGAGCTCGGGCGCCGGATCGAGCGATCTCAGCCCTGCGAGCCGGCCATCCGATCGGATGGCCGCATTGTGGAAGGGCGCCCAGATCCGCTTCATCGGCAGCGACTGAGGAGGAGCGATCGTGATCGTGCCCACCCTGCCCCCGGGTCGTACAACGCGCGCAATCTCGGCGATCGCGGCCGCTCGCTCCAGGGGCTTCATGACATGGAGCAGATAGCTCGCCGTCACGACGTCAAAGCTTTCATCGTCGAAGGGCAGGCGCGTCGCATCTGCCACCCGCAGGTCCCATCCGGCCGGCAACGCGGGCGCACGGGCGAGCATCTCCGGCGAGCCGTCGACGCCCACCGCGACGCGGGGGTGCTGGGCGTCTTTCGAGAGCTCGGCCAGGAGGACCGCAGGCCCGGTTGCGACGTCCAGGACGCGCTCGCCGGACTTGATCGAGAGCAACCGGAGCAACGAGCGAAGCGCCGAACGTTCCAAGACGACCTGACGCCCGTAGCTCGGAGCGAATCGGTCCCAATCGGAAGGCATGCCAAGGAACATCATGCCCACGGGCGGTGGCCGCCCGTGCGAAACGCGCTCGAAACTTGGCAAACATCTTCGTGAAGGACAAGCGCAAGAAGGGCGAGAGCCGCACGAACAAGAAGCTCCAGTACGACTGGTCCAGCCCGGGGTCGTCTGCAACCGGAAAGCTCTCGTGCCAGGGGCGGATGTAGGTAAGCGTCGGGGGTTTGGCCGGCTCCGGTTAGCATCGCCGGGTGCGACTTTTCGGACGCCAAAAGACCGCTTCGGAAAGCCCTGTCGGCCAGCCTCCCGCGCCCTTTGTGGTGGGCGCCGCACGCTCGGGCACGACGATGCTCCGGCTGATGCTCGACGCGCACCGCGAGTTGGCGATTCCGCCCGAGACGCAGGTCGTTCCGGAACTCATCAGCGCCTCGAAGGAAGAGGGCGCAGGCGCGGCGGAGATAGCCGAGCTCCTTGTCACCCATCGCCGCTTCCCGGATTTCGACATCAGCGCAGACGATGTGCGTGCGCGTTATGCCGCGATCGAGCCGTTCGAGGTCGGCGAGGCCATTCGTGAATTTTTCCGTCTGTATGCGGAAAAGGAAGGCAAGCCGCGCTGGGGCGACAAGACGCCCGGCTATTCGCGGTACATCAAGAAGATCCACCGCCACCTTCCCGAGGCTCGGTTCATCCATCTGATTCGAGACGGCCGCGACGTCCGCCTCTCGCAGTTGGGGCGCGGCGCGGATCACCCCACCCCCGATCGCCACGGCCGCCGCTGGCGCAAGCGGGTTCTCGCGGCGCGCGAGCAGGGCGCCGAGGTTCCCCACTACATCGAGGTCCGCTACGAGGATCTCGTCCTCGATACCGAACCGGCCCTCAAGCGCCTTTGCGAGTTTCTCGAGCTCGACTGGGACCCGGCGATGCTCACCTTCCACGAGCGGGCCCATGATCGCCTTTCCGAGATCGCCCGCGACCTGCCCGAGGGGGAAGAGCTCGCCGAAGGGCGCCACCGCGCCCACCGCACGGCCGAGGATCGCCTTCACCTCCACAGGCTGACTGCCGAGCCGCCGCGCAAGGACCGCGTCGGGCGCTGGCGTTCGCAGATGAGCGTGGAGGACCGCGTCGCTTTTGAGAGCGAGGCAGGAGACCTCCTCGTTGAGCTGGGTTATGAGGTGGGCAACACCGATCTCGTTGCCCAGGAAGGCTAGGCGTGCTCCATATCGCGACGGTCCACTGGAAGGACGACCGCTGGGTCGATATCCAGCTCGCCTACCTCGAGCGTCACGCTCCGCAGCCGTATCGGACCTACGCGTTCCTCAACAAGCTGCCGAACGACCACTCGTCCAAATTTTCCTATTCATCCGACGAGCAGATCAAAGACCACGCCACGAAGCTGAACCTGCTGGGCGACCTGATCGAGGCGAACGCCGAGGACGATTCCGACCCGGTCCTCTTCGTGGACGGCGACGCCTTTCCGATCGCATCGCTCGCTCCGGCAATCGAGAGCCTGAGCTCAGACAAGCCGCTCATCGCGGTGCGCCGGGCCGAGATGGGCGACCCGCAGCCGCACCCGTGTTTTTGCCTGACAACCGTCGGCCTCTGGCGCGAGATCGGCGGCGATTGGCATTCGGGCCACCAATGGCAGAACGAGGCGGGCAACAAGGTGTCGGACGTAGGCGGCAACCTCCTCGGCCTGCTCGAGAAGTCGAGCACGGGTTGGCGCGCTCTCGAGCGCACCAACAAGACGGATCTCCATCCGCTGTTCTTTGCCGTCTATGGGGATCTCGCCTACCACCATGGCGGCGGATTCCGGGCACCGCGCGGAGGCAGACTCCTGAATGCCGAGCGCGGATTACCCGAGGCGCGCGACTCTCGACGCGCCCGGATACTCGACGCGCTGCCGAAGAGCCGTGCGACCCGCGCACTCCGCCGGCGCTATCACCCGGCCCGCCGAATCAACGAGCAGCTTCGTGCCGAGACCTCCGCCCTGAGCGCCGAGGTGTTCGCCGAGATCGAGAGCGATCCCGAGTTCTGGCGCCGATTCACCGCCGACCCCTAGCCTCTAACTCCCGCATGGGCATTCTCTCAAAGATCCCCGGCCGTCGCCGGCGCCCGCCCGGGCCTCCGGTGCCGTTCGTCGTCGGCGTAGGGCGTTCCGGAACGACGCTTCTGAGGCTGATGCTCGATGCCCATCCCGACATGGCGGTCCCGCCGGAGACCGGCTTCGTTCCGGACCTGATCGACGCGGCGCGGGATGACTCGGCGACCCCTGAGAGCCTCGCCGAGGTCCTGACCACACACCGCCGCTGGGGCGACTTCGGCATGGAGGCCTCCCAGCTTGAAGAGCGCTGGAGAGCCCTCCCGCAGATCAAGCCCGGGCCCGTCGTCCGGATCTTCTTCGAGCTCTACGCAGAGCAGCAGGGCAAACCGCGCTGGGGCGACAAGACCCCGGGCTATACGCAGCACATCCGCAAGATCTCGAAGGTCCTGCCCGAGGCACGCTTCATACACCTGATCCGCGACGGCCGCGACGTGACCCTCTCTCGCACCAAGACACTCGCCTTGAAGGACGTGCCGATCGCGAAATCGGCCAGGCGCTGGAAGAAGCGCCTCAAGCGCGCACAGCGCCAGGGCGCGAAGGTCGACCACTACCTGGAGCTTCGCTACGAGACGCTGGTCTCGGAGCCCGAAGCAACGCTTCGCGAGATCTGCGATTTCATCGAGCTTCCCTGGGACGACGCGCTCCTCAACCATCACAAGCGCTCAGAGGAGCGTCTCTCGGAGCTCGACCGCGACATCCCTGCGATGGGTGGGCGTCTGCCGCGGTCGGCGGAGAGCCGCATGGCGCTTCACGAGCGGACGACCAAGCCGGTGGACACGTCGGCGATCGGCAAGTGGCGGACCCAGATGGCTCCCGAGGATGTGGCCGAGTTCGAGTCGGTTGCGGGCGATCTGCTGATCGAGCTCGGCTACGAGCCGGCGAGCCCCGCCGGGACGGCACCAGCGGAGTGACCCCGCCGGTCATTCTCGTGGTGGGGCTTCAAAAGTCGGGTACGAGCTTGGCGCTTCGCCTCCTGACCCGGCTCGATGGCTTCTCCAATCCCGTAAGGCGCGAGGGCAAGGAGTACTGGGGCGACGACCCGCCGTTTTCACCGGAGGCCTATCCGGCGGGCACGCTCTACCAACGCGACGACGGCGCGCGCGGCCACGAGCTCGGCGCCGTCGACGCGACGCCCGAGGTCGCCGAGCATCTGCGCTCCGAGTTGGCCTCGATCGCAGGCAACGCCGATGCTTTGGTGCTCAAGAACCCCTACAACACGGTCCGCGTCCCGTGGCTTCGTGCCGTTTTCCCCGACGCGCAGATCGTCGCCATCGCAAGGCGCCCACTTCCGAACGTCTTCTCCCTCTTGAAGAAGCACGTCGAGAACCCGCACGCCGTTCGCGCTCCGGAGGAAGGTTGGTGGGGTGTGAAGCCCGCCGGGTGGCGAGAGCTGATGTCGGACGATCCCGTCGAGACCGCGGCGCGCCAATGGGAGCGCGTGTACGGGCGCCTCTGGGCCGACCGCGAACAGGTCGACAAGATCATCCCGTACCAGGACCTCTGCGCCGAGCCCGAGCGAATTGTCGGGGAGATCGCCGAGCAGGCCACCGGCGGACGGCCGGCGCTCGACATCCCGCCGCTCGAGGCCCTTGACGACGAGCACGAGCGGGGTGGCCCGCTCGAATCGGCAAACCGGGTGTTCAAGCGCACAGAATCATTCGATATGGAGGGCGCCGAGCGGGGCGACGAGATGCTCGACCCGCTGAAGCCGGAACAGCGGGAGACGATCGAACGGATTTGTGGGCCGCTAGCCGCTGAGATGAACCTCGGCTAGTTCCTTGTCGCTGGCGTTTGTCATCTGCGTCGAGGCGGGCTCGCTGGAGGGGCAGGCGGTCCTGTTCGCCGAGTCGGTTCGCAGGTGGGGTGGCACCCACGCGGAGTCGCGGATCGTTTCGGTCGAGCCCCGCGGCGACTCGGGCATCGCGAGCGCGACGCTCGCGGAGTTCGAGCGGCTCGGCGTCGAGCACCGCACCCAGTTGCTGAACGACCAGTTCCCGAAGTACCCGATCGCGAACAAGGTCTTCAGCGCCGCCTGGGCTGAGGAGAATCTCTCCGAGGACGTGATCGCCGTCTGCGATACGGACACGTTCTTTTGCAACGACCCGGTCCGACTCGAGGTCGAGCGAGGGGCCGCCGCACGGCCCGTCGGCCAAAAGAAGCGCGGCTCGACCGGACCGGACGACGCAAACGATGCCTACTGGGTCCGGATGTACGAGATCTGCGGTGTCGAGGAGCGTCCGTTCACGGAGACGACCCGTGCCGGTACCGAAATCCGCGCCTACTTCAACTCGGGGCTCATCGCGGTTCGCCGCAGTGAGGGAATCCTCGCTCAGTGGCTCGCCGACTTCCTCACGCTCATGGACGCCAAACACTTCCCGCAGGACGGCCGGCGCAACATGGATCAGCTGGCGTTCGCGGTCACCGCAGCGCGGATCTGGGACCGCATGGAGATCCTCGACGCCCCCTACAACTACATGCTCCGCCGCCGCCCCAAAATGCCCGAGCCCGACCGCAGCATGCCGCTAGAAGAGCTCGTCCAGGTCCATTACCGCAAATGGCTTGCCGTTCCGGGGTTCGTCGACGCGCTCGAGCCGGAGATTCCCGACGGAGACCGTCTTCGCTGGCTGAAGGAACGCCTTCCGCTCACGTTCCCGGGAGCTTAAGATGACCGGCTCCCGTGTC
Organism: uncultured bacterium; assembly: GCA_963721645.1. Classification (GTDB taxonomy): domain Bacteria; phylum Actinomycetota; class Thermoleophilia; order Solirubrobacterales; family 70-9; genus JALZKA01. The sequence continues at coordinate 2,212,947 of CAVRJK010000002.1, read as the reverse complement.
TCTGAGGTGCCTTCGGCTTGGCCAGACGCGCAGGCTGCCTTGAAACTGCCCTTGCGCTAGCTCGCCAGTTCGTAGCCCAGCTCGACCAGGAGCGGCCCGGCGATCCTCTCGTAGCTTGCAATCTCCTCCGCCGTCATCTTGTGGCGCCAGGCTTCCAGGCGGTCGGTACGCGGCGGTTCCTTGGCGAGCTTGTGGGACTCCATTCGGGCCTCGGCCGGCTGGGTCGGGCCGTGGCGGCGAACGAGGTCGACGTTCTTCTCCTGCAGGCGCTTCTCGGCTCGCTCGTGGTAGGCGAGCATCGCCGGATCGAAGTCCAACTCGATCAAGTCGCACACCTTGCGAAGAGTGCCCTCGGTGTCGCGAACCAGGTCTTCGAAGTGGACCTCGTGGTAGTGCCTGATCTTCGGCGCCATCCGGCGTGCCTTGGCGATGCGTTCGACCCAGAGGGTGGCCGACTCCTCGTAGGTCTTCGGCCCCCAGTTCATCCGCATGTGGGAGAGCGAGACATCGCGCCCGTCGCGGATGATGTGGATGAAGCGCGCCTCGGGGAGGGTGCGCTGGATGCGCACCATCTCCTTGATGTATCCGGGCGTCTTGTCGCCGTAGCGCGGCTTGCCCTCGCGCTCGGCATAACAGAGGTAGAACGCGCGGATCACGTCGGCGGCGTTCGGCTTCTGAAGCGCAGCGATGCGATCGCGAAGGGCGTCCGGGTCCAGGTGGAAGTCCTGCCAGCGCTTCGACTCGATGATGACCTCGGCAAGTTCGGCAGGAGCCTGCCTGTCCTTCTCGATACGGCGAATCAGCTTTGGGACCCAGTGTGTCTCGCCGGGGATGGCCAGGTCCGGGTGGGAATCGAGCATCAGCCGGATCAGGGTCGTGCCCGACCGGGTCACGCCACATACGAACGGCGCCGGCGGCGGCTCCGGGCCGGTCGAGGTCAGGCGCTTGCGGGCGCGGATGATCCTGACGCGCTTCCTCAGTTTTTTGTACGTGCTCACGAGGCGGCCAGTTCTAGCAGCGATCCGAACCCGCGAACGGTGTTGTCCCACGCCCGCTCGTCTTCGCGGAGGGTCAGGGCACCCGCCGCGAGGGTGGCGCGGAGCTCGTCGTCGTCCGCGAGCCTGTCGATGGCTGCGGCCATTTCGCCCGTGTCGAAAGCGACCGCGGGGATGCCCGAGCGAGCCGTGCCGTCCGGCGCTGAGGCAACCAGGAGGCCGTTCTCCAAGTCGCGCGTGATCTCGTTCATCGGCGCCACATCATTGGTGATCGCGGGTTGCCCGAAGGCGACGGCTTCGTAAAGCGGCAACCCGAGACCCTCCCAGCGCGCAGGCGACAGCGTCACGTCGGCGGCCGCGACCGTCTCGAGGTGCGCTCGAGTGGGTTCGTCGCCGATGCGAAGCTCGATCCGCGTGTCCTCGGCGGCCGCTTCCTCGGCGGCCGCGAGACGCGAGCGTTCGACCTGGGCCTTCACGATCAGGCGAGCCCGTGGGCTCTTGACCCGGGACCATGCGTCCAGCACCGGCTCGAGTGGCTTCCTTCGCCCAAGGAACCCCCCGGTGAACACGAAGGTCACGGGCGCCCCTTGTTCACGGGGAGTGGCGTTCGACACTCGCTCGCTCGCCACCGCATCCGCGACCTCGATCAGCTCGGGGTGGCAGCCCCAGGGGACGTAGGGCGTCTCGAGCCCCATCTGGGCGTACCGGGCCTGCTCGGCATGCGTCATCGAAAAGACGACGTCGTATCCGCGGCGAGCTCCCTCCAGGTGTTCGGCGGTGAAGTGCTCCCAGACGAACCGGCCGATCACCGTCACGCCACGGGCACGCACCTCGGCGAGCTCTGAGAAGCCGTAGTTCTGGTCGCACAGGATCGCCTCGATCCCCTCGCGCTCGATCCACCCGGTGTAATCGGCAAGCGGGATCTCGTACTCGGACGCTTCGGTGACGCCCGGCTGGTCCCAGACGTCGTCGCGGCTCAGCGCGCCCGGCTGCGGCCCCCGGTCCTTCTTCGGCCGCGCGAGGACGAAGGTCTCGTGGCCGAGCGCGTCAAGCGCTGATCGCGTGTGGCGTCCGACCACCGGCTGGCCACGGTTGAACCACTTGGTGACGACGCCGACCCGCACTAAGACACCGAATCAAGAAGCTCACCGAAGCCGGCGACGGTGCGCGACCAGGCGCGCTCGCCCTCGCGAAGCTCGCGAGCACCGGAGGCAAGCTCGGCGCGCGCGGAGTCATCGGCGATTCGCTCGATCGCCCGTGCGAGTTCGCCTGGATCGGGGCTCCACGAGGTGATGCCCGAGCGCGCCGTTCCTTCCACTGTCGCGCTGACCAGGTAGCCGTTCACTCCGTCAAGGACAGCCTCGTTCATCGGGGCGTTGTCGTTGGTGATGGCGGGCTGGCCGAAGGCGATCGACTCGTAAAGCGGCAGACCGAGGCCCTCCCAGCGCGTGGGCGAGAGGCAGACGTCGCAGCCTGCCACGAAGGAGAGGTGCTCCTCGGTTGGCTGGTCTGAGATCAGGACCTGGATGCGAGAGTCGGCGTCGGTGGCCTTGGCCAGCTTTCCTTCCTTTCGCGAGGTCTGCCCCTTGATGATCAGCCGCAGCCTCTCGTCCTTGGTGGCCATGAAGCCCTCGAGCATCTCGTCGAGGGGCTTGCGACGGCCCATGAAGCTGCCCGGGACGAGGAGGCGAACAAGACCGTCGTCCTCACGCTTCGGCTCGACGGCAAGAAGCTCGGGGTGGCATCCCCAGGTGACGTACGGGCTCTCGATGCCCATCTGGGAGTAGCGCTCCTGCTCGCCACGGTGAAAGGAGTAGACGACGTCGAGCGCTTCCTTGGCGCCCTTTGCGTGCTTCTCGCCGAAGTGCTCCCAGACGAACCTGCCGATCGTCTTGATCCCGTCGGCGCGCAGCGCCGCGAGCTCTGAGAACTGGTAGAGGTTGTCGGTGAGTATCACGTCGATGCTCTCGCGCTCGACCCACTCGCGATAGGTCTCGAGCGGCACGTCGGACTCGCCCGTCTCGGTTACACCGGGCTGATCCCAGACCGGGTCGGCGACCCGCTCCTTCACGCCTGAACGGGGGCCGGTGCCTTCGCGGGCCAGGATGAAAGTCTCGTGGCCGAGCTCGTCGAGCGCCGAGCGCACATAGCGCGAAACGACCGCCTGGCCGGAAGCGAACCACTTGGTGACGATGCCGACCCGCATCGGGCCTAGAGGTCGGCGGCGTCGACCGGTTCGCCCACCGGATAGCCGAGGTCGGCCAGCAGATCGCCCGCAACCTCTTCGAACTCGAGGCGCTGCTCCTCGGACATCTGCTTTCGCCAGCGCTGGACGCGGTCCGCCGAAGGAGGCTTCGTCGTCATCTCGTGCGTCTTCATGCGGCGCTCGACCGACAGCTCCTTCGACTTGCCGCCCCCCGGAAGGGCACGAGCCATTTCCTGAAGGCGGTCGGCGGAGCGCTCGTGATAGGTGAGAAGGTCGTTCTGCCACTCAAGCTCGAAGAACTCGCACACGCTTCGAAGCACCGGCTCCGTGTCGAGGATCAGGTCCTCGTAGCGGATTTCCATGTAGTGCTCGAGCGCGGGGGAGTCCTCCTTGGCCTTCGTCACCTTCTTCTGCCAGCGTGCTGCGACGTCGCCGGCCGTCAGATCGCGAACGGTGCGGTCCAGAACCGAAAGTGCCACGTCGCGCCCGTCGCGGATCACATGGCAGAAGCGGGCCTCCGGGAGTGCGCGCTGAATCAGCTTCATCTTCTGGACGTAGGTGGGTGTCTTCTCGCCGTAACGAGGCTTGCCCTGGCGCCCGGCGTAGATGTCGTAGAACGAACGCACCGCCGGACCCGCCTTGAGCTTGGGCAGCTCGCGGAAGCGCCCGAGCATCTCCTCGTCCGAGATCTCGAAGTCTCCCCATTCGCGATGTTCCTTCATCGCCCCGAGGATGCTCTCGGGAGTCGAACCGTCGGCCTTCGCGGCCTTGATCATGTCCGGCACGAAATGGGTCTCCGGCGGGATCGTGAGGTCCGAATGGGCGTCGAGCATCATCCGCAGAAGCGTTGTGCCCGAGCGGTTCATGCCGACGACGAACGGGAACGGCGCGTGGCTGGTGCCACGGCGAAGGAAGGATGGGACGAGAACTGCCATGAGCGGGCGCTGAATGCTACGAGGACGCGGCTCTGGCGTAGCCCAGGTCGTCCAGAAGGTCTCCTGCCACGCGCTCGAACTCCGCCTGGTCGTCAGCGCTCATATCTTCGCGCCAGACCTCGATCCGTTCCTTGGTCGGGGGCTTGGTCGCGAGTGCGTGAGCCTTCAGGCGCTCGCCCGCATCGCGTTCGGGACGCCCATCTCGGGCAGGCATTGCGCCCGCCATCTCGGCCAGTCGCTCGGCCGCGGTCTCGTGATAGCGGAGCATCACCTCGTCGAAGTCCAGGTCGATGAAGTCACACACCGTTCGCAGGGCAGGCTCCGTGTCGGAAACGAGGTCTTCGTAGCGGATCTCGATGTACTCGCCGAGATGCGGCCCGTCCGCGCGGGCCTTTTCGATTCGCCGCTTCCAGCGCCGTGCTGATCGCGCCGCCGGTACCGCCTCCCGGTGGCCGCGTTCGATCACGCGCTTGTTGTTCGAGAGGGCAACGTCGCGGCCGTCGCGGATCACGTGGATGAACCTCGCCTCCGGGAGGACCCGCTTGATCCGGCGCATCGTCTTCACGTACGGAGGCGTCTTGTCACCCCAGCGCTCCTTACCCTGCTTCTCCGCGTAAAGCTCGTAGAAGGCGCGGAGGGCGTCCGGGGCGTTGAACCGCCGGATCGTCTCGAAACGGTCGAGCAGCTCGTCCTGGCCCAATCCGAAGTCGTTCCAGCGTCTGTGCTCGTCCTCGGTGATTGCCGAGAGCGCCTGTTCAGGACCGAACCGCAGACGGCCGGACGCTTCGAGAACGCTGTCGAAGAAATGGGTCTCCGGCGGGATTGCCATCTGAGGATGTGCATCCAGCATCAGGCGGAGAAGCGTCGTGCCCGACCGGCCCACGCCGACGACGAACGGCGCAGGCATACCGGGGTCTGCGCTTCCGCGCAGACGCCGCGAACGGAGGAACTTCGAGGTGGAGGTATCGGCTTTCATCTGTCGTGAGGTCGCGCCAAGGCTACCCTCGCTCCGATGGGCGAGAAGATCGACCCGACCTGGCTCGCCTGGTCATACCGAGAAGAGCCGGCCCAGGCCGAGATCGAGGCGGGAGTCGGCCGCCTGAAAGAGCACTACGGGCCCTTAGCGGACTACCCCCTTTCGGCGCGGACCGCCACATGCCGCGGACAGGGGATGGTTGTCCTGGGCGACGCCGAACCTCGCTGCCGGTGGCCGTTCTTCGCAGAAGACGAAGACCTGGCGGCGGGGTTCGCCTACGTCCCGTCCGGGTTTGGATCGGTAACCGGGGTCGCTCGGCCTTGCAGGGAGGCTGCACTCGCCCTCGCCGGGCAGCTCGTCGAGGATCCGGGGCGCTCGCGCGACCTCGCGCCTCCCTTCGCAATGTCGATCCTCGACAAGCGGAGCGGCGAGCTCATGGTTCTCACGGACTTCCTCGCCGCAGGCCGCTGTCTCGAAGTCTCGTTCGAAGGTGGGCGAACGCTCTGGACCAACCGTGCGGCCGCGCTTTTTCTGTTCGCGGGGGAGGCTGCGCGAGCCGATCACGACTCGTGGCAGGTGTTGGCCGGGTCGGGTTGGCTGATGGGAAGAAGAACGCCCTTTGCCGGCGTCGAATCGGTGCGCCGCCACACCGCGATCCGGGCCTCGGACGGGAAGGTTCAGCGCGAAGACCTCGGCATCCTGCCCGAGCTGGTGTTGCCTTCCGCCAGTTATGCCGAGCTTCGCGACCGGGCGGGGGAGGAGACGCTCGCGCAGGTGCGGCTGGCGGACGCTCTCTGGGAGAGCCAGACGACGATCGAGCTGTCGGGTGGTCGCGACTCCCGTCTGATCGCCGCCGCTGCGGTCGCGGTCGGCAGCGACGCAAGAGCCGTGACCTCCGATCGCACCATCGGAGAGGCGGACGTCGCGCTCGAGCTGATGGCACGTCGTTCCGGAGCGCTCGAGCACAAGCTCAGAAAGACGACCGACGACGAAGCCAAGTTGGACCGGCCCCTCTTGAAGCGGGCTCTGAACGTCCATCTGCTTCATGACGGGATGCGCCACCCGCAAAAGGTCCGCGGCAATCAGGATCTGCCCAGGCAGAGGCCCGAAGCCGCGACCCTCTCAGGCCACGGAGGCGAGATCGCTCACGGCTTTTACTACAAGAACCGCCGTGACCTGGCGAAGATCGCGATCGGCGGGAGGAGCGAGCGCGAGAGGTGGGCGATGAAGCTGTTTCCCAAGGTCGACGGCCTCGCCCGCCCCGAATGTCTGGAAGCAGGGGTGGCCGCGACGGGCGAGACCCTGGACGCGGGTGAGGACGCGGGCCTCAAGGGATTCGAGCGCCTGGAGTGGTTCTACCTGACCGACCGCTTTCCCAATCGGCAGGGCCTCGCCTCGCACGCCGAGCGCCTGTCCGTGTTTGCAATGCCGAGCTTCGTGGCGGCAGCGTTTGGCATGAGACCACGGGATCGCATGGCGTCCCGTCTGCACAACGAGCTGGTTGCGCGTTTCGTCCCGGAGTGGAAGGACGCTCCCATCTTCAAGCCCAAGACGAAGGCGGGAGCCGCAACCAGACGGCGCCGCCTATGGAAGTCGCCTGACGACGCGGCCGCGGTGGAGGAGTTGCTTGCGAGCGAGGGGCCGTGGACGGACCTCTTCATGGCCGACCCGATGCGTGAGGCCTGGGACCAACTCAAAGCGGGGAACGGCAACAAGAAGTGGGAGGCGGCGTTCGAGACCGCCGTCTATCGCGAGGCGTTCGAGGACTACCTCGAACGGATCAACTCGATTGCCGAGCGAAAGCGCCCGGGCTGATCAGGAGGGAGCGGCCGTCTTTGCCACGGCCGCGAACAGTCTGAGCCCGTCGTCGGAGCCGGTAAGCGGATCGACGGCGTGCTCGGGGTGGGGCATCAGGCCCATCACGTTTCCCTCGGCGTTGGCTACTCCCGCGATGTCCCGCGACGATCCGTTCGGGTTCTGGCCCGGGGCGTAGCGCAGGACGACCTGGCCACGCGCCTCGAGTTCGTCGAGCGTTGCCGGGGGAGCGAAGTAGCGGCCACTCATGTGTTTGACCGGGACGGACAGGCACTCGCCGACCTCCATCCGGCGGGTGAACGCCGATTCGGCCGAGACGACCTCCAGATCGACCTGCCGGCAAAGGAACCGCAGGCCATCGTTCGGCAGGAGCGCCCCGGGCAAAAGCCCGGCCTCGCACAGCACCTGGAAGCCGTTGCAGATGCCGAGCACGGGACCCCCGGCTTCCGCGAACTCGCGCACCGCGTCCATGGCGGGGGCAAAGCGGGCGATCGCGCCGGCGCGCAGGTAGTCGCCGTAGCTGAAACCGCCCGGAACGACAACGGCGTCGATGCCGTCAAGGCTTGTCTCCTCGTGCCAGACCATCCGCGCCTCGCCAACGCGCTCGCATGCTGCCAGCGCGTCCCGCTCGTCGCAAGAGCCTGGGAACTGAAGGACTCCGAACATCGGCGCCGCTACCCGATCTCTTGGATCTCGTAGTCCTCGATCAGCGGGTTGGCGAGGAGCTTCTCGCAGAGGTCTGCGAGGTGCGATGCGTCATCGGCCTCGAGCTCGACCAGGCGGCCGACCCGCACGTCGCGCACATCGTCGAACCCCAAGGCGGGAAGCGCTCGCTCCACTGCCTTGCCCTGCGGATCGAGGATGCCCTCCTTGGGGCGAATAAGGACGCGCGCCTTCATTGGTCCAAGAACCTAGCGACGGGCTCGGCCGGTCGCGCGATCAACGGCGCGGCGAGCACGCCCGACGGCCGCGTCCAGCCGGGAGGGAGCGTCGGCATCCGGTGAGCGCAGCTTGAGCGGCCGCGCCGACCCGGTCGGCGTCATTAAGTCGCCGTACCCGGCGTCTTTGAGGGCCTCTTCCATTCCGAGCGCTTTGGCGCCAGCGGCCCAGCGCGGGTCGTCGCCCCACAGGATGTCTGCCTCTTTGCGCACGTTCTCGGCAGCCCAGGTGCGCACGCCGTCGGGGGTCGAGCGGCCGATCGCGTCGTAGATCCGGTGAAGCTCCCCCTCCGGATCAACCCTGAGGTCCTCGAGGCGGACCAGGACGTAGCGATCGCCGAAAAGCCTTCGCCCTTCGTCTCTGAGCCCGTCCCACACCGCCTTCCAGACCACCATCGGGCGCATGAAGTCCGGGACTCCGCGCTCGAGCCCTTCATGTTCGCCCGAGGCAAGCACCTCTCGCGACATCGCGCCCGACGACCAGAGTTTCCGGCGTGTCCACGCCTCGAAGAAGGCGTCCGCATCGGCGTAGCGGGTCGCGTGGCGCCGTCCCCTTCCCAGGAGCATCGAGCCCGAGACCGCACGCGGGTCGCGCACGATGTGGACGAGGGTCGCGTTTGGATCCACCCGGTGGAGGTCGGGGACCTTGCGGAACAGGCGCACTTCCTTGATGAGCACCTCGGGAGCCCGGCTGAGGAGATAGCGGAGGAACTCGACGCCCCATGGCGGCAGCCCCGGGTGCAGCTCGAGGCCCGGAGCCCTCGGTCCGCCGTGGTTGAACAGCTCCAGAGGGACTTCGGGGTGGACTTCCTTTTTGAACTGGAGGCGTACCTCGCGCGTTTCGGCGAAGAGGTCCTCCGCACGGGCACCGGATCCGCCGCCGAGAGTCTCGGCCTCCTCGCGGAACGGCTCATAGAAACGAAGCAGATCCGGGTCCTCCGCGAACGCGTCGTAAAGGATGGTCGTACCCGACCGGCGCATCCCCTGGATGAAGACGTTCACGGTCGAGACGCTAGCGAGGGGGAGGGGCAAGCACCAGGCCGCCCTCCACAATCACGCGTCGCGCTAGAAGTCGCGCTCGGTGATGCGCTCGTACGCCTCGACGTACTTGGCGCGGGTGCCCTGGACGATCTCGTCGGGCAACTCGGGTCCGGGCGGGCTGTGGTCCCAGCCCGTCTCGTCCAGCCAGTCGCGCACGTACTGCTTATCGAAAGAGGACTGACCCCGACCGGCCTCGTAAGCGTCTGCCGGCCAGAAGCGCGAAGAGTCCGGAGTGAGCACCTCGTCGCCCAGGACGATTTCGGCTCCGGGCGAGGCGCCGAACTCGAACTTCGTGTCGGCGATGATGATCCCGCGCTCCAGCGCGTGTGCGGCGGCGTGCTCGTACAGGGCGATCGAAGTGTCGCGGAGTCCCTCCATGAGACCACGGTCGCCGATCGTTTCGACGGCGCGCTCGAATGAGATGTTCTCGTCGTGCTCACCCACTTCGGCCTTGGTCGCAGGCGTAAAGATCGGCTCGGGAAGCTTTTGGGACTCCTGGAGGCCGTCAGGCAGCTTGATTCCGCAGACCTCGCCCGTCTTTCCGTACTCCTTCCAGCCGGAGCCCGTGATGTAGCCGCGGACGACACACTCGACGGGATACATCTCGAGCTTCTTGACGCGGAGGCCGCGCCCGCCGGCTTCCGACGGCACGTCCGCAGTCAACATGTGGTTGGGGACGATGTCGCCCGTCGTCTCGAACCAGAACACCGACATCCGGGTGAGGACCGCGCCCTTATCCGGGATCGGTGTGGGCAAGACGACGTCGTAGGCCGAGATGCGATCGGAGGCGACCATGAGAAGGTCGTCTTCGATCTCGTACATCTCGCGCACCTTGCCGGAGGCGACGAGCTTCAATTCGGAGAGTGATTCTTCGCTCACGGCGGCGACTCTAACAACGACGGGTACCGTTCCCGTCATGCCTGCCCCGCCGAGCGTCCCGCTGCCGAAGGCGCTGCAGACCACCCGCTTCATCATGCGGCCGATTTCCTTCCTGGAGTACTGGCGCCGTGAGCTCGGTGAGACGTTCCACGCGTCGATTCTCGGTCCCGGAGAAGTGGTGTTCATCTCGGATGCACCTTCGATGAAGGCGCTTTATGGAGCGGATCGCATCAACACCATCGCGCCGGGGCGGAACATCGCGCTCGAGCCGATGGTCGGCAAGGGCTCCCTGCTCCTCCAGGAGGACGACGAGCACATGCGCCGTCGAAAGCTCATGCTGCCTCCGTTCCACGGCGAGCGGATGCGTGCCTACGAGCAGGTCATCACGGAGGCGACCGAGGAGGTGATCGCAGGCTGGCCCTCGGGCGAGCCGTTCGCGCTTCATCCCAGCATGCAGGCGATAACGCTGGAGGTCATCCTGCGTGCTGTCTTTGGAGTTACTGACGAGCGCCGACGCGCTGATTTGAGCGTGGCGCTCATCGAAGCGCTGGCGGCGAGCGCCTCGCCCAAGGCGATCGGTTTCGTCATTCCGCATCTGCGAAGGGTTCCTCCCTTCCGCCGCCTTGCGTCGCTCGCCGCGCGGATCGACGAGCTCCTCTTCGAGGAGATCGCGGAGCGGCGGCGCGATCCGGACCTGGCTGGTCGCGACGACATCCTCTCCATGCTCGTCACGGCGCGTTTCGAGGACGGCTCGCAGATGGAAGACCGGGAGCTGCGCGACCAGCTCATGACCTTGCTCCTGGCCGGGCACGAGACCACGGCTACAGCTCTGGCGTGGGCGTTCGACCTTCTCTTTCATCACCCGGACGCCATGGAGCGCTTGATCGACGAGGTCAGGTCCGACGGTGGCACCGAGTACATGGACGCGGTGATCGACGAAACGCTCCGCGTCCGCCCGGTCGTCCCGTTTACGGGTCGGGAGTTACGCGAAGACTCGCATCTCGGGGGCTATGACCTCCCGAGCGGCACGGTCGTTCTGGCTGCGATCTATATGACCCATACGCGAGCCGACCTTTATCCGGACCCGTACGCGTTCAGGCCAGAGCGGTTCCTTGATGGCTCGACGGAGACCTTTTCCTGGATCCCCTTCGGTGGGGGAACGAGACGGTGCATCGGCGCGGCATTTGCGGAGCTTGAGATGCGCGTCGCGCTACGCACGATTCTTTCCCAGTGCGATCTGCGGCCTGGTTCGGAACGGCCGGAGCGCCCCGTTCGCCGCAACGTGACCATGTCTCCGCGCGAGGGCACACGCGCTGTGCTCAAGAGCCGGGCTCGAGCGGATCTGCGAACCTCGGCGCCGGTATGAGGTTCTCCCCGCTCGAGATCCGCCGCAGGCGGGCAAGGCAGGCGCGAAAGCGCGAACGCAAGGAGCAAATCGCTGCCATCGAGCGCGAAGCCGTCTCCGGCCCTGTGCCGTTCGTGATCGGCGTCAACCGCTCGGGCACGACCCTCCTGCGCATGATGCTCGACTCCCATCCTGAACTCGCCATCCCGCCTGAGACGCATTTCATCCCAGCTCTGACGAAAGAGCTGAAGAGCCGCCGCAAGGCAGGTAGCCCGATGAGCCCCGAGGAGGCCGTGAACTTTCTCGTCAACCACCGGCGCTGGGACGATTTCGGACTCGCGCCGGAGGTTCTTGTGCAGCGGATCGAGTCCTTGGGGATGACCAGGCCAAAAGACGTCCTTCGCTCCTTTTACCGGCTCTACGCGGAGGGCCAGGGCAAATCGCGGTACGGAGACAAGACTCCGGGCTACGTAAAGCAGATGGGGATGGTCAAGCGATCCCTGCCTGAGGCGCGCTTCATCCACCTGATCAGGGACGGCCGCGACGTTGCCCTGTCACGCGACGGACGCATGACAGCCGAGGAGTTGACGGTGGAGCGCCACGCCAAGATCTGGAAACGGCGGATCAGGCGCGCACGCCGTCGTAGCGCCCGGATGGAGCACTACATCGAGGTCCGCTACGAAGACCTGATCGAAGACCCCGAGCCCGTCCTGAGGCAGATTTGCGAGTTCATCGACCTGGCCTTCGACCCAGCGATGCTCGCCTACCACGAGCGGTCGGCAGACCGCCTCCAAGAGATAGCGAGGGATCTCGACGACGAGGACGGTGGTGCGCTCCGTCCGGCTCAGGAGCGGATCGAAGCTCATTCGCTCGTGACCGAAGCGCCCCGGTCCGATCGCGTCGGTCGCTGGCGCGAAGCGATGGACCCGGCTGACGTTGCCAGGTTCGAGTCGATTGCCGCCGACCTGCTGGACGACCTCGGCTACGAGGTCTCGACGCCCGAGGGCCGGGAAACCGTTGCCTCCGCTTCGGCGCCGAAGGAGCCGGAGGCCTCGCCCTCGGCCCCGTCTGCCTCGGCTCCCGAGTCCGACTCCGGCGGCTTGGGCGGCAACTCGTAGTCGGGTTCTCGCCGGCGGTCGAAGACGGCGCGCAAGAGTGGGGCGCTTGATACGCCGTCGGCCTCGAGGCCTTCGAGCGAGCGCTCGTATCGCGCCTCGATCGAGCGCTGCCTCCGCTCTGACGTTCCCGCGCGCCAGCGTTCGGTGTTTGCGCTGTGGAGGTCCATCTTCGAGTAGAAAAAACGCCGCATCCGCCGGCCGAATCTGACGCCTGCGAAGTTGGTGACCTCGCGTGCCGCCTCGTGGCGTGGCGGCGTCAGGATGTCCTCGAGGCTCACCTGGAAGAGGCGCTCCGGGGGAATCTGGCGTGCTCCGTCGTCGATTCGCCTGATTCGCTTGTCGAACCAGCGAATTCCCTGGTTGCGCGTAATCGGGTAGACGAGGCCGCGAGTCTGGGAGACGCGCGACGCAGAAGCGTCCCGCCCGTCTCGGACCACGTGGATGAACTTTGCCTCCGGAAAGAGTCGCATCAATGTCGGGGCCTGGGCGATCGTGTCGCAACTCTGTTCGACGAGGCCCGTCGCCCGCTTCTCCACGGCCTCCTGCCAGAGGAGGTCTAAAAAGAGCTGTCGGCACGCGGGTTCAGGCTCCGCCACGTCGAACGAATCCTCGAAGCGGGTGATGGCCCACTCGAGGCGGTCCTCGGACAGGAAGCGGTACATGCCGCGCTCGCGGCCGCTCATCTGACCCTTCCACCAGAACCCGCGAAGGCGTTTGAGGAAAGCGTCGGCGCTGACACTGCCGTCCAGGAGCCCCGGAAACCCGCGATCCTCGACGTGGAAGCGGCATTCGACGCCGATCGCGTGCAGTCGCATGTGGCGGCCCAGGAAGCGCGCGACCACATGCGTCCCGCTCCGGCCGGTTCCGCCGACGAACGTCAGTGGCGAGATCTGGTCGGCGTTCTTGCCGGGCCGATCTTCGATCGTGTATTCGGCTGGGGGGTCGGGGCTCATCGCCCGGAACACTAGAGAGCGCTCAGTCTCCGAGGCGATCGAGGCGCGCCATCACCTCGGGGACATGCGCGGTGTACGCGCGGGGATCCAGGACTACGTCCAGGTCAAGATCCGGCGCCGCCGGACCGAGAAGCTCACGGAACGGCGTGCCCGTGTCCCACGCTTCTTGCGCTGCGGCCTGGACCGTGCGATAGGCGTCGTCGCGGGTCATGCCGGAGTCGACCAGAGCAGTCAGGGCGCGCTGGCTGAAGATCGCGCCGTGCGTCAACTCCAGGTTTGCCTGCATGCGCTCGGTGTGGACGACCATGCCCGAGGCGACGCGGGTCGCGAGGTGCTGCATGTAGTCGAGAGCGATCGTCGCGTCGGGCAGGACGACACGTTCCGCGCCGGAGTGGGAAATGTCGCGCTCGTGCCAGAGCGCGACGTTCTCGAGGCCTGTCTGCGCGTAGCCGCGAAGTACTCGAGCAAGGCCGGTGATGCGCTCCGAGGTGATCGGGTTTCGTTTGTGGGGCATCGCTGACGAGCCCTTTTGTCCCTTGCCGAACGGCTCCTCAGCCTCGCGGATCTCGGTCCGTTGAAGGTTCCGCAGCTCCGTAGCGAAGCGCTCCAGACCCGCGCCGGCGAGCGCGATCGCCGAGAGCATGGCGGCGTGCCGATCGCGGGGCACCACCTGGGTCGAGGCGTCCTCGGCCCGGATCCCGAGCGTCTCGCACACGTGCCGTTCGATCTGCGGTGGAACGGAGGCATAGGTGCCCACCGCGCCCGAAATCGCGCCGACGGCGGCGTCGGCGAAGGCGGCTTCGAGACGGCGAAGGTTGCGATCGGCCTCGAACGCAAAGCCCGCCAGCCTGAGGCCGAACGTAGTGGGCTCCGCGTGGACGCCGTGGGTACGGCCGACGCATAACGTGTCGGCGTGCTCGATTGCCCGGTCCCTGAGTGCGTCGCGGTAGGCGCGCGCGCCGGCGACGACAATCTCGCCCGCATCGCGAATCTGAAGAGCGAGCGCCGTGTCGAGGACATCGGAGGAGGTGAGCCCGTAGTGGATCCAGCGCCCGGCGTCACCCCCGACAGACTCCGCGACCACGTCGACAAAGGCCGCGACGTCGTGGTTGGTCGTGCGCTCGCGCTCAGCGACGGCCTCGACCTCGAACGCCGCCCGCTCGCGCGCATGTGCGGCAGCCTCGGGGGGAACTACGCCTTCGGCCGCCCAGGCCTCGGTTGCGGCCAGCTCAACCGCGAGCCAGCCCTCCATCTTGCGGCGATCGGTCCAGACCGCGCCGATCTCCTCGCGTGTGTATCGAGGGATCACCCTGGAACCTTCAGATTCGATCTGGGCATGTGCCGATGATTGTCCAAATCAGGAGTTGATGATTCGCGCGGCAAGGACGCCGGCGTTCTTCGATCCGTCGATCGCAACGCAGGCGACGGGAATGCCCGGTGGCATCTGGACCGCCGAGAGCAGCGCGTCGAGCCCGCCCAGCGACTTGCCCATGATCGGTACGCCGATCACCGGCAGATCCGTGTGGGCAGCGGCTACGCCGGGGAGGGCGGCGGACATCCCGGCGCCCGCGATCAGCACCCTGAGGCCGCGCATACGTGCGTTGTGGCAGTACTCGCGGACCATCTCGGGGTCGCGATGAGCGCTCATCACGCGTACCTCGTAGCGAATGCCGGCCTCCTGCAGGGCTGTGCCGGCGGCCTGCATCTTGGGCTTGTCGTTCTTCGAGCCCATGATGATCCCGACCCGCGGCGCGTCGACCTCGATCTCTTCGAAGGCCTTTTCGACATCGGGCATCGGCTCCGGTGGCGTCTTGTCCGGCGCCGGGGTTGCGACTCCGGTCTTCGGCTTGTCGCCGCCCTGTGGTTCAGCTGTCTCCATGTGGTTCTCCCTTTCTCCGCGGCTCTTAGCCGGGTACGCGTTCGGTCGCCCTCAGGGCTATGTCCGAGCGCATTTGCATGTCTTTGAAGTCGATCATCCTGGCCGCTTCGTACGCGCGTTCGCGGGCGTCCGTAGGCCCCGGCCCGAGCGCGGTCACGTTGATCACGCGCCCGCCAGCCGTGACCACGTTGCCGTCCGCATCAAGCGCGGTGCCGGCGTGTGTCACCTGCACTCCGTCGAGCGCCGAAGCCTCGTCGAGGCCAGAGATCACGTCGCCCTTTGACGACGACTCGGGATACCCGGCGGAGGCGAGGACCAGGGTGACGGCCCAGTCTTCGGCGAACTCGGCATTCATTCCCGCGAGACCGCCGTGCTCGCGGCTCGCCAAGCAGAGCTCGGCCAGGTCTGAGCGGAGGCGCGGCAGGACGGCCTGAGTCTCGGGGTCGCCGAAGCGGGTGTTGAACTCGAGGACCTTGGGACCGGACGAGGTCATCATGAGGCCGGCGTAGAGAACACCCCTGAACGGCGTACCGCGGCGGGCCATCAATTCGACCACGGGGCGGTGGACGGCGTCGGTCAGCTCCTCGACGCGGCCGGGATCGATGCCGGGAACCGGCGAGTAGCTCCCCATGCCGCCGGTGTTCGGTCCCTCGTCGCCATCGAAGATCCGCTTGTAGTCCTGCGCGGGGGCCAGCGGGACAACGTTCACTCCGTCGCAGAGCGCCAGGAGCGAGAGCTCCTCGCCGTCGAGGAACTCTTCCAGGACGACCTCGGTCTGCCCGAAGCGGCGCTGGGTGAAGAACGCGTCCACGGCGTCATGTGCCTCGCCTGAGGAATTGCAGATGATCACGCCCTTACCGGCAGCCAGTCCGTCGGCTTTCAGGACGAGCGGGTAAGCCGCGTCAGCGAGGCGATCCAGAGCATGAGCAGCGTCTCGGAGCACCTCGTGCCCGGCTGTGGGCACGCCTGCAGCCTCCATGACCTCCTTGGCATGGACCTTCGAGCCCTCAAGGCGCGCTGCCTCCGCGGTCGGGCCGAAGGCCGGGATGCCGGCCTCTTCCAGGGCGTCAACGGCGCCGGCGACCAAAGGCGCCTCCGGCCCGACGATCACCAGATCCGCGGACTCGGCCTGCGCCACAGCGACGATCCCGTTGACGTCTTCTGCGCCCGCGTCCACGATGCGGGCGTCCCGGGCGATGCCGGCGTTTCCTGGCGCGCAAAGCACGTCGCCCACGCTCGGCGAGCGGCCGAGGGCCTGGACGATGGCATGCTCGCGACCCCCGCCGCCGACGACGAGGACCTTCATGCGAGCCTGTTGGTCAGAGCCTGCTTCAGCGCTAGATCGCGTCGGCGAACTTGTCCGCGGGGATTGCCATCAGAGTCTCGGAGGTCATCGTGCCCCGCGAGCCCAGCTCGACGGAGACCTTGGCCATCGTCTCGGGGTCGGGGGCCTCGACGATTGTGATGAAGTCGTAGCGGCCGAGCACCGCGTACTGGTCAAGGACCTTGGCGCCGAGCGCCTCGACCTCTTTGTTGACTTCGCCAACGCGAGTCGGGTTGGACTTGAGCGTCTTCACGCCGTCCGCGGTCAGATTGGTGAGCATTACGTAGGTCGGCATCTCTTCCTCCTGGTCCGGAAATCGGCCTCAAAAGCTACGAGTCCCACACTACCGGCTGATCAGGCCTTCGACGGCCTCGCGCCTGTAGTCAAAGATTCGTTTGAGATCGCGCCCGACCATCAATGCGTGTGCCGCTTCGCCGAATGGGCCGAATCCGACCCTGTAGCGGACCCGGTCGCGGGCGATCGTGCCGCCTTCGACTGCCTCGAACTCGTGCGTGTGGTGCCACAGAGCAAAGGGGCTCTTGAGTGCGAGGTCGACGAACCTGTGGGGCGGCTCCCAGACTTCGATCTCCGTGCGCCAGCGGACGGGCACGCCGTGGAAGCGGAGCCGGTATTCGATCAAAGCGCCTTCGCGCATCTCGATGGGCAGATCGGAGATGATCCGGAAGTGAAGCCATGGCGGCGTGATCGCCTCGAGGTTCTCCGCCTTCGAGAACGGCTCGAAGACTTCTTCGATCGGGTTGGGGAAGAACTGCTCCCTTTCGAGCAGCCGCTCGCTCACCGGGCATCCGTCAGAAGCTTGCCGAGCGCATCGACCGTGTGGCGCCACGACAGCTCCTCGCGCCTCGCGATTGCGCCTTGGCGGAGCTGGGCGCGGAGATCCGGATCGCGGAGGCGCTCGATCGCCTTGGTCAGCGCTCGGCGATCGGGGTCAAAAGAGCCGATGTCCGAGCGCGGGCGCTGTTTCGACGGCTTCCCGGCAACGAGCAGTCCGTTGCGGCCGTCCTGGACGACCTCGTTCATGGGCGGGTTGTCGTTGGTGACGATCGGCAGGCCAAGGGCAGTCGCTTCGAAGAGGTGGAGGCCGAGGCCCTCCCAGCGACTCGGTGCAAGGCACGCGTCAGCCGAGGCGAAGAGGCGGAGGTGCTCGTCGGTCGGAAGGTCCTCGGCGATGACCTCGATCCGATCGTCCTTTTTGGCCGCGTCGCGCACGGCGTCCACTCCGCGCTCGACCTGGGCCTTCACGACCAGACGCAGTTCCGGGCCCTTCGCCTTGCGAAAGGCCTTGAGCGTCTCAGCGATCGGCTTTCGCTTCGACATGAACCCGCCGGGGTAGAAAAGGCGCACGACTTCAGGATCGGAGTCCGCCGGCTCGCGGATCAACTCGGGGTGAATGCCCCAGGGCACCCGGGGGGTCTCGATGCCGAGCGCGCGGTACCGCTCCACCTCGCAGGCCGTGACCGAGTAGACGGAGGTGAAAGCGCGTTCAGCCGGCTCGACGTGCTCGGCCCCGAAGTGCTCCCAGACGAACCGGCCGTATGTGCGGATCCCGGCTTCTCGAAGAGCCTGGATCTCGGCGAACTGGTAGTTCTGGTCGAAGAGGGCAACGTCCAGAGAGTTGTCGCGGGCCCACGCCAGCATTTCCTCACCCGGGATCTCGTAGCTGGACGCGACGCTCACGCCGTCCTGGTCCCACACGCCTGCATCGTCGACGAACGAGGGCTTGATATTCGTGTCCCGCGTGGGGCGGGCCAAGACGAACGTCTCGTGCCCAAGGGTCTCGAGCGCCGAGCGGAGCTGACGGCCGACAACTCCTTGCCCCCGGTTGAACCAGTAGGAGGAGACGCCGACTCTCATCATGCGCCCAACAACGGGTAGCCGAGTTCGGCCAGCAGCTTGCCTGCCACATCCTCGTAGTCCGCGATGTCGGGCGCTGTCATCTCGGACCGCCAGCGCTCCACTCGGTCCGCACGTGGCGGCTCCGAGGTGAGTGCATGGGCCGCCTTTCGCTCCGAACCCCGCCGGACCTTGCCGCCCTTTCCGGGAACGTCGCTCAGCTCTGAGAGCCGCTCGGAAGCTCGCTCGTGATAGGCCAACATGGCCGGGTCGTACCTGATCTCGGTGAACTCGCAGGCCTTCCGCAGGACGCTCTCGGCGTCGGCAATCAGGTCCTCATAGCGGAGTTCCAGGTAGTGCTCGACCTCGCGGGATCCGGCACGAGCGCCCTCGATACGTCGCTTCCAGGTTTCGGCTTCGGTACGGGCGGGAGTTGCTTCGCGGCCGCGCTTGATTGCTCTCGCGCCGCGCGACACCGCGACGTCGCGCCCGTCGCGGATCAGGTGGATGAAGCGAGCCTGGCTGCCCAGCACGGAGCCGAGCTCCGCAATGGACTCGATGTAGACAGGGGTCTTGTCGCCCCAGCGCTGCTTCTGATGGCGCCCGGCGTACGCGGCGTAAAACGCGCGGATTGCGCCGGCCGGCTCTCCGGCTGTCCCCATGCCGGAGCGCGCCTCGAACCCGATGCGCAGCTCGTTCTCGTCCATGCCGAAATCGCGCCAGCCGGCATGCGTCTCAACAGCCTCCACCAGCTCCTCGGTGTCGGGCTCGCGGCCGCCGGTGTACAGCTTGATCAGAGCGGGAAGGAAATGCGTCTCCGGCGGGATCGCGAGCTCCGGGTGGGCGTCCAGCATCAGCCGCAAGAGCGTTGTTCCCGAGCGTCCGACTCCCACGACGAACGGCGCAGGCTGGTGTCCATCACTCACGCGCGGGAGTCTAGGTGGGGGCAGACGACGTTCAGCGCCGCACGGCTTTAGGCTCTTACCATGAGGTTGCTGGTGGGGATCGTCGCGGGGATCGGGCTCCTGTTCGGCGCAGCGTGGCCGGCAAGCGCCGGCATGGCTCCGGATCCACGACCCGGGGACACGGTCCTCGGCAAAAGTGACGGCCTCACCTACGTGAGCGATCCGGACTTTGCGGAGATGGCGACCTCGGTCGAGGTTGGGGCAGCCTGTCCCGATATCCCCGGAAAGTGGCGGGTGGCAGGCGGCGGTTTCGACGTCGCGGGAGGCGCCGACTCGTCGCAGACCCTCTCGAGCTCAAGTCCGGGCGACCTCCTTGACGTCTACGGAGACAACGATCTCTTACTGGACGACTTCTGGCGCGTCGCAGGCAGTGTGTCGGTCGGGACGACGGTCACCTCGTATGCGATCTGTGCCAAGTGGAGCGCGATCAAGCAGAAGAGGATCGAGGTGCCGGACTCCGACTCGGGCGAGCGCTCCCATATTGCGAAATGTGGCCGCGGCGAGATCTCAGGAGGTGGCGGCGCGATCGCCACCTCAAACAGCTACATGAGCTCGATGTTTCCGAAGAAGAACGACCGCTGGAAGCTCAGCGCCTTCGACACCACGGGCGGCATTGGCGGGATGAGGAACTACGTCGTCTGCGTGCGCCGCCAAGACATAGTCATCAAGAAGAGGAAGGACGATGTCGCGGGGGGAGTGAGCAGCCCGCTGATCGTTGCTGAGTGCCCCGGCAACCGCAGCGTGGTCGGGGGCGGAGCGAAATCCTCTGGCGCGCCCGGAACGCTCAACCTGCGAGCCAGCCGGCCCTACGACGACGGTGATGCCGACGCAATTCCCCAGAACGGCTGGGCCGTCCGCGCCTACAACACGGATCCGGGCGTTCAAGAGTTGAAGTCCTACGCGCTCTGCGCGGCCTAGCTGCTCTCGACCCAGAACCAGTCTTCAAAGCGCTGGATCGCAGTGGTCGAGGGAGGCGCTCCGCGATCGAACAGCGCAAGCTCTTCCCCTCGGGCGTCCCGGCGCATGGCGGCGCTCCAGCAGGCGATGCCGGGCTCCCCGGCCTCCCACGCCTTGCGACCGAGCGGCTGGCACCTCGACCAGGAAACCCGGCGACCATTGCCGTGCACCGGGTAGGTCGGGGGAAGCCCGATGGAGGCGAGCCCCCGTGCGCTGAGCGCATCCACGTAAAGACTCGTGGGCACCGTCAGTTCGACGAGGACGGGGCCGGATCCCTCGACGAGGTCCTCGGGGCCGTACGGCTGCCCTTCGAGGCGCCGGGCGACGTTGGCTCGGGCGACCTCCCGGCTGGCGTTGAGGTAGAGGACTCCGAACGAGCCGGCCGGGTTCCACCGGCCACCCGAGGTCTGCGCGTAGCGCGCGTCGAGAGGGTCCTTCCAGGCGGCATCGGCAACCCGGAAGTAGGAGGCCCCGCCTCGCCCTACGTGGCGCATTCGCCCGCGCTACGCCGTGTTCGACCAGTCGAACGAGGCGCGAACGATCGCGAGCAGTTCGAGGTGACGGTCCTCAACGATCATCTCCAGCATCGAGAGCCCGCCGTACGCGTCTGCCGGACGTCGGGCGATACCCGGGATGCGCTCGGGTTTCAGCCGGCGAGCCAGGAGGTCAGCGACGGCGGCGACGGCGGCGGCCTTTTCTTGACGCGCGCCGGGTACCCCCGACTCGTGCCACGAGTCGACGGCCTGCCTGGACACGCCGAACATCCGGCCCGTCTCGGTCTTGTTGAGGCCGAGGGGCTCCTCGATCGACGCCAGAAGCTTGTCGCGGACGGCCGTGCTCACGGCTCAGATTCTAACGCAAGTAAAACGCAAGCTAGGCGACATCGGCGACGGCGGTCGGCGCCGGTCTGAAGACCAGGGCGCCGTCCTCGACGTCGACCCGAACGCGCGAGCCATCCGCGAACTCTCCCTCGAGAAGCTTCAGCGCCAAGGGGTCGATCAGCTTGCGCTGGATCACCCGGCGGAGCGGCCGAGCGCCATACGAGGGGTCGAAGCCCAGGTTCCCCAGGAGGGTGCGGGCGTCGTCGGTGAGCTCGATCTCGATACCGCGCTCGCCGACCCTCTCGGTCAGGAGCTCGACCTGGAGCTCGACGATCTCAGATACGTCCTCGCGCGATAGGCGGTGGAAGATCACCGTCTCGTCGATGCGGTTGAGGAACTCGGGCTTGAAGGTGGACGCCAGGATGCCCTCGATCCGTTCGCGCATGCGTTCGTCGATCGACTCCGATGCGATTTCCTGAGAGCCGACGTTCGAGGTCATGATGAACACGGAGTTGGTGAAGTCGACGGTGCGGCCCTTGCCGTCGGTCAGCCGCCCGTCGTCCATGATCTGAAGGAGGACGTTGAAGGCGTCGGGATGTGCCTTCTCGATCTCGTCGAGGAGGATCACGGCATAAGGGCGCCGGCGTACGGCCTCGGTGAGCTGGCCGCCCTCGTCGTAGCCGACGTATCCGGGGGGCGCACCGATCAGGCGGGCGACCGCGTGCTTTTCCATGTACTCGGACATATCGATGCGCACGATTGCCTGCTCGGAGTCGAACATGAACTCGGCCAGGGCCTTGGCCAACTCGGTCTTGCCGACGCCCGTGGGGCCGAGGAAGAGGAAGGAGCCGATCGGCCGGTTGGGATCGGCGAGACCTGCGCGCGAGCGCCGAAGCGCGTTCGAGACGGCCTCGACCGCCTCGTTCTGGCCGATCACGCGGTCGTGGAGGCGCTCCTCCATGTGGATCAGCTTCTCGACCTCACCCTCCAGAAGGCGCGAGACCGGTATGCCGGTCCACTTGCCGACCACCTCGGCGACGTCCGAGTCGGTGACTTCATCGGTGAGCATCGAGGCACCGGAGGCGTGGAGCTCGGCGAGCTTTGCCTCTTGGCGGCTGAGGATGTCCTCGAGCTCGGGGATCTCGCCGTAGCGGATCTTTCCGGCGAGGGCCAGATCGGCATCGCGCTGCGCACGATCGAAGCGGCGCTCGGCGTCGCCGATGTTGGACTTCGCAGCCTCGATGGCCTCGATCGCCTGCTTCTCGTTCTGCCAGCGGGCGGTCATCCCGGCGGAGCGCTCACCCAAATCGGCGAGCTCCGCTTCGAGGGCTGCGAGGCGGGTCTTGGACGCGTCGTCCTTCTCCTTGGAAAGCGCCTGCTTCTCAATCTCGAGCTGCGTCTCGCGGCGCTTGACCTCGTCGATCTCGGTCGGCACGGAGTCGATCTCGATCTTCAGGCGGGAGGCGGCCTCGTCGATCAGGTCGATGGCCTTGTCGGGGAGGAAGCGGTCGGCGATGTAGCGCTCGGAAAGGGTCGCGGCAGCCACAACCGCCGAGTCGGCAATGCGCACGCCGTGATGCTCCTCGTAGCGCTCCTTCAGGCCACGCAGGATCGCGATCGTGTCGCCGATGTCGGGTTCGCCGACGACCACCGGCTGGAAGCGGCGCTCGAGCGCCGCATCGGGCTCGATGTATTTGCGGAACTCGTCGAGAGTGGTGGCGCCGACGGCTCTCAGCTCGCCACGGGCAAGCATCGGCTTCAGGAGGTTGGCGGCATCGACCGCGCCCTCGGCTGCCCCGGCTCCGACAATGGTGTGGAGCTCGTCGATGAAGAGGACGATGCGGCCGGCTGCTTCCTGAACTTCGGAGAGGACGGCCTTCAGGCGCTCCTCGAACTCGCCCCGGTACTTGGAGCCGGCAAGGAGCGAGCCGATATCGAGCGCGATTACCCGCCGGTCGCGCAGAGAGTCCGGCACATCCCCGTCCACGATTCGCTGGGCGAGGCCTTCGACGATTGCCGTCTTGCCCACTCCGGGCTCTCCGATCAGGACGGGGTTGTTCTTCGTGCGGCGTGACAGCACCTGGATCACGCGGCGGATCTCCTCGTCCCGACCGATCACCGGATCGAGCTTTTGCTGCTCGGCCTCGGCCGTCAGGTCCCGGCCGAACTTGTCAAGGGCTTCGGCCATCTCCTCGGCGTTCGGCGAGGTGACGCGACCCGGTCCCTGCACCTCGGTCAGAGCCTTGGCGATCGCGTCCGGCTCGGGAAGGTGCTTTGCGACCGGGGACTCATCCGCAGCCAGCGCGAGCAGGAGGTGACCGACGGTGATGTACTCGTCGCCGCGCTTGGACATCTCCTTCTCGGCTCTTTCGAGGACGCGCATGAAGGTCTGAGACGGGCGAAGCTCGCCGGTGCCCTCGCCCGCCAGAGCCGCGAGCGAGGAGATGTCGCCGCGGACGTCGGTGGCCGTTGCCGCCGTATCGACATTCAGCCGATGGAGAGCAGAGGCCGCGAGGCCGTTCTCCTGCTCGAGCAGTCCGAGCAGGAGGTGCGGGGGAGCGACCTCGGTGTTCCGCGAGGCGCTCGCAAGCTGTTGCGCCGAGGCGATGGCCTCCTGGGCGTGATTGGTGAAGCGATCGGGTTTCATACTTCGCAAGATGCTAGCAAGAAATCTAAGTCGCTATGACTAAAGGCTGACCACGCAGGGTCGACCTGGTGCTCGGCACCTTTGGCGAGGGTTCAGTCCTTCAGGCGGCTGACCAGCCAGGCTCCGAGCGCGGTCGCGGGCCCCGCTGCTGCGAGGCCCTTGAGTCCCGGCCTGAAGTCCTCGCCTCCGCGCGCGGCCAGGAGCGCGAAGGTGAGAGCGTCCCCGGCGTCGCACGCGGTCAGGGCGATGGCCGGCGCCAGTGGCTTGCCGCCGTCCTTGAGCTCCGTCGCGAGCCAGCCGCCCAGCAGCAAGTCGCGGGTCGCCGCCAGGCGCGCGACTGCGAGCGCCTCGCTTCCCCAGGGTTTCATCCCCAGTCCCTTCGCAGCGAGTGAAGGCGTGGCCCAGATGCCTACGCCGATCGCGATCCGGCCCGCGGCCAGGAAGCCGCCAACCAGGCGTTCCTCATCGCTGAATCTGCTCTTTCTGCGCATTGGGGCCCGCCGACGTCCTACTCGCCGCTCCGCTCCATCCGGATCGTGACCCGCTCGATCCCCTCGGTCTCGTACTTGCCGTAGGGGACGATCTCGCCGCTGTGCTTGATCCGGTCGATCTCCTTGGCCATCTCGGTTTCCAGCGCCGCCGCCTTCTCGCGGAGCTTGGCGACTTCGGAGCGGGTCCGCTCAAGTTCGGCTTCCATCTCGAGCACCGTCTCGACGCCGGCGAGATTTAGGCCCTGCTCGGCCGTCATCTCCTGGATGCGCCGCAACCGGTCGACGTCGTCCTGCGAGTAGAGCCGGGTGTTCTTGGGCGAGCGCTTTGGCGTGATGAGCCCGCGCGCCTCGTACATGCGAAGGGTCTGAGGATGCATCTCGGCGAGCTCGGCCGCAACAGAGATCATGAAAACGCCGCGGCTCGATTCGACCCGTACCGTGGTTGTCCGGCGAGTGCTCATGCGCTTTCCATCTTCTCCTTGTCGCCGGTCGGCTTCGGCCGCGCCGCGCTCAGAATGCGCTCGCGTGGGTCGTGCCCGTTCATTGCCTTGGCGAGGTCGTCGACGGCGCGCCGCCCGGCGCGGGAGAGGTCGGACGGGACCTCGATCTCGAGCCGGTAATGGATGTCGCGACGGCCACGGCCGCCGGGACGAGGCGGCCCCTCGCCCCGGAGGCGCTGGACTGTGCCGTGCGCCGTGCCTGCGGGCACCCTGATGCGTTTCGTTCCGTCCAGGGTCGGGACCTCGACGGTCGCACCGTTAATTGCCTCGGGGATGGTGATGGGCACTCGCACTTCGAGGTTGCCGTCGCTTCGCCGGCCGAAAATGGGTGATGGGGCGACGTGCACCCTGACGAAGAGGTCACCCGGCCCGCCGCCCTGCGGGCTGTCCTCGCCCTTGCCCGCGACACGGATTCGGCTGCCGTCGTGGACACCCGCGGGAACGTTCACGCGGTAGCGCTTGCGCTGCATGGTGAGACCGGCGCCCTGGCAGGTGGTGCAGGGGTCGTCGACGATCTGGCCACGGCCGCCGCAGCGCGAACACGGCTGGGAGATCGAGAAGAAGCCCTGGCTCTCTGAATCGACGCCGCGGCCCTGGCAGCGCGGGCAGGTGTGGGGTGTTGTGCCCGGCTTCGCGCCCGTGCCGTGGCAGGTCGTGCAGGCGGCCTGCTTGGGAACGGTCACGGTGATCTCGGTCCCGGACATTGCCTGGTCGAAGGTCAGGGAGACGTCGGTCTCGAGGTCGGCACCGTGCATCCCGCCACCCCGGCCACGGCTGAAGAAGGAGAAGATGTCGCCGAGGTTCTGCGCTGCTCCGCCTGCGAAGTTGCGAGGATCGAAGCCGAAGGCTCCACCCGAGTCGTAGGCGCGCCGCTTCTCAGGGTCGGAAAGGGTGTCGTAAGCGCCCTGGATCTCCTTGAAGCGTTCCTCAGCTGCGGGATCCCCGGCGTTACGGTCGGGATGGTTCTCCCGGGCCAGCTTCCGGTACGACTTCTTGATCTCCTCGTCCGAGGCCTTCTTTTCGACCCCAAGAACCTCGTAGAAGTCTCGTGCCATGGCCAGCTCGCCTTAAGAGGTGACGACCACGCGGGCGGGGCGGATCAGGACCTCGCCGAGCAGATAGCCGCGCTGAAGCGTCTCGGCGACGATCCCGGCTTCCTCGCCGTCCGCGGCGGGCCGAGCGGAAAGGGCCTCGTGGAGC
This sequence comes from uncultured bacterium, assembly GCA_963721645.1. Taxonomy (GTDB): domain Bacteria; phylum Actinomycetota; class Thermoleophilia; order Solirubrobacterales; family 70-9; genus JALZKA01. Next base: position 2,187,108 of record CAVRJK010000002.1, on the reverse strand, counting down.
GCCGGGTCGAACTTCTCGCCGAAGGGGTCGAACGGCTCGACGCCGGCGGATCGCAGAGCCCCCACGATCTCCGAATGGACGAGGGCGACCCCGGCGGCCAGCGCCTCATGCGCGGAGACCTCTCGGCTGGCGGGATCTGAAGAGTCGGCGGCGCCGGCGGGGTCGAGGTCGACTCCGGCTGCCTGGAGCGCGCGCTCCAGGTTGTCCACCGCGGGTACGAGCCCGCCTGCCACACGTGCACGACCCCGGCGCTCGGCGTCGACAGCCTCGCGAGCCGCGCGCTTGCGGAAGTTCTCCAGTTCCGCGCGCGTGCGCTGAGCGAGGTCGAGGTACTCGTCACGCTCACGCTGGAGCTCGGTGAGTTGCTGCTCGGCGCCGAGTGCGGGGTCAGGCACCTCGTCTGAGGCAGGATGAACTGCCCCGACAGCATCGGTGCCAGACCCCGCCTCGGGTTCTGCTGCGTCGGCGGAGAGGGAGTCAGACCCCGGACCGGGTTCTTCTGCCTCGGCGACCGGGGGGTCAGACCCCGCTCTCGGTTCCTCCGTCTCGACGTGGGGGCGCTTCGCCATTAGGAGCGCTCCTCGTCCACGACCTCGGCGTCGACGACTTCCTCTTCGGCCTCAGCCTCGGCGGACGCGCCGTTGGTGGCTGCGCCCTCGGTGCCGTCCGCCGCGCCCTCGGCCGCAGCGGACTGATAGATCCGCTCCGAGATGCCGTGGAACGTGGTCTGGAGGGCCTCGGTCTTGGCGGTCAGGTCAGCCGCGTCGGCCGAGTCGAGCGACTCACGGATCGCAGCGATCTGCGACTCGATACCGGTCTTCTCGTCGTCGGTGATCTGGTCGCCGAGCTCGGAGATCTGCTTTTCCGATGTGTAGGCGGCGTTCTCGGCCACGTTGCGAGCCTCGGCCAGCTCGCGCTGCTTGCGGTCGTCGTCGGCGTGGGACTCGGCGTCCTTGATCATCTGCTCGACCTCGGAGTCGTCGAGTCCGGAGCCGCCCTTGATCTCGATTGTTTGCTCCTTGCCGGTGCCGAGGTCCTTGGCCGACACCGAGAGGATGCCGTTGGCGTCGATGTCGAATGCGACCTCGATCTGAGGCATGCCGCGCGGCGCGGGCGGGATCCCGGCGAGCTGGAACTTGCCGAGCGACTTGTTGTATGTCGCCATCTCGCGCTCGCCCTGGAGCACGTGGATCTCGACCTCGGGCTGGTTGTCCTGCGCGGTCGAGAACGTCTCGGCCTTGCGCGATGGGATCGTGGTGTTCCGCTCGATGAGCTTGGTCATCACGCCGCCCTTGGTCTCGATGCCGAGGGTCAGCGGGGTGACGTCCAAGAGCAGAACGTCCTTGACGTCGTCGGAGAGGACGCCGGCCTGGATCGCGGCACCGATGGCGACGACCTCGTCCGGGTTGACACCCTGGTGCGGGTCCTTTCCGGTCAGCTCTGAGACCTTCTCCTGAACCGTCGGCATGCGGGTCATGCCACCGACGAGGACCACGTGGTCGATCTCCGCCGCCGAAGCGTCGGACATCGCCTGCTTGACGGGCGCGACGACGCGCTCGAGCAGGTCGGCCGTCAGCTCGGCGAGCTTGGCGCGCGAGAGGCGCATCTCGAGGTGGCGCGGCTGGTTGTCGACCGCCGTGATGAACGGAATCGAGATCTGAGTCTCCTGAGTGGAGGAGAGCTCGATCTTTGCCTTCTCGGCCGACTCGTAGAGGCGCTGGAGCGAGTTCTTGTCCTGCGAGAGGTCGACGCCCTGGTCCTTCTTGAACTCCGCCACCATCCACTCGACGATCGCCTTATCCCAGTTGTCGCCGCCCAGGTGGTTGTCGCCGGCGGTCGAGAGGACCTTGAAGACTCCGTCGCCGATCTCGAGGATCGAGACATCGAAGGTTCCGCCGCCGAGGTCGAAGACGAGGACGTTCTGATCCTCGGCCGACTTGTCGATTCCGTAGGCGAGCGCCGCAGCGGTCGGCTCGTTGATGATGCGCTTGACGTCGAGGCCCGCAACCTTGCCGGCGTCCTTGGTTGCCTGGCGCTGGTCGTCGTTGAAGTAGGCCGGGACGGTGATGACCGCCGAGTCGACGGTCTCGCCCAGTTTGGCCTCGGCGTCCGACTTCAGCTTCTGCAGGATCATTGCGGAGATCTCGGGTGGCGAGTACTGCTTGCCGCGCACATCAACGCGCACGTCTCCACCGGGGCCGGCCTCGACCTTGTAAGGAACGATGGTCTCCTCTTCCTTGACCTCGGCCTCCTTGCGGCCCATGAAGCGCTTGATCGAGAAAATCGTGTTCTCGGGGTTCATGACGGCCTGGCGCTTGGCGACGGTGCCGACGAGGCGGTCGCCGCCCTCGGTGAATCCGACAACAGACGGGGTGGTGCGCCCGCCTTCGGAGTTTTCGAGGACCGTCGGTTCGCCGCCCTCGAAGACGGCGACGCACGAGTTGGTCGTGCCGAGGTCGATACCGATTGTCTTGCCCATGTTCAGTTCTCCTGTTTATCGTCAGTTTGGATACGAAAGAAATCTAAGTGCGAGGCTAGCAGATATAGCCGGTGATGGGACGATATTGGGTTCGGGGGCGGGGGCGGCGACTGGCCTGCTGGGGGCGTCGCATCCATGCGACCGCACGCACGGACATCCATGTCCTTGCTGATACCCCCAGTCAGGCCAGATCGCCGCCCCCACCCAACGTCGGCGGCGAATCTCGGCTCCTCGGGATGTCAGCTCTTGCAGGCCGACGACGCGGTCGGTGCTGCCGGCGTAGAAATGTCAGCTACTCGGCAGGGTCGCTGCAGGTTTCGGGGGGCGGGTCGCGCGGTGCTTCTTCTTCTGAGTCCGTGTCGACCAGCGGACCGGACGTGTCACCGGCCTGACCGGCGTAGGCACCGACGAACACAGCGACCTCTTCGGCGTTCTCGCCCTGGATGATCTCGGCGGGCATGCGCCCGTCCCCGAAGCCGCAGGTGATCGCCGCTAGGGCGCGCGCGTAGCTGCCCTCGTACGTGGCGTTGCCGCCGGGGGCGAGGACCCGGTCAAGGTTGGGCCCGACGATTCCGTCGGTTCCCGCCGCGGCCAGCGTGTGGCAGGGGCCGCAGTTGCTGACGAAGAGCTCCTGGCCCTCTTCGTCCTGACCGGCGACGTCTACGGGGGCGGCGCCTGCCGCTCCTGAGCCGATGATGACCTTGCCCGCGATGAGAAGGCAAACCACCGCGAAGGCGCCGAAGATGAGAAAGGGCGTCCTGTTCACCGGCGCGAGTCTATAAGCACAGTCGGGCGGGCGACCCACCGGGCCGCCCGCCCTGAACCGTTACCCATCCTTAGGTTGCTAGCCGACCTTGAGCTTCGCGACGACCCCGCCGTGATCGGTGGGCCACAGTTCGGTGCCCGAGCGATTGAGCGGGTCCGTCCCGATCAGGGCCGAGCTGATCTCGGAAACCGGCCCCTTGCCGAGCACGTGGTCGATCCTGGACGTGAACACCGGCGCCGGGTCGCGGAGATCCTCACCGAAGCAGCAGGTGTTCTCCTCGATGCCGTAGTCGGTGAAGCCGTCGGCGATCACCGTGTTGTACGCGGCGTTGTTAGCCGCGTTGCCAGGTCCCGGGTCGATCGACGGGTCATCCGGGTCGGAGTTGAGGTCTCCGAGTAGAACCGTGGGGAGCGCGCGAATCGGTCACACCGCTCGCGATCGTCAGGTTGCCGGCCTGCGAGTTACGGATGAACGCATTGAACGACTCGAGGTGGGTGTTGACGAAGCGGAACTGGGTTCCCTTCGCCCTCTTCTTGTCGATCCGCACATCGGCGTAGGTGTAACCGCGCTTCACCGTCGACCGGCCCGAACGCCGCGGTGTTGACTGACGCGTTCAGCGGGTAGTTCGCACTGCCCGTGTTCTTGACCTTGACGCCGTCCTTGACCAGGATCACGTCGCGCATGGTCAGGCGCCCGTCGAAGTCCGGAATGCCGTCCGGGGCCGAATTGGGTGTGGGGCCGCGCACGTCGGCCGGGAATTCGAGGTCCGCTTCTTCCTGGACGACCGCGACCGAGTAGCTCAGTCCGCGCCTGTCGAGCTCGTCCATCAGCAGCTCGAGGTAGTCGTAGACGACTTCCGTCGCCGGGGTGGACGGGCCGTCAACAACTTCGTCGCGCCTCCAGATCGAAACTTCCTGGAGACCGATGAGCTGCGGATCCTCGGCCTCGATCTCGTTCGCGAGCAACTTCGCCCGCGCGTTGAAGTTCATGTCCTGCATGTTCTCGTAGATGTCACCGACCGCCGTGTACGCCGCTGGCGGGTTCGGCGCCGCGATCGCCGGCCCGAGATCCGCGCCAAGGTAAAGGTTGCGGGTCATGACGTCGACCTTGGTCGGCTTGATCGGCTTCGGCTTTGCGTTGGCCGCAGCCGGGAAGACGATCGCGCCGATCCCCATCACCGCTGCGATTGCGACGGCACTCCCCCGGGCGCCGAGGCGCCCCAAACTCGTATTCAAAATGACTCCTCCATTAGGCGAGCCCCAACGCTCGCGCTGTTTAAGTCCTGCCGTCTAGATACTGGCCCGCGGAGGAGGGCTTTTCATCGGTAGTTTCCCGCAACCGGACTAGTTGTCCGGATTGTCCCTCGCCCACGGACACATGCGCCGAAGTGCACACTCCGAGCACTTCGGGCGAGCTGGGCGGCAAAGGGCGCGGCCGTGGTTGATCAGGTTCACGTGGAGCTCGTAGGCGTCCTGGGGCGGCGTCACCCGCAGCATCTCGTCGTGAGCCTCCTCCCAGGCGGCGTTTGCCCTGAAGAGGCCTAGCCGTCCTCCGACGCGGTGGACGTGGGTGTCCACCGGGATCTCGGGGCGGTCGAACGAAAAGATCATCACGCAGGCGGCGGTCTTTCGACCCACTCCCGGCAGCGCGGTCAGATAAGGGATCGCCTCCTCGCGCGGCGCGTCGGCGAGCCAGTCGAGGTCGATCGGATCGCCCAGTTCACGCAGGACGGCCTGAATCCGAGGCGCCTTTGTCGGCGCCAGACCGCCACGGCGAATGGCTTGCTCGAGCTCCGCGGTCGGCGCGTCGCGCACCTCGGGCCAGGAGTCGAATCGCGCACGCAGACCGGCATACGCCACGTCGCGATTCGTATCCGACGTGTTTTGGGAGAGGATCGTCAAGACCAGCTCATGCACAGGGTCTTCGTGCGGCTGGTTCTGCGGCTGTCCGTACATCTCGCGAAGGCGATCGCGGATCGCGACGACCCTCCTCTTTTCGGGTCGCTTCCAATCCGCTTTCGTCGCCTTCGGCACGCGCCTAATCTACGTCGCGTGCGCGAGCGGATGATCGACGTCGACGGCATCGAGACCTGGATTCGCGAGAGCCCGGGGGAGGGCACTCCCGTCGTGTTCTGGCACGGCAATCCGACGGATGCCGACGACTGGCTCACGTTCATGAAGCGTCTCGGTCGTCCGTGCTTTGCCGCGGACATGCCTGCGTTCGGGCGTTCACCGGCTCCGGGGTCAGAGCGCTTCGGGGGCTCCGTTCACGACTACGGGCGCTGGGCGGGCGCGCTGATCGAGAACCTGGGGCTCGACCGGTATTCGCTCGTGATCCACGACTGGGGCTCGATCGGCTTGCTTCCCGCGCTCGCACACCCAGAGCGGATCGAGCGGCTCGTCTCCTTCAACTCGGTGCCTTTCGGGGTTTCATATGAGTGGCACTGGTTGGCTCGACTCGTCTGGCGCCGGACGCCGGCCGGCGAGATCGCCAACGCGCTGTCCCGGTGCGGGGTGGTCGGCCTCGGGATGACGCCGGGTAGGCCACGATTTCAAGCGATGCCGCGCTCGTACGTGGAGCGGGTGACGAGGAACCTGTCGCGCAAGGCAACCGGCGACGCCATCCTTGCGCTTTACCGATCGGCGGATCCGGACGTGCTCGACAGGCTTGGCATGGGCCTCGAGAAACTCGATGCGCCGACGCTGCTCCTCTGGGCCCAGACCGATCGCTATATCGGCCCCCTCTACGGGCGGCGCTTGGCCGAGCGTCTTCCGAACGCCGTCCTCGAAGAGGTCCACGACGCGGGCCACTGGTCGTGGATCGACCGCCCCGAGCTGATCGATCGCGCTTGCAAGTTCCTTGCGTAGAGCTCTCGGCATAAGGGCCTTTCCCTACGACGAAGCGCGCCATAGACTCGGGCTCGTGGATCCGGTGAAAGCAGCAGCCTGATGGAGGGCGACGGGGGCCTCTCGGGCGCGCGCTCGTCCCAGGCTTGGCGCTCGTATGCGCGAAACCGGCTGATCGATTCCCGGCTGACGCCCAATGCGATCTCGATGACGGGCCTGGCCGGCAACCTCGCTGCGGCAGCTTTGATCTTCGGCGACATGATCTTGCTAGGCGGGCTCGCATTCGTCGCGGGCTCGGTCATGGACACGTTGGATGGGCGTTATTCGCGGATGTCGGGTAAGGGAACCCTCTTCGGCGCGTTCCTCGACTCCACCCTCGACCGGATCGAAGAGGGCGTTGTGCTTACGGCCATTGCCTGGCAGTTCGCAGAGGCCGGCGATTCGAACGCCGCTGCCGCCTGCGTCTTCGTGGTCCTCGGCTCCCTGATGGTTTCCTACACACGCGCCCGAGCCGAGGCCTTGGGCGTCGAGTGCAAGGTGGGTATCGCAACCCGCGCCGTCAGGGTCGTGATCCTCTCGATCGGCCTTGTCTTCGGAGCCAATGAGTTGATCGACGGGGTGGACCTTCTCCCAGCCTCGATCTACGTGATGGCAGGCCTCACGACCTTCACGGTCGGGCAGCGCGTGTGGCACGTCAGGCGCGAGCTTCTTACACAAGAAGCCTGATCCGGGTGTAACCAATCGGTGGTTGCGGCGTAACCTCTTGCCGCTACCCGCTTTCGAAAGGATTTCGTACCAATGAGCACTACCAACGGGGCGCCCGAGACCAACGGGGCGTCCAAAAACGGCACGCATCACGACGACGGCAAGGTTCGCGTCGCGATTGTCGGCGTCGGCAACTGCGCCAACAGCTTCATCCAGGGCGTCGAGTACTACAAGGACGCTGATCCCACCGAACCGGTTCCGGGACTCATGCACGTGGACCTCGGCGGTTACCACGTAAAGGACATCGAGTTCGTCGCTGCGTTCGACATCGACTCCGAGAAGGTCGGTAAGGACCTCTCCGAGGCGATCTGGTCGGGCCAAAACGACACGATCAAGTTCGCCGACGTCCCGCACATGGACATCGAGGTCCAGCGAGGCATGACGCACGACGGCCTCGGCAAGTACCTGAAGCAGAAGATCACCAAGGCACCCGGCCCTACCGCTGACATCGTCGGCATCCTGAAGGAGACGAAGGCGGACGTTCTCGTCTGTTATCTCCCCGTCGGATCCGAAGATGCGACCAAGTGGTACGTCGAGCAGGCGCTATCCGCAGGTGTGGGCTTCGTCAACTGCCTTCCGGTGTTCATCGCTCGCGAGGACTACTGGGACAAGCGCTTCGCCGACGCAGGGCTGCCGATCATCGGCGACGACATCAAGTCACAGGTCGGCGCGACGATCGTGCATCGCAACCTGGCCCGCCTCTTTCACGAGCGCGGCGTCGAGCTTCAGCACACCTCACAGCTGAACGTCGGCGGCAATATGGACTTCTTCAACATGCTCGAGCGCGAACGCCTCGACTCGAAGAAGATCTCGAAGACGAACGCTGTCACATCCGTCATGGGCGCCGAACTCGAGGACCGAGACGTGCACGTCGGCCCGTCCGACTACGTCCCGTGGCTGACCGACCGCAAGTGGGCACATATCCGCCTCGAGGGCAAGTCCTTCGGCGACGTTCCGCTGACGGTCGAGCTCAAGCTCGAGGTCTGGGACTCGCCTAACTCGGCAGGCGTCGTAATCGATGCGGTCCGTCTGATCAAGCTGGCGCTCAACAACGGGATCGCGGGCCAGCTCGACGGTCCCTCCTCGTATCTCATGAAGTCTCCGCACACGCAACGTCCGGACGAGCAGGCGCGCCTCCAGACGGAGGACTTCATCGCCTCTCACTCACGCACCGCCGCAGGCGCGAAGGCCGCAGAGGCTGCCGCCGACGCGGTTGCCGCAGACGCCTAGAGCGCCCGCGCAGAATCTCAGCGGGTAGCTGAGCCAAGGGCCCGCCCTCGCGGCGGGCCCTTCCTTTGTTTGCGCGCCGCTCGCCGTTGAACCAATTTCGCCTCGCCTGCGTAAGGGGAGGTCAGTGGTTAGTGCGGCCTCGATGAGCGGGGGCGCGATCAACGAGGAGGAATCCGTACAGATGAAGCTTTCGAAGCGCTTGAAGCTCGGCATCGCAGCCGCGGCGGCGCTCACCGTCGGAGCAGTTAATGCAGCTCCGAGCTACGCGGTGCACCAGACGGTGACCGGGTTGACAACCAGCAATCAGATCGTGCAGTTCGCGGTCGGTACCCCGAACACACTGGTCAACGGCACGCCCACCATCCATCACCTTTCCGGTGAGTGCACTCGGACACCGACCTGATCGGTCTCGATTATCGTCCGCGCGGCGGCAACCTGTTCGCGCAGGCATCCGGCGGCACGGTTTACGTGCTCGAGCCGAACGCAGCTCTTGCCGGCACGGTCACTGCCACGCAGGTCAGCGGCACGAGTCGACGCGTTCAACGGCGCCCCCACGGCGTTCGGATTCGATTTCAACCCGACCGTGGACCGGATTCGCACCGTGAACGACGAGGTCGTCGGGACCGAGTGACAACAACTATCGCTACAACCCGAACAACGGCCGACGGGTCGGTGATCGATGGTGACCTCGACTACCAGACCGGTGACGCCAACGACGCGGCCGTCCCGAACATCGTCGGCTGCTGCGTACACCAACAACATCGACGGAGCGACCACGACGGCGCTCTACGACATCGATTCGGATCTCAACATCCTCGCGCAGCAGGTGAACGCCAACGGCGGCACGCTGAGCACGATCGGTGCGCTCGGCGTAGATACGACCGACAACGCCGGGTTCGACATCGAGCAGGGCACCGGAGTCGCATACGCGGCCCTTCAGGCCACGGGCGACGCCGAGTCGACGTTTTACCGGGTGAACCTCATGACCGGTGCGGCGACGGCGCCGACTGCAAACAACAACCAGATCGGCCCTGACGGCACGGCGCCCCTCGAGAGCGTCTCGCTGATTCCGGTCCCGGTTGCCAGGTTCGCCAACGCAGCCACCTCGGTTTCCGAGAACGGCGCTACGGCAACCATCAGCGTGGTCCGCGAGGGTCCGCTCAACCAGACCGCAACCGTCAACTACGCGACGGAGATCGCGATGGGCGACACGGCGACGACGGGAACCGATTTCACCGCAACCAACGGCACGCTGACGTTCGTGCCGGGCGATGCGATCGAGACCCTCACCGTCCCGATCACGGACAACGCAGAAGACAACGCGAACAAGACGTTCACGGTGAGGCTGAGCGCGCCAAGCGCGTCGCTCAACCTGCAGTCGCCTCCGACCACCCAGGTCACGATTGTCGACGACGAGGCCACTCCGGGCACGCTCGTCGGGCTCGTGAGCGTTCCGTTCCAAACCGAGAAGAAGGTCGCGAAGTCGAAGCTGCTCAAGTACAGCTTCTCGTGCGATCAGGAGTGCTCGGTGACGAGTTCGCTCCAGCTGAAGAACGGTGACCAGCTGGCGACCGACACCGGCGCGCTGGCCGGCTCCGGGAAGTCGGACGAGACGTTCAGCCTCTCGAAGGCGGCCGTCAAGGACATCAAGAAGGCAAAGGGCAAGAAGTCCGTGCCGCTCAAGATCGTCTCGACGTTCAACGACGCCGACTCGAACCAGCAGATCATCACGACGAAGTTCAAGCTCGACCGCTAGGACGAGCTCGAGAACTACGAGCCGGACTGCGGCCCCCATCGCATTGCGCGGTGGGGGCCGCTCGGCTTTTCAGACTCGGCCTATGCTCCGGTTGTGCCGTCCCGCGCCGACCGCCTCCGGATTGCCCATGTCACGCCTCTGGCGTGGGGCCAGCGCCACGAAATCAACGAGTTCGCCGAGCAGGCGTCGGCGGAGCTGGCGAGGCGTGGTCATGAGGTCGTGGTTGCCGCGCCGTCGAGCATCCGAGGCGGCACGCGCGAGGCGCGGCGGTTGATCAACGCCGCACGTGAACGGCCGGCCGCGCTCTTCAACGGGTCCTGGCGTGGAGAGCGTGCAGGTGGTGACGGACCCCCGGTGCTTGCAGTCGGAACCGGGCTCCCGATGCCGCCAGGGCCACGGGCTCGCGGCGTCCCGCTCCCGCTTGACGTCTCGAAGGGCCTGGAAGCCCTGTTGGGCGGCGTCGACTTCGACATCGTTCACGTCCACGACCCGTTTGCGCCAAGCGCCGCTTCGGTGGCCCTTCGGCACTCGCGCTCACTGAACGTCGGCAGCTTTCACGAGCCGTCGGAGCGTGTTCTCTCGACGCAGGTTGCGCGGCCCATCGTCGAGATCTTTTTCGGCCGCTTGGATGCGCGCACTGCGACGTGCGGGCAGACCTCGGACCTGATGCAGCGCTACTTTCCCGGCGGCTACGAACTGGTCGAGCCGGGCGTCCGCAGCCTCGACGGTCAGTGGCCGGGCAGCAAACGCGCGGAGGAAGGGCCACTGCGGATCGCCTACTGCCTCGAGGAGGAGAAGGGGGCACTGCGTCTCTTCATGCGAGCCCTGAGGCGCTTGCCCCTGGATTTGAACTGGGAGGCCGCTATCTGGTTTCCAGACGGTGGGGACGTACGGATCGCAAGCCGCCTCCGCGATCGCGTCCACTCGGTCGGCCCCCGCCGGATGGACCCCGAAGAGCTGATCGCCGGCGCGGACGTCGTGTGCCTCAGCTCGGGCGGGCCGCGCACCGCGCCCGGGCTGATCCGTGCAGCCCTCGGTTCCGGCACCGTGCCCGTTGTTTCGCAGCTTCCCGTCTACGACGAGCTCGTACGCGGTGGTGAGTTGGGCCTGATGTTCCCGCCCGGCGATGCGATCACCCTGGCAGGGCAGATCGAGCGGCTTGCCGGCAGGGCAAGCCTCCGCCGCGAGTTCACCAGCCGAGCCGAGGGGGCAAGCCGTGACTGGGTTGCGGTGGGCGACCAACTCGAAGAGATCTATGCCCGCATTGCAGCGCGCCGCCAGGACCCGCGGGGTGACGCAGCGGTGAGGAAGCGCATCTCGCGCCGCAAGCAGATCGGGATCGACCTCCATATGCACACCGACCACTCCCCCGACTGCGCGACTCCGGTGCGGACGCTCCTGGAGACGGCGCGGGACCAGGGGCTGGACGCGATCGCGATCACCGATCACAACGTTGTCTCGGGAGCGCTCGAGGCTCGCGAGATCGCGGATGAGGTCGGAATCAAGGTGATCGTCGCCGAAGAGGTGAAGACGGCTGAGCAGGGTGAGGTGATCGGACTCTTCATCAACGAGAAGATCGAACGTGGGATGACGATGGCGGAGACGATCGCCGAGATCAGGCGCCAGGGGGGCCTGGTGTACGTGCCACATCCTTTCGACCGCCTCCACTCGGTGCCCGATTACGAGCACCTCTTGAACATGGTGGACGAGATCGACATCCTTGAGGTCTTCAACCCACGGGTGACGCTCACGGCCTTCAACGAGGAGGCGGAGCGGTTCGCAACCAAATACCGCATCGTTCCTGGTGCCGGCTCGGACTCGCACGTCGCACAGGGTCTCGGCAGCGTGATGATCCGGGTCCGCGATTTCGACGGCCCCGCCGAGTTCCTGGAAGCGATGCGCGACGCCGACATCGTGCGCAAACACAAGAACCTGGTCTATGTACAGGCGCTCAAGTTCATCCAGACCAGCGGTGGGCGGGGTGGCAAGCAACTGCGGAGCAAGGGCTGATGCAGGAAAAGCCCTCGGCAGGAGGCGGTGCTCCAACACGGAAGAACCTCCCGGCTGTGCCCGTGACCGATGACGAGATCCAGGAGAAGTACCTCGAGCGCGCGATCCGCGAGCTGAACTCGCTGACGCGCCGTCTTCAGGAGTGCTCGCACTGCCCCCGAGGCAATCTGATGCCCGTCCTGGGTTCCGGCCACCCGCAGGCCGACGTGATGATCTTGAAGTACGCACCGACTCCCTCGGAGATCGAGGAGGGCGTCGCCTTTTACGGCCGGCCCGGCAACGCCCTGATGAAGAGCTTCAAGCGGCTCGGCGTCGATCCGCTCACCGTCTACGGGACGCTCTGCGTCAAATGCCCGATCTCAGACCCCACGCTCGCCGCCGCGGAGTGCGTGGAGCGGATCGTGGAGGAGATCGCGATCGTCAGCCCCCGACTGATCGTGATCATGGGCGAGGAGGCGCTCGAGGCGTTGAACGAGGTCGGAGTGCCGCTTGCGCGGCCGCTAGAGCCAAAGCTCGGCGAGGTGCAGCCGTTCACGCCGACAATCGAGGCGCTCGTAGTGCCCGACATCGACCAGTCTCTCGACTCGGAAGAGTCAAAGCGCGAGTTCTGGCAGAACTTCCGCAAGCTCGGCGACTGGTACGCGGACCTACCGCCGTACTAGGCGCAGCCGCCGCCGTTTATCTGTGGGCGAACGTCAACGCGCGCGCTCGGGCGTCCAAGTGCCTAGGCACTCGACTCCCGATAACACTCTTCGCCTGAGCGCCTACTCCTCAATGGAGTGGCGCCATCCGATGCGCGCCTCGTGTGGCGCCCCCATGCGAAGCGCATAACCGCCGGGCTGGTCAGCCCGGCGTGACTTCGACCGTCACCTCTGTCGCTCCGCGCAGGCGTCTCAGGTTGATGACGTTCTTATGCGGCCGTACGCGCGCGCCTTCGGCGGTGACGTCGTAGCCCTTGCGGTAGTGGATGGGCGGCATGAAGATCTCAGTGCGGACACGGCGGGGGAGGCGCTTGCCGTCGGGTCCCTCGACGGAGTAGGTCATCGTGAACTCGCGGGTTTCCGGATTGAACGCGTAGGTGAGCGGAGTGCCGGCTACCGCGCGGGGATAAGGTCGTGACGAGATCTTGAGCTTCTCTCGCGAAAGGTTGTCGCCACGCGGCGGCTTCGACGGGTCGGAGACGAGCGACTGGACGCCGGTTCCGGTGGTGGTGGGGTCGTCGCAGTCGCAGTAGTGCCACTGCTGCCAGCCGACCATGGCGTCGTCCGCGAGCTCGGTAACCCGGGCGATCGTCTCGATGTCCTGGGTCGCTGCGAACTCGGTCATCAGAAGGGCATCTCCGGTCGCCTCCGTCTGGTCCTCCGCGTTGGCGAGAGTGAGGTCGTAGCCCGTGTCGCACTCCGCGTCGCCGATTTCGCCAAGCCCCGGAAGCGACCCGCCCAGGCAGTACATATTGAAGGCAAACCCGGCTTTCTCGTCGCCGGTGTCGCCGAGCGAGGTGTCGGCGCCGAAGTCGAACAGCAAGAGGGGCGCGTACCAAACGAGGCTTCGTTGGTCGGCCTCGCGGATCGCGGCGATGACCTTCTCGGAGAACGGCTGGAGGGTGCCGATATCAAACGCTGGACAGCCGACGTTGGAGGCGCATGTCGGATAGGCGGAGCCCGGCCAGGGCTCGTTCAGGATGTTGTAGCCCACCAGGTTTCGGCGGCCCTTGAAGCGCTCTGCGATCTCGGTCCACATCGCAGCGAATGAGTCCTGGAGCCCGCGTCCGGCCGCGTCGGAGTCGTTCGCCCAGAAGTGATCGAATGCGCGGTTCAGTGCCGGCATGACCAGATAGTTGGTTGGGAATCCCTGCTGAGGCTCGGCCGGGAGAGTGGCCGCGTCTCCGACGACCGCCCAGTCGGGAAACCCCTCTCCCTGGAAGCGCTCGTTGTAGAGGTCCTGGTGGACGTCGAGGAGCGTGAAGATCCCGTGTCGTGACAGTCGGCGCTCGGTTCGGGAGATCGAGTCGAGGTAGCCGTCGCGGTACTTCGCCTTGCCATTGGGCCCTGGCAAGGCGGGCTCGACGCCGTTCTGGATGATCCCCAGTCGGATCGTGTTGAAGCCGTGGCGCTTCAAAAAGCGCATGTCGTTGCGGCCGAACCCGGCGTCCTCCGGCCGGTAGGAGCCGACCTTCGAGACCATGTTCCAGCCGTGGAGGATCACCACTCGACCCTTCTTGTCCGTGATCCAGCGGCCTTCGTGGGAGAGGGGTCCTCTGGGCGCCGCCTCGGCCAGTGACGCGAAAGCGAGTAGGGCGACGATGGCTGAAAGGACGAAACGGCGGAGGGAGGGGGTGGGCATTTGACTCCGCCTAGAACCCTTCGGGCCAACCGGTTTGAGCCAAACGCCCAACCCCCTCACTCCTTAAGGCGCTGCATTTTCGGCCAGCATCGACATCGCCTCGAGGTTGGCGCTAGCAAGGCCTCGGACGACGGTGATGTCGAGCGCGTCGAACTCGCCCAGCCGGCGCTGAGCCGATGCCGAGTCCGGCTCGGCGACGCCGACCGTCCCCGCTGGCTCGCCCAGCCGCTCGAAGTGGTTCTTGTAGCCGTCGTGGAGCTCGCGGTAGAAGCCTTCTTCCTTGGCCAAGCGCTTCTGTGCGTCGTCGCCGACGGCGGTACGGACGTAGCCCATGACCTGTGGCGTGTCGCGTCCTGCGTCGGCGGCGCCCTGCTCCACGTGCTTTCGCGCGTCGCCGGCGAAGGAGGGGGTCATCCAGTTGAAGAAGACGCCGTCGAACTCGGCACCGGCGAACGCGCACATCTTCGGGCCCATCGCGGCCATCACCAGGCGGATGTCGCCGAGCGCGTCGCGAAGCGCGGGGAGCTCCTCGCGCATCGCCGTCAAGGGTTTCTTGGAGAAGCCGGTGCCGACGCCGATCCACAAGCGCTCGCGCGGAAGCCCGAGTGCGTCGATCTTCGCCGCAATCTCCTTGGGAGATCGCCGGTCGATCGCGATGACGGCGACGCCCAGGTCGACCGTGCTCGTGCCTTCGGCGAAGGCGGCAAGCGTCTCGAGGCCTTCGGCGAAAGGCGTGTCGTTCGACCAGACCGAGCCGTAGCCGAGCTCTTCACAGCGGGTTGCCAGCGGTGTGGCGGTCTCCGGGTCGAGCCCGGCCGCTACTCCGAAGGCTCGTGAGCTCTCCGCCATGTCGGGAACCTAACGCTCGGCGCGCTCGAGCAGCGCCACACACTCGACGTGCGGGGTCTGCGGAAACATGTCGACGGGGCGGATGCGCTTGAGGACGTAACCGGCCTCTATGAGTTGTGCGGCGTTCGGCGCGAGAGTGGTGGGGTTGCACGAGACGTAGACGATGCGCGGCGAGTCGGCCTCGATGAGGCGGCGGACGACCTTCTTGGAAAGGCCGGCGCGCGGCGGGTCGATGATCACGACGTCCGGCCGCTCGCCCTGCTCGAGAAGCGGTCGCACACCCACGCGCGCGTCGGTCGCAACGAAGCGCGCGTTGTTGATGCCGTTCCTGAGGGCGTTCCGCTCGGCATCGGCGATTGCCTCGGGCACGAGCTCGAGTCCCAGAACGGACTTTGCGCGCGACGCGAGCGTGAGACCGATCGTTCCGATGCCGCAGTAGAGATCCCACAGCTGTTCGGAGCCGGTGAGGCCGGCGTAGTCGCCGGCGAGGCCGTAGAGAGTTTCGGCCATCTCGGTGTTGGTCTGAAAGAAGGCGGGGTGTGAGACGCGGAAGCGGAGGCCGGCGAGCTCCTCTTCGAGGTACTCCTCGCCGAGGACGCCGGTTGGGCCGTCGGTGCCGCCGGATGGGCCGTCGATGATCGTGTGTAGGTCAACCGGTGGTCGGGGAAACTCCGCGGGCGCCGTGACGAGGCGGGTCTGGACCTGGCCCGTGCGCGGGCTGTCCCGGACGACGAGATGGCGCAGCACACCGTGTCCGTCGTCGGACTCGTGCGGTGGGAGGCCGTTTTCGCTCGCCCACTCGCGGACCTCGTTTCGCGCCGCGTTGTTCCGCTCAGAGGCAAGGTGGCAGTCCTCGACGTTCACGACCCGGCGCCAATCGCCCCGGGGATGGAAGCCGAGCGCGATGTCGCCGTCGGCATCACCGAATGAGTACTCAAGCTTGTTGCGGTAGCGCCACTCGGCCTTGGCGGGGATGATCTCCTCGGTCTCGAAACCGTCCAGGCCGCCGAGCCGGCGAAGCGCCTCGTCGACCTGCTCGGCCTTCAGCTCGAGCTGGCGCTCGTATGGAAGCCCCTGCCAAGGGGCGCCCGGGCAGGGCTCGCCGTCGTGGACGCAGGTGTCGGCGATGCGGTCGGGGCTGGCCTCGAGGAGCTCGATCGTGGAAGCCTCTGCGTAGCCCTTCTTGGACTTGCCGACCCGGGCGCGGACCTTGTCCCCCGGCAAGCCTCCGGCCACAAACACGACGAAGCCGTCATCGCGCCGCGCGACACCACGCCCGCCTTGGGCGAGCGACTCGATGGTCAGTTCAAGCTCTTCGCCCCTGTGCGGGCGAGCGGCGCGTGGCGTTGTAGTTGACACACGCCTATCGTGGCACGGAAGGGGTCAGACCCCGCCGCGCCCGCGACGGGCCACGTCTCTACGGCTTTGAGGGCAGACCCCTAGGTCAGGCGCTTTTCGATGTCGTCGAGGATGCCCTTGCGCGCCTTGCCGCGCTTCTCTTGAGTCCGCACCTTGCGGAGGTCGGCCTTCGTCATGTCCTTGAGCCGGGACTTGACCTGGCTTGCGTTGAGGCTCTCGTATCCCGTGATCGGTGAGGAGCTGGCGACGCCCGCGCGGCGACGGAGCTTGTCGGCCTCGGCCACGACCGGATCGGTCGTGGTGCGGACGCGCTTGGCGGCAGCGCTTGCCGCTTTTTCTGCACGCTTGCGGGCAGGTGCAACCCGGGACTCGACGTTCTTGCGGGCCTGGTCGAGCAGCTTCTCAAGTTCGGCGACGAGCTCGTCGGTCTGTGCACGACCCTTCGAGACGAGGCTCGAGACGGTCTTCTCCGCGTCGGTACGCGTCATGCGTCCCCGCTTTACCGCGTCGTCCATCACTTCCTGGATGCGTTCCCGGCTGAGGGTGACGCTCTTCTCCAGCGCGTCACGGAATTCCTCGACGCTCTTGTTGCCGCGAGCGGCGGGCTTCTTGGCGGACTTCTTCTTTGCGGCGGGCTTCGGGCTCTTGGCCTTGGCACCCTTCTTTGCAGCTGCCATGTACTCCTCCGGTGTCGCGAGTGTGGACGGGTGGATGCAGACTAGTCTCCAGCCTCCGATGGCGCCACTTCGACATTTCCTGACCGGGGAGGAACTTTCAGCCGCAGAGGTTCTGAGGCTGGTCGAGCGGGCACAGGAGCTGAAGGGCGAGCGTGCGGTGGGTGCGGTGCAGGATGCGCTCCGCGGGCTCTCCGTAGCCCTTTACTTCGAACGGCCTTCCACGCGCACGCGAATCTCTTTTCAGGTGGGTGTCACCGAGCTCGGAGGTCACCCGATTCCGCTGCGCGCCGACGAGTTGCAGCTGGGACGGGGGGAGTCCGTGGCAGATACGGCACGCGTGCTCTCCCGGCTGGTTTCCGGAGTAGTGATCCGCTCGGGCTCGGACGCCACCGTCCGCGAACTGGCCGAGCACGCAGAGGTTCCCGTGATCAACGGGCTCACCCCGCAACATCACCCCTGCCAGGCCCTTGCCGACCTGACAACGCTCGCACAGAGGTTTGGAGAGCTCGACGGCCTCAAGGTCGCCTATGTCGGAGACGGCAACAACGTCGCTCGCTCGCTCGCGATCCTCGGAGGAATGGTGGGGGTGGAGGTCGTCGTCGCCGCCCCGGACGGATATCGGCTCGAAGACGGCGTCGCGGCGAATCAGACGGACGATCCGATGGAGGCGGCCGAAGGCGCCCACGCTCTCTATACGGATGTCTGGGTGAGCATGGGCGACGAGGACAGCGCGGCCGAGCGCCGCGCTGCTCTCGGGCCGTATCAACTCCGTGAGGAGCTGATGGAAGTCGCAGCCGACGACGCGGTCGTCCTTCACTGCCTCCCCGCCCACCCGGGAGAGGAGATCACCGAGGGGCTCCTTTACGGTGAGAGCTCCGCGGTCTGGGACCAGGCAGAGAACCGCCTGCACGCGCAGAAGGCGCTCCTCGAGCTCCTCCTCGCCGCCTGATCTAGGCTTTCCGGCCCTCGAGACCAGGGCGAACGGTAGGTTCACGCTCGTGCCGGAAGAGAGCCGCGCGAACAACATCGGCACGCTTCGCTTCATCGGGGCGCTCGCCGTCCTCTTCGGCCATAGCTTCGTCCTGACGAACGGCGTCCGCGTTCATGACCCGATCTCCGACGTGACCCGTGAGGTGGTGGGTTACGGCCTCGGGCTGCCGGGCCTGGGGGTGGCGATGTTCTTCGCGATCTCGGGCTACCTCGTTTCGCGGAGCTGGGTCAGGCACGCCAGTTTCATCGCCTATACCGAGGCGCGCATCTTGCGGATCTACCCAGGGCTGATCCTTGCCGTCGCGCTTACGGTCCTGCTCGGGCTGGTCCTTACGAGCCTGGAGAGCGGATACCTGACCAGCAAACAGACCCTCGGATACGCCGTCCACAACTCCACGCTGATCGATCTGCGTTACACGCTGCCGGGCGTCTTCGAGGACAACCCGTCGAATGCGGTCAATGGCTCCCTGTGGACCCTGCCGGTCGAGCTCCGGATGTACGGACTGGTGGTGATCGCCGGCCTGCTCGGAGTGCTCCGGAACCGGATCGCCTTCAACGTCGTCGCGGTCGGAATCGTCGCCCTTTACATGGCCTGGCCCGAGTCGCCACTCCTGGCCAACCCCGTTCACGCTCGCGCCGCCGCGTTCTTTCTGGCCGGAACGGCGCTCTACGTCAATCGCGACTGGGTGCCCTTGACGGGCGTTGGCGCCGCAGCGTTTGTGGTCGCTTCGGCGCTCGCGAGCTTCACCGGTGCCTACGACCTCGTCTTTGCTTTCGCGTTTTCCTATCTCATCCTCTGGGTCGGTTTCACCGACCGCTTGCGCATGCCAAATCTCGCGGCGCGCGGGGATCTCTCCTACGGCACGTACCTCTACGCGTTCCCTGTCACGCAGGTATGGGTACAGATGCTCCAGCCGGTTTCGCCGTGGGTCGTGTTCGGGCTTTCGCTCGCGACGGTCTTGCCGCTGGCGTGGATGAGCTGGCACATTGTCGAGCAGAACGCGCTGAGGCTGAAGGGCACACTCTCGCGCCGTGCGCCCGCGCGAAAGGCGACTCGCACCGCGGCGGGCTAGCCAAGCCACTTCGGCTCTTCGAAGCCACCGTACTCCTGGATCGCCCCGTAGATGTGTTGAATGACGGGTGTACTTCGCTTGACCTTCAGGTTGCACACGCCGTAGGGAAGAGTTCTCTTTTTGCCGCTACTCGATGTGGGGAGGCGATCAACCTGGTGCTTTCGAAGGCAAGACCTAGGCAGCTCGAGTGTCGCCAGCCAGTGGTCCTCGATCTCCTTAAGCTCAAGCCCGTTTCCCAGGTATACGTTGAGAGACATCGAGAAATCGCCTGGCCCCAGATCGAAGCACTTGCGGAGAAACCGGGCGAAGAAACGAACCATGTGGACGTCCGAGTTGCAGAACCCGACGCAGTTCTTGTCCTTTGCGCCCTCAGCCCAATAGAGCATGCACCCGGCCTCGTGAAGAGGGTCACCCTCGAGCGCGCGCCATCGCCCCTCCAGTTGATGATCGGCGCGACGGTCGCGGCTCTTCTTCACCCAAGTACGAGCGCGCCTGTTGACCACTTCGCAGTTGGCGGGGATGCCCCGTCCCAGGTTGAAGTCGGTTTGCTCTTGAGAGAGCGTGATGTCTTTGGTCCAATTGAAGGCGCTCGACGGAGAGATCGAGAGTTCCGCGGCGATTTTCTTGTACGACCAGCCGTGAGAGCGCAGCTCGCGAGCGGCTGCTCTCTCAGCGGGCTTTCGAGGGGAGCCAGAACCGACGAACATATGTTCGTAAACTGAACGATGCATCGGACGGACATTCACCTCGTAGAATCGTCCTCCTGCGGCCCCGTGGTCTAGTGGTAATGATGCCGGCTTTTCAAGCCGTGCGACACGGGTTCGAACCCCGTCGGGGCTATTGAACACGGGTGTGACGCGGGTTCGATTCAGCGTCCCACACGGCAACCATGCAACCCGAGATCGACATTGGCCCCATCACCCTCCAGACCTTTGGTCTGTGTTTCGCGCTGGGTTTCATCGTGGCCGGTGCAGTCCTCGCCAAGCGGTTCACTGAGCTCGGCAAGCCGCCGGACTGGGCTTACGAGATGGTGTTCGCGGGCCTCGTCGGAGGCCTGCTTGGCGCCAAGATCGACTTCGTCATCCAGAACCCGGGTGAGCCGCTCTTCTCGGGCTCGGGCCTGGTCTGGTTCGGCGGCGCGATCGGTGGCGCAATCGGCGTTCTGGCGTGGGCGCGCTGGAGGAAGCTTGCCGTCTGGGAGGTATGCGATATCGCTGTCGTGCCTCTGGCGCTCGGCTATGCGATCGGGCGCATCGGCTGCCAACTCTCCGGCGATGGCGATTACGGCATTCCGTGGGACGGGCCGTGGGCGATGTCCTATCCCGACGGCACGGTGCCCACCACCGAAGAAGTCCACCCGACTCCCATCTACGAGACTCTCGCGGTCGGAGCCATCGCCTACCTGCTCTGGCGCCTCCGGGACGCTTTCACGGTTGGAATGCTCTTCGCCCTGTATCTCGTCCTGACGGGCGCCGAGCGCTTGCTGGTCGAATTCATCCGCCGCAACGACGAGGTCTTCCTGGGGCTGACGCAGCCGCAGCTGATCAGCGTCGCGATGATCTTCGTAGGCGGCGGCTGGATCGCGGTCCGGATCCGGCGGGGCGACTTCCGTGCGCCCGCGGTGCATGTGGAGTCAGCGGTTCAGCGCGCGTAGTCGACGCACGCGGCCTTGCTCGGGAAGGGCACTCCGCGCCGGTCCATCAACGCGCCCCAGTGCTTTCGCTTACAGGCTGAATCCTCGATACGTCGCGGCTTCGGCGGCGCGGGCAACGTTGTCTCATAGACGTCGATCGCGCTTCTTCCAGCCGCGCCCAAATTGAAGTCGCCCGTCGCGCCCCTATAGGTGAACGTGCCGTCGGGGTTCTTCTCGTAGTCGAAGATGTGCGAGACCCAGGTATTGGCATTCTCGGGGATCAGGTAGCCCGCTTCCTTGAACTTGAAGCGACCGTTCCGCTTTTCCTTGAAGTCGAGGACGAGCGTGCCTTGCGAATACCAGCCCATGAAGATGCGGTTCTGCCCCGGGATGATCTGGAAGACGTGGGCTGTGCAAAGGCTTCCCTGCGGCCCAGTCCGGATGGGAATGCGGAAGATGGCTCTCCCGCCCTTGGGGTTCTTCGCGTAGGCGCGGAAAGACTTCTTCGGTCCAGTCACCTTCTTGCCCACCTTGTTGAAGCGGTAAGCGTGGATGCCTCCGTTGCCCTCGGTGTTATCGGGCGCCGGACTGCATGCCGCACCGGGCGGCACGACCCCACCGCCGCGCTCGTCCGTTGCCAGGAGAAACCGTCCGGACGGCGTCAGTTCCGCCTCATGGTTGAAGTCGATGTCCTCAGTCGAGTCGTAGGCCGAGATGTTGCCGGTCGCCGTACGCCCTTGGTGGCGGACCGTGCCGTACCACTTGACTCCCTTCAGCGAGGGCGCGCCATCGTCGAGCCACTCGGGCACCGTCAGGTCCGTGGTGCCGTCGCCCTTGCCGTCTACGCAGTCGAGGACCTTTGCCGTGGTGGCAAACGGTGCCAGTGAGCTCGAGTCGCGTCGCCGGCATGGAAGCTTTTCGCCGCGCGGTACGTCATCGGTGAAATCGGTGGGCGTGCCCATGTCCTTGAAGGCGCCGCCCATATCCATCGTGATCAGGCCAGAGCCGGCTCCGCAGGTGAGAAGGTCGGATGGATACACCTCGAGCTCGTGGCAGCCCCAGACCTGGTTTTGCAGCGTGTGGCCAAGCGACCACTTCGTCTTCGGCCAGCGGAACCGGTACACCTCGGGCCGACAGGCGGCGCGGCGCTCCTCCGTTGTCATGGAGCCCGGCAGGTTCATGCACGAAGACATGTCCACCACCTCGATGCCGTCAAAGCCGTTGGGGTTTCCGTCTGGATCCTCGTTCGCGCGGACACCGTCCTCGTCCACCCCGACCCGGTCTGAAGACGAGACGTAGGCGATGTGGGGGCGCTTGGGGTCGATGTTGACCGTGTGCGCCTCTCCGATGTGGCTGGTGAGCCCAATCTCGACTGGCGCCTCGACGTTCGTGATGTCGATCAACTCCAAGCCGCCTCGCGGTGCGGCCTCGAGGCCAACCACGCCCTGGTCATGGCAGCGGCCCGCTGCATCCGTCGTGTCGACAAGTAGCTGTGCGTCGTCCCGGGCCGCGTATGGATTCCTGGTGTTCAGGGGCAGGCCGGAGCCCTTCGGTGTCGCCTCGACGTCGTGCTGAAGGCCCAATGCCGCGGACGGGTTAGAAAGACAGCCCGCGGACGGATGACCCGTAACGAAACTGGGTGAAACCTCTCCGGCCTCTGTCAGCTGGACGATCGTCTGGCCACCGGCGTTCGGGCCGACGCCGAGGGTTCCGACCGATGCGTAGGTGTCGCCGTCCTGGGTGAAGAAGTCGAGGTCCGTGTGCGGATTGCCGGTGGCGACCGTCCCGACGAGATCCCAGGTCGCCTCCTTGCCGCCCGACTGCGAGGCCGTCGATGGCGGGGAGGGAGGGGAGAAGCCCGGGTAGGGGTGATCGAGCTTCAGGCCGTGCCCGGCAACAGCTGTTGCGGGCAGCAGCAGTCCGACACTCAGTGCAGCGGCAGTCCACAACTTCACGCTGGTCCCAGACATCACCCTCACCGTAGCCACGTTTCCGCCCCTTTCCCGTTTTCCGTCGTTTTACTCATTCCGGACGCCACTATGCACTGGCTATCGTGGCTCGCGATGAGCGGGGACGAGCAGGACGTTGACCAGGGCGTCGCCGAGCCGACCGCCGCGGACGCGTCGCAGCGTGCTCGTCTGGCCATTGCGCTCGGTGCGACCATCCTCTTGGCCGCGATAATCGGGATCGTGGTCGCGACCCGGGGCGGCGAGGAGGAGCCCTCAGAGCTCCTTTCGAGTACCTGCTTCGAAGCCTGGAACGAAGACCTCGTGGCCCCTCGCCAGGACGGCATCCACGCCTACTCTGCCCACGGCTATCGCCAGACCCTCGTCACGCGCCTTGACGCTGAAGCCCAGACCCTCGGCCTCGGCGACGACGCGACGCCTGCCGACAAACCTGGTGCGCGCTGCGCCGTCATATTCGCCTCTCCGCAACCCGACTTCGAGCCCGACTTCGGCGTCAGGGTCTACGAGAAGGGCCGCTGGAGCGGCCTGGGCTTGACCGACGAGAGTCCGCTCAAGGTGATCGCTCGGCTACAGGCCGAAGCGGTTGCGGACTCGAACGCAGTTCTGGTCACGAACGGCACGCTCGGCGAGGGCTGACTCGGTCTCTTCGAGCGCTTGAGGCGGCCGGCTCAACGGCGCTAAGTTGCGCGCAGCAAGCCGCCGTCGATCGGGATCGTCGTCCCGGTCACGTACGCGGCGCGCTCGGAGCAAAGAAACGCAACCAGGTCGCCGTACTCTTCCGGCGTCCCAAGGCGCCCCGCAGGCACGTCAGCCTTTGCCATCGCGTGCGCGGCTTCGAGCGAGCCGCTGTTGTCCGCCAGACGATCGGTCGCGATCTTGCCCGTCGCCACGGTGTTGATGGTCACCCCGTCGCCCGCCACCTCGCGCGACAGCGTCTTCAGGTAGCCGATCGCCGCCATCCGATGGGTATTCGAAAGCGCGAGGTGCGGGATGACCTCGATGGTCGAGCTGGAGCCCACGTTCACGATCCTTCCCCAGCGCTTCTCACGCATCGCCGGCAGCGTCGACTCGATCAGCGCACGAGGGGCCAGGACGAGTTCGCGATACGCGGCTTCCCACTCCTCGGTCGAACGGTCCTGAGCGCTGCCCATGGGCGGCCCGCCGCTATTGATGACGAGGA
Organism: uncultured bacterium; assembly: GCA_963721645.1. Classification (GTDB taxonomy): domain Bacteria; phylum Actinomycetota; class Thermoleophilia; order Solirubrobacterales; family 70-9; genus JALZKA01. The sequence continues at coordinate 2,163,185 of CAVRJK010000002.1, read as the reverse complement.
TCTCGACCGCACCCCCAAGCCGTTCGCCCACCTCGCCGGGCAGTGAAGTCATTCGTTCGAGGTCAGCGGTGTCCGCTTTGAATGTCGCCGTTTCGCCGTCGATGGCCGCAGCCGCATCGTCGAGGCGATCGAGTGACCGGCTTGCCATCGCAACTTTTGCGCCCTCCCGAGCGAGCGCGCCCGCGATTCCCTTGCCGATTCCCTTGCTCGACGCCATCACGAGCGCGACGCGACCGTCTATGCCGAGATTCATATGGGCGGTGCCGGGCTCGAACCGACGACCCTCTCGGTGTAAACGAGATGCTCTCCCAACTGAGCTAACCGCCCAGCGGGAGTTTGACAAAGCGCGTCAGCCGAGTTCGACCTTGATGTTCTTTCGCAGTTCCTTGTTCGTCTCCGGGTCGTCAATGCAGACGAAATCCGTGTCGCCGTCGCTGAAGGGCTCGCGCGGGTCGTCCGAGCACAGCACCTTGTCCGCGGGACCGCCGTTCACATAGCCCACGACCGGCCGGAACTTGAAGAACTTGCCCGGATTCTTCGGAAGCCCGAGCGTCAGCTTGAACTTCGCCTCGGTCGCGTCCATGCCCGAGATGTCGCCGGAGACATATCCGTACCACCTCTCCCCGCCCTTGTGGATCGCCTTGGCATCCAGTTCCTTGCTGTACGAACGGGACTCGGAGAAGGACACATCCAGCTTCCGCGGCTTGAACTGCTGCGGCATGCCCGTCCCCTTGGGCGCGCGGATGGCAATCAGGACGCGTGTCTCCGACTCCGACTCGCCGCGGCGCCTCTCCATCGGCTGCGGATTGCAGTCAGCGCTCCTGTCGTCACAGATCCGGAAGCCGATCTTCACTTCGTCTTCCGAGATCTGCTTGCCCTTGATCGGCCCCTCGAACTCGACGCAACCGCCCAATGCGATCACGCCTCCTGCCAGAGCCACCGCCGCTCCCGCCTTCCAACTGAAACCCATGTCTAGCTCTCCCTTTTCACCTGTGAACCACCAACCACCGCATCCGAGCCGTCCTCGAAGCGGACCCAAGCCTTGTTGCCGCCATCGTAGTCCGGAGCCCAGAGGACGAGCGTTGCGGCCTCGCGCTCCTCGGCATCGGCCGGGCCGATCGAAACTGGCTCCGAGCCCTCCTCGTCCAGCCCGCGCCAGATGCGGATAAACGGATTTTCCTCCCACTCAGTGCCGATCGTCGTCGGCTGCTTGTGGCCGGGGTGGACGCGCAGTTCGTGCGGCAACTCCATCAGCTTGTCCATGATCGAGCTCTTCAGGTCGTCGAAACCGGTGGCGCCCGGCGCGCGAGTGCCGCCAACCGTGCCCTTGAACAGGACATCGGCCGTGATCACGTCGGTCTCGTTGATCTTGAGCGCACAGTGATCAGCGCAATGGCCCGGCGTCTCGATCACCTCGATCCGCAGGTCGCCCGATTCGATCACGTCGCCGCCGGTGAAGGTCTCGTCGACCTGCCGTCCCTCGAGGAGGGCCGCCGTCTTCTCGTGGGCGATGATCGGCACGCCGAACCGCTTGGCCAGCTCCTCCATCTCGAAGACGTGGTCCCAGTGGTGGTGGGTCAGGACGACGTGGGTGATCTCCGTCCCCTCGCGCTCGGCGCGCTCGGACAGCGGGTCGGTAACGCCGTTTGAGTCCACGAGCACGCCGCGGCCTCCCGGCTCGTCGCTTACGAGGTAGGCATTCGAAAGCCATTCAGCCTGTTCGACTCGCTGCAGAATCAATTCGTCTCCTCTATCTGAACTCGATCACTGAGCGGATGCCGTCTTGGGCCTCCATCAGCTCGAAGCCCTTGTTGACGTCGTCGAGCGGGATGCGATGGGAGATGAACGGCTCGACGTCGATATCCCCCGCGAGATAGCGGTCGACCAGCGCGGGTACGCCATCGCGACCCTTGACGCCGCCGAATGACGACCCGGCGATGCGCCGGCCGGTGATCAGGAAGCGGGGGATCACGTCCAGCGTCTCGCCTTTGCCCGCGACTCCCGCGACTGTCGCGAGACCCCAACCCATGCGCGCCGACTCGACTGCCTGGCGCATGACGGCCGTGTTCCCGGTCGCTTCGAACGTGTAGTCCGCACCGAACCCGTCGGTCTCTTCCAGGATCTTCTCGACCGTCTCGTCCGATCCAACCCAGACGTCCGTCGCTCCCTGGCCTTTCGCAAGTTCGAGGCGCTCATCCGAGAGATCGACGCAGATGATCCGCTCCGCTCCCTGGAGGCGGCAGCCCGCCACGGCGCCCAGCCCCACCATCCCGGCACCGAAGACGACGCAGGTAGAGCCGGGCTGAACTCTCGCGGTGTACATCGCCGCGCCGAGCCCGGTGGAGAGCCCGCAGGCGAAGAGGCACGCAGCTTCCAGGGCTGCCTCGGGGTGCACCTTTGCGAGGGCGATCTCCGGCATCACGGTGTACTCCGCGAATGTCGACGTCCCCATGAAGTGGCGGATCGGTTCCCCGTCCCGCGACAGCCGTGCCGTGCCGTCGGGCAGATACCCGAGGTTTTGCTGCTCGCGGATCGCGAGGCAGAGGTTGGTGCGCGGGTCGAGGCAGTGGACGCATTCGCGGCACTGCGGCGAGAAGAGCGTCACCACATGGTCGCCGGGGGCGACGTCGACGACGCCTTCGCCGACCGCCTCGACGACGCCGGCGCCTTCATGGCCGAGAACGGTCGGGGCGTAGCCCGACGGATCGACGCCCGAGGCCGTATAGAGGTCGGTGTGGCAGACGCCGCAGGCGACCAGGCGCACCAGCACCTCTCCTGCTGCCGGATCTTGAAGATCCACCTCCTGGACCACGAGGGGTTCACCGAACTCCTCCAGCACCGCCGCACGCATCTTCACCTGTCAACAACCTCCATATTTGGTCCCGCGGAGCATCCTAGGTGGGCGGCGCTCGGTTCGCGTTGTGAGCGTTGTGTGAGGGGTCTGACCCCTCGGGGTGCGGCAGGGGCCTTTTGGGCGGCGGGGGTCAGCGGGCTCGGGCGAGCTTCCAGTCCTTCTTCTTTGTCTCGAGGGAGACGACGTAGTGGCGCTTCGAGACCCGGGTGGCCAGGCCGCGGCGCTCCAGCTTCTTCATCGCAGCGGGGCAGCGCTTGCACCGCGGACCCGACTTGCAGCACTTCTTTTTCACCTTGACGGCGCGGCCCTCTGGCATCGAAGCCAACCTACCACAGAAGTTAGGGTCGCCTAACGCGGGGTCGGCCCCGCCGCGACCCCTCGAGCAAGTTCGCCCCCCGGGGGCCGGGCAGATGTACCCGCGATTCCGTCGCCCCCCAACCCCGGTCAGGCAGATGTACCTGCGGCTCGCTCGCCCGGCACGCCCGATTCAGGCAGATCTACCTGCGGCTCGCTCGCCTGAAGGATCACCCGCGCGACTCCCTCCGGATCGTCCTTGGTCGGGGTGTGACCCCAGCCCGGCACGCTGAAGTACCGCGTGCCCGATGGCATCCGCTCGGCCTTGGGCGGAGCGACCAGGCGGTCCTCTTCGCCCCACGCGATCGTCACCGGCACGTCGATCTCCCGCGCTCGCGCCGAACGGTTCCCCGCGCATCATGTCGTTCGCGTCGTCGTAGGCAGGAGCGTCGAGCCAGGCCGAGAGCCAGCGGATTGCCTCGTCCGAGCTCAACAGCTCCGGCCGAGCGACAGTGGTTTGCATGAGCGCGCGCCGTCCTCGTTCCGTGCGAAGAGCCGCGTTGATCAGCTTGCGGCCGCGTCGGCCGAGCCGTCGCGTGTTGTAGGCCCGCGGCCCAAGCTTTCGGCGCCAAAGGCCCGCTGGGGAAATGCACATGACTGACGCCGCGTCGCCGTCGGCTGCCATCTCGAGGGCTGTCCAGCCGCCGAGCGAGTTGCCGACCAGATGCGGCCGGTCGATGCCCAGCGAGTTCAAGAGCTTGGTTACTGCGCGCCCCATCTCGACGGGGGAGTGCCGAGTTCCCTCGGGTAGTGGGTCCGAGTCGCCGAAGCCGGGGAGGTCAATCGCGATGACGTCGCGTTCGGACGCCAGCAGGTCCATCACCGGCTCCCAGACGACGAGGCTTCCGCCGAGCCCATGGATCAAGACGAGGGGCGGGCCGTCGCCGGCCCTCACATAGTTGAGCGTCATGAGCTGATCGAAGCGAGCGCCGGTTCGCGCAGCGCGGGAGGCGCGAAGCTCGGCTTCGCGAAGACCATCTGGAGGTCCCTGATCCGCCGCTCACGGAAGCCGCCTTCCGAGAACGCAAGGTAGAAGGCCCACATCCGCTTGAACCGCTCGTCGTATCCGTTGCCGCGGAGCTCGGGCCACGCGGCCTCGAAGCGCCGACCCCATTCGCGGAGGGTCTCCGAGTAGTGGGGAGTGATGTCGTCCACCCAGCGCACCCTCATGTCGGTGTCCTGGGCGACGATCTGGGCGATGATCCGCTCCGAGGGCAGGCAGCCGCCGGGGAAGACCACCGTGTTGGCAAAGCTCTTCGAAGCCTTCTCGAGCTCGTATAGGTCATCGTCGATGACGATCGCCTGAAGCGCCATCAATCCGTCGTCCTCCAGGAGGCTCGAGCACTTTCGAAAGAACGTTTCGAAGTACTGCCAGCCGACGGCCTCGATCATCTCGATCGAGACCAGCTTTGTGTACTTGCCCTGCAGGTCGCGGTAATCCTCGAAGAGCACGGTGATGCGGTCCTCGAGGCCCGCCTCGGCGATCCGTTCGAGCGCGAACGCGCGTTGCTCAGCCGAGATCGTCGTGGTGGTCACACGGCACCCGTACTCGGAGGCGGCGTGAATGGCCATGCCGCCCCAGCCGGTACCGATCTCCACGAGGTGGTCGTCCTCGTCGAGCCTCAGCTGGCGGCAGAGGCGGTCGAGCTTCTCCCGCTGCGCTTCATCCAGCGAGCTGTCCGGAGTCGGGTAGTAGGCGCTCGAGTACATGAGCCGGTCGTCGAGGAACGACTCGAAGAGGTCGTTGCCCAGGTCGTAGTGGGCAGAGATGTGGTGACGGGCGGCGTCCTTCGTGTTCCGCGGCACCATCCGGCCAATCTTCTGCGCGTTGCCGAGCAGCGGGTGCCAGCGCTTTCGAAGCCGGTCGAGAGGTGGCATCGAGCGCGCGACCACGCGAACGACACCAACGGGATCGTCGGTGGTCCACAAATTGTCGATGTATCCCTGCGCAAAGCCGTTCGAGCCGCGAAGAAGCGTCGTCCACGCGGCCGGCTCGCGGATCTCCACACGGGCCCTGATGTCCGACCGGGGCGAACCGAAGGTCGTGGTCCGGCCATTCTCCGTGACGTCGAGGCAGCCGTCCGTGACTTGTCGGAGCATCGCGTGGCCGAGCCTTCTCGCAAGTGTGTCTCGACGACGTTCGCTCATGATCTCTCCGGATGGGGGGAGTAGGGCGCGCCCTTCAGCCACAGCCGTAATGACTGCCAGTAGATCTTCATCATCACCTGCATCGTCATCGCGGGGTATCTGACCAGTACGTGGCGGGTCGAGGCGCGCGACAGCTCGAGTCGCTCGAGCGAAAGCGTTGCGTCGAAGTCGCTCGTCTCTGAGCCCGGCGAGCGCGAGTCGATGTGCACCTGGAGCCGGTCTCCCGGCTCGGTTGACCGCCAGTCGTAGGTGTGGTCCATGGTCATCAACGGCGAGACGTGGAACGCCTTGTCGATCTCGTCCGCGAATGACGCGCTCTGAGCCGGCGCGCCCGAGAAGGTAGGAGTGCGACTCGCCCCATGGGGTGTTCGTGACCTCGGCCAATACGGACTCGACGTGCTCGTCGGCCGCGTCGAAGCAGTAGTAGAAGGAGACAGGATTGAACGTGTGGCCGAAGTAGCGGAGGTTGGTGAGTAGGCGGATCGGGCCGACGGGCTCATCGCCGCCCCGTTCGATGACCGCCTCGCGAACGCATTCGTCCAGGGGACGGCTGGCGTCCCCCAGGTAGTCGGATCGCTTGAAGCGGGCCGGCGCAGGACGCCTCGCCGACCAGCCCGGATAGGAGTCGAATACCCAAGGGAGCTCCGCCAGGTCGAGGTACGCCATGAAGAGCGGGTAGCGGAACTCATGGTCGGGCTCGCGCCGACGGTGGCGGATCCAGCCCTCGTAGATGGCGCTGTTCGTCGCTCGCGACTCGCCAGGCGCGATGGGCTCACGTGTCAGGAGCTGAGTGGTCATGCCGCCACCTTCATCGCGACGGGCACGGCAGCCTCGGTTGCGGCGAGCCTGTCGCACGCACGGATCGCGCTCCAGCATCCGTCCTCGTGGAAGCCCCAGCGCCAGTAAGCGCCGCAGTAGTGAATGCGGTCGGCCCCGGAGATCTCATCCCAGCGCCGCTGCGCCGCAACAGCGTCGTGGGTGACGATCGGATGCTCGTAGGGGATCACCTGAATGACCTTCTCGGGATCGAGCGATTCGGTGCTGTTCAGTGTGACGAAGATGTCCTCCGCAGCGTCGAGTCCCTGGAGGCGATTCATCCAGTAGCTCATCGTCGGCAGCTCGGCACCGTCGCGCAGGTGGAAGTTCCAGCTGGCCCAGGCGCCCTTTCGCCGCGGCATTATCGAGGCGTCGGTGTGTACGGCGGCCTCATTGGGCTGGTAGCGCATCGCGCCCAGCACGTCCCGCTCGACCTGAGTGGGATCGGCGAGCATCGACAAGGCTTCGTTCGAGTGGGCCGCGATCACGACCTCGTCGAACACCTCGGCTTCGGCGCCGTCAGCCGTTACGGCGACGCCGCCGGTCGCCAGTCGCTCGACTCGGCGGACGCGGGAACCCAGGCGAAGCGAGTCGCCGAGTTCGTCGGCAATCGCGTTCACGTAGGAGCGTGAACCACCGACGACCGTCCGCCACTGTGGCCGGCCACTCAGTTCCAGCTGGCCGTGGTTGTCGAGGAACTCGGCGAGGAACGAAACCGGAAAGTCCCAGACCGCGGCAGGGTCGGAAGACCAGACAGCGGACACCTCGGGCATGACGATCCGCTCCATGAACCAGTCCGAGTAGCCCATGTCGCGCACGAACTCGCCGACCGAGGGGCCGCCCCTGCGGCCGATGGTTTGGCGGGCATCGCGGTTGAACCGAAGCTGGTCGCGGAGCATTCGCAAAAACTTGGGGCGAAGGAGATTCGTCGGCTGGGCAAACAGACCGCGAGCAGTTCCCGCGAACTCGAACGAGCCGTCGGGCGCCGAAACCGACAGGCCCATGGGCGCAGGGCGGGTTTGGATATCGATCTCAGAAAGGAGATTTTCGAAGTTCGGGTAATTCCTCTCGTTGAGGACGATAAATCCCGTATCCACCCAGTGCTCGTCTCCCGAGCTATCGGTAATCCGGATCGTGTTCGCGTGCCCGCCTGGGCGGGCATTGCCCTCGAACACGACCAGATCGTGATCCGGACGGAGCAAATGCGCAGCAGTAAGTCCTGCAATGCCTGTGCCAATGACAGCGACTCTCATGAACTTCTCATCCGCGACTTATCTGCTTATGCTGGTTTGTAGGTAGCAACATCATGGGAATGGATTCTTTTAATACGCGAATAGTCTCGATCCGGCTCACTCCCGATGAGTGACGCTCGTCACGAACCCCTGTCCGAGGGCTGGGCGACGCGCCAACTTTCGGATTTTCTGACGCTCGTCAGCTCGTTCGACGACGAGCGGTCGGCGACGGTCCGGCTGGTCGAACGCGCGGCCGAGGTGCTGGACGCCGATGTTGCGGCCCTCGTTGAGCGAAACTCACTGGTGGTCGCCGCCGGCCCGAAGGCGCGCGAGCTCGACGCCGGCGATCTTCGCGCGGTCGCGTCCGGCCGACGCAGCTCCGTTCGTCTCGCCGGAGGCGACGCGCCCGCGCTTCACACGGAGGCCGGCGAGTTCAATGAGCGGCTGCTCGTCGTGGCTCGCATCGCGCCTGAGTTTGCTCCGGCGGAAACCGATCTTTTGGCTGGGCTCGGACGCGTTATTGCCCTGGGCAGCAGAGCCCTTGGCTTGGTTGACGACGAGCGAGGCCTCCGGGCGCGCTCGGAGAACCAGGCTGCCGAGAACTCACGCCTCCTGGAGGCCCTTCGCGATCGCCAGGTGATGCTGGAGCGGCTGGCAACGATCCAGCGCGCAATCGTCGCGCAGAAGCCCCTCCATGAAATCTTTGACCAGGTGATCGCGGCTGCCTGCGAGCTCATCGGAGATCGAGCCGGGATGATGCGGATGCGCGACGCGGACGGCAGCGAGCGCTCTACCGTCGTCGCCTCCGTCGGGCTTGGACCGGCGTTGCTCGGCGCCGGTCGCCGTGAGCACGACCCCGGACTGGGCGCGCGCGCCATGGAGGAGGGTCGGCTTCTCGTCGTCGACAAGGGGACCGATCCCCTGGTGCGACAGGTTCCTGACCTGTGGCGCTCGCAAGGTCTCCACGCGGGAATGGCTGCTCCGATTCTTCAGGGTTCGACCGTCATGGGCAGCGTCGTCACCGCCTCGGGGGATCCGAATCGCTCCTACACCGCCCGCGATCAGCAGTCGCTTTTGGCGCTGGCGGAGCACGCGAGCCTCGCGCTCAACCACGCCAGGGCTCTCGACGAAGTCGCCCATCAGGCTTTTCACGACTCGCTGACAGGCCTGCCCAATCGGGCGCTTTTTCTGGACAGGCTCACCTTCGCCGTCAGCCGCGCATCCCGAAGCGGCAATCCGGTGGGAGTCCTCTTCATCGACATCGACGACTTCAAGACGGTCAACGACTCGCTCGGTCACCGTGCCGGCGACGAACTCCTGCAGGCTGTCGCCGCGCGTCTCGAGGCATGCCTGCGGCCGTCCGACACGATCGCGCGGTTGGGAGGCGACGAGTTCGCGGTCCTGATCGAGGAGATCGACGACACTGCCGACGCGGCGACCGCCGCCGGACGCGTCCTCGACTCCCTGGCTGACCCGATCGCGGTCGAAGGGCGCGAGGTCTACGTGGGAGCCAGCGTCGGTATCGCCGCGGGGCCCGAGGACGCCGAGACCCTGCTTCGCGACGCCGACCTCGCCATGTACCGCGCGAAGGCCGAAGGCAAGGGCCGTTACCGCGCGTACGCCCCCCACATGCATGCCGACATTGTCGAGCGCCTGGAGCTAGAGGTAGACCTCAAACGCGCGATCGAGGCGAACGAGCTCGAGCTCCATTACCAGCCGATCTTCTGCCTTGAGTCCGGCGCCATCGCCGGCCTTGAAGCGCTGGTCCGCTGGAACCACCCCACACGGGGGCTGCTCAAGCCCGACAGCTTCGTCCCTCTTGCCGAATCCAGCGGACGCATCTCGGATCTGGGCCGCTGGGTGATCGCGTCGGCCTGTCACCAGGGCGCACTCTGGCGCGCCCGCTATCCGGCGACGGAGGGTCTCAAGGTCGGCGTGAACATCTCGGCGTCGGAGCTTCACGACGAGGGCATCGTGACTCAGGTCGCCGATGCTCTACGAACCGCGCAGCTCGATCCAGGCGGTCTGACGCTCGAGATCACAGAGACGGCGCTGATGAACGACCTCGATGCTGCCGCGGGGCGACTGGTTGAGCTGAAGTCACTCGGGGTGGAGATCGCGGTCGACGACTTCGGCGTCGGGCACTCCTCCCTTCGTTACCTGAAGCAGCTCCCGCTCGACAACCTCAAGATCGCCAAGCCCTTCATCGATGAGATCGGCAAGCCCGAAGCCGAGCCACCGATCCTGCGGGCGATCCTCGATCTGGCGGAAGTGTTCGACCTGGGCGCGGTTGCCGAGGGCATCGAGGAGCCCGAGCAGGCGAGCCGCCTTCTCGAGCTCGGCTGCGCCTTCGGCCAGGGGCATCACCTCTCGCATCCACTCACCGCGGAGGAAGCCGACGACCTGATTTTGCGCTCAGGCCTGATGGTCGGCCACCCGGCTCCCACGTCGCCGTCGCCCAGCGGCGACGCGGCTATCCGATCCGAGTCGCCAGACGGCCCAGCTGCGGCGAGCTGATCTCGATCTCGTCGCCGGGCTTGAGCCAGACGCTCGGCTGACGGGCGATCCCAACCCCCGAAGGCGTGCCGGTGGAGATCAGATCTCCAGGCTCAAGCGTCATCAGCTTCGAGATGTGGGCGACCAGCTCGGGAACCTTGAAGATCAGGTCCGATGTCGAGGAGCGCTGCATCTCCTTGCCGTTCAGCGTCAGCGAGAACTCGATCGCGTCGTGAGGACCCGCCTCGTCGGCAGTGACAAGGGCCGGACCGCATGGCCCGGCGCCGTCGAAGGACTTACCTGAGATCCATTGCGTTGTCGCGAGCTGGAGGTCGCGGGCCGAGAGATCGTTCATGAGCGTGTACCCGGCGACACCGGCGAGGGCGGCGTCGGCGTCCACCTCCTTCAGGCGCGTTCCGATCACTACGCAGACCTCGGCCTCGTAATCGACCTTCTTGCTCGCGCTTCGGCAGCTCGACTGTCGCCCCCGGCGACGCCAGGGCGTTGCGGAACTTGGCGAACACGGTCGGCACTTCGGGGATCGACTGCTTCGTTTCCTCAGCGTGTGCGCGGTAATTCAGGCCAATACAGAGAATCTTCTCGGGATCGCCGATCGGCGGTCCGAAGCGCACGCCCTCGAGCGGGATGTGATTGCCGCCTTTGGAGGCCTGCGTGAGGTCGCCTATCCGGTTGCCCGCCAGTAGTTCGCGGACGCTCGTGCCTTCGCCGCCGAGCGCGTCCCACGCGTCGATGATCCCCTTGTCGTGGAGCACCCCTGCGCGCGCTCCACGCTCGCTCTCGTACGTGACCAGACGCATAGCCATCCTGAGCCTATTGCCCGGTGCGTAGAATCGGGCGCGCCGGGGGCGTAGCTCAGTTGGTTAGAGCGCCGGCCTGTCACGCCGGAGGTCGCGGGTTCGAGTCCCGTCGCTCCCGCTCCCCCTCGATGTCCTCTTAAGGCAGCCCGGCCTTGCGGGTGATGAAGCCGAGGTTCGTCGCGACCTGGGCGTAGACCCCGGGCTTTTTGACCCCACACAGGGAGCCGCCATACGAGACGAGGCCGACCAGCAGCGTGCCCCGCGGTGCGTAGGCGACCAGGGGTCCGCCACTGTCGCCGAAGCAGGAGTCGTTGTAGCGGTCGGGACTCTGCTCCTCGCCAAAGGAGCAAACCTCCTCGGCGGGCCGGAAGAAGCTGAAGTACGGCGCGCAGTCCGCGTCCGAGATCGTGAAGAGCGAAACGTCGCGAAGGACATCGGACGGATGGGCGCCGGTCGGCGTGGTGCCACCCCAACCGGCGACCCGAAGCTCCGACCCTGCCGCGGTTTCGGCTTCTCCCTCTGCAACTGTCGGCAAGAGAACGGGCAGTGCCGCTGTCGGCCTGCCGAGGATGAGGACCGCGACATCGCGATTACCTCTGCGGAGGTACTGGCGGTGGACCGAGATGTCCGCTACGCGGATCTTCTCGCCGATCGAACCGTCCCCCAGGTCAGGCCTCCCGGCGATGACGCGAACGCTCTTCGGCCTGGATCCCTCGACGCAGTGCGCAGCGGTCACCACCGCCTTCGGAGCGACGACCGATCCGCCGCAATAGTTGTTCCCGCTCGCCGACGCGATTGCGACGATGAACGGCCAATCGGCCGGGTCGGCGACATCGCCGCCGACGATGCGTTGATTTGGCTCGGCCGAGGCTGGCCCGGCAAGGGCCAGACCCAGCCCAAGTCCGGCGACGGCGAGCGAAACCCTCCCTCTTGCGTTCCCTAAAAACAAGACGCTGAAATGGTGACACACCCGCGAGCGGGCGCCGGAAGCGCTACGGCAGACCGGCCTTCTTCGAGATGAAGCCGAGGTTGGACGCGACGCGCGCGTAGACGGTCGGATCCTTCACCCCGCATCGAAAGCCTCCGTACGAGACGGCTCCGATGAGGCGGGCGCCCGTGAGAGTGTCGGCGACGAGCGGCCCGCCGCTGTCGCCGTAACAAGACGACGTGCGCTTGTCGCCCATGCGCTCGCCCTGCGTGCAGATCTCCTCGCCGGAGACGTAACGGCTGAAGGACTTCTGGCACTTCCGCTCCTTGGCCACGAAGGTCGAAACGTCACGGAGGACGTGCGAGCCGGCGCCGCCTCCTCGCTTCGTCGAGCCCCACCCGGCGACCCGGAGCTCATCTCCCACTCCCGTGGCAGCGGCGTCTTCCTCGGACGTGGGGAGGACGGCGGGTGTCGCCGTGGTCGGATCGGCCAAGCGGATCACGGCAACGTCGTGGCGGTACTTGCGCAGATACTGGCGGTGGACGAAGACATCATCGGCCTGGAGCTCCTGGCCGGCTCCCTCGTCGCTGAGATCGGGCCTGCCCGTCACGACTCGGATCGAGCTGGGGTTCACGGGCTCGCCGAACTGGTTGACCATGCAGTGCGCTGCGGTCAGGACGGCGTCGGCTGAGATCACCGTACCGCCGCAGAACTGGTCTCCGGACGGAGTGGTGATTGCGGCTGCGTAGGGCCACTCGGCCGGGTTCGCAACGTTGCCGCCGATGATGCGCTCTTCTGGTGCCGGGCCTGCGGAGACGCCGCCGGCCATGGTGAGCCAGAAGCCGATCCCCACCGCCGCGAGGCTCGCCCGCACGTTTAGCTTTCCTTTAGACACGAGCCGGACATGGTGACACACCAACGCCTCGATCTTGTCCGCGGGTATACCCTCGGCCGCTATGTCCGATCAAGCCGAGCGAAACGAAGCGACCATCCGCAAGCTCTACGCGGGGCTGGACGCCCATGACGGCGAGGCCATGGCTTCGTGCTACGCGCCTGATGCGCACTTCTCCGATCCGGTCTTCACGGAGCTGACCGGATCGCAAGCCGGCGACATGTGGCGCATGCTCACTTCCCGCGCAACGGACCTCAAGGTCGAGCTGCCAGAGGCGAGGGCCGATGCCGAAGCGGGTGCGGCCAACTGGATCGCCACCTACACGTTCGGCGCCACCGGCCGCAGCGTCGTCAACGATGTCCGTTCGGATTTCAAGTTCGGCCAGGACGGTCTGATCACCGAACAGCACGACGAGTTCCCGTTTTGGAAGTGGTCGCGCCAAGCGCTCGGACCGGCGGGCCTGGTGTTGGGTTGGACACCGATCCTTCGCTCGAAGGTGCGCTCGAACGCGGCTACCGAGCTCGCGCGCTTCCGGGCGGACCGCAACAAGTAGCCGTCGCAGCCGGCTAGATGGCCCCGCCGGCCGCGGGCGGGGCGGACGGGTCGTTCTCATCGCCTTCGCCGAGGCCTTCGCGGGCCAGGAACTCCTCGATGTCGAGTGGGCGATCCTTGGCCCGTTCGACGACCGTCAGTAGGTCGTTCATGAGCGACACCTCCTCGACCTGCTCCTTCAGAAACCACTGGAGGAACTGCTCACCCTGGAAGTCATTCGCATCACGGGCGATCGAGACCAGCTCGTTGAACTGACCGGTGACCTTGCGTCTCCTGCTCGAGAGCGAGCCGCACGGGCTCGACGAGGTCCGCGAAGCCATTCTTCGGCGCTGCGACGCCCGGGATCTCCGCCTCCTCCTCGATATCGAGGAGGTACCGGATGATCATCATCGCGTGGTTTCGCTCTTCGACCGCTTGGCGATAGAAGAATGCGGCCATCCGCGGCATCGTGAGATCGTCGTAGTAGATCGCCGCCGCGAGGTAGGCCTGAGAGGCGGCGAACTCGGAGGGAACATGGTCGTTGAGCGCTTGGGCGAACGTCTTCTCGGGCATTTGCGAGACACTACCTACCCGCGTGGAGGCCCGAGAGGACAAAGCCTGGCTGCTCCGGAACCGGTTCAACCCGTTTCCAATCTCGGGGTTGCTCGCGCTTTCCCGGGGTGTCATCTCCTTCCGTCTCGACCACGATGCGGCCGAAGCGACTCTCGGCTGGCTCGAGGAGGAACTCGGAGTCCGAGGGCATCAAGGATCAGATCGAGGACGGCAAGGAGGTAATCGCCTTTTCGATCCCGCTCGACGAATGCTCGGTCAGCTGGCCGATCACGGGCGGCCCGATGATGGTGATCGACGGGCCGGGCCGCAAGTGGGTCGTCTCTTACGACCACCCGGTCGGGGGGGCGGTGCTCCAGACGTTCAACCTGATGTCCGGCCGAGGAAAGGCGAAGGCCTGGAAGAAGGCCTTGGCGGCGGCTGAACGGAGGAAGGAGGAGGGCAGCTGATTCCGCCTGGGGCCCTCGGGCCACCGGCTTGAGCCGAACGCTCTCCCGCTCTCTACCTAGCCCCAGCGGAAGCCGGTGTCGGAAGGGACCGGGTCCATCGGGCTCGTAGGCATGCCCTCGGGCACGGCGGGATCGTTGTAGCCCGCCGGCGCCGTGTCGTTCGGCGTATCCGGGTGGTAGAGCGATGCGAGGTACTGGATCTGGCCGCGGCCGAGCCCGACCTCGCCTTGGCCGCCGCCGTACACCTGGAGCCCGTGCTCCTCGCAGTAGGCGTAGACGCCGAGAAGCTCCTCGAGTGAACCGAAACGGGATGGCTTCGAGTTGATCGCCCGCTCGGGTGCGAACGCCTTGATGTCGGCGAGCGAGTGAAGGGGCGCGTCGTAGGTGAGCCGGCCCCAATGGGGCTTCAAGACCTCACGGGTCTCGTCGGTCAGATCGGGATCCTCGAGCCAGGCATCCGGAAACTTCTCCGCCACCGCACGGTAGAGCTCGGGGTCGGTCTCGACCTCGACGACCGTGTCCTTGTAATAGCCCTTGAGGTCCATCACCTTGACGGTTGCAACCTCGGCGATCTCCTCGATCAGCTCCGGCGTCCAGTCGTTCTCCGGATCAAGCTTGAACTCAAGTCCCGGATACCGCTCGAGTCTGGACGTGATCGCATGGGTAGACGAGGCGGTGTCGTCGCCGAAGGAGGTGAGACGTGTCGAGCAGACGAACCGAACCGGCTTCGGGTCCCGTCCGACGGCCTCATGGAGCGAGACGCCCGATTGGCGGAGCGCGAGGTCCAGCGCTGCCGACTCGTATGCCCAGCGGCGATAGTCGCGCGATACGTCGCGCTCGGGAGGCGCGCCCTCGTAGAGATCGAGTTCACCCAAGAGCGCACACATTTCCCCGAGCGTTTTCGGGCCTGTGAGGTCGAAGCGCGGGCCGAGATCGCGGTTGGCGATGTGGTCGAGCACCTCGTAGGCGACGTCTTCGCCCAAGCCCTCCTGGCCATCGCCGTTGAGATGGACGATCGTCGAGCCGCGGGTGAACTCGGGCGAGTACTCCAGATCGTTTGCCTCGAACTCGAAGTCCTCGACGTTGATGGGCAGGTCGCGCAGCTTCTCGAAATCGCTCAAATTGTCTCCCGGAAAATCAGCCGTGAAAGCAGGATGTGCGGACGCCGAGCGCGTCCGCAAGGTGTCCGAAGAGACTACCTCCGGCTACTCGGGCGCGGGGACGATCAGAACCGGTCGCTCGGAGAGGTGAAGCAGCTTGTGGGGCACGGACCCGAGGAGCGCGCCCTTGATCGGAGACTCGCTGTACGTGCCGACCACGATCGCGCGGGCGTCGTGCTTCTCGGCGAGGGAGAGAAGCGCGTTCGTCGGCCGCTCGTCCACCAGTTCGATCTCGACTTCGACGCCGGCGGAGCGCGCCCGCTCGACGGCTTCGTCGGTCACGCGCTCTCCAATTTTGCGAATGGCATCGCTCGTCGTCTTGAACTCCTCGCCAGGTCCGCCTGGGCTGTAGCCAAAGCCGATCACGAGCGAGTCACCAAGCCCCTTGGCGAGCGAGATCGCCTCGTCGAGCGCTGCATTTGCGCAATCCGAGCCGTCGTATCCCAAGATCAGAACGCCCATCTCATCCCCCTCGTTTCTCGACGCCGGCTCCGGCGTCGGCATCGTCTTCGGAGACGCCGATCGCCTCAACGGTGCCATCTCCTGCCGCGATCTCGTGCGGCACGGCCTCGAACGGCTTGCGGGCGAAGAACTCGCGCGCAGGCTCGCCGCCGAGGAAGCGCCATGAGACCATGAAGATCAGGCCCAGGCTCATGAAGACGAAGGCGATCACCAGCGGCACACCCAGGCCGGCTACCTCGGTGCCGGAGTAGGAAGCTTTTGGATCGGAGAGGGCGCCAATGGACTCGAACAGGAGATATCCCAAAAGACCCGCTCCGACGAGAGGCGCGATTCCGATGAAGACGAAGTTCTTCACGGAGAGGAAGAGCTCCTTGCGCCAGTAGATGACGCAGGCGATGCCCGTGAGCCCGTAGTAGAAGGCGATCATGATGCTGAGCGCCGAGAGCGAGTCGAACAGGAAGTTCTCTGAGATGAGCTTGCCCGGGACGTACCAGAGCGTTGCGAGGACGCCGATCACGATCGTTCCGAATGCCGGCGTCAGGTAGCGCGGATGGATCCTTGCGAAAGCCTTGGGGAATGCACCGGAAGCCGCCATCGACAGCGAGGTGCGTGAGCCGGGCAGGATCGTTGTCTGTGCGGAAGAGATGCCCGAGATGATCACCGCAATCACGAGGAGCTTCGCGAGGTCGCTGCCGAGAGCATCTGATGCAACGGATCCGAGGACGCCGGCGTCGTCGTCGAACTTCTCGACCTGGCCGAGGCCCGCGTAGGCGATCAGCGCCACGGTGACCACGATGTAGGTGAAGAGCAGAATTACCGTGCTCGCGAGGCCCGCCAGCCCCGGTGCTCGTGATGAGTCCTCGCTCTCCTCCGAGAGGTTCACTGCGGACTCCCAGCCCCAGTAGATGAAGACCGCCAACAGGACCCCCGTCAGCATGCCTGAGTAATCCACGCCGAACGGTGAGAGCCAGCTGAGTTCGGGCGAGATCGACGACTCGGGCACCTTGTCGAAGATCAAGCGCACGAAGACCGCGCCGGCGAAGAGCAGGAGGATCGCCACCTGCCCGAGGGTCATGAATCGCTGCATCTTGGCGGAGATCTCCGTGCCGATCACGCAGATCGTGGTCATCACCGCGATGATCACGACAGCCAAAGCCGCGACCGCGACGTCGTTCTTATAGAGCGGCTTGGGGTTGCCGCTGTTCGTCTCGCCGCCCGTGAGCCCGAGCAGGTCGAAGAAGTAGTAAGCCGAGACGTCGGCCAGGGAGCCGATCACGAGGATGCCCGTGGTGCAGATGGCCCAGCCGCCCATCCAGCCCATCCAAGGCCCCATCCCGCGAGTCACCCATGAGAACGTCGTGCCGCAGTCCGTGTCGACGCGGTTCATGTAAAAGAACGCCGCCGCGATGAAGAACATCGGGATGAAGGAGACGAGCAGGATCGCGGGAGCCTTCACTCCGACCGCGACCACGATTGAGCCGATCACCGCTGCGAGCGAGTACGCGGGCGCGGTCGAGGCAAGTCCGATCGACAGGCCGTCGAGGAAGCCGATCGAGTTCTTCTTCAGGCCTTTGTCTCCGACCTCCGTCTTGGGTGCCGCCTCCGATGCCGGGACGCTTGCGCTCTCCATCCGTGGTGTGCCTCTCCTCTCGGGTCCGGTGGACCCTAGACCACGGAGCTAATTGACGTAGCCGAACGGACGTCCTGATCGGGCCCGAGTCCTCAGCGGTACTCGGGGTTTTCGAAATCGAACCTGTTGCCGGCATCCCATTCAGAAGGCTGGTTTCCGTGCGTCGGGAATCCGCCCGCTTCCTTCAAGAGCCGCGCCAGGTGCATGAGGTTCCAGGTGGCAAACGTCGTGTTGCGATTGGTGAAGTCGTTCTCCGGGCCGCCGGAGCCTTCGTCCATGTATGACGGCCCGGGGCCGGCTTCGCCGATCCAGCCCGAATCGGCCTGCGGCGGAATCGAATAGCCGAGGTGCTGGAGCGAGTAGAGGATGTTCATCGCGCAGTGCTTGATCCCGTCCTCGTTGCCGGTCACGATGCAGCCTCCGGCGCGGCCGTAGAACGCGTACTGGCCGGCGTCGTTAAGGACCGCGGAATGGCCATAGAGCCGCTCGATGATCTTTGTACAGACCGAAGACTTCTCGCCGAGCCAGATCGGGGTGCCGATCACGAGGATGTCCGCGGCCATGACCTTCTCGAGGAGCTGGGGCCACTCGTCCTTCTCCCATCCCTTCTCTGTCATGTCGTCGTAAACGCCGGTGGCGATCTCGTGGTCGATGGCGCGGACGGATTCAACGGAGACGCCGTTCTTCTCCATGACCCCGATCGACACGTCCATCAGGGCCTGCGTGTGCGATTGGTCAGGCGACCGCTTGAGCGTGCAGTTGATGTACAGGGCGGAGAGGTCTGAGAAGTCTGTGTCCATGGTGGTGGAGTTCATCAGGTTGCCGGTTCGTTACACATCCTGGTCCTCCATGTCATCAGGCGCCAGTTCGATCTCCGGCTGGAACTCGCCAAGGAGCTCAAAGACGGAACGAGCCGCCACATCGTCCTCGAGGTCCTCACCGGCCAGTGCGAAGAGCTGGCGAACAAAGTCCTCCCAACGCAGAGGTGGGCGCATCTCGATCCGCACGATCACCTCGCCGTTGCCGGCGTCGCGGGCTGAGTGGGGGATCCCCGGAGGTGCGGTGACGGAGTCGCCGGGCCCCACGATGGTCTCGATGCCATCCACGGTGTAGGCGACCGTGCCCTCGATCACGGTCCAGCGCTCCTCGATGCCCGGGTGAATATGGCGGGGCACGACGTGCCCGGGCCGCGTCCAGTGGTCCTCCATGACGAGAAGCTCGCCGCCCGTCTCGGCCGCGGTCCGGATGAACCGGACCCGTTCGCCCGTCACGCCGTTTCTGACGATGCCGTCTTGACCGTTCATCCGGCAACGGTCCTCGCAACCAGGTCGCCAAAGGCTCTGATCGCGGGCTCCAGATCACCCTCCATGGTGTCCTCCTCCTTCGCGTGGCTGATCCCTCCCCGGGACGGGCAGAACATCATCGCCGCGGGCATGACCCGCGACACGCTAGCCGCATCGTGAAGTGCGCCGCTTGTGATACGTGCCGCCGACCCGGTCGCCGCCTCGCACGCTTCGGCGGCGGCGTCCACGAGGCCTGGATCGAAAAGGGTCGGCGCGATCTGGAACACGGGCTTCTCTGTCAGTTCGCATCCGTGCTCTGCGGCGCTCGCTGCCGCCGCCGCCCGCGCTCCCTCGAGCATCGAGGCCAGGGCCTCGGCATCGGGATTCCGGAGGTCGCATGCGAGATGGGCAGCTCCGGCCACGGCGGTGGAGATTCCCGGTTCCAGACGAAGCTCGCCGGTGGTGGCGACGCCTCCGTGCGTGTCGGTCAGGCCGGCAACCCGGAGGCTGCAGGACGCGGCCGCGAGGCCGGCGTCGCGCCGAAGCTTCATCGGCGTTGTCCCTGCATGCGCGGCTTGACCGCTGAAGCTGAATCGGTGCCGCTCGATTCCCTGGCAGCCCTCGACCGCCGCGACCGCAAAGCCTTCCGATTCCAGGACGGGCCCTTGTTCGATGTGAAGCTCGAGATAGGCGGCGAGCCCTTCCCTGCGGGACGCACACTCAGGCGCCCTCGCCACATCGACGCCGTTCTCGGCCAGGACGTCGCGAAGCGCCAGGCCATCGGCGTCGGTGAGGCCCGCTACGGCACCGGGATCGAGGCGGCCTGCGAATGCAGACGACCCGAACAGGCTGTATCCAAAGCGCGAGCCTTCTTCGTCCGCCCAGTCGACGATTACCAGCGGCCGCGCCGCCTCGGAGCTTCTCGCGCGTTCGCGCAGGATTCCCACGGCCGCCATGAGCCCCAGCGCGCCGTCGAGCCAGCCTCCGTTCGGGACGGAGTCGATGTGGGAGCCGACGGCCACCGCCTCGCCCTCAACGTCACCTTGGAGGCGGGCCCAGAGGTTGCCGGCCTCATCGATTTCAGACGATGCGCCGATCTCGTCCAAAAGCTCGCCGAGGAAGGCACGCGCCTCATGCCATTTATCGGTCCAGGCGACACGTTGCGCGCCGCCCTCGTTGGAAGTCCGCCTCGCCAGCTCGCGGAGGTCGGCGATCACCCGCTGGGCGTCGATCTCGCCCTGCGGGTGAGACGTTGCCATCTAGGAACCCGGCATGGGGTCGCGCCTCAGCGCCTGACCCAGGCAGTGCGCGCCGCCGCCACCGAGGGTGAACATCTCCAGGTCGGGGGCGACGAGCTCCAGGCCGTGGGCCTTCATCTGCTCGTTGAGGGAACGAGCTGCCGCCCCGGTCAGTACGCGGTCTTCGCCCAGGGACATCGCGTTCACCCCCAGGGCGAAAGCGTCCTCGGTGGGCACCGGCAGGATCTCGAACCCCTTTCCCTCGAGCCAGCTGACGAGGCCGCCGGAGACGATGTCGACGCATACGGCGGCGAGCTTGGGCGCCACGACCGCCATCAGGACATCGATGTGGACAAAGATGCCCGGAATCGGCTCCACCCGTGCCTCCCACCCCTCGGCTTCGAAGAACGCGGCGAGCTGCTTTGCGGCCGGGCGCTCGGTCCGTTCTTCGCCGTTGCCGATCACGACGCACCCGGGCTCGACGATCATCACGTCGCCGCCCTCGATCGCGCCGGCTGTGGCCATCTGCCAGATCGGGATGCCCGCTTGTTCGTAGAAGCGGATGACCGCCGCGTACTCGCCACGGCGCCAGTACTGCTTGGGGGCGGTGACGAACGGCCCCCATGGAGTCATGACGCTCGAGTCGCGCGTAAACACCTGGTACGGCAGCACCGGATCGGGCTCCAGGAAGTGGCAATTCACTCCGGCCCCCTCGTAGGCGTCGACAAGGCTTTTGTGCTGCGCTTCGGCCGCTCGGTGGTCGAAGTCCCGCCCGCTCTCGAGGGTTGCCTTCGAGATAACGCTCGTCGCTCCCCAATGAAAATTGTCCGGGGGGCAGAGGAGGACGTCGCGAAGCGTCCCGGTCTCCGAGTCGGCTCCCCAGCTGTCCATCAACGGGACCCCGCCCCGATGGAAACGCGCGTCGGTAGGTGTCCAGTCGTCATTCGATCACGACCCTCACGGTCTTCATCGTACGGTCGCTGGCGCCGCGGAGCTTGCCGCCGTGGGCGAGCGTGTCGGCGATGAAGTCGAGCGTCTCCCGGGTCAGGCGCTCGCCCGGCAGAACGTTCGGGATGCCCGGCGGGTAAGCCGCCAGGGACTCGCACGAGATTCTCCCCTCGGCCGCGTCGAACGGAACCGCCTCCTGGGGGCCGAGAAAGGCGTCGCGGATGCTCATGTGGAGCGGGCCCCACGGCGGCGGGGTCGCGAACGGCACCGCGGGCTTCCGCTCGGTCTCGCCGAGGTCGCGGACTACCTGCGCGAGGGCGCCTAGCAGTCGCTCAGCCAGCTCGGCGGCACTGCCACCCATGCCGAAGGTGAACACGACGACGGTCTCCGTCGCCAGCTCGTAGTCCATTCCGAGGTCGAATGTGAGGTCGGCGAACTCGTGCCCCGTGATGTGCGTGCCGCGGACGTCGACGGTCAGCCGGAGTGGATCCCAGCCCGCCACGCCCGGGCTCCCGATCACTGACTCGTCCAGAACACCGAGCCCGGGAATTTCGCGGATCTTCGAGCGCGTTACCTCCAGGGTCGAAAGCGTTTCGGCGATCAGCTCGGGGCCGTGCACGGCTGCCATCCTGCGCGCCGCGTCGAGCGACAGGGTCAGCAGCGAGCTTGGGCTGGTGGACTCGAGCAAGGTGACGACGCGGTCGACGACCAGCCCGTCGATCCGGCTGTTGTGTCCGAGGTGGATCATCGCCGACTGGGTGAGGCTGCCGATGATCTTGTGGGTCGAGGAGATGACGAGGTCTGCGCCTGCGGCTAGCGCCGCTTGAGGAAGCTCGTCCGAGAAAGTCAGGTGCGCTCCCCAGGCCTCGTCGACGATCAGGGGCAGGTCGCGCGAGTGGCAGATCTCGACGAGCGAGGCGATATCGGCGCAAGCCCCGAAATAGGTAGGCGACACCACCAGCGCAGCTACCGCATCGGGTGCTGCGTCGAGGGCGCTCTCGAGCGCTTGAGGCGTCGGGCAATGCGCGACCCCGAGCTCCGGGTCGATCTCCGGCGCGATGAACGTCGGCTCGAGGTCGGCGAGCACGGAGCCGTCGATCGCGCTCGAATGGACGTTCCGCTGCATCACGACGCTTCGGCCGGTATGGCGTAGCGCGAGGAGCGCAGCGTGGTTCCCCTGGGATGCCCCGCCGACCAGGAACCAGGTACGGGCCGCTCCCCAAGCGTCGGCGGCGAGCCGCTGGGCTTGCTCGAACGGGTTGGGGTCCGGCGGTCCGACGTCGATGCCCTCGATCAGTGCGGGGAGGTCCATGTCGAGCGCTTTTTGGCCCAGGGCCTCGATCATGGCCGGGTCAGCGCCAACGCCGCCCTTGTGCCCCGGGACGGTCAGTCGCGCCGGCTTTCGCGCGGCGTGCTCGATGAGCGCGTCTACATATGGCACTCGATCCTGATCCATGTCCGCAACCTAGCGAGGAGCGCGGGTACGAATTGGCCGAAACGCGCAGCTATCGCACACCCCTTGGGACACTCCGGCACAGAGCGCGCGCAATCCGCCACAAGGGGTCAGACCCGGGGTCAGACCCCGCCACGAGGGGTCTGACCCCTCGGTGAGGATCGAGGCGACACGACCGGCCGCGGGTTTTGCCGTAGTATCCATCCGTCGCCGATGGACGACGACCACCCTCCCAGTACCGGCTCTGAGCCGTCGGAAACGCCATGACCGAGATCCTCCTCCTCCTGGCGGTCGTGTTCCTGCTCTTTGTCAACGGCTTTTTCGTCGCGGCGGAGTTCGCGATCGTGAAGTCACGACGGTCCCGGATGGAGCAAGTCGCAAAGGAGGGCGATCGAAGAGGCGTGATCGCCCTCGACCAACTCGACCGGGTGGACGAGTACGTCGCGACTTCTCAGGTGGGGATCACGCTGGCGTCCATCGGGATCGGCTTTCTAGGCGAGCCGGCCGTCGCGGACCTGATCGAACCCCTCCTCGGCGGGCTCCTTGGGGAGACGGGGACACATGTCGTTGCCTTCGTCATCGCTTACGCGATGGTGACCCTCTTGCACGTCATCATCGGCGAACAAGCGCCAAAGATGATCGGAATCGCGGCGTCCGAAACCACTTTGTTGCGGATCGCTCGTCCCCTCGCCCTCTTCAGAAGAATGTTCCACTGGCTCATCGTGGTCACGAACAAGCCTGCGCAGTTCCTGGTCAAGAAGATCTTTCGCCTCGAGATCAAGCCCGACGAGGAGGCGGCATCCCCCGAGGAGCTTCGGCTCATCATCGCGCGGAACGCGGTTCATGGGCAGCTTGACCCTGGCGAGGCGGTGATGCTCGGTGGCGTCTTCCACCTTCACGAGCAGGAGGCGCGCGAGGTGATGACGCCGATCCCGGCAGTCGTCACCGTCAACGCGAACGAGACCGTCGAGGACGCGCTCCAGCGCTGCGTTTCCTCAGGGCACACGCGCCTTGTCGCGATCGAGAACGACAACCCGGACCGAGTCCGCGGCATCGTCCACAACAACTCGCTCGCTCGCCTCTACATGAACGCCGGGGCCGACGCGTCGATCGAGAGCGCGATCCGCGACGTGCCGATCGTCCCTGAAACGAAGCCGCTTGACGACCTGCTTGCCGAACTTCAGCGCCAGCGCAGCTCGATAGGAGTGGTCGTCGACGAGTACGGCAGGACGGTCGGGATCGTCACCGTCGAAGACATCCTTGAAGAGGTTGTTGGCGAGATCGAGGATGAGACCGATGTCCGCTCCTCCACCGTCCGCCGCCTCGCCGATGGCGACTGGTACGTCCGCGGCCATGTGGCGATCGGCGACTTGGCCGACGCCGGCATCGAGCTGCCCGTCGATTCCGACGCCTACAACTCAGTGGGCGGCTACGTCTTCTCCGAGCTCGGCCGTCTGCCCAAGCGCGGCGACCGCATCGAGGCGAACGGTCTAGAGATCCGCGTCGAGTCGGTCCGCGAGAACCGCATCGTCGCCGTCCGCATCCGGCCGCTGACCTCAGAGCACCCCGTCGTTCCGCCCCCCGAGCCGGAAGAGGACTGACCCGGGCCGGCCTCGAGGGCTCGACGCCTTCGAGCGCGGCCGAGCGTTACTGAAAGTTCGTCCGGCGGCGGGCGTACCGTCGCCCTTGCGATGTGGACTGCAAGGCTCACCGACAGGCAGCGGGAGGTGCTCGTCGCGACGCTCGCCTCACAGGAGCGCCTCGGGCCGGCATTGTGCGGTGCGCTGGAAGCGCTTGAGCTCGCGCGCTGGGACGAACTCCCGGATGCGCGCCTGCCATGGGCCGAGGTCGCAGACCAGGCAGGTCGCCAGGGTGTCTCCGAGGCCGATGTGGTCTGGGACCTCTCGGGCAAGGGCCGCCAGGTCGAGGCGTAGGCCGACTCAGTACGTGTAGAAGCCCTCGCCCGATTTACGGCCGAGCTTGCCGTCGGCGACCATGTCCGCGATCAGCGCGGGGGCGGAGTGGGCTTCGTCGCCGACATCGTCTCCGAGGCTCTCGCCGATCGCAAGGGCCACGTCCAGGCCTACGAAGTCGAGAAGCTTGAGCGGGCCCATCGGATGTCCGGCGCCCAGGCGCATGCAGTCGTCGACCGCGGCCGGGGTGAGGCCCGATTCCTGCATGAAGCGCACAGCGTCGAAGAGGTATGGAAAGAGGAGGCGGTTGACGACGAAGCCGGTCGTGTCAGGCACCTCGACCGCCGTCTTGTCGAGTGCGGCGCACCACGTCCGCGCACGTTCGGCCAAGCCGTCGCGCGCGCCATCGGGGATGCAGAGCTCGATCAGCTCCATCCGGGTGACGGGGTTGAAGACGTGAAGGCCGAAGACTCGATCGGCCGCTCCGGCACGATCGCCAAGGTCGGCGATCGACAGGGACGAGGTCGTCGAGGCCAGGTCGGCGTCCGGTGCGGTCTTGGCGAGGGAGGCGAGAAGCTCACCCTTCATGTCGGCGTCCTCGGCGATCGCCTCGACGATCAGGTCGCAGCCGGCGAGCTTGCCGGCGTCCGTCGTGACCTTGATGTGGCCGGCAACCGCTCCCTCGAGCTTCTTCGCGGCCTTCTCGGCTTGTTCCTCGGCCCGCCACGCCGAGGTGTCGGAGCGCGCGAGCAAGGTGACCTCGCCGAGGGTCGACGCGCATGCAGCGAGGCCACACGCGATCGTGCCGCTTCCCGCGACCGCGGGATTGGTGTAGCCATGAGAAGACATCGGGCGGGCGAGTCTTCCAGATACCGTTCCGCGGGATGGCGGAGGTTCTCTACTACGCGATCCCGTACTTCCTGGCGCTGCTCGCAGTGGAGTACCTGGCGTATCGCCATCTCTCAGACGACCACGACGATGATCTGGTCGGGTTCGAGTCGCGAGACACGCGGACCTCCCTGACGATGGGGCTGGGAAACGTCGCGATCAACTTCGTCTGGAAGTTCGCGGTCCTCGCGGTCTACGTCGCCCTTTACGAGTTGACGCCGCTTCGGCTGGACTCCGGCGACTGGTGGGTCTGGGTCCTCCTCTTCTTCGCAGACGACTTCTCGTACTACTGGTTCCACCGCGTCTCGCACGAGAGCCGCTTTTTCTGGGCGAGCCATGTGGTCCACCACTCCTCGCAGCACTACAACCTCTCGACCGCGCTCCGCCAGACCTGGGTGCCGATGACCTACTTCCCGTTCTGGCTCTGGATGCCGCTGGTCGGGTTCGAGCCGTACATGATCCTTCTCGCGCAGGCCTGGTCGCTCATCTACCAGTTCGGCATCCATACCGAGCGGGTCGGCAAGCTGCCCCGTCCAATCGAGGCCGTGTTCAACACGCCGTCGCACCATCGCGTCCACCACGGGATCAACGAGCAGTACCTCGATCGCAACTATGCCGGCATCCTGATCATCTGGGACAGGATGTTCGGCACGTATGAGCCCGAGGGCGAGCGGGTCCGCTACGGCCTGACGACCCAGCTGAAGACCTTCCGGCCGGTCAAGGTCGCATTCCACGAGTACACCGCGATGTGGCACGACATCAAGCGTGCCTCCGGCCTTCGGGCGAAGTTCGGCGTTGCTTTCCACGGCCCCGGATGGACGCCGCCGGGCGTCTCCGAAACCGAGGCGACACGAGGCTGACTGACGAGTCAGTCGAGGCGATATTCTCCACCGCAGCACATTCTTCGCAGATACCTAACGGCACAAGCTGCTTTCGCGCTCAAGCGCTCATTCAATAACTGGAGGCTCTCCCATGGCAAGCAACGGCAAGTTCTCAGGACGCGAGGTCGTCATCGTCGAGGCAGTCCGGACCCCGGTCGGTCGTGGCCACGAGGAGAAGGGCATCTACAAGGACGTCCATCCCTCCACGCTCTTGGCCAAGACCTACTCCGAGGTGATCGATCGCGCGGGCATCGACGCGTCCGAGGTCGAGGACGTCGTTGCCGGCTGCGTTCAGCAGTTCGGCGAGCAGGGCATGAACATCGGCCGTAACGCCTGGCTCGAGGCGGGCCTGCCGATCGAGACGGCGGCAACCACCGTCGATCGGCAGTGTGGCTCCTCCCAACAGGCCGTCAACTTCGCCGCTGCGCTCGTTGCCTCCGGCGTCCACGACGTCGTCATCGGCGGCGGGGTCGAGCACATGGGCCACATCTCGTTCGGTGATGGCATGAAGGTCATGTCCGAGCACGGTGCGGCCTACTCGCCTGAGCTCATGGAGAAGTACAACCTGATTCCTCAGGGCCTCTCGGCCGAGATGATCTCCGAGAAATGGGAGATCCCCCGCTCCGAGCTCGACGAGATCGGAGCCCGCTCACAGCAGCTCGCCGCCAAGGCGACCGAAGAGGGCCGCTTCGAGCGCGAGATCGTGCCGATCCAGGTCAACGGCGACACGCATACCGTTGATCAGGGCATCAGGCCCGACACCAACATCGAGGGGCTCTCGCAGCTGAAGACGGTCTTCAAGGAGGACGGCACGATTACCGCCGGCAACTCCTCCCAGATCTCCGACGGCGCAGCGTCCATCCTCTTGATGACCGCCGAGAAGGCCGAGGAGCTTGGCTGCACGCCGCGGGCACGCATCGTTGACCAGACGACGGTTGGCGTCGACCCCGTGATCATGCTCACCGGCCCCATCCCCGCCACCCGGAAGCTGCTCGAGAGAAACGGCATGGAGATCTCGGATATCGACCTGATTGAGGTGAACGAGGCGTTTGCTTCAGTGGTCGCCGCTTGGCGCCGCGAGCTCGATCCGGACATGGACAAGGTCAACGTGAACGGCGGCGCGATCGCGCTGGGTCATCCGCTCGGCGGCTCGGGCGCACGTCTCATAACGACTCTCCTCCACGAGATGGAGCGCTCGGATGCCGAGACCGGCCTGGTGACGATGTGCTGCGGTGGCGGCCTCGGAACCGGCACCCTGATCGAAAGAATCTAAGCGCCAAAAATGCTCCGCTTCGGGTCCGCTTCTCGCCGGTCCACGGCGGGGTGGGCGCTATTGGCCGCGCTCGTGTTTTCGTCATGTGGCGGAGGTGACGACGAGGGCGGATTCTCGCCCGTAGTCTCGGATCCCGTGTCGAAGGTGGAGTTCTTGCGCCAGGCTGACGAGATCTGCGTCTCGACCGAGTCGCGGATCGAGGCCGCCGCGGACGACCTGGTGACCTCGAAGCAGGACCCGTCACCCGAGGAGGTCGAGGAAGTCGCGATCAACATCGTCGTCCCGGCACTGGAGACCGAGGTCGCAGCGATAGGCGCGCTGGGGGCTCCCGAGGGCGACGAGGACGAGGTGCAGGCGATTCTGGACGCGACCCAGGCGGGCATCCAGGAGATCGAGGCCGACCCGCAGGCCCTCCTGGACGGGGTGCCCGAATCGCTTCGTGAGGCCGAGGAGCTGGCACGTGCGTACGGCTCACGACAGTGCGGAATCCGATGAGCGCTCTCGATCGCGTTCAGGTGATGGCGCTCGGCGATTCGGCTGCGGATCTCGCCGAGGGCGCGACTGCGGCGGAGGCCGCAGGGATCGAGGGCATCTGGGCGATAGAGCTCTATCGCTCCACCATCACCCAGGCGACTTGGCTCGCGTCGCAGACCGAGACGATCGGGATCGGCACGGGGATCACCTGGGCCTTTACGCGAAGCCCGTTCCTCTTGGCCGTCTCGGCCCTGGACATCGACGAGATATCCGGCGGGCGCTTTCGGCTCGGCCTCGGCGCTGGCGTCAAGCGCCTGAACGAGCGTTGGCACGGCGCCGAGTACGGCCGCCCGGCGCCGCACCTTCGTGAGACGGTGGAGGCGACCCGGCTGATCATGGAGAGCGCCAACGCCGGCGCGCCCATCCGCTACGAGGGCTCCTACCACGACATCGACATCAAGGGCTGGACCCGCCCGCACCCCGCTTTCCGCGACAAGGTGCCGATCTACGTCGCGGCGGTCGGAGAGGGCATGGCGCGGATGGCGGGCGACGTGGCCGACGGCGCCCTGGGCCACCTGATCTGCTCGGCGAGGTGGCTGGAAGAGGTGATGATCCCGAACTTTGAGAAGGGGCTCACGCGCTCGGGGCGCGAGCGGTCGAGCTTTGACTTCATACCTGGCGTGTGTGTTGCGATCGCGACTGATGAGTCGGAGGTCGAGGCCGCGTACGAGGCCGCGCGAAAGACCCTCGCCTTCTATGCGACGGTGCGCACCTACGCTCCCGCGTTTGCGCTCGACGGGTTCGGCTCTGAGGCCGAGGCGGTCGGCAATGCCTTCCGCGCCGGCGATCTGGCCGGAGTTGCTGCGGCGGTGACAAACGACATGGTCGACGCCTACTGCGCGGTCGGGACGCTTGACCGAGTGCGCGAGAAGGTCGGCGAGCTCGCCGACCTGGGCGACGCCATCTCACTCGGTCCCCCGACCTACTTCATCCCGCCGGAGGAGATCGCCGAGTACCAGCACCGGATCCTGAATTCCTTTGGCCCGGCGAATCGCTAGTCGTCGGCCAGGCGACCGCCGACGAACTGGACCAAGCCCGAGACACGACGCCGGACCCCTTCGAAGCCGCGCTCCGCAAGCGCCTCGGTGATCTCGTCGGGTTCGAAGACGCGCATCCCGCTCAGGCGCTCGACGACCGGCTTCATCGGGCGCACGGTCACCGGGCGGCGGATCGACGTCATGATCGCGATGCGCCCGCCCGGCGCCAGTACGCGGCGCATCTCGTCGATCGCGTCGAAGGGGTCGGCAAACAGGTGGAGCGCAGCGAAGCAGCAGACGGAATCGAAGCTCGACTCGGTGAAGGGGAGGGTTGTCGCGTCGCCGCGGACCAGCGCGAGGTTGTCCACGCCGGCCTTCCTGGTGTCTTCGGCGCCGCGGGCGAGCATCGTTGCCGAAGCGTCGATTCCCACAACCAGGCCGTCTTCGCCGGCGGCCTGGGCGAAGGCACGCGAGAAGTTGGCCGGGCCACACGCAACGTCCAGCACCTTGTCTCCATGGCCGAGGCCGAGGAAGAGGCGGGCGATTCTGATCTCCTCTGCCATGCCCGGGCCGATCATGCCCTTGGCTGCCCACGCCAGGGTCGGCCGCCACCAGCGCTCATAGACGACCGGGACGATCCGGGTAAGCATCAGGTCTTGTGTCACGCCGGTTGAGTCGGGCGCGTCTTCCCCGAGTAGATCCAGATAGCCGTGGTCCCAGGCCGAATCTCGATTTCGCAATGGCGTTGGAGCGGGGGTCGAGAACCTCGCCGAGGCGCGTCCGGGCGTCGACCGCTACGGTCACCGCGCCCCGCGCGGTTCGCCTGAGTGAGCGGAGAGAGCGGTGAGGCGCTCGATCTGGCGCTCACCCTCTGCGCGAACCGGGTCTTCGGCGGGAAGTCCCTGGATGAGCTTGGTGATTCGGTTGCGGATCTGAAGCGAGAAGTGGGGCGTGGCAGGCCCCGCCAACGCACGGATATCGTCGATCGTGATCGGCCGCCCCCCCTTCCGATCCGGTCTCTCTGCTTCGCTCATTGCGCTCCGTCCTGCTTTTTCGGTTGCTCTGAATCTCTGTCCGGGTCGGTCGGTGCCTCGGGCTCGGTCTCCGGTTCAAGTAGGTCCTCCCCCGAGCCGGACTCTATCTTCGCCACCTCGGCGATCTCATCGAGTTCGACCTGCGCGTCCACTGAGAGGGCGCTCTCGTCTCCGATTATCCAGATGTGGTTGTAGACCGCCCGAGTCGGGTCGCCCACGTAGCCCGGCTTGAGGTCGAGCAGATAACCCTCCAGCGCGGGCGGCGTGTCGGCGTCATCGGTCAGAAGAAGAGGTCCCCACGTACCGGTGCCGGACAGAGGGGCGGCCGCCGCGGCGTCCGATGGGTTCGACGAGTTGGCGATCACGAACCCATGGCCCGGGTCGTTGATGTTCCAGCCGAAGTCGCCATCGGCGAACCGCGCGAACGCGACAGCGTTGGCGACGGGGTCGTCTTCGGCCCCGGCCCGCGTGACCGTGCTCGCGGTGGCGTTTGCGATCTCCTTCTCGGCGCTTTTCGAAATGGCGCTTTCAGGGCCAAGGATGTAGACCGGTACGTCTTTGAGCCGCTCGATCGCCTTGATCGTCGGGGTAGGGACCGAGTCCGCCTGGGCGAACAGCACAGGGTCGCCGGAGCGAGCGGCCCACGCCGCGGCCGGCATCGCGAACTCGGGGTCGTCCGAGGTCGCGATCAGGAGGTGCTCGGGCGGGCCGCCGGCGAGCCTTTCACGTAGCTCGAGCACCTCGACCGCGACCTCGGCCGCGCTCTGGCCCTCAAGTGCTCGGGTGTCCAGACCGTCGGCCTCCCCTGCGTCACCGATGGTGAAAATCTGCGCGCCGCCCGAGGCGGATCCGCCGGTAGGCGAGAGGGCTTCGAGCGCCCCGGTCGTCAACTCGTCGAGCGAGCCTTCGGTGGTGTAGAGAATGGGCGCGCCAACCGGTTCGGCTACGAGCGACGCGGCGGCGATGCCGCTCGCCCAATCCTCGGAATCGACGAGACTCACGGCCGCCGGTCCCTTGACCACGCCGCCGGACGGGAAGGTCGCGAGGGCCACGCCGGCAGCGTTGGCGACGGAGTCTGCTCCCGAGACCCGCGTTGTGTTGCGGGTGGCGAACGCCGGGAACCCAAGTTCCGCCGGTTCGTCGGCAGGCTCGCCCTGGCCTATGAAGATCTCGGGCGCGGGCGCCGTCTCGATGATTTTGGTCTCGCTTCCCGCAAGCCACGTGCCTGCAGAGACGGCTCCTGCGATCAGGGCGAGCGTGCCCAGGACCGCGAGCGCACCGCGCCATGGGTGGGAGCGCAGCCAAAAGAACACGTCGGAGAGGAAGTAGCGGACCCGGTTGAGCACGCGGCGAAAGGTAGTGCCCGCACCGAAAAGGCGGGGTGCAAGAGTGCTTGCAAAGTCCATAATTAGTGTTAAGGAATGCTTGCAATTGGCCGGATCCTTGCTACTTTGGGCTTCGGATCGTGCCCGCGAACGCCTCTAAATCCCTGCGTCTTTTGCTTGCCGCGACAGCGGCCGGCGTCACCCTTGCGGGTGGAACTGCCCTTGCCCAAGACCTCGAGTCTCAGCGCTCCACGAAGGAGGCCGAGCTGGAGAACGTCAAGGAAAAGGGGGAGGTGCTCTCGACCGAGATCGCCGGCTACACGGACGAGATCAATCAATTGGCCGGTCAGGTGGCGACCCTTCGCAATCGCGAAGCCATCGTCGCCGAGGAGCTCGCGCAGACCCAGAAGCGGCTCGAGATCGAGGCCGCTCGCCTCGACGCCTTGCGCGAGCGGCTGAATCGCTCCCTCAACATTCTTTCGAAGCGTCTGGTCGAGATCTACAAGTCCGACCAACCCGACGCGCTGACCGTGATCCTCGAGTCCGACGGCTTCGACGACCTCGTCAACCGCTACGACTACCTCGATCGCATCCAGGACCAAGACGCCGGGATCGTCAATCGCGTTCGCGATCTCCGCGACGACACGGAGGATCTGGTCGGGCAGATCCGCGTCGCCCGCGACGAGATCGCGGCCAAGCAGGCCGAGTTGGAGCGCACCCGCATGCAGCTCGAAGCCCGCGAGGCCCAGCTCGCGATCGTTCGAGACGACAAGGCGGCGGCCTTGAAGGCAACGCGGGTCCGCGAGGAGCACCTCGAGGGCGACATCTCGGATCTCAATGAGCAGATCCAAGAGGCCCTCGCAGATGCTCAGAGTTCGACTTCCAGCACCGACCCGCTTCCTGCCGGCCCCGTCCAGGGAGCCAGCGGGGGTTTCATCTGGCCTGTGAACGGCCCGGTCACCTCTCCTTTCGGTCCGCGTTGGGGCCGCCTGCACGCCGGTATCGACATCGCCGTGCCGACCGGCACGCCAATCCGCGCCGTCAAGGACGGCAGCATCGTCTTGGTCCAGACCGAAGCCTCGAGCGGCGGTTACGGCAACTACACGTGCATCGACCACGGCGGCGGCCTTTCGAGTTGCTACGCGCACCAGTCGGTCCAGAACATCACCTCGGGCTCCGTTTCCCAAGGCGATGTGATCGGCCTCGTCGGCTGTACCGGCAACTGCTTCGGCGACCACCTCCACTTCGAGATCCGCATCAACGGCGTGCCGACGGACCCTCTCGGCTACCTGTAGCCGGCGCTAAAGGCATAGTCAGCACCTAGAACGGGTACCAGGTTCTAGGTGGTTCGTCTACCTCAAACGTGGCCGGACGTACTACGAACCGGTGGACTTGCTCACGCCCCCAATCTGGTGGCCGATGATCGAGTCAGGAACGGTGGATCTTTGCCTTCCTAGCCCGGTATGGAAACTGCGGTCAACATCCCACGAGCGCGGACGCGCCCCCCCAAGAACGTGAACGCTCGCGCGTTCGCGGCCGGTTCGGGCGTCACGGCTGCTTTGGTCGCGGCCGCGATCGTGGCCTTTGCCTCGGTCGCTGCCTACGTCGGATTCCAGGGGATGCCGTTCGGCTCGGCCTCAGCGCCCGACTCGACGGTGGCGCTCAGCTCGAGCACCCCGCAGGCCGCAGCGTTGGCTGCAGGCGGAACGGCGGCCGCAGTGGCTGCCGACCCGGCGACGCCCACTTCCGCGGCTCTGACCGAGATCCTCGACGCACTTCCGCCAGGCGCGCTCCAGCAAGCAGCCGGCGGCGCTGGTCCGGGCAGCCCGGTCGACAACGCGGTTTCCGGTGGCTCCACCGACATTCTGGTTCCGCCAGGCCCTGGACCCGGTGGCGAGCCGGCGACGCCGGGAGCGCTCCAGAGCACCGTCAGCGGCCTGGATGACGCAGTCGGCGGCCTGGGTCTCGACCTCCCGCTCACTCAGTTGACCGACCCGATCACAAAGAGGCTCGACAACACGGTGGGAGGAGCACTCAACGGCGCCGGCAAGAGCGTCGGTGCCGGAGATCTCGGCGACAAGGTCAACGGGGCCCTCGGCGGGCTCCTCGGCAACTAACTCCCGAGCCTCGAGCTCAGCCAGGCGAGCGCGACCGACTGCATCTCGGGGTCGTGCTGGATTGAGCGGTGATGGCCACCGGGGAGGACGATCAGCTTCTTGGGCGCAGCCTTCTTGGCGGCGAGCTCCTCGGAAAAGTCACTCGGGATCCGCTCGTCGCCCTTGGCGTGGAGGATGATGAGCGGCTTCGGGCCCATCAGCTCTGCCGCTTCGCGCAGGTCGTGCTCGCCGAGCCAGGCCGAGAGCGCGTTACGTGAGGTCTCGGAGGCGCGAAAGTCGAGGTTTTGCGCCGCGAGCATCCGCCGAAGGTGTTCTTCGCCGGCAGGGCAGATAGCGATCGCCCCCGCGATCGAGCTGGAAGTTGCGGCGGCGTGGATCGCCCAGAATCCTCCCATGCTCGAACCGCGGACACAGATCCGCGCTGAGTCGACGTGTTTGTGCGAAGCCAGGAATCGCGCCATCTTCCCCACGTCGCCGAGTGCCGCCGGACTCATCTCGTCGTCCGACGCTCCGTGTCCGCGCTGGTCGTAGGAGATCGCGGCCCATCCGCCGGCGGCGCACATCCGGGCAAAATCGCCGTGGTTCTCCTTGCGTGAGCCGGCGCCGTGGAGGATCACCATTCCAGGCCAGGGCCCATCGGAATCAGGAAGCCAGAGCCAGTAAGGGCGGCCCTCATAAGCCCCCATCACGCTGGGGGCATTCGGGGAAGGAAGGCTTCGGCGAAGCATCGCCGGGAATAATGACCGCCCATGCCGAAGTCAGCACCACACCTCGGACCTCATCTGCCGCGCGGTTCGCGGGTGAACGAGCAGGGACATCTCGAGATCGGCGGGTGCGATGCGATTGATCTGGCGCGGGAGTTCGGGACGCCCGCCTACGTCTATGCCGAAGACGACATCCGTTCGCGTGCCGAGGAGTACTCGGCCGCGTTCGCAACGCGCACCGACAACTTTGAGGTGATCTATGCGTCCAAGGCAGCGCCGATCGGAGCCGTGTTCCGACTTGTCTGTGAGCTGGGCCTTTCGGTGGACGTGGCATCGGCCGGCGAGCTTCACTCGGCTCTGAGCGCCGGGACCGCGCCCGATCGCATCTACCTCCACGGCAACAACAAGACCGAAGCGGATCTACGCCTGGCGACAGGGGCGGCCGTGGGGTACATCGTCTGCGATTCGTTCGATGAGATCGAGCGACTCGACGCGATTCTCGACCGCCCGCAGCAGGTGATGATTCGTGTCACGCCGGGAATCAAGGCCAACACCCACAGCTTCATCCAGACGGGCCAGCTCGACTCGAAGTTCGGCTTCGGGCTCGAGGACGGACTGGCGGCGCAGGGCATCGAGGCCATCCGCGCCTCGTCGAACCTCGAGCTGGTCGGACTCCACGCCCATATCGGCTCGCAGATCTTCGAGCTCGAGCCCTACGTCAAGACGATCGAGGCGCTCGGCCGCCTGGCCGATGAAGCCGCCCTCTCCGGCGACGAGTTGCGACTCTTGAACGTGGGCGGCGGTTTGGGCATCGCCTACGAGCCAGGGGATGAGCCACCCTCGATCGAGAGCTACGTAGACCTCAAGGTGAAGGGGGTTCAGCGCGTCTTCGACCCC
This sequence comes from uncultured bacterium, assembly GCA_963721645.1. Lineage (GTDB taxonomy): Bacteria > Actinomycetota > Thermoleophilia > Solirubrobacterales > 70-9 > JALZKA01. Next base: position 2,128,380 of record CAVRJK010000002.1, on the reverse strand, counting down.
GCGCCCCGCATCCTGGTCGAGCCGGGGCGATCGCTGGTGGGGAACGCCGGAATCACCCTTTACGAAGTCGGCACCGTGAAGGAGATCCCAGGCGTGCGGACGTACGTTGCTGTGAACGGGGGGATGTCGGACAACCTGCGCCCGATGCTCTACGACGCCCGCTACGACGCGCTCGTCGCTGACCGCGCCGACGAGGCGCGCGACACCCGCGTCACGATCGCCGGGATGCACTGCGAGTCCAGCGACATCATCGTCCGGGATGTTGAGATGGCGGCGCCAAGGGTGGGTGACGTCCTGGCAACTCCGGCCACGGGTGCGTACGGTCACGCGATGGCCAACAACTACAACGGCATGCCGCGCCCGCCCGTCGTCTTCGTCAAGGACGGCAATGCACGCGTGGTCGTTCGCCGTGAGACGCTCGAGGATCTGGTGGCGCGCGATGTCTAGCGCTGCCCCGGATCAGGCCGGCGCCGGACGGGAAGCGGGGGGGTCGGCGCGGATTGGTTTGCTGGGAAAGGGCACGGTCGGCGGAGCATTCGCTGAACTGATCGAGTCACGTGCCGACGCCGTCGCGAATGTCGCGGGAAGCCGGCCGACCATCTCCGGCGTACTGCGCCGCTCCGAGGGTGACTTCGACGCCATCCTCGAGGGCTCGGACATCGTTGTCGAGCTGATCGGCGGCACCGACCCGGCTCGCGACTACGTGTTACGAGCCCTCGAGGCCGGAAAGCACGTGGTCACCGCCAACAAGCAGCTGGTTGCTCAGCACGGCGAAGAGCTCTTTGCCGCCGCGCGGGCCAGCGGGGTTCAGCTTCGGTTCGAGGCCGCCGTCGCAGGAGTCGTGCCCGTGATCCGGGTGATCCAAGAGAGCCTTGCCGCAACCGAGATGACCAAGGTCTTCGGGATCGTGAACGGAACCACGAACTTCATCCTCACCGAAATGGCCCGGACGGGCGCCTCGTACGACGACGCGCTTGCCCGCGCTCAGGAGCTCGGCTACGCGGAGGCCGACCCGACCGACGACGTGGGCGGGGCCGACGCCGCGGCGAAGATGGCGATTCTCGCCCGGCTCGCTTTCGACACGCCGGTCTCAATCGACGACGTCTCCTATGAGGGAATTACAGAGATCAGACCCGAGGACATGGCGTATGCGAAGGAGCTCGGCCTGTCGCTGAAGCTCCTGGGCGTTGCCGAGGTGACCGAGGACGGCGTGAGCGTGCGTGTCTTTCCCTGCTTCCTTTACCCGGGGCATCCCCTCGCACCGGTCGAGGGCCCGTTCAACGCGGTGATGGTCCAGGCGCCGGCGATCACGGAGATCACGATGTCCGGGCCCGGGGCGGGCGGAGTCGCGACCGCGACGGCAGTGCTCGGCGACGTTGTCTCGATCCTCTCCGGCGACGCGCCGGTCCACGAGACGCGTCGCCAACTGGCCGTCGTCTCCGATGTCGCCTCGTCGTTCTACGTCCATCTGGAGGTGGCTGACAGGCCCGGCGTTCTCGCCGCCGTAGCCGACGTTCTCGGCCAAGCGGGGATCTCGGTCAAGAGCATGGTCCAGCGCGGCACCGCCGAGCAGGCCCGCCTCGTCATGGTGCTCCACGAAACCTCAGAACACGCCTTCTACGGCGCGCTGGACGAACTCGGAAAGCTCGACTTCATGCGCGCAACGCCACGTGCCATCCGCGTGATCGAGGAGCAGTTCGGCTGAGCCACAAGAGTGCCCTGGGGCTCTTCGACCCAGGGCGCAGGCACCGTGGCCTGCCGGCGGGCTGGCCCGATAGAACGCCGGGTCGCTTCGTTGGTCGATCGAAGCCCGTGAGCGCGTAAGGTCAACGGCGCATGGCAGCCGGACTGATCGAGCGGTACCGCGAGCACCTCTCCCTCGAGGAGGACGACCCGATCGTGACCCTGAACGAGGGCTCGACGCCGCTGGTCGAGGCCCCCGTGATTTCCGAGCGCGTCGGCGCCCGGGTGTATCTGAAGCTCGAAGGCGCCAACCCGACCGGCTCCTTCAAGGACCGTGGCATGACAGTCGCCGTCTCACGCGCCGCCGGCAGGGGCGCCGAGGCCGTGATCTGCGCGTCGACGGGGAACACCGCCGCCAGCGCCGCCGCCTACGCGGCGCGAGCCGGGATGCGGGGTGCGGTAATCGTGCCCGAGGGGAAGATCGCGATCGGCAAGCTGGCTCAAGCGCTCATGCACGGGGCTCGGGTTATCGCCATCCGCGGTAATTTCGACGACGCCCTGACTCTGGTGCGCGAGCTTGCGCAGAAGCATCCGATCGAGCTCGTCAATTCCGTCAACCCGTACCGCATCGAGGGTCAGAAGACCGCGGCCTACGAGGTCATCGAGGACCTCGGAGAGGCGCCGGGGGCGCTGGCGATTCCCGTGGGAAACGCGGGCAACATCACGGCGTGGTGGCGTGGCTTCGGCGAGCGAGAAGAGGCACCGAGGCTCTATGGCTTTCAGGCGGAGGGGGCGTCGCCCCTCGTCAGCGGCAAGCCAGTCGCCAATCCTGAGACCGTGGCGTCGGCCATTCGAATCGGCAATCCCGCCCGCTGGGAAGAAGCGATGACGGCGGTCACCTCCTCGCGTGGGCGAATCGCTGCCGTCACCGACGAGCAGATCCTCGACGCGTACCGCCTTCTCGCCTCTCGCGAGGGCGTGTTCTGCGAGCCGGCCTCCGCCGCGTCGGTAGCCGGCATCCTCACCCACGGCCTACCGGTCGCCGAAGGGGAGACCCCGCCCGAGTCGGTCGTCTGCGTCCTCACTGGCCACGGCCTCAAGGACCCCGACACGGCGCTCGGTAAAGCCCCGGCTGTGATCGGCTGTGACAACGACTTCGCTGAAGTCGAACGCGCCGTGTTCGACTGACCGACCAGGCCGACGAAGTCGTCGAACAGGTGATGGCGAACATTCAGGACGCCTGACACCGAGTTGGCGCACTTGCTGCGCAACTCGTAGTTCGCGAGGTGGCAGGGTCGGAGGCGTGCTCCGTGCCGCCGCCAGCCTCGTCGCCCCTCCGCAATGTGCGGTGTGCGCAGCACCTTGTCATCCGGCCGATCCTCTCTGCGCCGCATGTGAGCGGAAGGTTTCCCGGCTCACGCCTTTGCGATCTTCTCTACGCGGCGGGATCGAGGTAGTCAGCGCAGTTGCCTATGAGGGCATTGCCAAGGAAATCATCCGGCGGCTCAAATTCTCGTCGCGATTGGCGCTGGCCGAGATCGCTGCGGAGCGGATGGTCCGGGCGTGGGGCGCGACGCGAGAGGGATGGCTGGTGCCGGTGCCCCCGGCCCCGGCTCGTGAGCGGGCGCGCGGCTTCGACGATGCCGCGATCCTGGCGCGGCTCGTTGCTCGAGAATGTCCGTACGCCCGGGTTCTCAGGTGTCTCGAGCGCGACGACGGTCCCCGGCAGGTGAGGCGAAGCCGTGAGGAGCGGACCTCCGACCCGCCCCGTGTATGCCTCAGCGCGACGTTCTCGCCACGCGTGTGTGATCGCTCCCTCCCAGAGGGCACGAAGTCACGCGCGTCAGCCATTCCCCCTGGCGACCTCTGGCTCGTCGACGACGTTGCCACCACCGGCGCAACGCTTTCGGCCTGCGCGCATGCGCTCAGATCGCACGGCGCCACGCAGGTGCGGGCGTTGACCTTCGCCCACGCGGACAAATGAGCTTTCAAATGCGGACGCAAAGGCACCTTGCGATTTCCGCTGAGAGGCGTAGAGTCCGGGAGGACGACGTTTCTCTACACGAGGAGGCAGTTCGTGAGGATCGAGGTCCGAGGCCGCAATACCGAGGTCACCCCTGAGCTCGAAGATGCGATCCGCAAACGCTTCAGGCGTGTCGCCAAGCAAGTCTCATCGCTTGCGACTCTCGAGGTGGAACTGAGCGAGGAGAAGAATCCGCGCATCGCCGACAAGTACGTCGCCGAGGCCACGATGCGTCTCAAGGGCACGACGATCCGCGCGAAGGAGGCGAGCCCCGAGATGATCTCTACCGTCCACGAGCTGGCCGAGGACGTCCGGCGCCAGGTCAAGAAGAACCGTGAGCTGCGGCGCCACCGCACCGAATCACGACGCTTTTCGGCTCAGCTGCGCAATCGGGAGGCCTAGCCGCCAAGCGCCTTACGCGCGAAGGCCATATCGGCAATGAGAGTCTCGGTTTCCCGAGGCGTCTCGACGATCGTCGGCGCCTTGGCCGCAGCCACCATGTGGCGAAGGTCGTCCAGGGCGATGTGACCCTCGCCGATCGTCGCGTGGCGGTCGGCGCCCGTTCCCGCCTTGTCGCGCGAGTCGTTCAGATGCATGAGGTCGATGCCGCCGGTGATCTCGATCGCCCGCTCGACCGCGTCTGAGAGGTCCTCGCCGGCAGCGTGCGCGTGGCATGTGTCGAAGCAGAAGCCGACCGTCACGTCGGTCTTCGCCGCCTCGACAGCCTCCCATAGCCGCGCCAGCGCGTCGAAGCGCCGCGCCACCGCGTTCTCGCCGCCCGCCGTGTTCTCCAGGTAGACCGGGACCGTCGCCTCCATCCGCTCGAGCGTCGACGTCCAGCGCGCGACGCCGTCTTCGAGCCCATCCTCGGCATGACCGGGATGCACGACGACCGCAAGGGCTCCGATCGCTTCAGCCGCCTCGCAGGTCTGGTTCAGGATCTTCCGCGATCCGAAGCGGACGTTCGGCTTGGGCGAGCAGACGTTGATCAGGTAGGGCGCATGGACGTAGATCCCGAGGTCTGCCGCCTTGAGCTCCCCGGCGTCGGCTCGCGGCGGCGGCTTCTCCCAGCCCTGGGGGTTCGAGAGGAAGAGCTGCACCCGCTCGGCACCGATCTCCCCGGCCTCTGCCAGGGGATCCTCACCCCAGATGTGCGCGCCGATGGGAGGAGTCGCCATTCGGCGCCGAGGATAGGCGTCGGACCGAGGTAACGGGTGGATCTTGATGAGCGCCGGCTCCTCGCCGCTGTCAAGCGTGATCAGCCCGTACCGTCCCACGCACCGTCGTCCCCCATCCTGGGGTCGACGAAACCTCGACCGTGCCTCCTAGAGCCCCCATCCGGTCTGACATATTCTGCAAGCCGGTGGATCCGTTTACTGCGGCCGGGTCGAAGCCCGGGCCATCGTCGGTCACGTCGAATTGCAGATCGCCGCGCGCCTCGCTCAGCCTCACCTCTACATTGGCGCCCTCGCCCGCGTACTTCGACGCGTTTTGGAGAGCCTCGAGGCAGCAGAAGTAGACGGCGGCCTCGATCTCCGGGGTATAGCGTCCGAGGTTGTCGGCTTTCAACCGAGCGGACGACCCAGCGTCTTCGAGCGCGGCGGCGATGCCGTCGCTCGTCAGGGCTTGCGGATAAATGCCGTGGGCGAGGTCGCGAATCTCCGAAAGCGCTCGGTTGAGGTCCGCTCGTGAGTCGGCGACCAGCCTCGCTGCAGCGACTGGGTCCCGGTCAAGCTGGCGTTCGACCAAACCCAGTTTCAGGTTGAGCAGGACGAGGTTTTGCTGAGCGCCGTCGTGGAGATCACGCTCGACTTGGCGCCGAGCCTCGTCGGAAGCGGCGACGATGCGCGCACGTGAGGCTTGGAGGTCGTCGACGAGCCCGATGTTTGCCTCGCGAAGCTCCTCACGCTCGCGAAGCCCCGCGACCATCTGGTTAAAGGAGTGTCCGACATCGTCGATCTCATCACCCGCGAGGTACGGGACCGCGGCATCGAGATCTCCGGAGTCGACGTCGTGTATCGCGCCGCGCAGATCCTGCAGCCGCTGAAGCAGGGATCGGCGCAACATCAGCGACAGTCCTAGCGAGAAGGTGAGCGTGATCAGGAGGGTGGTTGCGACGGTCACGCCGAGGCGACCTTCGATGCCCAGTGTGTTGGTCGAAACGGCAGCGACCGTCATGCCGGTGAAAAGGTTTATCGCCGGAACGAGCACCAGCAACTTCGTCCCGAGCGTTATGAGAGCCGGAGGAGGAGATCCTTGAGCGGGAAGCCAGCTCGCGAGCTCGGCGATTGGAGGGCGAAGCCACTGTTCGGCCAAGAGGTAGCCGAACGCGACGACCGCGGAGATCATGATCGCCAGGAAAGCGACGTACAAAAGGAACCCGAAAGGCGACAGTCCGACAAGGTTCGCTGTATAGACGGAGGGCGGAACGCAGAGCGCCGCGTTCGTGAGGCCGGCGGCCAGCGTGATCTTTGGGAGCGACCCGACCGTTTGTCCCCAGAGGGCCGCTGGCGGCCTGGTTCCGATTGGCTCCCGCAGCCAGCTGGTCAGGGAAGAAAGTCCCCGGCCGAAGATCAGGAGCGTGGCAACGCTTCCGGGCAGCAGCGCGACCTCAAACGCGAAAACTATGCGTAAGTATTCCTCGAAGGTCGCTTGGAAGTAGGGGAAAAGCATCGCCGAATATCCGGGAATGAGCAGCACGTGTACGAACCCGACGAAGGCGGCGCCAAAAATGTCCACGTAGCTGCCGCGGTAGCGAGCAAACGCCCTCGAGCCCAGCGTCATCGGCCGATCCCCACCGGCACCGCTCCGCCGACACGTGTCCCTTTGCCTGGCTCGGAATCAACCCGGACTGTTCCCCCGAGCGCGCCGATCCGATCGCTCATGTTCTGAAGCCCAGAGGAGGCATTGGCCTGCGCGGGGTCGAATCCCGAGCCGTCGTCGCGGACCTCGAAGCGGAGCTCGCCGTTCTTTGCCGCCAGCCTCACCTCTACATTGGCGCTCTCGCCCGCGTACTTCGACGCGTTCTGGAGAGCCTCGAGACAGCAGAAGTAGACGGCGGCCTCGATCTCGTCGGGATAGCGGCCTATGCCGTCTCCGCTTACGTGGACGGGTCGAGGCGCTTCGGCTGCAATCGACTCGAGCGCGGCCACGACCCCGTCTGATGTCAGGACCTGCGGGTAGATACCCCGGGCCAGCCCACGAAGCTCATGGAGTGCACAGGTGAGATCCTCGGTGAGCTCTTCGACCATCGGCAGCGAGGCCCGGCCCTCGAGTTCCCTTCGGAGCAGATTCAGTTTGAGGTTCATCAGGACGAGTCGTTGCTGGGCGCCGTCGTGGAGATCACGCTCTACCCGGCGGCGGGCCTCGTCAGAAGCGGCGACGATTCGTGTGCGCGATACCTGAAGCTCCTCGACAAGGGAGAGCTTTTCCTCGCGAAGCGACTCTCTCTCGGCCAGGCCCTCGACCATCTGGTTGAAGCTTGATGCGAGTTCTCCCAGCTCATCGGCGGTGCTGATCGGAATCCGGACGTCCAGCGATCCTTGACCCACGGCTCGGTTCCCAAGCACCAGATCGGTGATCGGGCGACGGGCGGTCACCCATAACACGGCTGAGACCACAGCTCCTCCGAGGAGTGTCATGGCCAGCGCTATGAGATAGACGAGCGGGATGCTCGGTGCGTCGGGGGCGCCTCGCTCGACCAGGAGGAAGCTTGCGAACCCGATCATGGTGAAGCCAAGCACCACGGGGAGCGCGATCAGGATGGAGACGAGGCTGACGCCAGATCTCCGCTCGAGTTCGAGGTGCTCAATCGACCGGCGGATCGGGCTGCAGACCACTTCGAGGCAGGCGTAACTCACAACCGCAGCGGTTGCCCAGATCGTGAATGCGCCGATCACGACTCCCACCACGTTGGATGGCGATGCGTCCGCGGGCCCAGTGAGCGTTACTACTCCGAGTGGCACCGCAGAAAAGACGAGAAGGACGTAAATCGAGCGGAGGATCGAGCGCGGAACCTCGAATGCCCAATACTCCGCCTGTGTCCGAAGCTCTTCAGAGCGCTCACCGTCGAGCCACCTGAGAATCAGGCGAAGCCCGCTGGTATGTCGAAGCAGGCCTAACGCGATGGCGAACGCGTCGCACACGACGATCGAGCCAGTCGCGAACGCGAACTCACCGAAGCTGAGGCCCAGGTAGTTGGAGACGCATGCGAGGCCGATGGTCGTATAGGCCAAGGTGATAAAAACGATCCCCGCGATTCCGCCGGCTAGATAGCGCGGTCCATGCCGATCGTTCATCCGGGTCAGCCAGGCGTCCAGACCCTTTCCGCCCCCTGTCTGCGGGATAACCGCCATCAGCCCAGCGGAACCGATCCGACGATTCGCACACCTTTACCAGCGGCCGACTCGATTCGAAGCTCGCCTCCCAGAGCCCCGATCCGATCACTCATGTTCTGAAGCCCGGCTGAGCCATTCACCGATTCCGGGTCGAATCCGCCCCCGTCGTCCGCGACTTCGAAGAGAAGGTTCCCCTCGGCTTCCGCCAGACGAACCACGACTTCCGCATCCGCGGCGTGCTTTGCTGCATTCTGAAGCGCCTCGAGGCAGCAGAAGTACACCGCTGCTTCGGTCTCGGGCGACTGATGCGCGATTCCGCCGGATTCGAGTCGAGCCCGCAGGCCCGACGCGGCCACTGCCTCCTCGATCGCAGCCCCGAGGCCGTCGCTGGTCAAGACCTGTGGGTAGATGCCATGCGCGAGGTCGCGGAGCTCGCCCAGTGCTCGCGTCAGCTCCTCGCGGGCGTCGGCGAGAATTGCCGCTGCGGTTTCAGGGTCCTCGACAACCCTTGTCTCGGCTAGGCCGAGCTTCAGGTTCAGCAGGACGAGGTTCTGCTGGGCGCCGTCGTGGAGGTCACGCTCGACGTTCCGCCTGGCCTCGTGGGACGCGGCGACGATCCGCGCGCGAGATGCCTTGAGGTCTTCGGTGAGCAGAACGTTTTGGCTTGCGTAGCGTTCCCGTTCGTGCAGGCCGCCGAGCATCGAGTTGAAGTGCTGGGCAACCGTGCCGATCTCGTCCGCCGAGACCACGGGCAGGCGGGCTTCCAGATCGCCGCGCTCGACTCTCCCCATCGCCCGCAGCAGGTGGTTGATCGGGGTCAGCAGCGACCTGCGGAGCATCATCGTCAGGGGAATGCTCACGGATCCGGTAGCGATAAGGGCGACCATGAGGCCGATCACGACCTGGCCTCCGGGGCCGCCCACGCCGCTTGCGAGTGAGTACGCAGCAATCGCACTGATCAGGTTCATGACGGGGATCAGCATCAGCAACTTGCCCCCCAAGGTGAGGGACCGGCGCTCGGACTTAAAGCCTGGAGGGAGCTGTTCGGCCAGTGCCAGGACGACGGGCCTTAGCGCGCGCTCCCACAAGAGGTAGTGAAGCGCCCCTCCTGCCGCGATGAAGGCCCAAACGACGATTACGACGCCAAGCTGCGTCGATCCTGAAGCGCCCGCGTTTGCGGCCACAAAAAGCGAGGCGGGCACCGACCCGACAATCACGATCGACCCGCCGACAAGCACCGTCCTCGCGAGCCCCGTTACGGCGGCTTCCCAGGCAATCGGTGCCGCCTCTGAGTGCCGCCCTTCCACGAGCCACTCCCTGAGGGGGCGCATCCCTCGCCCAACTCTCCACTCCGCTACGCCGCCAACGAGAGCCATCCAAGGGAATACGACGAGCATCGAGCCCCAGTACTCCGATGCGCTTAAATTCAGAAACGGCAACGCAAATGCCGCCGTGACGAGCGCCAGCCCTGCAATCGAGCTCGCGGCGCAGGTCAGGAGGAAATCGAGGTAGCGCCCTGAAAGTCGTCGGAAGAGACGACCAAAGAGGCCGTCGGCGAGTTCGACCGCGCTTCCGGGACTCGGCGCGCCCCGGAAGCCGTGTGACAAGGCCGCCACGGGTAGCCTCGAGTCAGCCCGGCTCCGGCGTGGCCGGCTCGAGCTGGGCGACGACGGTGGGGTCGATAGCCGACCCGCCGCTGGCAACAGTCCTGATCGCTGTCACCAGCTCAGCGACGTCTGCGACCCGGTCCTTCAGGAGATATCCGATCCCGTCGGTGCCATCGTCGAGCAGACGCTGGGCAGCCCTGGCTTGAAGCTCGGCGGAAAGCACGATGACGCCGATTGTCGGCGTCGCCTTCCTGATCCTGGCGGCCGCGTCCAGCCCTTCCGTGGTATGCGTCGGAGGCATCCGCACATCGAGGAGCACGACATCGGGATTTGCCGCCTCGAGTCGAGCCATGAGATCAACCGCGTTGTCGCACTGGAGCACCACGTCGAAACCCTCGGAATCGAGGACGCTCGCAACTCCCGCGCGAAGAAGGGCCGAATCGTCGGCAAGCGCGACACGCAGCGGGCGCTCGTCGTCGGAGTCCCAGGTCACCCGGCAGGCGGTGACCGTGCCCGGGATGCCCTTCAGCTCTAGTGGAGCAATCGGCTCCAGGTCGTGCATGCCGCCCCACCCCACGAGCATCCGGACTACGTCCGAGGCCAGGATCTGTCCGGGTTCAGTCGCCGCACAGAGCCTGCTCGCCTCCACCACAGGTGGTCCGAAGTAGTCGCCCGACTCTTCGGTGACCTCGCCGGCGCTGATTGCGACTCGCATCCGGATTCGCCGTTCGCGCTGCCACGTGTCGGCCGTGACAAGACGTTGCATCGTGATCGAGCAGGCGAGGCCGTCCGCGGCGCTTCCAAAGACGGTCATCAGTCCGTCGCCGAGACTCTTCACCTCGGTGCCGCGATGAACTGCAAGCGCTCGCCGGAGGGTTGCAAAGTGTCGCGTCCGCAGCTCGTCCGACTCGCTGTGGCCACGCCGGGCCATGAGCGCGGTCGAACCTACGAGGTCCGTGAAGAGAACGGAGACGGTGCGGGTCACGGCCACAGTTCCATCCTCCGTCCGTGTTCCCGGACGTGGGTCAGTGCTGACACCGAACGCATGTCGACGGGGCGGCTCATGTCACCGGAACCCGGCCTCGCACGCGCGTGCCGAAGTTGGGACGTGATTCGATCGTGACATCTCCGCCAAGGGCGCCGATTCGGTCGGAGATGTTCTGGATCCCGCTCCCCGCTGTCGTCTCTTGAAGGTCGAAGCCTCGGCCGTCGTCGGAAACATGAAAATGAAGGCACCCGTCCTTCTCGAAGAGCCTCAGTGAGGCTCGGGAACCACGGCCTGCGTGTTTGGACGCGTTCTGGAGGGATTCGGCGCAGCAGAAGTAAACGGCCGCTTCGACCTCGGCCGGGTAGCGGCCTATGGATCCCAGCTCGCCTGCCGTGCGAATTGCGCACTTCGCAGCGAGTTCAGCGAGGGCCGGACCAAGCCCGCCGCTGACAAGAATCTGCGGGTAAATTCCACGGGCAAGATCGCGAAGCTGTTCGACCGCGATGTCGAGATCGAGTCTGGACTCGTCCAGAAGCGCCGCCGCCTCGCGCGGATCGCGCTCGATCCGCTCACGCACCAAGGCAAGCTTGAGTTGGAGGACGACCAGGTTCTGTTGCGCTCCATCGTGGAGATCGCGCTCCACGCGCCGCCGAGCTTCGGTGGAAGCAAGAACGAGCCGCGCACGTGAAGCGCGAAGTTCTGAGAGCAGCATGTCCTTGTCAGATGTCGTCGCCCCGGTCAAGCCCGATGCCCCCTTATCCCCTAACACGGCGCCAACGTATGCGCCGCGGAGCCCGGTGGGAATACCCGCGGGGGGTGGATCGGGCCACCACCCCTACCTTCATAATCCGCAGTGTGTTCGGGCCGCACGAGCTGACGACTGGCGAACTTGTCCGTATTCACGAGGCAGAGCGCGCCGGCCAGCCATTTATCGCCTATCGCGACGGAGCCGGGAATCTGGCGGTCCAGCCGCTTGGATCAGACGAGCGCCTTACGTTTGGTCGTGATGCCGGGAACTCAGTTGTCCTGGCATGGGATGCGACGGTGTCTCGCACCCACGCGCTACTTGAACGTCTGGGTGAGCAATGGGTACTGAGCGACGAAGGGCTTTCCCGGCACGGCACCTTCGTCAACGAGGAGAGGATTGGGACCAGGCGCCTCGACGACGGGGATGTCGTGCGCCTGGGCGCAACGGCACTCCACTTTCATGACCCGAAGAGCATGACTTCTCCGCCCCTGGTGACCACCATGGCCGGGGACGCCTCGCAGATCGCCCGAGTCACCCCGGCACAGCGCCGCGTCTTGATTGCCCTCTGCACCCCTCTCGCGGCCGGTGAAGTCGCCGCTGTAGCCGCCTCCAACAACGAGATCGCATCAGAGCTTGTTCTTTCGATCGACGCGGTCAGAACCCATATGAAGGCCCTGTACCGGGAGTTCGGAGTCTCCGATCTGCCTCAGGAGAAAAAGCGAGCCGAGCTGGCGAGGAGAGCCTTGGGCTCCGGCGTGGTCCAGCGCCGCGACCTCGAGCCGCCTAGTTAGCGAGCCGGATCGAGGCCTGCCCTACTCGGTACTGGTGAAAGACTGTCGAGCCGTCCCGGTTGGACCAAGAGAGCTCGACCCCGTTCGGTTCCTCACCCCAGTATCCGAAACGGACCAAGGTCCCGTCCGGATCCGCGTCTGGGATCGCGATCCGCGCTACGCGGCGCTTCCCATCAAACGAATCGAGAGCCATGCCCTCGCCGGTGCGCACCACGGTGGCGTCACGTGCCTCGCCGCCTCGCGGCGAGGACACGAGGAGACTCTCGAGCAAGGAACCATCGGCCAGAGCCGCCGCTTTACGCCCTGTGGTCAGACGCGGCAAGTCGGGCGACCCCCCGGGATCCAGCGCGACACGGAGCGCGAGGGGCAGGTTGACCGTCGCGGGAGTGTCGGAATCCGGCTCCGTCACGTCGCGATCCAACGAGCCGCTGTAGATCGCGGTCCTTCCGCCGGCCGCGCCTTCAACGCCGAATCCCGAGCCGATCTGAACCAGCAGGCCAACGAGGTCGCCCTCGCGGACTGGAATCTGGCTGTCGAACTGCTGCGGCGAGGTTCCTGCCGAACGCTCGATCGGGGAGGTACCTGCGTCGATGAAGAGATCGCCTCGCCGGCGGAAGATCTGGAGGCTGACCTCGCCCGTTGCCCCGCTGACCGCCCATGCGCGAATCACACCGTCGGCCGGGATCTCGGTCACTCCTTTGCCCCTGGTCCTCACCACGGAGCAGTCCACGGTGGATGGGGTCGGCTCAAGCCCATCGCAACCGACCGACGCGGCCTGATTTTGAAGGTCGCTTCCGAGCAGCGTGGTTCCTTCAGGCGGCGGCGGGAGCGATCCACCTCCTTCCGCGGCGCGGGGAAGAGCGATCCACGCTGCAAAACCAATCGCTGCGAGAGCACCCCCGGCAAGTAGCGGAGCCAACAGGCGTCGGCTGGGGCGTGCGGAGAGCCCCTCGATCGCCTCCCTGTCTTGCTGAGCAGCTAGTGGCGCGCCAAAGATCGCGCCTGCGGTTCCGGCGTGCAGGAGCACTGCGTTGCCCTGCGGATCGATCCGGATCGCATCGGCATCGAGTGCCCCATGGGCAAGCCCTGCGTTGTGAAGGGTCTCCAATGCCGCCTCGGCATCGCGAAGCGCGGTCGTGCGCCTGGAAGCGGCCATGCGCCGGAGCGGGCGACCAGGCCGGGGCGCGAACGCAGCGTAGGGGCCCCACTCGCTCATGCCAACGGCGAGTGGTCTTGGGATCGCGGCGTGCCGCAGCTCGGTCAGCCTGCCCATCGCCTCGCCTAGGTGTTCGAGGTATCCCGGCCCAGCGCCGGCAACCAGCCGCAGGACTACGTCGCGTTCCAGGCGAGGTTGTGTTGCCTCCAGGACGAGCCCCGACTCGTCGCGCGAGACAACCAGGCGAACCACGAACTCTCCCAGCTTGGTTCCCGGTGACAGGTCCGGCAACTTCAGAGAAAGAGTTCAAGCGTCGAGGGGTAGATGCCGTAGTCGCGATCGATGATCCGGCCGCTCGCGTCGTTTACGTACTGAAAGAAGAACTCACCTGAGTTATCTCCCTTGTACGTGTAGGTATCCGCGTCCACGACGTAGCCGAACGGGGAGGCATCTGGCACCTCCATGCGCGCTGCTCTCTCACCGCGGTTGAACAGGTCCAGATACACCTGCCCGTCCATCGCCACCAGGTCGAGGCGAACCGTTTTCGGGTTGTCGAGTCGCATCGTGGTGCTCTTGATCAGGCGGCCGGACTCGAGCTTCGCGGCTTTCGGGCCGTCAATCAGCTCCGGCAGCTCGGGCTTTGCCCCCTCTTTCACGTCGGCTCGGAGCAGGATCTCTCCGTCCACTCCCGTGCCAGGCCCCTCGTCCGGCGCTGAGCGGCTTGGATAGCCGCCGAGCTGAGGGAACCAACGGTTGGTCGTCGCCTCTTCGTTGGGCGCCATGCCGGCGGTTGCGCCTGGCGCAAGCGACAACGCCAGGAAATCGCCCTTCGAGATCGGAAGGTCCGCGTCGAAGGTGAGAGGGATGCGGTCGGGCACCGACAAGTATTGAGTGCGGGCGACCTGGTAGGAGTCATCGCCTTCAGTTCGCATGACCTGGAGCGCGACGTCGCCCTTGGCTCCCGCGATGCTCCACGACGTCACTACCCCATCCACGGGCGAGCGCAAGGCGGCACCAGGGAGATCGAACTGGGCAATCGAGCAGGGACGAGTTCCGAGGCCCGATTCCCTTCCGGTGCATGATGCCGGAGCGCTGGTCTCCGCTTCGAGCGCCGAGCCGAGGGAGACCGATCCCTCTGCGGGAGGCGGGACGGCGCCCTCCGGCTGGGAGGCCTGGTCGTTGTCGTCCGATAAGGCGAGAAGGACGCAAGCGACAGTCAGGGCGACGCAGGCTCCGCCGAGCAAGGCCACGGTGAAGCTTCGCTTTCGCGAGGAGGGCCGAGGGCCATCGGCGGACCAGGTCTGAACCCCGGACCCGTAGCTGGGCGGCTTTATGGGCCCGAGCTCGGTCGAAACCTTTGCTATCGCGCCCTGCGCCTGGTCGACCAACTCAACGGCCGAAGTGGGGCGGTCGCGCGGATCCTTTGCCAAACCTGCCTCAAGGATTGGATCAACCGCGTCCGGCAAGCCGGGGCGGGCCTCGCTGGCAGCGGGTGGCGGCTCGCTCGTGTGAGCGAAGAGAGTGGCGGCGGCAGTCGGTCGCGGGTAGGGCGGCCGGCCGGTCAGGCACTCGAAGGTCATGGCCGCAAGCGAGTAGCGGTCGCTCGCCGGTGTGGCGCGCATGCCGTGGATGATCTCGGGAGCGATGTAGGCGACCGTCCCCATTACCGCGACGCTCTGAGTCGCGCGAGTCATGCCGAGCTCCCGGGTTAGTCCGAAGTCGGTCAGGAGAGCGTCGCCGGACGAGTCGAGGAGGACGTTTTGCGGCTTCACGTCGCCGTGGACTATTCCCGCAGCGTGCGCCGCGTCGAGACCCTTCGCGACTCCGGCCAGGAGCGACAACGCTTCCTCTGCGTCGAGGTCTCCGGCGGCGATGCGCTCAGCGAGGGAGCCGCCCTCGACCAGGCGCAGCGCGAGATATAGACCGTGGGGCGACTCACCCGCTTCGTAGACGTCGAGGATGTGGGGATGATGAAGGGATGCCTGCACGCGTCCCTCGCGGTTGAAGCGCTCGACAAACTCGGGGTCCGAGCTCAACTCCGCACGGAGCACCTTGATCGCAACCTCGCGGCCGATGGAGTGCTGAGTTGCCCGATAGACGACCCCGCCGCCGCCCCATCCGATCAATCGGCCAACGCGGAAATCCCCGAACTCCGTCCCTTCTGCGATCACTTGCCCCATCCGAATCCGGTCGTGGTCGTTAACCCAGCCTCAAACTACATGCTCGGAGCGTTTCGCGTCGATGAGCACGGACGCCGGTATAAACAGGGATAACACTTAGATGACGGGTTTCTTTGTCGGGCAGGATGCCTGCATGGAGGTGATGACGATGACAAGGACGTTGCTGATTGTTGATGACCACGCGAGCTTTCGACAGTTCATCGGGTCGATGCTGGCGAGCGACGGATTCGAGATCGCCGGCGAGGCCCCAGATGGCGAGACAGGGGTGATGGAGGCTGAGCGCCTGCAACCGGACGTCGTGCTGCTCGACGTGCAGCTACCAGGCATCGATGGGTTCGAGGTGGCGCGCAAACTTGCCGAGGGCGACCAACCGCCGATGGTCGTGCTCACCTCCAGCCGCGCTGCTTCCGACTACGGCACGCGGCTGACCGAGGCTCCAATCCGAGGGTTCATCTCAAAGCATGAGCTCTCGGCCGATGGCCTTGAAGAGCTACTCGACTGACCATGAGGGTCGTCGTCGCCGACGATTCGCTGCTCTTTCGCGAGGGCCTCGTCAAGCTGCTCGAAGAGCGTGGATTCGAGGTCCTCGGACAGGTCGACAACGGGGAGGATCTCGTGCGGCGCATTGGTGGGCTCAAGCCCGACCTTGCGCTCGTTGACATCCGCATGCCGCCCACACAGACGGATGAAGGTTTGAGAGCCGCGGAGGCGATCGGCGAGGAGTATCCGGAAGTCGGCGTCGTGGTTCTATCGCAGTACATCGAAGCTGGGTGGGCGATGCGTCTGCTCGAGAATCGGACCGCGGGACGCGGCTACCTCCTCAAGGATCGGGTTCGCGACCTTGACGCGTTCGCTGCGGCAGTCCGCAGGGTGGGAGCAGGCGGGTCGGTCGTCGATCCCCAACTCGTCTCGGCGCTCGTCGGCGAGCGCGGCAACAAGGGTGGCCTGGACGAGCTGAGCGACAGGGAGCGAGAGATCCTGTCGCTAATGGCCGAGGGGCGCTCGAACCAGGGCATCTGCGAACGCCTCGTCTTGAGCCCACGGACTGTGGAGAGCCACGTCAGGACGATCTTTCAAAAGCTCGACCTGCCGCCAACCGGCGACGACCACCGGCGCGTCCTTGCCGTGCTCGCCTACCTCCGGTCCTAGCCCGGGCGGACCCCCGCAGCCTGAGCGTGACGGGACGCACACCCGATTTACGTGCCTCCACTGAGTTCGGACCGTCCAGCCGTTCTTACGGTAGGTCCAGGTCCATCTCGAATGTCAAAGGGGACGGCGTTGAGCCTTTCAAACAAAATCGGCAATCTGATCCGCAAGAACGTCCTCTTGGTCGTAGCGGTCTACCTCGCGCTCGCCGGCGTCAGCTACGCCGCCGGCCAGATCGATTCCGGGGATATCAAGGACAACTCGATCAAGTCCACCGACATCAAGGACGGGCAGCTGAGCGCGAGCGACGTAGGTGCAAATGCGCTCGGAGGCTCCCAGATTGACGAGTCGAGCCTCGACTTCGGCATCTTGCAGCGCCGGGTCAGCGGCACCTGCCCCGCCGGACAGTCGATCCGCGTGATCGCCCAGGACGGATCGGTCACCTGCGAGGTCGACGACCAGGGCTCGGGGGGCGGGGGCTCAGGCTGGTCTTTGACCGGAAATGGCGGCACTAACCCGGGAACGAACTTCCTCGGCACTACGGACAACACGCCCTTGGAGCTCCGGGTGAACAACACCCTCGCCATGCGTCTTCAGCCCACCTCGGGCACACCGAACATCATCGGAGGATCAACGCTGAACCAGACGACGACGGGTGCGTCCGTCGGGGTGACAGTTGCGGGCGGCGGCGGCACAGCCGCGACCGAGGGTCACCTCGCAACCGACTCCTACGCAACGATCGGCGGTGGCTTCGCAAACATCGCCGGGGACCTCGGCGCGGACCCGGGCGACGCTCCAAACGCAACCGTCGCGGGCGGCCGCAACAACGCGGCCCTCAGCAAGAACAGCGTGGTGGGCGGCGGTCAGGGCAACTCTGCTCGCGCACTCGGGGCAGTCGCCGCAGGCGGCGAGGCAAACGACGCTTCGGGGCAGCACGGAGCGGTTGGCGGGGGTACCGAAAACACGGCATCTGGTCCGTCCTCCACCGTCGCGGGCGGAGCCTTCAACAATGCGTCCGGGCAGGACTCAGCCGTCGCAGGCGGTCTCAGCAACAAGGCTTCAGGGTTGCGAAGCTTCGTCGGAGGGGGCTTCGGCAACGTTTCCAGCAACTCCTACGCGGCGATTGGAGGCGGCCAAGACAACACCGCCAGCGACACGTACGCAACGATCTCGGGCGGACTCAAGAACATCGCGACGGGAGCAAACGGCAGCGTCGGCGGCGGCGGCGAGAACAAAGCGAGCGGCATCTCATCCACCGTCGCAGGCGGATTCTCGAACGAGGCGACGAATCAGGATTCGACCGTCGGAGGCGGCTTCGACAACGCGGCATCGGGTCCATCCTCGACCGTCGGCGGTGGCTTTGATAACAAGGCATCGGGCCGAAGCTCATTCGTCGCAGGTGGAAAGAGCAACACAGCAAGCGGTGAGAATGCGATGGCCTCTGGCTCCTTCAATACCGCTTCAGGGAGGAACTCGTTTGCCTCTGGCTACTTCAATAAGGCTCTGGGCGAGAGCTCGTTCGCGGCCGGCTCCAACGCGATTGCAAATCACGACCGCTCCTTCGTCTGGGGAGGCACGGGCGCCTCGGACACCGCGACCGACGGCCCGAACCAGTTCCTTGTCCGCGCGAACGGCGGCATCACGTTTCTGACCTCGCAAATCATCCAGTCGCCCGGGGTCTACCTGGCGCCCGGCTCGGGAAGTTGGCAGAGCGTCTCGGATCGAAACGCCAAGCGCGACTTCCAGGAGACTTCGAGCTACGACATTCTCGCTGAACTCCGAGAGATCCCGATTCGCACCTGGTCGTACAAGACCGAGAAGCCCTCGATCCGGCACATGGGCCCCACCGCGCAGGCGTTCGAAAGCGCCTTTGGACTCGGCGACTCCCGCCGCACGATCACGGAGGTGGACGCGCATGGCGTCGCGCTCGCAGCGATCAAGGGGCTTGACTCGAAGGTGCGGAGCCAGAGGTCCAGGCTGCAAGTCCAGGGCGACCGCATCGCAGAGCTCGAGCAAGCCGTCGAACAGATGCTGCAGGAGGAGAGGTAGACATGGCGCTTTCCACCCGCATCGGCAATCTGATCCGCAAGAACGTCCTCTTGGTCGTAGCGGTCTACCTCACGCTCGCCGGCGTCAGCTACGCAGCGCCCCAGATCGACTCCGGGGATATCAAGGACAACTCGATCAAGTCCACCGACATCAAGGACGGACAGGTGGGCTCAGGCGACGTGGCACAGAATTCCCTGGGCGGAGCGCAGATTGATGAGTCGGCCCTCGACTTCGGCGTCTTGCAGCGCCGGGTCAACGGCACCTGCCCGGCCGGACAGTCGATCCGCGTGATCGCCCAGGACGGATCGGTCACCTGCGAGGTCGACGACCTGGGCTCGGGGGGCGGGGGCTCAGGCTGGTCTTTGACCGGAAATGGCGGCACTAACCCGGGAACGAACTTCCTCGGCACTACGGACAACACGCCCTTGGAGCTCCGAGTGAACAACACCCTCGCCATGCGTCTTCAGCCCACCTCGGGCACACCGAACATCATCGGAGGATCAACGCTGAACCAGACGACGACGGGTGCGTCCGTCGGGGTGACAGTTGCGGGCGGCGGCGGCACAGCCGCGACCGAGGGTCACCTCGCAAGCGACTCCTACGCAACGATCGGCGGTGGCTTCGCAAACATTGCCGGGGACCTCGACGCGGACCCGGGCGACACTCCAAACGCAACCGTTGCGGGCGGCCGCAACAACGCAGCCCTCAGCAAGAACAGCGTGGTGGGCGGCGGTCAGGGCAACTCTGCTCGCGCACTCGGGGCAGTCGCCGCAGGCGGCGAGGCAAACGACGCTTCGGGGCAGCACGGAGCGGTTGGCGGGGGTACCGAGAACACGGCATCTGGTCCGTCCTCCACCGTCGCGGGCGGAGCCTTCAACAATGCGTCCGGGCAGGACTCAGCCGTCGCAGGCGGTCTCAGCAACAAGGCTTCAGGGTTGCGAAGCTTCGTCGGAGGGGGCTTCGGCAACGCTTCCAGCAACTCCTACGCGGCGATTGGAGGTGGCGAAGACAACACCGCCAGCGACACGTACGCGACAATCGGAGGCGGCGAGGGCAACAACGCCAGCGGGAGCCGAGCGACGGTCGGCGGCGGGGACGGAAATTCCGGCAGCGACGCCTATGCAACGGTGGGAGGCGGATTCAATAACGCTGCTAACGAGAACTCGGCCACTGTCGCGGGCGGTAATAGCAACACTGCCAGCGGCGAATTCGCCACGGTCGCTGGCGGCCTCAACAACATCGCCAGCGAAAACGGAGGGTCCGTCGGCGGTGGCTTTGGAAACGCAGCCGGTGCCGGGGCAGCGGTGCCGGGTGGCTTGGACAACACTGCGAACGGCCTCGGAAGCTTCGCGGCTGGTCAGGATGCCACTGCCGGGCATGACGGCGCATTCGTCTGGAACGGCTCCGAAACAGTCGGCGCTGCCTCCGGCGAGCCCGGCCAGTTCATTGCTCGCGCTCCCGGTGGCTTCTACCTCTACTCGGACACGGTTGGAACCGGAGTCAAAGTGCCGCCCGGAAGCGGGTCGTGGAGCACCATGTCGGATCGCCGCGCAAAGCGTGACATCAGGCCGGTTTCGGGCCGCTCGGTGCTTACCGAACTGCGTGACCTCCCTGTAAGCACCTGGTCCTACAAGTCCCAAGACTCCTCCATTCTCCATATGGGCCCGATCGCCCAGGACTTCCGCAAGGCTTTCGGCCTTGGCGAGTCAAAGCGCTATATCGATTCCGTTGACGCCGACGGCGTTGCGCTGGCCGCCATCAAGGGGCTGAACGAGGTGGTGACCCGCCAGCGCGAGCAGATCAACTCGCAGGACGAGCGCATCGCTAGTCAGCGGCAGCGGCTCCGCTCGGAGAGCAAGCGAATCGACCGGCTGGAGAGCGTCGTGAGAAGGCTCGTCACCGAAGCCAGGTAGGCGTCCCGCTATCGCGGGCACACGGCCCGCCCGCGATACCCTCAAAGGCAGATGGCTGGCAGAGGATTGATCGACCGCGCCCTCCGCGTCGGCGAGGGCAAGAAGCTCAAGGAGTTCGAGCAGACGGTCGCCCGCATCAACGAGATCGAGCCGGAGATGGAGCTTCTCGGCGACGACGAGCTCCGCACCGAGGCAGATGCGCTCAGGGAGCGCGGCGGCAACGGCGAGCCGCTTCAGTCCTTGATGCCCGAGGCGTTCGCGCTGTGTCGTGAGGCGGGCAAGCGTTCGCTCGGCCAGCGCCACTACGACGTCCAGCTCATCGGCGCCATGGTCCTGCACGACGGCGCCATCGCCGAGATGAAGACCGGGGAGGGCAAGACCCTCACCGCGACGCCCGCGATCTTTTTGAACTCACTCGCCGGCAGTTCGGTCCACGTCGTCACCGTGAACGACTACCTCGCCCGCCGCGACGCCACCTGGATGGCCCCCGTTCTGAACACACTCGGCGTGAACGTCGGCGTCATCCAGGCCCAAATGCCGCCGCCTCAGCGCCGCGAGATGTACGGCGCGGGGGTCACCTACGGGACGAACTCCGAGTTCGGCTTCGACTACCTGCGCGACAACATGGCCTCCTCTCTCGAGGAATGCGTGCAGCGCGACCATGTCTTCGGCATCGTCGACGAGGTCGACAACATCCTGATCGACGAGGCACGGACCCCACTGATCATCTCCGGCCGGCCCGAGCAGGCGGCGGATACCTACGGCACATTCGCCCGTCTCGCCAAGCAGATGGAAGGCGTGGAGGCTGTGA
Organism: uncultured bacterium; assembly: GCA_963721645.1. GTDB lineage: Bacteria > Actinomycetota > Thermoleophilia > Solirubrobacterales > 70-9 > JALZKA01. The sequence goes on along the minus strand of CAVRJK010000002.1, from coordinate 2,106,948 downwards.
CGAAGCTGAAGTCACTCGGCGAGTCACGCGACACCTCCGAGGCCGAGCACGACTTCGAGTACGACGAGAAGCACAAGACGGTGGCTCCCACCGAGGCAGGCGTCCACAAGGCAGAGAAGTTCCTGGGGGTCGAGAACCTCTACACGTCGGAGAACGGCACCCTGGTCAACCACCTGATTCAGTGCCTCAAGGCCGAGAAGCTCTACAACAAGGACACCGACTACGCGGTGATCGACGGCCAGGTGATGATCATCGACGAGTTCACCGGCCGCATTCTCGAGGGGCGGCGCTGGTCCGAAGGACTCCACCAGGCCATCGAGGCAAAGGAGGGGGTCCGCGTCCGCGAGGAGAACCAGACGCTCGCGACGATCACCCTCCAGAACTACTTCCGCCTCTACGACAAGCTCTCAGGCATGACGGGCACGGCGCTGACCGAGGCCCAGGAGTTCATGAAGATTTACGAGATGCCGGTGGTCGAGATCCCGACGCACCGTCCGATGGTCCGCGACGACGCGAACGACCAGATCTACAAGACGAAGGGCGGCAAGTGGAAGGCCCTCGTCGGAGAGATCAAGGATCGAAACGCAGCGGGTCAGCCGATCCTCATCGGCACCATCTCGGTCGAGATCTCGGAGATGCTCGGCGCGGAGTTCAAGCGGAACGGCATCGACCACGTCGTCCTGAATGCAAAGCCCGAGCACGCGCAGCGCGAGGGCGAGACGATCTCCCAGGCGGGGCGTCTCGGCGCGGTGACGATTGCGACCAACATGGCCGGTCGCGGCGTCGACATCAAGCTCGGCGGCGACCCTGACGCGATGGCTCAGGCCGTCGTCGCCAAGCAGGGATTGAAGCCTGGCGACGAGGGCTGGGACGACGCGGTTGCGATCGAGCTGCCCGCGATGAAGGAACAGTGCGAGGCCGAGGGGGACAAGGTCCGCGAGCTGGGCGGTCTGTATATCTGCGGCACCGAACGTCACGAGTCGCGGCGGATCGACAACCAGCTCCGCGGCCGCTCCGGCCGCCAGGGTGACCCCGGCGAGTCCCGCTTCTTCCTTTCTGCCGAGGACGACCTCGTGCGCCTCTTCGCCGGCGATCGCATCTACAAGATCCTCGATCGCCTGGGGCCGGTCGATGAGCACGGCGAGGAGTATCCACTCGAGGCGAAGATGCTCACGAAGCAGATCGAGGGCGCGCAAAAGAAGGTCGAGCAGCAGAACTTCCTGATCAGAAAGCGCGTCCTCGAATACGACGACGTGATGAACGAGCAGCGGCGCGTCGTCTACAAGTACCGCCGCGAGATCCTCGAGGGTCGTGACATGTCGGAGGTCGCGCGCGCAGAGGTGGGCGCCGTCCCGGAGCGTCTTGTCGCCGAGTTCACGACCGCCGACGTCTTTGAGGAATGGGACCTGCCGGGCCTCCGATCGCAAGCCGAGTCGATCTGGCCGCTCGAGATTGATCTCGACTCTCTCGACCCTCAGACTTCGACCCGCGACGAGATCGGGGAAATGCTCTCCGACGACATCCTCTCCGCATATGAGGCGCGCGCCAAGGAGTTCGGCGCGGAGCTGATGGGATGGCTCGAGCGCCAGGTGCTGCTCCAGATCATCGATAACCGATGGCGCGAGCACCTCTATGAGATGGATTACCTGCGTGAGGGCATCCACCTGCGCGGCTTCGCCCAGATCGACCCTCTCGTTGCCTACAAGAACGAGGGCTTCACGATGTTCGAGGAGCTCATGGCCTTGATCTGGCAGGAGTTCGCGCGGATGATCTTCCATGTCGAGGTCAACGTCGAGCCCCAGCAACGCCAGGAGATGGAGGCCCGCCGCGCAGCTCCGCAGAACGTGAACTACTCGGGCGGCACCGAGGACGGCCAGCCGTCCGCGCTTCGCGACGCTGCCGCGCAGGCGCAGGCGCAAGCCGCGCCGGTTGCCACCGCCGACGCACAGGTGCGACCCGCCACTCCGACGAGCGTCACCTCGGGCAATGGCGAGAATCCGTCAACCGTCGTCAAGTCCGAGAACGAAAAGCTGGGGCGGAACGATCCCTGCTGGTGCGGCTCCGGCAAGAAGTTCAAGAACTGTCACGGCGGCTGAGTCAGCACCGCCTCGGTTTCGCCGTCAAGGTCCTCGGCGAAGGAGGACTCCCTTCGCACGACGCCAGGAGGTGGCAGTCCGGGCCGCACCTTTCCGTGTCGTTGAAAAAGCTCGAGTCGATCCTCCGTTACTGCGATCGCCAAGACCTGCGGATGTACCGCATGGCGACATCGCTCGCGCCCTATGTGACCCATCCGGATCTTCCTCAGTTCCATTCGCAGATCGAGGACTGCGCGGAGCACCTCGCCGCGATCGGTGAGCTCGCGCGTGAGTTCGACATTCGTCTGTCCTCGCATCCGGGGCAGTACACCGTCCTCAACTCCGAGTCCGAAGAGGTGCGCGACGCCGCAATCGCGGAGGTCGAAGCGCAGACGCGCCTTTTCGATGCGATGGGCCTGCCGCCCGAGTCGATCGTCGTCGTTCACGTTGGAGGAGCCGCTGGCGGGAAGGAGGCCGGGGCAGATCGATTCGAATCGGCTGCAGAGCGCCTGAGTGACCGCGCCCGCGAGCGCGTCGTGATCGAGAACGACGACCGCACCTACTCAGTCAAAGACGTCGTCCCGCTCTCGAGACGGACCGGGATGAAGGTCGTCTGGGACGCGCTTCACCATCATGTGAACGATCCCGATCGTCTCTCCGACTCCGATGCGCTCGACATGGCGCTCGGCACCTGGCCGGCCGGCGTCGTGCCGAAGATCCACTATTCGTCGCCGCGCCTCGATCTCTCGGAGAAGAAGCGCAAGGAGGGGCGTCGCGTGATCCGTGAACCCGTCCTGCCGCAACTCAGGGCGCACGCCGACCTCATCGACCCGCTCGCGTTCGAATCATTCCTACGTGGTCCCCTCGCCGGTCGTGACGTGGACGTGATGCTCGAGGCGAAGGCGAAGGACCTCGCGGTTCGACGCCTCCGCGACCAGCTGGCCGAGCGCGGCTTGGCGTGGCACGAGGGGCACGTCGCGTCATAGCCTGGACCAGATGGAGTCCTCGAAGAACACGACGATCGTAGAACGCCTCCTGGCAGCTCTCCGTGATCGCGATGAAGGGGCGGTCGCCGCCGAACTCCATCCCGAGGTCGAGGCGGTCGGCGCCCGAGGCGTTAAGAAGGGGCCCGTCGAGGTCGTCGCATGGGCGAAGCCCTCGGTCGACGGGCACCTGGTCTCGTCCGTCGAGGTGGAAGAGATCCGGGAAGTCGGCGACGAATGGGTCGCGGTCGGCGCTCGGCGCCTGTGGTCGTGGGCAGAGACCGGTGAACTTGCCGACGAACAGCAGTTCGGCGTCCTCTTTCGCGTCCGCGACGCCAAGGTCGTGAGCTGGAACCAGACGTTCGGTTCAATTACCGACGCGATCGACGCGGTCCCGGCGTAGCCGTCCACCTATGCTTGGCGCCATGGCTGAGCCGACGCAAGAACTGACGATCGAAGAGCGCGTCGACGCCGCACGCGAGGGGCTGACCCTCCTCGCGGACTACCTTTGACCCGGCTTCGCTCGACGCTGAGATAGCGGGCCTCGAGGAGCGCATGCAGGCACCGGGCTTCTGGGATGACCAGGAGACTGCGGCCAAGACCTCGGCCGAACACGCCCGGGCTCAGAAGAAGGTCCAGGGCTTCCGATCGCTCGAAACCGATATCTCGGACCTCGGCGACCTGTTGGAGATGGCGGCGGAAGATTCCGAGATGGCCTCGGAGCTCGATGGGCAGCTCGCCTCGGTCGAGAAGCGTCTGGCCGAGCTTGAAGAGGCGCGCCTCTTCAACGGCAAGTACGACTCGGGGGATGCAGTGGTCACGGTGCGCTCCGGCGCCGGCGGGACCGACTCCCAGGATTGGGCCGAGATGCTCCTTCGCATGTATCTGCGATGGGCAGAGCGCCGAGGCTTCGAGTTCGAGATGGGGGAGGCTTCCGAGGGCGAGGAGGCCGGGCTTAAGACAGCGACGTTCATCGCCAAGGGTGAGAACGCCTATGGGCTCTTTTCGGCCGAGCGGGGTGTCCATCGCCTGGTTCGGATCTCGCCCTTCGACTCTCAGTCGCGCCGCCACACCGCCTTTGCGCAGGTGGACGTCGGCCCCATGGTTGCCGACGAGGTCGCGGTGGAGATAGAGGACGACGACCTGCGTATCGACACGTACCGGGCCTCTGGCGCCGGAGGTCAGCACGTGAACAAGACCGACTCAGCGGTGCGGATCACCCATGTGCCCACCGGGATCGTTGTCCAGTGCCAGAACGAGCGCTCGCAGCTCCAAAACCGCCAGACCGCGATGCGCTTCCTTCGCGCCAAGCTCCTCGAAGAAGAAGAACGAAAGCGCGCCGAAACGCTTGCCGCCGAGCGTGGCGAGCAGAAGGCTGTCGAGTGGGGGTCGCAGATCCGCTCCTACACGCTTCATCCCACCCAGCGGGTCAAGGACCATCGCACCGGCTTCGAGATGGGCGATGCCGGCCGAGTTCTGGACGGAGACATCGACGGATTCGTCCGCGAGTACCTGAACTACGCAGCGCGCAACTAGCGCATCCCCCGAACGCGCGTGGTGGAATTGGAAGGCGATGCATCTCCCCGGAAGGCAAACGTCCCGCGCTACCCCCTATAGGGCGTACTGCCGGACGTTTGTCGTCGTCGGGGCGATGTTCGCCCTCGCGGCACCGAGTGCCTCGGGTCAGCTCGGGGACGACCCGATCAAATGGCCGCAGCTGTTGCCGCCTCTGCCGACCACGACCGAAGTTCAGCCGGGGCCTGTGCGCAGATGCGGTCACGCCTCGGCCGGGTGCGTAGAGCGCCTGGTCCGTCGCCTCCGCGAGCAATGGCGAGCGTTCGACGCGACCTGCGACCACCGCGCGGTCATCTCCTACAGCTACCTCCAGATCACGAAGGGCCTGCGCGACGACCTGTCGACAAGGCGCAAGAACCTCGTTCAGGACCGTCGCTGGATGACCTACGTGATCATCGACTTCTCGAACATGTATCTGGAGGCGTTTGCCGATGACGCAGCCGCGGAGCCGCTTGCCGAGGCATGGCGCCTCACTTTCGAGTCGGCCGATGTCGGTGAGGCGAACGCCGGTCAGGACGTGTTGATGTTCTCGAACGCCCACGTACAGCACGACCTGCCGTTCGTATACGAGAAGATGGGTCTGCGCGCGCGCCGGGGGAAATCGCACAAGCCCGACCACGACGCCGTGAACGCGATCAACGCCGCAGTTTTCGATCCCATCGAGAAGTACATCGCGGCGCACTACGACCCGAGCTTTAAGACATTCGACCTCGCCGTTCCGATCGAGGAGGTCGCGGTGATCGAGGCGATCAAGGGCTGGCGCGAGGGAGCATGGCGAAACGGCGAGCGCCTGCTGAACGCGGAGACGAGGGCAGAGCGCCGCAGAGTGATCGAGTCGATCGAGACGACCTCGACGCTGTGGGCGGAGTTCATCTCGGCCGGCGGGCTTCCGGGCACGCGCGCGACACGCGACGCATACTGCGCCGATCAACAGGGCTGAAGCCCGGCCTTCGCGCGAGTAGCGTGAAGGAATGCCCGTTTCGGTCTCAGCCGGCATCTCGGATGCCGAGGACACCGCGCAAGCCTTCATGGCTGCGTCCGAGGATGCAGCCGCGGGCCTCGACGGCGGCTGTGACCTGTGCGTCGTGTTCGCAGGGGGCGCGCACCTCCAGGATCCAGGCACGATCCTCGAGATCGTCCACTCCAGGCTCTCGCCCAAAGCTCTGATCGGTTGCGGCGCCAACGGGGTGATCGGAGGAGAGCTGGAGATCGAAGACGACGCGGGCGCGGTTGTCTGGGCGCTCTCAGCCCCGGGCGCCGAGATCGAGACGATGGCCCTCACCAGCGACGCGATGGGCGAGGAGATGGCGCTGGGCGGCCTGCCCGACGACCCGGCGGAGCTTGGCAGCGCCATGATCGTGCTGGCCGACCCGCGGTCGTACTCGGCCGATGCGCTGCTTCGCCATCTGAACGACGCCCGCCCGGCTATGCCGGTCCTCGGTGGCCTGGCAAGCGCCGCGACCGAAGGGTCGGCCTGTCTCTTTATCGACTCGGAGGTGATCGACGAGGGCGCGGTTGCGGTGAGCCTTCGTGGCGTTGAGGTGCTGCCGTGCGTCTCACAGGGCGCCGCTCCGGTGGGCCCCGAGATGACCGTCACGGCGGCCGAGGGCAACGTGGTCACCGAGCTCGCCTCGAAGCCGGCCCTCGATCGTCTGCGAGAGGTGATCGAAGACCTCGACCATCACGAGCAGGCCCTGGCGGCAGAGGGGCTCCTGCTCGGGATCGTGATCGACGAGAACCAACCTGAATACGAGCGGGGCGACTTCCTCGTACGCCCGATCATCGGTGTCGATCCGGCATCCGGCTCCGTGGCAGTCGGCAATCAGATGCGGGTCGGCCAGACGGTGCGCGTGCACGTCCGTGACGCCTACTCGGCATCCGAGGACCTCCGGGACGCTCTCGCGATGCGCGCCGCCGCGTTGGGCGATGCCGGTGCAGCGGGGACCCTCGTCTTCTCGTGCAACGGCCGCGGATCCCAGATGTTCGACGAGCCGAGCCACGACGCCGGAATCCTCGGTGACGTGCTGAGCGCGCCGGCAGGCGGCTTCTTTGCCGCCGGCGAGATCGGCCCGGTAGGCGGCCGCAACTTTCTCCATGGCTTTACGGCGACGATGGCGGTGTTCCCGCGTGAATGACGCGCTCGCAGACCTCGTGCGGTGCGCTCTGGCAGAGGATCTCGGCGCGGGCGACATCACCGCGGAGGCCACCGTCCCCGCCACCGCCGAGGCAACCGCGCGGATCGTCCAGAAGTCCCCGGGCGTGATCTCGGGATTTGCGGCCGCGGCAGAGACCTTCCGGCAGGTGGGCGCGGACCGCTTCGAATCGCTCGTCGGCGAAGGCGAGTGGACCGAAGAGTGTCCGCGTGACATCGCCCGCGTCTCCGGGCCGGCCAGGGCGGTTCTCGCCGGTGAACGCACGGCGCTCAACTTTCTCGGCCACCTCTCGGGAATCGCAACCCTCACGGCGCGGTTCGTTGAAGCGGCAGAATCTGGAAGCGCCGAGATCCTCGACACGCGCAAGACGATTCCGGGCCTCCGCGTGCTGGAGAAGGCTGCTGTGGCGGCCGGCGGAGGGCGCAACCACCGGATGGGGCTTTACGACGCGATCCTGATCAAGGAGAACCATGCCGCTCTGGCCGGCGGCGTGGCAGAGGCGATCAGCAGGGCTCGCGACGCTCAACCCGGCATGCCGGTCGAGGTCGAAGTCCGGAACACCGAGGAGGTGCAGGCCGCTCTTAAAGCCGGGGCCGAGCGGCTCCTCCTGGACAACATGACGATCTCCGGACTGCGCTCGGCTGTCGCGGCCCGCGACGCCGTCGCCGAGGGTGGAGGGTCCCGCGCTGACCTGGAGGCATCGGGAGGTGTCTCCCTCGCCACGACCCCCGAGATCGCCTCGACGGGAGTGGACTTCATCTCGGTCGGCGCGCTGACGCACTCGGCCCCGGCGCTGGATCTCAGCCTGCTGCTCGAAGCCGCCGGTCTTTAGCCGGCTGACCCGGCACCTCAGAGCTCGCGATCCGCATTCAACGGCCTACTTCAAGAGCTTCGAAAGTCGGCGGTCCTTCATCACCTTGCCGCCCGTCTGCTCCTGCGGGCAGTAGTTGACCTGGTGCTCCGAGTAGAAGACGGCCTCGATGGTCGTCCCGCACCGGGGGCACGGCTTGCCTTCCTGCTTGTGGACCTTGAGCGGCAGCGGCATCTTGTTCGGGAGCTCATCGCCGATCACTTCCTCGTAGTGCTCGATCGCCGAGCCGAGGACTGGGAGCGCGTCGTAGATCGACGCGACGTCCTCCTCGGAGAGGTCGGCGCCGCGCTTGAACGGCGAGAGCCTTGCCTCCCACAGGATCTCGTCGGCCCACTGGCGACCGATTCCCGCGATGGAGCGCTGGTCGCGAAGAAGGGGGTGGAGGAGGCGGGGCTGGTCGAGCGCTTCGGCGAGCTTCGGCATCGGCGGAGCAGGCCAGGCCTCGGGACCGAGCGTCGAAACCATCTCGTCGCTCGTGACCTCGCCCTCGCGCAGAAGCTTCGCCCAGGCGCGCTGCTTCGTGCCGAACTCGCGCAGCCGCAACTCGCGGCCGTCCGTGAGGCGAATCAAGACGCGAGATGCCCGGTCACGCAGGGAGGCTCGCTTGTCGAAGATCTGAAGGCGACCCGCGGACATCAGGTGGACGAGGAGGTCCAGGCGGCCCTCGTCTCCACCCTCGAACTGGACGACCGGCATCTTCCCGTAGCGGGTCGTGCCCGCGACCTTCATCCCGGTGAGGGCGCTCAGCGGCGGGTCGAAGGTCTTGAGCGCAACCATGCCGGGAGAAAGGGTCGACTCGACCTCCGCGCCCGCGAGCGCCGCGCCGATCCTCCGGGCCGTTATCTCTACTTCCGGCAGCTCAGGCACTCTCTAAACTTATGTGTGCACATTCGACTTCGCCTACGGGCAAGCGAACATCGTCGGAAAGGAAGCGCAATGGCACTCGAGTTGCCGACCGTTGACCCAACCGCAGAGCTTCACCTCGAACCCGAGGAGATCGCCTCGTTGTCCGACGAGGTACGCACGCTCGCCAAAGAGCGAAACGCGGTCATCCTCGCGCACAACTACCAGCTCTCAGAGCTCCAAGACGTCGCGGACTTCACCGGGGATTCGCTCCAGCTCTCGCGCGAGGCAGCTGCGGCGGAGGCCCAGGTGATCGCCTTTTGCGGAGTTCACTTCATGGCCGAGACCGCTTCGATCCTCTCGCCGCAAAAGACGGTGCTGATCCCTGATCTGGGCGCCGGTTGCTCGCTTTCCGACTCAATCAACGCCGGGCAGCTCGCCGCCTGGAAGGCGGAGCATCCCGACGCGCTCGTCGTCATGTATGTGAACACCTCGGCTGACGTGAAGGCTCTCACGGACTACTGCTGCACCTCGTCCAACGCGGTGAAGGTTGTCGAGCACATCTGGGCCGAGCACGGCCCCGAGCAGGAGATCCTGTTCGGCCCGGACATGTGGCTCGGCTCGTTCGTAGCGCGTGAGACCGGTCTGACCGAGGATCCACAGCGCTACGCCCGTTTTCATGTTTGGGACGGCGAGTGCCACGTCCACGCCGGCATCCGCCCAGACGACATCAAGCGGACCCGCGAGGAGAACCCCGGCGCCGAGTTCCTGATCCACCCCGAGTGCGGCTGTTCGACGCAGGCGATGGAGTACGTCGCCTCCGGCGACATCGACTCGGAGGGGGTCCACATGCTTTCGACATCCGGAATGCTCGCCCACGTCGAGGCGAACCCGGACGGCGATTTCATCGTCGCCACCGAGAACGGGATGCTCTATCCACTTCAGCAGGCGGCGCCCAAGGCGAACCTCGTCGAGGCGAATCGGATGGCGTTCTGCAAGTACATGAAGATGATCACGCTGCCGAAACTTCGCGACTCGCTGCGCGACATGAAGTACGAGGTCAAGGTCGACCCCGAGATCGCCGCAAAGGCGAAGCTCCCCATCGACCGCATGGTCTCGATCGGATAGGTCGAAAGCTCAGCCTCTGAGCGGTCCGCGCCGATAGATGGTTGGTGCGGTTTCGTTTACTCAGTCTCGCCGTTGCCTTCGCGGGCCTGCTTGCGGCGCCTTCGGGTGTAATCGCGGCGCCTCCCGCCAACGACAACTTCTCGAATCCCGTCGTTCTCACCGGAACCAGCGCCTCGCACTCGGGGAACAACTCCGAGGCAAACGTCGCGCTTCAGTCGGGCGAGCCTGACCACGCGGAGTTCACGGACGGCATCGCGGCACGCTCGGTGTGGTTCCGCTGGCTGGCGCCGGGCGGAGTTGACGAAACCACGATCTCGCTCTGCGACTCCTCGGATACCGCAGACAGCGTTCTCGCCGTTTACACCGGCAGCGCGGTGAACTCGCTAAACCTCGTTCCAGGCGCTCGCAACGACGACGGCTGCGGCATATTCGGCGGCCCGAGCGAGGTGACCTTCACTCCCGTGGCCGGCACGACATACAGGATCGTGGTGGCCGACTGGGACTTCGACGACGGAGCAATCAACGGGCCCTATGAGCTTGACCTCTTCCCGACCCCCAGCGCTCCGCTCAACGATAACTTCGCCGCCGCCGAAGCCCTGACCGGAGCAACCGACAACGTGGTCTCGAACAACATCCGCGCGACGATGGAAACCGCCGAGCCGAACCACGCGAGCGCGTTCGGCGGCATCGCGAAGAAGTCGGTCTGGTTCAGCTGGCAGGCGCCCGCCGCCGGTCAGGCGACCGTCTCCCTATGCGATTCGGGCGAGACCGACGACAGCGTCCTTGCCGTTTACACCGGGTCGGCCGTGGATGCGCTTGCGACGCCGGTGGTCTCCGACGATGACGGCTGCGAGTTCGAGGAGGGACCAAGCGAGGTCACCTGGCCGGCAACCGCTGGGACGACCTACCGCATCGCGCTCGCCAACTGGGATTCCGAGAGCGGCATCGGGAACGGCTACGAGCTCGACTTCGCCTTCGTGCCGACGGTTACCGACCCACCGCCCGACACTCAGGTCTCAGGATTTCTGCCCTTCACCCGCTTGACCACCTTCGGACCGGAGGGCTTCCAGACTGACGTGACGCAGGCGCTGTCAGTCTCGTTCGCGTCGACGGACGCCGACCTGGGACGCTACGAATGCCTGATCGACGGCAACATCGTGGACGCCACCTGCGATTCGCCCTACACGGACTTCAACCCACCCGGCGGTAGCCACACGTTCTCGGTCAGGGCCGTCGATGCGGCGGGCAATCCCGACCCGAGTCCGGCTACCCAGGCCTTTACCGTGGATCGGACCGCCCCTTCGGTCGCGATCACGGACGGTCCAGCCAATGATTCGACGACCTCCGATACGACCCCGTCCATCACGGTGACCGCTGAGGCTGGGGCGAGCCTCGTGTGTCGCATCGACTCCGGCACCTACGAGGAGTGCGCCGGCTCCACGTTCGACATGCCCGAGCTGAGCGAGGCCGAGCACGCGATCGAGGTCTATGCGATCGACACCGCCGGAAACGTGGGAGGCCCCGCGTCGCGGACATTCACCGTGGTCAGCGGGCAGACCCAGGCCTGTCTCGAGGCTCGAGCCGCCCTCACTGACGCCGAGACCGCCCTGGCAGACGCCGCCGCTGCGGTTGGCGCCGCCGAGGCGAAGGTCAAAAGGACAAAGAAGTCGGGCAAGCGAAAGCGGATCCGCAAAGCCAGATCAATGCTAAAGGCGGCAAAAGCCGTACGGGGTTCTGCCGCCTTCGCGGTTGCTGCAGCCGAGCAGGCTGTGGCTGAAGCCTGCGGCTAGTCAGTGCGCTGTCTCGCTTCGATCTACTGATGGAAGCTGACCCGAAAATCTCAGGGTAGATCTCGGGGAGGCTCCCCGATGACAGCGGCGCACACCGGCTCTATTTTCCCGGATGTGGCGGTTGGGGGAGTTGCGTTTGCGCAAGGCCGCCACGGATATTCGGCCAGGCGAGCCTGAGCGCGCTCTGGCCGGGACCAAACGTGGCCCGGGGCTACTGATGAGACTGGAGAAAACAGGGGTATGAAGCGCGCGATCACCGTGTTGGGAGTCATGTTGGTTGCGATGCTGGGCGTATCCGCTCAGGCGAGGGCGGGAGGACCGTCGGCGCCGCCGAACGACAACTTTGCGGGCGCTCAGCTGCTTTCGAATCCAGCGGACGTCGCGGGCTCAAATGCGGGAGCGACCAGGGAGACGAATGAGCCGGCTCACGCGGAAAGGACGTCCGACAACACCGTCTGGTTCGAATATCAGGCAACGTCGGCTACTCCGATTCTGATCGAGACGTGCGGCTCGAGCTTTGACACGGTTCTCGCGGTTTACACGGGGACCTCCGTGGGCTCGCTCACACCGGTCGTCTCAAACGATGATCGCGGCCAGACTTGCAATGGGAGCGTCGGCGATCAGGGTGGCGCGGGTGGCAGCGCTGTGCGTTTTACCCCCGTCCCGCAGACTTTCTACAAGATCGCCGTGGCCGGATTCCTAACGGGCCAGACCGGCACGATTGACCTGGATCTCAAGCAGGGACCGATTCCGGCCAACGACAACTTTGCTGACGCCACCCCGCTCAGCGGCTCCAGCGTGGATGCTTCGGCAAACAACGTCAGCGCGTCGAAGGAGGTGGGAGAGCCCTCGCACGCCTCGAGTTCTGGCGGCGCATCGATCTGGTACTCGTGGACCGCTCCCGCGCCGGGCGAATACGCGGTCGACACCTGCGGTTCGAGCTTCAACACCGTTCTCGCCGTCTACACCGGCACTGAGGTAGATGCGCTCACGGGAGTCGCTTCGAACAACAACAGTTCGACTTGCGGTGCCGGTAGCGCGAAGAGCATGGTCCCACTGACCGCAACCGCCAGCAATCAGGTGTTCAAGATCGCGGTGGACAGCCCTTCCGCGAGTCTCGGAGTGGGCCCTGCTGTTGGTTCGGTCGAGCTACGCATCCGCAAGGTGGGCCCACCGAACGATCGATTCGACGATCGGGAGGAACTGACGGGGGCGAGCGATAGCTTCACCGGCAGCAACGCAGGTGCGACCCTCGAGACCGGCGAGCCGAATCATTCCGGTCAGGCTGACTCGCCTGCCATCCGGTCGACCTGGTTCGACTGGACGCCGCCGAGCGACGGGTTTGTGACTTTCTCACTCTGCAGCGGTGCGCCGGCCGACAGCGTCTTGGCCGTGTACCTCGGAACGACCGTCGCGAACCTGACTCCGGTGCCGGGAGGCAGGGACGATGATGGGTGTGGATCCTTGGACGGGTTGAGCGGGGTCGCAGATCTCCCCGTGTACGAGGGGCTCTCCTACCGCGTGGCCGTCGCAGCCAAGGGGCCGAGCGGCCTGGATGGGCCTTACACCCTTGACCTTTCGTTTGTCGATGCAGTCCCCCCGGCAAACGACAACCTCGCAGGCGCCAAGGTGCTCAGCGGCAACTCGGACTCCTTCTCCGGCAACAACATCGGCGCCACGACTGAGCCCGATGAGCCGGATCTCACGTCCGGGCACCTCCAATCGGCACGCTCGGTGTGGTTCCAGTGGGTAGCACCGGATGATGGACAGCTCACGGTCGGGTCCTGCGACTCGCCAGCCGATTCGCCGATTCAAGGCGACAGTGTCCTGGGTGTCTTCACCGGCTCGACGGTCAATGGTCTTGCCCTCGTTGCAAGCGACGACGATGGGTGCGGCACGCTCGGTGGTCACAGCTCGGTCACCGTCACCGCGGTTGAGGGCACGAGCTACCGCATCGCCCTGGCTGACTACGCGCAACCTTTGGGCATGTTCGGGCCGTACGACCTTGATCTCAGTTTCGTGCCGGACCCCCCGACGCAGGAATGCCTTGACGCCCAGGCGGACCTGGCCGAGGCCGAGACGGCGCTAGAGGCCGCAGAGCAGAGGGTTGCCAAAGCGAAGGCCGCCCTCAAGAAGGCAAAGAAGTCAAAGAAGGCGTCGAAGATCAAGAAGGCCAAGGCGAAGCTGAAGGCGGCGACCAAGGCGCGGACCGAGGCCGAGGATGACGTCACGGCGGCAGAGGCGGCCGTCACCGCCAATTGCGACTAGCGGACTATTCGCTCACCAGCAAAGATCGTGTCAGACCGGGTTCGTGCTTCGCTAGCTTTTTCTGAGTGCTGGAGATCGGGATCAGGTTGGTGCTCGGCGCAGCGCTCGCGGGCGCAGCGATCGCAAAGCTTGCGAGCCCTGCGGCCGGGCGTGAAGCGCTCGCGGGCTTTGGGTTTGAAACACCGTTCGCACGCGCGGTCGGCTACTGGTCGCTGATCGCGATCGAGCTTGGCCTGGCGGTGGGGGTGGTAGCCGGCTCCACCCAGGCGGCGATTCTGGGGGCCGCATTGATGTCCATGTTCGCGCTGCTTATGGCGGGCGCCATAGCCCGTGGGAGGGTCGGCGAGCCCTGCGGATGCTTCGGCGCCCGCTCGAAGATCGGCTGGGCCGGCGTTGCGAGAAACGCGATGCTCGCCGCCGGCTTCGTGGCGGTTGCGGTCGCTCCCCTCTGACGACCTCACTACCGACCAATGGCTCGGCCTCGGCCTGATCGCAGCTCTTGCGGCTTCGGCAGGGCTCGGCGCGATGACGCTAGCCCTCGCCCGCGAGTTGGGCCTCCTCCGAATGCGGGTCGGCCCTGCCTCTGCGCTCGAGATCTCGCACGAGGGGCCCGAGGTCGGCTCGCGTACAGAGATTGCCGCCGACATCGAGGGCATCGAGACCAAGGAGCTCGGGCTCGCGGTCTTCACGTCCTCGGGCTGTCATATCTGTGAGGCCATGCGACCCGCCGTGGACTCGATCGCCGCACATCCCGCCGTTGCCGTTGGTCGCTTCGACGAGGTCGCCCATGGCGACGCTTGGCTGGCGCTCGACGTCCCGGGCAGCCCATACGCTGTTGCTCTGGATCGGCAGGGAACAGTGCTAGCCAAGGGAACTTTCAACAACCTCGCTCAGCTGGAGTCGATCCTCGCCGCGGGCGAGCGGCGGCGCGACGGATTCGAGGAAGCAGCCCGTGCCTGAGCGATCCGACCGTGACAGGGTTGGCGAGGCGCTCGACGGCATTGCCGGCAACACGTCAAGGCGTGGGTTTCTCGCACGGGTCGGCGGCGCCATGATGGCCGCCACGGCCGGCAGCGTGGTGGGCAGAGCAATCGAGCCTGGCGAGGCTGACGCCTATCACTTTTGCGGCCACATTTTCACCACGGGGTCGTGCGTCCATCCAAAGGGCACGCCGCGAATAGACGCAAACGGCTGGCCCCTCGACGCGAGCACGGGCAAGCCGATCGACAACCTCGGCCGTTTCATCAACAAGAAGGGCCTGCCGGTCGACGGGGACGGCAAGGTGCTGCGCGACCCCGATGATCGCCCGCTGCCCGCCGCTCCTCGAGTGAAGGTCTGCGAGGAGACTGCGCGTCAGTACGACATCAACGCTCAGATCGACGGCGCCTGGTTTCGCTGCTGCGGTGGACAGGTCCGAAAGCTCGTCGACTGCTGTTCGCAGTCGAACACACGGATCAACGGCGACGCCTCGCTTACCGGCTACTGCTACTCGGGCCGCAAGGTCTTTTGCGTCATGTACTTCCAGACGAAGGTTCCGTGCTGATGGACGTCGGCGTGATCATCGCTTTGGTCGTCGCCGGCCTGCTGATCGGCGCCACCGGCACGTGGTCGCCATGCGGCTTTTCAATGATCGAGACGATCGGCCCGACGGGCCATACCGGGGGCCGGCCGACGACTCTTGCCGCCTGCGCCACCTTCTTCCCCGGCGCTCTCGTCGGTGGGGTCTTTACCTTCGGCGGCATCTCGCTGATCGGCGCCGCGATCCCGGGCGAGGCGGGCTGGCTCTCCTACACGGTGGCCGGAGCCGTCGCGCTTCTCGCTGCGATCGCCGAGACGCGCGGCCGGCGGATCGCACCTCAGATTCGCCGCCAACTCCCGGAGCACTGGCGCCGCGTGATGCCGATGCCGGTCGCGGCAGCGCTCTACGGAGTGCTGCTCGGGCTTGGTTTCACCACCTTTGTCCTGACCTTCGGCGTCTGGGCCCTCGCTGGGATCTCGCTGGCCCTGGGTGAACCCGTTGTCGGCCTTGCGATCGGCCTTGGCTTTGGCGTGGGTCGCGCGATTCCGATAGTCGTCATCGCCCCGTTTGCCTCGCGCCCGCTGGGACGCAAGGCGATCACGCTCATGGCGGAGCGGCCGGAGCTCTACCGCGCGATCCGGTTCGGTGATGCGCTTGCGCTCGCAGCCGCCGCGGCTGTCCTCGCGTTTGCCGGCACCGCACAAGCTGATGTAAAGGGCGTGGGGGGCGCATCCGATCCGTCGATCGCCGGGTCCACGCTTGCGTTTGCGAAGGGCCAGGAAGATGCCGCGTTCATTAACGACGGGCAAGGGCCCCAGGCGCTGGTCGGCACGGATCCCTCGATCGCCGACAAGTACGCGGCGGTAATCGACGGCCAAACGGTCCACATTCTCGGCCGCCCGGGCTTTGCGGAGGTCGACTCGTTCGACGCTCCAGGCTTGGACGCGGTAGCCGTCTCGAACAATTGGATCACCTACAGGACGCGGATCGATGGGCGCGACCGCTTGGCGGCGCGAAAGCTCAGCGACCAGGGAGAGGCGGGGGAGGAGAAGCGAATTGCCGCCGCGGGGCATCCGGATCAGGTGAGCCTGCCCTCCATCGACGGCAACAGGCTCGTGTACTCGATCCTGACCCCCAAGGCCAGCCGGATCATCCAAGTCAAGCTCAAGCAGGACAAGCGCGACGTCGTCATCCGCTCGGGTATCTCACAGCTATCCAATCCGTCCGTCCGCGGCTCATCGCTCCTCTATGTCCGTGGAACGCGCTCAGGCTGGGAGGTCCGCCTGAAGAAGCTGCGAAACGGCAAGCTCGGAAAGGTCGTCGCGAGCCCCGGTAAGCGCGTCTGGTCGACGGCACTCAGTGCCAAGCGGGCCTACTACACGACCCTGCAGGGCAGCGCTCCCCGCACGAACATCAACTCAGTCCAGCGCTAGCCGGGCGGCCTGATGGCTGCGAGCGGGATGTCGGCGATGCCGACCGCTCTGTAAAGCGTTGCGCTGGGCTTGATCACGAGCCACCGGCCTGTCGCTCGAGAGAGGTAGATGATGTCGTCCTCGACCGTCGGCTCGCGAACATCCGCGTACTCGGTGAACACCGTCGCGACGACGCGAGCCGAGTCGCCATCGGTCTGCGCCGAGACGTCCTCGGTCATCTCGGAGCGGGCCCAGGCCGGCTGTCCGTCGTTTCCCTCGTAGCCGAACGAGGCCTCAAACGAGGCGGAACACGACTGTCTGGTCTCGGGAAGATCGAGGCGTTCCTGCGGCTCATCCGAACCCGGCTCGAAAGCTCCGCAGAGCTTGCGGCCGCGGCGGGCATCGATGGCCTCCACGTACGAGCGAGCGGCCTTCGTTGCGGCCAGCTCGTCCGTGCTCGACGGCGCGGGTCCGCTCGGGCCGGGAACTAACCCCTCCGGGTCACTCTCCGTCGGGGGCAATTCGGGTCCGTCGGTCGGCCCCTCGCTCAGGGACCCGCCATTGCCCTTCCCGGCCTCCGGTTCATTCACCCCTGCTGTCGCATTCGTCGCGGGTGCCGCCGGCTCGGGTTCGTTGTTTACGAAGACGCCGAGAGCGAGTCCCACGCCGGTGGCGATCAGCGCCGCGGCGACGATGAGCGTGAGCGTTCGAACGCGAAAGCCGTCCACACCTCCAATATGGCAACCCGAGCGCGTATCACTCCCGCATTTTGCGAGGATCCGGGCCGGCGGTTCCGTCCCTCGGCGCACCTAGGCTCGCGTTCGTGATGGGTCAGCCCGCTTCCTCGCCCGATATGTCCGCTGACGGTAACCTCGCGCACATGAGCCATCTGCGCTCCGTTCCCGACCCGCACTCGCCATCGAATGAGCTCGCCCGTGGCGAGATCGAGCCGACGATCGCAGAGCTCGAACGCTGGGCCACCGTCCACCGCCTCGCGTGCGTTCGGATGCTCGCCGTCGCCAAGTCCGGCCACCTCGACTCCTCGCTCTCGGCTGCGGACATCGTCTCGGCTCTCTATAACCGCGTCCTGCGCCACGACCCTGAGAACCCCGCCTGGCACGAGCGCGACCGCTTTGTTCTCTGCAAGGGCCACGCCGCACCCATCCAGTACGCGGCCCTGGCCCACCACGGCTACTTCCCGCACGAGGACCTACAAGGTCTCCGCAAGATCGGCGCGCCCCTTCAGGGGCACCCGGATATGAACAAGACCGCCGGCGTGGAGGTCTCGACCGGCTCCCTCGGACAGGGGCTCTCGATGTGCGTCGGAATCGGACTCGCTCTCAGGCTCGACGGGCTCGAGGACACAGCCCACGTATTCGGCGTCCTTTCCGACGGCGACTGCCAGGAGGGCCAGACCTGGGAGGCCGCGACGGCCGCGGCGCACTTCGGCCTGACCAACCTCACTGCAATCGTTGACTACAACCACCTTCAGACCGACGGAACGACCGAGCAGGTCATGGACATCGGCGACGTGCGGGCCAAGTTCGAGGCGTTCGGTTGGGACTCGATCCAGATCGACGGCCACGACATGGATGGCATCGTCGAGGCGCTGGAGCGCAGCCGCAAGCTCGACAAGCCCGCGGCGATCATCGCGCAGACCAAAAAGGGCCGTGGCGTCTCCTTCATGGAGGGCCGCTTCGGCTTCCACGGCAAGCCTCCCAGTCCCGAGCAGGCGGTCGAAGCGCTCGAAGAGCTCGAGGCTCGCCTCGAGGAGCAGACAGCGGCCCTGCAGGGAGCCGACGCCTGATGGCCGGTAAGTCCGAGCCAGGCGCGACGCGAAACGCATACGGCGCGGCGCTGGTCGAGCTAGGCGAGGCACATGAGGACGTCGTAGCCCTCGACGCGGACCTTTCGGTCTCGACGCAGTCCGCGAAGTTCGGTGCCGCCTTCCCCGATCGCTTCTTCAACGTCGGCGCTGCCGAGGCGAACATGATGTCGATGGCCTGCGGCCTGGCCGCGACGGGCAAGCGCCCGTACGCATCGACGTTTGCGATCTTTGCCACCGGCCGCGCGTACGACCAGATTCGCCTGGGCATCGCACACAACGAGCTACCGGTGAAGATCTGCGCGTCCCACGGCGGAGTCTCACTCGGCGAGGACGGCGCGTCACACCAGATGATCGAAGACATCGCCCTCATGCGGGTCCTGCCGAACATGACCGTGGTCGTCCCGGCCGACTACAACCAGGCCTACCGTGCGACGCTCGATTCGTATGAGTCCGACGAGCCGCAATACCTGCGTTTCGGACGGCCGGCGACGCCAGTCGTCTACGAGGACGTGCCCGACACGCTTGGCACCGGGGTGGATGTGTTGCGCGAGGGCAAGGACATATCGATCTTCGCGACGGGCCACATGGTCTGGCGCGCGCTCGAGGCTGCGGAGTCGCTCGAATCGGAAGACGGAGTCGAGGCCGAGGTGGTGAACGTGTCGATCATCAAGCCGATCCACTCGGAGTCGGTGCTCGAGTCGCTTGCGAAGACCGGCGTCGCCGTAACCGCCGAGGAGCACCGGATCGTCGGCGGCCTCGCTGACGCGGTCCGCCACGTCGCCGCTGAGCAGCACCCGGTTCCGATCTTTGCGGTCGGCATGGGTGACGAGTTCGGCATCTCCGGCACCGGCGAAGCCTGCATGGAGCACTTCGGCCTGACGGCCCGAGGAATCGCCGATCGGGCGCGCGAGGCTCTACTGCTCAAGCCGATCGTCACGCACCCGCCCCTCTTCGGCCCCGACTGGAACTAGCCCGACGGGCGATAAGCGTCGGCCGGCTCGTCAGGGCGGTGGGTGAGCTCCGCCAGGCGCGCGGCGACGATCCCGAAGGCGAAGTAGAGGGCCGGTAGCCACTCGGCCACTCCGAACAATCCGTCGGCGGTGGGTGCGTACATCGCGAGATCGGCCTCGACGATCAGGATCTCTGCCAGTGGGCCGAGGACGGCCGCCGAGACAGCGCAGACGAGGGCGGGCATTCCGCCACCGAACCTCGCCGCGATGAGGATCGCGCCGGACCAGATGAGGACGGTGGCGGCGAGCGGGTCTTCGTCGGTGACGACGGCCGTGAGTGCGTAGAGCCCCACCACGCTCGCGATCGCGACAGCAGCCTCGGCGGGATCACTGCCGGGGCGAGGCGGGCCCAGGCGCAGGCGCAGGTCTCCGGTCGCGACCGTCGCGAGTCCGACGGCGATCGGGAACCACAGCTGGCTCTTCCAGACGAACGGGAACGTGTCGTCGAGGTATGTGGTCGTGCCCGTGGTGACGTGGCAGGCGTCGCCGATCAGCCCCCCGGAGGCCCCGACCACAAACAACGCAAGGGCTTGGCGCGGGCTTAGACGCACGGGCCGCACCCTACAGACGATCGAAACGTCCAACACGCCCTCTATGGCGGGCAGCGTCGGACATTTGCAGCGGGACCCTCCTGACGCCTGGTGCAATTTTCGATTCGCCTTAGGGTTTCGTGAGCGTTCGCTCACACAGGTCGCTACTCTGTCCAAAGCTGCAACTGGCCGTCGCCTTGCAGGGGGCCGCGACGAAAGGAACGTGACCATGTCCGGAGAAGGATCCCGCCCAATGGCACTTACACGATCACGCTCGACTCGCGGCCGTGCCCGCGGACACGACGCTTCAACCCGCTATGAGTCGCGCACCGGCGCGCCGGCTCCGAAGCCGCCGATCGTCGCCCTCAAGGACGCGACCGTCGTCTACCCGGGAGGGCACGTAGCTCTCGAGCGCGTCTCGCTGGAAGTGTCTCGCGGTGAGTTCGCCTTTGTCGTCGGTCCCACGGGCTGCGGCAAGTCGACCCTCATCAAGCTCTTGATCCGCGAGGTCGAGCCGGCCTCGGGCGATGTCGAGATCGCCGGGCACGACATCAACACGATGCCCCACAAGCGGGTGCCGAAGCTCCGGCGCCGGATTGGCACCGTCTTCCAGGACTTCAAGCTCCTTCCGAACCGCACCGTCTACGACAACGTGGCCTACGCGTTGCAGGTGATCGGAGCGTCCCGGTCGGAGATCCGCGGCAAGACGCCGGAGATCATCCGGCTCGTCGGCCTCCAGTCGAAGATCCACAACTATCCGGACCAGCTTTCCGGTGGCGAGCAGCAGCGAGTCTCGATCGCTCGCGCCTTCGTCAACCACCCGCCACTTCTCCTCGCCGATGAGCCCACCGGAAACCTCGATCCCGAAACGTCCATCGGGATCATGCAGCTGCTTTACCGGATCAACCGCACCGGCACGACCGTGCTCGTCGTCACCCACGATCGCGAGATGGTGGACAAGATGCGCCGCCGCGTCATCGCGCTCGAAGAAGGGCGTCTGATCCGCGACGAGGTGTCCGGCGGGTACCACGACGAGTCGACCCGCGAGTTCGCGGCGCGGCTCCACCGTGAGTACGAGACCGAGCCTTCCACCGGCGTCAACGACATCCTGGACTGGTAGCCATGAGCCGCGCAGTCTTCTTCGTCTCCGAGGCCTTCCGCGCCCTGCGCAGGTCGGCCGCCCCGTCGATCGCCGCGATCGTGACCATCGTCGTCACGACGCTTCTTCTCGGCGTCCTGATCCCCGTCCTCAAGGCTTCGGGCGACAAGGCGCAGGACGTGCGCGATCAGATCGGCCTGAACGTCTTCCTCTTCAACGATGCTTCGCGTGCGGAAATCGACGCTCTCGGCTCTGAGCTCGAGACGATCCCTCACGTCGAGGCGGTCGAGTTCGTCTCCCGTAAGGAGGCAGTCGAGGTTCTCGCCGGACGCGTCGAGGGGGAGCTGGCCAAGTCACTGGGTGAGCTCAACTCGAACCCGCTTCCGCCCTCGTACACGATCGACATCGACGACCCGACCAACCTGAGCGCCGTCACCGCTTCGATCACGAAGACCGGCCCGTCGGGCGATCGCCAGCCGATCAGCCCGATCGTGGACGAGGTCCGCGACGCCCGCCAGGACGCTTCGAAGATCACCCGTGTGACCGGTGCCGTGACGGTGGTGCTCGCCATCCTGGCCGTCCTGCTCCTGATCGCCTCGCTGATGCTTGTCGGCAACACGATCCGCCTGTCTATCTACGCCCGCAGGCGTGAGGTCGAGGTGATGCGGCTCGTCGGCGCGACCAACTGGTTCATCCGCTGGCCGTTCATGATCGAGGGCATCATCGTGGGCCTCGCGGGCGCTGCGATCGCGGTGGGCATACTTTTCATCGGAAAGGTGATCGTCGTAGATCCGCTCTCAGACAACTTGAACCTCGTTGACTCCCTCTCGACCATGGGCTTCCTGCCCCTGGTGATCATCCTCGTCTCTTCGGCGATGATCGTGTCTGCCCTTGGTAGCGGCATTACTCTGCGCCGCTTCCTGAAGGTTTGACCCAGGAACCTCCTCGCCGAACAGGTTTCGCAACGGGCCTCTTCGCGGGGGCTGCGCTCACGCTTGCCGGAATCGCTCTTTACTTCGAGCTCTCGGGCGACACCATCTACGAGCCCACGGTCCGCGACCAGGCCGAGGCCTTCATCGAGGAGAACTACTTCGAGAAAGTCACGGATTCCGAGCTTCAGTCCGGATCGATCCGGGGGATGATCGACGAGCTCCGCAAGCAATACGGCGACAAGTTCTCGCACTACTTCGATCCCAAGGAGTACCGCCGCTTCCAGGAGTCTCTCGGAGGCGAGTTCAAGGGTGTCGGGCTCTCGATCAGCGAAGTACCCGACGGCCTCGAAGTGACCGCGGTCTTCCCGGACTCGCCCGCGGAAGGTGCCGGGATCGACGTGGGCGACGTGATCGTCGCCGCTGACGGCAAGGACCTCAGCGGTATTCCTGCCGAGCTTGCGACGGCAAGGATCAAGGGCAAGGTCGGTACCGAGGTCGAGCTCCGAATCGAGCCTGTGGGCGGCGGTGCGCCCAAGGAGATCGACGTCAAACGCGCCAACGTCCGGATACCCGCTGCCCAGGGCCGAATCCTGCGCGCCGACGGCACGAAGGTGGCCTACGTCGTCTACTCGAGCTTCGACGAGGGCGCGCATGCCGAGCTTCGTGACGAGATCGACCGCCTCAAGCGCGACGGGGCCGAGGCCCTGATCCTCGACCTGCGTGGAAACGGTGGCGGACGGCTCGATGAGGCGATCGCTTCCGCGTCGCTCTTCGTCGAGGACGGGGATGTCGTCACCACCCGCGGTCGCGCAACCGGGGAAGAGGTCTACGACGCGCAGGGTGATGCCCTCGATCCGGTTCCGACAGTCGTGCTGATCGACAAGGGAACCGCGTCGGCCTCTGAGATACTGGCCGCGGCCCTTTCTGACTACGACCTCGCCACGCTTGTGGGAGAGACGACCTTCGGCAAGGGCACGGTCCAGGAGTCGGTGCCTTTGCCCGACGGCTCAGCCATAAACCTGACCGTCGCCGAGTACTTCACCTCCGAGGACATCTCGATCGCCGACGACGGCATCCCGCCGGACGTAAAGGTCAAGGCGGATCTCGAAACGGAGCGCGACGAGGCGCTCGACCGGGCGCTCGAGGTCCTCGGCGAAAAGCTCCCTTGAGGGCGGAGAGGCCGGCCGCCTTCGTAGGGGAGGTGGTGAAGCGCGGCCGCTTTCACGTGGTCGAGCCCCTGTTCGAACGAGGAGGCCGCATGCCGCTCGAGCGCGGGAAGGTGCGCGCCGAAGCGGGGCAGCTGGTCTTGTGTGTGCCGAGTTCGCGCGGCGTCAAGGCCGTTCGGGCGCTGGGTTCTCCCAAGCGGGCCCGGGACGTTGTCCAGGCACTCCTTTGGGAGGGGCTCGAGCGCAGAGGCTTCCCGCGGAAGATCGAAGACGCAGCGCGTGAGGCTCCGGCCGGCGCCGCAGAGGTCGATCCGACCCGTCGCGACCTTCGCGACCTTGCCACGTTCACTGTGGATCCGGCTACGGCCCGTGACTTCGACGACGCTGTCTCGGCACAGCCTGACGGCGACGGCGTTCGCCTGTGGATCCATATCGCCGACGTTTCGGCTCACGTTCGGCCCGGTTCGGCGATCGATGCCGAGGCGTATCGGCGCGCAACAAGCGTCTACGTCCCGGGCACCGTCGAGCCGATGCTGCCCGGCGCGCTTTCCAACGACGCGTGCAGCCTCGTCCCCGATGAGGATCGCCTCGCAGTGACCGCGGAGATGCGGGTCGACGGCGCAGGCAAGGTTCGTTCGGCCAGCTTTTATCGCAGCCGGATCCGCTCCGCCGCGCGCCTCGACTACGACCAACTCGACCGCATCTTCGCTGGCTCAGAAGCGGCGCCGGACCTGGTCGCGGAGCCGCTGGCGCTTGCTCGCAAGGCGGCGGCCGCGCTCGCCGGCGCTCGCCCGCGGGGCGCCCTGGAGGTTGAGTCGTTCGAGCCGGAGTTCGAGTTCGACTCCGACGGCGCGGTGGTGGGAGCCACAAGTGTCCCGCAGACCGAGGCGCATCAGCTGATCGAGCACCTGATGATCCTCACCAACGAGCAGGTGGCCGACCTCCTGGAGAAGCGCGGCGCACCGGTTCTTTACCGCGTTCACGAACAGCCCGACCCCGCCCGCGTCGACCGCCTGCTTGACCAGCTCGCCTCGATCGAGGTGCCGGCGCCGGGTTCGAAGAAGGGGATGAGCCCGACCGAGGCGGGCGAGATGGTCGGCGAGATCAGCCACTGGGTCGCGCGTGAGGCGCGCCGTCGCGGGCAGGGCGGTCAGTCGCTCGGCTCGCTCGTGTTGCGTTCGCTCAAGCAGGCCTACTACACGGAGAAGAACCTCGGGCACGCAGGCCTTGGTAGCCCGGCCTACTCCCACTTCACCTCGCCGATTCGCCGCTACCCGGACCTGATCGCCCACCGTTCGCTGCTCGCGGTCGTTGGGGCGGGCGAGGATGCGCCCGAGCCGTCCAAGGTCCGCGAGGCGGGACCTTGGTGCTCGGATCGCGAGCGCGAGGCGATCAAGATCGAGCGCCGGGCCGACCGGGTCTGCGCAGGGTTCCTGCTCGAGCGCGAGCTCTTCGAACGCGGCCACTCCACCAAGTTCGAGGGCGAGATATCCGGGGTCATCAACGCCGGTGCGTTCGTTCGGTTCCGTGGCGAGCTCGGAGACGTCTACGAGGGTCTCGTTCCGGCCCGCACGATGCGTGGTGAGCGGTTCGCGCTGAACGAGACCGAAACGGCGCTGGTCGGAGCCAAGACCGGGCGTGAGGTGCGCTTTGGAGATCCCATCGCCGTCAAGGTCACCAGCGTCGAGGCCCCTCGCGGGCGTACCGATCTCGAGGAGATCCCCTGAGCGTCGCCGCCGATGCTTCAAGCTAGGGCTTGATGGCCAAGAGGGCAAAGAGAAAGCTTGCATCCGGCGACGTCGCCTCGAACAGGCGCGCTGCCCACCGCTACGAGTTCGTCGAGAAGTTCGAGGCTGGAATGCAGCTCCAGGGCACCGAAGTCAAGTCGCTTCGCGGAGGCAAGGCCATGCTGGCCGACGCGTACGCCGTTGTCGACGATGGTGAAGTGTGGCTTCGGAACATGCACATCCCGCCCTATCCACCGGCGGCGATGGAGAATCACGAACCCGAGCGCCCGCGAAAGCTCCTTCTTCACGCGCACGAGATCGAGCGGCTTGTCGGCGCAACGGCTCAGAAGGGGCTCACGCTGGTCCCGGTGCGTGTCTATTTCAAAGGTCCTCGGGCCAAGGTCGAGCTGGCTTTGGCACGCGGCAAGGAGGGGCGTGACAGGCGCCGGGAGATCCGTGACCGCGAGGTCCGGCGCGAGGTGGAGCGCGAGATGCGCCACCGCATGCGGTAAGTCGCCTGCAACGACGCTTACATCCGGCGCCCGTCGTCGACGGGAACGACGCCGGGTTGTGAAACGATAAGCCCGATGCGTTCATTCAGGCTTCAGAGGTCCGGCAAGGACGACGGCGAGAAAAAGGGGGAGGCCGAGGCGACGGCCGGCGAACCCGGTTCTGCGGAAGGCCAGCCCGCCCAACCACCCCCTGCCCTACCGGCGAGCATGGTCCAACCCACACCCCAGGGTGAGACTCCAGCAGCTCCCGGTCCGCCCGGCTTGATCGGAACGGACGAGCCCTCTGCCCGGCCGGCCGCGGTTGACGCGAGCGCTCCTGATTCGGTGCCGCCGCCAAGCGCGCCGCTGCCTCCTGCACCGGCCTCTCCGGCCCCACCGCCAGGGGATGCTCCGCTCCCCGATCCGACGACCACTCCGACGTCGCCTGGGATGCCCGAAGCTCCGATTTCCCCGCCCGTCGCCCCGGCTCAACCCGCAATGCCGCCACCTGCCATGCCGCCGCCGACAGCTGCGCCAGTCCCATCGGACCCCAAGGCGGCCAAGCGCGCCGCAAAGCTCGAGGAGAAGCGCCGCAAGCAGGAAGCTCTGAAGCAAGCGAAAGCCGAGAAGCTCGCCCAGAAGAAGGCGGCCGCCGAGGCGAAGGGGTCGCAGGGATCGTCGCGCGGGTTCTTCGGGATCGGTGGCAGCAAGGAGTCGCGCGAGGAGAAGGCACGGCTTGCCGAGGCCAAGAAGTCTGAGCGCGCAAGTGCTCGCGAGGAGCGAAAGCGCATCGCCCTGGAGAAGCGGGAGGCGTCCAAGGCCGCGAAGGAGGCCAAGAAGTCAGGAGTTTCCGCGCCGCCCGCAATGCCGCCTCCTGCGCCGCAGGCCTCCGCTTCAGCATCCGGCGAGCCTCAGCTCGACACGATCCTTCATCAGCCGTCAGGTGAGGAGGGCTCAGCCGTAGTGCCACCTCCTCCTGCTCCGGAGGTCTCGCCCGTTCGGGACGCTCCCGCAGCAGCAACGGAGCCGGGCGGGCTGACGGGCGAATCGCTTCCCGCGGCGGCCGAGCGGGCAGCCCTCGCAAGCCTCCAGGAGTCAGAGCAGTCCGAGGATGTCGATCCAATCGAGGCCGAGGCGGACCGTTTCGTAGCGCAGGCGGCCGCGATGCAGGCTGCTCCCGAGGAGACCGGCGAGGATGCGCCCGAGGACACAACCGCGCCAGGGTCCGACCCCTCCTCAGAGCCGGAGCCGGAGCCGGCCGCCGTGGCCGAAGCGGCGCCCGAGACCTTTGCCGAGATCGCCTCGGAGCCGCAGCCGGTTGCCGAGCCAGATCCCGAGCCTGTCATCGATACGCCGGCTGTCGCCGCTTCGGAGCAGAACCTCGACGAGGTGCGCGCCAACGTGGCAAAGCTCGCCGAGGAGGCAGCATCCGAGGCTGAAGCGCGCGTGCGAGCCGATGCGGATCGCTCCGAGCCTGAGCGGACCCGCCTTGTCCACGAGCTTCAGGCCGCGGAGCTTCAGCTGGAGGAACGCCGCGTGCAGGAACAGGCCTTGGCCGCTGAGCTCCGCGAAACCGAGTTGCGACTTCTCGAGAGCCAGCAGCGCACTGCCGAGGCGCTGGAGCGCGCCGCGGAGCGCCTCGAAGATGTCGAGAGTCGCGCGGCCGAGGCCGAGGCGCGGGTCGCCCGCGCCGAGCGCCTCGCAAAGCTGAAGTCGGACGAGCTCGAGCGCGGAAGGCGCTTGCGCGAGCTCCTCGATCGGATCTCCGAGGCGGAGGCACGCGCCACTGAATCGGAGAATCGTGCCAAGTCCGTCGTCGACGACATCTTCGACCCGGAGGAGTACGAAGCCCTCGAGAGCGGCGGCATCCTGGCGGTTCCCTTCGAGGCGACACCCGAGCCGGAGCCCGAGCCGGAGCCGAGCCAGTCTCCGAGCCCGAGCCCGAGCCCGCAGCCCGAGCCGGAGCCCGAGCCGGAAGCAGCTCCTGAGCCGGAATCAGAACCCGAGGCAGCCGCCGAGCCCGTGGCGGCGCCGGACCCGCCGACTGACGAAGCACCGGAGACAGAACCCACTCCGGAGCCCCCGCCGCCGGTCGGCGACGCGCTGGCCTCGCCGATGCCGGCTTCCGGGCCCGTCAATCTCAACTCCGCCTCGTACGAGGATCTGCGCGGGTTGGGCCTGTCGGTTACTCAGACCGGCCGCGTCCTGGCTTTCCGTGAGCGAGAGGGAAGCTTCAAGTCCCTGGACGAGCTCGACTCGATCGCCGGCTTCCCGCGCGGTTTCCTCGACGACGTAAAGACGAAGCTCAGCCTCTAAGCGTTAGAGGCCGTACTTCTCGAGCAGCCTGAGCCAGATCTCGGTGCGGGTCGGGAAGGCGGGGATGGCCTCTACGAGCTTGTCCACCGGCACCTCGCCCGCGATCGCGATCGTCGCCGAGTGGAGCAGCTCCGCCGTCTGGTAGCCGACGAACGTGGCTCCGACCACGACCCGGCGCTTCTTGTCGATCACGAGCCGAGAGGTGCCGGGAGTGTTCCGGCCGTGAAAGCTGGCGCCGGCGTTGCCCGAGGTGGAGACATCGACCGTGTCGGCATCGATACCGGCCTCGGCCGCCATGTCGGCTGTGAGCCCTACCGCCGCGATCTGGGGATCGGTGAAGGTCACACGCGGTGGTCCCTCCAGGTCTGAGGTGGCTTTGGCATCTCGGCCCAGAATCGTCTCGCAGGCGACACGCGCCTGGTACTTGCCGGAGTGGGTCAGCAGCGAGCGCTTGTTCACGTCTCCGATTGCGTAGAGCCACTCAAGGCCTCCGGCGCGCAACTGGTCGTCGACCTCGATCCATTCACCCTCGGTGAGGCCGACCGTGTCGAGTCCGATGCCGGCCGTGTGCGGCTTGCGGCCGGCGGCGACCATGAGGCGCTCGGCCTCGATCGTCTCGCCGTCGGCAAAGGTCACGTGGACGCGTTCGTTCTCTCCCGCGGCGTTGGTGATCTCCACGCCCGTCCGCACGTCCACTCCGGCCTTCGCGAGGGCCTCTTCGAGCTCCTTCGAGGCGAACTCCTCTTCGCTGGGCACGAGCCGTGGGGCCAACTCAAGGAGAACGACCTGGGCGCCGAGCGACTGCCATGCCTGGGAGAGCTCGCAGCCGACGGGTCCGCCGCCGATCACGATCAGGCTTTCCGGAACCTCTTTTGCGGTCGTTGCCTCGCGGTTGGTCCAGGGTTCAGCTTCCGCTAGGCCGGGGATCGGTGGAAGGGATGCGGAGGTGCCGGTGGCGACGATCACCGCCTTGCGCGCGGTGAGGACGTCATCGCCGGCGATGACTCGGCGCTCCCCGTCGAGACGCGCCTCCGAGCGAAAGAGCTCGATGCCGCGGTCGTCGAGCCACGGAAGCATCGCCGAGTCGTCGAGGTCGTGGATGACTTCGTCGCGGCGGGCAAGCACTTTCTCCGGTGTAGGTGAGTCGGACGCGAGCTCGACCCCTGGCACCCGGCCGGCTTCGCCGATCAGCTCGGCGGGGCGCACCAGCGCCTTGGAGGGCATACAGGCCCAGAATGAGCACTCGCCCCCCACCAACTCGCGCTCGCACAACGCGACATCGAGCCCTGCGTCGGCCAGGCGCCCCGCGGCCACCTCGCCCGCCGGGCCCGCGCCGATGACGACAACGTCGAACTCTTTCTCCATGCTCCTCAGTGTTCCAGGAGTCGTAGGTGTTTCTCAGACGTCCGAGAAGTCGCGCTCTAGGAAGGTCTCGGACATGCCCAGGGCTAGCAGGGCCGCCAAGCCCAGATAGACGACCGCGACGCCGATCCGGGTCGAGCGGGGGATGCTGTGGAAGGCGCGCGATTCGGGCGTGTTCCGCGCCTTGAAGCGCTTCCAGGTCTCCATCCCGCCGAGCAGCAGGATCAGGAGCATGATCGGATTCGGGAAGGCGAATGTGAGAGCAACAAGGCCCGCGTATCCGAATCCCCATACCCAGGGCGAAAGCGCGGCCATCGCGCGCCCGCCGTCGAGCGGCAGGACGGGGAGGAGGTTGAAGAGGTTCAAGAAGAAGCCGACGAACGCGAGCGCCTGCCAGAACTCGTTGCCGGTCGCTTGCCAGATCGCCACCGGCACGAGGCAGGCAATCGAGCCGAGCACCGGGCCCGCAAGCCCCACACGCGCTTCCGCGCCGGCATCGTCGCCCATCGACTTCGCGGCGACGAAGGCGCCCATGAACGGGATGAACATCGGCGCGGACGCCTCGATCCCCTCGCGGCGAAGCTGATAGACGTGGCCCATCTCGTGGACCAAAAGCAGGATCACGAAGCCTGCCGCGAACGACCAGCCCCAGATCAGGGAGTACGCGGCAATGGAAACCAGCATGGTCGCCGAGGTCGAGAGGACCTTGATCTTGGGTAGGAGGAGGAGAATTGCCTTCGCCTTGCTCGCAAAGGCGATGATCGCAATGGCGATCGGCCCGAGGAACTTCTTCGCACGCTCGGTGAACGACCCGGAACGCCCGCCGCCGGGCTGGATCGGCTCGTAGTCCCTCGGCTCGAACTCGCCGTAGTTCTGTGGTGTCTCGTTCGCCGCCATCCCCATATCTTGTCGGACGCGGATTAAGGCCCCATGAACCCACGCAGACCATGACCGAGACGATCACCTTTCTGGAGATGACCGACCCCGCCGAATTGCGCGAGCCGTCGGGCTCCGCCCGCGGTGAGCTCGGCTATCGCCGCGTTCACGAGCCGCAGATCAACCGGGAGCTCTACGCCGAGATCGGCGGGCCCCATCGCTGGACCGATCGCCTGCGCTGGTCAGACGCCCAATGGGCGGCGTGGGAATCGGGCATCGAAACCTGGATCGCCGAGGTGGACGGCGAGACCGCCGGGTACTTCGAGCTCCGCGTGGATCGCGAATCCACGCTGATCTCGATCTTCGGCATCCGCAAGCCTTACCAGGGCCGGGGCCTCGGCTCGGCCCTCCTGACCCACGCGATCAGGCGGGGGTTCGAGCTGGCGCCGCGCGTGTGGGTCTCGACCAACACCATGGACGGCGAGCACGCACTGGCGAACTACGAGGCGCGGGGCATGATCGCGTTTCGCCGCGAGAAGCTGGCGTGACGCGCCGCAGAGAGTCGACCGCCGCCCGCTATGGGCGCCCAGTCGATTCTCAGGCGGGAAGTGGAGGCGGCCGGTACTGCCCCGGCGTCCGCGGACGTTGCCTCGATGCGTCTACGAGTGTTCCCATCGGAGTCTGATCTCGGCGCCCGGGTCGGTCAATCCGTGGGGTACGTCACCGGAGCCATACCTTCCTTAGATGTCCTCTCGAATCAAAGGTCCTATCCGAGTAGCGAGCCTGCAAATTGATACCGGTGATCCGGGCGCAGGCTCCCGGGCCGATACCTAACGGTCCTAGTTTTAGCTAGGCCGCGAGGGCGAACTCATGGTCCGCAATTATGGTTTTCCAGGGAGAGTTTTACGAGGCCAACCCTGGTTCCTCGACTCGCAACATCGAGGCGAACATGACCCACGTCGAATCTAATTCGCCCCCGTTGTT
This sequence comes from uncultured bacterium, assembly GCA_963721645.1. Taxonomy (GTDB): domain Bacteria; phylum Actinomycetota; class Thermoleophilia; order Solirubrobacterales; family 70-9; genus JALZKA01. The sequence goes on along the minus strand of CAVRJK010000002.1, from coordinate 2,076,010 downwards.
TCCGATGATTCTAGCTCCGGTCGGGTAGCGTGGAGAACATATGACAGACGCTGTGAACGAGATCAGTCCTCAAGGCAAGGCCGAAGCCGAAGCCGAGCTCGAGGAGCTACGCGAGGTGAAGCGCCCGCGAATCGTTCAAGCCATCAAGGTCGCGCGTGAAGAGGGCGACCTCTCCGAGAACGCCGAGTACCACGCAGCGAAGGACGAGCAGGGCCATTTGGAGGCACGAATCAGGATGCTCGAGGAGATGCTCGCAAAGGCCGAGGTGGTCGAGGCGCCCACGGGCGACAAGGCCCAGGTCGGCTCGCAGGTCCGCTTTCGCGACACGGATTCCGGCGAGGAGAAGGACGTAAAGCTCGTTCACCGACTCGAAGCGTCGATGGCCGAGGGCAAGCTCTCGGCCGAGAGCCCGGTCGGTAGGGCGCTCATGGGAGCGTCGACAGGCGACGAGGTCAAGTTCGAAACGCCGAGCGGGCAAAAAAGGCTCGAAATCCTCAGCGTGGGCTGATAAAACGTTAGTACCGCTGCAGGGCGGCGTCGGGGGAGCAATAGTCAAAAGGAGCTCGTCGAATGAAGGTTGTCGCTGGTCGAGCCGCCGGTCTGGGATTTGCAACGCTGGCGGTGTCGCTCGGTTTTGCGTCCACGGCTGACGCTGCGAAGCTGCCGAAGTTCACTGTCACCGAGATTTCGAACCCGCCAGGGATCGCGGAGCCCGGCGATGACTTCGACGCACTCGGCGTTGTCGAGAACAAGGGCAAGAAGTCCGGTAAGGCAAGGGTCCGCCTCAGCCTCCGTTCCGACAATGTGGCCGAGGCCGGGCCGATCGTGCTCGGTATGACCAAGACCGGGAAGGTCAAGAAGACCAAGTCGACCAGTTTCGTGGTTCCGTCCGTGATCCCCGAGAACACCGCGGACGGCAACTACTACATGGTTGCGTGCGCCACGCCCGCCAAGGGCTCCGGGTGCCTGGTCGCCACGAACCAGGTCACCGTGATGACCCCGCCGCCCGTCTATGAGCCGGGTTCGCAGGGCACGGACGACGACCTGTACCCGCAGACGGGCAACGGCGGCTACGACGCAACGAAGTACGACATCGACATCTTTTACGACCCGGACACGAACCTCTTCGAGACCGGGACGAAGACAACGATGACGGCGACCACGACGCAGAACCTGAGCGAGTTCGCGATGGACTTCCAAAACATCGGCGTCACCTCGGTGACCGTCAATGGTCAGGCGGCTGACGACTACGTGTTCGAGCTGGCCGAGCCGGGCTTTGGCGACCCGGATATCACCGATCTCCAAAAGCTCGTCATCGATCCCGCCGGCGCCGGCCTTCTGTCCGGGACGCCGATGACGGTGGTCGTCGAGTACGCGGGCGAGCCGCAGGTCATAACCGACCCCGACTTCGCGATCGAGGGCTGGATCCCCGCTTGTTACACGGTCTCTGCGGTTGAGACCTGCGACGGTGGCTACACCGTCAACGAGCCGAACGGGACCAACGGCTGGTTCCCCTCGAACAACTACCCGACGGACAAGGCGATCTACGACACGTCGATCACCGTGCCGGATGGATTCGAGGCCATCGGCATGGGCGAGCTCGCGTCCAACCCGGACAACCCTGATGACACGGAGACGTGGAACTGGACCGAGGACGATCCGACCTCCACGTACCTGGCCAGCGCGACGGTCGGTCAGTTTGACTGGACGACGCCCGACATCACGGAGTCATTGACGGGGCGCGTGATCCCGCAGAACAACTTCGTCGAGGCGACGGCGACACCCACGCAGCAGACATCGATCGCAACCGCGATTGGCCGCACCGAGGCGATGCACAACTGGCTCGCCAACCGGTTCGGGACCTACCCGTATGACTCGAACGGCCTCGTCGCCGACCGGGTGCCCGGCGTCTGTTACGCCCTCGAGAACGCGACCAAGTCGCACTTCGCTGGCAACTGCTCAACGGGCGACCCCGGCGTGAGCCAGTCGACCCTCGTCCATGAGATCTCGCATCAGTGGATGGGCAACGCGGTCACCCTCAAGGAGTGGGACGACATCTGGTTCCAGGAGGGCTGGGCACAGTGGGTCTCGTGGAGCTGGAACTTCACGGATGGCACGTCCACCAACTCGCCGGGCGGGCAGTGGAACACCAACTACGGCGGTCCCACCGATCCGAAGTGGAACACGATCCCGACCGAGCTCAACGATGATCCGGTCGACCTGTTCGCGACGTTCCCGACTTACGTCCGCGGAGCGATGACATACGAGGGCTACCGCCAGATCGTCGGCACGCAGAAGTTCTTCGAGTTCGCGCGCGAACTCGTCAACCGCTTCAAGTACGACAATGTCTCGTCCGAGCAGGTAGTGGACCTCATGCTCGAGGTCTCGGACTTCACGGGCGACGATCTGGATCTGCTGGAGGACTACTTCGACCAATGGCTCTACCAGGCCGGCCGTCCGACCATCACGTCTGACGACTTCAGCTGATCGTCAGCCGAGAGCGCTGAACTCGGAGAGGGCCAGCTCGATCTGGTCTTCACCCGACACGACTTCGAACGTGTGGCCGATCGTGCTGGGGTCCGCGAGGCAGGCCGCGACGATCGCTGCCACGTCGGCGCGCGGGATCTCGCCGCGGTCCAGCACGGTTGCGATCTGGACCTTGCCCTTCGGGGCATCGTCGGTAAGACCACCCGGGCGCACGATCGTGTATTCGAGTCCGGATTCGGCAAGCTCGTCGTCGGCTCGACCCTTGGCCCGGATGTAGACGTCGAAAACCTCTTCCCCGCGGTGTTCTGCGTCCGCCGAGATGGCCGAGATCATCACGTAGCGCTTGGCGTTCGCAATGTGAGCCGCCTTTACCAAGAGCACTGCGGCCCCATAGTCCACCGTCTCCTTGCGAGCTGCGCCCGAGTTTGGTCCGGCGCCGGCGGCGAACACCACCGCGTCGGCGTCCGCGATGGCCTTCCCAACCTCCTCGGCCTCCGAGTGCTCGAGATCGATCAGAATCGGCTCCCCGCCCGCCGCCGATACGTGGTCGGCGTGGTCAGGGTCGCGGATCAGCGAGAGCACCCTGTCCCCGCGCTCAGCGAGGAGCGCTGTGAGCAGTAATCCGATCTTTCCGTGCCCGCCTGCGATCGCAACAACCATGCCTCCGACGCTAGCACCGCTCTCGGTAAGTTCGGTTGGCCGTGAACGCGATCGAGATGAAGGGCGTCCGTAAAGCCTTCGGCGACATCCAGGCCGTCGATGGGCTCGATCTCGACGTGCCCGCAGGTATCTGCCTCGGCCTGCTCGGCCCGAACGGAGCGGGCAAGTCGACCTCCATGCGTCTTTTGACCGGCCAGGCCATCGCTGACGAGGGCGAGATCACCGTCCTCGGTTACGAGTTGCCAGCCGAGGCAAAGATCGCCCGCGGCCAGATGGGCGTGGTTCCCCAACTCGACAACCTGGACGTCGACGTCACGGTGGAGGACAACCTTTCGGTCTTCGCGCGCCTCTACCGGGTGAAAGACGTCGGCGAGGCCGTCGATCGTTCGCTGGCCCTCGCCCGGCTGACCGACCGCCGAAAGGACGCCGTGGACAAGCTCTCCGGGGGGATGCGCCGCCGCCTCCTGCTCGCCCGCGGCCTCGTCCACCAGCCAAAGCTCGTGCTCCTCGACGAGCCCACGGTGGGCCTCGACCCGCAGATCCGCACCGAGCTCTGGTCCCTGATCGACAACCTTCGCGGCGCCGGATCGACGATCCTGATGTCGACCCACTACATCGAGGAAGCCGAGCGTCTCGCTGACGAGGTCGCCCTCATGACTGCGGGCAGGGTCATCTCGCGCGGAAAGCCGTCGGACCTGATCCGTGAGCACGCGGGCCGCGAGACCGCCGAGGTCTACGGCCCGCCCGACCGCTTGGCCGAGGTGCGTGCGGTCGCGGAGTCTGAAGGGCTCGATGTGCGGCCGGCGGGGCCTGCTATCGCGATCGTCGGCTCGGAAAGGGCTCAGAACGGCGTCGTTCCCGACGACGCGGTTCGCCGCGCCGCGTCGCTCGAAGACGTTTTCGTCCTCCTGACCGGAGCCGAGGCGGAATGAGCAAGGTAGGGGCAAGGCGCCTCGAGCCCGCCGCGATCACCGGCGTGATGAGCCGTGAGGTCGCGAACTTCCGCACGTTTTGGAAGGCGACGACGTTCTCGAGCGTGCTCGAGCCGATCGTCTACCTGCTCGCGTTCGGCCTTGGCCTGGGGGCGACCCTGGTGGACGGCGTGGGAGGGTTGGCATACGTCGAGTTCGTCGCGACCGGCATGGTGGCGACGGCGGTGATCTTCTCGAGTGCGTTCCCCTCGATGTTCGGAACCTTCGTCAAGCATCGCTTTCAAAACACCTACGACGCGATCCTCGCGGCGCCAGTCGACGTCGAGGAGCTCGTTACGGCGGAGGTCCTTTGGATCTCGCTCCGTGCGGGGTTCTACGGATGCTTTCCCCTTTTTGTCGGGATGTTCTTCGGCCTGGACCCCACTGCCGGGATGCTCCTCGTCCCGCTCTTCGCATTCGTCACCGCCCTGGGCTTCTCGGGCTTCGGGGTTGCGACCGCAGCGACGGTCGGGAAGATCGACCACTTCAACTACGTGACGACGCTTGCAATCACCCCCCTGTTCCTCGTCGCCGGCACCTTCTTCCCCATCGACCAGCTGCCCGAGGCGGCCCAGGTCATCGCAAATCTCAATCCGCTTTATCAGCTGGTCGAGCTGGTCCGGGGCGCGGCGTTCGGCTTCGAAACGGTGGACATTCTGCGCTTTGCTTCGCTCCTCATATTCGCTTTCGCGATGTGGCGTCTTGCGGTCAATCGCATGGAGAAACGGCTGATCGACTGATGCGTGTCCAGGGTTCCAGGATCTGCTTGACCGCCGTGGTTATGACGATTGCCCTGGGCGGCTGCGGCGGCGATGGGGATGCCTCCGATTCCGGGGCGACCGGTGCGCAGGGAGCGTCGGGAGTGGAGGGAGGGGGCACGGATATCACGGCCGAGGACTTCCTGGTGAAGCTCTTGCCCGAGAAGGAGATCGCGATCGAGGCGGTGGTGGCGACAGAGCCCGAATGCGAGGACTTGGCTGTCGAGCCGTCCCTCGTGCTCGTGATCTCGGATGCCGCGTCGAAGGCTGACCCGGCCACGCCGCTCACGGAGCTCGTCACGGAGGAGTGCTGATGCCGCGCCGCCCGAAGAGCCGCGAGCCCGTCGCGACGGTGGACTACACCGACCCCGAGGGGAACGTGCTGACGCTTCGCGAGTCGCTCAGCGCGGGATCGATCCGAAAGATCGCGAAGGCCCGCGAGAGGGGCGCCGCGACGGTGGACGACGACTGGAAGCGCCGCACGGAGATGCTCTTTGAGCGGCTCGCGGTGCGCTGGGATATCGCCGGCCTTCCGATCGACGAGCAAAAGCTCCTGATCGGCCGCTACCGGATGGCCGACTCAGAGACGCAGGCGTGGGTGCGCCGCACGCTGAATGAACACGTCGAGCGCCACATCCCTGAGCTGGCGTAAAGGCACCCCGCGCCGAGGTCCATCGCCAGTGGCGCACGGGTTGCGCTGCGCGCAACCGAGGCGCCACCCCATCAAGGGATGGGCGCTCAGGCCCGGCCGGCCTCCAGGAGGCGCCTGAGGAACTTCTTCGTCTCGGGTTGTTGCGGGTCCTCGAGCAGCTGTGCCGGTGGGCCGATCTCGATCAGCTTGCCCTCGTGGAGGAAGCCGACGCGGTCGGCGACTTCCTTCGCGAAACCCATCTCGTGTGTGGCAAGAAGCATCGTCACGCCCTCGGAGCGCAGGTCGCGTACGGCGCGCAGGACCTCGCCGACGAGCTCGGGGTCGAGGGCCGAGGTCACCTCGTCGAGCAGCATGGCTCTGGGCCGAGCGGCAAAGGCGCGGACGAGCGCGACGCGTTGCTGCTGCCCGCCGGAGAGGTTCTCCGGACGCTCCTCCTCGCGCCCTTCCAGCCCAAAGCGCGCGAGCAACTGGAGAGCCTGCTCTTCGGCCTCGCCGCGCCCGATCCCGCCGGCGCGGACGCGGCCGAGGATCACGTTCTCCATCACGTTCAAATGGGGAAAGAGGTTGTAGGCCTGAAATACGACGCCGAGCTTTCGCCTGACGCCGACCGTGTCGACCGAGGGGTCGGTGATGACCTCGCCGTCTAAGAAGATGTCGCCGTCGTCGATGTCCTCCAGAAGGTCGATGCAGCGCAAAAGCGTGGACTTGCCCGAGCCTGATGCGCCGATCAGCGCCACGGCCTCGTGCTCGGCCACTTCCAGGTCGACGCCCTTCAGGACTTCGAGCTCGCCGAACGACTTGGTCACGCCGCGGATCTCGATCACGTGAGCGCTCATCAGCGGGCCCTCTCAGGCGCGTCCCACCAGTCGAGGAGGCGTGCCATGGGGATGGTGATGCACAGGTACAAGAGTGCCGCGGCCAGGAGCGGCGTGTAGTTGAAGCTCGACTGCGCCTCGATCTGCGCGACCCTGAAGGCTTCACCTGCGACACCCAGGATCGAGATCAGGGCCACGTCCTTTTGGAGGGCGATGAAGTCGTTCAGGAGCGGCGGGCCGACGCGCCGGACGGCTTGGGGGAGGACCACGTGCCGCATCGCCTGATGCTCGGTCAGACCCACCGAGAGTGCCGCTTCGCGCTGGCCCGGGTGGATCGAGCGCAAGCCGGCGCGGTACACCTCGGCCACGTACGCGCCGTATGAGAGAGCGAGCGCGATCCCACCCAGTACGACCGGCTCGGTGGGGAGGCCCTGTATGTCGAGGGCCGGGATGCCGAAGCCGATGAGGTAGATGAGGAGGATCGTCGGGACGCCGCGAAACACGTCCGTGTAGACGACGGCGACGATGCGGAGCGGAAACAGCGCCGGCGCCTTGGCCAGGCGCGCCATCGCAACGACCAAGCCGAGCACCAGCACGACGACCTCGACGACCATGAAGATCCTGATGTCCAGCCAGAACGCCTTGAGGACGTCGGGAAAGATCGCAGTGAAGTCGTCCGGGCTGAAGAACGTGCGCTGAACGTCGTCCCAGCCGGGGCTGGTGAGGATCAGCGCCGTCAGGCCGCCGAGGACGACAATCGTCGAGAGGGCCGCGATCGCGGTGCCGCGGCGCGCGCGTGCACGCCGGACGGCCTCGCGCTCTGCGCGGCGGTCCCGTCCCGTGCCGGCGGGTGCTACTCCAGGATCGGGGCGTCCTGAGCCGCGCTCAGCCACTGTTCTTCGATCTCGGCGAGCTCGCCGGACTCGCTGAGCGTGTCAACGGCCTGCGAGACGCAGGGCGTGAGCGGCGAGTCCTTCTCGAGGAGCGCTCCGAACTCGTCACCCTCGGGGCCGGCGAACTGACCGACGATCTCCGCATCGGTCACCTGCACCGCAGTCAAAAAGAACGCCGTCGGGACGTCGACGACGACCGCATCGACCTGCTCGTTCTTGAGCGCTGAGACGACGTCGTTGGATGTGTCGAACACCTGCGCGTCGGAGCTCGGCTGGATCACGGTGTTGACCGCATCAAGGCTCGTGGTGCCGATCTGGACGCCGATGTCTGCGTCGGCGACGTCGGCGAGCGAGGTGGCCCCGGCGGCGGGGGAACCCTTGAGGGCCACGACCGCCTGCTTTGCCTCGTAATACGGGGAGGAGAAGTCCACGGCCTCCGCGCGCTTCGGCGTGATCGAGATCTGGTTGACATCGAAGTCGTAGTCCTTCTCGCCAGGGGCATACGAGCGGTTGAACGGCTCCTTGACCCACTCGACCTGGTCTTCCGAGTAGCCGAGCTCATCGGCGATCGCATAGGCGACCGCGGACTCGAAGCCCTCGCCATTGGTCGGATCGTCGTCCTCGAAGTAGGGCGGGAAGGCCGGATCGTCGGTCGCGACCGTAAGCGTGTCCGGCGCGAACGTGTCGAGCTGGTCGGGCGTGCAGTCCTCGGGCGAGACGCTCACCGTCTCCTCGGTGCCCGACCCGGAAGAGTCGTCGTCATCGCCGCATCCGGCGACGACCACACCCATGGCGGCGATGAGGCTGAGGACGAAGAACAGACGCTTGAACGACAAGTGGTACCCCTCGGTTTCGATGGCTCGGGAAAAATCTGGCGCGTCGCCACCTCGGTGGCGCGTGAGTCGGAAAGCCGCATCCTACGCGGGTTAGGCCCAGGCGTTGCTACGATCGGCTTCCCCAAAACCTACCGGTAGTAGGAAAGGTTCTCTCTTGGCTGTAGCTGACAAAGGAATGGCCCTCGGACTCCGGGCGCTGACTTCACTCGCCGGCAGCGACGTACTCGACCGCCTCGGGCTGCGCGAACGCGCCGAGCGCGTCGTGAACGGAGCTACCAAGGGCGGTTTCCGCGCCGCCGGCGCGGCCGGCCGGACCTTCTCGAAGGTTTCGCGGAACGGCACCCCCGCACGCCAGAAAACCGGCGTGCGCTCTGACCTCTTCGACCTCACGCCCGACGACGAGCAGGCGATGATGCGCGAGACCGTCGGCGAGTTTGCGCAAAAGCACTTCCGCAAGGCGGCGCTCGAAGCTGACTCGGCTTGCGAGCCGCCTCCGGAGCTGATGGGCCAGGCCAACGATCTTGGAATCTCGATGCTCGGCGTGCCCGAAGAGCTCGGCGGCGCCGTTTCCGAGCGCTCTGCCGTGACCTCCGCGCTCGTCACCGAGGCTCTCGGGCGCGGCGACATGGGACTTGCCGTGGCCGCCCTCTCACCGGCAGCGGTCGCCACCGCGATCGGCCTATGGGGCGACTCGGGTCAACAGGGCACCTACCTACCGGCGCTGATCGGTGAGGACGTGCCCGCGGCGGCCCTCGCGATCCAAGAGCCGCGAGGGCTCTTCGACCCTTTCGAGCTGAAGACCACGGCTACCCGCACGGACAACGGCTTCAAGCTCGAGGGCGAGAAGGCGCTGGTCGCTCGCGGTGCCGACTCCGAGCTCTTCGTCGTCGGCGCCACGCTCGACGACCGGCCGGCTCTCTTCATCGTCGAGGCCGCCACCGATGGCGTTCTGGTGGAGGCCAAGCCCGCCATGGGTATTCGCGCAGCCGCCACTTCGAACCTGAAGCTCGACGGCGTCGAGGTTCCTGCCGAGGCGCTTCTGGGCGAAGGAAGCCCGGACATCTACGCGGACTGCATCCGTCTCGGGCGCATCGCCTGGGCGGCACTCGCGGTCGGAACCGCGCAGGCGGTCGTCGACTACGTCATCCCGTATGTGAACGAGCGGATCGCTTTCGGCGAGCCGATCTCCCACCGCCAAGCCGTCGCTTTCAAGGTTGCCGACATGGCGACCGAGCTCGAGGGCATGCGTCTCGTGATGCTGCGTGCTGCGAGCCGCGTCGACCAGGGTCTCGATTACTCCCGCGAGTCGGCGCTGGCTCGCCGCATCGTCGCCCAGAAGGGCATGCAGATCGGCTCCGACGGCGTCCAGCTCCTGGGCGGCCACGGCTACATCAAGGAACACCCGGTCGAGCGCTGGTATCGCGACTTGCGAGCCGCCGGTGTCCTCGAAGGAGGGCTACTGGTCTGATGAGTTGCTTTAGCTGCGAAACAAGCATGAATGCTGGTGGAGGTCTCTAGATATGCCGATCAATCTCGAAACACCCAAGAAGTTCAAGGTCCTCTCCGAGCAGGCCCACCAGGTCGCGCTCGAAGTCCTGCGACCGATCTCTCGCAAGTACGACGTTTTGGAGCACGAGTACCCGAAGGAGCTAGACATGCTCGCCGCCCTGATCGACGGCATGAACGACTCCGGCGCTTCAAGCGGCGCCGGCGCCGCGGGCGTCAGCGCTTCGAAGTCCAAAGAGACCGGCAATCGCAACGGCACCAACATGTCCTCGGCGCTCGGCGTCATGGAGACGTGCTGGGGCGACGTGGGCCTCGTGCTTTCGATGCCCCGCCAGGGTCTCGGCAACGCGGCAATCGCCGCGGTCGCCAACGAGGAGCAGCTCCTGCGCTACGAGGGCAGCTGGGCCGCGATGGCGATCACCGAGCCCGAGTCGGGCTCGGACTCGGCGTCTATCCGAACGACCGCGACGCTCGATGGCGACGAGTACGTCCTGAACGGCGAGAAGATCTACGTCACGGCGGGCGAGCGGGCCGAGTTGGTCGTCGTCTGGGCGACACTCGACCGTGAGCAGGGCCGCGCGGCGATCAAGTCCTTTGTCGTCGAGCGCTCGAACCCGGGCATGATCCTTGACCGCCTTGAGCACAAGCTCGGCATCCGCGCGTCTGACACCGCCGCTTTCCGCCTCGAGAACTGCCGTGTGCCGAAGGAGGACCTCCTCGGCAGCCCGGACATCGACACCAAGCGCTCGTTCGCCGGCGTCATGAAGACGTTCGACAACACCCGGCCGCTCGTGGCCGCCATGGCCGTTGGAGTGGCCAAGGCGTCGATCGACTTCACCCGCGAGCTGCTCGCCGAGGAGGGCATTGAGCCTGACTACGACCGCCCGGTCCACACCCAGCCCGCGGCCGCAGCGACGCTGATCGAGCTCGAGTCCGATCTCGAGGCCGCGCGCCTCTTGATGATGGAGGCGGCGTGGATGGCGGACAACTCGAAGCCCAACTCGCTCCACGCCTCGTACGCGAAGGCGAAGGCGGGCCGCGCCGGCACGGATATCGCGCTGCGGTGCATCGAGCTTTGCGGCTCGGTCGGCTACGACGAGTCCGAGCTGCTCGAAAAGTGGGCGAGGGACGCAAAGATCCTCGACATCTTCGAGGGCACGCAGCAAATCCAGCAGCTCATCATCGCCCGCATGCTTTTGAACAAGACCTCCGCCGACCTTCGTTAGCGGTTTGTGAGGGTCTGGCCCCTCCGTGGGGTCTGGCCCCGGGTCTGGCCCCTTGATACGAAAGGAACTCCGTCCGTGACCGATAAGACACGCGCCGCATACGTACTTGGAGGGAACCGCATTCCCTTCGCTCGCTCGAACGCCCAGTACGCGAAAGCTTCCAACCAGGACATGCTGACGACCGTCATCGACGGCGTGGCCTCGCAGCACGGGCTCCAAGGTGAGCGTCTGGGCGAGGTGGCGGGAGGGGCGGTCTTGAAGCACGCCCGCGACATCAACCTCACCCGTGAGGCCGTGCTTGGAACGCAACTGGCGCCCGAGACCCCCGCGTTCGACGTGGGGCAGGCGTGCGGGACGGGCCTCGAGGCGGCGATCCTGGTTGCCAACAAGATCGCTCTCGGCCAGGCCGACTCCGCGATCGCCGGCGGCTCGGACACGACCTCCGACGCCCCGATCGCTCTCAACGACGATCTGCGCGAGATCCTTCTGGAGGCCAACGCCGCCCGCTCGACGACCGATCGGTTGAAGGCGCTGACCAAGATCCGCCCGGGTCAGATCGTTCCCGATTTTCCCCGCAACGCCGAGCCGCGCACCGGACTCTCCATGGGCGACCACACCGCGCTCATGGCTGCCGAATGGGGCCTCACCCGCGAAGAGCAGGACGAGCTGGCAGCGACCAGCCACCAGCACCTTGCGGCCGCGTACGACCGGGGCTTCATGGACGACCTCGTGACCCCGTATCTCGGTCTCGAGCGCGACGGGAACCTCAGGCCCGACGCCACGGTCGAGAGCCTCGGCAAGCTCCGCCCCGCATTCGGCGGCGAGGACGGAACGATGACTGCCGGGAACTCGACACCGCTCTCCGACGGCGCGTCTGCGGTGCTCCTCGGCACCGAGGAGTGGGCATCCGCCCACGGCATCGAGCCGCTCGCCCGCTTCGTCGACGCCGAAGTCGCGGCGATCGACTACGTCGGCAAGAAGGAGGGTCTCTTGATGGCACCCGCCTACGCCGTGCCCCGGATGCTGGAGCGGAACGGACTGACGCTTCAGGACTTCGACCTCTACGAGATCCACGAGGCGTTTGCCGCCCAGGTTTTGTGCACGCTGAAGGCCTGGGAGGACCCGGTCTTTTGCAAGCAGCGCCTCGGCCTCGAGGTGCCGCTGGGCGAGATCGATCGCACGAAGCTGAACGTGAACGGCGGCTCGCTTGGAGCAGGCCATCCGTTTGCCGCGACGGGCGGGCGGATCGTCGCCTCCCTCGCCAAGGCACTGGCAGAGCGCGGTGAGGGCCGCGGCCTGATCTCGATCTGCGCCGCGGGTGGCCAGGGCGTCGTCGCCATCCTCGAAAGGTAAGGAGCCCCATGCCTGAAGATCTCTACTCGCAAGTTGTCAACAGCCGGATCGGCGGTTTCGTCGCCGGGAACGTGGGCCTTCCCCAACCGGTGGATCTCGACCGCTACGAGCCGGGAGCCCCGCTGATCGAGGGCGAAGTTCTCCTGGGCGCCGCTCCCGGTGGTCGCTTGGCCGGATCGGCTGCCCGCGTTCTCGCAGGCGCGGGCGCAAGCGTCAAGACCGAGCTGGACGGCGAAGTTCGCGCTGCTGCCGGCGACGCCGGCCTGGACGCCGGGGTATGGAACCCCGACGCCGGCGTCGACCCGCGCTTCAAGGCGCTGGTCTTTGACGCCACGGGGATCACGGACTCTTCCGAGCTCCAAGAGCTCTGGGAGTTCTTTCGCCCGACCATCCGCTCGGTCGGGCTGTCGGGTCGGGTCGTGGTCTTGGGATCGATTCCGTCTGCGTGCGGCTCTCCGCGCGAGGCAACCGCCCAGCGGGCGCTCGAAGGGTTCACCCGGGCCGTCGGCAAGGAGGTCCGTAAAGGCGCGTCGGCGCAGCTCATCCAGGTCGACCATGGCTCTGAGGACGCGATCGATTCGACCCTTCGCTTCGTTCTCTCGCCGCGCTCGGCCTACGTCTCGGGCCAGGTCATGCGTGTCACCGAGCCCGTCGCGGAGATCCCGGCGCTCGACTGGGACAAGCCCCTTCACGGCAAGGTCGCGCTGGTGACCGGAGCTTCGCGAGGCATCGGCGCCGCGATCGCCGACGTGCTTGCCCGCGACGGCGCGCACGTGGTCGGGCTTGACGTGCCCGCGCTCGAGGAGGACCTCAACGCCGTGGTCCGCCAGATCGGCGGCTCGGCGATTGCCCTCGACATCACCCAGGACGAGGCTCCGGCGCGCATCGCGGACCACCTCGCCTCTGAGCACGAGGGAGTGGACGTGGTCGTCCACAATGCCGGCGTTACCCGCGACAAGACGCTGGGGCGTATGGACGCCGACCTTTGGGACCTCCTCATGGACATCAACCTTTCGGCGCAGGAAAGAATCGACGACGGCCTGTTGGAGCGCGGCCTCATCCGGCCCAACGGCCGCCTGATCGGCGTCTCGTCGATCTCCGGAGTAGCCGGCAACGCGGGCCAGACCAACTACTCGACCTCCAAAGCCGGCGTGATCGGCCGGGTCCAGTCGATGGCACCCGTGGTCGGCGGGGCCGGTGTGACGATCAACGCAGTCGCTCCCGGCTTCATCGAGACGGCTATGACGGCCGCGATGCCCGTCCCCACCCGCGAGGCGGGGCGCCGCATGAACTCGATGCTCCAGGGCGGGCTGCCGCTCGACGTAGCGGAGGCGATCGCCTGGTTCGCGAGCCCCGGCTCGGCGGGCGTGAACGGCAACGTCGTCCGCGTCTGCGGCCAGAGCCTGATCGGCGCTTAGGGTCTGGCACCATCACCGCCAACGCCAAAACCTTCGAGAGGATCTCGGGTGCCTGACCCTTCTCCGAACGCCAAAACCTTCGAGAGGATCTCGGGTGCCTGACCCTTCCCGAACGCTCGACGGACCCCCCTCGACGCTCGGCCTTTACGGCCGGGCGGCGCTCGGCTCGCTCCCGCTCGCGGGCAGGTCTGCCGTTCGTGGCCGGAGGCGGTGGCGAGATGCCGGACTCAGAGCTCGCGCTCGAAGACGTCGGCATCGACACCAAGAGGCTCGCCGAGTACTGCCGCGTCTGCGGCTTCACGATGCGCGACGTCCTGCCCGCCACCTACCCGCACATCCTTGCGTTCCCTCTCCACATGGCGCTGATGACGCAGGGCGACTTTCCGTTCCCCGCCGTCGGTCTCGTCCACGTGCAGAACCGCTTCTCGCAGCGCCGCCCGATCGAGGCGACCGAGAAGCTCGAGATCCGCGTGAGCGCGGGTGAGCTCGAGCCGCATCCGAAGGGCAAAACCTTTGCTCTCCTCACCTCGGTCAGCTCCGGCGGGGAAGAGGTCTGGGTCTCGGAGAGCACGAACCTTCGCCGAGGCAAGGGCTCCGAATCCGCGAGCGATTCCGGCCCCTCCTTTGACCCGAGCCTGGAAACCGAGGCCGAGTGGCCACTCCCGGGCGACCTGGGTCGAAGCTACGGCGGCGTGTCCGGCGATCGCAACCCGATCCACATGTACGGCCTGACGGCCAAGGCGTTCGGCTTCCCGCGCCAGATCGCCCACGGCATGTGGACCAAGGCCCGCTGCGTGGCCGCACTCGAGCCGCGTCTACCCGGCGCGTTCGAGGTCGAGGTCGCCTTCAAGCGCCCGATCCTCCTGCCGTCGAAGGTCGAATTCACTTCTGGCACGGCCGGCTCCGGCATCTCATTCGCGGTCCGTTCCGCGCGCGACGGCGAGCCGCACCTCGCGGGTTCCGCCAAGCCGCTTTAACGCGAGCGGCGCCCAGACGTCCCTGGTCGGGAGGCGCAGACCACCTGCGTTTAAGGCGCCGTTGAGGTGCGCGCGGCTGGTCGTCGTTAGTCTGACTCTGAGAGTGGCCGATATCGACGCAGTCGAGACGGAGGAGTGGCTTCAAGCCCTCGATGCCGTCGTTGAGAATGACGGGCCGCGGCGCGCCCACGACCTGGTCGAACGTGTCGTTGAACGGGCGCGTCACAAGGGCGCGGCCATCGAGTACGTGGGCCCGACCCCGTACGTCAACACGATCCATGTAGACGACGAGCCGCCACTGCCTGGAGACCCGGCGATGGAGCGCCGCGTCCGCTCCCTCATTCGCTGGAACGCGATCGCGATGATCCTGCGCGCGAACAAGGAGTCCTCGGAGCTCGGCGGGCACATCGCGTCCTTCCAGTCGGCGGCGCTCCTTTACGAGACCGGCTTCAACCACTTCTGGCGCGCCCCGTCCAAGGATCACGGCGGGGACCTCGTCTACATCCAGGGTCACTCTTCACCCGGCATCTACGCGCGGGCCTTCCTGGAAGGCCGGCTCTCCGAGGAGGAGCTCGACGGCTTTCGCCAGGAGGTCTCGCGCGAGGGTGGGCTCTCGTCCTACCCGCACCCGTGGCTCATGCCGGACTTCTGGCAGTTCCCGACCGTCTCGATGGGCCTCGGCCCGATCATGGCGATCTACCAGGCCCGCTTTGCCCGCTACCTCGAGGATCGCGGACTCGCCGAAACCAAGAACCGCAAGGTCTGGTGCTTCTTGGGCGACGGCGAGACTGATGAGCCCGAGTCGCTGGGCGCGATAGCGCTCGCAGGCAGAGAGAAGCTCTCGAACCTGGTCTTCGTGGTCAACTGCAACCTGCAGCGTCTCGACGGCCCCGTCCGCGGCAACGGCAAGATCATCCAGGAGCTCGAGACGATTTTTCGCGGCGCCGGGTGGAACGTCATCAAGGTGATCTGGGGTGACCGCTGGGACCCGCTTCTGGCCGAGGACAAGGATGGTCTCCTGGTCAAGCGGATGGAGGAGGCGGTGGACGGCGAGTACCAGACCTACAAGGCGCGCGACGGGGCTTACGTGCGCGAGAAGTTTTTCGGCGCGTACGACGAGTTGGCAGAGCGGGTCAAAGACATGTCGGACGAGGAGATCTGGGCGCTTAACCGTGGCGGGCACGACGCCCGCAAGGTCCACGCCGCCTACGCCGCCGCGCAAGGTGCGAGCCGCCGGCCGACCGTGATCCTGGCCAAGACGATCAAGGGCTACGGGATGGGCGAGGCAGGTGAGGGCCAGAACATCACCCACCAGCAAAAGAAGATGAACGAGGAGGCCCTTGCGGCATTCCGCGATCGTTTCGACCTGGACATCTCTGCCGAGGAGATCACGGAGATCGCCTATCACCGCCCCGGCGACGACTCCGATGAGATCCGATATCTGAAGGAACGCCGCGCAAAGCTGGGCGGAAACCTGCCGGCACGCAGGCGCAAGGTGGACGAACCGCTAGGGGTGCCCCCCCTCGAGACCTTCCAGTCGCAGCTCGACGGCACCGACGAGCGGGAGATCTCGACGACGATGGCCTTCGTCCGCATTCTGGCCGCCCTTCTCCGCGACAAGGAGCTCGGGCCCAGGGTGGTCCCGATCGTCCCCGACGAGTCGCGAACGTTCGGGATGGAGGGGATGTTCCGCCAGCTCGGCATCTACTCGCACGTCGGCCAGCTGTATGAGCCCGAGGACGCCGGGTCGCTCATGTTCTACCGCGAGGACAAGAAGGGTCAGGTTCTGCAGGAGGGCATCAACGAGGCCGGGGCGTTCTCGTCCTGGATCGCCGCAGCCACCTCTTACTCCAACCACGGCGTCCAGATGGTTCCGTTCTACGCGTACTACTCGATGTTCGGTTTCCAGCGGATCGGCGACCTTGCCTGGGCGGCGGGCGACTCGCGTGCGCGCGGCTTTCTGATCGGCGGTACCGCCGGGCGCACGACGCTCAACGGCGAGGGGCTCCAGCACGAGGACGGCCACTCGCACATCCTCGCGTCGACGATCCCCAACTGCGTCGCGTACGACCCGGCCTACGCCTACGAGCTCGCCGTCATCGTCCAAGACGGCCTGAGGCGGATGGTCGGCGAGCAGGAGGACGTCTTCTACTACCTCACAGTCATGAACGAGAACTACCCGCATCCATCGATTCCGGAGGGCTCGGAAGAGGGGATCCTGCGTGGAATGCACCGGGTGGTCGAGGCCGACGGCGCCAAGGTTCGCCTGCTCGGGTCGGGAACGATCCTGCGCGAGGTGGAGGCGGCCGCAGAGCTTCTCCAGGAAGACTTCGGGATCGCGGCAGAGGTGTGGAGCGTCACTTCTTTCACCGAGCTCAGGCGCGACGGGCTGGCGCGCGAGCGCGAGGCGCGCCTCGGCTCCGGCGATGTCGCGAAGACGTGGGTCGAAGAGAGCCTCGGCGGGAGCGACGCCCCCGTGGTCGCAGCCACCGATTACATGAAGGCGCTCCCGGACGGCATTCGCCAGTGGATCGACGCGCGCTACGAGGTGCTCGGCACGGACGGCTTTGGCCGCTCTGACTTTCGCAAGGCCCTGAGGAGCTTCTTCGAGGTCGATCGCCATCACGTCGCCGTGACTGCGCTTCGGGCTCTCGAGCGCGAGGGGGAGGTCGAGGCGTCCGTCGTGGCCGATGCGATCGAGAAGTACGGGATCGACGCCGATCGCCCGGACCCGGCGGTGAGTTAGTGGAGGTCAAGGTCCCCGACATCGGCGACTTCGACGAGGTCCCCGTGATCGAGATCCTCGTCTCGGAGGGCGACGAGGTCACCGAAGAGCAGGCGCTGATCACGCTCGAGTCCGACAAGGCGACCATGGACGTGCCTTCGCCCGCGGCCGGGATCGTGAAGGAGATCCTGGTCTCGGTGAACGACAAGGTTTCCGAGGGATCACCGCTTCTGGTCTTGGAGGAGGGCTCGGGCGGATCATCGGAAGAGGAGGACAAGGAGGAGGGCGCCTCGGGCAAGGAGAGCGCAGAGATTGAGGAGGAGACGCCCGATGAAGAGGGCGAGGAAGCCGTCCCATCCGGCGAAGAGTCCGCAGGCGACGAGGAGCCGGGCGACGAGGCGTCTGAATCAGGCTCCGCCGGCGCCGAGAGTGATGCAGATCGCCAGGCGGGCGACGCGGATGGGGCTCAGCGAGATGAGAGCAGTGGGTCAGCCGGCGGGGCCATCTATGCGGGGCCCGGGGTGCGCCGGTTGGCCAGGGAACTCGGGGTTGACCTCGGCGGCCTCAAGGGTTCGGGCCGCAAGGGGCGCATCCTCAAGGAAGATGTGCAGGCAGCAAAGGACAAGCCCGCCAAGGCCGCCCCCGATGCTCCCGCCGGAATTCCCGGCCTGAATCTCGCGCCCTGGCCCAAGGTCGATTTCGAGAAGTACGGAGAGGTGGAACGTGTCGCTCTGTCGCGCGTAAAGAAGATCTCGGGCCCGGCGCTGTCGCGGAACTGGGTGATGATCCCGCACGTCACGCACGAAGACGAGGCGGACATCACCGATCTTGAGGCGTTTCGCAAGGAGGTAAACGCCGAGAACTCAGACGTGAAGGTGACGATGGTCGCGCTCCTGATGAAGGCCTGCGTGGGGGCGCTCCGCCAGTTCCCCGAGTTCAACTCTTCACTCGACGGCGACGACCTGGTCATCAAGCGCTACTACAACATCGGCTTTGCCGCGGACACTCCCCAGGGCCTGTTGGTGCCGGTGATCAAGGAGGCCGATCGCAAGGGCCTCCTGGAGATCGCAGGCGAGCTCTCAGACCTCTCGGTCAAGGCGCGCGAGGGCAAGATCTCGGCCGAGGAGATGCGAGGTTCGACATTTACGATCTCGTCGCTCGGCGGCATCGGTGGGACCGGCTTCACGCCGATCATCAATGCCCCCGAGGTCGCGATCCTGGGCGTGACCCGGTCGAAGATGCAGCCAGTCTGGGACAAGGAGGCCGAGGAGTTCAAGCCCCGCCTGATGGTTCCGCTCTCGTTGAGCTACGACCATCGCGTGATCGACGGGGCAGCTGCTGCCCGGTTCACGGCGCACCTGGCCAAGGAGCTCCAGGACATCAGGAGGGCACTGCTGTGATGTGCGTTGAACGGCGTCGGCCGACCATGAAACGGAGGGTTCTCTGATGGGCGAGGTCAAGGTTCCCGACATCGGTGACTTCGACGAGGTTCCCGTCATCGAGATTCACGTCTCGCCCGGCGATGAGGTCGAGGTCGAGCAACCACTCCTCACGCTCGAATCGGACAAGGCGACGATGGATGTGCCCTCCCCCGAAGCAGGCACCGTCAAGGAGGTCTTGGTCGCGGTCAACGACAAGGTGAGCGAGGGCACGCCGATCGTGGTCCTGGAGGGGGGCTCGGATGAGAGCCCTGGCGACGGGGAAGAAGACGAGACTCCCGGCGACGGGGAAGAAGACGAAGCTCCCGGCGAGGGCGAAGAGGACGAGGCTCCCGGCGAGGGTGAAGATGACGAAGCTCCCAAGCCTGGAGGTTCCGACGAGCCGGACACCGAGCAGCGTGCGGAGGAGCCCGAGGGGAAGCGGGTAGTCGTGGTGGGCTCGGGGCCCGGTGGATATACGGCCGCGTTCCGCGCCGCGGATCTGGGGCTCGAGGTCACGCTGGTTGAGCGCCACGAGGTCATCGGCGGCGTCTGTTTGAACGTCGGATGCATTCCGTCGAAGGCACTGCTCCACGCGGCCAATGTGATCGCCGAGGCCGAGGAGGCGTCGGAGTTCGGCGTCTCCTTTACGGATCCCGAGATCGACGTGGACAAGCTGCGCACCTGGAAGGAGGAGGTGGTCGGCAAGTTGACCGGCGGCCTGGACGGGCTGGCCAAAAAGCGCAAGGTAACCGTCGTCCACGGCGAGGCCAGGTTCACCTCGCCGAACGAGCTTGAAGTTGACGGCGAGAAGATCGAGTTCGACCACGCGGTCATCGCCGCCGGCTCGCGCGCGGTGATGCTTTCGGATCTGCCCGAGGACGATCGGATCGTGGATTCGACGGGCGCGCTCGAGCTCCCTGGCATCCCCGAGAGCCTGCTCGTCATCGGCGGCGGGATTATCGGCCTGGAGATGGCTTCCGTCTACGAGGCGCTTGGAACGAAGGTAACGGTGGTGGAGCTGACCGATCAGCTGATCCCCGGCTGCGATCCGGATCTGGTGAAACCCCTCGCCAAGCGGGTGGGCGGTCGCTACGAGGCGATCCATCTCAACACGAAAGTCACGAAGGCCGAGGCCTCCAAGGATGGCATCAAGGTCTCCTTCGAGGGCGACGACGCCCCGGGCGACTCCACTTTCGATCGCGTGCTGGTCGCGGTCGGCCGCCGCGCCAACGGCGACATCCTGGACCTCGAGGCGACAGGCGTGGAGGTGGACGATCGCGGCGAGATCGCCGTCGGCCCCGACCGGCGCACAGGTATTTCCCACATCTACGCGATCGGTGACATCACCGGTGCGCCCATGCTCGCCCACAAGGCAAGCCACGAAGGCAAGGTCGCCGCCGAGCGGATCGCCGGCCACGATGTCGTCTTCGAGCCTCGCGCGATCCCGTCTGTCGCCTACACGGACCCCGAAGTCGCCTGGTGCGGCCTGACCGAGGCAGAGGCCAAAGAGCAGGGCATCGAGTTCGAGAAGGCCGCCTTCCCATGGCAGGCTTCGGGTCGCGCTCTCTCGATCGGCCGGGCCGAGGGCATGACGAAGCTCCTGACCGAGCCGGACACCAACCGCATCCTTGGCGCCGGCATCGTCGGGCCGAACGCAGGCGACCTGATCGCTGAGGTATGCCTTGCCATGGAGATGGGTGCGGATGCCGAGGACATCGGTTTGACGATCCACCCGCACCCGACTCTCTCGGAGACGGTCGCTTTCGCCGCCGAGATGGCCGAGGGCACCATCACCGACCTCTACGCGCCCAAGAAGAAGGGCTGAGGGTGGCGTACCGGCGTCTGGACGAGGAGGACGAGTTCTGGCGCCGCTCCAATCAGATGGGGGTGTTGAACACTGATCTCGCCAAGCAGCTCGAGGCGACCCAGCTGAACGCGCGCCTGTGGCGCATAGAACCCGGCCAAGCGTCGACCAAGCACAGGCACCAATCGCAGGAAGAGCTCTATGTGCTTCTCGAGGGGTCGGGCCGCATGAGGATCGGCGACGAGGTGCTCACTCTCGAGCCGCGCGCGTCGCTCGTGGTTGACCCCGACACCGTTCGCCAGCTCTTCAACGACACCGACGCCGATCAGCTCTGGCTCGTTATGGGCGCGCCCACCGAGGCCGCCAACACGCTCGAGATGTCGGACGAGACGCTCGCTTTCCTTTATCCGGACGGCCCGAAAGCGCTGCCGCCGGAGCTCGACACTTCCTGACGGCCTGACCCTCAGCCCTTTCTGCGGGCCTTCTCCTCCCGATGGGCCTCGGCGCGGAGGTCCGCCGATTCTGGATTGCCGCGGCGGTCAACCAGGATGACCTCGGTGCGCGCGATCCGGTCGTGCAGGCCTCGTCTGCGGTCTGAAAAGAGGACCATCAGAAAGCCGGCTCCGAAGGGAATCGCGGCCAGGATGATTCCGACCTCTCGGCGCACCGCGGTACTCGGGCTGAGGTGTGGGGTTCCGTCGTAGTCGTCGAGCCGAATCCCGAGGAATCGCATCCCAGGCGTCTGGCCCGTGAGCGTCCAGAAGAAAAAGAGGTAGCTCGCGCTCAGTCCGACCAGAGCGACGATTCCGAGGATGATCGCGATCGTGGAGGAGCGGTCGAACTCGGCAAAGGCCGAGACCGCGAAGTCGAAGACCGCCGAGGCCGCGAAGAAGATGCCCGCGACTATCGCACCGTCTACCCCCACCGCGAGGGCGCGGGTAACCAGTCCCGCGTTGTCCGACTTGACCGTCTCGATCCGCGCGCTTCGGAACGTGATTCGTCGCGCGAACGCTTCCGCTGCACCGTCGAGCCCGTGGGCGATGCGCCTGATCTGGCGACCGATGTCCTCGACGAGCCCAAACCCCTGCTGCGTGATGGCCGCTCTCACTTCGGGGGCCTCGGCAACCCTCTCAACCAGCTTCTGGGCCTCGTCGGACTTAAGCAGGCGATCCCACACCTTGTCGACCAGAGGGCTGTCCAGCGCGTTGATCGCGGCCTTCTCGACGGCGGGGCTTGCCAGGAGCCTCTCGACCGCTTCCTCGACCGCCGGTCCCTCGAGGACACGGACCAGGGCTTGCGAGACCGCCGGGCTCTCGAGCGCGCGCACGATGGCCTCCTCGGTCGCCAGATCGACCGCGTCGTCGATGCCGGTCGCCTCGGCCACGACGCGCGCACTGCGCGCCCCTCCTCCAAGGATGCGCGCGGCAAATGAGGATCGCCGGGAAGGTTGTTGGTCTTCCGCCATCTCGAGCGGAGGCTAAGAGGAGCGTCGGAGGTCTCAGCCGTTGCCGGACCGCGCCGCGAGCTGTCCGCAGGCGGCGTCGATGTCCCGGCCACGGGTAAGGCGAATGGTCGCGCGCAGACCGCCCCGCTCGAGCTCTGAGCGGAACGCACGGATGGCGTCCGGCGTGGAGCCGTCGAAGCTGCCGGTCGGGTTGTAGGGGATCAGGTTCACCTTGAAGGCGCGAGGGTCGAGGAGCTTTGAGAGTTCCTTGGCCAGTGATCTGGAATCGTTCACGCCGGCGAGCATCACGTACTCGACGAACACCATCCGGCGACGCTTGCGGTGGTAGGCGCGGCAGGCCTCGAGAACGTCGGCCAGCGGATAGCGGTCGTTCACGGGCATGAGCTCCGAGCGGAGCGCGTCATTCGGCGCGTGCAGGGAAAGTGCCAGGCGGATCGGCATCTCCGACTCTCCCAGTCGATCGATTCCGGGGATCCAGCCGACGGTCGAGATCGCGGTGCGCCGGTGTGTGATACCGATATCCGGCAGCCTGCCGCATGCCTCGAGAACGTTCTCGAGGTTCATCATCGGCTCGCCCATGCCCATGAAGACGCAGTGGTCAACGTCCTCGATCCGGCGGAAGTGCAGTGCCTGATCGACGATCTCCGCCGCCGTCAGGTTGCGGCCGAACTTCATCGAGCCGGTGGCGCAGAAGGTGCAGGTCAAGGGGCAGCCGGACTGGGAGGACACGCAAATTGACCGCCGCCCATCCTTGTATCGCATGAGCACGGCTTCGACGGCCCGGCCGTCCTCGGTGGCGAACAGAGCCTTGACCGTCCCGTCGTCCGAGCGCGCTTCGTGCGTGAGCGAAAGCGTCGAGTAGGGAACCTCCTCCTCGAGCCTGGTCCTGAGTGCCGCCGGCAGGTTCGACATCTCCGAGTAGCCGGAGGCGCCACGCGCTGCCCACTCCCAGACCTGCTGAGAGCGGTAGGAAGGCTCGCCCCCGTCGGCGAGGGCGCGTTCGAGCAGAGCTACATCCATCGCGTTACGAGTCTAGGCGCGCGAGTCAGTCGCGAAGCGACGCGCGCAGGCTCAGCGTGCGCTCGACCGAGGTGCGGAACCGCTTGCGGTCGAGGTCGCCGCTTCGGAGCCCCCGCGCGAGGCTCTTGGCTGCCCTCGTTGCCGAGTCGAGGCTCGTAAAGAGAAGGAGGTCCGTGCCGGCACGGGCGGCCATGTTCGCCAACTGTTCCGGGGGCCCGATCTGGGTGGTGGCTGCGGCATCGAGCGAGTCGGTGATCGACACGCCACCGAACCCTGCCTCCCGGCGCAACTCGCCTGATGCCACGGGGCGCGACAGGCCGGCTGGCCGCCTTCGGTCCAATGCGGGATAAACGGCGTTCGACAGCATCACGACCGAGCCAGCCCCCTTGGCAAAGGCGCGGAAAGGGCGCTCGTCGTCGGCGCGCAGGCGCTTGCGCCCGGCACGGATCACCTGGGCGCTGTCGTCGGTGTTCGCGCCCGCACGGCCGAAGCCCGGGAAGTGCTTGGCGGATGCCGCGACGCCCTGCTCCTGCATGGCTTGAGCGAACGGGATGGCGACGCGGGCGACTGCGGGAGCGCGGCTGTTGAATGCGCGGTCCGTCCTCTCGATCTCGCCGCCCGAGATGCCCAGGTCCAGAACGGGGGCGAAGTTCAAGTTCACGCCGATGCGGTCGAGGTAGTCGCCGGTATTTCGACCCTGGCGGGTCGCCTCGGCAGGTCCGGCGCGGCCTATGGCTTCGGCTGACATCGTCGGCGGACCCGGAAGCCGCTTGACCATGCCCCCTTCCTGGTCGATGGAGATAAGGAGCGGTTGCCGGAGCCCTCGTGGCCGGCGAATGCCGCGTAGGCGGTTGGCCAGTTTCTCGGCCTCGGCCTCCGAATCGAAGTTGTCCGCGAACAGGATCACGCCCGCCACCCTGCCTTCGCCGATCATCCGCTCCAGTTCACGGGGCGGGCTCTGGCCGGGGAACGCCGTCACGATCCGCTGGCCGGCGAGCTGCCGGCTTCCAAGGTCTCGAGCGTCCGGGCCGGGATCCATCGACCCACCGAGCGCCATGATCGCCATCGCGGTCGAGACGGCAGCGATCACGCGAACGCCCTTTGCGGATTGAGCGCGCCCCGCCACACGAACGACCCGATGGAGCCTGCAAAGGCGACCACCACCCCGAGACCAACCGCCTCCTCCCACCCGCGTGCCTCGATGATCAGGCCGGCGGCGGCGGTTCCCAGCGAGATCCCGGCGATGAGGGACGTCATCAGCCACGAAAACGCCTCGGTGCCGGTGCCGGCGGGCGCGACGACCGAGATCAGCTGATTGCGGGTGGCTATCAGCGGCGCGATCGGGGCTCCGGCGGCCAGCACCAGTATCCCCATGGCAACCGGCGACGAGGCAAACACGAGGGGTAGGCAGAGGAAGGGGAACACGATCGTGACCGTCAGGTAGATATCCAGCAGCTCGCGTCGGGGTGGGCGAGCGCCGAAGGCAAGGCCTCCGACGCCGCTTGCCAGCGACCACAGCGCCAAGAGCACGCCGGCGAGTGCGATTGAGCCCTCCAGCTCGCTGAACGCCGGCAGCGCGACCTCGACGGTTCCGATCAGAAATCCAAACGGAACGGTCGACAGCGCGACGGCGCGAATCCCGGGTGAGCGCATCGGGCCCAGGCCTCCTACCCGGCTCTCGAGAGGGATTACCCTGCGCGGATCGGGCAGTTTGGTGAGGAAGAGCGCGGTGCCGGCGACTACGAGTGCTGCTGAAACTGCAAGCGCGGCCTGCGGGGAGATCAGGGCAACCAACACTGCGGTCAAAAGCGGACCGGTGACGAACGAGACTTCGATCATCACCGAATCGAGCGCGAAGGCACTGCGTAGAAGCTCGGCGTCACCGCCCAACATTTCGGGCCAGCGCGAGCGCAGAACCGAACCGGAAGGTGGGTAGCAAAGTCCGGCGAGGGCAGCGCAGGCGATCAGTGGTGCGGCTGGTGCGCCGGAGGCGCCCAGTGCCCACAGGGAGATAATGGCGGCCGCGTGGCCAACCGCTACCGGCATCAGGAGAACGGCGCCGCGCCTGTCCACGAGCCTCCCCACGAGCGGCGCGGCAATGCCCGCACCGATCGCGAGCCCACCTGCGGCGAGTCCTGCGGTGGCGAAAGAGCCGGTCTCGGCGCTGATGAAAAGGATCACGGCCAGTCCGTTGATCGCATAGGGAATGCGCGTCAGCATCGTCGACGCGATCAGGATCGCGAATCCGGGGACTCTGAGGACTCGCGCGTACGTAGCCATCCGTCTATCCGCGTAAAGGCTTCAGCCGAAAAGAAAGCTGGAGTCGCTTGCCTATCCCGTTGTGCACGCCTTTTACCGTAGCCCGGCTTAGCGGGAAAAAAGCCGAAAGATGAAGAGCAGGAGGAACGAGCCTCCGATCGCGATCAGCCAGGTCTCGAGGTCGAAGAAGTCGCGGATCCTGCCGAGGTCGAGCTCCGTCGCGATCCAGCCGCCCAGGAGCGCCCCCAGGACGCCTATCGCCGTCGTGCCGACGCAACCGCCGGGCTCGGTGCGACCAGGCATGAGCGCTCTCGCGATCGTGCCCGCGAACAAACCGAGGAGTATCCAGCCGAAGAAGCCCATTAACTCAGACCTCGAAGGTAGCGCCGTCGGGGCCGAGGTTTGCGATCTCGGTCTGTCCGATCGTTGAGCGCGCACCCCAGCTCTCGTGGATATGCCCGCAAACAGCAAGCGGCGGCGCCAAGCGCTCGATCGCGTCCGCGAGTGCCCGCGATCCGAGGCTCTGGCCGGAACCCGCGACGTCGCAGTGCCCCAGCGGGGGTGAGTGGAGGACGAGCAACGCCCTCTCTGGGCATGCCTTCAGCGCCTCGGCAGCCTCGGAGTCGGTGAGGTCGAAGCTCCAGTCCCAGGGCGTCACCGGAATACCCGCGCCGAGCCCGAAGAATGTCGTTCCCTCGATCTCGGTGGACTCGCCGTGAAGGACGGTGGCCGCTCGCCAGCCGGTGGCGGCTTCGCGGAGCGCGTCCGCCGTCTCGTTGTTGCCGGGGACGAGCACCGTGGGCTTCACGATCGCCGAGAGCGCGTCGATTGTCTCGGCGAGCCCCTCGTGCACGGAAGCGAAGTCGCCTGCACCGACTACGACGTCCACATCGGCGCTGCGCTCGACCAGCGCGGCCGCACGGCCGAGGTCGCAATGAAGGTCTGAGAAGGCGAGGATTCGCATGTTCCGCATTGGGGTCAGGCACCTCTCATGAAAGGTGCCTGACCCCCTAGGCGGCGCGGGGGATATCGACGGGCGAAGTCCAGCCGTTCGCGATCCGCTTCCGCTCTGCGGCCGCAACGTCGTCGAATTGCGCGACGCAGGATCCGCGGCGTACGGCGCGTGGCGTGATCGGCCTGGCCGCGCGCGCCGCGGCAACCGCGGCATGGAAGGCAACGGCGTCGGCCGGAGTCCACCTGACCCCGTAGAGCTCGCGAATGCGCTTGGGCAGTGAGCCCCGCATGACGAGGTTGTGAGCCTGCATGGGCGCCCGGCGAGAGGCCGATGTCGGGATCTCGAGCATCACCGCCCGGCCGATCACCCGGGCTTCCTCGGTCAAGAACGCATCGGGGCCGTTGATCTTTAAGTCGACGTACTCGCGGAGCCCGCTCCAGGAGGTCGGCGCGACCGACGCGGGCATACCGAAGAGCTCGCCGAACCTGACGTAATCCGCCCAGAACTCGTCGCGCTCGCCCTCGGAGAGCTCTCGCACGAACAACTCGTAGAAGTACACGGCCGAGTCGGCGGCAGGCGCAATCGTCCACAACATCAACTCGGGGTCGTGGGCCGAATACCTGGTTCCGGCCTCAAAGCGTCCGGCGTCATTCGGCAACGCGCCCTTGACCCCTGAATGCATGCGGTGGACGGAACTGAGGATCCGGTCTGCCTTCTCACGTGGTCCGAAGAAGATCGCCTCAAACATCTTGGCCGTGGCGACGAGCCTGTGGAAAGGGCGGTCGGCGGCCCGGTCGTGAAGGAGCGTGCCCATGAAGTTCCGCGGGTCGATCGCCCCGATTCCCAGGGCGCGCTGGCCGTAGAGGAGGCCAACGGCGCGCTCGCGCTGAACCTTGCGGAGCACCGAGCCGGGAGGGAAGTAGCCGTGATCGCGGGACATCTGGCCGTCTGGCCGGGATCATAGGTGCGCGGGACGGACGGCGGTGCAGCTAAGAATGCGTGATGGCGCGAATCGGGTTTGTGAGGAAAGCGTGAGGGGTCTGACCCCTCGGGGGGTGTCGGGGGCGCCGTGGTGGCGTGATGCGGTGATCTACCAGATCTATCCGCGGTCGTTTCAGGACTCAGATGGCGACGGCATCGGCGATCTGGCGGGGATCGAGTCGCGCCTGTCTCACCTGGTCGAGCTGGGAGTTGACGCACTCTGGCTCTCGCCGATCTATCCCTCGCCGCTGGCCGACATGGGCTACGACATCGCCGACCACTGCGACGTGGCGCCCGAGATGGGAGACCTCGAGGGCTTCGACCGCCTGGTCGATCGGGCCCACTCCATGGGTCTCAAGGTCCTGCTCGATTTCGTTCCATCGCACACCTCGATCGAGCATCGCTGGTTCCGCGAGCACCCGGAGTTCTATGTCTGGGCCGACGAAGTTCCGAACAACTGGGTGGCTGCTTTTGGCGGCCCCGCCTGGACGCTGGACGGTGAAACCGGCCGCTTCTATCTCCACTCCTTCTACCCGGAGCAGCCGGACCTCGACTGGCGCGTCCCCGCGGTCCGCGACGCGATGGGCGACGTGATCCGCTTCTGGGTCGAACGCGGCGTGGACGGTTTCAGGGTGGATGCCGTGCAACAACTGATGAAGGACCCGGAGCTTCGCGACGACCCCATCGCGACGACGCCCTTCACCCTGCCCCTCGGCGAGGAATATGGGCGCCTCGAGCACGTCCACTCGGAGGCGGGCGCGGATATCGGCCTGGCGCTCAAGGCGATGCGCGACGCAGCGGGCGACGCGCTCCTGGTGGGCGAGGTGTACAGGCCTACACGCGACCTCGGGCCCTATCTCGAATACCTCGACCTCGCGTTCGCCTTCGAGCTTCTCCACTCACCGTTCGAGGAGCAGAGGCTCACGCAGGTAGTCGCCGACGGGAGGCGCCTCGGGCGTGTCGCCTGGGCGTTGTCCAACCATGATTTCCCGCGTCTCGCCACCCGGTTCGGCGAGGAGCGCGCGGGCCGCGCCGCAGAGTTCCTCCTGTCGCTTCCGGGGCCGGTCTTCCTGTATCAAGGCGACGAGATCGGGATGATCGACGGTGACGGAGCGGATCCTCCGTACGACCGTGCGGGTCGCGACCCCTGCCGGCATCCGATGCAGTGGGACCCGGAACCCCTGGGCGGATTCACCACCGGCGTGCCGTGGCTTTCACTTACCGATCCATTGCGCAGGAGCGTGTCCGCCCAACGGGGTGTCGAGGGCAGTTCCCTCGAGCTGTACCGCCGCTTGATCGCCGCCAGGCGGGCTCCGCGAACCGGCCAATAGCCAAGGGCCTGTTTGGCACCTACTACCGCGGGGTAGCTCCGCCTCGAGAGAGGAGGAGAAGTTGGGCCCAGGTTCATTTGCCGGACGAGCGAGTGCAGTCGCTGCCGTGATCGCGGCATGCGTGGCGCTGTCCGCCTGCACCGGCTCCGAAGAGGCAGGAGCCGGAACCGAGCTTTCGTTCTTTGTCTTCAACGAGCCGAGCGGCGCCTTTCAGGAGGCAGCCGACAAGTGCTCGAAGGATTCGAACGGCAAGTACAGCATCTCGTTCGAGTTCCTTCCCTCCGATGCCGACGGGCAGCGCGAGCAGCTGGTCCGCAGGCTCGGCGCCGAGGATTCCTCGATCGACATCCTCGGCATGGACGTGATCTGGACCGCGGAGTTCGCAAACGCAGGTTGGATCAAGCCGTGGGACGGTGAGCTGGCCCGACAGGTGACCGATGGCACCTTTGACAGCGTCATCGAGGGAGCCTCGTTCGAGGGCGAGCTCTACGCCGCCCCGTTCACGTCCAACACCCAGCTCCTGTGGTACCGCAAGGATCGGATCGAGTCCGTGCCGAAGACGTGGGAGGAGATGCTGGCCGAGTCGAAGCGGATCGGCGAGAACGGTGTCATCCAGGTTCAGGGGAACCAGTACGAAGGATTTGTCGTCTGGGTGAACGCGATGCTCGAGTCCGCGGGGGCGCAGGTGCTCAAGGGACCCGAAGAGGTCAGCCTCGATCAGGAAGCCACCGAGGCGGCACTCGAGACGATGGCCAGGTTTGCGGCATCGGACGCGGCGGCGACCGACATCGACACCTCGACGGAGGATTCGGCGCGACTTTCGTTCGAGGCCGGCGGCTCCTCGTTCATGATCAATTACCCGTTCGTCTACCCGAGCGCGAAGGAAAACGCTCCCGACGTCTTCAAGCAGATGGAGGCGACCACCTATCCCGCGGTCGTGGACGGCGAGCCGTCGGCGCCGCCATTGGGCGGCATCAACCTCGGCATCTCCGAGTTTTCCGAGAATTCAGACCTGGCCTTCGAGGCTGCGTCCTGCCTGGTCCAGCCGGAGAACCAGCTGACCGCGGCGACTCTGGGCGGGCTGCCGCCGACGAACGAGGAGGCCTACGACTCGCCGGACATCGAAAAGGCATACCCCGGCTTTTCCGATCTGATCAAGACTTCGATCGACAACGCAGCCCCCCGGCCGGTCACACCCGCCTACACCGACCTCTCGCTGGCGATCCAGAGTGCGCTCCACCCGATCGGCGACGTTGATCCGGAAGATGTCGAAAAGGCTTATGAAGAGCTTCAGGATTACGTCGAGCAGGCAGTGAAACGGGAAGGCCTCCTGTGAGGGTGGTTTCATGAGCGACAGGTCTCGTTCCGAGCGCCGGCTCGGCTGGATGCTGTGCGCTCCGGCGGTCATCGCGATGGTTCTCGTGACGGCGTATCCGATCGGTTATGCGGTCGTTCTGTCCGTGCAGGAACTCGACCTGCGCTTCCCCGAGGACGGAGGCTTCGTAGGCCTTTCGAACTACGGCGCCGTCCTGTCTTCCAGCCTGTGGTGGGAAGACGTCATCAATACGACCGTCATCACGCTGATCTCGGTCGCGTTCGAGCTCACGCTCGGGATGATCATCGCGCTTGTGATGCACAAGGCGATCTTCGGGCGCGGCGTGGTACGCACCGCGGTGCTGATCCCCTACGGCATCGTCACTGTTGTCGCTGCGTTCTCTTGGCAGTTCGCGTTCCAGCCGGACACGGGCTTCGTCAACGAGCTGCCGTTTGTCGCCGACGACATGGCCTGGTTCGGCGAGAAGTTCAGCTCGATGGCCGTGATCATCATGGCCGAGGTCTGGAAGACGACGCCGTTCATGGCGCTTCTTCTGCTGGCAGGCCTGGTGGTGATCGACGACGGTCTCTACGAGGCCGCCAAGGTTGATGGCGCCTCTGCCTGGCAGCGGTTCTGGAAGATCACGCTGCCGCTGATGAAGCCCGCGATCCTGGTCGCGCTCCTCTTCCGCACGCTCGATGCTTTCCGGATCTTCGACAACATCTTCATCATGACCGGCGGTGCCCAAGGCACGGAGTCGGTCTCCATTCTGGGCTACAACCAGCTGATCGAACGCCTGAACCTGGGCCTCGGTTCAGCTGTCTCCGTACTTATCTTCGTCTGCGTCTTCCTGATCGCGTTCCTCTTCATCAAGGGGTTCGGCGTGAAGATGAACGAGGGGAGGCCCGGATGAGCAGCACGCGCAGCGCCCGCGAGACCACCCTGTGGTCGGCCGGGATAATCCTCGTCGTCCTCTTCGCTCTGATTCCGGTCCTTTGGATCGTGTCCATCTCGTTCAAGGACCCGGCGTCGATCACGGCGGGAGACAGCCTTCTCACCCGGTTCTTCCCGCAGGACCTCACCCTGGACAACTACAAGGGTCTCTTCGAGGGCGGTCTCGACAGCCCGCTCCTCGCGCCCCTCATCAACTCGATCGGCATCGCGCTGATCGCGACCACCATTGCCATCGTCCTCGCCGCGCTCGCCGCTTACGCGATCGCGCGCTTGGACTTTCCAGGCAAGGCGCTCGTCCTCGCCGGCGCCCTGGCCATCGCAATGTTCCCGCCGATCTCGACGGTCGGCCCGCTCTTCGACATGTGGAGGGCACTCGGCCTCTACGACACCTGGATCGGACTGATCATCCCCTACCTGACATTCGCGTTGCCGCTGGCGATCTACACGCTCGTGGCCTTCTTCCGCGAGATCCCCTGGGATCTCGAGCAAGCCGCCCAGGTCGATGGCGCCACACCCTTCCAGGCCTTCCGCAAGGTGATCGTGCCGCTCGCCGCGCCAGGCGTGTTCACGGCCGCGATCCTCGTCTTCATCTTCTGCTGGAACGACTTCGTCTTTGCGATCTCGCTGACATCGTCGGATTCGTCGCGGACCGTACCCGCGGCTCTTGCGTTCTTCACCGGCGACTCTCAGTTCACGGAGCCGACGGGCAACATCGCCGCCGCGGCAAGCCTCGTGACGGTGCCGATCATCATCTTCGTATTGATCTTCCAGCGGCGCATCGTCGCCGGTTTGACCGCTGGTGCGGTCAAGGGATAAGGAGAAAGACCTATGGCCGAGATTGTTCTGGACGGAATCTCCAAGAAGTTCGACGACGGTTTCGAGGCGGTCAAGGACCTGAGCCTCGAGATCGCCGACGGCGAGTTCATGATCCTCGTCGGCCCTTCGGGCTGCGGGAAGTCGACAGCGCTGCGGATGATCGCGGGGCTCGAGGACATCACCGACGGCAAGCTCACGATCGGCGGCAACGTCGTGAACGATCGCGCGCCCAAGGACCGCGACATAGCGATGGTCTTTCAGAACTACGCGCTGTACCCGCACATGACCGTGCGCGAGAACATGGCCTTTCCGCTCCGCCTGGCGGGCGTGGACGACTCGACCGTCAAGAGCAAGGTGGAGGAGGCGGCGAAGGTCTTGGACCTCGAACAGCACCTCGACCGCAAGCCGGCGAACCTCTCGGGAGGCCAGCGGCAGCGCGTGGCGATGGGGCGTGCGATCGTCCGCGATCCATCGGCCTTCCTGATGGACGAGCCGCTCTCCAACCTCGATGCGAAGCTCCGCGTCCAGATGCGCACTGAGGTCTCCCGGCTTCAGGCTGACCTCGGCACCACCACCGTCTACGTCACGCACGATCAGACCGAGGCCATGACGCTCGGCGACCGGGTCGCGGTGATGCGCGCCGGCGTCCTTCAGCAGGTGGGCTCCCCGGCAGACCTCTACAACGAGCCAAAGAACCTTTTCGTTGCAGGCTTCATCGGCTCGCCCGCCATGAACTTCATGGGAGCGACGATCGAGGGCGGCAACGTGAAGCTGCCCTTCGGCGAGGTCGAGCTGCCGGAGCAGCACCGCGAGAAGCTGAGCTCTCACTCGGGCAAGGTCATCGCCGGCGTCAGGCCCGAGAGCTTCGAGGACGCAAACCTCGTCGGCGACGCCAAGGACCACGGCACGACTTTCACGGCCACGATCGATCTCGTCGAGTCGATGGGATCGGAGAAGTACGCCTACTTTTCGGTCAAGGGCGAGTCCGTCGAATCGGACGATCTCCGCGAGCTTGCAGAGGACTCCGGCACAGCCGAGGTTCCAAGCGCCGGCGAGGGCCTGGTCGTCGCACGCCTGGACGCAGAGTCAGGGGTCGAGCGAGGAAAGGAAGCGGAGCTTTGGGTTGACGCGACCAAGCTCCACCTCTTCGACCCGGACTCGGGCGCCAACCTCGGTCTCTAGCCTCGCAACTCGCCGCGCATCACATGGGTGAGCGTGTCCTCGTCGGCCGGCGGCTTTCGCCGTAGCTCTTCGCGCAACCTCTCGAGCGTCTCCTCGTCCCAGCGGTGGGTCCGCAAAAGGAGGTAGCGCAGGCTGACGATCCGGGCGTAGGCCTCGGCGTCAGTCTGGCCAACGGCCAGGTTCTCCCCCCGGATCAGCTCCACGACCGGTGCGAACTCCTGCTCGAACCACGCCTTCGCCACTTCGTCCCGGGTCATGAATTCGCCACAGGCCTGCATCGCCCTGAAGCCCCACGCCTCCACCCCCTCAGCGAGACCGGCGTACCAGGAGCCCTGGGAGAGCTGGACCCGTGGACGGAGCTCGGCCGGCAGGGGTACGCGCTCGAAGAAGAGGCGCTCGTGCCCCTTCAGGGCGAGGTCTGCGATTCGCACGCTGGAGTCCGCGCCCACCTCGGTGACGATCTCGGTGACGTTGGCCTCGATCACCTCGAGGTCGAGCTGCCGAGCAACGGACACGCGATGATGACCGTCCTTTACGAAGTACATGCCGGCGATCTCGTAGACGTCGATCGGCGGCATTCCCTCGCCGCGCCTGATCGCCTCGGCGATGCGCTGCCAGCGCCCCTTGACCTTGCTCGAGGTGGGGCGGAACGAGCGATCGAACTCGCGGGTGCGGTCAACCGTGCCGACGATCGCGTCGAGGTCGATCGTCTTCAATCCGGAGGAACGCTCACTCTTTCTTCCCAAGGCGGCCAACACTTCGTCGAACGGCAGGATCATGTCCACGTCGCCGGGCTCGCCGCGCAGACGGCGGGCCAGGTTCGCGCCAAAGTGCCGCCTCCGCGCCCGACCGAAGTCGCTTTGGGCGTCTGAGGAGGGGAAACCTGTGTCCATTCTGGGTGCCATCAGTTCGACTTTCTCGTCATATGTCGATACTTCCCACGATGGATAGTGGCGAACCAATGCCGGACGTGTCGGGCGAAGGCCACCAGGACGCGAGAATCGTCTGCTTGGGGGAGGCGCTGGTCGACTTCGTTTGTGAGCGGCCGGTCGCGTCGCTAGCCGAGGCAAACTTCTTCGTCCCCCGGCAGGGAGGGTCCCTCGCCAACATCGCAACGGCAGCGGCGCGGTTTTCTGATCGGGTGGAGTTGATCGGCGGGGTGGGTGATGACGAATGGGGCAGATGGCTCCACGCGCGGATCGGCGAAGCGGGCGTGGATACCACCCGGTTCGATCTTCTGCCGGAGGTGCAGACGTCGCACGCTTTCGTGTCGGTTGACGAACAGGGAGAGCCGGCGTTCGCCTTTTACGGCGATGTGATCCGGCCTTCCGCGCACGCAGGAGAGCACCTCGAGGCAGTCATCTCCGGTGACGACGGGGTCCTTGTCGTCGGCTCGGACTCGCTCTTGGGCGCGGACGAGCGCGAGGTCACGATGCGAGCCGTTGCACTCGCACGAGAGCAGGGCTGGGCGGTCCTTTGCGACCCGAATCTGCGGCCCAATCGATGGGACTCTCGCGACGAGATGATCGCGACGATCGCCGCGCTCGTGGCGGGAGCCGATGTCGTAAAGCTGAACGAAGGTGAAGCGCACGCACTGAGCGGGATGATTTCGGCGGAAGCGGCGGGGGAGTGGCTGCTGGATCTGGGTCCAAGGGCCGTGATCGTCACTCGCGGCGCCCACGGTGCGTTCGTTCAGACCCCGCGGTCGGTCACGCCCGTCAAGGGGGTGTCCGCGCAGGTCGTCGACTCCACGGGCGCCGGTGATTCGGTGTGCGGTGTGATCGCCGCGGGCATGGCGCGCTGGCTCCCGCTGGACGAGGCGGTTGCCGCCGCGATGAAGGTCGCGGCCGGCGTTGTCGGCGTATGGGGCGCGACCGAGGGCCTGCCGAGCAGCGCCGACGCACGGGCGCTTCTGAGTTAGAGCTCGACGGCGTGCCTTGGGGCGAGGCGCTTCGCGAGGTCGAGCGTCTCCGGGTCGAGGCTTGAGGCGATCAGGTCGTAGCGCTCGGCCAACACCTCGATGATCGCCTCCGCGACGGACTCAACTGTCGCCTTCGGTACTTCGTCCTCAACACTCCCGGTGGTGGCGGGGTCCCACTCGATCCCGAGCGCCTCGTAAACAGGCACCAGCACCTCACGAACCCGTGTCGTTCCGGAAGCGACGACCACGCCCCCGACATGCGCGGCGCCTGCGATCAGCCGCTGGCCGATCCCGGCAAGCTTGATCTCGCCACGGGCGTTGACGCTCCAAGCGCCCGGGCAGTACTCGCCCGGCACCTCGCCGATCCTGGCGTCCCCTCCCATGCGTGTGAACGCCTCGGCGAGGAGGGTTGCCGTCGCTTCGAACCGCTCGCGGGTCCCCTCCCGGGGCGCGGGCTCGGGTGTTGCATGGGCGAGCGCCAGAGTGCCCTCGTGGAACACCGCCGCGCGGCCGCCCGCGAGCCGTAAGACGGGCGTGAAGCCGGCGTCTTTGGCAGCAGAAACGGCTCGCTTGAACCCAGGGGCGAGGGCGTCTTGCCTACCGAACGAGAGCACCGGTTGAGCGGCGTGAAGTCGGAACGTCGGCCCGATCTCGCGCGCGCCGACCCGCTCGAGGAGCGCATGCGAGACAGCGGTCCCGAATGCCGGATTTCCCGTCGGTTCGCGAATTAGTTGCAGCTGGCTCAAGGATTCCCGTGCGTGATTGTGAGCAAACCGTTGCATCCGTGACCGGCGTCACACACAGAACACATGTTCGTAGCAAGCCTCGGTGGCATGAAGATAACGACGAAAATGAAGATGACAGCGCTGGCCGGGACGGCTGCGCTGGGTATGGGTGCGTCAGCCGTCGCAACGGCGCAGGCACCGACTGCGTCCGGAAGCGCCCAGCTTTCGACAGTCGCGAAGACCCACATGGCGCTGGTCGATCCGCCCAAGCCCGAGGCCAAGAAACCCAAGGTCAAAAAGCCCGAGTCCAAGAAGCCGGAGGCGCCTGCGATTCCGGCGCCGAAGAACGGAATGATCGAAGGTGTCTCGACCGCCACGCTCGAGTCCATTGCGGCTTGTGAGTCGGGCGGCGATCCGACCGCGGTCAACGCGGCCGGCTACTACGGCAAGTACCAGTTCGACGAGTCCACCTGGGCTGGGGTCGGCGGTTCCGGCAACCCCGCAGAAGCCTCGGAGGCCGAACAGGACTACCGCGCCGCGCTGCTCTACTCGCGCGCCGGCTCAAGCCCCTGGCCCGTCTGCGGCTCCTAACCACAAGCCCCAGCGCCACCAACGCCAAAGGCCAAAGGGGCCACGGCCAAGGGCCAGACCCCGGGCCAGACCCCTTTCGGGGTCGGATCGCATGGACGCGCGCGTCTCGGCGCCGAAGGGGCCAGACCCGGGGTCAGACCCTCACGGGGGCCAGACCCTCACGCAACGCTCATATTTGGTTGTGCGCCCGTCGAAGCTCAAGCTTCGGCGGGCGTCGTGCCGATAGGAGCCATGTGAGCGTCTCGGAGATGGCCCTTGCGCAAGGCATGCGCGAAACACGCGGGGCGCTCCGGGAGTGGCGCGGGGATCCCCGACCCGTTCTGCGGGCGTGGCTACTGGGCGGACTGAGCTTCGCTGCAGGCCTTCTGGGCGCGGTCCTCGTCGTCGCGTCGGTGGTGCAACCCGAGGACACCATCTTCTACATCCCCGGCGTGAGCTTCGATGCCGACCTCGGTGACTACTTCGCGGTCATCTGGCGAAACGGGCTCGTCCTGGCGCTCCATGCCGTCGCGTGCGTCGCGGGCTTCATCGCTGGCAGCTCGCTCCCCCTTCAGGCTGAGCAGATGACCGGCTTCAAGAGGATGATCCACGAGAGAGCTCGGCCGCTTGCGTTCGCGTGGGTCGTCATCGTCATCTCCTTCTCCCTCATCACCCAGGCGTACATCCTCGGGTCGACCGGGTCGCAGCTCGCCGACCAGCTGAGCATCTCTCCTGCGACCCTTGTACTCACGGTCGCGCCGCATGCGCTGACCGAGCTGACCGCGGTGTTCTTGCCGCTGGCCGCCTGGACGATCGCGAGCCGAAAGGGCGAGTGGGGGAGCCTCCTTGCGGCGACATTCGCCACGGTCGCCGTGGCGATGCCGATGCTCGTCGTCGCGGCGGCTTGGGAGACCCTAGTCTGGCCCACGCTCCTGCGGAACGCATCACCGATCCTGATCTAGGTCGGCTGCGCGCGGAGACCGGCTACCCGCGGGGATAGGCACCGCGCCCGAACGACAGCTCTCACCACCGCACGCAACGGGACTCTGGCTGCGAGACTTCCGTCCATGACCGAGGATCCGATCGACGCCGAGATCACCCCGCCGAACACCGAGCCGGCCGGGCCGGGCGAGCGCGGCATGAAGCCGCTCGAGGCGATCGAGCGCGCCCACGTCAAGGCGCCAACCCGCGGTAACCGGCGGCTGGAGGCCCTGCTCGAAGGAATCAACTCGGATCCGGAGGTGCGCGGCTGGTGGCACATGGCCCAGCTCAACTCGGAGCGCCTCGGCATGTCCGACCACTCATGGGTCCACGTCCAGATCGTCCTCAACATCGCGCTCCGTCTCTTTCGTCTGCTGGTCAAGGGTGGCGTCCAGCCCGCGATGGTCGCCGACCACGGGATGCGCGACCGCGACGCCGAGGTTGTCGTTGCCGCCGGCGCCCTTCTGCACGACGTGGGTATGTCGATCCACCGCGCCGACCACGAGGCGTTCAGCCTCTTCCTCGCCGAACGAAAGCTCCGCGAGCTCCTTGCGGACGTGTACCCCGACGGCGAGCGGACAGTGGTGATCGCCGAGTGCCTCCACGCGATCATCGGCCACCGTCGCCGCGGTGAGCCTTACACGGTCGAGGCCGGGGTGGTGCGTGTAGCCGACGCGCTTGACATGGCCCACGGCCGTTCGCGGATTCCGGTCGAGGCGGGTCAGATGGGCATCCACGCGATCTCGGCCGCGGCGATCGATTCGATCGATATCGCCGCGGGCGACAACAAGGCCGTGAAGATCGAGATCACCATGAACAACTCCGCGGGTGTCTTTCAGGTCGATGACCTTCTGGCGACCAAGCTCCGCGGCACGCCGCTTGCCGAGCACGTCGAGGTCGTCGCATCGGTCGAGGGAGAGGCCGAGAAGCGCCTCCTCACCGAGTTCCGGATCTAGCCACCGCCCACAAGCCCAGTCAACTGCCGAGCTCAACGTCGCCCTGCTCAAACGGCCACCGCTCCGGGGAAGACGCTATGGTCAGGGCCAATGTTGCGAATGAGTCTCATTTGCGTTGTTGCTCTGCCGCTGCTCGCGGGGTGCCGCTCCTCGGACGA
Source organism: uncultured bacterium (assembly GCA_963721645.1). Lineage (GTDB taxonomy): Bacteria > Actinomycetota > Thermoleophilia > Solirubrobacterales > 70-9 > JALZKA01. The sequence continues at coordinate 2,037,919 of CAVRJK010000002.1, read as the reverse complement.
TGCCGGCAGCACCGAGATCGTGGCGACCACCACCCAGGTTGCCGATATCGCGTCCAACGTTGCAGGAGACCACGTCGAGGTCCACGGCATCCTCACACCCAACGCCGACCCACACGACTACGAACCAAGGCCCAGTGACGCGGCCGCGATCGCCAACGCGGAGGTTGTGATCACATCCGGTGGCGAGGTGGATGAGTGGGTGGACGAGCTGATCGAGAGCGCGGGCACCGACACCCAGGTCGTCTCGCTCATGGAGTCGGCCAGCGTCGTCCGTGAGGAAGCGGGGGAGGTCGATCCCCATTGGTGGCAGGACCCGCGAAACGCCGTTGCCGCAACCGTCGCGATCCGTTCAGCCCTGTCCGCGGCGGATCCCGGAGGGGCGGCTTTCTACGAGAAGAGCGCCGTCACGTACGCCCGGAGCATCGAGCGAACCGACAAGGCGATCTCCGATTGCATGGACTCTCTGCCGCGCGAGCAAAGAAAGCTCATCACCTCCCATGACTCACTCGGATACTTCGCCGACCGCTACGGGATCGAAGTGGTCGGCGCCGCCGTTCCCGCGCTTTCGACCCAGGCTCAGCCCTCCAGCGGCGAGACGGCAGACCTCGTCGACCTGATCAAAACGGAAAGGGTCAGGGCGGTCTTTCCCGAAGCCGGGCTCTCGGGCGACCTCGAGAAGGCGATCGCCGGAGAGGCGAAGGTGGAGGTGGGCGGCGAGCTTTACGCGGATTCGCTGGGCGCCGAGGGATCCACCGGAGAGACGTACCTGGGCGCCCTCACTGCCAACGCCGGTGCTCTCGTCGCGGGGCTAACGGGCGGATCGCGCCTCTGCACGCTCCCGGGGGTCCCGTGATGCACGGGCCAAGCGCTGCCGCGGAGTGGGCGGAAGTCGCCGAGTCCAGGCTCCGCGAGCACGGCCACAAGGCGAGCGCGCCGCGATCCGCCGTCCTCGAGTCAATCGGCCGCCAGAGCTGCGTGGTCTCGGCGCAGGACATCGCCGACGAGCTCAGACGCTCGAAGCAGAAGGTCGGTATCGCGACCGTCTATCGAACACTCGAGGTACTCGAGGAGCTGAAACTGGTCCAGCGACTCGACCTGGGCGGTGAGTCGGCCCGCTTCGAGCCGGCGCTGCCCGACGGCCGCCACCATCACCATCACTTCATCTGCCGCGGTTGCGGTGAGGCGATTCCCTTTGAAGACGACGCACTGGAGCGAGCGATCGAGGCCCTCGGAAAGCGCCTCGCCGCAAGCGTGGACGAGCACGACGTGATCCTCAAGGGGCACTGCCCGGACTGCGCCGCCTAGTCATGCCCTGGCCTCTTGATCCCTTCAGCCTTCCGTTCATGCAGAAGGCGGCGCTCGAGATAGCTCTCCTCGCGCCCCTCGCGGGCGTGATCGGCGCCCAGATCGTGCTCCGGCACCTCGCCTTCTACACGCACGCCGTCGGTACGGCGACGTTCCCGGGCCTCGTGATCGCAGGTCCGGCAGGAATTCCGCCTGCCCTGGCTGCCCTGGCCGTCGGAGGGACTTACGCGACCGCGCTGGAGCGCCTGGGGCGCGTCCGCGGCCTCGGTCGCGACGTCGCAACGGCACTCTTGCTGGTGGCCGCGCTGGCGATCGGGATCATCCTCGCCAGCGACGTCTTTGACTCCGGCTCCGGGGTGGACCGCCTGCTGTTCGGGAGCCTCCTCGCGATCGGTGGCGACGAACTCGCGGCGACCCTGATCGCCGCCGTAGCGGTCCTGATCGCCTCCGCCGCGTGCAGACGCACCTGGATCGCCTCGGGCTTCGACCCGCAGGTGGCGCCCGCGCTGGGACTCAGAACCCGGACGGCCGATCTGATCCTGGTCGCCGCAATCGCCGTGGCAGTTATCGCAGCGGTCGACGCGGTGGGCGCACTCCTGGTTTCGGCCATCCTGGTGATGCCTGCTGCCACGGCGCGGCTCATGACCCGGAGCGTCGCCTCACTGGAGGTGAGCGCCGGCGTTCTGGCCCTTGCCGAGGGTCTTGGCGGCCTCCTCCTGGCGTTCGAGCTCGATGTGCCGCCCGGCGCCGCGATAGCGGTCCTCGGGGGTGCAGTCTTCGCGCTCACCGCGATCGGGGCGGCGGTTACCGGCCGCTCGGTTGGAGGCCTGGCATGAGCGCCCTGGTCACCACGAGCGGCCTGAGCGGTGGCTATTTGCCCGGCGAAGACGCGATTTCCGATATCGACCTCCACGTCGAGCCCGGTCAGATCGTTGCCGTCCTGGGACCGAATGGAGGCGGCAAGACCAGCTTCTTCCGGGCGCTGCTCGGCGAGCTGCCTCGTCGCTCGGGCGCAGTGGAGATCAGCGGCCGCGTCGCCTACGTTCCCCAGACTGAGCGCGCCCGCCTGGACTTTCCGGTCTCGGCGCTGGACGTCGCGGTGATGGGCACCTACGCGGATGCGCCCTGGTACCGGCGCCTGCCCGAGCGCTCCAGGCGCCGTGCTGAGGAAGCGCTCGAGACGGTCGGCCTCGCAAACGAAGCCGCAACGCTGTTCGGCGAACTGTCGGGGGGACAACGGCAGCGTGTCCTGATCGCACGCGCACTTGCCCGCGAGGCGCGGGTGCTCCTCCTCGACGAGCCGCTCGGCGGCCTCGATCGGGCGTCTGCGAGCAGGGTGGGAAAGGTTCTCGATGACCTGCGAGCCACGGGCCGGGCGATCCTGGTTGCAACCCACGACATCAACGACGCGCGTGAGGCGGACCGCGTCCTTTGCATCAACAGGCGCCAGATCGCGTACGGCCCGCCCACGGTCCTCGACGCTCCGACCCTGGAGCGGACTTACGGCGGCGAGCTCATCACGCTGCCGGGCGGGGGGCAGGCCGTCGTCGTCCAGCACCACTCGCATTAGATGAGCGTCGTTGCCGAAAAGTCAGCGTGCGCCAGGCGGCGGATCTAGTGCTTGACGTGCTGACAGACCCGTTCTCGGGTGAGATCGGCCGGCGGGCACTCGCCGAGGTCGCGCTCCTTGGGGTCGTCTGCGGACCCCTCGGCGCATGGGTTGTCCTCTATCGCCAGAGCTATGCCGCGGAATCGCTCGCACACGCCGCGCTGCCCGGACTCGTAGTCGCTTCGCTTGCCGGAATCCCCCTAATCCTGGGCGCCGCCGGAGGGCTTGCGGTCGCGGCCGTTGCGATTGCGCTGGCCGCTCGCGAGCGCAGGGTGGGATCCGATACGGCAATCGCCGTCGTCGTGACGACTCTCTTCGGCCTTGGAGTCATGCTCGCGCTGCGCCCCGAAGTCCCCGCCAGGCTGGGTGAGATCCTCTTCGGTGATCCCCTGAGTGTGTCGGCTGCCGATCTCGTCGCCACGAGCGTGTTGGCCGTTGTCGTGCTCGCGGCGCTGGGCGGGTTTCACAGAAGCCTCTCACTCGCCGGCTTCGACCCGCAGGCGGCACGGAGCCTGGGGGTCAAGCCCGAGCGCCTCGAGTTGATCCTGCTCGTGCTCCTGGCCGCGGCGACGCTTGTGGCGGTCGGTGCTCTCGGCAACCTGTTGGTCGTGGCGATGCTCCTGGCGCCGGGTGCCGCGGCGCTCCGCGTGGCCCGTGGGCTGGGGCCGAGTCTCGCCGTCGCTGCCGGCCTTGCTGTGGCCGCGGGCGTGGCAGGGCTCTACGCGAGCTATTACCTGGAGCTTGCGGCCGGCGCGTCGATCGCGCTCGCCGCGGTGGCAACGTTTGCAATTGCAGCGCTCGTGCCCGCGCTCAGACCTCGGAGCTAGACGCCGGCGCCCGCTCCCCCTCGGCCCTCGCCTGAAGCAAACCGCGCGGCGCCATTTGCGCCTGTCTCGACCGATGCACGCCCGATCTCAGCCTCGTGAGCGATTCCGTCGGCGAAGGTCATGCCGATGCCCTCGATCGCCGCCCGGCGGTCGGAGAGCATCGTCGTCTGGGGAAACGCCGCGAGGCCTTCGGCCATCTCCAGCGCCCGCTGCAGGTGAGTGCCGGGCGAGACGACCTCGTTAAGGAGCCCCCACGAATGGGCCTCCTCGGCCTCAAGAATCCGCCCGGTGAGGATCATCTCGAGCCCTCGGCCAAGACCGACAATGCGCGGGAGCCGTTGCGTCCCGCCGTCAATCAGCGGCACGCCGAAGCGCCGCTCCGTGAAGCCGAGCTTGGCGTCTTCGGTCGCGATCCGCAGGTCGCACCACAACGCCAGTTCAAGACCGCCTGCCAGGCACCAGCCCGAGATCGCCGCGATCGTCGGCTTGGAGGCCTGAAGGCGGGTGAATCCGAGTGGCCCATCGGCAAAACGCGGCAGCCACTCGAGCGGATCGATACCCGCCGCGACCGCCTCTGCCAGCGCTTTGAGGTCGGCGCCGGCGCAGAAGGCCTCAGGCCCCTCGCCCGTCAGAATCAGTACGCGGGCATCATCGTCGGCCTCGAACTCCTCGAACCCGCTCTTTAGGCCCTCGGCGGTCGCGGCGTCGACGGCATTACGGCGCTCGGGCCTGGTGATCGTCAGAACGGCCGCCGAGCCGACCCGCTCATAGCGCGTCTCGCCCACGGCCTCCGCTCAGGGCTTCGAGAGACGCTCGATGTCCTCGCGAGCCCGCTCCTTGCGGGTCTCGAGGCGGTGCTGAAGGATCGACATGCCGATCACGAACAGCGTGAAGAAGATGATCACGCCGAAGCAAAAGAAGGTGATCACCTTGTCGTTCGTGCGGCCATAGATGCCTTCGCCGTCGGCAGCCATCGCCAGCGGGCTCGTGAGGAGGAGGGCCATCACCGAGGCGGCCACAGACAAAAGGATGCGCTTCATCGCGCGAAACTCTACAGGCTCCGGAAGGCGGGCCGGAAGGTCAGATGATGATCTAGGCGGTGCTGATCGCGCCGGTCGCGGTGAGGACGATCACCAGAACGCCAAGGCCGATGCGGTACGGGACGAAAGCACCGATCGAGTGGTTCGCGACGAATCGCAGGAGCCAGGCAATTGCGATGTAGCCGGATACGAATGCGAGCACCGTTGCCAGGAGTGTCAACCCCACGCCCGGCCCGTCGCCCGAGCCCACCTCCTTCAGCTCATACAGACCCGAGAGCACTACGGCGGGCACGGAGAGCAGGAACGAGTAGCGCGCGGCGGCTGTCCGTTCAAAGTTGAGGAACAGCCCGGCCGAGATCGTTGCGCCGGAGCGCGAGACGCCGGGAACGAGGGCCAGCGCCTGGAAGCCGCCGATGACCAGGGCATCGCGCTTGTTGATCGTTTCCAGCTCGCGCCGGCGTTGCCCGTAGCGCTCCGCGGCCAGCATCACGAACGAGAACAGGATCAGCGTGATAGCCGCCAGGTAAAGGGAGCGTGCGCCTTCCTCGATCTGATTCGAGAGGGCCAGGCCGACAACACTGATCGGAATCGTGCCGAGCGCGATGTACCAGCCCATCCGAGCGTCGATGTCGGGTGAGCGCCAGCGGTCGCCCCTGATCGAGCGTAGGAAGGCGATGGCGATCCGAGCCAGGTCCTTCCGGAAGTACACGACGACGGCGGCCATCGTCCCGAGCTGGATCACGGCCGTGAAGGCAGCCCCCGGATCCTCCCAGCCGGCGAACGCAGGCACGATCAGAAGGTGGCCTGACGACGAGATCGGCAGGAACTCCGTCAGGCCCTGGATGATTCCCAGAACGATTGCTTGAAGCGCGTCCATGGCAGCGCGGCACGGTACTGGACGGGGCCGGCCCAGGTACTGCGCCATGGGGTTCCTCGGCGTTTGACGCCGACGCGTGGAGATCCCGTCAACCGACCTGTGAAACCTTTGTGAACGGGGGCCTTCACTGCCTCCTGGCGCCCTACCATTGAGCGCAGCTCATGACTTCTTCGTCAGGCACAGTCCGGATCGCAGTTATCGACACCGACTCCGGCTTCGTCCGTGTCCTCGGCAAACGCCTCGACGCGGCGGGCTGGGAGCACCGAACTCTGTCGAGCGCGGTTCCCGCTGACGAGCTCGTAGCGATGAAGCTGAACGCTCTCGTGGTGGATCCAGACGTGCTCGGGGCGGGGGCTTGGGACTATCTCGGGAGGGTCTCCGCGATGCTCCCGGATCTGGGCCTGGTGATCGTCTCGCACGGTTCGACCGTTTCACAACGAGTCAGGGGTCTCAGAAATGGCGCCGACGACTGGGTCTCCAAGCCCGCTCACCCGGAGGAGATCGTCGCGCGGGTCGAGGCGATCGTTCGCCGCCGTCGAGGCAGGCTCAACCGTGACGAGGGCCCGCGAGTTGCCGGCGAGCTCGAGATCAGACCTGATCAGTTCCAAACCTTCGTGGCGGGAAGAAGCCTCAATCTCACGCGCCGCGAGTTCGAACTGCTCGACTGCCTGGCTGGAGCGAACGGCAAGGTGCTCGAGCGGGAGGACATCTATCAGCGAGTCTGGGGATACGCGATGGCACACGGCGATCGCTCGGTTGACGTCTTCATTCGAAAACTCCGCTCGAAGCTCCAGAAGGCTTCGCCCGAGTGGGCGTACGTCCATACCCATTTCGGAGTCGGCTACAGGTTCGAGCCTGAGAACGAGAACGAGGCAGCGCGACGTGACGCGGCTGACACCGCGCCGGGATCGGCAAATAACGCCAATTCCCCCGAGCGTTCACATCCTTTTCACAGGACGTACTCAGAGCGGTAACAACCTCGGCCCGAAGCGCTGGAACGCTTCGGGTCATGAAAAACAATCAAAGAAATTGGCTGTTGGTATTCGGCCTCAGCGGAGTTCTCGCTCTCGGGCTTGGCGCATGCGGCGACGATGACGACGGCGGAACTTCAGGCGGCGGTGAAGGCCTGAGCGGTGAGATCCAGATCGACGGTTCGAGCACGGTGCAGCCGTTCGCTGAAGCCGCCGCAGAGCTCTTCAACGAGGGCAACCCCGGCGTCAACATCAGCGTGGGTGCTGCCGGCACAGGCGGAGGCTTCGAGCGCTTCTGCGCGGGCGAGACCCAGATCTCCGACGCATCGCGGCCGATCGACGACGCGGAAGAGGTCCCCCTCTGCGAGAAGGAAGGCATCGAGTACACGGAGGTCCAGGTAGCGAATGACGGCATCGCCGTCGCGACGAGCCCCGACCTCGAGATCTCGTGCTTGACGGTCGACCAGCTCGCCGAGCTGTGGACCGACGACTCGATCACCAACTACGCGGACCTGGGCGAGGATGCCGAAACCGGCGAGCCGCTCCCGGACGTAGAAGTCAGCCTGTACGGCCCCGGTACCGATTCGGGCACGTTCGATTACTTCACGGACGAGATCAACGGTGAAGAAGGTCTGAGCCGTACGGACTATCAGGCGTCCGAGGACGACAACCAGCTCGTCACCGGAGTTGCCGGCGACGGCGCGGGACTCGGCTACTTCGGCTTCTCGTACTTCGAGCAGAGCGCCGATCAGCTGAACCTCGTGTCGGTCGACGGAGGCGAAGGTTGCGTCGAGCCGACCGCCGACTCGATCCAGTCGGGCGAGTACGCCCCGCTGGCAAGGCCGCTGTTCATGTACCCCTCAACGAACGCCCAGGACGATCCCGACAACGGCGAGGCGGTCACCGGGTTCATGCAGTTCGTCGTCGATAACCACGACACGATCGCCGAGGCCGCGCTGATCGTCCCGATGGACGAGACGCAGGCCGAGGACGCGGCCTCCGCGTTCGAGGGCACGTCGAACTAGCGGCCCACGGACCGGCACCACCGAACGAGACACACAATGGAAGCCGGTTCAGCAGATCTAGGCGGCGAGACGCCGGGAGGGTTTCCCCCTCTCGGCGTCAAGCGGCGCCGCTGGGGCGAGGAGGCAATCCGCGCGCTCTTGTTCCTGGCCGCCGCGATCTCGATCCTGACCACGGTCGGGATCGTCATTGCGCTTCTTGCCGAGTCGATCCCATTCTTCGTTGAGGTGGGCACCCGGTTCTTCACCGACGGCTCGTGGGGGCCGCTGTTCGCCGATTCGCAGTTCGGCATCTGGCAGCTCCTCAACGGCACATTCCTGATCACCGGGATCGCGATTCTTGTTGCGATCCCGATCGGCATCGCATCGGCGATCTACCTGTCGGAGTACGCGACGCCTCGAGTCAGGAAGATCATCAAGCCGGTCCTCGAGGTTCTCGTGGGAGTCCCCACCGTGGTCTTCGGCTACTTCGCGCTTACGTTCGTGACCCCGGAGATCCTCGGGGCGCTCGGAATCGAGGTAAAGGGCTTCAACGCTCTGTCGGCCGGCCTCGTGATGGGGATCATGATCGTGCCGACGATCGCGTCGATCTCAGAAGACGCAATGCGCGCCGTGCCCCAGGGGCTCCGCGAGGGGGCATATGGCCTCGGCTCCACGAAGCGGCAGGTTGCGACACGGGTCGTATTTCCCGCGGCGCTGTCGGGCATCGTTGCGTCGATAGTCCTCGGCGTCTCGCGCGGTATCGGCGAAACGATGATCGTGCTTCTCGCGGCCGGTTTGCAGCCGAACTTCGGGATCGACCCGCGCGACGGCTTCGCCACGATCACGACATTCATGGGCTCGGCCGCCGACGGGGACAATCCCGCCGGCTCGATTGGCTACCAGTCGATCTTCGCCTGCGGGACGATCCTCTTCTTTCTCACCCTCGCGATGAACATGATCGCGATCCGCTTTGTACGCAGGTACAGGCAGGTGTACGACTGATGGCTTGTCCTCCTCCGCCTGCCGCTGACGTGATCGAGACCACGATGCCGGGCACGCAGCTCGCGCGCCAACCCGGGATGCAGATACGCGAGATCGGGTTTGCCGTGATGTTGCTCGCCCTACTCAGCATCGCCCTTCTGACTCTTTTGGTGCTGATAGTGGACGTCCTGGTCGAGGGCGCCGGAAGCCTGTCGGTCAGCTTCTTCACCGAGACGACGTCGCGGGTCGATCCGGCCAGCTCAGGTATCGCCGGGCCGCTCCTGGGGACCCTCTATCTCATGCTGGTCTGCGCGGCTTTCATCATTCCGGTGGGCGTCGCGAGCGCGATCTACCTCGAGGAGTACGCGAACCGCGAGAAGTGGTTCAACCGCCTGATCGAGGTGAACATCCAAAACCTCGCCGCCGTGCCTTCGATTGTCTATGGCGTCCTGGGTCTCGCATTTTTGGTGCGTGGCCCGCTCGATCTCGGAAACGTCGCATTCGCCGGCGGGCTCACGCTGGGCCTTTTGGTTCTGCCCGTGGTGATCGTCGCGGGTCGTGAGGCGATCCGGTCCGTGCCCCCATCCATCCGCGAAGGATCCATGGCGCTCGGCGCCACTCAGTGGCAGACGATCTGGAAGCAGGTTCTGCCGGCTTCGATCCCCGGCATAGCCACCGGGACGATCCTGGCCCTCTCGCGTGCGATCGGAGAAGCAGCTCCACTCATCGTCGTCGGCGCGATCCTGTTCGCGACTTCATCGGACACGAGCCTCTTCAGTGGAACCTTCTCCGCCCTGCCGATCCAGATCTTCGGATGGACCGCGGACGCGAACGAGGCGTTCAAGCCTCTTGCCGCCGCGGCGATCATCGTCCTTATGGGAATCCTGCTCGCGATGAACGCCGTCGCGATCTGGCTTCGGAACCGATTCGAACAATCCTGGTAGGTGAAATAAGGTGGAATACACAGTGACTGACCGCGAAGAGGCCGGATCTGAACAGCAGATCGGCAGGGCCGGAATCGACATTTCTACGACGCTCGCCCACACCCATGGCGGGCAGCTGAAGCACGCGGGTGCGAAGAAAACGATCTTTGGCTTGAAGGACGTGAGCGTCCGCTACGGCGACAACCTCGCGGTCTCCGACGTCTCGATCGACGTGCTCCAGAACCACATCACCGCGCTGATCGGGCCCTCGGGTTGCGGGAAGTCAACTCTCATCCGCTGCCTCAACCGCATGAACGATCTGATCCCGTCGGCTTCGGTCGAGGGTGAGATCATTTACCACGGCCAGAACCTCTACGACAAGGACGTCGACCCGGTCGAGGTCCGCAAGCGGATCGGCATGGTCTTCCAAAAGCCGAACCCGTTCCCGAAATCGATCTACGACAACATCGCGTTCGGCCCGCGCATCTTGGGGATGAAGGGCGACATGGACGAGATCGTCGAGAACGCGCTCAGGGGCGCGGCGCTCTGGGACGAGGTGAAGGACCGCCTCGCGGACAACGCTTTCGGAATGTCGGGTGGCCAGCAACAGCGCCTGTGCATCGCCCGGTGCATGGCCGTCGAGCCCGACGTGATCCTCATGGACGAGCCTTGCTCGGCCCTCGACCCGATCTCGACCGGAAAGATCGAGGACCTGATGATGGACCTCAAGGATCGCTACTCGATCGTGATCGTCACCCACAACATGCAGCAGGCGGCCCGCGTCTCGGACAAGACCGCGTTCCTGATCGTCGAGCTCGACTCCGACGAGAAGAACCGCTGGGGCCGGGTAATCGAGTACGACGACACCGAGAAGATATTCACGAACCCGAGCGACCAAAGGACTGAGGATTACGTTTCCGGAAAGGTCGGTTAGCAAAGACATTCCAGAGGAGGCCAGGTTGCACTACCAAGACGACCTCCAGGCGCTCGAGGCCCGAGCGCTCGACGGGCTGAACCTCGTCGTCGAAGCACTCGATCGCACGGTCGAGGCGGTTCAGCACCAGGACATGGAGCTGGCCGGCATCGTCGTCGCAAACGACGATGTGCTCGACGGCCGCTATCTCGAGGTGCATCAGCGCCTGCTGACCATGCTTGCCACGCAGGCGCCGGTTGCGACCGACCTGCGGCTGATCTCCGCCCTCCTCCACGTGATGAAGAACATGGAGCGCATGGGCGACCAGTGCGTGAACATCGCGAAGGTCATACCGCTGGTCGGCACCGATCCCCCCGCGGACGAGCGCATGCTCGGAAACATCAACACGATGGGCAAGCAGGTCCGCTCGCTGGTCACCCAGGTAAAGCGCGCCTTTGAAGCCCGTGACGTCGACGCAGCTCGGGATCTTGTCCGCCAGGATGACGTCGTCGACGATCTCAACAAGGAGTGTTTCCGCATAGCGATCGAGATCGGCGACGACGCCGACCGCCGCGAATGGGCAATGACCATGATCCTGGTCGCCCGGGCGCTCGAGCGCATCGGCGACAACGCGGTCGACATCGGTGAGCAGGTCGCCTACCTGGTGACCGGGCTCTTCCGTGAGTTCCAGGACGCCTCGCACCCGAACGGCGAGCCGTTCGGAGCATCTGCCGGACCGTCCTAGCCCGCGCCGCCCCCACAGCTGCATTATCCGCGTCGTCTGCCAAACTCGGCGTGAGACTGACGATGCTCTGCGCGGCGATCGACATTGGTTCGAATACCACGCGCGTGCTCGTCGCCGAGCCTCAGGAAGGCCAGCTCCGCAAGGTCATGGAGCAGCGTGCCTACACGCAGATCGGCGCCGACACGAAGCGGGACGGATCTATGTCCAAAGCCAAGATCGAAGAGGTCGGCGACGTCGTCTGCACCCAGATCAAGCTTGCCCAGGAGCTTGGGGCCGAAGCGATACGCACGGTGGCCACCGCCGCTATCCGGGATGCCTCCAACCGCAAAAAGGCGGTCAAGAAGATCGAAGAGATCGCCGGGGTGAAGATCGAGGTGCTCTCAGAGGAGGAGGAGGGCCGGCTCGCCTTCGTTGGTGCCACCAAGACTCTCGGGCATCCCGTCGAGGGCGAAATCGGGGTAGTCGACGTGGGAGGCGGATCCTCGGAGATCATCCTGGGCACGGTGTCCGACGGGGTTGAGTTGGTCAAGTCCTTCCGGATCGGATCCGGCGCCCTGTCGGAGGAGTTTTTGACCAGCGACCCGCCCTCCGCATCGGAGATCAGGAAGCTCCGCGACCACATCGACGATTTCTTCGACGGCGTCGAGGTTCCAAAGCCCGATCAGGCCGTCGCGGTGGGCGGCAGCGCAACCTCGCTTCGGACCCTCGTCGGCTCGGTTCTCGAGTACGAGACGCTCGAGCGCGGGGTCCGCGTGCTGGCAACGGACTCCGTCGAAGAGGTGGCTAAGCGTTTCGAGCTCGATCCGCGCCGGGTGCGCATGCTGCCCGCCGGCGTCCTCCTGCTGGAAAAGCTCTCCGAGCTCTTGGGCCAGCCGCTTCAGATCGGCAAGGGCGGCCTGCGTGAGGGGATCATTCTGGATCTCCTCAACGGGTCCGAGAACGGCGCTCCCGCCGAGCGTCTGGCCGCCTGACCACTGCTACCGTCAGCAAGGCAGGGGTCACGCGGCAAGAGGCTGGAAGACGAGGCGCATGAAGCTAACCGGCGTGAAAAGTGCGATAGGTGCAGCCATCGGTGCAGGCGTGCTGGCTTCCGCAGCCCTTGCGGGGAGCGGGGTCATCGGAGGCGAAGGCGTCGGCGACCCCTATTACCCGAAGATGGGAAACACCGGCTACGACGTTCAGTCCTACGACGTCGATCTCAAGTATCAGCGCTCCGGGAAGATCAAGGCGAAGACCACCATCGACGCCGTGGCCGACACGGACGGAGGCAACCCCGGGACAGGTGGCCCGCTTGTGCGGTTCGATCTCGACTACCGCGGGCCCGAGGTGACCAAGGTGAGTGTCGGCGCGGAAGCCACGTTTTCGCGCTCCGGCCAGGAGCTCGTCATCAACCCCGCCGCGAACATCCCCGACGGGTCTCCATTCGAAGTCGTGGTTCGCTACGCGGGACGGCCGAAGCAAGTTTTGAACCCGGACGGCTCGAAGGACGGCTGGACCGATACCAGTGACGGTGCGATCGCACTCGGCGAGCCTCAGCAGACTCCCTCGTGGGTCCCTGTCAACGATCACCCGACCGACAAGGCGGCGTGGCACTTCCGGTTTACGACGCCGCGCAAGCTCACGGCGATCTCGAACGGGGAGCTCGTCGAAAAGACTCGCGAGGGGCGTCGCATGGTCACCGAGTGGGACCAACCGGACCCGATGCCGAGCTACCTGGCGCTGGTCGCGATCGGCAAGTTCCGCATCGACAAGGGCGAAGTCGGCGGCGTCCCCTATCTGGGTGCGGTGGACAGGAAGCTCGATTCGGCGGTCGTTGACATGCTTCGCGCGCGAACCGAGGTGGCGCACGACTTCCTGGAAGCGGTGGCCGGTCCCTATCCCTTCGCAAACACCGGAGGCCTCGTCGATCCGTCGTCACTCGGTTTCGCGATGGAGACCCAGACTCGCTCCTACTATCCGTCCTCGCCTCCGCTGCAGCTCGTGATCCACGAGGTCGCGCACCAGTGGTACGGAGATTCCGTGTCCGTAGACCGGTGGAAGGAGATCTGGCTGAACGAGGGCTTCGCCACCTACATGGAGTGGCTGTACGAGGAGGAGACCGGCGGCGAGACCGTGGCCGAGCGGTTCGTGCGCGTGTACAACGCGAACGGTCCCAGCTCCGCGCTGTGGGATCCGCCACCCGCCGATCCGGGCGGCGCCGCCAACCTCTTCGCCGGCTCTGTCTATGACCGAGGGGCGCTGGCTCTCCAAGTCCTGCGCGAGGAGATCGGCAACGCGGACTTTCGTGAGGTTTTGATGACCTGGGCGCAGGAAGGCCAGTTCGAGAACCGCTCGACGGAGGACCTCTATGAGCTGATCCAGGATGTCACCGGAGAGTCGCGTCCTGACGAGTTCGACATCTGGCTCTACGAGCCGGGTAAGCCTGCCTGTGGCGCGTGCCGCGAAACGTCGAGCTCCCAGGCGCGCCAGAGCCCCTCGAGCCAATCGACGTACCGTCGTGGGCCCTCCGCGTAAAGACGTCCGCCGAGCGAGACTGCCGCGTCGTGCAGCTCCGCCTGGCGGTTGGTTGCGAGGCCGGACAGCTCGGCCCGGGAGGCCGGCGGCACGGCGGCCTCGCCCGACTCGATCGCCACTCGCACCTCACCGAGATCGTGGTGATCGCCGAGGAGCTCGGAGAGTTCGTGGACCTGGTCGGCGAGGGGCCTGATCACCGGCTCCCACACCTCGCCCACGAGGCGGAGCTCGTACCACCTGTCCTTGACCCGCTTTCGCCACTCGTGCAGCGTCTCGTCCGTTGGGTCGTCGGTGGCGGCTTTGAGTCCGCTCTTGCCCTCGCGATAGGTGCGCCGGATTCCCGGCGCGATCAGCTCGAAGCTTCCGTGTCCGAGGCCCCACAGGCGCGAGTCCTCCCTGGCCTTTCCAATCAGGACTGCAGCCCGGGACGCGGAGAGCTGGACGTCCTGGCCGGCACCGGCATCAGATGTCATCGCGTCGAGCCACGAGCCGGCGGCGCTCAGGGCGTCAACGCTCATCGTCCCTTGGAAGCGTTCGATCAGGGCGTTGAGGGCCTCGGCCTTCGCCTCGGCCTCACGAGCGCTTGCGAGCAGGTGCGCGGCGGATCTCAGCCTGTCGTTCTCGGCCCGGAACAGCTCCTCCCCGAGAGAATCCCTGGTCAGGCGCAACAATGAGCGAGTCTTCTTCAGGTCCTTGCGGGCGGTGTGCACCGCCACGGCAGGGTTCTCCGTAAGCCCACCGCCGAGCTGCTCGAGCGCGCTCTCCAGGCGCTCGCCGGCAACGCGCCTGATCTCGACCGCCAGGCGATCGGGCTGGGCGAACCGGTAGCTCACACGTCAGAGACTATGGGTGGAGCTTTCACGCCACCGAGCCGACGGGGGCCGGTCGTAGCGTTCACCGCGCGTTCACAGGTTCGGCCGTACCCGAACTACCATCAGGGTCCGTGGCAATCGAGGTGACGAGGCACGAAGCGCCGGAAGGATCCGCGCCGGAAGCGCCCGGGAGGACGGACGCGGCCACACCCGACCTGGACGACCACGGCCTGTACTTCAACCGCGAGCTCTCGTGGCTTGAGTTCAACGACCGGGTCCTGCAGCTGGCCGAGGACGAGAGCGTCCCGTTGCTGGAGCGCATCAAGTTCTGTGCGATCTGGGAGTCCAACCTGGACGAGTTCTTCATGGTCCGGGTCGCGAACCTCGAGGATCAGCTCGAATCAGGGCGTGACGTGCGCGGCGCCGACGGAATGAGCTTGCCGGCGCAGGTCGCCGAGATCCACGAGCGTGTCGTCGCCCAGCGTGAGCGGGTCAGCGCGACGTTCAAAGACATGCGTCCCAGACTCGAGGAGAACGGCGTGCGGATCCTTCCCGTCGCCGAGGCATCAGAAGGGGAGCTCGCCGAGCTTTCGGACCTCTTCGAGCGCCAGGTGTTCCCGGCGCTCACCCCGCTCGTGATCGGGTTGGGTCGGCCCTTTCCCTACATCTCGAACCTCTCGCTCAGCCTTGCCGTCTCGCTTCGCGACCCCGAGCAGGGCACCGAAGTCCTCGCCCGGGTCAAGGTGCCGAAGGAGCTGCTCGGGCGTTTCCTGCCGTTGGGAGAAGACGGGACAACACTCGTGCCCCTGGACGATCTGATCGCGGCCAACCTGGAGTCCCTCTTCCCCGGCATGGAGGTCGTGGACTTCTCCTTCTTTCGTGTCACGCGCGACACCGACTATGACGTGTCCGATGAAGCCGACGACGTGATGCAGGCTGTGCAAGAGGAGCTTCGCCGGCGGCGCTTTGGTGAGCTAGTTCGCCTCGAGGTGGAGGCTGGGATGGATTCGCGACTTCGCTCTCAGCTCGTCTCCGCGATGGGGCTCGAAGAGCGCGAGGCATATGAGGTGAACGGCCTGCTCGACCTGACCGACCTGTGGGATGTCTACGGGGTCAAGGGGCTGCCGAAGGAGCTACGCGATCCCGAACACACTCCCGTAACTCAGTCGCGCCTCGTCGGCGAGGACGGGCAGGACGGAGACGTGTTCGCGGCGATGCGCGAATCGGACATCCTCGTGCACCATCCGTACGACTCCTTCTCGACGTCGGTCGAGCGGTTTGTCCGCCAGGCCGTCGCCGATCCGGATGTCCTCGCGATCAAGCAGACCGTCTACCGCACGTCGGCGGACTCGCCGCTCGTGCCGTCGCTGATAGCTGCTGCAGAACGCGGCAAGCAGGCGGTATGCATGGTGGAGCTGAAGGCGCGATTCGACGAGCAGGCGAACATCACGTGGGCCAAGAAGCTCGAGCAGGCGGGCGTCCACGTCGTCTACGGGATCCCCTCGTTGAAGACCCACACGAAGTGCATCCTCGTCGTTCGCCGGGAGGGCGATGGCGTGCGCCACTACGCGCACATCGGCACCGGCAACTACAACCCCAAGACGGCCCGCATCTATACAGACATCGGCCTGTTCACATGCGACGAGGACATCGGCTCGGACATCGCCGAGATGTTCAACTACCTCACGGGCTACGCGCGACCCTCGGCGTACCGCAAGGCGCTCATCGCTCCGCTTAATCTGGCCGAGGAGATGGTCGCCGAGATCGACCGGACGATTGAGTCTCACTCAGACGAGCACCCCGCTCGCATCCGAATGAAGATGAACTCTCTTCTCGATTCGAAGTCGATAAAGGCCCTCTACCGGGCCTCGCAGGCAGGCGTGAAGGTACAGCTGAACGTGCGAGGGATCTGCGCGCTGAAGCCCGGGGTGCCCGGAGTATCAGAGAACATCGAGGTCGTCTCCGTGGTGGGCCGCTTCTTGGAGCACTCGCGTATCTACTCGTTCGAGCGACCCGGCCAAGAACCGGTCATCTACATCGGTTCGGCCGACCTCATGCCGCGCAATCTCTATAACCGCGTCGAGCTCATCGTGCCGATCGAGGACGAGCGCGCGCGAGCCGACCTCGTGGAGATCTTGGACAGCTCGCTCGCAGACGACATGAACGCCTGGGACCTCGACCCGGAAGGCCATTACGTCCGGCGCGACGGCTCCAACGGCCGCTCCGTTCAACGGGAGCTGATCGAGCGGC
The DNA here is from genome assembly GCA_963721645.1 of uncultured bacterium. Lineage (GTDB taxonomy): Bacteria > Actinomycetota > Thermoleophilia > Solirubrobacterales > 70-9 > JALZKA01. Next base: position 2,021,148 of record CAVRJK010000002.1, on the reverse strand, counting down.
ATTCCGACCGTGCCGCTGAGCCCGTTTCGGTTGCGGCCGGGCCTGCGACTTGACCCGGTCGGGACCTCGCCCGGCGCGCGCGTGGGCACTTCGGCACACTTAAAGGGAGTGATCCACGACGCGCAGGGATTTTGGCTCTCCGCGGAAGAGCGGCCTGAGCCCAACGCGATCCTCGACGGCGAGGCATCCGCTGACGTCGTCGTCCTCGGGGGCGGCTTCACGGGCATGTGGACGGCATGGCTGATCAAGGAGGCGGAGCCGGACGCGCGCGTCGTCCTCCTCGAAGCCGGGCTCTGCGGTCACGGTCCGTCCGGGCGCAACGGCGGCTTTGCAAACTCGATGTGGTTTGGCCTCGGGTCCATGCGCGACGCCTTCGGCGACGAGGGCACCCTGGCCCTGGCCGGCAAGGCGGAAGCGGCGATCAACGAGATCGGCGAGTGGTGTTCGGCCCAGGATGTAGACGCGTCGTTTCGCCGCGCTGGGTACCTCCAGGTATCGACTGCGAAGGCCCACGACCGCGTCTGGGAACCCGCCGTCGAAGCGTGCCGGGCGCTCGGAAGGCCGGACGCGGTCGAGGTGCTTAGCGCCGAGCGGATGCAGGAGCGGTGCGCGTCGCCGGTCTTTCGCGGCGCAGCCCACTTTCCCGCTTCGGCGACGGTCAATCCGGCGCGGCTTGCGCTGGGTATCCGAAGGCGGCTGATCGAGGCCGGCGTCGAGGTCTACGAGCTATCGAAGGCCCGCGGCCTGAAGGCCGGGGCGTCCGGCGTCGAGGTTTACACCGATGGGGGAGTCGTGCGAGCGGGCCACGCGGTCTTGGCCTCGGGCGGGGCGCAAGAAGCAGTGGCTCCGTTGAGAAGGCGTCTGACTTTGACTTCGAGCCACATGGTGATCACGGAGCCCGTGCCCGACATTCTCGAAGAGATCGGGTGGACCGGCGGCGAGTGCATCACCGACGGCCGCCACATGCTCCACTACTTCCGAACCACCGAGGATGGGCGGATCGCGTTCGGCTGGGGCGGAGGACGGATGGTCTACGGAGCGCGCCTGTGTGGACACGCCGAGGTGGACGCCGGCGTCGCCGCTCAGGTCGCCACGCACCTCACCCGATTCTTTCCCCAGCTCGAAGGACGCAAGATCGCCCATGCCTGGGGCGGTCCCATCGATGTCTCGCCCAACCACACGCCAATGGTGGGGACTCTCGACGACCGCGTCCACTACGCGTTCGGCTACACGGGAAACGGAGTCGGTCCTTCGCGGATGGTCGGGCACATCCTCGCTTCGCTTGCGCTCGACCGCCGAGACGAGTACTCGCGGCTGCCGATCGTCGAGCATCGCGAGATCCGCGTCCCTCCCGAGCCCTTCCGCTACATCGGTGGAACGGTCATCCGTGAAGCGCTGCTTCGCAAGGAGCGTGCGGAGGAACTCGATCTGGAGCCGGATCCCGTGAGCGCCGCGGTCGCCGGCATCCCAGAGCGGATCGGCGTGCAGATCGGCCGCTGACCTTTCGACCGGTCGACGTTATCCGTCGCACAGATGGGTCTTGTCGACCGGTTGCCGAACGTCTCGCGCGGCGCCTACGATCGAAGGGTGCCGCGGAAGATCGCTCATCTCGACATGGATGCCTTCTACGCATCGGTTGAGCTTCAACGACATCCAGAGCTCGTCGGAAAGCCGGTAATCGTTTCGGGGACGGGGCCGCGCGCGGTGGTCACGACCGCCTCGTACGAGGCCCGGAAGTTTGGGGTGGGCTCTGCGATGCCTGCATCCCGCGCTAGGCGGCTTTGCCCGGACGCCCATTGGATCCCGGTGGACCACCCGCATTACCGCGAGCGCTCCGCGGAGGTGCGCACATTGATCGGCGAGATGGGCGTTCCCATTGAGCCCCTGTCGCTTGACGAGGCCTACATCGACCTCTCCGGCGTGAGTGATCCGGTCGCGCGGATGTCCGATCTGGTCGGCCGGATCCGCGAGGAGACCGGCCTCGACGCATCGGTCGGGATCGGCCCAAACAAGCTCGTCGCCAAGGTGGCGTCGGACGCTGAAAAGCCGCGGGGCTTCGTCGTTCTCACGCGCGAGCAGGCGGCAGTGCGCTTTGCGAGCGAGGGCGTCCGCCTGATCCCGGGGATCGGCCCGAAGACTGCCGGCCGCCTCGAGGGGTTCGGCGTGAAGACGATCGGGCAGCTTCAGCGCTGCACGATCCCCGGCCTGATCGAGCGCTTCGGCGAGTCCCACGGCCGCGCGCTTCACGACCGCGCGCACTTTCGCTCTGACGCTCCGGTCACGACCGAGCGGATCGCAAAGTCACGGTCGGTCGAGACGACCTTCGACTACGACGTGACCGATCCCGAGCGGCTGGTCGAGGTGGTCTCAGGGCAGGCGGAGCGGCTGGCCGGGCAGCTTCGCGACCGCGATATCTCGGGCCGGACGATCGGGATCAAGGTTCGCACCGATGACTTCGCGACGTTCACGCGCGACCGCTCGATTCAGACCTTCACGAACGACCCCGAGACGATCCGGGCCGTGGCGCTCGAGTTGCTCCGGGAGAACCTGCCCGACCGACCGGTGCGGCTGCTCGGAGTGCGGATCGCGAAGTTTGCAGACGAGGCGCCGGCGCCTGCGGAAGGTGCTCCAAGCCTGCTGGATCCCGAGGCCTGACCTCAGCCTTCGTCGTGATCGTGCGTGTGATCCTCTTCGAGGCCCTCCTCGTGAACGTGCGGGTGAGTGTGGGTCTCCTCGCCGTGTGAGTGCTCGTGCTCATGCTCGGTGTGCTCATGCTCGGCGTCTGAGTGTGCGTGGGTGTGGGTCTCCTCGCCGTGTGAGTGCTCGTGGCTGTGCGCCTCGTCGTGATCGTGCTCGTCGTGCATCTGAATCCTCCTTCGGGTCTCAAGGGACATTACCCCCGATTGCATCTCACGAAAAGCGCCGACCGGTCGTTCAGAGAGCATGAATGAGATGAACGCAGTCCGCTATGAAAGCCCCGTCGGAGTCCTCACGCTGGTGGGCACCAAGAGCCACCTGGTCGCCCTCCAGTTTCCAGGCAGGCTCGCAACGGCTCCGCAAGGCGATCCCGCCGCGCTCGCGCCTGCGATCGCCCAGCTGGACGAGTACTTCGCGGGCGATCGCCGGTCGTTCGAGCTCGACATCCACCTCAAGGGCACCGAGTTTCAGCAGCGGGTCTGGGCGGCGCTCCGCGAGATCCCATACGGCGAGACCACCAGCTACGGCGTGATCGCGCGCAGGCTCTCCGAGGAATCAGGCGAGAGCTTCGACCCTCGCGGCGTGGGCGGGGCGGTCGGCTCGACGCCGGTGCCGATCATCGTCCCTTGCCACCGCGTCGTCGGCGCCGACGGCTCGCTCACCGGGTACGGCGGCGGACTACCTCGCAAGCGTGCGCTCCTCGACTTCGAGGGCACCGGCGGCAACACCGCGGCGCTCGACAAGGACTGGGGAAAGCAGCTGACGCTGGCCTGATCAGGCCAGCGAGCGGCGGACGAACTCGACAGTGTCGTCGAGCACCTCCGCGCGGTTCGTTTCGTTGAAGATCTCGTGCTGCGCGCCCCCGTAGACCTTCTCCTCGGTGCGCGGGCCGCGGACCTTCTCGATCGCGACGCGTGTTTCTTCAAGCGGCGCGAGCGCGTCCTCAGAGCCGTGCATCCACAGGACCGGTAGGTCGCCGAACGAGCCGCCCTTGGCGACATCATCAACGGAGCGCTTGAACATCTCCAGGGACTCGCGGTGGAAGGGGCCGTGATAGACGAGAGGGTCTGCCGCGTACTTGGCACCGGTCTCGGGATCGCGTGAGAGGACCGCAGGGTCGATCGGGATCTCCGGGATCGGGTCCATCTCCAGCAGTCCGAACATCGCAGCGTTGCCGCCTATAACGGGGCCCGAGAGGACCAGGGCCGTCAGCTCGCCCGGGTGCCTCTGTGCGAAGCGCGTCGCGACGATCCCGCCCATCGAATGGCCGATCAGGACCACCGGCAGGCGGGGATGAGCACCGCGCGCGATGTCGGCGACCAGGTGGAGGTCGGCGGTGAGCATCTCGCCCTGAGCGACCAGCGCCCGCTCTCCGTCTGAAAGTCCGTGGCCGATGTGGTCGGGCGCGTAGACCGTTGCGCCTTCCGAGACCAGGCGGTCGGCCACGTGGTCGTAGCGCCGGGAATGCTCGCCGTAGCCGTGGGCGATCAGCGCGATGAATGTGGCGCCCTCGTTCGGCCACTCGAAGAAGACGAGATTTCCACCGGAGCCTGCAAGAGAGTGTTGGATCGGCTCGGCCATTCGACGCCGATCATGGCACGACATTGGCCAAGCGTCCTGAAGGCTTCTCAGACTCCCCGGTAGCATCCGTGTCGGGTGGAAGGGAATCCATTGATCCGGCGGGGCCTGATCGCTTTGGGCATCAGCGTGGCGTGTCTTTTCGTGCTGCCGTCGCCCGCCGCTGCCCAAGAGGTCGAGATGCTCGAGAAGGCCGAGTACGCGGACGCGACCACGTATGAGTGCCGCACCCCGGCGCTCACCATCAACCCCGGTCAGAATCTCAACAACTTCGGCGGCACGAAGACGTGCCCGAACCCGGAGAAGGTCTCCGGCCCCGGGGTCGCGGACCCGTTCTCGTCGAGCGACCCCGGCTACATCACGCGCTTCAAGCCGAGCATGGTCGAGATCACCGAATCGGGCCTCGTCACGCCCAGCGTCTACGACCTCCACCTTCACCACGTCGTCTGGATAAAGAGCGGTAGGCCCACGTTCGCGTCTGGCGAGGAGAAGACCGAGGTCATGCTCCCGGAGGGCTACGGAATCAAGGCGAACGGCAACGAGAACTGGATCTTGAACGACATGATCCACAATCTCACCGCCGAGGGCGGTCGGCAGGTCTACCTCACATGGGAGATCGACTGGGTACCCGTGAGCAGCACGTCGGGCGCGGTCATCAGCGAGGCTGTCGTCGAATGGCTCGACGTCGCCGGGATCAACCCGGGTGCGATCCAGGGACCGGATGACTTTGCGGACGTCTACCCGGTGTTCGACGCCGAGAGGGGCTTCGACGAGGACGGCGACGGCGAGTTCGTCTTCCCCGACGACGTCGAGAACACCGTTGCCGGGGACCCTGGGTTCGAGGAGAAGGAAAAGGTCTCCGAGGAGGCGGAGTGGACTGTTCCCTCAGGTGGCCGCACCCTGGTCTTCGGAGCGGGGCACCTACACCCCGGCGGGACCAGCGTCGACCTCGAGGTCGCCCGCGACGGTCCCGACGCGGGCACAGTCGATGGCGACGATCCTTCCGAGGTCAAGCCCCTCTTTCACTCAGACGCCTTCTATTACGAGCCGGCCGGCGCCGTGAGCTGGGACGTGAGCATGAAGGCGACCCGGCCGGAGTGGCGCATCTCGGTCGAGGCCGGCGACACCCTGTCGATCGACACGACATATGACGTCGAGAACGCCTCCTGGTACGAGTCGATGGGGATTCTTCCGCTGGCGGTTTCCGAGGCCGACGACCCGGCTGCAAAGGATCCCTTTGACGACGCGACGGAGGTCGCCGCGATGTACGACGCGGGCGGCATCCTCACCCACGGCCGCCTGCTCGAGAACATCGACGCCGAGGCGAACACGGACCTTGGGCTGGCCGATCCGCGAAAGCTGAAGAGCAAGGGGAAGGTCAAGCCTTCCGGGATCGACATCGACGGGTTCAAGTACGAGCTCGGCGGCTACTCGGCGTTCCAGAACTTCCCGTCGACGCCGATGCGCCCCCCGCTGGTCAAGGCGAACAAGCCGATCCTCTTCACGAACATGGACGCAGTGGAGGGCCAGGCCGATATTTCCCAGGCGTGGCACAGCGTCACGTCGTGCAAGGCGCCCTGTAATCGCGGCTCGGGTATCGGCTACCCGCTCGCCGACGGGCCGGTCAAATTCGACTCGGGCCAGTTGGGCTACGGCCACCTCTTCAACACCGGCGTCACAACGGGGACAAATCGTTACTCGACCCCCGGACTCCCCAAGGAGGGCAAGACCTACACGTACTTCTGCCGGATCCACCCGTTCATGCGCGGGTCGGTCCGGGTCAAGAAGCCGAAGAGAAAGTGACCAGGGAGGCAGGGACCATGCGCCGCGCGATCACCACTGCCATTGCCGTCGGCCTCGCGGGAGTCCTTTTTGCGGGGTCGTCAGCTCAGGGTCGGGGGACGAAGACCGTGAACGTCGGCGACGACTTCTTCGACCCGGTCTCGATGACGATCAAGCAGAACACGACGCTCAAGTTCACATGGGTCGGCGAGGACCCGCACAACGTCTTCAAGGAGTCGGGACCCGGCAAGTACTTCGAGTCAGACAACACCGACGAGACCGGCTTCGTCTTTGCTCACAAGTTCAGGAAGGCGGGCAGGTACACGCTCGGCTGCATCCTCCACGAGGACATGGACATGTCCTTGAAGGTCAGGAAGAAGCGCAGGAGCTAACCGCCCGCTCGCGTCCTCAGCGGTCGGCCGCTCTGAGTCGCGTTCGCGCTGCGACGATCACTGACACGCGGCCGCATCGGGATTGCAGTAGATGAATCCGTCGGCACCGTCGGTTGTGAACAGGTAGAGCAAGGTGTCCCCCTTGAGCTCCGTGCTCGCCTGGTGCCAGGCGGTCTCGATCTTGTCGGCGTGCGCGTCATCCACCGCCAGGACGAGCAGCACCTGTTTCACCCAAGCATCTGCGTCCGAAACCCTTTGCGAGGACTCCTGAATGTCTGCAAGCTTGTCGGCGACGATCTCGTCAGCGTCTGCCTGTGAGAAGACCAGTGAAGGTGGCCTGAACGCGCGAGTGACAGTGACGCCCACCTTGCTGCCGGCGATCTCGACCAGGAAGTCAGTGGTGGCGTTGCCCCCGCTTGCCTCGTATACGACTTCCGACGTTGTCTTGAGCAGCAAAGCCGACTCGCAGCGGTCGAGTGCCTCGTAGGCCATTATCTCGCTCTCGGTCGAACTACCTCCGACATCTGACGAGTCGAAAATCCTTTGCCCCCCTTCGGTCAGCTTTCCCCTTTCTAGATGCCAGTCGTCCCCGAAGTCGAACCGATTCTCGAAGAACGAGGAAGTCGCCTCACCAAGGCGAGGCGCAACCACGCCGCACCTCCCAGTGATCGTGCCGAAGCCCGATTCCGCGAGCGGCTTCGCGTTCTCAGCTGAACTGCCCTTTCCCCAGCCATGTGAGTTGTGGGCCAGCACTTCGAAGGCGTACGCCTTACCGGGAACAAGCCCGCGAAGTGCCAGGGACCGCTTTCGGGCGGAAACGCTGGTCACCTTCTTGGGAATGCCAGCCGCTGAGCGGACGACCTTGTAGCCGTCCACCCGCGATCCGCCATCTGACCGGGGGGATCGCCACGTGACTACAACCGCAGCGGGCCCTGGGCGCGCCTCGACGGAACGGGGGGCGGATGGCACGGTATTCGCGGCAACCGCGGTAGACGCCCAAAAGACGGAGCCCACGACTATCGAAGCGGCGACGGCGCCGGCGGCGCGCAGTGCTACCCCCACGAACTCCATGTCAACGAGTCTAGAGTCGGGGCGGGCGTCTTGCGCCTCGCCCGGCTGCGCGTCTCGCGCTGGCATCAGGTTTGATGCGCCTCAGCCCTGGTCACCGAGGACGGCCATCGCGGCATTGCGGCCGTTCAGCCCGATGACGCTGCCGCCCGGGTGGGTGGCGGCGCCGCAGAGGTATAGCCCTTCGACCGGGGTGCGTGAGGCGAGCCGGTTCTCCCACATCTGGTCGGGGAAGCACTCGCCCTGGAAGATGCAGCCGCCCGTGAGGCCGATGCGCTCCTCGATGTCGGGCGGGCCGAGCACCTCGTACTCCACGACCTGATCGCGAAATCCGGGCGCGAAGCGCTCGATCATCCCGAAGACCTGATCGGCGGCTTCCTCTCGAAGGCCCGCGTCCCAGTCCTCGACGGTCTTCCCAGCGGGCGCGTACTGGCAGAAGGCGGAGATGACGTGGCGGTCGGGCGGCGCGACCGTTGGGTCGTCGGCCGTCTGCGAGTAGATCTCGGTGAAGCCGACGGCCAGCTCGCCGCGGGCTGAGGCCTCGAAGGCGGCCTGCGCGCCGTCCAGACTTTCGCGGCAGTTGACGGTCCCGGCGGCCGGCCAGGTTTCTCCGCCGGCCGCAGTCCAGTGGGGGAGCTCGGTCAGCGCGGCGTTCACCTTGACCACCGGGCTTCGGACCTTCCATGCGTCGAGCCGGTCGCGGAACTCGGCAGGAACGGCTCCGTTCGAGCCGCCGGCCTCGAGCATTCCCAGGAGGCGCTTGGGGTCCGCGTTCGAGATCACGGTGCGCGCGCGAATGAGCGTCCCGTCTTCGAGCTCGACTCCCTCGCCGGGCAAAACCGCGCCGACAGGAACTCCACATGCAACCTCGGCACCGGCCTCGATCGCGGCGTCGCACATCGCGAAGGAGACCATGCCCATGCCGCCTTTGACGTAGCCCCAGGCACCCGGACGGTCGGGGCCGAGCTCACCCATGTGGTGCATCAGGTGGATCATCGCTGTGCCCTTGTCCTTGGGCCCACCGTAGGCGGCAATGAGCCCCTGGCCGTAGAGCGCGTCCTTTATCCGCTGGTCTTCCACGTGCGCGTCGAGCACGTCGGAGATCGAAGCCTCGAAGACGAGGTCGATCAGCTCGGGCTCGCCCAGCATCTCTTCGAGCTCGGCGCGCGAGGGCGAGTCGCCGACCCAGGCGTCCCGCTCACCCTTGCGGAGCTTTCGGCGAGCGCGGTCGAACGTCTCGCCGTAGGCGTGGAACCCTTCGATGTCCTTCTCGGAAATACCGAGCTTGCGAAGGCCGGCGAGCGTCTTCTCCTCGTCGTCGAACTCGACGAACGCCGTTCCATCCTCGAAGGGGATGAAGAGGGCCGGGTCGGCAACGGTGATCTCGACCCCGCGCTCACGAAGGCCCAGCTCGGAGATCACGAGGTCGTCGAGTACCCCGACGACGTAAGCGCATGGGCTGACGACGTAGCGCTCGTCGGAGAAGGGCCGCTCCAAGGTGCAGGCGCCGCCGACCCGTTCCCGCCGCTCCAATACGAGAACGCTCTTGCCCTCGCGCGCCAGATAGGCGGCGGCGGTCAGGCCGTTGTGGCCGCCGCCCACGATCACGACGTCCCAGTCGCGAGCTGCCAGCTCGGAGACGGGGCGGGGGAGCCCCAGCTCGCCCAGCTTCTCGGCGACGGGGTTCAACGAGGTAGCCACCGGCCCACGCGCGTTTCACAGCGTGCGCCGCTCATCAGGTCCATCTGGAAGTGACGACCTTCTTGCGTGTGTAGAACTCGACGGCGTCATTGCCGTTCGCGTGGAGGTCGCCGTCGATCGAGTCCTTCCAGCCCGAAAACGGGAACCACGCGACGGGCGCGGCCACGCCGACGTTGACGCCGATCATCCCCGCCTCGACGCCGAAGCGGTACGTGCGGGCAGCCTCGCCCGACGTCGTGAAGATCGAGCCGGCGTTGCCGTAGCGCGAGCCGTTCACGAAATCCAGAGCCGCTGCCAGGTCGGGCACGCGCACAACCGCCAGGAGGGGGCCAAAAAGCTCCTCCCTTGCGAGATCGCCCTCATTGTCAGAGGCCTCGACGATTGTCGGGCCGATCATCGTCTTCGCGGGGCCGCCGTCCTCGGGCCCGGCCTCACGGCCGTCGAGGACGAGCTCGTCCCCGTCGGAGATGGCCTTCTCGATCGCACCGACGATCCGCTCGCGCGCCTCTGGTCCCACGAGGGGGCAGACCTCGACGCCTTCCTCGTCGCCTGGGCCGGTGCCCAGCGCAGATGCCGCGTCGCGAAGCGTGGCAACGACCTCGTCCTGGCGAGAGGCGTCGCCGACGACGACCGCCACCGAGCCCGCCAAGCAGCGCTGGCCGGCGGCGCCGAAGGAGGAGCTCATGATCGCGGGCACCGACACGTCGAGGTCGGCGTCGGGCATGACGACGAGCGAGTTCTTTGCGCCGCCCAGCGCCTGGCAGCGCTTGCCGGTGGCGGCCGAGCGCTCGTTGACGTAGCGAGCCGTGGAGGCCTGGCCGACGAACGAGATCGCGTTGATGTCGGGGTGGTCCAGGAGGCCGTTGACCGCATCGTGTGCGCCGTGGATGAGGTTCACGACGCCGTCGGGGATCTCGTCGACGCCGGCAAGGATCTCGATGATCCGCTCGGAGGGTCGAGGGTCACGCTCGGAGGGCTTGAGGATGAAGGTGTTGCCGCAGGCGATCGCGTACGGCAGGAACCAGAGCGGGATCATCGCCGGGAAGTTGAAGGGCGTGATCGCGGCGCACACGCCGACGGGCTGGCGGATGAGCTCTACGTCCACACCGGTCGCGACGCCTTCGAGATTCTCACCCTTCAGGAGATGGGGGATGCCACAGGCCGCCTCGGTCGACTCGATCCCACGCAGAACCTCGCCCCGCGCATCGTCGAGGGTCTTGCCCATGTCCTCGGTGACGAGGCGGGCGATCTCTTCATGGTTGTCCCAGAGCGCCGAGCGGAGGGCCATCACGGCGCGAGCGCGTTTCTGAGGCGGCGTCGCTCGCCACGCCGGGTAGGCCTCGCGCGCCGCGCGGACCGCCGCGTCCACGTCGGCCTCGCCGGACAACGGCACCAGCGCCGCGACTTCGGCCGTGGCGGGGTTCACGTCCTCGAGCGTTCCCGAGCCGGCGGCCTCGACCCAGCCGCCGCCGATGAAGTTCCTCAGTGTGCGTGTGTCGGTTGCGCTTTCGCTCATGCCCTCGATTGTGACGCGTTGAGCCGTGCCGAAACGTCCAAGAACCTGTGTGAGCGTTGTGTGAGGGGTCTGACCCCTCGGGCGGTGGCTGTGGCTGGGGCTGGGGTTGTTGTGGTGGTGATGGCCGAGGTGGGCGGTCTTCAGGCGCTGTCGCCGTACGGGTACCACCAGTCCTTGATTCCCAGCTCCGTCTCGATGTGGACGTGCTTGGTCTCCTGGAACGCCTCGAGGCCCTCGCGGCCGAGCTCGCGGCCCAGGCCGGACTGCTTGAAGCCGCCGAACGGGCCCGCGTCGTTGTCGGTCAGGGGGTCGTTGAACCAGACTGTCCCCGACTTGATCTCGCGCATGCAGCGCAGGATGTTCTTGAGGTCTCGCGTGTAGATGTTCGCGCCGAGGCCGAACTGCGTGCCGTTGGCGAGCTCGATCGCTTCGTCAAGCGACTTCACGGGCACGATGGGCGCAACCGGCCCGAACGTTTCCTGGCGCAGGAGATCGGTCTCAGGAGCGAGCCCGGTAACCACCGTTGGGGCGTAGAAGTGCCCGTGCTCGTGTCCTCGCCGATCGCCCCCGGTCAGAACCTCGGCCCCGGCCGCAACGGCCGCCTCGACCTGGGCGACGACCTTGTCGCGCTGGGGGGCTGAGACCATCGGGCCTATGTCGGTCGTCTTGTCGGTCGGATCGCCGACTACGAGGGAGTTGGTGTGCTCGACGAATGCGGCGACGTAATCGTCATAGATGTCCTCCATCACGTAGAAGCGTTCCGCCGACGTACAGACCTGGCCGGCGTTGAGGTAGGCCGCCCAGGCTCCGCCGCGCGCCGCAACCTCGATCTCGGCGGCAACGTCCGAGCAGACGATGAAGGGATCCTTGCCGCCCATCTCGAGGTTGACCCGCGCCATGCGCTCGATACAGGCCGCAGCCACCTTCTTCCCCGTTTCGACAGATCCGGTGAACGCGACAGCGTCGACTCCGGAATGCGAGGAGATTGCACCCCCGACCTCGCCCGTGCCGGCGACGATGTTCACCGTGCCCGGAGGCAGATGGTCGAACACGCCGGCGATCGCAAGCGTGGAGAGCGGCGTCACCTCGGACGGCTTGCAGACGGCCGAGTTGCCGGCCGCCAGCGCGGGGGCGAGCTTCCACGTCAACAAAAGCAGCGGGTAGTTCCACGGCACGATGCAGCCGACCACGCCGAGCGCGTCCTTGAGCACCAGCGCGAGCTGCGAGGCCTCGATCGGCGGGATCACCCGGCCGGCCGAGTCGCGTCCGATCTCCGCGTAGTAGTCGAAGGCAGCGGCACACCACCCGACCTCGTCTGCGTTCTCGATGACGGGCTTCCCGCCCTCGGAGGTCATCAGTGCGGCCAACTCGTCGGTGCGGGCGCGAAGCCTCGCGGCGACCTCATGGAGCATGTCGGCGCGCTCGGTGGCGGGGGTGGACTCCCAGATGCGAAAGCCCTCGCGAGCCGCGGCAACGGCCGCGTCGACCTGGTCTGGCGATGCGCCTCGGAGGGTCGTGATGGTCTCTTCCGAGTAAGGATTCTCGACCGCGATCTCCTCGCCTTCGCCGGCCACGTTTTGGCCACCGATGAGAAGGTTGGTCGCGAGATCCGCCATGCACGCCGATCGTATCTCGGCCGCCGGGGTTAGACCTCCCGCGAACGCGGGTAAGTCCAACTTGTGAAACAGCTCTACCGCCTCGGCAGGAGGCGAGGGCGCGGTGCCCTCCATTCCGGTTATCCTCGCGACATGGACGTGGTGGGAGAAGTCCGCCGGGAATCGGGCGGAGACGGCATCGAAATAGTCGTCCTCGAAGGCGAGCACGACCTCGGCACCGTTCCGCAGGTCCGCGAGGCGTTCGAGGCGGCCGCCGGCGAAGAGAGAGCGTTGATCATCGACCTCTCCCCGGCAACCTTTGTCGACTCGTCCATCCTCGGCGCTGTGCTGGACGCGCGGCGCCACGCAGGTGAGGCAGCTCGTGGTTTCGCGGTGGCATGCGACGGTACTGCCGAGCCGGTCCGCCGCGTGCTCGAGGTGACGGGGCTGATGGAAGAGCTTCCCGTGCACCCGAACCGCGAGACAGCGCTAGAGGCGCTTGCCGTCGCACCTACCTGAAAGCGGCATGAAATGAGCGCTACCGCAACCGAGCTCCGCCTCGCACTGGCGGCCAAGCCGGAGAATCTCGCGCTCGTACGCCAAGCCCTTTCCGGGCTGGCGGACGGTGTGTCGATCCCGGAGCGCCCGCTCGCAGACTTGAAGCAGATCGCCACCGAGGCCTGCATGAACGCGGTCGTCCACGCCTACCCGGGCCGCGACGACGGGAGAATCGACGTCAGCGCCATCGCCCGGAACGGCGAGGTCGAACTCCGGGTGCGCGACTGGGGAGTCGGCTTCCGCCCACGTCCGGCCTCCAACGACACCTCACTACATCTCGGCCTTCCCCTGATCGCGTCGGTTGTCGACTCGTTTTCGATCGAGAGCCCCGAAGGGGGCGGGACGGCGCTGATCGCAAGGGTTCGGATGCACGAGGAGGCCGAGACGGCGGTGGACGCCCCCGCGGCGCCGAAGGAGGCGGAACTTGCCATTGACGCGGGAGTGGCCGCCAGGCCCGTGATCGCCAGGGTTCTGGCCATGGCAGCCACGCGGGCGGGGTTCTCGCTGGATCGCATGTCCGACGGTGTGCTGGTTGGCGACGTGATCGCGGCCGGCACAGCGGATGACTTCGCCGACGGCCGGGTGAGCATCCAGATCGAGGAGTGCGGGCCCAACCTCTGCCTACGCGTAGGACCCTTCCAGGAGGGCGGCGCCAAGCGCATGGTCGATCAGATGGAGCTGCCCGGCATGGGCGTTTCGATCGCGAAGATCGCGGACCGGTTCGATGTCCTGGAGACCGAGGACGGAGAGTTCATCTCCATCGAGATCGGCCCCGGCGTCTCCGCACCCGCATAACCGCCCGGACCAGTTACCGGGGCGCCGTTAGTCGCGGACCTGGGCCCTAACCGCGTCGAGCGCGCGCCTCAGGAGCCTCGAGACGTGCATCTGCGAGATCCCGATCCTGTTCGCGATCTCTGACTGGGTCAGGTCCTCGACGAAGCGGAGGTGAAGGATCATCTTCTCGCGCTCGGGAAGCAGATCGAGCGTACGGCTGATCGCCTCGCCGTACTCCACCGTCTCGTACGACGGGTCGTTTTCGCCGAGCGTGTCCACCAGGGTCGCCGCATCCTCATCGAGGCCGACCGTGGCGTCGAGCGAGTAGGGGCGCCGGGCGCTCGCCGCCTCCATCGCTTCCAGCACTTCTTCTATTTCCAGCCCGGTCTGAGCAGCGACGTCGGCCGCGGTTGGCGCCCGCTGAAGCTTTGCGGGTAGGTCGTCCACCGCTCGCTCGACCTGGGCGATTCGCTCTTGAAGCCCGCGCGGCAGGTGGACCTGACGTCCGCGATCCCGGAAGTGTCTTTTGACCTCGCCCAGAATGGTCGGGGCGGCGTAGCTGGCAAAGTTGTAGCCGAGCGTCGGGTCGAAGCCCTCGATTGCCTTCACGAGGCCGAGGCTTGCGACCTGGTGGAGGTCCTCGGTCGGTTCCGGGCCGCCCGCGTAGCGGTTCGCGAGGCTCCGGGCGAGCGGCAGGAAACGGTTGACAAGCTCTTCACGGACAGTGGGGCTCCGGTCCCGGTAGTACCGCTCCAGAAGTTGTTTTTCGTCGACGAGTTGCTCGTCGGCGCCCGGAGCGGAATCTATCCCCGTGCTCATCGCCACGAGTATGAAGAATGAGCCGGCCTTAGGTGTCGATCATGCGTCCAGAATCGCTGGCCCGTCAGCCAGTTCCTGGCCGAACCGAGGCCATTCGTTCTGCCCGCCTCTGCTGACGGAGCACCGCGATGATGCCCACCACGGTGACCATGAAGAGCATCGTCGCCAAAACGTTGACCTGGACCGGGATGCCGCGAAGGGCGACGCCGTAGACGTAAAGGGGGAACGTTACGGTCGAACCGGAGTTGAAGTTCGAGATCACGAAGTCGTCGATCGAGAGCGCGAAAGCGAGCAGACCGGCGGCGGCCACGCCGGGCATGATCAGTGGGAGGGTGATCTTCCTGAACGTGGTCCACGGCCCCGCTCCCAGGTCGCGCGCCGCCTCCTCGAGACTTCGATCGAATCCGATCAATCGGGATCTCACGACTACGACTACGAACGAGATCGAGAACATGATGTGCGCGATCAGGAGCGTGGTGAAGCCGAGCGGCAGCGAGTAAACGATGAACATCGAGAGCAGCGCCGCGCCGATGACGATCTCCGGCGAGGCCATCGGCAGGATGATCAAGAGATTCGCCGCCTTGCGCCCGCGGAACTGATAGCGGACCAACGCGAGCGCCATGGCAGTGCCTATGGCCGTAGCGGCCAACGTCGAAAGGGCGGCCAGCTTGAGCGACGTAAGGAGCGAATCGTTCAGCGCGTCGATGGCGAAGGCGTCGCGCCAGTACTCGAGGGTGAAGCCTTCGTTGAGCCCGAACGTGAGCTTTCCGGCGGGCGTGTCGCCAAACGAGAAGACGGCAATCACCACGATCGGTATGAGCATGTAGGCGACGGCCAGGCACGCGAAGATGACCAGCGAGTTCCTTTTCAGCCATGCCCAGGCGCTCATCTGATCAGGACTCTTCCTCGTCCGCGCCCATGAATGCCTCCGTCCCGGCCAGCCTGATGTAGATCAGGACCGTGACCAGGATGGCGGCCATCATCATGAACGACATTGCCGCCGCCTCCGGGTAGTCGCGCTCGACCAGATATAGCGACTGGATCTTGTTCCCGATCATCGCTTGCCCGGTTCCGCCGAGGAGTTGCGCGTTCACGTAGTCGCCGAACGCAGGGATGAAGGTCAGCAAGACGCCGGCGACGATTCCCGGCGCCGTGAGCGGCAGCGTCACCTTGCGAAAGGTCGTGCGCGCGGACGCGTAGAGGTCCTTCGAGGCCTCGATCAGCCTGCCGTCGAGCTGCTCGAGGCTCGCGTATATGGGCAGGATCATGAACGGCAAGAAGTTGTAGGTGAGACCCGAGATCACGGCCGCGGGGGTCGCCAGGAGCCGCCCGTCATCGGGCAGGGCACCGATTGTCTTCAGCAGGTCGACGATCGGGCTCGAGTCCGAGAGGATCGTCTTCCACCCGATCGTCCGGATCAGATACGTGGTGAAAAACGGTGCGATCACGGCGAACAGGAACAAGAGGCGCCACCTCGGCGAGATCTTGAAGGCGATCGCATAAGAGAGGGGGTACGCGATCAAAAGCGCGATCAGCGTGGCGGCTCCTGAGTAGTAGATGGTGCGGAAGATCTGGTCGCCGCGGCCATCAAGCGCATCGGAAAAGTTCGACCACTCCCACGTGAAGGCGAACCCGCCGCTCGCCAGTGATCCGGAGCGGAGCGCCATCTCGCCCATGAAGTACATGGGGATGATGAAGAACAGGATGAGCCAGAAAACGCCCGGGCCAAGCAGGCCCGCGGGGATGAGACCGGCTTTACGGGAGCCGCTCAAGCGCTCATCCCGAGACGATGTCCTCGAACGCCCCGGTGATGTCTTCAGCGCTCTCCACCGGCGGGTTCACCTGGGCCGTGCAGTCCTTGGTGAACTCCTCGTCGGGGAAGACGAGCGGATTGTTGGCGAGACCACCCTTGTCCTCCGCCTCGAAGATCTCCTTGACGTTGTCGACGGGGGTCACATATGTGATGTATTCGGTGATCGGCGCCTGGACCTCCGGCTCGTACACGTAGTTCATGTATTCGAGCGCGGCGGGCGCATTGGGCGCGCCAACCGGGATGACCATGTTGTCCGTCCACAACATGCAGCCATCGTCCGGCATCCGCCACTCGGCGTCAGGATTCGAGATCAGGTAGGCGTCGCCGGACCACCCGATGGAGGCCACGGCGTTTCCGCTCGTGATGTCCTCGGTGTAGTCGTTGCCGGTAAAGCGCCGGATCTGTCCTGAATCGACAGCGTCTTGGATCTTGTCTACCGCCGCCATCCAATCCTCGGTGGTCGCCTCCGCCGGGTCGACTCCGTCGGCTTTCATGACCAGCGGCACGGTGTCGCGCATCTCGGTGAGCATCGTCACGCGGCCCTTGTATTTGGGGTCGAAGAGGTCGTTGATCGAGGTGATGTCGGGAGCCTGCGCGGTATCGACCCAGATTCCGGTCATGCCGCTCTGCCACGGGATCGCGTAGTCACGCTCCGGGTCGAGCTCGGAGCTGCGGACGCCGGGCCGGATGTTCTTGAACACCGTGGGCAGGTCGTTGTGGTCGACCTCCTGGAGGTAGCCGAGGTCGTACATCTGCTTGGCCATCCAATCGGTGACGACCATGATGCTGCGATCGCCCGACTCGCCCTGGTCGAGCAGCGGCTGGACCTTGCCGAAGAAGGCCGAGTTGTCGTTGATGTCCTCGATGTACTCGATCTCCACTCCAGTGCGATCGGTGAACTTCGCGAGGGAGTTGTCCTTGCCCGGATCCACGTAGCCGGGCCAGTTCGAGATCACGAGCTTGCCCTCCACCGGGCCGTTTTCCGCGGTCTCGACGTTGCCTGCGTTCCCGGCACCTACAACCCCACCGCAGGAGCTCAGGCCGAGCGCAAGGGCGAGGGCTCCGGCAACCAGGCCGTGCCGGGTCATTCCGGCTCCACGATCACGTGCATGTGCTCCGGCGCCCAGGTGATACTCACGTCAGCGCCGCCTCCGGGAATCCGGCCCCGCTCGGCCTCGTCGGCGTTGGGGACGAGAACGGTCATCGGAACGTCGCCCGCGAGCCGCACCACGATCTGCGTTGCCGTGCCCAGATAGACGGAGGACTCGACCGTTCCCCCCACCGACGGCCACCCGTCGCCGGTCGATGCCTCCGCCCCCGCTATCTCGAGCTTCTCGGGGCGAACGACCGCGTGGCAGCGGTCGCCTGAGGTGAAGCCGTTCCCGGCCACGTCAAGGGAGACGCCGGCGTCAAGACGGATGCGCGTGCGGTCGCCCGAAGCGTCCTCGACGACGCCGGGCATCAAGTTCGAGACTCCGATGAAGCCGGCGACGAAGGTAGTTGTCGGCCGCTCGTATACGTCCTCCGGCGAGGCGAGCTGCTCGATCTTGCCGCCGTTCATGACCGCGATGCGATCCGACATCGTGAGGGCTTCCTCCTGGTCGTGGGTCACGTATACGAACGTGATGCCGACCTCGCGCTGGATTCGCTTCAGTTCGACCTGGAGGCCCTTGCGCAGCTTCAGGTCGAGCGCGCCCAGCGGCTCGTCGAGCAGTAGCACTCGCGGGCGATTGACGATTGCGCGTGCGAGCGCGACGCGCTGCTGCTGACCGCCGGACAGCTGGGCAGGCTTGCGGTTCGCTTCGCGGGCTAGGCCCACGCGCTCGAGCTCCTCGTCCACGCGTCGCTTTGTCTCGGCACCGTCCACCTTCTGGCGCCGCAGGCCGAACGCCACGTTGTCGGCGACGGTCATGTGCGGGAAAAGCGCGTAGCTCTGAAAGACCGTGTTGGTCGGCCGCTTGTGCGAGGGGACCCCGACCACGTCGTCGCCGTCGATCATCACCTTGCCCTCGGTCGGCTCCTCGAACCCGGCAATCATGCGCAACGTCGTCGTCTTGCCGCAGCCGGATGGGCCGAGGAGCGTGAAGAACTCCCCGCTCCCGATCACGAGATCGAGGTCATCGACAGCCACGAAGTCGCCGAAGCGCTTCGTGACGGATTCAAGGCTGACGCTCGGCTTACCTTCCAAGAGTGGCCTAAGGCTATGGGGCGGAGTGGGGCGGCGCAACTGGCAAAGTTCCCAAAACGGACGACAGGTCTTGTCCGTTTTGGACAAAACACCCAGTACAGATTTGACCCGGTGGGGCTTGTCTCACACGGTGCTGGACATATACAGTTGTACGGAACGTCGGTCAGAGTGTCCAATACCCAACGGCACATGCTGGGTTCGCGCCAAAGCGCTCAGCAGATGCCGCAGCCGCACTAGGAGGAGAGATGGAGTCGACGACAATGTCAGCGCCCGCGACCGGTCGAGCAAGCGGGGAGGAGCTGCAGGAAATGGCCCGCCGGCATCTGTGGCTTCACTTCACGCGAATGGGCGGCTACGACGCCGATCACCCGATTCCGATCATCACCCGCGGCGAGGGCGTCTATGTCTACGACGAGCACGGCAACCGCTACCTCGACGGCCTTTCCGGACTCTTTTGCTGCAACGCCGGCCACGGTCGCGCAGAGATCGGCGAGGCGATGGAGCGCCAGGTTCGAGAGCTCGACTTCGTCACCAACTGGAGCTACGCGCACCCGGGAGCGATCGAGCTTGCAGCGCGCATCGCAAGCCTGGCTCCCGGAGACCTGAATCGCGTCTTCTTCACCTCGGGCGGCTCAGAGGCCGTGGAGTCCGCACTGAAGCTGGTGCGCAACTACTGGCGGATCCAGGGGCATGGCCAAAAGCACAAGATCATCGCCCGCGAGGTGGCCTATCACGGAACCACCATGGGGGCGCTCATGGCGACCGGCCTGACCGGCCTCCGGACTCCGTTCGAGCCATTCGCCCCTGGCGGCTGCCATGTGCCGAACACCAACTCCTATCACTGGCCCGAGGACCGCGACCCGCTGTGGGCGGCGGAGAAGATCGCCGAGCGCATCGAGTTCGAGGGCGCCGAGACGGTCGCCGCGGTGATCCTGGAGCCTCTCCAGAACGCGGGCGGATGCATTCCCCCGCAGGAGGGCTACTTCCAGCGTGTGCGGGAGATCTGCGATGAGCACGACGTGCTCCTCATCTCCGACGAGGTGATCTGCGCGTGGGGCCGCCTGGGCCACTACTTCGGTTGTGAGCGCTACGGCTATCAGCCGGACATCATCACCTCGGCAAAGGCGCTCACCTCCGCGTATATCCCGATGGGGGCGATGATCGCCTCCGATCGCCTCTTTGAGCCGTTCTCCAAGGGCACGGCCTCCTTTGCCCACGGGTTCACGTTCGCGGGGCATCCGGTGGCAGCGGCGGCCGCGATGGCAAACCTCGACATCTTCGAGCGAGAGGACCTCTGCGGCAACGTTCTCCGTACCGAGGGCGAGTTCCGGGGCATGCTCGAGGAGCTCCGCGAGATCCCGATCGTGGGCGACGTCCGCGGCGACGGTTTCTTCCATGCCCTCGAGCTGGTCAAGGACCAGGAGACCAAGGAGGGATTCTCCGCCGAGGAGGGCGAGTGGCTCCTTCGCGGATTCCTCTCCGGCGAGCTCTACAAGCGCGGACTGATCTGCCGCGCCGACGATCGCGGCGATCCGGTGATCCAGCTTTCGCCCCCGTTGACCTGCGGCACGGCGGAGTTCGAGGAGATCACCGGCATCCTGCGCAGTGTCCTGACCGAGGCTGCCGACCGCGTGGCGGCGGCCTGATCAGGGCGCGATGCTGACAGTCTCGTCCCTGCTCTCCGACTGCGGTCTCGAGCTTGCCGCGGATTCCCCGAAGGGGGACGGCGCGGTGCGCTGGGTCGCGATCTCCGAGCACGAGGACCCAACGCCCTGGTTGTCCGGCGGCGAGGTGCTCCTGACGACCGGATACAACCTCGCCACGGCCGCGAAGCAGCGTGCCTACGTCGCGCGACTCGCCAAGCACGGGGTGGCGGCGCTTGGGTTCGGCATCGGATTCGATCACCCCGAAGTGCCGGCCTCGATCCTCGATGCCGCGCGCAAGAACGGCATGCCGTTCTTCGAGGTCCCGTACGAAATGCCGTTCATCGCCATCTCCGAGCGCGCAGCGACGCAACTGGTGAACGAGCAGTTCGACGTATTGGAGCGCGGGTCGAAGGTCCACGAGCAGCTGGAGCGCCTGGTCATCGACGGCGGTGGCCTTGACGAGATCACCGCGTCGATCGCGGGGTCAGTGGGCGGGTCGGCGCTCGTCTTCGACTCCGCCCTCCGTCAGGTTGCCCGCCACCCGTCGGAGGGACCGCCCAGCGAGGAACACGTGGCCCGGATCGCCGAGGAGATCTCTGGCCGACTCGGATCGAGCGGCTCGGGGGCCGTTGCCTTCGAGCCGGAAGCGCTTTCTGACCGCTCCCTGGTCGTGCCCGTGCCCGGCCGCCGGGGCGCTCCTCCGGCCGGCTGGATGGTCGTGCTCTCCGAGCGGAGCGCACTGGGAGATTTCGAGCGGCTCCTGGCCCGCCAGGCTTCGATCGTTGTCGGTTTGGAGCTCATGCGAGAGCGGGTCGTGAACGAAACCGAACGCAGGCTTGCCGGCGACCTGCTTGCGGACGCCCTCTCGGGTCGGCTCGACCCCGAGGAACTAGGCGGCAGGCTCCGGCCATTCGGGATCGAAGCGGAGGCGTCGGTCCTCGTTTTCTCGCTCGCCGACACGGCCGCCGCGGAGACGGCACTCGAGAGCCACCTCGCACGGGCAGGCGTGCCGGCACTCGTTGCAAGCGCCTCGACGGCTTCCGGCCCGCTCCTTTGCGCGGTAGTCGCAACCGGCGCCGATGACGCCGTCTCGATCGCTCGCGAAGCGCGGGTCGAGTTGATCTCGTCCTACCCGGAGGTGCGCGCCGCGGCCAGCCGGAGCGTGTCGGTCGCATCGCTGCGCCGTGCCTTCCACGAGGCGCGCTGCGCCCTCGAGGCCACCTCGCTACAGAACGGGGGCGGGCCCGAGGTGGCGTCCCATCGCGATCTGGGAGCTTTCACGCTGCTGCTCGCCCTGCAGGACGACGAGGCGCTCCGTCTCTACTCCGAGGGTCTCCTGGAGCCGATCGGCCGCAACGAGGGCGAGTACGGTGGCGAGCTCCTCCGCTCGCTCGAGGCGTTTATCGAGAACAACGGCAACTGGGAGCGTGCCGCGCGGCAGCTTTTCTGCCACCGTCACACGCTCCGGTACCGGATCCGCAAGATCGAGGAGCTGACGGGCCGCGACCTGTCCCGCGCAACTGACCGAATTGAACTGTGGCTCGCATTGCGTGCCCGTGAGCTGATTAGGTGAAGAAATGAAAGTAGGAGTTCCGACTGAGATCAAGACGGACGAGTACAGGGTCGCGCTGACGCCGATCGGTGCTCGCGAACTGGCCGAGCACGGCCATGACGTGCTGATCCAGAAAGGCGCCGGCGAGGGTTCGGCAATTTCCGATGCCGACTACGAGGCTCAAGGCGCGCGCATCGTTCCGGGTGCCGAGGACGTATGGGGCGAAGCCGAGATGATCCTGAAGGTCAAGGAGCCGCAGATGCCGGAGGTCGAGATGCTCCGCGCCGAGACGACGCTCTTCACCTACCTCCATCTGGCTCCTGCGCCCGAATTGACAAAGGCGTTGAGCGACACCGGCGCTGTCTGCATTGCCTACGAGACGGTCGAGGACGCCCACGGCCGCTTACCGCTGCTGGCGCCGATGTCGGAGATCGCGGGCAAGATCGCAACCCAGGCGGGAGCCTTCATGCTCGAGAAGCCTCTCGGCGGACGCGGTGTTCTTCTGGGCGGGGTCCCGGGAGTGGCGGCGGCAAACGTGATGATCATCGGCGGCGGCGCGGTGGGAATGAACGCGGCTTTCATTGCCATCGGGATGGAGGCGGACGTTTTCGTCTACGACAAGTCGATCGACCGCCTCCGCGAGCTCGACGTGACCTTTGGCGGCAGGGCCTCGACCGTGTTTTCATCCACGCTTTCGATCGAGGAACGTCTGCCGGACATCGACCTGGTGATCGGCGGCGTCCTGGTCCACGGTGCCAGAGCGCCACACGTCATCACACGCGAGCAGCTGGGCCTGATGAAGAAGAGCGCGGTGCTGGTGGATGTTGCGATCGATCAGGGCGGTTGTTTTGAGACCTCGAAGCCGACCACGCACTCTGACCCCACCTACGAAGTCGACGGGATCATCCACTACTGCGTCGCAAATATGCCCGGCGCCGTGCCGATCACCTCGACCTACGCGCTCACGAACGCGACGCTGCCCTACACGCTGGCGCTGGCCGACCACGGCGTGGTCGGGGCGGTAGGACGCATCCCTGGCCTCAAGCCGGGTATCAACGTCGCACACGGCAAGGTCACGCACGCGGCGGTCGCCGAGGGCGTGGGGATGGATTACAGCCCGCCGGAAGAGGTACTGGACTTCTAGCAAGCACCACCGGGGTCTGACCCCCTGAATCCGAAACACAACTGGCACAAGCGATCATGGGGTCTTACCCCGGAGTCGCAGAGAACAGGAGAAATCATGGGCAAGTACGCAGTCATCAATCCGGCTACCGGCGAGACCGAGAAGGAGTTCCCCGAGATCTCCGACGCAGACCTCGATTCGGCGGTGACTGCGGCCGGCAGCGCGCACCGGAGCTGGGCGCTCAAGACCACAGTCGCCGAGCGTGCGGCCATGGTCAAGAAAGTTGCCGAACTCCACTCGGAGCGGCGCGAGGCGTTGGCTGAGATCGCCGTCCGCGAGATGGGCAAGCCCATGGAGCAGGCCCTGGGCGAGGTCGATTTCTGTGTCGATATCTACGGCTTTTACGCAGATAACGGCGAGGAGATTCTCGCGGACGAGTCGATCGACCTCCTGGCCGGCGAGGGCACCGCTCTTATCCGTCGGAGCTCGGTCGGCCCGCTTCTGGGGATCATGCCCTGGAACTTTCCGTACTACCAGGTGGCCCGGTTCGCGGGCCCGAACCTCGTTGTCGGCAACACGATCCTGCTCAAGCCGGCACACCAGTGCCCCGAGTCGGCGGAAGCCATCCAGGAGATGTTCAAGGATGCCGGATTCCCGGACGGCGCCTACCAAACGATCCTCGCCTCGAACGATCAGATTGCCGCGGTGATCGAGAATCCGAGCGTGCGTGGCGTCTCGCTTACCGGCTCCGAGCGAGCCGGCGCAGCGGTTGCGGAGATCGCAGGACGCAACCTGAAGAAGGTCGTGCTCGAGCTGGGCGGCTCCGATCCGTTCATTCTCCTTGGAGCCGACGACCTTGACGAGGCGGTGGAGGCTGCTGCCTCGGCGCGGCTCGACAACTCCGGCCAGTCCTGTAACGCAGCCAAGCGCTTCATCGTTGCGGACGATCTGTACGACGACTTCCTCGAGAAGTTCACGGCCAAGGTCACGGCCACCGAGGCAGGCGATCCGATGTCAGACGACGCTGAGATGGGCCCCCTTTCGTCCTCGCAGGCCGCCGAAGGCCTCCAGGAGCAGATCGACCGCGCAGTCGCCCAGGGCGCCCAGATCGCGGGGGGTGATCGAAAGGACAACTTCTTCTCGGGCGCCGTGCTGACGGGGATCACACCGGACAACGATGCCCACCACGAGGAGTTCTTCGGACCGGTGGCAAGCGTGTACAGGGTGAGTTCAGAGGAGGAAGCCATCCAACTGGCGAACGACACTCCGTTCGGACTTGGCTCATACGTCTTTTCGACCGACCCGGAGCAGGCCCAGCGTGTAGCGGACAGCCTCGACACAGGGATGGTCTACGTCAACGGGGTCCTCCTCGACGGAGCGGAGCTGCCCTTTGGAGGTGTCAAGAACTCTGGCTTTGGTCGCGAGCTCGGCAAATACGGCATGGACGAGTTCGTGAACAAGAAGTTGATCAGGGTCTTGAAGTAGCGAGGTTTGACGTAGGGGCGGCACGACCCCTCCGGCTCGACCCGAATAGCTTTCGGGTCGGAATGCATAGGCATGAACGGCGATGAGACACCCTCGCAGCGGCTAGCGGTGCTCGACGCGGCCGAGCGGCTGACCCGCGATGAGGGCGCGGATGGCTGGACCCTGCCGGAGCTGGGAAAGGCGATGGGGTTGACCCTTGCCGAGATCGGCGCCGACTTCGAGTCCGAGTGGGATGTCTTTCGCGCCATCATGCAGCGCGACGAGGACCTTTTCGAAGAAGCGCTTGCCGTTCCCAAAGGAGCCTCTGCGAGCGACCGGATTGTCGCCATCTTCGAGGCGACGGTTCCAGACTTCGATTGGTCGATGTGGATCGAGCTGTGGTCGTTCGCGCTCCGCGACGACCGCGCAAGAACCCTCTGTCACAAGTTCGACGAGCGGTTCCGCGGAATCCTCGAGGAGGTCATTCAGTCGGGTGTGGCCTCGGGCGAGTTCCAATGCCCTGACACGCGCCGCGCCGCGATTACGATCTCAACGCTGATCGACGCCCTGGCTACCCAGGCGACGCTGGGCGACACGACGATCCGCCCGAATTACATGCTGGACGCCTGCGTGACGGTGGCCGGCGAGCTTTTAGAGGCCGATCTCAAGTTGCGCAGCCTGGGTGAATCAGATGGGTGAGCATCGCCTGCCGACGGTCGGCTTCGGGTCGGTCGTGATGGCGGGCGCCGAGGCGATCATGGAACGGGGCGCGAGCAGTTTCAGCCTCGCTGACCTCGCCGAGAAGCTGGATGTCAGTACTTCTGAGATCTCCTATTGGGTGGACGACCCGACCGGGGTGCTGATCGCCGTTCTTGAAATTCGCAAGAACTGGTTCCTCGATCAGGCGCGTGAGCGCATGTCGGCCCTGCCCACCCAGACAGCTCGCCTACGCGAACTGATTGAAATGACCGTCGCCGATCGCGAGTCAACCTTCTGGATCGAACTCTGGAAGGTGGCGCTGCGCGACGAGCGGGCGCGGCAGGCGCGGCAGGCGCTCTCAGACGAGTACCGAAAGACCGTTGTCGGGATCATCAGGGCGGGCCAAAAGAGCGGAGAGTTCGGCTCTGCATCGCCAGACAAGGTCGCCCTGGTGCTTACGGCGCTCTTGATCGGCTTTTCCGTGAGCATGACCCTCAAGGACCCCGCCGTCACCCAGGAATTTGCCCTGGAGACGCTCTTCAACGTGTGCGAGAAGTTACTAGGCGCTCCCGTCCCCGGCTAGGCCGCACGGCCAAACCAAGTGAACAACTTGCGGGCGAGAGTGATCCATCTCCGCTGCGCCTTCGAATTCACGTGCAAGTCCGGAAAAGGACCGGTGCCGTCGGGAGGCGATACCGGGACAAGGTCCAAAGCACGGGCCCCGGTATTTGGCAACACCCCCTAATGGAGGTCAGATAGACATGACCGTACCTACGAATCCCAACCGCAACGCCATCGCGCGCGCGGCGAGGGACCCATTCTCGCGGCGCAAGTTCCTTGTGCTGACGGGCGGAACCGGAGCAGCGGGCGCCTTCCTGGCGGCCTGCGGCGACGATGAAGACGAAGAGCCGACCTCGACCACCGATGCGGAGACGAGCGATGACCCGCTCGCGTCGTTCGGTGAAGGCGATGTCGGAATCCTCAACTATGCGCTGACGCTCGAGTACCTCGAGGCCGGCTTCTATGCCGCCGTCGCGGACAGTGGCCTTTTCAAGGGCGCTGAGCTGGAGCTCGTAAAGACGATTGGTGGACAGGAGCAGGAGCACGTTGAAGCTCTGATCGCCACGCTCGACTCACTGGGCGAGAAGCCCGCTGAGGAGCCCGAGGCGGAGTTCCCCCTCGACGACGCAGAGACTGTCCTGACGACGGCGGCTGAGGTAGAAAACCTCGGTGCGGCGGCGTACCTGGGCCAGGCTGCGGCGATCGAGAATCCGGACATCCTCGCTGCGGCTCTGTCGATCCACACGAACGAGGCGCGCCACGCGGCCCTCCTCAACACGTTGATCGGTGAGAGCGCCACCCCGGACGGCGCGTTTGCTGTCCCGGCCGACCCGCAGACGGTCCTGGACGCTGTCCAGCCGTTCCTCGTCGGGTAACGGGCGAATCCCAGAAAGGAGATTCGAGAAATGACTAACAAGACAAATGCGGCTCCCGAGCTCGAGCAGATCGAGTTCGAAGCCATCGATCGAAGCTCATTCCTGATGAAGGGGGTTCTCGCAGCAGGCGCCACGTATGGCGCGTTCGCAGCCGGGCCTCTCCTTCGGAAGGCATTTGCGCAGAGCGGCGGAACCGAGGGTGACATTGAGATCCTCAACTTCGCTCTCACGCTCGAGTACCTCGAGACGGCGTTCTACGAGGAGGCTGGCAAGCAGGCCAAGCTCTCGAGCGACGTCGCTGACATCGCCAAGACGTTTGGTGAGCAGGAGGCCGAGCACGTTGCAGGTCTGACCGGAGCCATCGAGGATCTCGGCGGTAAGCCCGTCGAGGCTCCCGGCGTGGACTTCGGCGACGCGTTCTCGTCGGAGGAAACGTTCCTCGCGACCGCGATCACGTTCGAGGACCTCGGCGTCAGCGCCTACAACGGCGCCGGCCCCGCGATCAAGTCCAAGGACCTCCTGTCCGTTGCTGGGCAGATCGTTCAGATCGAAGCCCGTCACGCGGCTGTCGTACGCAACCTGGCGGGCGAGCCCGCCGCGCCGGAAGCGTTCGACCCGACGCTGACGGTTGACGAAGTCACGAAGGCGGTTACGCCATTCCTGGCGCAGTAAGAACCGTCGTACTTGCCCTGTTGGCGGCCCTCGCTTTTGCGGGGGTCGCCGGCTGCGGCAACGACGACGCCGGCGACCAGACCGTCGCCACTCCGTCGTCGACGGAGGAGGAGACGTCATCGGAGGGCACCCCCGCCAAGGAGCCGACCACGGGCACAGGGGACTCCGTCGAGATCGTCGAGTTCCTTTACGACCCGGAGGAGATCACCGTTCCCGCGGGCACGACGATCACCTTCACCAACCAGGACACGGCCCCGCACACCGCGACCGCGGATGACAGCTCGTTCGATACCGAGAATCTCGGCAAGGGCGACTCTGCGGAAGAGACTTTCGACACCCCCGGCACCTACACCTATTACTGCCGGTTCCACGTATTCATGAAGGGCTCGGTCGTCGTCGAATAGCCAAATCCGGGGTCTGACCCCGAAAATCAAGACAAAACTCAAACCCGAAGCGATCTAGGGGGTCTGACCCCTCAGTCGCCGAGAATCATCAGAAAACCAAACCAAAGCGATCCAGGGGTCTGACCCCGCGGTCGCCGAAAGCGAGAGACTCATGCCGAACATCGGCCCATTGGAAATTGCAATCGTTCTGATCATCGCCCTGGTCGTCTTCGGCCCCTCGAAGCTTCCTGAGCTCGGCAAGTCGGCCGGCAAGGGCTTCCGCGAGTTCAAGGATTCGGTAACCGGCAATGACGCCGAGCCGGTCAAGGCCCAGATCGACGAGCCGACGACCTCGAACGTCTCGTAGTTCGTTCGGCGACACCCTCAGCGTGCGGGCGATCGCATGCTGAGGGCAAATCGCTTGAGAATGCCGACTGAGTAGTCGCGGGCACGGAGGTCAGGCTGCGGCCTGAGGTGCCGGCCCGGCTCCTGAGTCGACTTCACTCGACAGCTTGTGGGCGAAGTAGACCGGGATGATCGAGATCAGGATCACGAAGACCGCTACGACGTTCACGATCGGCAGTTGATTCGGCCTCGAGAAGTTGTTGAGGATCCAGATGGGCAGCGTCTCATCGCCGGCGCCGATGGTGAACGTGGTGACGATGATCTCGTCAAACGAAAGCGCGAAGGCAAGCAGGGCGCCTGCGACAAGCGCACTTCTCATGTTCGGCAGCGTCACCATGCGAAACGTCTGCCAAGGTGTCGCGCCCAGGTCGGCCGAAGCCTCCTCGAACGACGGAGGACATTCTCCGCAGGCGCGCGACGGCGTTGTTATAGACGACCACGATGCAGAAGGTCGCGTGGGCGATCACGATCGTGAGGATGCTCAGCGGGATCCCGAGCACCTGGGTGAACGTCGAGTTCAGCGCGATGCCGGTGACGATTCCGGGGAGCGCGATCGGGAGGATCACCAGGAACGAGATGGTTTCGCGGCCGAAGAAGCGGTGGCGCGCGACGGCGAGGGACGCAAGCGTCCCCAGGATCATTGCGACTCCTGTCGCAAGCAGCCCGACCTTGAAGGAGTACCAGAGCGCTTCGCGCGCTCCCACGTTCTGGGTGGCCTTCTCAAACCACTCGAGGGTGAACCCGGGGGGCGGCCACTCGAACGTGCGCGCCTCCGAGAAGGCGTAGACGAAGACGATCGCCAGCGGCACGTAAATGAACGCCAGCGTGAAGCCGGTGCCGATGCGAAGCAACAGGTGTGTTCCACTCGACAGGCGCATCTAGAGGTGGTCGAACGCTCCGAGGCGCCTGGCGAGGAGCAGGTAGATGATCATGATCACGATCGGCACCATCGCAAACGCCGCCGCGAAGGGCAGGTTTGTCGTGAAGTTGGAGACCACGAGCGTCCCGATGAACTGCTCGCCGGAGCCGACCAGATTGGGTGTGATGAAGTCTCCAAGAGTCAGCGAGAACGTAAAGATCGAGCCGGCGACAACGGCCGGGAAGACGAGTGGCAAGATAACCCGCCGGAACGTCGTTCCGGGCTTAGCACCCAGGTCGTCGGAAGCGCTGAGGAGCGTGTCTGGGATTCGCTCGAGACCCGCGTAGATCGGGATGATCATGTACGGGAGCCAGATGTAGCTCATCACGAGCCAGACGGCTACGAGCCCATATCCCGGGCCTTCGAAGCCCAGCGGGTTGAGCACCCAGTTCAGGGCTCCTTCCTGGCTGAGGATTCCGCGCCAGGCGAAGGCCTTGACCAGGTAGGCGGACCAGAGCGGTACCAGTACGGCGACCACCAAAACTCCGCGCATGCGAGGCTTTGCGACCTTGGCCATATAGAAGGCGATCGGGAACGCGAGCGCGATGTCGGTGATCGTCACCAGCGCCGCGATCATCACCGTTCTGCCGGTGACCGAGCGGTAAACGGACTCGGAAACTACGTCCTTGTAGTTGTCGAGCGTGAACGACTGCTCGATCTGGCCGCTCAGCTCGCCGAGCGTCCAAAAGGACGTGATCAGCAGAACGGCAAGCGAGCCGAGGTAGCCCACGACGAGCCAGCCCACCGGGCCGGCCAAAAGCGCGCCCGCCTGGAGGCGGGGACGGCCGTGGAAGAGGCCGGCGAGCGTGCGGCCCGCCGACCTCTTCTGTGCGGCCGATGCTTCGATCAGCCCTTCACCTCGTTCCAGCCCTGGACCCAGTCCTCGTATGTCTTGCAGACCTCACCGCGGTCGTCACCGCAATCGGAGACAGGGGTCTTCCAGAACTCAATCTGGTCAAAGAACTCCTCGTCATCCGCGTGGTAGATCTCGCAGTGCTTCGGGTCGGCCGTGAGATCGCACGACTTCGCGTTGGAAGGTGCCTCTCCAAACCACTCCGCAACCGCTGCGTTCGCCTCCGGACTGATGATGTGATCCATCCACATGTACATGCAGTTCGGATGCTCGGCCTCGGAGCTGAGCATCCAGGTGTCGGACCATCCGGTCGCGCCTTCTGACGGCAGTACGACCTCTTCCTTGGATCCATCGGCGTTCAGCAGGTTCACGATGACCTGCCATGTGGTGCCGACCGACGAGTCGCCGTTCGCGAACGCCGAGATCTCCTTGGTGTAGTCCGACCAGTACTCACCGACATGTTCGCCCTGAGCCTTCAGGAGCTCAATTGCCGCGTCGAACTGTTCCTCGTCGAGTTCGTACGGATCCTCGATTCCGAGGTCCGGTTCATGCTCGCGCAGGTAGAGCGCCGCGTCTGCGATGTAGATCGGGTTGTCGTAGGCCGTCACGTTGCCCGAGTACTCGCTTGCGTTGTCGAACACCACGTCCCACGAGTCCGGAGCCGGACTGACTTCGTCCGGGTCGTACATGAGGAGGTTCGATCCGCGTCCGTGCGGAACCCCGTACATCTGGCCGTCGACGCTGTTGAACTCCTGGTCCTTCAGTGCTTCGTAGACGTCCGCATAGTTCGGGATGAGATCGGTGTTGACGGGGGAGACGTCGCCGCCCTCGATCAAGCGGGTTGTCGCGTCACCGGACGCCGAGACGCCGTCGTACTGACCGGTCCGCATGAGCTGGACCATCTCGTCCGACGTGTTGCCGACCTTCACGTTGACCGTGCAGCCGGTTTCTTTCTCGAAATCGGTAACCCAGTCGACGGCGGGGTCGGTGGATCCGTCCTCGACGTACCCGGCCCAGGCGACGAGGTTTACCTCGCCCTCACCCTCGCCGAGTTCCGTCAGCTGGTCATCGGCGGCCTCGCTTGTGTCGTTGTCATCGCTGCCGCAGCCGTATGCGAATACGAATGCGAGCATGGACACCACGATGATCCACGCGAGTCGCGCTGGATGTTTTGGTTTGGCGCTCATAGCGCTTCCTCCCTTTCCGTTGTTGGTTGCGGGTGCGCGTCCTCGACGGACGCGCTTTTGTGAACGGACTCGATGGCGACGGTGTGTTCCGGCAACCACCCGACCGTTATCTGGTGACCTTTCCTCTCAAGGTCTTCTCCTGGGGACGAGTCGAGGTTCTGGCGAACGACTTGGAGCCTTCCGCCCCTCTCAAGTTCGACGGTAAACCGGGTGATCGGCCCCGC
The DNA here is from genome assembly GCA_963721645.1 of uncultured bacterium. Classification (GTDB taxonomy): domain Bacteria; phylum Actinomycetota; class Thermoleophilia; order Solirubrobacterales; family 70-9; genus JALZKA01. The sequence continues at coordinate 1,990,104 of CAVRJK010000002.1, read as the reverse complement.
GTAGGCGACGTCGGCGACGGTGCCGCGCTCGGTGTGAAGGCCATCCGCTCGGTCTCCGTCGACGAGCCGTACCTTCTCGGGCCTGCACGGTGAATCGCTCGCCATCGCGGTCGATCACGTTCGAGGTGCCGACGAATCCAGCTACGAACGGATTCACCGGCCGTTCGTAGATCTCGTCTGGCGGGCCGATCTGTTCGATCTTCCCGTCGTTGAAGACAGCGATCCGATCCGACATCGTGAGCGCTTCTTCCTGGTCATGGGTCACGTAGATGAAAGTGATCCCGACCTCTCCCTGGATCGATTTGAGCTCGACCTGCATCTGCTCGCGCAGCTTGAGGTCGAGTGCGCCGAGCGGCTCGTCGAGTAGCAGAACCCGTGGCTTGTTCACGATCGCACGCGCCAGGGCAACCCGCTGGCGCTGGCCGCCCGAGAGCTCGGCCGGCTTGCGGCCACCCAGGTCGCCGAGGCGGATCATCTCCAGCGCCTCTCGGCTCCGGGATGCGCGCTCGACCTTCTCGACCTTCGCGACCCGCAGGCCGTACTCGACGTTCTCGGCGACGGTCATGTGCGGGAAAAGCGCGTAGTCCTGGAACACCGTGTTGACCGTGCGGGCGTAGGCGGGGAAGTGCGTGACGTCCTCGCCGCCGATCTCGACCGTGCCTGAATCAGGCACGTCGAAGCCGGCGATCATCCTGCAGCGTGGTGGTTTTGCCAGAACCCGACGGCCCGAGCATGGTGAAGAACTCTCCGCGCCCGACTTCAAGGTCGACGTAATCTACCGCGACCACGTCGCCGTACCTGCGAGTTATCCCAGCCAGGCGGACGTCCGGCGCATCGCTCACACGGCGACGCTATCCCTTTCTCGCGGGCGACAGCTCTGCGGGAGTGGCCAAAGTTCCTTTCAGGATCCTGACGCTCAGGCCAGTGCTCTGATGGCGGCGGCGGTGACGGCCGCCGCCGCGACCGCGAGCAGGATCGACTTGCGGCTCAATGTGTAGACCGTTGCCGCCGCAGCAAGCCCGGCAGCGCGCGCATCGAGCACGAGGTCACCGTCGGCGTCCGTAAAGGTCCCCACCGCGATCAGAGCGGCGAGGATCGCCGGAGCGAGCAGATCGATCACTTTTGTGAACGGGAGCGGGAGCTGACGGCTCCCCAGGGCGACGGGCCCGACTCCCTTCGTCACGACGAGCGTCACGCACAGGCTGAACACTGTGACCCAGGCTTCGGTCATGACTCGTCCCCGCTCGGCAGGAGCGCGATCAAGGCGGCCAGGCAGGCGGTCATTATGGGCACGCCGGGAGGCGTGAACGGCGCGAGGGCGAGCGCCAGCGTCGCGCCCAGGAGCGCCGCGGCCCAGCCACGTCTGCCTTCGGTCGCCTCGCCCACCAATATCCCCAAGAAAAATGCAGGGAAGAGCGCGTCGAGGCCCAGGCGGTCCGGGTTACCGATGCTCTCGCCGACCAGAACGCCAAGAGCGGTGCCACCGACCCACATCGGGTAGTTCACGGCCGTGAAGCCCCACATGTAGGGAATGTCGTAGCGGCCCTTGCCCCTGTAGGACATGGCCCAGCCCGCGTCGATCAGGGGCTGCGCAGCCAGACCGCGCTTGAACCAGCCACCTTCGGTTGAGGCGGCGATCGAGATTCCCATCGGCAGGTAGCGCATGTTGAGAAGGACGCCCGCTGCGACGGCGGCACCCGCGCCGCCTCCTGCGGCGAGCACCGCGAGTGCGCCGAACTGCGCCGATCCGGCGAAGACGATTGCGGACATGACGATTGGCGCGAAGGTGCCCATCACCGGCGCGGCGAGGATCCCGAAAGAGGTGCCCAGCAAGAGCGACGCCGACCGAGATCGGCGCTCCCGCCTTCATCCCCTCGCGCAATCCGCCCCCGACCTTGTTCATCGTTCGAACCTAGCCGTGGAACACTCGAAAACAAGGTCGTACAAATAAAAAGCGCGCCCCGGGAAGGGGCGCGCTTTTCGAAACTACGTTGAATGAGGCTTGGACTAAAGGCTGCCCTTGTGGCGCGAGGCATTCTTCGACACGTTGGCAAAGCCCTTGCCGACGTCCTTTGACCAGCCGGGCCCGGACTTGCCGTCGTCCGGCTGCGAGGTGTCGAAGCGGAGGCCGGCGATCACGACGAACATATGGCCGGAGTCGCGCGTAGGTGGTGATCCACTTGCCCTTGCCCTTGTTGCCCCAGTTCGTGAAGCTGCCAGACGGCATCGGGCTCGAGATCAGGCGTGCGCCCTTCTTGCCGAGGACGTAGCTGACGGCTCCCGAGCAGTCGTAGCCGCTGTCCTTCCACGAGCCGTGACCGCCGCCGTACTTGTACGGCTTGTCATCGATCTTGTTGCCGGCCCGGATTGCCCGCTGCACCCTCGGGGGAGCCGACGCGGGCGGGATGGCCTTGCCGTTCGGCTTCAGCTTTGCCTTGGAGCCGGCGACGGTCTTGCCTCCGTCGTCACCGCCACCAGTGCTGATACCGCCGCCACCGGCGAGGGCGCCGGTCGGCAGGGCGAGCGCGACTGCGCAGGCGCCAAGCGTGATAGCCAGGCGCGGCTTGTGCGTTCGAAAGTTGTAGGGCTCTGAGTTCAAGTCGGTCTCCTTGTTAGCGCCTACGGGGTTAGCTGACGGGCTGGCGCTCTTAAGGAGTCGCGCCCCCTCCAAGAAAGGAGAGTTAGCCCCAACGATCGGTTCCCCCGTTCCGCTGCCACGTGGTGGGGCGGACTCGGCTACCGGTTTTTTTTGCAGTTCAGGTCGTGGCGGCAGGTTAGCAAAGTACGCAGGCTTTTGCTAACAGACGCTCACAAAAGACGAATTTCACGCCTGAGGAGCCGAATCCGGAAACCTGGAGCGAATCTTCTTATGTAGCCGCCGGGTGAGCCGCAGCCCACTCGGCGATCTGCTTCGAGTCGGCGACGATCTCGCCATCATCCAAAACGAGCACCGGCACCACGCGCTGGCCCGAGATCTCCTCGACTTCTCGCCTGCCGTCGGTCGTCACGTGCAGGAACTTGGGCCCGACCCCCAGGCCCTTTACCTTGACGACCTCGGGGTCGTATCCGGCCTCTGTCAAGGCCTTGTGCGCATTTGCGCAAGGATGGCCACCGGGGCGAGGAGTCGGCATCGTGTTCCAGCAGACGTACAGTTTCATCGGCTCTGACCCTACGTGATCGATAGGTTGCGGGTATGGAGCTGAAGGGGAATACTGCCCTACTCACCGGGGCGACGGGCGGTCTCGGTCGCGCGATCGCCGCCGCGCTTGCGGATCGCGGCGCCAATCTCGTCCTCTCGTCTCGCAAGGGCGACGAGCTCCAGCAGCTCGCCGAGAGCCTTCCGGGCGAGCACCGGGTCGCCGTTGCCGACCTGGCCGAGCCCGGCGCAGCACTCCAACTGATTGCGGACGCCGGCGATATCGATGTGCTCGTGGCCAATGCGGGCCTTCCGGGCTCGGGCCGGCTTGACGACCTTTCGAGCAGCGACGTGGAACGAGCCGTCCGCGTGAACCTCGAGGGCCCGATGCTCATGGCGAATGCTCTTCTACCGCGCATGATCGAGCGCCGCAGCGGCCACTTCGTGATGGTGGGATCCCTTTCCGGCCTCGCGCCGACCGCACGCCAGTCCGTCTATAACGGGACCAAGTTCGGGCTCCGCGGCTTCACGCTCGGGCTGCGCGAGGACGTCCGCGGAACGGGCGTCAGCGCTTCGCTCGTTGCTCCGGGGTTCGTGCGTGACGCCGGCATGTTCGCCGACTCCAAGGCCTCCACGCCGACCGGGATGGGGACGGCGTCGCCGCAGCAAGTGGGCGCGGCGGTCGTGGAGGCGATCGAGAAGGACCGGGGCGAAGTCGCCGTCGCTCCGTTTCGACAGGTTCAGCTCGCGAAGTTCGCGGGCCGCCACCCTGAGCTTTCCGGCCGCCTGTCGAACAAGGCAGCGGTCAAGGCGGGCGAAGAAGTGGCCCGAGGCCAAGCCGAAAAACGCTGAGAGGGGTCAGGCACCTCTCATAAAGAGCGGCCGGCAGTGCGTGGGTCCTACCCGCCCATCGCGATCGATTGGTTCCACGTTCCGCGGTCGAAGAACTCGAGGTCGGGCGTCGCGCCCGCGCCCTGGGCGCCGACCGGGTAAAGGCGACGGGGCTCCCGCCAGGTCGAAGTGTCGTCTGAGCCGAAATCTGTCGCCAGCGCGTCGTGCGTTTTCGCCGCCGCCCTGGCATAGGCGCGCGGACCGAGCTTTCGCAGCGCTGCAGCCTCGGCGTTCGTGATGTCGAACATGTGGGAGTTCGAAGTCTGGCCGGCGATGCCGATGTCGACCGCGCCGAGCCTCTTCAGGTGGATTGCCTCCGCCTGGTCCTTGAGTTCCTCCCAGATGGCGAGGCCAGGATGAACAGTTCCGTCGGCATCCTCATCGTCATATGACCCGTTCCACGACTTGAGCGCCTTCAGGACTGCGCGCCCGTCCGCGTTGGCCGCCTTCTTGGCGCGCCGGAACTTCCGCTTGTCGCGGAGCGGGAACTGCTGAGCGGTCGTGCCCGAGGTGAGCGCGATGTCCGTGCTCCTCTCATAACTCGGGTTCTTCGCCACCTTCGGGACGAGCTTCATCAGGATGCCGACGCGGTGGAGCGAGCCGGTGGCTCGCTCAAGGGCTTCGGAATCTCCGTTGGTCCAGCCGGCAGACGGCACGTTGTTCCACTGAGCCAGCCAACCCTGTGCGGGCTCGACGACCTGCGGCCGCTTGTCGGGCGGGAGGAGGCCACGCCATTCCGCCTTGCCGGTGCCGGGGAAGGGAAGGCGCTCGTCCCAGCGCTTGGGCTTGATCTGGTGGAGCCCGGGATGCCAGTAGCCGATGCGGCCCTGCGAGTCGACGGCCATCACGTTCTCGTTCCAGGTGACAGCGTCCATCGCCTTGTCCACATCGCCGATGTCGTCGGCGCGGTTCAGCTTGTCGATGCCGACGATCGTCTCGAGCTCGCGGTTCCAGATCGCGTATCGACGCGCGAGCGCGACGCCGTCGCCGTTCGCCTGGATGGGGCCGTGGATCGTGCGGCAGATCCGCTCGGTGGTCGTGCCTGCGGGCGGAGCACCCGACGAGCCGCCGCCCTCGATCAGACCGGTCAGGGTGTCGGGTAGGTCTGTCGGCGGAGACTGCCACGAGAAGAGCTCGTCGCGGCAATCCATCTCGCGATCCTGGCCCTTGTAGCGATAGGTCTCAGGACCCGTGACCTTCTCGACGTAGAGGTCGTCCTCGTCGGAGAGACCCGAGGTGAAGCCCCACGCGACCTTGCCGTTGTGACCGATGCCGACCAGCGGCACGCCGGCCGCACTTACGCCGTGGATGTCGGGAAACTCGGGCGAGTGGAGTTCGAACTCGACGAAGAGTTCCGGAACCGAGAATCCGAGCTGCGGGCCGTTGTAGAGGTAGGCCTGGCCGCTGGCCTCGTCTCGCATCGCCCACATGAACGAGCCGCCCGGGCTCGGCAGGATGCTGCGAAGCCCCGCGCCGGGTTCGTCAGCTGCTGAGCCGCTCGCAGCTGTCGCGGCGCGTGGGATCTCCTCGGTCGTGTCGACCACGGACTCGAAGTCCTGTTTGGCGAGGAACCGGCGCGATTTCTTGAACCCCTTGCGGCGATCGGCGGCGGATCGGCCGGGTTGGGCCGGAAAGGCTCCCTCGGAGCGTGGGATCGTCGGTAGCTGGCCCTTGGTCCGAACGGGCAGGAGCTTGTTGAAGGCCTTCGGCCCGGCATCGGCAAGCGCAAGCGCGTTACGCAACTCGCCACCGTCGCTCGAGGGCACGGTGCGGGCGAGGAAGATGCCGACCCTCCCCGAATCGATCGGCGTCCATTCCTCGATCGGTAGGTCTGCCAGCGCGACGAACTCTCCGGGCATCTCCGCAAACCCGGGTCCCTGCACGTAGTCGATATAGGCGTTGATGCCGTCGGCGTAGCTCTGGGTGCGATCGACGAGGCTTTGCGGGATCTCGTCGAGCATCTCCTGGACCTCTGCGTCCGTGTAGTAGTCACGGCGGGCGATGAGGTCGTCGTCGAGGTAGCTGGGGCCGAGGATCTCGGACAGCCGCCCAGACGTCGCGCGCCGGAAGAGGTCGAGCTGGAAGAGTCGATCCTGGGCGACCGCGTAGCCCACGCCGAACCAGCCGTCGTCTTCGGTAACGCCGGTGATCGTCGGGACGCCGTACTCGTCGCGGGAGATCGTGACCCCGGGGCGGGGCGACTCGGTGGTGCCCGGCTGGTTGAAGTCGATGTCTCGATACTCGAAGTTCTCGAAGATCGAAACCTGATCGGTGAGGTGTGGGGAACCGGTGCCGTCCGCAACTCCCGCGATGGAGACGTAGCCGCTCTGGCCGGGCGGCAGGACACCCTCGGCCTTGATCGTTTCGCCCGCGGCTTCACCGGGTCCCACGGCGAGCGCGAGGAGAGTCAGGCTGAGAAGTGCGGGTAGGCGTTTCATGGGAACACGCGAAGCTACAGCTAATGGCGCGGCCCTGCGCAGGTCATAATCGAATTCCACGAAGGTCAAAGCGAATCAAGACACCTGGAAAAGAGGACGAATGACGGACAGCTTCGGCGCGAAGGCAACTCTTGACGTCTCGGGCAACGAGTACGAGATCTACCGGCTCGACGCGCTCCAGGAGAGGTTCGACGTCGCGAGGCTGCCGTATTCGTTGAAGGTCTTGCTCGAGAACACGCTCCGCCTCGAGGACGGCGAGTCCGTCTCGGAGTCAGATGTCGAGACGATCGCCGGCTGGGACGCAAAGGCTGAGCCTTCGAAGGAGATTCCCTATCAGCCCGCGCGAGTGCTCATGCAGGACTTCACCGGAGTCCCGGCCGTGGTTGACCTTGCCGCCATGCGCGACGCGATGGAGGACCTGGGCTCCGACCCCAAGAAGATCAATCCCCTGGTGCCGGTCGACCTCGTGATCGACCACTCGGTCCAGGTCGACGCGTTCGGCAACGACCGAGCTTTCGATATCAACGCCGACCGCGATTACGAGCGGAACGAGGAGCGCTACGCGTTTCTTCGCTGGGGCCAGCAGGCTTTCGACAACTTCCGCGTCGTCCCGCCCGCCACGGGCATCTGCCATCAGGTGAACCTGGAGTACATCTCCCAGGTTGTCTTTCGGCGCGAGAATGACGGCGTTACCCAGGCCTACCCCGACACCCTTGTCGGGACGGACTCGCACACAACGATGGTCAACGGGCTCGGCGTGCTGGGCTGGGGCGTCGGCGGCATCGAGGCTGAGGCGGCGATGCTGGGCCAGCCGATCTCCATGCTGCTGCCGCAGGTGCTCGGATTCCGCGTCGAGGGCGAGCTGCCCGAGGGTGCGACGGCGACCGACCTCGTCCTCACCGTTACCGAGATGCTTCGCGAACGAGGTGTCGTCTCCAAGTTCGTCGAGTTCTTCGGACCCGGGCTGCACACGCTCGGGCTCGCCGACCGCGCGACGATCGGGAATATGTCGCCGGAGTTCGGCTCGACCTGCGCGATCTTTCCGGTCGACAAGGAGACCCTTCGCTATCTCGAGTTCACCGGCCGGCCGACCGAGACGATCGAACTCGTGGACGCTTACTCGCGCGAGCAGGGCATGTTTCACGACGAGAATTCGGAGGATCCGACCTTCTCGGACCAGATCGATCTCGACCTTTCCTCGGTCGTCCCTTCGATCGCGGGACCCAAGCGCCCGCAGGACAGGATCGCGCTGACGGACGCGAAGTCGGCGTTCCTGGAGTCGTTGGCGGAGTTCGACGAGGGTGCCGCGACGAAGCTCGGCAACGGTCGCGACAAGGCCATCGCGGATTCGTTTCCGGCCTCTGACCCGCCGGCCGAGGATCACGAGGATGAACGCGGAAAGCCGGAGAAGGCGGGGCAGGGCGCTACGGCGATCGAGGATCGCAAGGCGAACTGCGTCTCGGTGACGCTCGAGGACGGGACCGAGACCACGCTCGACCACGGCCGCGTCGTGATCGCCGCCATCACGAGTTGCACCAACACCTCGAACCCGTCGGTGATGCTCGGCGCAGGGCTTGTGGCGCGCAAGGCGGTCGAGGCGGGGCTCGAGCGGAAGCCGTGGGTAAAGACTTCTCTTGCGCCGGGATCGACCGTCGTGACCGAGTACCTGGAGCGCGCCGGGCTTGACGAGTACCTCGACAAGCTGGGCTTCAACCTTGTCGGCTACGGGTGCACGACCTGCATTGGCAACTCGGGCCCGTTGCCCGAAGCGATCTCCGAGGCCGTGTCGGAGAACGACCTCATGGTCTGCGCCGTGCTTTCGGGCAATCGCAACTTCGAGGGTCGCATCAATCAGGACGTGCGCAACAACTACCTCGCCTCGCCGCCGCTCTGCGTCGCTTATGCCCTGGCCGGGAGGATGGACCTGGACATCTTTTCCGAGCCGCTCGGCCAGGGCTCGGACGGCCAAGACGTCTATCTGAAGGACATCTGGCCGACATCGCAGGAGATCAAGGACACGGTTGCCGACGCGGTCCAATCCGAGATGTTCAAGGAGGGCTACTCCGATGTCTTCGAGGGCGACGAGCGCTGGCGGGGCCTCGATACGCCCGACGGCGACCGCTACACGTGGCCCGACTCGACGTACGTGCGAAAGCCATCGTTCTTCGAGGGGATGGACGATGAGCCGTCTGACGTCGAGCCGATCGAGGGTGCCCGGGTGCTGGCAGTTCTCGGTGATTCCGTAACGACCGACCACATCTCGCCTGCCGGCGCGATCAAGAAGGCGAGTCCCGCGGGGGAGTGGCTGGTCGCCAACGGCGTCGAGCCCGGCGACTTCAACTCCTATGGATCTCGTCGTGGCAACCACGAGGTCATGATCCGTGGCACCTTCGCGAACATCCGCCTGCGCAACAAGCTCGTCGAAAAGGAGGGCGGGTTCACGCTCGGACCCGACGGCGCTGAGACCTCGATCTACGAGGCCGCAATGGCCTACGCCGGGGACGGAGTGCCGCTGGTCGTGCTCGCCGGCAAGGAGTACGGCTCAGGATCGTCACGCGACTGGGCGGCAAAGGGCACCTCGCTGCTCGGCGTGCGCGCGGTGATCGCCGAGAGCTTCGAGCGCATCCATCGCTCGAACCTGATCGGAATGGGCGTGCTGCCGCTGCAGTTCCCCGACGGTGAGTCCGCCGAGTCGCTGGGTCTCGAAGGCGACGAGACGTTCGACTTCGAGGGCTTGTCCGAGGCACTGAGCGGCCCCACTTCTGAGAAGCAGACCCTGAAGGTCAAGGCGTCGGGCGGAGCCGGCGACGGCGTGGAGTTCGACGCCACCGTCCGGCTCGACACGCCCAACGAGGTCCGTTACTACCAGCACGGCGGCATCCTCCACCGGGTCTTGCGCGAGCTGCGTTAGGGGGTTCGCCCTCCGGGCCCAGATTTGGAGTAGAGTCCAACACGCGTCCGGGGGGAAAGTTGCGCCGGGCTATTGACTCGGCCCTCCCGATCGGTCATAGTTGTCAGTTAATCGAGCCGTCAGGGAGCGGAATCATCAGGGACCAAACAACGATTTAATAAGGCTCGTCCCCGGCCAGTCCCGCCTCCGGGGGCGAACGCGTCGGCATCCCTCCCTGGCTACCGACGCGCTAGGTGCGGGCGCGGGCCGTGTGGACCCCCTGCCTCCCACGGCCCCGCCCCGCCTTCTACTTTCAGTCGCAAGGGGGCATCGCAGAACAGCGAAGCGCCCACCCCTTCCGGGGCGGGCGTCGCGTTCTCTCCCGCGTCAGGTCAGCGCGTCTTGAAAACCAAAGGGGCCGGGAGCGGGCGTCGCCGGGGATCCAAGCCGGCGAGGCGCCGCGCTTCGCGCGCCACGAGTGCCACATCTCGGACTGAACGGCCGGTCGCTTTGCTCAAGGTGCTCTGCATGGAAGGAATATTGCCCGCTGAGGACCCTTCGTCATATGGACTCTGGTCCAAACCTGTTGCGGCGCCCTTGTACGGGCGGTCGGGAGGGATTTTCGGGCTGAGCGGGTGCCAAACTCAGCGTGTGAGCGCGCCTGAAGCCACCCGAGGTCCGGCCGAACGACCTTCCGCCGCACTGCGAAAGCCCGTGCCCGGACCCATGTTCCGTTGGGTAAAGGTCGCCTCTTGGGTCGAACTCGCCCTGTTCGGAATCCTTCTTGTCGTCTGGCTCGCACCGGGCCTGGAGCGCCCAACCTTCTATGCCGGCTTGGGGCACGGGATCGGCTTTATAGCGCTCGCGATCCTGATCTGGATAGCGGTGCTGCGGCGCCAGGCGCCCTACACGCTTCTTGCCGCCACCCTGACGCCGGTAGGGCCCGTCGGGAGTGTGATCGCAATCGAATGGATTGAGCGAAAGAACAAGCCCGAGGACTGACGTCTGAAGGTCAGTTGCTGAGTGCGGTGAGCACGATGCGCTCCTGCTCGGAGCGATGGGCCACCGGGTAGCCCTCTGACGGCGAGGCGCGCTGAGGGCGGCCGATGTAGGAGAACTCGACGCCGTCCGGGAGGAGCTCCGGCATGCGGCGCGCCATGACGCTGTACGCGCCCATGTTCTTCGGCTCTTCCTGGACCCACGAGATGTGCTTGAGGTTCGGGTACTTCCCGATCAGCTCGCGGATCTGGTCGCGGGCGAACGGGTAGAGGAGCTCGACCCGAGCGATTGCGACGTTCGCCGATTCGCCGCGCTTGTCGTGCCCGTCCATGTCGTAGTAGACCTTGCCCGAGCAGAGGACGAGCTTGGTTATCTCCTCTTCCCGCCCGGCGGCGCGCGGGTCGCCGAGGACGAATTGGAACGTCCCGCTGGTGAGATCGGAGAGCTTGGACGAGGCGCCGGTAAGCCTCAGAAGACCCTTTGGCGTGAAGACGATCAGCGGGCGTGGCTTGGCGATCCGGGCCTGGCGGCGGATGAGGTGGAAGTACTGCGCGGCAGTTGTCGGGTTCGCCAGGCGGATGTTGCCTTCGGCGGCGAGCTGGATGAACCTCTCGATTTTCGCACTCGAGTGTTCGGGCCCGGAACCCTCATAGCCATGAGGGAGAAGGAGCGTAAGCCGGGTCGTCTGGCCCCACTTCGACTCTCCCGCGACCAGGAACTGGTCGATGATCACCTGAGCGGAGTTGACGAAGTCGCCGAACTGTGCCTCCCAGAGGATCAGGCTTTCCGGTGAGGCGGCGGAATAGCCGTACTCGAAGCCGAGGCAGGCAATCTCCGACAATGGGCTGTTGTGAACCTCGAACGGCGCCAGCGCGCCAGACAGGTTCTGGATCGGCGCATACTTCAAGCCGGTCTTCTCATCGTGGAGGACGAGGTGGCGGTGGGAGAAGGTGCCTCGCTCCGTGTCTTGGCCGGTGAGGCGGATATGCGTGCCCTCGGTAAGAAGCGACGCGTACGCGAGGCCTTCCGCGTGACCCCATTCGATCGGCCCTTCATCGAGGATCTCGATGCGCTTGTCCAACGGCTTCTTAAGCTTTCGGTGGATTGCGAAGCCGTCGGGAACGCGGATCAGCTCCTCGTTCAGCGAGCGGATCCGCTTCTCGGAGACTGCCGTCTCGACTTCCGGCGACTTGGTGCGGTCGAGCTCGCCCGTGCCGACGTGAGTCGAGGTCGGGTCCTCGTAGTCGCCTGTATCCATCTTCTCGCGGAGGCCCTTGAGGGTCGACGAGAGGGTCTCCTGGATTTCGGTTGCGTCCGCTGCGACGTCGTCGACTGAGACGACACCCTCCTTGATGAGCTGCTCGGCGTAGATCTCTGATACAGGGGCGTGGGCCTTGATCTGCGCGGCCATCTTCGGCTGTGTGTACGCGGGCTCGTCAGTCTCGTTGTGGCCGTAGCGCCGGTAGCCGATCACGTCGATCACCACATCGCGTGCAAACCGCTCGCGGTAGCCCATCGCCAGCCGCATGGCGGCCATGCAGCCCTCCACGTCGTCGGCGTTCACGTGGATGATCGGGCAGTTGTAGCCCTTGGCAAGGTCGCCCGCGTACGGCGTCGAACGGTCCTCGTCCGGGTTGGTCGTGAAGCCCACCTGGTTGTCGGTGATGATGTGCACCGTGCCGCCTGTCGAGTAGCCCTCGAGCGACTGGAGGTTGAGCGTCTCAGCCACCACTCCCTGGCCGGGGAAGGCGGCGTCGCCGTGGAGCAGGAGCGGTACCGCTACGTGGGGGCTGTGGTGAAGACGCGGCCCCGAGTGCTCGGTCTGTGCTGCGCGGGCGCCGCCCGTAACGACGGGGTCGACGAACTCGAGGTGTGAGGGGTTCGGGTACATCCGCACCCGGATCTCCTCGCCGTCCGGCGTCGAGAAGATGCCCTCGGCGCCATGGTGGTACTTGACATCGCCGGTGCCGGAGTGGGGGATCGCAGCAATGGCCTTCACCCTGTCGAGCGCCTTGGCGCCCTCGAACTCGGCCATGATCGACTCGGCCGAGCGGCCGCAGTTGTGGACGAGGACGCTGAGCCGGCCGCGGTGTGCCATGCCGATCACGACCTCCTCGGCGCCTGACGAGCGCGCCTGGGTCACGAGCGAGTCGATCATCGGGACCACGACGTCCAGGCCCTCGATCGAGAACATCTTCTGGCCGAGGTAGGCCTTTTGGACGAAGCGCTCGAAACCGAACACCTCGAGCAGACGCTTGAGTAGCGCGCGCTTCTGATCGGCCTCCAGCGGGGCACGGTGGGCGCCCGTCTCGATCATCTCGCGCAGCCACATGCGCTGCTGGTGCGAGGAAAGGTGCTCGATCTGGTAGGCGACGGTGCCGCAGTAGGCGTCGCGCATACGGGGTAGCGCGTCGAGAAGCGTCTCGCCCTCGACTCCGATCCTCAGGATCGAAGCCGGGATGCGCGACATCAGATCGGGGGTCAGGTTGAGGCTCTCGGGCTCCAGCGCAGGATCGCCCTTCGGGTCGCCCTCGGCGAGGGGGTTGACGCGTGCCGCCAGGTGTCCGTGGGTCCGGAAAGCCTTGAGGAGCGATGTCGCCGCCTGTACCGCTTGCAAGAGCTCGCGGTCCGGCTCGGCCGCGACTATCGCCGAGCCCGAGCCGGCAGCTCCGGCGGCGGGGAGGGGCATCGCGGATGCAGCGGCGGGGTGGGCGTTCGTGACGACCCTGTCGGAAATCCCCAGGTCGTGCGCGACCGTTTCGTAGAACTCGTCCTCGCCCTGGAGGAACTGGTCTATCTGGCGCAGGAACGACCCGGACTCGGCGCCCTGGATGATGCGATGGTCGTACGTGGAGGTCATGGTCGTGACCTTGGAGACGCCGAGCGACTTGACCTTCTCGGGCGGGGCGTGCGCCCACTCGACCGGGTAGGCGATGGATCCGACGGCGACGATGGTCCCCTGTCCGGACATGAGGCGCGGAACCGATGCGACGGTGCCGATGCCACCCGGATTGGTGAGCGTGATGTTGGTGCCCTGGAAATCGTCTGCCGTGAGCTTGTTCTCGCGGGTCTTCGAGATCAGGTCCTCGTAAGAAGAGTGAAAGCCCGCAAAGTCGAGGCCCTCTGCGCCGCGGATGCACGGAACCATCAGCGAGCGTGAGCCGTCTTTGCGCTCGACATCCACCGCGATGCCGAGGTTGATCCCGGATCCGATGGTGACCCACGACTTGTCGTCGTGCTCGGAGTAGGTGCGCGCCATCACATCGTGCTCGGCGGCCGCGCGCACGATGGCCCAGGCGATCAGGTGCGTGAACGAGACCTTGAGGCCCTTCTCTTTGAGCTGTGAGTTGATCGCCTTGCGCTTTGCGTCAAGAGTGTCGACGGGCAGAGTGCGGAACGAGGTCGCCGTGGGCATCGTGCGGCTCTCGTTCATGAGCTTCGCGAGGGTTCCGGCCGGGCCGCGAAGCGCCTTCTCCTCACTCTCGGCGCCACCCGGAGCGGGTCCCGCTCCGTGGCCGCCGTCCGATGCGGCCAGGACGTCCGCCTTCACAACCTTGCCGCCGGAGCCCGATCCCTGGATCGTGCCAACGTCGATGCCCTGATCGGCGGCCATGCGCTGGGCCACCGGGGAGACGGAACGGGAGGGGGCGGTCGTCGACTCCGCGGGTGACGTGGGGTCAGACCCCTGCTGTGACGGGTCGGATGGTTCTGCGGATTCAGGTGCCAGACCCTGGTCTGCAGGTTGACATCTCGGCGAGCGGCTGACCGACCTTGACGACATCGTCCGGCTTGACCAGAAGCTTTGTGATGGTGCCGGCAGCCGGGGCAGGGACCTCTGCATCGACCTTGTCGGTCGAGACCTCGATGACCGTGTCGCCTTCGGCGACCGTGTCGCCTTCGGCGACGGCCCACTCGAGAATGGTCCCCTCGGTGACCGACTCGCCCATCTCTGGCATTGCGATCACGACAGTTTCACCCGACGCGCCATCCGCGGAACCCTCCACGTCAGGCACAGGTGAGTCGTCAGCAGAGTCGCCTTGCGCGGACTCAAGTAGATCTTCGGGCGCAGACTCGCCGATGTCGGCGTCGCCTTCGCCGCCTCCGGTGACCATCCCGTCGCTGCCGTCGTCATCACCCGAGCTGGGCTCACTCTGGGTCTGGGCCTCGGAGGCCGGGGCCGTCTCAGGGTCTTCCTCCTGCTCAGCCGCCGGCGCGGCGCCGTTGCCGGTGCCGTTCGTGTCGAGCTGAGCGAGGACTTGGCCGACTGTCACCGTGTCGTCCGGCTGGGCCATGATCTTGGTGATTACGCCGCTTGCCGGAGCGGGCACCTCGGCGTCGATCTTGTCGGTCGAGACTTCGACGATCGTGTCGCCCTCGGCGACCTCTTCGCCTTCGGCGACGTGCCACTCGAGGATCGTCCCCTCGGTGACCGACTCGCCCATCGCGGGCATCTGAATCTCGAGCAAATCTTCCGCCAACTTCGTCTCCGTCGAGTGTATGCCCTGAAGCGTGCCCGCGTAACGCGTCAAGCGCCGCGGAAAGGCCGCGGTCACACGCGGTAGCGCTCCAGGGCCTCTTCACGGGCGATCCTGCGGTCCAGCATTGGCTCCGGATAGTCGTCGCCGATCACCACGCCGCATTCATCCTGGACTTCCGCCGGCATCGTCCACGGCTCGCGCAGATACTTGTCGGGAACCGCTTCGAGCTCGGGCACGTAGCGACGGACATAGTCCCCCTCGGGGTCATAGCGATCCATGTGAAGGGCCGGGTTATAGATGCGGCGGTAGGGAGGTTGTGGGTCCACGCCCACCGATGCGATCCACTGCCAATTTCCGTTGTTGTTGGCCTCGTCGCCGTCGATCAGGTATCGCATGAAGTGACGTTCGCCCCAGCGCCAGTCGATGCCGAGATCCTTGGTGAGGAAGGAGCCGACGACCAAGCGGGCGCGGTTGTGCATCCAGCCCTCGCGCTTGAGCTGGCGCATCCCAGCGTCGACAAGCGGAAATCCCGTTTGGCCATCGCACCAGCGCTCGAACCGCTTTTCGGCGTAGCTCCATTTGATCTTGCCGCGATAGCGCTCCTGGAACTCGGACTTGGCGTTCTTCGGGTGAAACGCCAGGACGTGGTGGTAGAAGTCGCGCCATGAGAGCTGCCGGCGAAACGCTTCGGGGCCCTTGCCGCGCGGCAGGCGCTCCTCGATCTGGCGCGGCGTGACGCAGCCGAAATGAAGGTAAGGGGAGAGCCGCGAGGTGCGGTCCTTGCCGAGAGCGTCGTGGATCTCGGTGTACTCGCGCACCGGCCCGTCGAGAAAGCGGTCGAGTCGCTTGTGGGCCTCGGACTCGCCGCCGACGGCCGGCTCAGCGACCTCTTGAGCCAACCCGAGGGACTCGAGGCTCGGCAGGCGGCCTTTCGAGAGCTTGGACGGTAGCGGCGGCATCTGCCCTGGCGCGTCGAGGACGTCGCGCCGTTCAACGCCGAGCCAGTTCTTGTGGAACGGGCCGAACACTGTGTACGGCTTCCCTTTCTGGGTGCGGATGTCGCGCAGCTGATCGATGGCGTTCAGGCCGGGGTGGGCGACCGCCCCGATTCCCGCCGACTCGAAGGCCGAGCGACAGAGTCGGCCGCGCTCGCGGCCGAACGGGCTGATCTCGCGAGTGAAGTGAATGGCAGTGGCGCCCGTGTCCCTGGCGATCGCGACGAGCTCGCGCTCGGGCCTGCCGTGGCGGACGACCAGTCCTGAGCCGCGCTCTCGAAGCGACCTGTCGAGCTCGGCAAGGCACTCGAGAAGAAACTGCGTCCTGGGGCCCGACTCGTGACGCCCGTGAAGCAGACGGTCGTCGAAGCAGAACACCGGGACGATGCGCCCGTAGTTGTCGAGCGCTGCGCGCAGAGCTGGGTGGTCGCGGATCCGCAGATCGCGACGAAACCAGACGATGCCGGTCCCGCTTCCGGCCACGATCCGAACTTACCCGCTCGGCTACCCGGGCAAGCGGGCGACCAGTGCGACCGCGTTCGCGGGTGCGTCGAGCACATCCGGGCGGAACAGCTCGCGGGCGCGCGCCGAGTGCCCGCACCAACCGCAGTGGATCAGGGTCGGTGCGGAGACCGCCGGCCGACCGGGCAAGGGGAGTTCGCACTCGGGGCAGATGAGCGAGCCTCGGGCGATCACCTGGTGGCCGTCTGAGAGGAGCTTTCGCTCGAACTCTGCCGAGTCGGCGCCGAGGGCGCCTGCGACCGCGCGGTCGTCGCCCTGGTCACCGAAATCGGGCTGAAGGAGTGCCATCTGCAGGAATAGTAGGGTCTGTCACCAGAGCTTTACCCCCTGGAGGAGAGGCAAATGGGCTACTTCGTTACCGGCGCAACAGGCTTTATCGGCCGCAACCTCGTCGAGCTTCTGCTGAAGCGCGAGGGCACTGTCTACGTACTCGTCCGCGAGGGCTCGAAGGGACGCCTCGAAGAACTCCGCAGCCGCTGGGGGGTTGACGAGGACCGCGTCGTCGGCGTCGTCGGCGACCTGTCGCAGCCCCGCCTCGGAGTTTCCGACGAAGACGTGGCGAAGCTGACGGGCGACGTAGACCACCTCTTCCACCTGGCCGCCATCTACGACATGAAGGCGGATGCGGAGTCCCAGCAGGTCGCCAACATCGATGGGACCCGGCACATGGTGGAGTTGGCAGAGGCGATTGACGCGGGCTGCGTCCACATGGTGTCGTCCATCGCAGCGGCCGGCCTCTATCCCGGCGTCTGGCGCGAGGACATGTTCGATGAGGCCGTGAGCCTCGACACCGACCCCTACTTCCGCACGAAGCACGATTCCGAGGGAATCGTCCGCAATGAGTGCTCGCGCCCGTGGCGCGTGTACCGCCCCGCGATCGTCGTCGGCGACTCCGAGACGGGCGAGATGGACAAGGTCGACGGGCCGTACTACTTCTTCAAGTTGATCCGGCGCATCCGCAACGCGGTGCCGCAGTGGCTGCCCATGGCCGGTGTCGAGGGTCGGCAGATCAACATCGTGCCGGTCGACTTCGTCGTCAAGGCGATCGACCACATCTCCCACGAGCCGGGCCTCGACGGGCGCGCATTCCACCTGACCGACCCGAACGCGATGACGGCGGGCGCGGTAATCGACACCTTTGCCCAGGCGGCGCACGCCCCGCAGACGACGGTGCGTCTCCCTGCCAAGGCCACCGAGGCGCTGCAGCCAATCCTGGGCTTCATGGTCAACTCGGCTCCGCTGGGCAACACGGTCACGGACGCAGTCCTGGCCGACTTCGGGGTTCCGCGCTCGGTGCTCATGTACATGAACTGGCCGACCAAGTTCGATTCACGCCAGACGCAGGCTGCGCTGGCCGGCTCCGGCATCTCCGTCCCGCCGCTGAACGCCTACGCCGGAAAGCTTTGGGATTACTGGGAGCGCCACCTGGACCCCGACCTTTATCGCGACAAGACGCTGGTCGGCGCCGCGAAGGGCCGGCTTGGCCTGGTGGGCGGCGTAAGCCAGGTCTTGGAGCATCAGATCCCGGACGAGTTCTTGAGGTTCGCGCGGCGGGTCCGTGGCAACGTCTCGCTCGAGAAGTCGGTCCGGGGCCGGGTCGTCATGGTCACCGGCGCTTCCTCGGGGATCGGCAAGTCGGCCGCCATGAAGGTCGCCGACGCCGGCGGCATCGTCTTGCTGGTCGCCCGCACACCCGAAAAGCTCGAGTCCACAAAGGCGCAGATCGAGGCCGGGGGAGGTATCGCCCACATTCACCGGGCCGACCTCTCCGACATGGACGACATCGAACGCATGGCAGAGGAGGTGCTCGAGCAGCACGGCCACGTGGACATCCTCGTCAACAACGCGGGGCGCTCGATCCGCCGGTCGGTCGCCCTGTCTTATGACCGCCCGCACGACTTCGAGCGGACGATGCAGTTGAACTACTTCGGAGCGGTACGCCTGATCTTGAAGCTCCTACCCGTCATGCGCGAGCGCAAGTCGGGGCAGATCATCAACGTCTCGTCAATCGGCGTGCAGACGAACATGCCGCGATTCTCGGCCTACGTCGCGTCCAAGTCGGCGCTGGACGCGTTCAGCCGCTGCATCGCATCGGAGATCGTGGACGACGGCGTCTACATCACGACGATTCACATGCCGCTGGTGCGGACGCCGATGATCGCGCCGACGAAGATGTACGACCGCTTCCCGACGATCAACCCGGACGAGGCCGCCGGGCTCATCACCGAGGCGATGATCCACCGGCCGAAGCGGATAGCCACGCCGATGGGGACGCTCGGGCAGATCCTCTACGCGGTCAACCCGCGCTCGATCGACTACATCCTGAACCAGGCGTACCACCTGTTTCCGGACTCAGCGGCCGCCAAGGGATCGAAGGACAAGCCGACAACGCTCGCGGGCTCGACCAAGCAGCAGACGGCCGAGGATCAGGCCACGAACCAGCAGGTCGCTTTCGCCTATCTGATGCGGGGCGTTCACTGGTAGGCCCCGCGTTGCGTCGGTCCGCTAGGGCGCCACGCCCCAATTGGGAAAGCGGGAGTAGCCGCTGTCCGTAACAGGCATCTTGTTGGCGCCGTTCGTGTCCATCATCCAGAGGTGGAGTTCCTTGGACGGTGCTGGCTGGCCGAAGCCGACGTAAACGATTTTCGTACCGTCGGGGGAAAAGGCGGGTTCGGCTCCACTGATTGCGAGGTTGCCCGAGGTGGCCCCCGTCGCGGCGTTGATCGTGTAGATCCCGTCACCGCTCGAATCTGAAACCAGGCTCAGCCCATCGGGGGCCCAATCGACCCTCTGCCAGTTGCCGCCAAAGACACCGCCCGGCGCGTCCTCACTGAGAATGGTGCTCTCGCCACCGCCGGCCGGAACCACGTAGATCACGCCACCGAAGCTGGTGTAGGCGATCTTGTCGCCGAGCGGCGACCAGGCTGGGTCGTACGCGTTGTGCGTCGTGGTGATCTGCTTGACATTTGATCCGTCAGCGTTTGCAGACCAGATGTCGTGCTGGTTGAAGCCTCTGCTGTTCATGCATGAGAACGCGATCTTCCTGCCGTCCGGCGACCAGGTCGGCCGTGACTTACCGATGCATTTGCTGATCTTCTTGGTGATCACCTTCGGCTTCGTGCCGTTTGACCTCATCACGACGATCTCCTGCGAAGGAACCTCCGCTTGAAACGCGATCTTCTTGCCGTTCGGCGAGTAGACGAAGTCGTAGGAGGCTTCCTTGATCTTGGCGAGCTTCCTGGCGCTCGCCGGATTCCCGGCCAGGACGGTCCAAGGGTCCGAGTTCGGCGCGAACTGATCCACCTTGCGGTCGTGGACGATGGGCCCATTCACCCCGGGGTAGGCCGCGTCGGCGGGTGCCACCACTCCCACGAGTGCAGCGATTCCCGCGAGCCCTCCGAGGGCGAGGGTGTGCAATCGCCGCGAGGTGTTTTCCGGCCCCCTGAGAGTTGTCCCACGCACCTGCCGATCTCCAAACTCCCCCCGCTGAGAGTGAACTGGGCAGGAAAATAGCGCGAAACCGAGCGTGGTTTATCCGTAGTTTTCCGCAAATATTGCGCCCTTGAGAAGATTTGAGCAATCCGGGGGTGATGGGCTTGGGTGCGCCGGCAGCCATTAGAGTCCTCGCGTGGCTCCGCCTTCCAGATCCGATCAGCTTCGGGCGGTCGCCAACGCCGCGAGCGGCGTGCCGCGGAACCTGCCGAAGCCGAACCCGTTCCGCGACCGCTCGCTTCGCACGGCCGTGGAGGGCAAGACGATTCTCATCACCGGCGCATCGTCGGGGATCGGCGAGGCTTCGGCCATCCGCGTCGCCAGAAACGGCGCAAGGGTGCTACTCGTCTCGAGGACCCGCGAGAAACTGGAAGCAGTCAAGACGGAGATCGAAGATGTCGGCGGTGAGGCCTACGTGCATCCGTGTGACCTCACCGACACCGGCGCGATCGGTGTAATGGCAGAGGAGGTCCTCGCTGAATACGGAGGCGTCGACATGCTCGTCAACAACGCCGGCATGTCGATCCGCCGCTCGATCGCGAACTCGTACGACCGCCTTCACGACTTTGAGCGAACCATTCAGTTGAACTACCTGGGCGCGGTCGCCTTGATCCTCAAGGTGCTGCCCGGAATGCGCGAACGCGGCTTCGGCCACATCGTGAACATCTCCTCGATGGGGGTCCAGATCAACACGCCTCGGTTCTCCGCGTACGTCGCTTCGAAGAACGCTCTTGACGGCTTCTCGCGCTCGATTGCCTCGGAGGTGGTTGATGACGGAGTTTCGATCACCACCGTCTACATGCCGCTGGTGCGGACGCCGATGATCGCGCCGACGGCGCACTACCGCTCGATGCCGTCGATCAGCCCGGAGGAAGCTTCGACCATGGTCGCCAAGGCCATCGTCAACAGGCCGAAGAAGCAGTCGACGACGGGGGGTCGCATCGCGGAGATCACCTATTCCGCGGCGCCAAAGGTTCAGGACGCCCTGATCAACGGCGCGATGAAGCTCTTCCCCGGTTCCGGCGATGAGAAGCCGGCCGAGCGGGAAGAGCGCGCGGGTGACTGACCGGCGCAAGCACTGGGGCTGGGGAAGCGAATCCGCCCAGCCGACTCGAGAGGCTCTGGAGGGGATGCGCTCCCTTGCCCGGGAACGCCTCGGCTTTGGCGGCGAGGACGTGGTCGAGCCCGTTCCGCTCGAACAGGTCGAGCTGCAGCCGTGCCGTGTTTCGCCGCCCGCATCCCTGGCGGGGATCTGCGCCGACGACACTCACGCCCGCGCATCTCATGCGATGGGCAAGGCCTATCGGGATGTCGTGCGTGGATTCCGCGGAGAGTTCGAGAACGTCCCGGACGTCGTCGCCTCGCCTCGCGATGAGGCGGACGCCGAGGCGGTTCTCGCCTGGTGCAGCGACGAGGGGTACGCGGCGATCCCGTACGGCGGCGGTACCAGTGTCTGCGGGGGCGTCGAGCCGCGACTACCCCGCGAGTACCCCGGCGTGGTGACGATTGACCTCGGCGCTCTCGACCAGGTTCTTGAGGTCGACGAGGTTTCCAGATCAGCCCGGATCCAGGCAGGCGCGCCGGGCCCCGTTCTCGAGGATCAGCTGCGCGAGCGCGACCTGACGATGCGTTGCTTTCCCCAGTCGTTCGAGTTCTCGACGCTCGGGGGTTGGATCGCAACGCGCGCCGGCGGCCACTTCGCAACCAGGTTGACGCACGTTGACGACATGGTCGAGTCCGTCCGCGCGATCACGCCGACGGGGGCCTGGGAGAGCCGACGGCTACCCGGCTCTGGCGCGGGACCGAGCCCCGACCGCATGCTGATCGGATCTGAGGGGATCCTGGGAGTGATTACCGAGGCGTGGGTCCGCGTGTTGCCCCGCCCGAACTTCAAGGCTGTCATGCGGCGTCGAGTTCGAGACATTCAAGGCCGGGGCTCGAGCGGTTCGCGAGCTCTCGCAGTCCGGGCTCGATCCCTCCAACTGCCGCCTGCTGGACCCGGCCGAAGCGGGCTTTACCGGCGCGGGTGACGGTTCGAGCGCGTTGCTCGTACTCGGCTTTGAGTCCGCGCATCATCCCGTTGACGAGCCGATGCGGATCGCAGTCGAGGTCGCCCGCGAGCACGGCGGGAGGCCGGGCGAGGTGAGGGCGAAAGACGAGCGTCCCAAGAGGGGTCAGGCACCTCTTAGAAACGATCGAGAGGCGGCCGAGAGCGGGGTCGAGGCGTGGCGGTCCGCATTCCTGGCGGCGCCGTACCTCCGCGACTCGCTCGTTTCGCTCGGAGTTTTGTCGGAAACCTTCGAGACCGCGATCACATGGGAGCGGTTCGACGAGTTCCACTCGACCGTCACCGAGGCGGCGCGGAAGGCAGTCGGCGAGCCCTGCAAGGTCACCTGCCGATTCACGCACGTCTACCCGGATGGGCCGGCGCCATATTTCACGATTCTCGCCCCCGCCAGGCGGGGTGCGGAAGACGCTCAGTGGGATGAGATCAAGGCGGCGGTCTCGGAGACCTTGATCGAAGCGGGAGGCACGATCACGCACCACCACGCGGTTGGGCGCGACCACCGACCCTGGTACGACCGCCAGCGCCCCGAGCCGTTTGCCGAGGCCTTGCGTGCAGCCAAGCACGCATTGGATCCTGCGGGCGTCCTCAACCCGGGTGTACTGATCGATCCGGCGGCCTAACCTCCCTCGGCCATGCGCCCGTTGATCGCATCGCTGCGCCCGCAGGAGTGGGTGAAGAACGTCCTGGTTTTTGCCGGGATCGTGTTCTCGCGGAGTTTCGACGAACCAGGCGCCATCGCCGACGTGCTGGTCACCTTCGTCGCCTTCTGCGCCGTCTCGAGCGCCGGTTATCTGTTCAACGACCTGCGAGACGTCGAGCACGACCGCCGCCACCCGGACAAGCGCAAGCGTGCGATCGCCAGCGGCGCTCTGTCGGAGATGACCGCCGGAATCGTTGCGGTCGTGCTCGCGCTGTTCGCCGTCCTGGTTCCGCTCGTTGTGGTTTCGGCGGAGGTCGCGGCGATCGTCGCTCTCTACGCCGTCGCGACCGTCCTCTATTCGGTGATCTTGAAGCGCCTCGTGATCATCGACGTGATGACGATTTCGGGCCTCTTCCTCCTGAGGGTGTTCGCGGGCGCGGAGGCAGTGAACGTCGGCACGTCCGAGTTCCTGCTCGTGTGCACGGCGATGCTGGCGCTGTTTCTGGGCTTTACGAAGCGTCGCCAGGAGGCGATCCTCGAGGAGCAGCCGAGCGCACCCTCCGCCGCCGGCCAACCCGAAGCGCCGGTCACCCGTCCGGTGCTCGAGCACTACTCCCTCCCCTTCCTCGACCAGATGATCGCGATGGTCACCGCGACCGCGCTGATCTCCTACATCATCTACGCGGTGGACTCGCCCTTTGCGGGCTCGAAGATGCTGGCGACCGCCCCGTCGGTCCTTTACGGGGTCTTTCGTTATCTCTACCTGATCTATGACCGCCGGGACACCCGCTCGACCGCGGCGATCATCGCGCGCGACCCCGGGGTGATCTTCGCCGGCGTCACGTACGTCGCCAGCGCCGCCTTCGTGCTTTACGTATTGGACTGATTCGCCGGGAGCACGCCGCGCCGAGGTGTCCGAAGCGTCCATCCATCCATCAACGGGGAGGCGCCTCGGTCGCGCTCAGCGCCCGCGGTTTTAGAGTCAGCACGCGCCTCGATAGGCTCACGCGCTCATGGACCTCACCCTCACCGAATCCGAGGCAGCGTTCCGCGACGAGTTCCGCGCCTGGCTCCTTGAAAACCATCCGGGGCCCGCGCCCCGCGGCGGCGACCAGGTCCAGTTCGAATTTGAACGCGAGTGGCAGGGCAAGCTCCACGCGGCGGGCTGGGCCGGCGTGTCGTGGCCGAAGGAGTACGGCGGCCGCGGTGCAACGCTGATCGAGCAGTCGATCTTCGGCGAGGAGTTGGCCCGCGCCAAGGCTCCGCGCCCCGCGAATGTCCTGGGCCTCGTGATGGGCGGCCCAGTCGTGATCGCCCACGGCACCGAGGATCAGAAGGAGCGGTTCCTGGAGCCGATTCTCTCCGCCGAGGAGATCTGGTGCCAGGGCTTTTCCGAGCCCGAGTCGGGATCGGACCTCGCGTCGCTGAAGACAAAGGCCGTGAAGGAAGACGGTGGCTGGCGCATCACCGGCCAGAAGGTCTGGACCACTTTTGCCCACGAGGCGAAGTGGTGCATGCTCGTCGCCCGCTCCGACTCAGACGCTCCCAAGCACAAGGGCCTCACCTACTTCATCATGGACATGGAGCAGGCAGAGGTCGACATCCGCCCGCTCCACCAGATCACCGGCGAGGCCGAGTTCAACGAGCTCTTCATCGAGAACGCCTGGGTTCCGGACGAAAACCTGATCGGCGGCGAGGGGAACGGCTGGATGGTCGCGATCACCACGCTCATGAACGAGCGCGCGGGCCTCGGCGCCTCGGCGGCGCTTGGTCTGGCGAACTCGCTCGAGGAGCTGGTTGAGCTGGCGAAGGAGCGCGGCGTTGCCGACGATCCGCTCGTGCGCGACAAGGTCGCCCGCCTGAAGATCGGGATCGAGGGCCTCAGGATGGGTGCCCTGCGCGCGCTCACCTCGACCATGAAGGTCGGCATCCCCGGCCCGGAGGGCTCGATCGCAAAGCTCCAGTGGTCTTCGACCAGTCAGGCCATGAGCGAGCTCGCCATGGACATCGGGGGTCCCGAGATGCTCGCCAAGGACTCCGACTGGGCATACCGATTCCTCCGCTCGCGTGCGAATTCGATCGAGGGCGGCACGACAGACATCCTCAAGAACATCATCGCCGAGCGTGTGCTTTCGCTCCCGAAGCTGAGGTAGACGATGGAATTCGACTTCACAGACGAGCAGCGCGAGATCAAATCGACCGCACACGATTTCCTCGCAGCCCGCTTCAAGCCCGAGCACGTTCGCGAGCTCGCCGAGGGCGACTCGCCCTACTCGGAGGACGACTGGAAGGCCTTCTGCGAGCTTGGGTGGCCGGGGATCGCAATCGCCGAGGAGCACGGCGGCGAGGGCCTGGGCGCCGTCGAGCTGATCATCCTCCTCGAGGAGCTTGGCTACTTCTGCGCGCCGAGCCCATTTATTGCCAATGCTTATTCAGGGGCTTTGATTCAGGCGGCTGGGTCGGATGAACAGAAGGCTGAATGGCTCCCGGGCATCATCTCCGGTGAGGCGCGCGGATCGGCCGAGATGATCTGCGATCCCGACCCCATTCTGGGAGCTGCCGGAGGAGCGTCGATCCTGGTCATGAGGAGCGACAGCGGCGCAAAGCTCGTGAAGCCCGAGGACGCGCAGATGGATCAGATCGACATGATCGACGCGACTCGCGCCTACTTCCGCGTCAAGGCGGACGGGGGAGAGGAGATGCCAGGCGACATCGCCCATGCGGTCAGCGTCGGACAGATTGCAATGGCGGCGGAGCTCGTCGGCGTCGCGCAGCGAGCGCTCGACATGTCGGTGGAGTACGCAAAGGAGCGCCAGCAGTTCGGTCGGCCCATCGGGGCGTACCAGGCGGTCTCGCACCGCCTCGCCGAGATGCTCTGGGCCGTCGAGGAGGCCCGCTCGCTCACCTACTCAGCTGCATGGGCGGCCGACTCGGACCCTGATCTTCTGCCGATTGCGGCCTCGATGGCGAAGGCCCGCGCATCCGATGCGGCCACGTCGGTCACCCATGATGCGATTCAGACACTTGGCGGGATCGGCTTCACGTGGGAGCACGACATCCACTTCTTCTTGAAGCGCGCCCGCGCTTCTGCCCAGATGCTGGGCTCAGCGCGCGCCCATCGCGACAATGTCGCGACTCTTGTCGGTCTGGGCTGAGCCTTACTTTCCCTACTCGTCGAGGTGCTTGATCTTGCTCTTCGGGAGCGCGTTCTCCCAGACACGAAGGCGCGCGATCGCACCTCCGCTGTGCTCTGAGCCACCATCGTCGATCAGGAAATGAAGCTTGTCGCCTTCTCCCAGGGAAATGTCGTTGAGCTTGTCCTTGTCCTTGCCCAGTAGTTCGCCGTCGACGTAGCCCTTGACCTTGCCCTTGCCGTCACGGGTCAGGACGATCTGCCTCCACTTCCCGGCCGGGATCCGCTCCTTGTCGTAGTTGAAGTCGCCCAGGTCGTATGGATAGAGGGACTTGTTGTACACGTACCACCCCTCGTCCTCGGTGAGGTCCACGAAGTCCACGAGCTTTCGGTAGCTCTCCACCGTGTCCAGTCGGACCAGCATCGCGATCGTGTAGGTCTTCCCGCCGTGGCCGAGGACCTTATCCGCCTTATTCATGCGCAGCCCGTCACCCTCCAGCCACTTCCACACGCCCTGCTTGTCCCCGTTCACCTTCTCTTTGCCGAACTTCTCGCACGGTGGACACACGCGAAGGGGTCCCACCGGTTCCAGTGTCTTGGCGTTGCCGACAGAGCTCGTAAAGCTCTTGTCGAAGCGATAGTCGGCGGACAGACTGCCGGCCGAAGCTCCCGCCGGAGCGATCGCGGCGACCGTCGCGGCAATCCCGATGGCCAAGGATCCAAAAAGAGTCTTGCGATGCACGGGACGCCTCCTCTGTAGCTCAGCGATGAGCCGAGGGTAGCCACCGGTCGATCGTCGTGCGTATAGTCGGATTCATGCGGAGAGGGGGATTGGCCGGGTTACTTGTCACGGCGGGCCTGTTACTCGCACCAGCTGCTCATGCCGCGACGTTCACGGTCGACACGAAGAAGGACCTCCTGGACGCGAACCAGGTTGACGGCCTTTGTGCTGCGGGCAACGGCAGGTGCTCAGTGAGGGCCGCGACCCAGGCTGCCAACGGCAACCCCGGGCTCGACCAAATCGAGATACCGGCTGGCGTCTACAGGCTGACGCAGGAGCCGTCTGGTACGCCCAGCTCTCTCGAGGGCGATCTCGACCTTGACGAGGGGGTCGTCATCAACGGCGCTGGACCACGCGAGACGATCATCCGCCAAACGGTGAACGATCGCGTGATTTTGAGTAATGCCGCACCGGCGGGGCTCCTGCCGGGGGCGATCGTCACCGGGTTGACGATCACGGGTGGCCACATCGTCGAGCCGGGCAACCAGCTCGGCGGCGGCGTCTTTGTCGAGGACTTCTTCTTCGGAATCGACAACGTGACCGTTCGCGACAACGAGATCCTTCGGACGGGCGCAAACTCGTTCGGAGGAGGCATCGCAACTATGGGCCCCGCGACTCTCTTCGTCCAGGACAGCAAGGTGAAGGGGAATCTCGTGAAGTACCGCAGCGAGACCGGTTCTTCCGTGGGCGGCGGGATTTTCGTCGAGGGCGACTTTGCGCCAGGCTCGCCCGCCTCCTCGGTCACGGACTCCGAGATCATGGACAACCGCGCCATCGTGACGGGAGGAGGGACAGGCACCGGGGGCGGGATCTATGCCCGCGATCCCATCGACATCACACGAACCGTCATCTCTGGCAACACCGCATCCGAAGGCGGAGGAGTGACCTTCAACTTCGACCTCGAGGCCGCCACGGTCGATTCGACGACGATCGCAGGCAACCGCGCGGTACGGGGAGCGGGAGTCAAGATTCAATCGGATGACCCCGTGTCGTTTATCAACACCACGATCAGCGAGAACATCCTGACCAAGGGCACGAAGCGGGGAGGTGGAGCGCTGCAGACGACCTTCGCCGACGTCTCGATGAGCTTCGTGACGATCGCCGACAACAAGTCGGGGAAGCGTCGGGCGATCTCGCTCAAGCCGTCTTCCCCCGGAGCGGTCCAGCTTCAGCTGACGGGTTCGATCATCGCGGGGCGCCACAAGGACTGCGCCGGATTCAGTGCCGGCGTCACGAGCGATCGGAACATCTTCGGCGACGTTTCGTGTGCGCCGCTGGGCCTGTCGACCAATCTCGTGACCCATCCGATGCTCAAGCCGCTCGCGCAGAACCCGGGGATGTTCCCGTCGAACCTCTATGGGCAAACCCACATGCCGAAGAACGGCTCGCCTGTAATCGGCTTCGTCACGAGCGGTTGTCCGCCGCCGGCGGCCGATCAGCTTGGGCAGGTCCGCTCATCGCCGTGTGATGCCGGGGCAGCGGAGCGGCCCGGCGCCTGACCTGAAACCGACCGAGGCGTCTCGACGCTCAGTCTGTGATTTTGACGTTGGCGGCGAGCTTCGTCTCCCCGCCGAGCGTGTACTCGATGTCCACGTGCTCGTTCTTGCGGTAGCTGCCAAAGAGGCCCAGGTACATCGCGAGCCACCGGCCGGTGGAAACGCTCTCCTTCACGATCGGGCGGGTGAAGACGACAACGCCGTCGTGGAGATCCCAGACCTCTCCGCGCGTCTGCTCGACTCCGTTGATGTGGACTCGGACCGGCTCCGAAGCGCCGCGAGGCAGCTGGGCGCGGTGGCCCGCCGCGTAGCTCCCCTTGGGAACCTCTTCACTCGCGGTCACGAGAGCGCCTCGCGTACGGCCTCGAACGGACCGGCATGGCCGGGGTCGAGCTCCGCGCGACGCATTCCACCTTCATAGGCCACGAAGGTTCCGTCGCCCATCACGTCGATTCCGGCCTCGCGCCCTCTGCGAAGAAAGCCGCCGGTCGAGATCTCGACGCGGCCGGCGACCCGGACGTCCGGCCCGTACTCGCGGAACACCTTCTTCGCCTCGAGTGGTCCGCCGGATCGGATGTCCTTTGCACCCCGTTCCATGGCTGCGATCGCCTCGTTCAGGTCCTCGAACTTCAACCGGGCCACTTTCGGGCCCCGGCGCACCGTGAGCTTGTAGGTCAAGCGCCTCGCTTGGTTCTGATCGGCCGGCGCAGCTGGTCGTTCGTGATCTTCTCGGGCTCCGCCGAGCGATCGGCCATCGGCGTGTAGTCCACCTCACGGCCACCCGTGTAGATCTGACGGGGACGGGCGATCTTCTGCTCGGGGTCGTCGATCATCTCCAGCCACTGGGCGACCCAGCCGGCCGTCCGCGGGATCGCGAAGATCACCGTGAACATCTCAGACGGGATCTCGAGCGCCTCGTAGATCAGGCCCGAGTAGAAGTCGACGTTCGGGTAGAGCTTTCGATCGGTGAAGAACTCGTCGTCGAGCGCCTGCTTTTCGAGCTCGGTAGCGATCTCGACCAGCGGGTTGTACTCGGTGGCCTCGAGAACCTCGTCGACGTGCTTCTTGATGATCCGAGCACGCGGGTCGTAGTTCTTGTAGACGCGGTGGCCGAAGCCCATGAGCTTCTCTTCGCGGTCCTTCACACCCTTCAAGAAGTCCGGAATGTTCTCGACCTTCTCGATCCGGCGGAGCATTTTCAGGACCGCCTCGTTGGCGCCGCCGTGAAGAGGCCCGTAGAGCGCCGCGACACCGGCCGCGATTGCCGAATACGGATCGACCTGAGACGAGCCCACCGCTCGGACCGCGTTGGTCGAGCAATTCTGCTCGTGGTCGGCGTGGAGGATGAAGAGGACGTCGAGCGCCTTTGCCAAGCGCGGATCCGGCTCGTACTTGAGCTCGGTCATCTTGAACATCATCGAGAGGAAGTTCTCGGAGTAGTTCAGCTCGTTGTCCGGATAGTTGTACGGGAGGCCCCGGTTGTGGCGATACGAGAACGCCGCGAGGGTCGGCATCTTGGCGAGCATCCTGATCGCCGCCATGTAGCGCTCCTCGTGGTCGTCGAGAGCCTTCGCGTCGGGATAGAACGTCGAGAGCGCGCCGACGCCGGCGAGCAGCATGCCCATCGGGTGGGCGTCGTAGCGGAAGCCCTGAAGGTGCTGCTTGATGTCCTCGTGGAGGAAGGTGTGATGGGTTACGTCGTAGGTCCAGCGCTCGAGCTGCGGCTGGGTCGGAAGCTCTCCGTAGATGAGGAGAAAGGCGACCTCGAGAAAGCTCGACTTCTCGCAGAGCTGCTCGATCGGAATCCCGCGGTGCTGGAGGATCCCAGCCTCGCCGTCGATATAGGTGACGGCCGAGCGGCACGAAGCGGTGTTCGTGAACGCCGGGTCGTAGGTCATGAGTCCGAAGTCGTCCTCTGACGCCTTCATCTGGCGGAAGTCCATCGCCTTGACGGTTCCGTCCGTGATCTCGACCTCGTAGCTCTCGCCGGTCCGGTTGTCCGTTACCGAAAGGGTGTCTTCGCTCAAGTCAGTCTCCTAAAGGGTGTAGCCGAGAATTCCGGGGGTTTCTTATTCTCGCAGGTAGGTCATCGATCGCAGTTCGCCGAGGCGGGCTTCGATCTCGTCTCGACCGAGCGAAGAAACCCGTTCCGTTCCGAACTCCTCGACGTTGAACGAGGCGAGGACCGTTCCGTACGCCATGGCCTTGCGGTAGTCCTCGGGGCGGGCATCGCCTTCGGTGCCGTCCAGGTAACCCAGGAAGCCTCCCGCGAAGCTGTCGCCTGCGCCGGTTGGATCCTTGACGTCCTCGAGCGGCATTCCGGGGAGAGAGAAGAAGCCCTCGGAGTCGAAAAGGGCCGCGCCGTACTCGCCGCGCTTTGCGACGACCACGCTGGGCCCCATCTTCATCAGGGCCTTGGCGGCTCGAGCCAGGTTGGGTTCATCCGTCAGCATTCTGATCTCGGCGTCGTTCAAAAGGACGCAGTCAACCTCGGAGATCGCCTGGACCAATGAGTCGCGCGCGGTTTCGATCCACAGGTTCATCGAGTCGAGCGCCGCAAACCGTGCCGCTGCACATTGAGAGCGAACCGTCTGCTGGAGATCGGGCTGGATGTTTCCCAGGAAGAGGGTGGATGCGCTCCGCGAGGCGTCGGAGAGCTTGGGTTCAAAATCGGCGAACACCCCGAGCTGCGTGTCGTCTGTGTGCGCGACGTTCAGGTCGTGCTCGTAATGGCCTGCCCAAAAGAACGTTGCGCCACCCTCGACCCGCTCGATGTCGGAAGTGTCGATTCCTCGCGAGCGCAAGAGTTCGGTGTGCTCGTCCAAGAAGTCGTCACCAACCGGCCCGACGACGTGAACGTCGCAAAAGAAGCTCGCGGCGAGGGCAAAATGGACCGCCGACCCGCCCAGCATCCGCTCCCGCTCGCCGAATGGCGTGCGAACACTGTCAAACGCGATGCTCCCGACCACTGTCAAAGACATGAACGCGGCAGCCTATCCGCGTTACGCACTCGGTCTGCCGATCGATCGCGTGCCGAGGTCGCGAGATCGTCGGGAATGCGTCTCCGGAGCAAGGTGAGTAAGACTCAGGTCGGTGAAGGCGATTCGGCTCAATGAGTTTTCAGGTCCCGACGGCATGGAGTACGTCGATGTGCCCGACCCGGAGCCCGGCGAAGGCCAGGTGGTCGTGGATGTGGCGCGATGCGGTGTCAACTTCGCGGACACGCACGCGACGCGCGATGACTACCTCGCGAAGCAGGAGCTGCCTCTGATCCCTGGCGCTGAGGTCTCCGGCCGGACCCCAGACGGAAAGAGGGTCGCGGCGATGCTGAACACCGGCGGCTACGCGCAGAAGGTTGTGGTCCACGAGGCCATGCTGGTTCCCGTCCCCGACACGGTCTCCGACGACCAGGCCGCGGCCATCCTGCTGCAGGGGCTGACTGCTCACGCTCTTGTTCATCGTTGCGCTCGACTGGAGCCGGGGGAGACCGTGGTGATCGAGGCGGCTGCTGGGGGGACCGGAAGCCTCGCGGTTCAGATCGCGAAGCGCCACGGGGCGCGAGTGATCGGGCTTGCCTCCTCGCCCGAGAAACGCGAACTCGTCGAGCGCCTCGGCGCCGACGCGACCGTGGACTCACGCGCCGACGACCTCAAGGAGGCGATCCTCGAAGCGAACGGGGGCAACCAGGTCGACGCCGTGCTCGAGATGGCGGGCGGGAGCATGTTCGAGGCTTCGATGAGCACGCTCGCGCCATTCGGGCGCATGGTCGCCTTCGGGATCGCCTCGGGCGAGCAGAACGAAGTCGCGACGGGCGCCTTGATGCGAAAGAGCCGCTCGGTAGTCGGCTTCTGGCTCGTCCATCTCCTCACCGACCCGCCTGCCGTGGCAAGGGCGATCTCGGAGCTCTTCGGTGCCGTAGCCCAAGGCGATCTGGAGATCGTGATCGGTGGCGTCCGCCCGCTCTCTGAGGCAAAGTCGGTCCATGAGGACCTCGCTGCGCGGCGCACACAGGGGAAGATCCTGCTCGACCCGTCGATCTAGGGCCCCACCTGCGCACCGGTAACCTCAACTCATACGAATATTGAGAAGAGATGGCAGGGACTGAGACTCGTGCCACGATTTAGAGAAAGCGGCACGACGTGAAAAGTTTCAAGGAACTCGGACTTTCCGAGCAGATTCAGACGGCAATTGACGAGTTGGGCTTCGACGAGCCCACGCCCATCCAGGAGGAGGCTGTTCCCAAGCTCCTCGACGGACACGACGTCATCGGACAGGCGCAGACCGGTACCGGCAAGACGGCTGCCTTCGGATTGCCTCTCCTTCAGTACCTGGACCCGGAGTCCAAAGAGCTTCAGGCCATCGTCCTTACGCCGACCCGCGAGCTGTGCATCCAGGTCACGCAGGCCCTGCGCTCCTACGCCGAGCACATGGATATCGAGGTCGTAGCGGTCTTCGGCGGTCAGCCGATCGCGCAGCAGGCGCCACGCCTTCGCGCAGGTGCACAGGTAGTGGTCGCCACCGTCGGCCGCATGAAGGATCTGATCGCGCGCCACATCGTGGTTCTCACCTCCGTCCGATACGTCGTCTTGGACGAGGCCGACGAGATGCTCGACCTCGGCTTCATCGAAGACGTCGAAAAGATTCTTCGCACCTGCCCGAACGGCCGCCAGACGGCTCTCTTTTCCGCCACGATGCCGCCCCCGATCGCAAAGCTGGCCGAGCGCTACATGTACGACCCGGTCGTGATCAGCATCACGCCGAAGGAGCTCACGGTCGACGCGATCGAGCAGGCATACGTCGAGGTCTCCTCCCGCGATAAGACGGAGCGGGTAAAAGAGGTCCTGAAGGCCGAGGAGCCCGAGCAGGCAATCATCTTCTGCCGCACGAAGATCGGCTGCTCGCGTCTCGACAAGCAGCTTCGCGATGCAGGCTGGCGCTGCAAGGCCCTCCATGGCGATATGAGCCAGGGATCGCGGGACGGCGTGATGATCCAGTTCAAGGAGCACAAGCTCCCCTTCCTGGTCGCGACCGATGTCGCCGCGCGCGGACTCGACATCGAGCACGTCACGCATGTCATCAACTACGACCTTCCGAACAACGCGGAGATCTATGTTCACCGAATCGGGCGAACGGGTCGCGTAGGGCGGACAGGGCGTTCGATCACCTTCGTCACGCCCGCGCAGATGGAAGACATCCAGCGTTTCGAGCGCGAGCTGAAGACCTCGATCGGCGAATGGGAGCCGCCCGAGGAGCGCTTGAAGCATGCTCCACGCCCACGCAGGCGTGATCACTCGAAGGACGCGAAGCCCAAGCGCGAGAAGCTCGAGGATTCGTCTGAGACGGCGGACGCAGTGGCGGACGAGCCTGCGACCAACGGCGCCAAGCTGTTCGTGAACCGCGGGCACGGCTCGGGTATCGAGCAGGACGACCTCCACTGGGCGCTCACCGAAGGCGCTGTCATCCCCGAGGATCAGATCAAGCGGATCGAGGTTCTCGACCGCTTCTCGTTCGTCGAGCTTTCCGAGGATCAGGCCGCTCTGGCCCTGGAGCGCCTCGACGGCACGAAGCTCAAGGGCAAGCAGATTCGCGTCGAGTACGCGAAGAGCTAGCCGCCGAGCGAAACGCCCAGAAGCTCTTCGAGCCGCGCGACCGTCGCGGCCGAGTCACGGTGGAGGATGGCCTCCATGCCGACCGCCTCTGCGCCGGCGACGTTCTCGCGCAGATCGTCGACGAAGACGCAGTCGGCGGGTTCGACACCCAGGCGCTCGCACGCAAGCCGGTAGATCTCCGGCTGGGGCTTGTGCAGGCCGACATCGCCTGAGATCACCGTTTCGTCGAAGAGGTCGATCGGCGCGCGGTCGTAGATGCCGAGGCCCCAGGAGTTCGAGATGAGGCCCGTCTTCACACCGGCATTCCGTGCGGCGCGGACTGCTCCGATCATCGCCTCGTCGGGGCCCAGCCCTCCGAACAACCGGTCGATCAGACCCTCGCTGTCGGTCAAGCCCAGGAGCGCCGCGAACTGCGGCTCGAAACCACCCTCGTCCAGCTCCCCCGTCTCGAGCCCGCGGAGGAGCCGCATCGCCTCGGGGTCCGAGCGGAAGAGCTTCTTGACCGCTTCGGGCTCTAGTCCCTCCGCCTCGCAGAACTCACCGAACGCCACCCAGATGTCGGTCGTCAGGACACCGCCGTAATCGACGACGAGAGCGGAGAGGGTGCGGGTAGGGTTGGCCGCCATGAGCGCAGAGGAGGCTATCGACGGCATCGACCGCGGCAATGTGGAGGCGTGGTTCGAGGCCAACGTCGCCGGCGCCGAGTTGCCGCTCAAGTTTGAGTTGATTGCCGGTGGCCGCTCCAACCTGACGTATGGCGTGAGCGACTCCGCTGGGCGGCGCTGGGCGCTACGGCGACCACCTATCGGCAAGACGCTGGGGAATGCCCACGACATGGGGCGGGAGACCAAGGTCGTCTCGGCGCTCGCCGGCACCGTTGTCCCGGTCGCGCCACTTGCGGGCTACTGCACCGACGAGTCCGTCAACGAGGCGCCCTTCTACGTCATGGATTTCGTCCAGGGGCCGATTCTCCGGATGCGCCCCGACGCCGAGCCTTATGACGAGGCGCAGCAGCGCCAGATCGGTCTGAACGTGATCGACACGCTCGTCGATATCCACTCGCTCGACCCCGACGAGGTCGGCCTTGGCGACCTGGGGAAGAAGGAGGACTACGTCGCCCGCACGCTCAGGCGCTGGCAGGGGCAATGGGACAAGGGCCGCACCCGCGAGATCCCTCTGATCGACGACGTGCACGAACGACTCGAGGCGCGGATCCCCGAGCAGGGTCCCGCGACGATCGTCCACGGCGACTACCGGCTCGACAACATGATCCTCACGCCCGACGTGAAGGCTGTGGCGGCAGTGGTCGACTGGGAGCTCTCGACGTTGGGTGATCCGCTCGCGGACGTCGGCATGCTCCTCGTCTACTGGGGCGACCGCGACGCCGAGCTGTTCCCGCTTTTCGAACCCGCCACGACCGCGCCCGGCTTTCCTTCGCTCGACGAGGTGAAGAGCCGCTACGCCGAGCGCTCGGGCCGCGACCTCTCGCTCATCGACTTCTATGTGGCGCTCGGCCTCTGGAAGCTCGCGATCATCCTGGAGGGCGTCTACGCCCGCTACTCGGCCGGCCAGTACGGCGACAACATCGACGAGAACGTCCGCGCGTTCGGAGAGAACGTCGTGAAGCTGGCCGAGGCCGCCGACCAGGCCGAGAGGCGCCTGGGCTAGTCCACCACGGTCAGGTCGGCGCTGTTGACCGACTCGCACGTGTTCAGTACGGCGTCGCCGGACCGGAGCACCTCAAAGTCGAACAAGCCGGACTCCGCGACCACGCGCCAAGTGCCTGGAGAATCCGATGGCCTCGTCAAAGAGAACGCGCCGTCCGTGCCGTCGAAGTATCCGAAGTCGACGAGGTCGAACCCTCCGGTCTCGGGATCCACGCGGAAAAGGAAGACAGACAACTCTGCGAGACATGCGGGATCACTCGCGCCAACCGTGCCGCTGAACGTGTTGGTGCCCGGCGCGTAGTCGAAGTCCTCGACGGTCATGGGGGCCTGGGAGCGGAAGAGTCGTGCCGAGTCGCCGGAGCACTCCTTCCGATTTCGTCTCGACCCGAACGCCTCGCTCCTTTGGAGCGTGGCCTTGACGTCTGGAAATTCTCGTACGGACCACGCCCTGAACGGAAACCTGAACTCGCCGAGCGAGTTGGTCGTCGTGTCTTTCAGGCCCTTCAGCTTGATCTCCCGGTTCTTTACGCACTTGGGGTTGCTGCTTTGCAGCTCCCCGGTGATCTTGGCGTCGAAGTTGTTCGAGGACAAACCGGTGAAAGCGAGGGTCACGGGGACCGTCTTGGAGCTTGCGGACGCCGTTGCAGATAGCGCAAGGCAGGCCGTGAGCGCGCAGAGCGCGAGTGTCGCGATGTTTCGGCGCACGGAGATTGCCATCGTCTACTGCCTGAGGTTCCAGCTGAGGACGTCGGCCTTGACAGACCCTTCGCCGGTGCCGGCAGTAAAGCCGGCCCGTAAGCGAGGGACGCCGGTCACGGTGGCCAGATCGAGCTTCGTACTGACGAGCGGCTTCTTCGGCTTCTTTGCCTTCTTGCTCACGAACACCTTGATCCGCTCACTGTTGGCGGAATAGGAAACCCACGTCAAAAGCTTCTTTCCGTAGAGCCCGGGCGCGTCGCTTGAGGCGATGTGATTGCTCGGCCCGCCGGAAGTCACGGCGACGTGGGGGCCCGAGGGGTCATTCTGTTCGTCATTCTTGAAGAGGTCAAGCTCGACCGCAACGCTGTCGGCGATCCCGGAATAACCAAGTCCGCCGCCGCCTTCACCCACAGCGGTTTCGGTGTCGGCATGGAGGACGAACGCCATTCCGTCACCGGGGTAGAAGTTCGTGTGGTGCATTTTGATCATGAACTTCGACCTGAACGACTTGTCGCTCTTGACGAAGGTCTTTTCGGTGAACGCGGACCCGGCCTGGTCGCCCGTCTTGACCAACCTGAGCTTGTCTCCGGCGACCTCTGCGTCACCGTTGATGGAGAGCCCCGTCGGCGCTGAAAAACCTGGGTATGAGACGTTGCCCGCTTGGGCCACGCCCATCCACAACAGTGCGCCTGCAAGCCCCGCGATGATCCCGCCACTCAATTTCATCGGCGCATCATGCCTACCCGAGCGGATGCTCTCAACCGCGCTTGCGCGGCTTTGTGATCGGTAGCCGTACCTCGAGGTCTTCGAAGGTCACCGCGCCGGTCGCTCGCTGGATGTCGAAAAGGCTCGACTGGCTCACGATCTGAAGCTCGAAGCCGTCGGCCGTCGCAACGTTTGCGATCCGCGGAAGGCTCACGCGCTTTCGATGATCCTCGCCGTCGAACTTGATCGGGATCGGAGCGGCCTGGTTGCCGACGACGACGCCTCGGTCACTGTCGACGATCTGGCCGTAAACGTGGGCCTTGCCGTCGAGTCGCGTGGAGGCGCCGACAGCGGAGTACTTGAAGTGGAGGGTTGGAGCGCCAACGATCTCCTCGCCGCCCTGGGCGGGGATGGCCACCTTGATCGGAGCGGTCGGATCGGGGTTGGCGATCACCAGGGCGCCGGTTGCCGGAGAAAGACCCGCCGTGACGGGCACCGTTCCGCCGCCGGAGCCCTTGAGGTGGCGCTTGTGCTTGAGCGGATAGCCGCCCGGGCTCGTGTGCCACTCGCCGTTCTGGTCGATCCACTCGAACTTGGGACCGGTGCGCGTGCCCTTGTTCTGCTTGAGGTGGCGGGCGAACCACTGGAGACGGCGCATCTGAACTCGCGTCGAGTCGCCGAGGGCGGGGCTGTTCGAGTCGGAGTCCACGTTGCAGACGCCGTGCCCGCCACAGAACCACATCATCTTGAGCGGGTCGCCGTTCTTCTTCAGCGCCTCGTAGTTGCGATGAGCCTGCGTGAGGTCGAACAGTGTGTCCACGGTGCCCTGCGCGATGAAGATGGGGATGTCGATCTTTTTGAGGAGGTAGTCGGGGCCGTGCTTTTGGAACCAGGGAATCTCCTCCTCGGGAATCGCGCCGGTCGCGAGTCCGCCTACGACAGAGTTGTAAAAGTGGTCGGACTGGCCGCCCTGGTTAGGGATGCCGGCGGGGTCGAAGTAGCCCTGGGGCACCGTCGCGGTGGGGATGCCCGCTCCGATGAGGGTCAGGTCCCAGCCGGCTTTGACGGACTGGCGGGGATAGAGCGACTCGAGCAGGTTGTGCCACGGGATCGTCGGCGCGATGACGTCCACGCGCTTGTCCCGCGCGGCGGTGATGAACTGGATGCCGCCTCCGTAGCTGCCGCCGGACATCCCGACGCGCGGGTCGCCCGGCTTGTCGAGCTGGGCTTCCGGCTGCTCAGCGATGAAGTCGATGAGGGCGGAAACGTCCCTGGCTTCAAATCGCGGGTCGTCGATCTGGACGATCCCCTCGGATGTTCCGAAACCTCGCGCGTCCCAGGTGACGACGTTGTAGCCGTCAGCGATGAACGGTGCGGGCGCACCGCTCGCGGCAGCGCCTGATCCGGCCCAGCCGTGGCCGATCAGGATCGTCGGCGCTTTGTCGCCCGGTTCGAGTCCGGCCGCGGGGTAGAAGTGCGTCGTGATGTGAATGCCGTCGAACGACTGGACAGACGCGTCAAGAGCAGAAGCCGGTCCAGGCGCGGCAAGTGCCACCGCGCCTGCAACGACGCCCGCAAGAAGTCCCCGCCTCATCGCCCGAAGGCTAAAGAATCGGACGCTCCCGCGCGCCGGTTCCGCCTGGCGCTAGACGCGTGCCGGCTCCTCGGCGGGCGCCTCGCCCGACTCGGCTTCCGCCTGCTTTTTCCAGTGGTTCAACTCGCGCCTGGCGACAACCATCTTGTGGACCTCGTCCGGCCCGTCGGCGATACGCAGCATGCGGCTGTAGCGCCACATCGACGCTAGGGGCGTGTCGTCCGACATTCCGAGCGAGCCATGAACCTGAATCGCCCGATCGAGCACGTCCATCACGACGTTCGCCGCGATCACCTTGATCATCGAGATTTCCCGGCGAGCGGCCTTCTTGCCTTCCGTGTCCATGCGCCACGCGGCCTTCATCGTGAGCAGGCGGGCCTGCTCGACTTCCATGCGCGATAGCGCCACGAAGTCCTGGATGAACTGCTTCTCAGCGAGCTTGCCTCCGAACGCCTCGCGTTCGTTGGCGCGGCGGCACATCATTTCGATCGCGCGCTCGGCCGAGCCGATGGCTCGCATGCAGTGGTGGATGCGCCCGGGTCCAAGCCTGTCCTGGGCGATCACGAAACCGGCCTGGCGGGGGCCGAGAAGGTTGGCCTCGGGCACACGGCAGTCTTCGTAGAGGATCTCGCAGTGGCCGGGGCCGCCGTCGTGGCCCATGACGGGGACGGGCCGAACGAGGTTGAAGCCGGGGTTGTCGGTCGGGACGATGATCATCGAGGCGCGGGCGTACGGGTGCGCGTCGGGGTCGGTCACGACCATCGCGATGGCCAGGGCGGCGCCGACCGCGCCGGACGTGAACCACTTGTGGCCGTTGATCACCCACTCGCCGTCGACGAGCTCGGCGCGTGCCTGAAGGCTGGTCGGGATCCGAGCCGGAGACAGCGGGCTCGGTCATCGAAAAGCAAGAGCGGGTCTCGCCGTCGAGGAGGGGCTGGAGCCAGCGCTCCTGTTGCTCAGCGGTGCCGTGTTCGGCGAGGATCTCCATGTTTCCGGTGTCAGGAGCTGCGCAGTTGAAAGCCATGGGCGCGATGGCGGGCGAGCGGCCCATCTCCTCGCAGAGAACTCCGTACTCCCAGTTAGTGAGACCAGGCCCGAACCGGTCATCCGGCAAGAACATGTTCCAGAGGCCCTCGGCTTTCGCCTTCTCGCGGAGCTCGAGGATGATCGCGGGATAGGCGACGCCGGCGCCGGGGCGGACCTCGTCGTCGAGCGCCCTCATCGCTTCGAGCTCGATGGGGAGCACCTCTGAGTCGATGAACGCGCGCACGCGCTCGGAAAGGTCGATGACGCGTGGGCTTAGGTCGAAATCCATGCGTCTCAGCCTATTGACGTGCGGTCATCGTCAGGTAGGCGCTGGGCGCGCTTTACGGCGACCGTTGCTGCGGCTGCGCTGGACAAGTTGGAGGGCGACCAGAAGCGCGACCATTACCCCACCGACTATCAGCGCCGGAACCAGGCCACCCGTTCCCTGCTTGATGACGAGCGTTGCGCCCGACGCGACCAGCACCGCGCCCAGCGCGCCGCGGAGGAAGCCCTGAGGTGCTTTCACGGAAAGCTTGGTGCCGACGATCACGCCCGGGATCGAACCGAGGAGGATGTTCCCCGCGAGTCCGAAGTCGATGTTGCCGCCCACGAAGTGCGCGGCGCCGGCGGCCCAAAGCAGGACGGCAGCGTGAAAAACGTCGGTCCCGACCACACGCTGCGGGGTGAGCCGGAAGATCGCGATCAGTGCGATCCCGATCAAAGTGCCGCTGCCGGCTGACGTCAGGCCGATGACGAATCCGGTCACGATCCCGGTGATGATCGCGGCGATTATGTGGCGGCGGTAGAGGTGCATCGCGCTCCGCTCCTCGATCACATCCTTGAAGAAGAGCGTTCGAACGAGCGTTGCGATACCCACCACCAAGAGCGCTCCCCCCAGCATCCCGAGCACCAGCTCCTCGAGCCTTTCCTCGCCGAAGTCTCGCTGGAGGATCTCGATCACGTAAACCCCCAGGAGGGCGGAAGGCACCGAGCCCACTGCCAGCCAGAACGCGATCCCGCGGTGGACCGTCTTCAGCTTCAGGTGCTGAAAGCCTCCAACGGTCTTCGTAACGGCCGCGTAGAAGACGTCGGTTCCGATTGCGGTTACCGGCGTGATCCCGAAGACCAGAATGAGGAGCGGCGTCATCAAAGATGCGCCGCCCATGCCGGTCATGCCGACGAGCACGCCAATTCCGAGGCCGAAGATGACGATCGCTGGATCCATGGGGAAAGCGCTTTCTGACGTTTGTCGAGTGGCTTAGGTCAGAAACCGTCAGAAGCCTAGCGGACCTAGCGTTTGTGCCAGGTCTGCGGGTCGTTCAGCATCGCGTCGATCTGCCAAGGCAGCTGTCCGGAGGCCAATTCCTCGAGCGTCACGCTCTCGAGTACGGCCCGGATGTTGTGCCTGACCGCCACCCAGACGTCGCGAAGCCTTTCGGCCGCGCCTTCGTAGTGAAGCTCCTCTGGCGCCGCTTCGTGGATGTTTGCGAGGGGGCCTTCCACGGCTCGGATCACGTCGGCGACGGTGATGTCGGCGGCGGGCCGCGCGAGCCAGTAGCCACCGCGGGCACCGCGACGGGCGTGGATGAGGCGCGCATGTTTCATCTCGAGCAGGATGTGTTCGAGGAACTGAAGGGGAATGCCCTGGGACTCCGCGAGATAGCTGCCCTTGACGGGTTCACTCCCTTCGGCCGCTGCCAACTCCAGAGCCGCTCTTACCGCGTAGTCGGCTTTGGCGCTGATCCTCATGACCCCATTGTCGCAAACGAGGTCAAGAATCCCTACGGGGGTCGCTACGGTTGGGCCGATGATCGACCTTCAATCGCACTCCGTCGTCTCCGACGGACAGCTCGAACCCGCCGATGTCGTCCGTGCTGCCGCCGAGGCGGGGATCACGACCATGGCGCTGACCGACCACGACGGAGTGGCAGGCGTCGCCGAGGCGAACACCACTGCGGAGGAACTGGGGATAGTGAATGTCCCGGCGGTCGAGATGTCCTGCGTCCACAAGTACTCCGAGGATCTCCACATCTGCGGCTACTGGGTAGACGTAGAGGCGATTCAGCCCGCATGCGATCGAGCCCAGCAGGAGCGCGTTGATCGCGCAAAGGAGATCATCTCGAGGCTCAACGAGCATGGCGTGGACGTCACCTTCGAGGGCGCCCTCGCAAAGGCCGGCGCAGCCGATGCGATCGGCCGGCCGCACATCGCGAAGGCGGCGGGGGCCGGCCCCGATCTGGGCCCATTCTTCGAGGAGTACCTGGTACCGGGCGCCAAAGCCTTCGTCTCGCGCAGCTGGCCCACCGCCGAGAAGGCCGTCGAGCTCATCCACGAGGCCGGCGGCGTCGCCGTTGTCGCCCATCCCTACTGGGACGTTCAGGCTCCCGAGCAGGTCCGCGATCTCGTCGAGAGCCTCG
Source organism: uncultured bacterium (assembly GCA_963721645.1). Classification (GTDB taxonomy): domain Bacteria; phylum Actinomycetota; class Thermoleophilia; order Solirubrobacterales; family 70-9; genus JALZKA01. The sequence continues at coordinate 1,948,428 of CAVRJK010000002.1, read as the reverse complement.
TCCACGACGTCGGACTCGACGGCATCGAGACCTTTTATCCGCCACATACCGCCGAGCAGACCAAGCACTGCCTCGAGCTCTGCGAGGAATTCGGCCTCGTGCCGACTGCCTCGTCTGACTTCCACGGGCCCACGCACAAGACGTTCAGCCGCTGGGGGGCGTACGACACGTACGGTCTCGGCGAGCCGCAGGTTCCCGAAAAGCCCTAGCTGTCGTTCGCAGCGGCCAGCTTCGCCTCGTTGGCCGCGGCTTTGCGCCGGCGCCCGGATTGAGCGACCGGCGCCAGCGCGCGGATTTCGGCGAGGAGCCGAACCGGTAGGCCTGTGGCGTCCTCGCCCTCGCGCAGGCCGCCCTCGGTCGGCGGAAAGAACGCGACCTTGATCCTGGGGCGCTTCGGGAAGCGGACGATGTCGACGGCGCCGGTGACAGTCACGCAGACGATGGTCACCTCTGGGACGGCGAAGGCGAGCCGTCCCAGGCCGCTCCGCGCCCGCAGCACGGCCCCGCGCGAGATCGTGCCTTCGGGGAACACGCCGATACAGGCTCCTTCACGAAGCTGGCGGATGGCTTCGTCGAGGGCGCCAGAGTCGGCAGCGCCCCTTCGGATCGGGATCTGACCCATGCCGCGCAGGATCGGGGCGAGCCCGGGCACTTTCCAAAGGCTTGCTTTTGCGAGCGCGCGGATCTGCCGTCGCTTCCGCCCGGCGATTCCGATTGCAACCGGGTCCCACTGCGAATCGTGATTACCGACTATCAAGAGCGGTCCGGAGGTTGGTAGGTGCTCTGACCCCTCGACCTCGAGGCGGCCCCACCAGCGCACGGCGGGCGCGCAGACGGCCATGGCAAACCGGTACGTCCTGGATATCGGCTCGCGCTCTGGCATGAGACAAGAAGATACGTCGCCGCGAGGCACGGGGGGTAAGGCCGGGAACGAAAACGGCCTGGGCAAATGCCCAGGCCGTTACACGTTCGATCTCGAGGAGAGTTAGTTCTTCGAGATGAAGCCGTTGTCCTCGAGGTAGGCCAGAATCTGCTGCGCTGACTCCTCGGGGGACTGATCCGCGGTCTCAACCACGATCTCCGCGTTCTCGGGCTCCTCGTAGGGATCCGAGACGCCGGTGAACTCCTTGATCTCACCCGAGCGGGCCTTCGCGTAGAGCCCCTTCGTGTCGCGCTCCTCGCAGACCTCGACCGAGGCCTTGGCGTAGACCTCGATGAAGCGGTCGTCCATCATCTGGCGGGCCTCGTCACGAATCGCACGGTAAGGCGAAATTGCGGCCGTGATGACCGGTACGCCGTTGCGCGAAAGCAGGTTCGCCACGAAGGCGATCCGGCGGATGTTGGTGTCGCGGTCCTCCTTGGAGAACCCGAGTCCCTTCGAGAGGTTCTCGCGGACGACGTCGCCGTCGAGCACCTCGAGCTTGGAGCCGCGACCGAGCAGCTCCTTCACCAAAACGTTGGTAATCGTGGTCTTGCCGGCTCCGGAGAGCCCGGTGAACCAGAGGGTGAACCCTCGCTCTTCTGCCATCAGTTTTCTTCCTCCTTGTAAGCGTCGATCAGGATCTGGGCGACTTCCTCGCGGGAGAACTCGGGCGGCGGCTTCTCGCCCTCGCCGAGCATCTCGCGCACCTTCGTCCCCGAAAGGAAGAGATGCGACTCCTGCGGATGGGGGCAGGTCTTTGCAGAGCCCATGCCCTCGCACTCGTTGCACCAGAACGTGTGCTCGAAGAAGAGCGGGGTGATTCCCAGCTCTTCGGTGTCGATGTCATCGAAGATCCGCTGCGCGTCGTAGGTGCCGTAGTAGTCACCGACGCCGGCATGGTCGCGGCCCACGATGAAGTGGGTGCAGCCGTAGTTCCTGCGGATCACCGCGTGAAGAACTGCCTCGCGCGGGCCTGCGTAATGCATCTTGCCGGGGTTGACCCCGAGCATCACGTGGTCCGGGTGGTAGTAGTTCTCCATCAGGACCTCGTAGCACTTCATCCTCACGTCAGCGGGGATGTCGCCCTTCTTGGTCTCTCCGATAAGCGGATGGATGTAGAGGCCATCGCAGATCTCGAGCGCAGCCTTCGTGAGGTACTCGTGCGCCCGGTGGATCGGGTTGCGGGTCTGGAAGGCGACGATGCGCTTCCAGCCGCGGTCGGCGAACGCCTTTTTGGACTCCTCGGTCGTCTGGTAGCGCTTCATGAACGCTTCCTCGTGATCCGGGAGCGCCTCGACCGTGATCGGGCCCGCGATGCAGCGGTTGCCCTCCTCGCGGATGGCGGCGACGCCGGGGTGCTCTGAGTCAGTCGTCCGGTAGACCTTCTCGGCCTCCAGCTCGACGTCCTTTTCGAACACCTCTTCGACCGTCAGGCTGCCGAGCTTCTTGCCGTTCTGAGCGGTCAGCTCGACAGTGTCGCCCTCTGAGACCTCGAGGTCGGTCGCAAGCGTGATCGGAATCGGCCAGATCTCGCCGGACGTGAGGCGCATGTTCTCGCAGACCGACTTCCAGTCGTCTGAGCCCATGAAGCCATTGAGCGGCGCGAAGCCGCCGTTGCCAATGAGTTCGAAGTCGGAGGCTTGTCTATTGGAAAGCGTGAGCTCAGCCATTGATTCCGCACTCGGTCCGGTCGGTTCCGGCCCAGCGGCCGGCTCGGACGTCGTCGCCCTGGCCGGGCTTTGATGTGCAGGGCATGCACCCGATTGACGGGTAGCCCTGATCGTGAAGTGGGTTATAAGGCACGTGGTTTTCCTTTATGTAGGTCCAGACTTGCTTGTCATCCCAGTCGGCGAGGGGATTCAGCTTCCAGCGATCGAAGCGGACATCCCAGCCGAAACGCCGGGCGCCGGAGCGAGTCTCGGAATCCACTCTGCGGACACCTGAGACCCAGCAATCGACCCCTTCGAGGGCGCGGCGCATGGTAGCGACCTTGCGCGGGGCGCAGCATTCGTCGCCGGCTCCCCATTCACCCGCGTGCCAGCGCTCCGAGAGCCCCGGCGGGTTGTCTTGGAGGAACCCCTGGAACTCGATTCCGTAGCGATCCGCGATTCTGTCCCGCGTTTCGTAGGTCTCCGGGAACAGTAGTTCCGTGTCCACGTAGATGAAGCGCGAGCCTGGCGCGACGCGGCTGGCGATGTCGGCGATCACCGAGGTCGTCTTTTGAAATGAGACGGCGAAGGTCAGCTTCTCGCCAAAGGTTTCGGCCGCCCAGGCGATCGCCTCGGCCGCGCCCATCGCTTCGACCTCTGCGGAGATCTGCTCGGGATCGACGGCGCGGCCGCCGATCGTCGGCAGGGGCCGGCGGCCGTTGCCATTGCCGTTCTGAGTGATGGGGGCGTCGTCAAGGGGCCGGGGACGGATCGCGGCCGTCCCGCTCATATCGCGCACTCGCCCTCACCGCGCTCGACCTTGTAGGGCTCGGCGCGATTCCAGTCGATGAACTGGTCGAGAGTCTCGAGGGAGAAGTCCGCCGGCATCGACAGCTCCTTGATCTCCTCCTCAAACCGAGCGATACCGAGACGCTCGACGAAGTCGTTGAACGCTTCGCCGTCGTTGCGCTCACCCTCGTACAGGCGGAGCCAGCGTTCGACGGCGTCGGGAACGCGCTTGGCGGGGATGCGCGACTTGAGACGGGCGCCGTAGACGACTTCGCCGCCCTCATAGGTGCCACCAAGGTGGGGGATGTAGGCGGGAACGGGCTTGCCGCCGACCTTGAGCGAGGCGCCGTAGAAGCCGATGTTCGCGATGTGGTGCTGTGAGCAGCCGTTCGGGCAGCCCGACATCTTGATGTGAACCTGCTTCGTGAGCGGATCGGTGATCTCCATCGCCTCGACGCGCTCCTGGATAGCGGCGTTCAGGCCCATCGAGCTCGTGATGCCGAGCTTGCAGGAGTCGGTGCCGGGGCAGCTGACGACGTCGGTGATCTCACGCGCGCCGGACTCGGCCAGCCCCAGTTCGGAGAGGGAGCGCCAGACGTCGTAGACAGACTCGTCGCGGACCCAGCGAAGAACCAGGTTCTGCTGGACCGTGGACCGGGCAAAACCGCCCGAGTGGTCGCGCATCACCGAGGCGAGGCCGCGGAACTGCTCGGGAGTCAGATCGCCCCGGGTGACCTTTACGACCACGGAAGAGAAACCCGCCTGGCGCTGGGCCTTCACATTGGACGCGCGGAAGCGCTCGAACTCGGAGACGTCGCCGTTTGGCGAGGCGTAGCTCGGACGGGGCGGCGGGAGCCCTCGCCTCCTCGTCGTACATGTCCTCCGGTAGGAGATGCTCGATGGAGAAGTCGCGCTCAGCGACCCAGTCGCCCTGCAGCTCTTCGTCGACCATCTCACGGAAGGCCTCGATCCCGACCTTGTCGACAAGGACCTTGATGCGGGCCCGCGCGCGATTGACGCGCAGCCAGTTCTGGCGGTCGAAGATGCGAAGCGCCGCCTCGGTGACCTTCAGGTAGTCCCCGTTGTCGAGCTCGACGAACTCGTAAAGCGTGGGAGCAATGCGCGGCATGATCGAGGTGCCGCCACCGACCCGGATCTCGACGCCGCGCACGCCGTCACGCTCGCGCGGGATGAAGCCGATGTCGTGGATGCCGGTGATCGCGACGTCCTCGTCGGTCGCGGTGAACGCCGTCTTGATCTTTCGCGGCATGAGCTGGGTGGTGGGGTGGCGCACGAAGTAGCGCACATAGGCGCCGGCATAGGGCGTGATGTCGAAGAGTTCGTCCGCGTCGACGCCCGCAAACGGATCCCCCGTCACATTTCGCATCGTGTTGCCGCAGCCCTCGCGGCTCGAGAGGCCTACCGAAGAAATCTCGCGGATGAGCTCGGCCATCTCGTCGAGCGGGATGTGGTGGATCTGGATGTTCTGGCGCGTGGTGATGTGGCCCTTGTTCAAGGGCGCCCAGCGCTCGACGACGTCGGCGAGCTTGTCCATCTGCTCGGGGGTGACGCCGCCCATCGGGAGCTTGATCCGGCACATCTGGACGTTCGGTTGGCGCTGGCCGTAGACCCCCTGCTTCAGGCGGAAGCCGATGAAGAGGTCCTCGGGCGTCTGGCCGTCCAGAAACTTGCCGGCCTCGGTGTCGAAGTCGTCGAACTCGTGCTCGATGATCGGGATCAGGTGGCCCGGGACGTTTTCGTAGACCTCGGGATTCTCGAGCGTTCCGAGGCGCCCCTTGCCCTCTTGTTTTTTGCCCTGTTCCTGGTCGAGCTGGTCAGGGGTGGCCTTGTCCTTTACGCGCACGGGCGCAGCTGTGGGCTCCATGGCCAGGCATATTACATAAATCCCGATTGGGATTCATGCTTTTAGGCGCGAGGGTACGCTCGCAAGCGTGCGAAAGCGTGTGGCGTTGATGGGATGCGGGCAATGGGGCCGCCACATCCTCCGAGATCTTCGATCGCTTGGATGCGAGGTGCCGGTCGTCGCACGCTCGCAGCCGTCAACGGACCGGGCGCGTGCCGGTGGCGCAACCGACATCGTCGCCAGCCTGGCCAAGGTCGGCGCCATCGACGGCGTGGTGATTGCAACTCCGGAGCCCGATCACGCCGCTCATGTTCGCGAGGCGATGACTCTCGACGTTCCGATCTTTTGCGAAAAGCCGCTGACGATCGACCCCAAGAGCGCGGCTCTGATTGCCTCCGAGGCTGCCGGTCGCGTTTTCGTGATGGACAAGTGGCGGTATCACCCTGGAGTTGAGGCGCTTCGCGATATAGCGAAGTCCGGCGAGCTCGGCCCGGTCGTGGGTCTTCGCTGTGTCCGCGTCGGGTGGGGGACAGCGCACCCGACCAGCGACTCGATCTGGCATCTCCTCACGCACGATCTTTCGATCGCGATCGAGGTGCTGGGTGAGGTTCCGGATCCGCGCGATGCGGTGGCGCAGGTAATAGACGGCAGGGTCCACGGACTCCACGGCCTACTGGGCGAGTCTCCCTGGATGAGTGTCGAGGCTTCGAGCGCGCATTCTGAGAGGCGGAGGGAGATCGTGCTGATGCTCGAGGGGGGAATTGCGTGGCTCGACTCCCCGGAGGCAACCGGAATCAAGGTTGCACGAGCCATCGGCGAGGAGCCGGAGGTGCGGCCGATCGGCGCTGGGCTCCCATTGCTCGCAGAGCTTCGCGCCTTCGTCGAGCACCTTGAGGGAGGCCCCGCGCCGCGCTCGAGCGCGAAGGAGGGGGCGGCCATCGTCGCGACAGTCGGCCGCCTGCGAGAGCTTGCCGGGCTCCAACCCGCATCGCCCGAGAACTGACACCACCATGTTTGCGACCGTGCTCGTCCCATCGCATTCGCACGGGGTGACGCTGAGGGCGTCGGTCACGAGCGCGCTGCGGCAAACACATGCCGAGCTCGAACTTTTGATTGTCGGTGACGGAATCTCCGGCGAAGGTCGCACGGTGGCGCTCGAACTCGCGGACTCCGATCCTCGGGTGAGGTTCATGGACAACCCAAAGGGGGATCGCCACGGAGAAGCACATCGGCACCTCGCCCTCGAGGCAGCGCGCGGCGATGCCGTCTTCTACCTCTCAGACGACGACCTTTGGCTTCCGTGGCATGTCGAGATGCTGGCGCCCATCCTCGGACGAGCGGACTTCGTGGCTGCCACGGTGGCGAGGGTGATGCCGGACGGGTCGATGAGTCCGCTAGCTCATGATCTCTCGCTTCTTCAGGCGCGAAAGCTGTTCCTGCGCGGGAAGAATCGCCTACCGCTATCCGGAGCCGCTCACACTCTGGCCGCTTACCGCGATCGCCGCCAGGGTTGGCATCCCGCTCCGGACGACATTGCAACGGACCTCCACTTCTACAACGGGTTCCTGGCGAACCAGGAAGTTATCGCTGAGAGCTGTTCTCGGCCATCTGTTCTCTCGTTCCCATCGCGGAGGCGGCGGGCGGCGGCGTCCTCTGCTGCGCGGCTAGCGGAGCTCGAGCCGTGGCTGGCTCGCATGAGCGCCCCGGATGGCCTGGCCGAGATCGAAGCAGAGATCGCCTCGTCGTGGCAGCGGGTCGCCATGGAAGCAGGCATGCGAGCACAACGGCTGAAGCTCCAAGTCGAGGATCAAAGCTAGGCGTCAGGCCCTACGCCCAGCCCGATGGCATCCTTCCCATCGATCGACTCGATCATCTCCGCGAGGCCTGGAGCGGATGCGTCACGATCGGAGAGCTTCGGATCAGCGGCTACGGGCCACTCGATGCCGAGCGCTGGGTCGTCCCAGCGACAGAGCCGCTCGTCGGCCGGATCCCACGCGTGACTTACGGCGTAGACGTGTATGGAGGGTTCAAGGAAGAAAAAGCCGTGGGCCACTCCATGGGGAATCCGGATCAAGCCGGGGTCGTCGCCGCTGAGGGTGACGCGTGTCGCCAGTCCAAAGGTCCGTGAATCGCGTCGCAGGTCCCGGACGCCGATCGTCGCCCGGCCCGAGACGATCGTAAGCAGATCGTCGTGCCTGGGATGGACGTGGACCCCGCGCAAAACGTTCGCCTCGCTTCGGACCACGTTCCACTGGACGGGATCGACCCCGATCCCCCAAGAGCTCCGGAAGATCTCCGTGAACGCCCCGCGATCATCCGCGTGGTCACGCAGCTCGAGGACGCCGACGCCCTTTGGAATGCCGTCGAGCTCCCGCCACGGAGGGACTGATCTCGCTTGCTTCCAGTCGGAGTCCCCCATGCGAAAGGAAGTATTGCGAGTAGTCAGTCCACTTCGGCCTGATCGACGATGAACGCGACCCGGACGTGGGCGCGGTACTCGTCAAGGTTTTCGCCCCTGATTCCTGTCGAGACGATGTCCACGGCACGAATGTTCCGAAGCGACGACTGCGCTTCCGAGAGCGCCTGCTTGGCGGCGTCGTCGGTCGACGTCTTCGAGCTTCCTACGAGCTCAATGATCTTCACCACTGCCATTTGCTTCTTCCTCCTCCTTGGTTGGCAGGGGAGACCATACGCGCGTCAGCGCGGAGGCGGAGCGTGACCCCAGGCGTTTCCGTAGAGCTGGCGTGCGTCGATGCCCTCTCGCAGCGCTGCCTCTGCCCATGGGCCCATAACCGGGCCGTCGTCCGAAGAAGGTTGGGCGGTGTCGGCAAGGAACTGCTCGACAGCGGCGACGATCGCCGCAGCCTCGGAATCCGAAGCGCCCTTGCTCGTGATCTGGGGGTACTCGTTGGTCATGCGCCCGGGACTCTAGCCTCAGCGGGGTGACCGAGGTTCGGATGATCGACGCCGATGCCGTATTCGCTGCGGTCTCGCCCGCCGAGGCGGTGGAGCGCACGCGCGAGGCGTTTCTACGCCATCGCGCCGGCGACTGGGTCATGCCGGCCAAGACATATGTGGATGCGCCGCCGCACGGTGACTTCCGTGCGATGCCGGCGAAGGGGCAAGGCGTGGCCATCCTCAAGTGGGTCACGTCGTTTCCGGCAAACCCCCAGCGCGGGTTGCCCGTCGTGGCGGGGGCGCTACTGGTATCGAGCGCGGAGACCGGCGAACTCCTTGCGATTCTCGACTGCGGCGCCGTCACCTCGCTTCGGACCGGAGCATCCGCTGCTGTCTCCGCGCAGGGTCTTTCGCGAGAGGGGGCTCGATCAGTGGGGCTCATCGGGTGCGGAGTCAACGGCGCCTGGGCTGCGCGCTGTCTTGCCGCCGTCGGGTTCGGCGAGGGCGTCTGCACCGACTCGAAAGCCGACAGCGCCGAGTTGCTTGCCGCCGAGCTCGGTTGGCGGGTGGGCTCTCGCGAGGAGGCCGTGGCACAAGACGTCGTCGTGACAGTCACGCCCGGCCACGAGCCCGTGGTCCTGGCATCCGATCTGCGGCCGGGACAGCACTTCGCCGTCCTCGGGGCCGACGCCCATGACAAGGCCGAGGTCGAGCTGGCCGCGATTGAGCGGTGTGCGCTCTTTTGCGACGAATGGGAGCAGGCCTCGAAGGGAGGCGAGCTGTCCACGGGCGTCTCGGCTGGGCTGGTCGAGCGCGATCAGGTCACGGATCTCGGCGCGGTGCTTGCCGGCGAGGCCCAAGGCCGAACGTCAGCGGATGACATCACGCTCTTCGACTCGACCGGGCTTGCGATCCAGGACCTCGGAATCGCCCTCGCGGTGCTCGCGTAGAACCAAAATGTCCCGCGTTCCCCGCTATGAGGGGTAAATCGGGACGTTTCGACTCCGGGGGATCAGGTCTGGAGCTTGACGCGCTCGCAGTTGACGACCTCGTCGAGCTCGTCAACCTTCGCCCTGTCCTTGCGACCGGTTCCGCACCTGACCACGTCGGCCTCTCCGTCCCGGGAGTTGATGCGGTCGCTGGCTCCGCCGCCGCGAATCAGGTCTTCACCTTCGTCGCCCCTCACGCGGTCCTGTCCGCGTCCACCGTTCATGGTGTCGTTGCCGGCGCCGCCACGGACACGATCGCGTCCGCGCCCGCCCCGCAAGCAGTCCGCGCCACCGTTGCCGCGCAGGCGGTCGCTGCCGCCACGTCCGACGATCTTCTCGCTCGCGTCCGTGCCGTTCAGGTCATCGTCGTCGGAGGTTCCGTCGATCGTGACCTCGCAGTCGCCACCACCACCGCCGCCACCCTCGCGCGGGTCGGACAGGAGCAGCTCGACGTTTCGATCGCCCGCGACTCCCTCGCAGGTCGGGTTGCAGGCCTCGCCACCGTACTGGGGGTCGTTGTAGCCGATCGTGCGGCCGATCGAGGCCAAGCCGAGCGCATCCAGCGTGGACGTGTCAGTACCGCCGGCTGCCGCCGTCGCCGGCGAGGCGTGGTCGAGAATCGTGCCGAAGATCGAGAGCGTCCCGTCCTCGTTGTCGAAGATCTCGAGCAGGCGGCTCTGCTGTGGCCAGTCAGCCTCCGCCGCGACGCGGATGGACCAAAAGCCACCGGTTCCGGACGGGTTCGGATACGGGTCGACCGTGTTCTGGTGGGAATGGCCGGCGACCCATGCGATCACGTTGGGATGAGCGTGGAGGAGCGTCGTAAGGTCGGCGCCGAGGTGGATCGGCGAGGAATCGCGCGGGTCAGGGTCGCAGCCCGGGTTCGCATCGTGCCCGTGCGAGTCCGTGGGACCCGAGCATGGCGGCGCCATCTCGTCCGTCACGTCCGCGTTGAGGCTCGGGATCGCGTGGTGTGAGAACAGGACAACGAGCTCGTCTGCGGCCTCCGCATCGTCCAGCTCACCCGTCAGCCACTGAAACTGCGGATCGTCCACGTTGCCGTTCGCGGACGGGCCGATCACGCCGGCTTCCGAAACGGTGTCAACCGAGATGAAGCGGATACCCGGTTCCGGGCTCCAGGCGTAGTAGCCCGCAGAACCGCCCGAGGCGGCCTCCTCGGCGGGGTCGACGAGGTCGAAGCCGTGACCGTCCGCCTGAGCGCCTGATTTGAAGATCTCCTTGTACTGCTGCTTTGAGACGAACTGGCGATTCGGGTCTGGCGGTACCAGCGCGATCTTGGTCGGGTCGCTGGTGAGCAGGCTCTGGACGGCCGCCGGATTAAGGCCGGCGATCTGCGCGAAGGCGTCGCCGAAAGACCCCGGGTCTGCGATGAAGGGCGTCAGCGGCTTTACGCAGCCGGTGGCGACGGTTTCGTATGCCGTGTTGGCCCAGGCGTTGCCCTGTACGAGCGCGTCGTGATTTCCGAAGGTGAGGTAGTGCGGCACGTCCAGGCCGGTGGCCGTGAACTCGGCCTGCGCCTCGTTCATCAGGTTTGGATAGGCGGGCCAACCGGCAAACGGGCCCAGCGGCTGATCGGGGTCGTAGTACTGGGCGGTTCCTTCCACGTAGTCGTCGTAGTCCTGGACGCCGGTGTAGTTCGTGGGCGTGGCTGCATCCGGTATCAGCGCGCTGAGCGCCGCGCAGGTCGGGTTGCCGGAGGTGGCCGGATCGACGCCGCTTCCAGGGTTGATCGGGCCGCCCTCCGCGAGCGCTTTGACCCACTCGGTCTCGTTCTTTTGCTGGCTGTCGGCTGCGTCACCTGTGTTGATCGAGAAGTCCATCGCCCGCCGTGACCCGTCCCCGCTCTCAAGCGGGCTCGCGGGCACAAACGCATTCAGCTGCTGGACCATTGCGTCGGCCTGGTGAGGCAGAAGCGCCTCGTTGGTACGCCAAGCCGAGGAGAAGGGGCCCGTGTCAACTACCTCGACGCGCGCCGGCGACTCCTCGTCGGCGAGCTGGAAGTCGGACAACTGGCCGAAGTAAAGAAGCGACTTGCGCCGGTCCTCACGGCCAGGCTGAGCGGTCCCGATTGCGTCCTCGCGGACGACGTATCCGCTCGTAGTCGCATCAATCTCGAGGTCGTTATAGCCCGCGGAGTCATCGGGGACGATCCTCTGCTCGAGCGTGGTCTTGCCGAGTGTGTCGATCGTGTTCGTTCCGGCAGGGGCAGGCGCCGCCCATGCGGCGGCCAGTCCGACGGTTGCCACCGACCAGACCGCAAACGCACTCGCAGATCCCCGCTTGCCCGACTCCATCCACTGTCGAAGCTACAGACCAAGCGGTCCGGATGCGCCGGTCGGCTAGGACTCTGGTGGTCGCGAAAGAGGCTGCGAGCGGGTTTCGGCCTCGTGCACGTCGGTCGACCGCTCTCGCGGTGTGATCACGAGCGAGATGCGGTTGAAGCTCAGCAAGGCTCCTGCGCACATGATCGCCGAACCGGCCAAGGCCAGCCACGCGCCGATCTCGAGGTCCGAGTCGAAGCCCTGAGCAACGGGCGGAACGTTCACGATCGATACGGCGACCAGGAGGAGCGACGCTGGGCCGGCGACTGGGGCAATTCCCTCGGGAACCACGGCACGCCCGGCCGAAAGCGGCTGAAGGACCGCCACCACCGCTGCAATAGCGAGTAGAGCCAAGAGCAGATCCACCATTTCGAAGGCTGTCCAAGCGGTAAACCCGTCCGTGTCGGGGCCGCGGCCGAAGCCATACCAGTCGACGAAAAGCGAGGCGAAGAGAAGGGCCGCGCCGAGCGCGACGACGATCCTGCCGCCGTCGATGCCGGAGTGTGTGCCTCGATCGTTCACGTCTAAAGCGGGATGTTCCCGTGCTTTCGCTTCGGCTGTTCGACCCGCTTGGTCTGGAGGGTTCGGAGCGCGCGGATCAACCGGGGCCGGGTCTGGCGCGGCTCGATCACGTCGTCGAGGTAGCCGCGCTCGGCCGCTGAATATGGGTTGGCGAAGCGTGCCTTGTAGTCGTCCATCAGGCGAGCCCGGCGATCCTCCGGTGTCGGCGAGTTCGCGATGTCCTTGCGGTAGATGATGTTGACGGCGCCCTCCGGCCCCATCACGGCAACCTCGGACGTCGGCCAGGCGAAGTTGAAGTCGGCCAGCATGTGCTTTGAGTTCATGACGTCGTAGGCACCGCCGTAGGCCTTGCGGGTGACGACGGTCAGCTTCGGGACGGTTGCCTCGGTGAAGGCGTAGAGGAGCTTCGCGCCGTGGCGGATGATGCCGCCCCATTCCTGTGACGTCCCCGGCATGAAGCCCGGCACATCGGTGAAGGTCAGGAGAGGGATGTTGAAGGCGTCGCAGGTACGGACGAAGCGCGCGCCCTTGCAAGAGGAGTCGATGTCAAGGACACCCGCGAGGTGCTTTGGCTGGTTGCCGACTACGCCGACCGGGAAGCCGTCGAGGCGCGCGAAGCCGCACACGATGTTCTGCGCCCAGTGCTCGTGGACCTCGAAGAACTCCTCGTCGTCGACGATCCTCGCGATTACGTCGCGCATGTCGTAGGGCTTCTGGGGGTCGTCGGGAACGAGCGTGTCGAGCTCGGGGTCCTCGCGCTCCGGGTCGTCGTAGGGCTCGACGCGCGGAGGCATCTCCAGGTTGTTCTGGGGGAGGAAACCGATCAGGTAGCGCACGTCTTCCAGGCACGCTTCTTCGTCTTCGGAGGCAAAGTGGGCAACGCCCGACTTGGAGTTGTGGGTCATCGCGCCGCCCAGCGCCTCGAACTCCACCTCCTCGCCCGTGACGGTCTTGATGACCTCGGGGCCGGTGATGAACATGTGCGAGGTCTCCTTGACCATGAAGATGAAGTCCGTCATCGCCGGCGAATAGACCGCGCCCCCGGCGCACGGGCCCATGATCACGCTGATTTGCGGGATCACGCCTGAACACTGCACGTTCCGAACGAACACGTCGCCGTAGGCGCCCAGCGAGACGACGCCTTCCTGGATGCGGGCGCCGCCGGAGTCGTTGAGACCGACAACAGGAGCGCCGACCTTGGCGGCCAGGTCCATGATCTTCACCATCTTCTCGGCCATGACCTCGCCCAGCGAGCCGCCGAAGACGGTGAAGTCCTGACTGAAGACGAAGATCGGCCGCCCGTCGACCGTGCCGTAGCCGGTGACGACTGCGTCGCCCCAAGGCCGGTTCTTGTCCATCTCGAAGTCCGTGGTGCGGTGGCGCACGAACGTGTCGAGCTCTTCGAACGAGCCGGGGTCGAGGAGCTTTTCGATCCGCTCGCGTGCGGTGAGCTTGCCCTTGGCGTGCTGTTTTTCGACCGCGGCCTCAGAGGCGGAATGGATCGCCTGGTCGCGGAGCTCGCGGAGGTAGTTGAGCTTCTCTTCGTGGGTCTGCGGATAGCTCTGGCGCACTGGGCGCGGGAGTCTATTCCGGCGCTACTTAAGTTTGACCTTGACCTTGGGCGAGGTCGCGATCGGATCCCCCCCAGGGTCCTCGGCGACCGCCTGGAAGATCGTCGTTCCCTTGATCTTCGGGGTCGTCTTGGATGCCCTGCAGGTGCCGTTGGGCGCCAGTCCCGATCCCAGGTCCTTGAAGCTCGGGCCTTTCTTCATCTGGAAAGTGATCGTCTCGCCGGTGCCTTCGCAATTCTCGAGCGTGGCGGTGAGGGTCGCCTTCTTCCCCTTCTTGATCTTGACCGGATCGGCCTTCAGGTCGAGTGAGTTGCCGCCTCCACCTCCGCCGAGGTCGATTACCTGAATGCTGTCGTCCAACTCCGTTGCGGCCCAGAGCTTTCCGTCCACGATGTCGAGCTGCGTGAAGTAGGACCGCGGATTGCTCTGGTACGGGACTCCTGCAAGACAGGCTCCAATGCCAACCCCGCACGTTTCGAACTCGTCGGCGCCAGTGAGGACACCGAAGCCGTAGGAGCGTTCATACGCCCCGGCTGGGCTGAACTCGTCGATCCGGCGGTTGGGCGGATTCGAGATGGCCAGGCGTCCCGTGCCAGGAATGCGGCGGATCGAGTCCGGGCTTGACAGTTGACCCGCCGCAGATCCAGGACCGCTTCCGAAGCTGGAGAGCACGTAGTCGCCCATCCCACCTTTGATCGTGGGGCTGACGTGGGTCACCGTGTGGCCGCCGTACTCCGTCACGAAGAAGCCGGCGCCGCCGTCGGGTGCCATGTCCGTCGCGTAGTCCAGCTGGCCGGCAGCCGGGCCTCCGTCGCCGCCGCCCCCGCAGCCGGGCGGGGCGGTCCCCGGAGTAGCGAGGTGGCAGACCTCGAACGCGCTGCCGCTGGTGTTGATCCCTGCTCCGAACCAAGTCTGCGAGTAGTAGCGGTCGGTCAGATTGCTGAGGTTGAGGATCCCGACCTTGTTCGACTGACCCAGCGCGACGTTGCCGGTGCCGTCAGGGCCGACGCGCAGGAAGATCTGGTTGCAGCACAGCCGGGCGGCTGTCTCGCCGTCCGCCCCGACGAGGCCAGGGTTGGTGGTACCGGACTGACCGTTGACCAGCAGGGAGTCGATTCGCCCCGGCTGGGCGATGTAAACCCGGTTGTTGGCGTACCCGATCGCCTGCGGGTAGTAGCCGTTGATCGCGATGTTGAAAGAATCGAGAATCGAGCCGTTCTGACCGTCAAGATGGAGGACGATGCCGCCGTTGGCGGAGGTGGCGTAGGTGGTCCAGACCGAGCCGTCTGGAAGTGGCGTGTAGGGATTGGACGAATTGACCGGAACCTCGCGCTCGATGGTCGGAGCCGCTGCGGCCTGAGAGCATCCCCATACGAGAGTCGCGACCAGAGCCGCAAATGCCGCGCGCCCTCCGAGGTTGCGGACTCTCTCCACGGGTTCCACCCTACATCAGCCAAGAGCCCAGGTAGCACCCAAATTCGGTCGGCTCATCCCGCTTTGACAGTGACTACTCGGCGCGTTCGAGCATCGTCGCGAGAGCGTCGACCATCGCTGGATCGAGCTCAGTCCCGGCAAGGGCGCGAAGCTCCGCGGGCTCCGCGCCTCCCCTGACGAGCTCGTCGCAGCGTCGCGCTGCGCGGATTATCCGCGAGAAGACAGGGATCTCGGAGCCGGACAGCCGACGGGGCCCTGTTCCGTCGTAGTGCTCGCCGACGGCAAGGATCCACTCACACGTGAACTCCGGTAGTCCAGCGCCGCGAGCCAGCTGGGCTCCCGCCTCGTAATGGGTTTCGGCAGGCGTGTAGATCCTGCCGATCTCGGCCAGTCGGGCGGTCTGGCGGCAAAGCTCGGCCTCTGGCCGGGCAAACCCGAGCCCCACCGCAGTGGCAAGCGCGTATGCGCCCGTGGCATCGGCGCGCTCGCGCGAGCCTGGAAGATGCTCCTCGAGCCCGTCGAGCAGGGGCTCGCCCCGCTCGCGGATCAGGCCCGGGAGATCCGGGTCCGAAGGTGGCGGGTCAGCCGGTTGAGAAGGGTCGTCGATCGGGTGATCCGAGCTCATCGAGGAGTCTTTCCAGCGCAGCGTTTGCGGCGGGACTCGCCTCGTAATGCCGGGCCGTGATCTCGACCGCCGTCCCGAATCCGCTCTCGGCAAGCGCTACCTGGATCTGGGAGCCCCCATTGGCCACTGAGCTCTGCCACATGAGGCACACCTCAGGGTCACGTCGCGTGATCTCGACGGCAACGGGGGATTCCGAGCCGACGAGGCCGCCCATCCACGCCTCCAGGCGTGCGAGGTCGTCCGCCAGCTCCCACAGCTCGGGCGCGGATTTGACGAGAGTTCGCCTTGCCTTGATCTCCATCCCGCGAGCTTTCGCTCGGAATGGACACAATCCTTTGCGGTGAAAGAGACCGTTCTCATCGACGCCGGGCCCGGCGGCTCGGCTTGGACCTCTCAGAGCCTGGCTCGGATGGCGACTCGCCAGAGACCCGGGCGCTACTTGAGCTTGACCGTGACCTTCGGTGAGGTCGCAAGGGTGTTCTGGGCTGAGTCAATCGAGAGGACCTGAAACACGGACTTCCTGGTGATCTTCACCTTCGTCTTCGCCTTGCAGTCACCGTCGATTGCCTTCGCGCTGCCGAGGTTGTCGAAGCCAGCGCCGTCCCTCACCTGAAAGAGGGCGGTGTCTGCGTTTGAAGTTCCGCACGGACCAGTCGTCGCTGTCAGCGTCGTCTTCTTGTTCTTCTTGACCTTGGTCGGCTTCGCGCTGATCCGCGCCGTTTCGTCGAGCGGGGAACCGCCGCCGATATCGATCGCCTGGATCCGGCTGAGCAAGGGCTGCTCTGCCCAGAGCGTGCCGTCGGGCCCGATGTCCAACTGGCTGAAATATGAGGCTGCATTGACATTTGTCGGAACGCCGTCCTGGCAGCCCGGCGACTCCTCGGGCACGCAGGCTTCGAAGTCGTCGGTGCCCCCGGGGGAGACCCCGAATCCAAAGGACCGGAGGCGCACTCCCGCGGTGTTGAACTCCGAGATGCGCCGATTCGCCGAGTCGGCGATGAAGAGATTTCCCGAGTTGGGATCCCTCACCATCGAGGGGACGTCGTCCGACCCCAGGTCGCCCTGGGAGGTATCGCCGAACGTGAGGGTCGGGACCAGCCCCCCCGTGATCGGGTGCGGCTCGACCACGGTGACGCGCGCCTGTGGACAGCAGTAGGACTGAAGCACGAAGAAAGAGCCTCCGGGGCCCGCGGCTACGTCCTCGGCACCGGTCACGTATTGAAGACCGGTCCCGAACTTCCCGGTATGGCGACAGCTGACGTCGGGCGTCTCGTTGATGACGCCCTCGCACGACTCCCACTGTGCCTCTGAGTGAGGAGGGTTCGTGAGGATTCCCGCGCCGAAGACCTGGTACGGGTAGAAGGGGTGCGTGGTACTGAGATTCGTTGGGTCGGCAAGTGTGAACTTGCTCGCCCCGACGATCGCGAGCGTGCCGCCCAGCAACCGGACACCCTCCGCGTCGAAACGTTGTCCTGACTGGACGTCCGAGCTCACGCTGCCGGGGTTCTGGCCGGTTCCGTTGCTTTGGAACGACAGGATGTAGGGGTCGCTGCTACCGCAGTAGTTGACCGTGTAAACGCGATTGTTGGAGGCTGCGATCTCCAGTGGGCTGTAGGGGACGGTCGTGGTGAAGGTGTCGCCCAGATCGTTGCCGTCGTCGTCGTAGTGGCTGAACGTGCCACCTCCTCCGCCACATCCAGATCCGGATGTTGTCCAGAACGTGCCGTCGGGAGCGAGCGTGTAGGTACCGGCAATCGAGACGGTCTTGCCCAGGGTCGCGGCGCCGGCCGCCGACGGGAGCGAGAGCACGAGAGCAATGCTCGTCAGAAGCGCAAACGACACCCGATTCACTATCTGAGCTTACGCTCCCGGCTGGTGACAGCCACCCCCCATAGGGGTGAACTTGCCCACCCTGGTCCTAGAAGAAGGTGCCGCCCTTGTACTCGCCGAACACCTCGCGCATGGCTCCGCAGACCTCGCCGATCGAGGCGTCAGCGGCCAGTGCGTCGCGAATGGGGTGGAGGAGGTTGCCTTCGCCCTCGGCGATCCGCTTGAGCTCGGCGAGCTTCGCGTCGACGGCGCCCTGATCGCGGTTCTCCTTGAACTTGGCGAGCCGTTCGAGTTGGCGACGCTCCGCTTCGGGGTCCACCTTAAGAATGTCCACGTCGTCGACCGTGTCGGTGACGAACTTGTTGACACCAACAACGATGTCCTGGCCGGAGCGGTAGCGCTCGTGGTAGGACGCGGCTGATTCCTCGATCTCTTTTTGCATGAACTCGAGGGCGCGGACCGAGCCGCCCATCTCCTCCACCTGCTCGATCAGCTCCCACGCGCGCTCCTCGATCTCGTCGGTCATGGACTCGACGAAGTAGGAGCCGGCGAACGGATCGACGGTGTCGGCGACGCCGGACTCGTGGGCGATCACCTGCTGGGTGCGAAGCGCGATTCGTGCCGAGCGCTCAGTTGGGAGGGCGAGCGCTTCGTCGAAGCCGTTCGTATGGAGCGACTGGGTGCCGCCGGCGACGGCGGCAAAGCCCTGGAGCGCGACGCGGATGATGTTCACCTCGGGCTGCTGGGCCTGAAGGGTCACACCGCCGGTCTGAGTGTGAAACCGGATCATCTGCGAGCGCTCCTTCGAGGCGCCGAACCGTTCGCGCATCAGCTTCGCCCACATCCGCCGGGCGGCGCGGAACTTTGCGACCTCCTGGAAGACGTTGTTGTGGCAGTTGAAGAAGAAGGCGAGCCGTCCCGCGAAGGCGTCGATCTCCAGGCCCCTGTCGAGCGCCGCTTCCGTGTAGGCGATCGCGTTGGCGAGCGTGAAGCCCACCTCCTGGACAGCCGAGCAGCCCTTCTCGCGGATGTGGTAGCCGGAGATGGAGATCGTGTTCCACTTCGGGACGCGCTCGGCGCAGTACTCGAAGATGTCCGTGGTGAGGCGCATCGTCGCCTCGGGCGGATAGATGAAGTTGCCGCGGGCGATGTACTCCTTCAAGACGTCGTTTTGGACCGTGCCGCGAAGCGCCGTCGACTCGACGCCCTGCTCCTCGCCGACGAGTTCGTAAAGAAGGAGGAGGACGGCGGCGGGCGCGTTGATGGTCATGGAGGTCGAGACCTGGTCCAGGGGGATCTGGTCGAAGCAGATCCGCATGTCCTCGATCGTGTCGATGGGGACGCCGGTGCGCCCGACCTCTCCCTCGCAAAGGGGATCGTCCGAGTCCCGGCCGAGCTGCGTCGGCAGGTCGAATGCCATTGAGAGGCCGGTCGAGCCGTGTTCGAGGAGGTAGCGGTAGCGGCCGTTCGTGTCCTCGGGGCTCGAAAAGCCGGCGTACTGGCGCATCGTCCACAGCCGATCGCGGTACATGCCGTCGTGGATGCCGCGGGTGAACGGGTAGGAGCCCGGTTCGCCGAGGCGCTCCTCCAGACCCTCTGCGACGTCGCTCGGGTCGTACAGCCCGTCGATCTCGATGCCGGAGTCGGTGAAGACACGCGCGTCGTCGGGACCCGTGAGCGGGGCGATGTAGCGGTGCTCGCCCGCGTCTACTTCGATCGGCTGGTCGTCTGCCATGGCGCTGGAGGATATGACGGAGGGGTGCTCACCCTGTGGACGGCCCGGGAACGTCAACCTCCACGAAGCAGTCCGCGCCCTCGCATTCACTCAGGTCTGCCAGCGTTTGTTCGAGCACCGTTCGGGCCCTCGCGGCAAACCGAGGAGTGCGACGGTGCCAGTGCAAGCCGCAGGAGGTTAAGCAAGCTGGATAGCGTGAAGCGTCATGTCGCGGATCGGGACAGGGATCGCGGTGCTTGCCGCCACGGCGCTTGCGGCCGGGTGCGGCGGCGGCGATCCGGATCCATCGGCTGCGCCAATCGAGCTTCAGCCCGCGAAGAGGAACGCGCCCAACATCGTCGTCGTGATGACCGACGATCAAGCCGTGGACACAATGTCGGCGATGCCGAAGACCCGGCGCCTGGTGGGCCGAAACGGTGTGACCTTCGATGCTTCGGTCACGAGCTTTCCGCTCTGTTGTCCGTCCCGGGCAACGTTCATGACCGGTGAGTACGCGCACAACCACGGCGTTCTCGATAACAGCGAGCCGGCCGGAGGCCTCGCAAAGCTCGATCAGGAGCAAACGCTGCCGGTCTGGCTGGAGAGCTCCGGCTACGACACGGCGTTTGTCGGTAAGTACCTGAACGGCTACGGCAAGGAGGACCTCGGCGGCGAAACCTACGTGCCACCGGGGTGGAGCCAGTGGTTCGCCCTCACAGCCGAGACGAAAAAGGCCGCCTTCGACTTCGACATAAACAGGAACGGGAGGGTCGAGAAGGTCTCCGGCGGCCCGAAGAGCTACAAGACCGACGTCCTGGCCCGCATCGGCACGCGCGTGATCTCGCGCTCGGCCGAGGATCGAGCGCCACTCTTCTTGTGGGTCGCGACCAGCGCCCCCCACGTGGATCCGGTGCTCGAAGGCCGGGGCCGAAACCCTGCGCCGGCGCCGCGGCACCGAGGTGAGTTTGAAGGTGTGGACGCAGTCGAAGAAGCAGGGCCGGCGTACAACGAGCGCGACGTCTCGGACAAGCCGCGGTTCGTGCGTGATCTGCCCCGGCTGAAGCGCGATGCCGAGGAGTTGATCCAGACCACCTACGCGAGCCAGCTCGAATCGCTCCTGGCCGTCGACGAGCTCGTCGAAGCACTCGTTGACGAACTCAGGCAGACCGGTGAGCTCGAGAACACGATCTTCGTCTTCACGTCCGACAATGGCTTTCTACGAGGCCAGCACCGGATCGACTCGGGCAAGGCGAAGATGTACGAGGAATCGATACGCGTGCCGTTGCTCGTCATGGGCCCTGGTTTCCCAGAAGGTGTGACGACTGAGAACCCGGTTGCAAACGTCGACCTGGCTCCAACCTTCATGAAAGCGGCCGGGGTCAAGCCGCCCGAGCCGCTCGACGGCGTCCCGCTCACCTGGTCCCTGGGCGGGAAGGGTGAGGACAGGGAGGTTCTCCTGGAGGTCTTCAGTCGAAAGGCCGACCAGTTCACGGGTGTCCGCACAAAGGAATGGGCATACGCCGAGCGAGAGGGCGACATCGCCGAGCTCTACGACCTGCGGCGAGACCCGTACGAGCTCGTAAACCTCGCCCAGGATCCACGCTATGAGACGGAGCGGCTTGCTCTGGCCGCGCGATTGCAGGAGCTCAGGCGCTGCGAGGGCAGGGGCTGCCGCTGAGCCCGGCGTTCAGCGGCTTCCGATCGCCGCTTCGATCGCTTGACCCATCCGCTCTGCGACTGCCGGGTAGGCATGTTCGGCTCGGACCTCGGGGTCGCTGGGCCGTAACTCCCGGCGCGCGGTCGCAACGAGCCCGCGGACGATCGCGGCCGGGTCGCCTGCCGGAAGCGCCTCTCCGCCGGCTTCGAGGGCGACACTGCCCGCCTCTGTTCCGGCAGCAAGCGCCAGGATCGGTGGGCCTGCGCTCAAGTACTCATAGAGCTTGAAGTTCGCGAGCTGCGAACGCACGGGGTGTGCGACGAGAAGGAGTGCGTCGGCCGCGCGCTGCAGCGCGAGCGCGCGGCTCCGCTCGAGCGAGCCGGCGACCGTGATCTGAGCGGGTGCGACATCGGTTGAAAACAACCGAGCCTCGTCTTCGGTGAGTGGTCCGGCGACGACGAGTTCGAGGGCGGCAGCATCTTCGGGATGCTCGCGCGCCAACACCCGCATCGCTTCCACCAGCGGCTTCGGGTCGCGGCCCGTGGACCCGAAGCGACCCGTGTAGACCAGCGAGACTCGCTCGGGGTCGAGGAGGCCGGCGACGGACGCCGGGTCGGCCGCATCCAGGAGCTCGGGGTCGGCGCCGTTTCGGACCAGGACGGGGTCGGCAATCCCGCGAGCGCGGAGGTCGGCAGCAGCCGGCTCGCTCACGCAAACCACGACGTCGGCGGCACCCAGGAGCCGGCGCTCGAGCCGGCGGTCGTAGCGGTTCTGGATGCCGGTGTGAAACTCGGGGCGCAGCGGCTCGAACGTCCAGGCGTCGCGAACGTCCGCGACCCAGGCAGCGCCTCGGCGCTGGAGGGCGCGACCGACGGAGTGGGCCGACTCAGGTGGCGACGTCGTGATCACGCAGTCGAACGGCGTTGCCTTGTGCAAGGAGCGGGCCCGCCGTCTGGCAAAGGGCGCCCACGCAAGCGCGAGCGGCTCCGGGACGATCAACTTGCTCAGGGGGTGTGGCTTGCCCGCGTACGTGTCGTTGTCGTAAAGGGAACCGACGCCGTCGGCGCCCCGGAGCCTGGCGCGCCATAGCTGTGCGTCGGTTGTGCGGACGACGCCCTCGTCATCATCGTCCGAAAGGGTTCCGTACGCCGCGGTGGTGAGCACGGTCACGTTGTGGCCCGCCCGGCGCAGGTACTTGACCATGGAGGTCGGGCGATGTGCGCCCGTGTCGGTGCAAGGCGGGTAGAAGTAAGTGACGAAGAGGATCCTGCGCGGCATTACGAACTCATCTTCGCGCCGCGCGCCCCGATCGCCTCCTCGTAGGCGACTTCCATGCGGTCGAGCAGCCGAGGCCAGTTCCACTCGGCCTCTGCCCGCGCGCGGCCGCTGTGCGCCCATTGCGCTGCGGCCCTCAGGGCCCATCTCGGCGATCTCGCGAAGGCAATCGGCCACGCGCGAGACGTCGCCCTGGGGAGCCAGGAGTCCGGTGCCCTCGGCAACCACCGCGCGCACGCCCGGGTAGTCGGTGGCGATGACCGGGAGGCCCGTGGCCATCGCCTCGATCAGGACGATGCCGAACGACTCGGGCGGCTCGGTGGTGAGCAGGAAGAGGTCGGACGCACGCAGCACGCTGGGCAACTCCGCGTGGGGGACCGCGCCGAGAAAGTGAACCCGCTCGCCGACTCCGCGCTCGGCCGCGCGAGCCCTGAAGTCGTCGACGAGTTCGCCTCCGCCCGCGACGACGATGTGGACGTTCCCGTCGCCGAGTTCGGCGAGGGCGTCGATCGCAACGTCGAGGCGCTTGAAGTGGTGGGCGCGATCGAGGGTGGCGACGAAGGCCGCGACGACGGCATCGGCCGGAATGCCCAGCCGCTCGCGAAGCCCGGACTCGTCGGCGCCGGGGCTGAACCGCTCCGCGTCCACTCCGTTGGGCATCACGATCAGCTTCGAGGGATCGCGCTCGCCGGTGCGGCGCAGATAGGAAACGGAATCGGCGTGGTCGGCGCTCAGGATGCAGACGCGGTCGCAAGCGCGAATGAGCGCTGGGGCAACCGTGTGCTCGTAGGTCTCAAAGAGGGCGCCGCGCCCGCCGTCGCCGACAAGCCGGTTCTTGTAGTGGACGAGGAGGGCCTGAGATCGCCGTCTTCGCGCGAGACGGGCGAACAGGGTCAGCTCCGCTCCGAAGATGAACGGATAGTGGAGGTGGACGATGTCGAATCCGCCGAGGCGGGCCAGGCTGGGGATGAGAGGCGCGTTCCCGATCGCGAACGCCGGCGCCATCCGATGTACGTCCACTCCGGGCGACTCCGGGATCGTCCCAGGCGCCGGCGCCGTGAAGACCTCCACATGGTGTCCGCGCTCGGCTTGTCCAACCGCGAACCGGTGAGCGGTGTTCCCAGCGCCGCCAGGGTAAGGCGGAAACGTCGCTGTCAGGTGCGCTATCCGCAGGTTGCGACCCAAAGTTGAACGGGGGGAGGACATGGCGACAACTCTCAGAACAGACAAACGAGCTCAAGGACGAGGTCCGAATCTGGACGAATATTTGAGGCGCTGGTGCTCTCTACCTATAAGGAGTCCCAGCGCTTTGACGATTGAAGGTACGAGGTTCGCTTTTGAAAGGAGTCGTTTTCAACCTGCTCGAAGAGGTCGTCTCAGAAGAGGCGGGCGATGCTGCGTGGGAGCACGCGATCGCAGAATCGGGCGTGGAGGGCGTTTACACGTCGCTCGGAACCTATGGGCACGAGGAGCTGGGCGCCCTGGCCGGAAGCCTTTCCGCGCAGCTCGGCGTCGAGCCCGACGAAGCCGTCTTGTGGTTCGGGCGGAAGGCGCTTCCAAAGCTCGCCGCCATCTACCCGCAGCTCTTCGACTCGTTCGACTCGACGCTGCCATTCCTCGGCACGCTCAACGACATCATCCATCCCGAAGTCAGGAAGCTCTATCCGGGCGCGGACGTTCCGGTCTTCGACTACCGGCTCGTCGAGTCGGATCGGATGCTCATGGGGTACCGCTCACAACGCGGGCTTTGTTATTTCGGCCAGGGCCTGATCGAGGGGGCCGGCGAGTACTTCGGTGAAGATTTGAAGGTGGCCCAGACGACGTGCGAGAAGCGCGGCGATTCCGAGTGCGTCTTCGAAGTGGTTGTGGCACGTTGACCGAGCCGCCGACCATCAGCTCGGCTCCGGCATCCCTCGATGCTGAAGCCCTTCGAGCGAAAGCCGGCCGGGAGCGCCGCGCTCGCAAGGAAGCCGAGTCGATCGCCGAGAAGGCGACGCGCGAGCTCTACGACCGCCAGGGTGACCTTGAGCTCTTGGAACGGATCGCGGTTGCATCCAACGCAGCAAGCGAGGTGCGCTCCGCGCTGAAGGTGACGGTCGACGCAGTCTGCGAGCGCTCCGGCTGGCCGATCGGCCACGTGTTCCTTCTCAGCCGCGACGGAGAGACCCTGGTCCCGACCGGTGTATGGCACCTCGACGACCCGGAGCGCTTTGCGGGTTTCAAGCGCCTGACCGAAGCGTCGTTGTTCACGCGGGGTGTGGGAGTTGCCGGCAGGGTCCTCGCATCCGGAGAGCCGGTGTGGATCCCGGACGCGAAGGCCGACGCGGACTTTCCCCGCGCGCAAGCTGCCGAGGGCGCCGGGATCAACGCGGCGTTCGCCTTCCCGATCCTCGTCGAGGAGGCCGTGGTTGGCGTTGTCGAGTTCTTCTCGCCCACCCTGGCCGAACCCGATGACCGGTTGCTGGAGCTGGTTGGACAGGTAGGCCTCCAGCTTGGCCGGGTGATCGAGCGCGACCGGCACGCGCGCGAGATTGCAAGACGCTCGGAAGAGCTATCCCGGTACGCGACCGAGCTCGAGCACGCGAACGACGAGCTCAAGGAGTTCGCGTACGTCGCGTCTCACGACCTGACGGAACCGCTGCGGACGATCGCCGGATTCGTGCAGCTCCTGCAAAGGCGCTACGAGGGCCAGCTCGACGATTCCGCCGACGAGTTCATCGGCTTCATCGTCGACGGGACGGAGCGCATGCAGAACCTGATCGACGGACTCCTCTCCTACTCGCGGACCGGGCGCATGGACCTGGTCACGACTCGGGTCGACCTGAACGACACTCTGAACAGGGCGATCGGTTCTTTGGCCGCCGCGATCTCGGGGGCGGACGCCGACCTCGAGATCGGCGAGCTTCCCGTCATAGGCGGTGACGCTGGGCAGTTGAGCCGCCTGTTCGAGAATCTGATCTCGAATGCCGTCAAGTTCCGTGGCGACGCGAAGCCTTTGGTCAAGATCGGGGCTGAGAAACGAGGCGGTGCTTGGTACCTGTTCGTCGCCGACAACGGGATCGGGATCGACGAGCGTCATCGCGAGCGGATCTTCAACGTCTTCCAGCGGCTGCATGGTGCCGGCGAGTACCAGGGAACGGGAATCGGTCTGTCGATCTGTAAAAAGGTCGTCGAGCGCCACGGGGGACGGATCTGGGTCGAGGAGACCCCCGGCGGCGGCAGCACGTTCAGGTTTGTCCTGCCCGGCGCTCGACGAAGAGGTGGTGCCCACGTGATGGCGGTCGAGCCGATCAAGATGCTGCCCGACGGCTTGGACCTGAAGGGAGACGGCTCGGAATGATGCCAGCGGTCCCCTCGGTGCTTCTCGTGGAGGACAACCCTGCCGATGCCAGGCTGCTCCAGGAGATGGTGCTTGCGTCGGGTGAGCACGATCTCACCCTGCAGCCCTGCCGGAGGCTCTCCGAGGCGATCAACGAGATCCAAGGAGGCACGACTGATTGCGTCCTCCTGGATCTCTCGCTACCCGATGTCTCCGGACTGGACGGGATCGACCGGCTCCGCGAGCTCTTCCCCGACCTTCCGATCATCATCCTCACCGGCCTCAACGACGAGGAGGTGGCGCTGGAGGCGCTCGGTGCCGGCGCGCAGGACTACCTGGTCAAGGGATCGATCGAGGCATCGGATTGAAGCGCGCGGTCCGCTACGCGATCGAGCGCAAGTCCGCCGAGAATGAACTGGCTCTCCTGGGGCGCCAGAACGAGATGATCCTCGACTCGGCTGGTGAGGGCATTTGCGGCTTGGACGCCGACGGCTTCGTGACCTTTGCCAACCCGGCCGCTGCCAAGCTCCTTGACTGCGCTCGGGAGGAGCTTTTGGGATCCCTGTTCCATGACGTCGTCCACCCGAAGGGCCCACTCTCGGACGGACATGACGCGGCCGACTGCCCCATCCAGAAGGCCGTCCGCGGCGGCGCCGTTTATCAGTCCGATGGCGAGTTGTTTTCCCGCGTGAACTCCAGCGCCTTTCCGGTCGAGTACTCGATCACCCCATATGCAGCCGGTCCTTGGCAGGGCGCGGTGTTGACCTTCAAGGACATCGCCGAGCGCAAGCGTGCCGAGCAGCAGCTTCAGTACCTGGCTGACCACGACGTCCTTACCGGGCTCTTCAACCGCCGACGCTTCGGCGAGGAGCTGTCTCAGCAGATCGCGGTCTGCGAGCGTCTCGAGGTCACCTCGGCGCTGCTCGTCCTGGACATAGACAACTTCAAGTTCATCAACGACGCGCTCGGGCATCAGGCAGGCGATGAGCTGATCCGCAGCCTCGCCAGTCAGCTGAAGGGGCGGGTGCGCCGCACCGACATCGTCGCCAGGCTTGGAGGCGACGAGTTCGCCTTTCTGCTCACCGGTACCGGGGCCGATGATGCCCTGGAGCTCGCCTCGGAGCTCCTGGCGATGGTTCGGAGCCATCGTGTCCTCGCACGCGACAAGCCGGTGCAGGTGACAACCAGTATCGGGATCGCGATGCTCGACACCCAGAATCTCACCGCCGAGCAACTCCTCATGGAAGCCGATGTCGCGATGTACGAGGCGAAGGGTTCGGGTCGCGACCGCGTGGTTCTCTTCACGCGCGACGCGCCCGCTCCCAACGCGCAGCGGGCAGGATTCGTGTGGACGGACAAGATCAAGCGCGCGCTTCGCGACGACATGTTCGCGGTCTACGCGCAGCCGATCGCGAGTTTGAACGGGCAGACGGCTGATCGGTACGAGTTGCTCGTCCGGATGCTCGAAGAGGACGGCAGCGTCGTTGCTCCGGGTGCATTTCTGCCGGTGGCCGAACGGTTCGGCCTCATCTCCGAGATCGACATCTGGATGATCCGCCATGCGATTGGACTGATCGAGAGGGAGCAGAACGCGGGCCGAAAGATCGTCCTCGAGGTCAACCTCTCAGGCCATTCGATCTGCGACCCCGAGTTGCCCGAGCTGATCGAGGCCGAGCTGACAAGGGCGCCCATCGATCCCGGCCAGCTGGTCTTCGAGATCACCGAGACCGCCGCGATCGCGAACATGGACGAGGCGAGGGCACTGGCGACACGCATCAAGCGATGGGGATGCCGCTTTGCTCTGGACGACTTCGGTGCCGGCTTTGGCTCCTTCTACTACCTCAAGTATCTGCCCGTCGATTATCTGAAGATCGACGGCGAGTTCATCCGCAACCTCGACTCTTCAGAGATCGATCAGCGCATGGTTTCCGCGATGGTCGAGATCGCGCGGGCGCTTGGCCTGCGCACGATCGCGGAGTTCGTCGAGAGCGAGGCGATCCTCGAGAGACTGTGCGACTTCGGCGTCGACTTCGCCCAGGGCTACCACGTCGGCAGGCCGGCGCCCGTCGAAGAGCTTGCGTCCGTCGTCGGCTAGTAGCGCGAGTCGACGAGCTGCTCGACGCCCGACTTCTCGATCGTCATCCGAAGGCCGTCGCGGAGATCCACTGTCGGTTCCCAGTCGAGGAGTTGCCTGGCGCGGGTGATGTCGGGCTGGCGAACCTGTGGGTCGTCGATTGGAAGCGCCTCGAAGACAATCTCCGACTTCGAGCCGGTGACTTCAATCACGCATTCAGCAAGGTCGAGCAGGGTGAGCTCGTCGGGATTACCGATGTTGACTGGGACGTGCACGTCGGACTCGGCCATCGCGACGTAGCCGCGGATCTGGTCGTCGACGTAACAAAAGCTCCGGGTCTGCGAACCGTCGCCGAAAACCGTGAGAGGCTTGTCCTGTAGGGCCTGGCGCAGGAAGGTCGAGATGGCACGGCCGTCGTGCGGCCGGAGACGCGAGCCGTACGTGTTGAATGTGCGGACGATTCCCGTGTCGACTCCCTGCTGGCGGTGGTATGCCATCGTCAGCGCTTCGGCGTAGCGCTTGGCCTCGTCGTAGACGCCACGCGGTCCGATCGGGTTCACGTGGCCCCAGTACTCCTCGGGCTGCGGGTGGACCTGCGGATCGCCGTACACCTCGGACGTCGAGGCAAGCACGAACCGCGCTCGCTTGAGCTTGGCGAGGCCCAACATGTGGTGAGTGCCGTACGAGCCGACCTTGAGGGTGTGGAGCGGCAGGCGCAGGTAGTCGATCGGGCTCGCCGGTGAGGCCAGGTGATAGACGAAGTCGACCGGCTCGTCGGTGAAGAACGGCTCGGTCAGGTCGTGAAGAACAAAGGTGAACTCTTCGGCTTCGATGTGCTCGACGTTTTGGAGCGACCCGGTGTCGAGGTTGTCGATGCAGATCACGCGCCCGCCCTTGGCGAGCAGCGCTTCGCAGAGGTGGGAGCCGAGAAAGCCGGCTCCGCCGGTGACGATCGAAGTGGTCATGGTCCCAGCTTAGACCGGGTCGCAGGTCGGCGGAGCGGTATGCAGCGTGATTCGCAGCAACGCTTGCGGTCCGGGGGGGCGCCGACGGTTGCCGCGGGGTTGTCGTATGCGTGAGACCTCCCTGCCGCCATTCAGCTGCCATCGCCCTCCTCGGCGCAAACGCATCCGCATTTCGCCGCAGTGCCCGGCGCGTGTCGATCTGCGCGGACGACGCGGAGGAAGCTCTCAGCCGCGCGACGCTGATCCTCCTGGAGAAGGGGCCTCCGCATCCGCCCGACCGGCTTGCGGCATGGATGCACCTCGTCACCCGGAGGGAGGCCCTGGCCGTCCGGCGCGAGCGCGAGCGGATGCTGACCGGTGAGCTCCCCGACCCGCCCAGCTCGGCGCCGTGCCCGGCAGAGCGAGCGGAGCGCCACGAATGGGCGCACGAGCGAGCCCGGCTGCTTCATCGTCTTAAGACCGACGAGCGACGAGCCCTGGTTCTCAAGGGCGAGGGCTACTCCTACAGAGAGATCTGCGAGCTCACCGGTTGGACCCATACGAAGGTGAACCGCTGCTTGGCCGAGGGCAGGGCGCGTCTTCGCCAGCTGAGTCGGGTTCCGCTCGCCGCCGGGGAGCGCCGGGCAAACCTCTGAGGACGTCGGTCAGCCGGTCGCCAAGAGGAGGGCAACGCGGGTGTAGAGTCCGGACTGATCAGGGTTCTGCTGGCGTACTTTTCGGATCGAGGAACGGAGGGGGCGAAAATGAATCGCAAGTTTGGTTGGATCGCCGCGGCCGTCGTCGTAGCGGCGTTGGTGGTTGCACCCGCATCCGATGGCAAGACTTTCGAGCCGACACGAAAGGATGACCCGTTGCCGGGCGCGTGCAAGCCTCGCGATTGCTCGCTCCGAGAGGCAATCACTGCCGCCAACGGGCGACCCGGCGCCGACCGCGTCGTGCTGGGCAGAGGTCGCTACCGAATGGAGATTCCCGGTAACGGGAATGACGACAATGCCACTGGCGACTTCGACATAGTCGACGAGGTAAAGATCCTCGGCAGGGGGGCCAAGCGCACGACCGTGGACGGCGTGGGAATCGACCGGGTGTTCTCGCTCTTGACGTTCTCCCCGCACTCGCTCGAGGGCATGACCATTCGCGGCGGGTCCGCGGCGGGATCTGTCGGCGGAGGTGTCTTCATCGGCCCTTCGGACGCGACGTTCAGGGACCTGGTTGTCAAGGACAACACGGCTACTCATGGTGCCGGCATTTCCTCGGTCTCCACCGACCTGCGGATCATCCGGTCCACCCTCAAGAACAATCTGGCGGACGGGCGCGGCGGCGCGCTCCGTTTGCGTTCCGGCGTTCAGGTGCCGGAGGCGAGCATCGTCGCTTCAACCATCGAGAACAACTCGGCTGCCTCGGGGGGCGGCATCGACGTGGACAGCACGAACGAGAGCATCTTCACCGAGGAGCCGCGGTTGACGATCTCCAAATCGTCGATTAGCTCAAACACCTCCAGTGGGCCCGGCGGGGGAATAGCGTCCTCCGCGGCGAGCCTTCGCATCAAGAAGACGTCGATCGTCGCGAACACCGCCTTGGAGGGAGGGGGCATCGACCTTCGGCCGGGCCCCGAGCTTCCGGTAACGACGATCGAAGCGTCCACGATTTCCGGCAATGAGGCCACCAACAAGGCAGGCGGAATCCTTGCTGACGGCAACCCTTTCAGCGGCGCCGACTATCCCGATGAGCCAGACCTGAGCGTCCTTAACTCCACGATCGCCGGCAATTCCGCCAACAACGACGCAGGTGGAGTCATGGGCGACAACGAGGCGAAGGTCGACATCAAGAACTCCTCGATCGGCTACAACGTCGCCAACTTCGACAACATCGGCGGAGCGGTCGCCGGAGGGGTCTACCAGCACTCGAATGCGACCTTCAGCATCAACGACTCGGTGCTTGCGAGTAACAGCGTCGGCCAAGGCGGAGACGATCCCGACTGTTCGGCTACCCAGGTGTTCAGCGGCGCCGGGAACGTCATCTCCTCGATGACGGGCTGTTCCGTGAGCTTTACGGAGCCGTTCAACGCCTACAGCGCCTCGACTATCGCCAAGAACCTCGCCGACAACGGCGGGCCGACCGAGACGATGAAGGTCCCGGCGGGCAGCGCGGCTATCGGATTCGCCAACGACTGCCCGTCTCGCGACCAGCGAGGCAAACGGCGGCCGGACAACTGCGACTCGGGAGGCTTCGAGAACAGGCCCAGGTGACGCCGGCCTCGGACTTCGGGGGTTCACGCGGGCAGCCGGATCTTGAACCTGGCCGGCCTCGCGGCATCCGACCCGGTGGCGGTAGGGCCGAAAGCGGAGCGGCCGTAAGCGACATCCGGCTTCGGTGACAGCCTGCGGTGAGTGAACAAGTTCGATCTCGCAGTAGCGCGCGACGCCCTGCGCCGAAGTTTTTGGTTCTTTCCGGCGCTGGCCATGCTCGCGGGAGGCGGCATGGGCTTTCTCGTTCCGTTGTTCGACTCCGCGACCGGCGGCACCGTCGGGATCTTCACAACGTCGGACATCCCAAGTGCTCGTGGCCTGCTCGAGACGATCGCGACGGTCACCGTCTCGGTCGCGGGCATTGCTTTCTCCGTCACGGTCGTCGCGCTGCAATTGGCCTCACAGCAACTCGGGCCGCGTGTGCTTCGCACGTTCCAGACCGATCGAACCAGTCAGGTCACTCTCGCCGCGTTCCTCGGGGTATTCGTCTACGCCCTCATAGCCCTGGGGCGCTTGTCGACGATCACGCTCGCCGATGGCGTCAAGTCACCGAACGCAGTGCTGACGCTTGCTGTCGTCGCTGCGATCTTCGCTTTCGGCCTATTTGCCTTCTTCATCCAGAATGTCATCACCTCGCTCGAGGCCTCGACGATGATTCGGAGGATGGCCGCGGATGCTCGGAAGGTCGTGGAGAACCGATACCCAAGCGGGATCGGGCTGGCGGCTCCAGGGCCGGGTCGAACCCCCGACTCGCAATCGGTCCCCCTCAAAGCCGAGCGAGCCGGCTATCTCCTGTCGATAGCTGGCGATCAGCTCATCACGTCGGCGCATCGCTGCGACGGAGTGCTTGTGCAGCGAGTTCGGATCGGAGAGTTCGTGATCGAGGGCACCGTTCTTGCGGAAGCCAGCGGCGCCGAATCCAAGAGGCTGGCAGAGGAATGCCTAGGGGCTTTTGAGATCGGTCAGGAGCGCACGCTGGTGCAGGACATTGGATTCCCCATCCGGCAACTGGTCGATGTGGCGCTGCGCGCTCTCTCGCCGAGTCTCAACGATCCGACGACTGCCGAGAATGCTGTCGGTTCAATCGCGCACGTCCTTGGCCTGGTAGCTCGCGAGAAGCCGCTTCCCCTCGACCGTGCCGACGACGATGGAACAGTGCGATTCCGTGCTTCGGCTCCGGACTACTCAGATCTCGTCGAGCTCGGCTTCGAGCAGATTCGCCTACACAGCAAGAGCAATCCTGTTTTCTGCAGACATGCCATGTCCATGCTCGAGGAGCTGCGGCGAATCTCAGAGGAGTGTGGTGCGCCAACTGAGGCTGTCGTGGCTCAGTTGGAGGGGTTCCGGGCCAGCGTTTGAAGTGACTGGCGCCTCTGTGACCAGCGCCGGGTGCCTAGAGAGCCGGTGGCCGGCGCTCGTGCCAGCGCTCTTCGGTCTCGAGCTCGGCGGCGAGCGAGATCAGGAGACCTTCCGAGTCGGCCGGTCCGAGTAGCTGAACGCCGATCGGCAACCCGCCGGCGGTCAACCCTGCAGGCACGTTTACTCCGGGCCAGCCGATCACGTTCCAGGGCCACGCATAGGGGCAGGCTCCGACAATCAGCTTGTCGGTGTCCCAGCCGCCAAGACCAACGGCGGCGCCAATCGGAAGCGGAGGCTTCGCCGTGGTGGGGGCGAGCACAACGTCGAAGCGCTCAAAGACCTTTCCGATACGCGCGCGGACGGGACGCTCGAGCGCGCGCGCTGCGGCCAAGGCCGGGCCGGAGAGGAGGCGGCCGACAGTGGCGTTGTGGCGGGTGCGCGGGTCGAGCTTGTCGGGCTCGGCGATCTTGTCGACCCACTCGCGAATGCCGCTCATGGAACGTGGCATGAAGCTTGCGCCAACCATGCCATACGCCGGATCCGCCTCTTCCACCGAGTGGCCCAGCCCCTCGAGGACGCTGCCCATGCGCTCGGTTGCCGAGCGGATCTCGGGGTCGAGCTTTGCGGGCGGGCCACTGAACGGGATTGCCGTGGAGAGGGCGATGCGGAGCTTCCCCGGGGACTCACGAGAGGCGTCCAGATAACTCCGCTCCGGCGGCTTGGGCCGATGGCGGTCGCCATCGCGGTTGCCGGTGGCCGCGTCGAGCAAAAGCGCGGCGTCGGCGACGGTCCGCGTGAGCGGTCCGAGGCAGGTGAGACCCCTGAAGGCTTCGGGATGTGGCCAGGTCGAGATCCGGCCGCGCTGGGGCTTGATTCCGACCAGGTGACACCAGGCCGCGGGGATGCGGACAGACCCGGCTCCGTCGGAGCCGATCGCACCCGCGACCAGACCGGCGGCCACTGCCGCGCCGGCTCCGCCGCTCGACCCACCGGGGGTGTGGCCGAGGTCCCAAGGGTTTCTGGTGATGCCTGAACCCAGGCCCTCGCAATAGGGCCACTGCCCGATCTCCGACGTTGTCGTCTTGCCGACGATCACGGCGCCGGCGTCGCGAAGCCGTCGCACCACCTCCGAGTCCTCGGCGATCGGGTCGAACGTGCCATCGCACCCGAACTCGGTCGCCTCGCCCTCGATATCCGTGTCGTCCTTGATCGCAATTGGAACGCCCAGCAGGGCAGCCCGCTCGCCTGCGGCGATGCGCCGGTCGCACTCCTCGGCCTCGCGGAGGGCTGTTTCGGCGCGCACGCACCGAAACGCGTTGAGCGTTGATTGCGTCTCCTCGATGCGGTCGAGTGACGCCGAGACGAGCTCCACGGAACTCGTCTCGCCCTTTGCGAGCGCTTCCGCCTGGGTCCCGAGGCCGGCCGGTTCGCCGATAACAGTGCTCATGCGCTCAGCCTACGGCTGGGCGACGGGTGCGGGCTCGTCAAGCCCGGTCTCCGGGGTGACGAGGATGGCGCCTTCGCCTGTCAGGTAGGCCTCCTCGCCGTGCTGAATCACGTCCATGCCGATCGCCTCCTCCTCGGGGGTAGCGCGAAGCGGCATTACCGCGCCGATCACCTTGAGCAGGATGAACGTGACGATGAACGCGTACGCGGGGACGGCCGCGACGGCCGCGACCTGATCGACCAGCTGGTCAAAATTCCCGTAAAGGGCTCCGTCTGACACCCCGTTCCAACTTGCCTGCGCGATGAGGCCGACGGCCAGGATGCCCGTGAGTCCCGCCACACCGTGGGCGGCGAGAACGTCGAGCGTCTCGTCTACACGGGTGCGCGGCCGGTAGGCGATCGCCGCGTAACACGGCAATGCGCCGACGAATCCGAGAGCCATTGCCCACCCGGGGCTGATGAACCCTCCCGCCGGCGTGATCAGGACGCATCCGACGATGATCGCGGTGGCCGCTCCGATGGCCGTGACCGTCCGGCCGCGGATGAGGTCGAGCACGAACCACGTGATGAGGGCGCAAGCCGGAGCCAGAAGGGTGTTCGTGAACGCGAGCGCCGAGTTCTGGCCCGTGTTGAAGCCCGATCCACCGTTGAAGCCGAACCAGCCGAACCACAGGAGGCCGGCGCCCAAGAGCACGTAGACCGCGTTGTGGGGCAGGAGCGCCTGGCGTCCGTAGTCCTTCCGCGCGCCGACGACGAGGGCGGCCGCAAGCGCGGAGAAGCCCGATGCCATCTCGACCGCGATCCCGCCGGCGAAGTCGAGCGTGCCGCCGCTGATGAGCCAGCCGTAGCCGAATCCCCAGTAGGCGAGGACCGAGTAGACGAGGATCGACCAGAGCGTGGCGAAGACGAGGAACGCTCCAAAGCGCATCCGCTCGACGACCGCTCCCGAGACGAGGGCCGTCGTGATGATGCAAAAGGTCGCCTGGAAGGCAAAGAAGAGAAGGTGCGGGATCGTCTGACCCTCGCGCGGCTCGAATCCGACGCCGTTCAGGAACGCGTAGTCGAGGCTGCCGATGAGGTCACCGCCCTCGCTGAAGGCGAGCGAGTAGCCGATCAGGGCCCAGGTCACCGTCGCGACCGCGATCCCGGCGATGCACATCATGAAGGTGTTGAGCGTGTTCTTGGAACGCACGAGGCCTGCGTAGAAAAGGCCGAGCGCAGGCGTCATCAGGAGGACGAGGGCGGTTGCGGCGAACATCCAGGCGGTGTCCCCGGAGTCGATCTTTGCGACGAAAAGAAGGTCCATCACTTGGTCACGGGCGTGACGGCACCCTTGTCCGTCTCACCGGTCCGGATGCGGATCGCCTGTTCGAGCGGCAGCACGAAGATCTTCCCGTCGCCGACCTGACCGGTCTGTCCTCCCGACTGGAGAGCTCCCACGGCGGGCTCGACGAAGTCGTCGGTAACGGCGATCTCAAAGCGCACCTTCTCGGAAAGCCCCATCTTCACGGTCGTCCCGCGGTAGGTCTCGACGCGTTCAAGCTCGCCACCGTGACCCTGTACGCGGCTCATCGACACTCCGCGTACATCCGCTCGGTAAAGCGCCTCCAAGACGTCGTTCGCCTTCTCGGGGCGCACGATCCCGATGACCAGCTTCAAGCTGTCCTCCTAGGTTTGAGCCGGCTACCCACCGGCCGAAGGCGGCAGCCTAACCGAGACCAAAAGGCTTGAAGATCAGTCCTTAGTCCCGGGCGCGTACG
This sequence comes from uncultured bacterium, assembly GCA_963721645.1. GTDB lineage: Bacteria > Actinomycetota > Thermoleophilia > Solirubrobacterales > 70-9 > JALZKA01. Next base: position 1,913,178 of record CAVRJK010000002.1, on the reverse strand, counting down.
AGGAGTATCGGTTCAAATCGAGGATGTTTCGGACCGATTCCTTCGCGCCCGGGTAGTGCTGAATGTTGAAGATGTTGTCGGTATCGACGCTTCTGAAATAGACGAGAGCACGGACACGCGTTCGCTTGCGCGCCCATCGGTGGATGCGGCGTGTGAACTTGCCATCGACATCGTTGTCCCAGGCGCCGTACTCGGCCAGGATGAACGGATAGCCGCGCTTGTGGTTGAAAAACCGGTTCAGCAGGCGCCACAGCGTCGCGTTGCCGAACTTGGCATAGACGTCGGTGCCGACCCAGTCGACGTACTTTCGCCCGGGAAAGTAATCGTTGGGTCCGTTGTCCGGGATGTTCGGCGAGCCGCGCGTCAGAGGTGTCCACATGAAGGCGACTTTGGGCGGCGCCAGCTTCTTCGGAACGTCCAGCCGGTCATAGATCGGAGAATCGTTTCGCTTGGCACGGTGAATCCGCGGCATTCCGAGGTCCTTGAGTTTGTTGTTGATCTTGTTTCGTTTGCCGCCTCTGACGATCAGGACGAGGCGTTTCCAGGCGAGCTTGAATGCGTTGGTGGAGTGCCCGGCCCGCGGCGACCCGTCGACGTTGAATGCGGAGTAGGGATTGATGTGCAGGTTCATCTCGCCGAACGGACGGATGTAGACGACCTGACCCGAACCGCGGATCGACTGCCTGAGCCGTAGCGGGTAGTGGTCTGACTTGCCTCGGGTGATCTCGCGGGGCGTGACCACCTCCTCGCCGCCGCCCGGAGCCGTGGACAGGGCCAGGATCCCGCGCGAGTCGGTCTTCTCCCAGCGGTCAAGTGCGCCGGTAGTGAGGGGGACGCCCCAGTGAAAGAAGACCTCGTTGAGGGCGTTGTGCTCGCGGACCTGCTCGTTGAAGCGCCTGAAATCGCGTACGTGGCCCGTGTCCGATACGCCGTGCCAGATCTTCTGATTTGGCGGCGCGTACGGGGGCTTGGCGTCAGCCGGCGAGGCCGAAATCACGATCGGGAGCGTGAGCGCACACGCGAGCGTCGCCAGTGTCCGTCGTCCGCTTGTCCATTTTGCCTTGGTCCGCACCCGCTTCTCCATGGAAACACACGCGAAGCAAAAAGGCTCCGGTCCGGCTTGGCGCGGGATGCGTCCTGCAGCGGGCCGGGCCCCACGCCAGGCCCCCGCCGGCCTCCTAGTTGCGGCCGCGGTACTCGGGTGGGATCGGCATGAACTCGGAGCTCTCGAGCTGCGAGCGCAGGGCGCTTTGGGCCGCGGGGTAGAACTGAAGGTTGAAGATGTTGGTCGGGCTGACGCTCCGGTAGTAGATGAGCATGCGGGTGCGTCCGTGCGACTCGGCCCAGTTGAACATCTGGTTCACGAAGGCGCCGCTGGGATCCGAGTCCCAGGGTCCGTACTCGCCGATCACGAAGGGCTTCGAGTCGTACTTTCGGTAGAAGGCGTTGAGCGCGTTCCACAGGGTTGCGTTCGAGTACTTGGCGTAGGCGTCGGCGCCGACCCAGTCGACGTACTTGCCGCCTGGGTAGTAGTCGGCGGGCTGGTTTCCGGAGATGTTCGGCGATCCAAAAGTCTGCGGGACCCACTGGAGCGCGACCTTGGGCTTGGGCAGCTTCTTCGGCACGCCGAGGCGGTCGTAGATCTTGGCCTTGTCCGACTTGGCCCTCAATAGGCGGGGCATGTCGAGCTTCCGCAGGCGACTGTTGATCTTCGAGCGAGTTCCACCCTTGACGATGATCGCGAAGCGCTTCCACGCCTTGCGGAAGTTCTTGGTCGAGTGCGAGCTGCCGCGGCTGGACCCGTCGGCGTTGAACGCGGAGTACGGGTTCCAGTGGCCGTTCATCTCTGGGAAGAGACGGATGTAGACGATCTGCTTCGAGTCGGCGATGGAGTCGTTGAGGCTCAGGATGTACTCGTCGTCGCGGGCCTTGGCTATGCCCTCCGGCGAGATCACCTCGGGCTGCCCGCCTGGGGCGGTCGAGAGACTCACGACACCTCGCGTACGGGTGCGGCGATAGCGCTGAAGCGCGCCGGTGCCAAGCGGGACGCCCCAGTGGAAGAAGCTCTGCGAGATCGCGGAGTGCTTGCCCGATTGATCGACGAACGAGCGGTAGTGCTCGACGTGGCCTGTCTCCGAGACGCCGTGGAAGCTCTTGCCGCTGGGCGGAACGTAGGTTTTGCCCTGCGCAGAGGGAGCGGCTGCGGCCAGAGCGGCGGAGGCGAGGGACAGCGCGGCAATCTTTACGTTCGTGGAGCACCTCATGCCATTCACATCGGCATGGGTGCCGGGCAATCCAGCGGACAGGCCTAAATTGGACGCTTATGCGAAGGCTTTTGATCCTCGCCTCGCTGGTCGTCTTCGTCGACACGATGTTCTTTGCCGCGATCGTGCCGCTTTTGCCGGGGCTGAGCGACGAGTTCGGCCTCTCCAAGACCGGGGCGGGCCTGCTCTCAGGCTCATACGCGGCAGGCACGCTGCTTGCCGCCATACCGGGCGGCCTCATGGCTTCGCGCGTCGGGCCGCGGCGAACGACCCTCATCGGCCTCGGCGTGATGACCGTGACCGTTCTCGTCTTCGCTTTTGCCCAGACCGCGCCGCTCCTGATTGCCTCGCGGTTCCTCCAGGGGGCGGCCGGCGCGTGCTCGTGGGCCGGCGCGCTCAGTTGGCTCGTGGCGGCGTCGCCGCGCGCGCGTCGCGGCGAGTTCATCGGAACTGCGATGGCGGCCGCCATCGTCGGCGTCCTGGTCGGACCCGCGCTGGGGGCTGCGGCTGAGATCCTGAGCCGGGCGCTGGTCTTCTCGGCGGTAGGCGCCCTGGGGCTCGGGCTTGCTTTGCTGACCCTCAGGATCCCCCCGCCGCCGCGGGGCACCGGCAAGGCAAGCATCAAGGCGTTCGCGGCAGCAACCCGCTCGACGCCAGTGCGTTTTGGCTTTCTCCTCATCCTCGTGCCGGGGATGATCTTCGGCTCGATCGACGTGCTCGTCCCGCTGGAGATGGATGCCCTTGGATCCGGCGCGATCGCCATCGCAGCCGTGTTCCTGGCCTCAGCCGGACTGGAGGCCGTGGTCGCTCCATTCGCCGGACGCGTGTCGGATCGGCGCGGTCGCTTCCTGCCCTGTGCGCTAGGGCTCACCGCCGCCGTCTTGACCATGCTCCTCATCCAGGTACCTGAGACAGCCTGGACGCTCGGCGCGGTGGTGATCTTCGCCGTCCCGCTGATCGGAACGCTCTGGTCTCCCGCAATGGCGATGCTGAGCGACGGATCCGAGGCCTCCGGCCTGGACCTCGGCCTCGCCTTCGGTTTCACGAACCTGGGGTGGGGCGTAGGCCACACGCTCGGGGCGGTCGTCGGCCCCGCCATCGCCGACGCGAGAAGCAACGATTTGGCCTACATGGTCCTGGCCGTCCTCAGCGCGCTCGCCCTCTCGGCGTTTCTCGCGCGACGGAGCGCGGTGGAAGCAGCGCTTGGAGCGCCCGAAGCGCCGAGCGTGATCTCCGTCTCCCGGTAGGCGACTCACTTGCCTACGATTACCGGCGGAGCGGTGGCAGAGTCCGGCTGAATGCAGCTGCCTTGAAAGCAGCCGGCCCGTTTCTAGCGGGCCCGGGGGTTCGAATCCCTCCCGCTCCGTTTCACCGGGGGTAGCCTTTCGCCGCGATGGCGCGGTGGACAAACTGGGCGGGGGACCAGGCCTGTGAACCGGTCTCGATCGAGCGGCCCGGAACGCTCGACGCGCTCCAAAAAACCGTGGCCCGCTCCGTCGATCGCGGCCTTCGCGTTCGAGCCTCGGCCTCGGGCCACTCCTTCACCGACTGTGCACTTACCGAGGGAGCGATGATCCGCCTCGACGGGCTCACGCGAAAGCTCGATTTCGACCGGGAGTCCGGTCTGTTCAAGGTCGAAGCCGGAGTAGTGCTCTACGACCTCAACCGCATGCTCGATGCCGATGGGGTCGCCTTCGAGAACCTCGGCGATATCGACCGCCAGACGGTTGCCGGGTCGATCTCGACGGGCACCCATGGCACGGGCGAGCGTTTTCAGAACGTCTCGGCGCAAGTTGCGGCACTGGAGCTGGTCGCGCCCGACGGATCGCTGATCACCGTCGACGAGTCGGAGCCGGACCTCCTCCGAGCTGCGCGGGTCGCGGTCGGGGCGCTCGGGATCATCTACTCGGTCACGGTGCGCACGGTTCCCGCTTACACGATCAACCGTGTTGATTCACCGAAGCCGCTGAGCGAGGTGCTCGACAACCTGGACGAGCTGAACGCCGGCGCTGATCACTTCGAGTTCTACGTCTTTCCCGGCACGGATGTGGCGCTTTGCCGCGAATCTCGTCGCACCCAAGAGGCGCCGGCACCAAAGAACCCAGCGCTCGTGTATGCGCAGGAGGTGATGCTCGAGAACTGGGTGGGCAAGGCGTTTACCGCTGCAGTCCGCGCCCGTCCCTCCCTGGCGCCCAGGATGGCCGCGGTCGCTGCCAAGGGGATCGGTCGGGCGACCAAGGTCGACGCGAGCTACAAGGTCTTTGCCTCCGAGCGCCACATCAAGTTCACGGAGATGGAGTACGGGGTTCCGCGAGAGCGCGGACGTGAGCTCATCGAAGGCGTGCTCGAGATCGCAGCCCGCCCCGAGCTGCACGTTGCCTGGCCCATCGAGGTGCGATACGTCAAAGGCGATGACTCATTCCTCAGCCCCTCCCACGGGCGAGACACTTGCTACGTCGCGGTTCACCAGGATCGAAAGCTCGCCTGGGGGCCGTACATGCGCCGAGTCGAGTCGCTCGCGCGCTCACTCGGAGGGCGCCCTCACTGGGGCAAGCGCCATTTCCGCACGGCGGCGGACCTCGCGCCGGACTACCCGAGGTGGGCGGACTTCAAGGCCGCGCGCGAGCGCCTGGACCCGGACGGCGTCTTCACCAACGCATACACGGACCGAGTCCTGGGCCCGTAGGTAGACCCTTCCCAGGGCAAAACGTCCAGCGTTACCGGCTATAGGCCGCCGCGTTGGACGTTTCGCTCCCTGGCGGCTAGTTCGATCAATAGGCGCGGGTGGTCGTAGACGTCGTTGGAGTCGATGCGCACCACTGTCCAGCCCGCAGCTCGCCATGTCGCTTCCTTCATTGCGTCCGCCCCAACGTCTTGGTGGAAGGGCCCTCCGTCGACCTCGATGATCAGGCGCTCGTGAGGCCAACTGAGATCCGCCTCCTCGCCTGCGACATCCACATTCAGCCGAGGAAGTTCCATACCTGCGTCGCGGAGGATTTCCATCGCTCTCACTTCGGCGCCGCTTCGCGCGCGCTCGATCGGAAGGCCTCGATAACGAGCCATTGCCTTCGCCAAGCGGATGGCGCCGCGCCGGTGACTTCTCGGCCCGAGCCAGTCGCTCAGGCTGTAGATCGTCATCTTCTTCAACCGAACGAACTGACGTAAGGCCCTCGCCAGGGCCAGATCGCTCACGCAGCATGCAAGGTCAAGGAGGACCCTCGGCGCCGTCGTGATCGGGATTCCGTTGTGGTCGGTCGTTTCTCCGTCGAGCGTGGAGCTGCGATAAACGGTGATGCCGCTCATCCGCCGAGGGCCGCCGCTGCCGGGCCGCATCACCGTGACTCCTTGAGGCTCGAACTCGAGAGCGCCAAAGGCGCACGCGGCGCTTTCGCGGCAAAGAAACGGTCTGCGGTGCTGTAAGAGTCGCTCCCATCCAGCGGCCCCAGTCGTCGTGCTCCAGCATCGGTGCTACGGCGAAGACACCCTCGCCGACGATCACCAGCCGCCCCGATTCGACGCGGTGCTCGATGACATCCTTGCCGGCCCCAGCCTCGATGAGCTGCTGTCGCGACACGCGATTGAATTGACTCCCCGCGATCTCAGCGATCAAGACGTCCAACACAACCGGCTATAGGCCGCCGCGTTGGACGTTTCGCCCCCCTTCTTGCGAGCGCCCTAGCTCGGTGGCGGGAAGATCAGGAGGTGGAGGAGGCCTGCGAACAGGCCGAGCACCGCGCCGTGGAGGTACAGCAGCCATTCGTCCTCGCGGATCGCGGTGCGGAGCATCTCCGAGAAGTCGCTCGGCGCCATCTCGCGCATCCGGGAGGTGATGAGCGTCTTGATCGCGGTGGACTGGCGCTTGTTGAACTCCGGGTCGGCGAGCGGGGTCATCGTGTAATCGACTGCCTCGGTGGCGACTGATTCGCGGATCGCGTCGTACTGGCGGCCGCCGATCGCAACTCGCACAGCTGAGCGCATCGGCCCGATCGCGCGGTCGAGGGCGGGGCGCATCGATGTCTCGATCAGCTTGCGCGTGCGGTCCGCTCGCGGACCCTGGAGAAGCTCGTCGCCGATGTTGTTGAGGTTCACGATGTCGTCGGCGACGATCTTCGCGTAGACCTCGGCGACCTCGTCCTGGCGCTTCATGAAGAGTCCTTGGAACTTCATCCCGAAGAAGTTCCGCTCCTCGACCGGCTGGAAGATCATGTAGATGGCCACCAGGTTGGTGATGTAGCCGACGAAGATGCCGAGCAGGGGCAGGAGCCACCAGACGTGAATCGCGTTGGTGGCGAGTGCGACCGGGATGCCGAGTGCGAAGCCGAAGAAGAAGCCGAAGTTGGTGATGAACTTGAGCTCTTTGTGGCCGATCTCCTCGAAGATCCGGTTCGCCATCTCGGGGTTGTCGTCGAAGTAGCGGATGACCATCAGCTTGATGTCGAGGATCTGGTCGGTGTGGGTGCCGATGGCGTCGGTTACCTCGCGGACAATGTCGGGGAGCTGCTCCTGCACCCGCGCGTGGACCCCTTCCTTGACCCGCGGTGGCAGATCGCTCCAAAGATCCGGGTGCTCTCGCTCCATGATCCGCTCGACCATGTCGTGCATGTCGCCGCGGGCCGTCTTCAGGATGTGCTCGGCGATCTTGTCCGGCTCGAGCTGTTGGTAGAACTCGGACGGGCTGCCGAGCTTCGCGATCCCCTTGTCCACCGAGATCGAGCCCATCTTCGCGGCGCGAGACGGAATGATCCCCTGCCAGCCGACGCCACCGTGCATGACGCCCGGGATCTGCTGGATCTTTCGCGGCAGCAACGGCACGAGGGCGCGCAGTCCGGGAACGCGAACGCCCCTGAAGTGCACGGGGTTGAAGAGCATCCACACGCCACTCCAGTTGGTCGTGTAGCCGATCGCTCCGGTGAAGATCGGGACGGTTATGAGATTGAGTAGCTCGTCGCTCATCTGGAGCGGGCGATTCTCACAGGAATGTGAGCCCCTCGCCCCGGTAGGTCGGAACCTGGTCCGCCAACGCGTCGCCCTCGACCAGGTAGAGGGAGTCGAAGCGCTCGCACAGCTCGCCCGCCTTCGCGTGGCGCATGTAGACGCGGTCGCCCACGCGAAGCTTCTTCGCAGCGGCGCCGATCAGCGGCGTCTGGACCTCTCCTGCCGCCTCGTCGGAGTCGAGGCTGAGGCCGGCGGGCATGTACGGCTGAGGCAGTCGATCTCGACCGGGCGCGCCCGACGCGACGTATCCGCCGCCGAGCGCTGTGGCAACCCCCGGGTGCGGGCGCCGCACGACGGGCAGGCAAAAGAACGCGGCCGGCGTGAGATCAAGCGAGCGATACGTGTCGAAGAGCGTCGGTGCGTAAAAGCCTGAGCCCGCGGTGAGCTCCGTCGCGACGCCGAGCTCCTTCGAGCGCGAGAGGCTTCCCGTTCCGCCGGCGTTCACCCACTCAAGATCGGAGTCCGCCGCGTCGCGGATCGCTGCGATCACACCCGGCAAGCGCCCCTTGAGCTCCTCGAGCGAACGCGACTGCATCGTGCGGATCGCGGCGCTTCTGAGCGGCTTGCCGGGGAGGTCGTCGCCGACACCCGCGATGTGCCCGTCGTAGGCCATTGCACCCACGAGCTTGGTGCCGGGCCGCTCGGTGATCTCCGCGGCGAAGCGACGCGCGTGCTCGGCCGTGCGGATCGGCGAGCGCTTGGGTCCGATCCTGGCAACGCGCCCGCGGGCGGGCCACCAGCTCGGATCGATGTCGATCGCAACCCGGATCGGCGCCGATCCGCGGCCCGCTGCCGACTCGATCAGGTCGAGGTGCGCGGGCTCGTCGACGATCAGCGCCGGGTGAGTGTCGGGCCGCTCGGCGGCCATCAGTGCGAGCTCGGCAACCGCCTTGCGGTCCGCGGTCGGGTAGCCGACAAAGACGTCTTCGTGGCCCTGACGGGCGAGGTGAAGCGCCTCGGGGAGGGTGAAGCTGAGGATCCCGCGAAAGCCTTCGTCGAGGTCGAGGATTCTGTCGAGCATGGGGCCCGAGCGAACGGACTTCGAGGCGATTCGAACCGGGAGCGGCGCGGCTTGCGCGGCCAGCGCGGCGGCGTTCGAACGCATGGCGTCGAGATCGACGAACGCGAAGGGCGGCGAGATGCCCTCGAAGATCGCGTCGTAGCGGCCTTGGAGCCGCTCAAGATCTGCCTGCGTGCGGGAGGACACGAAGCGCGAGCCTATCTCTCGCCCTGCATCTAGAATCGCCCGAGTGTCTGGAGAGGTGGCCGAGTGGCTGAAGGCACTCGCCTGCTAAGCGAGTAGGGGGCTAATAGCTCTCTCGAGGGTTCGAATCCCTCCCTCTCCGTTCTTATGAACTCAACTAACTCATGCCGCGTAGCGGTCATCGGCGCCGGTGCGGCAGGCCTCACGGCGGTCAAGGAACTGCTCGAGGTGGGGGCGGACGTCGTCGGATATGACAAGGGCGATCGGCCCGGCGGGCTCTGGGTCTGCGGCAGTTCGAGCGGCATTTCGCCCTGCCTACAACTCGCTCCACCTCAACACCAGCAAGGGCAGGACAGAGTTCGCCGACTTTCCCATGCCGAAGGATTGGCCGGACTATCCCTCGGTTGACCGGGTTGCCGGTTACCTGGGCGACTACGCGGAGAAGTTCGGTCTTCTGCCTCACATGCGGTTCAACACGACCGTGACCTCGATCGAGCGGGACGACTCCGACGGGGCGTGGGTCGTCGAAACCGAGCACGGAGAGGCCGAGCGCTACGACGCGGTCGCAGTCGCGAATGGCCACAACTGGAGTCCGCGCTGGCCAACGCCTGCCTACCCGGGCGACTTCGACGGCCTCCAGATGCACGCGCACGACTACATGAACGCGGACGTCTTTCGCGATAAGCGCGTGCTGATCGTCGGTATGGGCAACTCGGCGATGGACATCGCCGTCGACGCGTCGTTCGTTTCGCGTGGCCCCGTGTTGCTCTCGGCGCGCCGCGGCGTCTACATCGTTCCCAAGTACCTCTTCGGGCGTCCCGCCGACGCGACGGGGGGCGCCATCGCCTTCTTGCCCTGGAAGCTTCGCCAGCGCATCGCAGAGACGATGCTCCGTCTGGGAGTGGGCAAGCCGCAGGACTACGGCCTGCCGGCACCCGCGGTCGGGCTCTTCCAAAACCATCCGACCATCTCGGACACGATCATGCACCGGCTGACTCACGGCGAGGTCGAGGCGCGGCCGGGCATCGAGCGCCTGGAAGGCGGATCGATCCGCTTCACGGACGATCGGGTCGATGAGGTGGACGTGATCGTGTGGGCCACGGGCTACGAGGTCACGATCCCGTTTCTGTCCGAGCGCTGGATCAGCAAGGACCCTGAGCGGCTTCCGCTCTACCGCCGCGTCTTTCATCTGGACGATCCGACTCTCGCGTTCGTCGGGCTCATGCAGTCGACCGGTGCCGCCCTGCCGATCGTCGAGCAGCAGTCGAAGCTGTTCGCGGCCTATATCGGCGGCAGCTACGCCCTGCCCTCTGTCGCCGAGCAGCGCAAATCGGTCGAACAGAGCCTCGCCGCGGCGACCAAGCGCTGGGGGTCGAGCCGCCCGGCCATGAGGGTCGACTTCGACCGGTTCGTTGCCGAGCTTCCACGGGAGGCCGATGCCGGTGCCAAGCGGCTTCGCCGAGGTTCAGGCGTGCGATTCGAGGAATCCACAGCGTGACGCACGACTCGAACGGGTTGCGTGTGCTGGTGACGGGGGCGTCGGGCACCTTCGGAACAGCGATCTCTACCGAGCTCACGGGACGTGGCGCTTCGGTCGTAGGCCTCGATCTCGTCCCGCGAGACGACGAGCGCCTACCCGTGATCGCCTGCGACCTCACTGACGACGACGGCGTGCCGGCGGCCGTCGAGGAGGCGATTGCGCGCTTGGGCGGCCTGGACGTGCTCATCAACAACGCGGGAATCGGCGGGCCGGCTCCTGCGGAGCTCCCCCCCGGCGAGGAGGCGCGTCGCCAGCTCGAGATCAACCTGCTGGGCGCCTGGCGGGTGAGCGCCGCGTGCGCTCCGGAGCTCGTCCGCTCCCGCGGACGGGTCGTGATGGTTGCGTCGCGAATGGCGGTCATGCAGCTGCCGCTCGCCGCCGCCTACGGCGCGTCGAAGCGCGGGATGCTCGCCTACGCGGACGCGCTCCGCCATGAGCTCGGGACGCATGTCGGGGTCAGCTCCGTTTACCCGTCGGCCGTGAAGAGCCCGATCCACGACTCCACGGCGGAGGCCGGCCTCTCGCTCGAGGGGATGTCGAGCTTCGAGCCGCTGGAGGGGGTTGTGGCAACGGTCGTGAAGGCCGCCACCGGCGCCCGTGTGCGCCGCGATCTGGCGACCACCCGCCGAGGGGCGGCGGAGCTTTTCCTCGCTCGCCATTTTCCCCGCCTCACGGATCGGATCATCGCTCGCACCCTTGCCAAGCGGGTCGAGTCCGGCGCGTTCGATGGCGTGGGGCTCGCCTCCGGTGTCGTGGCTCGCCACAAAGAGCGACAATAGGTCTGCGGCGAGCAGCGCTCGCGCAGGAGCTGCTCGCGGGCGCTTGAGCGTTGGACTTGGCTTGACGATGAGGAGATGGATGGCGGAACGCGTTCGGGCGGTGGCGGCAGCGACTCTTTGCGGGGTGACGCTTGCGCTGGCTGGATGCGGTGGGGACGAGGACTCGCTCGAGCCGGGAGAGCCTCCCGCAACGAGGGTGGCGAAGCCAAGGGCGGTCACCACCACGGAGGCCACTGAAGTCACAAAGCCGGCGAAGCCGCAGACACTCCGGCTCCTCGACGACGGAAACCCGACGGTGTTCGTAAAGCTGGGGCAGACCGTCGATCTCTTCGACGAGCCGGGCGGCAACGTGGTCGAGACCGTCGGGCACTCGACCGACTTCGGATCGCGCACGGTCTACTCGGTCGCCGACCAGAAGGGCGAGTGGGTCGCCGTCCTGACCCCGTTCACGGAGAACGGCGAACCGCTCTGGCTCGAGCTCGATCCCGAGCGACTGAGGGCCGGGCGCGTGACCTGGGACCTCGAGGTGGACCTCTCGGAGTACGAGACGCGCCTTTACGAAGACGGGAAGCTGGTGCAAAAGTTCCCCGTGTCCATCGGCATGCCGACCTCGCCGACACCGACCGGGCGGTTCGCGGTCACGGACACCTTCCGTGGCGGCCTGAACGCGGCCTATGGCTGCTGCGCGCTTGCGACGACCGCGCGGCAGATCAACCTGCCATCGGGTTGGCTCGGCGGTGACCGGATCGCGTTTCATGGCACCAGCGATGAGATCGGGGCCGAGATCTCTCACGGGTGCGTCCGGGCCGCGGACGCTGACGTCTCAGAGCTCGTCGACATGGTCCCGCCGGGCACGCCCGTCGAGATTCACGAGTAGCGCCGGCCCGTAGCGAAATGTGAGCAAACCGTGAGGGGTCTGACCCCTCGGGGGCCTCGGCAAGCGTGGGCCGGATGTGAGCGAACTATGAGGGGTCTGACCCCTCGGGTTCCTCGCGGAGGTTCCGTTTGAGGACTTTCCCCGTGGCGTTTCGTGGTAGCTCGTCGATGAAGTGGATGTCGCGCGGCACCTTGTAACGCGCGAGGTTCGAGCGCACGTAGTCCTTGAGCTCCTGGGCGCCGGGGGCATCACCTTCGCGGGCCACGACATAGGCCGCAAGGCGCTGGCCGAAGTCATCGTCGTCCACGCCGATCACAGCCGCGTCGGCAAGCCCCGGGTGGGCGAGCAAGAAGCTCTTCAACCTCCTGGGGGAAGACGTTTTCGCCGCCCGAGACGATCATGTCGTCGTCGCGGCCGTCGATGAACAGGCGGCCCGCCGCGTCGAAATGGCCGACATCGCCAGACGACATCAGTCCGGCGATCACCTCCTTCGACTGGCCGTCGGTATAGCCCTCGAACTCCATTCCGTTCGAGACGAAGATCCGTCCCGTCTGCCCCTGAGAGACCTCTCTGCCCTCCTCGTCGAGGAGGCGAACGAACGTCCCGAGAGTGGGCTTGCCGACGGTCGTCGGGGCCGCGCGATGGTCGTCGGGGACGGTGATCGAGGCATACGACACCTCGGTCGATCCATAGAGGACGTAGAGCACGTCGCCGAAAACGTCGAGGGTCTCGGTGGCTGTGACGCCGGGCAGTTGCGAACCGCCACAGAAGATGATGCGCACTGACGAAGTGTCGAACTCGGCAATTCGCTCCGCCCCCAGCGCGAGCGTGCGCTGCAGCATCGCGGGGACAACAACTGACGTCGTCGCGCGGTGCGCCGCGATCCCGGTCAGAAACTCCTCCGCGTCGAAGCGTCGCCGGCACACGATCTTCGAACCGAAGGACAGCGCGATCGAAAGGTTCGCAAAGCCGAGCGCATGGAAGAAGGGCGGCGCGATGTAGGTCACCTCGCCGGTCCGGAAGGGAACCCGCTCCAGCAATGCACCGAGGGAGTTGATCGACCCGACTTCGCTCCGCGGGGCGCCCTTGGGCGTTCCGGTCGTCCCGCTCGTGAGCATCACGACCGTCGGCTTTGCGCCGCCAGCATCAACGGCAGTCGCGGGTGACGAGGCGATTAGCTCGTCGAGCGTCGCCGCGGCTCCGCCGAGGTCTGACGAGTCGGTCCAGCCCCGGTAGTGGCGCCCTGCCCAGCTCGGGGCCCGGTCGTCGTACTCCTCGTCGAAGACAAGCGCCGCGACGCCCTCGCGCTTACAGACGTCGTCGATCTGCGGCCCAGCGAACTCCGTGTTCATATAGACGGCGCGAAGGCCCAGCTTGGCCGCGGCATACGTAGCGTCGACAAAGCCTCTGTGGTTGCGGCACAGGATCGCGATCGTGTCGCCGGGCTCGAGTCCGTCAGCCCGCCAAGCATTCGCGAGGGCGTTCGAGCGCTGATCGATCTCGACGTAGGTGAGCGAGCCGAGCTCGTCCACGAGCGCCGTTCGATCGCCCCACCGGATCGCCGCCACGGTGCAAGCCGCTCCGAAGGGACCGCGGCGGGCGAGCTCGGCGCCCATCCTGACCACCTTGTCGGGGCGCGATGGGCCGAGGATGCCCGATCGCGCCACGGCGGCAGTCGCCTTGGCGGTCGTGGATGACTTGCTCAAAAGGCTGCGCAGCAAAGCGCCGGGAATCTACTTCGTTCGAGGTCTAGGATTCATCGCGTGGGCCTGTTCAACTTCTTTTCCAGTCGGCGTGAGCGCGAGAGCGCCATACCCCCGTCGGAAGCGGAGGCGATCATCGGCAAACTCGAAGAAGATGACCGTCCGGTCGGTCAGCCAATCCAGAACGCCGGAGTGCCTCAAGCGATGGGTCCGTTCGGCGTCGGCGAAGCGGTGGACATCGGCACTGTCTTCGGTGTTCTCGGAATGGTCAAACAGGCGGTTCAGTCCGGGAACGTTCAGATCTCGCACGGCGACGACCACGTGATCGACATGCGGGGAACTGCCGACGGGCAGGCGCTCCGCGAACAGCTGATGGCGGCCATGCAGCAGGCCGGGATCGATCCGGAGGCGATTCCAGAAGGCGGTCAGGTCGATGCCGCGCAGTACGGGGACCTCCAGCAGAAGATCGCGGACGTCCTCGCGCAGCACGGGGTCGACACGAGCGCCGGAGCCAGCTTCGAAGTCCTTCCCGATCTCGACGGCGACGGCAAGCCGGGCTAGCCGCCGAGTGGCGCCCACTCGCGACGAGCTGGGCCGCGGTGAGCGTGTCCTTCCAGGTGTCTGGCGGTTGCGACTCCCCCTGCCGTGGGAGAACTCGCCCCACGGCAACGCCTATGCGGTTTCCTCCGGAGACGGCATCGTCCTCGTTGACACCGGCTACGCGGGCGCGGGGGGGACTCAGCAGCTTGAGTTCGCGCTTGCGCAGGTGGGCTGGGGTCTCGACGACATCCGTCTGGTCGTCTGCACTCACACCCACGCCGATCACTACGGCCTCGCAGGGCCGATCCTCGATGCGGCCGGCTGCGAGCTGTGGATGCACTCCGCGTGGGATCACGTCCGGCCGATGGTCGAGGACCCCGTCGCGACCGTGGAGCACCGGCTTGAGCTCGCGCGTCTCGGAGGAGTGCCCGAGTCGGTCCTCGAAAGCTTTCGAGCCGCTCGCGCGGAGACCGCAACCGGAGTCGCGAGGATCGTCGAGCCCGATCGCGTGCTCGCCGAGGGAGACGAGGTCGAGACCGACCACGGCTCGTGGCGCGTCATCGAGACCCCCGGGCATGCCCCCTCGCACATCGTCCTTCACCAACCGGAGAGCGGCCTGCTGATCTCGGGCGATCACATCGGCGGGAAGATCTTCCTGTTCTTCGATTACGGACACACCCCCGATCCTGTGGGCGAGTACCTCGCCTCGCTCGAGCGCGTGGAAGCGCTCGACACCGGTCTCTGCTTGCCCGGCCATGGGCGCTCCTACCGGGAGGTGCCGGGCAAGGTACGGGTCTACCGGGAAGAGGTCGAAAAGCAGCTCGGCCGCGTGCGAGATGCCCTCGGCGACGAGCCGCGGTCCTCGTACGAGCTGATCCAGGATTTCGTGGGCGGCGCTGAGCTCGGGCCGGGCACCTTCGGCTACGCCTTGCAGATGGTGATGTCCTACCTCGATCACCTGGCTGTTCTCGGTGAAGCCGAGCGCGAGGGTGACGGGGATGTGCGCCGGTGGCGATCGGTTGCTTCATAGGCGATCGGGTACCGGACGGGTTCACCCCAATAAGGAGAATCCAATGACTGATACCCCGGCCAAGAACGCGAAGCTGGTCCAGTACCTGAACGAGGCGAATGCCAAGGAAAAGGAGCTTGAAGCTGCGCTCACCGCTCACATCGGCCTGAGCGAGATGGCAGATCGCAAGCCGTACAAGAAAAAGCTCCAGGAGCATCTCAGGGAGACCAAGAACCATTCGAAGGCGCTCGAGAGGCGAATCAAGAAGCTCGGTGGCCCTGGAAGCGTGACCGAGAGTGTCGTAGCTAGCGCAGCCAAAACCGCCGGCAACTTGCGCGGCCAGGCCGTCTCCGCCGCGAAGGGCCCCCTCCACATGGTCCGGGGCACCTCGCCGGAGGAGAAGCTCTTGAAGAACGCGAAGACCGAGTACTGGAACGAGCACGAGGAGATCGCTACCTATCTGGCAATCGAGACGCTCGCCGAAGCGGTGGGCGACAAGGAAACGGCCAAGCTCGCTCGCGACATCCGCCGCGACGAGGAGAAGATGGCTCGATATCTCGAGAGGCTCATCCCGACTCTGACCAAGGCTGTCGTTAAGACGGAGATTCCTGCTGCTGAGCGGCGCAAGCCGGCCGCGCGCAAGCGCTCCACAACCTCGACCCGTACGCGCTCAACCGGCGCCAAGAAGCGCAGCGCAACCAAGAAGAGCTGAGCTCACGCCGACCGGCGCGGCGGGCCCTCGTATCTTGGGGGTATGACCACCGTCGCGCCGGATCAGGCGCTCGAAGATGCCCGCTGGAATCTCGATCCGCTTGTCGACGGACGCGGGGCAGAGGGCACGCTCGAGCTGCTTGCCGAGGCGCGCGAGCGCTCCGTGGCCTTCGCCGAGAAGCATCGCGGCAAGGTGGCGGACATCGACGTCGCGGGCCTTGCCGCGGCGATGCGCGAGCTGGAGGCGATCTTCGACAAGGTGGGGAGGGCCGGCTCGTATGCGTCGCTTTGGTTCACCGTCGACACCGCGGATCCCGAGCGTGGCGCGCTCCTGCAGCAGGTCCAGGAGCGCGGGGCAGAGATCGAAACGTCGCTCATCTTCTTCGAGCTCGAATGGAATGAGCTCTCCGACGAGCAGGCCGAAGCGCTTCTCGAGGCCGAGGAGCTCGAGTTTTGCCGTCACCACCTCACGACCTCGCGGCGCTACCGCCCGCACCAGCTGACCGAGCCGGAGGAACTGATCCTCACGGAGACCGAGGTAACGGGGCGCTCGGCCTTCGGCCGTCTTTTCACCGAGCAGATCTCGAGCGTCATGGTGGAGCTGCCGGACTCAGACGATCCGGTGCCGCTGATGGAGGCGCTCAGCCGTCTCCAAGACCCGGATCGCGAGCGACGGGCAGAGGCCGCCGACGCCGTGACGAAGGCTCTCGAGCCGGGGTTGCGCACCCGCGCCTTCATCTTCAACACGCTCCTTCAGGACAAGTCGACCAAGGATCGCCTGCGCTCTTACGAGCACTGGCTATCCGCGCGCAACCTCTCGAACGAGGCGTCGGACGAATCGGTCGAAGCGCTGATCGAGGCAGTCGTCTCGCACTACGAGCTCGCTCGCCGCTGGTATCGCCTGAAGGCAAAGCTCCTGGGGCTCGACAAGCTCGCCCACTACGACCGGATGGCACCGGTCGCGACCGAGGAACAGCGGATCGGCTACGCGGACGCTCGCGAACTCGTGCTCGACTGCTACCGCGGATTCTCGCCTGAGCTGGGCGACGCCGCGGCAGGATTCTTCGAGGGCAACTACATCGACGCGCCCCCTGGGGCCGGCAAGCGCGGCGGCGCGTTTTGCGCCTACACGGTGCCCTCCGCCCACCCCTACGTGATGCTCAACTACACGTCGCGCTCGGGAGACGTGCTCACGATGGCCCACGAGTTGGGTCACGGAGTCCACGCATATCTCGCGGGCAAGGAGCAAAGTCTCTTCCAGGTTTCGACACCCCTCACCGTCGCCGAGACGGCTTCGATCTTCGGCGAGACCATCGTCTTGGAGCGCCTGCTCGAGGAAGCGCCAGACGCCGCGGCCCGCTTGTCGCTCCTGGCCGAATCCTTGGACGGCGCTGTCGCGGCCGTCTTCAGGCAGGTCGCGATGAACCGCTTCGAGGACCGCATCCACGCTGAGCGCCGCACCTCAGGCGAGCTCTCGCCCGACGCGTTCGCCGCGGCATGGCTCGACACGCAGGCCGACCTCCTGGGCGACTCGGTCGAGCCGGCGCCGGAGTATGCGTCGTGGTGGTCCTATGTCCCGCACTTCGTCGACACGCCCGGTTACGTATACGCATACGCCTACGGCAACCTGCTCGCGCTCTCGGTCTATCGCCGCTATCAGGAGACCGGCGCGGAGTTCGTGCCGTCCTACCTCGAGTTGCTGGCGGCCGGTGGCTCGCGGTCGCCCGAGGAACTCGGAGCGATCGTCGGCGTCGACCTCACCGATCCCGGCTTTTGGACCTCAGGCCTCGGCATCATCGAGGAACAACTCGACGCTGCCGAGAAAGCCGCAGCCGAGGCGGGGCTTCTCTAAAAGCAGGCGCCGTTGACGCTGAAGTAGACGGCGTCCGCAAATGTCTGCGGGTTGTTGCTGGCCTGTCCGCCGAGGCAGAGCGTTGATGCGCCGGGCTTCGGCTTGACCTGTGCCGTGAAGTACTTCGTTTTGTCGGCCTTGAGCGTGAACCCGTAGCCGGCACCCTTGACGTCAGACGTGATGTCCGCAGTGCCTTTTGGCTTCTTTCCCTTGAACCACTTGATCTTGTAGTCGTCGCCACCCGAATCGCCGGTCGCCGCGTCGTCGAAATCCATCGCCATCGTGTCCGGGCTGTTGCTCTCCACCTTCCAGTAGAAGAGTTTCGTCTTGCCCTGGGAGATGGACGCATTCTGCACGCCGTCCTTGTAGTTCCCGCCGGCTTTCTTCGCCGCTTTGACGTCGAAGATGGTTTCGAGTCCGCTCGCCGGGGGGCTGAGTGCGGCGGCCGAGACGACCAGGGGCAGGGCGACGAGGAGAGTGCGCTGAAGTTTCATGGCCGCAAGATTAATGTCGCGGGTGGACGACGCAAGTCCCGCTAGCCTGTCCCGTCCCGGGCCCGTAGCTCAGCCGGATAGAGCGTCGGTCTACGAAACCGAAGGTCACAGGTTCGAATCCTGTCGGGCCCGCTTTCCCACTCTCCCGCAGACGGCATCCGGGTCGGATAACGACCGGATAGCGGAAGAACTTCGACCCGGTTGGCGTGGGAGCTGTAGCGTTTGCCGCATCCGGGGCAAGTCTCGGGAAAGATCAAACCTGTAGGGGGTTTCGAAATATGCGTGCAGCACTTCTTTTCGGTCTCGCTGTTGCCGTTCTCGGCCTGGCAGCACCGGCGTCGGCCGCCACCAAGAACGTGAAGGTGAAGGTGAATCTGAACAGCATCGCCGGCGACGATCTCGAGGGGACGATCGATAGCGGCGAGAGCAAGTGCCTGAAGAATCGCACCGTGAAGCTCACAGGCGACTCGACCGACGTCGCGACGACCGACGCGAACGGCTACTTTCGGTTCGAGGAGGGCAACCTCTACCAGCCGGGGTCGTGGACGGTCACCATCAAGCGCTCGAAGCGCTTCGGGCCCGCGAACAAGCCGAAGCGGTGCGTCGCCGACCGTGCCAACTACGACTACACCTCCGAAGAGGCCACGATCACGTTCAGCATCACCCTCTCCGAGGGCTCGGGAACGATTTCGGACACACACGAGGACTGCATCAGCGGCTACCCGCTCAGTCTCTACCGCGATGCCGACTATGTCGCAGAGACCTATTCGGATTCGGACGGCGACTACGAGTTCGACTTCGGGAACTTCGTCGAGAGCGGCACATACAAGGTCGTGATGTCGCCCGCCACCGTCTACTTGTCTCCGCGAAACAACGGCAACCTGGAGGCCGGCGACTGCTTCGGGCAGTCCGAAGAGGTAACGCTCACATGGTGACCTGAGCGCGGGCGGCATTACTGGTTCACGAATCCGAACGGCGTGGCAGTCGCGGACAGCGCGCACTCGGTGACGGCATCGATGTTCGGGGCGCGGGGCGGGTACGCAGTTCTCCCAGGCTCGCTCCACAAGTCGGGAGTTGCGTACGAGCGAAGACGATCGACGAGAACCGGAGCGCTGCCTAGCGACGTAGATCGTCAGGACTACGAAACCGAAGGTCACATGTTCGAATCCCTGTCGGGCCCGTTCACACCCGGGGTCAGAGCTTGAAACGAACGTTCGCCGGAGTCGGGTCTACGACGTTTTGCGAGTTGCGCGCCGCCACCTTCACGCGGTGGCGCTTTGCGCTCAGCCGCTTGAAGACCTGAGGCGAGTCACAGGCCTTCCAGGCGCCCTTGTCGAGCTTGCAGGTGAATGTCGAGTCAGGCTGCGAGGAAGCAAACCCGATCTTCGCCCTCCGCCTGGTGCGATTGAGGTCAACCGAGTCGATCGAGGTCACCGGCGGCGTCAGCTCGTCAACGGCGATCTCAGAGAACGTGCTCAAGGAAAGGCCGGCGATAAAGCTCTGGTTCACGTTGCTGCCGTCGACGCCGGCGCGGCCGATTGAACCCGTCCCGCTGAATCCGCTGTTGGTCCAATAGATGTAATCGTCGTCGACCGCAAGTCCATTGGGACTCGCGGCTCCGGTGATAAAGCTCTGATCGACGTTCGTACCGTCGAGGCTCGCGCGACCGATGGTTCCGTTCGTCCCGTTCGTCCAATAGAGGTGTTTGTCGTCGACCGCTACCTGCCTCGCCCCGCTCGCGCCGCTGACGAATCCCTGGGTGACACCCGTGCCGTCCAGGTTCGCCCGTGCGATCCCGTTGGAGAAGGCGATGAAGTAGATGTGCTGATCCGTGACTGCGACGCTCAGGTAGGTCCCTGGGTCGTCGATGAACGTCTCGTTGACATCCGAACCATCCAAATCGGCCCGCCCCAGATCGTTGGCGAGCGCGGCGTAGACATAGTCCTCGTCGACGTCGATGCCACGCACGAAGTTCCCGGTCGCGACCCCGAACAGGCTCTGGTTGACATCCGACCCGTCGAGCGCTGCACGGCCTACCGAGAAGCCGTTGTTATTCGCCCAGTAGACGTAATTTTCGTCCGTTGCAACGCCATATGGAGTTGCAGAGGCTGGGACAAAGCTTTGATCCATGCCGCTCCCGTCGAGGTTCGCACGGACGATCGACTGGGTAGCGCTGTCCGACCAGTAGATATAGGCGTCAGCCGCCGCGGGTGCTGCGAACGCAAATCCTGCGACCAGCGCAGCAACAGTCGTTGCCCTCCGACGTCTCGACCCCGGTCCACGGTAATAAGCCCAGCGCCTCATTCGGCCTCACCTTCCCCTAATCGGTCAATCCGCTTCGGGAAGTTATCGCAGCATCGGCGGACCTTGCGGTCGGCCTGTCGCTCGCGGTCTCGCGCTACGAGCATCGCCGCGCGGTGGTCGTCGACGAGTCGAACGCGATCGGCACCACCTTCCTGCGAGCACAGACGCTTCGGGAGCCCTTGCGTAGTCGCTCGCTCGACCTCTTGACCGACTACACGGAAAGCGTGATCGCGCTGTCCAGCGAGGTGCCCGGTAGCGAAGCTCAGGAGGCAACCGTGGCCGAGGAGCAGGTTCTGCACCGCGAGCTCTGGGCGTTGGCCGGCCGAGCTCTTGTGGACGACCCGATCGCCAGCGCGCCCCGCCTCTACGTCGAGACCCTGAACGAGATGATCGATTCGCAGACGACACGGGTGGCGGCGCTCAACAACCAAGTACCAAGCGCCGTCCTCTACCTCGAACTCCTCGGCGCCAGCGTCGCGCTGGCCCTGCTCGCCGCTCACCTCACGCTCATCGGACGCAGCACAACGGGTGTGGTGGCAGCGTCGCTTCTGGTCGGGTTCCTACTGTTCCTCACAGCGGATCTCGACCGCCCGACCCGAGGCTTGATTCAGGTTCCAGACACGGCGCTGGTCCAGCAGTTGGAGTCGATGGAGGCACCCCCGGCCGCTGAAGGACCGCCGAGAGAAGGAAGCGGGTCGCGGCCGGACTAGCCCCTGAGGGCCATGCCCGCCTGCGAGCGGAGCGGGGGTGAGCGTTCATTGAAGATCGCCGAATGCAACTAGAGCTGGACGCCCGAGGCCCTGAGCAGCTCGAGCCCGAGTCGGATTTGGATCCGCAGGAGCCGGCCGGCTATAGCCTCTACCGGCCCGGAAAGCTATTTCCAGGTCCCGATGATCTTCACAAGCTTTTCGACCACCGCGGGGTCGAACTGCTTCCCGGACTCGGCTTCGAGCTCTGCGACCGCGGTTTCCAGCGACATGGCCTTGCGGTACGAGCGGTCGGTCGTTATCGCGTTGAAAGCGTCACACGCCGAGATCACGCGAGCCGCAACCGGGATCTCCTCACCGGCCAAGCCGTCGGGGTAGCCGGTGCCGTCCCAACGCTCGTGGTGGGTCCTGACGACGATCCCAGCATCGGCCAGGACCCCACCGATTCGGTTCAGCATCCCCTCGCCCTCGATCGTGTGCGTCCGCATGAGTGACATCTCCTCATCCGTCAATCGCCCAGGCTTGTTGATGATCTCGTTCGGGACCGCAATCTTGCCGACGTCGTGCAGGAGGGCGCCGAACTCGAGTTCTCGCTGTTGAGTCTCATCCAGTCCGAGCGCCTCGCCGACCTGATGCGCGAGGACGACCACGCTCCGCGAGTGGTTCCCCGTGTATTCGTCAGTCGTAGAAAGGACCTCCTCGAGGAGGTGCGCCGTCCCGCGATAGGCGCTCGAGAGCGCGAGCGCGCTTTCAATCCGCGCCTCTCGCTCTCTGGCGAAGATCTGAAAGACTCCGAGCAGGGGCAAGATCAGGATGCTCGTCCACGGCTCCGACGCGGCGGCGAATGCGACGAGGAGGCCGGCGGGGGCGAGCAAGGCGTCGATCAGATCGATCTGGCGGAGCTCAGCGATCACGGTTCGCGCCGGAATGCCAAGGCCGTAGGTCACCCTGGCGGTCGTGGTGAGCCCGTCGATTGCGAACTGGGCGGTCAGGGCGAGGAGGTAGATCGGCCAATCGGACCAGTCAGGCGAGGTCGCGCCGAACGCCAGCAGAACGATCGCCGGCCAGATCGAGTACCAGGCGTCGCCGGTCCGCAGCAGGGCGCGCTCGGCGTGAACTTCGCCGCTTCGGTAGTCGGGAATACGACCCAGGAGCAGGGCACCGGCAACGGCGAAGGGAACTGCGTCCGTCGGGAGCAGGAAGAGCATCGGCACGAAGACGATCTGCGAGGGATCCGTCCAACCAGAGGCGATCCGGAACTCCACCCGTGTCGCAAGCGCATACGCGGCCATCAACCCGACCGCGAGTGGGATGTCGAGCGCCTGCGGGGTGTCCCAGGCGACGGTGACGGCCGCGGCGGCGACGATGAACGCGAGCGACGCGACGATCTCAGCGGTCCGCTCGCGGTCGAAGAGCCCGAGCGCAAGCTGAGCACGTGACTCAACGAGCATGCGCTCCTGAGCCGGCCCGAGGTCGCCGGAACTGGTCGCCTTAGTGCCCACGCCTTCGTTTCATCGTCCGTTCAGGGCCAAGTCTTGAAGATCTCACGCCGAACTTGAGCCCGGGGACCCAAACTCGACGGATGTTCGATCGTGTTCTGGCGGCCACGTGCCGACGACATCCCCGTACACGGAAGTCACAACACCTTTGACGAAGGAGTCCCATGAACGCCAGTACTCGAAAGCTCCGCAACCGCATCCTGGCTCTGGCCTTGCCCCTGGCCGCGTCGCTCGCGGGGGCACCGTCTGCCTATGCGGGACCCCTCGTCGCATCCGCGAGCGACTGCGATGCGCAAGAGCTTTCCCAGCCGTTTGCACCCTGGCTCGATCCCGCCAGTTACACGCTCGCCCCCGATGGCGGCTTCGAGGACGGCGGCTCTTCCTGGGATCTTGCCGGCGGCTCCACGGTCGTCTCGGGCAACGAGCCGTATCACGTGCGCGACCGCGGCGACTCCAACTCTCTCAAGGTGACCTCCGGCAGCTCGGCCACGAGCTCAGCGATGTGCGTGGGTATCGAGCACCCGACCCTGCGCTTCTTCGCACGCAACTCTGGCTCGCCGCGCTCCACCCTGGGGGTCAACGTCAAGTTCGAGGATGCGTTCGGAAACGTTCACTCGCTGCCGATCGGTGTCGTGAACTCAAACGGCAGCTGGCAACCGACGCTGCCGATGGTGATCGGCGTGAACCTGCTCCCCCTCTTGCCGGGCGAGCGCACGGCCGTCGCGTTCGAGATCACGGCTTACGGCATGGGTGGCGACTGGCGTATCGATGACGTTTACGTCGATCCCTACCGCCGCTCGTAGACCACGAGAACGACGCGTGGGTTGGCTGGCGCGTCCGCGCGAGCCTCTCACGTCCCGGGCCCGTAGCTCAGCCGGATAGAGCGTCGGTCTACGAAACCGGAGGTCACAGGTTCGAATCCTGTCAGGACCGCTTTTCCGACTTCTCTGTCACGACGAAGGCTTCACCCCGGGCCTTGAGCTGGCGCTCGATCCCCGCGCAGACCTGATCGCAGAGGTCAACGACAGTCTGGTCGGTGATTCGGTAAAGAACCCGAGTCTTTTCCTTGTGCCGGCCGACGATCCCCTCTGCATAGAGAAGGTTGAGGTGTCGGGAAACGTTGCCGTGCGTGGCCCCAAGGGCCTCCGCCAGCTCTTGGACCGAGAGCTGGCCCGCCTCGCTCAGCAAATCAACGAGCTGGAGGCGCATCGGCTCAGCCAACATCGCGAAACGTCGTGCTATGAGCTCAGCTGCTGCCGGGGTTAGGGGGTGGGACACCTTCGATGCCATCAAACGCTCGCCCTTCTCTTGCCGTCATCTGTAAGTCCCGGTGTAACCGCTTCACGCTCCGGGGTTTTGGGCAGCACCATCGTACGGCTCGCCAAAGTCAGAGTACTAATGCTCACTAGTACAATTGTAGACTGCTACCTTGCTCACGAGCCACACGAGCCGATCAAAAGGAGGACGGATGCAGAACGCCAGCGCCGAGTCAAAGAGTTCCCATTCTCCGAAGGGCAGTCTCGGACCCGTCGGCCGCCTCGGTCGCATGGCTGCTCGTCATCCGGGACGCGTCGGCCTTGTCTGGCTCGTGGTCGCCCTTGGGCTTGGTTTCCTGGCTCCGAAAGTCGAACACGCTCTTTCTGGAGCCGGGTGGGAAGCTGCGGGTTCGGAATCTGTCCAGGCCAGAGATCTGATCGATCGTGAGTTCGGTGGACTTTCGAGCTATTCGATCCAGGTGGTTGTCCACTCGGAGGTCGAAACCACAGGCGATCAGGAATTTGATTCGGCGGTCGAGCGAGCCGAGGCCATCCTTGGCGAGAACGACGCCGTAGCTCAGGTCGTCTCACCCCGTCCGGGATCTTCAATTTCCGCCGATGGCCACACCGCCGTGATCCAGGCTGCGGCGGCTGAGAAGCCGAACGAGATGGTCCGGGCAGCGGACGATCTCAAAGAGCCGTTGGCCGGTGCGGGGAGTGACGCCGTTGAAGTCAGCCTCAGCGGCGCTCCCGGGATGTGGTCGGACTTCAACGAGGCGAACAAGGAAGCGATGCTGAAGTCCGAGCTGATTTCTTGGCCGGTGACACTGGTCATTCTCGTTCTTGCTTTCGGCTCACTTGTTGCCGCTGGTTTGCCGCTCCTACTTACGATCCTTGGGCTCGTTGCCTCGGCTGGCGTCCTCTACCTAGGCACGCAGCTCACGGACATTTCGATCTGGGCGATGAACTTTGCTCTCATGTTCGCACTGGCGCTGGGCATCGATTACGCACTGTTCGTGGTGATGCGATTTCGCGGCGCCTTCTTCGGCTCCGAGCTCTCGGCGGAGGAGGCGGTGGGGGAAGCGATGGACACGGCCGGAAAGGCGGTGCTCTTTTCCGGCTTAACCGTCTTGATCTCGCTCTCAGCCGTAATGATGGTTCCAAGCCCGGCATTTCGTTCCATGGCGCTTGGAATCATGGTGTCCGTCTTCTTTGTACTCGCCGCGACGTTGACGCTTTTGCCTGCCGTTCTAGCCAAGCTGGGCCCGCGAGTCGACAAGTTCGGACTGCCCTGGGTTCACGCAGGCGAGCACCGCTCGGCGCGGTTTGCCAGCTGGGGAGCTCGGCTGTGGAGGCAGCCCCTGCGCTTCGGTGTCCCGGCTCTTTTTGTCCTGGCTGGCCCTTGCCTGGCCGGTGACGCAGCTTGACACGGGAATGCCATCGATCGAGGTGGTTCCCGAGGGCGACCCCTCGAGGCAGGGCTATGAGCAAATACAGGCTGCCTTCGGCACCGGAGCTCCCGGGACCCTCCAGATTGTCGCAGGACCTGGCGACAGTGATCGGGTGGCAAGCGTCCTGCAGGCCGATAGCGGTATCGCAACCGCCATGCCTCCGCAGCTCGCGAGTTCAGGCTTAGCTCTTGTCCAGGCGGTGCCCACTGGCGATCCATCTGGGGACGAGCTGCGAGAGACGGTCGAGCGGCTGCGCGGCACGCTTCCAGCCGAGACACTCGTCGGAGGACCTGCGGTCGAGAACCACGATCTTGAGCGCGTGCTTGCCGACAAGACCCCGCTCGTTATCGGGACTGTGGTGGTGCTTGGATTCCTGCTCTTGTTTTTCGCCTTTCGTGCGCCGCTGGCGGCCGCTCTCGGAGTGATCACGAACCTGCTGGCGACCGGAGCCGCCTTCGGTGTGTCCAAATGGATTTTCCAGGACGGTTCCCTCTCAGGGGTGCTCGGGTTCGAATCTCAGGGATTTCTCGACGCCTGGGGTCCGGTCTTCTTCTTTGCGATGATCTTCGCCATCTCCATGGACTACACGGTGTTCTTGCTCTCTTCCGCACGCGAGCACTGGGAGCGAGAGGGCGACGCGCGCGCGGCCCTCATCGGGGGCCTTGCTCATTCGGGCCGAGTGATTTTTGCCGCGGCAGCGGTCATGGTGGCCGTCTTCTTCACTTTCGCTCTCTCGGGTCCCCTGCCGCCCAAGGAGATGGGAATCATCCTCGGGGTTGCAGTCCTCCTGGATGCGGCGCTTGTACGCCTCCTGCTTTTGCCGGTCCTGTTAAGGCTGACGGGCAATGCCGCCTGGTGGCTACCGAGCTGGTTGGACAAGGTGATGCCACGAGTGAACTTCGGGCACGGGTCGGCAGACGCCGAGGCAGATTCGACGGTGAGCCGATGATCGAGTGACGACTTACCCACACATCCGTGGGAACGACCACGGCGCCTTGGGCGCACGGCTGAACCGATGAGAGTTCCAGAGCCTCTGGAAGGCCACCCCGGTCTGTTCATCATTGACGCCACGTGGGGTCAGATCAACCCGATTTCGCTCGCGCCGCAGGTTCGAACGGTTGGAGAACTCGAGGTGATCGACCACCTGGAGGCGGGTGGGCAGCTGATCGATAGCCGCCCTGAAGAGGCCTTCGCGAAGCAGACGATCCGTGGAGCCTCCAACATGCCGCATGGCGATGTTGACGTGAGGATGGGTGAACTCGACGCCGATGTGAAAACGATTTTCTTTTGCAACGGGCCGCAATGTGGAGCCACGCCTGATTCTGTGCGGGTGCTGCTCGGCCGCGATTACCCGGCCCAATCAATCCTCTATTACCGAGGCGGGCTTCACGACTGGCTGACCCTGGGCCTTCCCACTATTCGACGGGTGCAATGAGCGATCGCGAGGCGCCGATCCGTGAATGCACTCTCGATCTTGTGGTCGGGCGTTGATCGAGACGGCAATCGGGTCGATCACCGCGGCGCCTCGCCCTGCGGCGAGCTGGTCTATGGCCCGGGGAAGGACAAACATCGCGAGTCCGCCCTGAAAGGCGACGAGCTGACCCTCAGAACCCAGGACGTCGGAACTCAGAACGGGCCTGCGACCTCCGCGCTCGTCTGGCGTCGCCGGCAGTAGCGGATTACGCTCGGTCCACTGACCCCGCCGGCGACGATCAACCTACGTTCCGAACCCGCTCGGTGCGAAGATTGCTGGATGCGACTCGTCACTTTTCGCAACTCCTCAGGAGACTCCCACGTCGGTCGCCTGGATGGCGATGTCATCCGTGTGCTCGAAGCGGCCAGCATGATCGAGTGGCTCAGCGGCTCCGGTCACGGCGCGAGCGGCTCGGACGTGGCAGCCGGGGAAGTCGAGCTTCTCGCGCCCGTGCCCCGGCCTCCGAGCGTGCGGGACTTCTTCGCCTTCGAGGGCCACGTCCAGGCGGGCTGGCGCCGGCGCGGTGGCGAGGTTCCGCCCGCCTGGTACGAGGCCCCCGCCTTCTACTTCTCGAACCCGGCTTCGATCCGGGGACCCGGCGAGGAGGTGTCACGCCCCGATGCGACCCGCATGCTGGACTTTGAGCTCGAGATCGCCGCAATCATTGGCGCCGGCGGTCAGATCGCGGGCTTCACGCTGATGAACGACTGGTCCGCGCGTGACGTTCAGGCGCAGGAGATGACCGTGGGGCTGGGGCCCGCAAAGGGCAAGGACTTCGCGACGACGCTCGGTCCGTGGCTCGTCACACCCGACGAACTCCCGATGAAGCATGGTCGCCTCGACATCGAGGCAACCGTGACCGTGAACGGCGACGAGCTATCCCGCACCAGGGCGTCCGAGCAGCACTGGTCGTGGAGCGAGCTTTCGGAGCACGCTGCCCGCGACACGCGCCTCGAGCCCGGCGACGTCCTGGGATCCGGCACGCTCAACCACGGCTGTCTGCTCGAACTGGGCCCGCTCGCCGGCGAGCGCTGGCTTGAGCCTGGCGACCGGGTCGTGATCGCAGCCGATGGACTCGGCGAGCTGGCGGCCACGATCGCCTAGCTGCCTCCGTGGGGTAGGGGCCAACGCGCGGACCCCGGGGATTGTCGTCGGGTGCCTTGGGATGCGCCGGCCGCTCTATTCGACGGGTCGCTCAAACAGTGTCGACAGGACGACCTGGGTCTGGGTACGGGTGATCCCGGGAGCGTCGCGCAGGCGCTCGAGCGCCTCCTCCAGGTGCTCGGTGTCACGAGCGTGCAGGTGGAGGATCGCGCTCGCCTCGCCGGCGACCGTGTGTGCCGCCGCAACTTCGGGGTGGCGGCCCGCGGCGGCGAGGATCTGCGAAGCGGACATTCGGCCTTCGCAAAAGAGTGAAACGACGGCGTGTGTGGTCCATCCGAGGGAAACGTGATCGAGGACTGCCGTGTAACCGCGGATGACACCTGCCTCCTCCAGCCGATCCACTCGGCGCTTCACCGCAGGAGCACTCAGCGACACCCGCGTGCCGATGTCCTGAAAAGAACGCCGGGCGTTCTCACGTAGGAGCGAAACGATCTGCTGGTCAATTTCGTCGAGATCCACCGTAAATCACCTCCCACACGCAACGATTCGGCCTTGAAAGTGCCTGTTGACAAGCGGATCATAAAAGAGTACCCGGACAACGAGGAGATCCAATGCCGCCCCCGACCGCAACCAGGTCCGCGCCAACCGTCACGGACGAGGACTTCATGCCGCTCAACGGCATCGACCATGTCGAGATGTGGGTCGGCAATGCTGCCCAGGCCGCCTACTTCTATGAGCACGCCTTCGGCTTCCGACGGGTCGCTTTTGCCGGCCTCGAGACTGGAATCCGCGACCGTTCCTCGTTCGTCCTCGAGCAGGGTCGGATCCGGCTAGTCGTAACCGGAGCGCTTCACTCCGATTCGGAGATCGCGCGCCACCATTCCCGCCACGGGGACGGCGTGCGCACGATCGCCCTGTCGGTTCCCGACGTGGACGAGGCCTACGCCGAGGCTCTTGGACGCGGCGCGCGCGGGATCGCGAATCCGGCCGATCTGACCGACGGAGACGGCGCTGTTCGGACGGCGACGATCGCGGCGTACGGCGACACCCTCCATACCTTCGTTGATCGGTCCTCGTACAGGGGTGCGTTCATGCCCGGTTACGACATGCTGTCCCGGCGCGGGATCTGCGGACTCGGACATGCTCCTCGCGATCGACCACATCGTCGGAAACGTCGAACTCGGTCATATGGAGGAGTGGGTCCACTTCTACGAGCGGGTCTTCGGGATGGTCGAGATGATCCACTTCTCCGACGAGGCGATCTCGACCGAGTACTCGGCGCTGATGTCGAAGGTGGTCGCGTCGGGCAATGGCCGGATCAAGTTCCCGATCAACGAGCCGGCCGAGGGCCTTCAGAAGTCGCAGATCGACGAGTACCTCGAGTTCTACGACGGGGCCGGAGCGCAGCACATTGCTGTCGCGTCCCGCGACATCGTCGGCACCGTCGCCGAGCTTCGCCGGCGCGGAGTCGGCTTTCTCCAGATCCCCGACGCGTACTACGACGAGGTGCCCGAGCGTGTCCCGGAGGTGGCGGGCCAGCTGGCAGATCTGCGAGCACAGGGGATCCTGGTCGACCACGACGACGAGGGCTATCTGCTCCAGATCTTCACCAAGCCCGTCGGCGATCGGCCGACCGTCTTCTTCGAGATCATCGAGCGCCACGGCGCGACCGGGTTCGGGGCCGGAAACTTCAAGGCCCTCTTCGAGGCCATCGAGCGTGATCAGGACAGGCGGGGGAACCTCTGATGAGAGCCTTCAGGGGCGAAAGCGGGTCTCCACAGTCGGCAATGGAGGTGTTCTGATGGGACGCTATACGCAACTCGGCGAGGTTCCGGCCAAGCGCCATGTGCAGTTCCGGCGCGACGGCAAGCTCCTTACCGAGGAGGTAATCGGATTCGAGGGCTTCTCCGGCAACGAGTCCATCCTCTACCACCTTCACTCGCCCTGCCGGGTCGCCGAGGTCCGCGACTTTCAGCCGATCATCCGCGACGAGTGGGTGCCCGAAACCCACGTCCACCGCCTCACCGACACGAACCCGGTCGAGCCCGGCGGCGACTTCCTCACGGCGCAGACAGCTGCTTCAGTGGAACGGCGACATCGAGGTGTCGGTCGCGAAGCCGACTTCCGAGCGCGAGGGCTTCTACCGGAACGGCGAGGGCGACGAGATCCTGTTCATCCATCGGGGAACGGGAACGGTGGAGACCATCTTCGGCGACGTTCCCGTATCGCCCGCACGACTACGTCGTGATCCCCCGCGGCACCACGTATCGCGTGCGGATGGACTCGGCCGAACCCGGCGACCAGGTCTGGCTTGTGCTTCCACACACCCGGCGAGATCGAGACGCCGAACCGCTATCGCAACCGCTACGGGCAGCTCCTCGAGCACGCGCCGTTCTCGCAGCGTGACTTCCACCCGCCGGCCGAGCTTCGCACGCACACAGATCGCGACGAGCATGAGTTGGTCGTCCGCGTTCGTGACGGCCACCAGACCTATGTCGTGGATTACCACCCGTTCGACGTCGTCGGCTGGGACGGCTACGTGTACCCGTACACCTTCAACACGGATGACTTCGAGCCGATCACCGGCCGCATCCATATGCCGCCGCCGGTTCATCAGACCTTCCAGGGGCAGAACTTCGTGATCTGCTCGTTCTGTCCACGCGAGCTCGACTACGACCCGGATGCAGTTGCGCTCCCCTATCACCACTCGAACGTCCAGTCCGAGGAGGCCATCTACTACGTCGACGGCCAGTTCGGAAGCCGCAAGGGCGTGGATGTCGGGATGATCACCCTCCATCCGTCGGGACTGCCGCACGGACCGCAGCCGGGGTTGGTCGAGGCGTCGCTCGGCGTGCGGCGAACGGAGGAGCTAGCGGTCATGTGGGACACGTTCCGCCCACTCAAGCTCTCGGGGCTCTCCAGCGAACTCGACCAACCCGACTACGCCATGTCCTGGTTCGAGCCCGAGTCCGAGCCTGCGACCACGACAACGGGCTGATGTTCGAGGAGGCGCAGCTCTACTCGCCGGTCACCCGAGACGATGATGGGGGCGTCACCGTCCATCTCGGCGCCGAGCATCCAGGCGTCAACGACGCCGCCTACCGCGAGCGCCGTAACGCGATCGCCGCCGCCGCCCTCGACTGGAGCGGTCGGGAGCCCGTTCCGCGGATCGACTACACCGAGGCCGAGGAGAGTGTCTGGCGAACGGTATGGCGAGAGTTGGCGCCAAAGCACGAGCGACTGGCCTGCCGCGCATTTCGCGATGCCGTCGACCGCCTCGACCTGCCGCGCGAGCACATTCCACAGCTGGACGAGATCACGGCCAACCTCCGAGACCTCACCGGATTCGAGTACGTCCCGGCCGCAGGGATCGTCCCGCTCGACGAGTTCTACGGCTCGCTGGCCGACCGGCGCTTTCACTCCACCCAGTACGTGCGCCACCCGGACGCGCCTCTATATACGCCTGAGCCCGACCTGATCCACGAGGTGATCGGCCACGGCCACCTCGTGGCCGATCCGCAGCTGGCCGAGCTGAACCGCCTGGCCGGGGAGGCGGCACGGCGCACACGAACGCCGGAAGGACTTCAACTGGTCGCCGACGTCTTCTGGTTCACGATGGAGTTCGGCGTCCTGCGAGAGGGCGGCGAACTGCGCGCGTACGGCGCCGGGCTCCTCTCCTCGTACGGCGAGATCGAGGAGTTCCGTGGAGCCGCGGTCCGCCCCCTCGACTTCGCGCAGATGGCGACGCTCGAGTACGACATCACGCACTACCAGCCGGTTCTGTTCGGCGCCCAGTCGTTCGAGCACCTGATTCAGGCCGTGGGCGGCTTCTTCTCTGGCTGCGACGATGACACGCCCGCTCGCCTCGGGGTGGTCAGGCAGCCCGCCTAGACAGACCACCCGCTCAGCCACGCTTGACGAGCCTGAGCCGTGTGCGCTCCGTGTTTGTTTCGCCGCCCTCTGGCACGTAGGTCACGCGGACGGCCACCTTCACCCGGCCCTCCTTCTCGAGCCGGCTCTTCGCCCTGGGGGTCGGGGTGATCCGCAGTTTTGTCTGAGGCTCAGGGCTCGGAGAGGGCCAGCCCCGCTTGTGAGCAGATAGAGGTGATCGTCAGGATCTGCCTGTCGGTCGGCCGCTGGCCGTCTTGAGGTGCGTCCACCGAGACGATGCCAAGGATGGAACCTTTCGCGCTACGCATCAAGGCAAACAGTGCGTCGCCCCTGCGCCAGCGGTTCTCGCCCTCGCCAGAATCCTGTGGCGCTTCGTAGATGGGTGCGTCTCCCCATTCACCCTCGCCCTCGGGAATGAAGAAGGCGCCGAAGCGCTTGAATCTGCCTTCAAGGAGCTGCAACCACGAATCGCGCGAGAGCTTCGCGCCCTCAATCTCGTCACGTAGCTCGTCCGGACCCCTGAGGACGATCACCTCGTAGTCCTCGCTATCGGGCCGAAACAGGTTGACGACGACGGACGTGAATCCGCCTTCCTTTTCGATCCCCGTCGCAAGGTTCTCGAGCGTTCGGGCACGGGTTTCAGTGACTTGATGCTCCCCCATAAAAAACGTGTACCCGAGGCCAGTGGAACCTAACGTCCCCGTGGCTCGTAGGCTTTCAGCCATGGCGAGCGGCGGGCTCTTCATGGACGGGTCGATGATCCGGCGGGTTCATCGCGAGCGTGCGCTCGCGCTTTATGGACCGCGCGCGCTGCTGATGCAGGCGGCGCATCCTCTCGCGGTTGCCGGTCTCCTCGCTCACTCGAGCGCCCTGGACGAGCCGTACGACCGGCTCGCGCGGACGGCGGAGCTCATGGACACCGTCACCTTCGGGTCTCGCGACGAAGCTGAGCGCTTGACCCGCCGGGTGCGCGCTATGCACGGTCGCGTCCGCGGAGAACTTGAGGTATCCGTTGGTCCCTATCCGGCGGGCACGCCTTACCGGGCAGACGACCCGGAGCTTTTGTTCTGGGTCCTGTTCACCCTGATCGACTCCGCGCTCGTCGTCTACCGCAAGTACGTCGGATCGATCTCGCGTGAGGAGGAGGCCGAGCTCTGGGAGGACTACAAGGTTGTCGGCAGCCTGTTCGGCCTTGATCGGGGCGCAATGCCCGACTCACTGTCTGACCTCGATGCGTACCGCGACGCGATGTTCGACGGCGAGCGGCTCTTCGTTAACGATTGGGCGCGGGAGCGTGCGAGGGAGATCGTGCTGGAACCGCCGGTGCCGGTGGCACTTCGACCCCTCGTGGAGGCCGCCAACTTCACGACGATCACCCTCCTTCCAGATCGGATCCGTAAGGAGTACGGCTTTCGGAGGGTGCCTCCGTTCGCGGTGCGACGAGCGCTCGTAGGCGCAGGAGCGGAGTACCTGAAGAGGGGCGTGGTCCCCTTTCTTCCAAAGCAATTGCGACTGGTTCCGGCAGCACGCGGGTAGCGGTTACGACATGAGTGAAGAACAGCCCACCAAGACCCACGAACTGCTGCGCGAGCAGGAAGCGCGCGAGACTAGTGAGCACTCGTTGCTGGAGGAGTCGGAGCTCACAGACGAGGCCGATCAGCACGGGCGTCGCCGCGACAAGGCCGCCTACCTGAAGGAGAAGCTCGCCGAGAGAGAACGGGCCGAGTCCGACACCGAAGCCGGCTAGGCGCGCAGGAACTCAGCCATCGCCCGGTTGGTCGGCCCTGGGAGTTCGACCTGAGGCACGTGCCCGCACTCGAGCTCCAGGTGACGCGCCGACGGAAGCGCTGCTTCGACGTGCCGCATGAACGAGATCGGCACGAGCTGATCCTGCCGACCCCAGACGAACATCGTCTCCGGTGCCATCGTCGCCAGGCGGGTCCACAGGCCTTGCTCGCCATGAGGCTCGTCCATGTAGATCCGCCGAGCGGACTCGTAAAAGGCGAAGCGACCGGCGGGGGTGAGGTAGGCGCGCAGGAACTCGTCGACGCCCGCGGCGGTCCAGCCCTCATTTGCCCCCGGCACGAGCCGCCTGACGACGGGCTCAACCAGGCGTCGCGGAGTGGGTTGGATGAACCCGAGCTGTGGGAGCGGCATCCGCAGCAGCCACTTCCAGCCGCGATCCTTGAGCCACGCGAGCGCAGGCGAGAGTAGGACCATCCGGTCGACGCGATCGGGGTGAGCGAGGCCGGCCTCGATCGCGATCCGCCCGCCCATGCTGTTGCCTGCAAGGTGCGCGCGCTCGATCTCCAGTTCGTCGAGGAGTTCGATGACCGACCGGGCAAACCACGGTGCGTCGTAGCGGCCCGAGGCGGGCTTGTGAGAGTCGCCGAACCCGGGAAGGTCGACGCAAACGACGCGAAAGCCCTCGGACGCCAGGCCGGACACGGTGGGCAAGAACGACGACTTCGTTCCGCCCAGACCATGGATGCAGACGAGCGGGATGCCCTCGCCCGCGCTGAGGATCGCCAAGTCGTGATTGGCGGTCCGGACACGCTCGAAGCGAAGCCGCCGGGGATCGGTGTCGCCGCTCGTCGCGGCGAGGAAGCCGACGCCGAGGTGGAGGTTCTTTCGGATCGTAAGTCTCCCGGCGCGGTACGCGGCCATTCCCGCACGAACGTCGCGCGCGATCTCATTCCAGGTCTCGCGACCGGCTGAGAGGACGGCGTCGGCGCCATTCGGCGAGGTGGGGACGAGTCGCGCTACGCCGCCCTGGATCAGGGCGTCCGCGGCCCCGTCCTCGCCGGCGTCAAGCCGGATCCTCGCCGTGCCGCCCGGGACGTCGATATCTCCGGGTTCGAAGCGCGAGACCAGGTCGCTCAGCGAATCGAGAGCGGCTCCTTCGGACGTGAGGGACGAGGACATGATCGAACCCATGTTCCCCGGAATGCTACGCACAAGCAGAGGCATGCAGGCGTGGCGGTCTCGGCGCTTGAGCCTGCTCTAGCCTCGCTGGCGTGCGAATCCTCTTCGTCTGTCTCGGGAACATCTGCCGATCTCCGACCGCGGAGGCCGTGATGCGCGGTCTCGTGGCCGAAGCCGGCCTTGAGGGCGAGATCGAGGTCGAGAGCGCAGGTACCGGCGACTGGCATATAGGGCATCCGCCCGATGAGCGCTCCGTTGCTGCGGCAGCGGAGCGGGGTGTCGAGCTGACCGGCGAGGCGCGGCAGGTCTCGCCTGGCGACTTCGAAGGGTTCGACCTCCTGGTCGCGATGGATGGCCAAAACCGCGACGACCTCTTGGCCATGGCCGCCTCTGACGACGATCGCCAGAAGGTCCGGCTCCTTCGTTCGTTCGCCGACGGCGAGCTCGACGTGCCCGACCCTTACTACAGAGGCGAGGACGGCTTCGCCGAGGTGGTCGAGATCGTCGATCGCTCGTGCCGGGCGCTTCTGGACGAGGTCTCTCCTTCCGTCAAGTGAGCACCTTTCGCAAGTCCAGGCCCGACGCGACCCGGGCTGACTTCGAGATGGAGGTGGCCGGCCTCAGATGGTTGGCTGAAGCCCAGGGCATCCGAGTCCCGGCGGTCCTGGGCGTTGGTGGTGAGCCAGGTTGGCTCGAGCTCGAGCGCGTCGAGCAGGGCCGGCTCTCCGTCGAGGGAGCCGAGGAGCTCGGCCGCTCACTCGCGGCGATGCACGCCCTCAGTGCCGCGAGCTACGGATCGCTGCCGCCGAACGCCCCCGACAAGCTGCTTCGCATCGGACTTCTCCAGATCGAAATGGAGCCGATGGACGATTGGGCCGAGCTTTACGCGGCGCGCCTTGTTGCGCCGATCGCGGAGCGCGCCCATCGATCGGGCGGGTTGAGCGATGAAGATCTGGCAGCTGTCGGCGCGGTGTGTGAGCGGATGGCGGAACTTTCGGGGCCGCAGGAGCCCCCGTCTCGTCTCCACGGCGATCTTTGGAGCGGCAACGTCCTGGCCGGGAGGGACGGCAGGGCCTGGCTCATCGACCCCGCGGCCTACGGCGGTCATCGCGAGATCGACCTCGCGATGCTGCGTCTCTTCGGCTCACCGAGCGAGCGCATCATCTCGGCGTACGAGGAAGCCGCGCCGCTCGCCGACGGGCACGAGGAGCGGATCGACCTGTGGCAGCTGCTTCCCCTCCTGGTCCACGCAGCGCTCTTCGGCGGCTCCTACGGCGCTTCCGCAGGGCGAGCGGCCCGCCGCTACGCCTGAGCAGCCGCAGCCGCCCTCCCCGAGGGGTCAGACCCCTCACAAAGCCCTAACAATCTGAAATGTGAGCGAATCGTGAGGGGTCTGACCCCTCGGGGGTTGCGCTTAGCTTTCGGCCATCTTCTCCAGGCGCTCCGCGAGGCGGTTCATGCCGTGGCGGCGCGCCGAGCGGGCGCCGCCCTTCAGGTTCGTCGGCGCATCCTTTGGGCGTTCGATCTTCGCGTCGCGAAGCGTCGCGATGTCCAGGTACTCGCGGATCTCGTCCGCGGTCGAAGTCAGCGTCGTTCGCAGCGCAGGCCGCTTGATGCGGATCGCGTTTTCGAGGAGGGCTTCGAGCGAGCCGTGCTCTCGCAGGAGTTCGGCTGCCGTCTTCTCGCCAACGCCCTTTGCGCCGGGAATGCCATCCGAGGGGTCACCACGTAGCGCGATGAAGTCCGGGACGAGCTCCGGACCGATTCCGTAGCGCTCCTTGACCTCTTTGGGCCCGATGGGCTCGGCGCCTCGGCGGCCCGTCCTCAGATAAAGGACGGTCACCTGCTTCGAGGCGCACTGGAACATGTCGCGGTCGCCGGTGAGGAGCAGGGCGTCACCACCGGCAGCCGTTTCAAGATCGGCGAGGGTGCCCAGGAGGTCGTCGGCCTCGAGCGTTGCGTGGCGCCTGACGGTCCAGCCGAACCCCTCGAAAAAGCTCTTCGCTCGCTCCCACTGGGGCACGAGCCTCTCAGGCATCTCGGGGCGGTCGGCGTGGTAGGCGGGCAGGAGCTTCTTGCGATACGCCGCCGCCTCGGCTCCAAAGCACATGACCACCGCTCGCGGGTCGTGCTCTTCGATCTCGGCCAGGACCAGATTGGCCGCTCCGAGGAGCGCGTTGACCGAGACGCCGTCCGAGTCGGTGATCGAGTCGGGGAGCGCATAGAAGGCGCGGTACAGAAGGGAGGGGGTATCGACGGCTAGGAGAGGCTGGGCCATGGCATGCACAATAGGTGGGTGAGGAGCGCCGAGATGGAGCAGATCATCGAGCTCCTGTTCGCGGACCAGCGTTCGTCCGATCCTGCGACGAAGACGATCCAGGAGCGCCGGGCACGACTTGACGGACTCGCGAACGTTTTTCCGGTGCCCGATGACATCGAGAGCTCGGAGCTCGATCTCGGCGGCGTCCCGACGGTTCGCCTCGATCCCCCCGGCTCAGGCCGACGACGTCCTCCTCTATATCCACGGCGGCGGGTACGGCGGCGGCTCGGCCCGGTCCCACAGCGAGATGGCGGCCAGGTTCGCACGGGCCGCGGGGGCGGTCGCCTTCCTGCCCGAGTACCGGCTGGCGCCCGAGCACCCATTTCCGGCAGCGCTCGACGACGCGGCCGCTGCGTACCGTGCGCTTCTCGACGAGGTGAATGGCGACGCCACCCGGATCGTCCTCGGTGGAGACTCGGCCGGTGGGGGCCTTGCCGTCGCGCTCTGCGTGTTCCTGCGCGACGCCGGCGAGCCGCTGCCGCGCGCGATGGCCCTGCTCTCGCCCTGGCTCGACCTGACCTGCACGAGTCCGTCCTGGGATGCGCGGTTTGAGGGGGACCCAGTCCTCGACCACTCGCTC
Source organism: uncultured bacterium (assembly GCA_963721645.1). Lineage (GTDB taxonomy): Bacteria > Actinomycetota > Thermoleophilia > Solirubrobacterales > 70-9 > JALZKA01. Next base: position 1,875,699 of record CAVRJK010000002.1, on the reverse strand, counting down.
CGTGCCGCCGCGGAGCGCTATCTGGACGGAGCCGATCCCCGTGACCCCCTTTGCTCGCCCCTCTTTGCCGACCTCAGCGGGTCTGCCGCCCGTCCTCGTTTTGGTCGGTACCCACGAGATCCTCTACGACGATGCGGTGAGCTTTGCGGACCTCGCTTCCCAGGCGGGCGTCGACGTCGAGCTCGAGATCGGGCACGAGCTGATCCACGTCTGGCCGATCTTTCCGATCACACCCGAAGCTGTAGCCTCAGTAGCGCGCGTGGGTCGCTTTCTGGGAGTTTCGGGGAACTGACGAAAGCGGAGCCGCAGGGTGTTAGGCCACCCTAACTGGGTATAAGCTAGCCTGCGCGAACCACATGACGACTGCCGCGATAAATCCCACCCGTAAGCGCCCCGAATGGGCGATCGCTCTCGACCCGTACTCCCGCCCGACGCCGTGGAGGACCTGGCTCGACATCGCCACATCGATCGTCCCGTACATCGCGCTCTCGGTGGTCATGTACTTCCTGCTCGACGTCTCGTACTGGCTCGTCCTTGCGGTGGGCATCCCGGCCGCCGGGTTCCTCCTTCGCACCTTCATCCTCTTCCACGACTGCACGCACGGCTCGCTGTTCGAGTCGCGCAAGGCCAACAACGCCTGGGGCGATGGGTCTTGGCCTGGTCGTCATGCACCCCTTCTACAACTGGCGTTGGCATCACGCCGCACATCACGGCAGCGCCGGCGACCTGGACCGCCGTGGCACCGGAGATGTGCCGACCATGACCGTCGCCGAGTGGAACGCGGCCTCGCCGCTGGCAGAAGACCGGCTACTGGCTCTTTCGCCACCCCGCGATCATGTTCACGATCGGCCCGCTCTGGTCGCTCGTGATCGGCCCGCGCATTCCGCCGAAGAACGCTTCCAAGAAGCTCGTGCGCAACGTGCACCTGACCAATCTCGCGCTGCTTTTGGCGGTCGGCGGGATCTGCATACTCATCGGCCCGATCGAGTACCTGCTGATCCAGGCGCCGACGGTGTTCCTGGCCGGATCGGCCGGGGTCTGGCTCTTCTACGTGCAGCATCAGTTCGAGGACGTCTACTGGGAGAACGAGGACGCCTGGAGCTATGAGGCCTCCGCGCTTCGAGGGCAGCTCGTACCTGAAGCTCCCGCAGCCGCTCCAGTTCTTCACCGGCAACATCGGCCTCCATCACGTTCATCATCTGAACGCTCGCATCCCGAACTACAACCTCCAGGCCGCCCATGACAACACCGAGATCTTCCACTCGGTTCCGGTCCTGACCTTCTGGGACGGGATCAAGGCGACGCGCCTCAAGCTCTGGGACGAGGACGAAGGACGTCTGGTCACCTTTGCCGACGCGCGCCGCATCGCTCGTCGCGCTCCATCTGAAATTCCCTCAGCTACTCTCTCGTAGCGGAGGAGTCAATCGAGCTCCGGACGCGGGCGTCCGGAGCGAGCGCATGGATAGCGCTCGTTCGAGGAACATGGAGGTTGCAGGGTGCGAAAGCTCTTTTCGAGGAAGATCGCTGTGGTCGCGGTCGTTGGTACGGCTGGGCTTTTCGCGCCAGGCGCCGCCCAGGCGGAGATCACGGAGGTGTTCACCGACACCGCCAGTCCCGTCACCTGCACGGAGCAATCCGCTCCCAATGAGGGCGTGCGCTACTGCACCCAGCAGGCGCCTGCTTCCTTCAGCACCGTTCCGACCTTTGACGGCGTCCCGATCGACGTCAATGTCGCCTTCCCGCCCGAGCCCGCTTCAGGTCCCGACGGCCCGTATCCCGTCGTGATGATGTTTCACGGCTACGCCGGCACCAAGCTCGGCCTGAGTCAGATGAAGCGCTGGCTCGACCAGGGGTATGCGACCTTCTCCATGACCACGCGCGGGTTCGGTAACTCCTGCGGGAGCATTCAGTCGCGCCAGGCAAACCCCACGGCGTGTGAAGAGGGCTACGTCCGCCTTATGGACACGCGCTACGAAGTCCGGGACGCCCAGGAGCTGATTGCACTGCTCGTCGACGAGGGCCTCGTCGACGAGGGCGCGATCGCTGCAACGGGAGGTTCGTACGGCGGTGGGATGTCCATGGCGCTCGGCGCGCTCAGGAACCGAAAGATGCTCCCTGACGGAAGTCTCGTCGCGTGGGAGAGCCCGGACGGCACGGATCTCGAGATCGCCGCTGCGGCGCCCCAGATTCCCTGGACGGACCTGGCTTACGCTCTCGCGCCGAACGGCGGCACCCTGGACTACATCGCCGATGCGTCCTACTTCGGGCGGATCGACACGATCGGGGTCGAGAAGAAGACCTGGGTCAACCAGCTCTATCTCGGCGGCCTCTTCGCCGGCTTCTACGCCGATCAGGGCTCCAACCCCGACGCCGACCTCACAACCTGGAAGGCCCTGCTGGACACCGGAGGGCCGTACGGCGCGGCGGAGCTGGAAGTGATCGAGGAGATCATGGCCCACCACTCCTCGTACTACATCGACGACTCCGTCGAGCCCGCTCCGATGCTCATCACGAGCGGCTTTACCGACGATCTCTTCCCCGCCCACGAGTCGGCTCGTTATTACAACCGCACCCTGACCACGTTCCCCGACGCGGATATCGCGCTCACCTTTGCCGATTACGGCCACCCGCGCGGCCAGAACCAGGGTGCCTCCGCCCAGTTCATCGGTGCGCGCGAAAACGCTTGGTTCGAACACTTCGTCAAGGGCAACGGCAGCGAGCCCCAGCAGGGCGTCGACGCCCTCACGCAAGCATGCGGTAGTCCGCCTGCCGGGCCTTACCACGGCGACAGCCTGGCCACGCTCGCGCCGGGCGAGTTGCTCGAGGCCGACGCCGCAACGCAGACGATCGCCACGTCGGGCGTCTCGTTCAACGCGGACTTCGGCGCAGCGTCGGGGGTCAACTCCTGCAAGACCGTCGGCTCTGGTGACAGCCCGGGTGGCGCCATCTACAAGATGAATGCGGCTCCCGCGGATGGCTACACGCTGCTCGGTTCGCCGACCGTCGTTGCGACGTTCGATTCGCCGGGCGCCAACAACCAGATCGCGGCCCGCCTGATGGACATCGCGCCGAACGGCGATCAGAAGCTCATCGCTCGTGGCCTCTGGAGGCCGGAGGTCGGCACGTCCCGTCAGGTGTTCCAGCTCTACTCCAACGGATGGAAGTTCGAGGAAGGGCACGTCGCAAAGCTCGAGCTCCTTCCCCACGACGACCCCTACTCGAACACGGCGACCGGGCAGACCGAGATCGCCGTCGAAGATCTCGAATGGCGCCTACCGGTGCTTGAAGCGCCCGGATCGCTGAACGGCCTGATCAGCGCGCCCGCCGAGAAGGTCCTGACGGGCACAACGCAGCTCGCACCCGGCTTCGACTCGGGACCCCCGGTCACGAGGTTCGTGGTGACGCCCAAGGCGATCTCGAACGACGACAGTCCGACGTTCGACTACATGTCGTCTGACGTCGGCTCGACGTATGAGTGCCGACTCGACTCCGATCAGGAGGCGGACTTTGCGGCCTGCGCTCGCAACAACACGCTGACGGGGTTGACCGAAGGGGACCACGTCTTCGAGGTCAGAGCGACCGATCAGGACGACCTCACCGACCCGACGCCGATCTCGTTCGATTTCACGATCGACACCGTCGCTCCCGCCACCGGCGCCAAGGTGAAGAACGGGAAGGGCAAGTCGCGTCAAGGTCGTTCTCTCCGCAGATGAGGACGGCGTCAAGTTCGAGTGCAAGCGGCGCGGTGGCTGGCACAGGTGCAAGTCGCCGAAGAAGGTCAACTCGCCGGGGGGCAAGAACAAGGTTCTGCGCGTCCGGGCAATCGACCGCGCAGGTAACCGCGACGCCACGCCGGCAAAGGTCAAGCTGACGATTTAGGCGACAAGCCGGGGTGGTCGCTCAGGAGCCCGCGGGGCGGATCGAGAAGACCTTGATCTCGGTCGGCACGCCCTTTGCTCGGAACATGCGCTTGCGGCGGCTCTTCACCCGGTCGGGTCCGAGCTCGGCGAGCACCTTGTCCGTGGCCAGGATCTCGCCCCCCGTCGCGGCCTCGGCAACGCGTGCGGCGATGTTCACGTCGACGCCGAAGTAGTCGTCGCCCACGCGCTCGGGGCGGCCTACGTGCATTCCCGCTCGCAGGATCGGCCGATACCCGGAAACTTCGATCTCCATAAGGCGCTCCCGCGCGTCGATCACAGCAGCCAGCGCATCCGAGGGGTCCGCGAACACGGCCATCATGCCGTCGCCGAGCCGCTTGACCACCTTGCCGGTGTTCTCGGCAACAGGGGGCTCGATCGCCTGCGAGACCTTTCGCAGCAGCTCGACCGCGGCGGCGTCGCCCGCCCTCATCGACCAGTTTGAGAATTCAACGAGGTCCGTGAACAGAATCGTGAGGTCTGCCTTCACCGGGATGCGCCCGGCGCCTTGACCGAGCGCGTCCCATACCTGAAGCGCGGTGAGGCCGGCCTCCCGGAGGATGCTCGGCTTTTCCTGCGTTGCCTCAGAAAGCCTTCGGCCGAGCTGCTGAGACGACTTTTCCCCAGCGGTCGACAGAGGATCGTCGCCGAAGTTGGAGTCGCCCGGCAGGGCCTTGCGGAGTGCCTTGGCGGCAGAAATCAGCCGCGGATCGGTCGCGATTCTGTGCGGCGGGGGAGGGCCGGTCTCAGCAGCGGCTTCCTGGTCGGCGGGATCCGCCGGCGGGGGATCTTCGCTTTCGCCGGACTCCTTCACGTGCCCATCTTGTCAAGTGGACGCCGTCAGCCGGTCAGGCGCGTGAGATTGCCCTCCTTGAGCGCGGATAACCCCACGCGCGTAGGATCGCTTCGATGGCTTCGGCAACTGAGAACGGGCAGCGGGTTGCCCTGGTCACGGGCGCTTCGAGCGGCATCGGTGCCGCCACGGTCCGCGCTCTTGCGGCAGCGGGCTTTCACACCGTTTCCGCGGCGAGGCGCCTGGAGCGCTGCGAGGAACTCGCCGCCGAGGTCGGCGGCGACGCCGTCGCGCTCGACGTGACCGACCCGGAGTCGGTCGCCGCTCTCGCAGAGGCGCTCGACGACGTTGCCGTGGTCGTCCACTCCGCCGGCGGCGCGCTCGGCCTCGAGCCGGTCGCCGAAGCCAACGAGGAGAAGTGGCTCGAGATGTTCCAGACCAACGTCCTCGGCGTCGGCCGTGTCACCAAGGCGCTCTTGCCTGCACTCGAGCGGGGCAAGGGAGGCCATATCGTCGTCATCGGCTCGGTCGCCGGGGTGGAGGTCTACCCCGGTGGTGCCGGCTACACGGCCGCCAAGCACGCGGTCAACGCTCTCACCCGCACGCTCCGCCTCGAGCTTCTCGGCAAGCCAATCCGCGTGACCGAGATTGCGCCAGGGCTGGTCGAGACCGAGTTCGCCCTTGTCCGCTTCGAGGGCGACGCCGACAAGGCGAGCCAGGTCTACGAGGGCATCGACCCCCTGACGGCCGGGGACATAGCCGAGACGATCGCCTTCGTCGTCACCCGCCCCTCACACGTCAATATCGACTACCTGGCGGTCAAGCCGACCGCGCAAGCGACTGCGCGCGACGTCCACCGCGCCTGACTTAGTGGTGCTTTGCATGGAAAGCACCTAAGTCGCGGCAGCGGGCAAACGTCCAACGCTCCGCCCTATACCCGGGCAATCTGGACGTTTCGGTCCTTAGGTGGTTCGGACGAGAAGCGACTAAGCCCCTTTTGTATGGAAAGCATCTCCTATTCGCTGGTCACCGGTGTAGCGCGCAGGCTCGCCCTTGGTCATATCGAATGGGAATTCGCAGTGCCCGGAAGGCCGGGGAATTGACCGCTTGCTTCGTCAATCACACCTGTTTATTATTTGTCGAGGAGTACTTCGGCGCAGGGGGGACCGGAAAGCAAAGGCACGACGAAAGCAGGGAGACATGAGGGGAATTCGGCTGGGCACGCTCGCTTTGGGGATCGCCATCGCCCTAATCGCGCCGGCGACTGCATCCGCATGGCAGGTGACGGTCACGCTCCATGGAGCGGGTGCTGTCACCGAGACGACTCCGCGAGCGCTCATGGACTGCTCTGTGGGTCCAGACGGAACGTCTGAGTCGGGCACGACCAGCTGCGTCGCCGGGACGCCGACCGGTCTCTACAACAGCGGCGACATTGTCAACCTCAGGGCCTCGGTGCCCACGGCAGCCTACAGCCGAGGCTGGCGCTTCCAGAAATGGGTAGATGGCGGGTCAAACCGGATCAACTGCGATCCGCAGGGGACCACGGGCGACCATACCCAGGTCGATTGCCAGTTCCAGATTTTTCAGAACCTGTCCATTGACCTCTACTTCGAAGATACGTTCGGGCCGAACAACACCTTGATCGGGAGCAAGCCTTCGGCGGTAACCAGCTCGTCTACCGCTTTGTTCACCTTCGATGCGAGCGACGATCCGGACGCCGCCTTCGAGTGCAAGCTCGACCGCCCAGGGATTCCGGGCTCGTACGCGACGTGCGGTGGACCTGCCGACAAGTCCGAGAGCTACTCGAGCCTCACTGCGGACGGCAGCTACACCTTTAGCGTCCGTGGCATCGATCCATCCGGCAACGCCGATCCCACGTCGGCGACCTACACGTGGACGGTTGACCGGACCCCGCCGGGTGCGACCGTTAACTCCGGGCCGAGCGGACTCACGACCGACAGCACGCCCACATTCACTTTCTCGTCGGAGCCTGCGGCGACGCTGACCTGCTCGATCAACTCTCCGCAGCCCGCGACGAGCTGTGGCACGGGATCCGGCAGCTTCACCCCTGCGCTGGCTATCAGCGACGGACCGCACACGTTCTATGTGCGGGCGACGGACGGCGCCGGCAACGTCTCAAACGCGTCGCGCTCGTTCGTGGTCGACACGACCCCCCCGGAAACCGTTCTCGACTCCGGACCGACGGGGCCCACGAACGACAACTCACCCTCCTTCGAGTTCTCGTCGAGCAGCGCCAACTCGACGTTCACGTGCGCTCTCGACGCAGGGTCGCCGACCGCTTGCAGCTCGGGGTCTTTCGACTCCCCCCTCTTAGCTGACGGCCAGCACACCTTTTCGGTGTTCGCAACAGATCAGGCGGGCAATGCCGACCCTTCGCCCGCCTCGGGGACGTTCACGATCGACACCGTGGTCCCCCTGGTTGAGATCACCAGGAACCCGAAGTCGACGGTAAGGCTCAAGCAGGGCAAGAGAAAGGCCGTGGTTACTTACAAATTCGAAGCTCAGGACCCTGGCGGGACCGGGCTGGGCGAGACGACATGTCACATCAGCGGCGGGCTCGAACAGCCTTGCCAGGATTCGATTACGTACAAGCTGCGGAAGGGCCGGTACGACTTCACGGTTGCGGCGTCGGACCTCGCGGGTAATGAAGGCGAGGCTGGCCATTCGTTTCGGGTGAAGAAACGCCGCTGAGACGCGCTTTCCGTCGTTGTCAGCGTAGAGCCGCGCGAAGGGGCTCAGTTTGAGATTGTTCCCGTGCCTTCCCCGAGGACGGCCGCGGTGTCATCCTCGACAATCAGCCGCTTGACCTCCAGGCGCGCATCATCGCTTAGCTCGAGAAAGCCTCGCACCGATTGACGACAGCTCTCGTCGGCCAAGAGATCTTCGAGTCTCGCGAAGTCGTGTGCGTTCCACGCGTCGAGATACGACTCGGCAACTGCGCGCGTCTCGCTGTCCACGCGTGCAAGATAGTTGCTTTGGGCGAAACGCGTCTACCTGAATAGCGCACTCGAGTACTCCTTGGGTGGAGGAGCCTCACCTTCGGTGATCAAGGCGACTTTCGTCCAAAGCACCTATACGTCGCTAGACGCGTTGGGGAAAATTCGCATACGGACGTGCGTCTAGGAATGAACCGTGATCTGGGGTGCCCAAGAACGCGACCGGAACCGCATGAGCACCCGCGTGCGGACCGAGCTTTTCGAGTGCGTCTGGCTGTGGCTCTCCACCGTAACGAGCGCCCTTCGTGCGATCGGTCCGCGTCTCGTGAGGGGTGGGGCCGTTCTCGCGTCGTTTGGCGACCGCCCTGAGACCGAGGCCCATCAAAACCAGGAACGCTCCGACCAGCGCAGTGATTCCCAGATCGAATCCGGTGAATGGGAGTTGGCCGGGAGGGTTGGCGCTTCCCCCGCCAGCGGGAGGGCCGCCACCGGTTGGGGGTGTCACATCGGGGGGTGTGTCTCCTCCGCTGGGCGGACCATCAGGACCATCAGGACCACTAGGACCATCAGGACCACTAGGACCATCAGGACCATCAGGCCCACCCGGTCCATCGCCCCTGTCGACTCTGGTTTCGATGTTCACGGTGCAAATCACCGTGTCGCCGTTGCCGTTGGCCGAGTCGTTGCACTGGTCGATGGTGAGTGGCAGGGTCCGCGGATCGCCTGTGACGTTGCAGATCACCTGCGATCCACCGCCGTTCGCCGATCCATTGCACTGGTTGACCGTGGGCGGGATCGGTGCCCCTGGCGTGTTTGGCGGGCAGGTCAGTGTTGAGCCGCCGCCGCCGGATGAGCCGATGCATTGAATGACCGTCACGTCGACGAGGTCGCCGATTGCGTCGCCGGAGACCTTGTTAACGATCGTCACGTTGCAGATCACGGTCGAGCCACCTGCGTTTGCGGAGTTGTTGCATTGCGTGATGGAAGTGATCGAGGTTCCCTGGTAAGTCGTGCAGGTCTTAGGGCCTGCGCCCACGCTGGTGCAGACGATCTGCGAGGACGTCTTCTCCTTGCCGGTGAAGATGTTGACGAGCTTGACGTTGCAGATGATTGTCTGCGCAGCGCCGGTTTCGTCGAAATTGCACTGGTTGACCTCAGCGTTGACGCCTGCGGCGCGGAGCGCTTCCACTGCCAGTCTCGGTGCTGCGGCATCTTCGTAGCCGTCCATCTCGCCCGTCACCGAGACGGTGGAACTGGTGACGGCGTCTTGAGAGGTGGGCTCCTCGCTTGCCAAGGAGTCCACTGGCGCGGGGGCCTCAGAAACAACGGGTGCGGGCTCGACGGGACTAACAACGGGTGCGGGCTCGACGGGACTAACAACGGGTGCGGGCTCGACGGGACTAACAACGGGTGCGGGCTCGACGGGACTAACAACGGGTGCGGGCTCGACGGGAGCGGGCTCGAGCGGTGTTTGGGAAGTCTCGACGCCCACAACTTCCTCGGCGACCGGCACTTCCTCGCTAGCTGCCGCCGAGTGCGGTTTGAATCCGCCTAACGCGACAATCAGTGAGACGACAACCAAGGTAATCAAGGAGAAAGCGACCGCGGTCCATTTCAGGACCGGATGGCGAGCTGGAGGGTCGACGGCAGCGGCGGAAACTCCCTCGACTGAAGGAAGAGCGACGCCGTCGCGTAGGTGATTGCGGACACTGGCCATTTGGCCTCCCATGTATGCGGTGCTTGGCACCGCGATCGTTGGGCCGCTACACCCTCAAGTTGCATATCGGCACATGAGCCGAAAGCGTGAGTTGCATAGGTCGTGATTCCATCGATAGGTGCTTTCCGTGCAAAGCACCTATCCGAGTCGGCTAGGGCTCCGGCTCGTCCAGCGCTTCGTTTGCCTCGGACCAGTTGCCCGGTGGTACGCGGAGCGCGATGTCGCCGCGGTGGAACTCGTCGAGCGCGTAGTCCGAGGTGATCACGGCCTCCAGGCCTGCTTCGTCCAGCAGCTGGCAGAAGGCCTGCGCGGTCTCGAGGTCGCCGAAGTCGCGAACGACCTCCCAGTCGTCGTAGTTGGCGTCGCCGACGTGCAGATCTATTTGGGTCAAGCCGATCCTCGTTGAGTGCGATCTGCGGTCCCAATCAGGCGTCGCAGATCCGACTCGGTGCGTCGTGGCTAGTCCGCGAACTCGATGCGTTCGATCTTTTGGTCTTCGACAGGGCGGTCGCCCGCACCGGTCTGGGTGGCCTCGATCGCATCGACCGCGTCCATGCCTTCGGTGACCTTGCCGAAGACGGTGTGCTTGCCGTCCAGCCACGGCGCCGCCTCGGTCGTGACGATGAAGAACTGCGAGCCGTTCGTGTCCGGGCCGGAGTTGGCCATCGCGAGCGCGCCGCGGACGACCTTGTTGTCGTTGAACTCGTCACCGAACTGGTACCCGGGGCCGCCGGTGCCGGTGCCCTGTGGGCAGCCGCCCTGGATCATGAAGTCCTTGATCACGCGGTGGAAGATGAGGTCGTCGTAAAAGCCGTCCCCTGCGAGCTTCTTGAAGTTCTCGACCGTCTTGGGAGCGTCCTCGTCGAAGAGCTCGATGGTGATCTGGCCTGCGTTGGTGTGCATGTGGGCTGTAGACATGTGCATGACCCTAGCTAGACGGGAACCGCTCTCAGGCGCGGAGTCTGAGCTCGAGCGCGCCGTCCCGTCCCAAGGGGTGCAACCGGCGCATGCGGTGCGCCGTGCCATTACTGTTTTGCGCGATGGGAGGAGCACGTTTGGGCAGTCGCGCATCGCTGGCTTTTTGCCTGCTGGCGCTGGCAGTGCCCGCAAGCGCGGTTGCCGCGTTCCCCGGACCTGACACGGACCCGGACCCCCGCAACGACACCCCCAACGATCCGGGATTCGACCCGTGCGAGCTCGATGACGAGCAGACGCCCGGTACGCCGCCCGAATGCACCACCTTTTTCGAGGAGCAGTTCGGCTCGTACGGATTCAGCCCCGACTCGGCGAATGTCGTGCCGCTCGCCCCGCTCGAGCTTCACTCCGCGACCGCGACGCCGTACCTCGACTGCGGCCAGCTCGACGCTCAAGGCAAGGCCACGAACGTCGCCGACGGTGTTCCGCAGTGCTCGCAGATCGCGGGTGTCCGGGCTGACCTGGCCTGGAAGTACTCGACCGGCGATCCGGACACGGTCGTCGCGATTCTCGACACAGGGATCCGCTGGCAGGATCGCGAGCTCGCGGAGAAGGTCCACCTAAACGAGGAGGAGCTGCCGCAGCCGCAGGCCGACCGCGGCGGCCCGATCGACGGCGGGCCGGCATGCAACACGTTCACGGCCGCCGACGACGCGAATGGCGACGGCGCATTCAACATCCGAGACTTCGCCTGCGACTCGCGCGTCGAGGCGACCGACGGCGACACCGAGTCCGACTCGCTCCTGGACGGCTCCGACCTGATTGCGGCGTTCTCGGGCGACCTCGACGGCGACTCCGATCCCGACGATGACGGCAACGGCTACGACGACGACATCGCCGGTTGGGACTTCTTCGACGACGACAACGACCCCTTCGACGCATCGAGCTGCTGCTCTGCCAACGGCCATGGGACGGGGCGCGCCCGCGAGGCCGTTGCCGACACCAACAATGGCCAGGGCGAGACCGGGATGTGCCCGGACTGCCAGTTCATGCCCCTTCGGATCTGGGACACCTTCGTCGTGCCGACGGACTTCCACTCGATGGGAGTCGTCTACGCCGCCGACAACGGCGCCGACGTGGTCGAGGGCGCGAACGGCGGACTGACCAATACCCGCTTCTCGCGCCGCGCCTACCAATACGCCGACGAAAAGGGCCTCGCGCTCATGCTCGTCTCGTCCGACATCAACTCTGCCAACCACAACTACCCGACCAACTACAACGAGGCGATCTACGTCGCGGGCGCGCTCCCCGACACCGCTCCGTTCGAGACCTGCGACGGAATCAGCCTGCCTCTCATCGGCGACGTCGTGCCGATCCCCGACGAGGCCTCAGACGCTTGCGCCGACTTCTTCGGCCAGCTCTCCTCGTCGCTCGGCATCACCGCATCCGCTCAGCCGCCGACGACCAGCTTCTTTCGCAACGCGAACCTGACGCAGTACGGCGGCAAGGCGGACATCGTCCTGATGGGCGCCACGGGCTCGGAGAACACGGGGCAGGCTTCCGGCGCCGCGGCTCTGGTCGCCTCGTACGGGCGCGAGGTCTTTGGCGAGAACGACCCGCTCTCCGGCAACGAGATCCGCCAGCTCCTGACGATGACGGCCGAGGACGTTCGGCCTCTCAATACAGGGCTGATCGGCCAGCCGGACAAGGCGCAGATCGGGTGGGATCCGCACTTCGGCTACGGGCGGGTGAACCTGGCGGGCGCGATGGCGCGGGTCAAGGCCGAACGCATCCCGCCCGAGGTCCAGCTGAACTCCCCCGACTGGTTCACGCCCGTCAACGTGGATCGCCTGGACGGCGGCCTGCCGATTCGAGGCCACATCGCGGCGCCCCATTCGGACACCGGCGTGGGTGACTGGCAGATCGATTACGCCTGCGGCGCCGACGCGCCCGACTCAACGTTCCTGCCCATCCCGGGCGCTACCGGGACAGGCCCTGCCGACGGTCTTTTGGCCACGATGCCCAAGTCGATCCTGAGCACCCTCGCCGACACCTGCGACGGCTCGGTCGGCATCGACTTCGGACGCCCGACGGGCGCTGTGACCGATGCCAACCCGACGGGCGACGCCTATCCCGAGCCCGATCCCGAGCGTCACTCCTTTCAGATCCGCCTGACGGTCAAGGAGCAGGGAAGCCCGAACAACATCGGCCGTTACCGCAAGGCTCTGTTCGCCTACCGCGATGACGGCAACCTCGCCGGCTGGCCGCGCCCGATCGGCTCCGACTCGAACGCCGCGCAGTCGATCACCGGCTCCGGCGGTGAAGTGCCGTCGCGCCTCTTCGACCTCGATGGAGACAACGCGCTCGATGTCATTCAGGCCACCTCCTCGGGCGAGCTCTTCGTCCTCGACTTCGCCGGCGACCCGATCCCAAGCTTCAACGGTGGCCAGCCTGTGACCACGCAGCCGCTCGAGGTCGCCGCGGCCCATGGCGTTGGCGGCGTCAACGGCGGAGTGCCGCTTGAAAACCCCCGGGCACCGACGATCGGCGACATCGACGGCGACCTCTCACCCGACATCGTGATGAACGCCGGAGAACGTGTCTACGCGTGGGATCGCCACGGCGATGCCCTGCAGGGGTTCCCCGTTCGCGTCGACACCGACCTGTCCGAGCCCTGCGTTGACGGCGTGCCAAAGCCCTGCTTCAACGCGGCCGATCGGGCCATCAACGAGGACAACCACATCAAGCGTGGCTTCCTGGGTGGGACCGCGCTGGCCGACCTGGACGGTGACGGTCGTTTCGACATCGTCGCCGGCTCAATGGACCAGTACGTCTACGCCTGGGACGGTGACGGCAACACGCTGACCGGCTTCCCCGTAGAGCTCTCGACCGAGGATGTGATCGGGGCAGAGATCGTGACCTCTCCTGCCATTGCCGAGCTCGACGGGGACGAGACGCCCGAGGTGATCCTGGCGACGAACGAGGTCATCCCCGGAGATCCCGGCCTGCCTTCCAACCCCTTCGACATCATCAACGCGATCCTTCAGTCGTCAACCGGCTCGAACCCCGTCTACGCGCTTAACGGCGACGGCACGGAGGTCCCGGGTTGGCCTGTCCAGGTCGGCGTCGCGGCCGGCGATCTGCTGCCGCTCGTCTTGCCCGGTCACGATGCCGCCGTGTTCGACCGCGACGGGGACGGACAGGACGAGGTGGTCGTCTCTGGCGGCACCTCGCTCGGCGCCGGCGGAACCCGGGTTGTAGACGGCACTGGCGCAACCAGCAACCCGCCGCTTGCGCAACTCACCGGCGGCAACACCGCCGATCCCGGCCTGGTGTTGAACCTTGCCGACTACTCGGCAGTCGGCGCTCTCTCGGGCGACGATCCGAACGTCATCAAGGGTGGCCTGACGGTGAACGGCGCGGCCAACCTCCTCGCGGTCAACCAAAACCTCCCGTTCGCCCACGTGGTCCAGGCTTGGGACGCGACGACGGGCGCCGGCGTCGCCGGCTACCCACGCGCCACCGACGACTTCCAGCTCCTCGGCCAGCCCGCTGTTGCCAACGTGGGCGGCTCGGGCGAGGGGCGCCACGCGCTTTACGGCACCGGGATGTATCAGCTTCACGCGTACGGCATCGACGCCACCGAGCCGGCAGGCTGGCCCAAGTTCACGGGCGGCTGGACTCAGGCGACGCCCGCAGTCGGGGACGCCGACGGCGACGGCGACCTCGAGGTCTCGGCACTGACGCGTGAGGGCTGGTCTTTCCTGTGGTCGACGGGCACTCCCGCATGCGACGTGAATGGTGCCTCGACCAACGAGGAGTGGTGGACGTTCCACCACGACGAACGGGGCACGGCCAATTACGACACGGACTCACGTCCGCCCGGCACGGTTGGTGGGCTGGGCGCAGAGCGTGATGCCGATGCCGGCCTCACCACGCTGACCTGGAACGCGCCCGGCGACGATTGGGAGTGCGGAACCGCCTCCCGCTATCGCGTGGTCATCGGTGACGGGCCGATCGAAGATCCATCCGATTCGAACGCGACCGCTGCCGAAGGCGACGCGACCGCCCAGGGCACCGGCCAGACCGAGGACTTCACGGATGCTGAGCTGGGCTCGGCGACTCATGCCGCCGTCTTCTACCGCGACGACGCGGGCAACTGGGGTCTCGTCCGCGATATCGAGCTGCCGGATCGCAGCGGCCCCGATCCCGAGCCCTGCTCCGTCCCGCTCCTGGGCGACGGAAGCCCCAACATCCTCAACGGCACGGGCGCCTCTGAGCGGATCCGGGGGCGCGCCGGCGACGACGAACTTCGGGGCGGCGGCGGCGACGATTGCGTCAACGCCGGACCCGGTGCCGATCGAGCGGGAGGCGGCGCCGGTAACGACAAGGTCCGGGGCGGCCCCGGCAAGGACCGGCTTACCGGAGGACCGGGCGACGACGTGATTCGCTCGTCCGACAAGGCCCGCGACCTGATTCGGTGCGGTAGCGGCAACGACAAGGCAACCGTGAATGCTCGGGACAAGGTGAAGGGCTGCGAGGAAGTGACGCGCAGGTGAGTCGCAGGGCTGGACTCGCCTTGGTAACCCTTGCCGCGACGCTTGGCGTCGCTACCCCCGCTTTTGCCGACTTCCCGTTTGCTCGCGGAGGTGCCGACCTAAACGATCCCAAGGATCTCTATCTGAACGCCGGCGAGGTCCCGTCGGACCTGTCCGGCAAGGAGATCTGGATGTACGCGGCGACCGCCGAGCCTCCTGATCCCTCAAACCTCGGGGTGATCACCAACCCCGCGGAGCTCTTCGGCGTGCGGGGCGGCCACATCGCCGACGACTCCGCCGCCGTCGATACCGCATGGCAGGTCACGACCGGCCGCCCGGAGGTGAAGATCGCGGTGCTCGACTCGGGCATCAAGTGGAACGACCGCGGCGCGATGAACAACCTTCGGTTCACCACCGCCCTCAACCCGGGCGAAGCCAAGGAGCCTCGAAACGACGGTCTGACGACGCCGAACGAGCCCGGGGAGGACTGCACACCCGCGGGTCCGTACGACGGACCCGAGCCGGGTGGGCCCAGCCACGACCTGAATGGTGACGGGGCATTCAACATCCTCGACTACGCCTGCGACAACCGTGTTCAGGTCAACACCCCTGACGGCGTTGGCCCCGCGGATCTCCTCGAGCCTCAAGACGTTTTGATTGCCTTCACCGACGGGATCGACGACGACTCGAACGGCTACAAGGACGACATCGTCGGCTGGGACTTCCTCGACGACGACAACGATCCGTACGACGACGTTCAGTATGGCCATGGGACAGGCGAGGCGAACGACTCTGTTGCGGAGGCCGAAAACCAGCAGGGGGGCGCCGGAACCTGTCCCAATTGCATGGCCTACCACATGCGAGTGGGGGACTCGTTCATCGCGGACTCCAACCGCTTCGCGGCCGCCGTGACCTACGCAACCGACAACGGCGTCCTGGTTGTCCAAGAGGCACTCGGGGCGGTCAACAACACCTCGCTCGCCCGTGACGCCGTCGAGTACGCGTACCGCCACGGCGTCACCGTCATCGCCTCCGCAGCTGACGAAGCCGCGCAGCACAACAACTGGCCGTCGAGCCTGCCCCACGTGATCCTCGTCAACTCGGTCACCAAGTACTCCGAGTTCGCCGAAGCGCCCGACCCACTCCCCAGTCCCTTTACCGAGCAGCCGAAGAGCTATCTCAAGTTCACGGGATGCACAAACTTCAACGCCAAGGTCACGGTTTCCATACCGTCGGTGAGCTGCTCGTCGGATGCCACCGGGCGTGCCGCCGGAATTGCGGGGCTCATCTACTCGGCGGCCCTGAACGCGGTTGACCGGGGCAAGCTGAACGCCCACCCCGACTGCCAGCAGGTAAACGGCGAGGAGTGTGCCGTCACTCCTAACGAGGTCCGCCAACTCATGGCGTCCGGGACCCTTTCGGGCACCCCGCTTTCCGACGACGTCGACTTCTCCCAGGATCCCGAGCCCTCGTGCACCGCGGCGCCAGTGCCCACCTGCACCGATCCGTTCCTCGGGCGCGGCATCGAGATCCCCACGCTCCAGCCGCTCGTGACCCTGATCCCGACATCCAAGCGCTATCCAGCACGCGGCGGACACGATCAGTTCTACGGCTACGGCAGGGTGAATGTCTCACGTGGGGTCAACGCTCTGGTCCCGCGCCCCTTCGGTGATCCGAACGCGAAGTCGAACGTGCCACCCGAGGTGGAGATCACCTCGCCCGAGTGGTTCGACCAGATCGACCCGACGCAGGCCGCCGCCGCGATCGAAGGGGAGGTTTACGCGCGCGGCAGGCCGTATACGTGCCAGGTCCTCGTCGCTCCTGGTCACTACCCGAACAATCGCGCGACCACTCAGGTACCCGCGGGTGACTTCAAGCCCGTGACCTCGACCCATTGCAACGGTGCCCCCCGCACGACCTCCTTCGAGGGGACTCTTGCGCAGCTCGATCTGGCCGACCTGAAGTCGCGGTTCCCGGCGGTCGCCGGAACGTTTGACGGGCGTGAGCCCGGCACTGGCGTCCAGACGTCGGCCGGCCGCCCGAACACCGCCCCCTACGGGTTCATCGTCAAGGTGGTGGCAAGCGTCGCCGGGCCGCCCGCGCTCACAGGCGAGGACCAGCGCGCTCTTTATCTGCACCGCGACCAGGACATGCTCGAAGGCTTTCCGCGAAAGCTCGGGTCGGACGGCGAGTCATCCCCCGCGCTCGCCGACCTCGATGGCGACAATCGCAATGAGCTGATCGCGGCGACGGCTGACGGCTTCGTCCACGCGTACACCCGCGATCCCGAGACGGGTGAGATCTCAGAGCTGGACGACTGGCCCGTAGCGGGCGAGACGCCGGGCTTCGTTTCGTCTCACGCGGCGTCCCCGGCCTACGACACCGGCTCGGTGAGAACCGACATCGGCGGCTCGATCATCGCGGGTGTTGCTGTGGGTGACGCAAACCACGACGGCATTCCCGAGGTCTATGCGGCCGACTTCGAAGGTCAGATCTATGGCTGGGAGCCGGACGGGACGCTCGTCTTCGAGGCTGAGTCCACCGAGGAGTTCTCCGGGGCCCCGCTGACACAGTTCCAGAACGTTCGCCAGGGCAACCGCAACCGGACCCAGCGCGGCTTCCTCGGCTCGCCCGTCCTGGCCGACCTCGACCAGGACGACAACGGCAAGCTCGAGCTGATCGCCGCCGGGCTCGACCGCCATGTCTACGCCTTCAACCACGACGGCACGCGCTGTCGACGGGTTCCCGGTTCTGGCCGTCGACGAAACGAAGGTCGCGTCAGTCGACGCCATGACCCACAGGGTGACGTTCAACGCCGCCGCGGGCCCGTCGCTTCAACAGGGCCCGATCGTCGACACCCCCGGCGTCGGCGACATCTCCGGCGACTCGCGACCCGAGATCATCGTTGGCACGAACGAGGAGTACGCGGTCGACGAGGGGAACGAGGGCCCATGGGCGGTCGCCCCGTCCACTTCACCAGTTTTGAACGCCCTAGCTCCTGCCGGACTTCTCACCTTCGCCAACGGCCGCCTCTACGCGATCAAGCCGGACGGCGACCCGGATGCGCCGGCGTCAGGCGCGTCGGCCTTCGCCGCGGGCTGGCCTCGACCGATCGGCATCGCCCTGGCCGAGCTCCTGCCGCTCGTTGGCGAGGGGATCAACGGCTCGCCCGTGATCGCCGAGCTCGACTGCTCGTCCGGCGGCTCGGGGCCGAAGATCGGAACGATCCCGGCGGCAGGGCCCGCCTACCTCTTGAACCCGGACGGCACCTCTTGCCTGGGTGAGGAGGACGGCCGGCCGAGGGTTCTTTCGTCCGAGGTGTCCCAAGGCTCGGGCCAAATCGATCGTCCGGTCTTGCCCGCGGTCGGGCTACCGGCCTTCGGCGATCTCGGTGGGTCCCAGCCGACCTTCGTCGCCCCCGCGGCGGGGATAATCCGGGCGCTCGATCTCGCGCTAAACGACTACCAGACGGGTGGCCAGGACTTCTACGCCGCCTGGGATCCGGCGACCGGTCAGATGCAAGCCGGCTTCCCCTCGCCCGTCAATGACCTTTCGTTTTTGACCGGCCCCGCCATTGGCGACGTCGGGGGATCGGCGGGCGAGGAGATCATCGCGGGCACCGCCTCGATGGACGTTGTCGCTCTGACCGGCTCGGGCCAGCCGACCTCGGATGCGTGGCCAAAGCTTTCGAGCGACTGGACAATCGCAACGCCCCTCCTCGGCTCGTTCGGAACGCTCGACACGGATGACACCGCGCGTCGCTTCGTCTTCAACCTGACCCGATCGGGTTACATCAACGCCTACGAGACAACGGCAACGCCGTGCTCTGCGGCTTCCTCGCCGCGGTTCCACCACGACAACGCGAACTCGGGCGATTCGCGCCGCGATGCCGTCCTGCCAGGCCGGCCGGCCGGCGCAGTCCTGGCCGACGACGAGGCAGGCTTTGACTTCGACGCCCCCGGCGACGACCTCATGTGCGGCACCGCTGATTCGTACGAGGTCCGCACCTCAGGCTCACCGATCGATGAGGGGAACTTCGACTCGGCGACTCAGTTGTCGGGCGCTCCAGAACCTGCTGCGCCCGGTTCGGCGCAGTCCTACACCTTCCCCGTGGATGCGCTCCGCTACGTGGCTATCCGGGCGATGGACGAGCAGGGGAATGTCGGGCGCGTTGCGGTGGTGGATCGTGGCGAGGATCCGCCACCCCCCGACACGGATGGAGACGGAGTTCCCGACGCCGATGACGAGTGCCCAAACGAGGCGGGTCCGGCCGCCAACAACGGTTGTCCGGTCGTGACGCCGGTGGACACCGACGGCGACGGCGTGCCTGACACGGAGGACGACTGTCCATCTGAGGCAGGTCCGGCTTCAAACAACGGCTGCCCCGTGACGCCTCCCGGACCCTGCTCCAATCCGATCTCCGGCACCGACGGCCCGGACAACCTCCAGGGCACCGCAATCGGCGACCGCATCAAGGCGAAGGCCGGGGACGATCAGGTCAAGGCGGGCGGGGGCGACGACTGTGTGATCGGCGGCGCGGGCTCCGACCGTCTTGGTGGCGGTCCCGGCGCCGACAAGCTCCGTGGCGGCCCCGACGATGACCGCCTGACGGGCGGCTCTGGCGACGACAAGCTCCGTTCGCGCGGCCAAGGCAGGGATCTAGTGCGCTGCGGCCCCGGAAACGACGAAGCCAAGGTCGATCGCAGGGACCGCGTGAAGGGCTGCGAAACCGTCCTGCGCCGCTAAAACGGTAACCCGGTGCCAGGCACCGTGCCTGGCACCGCTTCGTGGTTAGAGCGATTCGCCCGTCAGCCAGCGGACGGGGTTCTCGTGGAGCATCGTCCGCTCTTGGTCCGCCGTCATCCCGCCATCGCGAAGGGCCGGCAGCACCTTGTCGTGGACGATCTTGATCGTCCAGTCGAGGACGGCGCCGCCGCCGGCCAGCTGCGTGACGGTTTCGGGCGGGAACCAATCGATCGTGGCGCAAGAGTCGGCCGAGACGAAGATGCGGTCGGCGTATCCGCGCTCGAGCAATGCGAGGTGCGTGGCGATCCGCTGGTCGAAGGGCAGGTACATCTCGATTCCGTAGCGGTCGAGGCCGGCCCAGACGCCTTTTTCGATCAGGCTTTCGATGTAGTCGGCATCGGGTGAGTCGCCGCAGTGGGCGATCTGCACCTTGTTCAGGTCGACGCCCTCCTCGGCGAAGATCTCGATCTGCCGCGGGGCGGTGTCTGAGGCCGGGCGCGAGTGGGCCATGATCGGAACGCCGGTGCGAAGGCTCGCGCGGGCCACGGCGCGGTGGATCTTTTCGACGTTCTCGGTCACGCCCGGCTCATCGGCGGCGCACTTGAGGAACGCGGCCTTGATCTCGGTGCCCTGGATGCCGACTTCGATGTCGTGGACGAAGAGGTCGGCGATCTGGTCGGCATCGCGCGACATGAGAGGCATCGGCAGGTGCTCGTACGTGTAGATGCCGGTGCACGGGACGATCTGAATACCCGTCTTTACGGAAACTCGTTTCATCAGGGCGACGTCGCGCCCGAGATACATGCAGGAGGGCTCGACGACGGTCTTCACGCCGCGCTCTACCGCGGCTGCCATGAACTCTGCGGCCACGTCCTCTGCCTTCGGCGAGCTGACGCCTTCGATCGGATCTTCCCGCACGGTTCCCATCTGGGGGAACTGGACGAGGATCGCCTCGTCGCGTGACATCAGGTGCTCATGGATGAGCGTTTCACCGAGCTCGGAAGCTTCGATCGGACCCGTAACCGTCTCCACAGTTGCCATTCGAGGCATCCTCTCAGAAGAGTTTTACCGACGCGATCACCATCGATGCAAGAAGGCACGCGACCAGAACAACCATGGAGATGATCCAGCTCTTGGGCACGACGTTTAGTATGGCGACAGAATCCGGGTGTCTACAGAGGGGTTGCTTTGTTCAAGCGGATCGTGGTTGGAACTGACGGGTCGGAATCGGCACAGACCGCCGTGTTACATGCGACGGAGCTCGCGAAGATGCACGGCGCGGCGCTTGAGATTGTCAGCGCCTTCGTACCCGTGCCATCGGATCGCCTGCGCGAAGAGAAGTCGCAGGTCCCGGGCGATGTCGCCTACGGCGTGGGGCCCCGAGGCGATGTGAACGCGAATCTCGAGAACGCCGCCGCCAAGGCAATCGAGCAGGGGGTCAAGGTGAACACCCACCCGCGCGAAGGGGAACCCGCGGACGCCATCCTGGACGTTGCAGAAGAGACCGGAGCCGATCTCGTTGTAGTCGGCAACAAGGGAATGACCGGCACGCGCCGCTTCCTGCTCGGCAGCGTTCCGAACAAGGTCTCACACCACGCGCCCTGTGGTGTCTACATCGTCCGTACCACCTAGACCGAACGTGGGTGAGAACTTCTCCGAGCGCGACTCGGAGCTGATGCAGCTCGCCTTGAGCGAGGCAGAGCGCGCAGCCCGGCTCGGCGACGTGCCGGTCGGGGCCGTTCTTGCGAGCGAAGGTCATGCGATCTCCTTCGCAGGGAATGAGCGCGAGCGACGTAACGATCCCACCGCTCACGCCGAGATGTTGGTGTTGCAGGCAGCGGCCAGCGGACGCGGTGGCTGGCGCCTGCCGGCGACAACGCTATATGTGACGCTCGAACCGTGTGCGATGTGTGCGGGTGCGATTGTCCTGGCCCGCGTGCCACGCGTCGTTTTCGCAACGTCCGACCCGAAGGCCGGAGCAGCCGGCTCGATCTTCGACATTCTCGGCGACGAACGGCTCAACCACCGGCCCAAGGTCGAGTCTGGGCTCTTGGCAGACGAGTCGGCCAAGCTCCTTCGCGACTTCTTCGCCGAACGGCGATGAGGCGGACCCTCGCGGCAGCAGCGGTGTGCATGGCGGCTTTCGCCGGGTGCGGGGCCGGCGACCAGCCGGATATCTCGACCGAGGCGAGTGAGCCTGAACTAGCCGCGCCGGCGCTCCCCTCCGAAGAGGACTTCCTGAAGTCCGGTGGCGAGAAGCTGGACGTAAGCGGAGACTGGATGTCTGCCGGCGGCGGCGCCATCTGGGCGAACTGGCGAGACACGGTGGTGCGTGTCGACCCCCAGACGGGTGAGGTCACTGACGAGATCCCCTTCCCGGAGACCGCGTGTCAGGGCAACGGCTTCGGCTTCGGTGCCTTCTGGACCGCGACCTGCGCGACGGACGGGCTCGCCCGGATCGACCCGAAGACACTCGAGGTGACCCACGTAGAGCTTCCGACCTCGGATTTCCACAGCGGGAACTCGACGATCGGCGTGGGCGAGGGCGGAATCTGGCTTGTTGGCGACGACAAGCGTTGTCAGGCGTGCGTTCTGATCGGCGTCGATCCCAAGACGCTCGAGGTCGAGCACGAGGTTGAGATAGAGAAGGGCTCGGCGTCGGTCGCAACGGGCCTCGGCGCGGTCTGGGTCACGAATCCGAAGCAGGGGACCGTGACCAGGGTGGATCCCCATACGGGTGAACCGATCAGCGAGACGGCGGTCCAAGGCGGCCCGCAGCACATCGCCGTGGGAGAGGGCGCGGCCTGGGTGTTCGACCAGCTTGAGGGAAACGTGATCCGGCTCGACGCCGAGGGCGAAGAGGTCGAGGTCGTATTGGCGGACATGGCGGGCGCCGGTGGCGCGATCCGGACCGGCGAAGGATCGGTCTGGGTGCGCGGGGGTCTAACTCTGCTTGAGGAGATCGACCCCGAAACGAATGAGGTCGTCGCGCGCTATGGGCCCCAGTCTGGAGGCGGCAACGTCCTGACGGCCTACGGGTACCTTTGGGTCTCCCGCTTTGACGACATGTGGGAGGACGTCCTGCGCATGAAGCTGCCTCGGGGTTAGGCCTTCGCCGGCATCTTTTCGAGCGCTTCCTTGATCGTGCCGACGTCGTCGAAGGACATCGAGAGGAAGTTGCCGTGCTTGTGGGCGATCTTGCCCTCCTCATCGACGATGAATACGGTCCGCTTGGCTATGTCGAAGCGCTTGGCGAAAACGCCGTAGGCCTTCGAGACCTCGGCGTCGTCATCGGCGAGAAGCTCGGTCGTCAGCCCGTACTTGCCCTTGAAGGACTCCTTTGACGTCATGTCCTGGGTCGAGATGCCGACGAACTTCGCGCCGAGCTCGGCCATCTCGTCACCCGCGTCGCGATAGGCGCAGAACTGCTTGGTGCACACGGCGGTGTCGTCTCCCGGGTAGAAGAGGAGGACGACTCGCTCGCCGCGGTGCTCTGACAGCGTGAACGGTCCCTCCGTCCCCTCGAGGGTGAAATCCGGCGCTGTGTCTCCGATATCAAGGCTCATGTCACAAACATACGATCCGATTGGCAGTTCGGATGCGTAGTAGGTGTGTCTGATGAGCGAGACAAGGCGCGAAACACGCATGAGCGCCGATGGGCGTCCGTAATGGCCGAGCGCATGATCCGCTTATCGGACGAGGTCGATCTGTGCGTGGATGAGATCGGACCCGGCGACGCTCCCCTGGTTCTACTCGTGATGGGGATGGGACTTCAACTCGTGTGGTGGCGAGACGACTTCTGCGCGGAGCTGGTGTCACGCGGCTTCAGGGTCGTTCGTTACGACCACCGAGACATCGGTCGTTCGACGCCGTTCAACGGCCCGACTCCCGGACCACTCGATTTCTTGGCGCGGCGTGCCAAGACCACCTATGAGCTTGAGGACATGGCCGACGACGCGGGCGGCCTGGTCGCCGCGCTCGACCCGCGTGGAGCGCACTTGGTCGGCGTCTCGCTTGGCTCGTTCGTCGCCCAGGCCACGGCGATCCGCCATCCGGAGAAGGTGCGCTCGCTGGTCTCGATCATGGGCAGGCCCGGCGACGGCAAGACAGGCAAGGTGGCGTGGCGCGCGCGGCCGGAGTTCCTGCGCCGGGGACCGCGCGATTTCGAGGGCTCGATCGAGCACCTCGTCAAGAGCTTCGGGCGGATCGGCTCGGAAGGCCGGACGGCTGCGGACGACGAGGACGTTCGCGTCGCCATGCGCCGCTCTGCCACCAGGGAACGTGGCGATGGAATGGGCGGGGGACGCCAGCTCGCCGCGATCCTCGAGGAGCGCGACCGCACTGCCGGGCTCAATGGTCTGGAGCAGCCGGCGCTCGTGATCCACGGCCTGCGCGACAAGATCGTGCTCCCGAGCGGCGGTCGTGCAACCGCCGCTGCGATCCCGGATGCAGAGCTCCTCGAGATTCCGGGGATGGGCCACGATCTCGCCCGCTGGACCTGGCCCGAGGTGATCGACGGAATCGAGCGGACGGCCGGGAAGGCCTAGCGCGGTTCAAGCACGTAGTGGCTCACGAGCCAGCGGTTGCCGTCCTTGTAGCCCCAGATCTTGTCCGTCGACAAAAGGAAGAGGCGCCAGCCCCCCAGGAGTGCCTTCGCTCCGGACTCGGTGCGACCGTCGCGGCGAAGGATCGCCAGTGCCTCGCCACGGCTTTCGTCGAGCTTTGACAGCCACTCCTGAAGTGTCCGCGCGTAGTGCCTGCCGGGCACGATCCACGAGTCCGTAACGGCGAGGTCGTCCTGGAAGCGCAGCATCAGGTCGTGCGAAGGCATGACGCCGCCGGTAAAGAACCGCTCGGCGGCCCAGGTGCCCTCGAAGAAGTAGGGGAGTGTTCGATGGCTGAAGACGTGGACGAAGAGCTTCCCGTCAGGGTTGAGCCAGGTGGAGATGCGGCGAAGCAGTTCCTTCCAGTTCCGCATGTGCTCGAACATCTCGACCGAGACGACCCGGTCGAATCTGCCCTCGGGCTCGAAGTCGTTCATGTCCTGAGTGATCACCGTGAGGTTTGAAAAGCCGCGTTCGGCCGCTTGGCCCCGGATGAACTCACGCTGATTCGAGGCGTTCGAGACCGCGACGATCTCTGAGTTCGGGTACTTCTCCGCGAGCCAGAGAGTCAGGGAGCCCCAGCCGCAGCCGAGTTCCAGGATGCGCTGGCCGTCCTTGATACCGGCGCGCTCGCAGGTGAGCGCAAGCATCGCTTCCTCGGCCATCGCGAGAGTTGTGGCGTCGCTTTCGAAAAGGCACCCGGAGTACTTGCGTCGCGGGCCGAGAAAGAGGCCCAGGAACTCGGGCGGCAACTCGTAGTGCTGCTCGTTGGCGGCTTCGGGGACTTCCGCGACAGGGCCGGTCGACTTGCGCTCGACGACCTCTTTGAGGCGAGCCTCCTGGGCCTCGGCACCGCCCCTGGACTCGGCGCGCTCGCGCGTCCAGGCACCAGCCACGGAGCCGGCGCGCAGAACCGGATCGGGCAAGAGGTCCTTGGCGAGGGCGCCGTCGAGCACGCGGTAGCGAAGAGCGGACATGTTCTTAGTCATGCGGGCGCGCCACGCCACCGGATCACCGCCAGGACTACTCGGGGATCTCCCCCGGCAGCAGGTCATTCGTGAAGCCGTCGCCGGGCTCGGGCCTGGCCTTGATGAACCCCTCGTCGGCCAGAAAGCCCGCGAACTCGTCCCATTCGCCCTCGTCCATGTAGCCAAACGCTTCCTGGCTCCTCGGCACGAGCAACGGCAGGGTCGCGTCTATCTCGGCGGCGGTGAGTTTTTGATCCAGCCCGTCGCCGGCCTCGATGATCGCGTCGGTCGCCGAGTCAGGGTCATCGATCGCGGCCAGGGTGCCACGCTCGAGCGCGGCGATGAACAGGCGAATCGGCTCAGGGTCCTCGGCTACTTGCTCGGAGCTCGCGACCAGGACGAGTTCGTCGTAGGTAGGGATCCCGAGCTCGTCGACCGGGACGACCCTGGGGTTCTCCCCGCGCTCCTTGAGCGAGACCCCCTCGATGTTCCGAAAGCCGCCGAGCATCGCGTCCGCCTTGCCCGAGAGCACCGCCTGCTCGAGACCAAGCCCGACACTCACCTGCTCGACCTCGTTGTCAGGTATCCGTGCGTCGCGAAGGATGCGGCCGATGAAGGCGTCCTGGTAGGGGATGCCGGCCGTCGCGATCGTCTTGCCCCTGAGGTCGGAGGGGTCGGTGATGCCTGCGTCTGGAAGCGAGATGAGCGAGGTGAGCGGCTCCGGCACGATGGCGGCGACGGCGACCACAGGCAAGCCCTGGTCGCGAGCGAGCATGACTTCCGGCTCGTAGCTCACCGCAAGGTCGGCCTGGCCCGACGCGACGAGCTTGATCGGCGCCGCCGGGTCCGACGGCACGCGGGGAGTCACGTCGAGACCCGCCTCCTCGAAATCGCCGTTCTCAAGCGCCGTGAAGATCCCGGCGTGGTCCGGGTTGACGAAGAAGTCGAGCATCAGCTCCAGTTGCTCGGACTCACCGCCACGGACGGACTCGTCTTTCTCTCCGCAGCCTGCAAGGACGACGACGCCTGAGAACAAGGCTGCTGTCAGCAGGCGGGTCAATGAGTTCCTCACGGAAGCTCCTTTCGGCCCCAGGGGGCAATGGTGCGCTCCAAGAACGAGACGAACGCGAACAGAGCGATGGCGATAGCCGACAGAACGACCACGGCGGCGAATACACGCGCCGTGTTGTAGCTGCCCTGCGCGGTGGTGATCAGGTAGCCGAGACCCTCGTTTGCGCCCACGAGCTCGCCCAGGACGGCGCCGATGGCGGCGATAGCCGCGGCAACGCGGACGCCCGAGAAGAATCGCGGCAGGGCCCATGGCAGCTCGAGCCGGCGGAGGATTGCCCCGCGGCCGGCGTGAAGCGTCCGCATCATCCGGATCGCGGCCGGGTCAACCGAGCGCAGGCCGTCGAGGGTGGCCACCGTTATCGGGAAGAAGCAGATCAGCGCGACGATGAAGAGCTTGGGCCCGATCCCGAATCCGAGCCAGATCACGAGAACCGGCGCGATGGCGATGATCGGGATCGTCTGCGAGGCGACCAGCAGTGGGTAGAACGTGCGCCTGAGGGTGTCCGAGAGGTGCAGCGCGATGGCAAAGGCCATGCCGCATGCGACCGCGATTGCAAACCCGGCGACGATCTCGACCAGGGTCACCCACCCGTGTTCGGCCAGGAGAGCGCGGTCCTCCCACAGCGATGTGGCGATGTCGCTCGGAGCGGGAACGATCGCGTCTGAGGCAGACGCGCGAATGCCCAAGATGTCGGCGAGGGCCCCGGAGTTGGCCATCACCTCCCAGATGGCGAGAATGCTCACGACGACGCCCAGGGGGAGGAGCACCTTCTTCATCGCGAGTGTTCCCTGAGTGCCTGGAGGGCTTCGGATCGGAGCGCCGCGAACCCAGGGTCGGTGATGGCGCTCGCCCGGTCGAGCGAACGGGGCGCGATGGGCCGAAGCTGGGTGACGACTCGTGCCGGCCGTGCCGAGAGCACCGCCACGCGGTCGCAAAGGTAGAGCGCCTCCTCGACATCGTGGGTGACCAACAGGACGGTGCGCGGCTCGGTCAGAAGCGCTGCGGCGAGCCACTCCTGCATCTCGCCGCGCGTGATCGCGTCGAGCGCGGCGAACGGCTCGTCGAGAAGGAGGACCGGCTTGCCCGCGAGGAGCGTCCGCAAAAAGGCGACGCGTTGGCGCATGCCGCCCGAGAGCTCGCCGGGCATCGCGTCGGCAAACTCGGCGAGGCCGAACCGCGAGAAGAGCGGCAGTGCCTCCTGGCGCGCAGAACCCTTCGACGCACCCAGGTTGCGAGGAGAGATCGCCGCGTTGTCGATCGCCGAGAGCCAGGGGAAGAGGAGATCGCGCTGCGGCATGTAGGCGCAGCTCTCGAGGCGAGCCTCCGGTGCCTTGGCGCCCTCGACCGCTATCGAGCCTTCAACGGGCTCGGCCAGCCCTGAGACCAACTCGAGCAGGGTGGACTTGCCGCAGCCTGACGGCCCGACAAGCCCGACGACGTCGCCCTCGGCCACGTCCAGCGAGATCCCGTCCAGCACCTCGAGCGCTCCGAAGCCATGGGTGACTCCCGTCGCGCTGATCGCACTCCCGGGTCTGGGCGCGCTCTGCTCGGTTTGCTGGGGCCGGGTCACGGACGCCGGATGTATAGAAGTACTCGCCATTCTCCCTCCGCGCGCATTACCGCACAGGTTCTGAGGGTCAGCGCCGGGATTCGAGGCGCTATCTCAGCCCGCTTCCGCGAGCACCCCTGTTGATCGGTTCCCAGTCTAAGGAGCAGGCGGGCCGGTGTAGCCGCCGCCGTAGCAAGGCGAGCCGCCACAGGTGTCGATGACGACCCCGTTGGGGCTGAGGAACGCAGCCTTCTGCGCCTGCGACTCAGGGTCGTTCCGGGGCACGCCGTGGGGGTCTGAGCCGAACTCGTCGCCTTCGGGGTCCGTGTTGGTGATCGGCGGCGCGGGCGTGCCCGCGTCCACGTAGATGAGGGCCGAGCCGGTGAAGGGGAAGGTTCCGATGCGCGGGATGCCGAAGAGCGGCTCGAGATCGGGGTGGCGACCCGGGTCGAGGACGTTCTGGGTCGTGGACGCGCCGACCGTTCGTGCCAGGACGTCCGCCGTCCACATCGAGACCTGATGGTCTCCGAAGGCCACCTGCATCAGGACCTCGTGGGGCGGCGTGTTCTCGAGCGGGTCGGTGGTGATGTGGTGCGCATAGCCGTTGTTCTCGCCACGGTCCCAGAGCATCTGCATGAGGCCGAGGATGAGCGGACGTTCCAGCTCAGACGGGTAGTTGTCGTAAAGGCCGAGACCCGTGTCGGGCGTGCCATCCAGGAAGGTGCCCTCCGCGTACGGGGTGAAGTCGACGGAGCGCCGAAGGAGCGTCGAGTAATTCATGCCGGGCACGCCCAGGACGGCGCGCTCGACATCAGGTTCGAGCGCCACAAGACTGCCTCCGAGGATCCCGCCCTGGCTGTTGCCGTCGTAGTAGAGGCGCTCGGCGTCGATGATCGACTGGCCGTTGAACTTGAAGGCGGGGCTCGACGAGAACCCCTGGTTGTGAATCATCGACCGGCCCAGGAACATGAAGTTGAGGAAGCCCTGCTGCGTCCGGTCGACCAGCTTTGGAAAGTTGTTGAGGTCTTGAAGGATGAGCCCGATCGTGGGCAGATCCTGCGTTGCAAAGCCGACCCAGTCCGAGGCGCAGAACATGAAGCCATGGTTGGACGCCATTCGGGCGATGTTGCCGCCCTCGACCTCGCCTGCGCTACCCAGGAGGCCGTGGCCGTAGAGCGAGGGCTTGACCGGTCCCGCGTTGGGTCCCTCGACCGCCGAGCGCGGGATCACACAGGTGAAGTTCGCGGTAGTCGTGTTGCCGGGGACGCGGTCGGGAATCGTGTCGGTCGGCCCGGAGTAGGCAAATTGCGAGCCGGTCTGACAGCCCGGCAGGTTGGTGTAACAAGGCACTACGACCTGGCCCTCGACCTTGCGGGCGATCAGATCGTGTTCAGGCGGCGAGCCGAGCTGTGTCGAGAGCTGTGCCTCGGTGGGGCCGTAGAAGCCGCCAACAATTGGCACGTCGCCCAGGCCGATTGGCAGTGGCAGACCGGTGAAGAGCGGGGATCCGCCTTGGCAGCCGTCGTCGCCGCACTCCTCGTAGTCGGTGACCCCGCTGATGTTCACGGTGGGGTTCGTTCCCTGTACCTGGAGGTCGTCCAGGTCCGTATCACCGAGCTGCGCGAACGCGTCGTCGCGGATGGCCAGCGAGCGCTCGGTCAGGTTCCGCTCACTGGCGACCGTGAAGTCCCATGCGAGGTAGAGGTCGTCGCGCTCGACTCCGGCGGACTCGAGCTCCGAGAATGTCTGCTCGAACTCGGCGCGTCGTGACTCCACAACCGGGTCGGACGTAACGATCCGGTCGCGGTAGAGCTCGAATGGCCGCTGCGGCTCGATCACGCTGCCGTCGGCTCGGCGGAGATCGCGGAGAGCGACGACGTAGCGGTGGCCCTCCTCAAAGTTGACCGCGGGACGGATCATCAGGTTCACGTCCGCCGGGTCAGCCGGATTCGCGTCGATCTCAGACCAGATCAGATGACGCTCGCCGGTGGTCGCGTCGATGACGACGATCGGGGCGTCGGCATCGAACGAGCGCTCGATGTCCGTGATCGGCACCGCGCCGGTCGCATCAAATGCCGCCTGGGTGTCGAGGCCCGGGACTTGGGTGATGATGGCCTGGCCGGGCGAAAAGCCGTCGTTGCGATTGTGCTCGACGGGATTGATACGGATTCCTGCGCGGTTGGCCGGCATCGACTCCTGGGCGAAGGCGACGCGCTTGCCCGTGTCGGTTGTGGCATCCGCAACCGTGAAGTGGTCGTTAGGGAACGGTTGGAGGCATACCGCGGAGTCAAGCGGATCGCAGCGGCCCGCGTTTTGAAACTCGGCGCCCTGCGGCTCCCAGGTGGTCTTGCCCCCGGCACCGTAAGGCTCGGTCGGCACGCCGTTCGGATCAACATCGAGAGCGGAGTTCGAGTTCTCGTCTGCGAACACAACCGGATAGGCGCAGCCGTCTGCGCCCGAGATCGTGAAGTCGAGATCGCCCGTGCCGGCGGTGTGCGGTCCCGACTCCTGCGGGCTACCGGCAGTTGGGTTGCCCTCGACCCGGGTGAACGAGCCAGAGGGTGTGCCGCGGGTAGCGACACCGCCGGAGTGCTGGAAGGTGACGTCGCCGTTCTGGTCGGTGACACCCGGGCAAGCGAAGAGCGCGAGTCGTACCGATTCGGTCCCCGTGTCCGTTGCGGCGAGATCGCGTGGTGTGCCGTTGGTATGCGCCGCGGAGCCGCCTGGAACGATGTCGTAGACCCGGGAGGGCGGGTCGGGCGGCGGGTCGCACGCGGGCTTGTCGACTACGAGGGCCTCGCGGTCCTCGTCCTGCACGCCAATGTCGCCTTCAAAGATCGAGGTTGCGCTCGCGTAGAGCTCCCGCGGCTTGCAGCGCGAAATCCGATTCAGACCACGCTGCGTGAGTTGAAGTTTGTGGGTTTTGGTTTTCGGCTTCGCCTTGACGTCGAGCCTTCGGGCCAGTGGTTTGCCCCCGCCCGAGCGGAGCCGGAGCGAAGCGTCTGCGCGTCTGTCCGCAGAAAGCGTGAGCTTCAAGAATCCCTTCTGGACGAGCAGGTTCTGGCTCGTGTTCAGGATCTCGACATCGAGCCCGAGCGGGTTGTCGGCGCCGCGCGGCGCCGAAGGCTCGTCGCCGGCGGCTCCAATCGCAAGCGGCACGCCGGCGCACGCGAGCGCGACTGCACCCAGCGCAAAAACTCTCCTACGGCCCTGCCTCCCCAGATCCACGGGCAAAACGCTACCGCGTGGTCGGCGCGGATGCGCCGGTTCTGAGGTCGTTTTCGATCACCCCTCGGGCAAGGATCACCTCAGGTGGCTTCAGCTCTCGGGTTGCGAGCGCCCTCCGGCGACCACGTTTACGAACTCCTCGAGGTGTTTTGTGGTCCAGCACTCGAACGCGGCGGTGCAGTGCTCCTCGTATGAGGACATGACCGAGTCTCCGTAGTTCCAGTAGAGCTTGGGTTCGGGGTTCAGCCAGAACGTTCGGCCGGCTCGCTCTGAGACCTCCGCAAATATCTCTGCATGGGGCTCGCGGCCGTTCGTGCGGGCGTCGCCCAGGACGATCACGGTCGAGCGGGGATGAAGATCGTCCCCCACCTCCGTCACGAACTCCCGCCAAACACGCCCATAGTCCGTGTAGCCGGAGACGTCGGCGACGCCGCCCTCGCGGCTTATCCGCCGGGAGATTTCCCGGAAGTCCCGCTCATCCTCGAAGACGTCGGTGACCTCGGAGATCCGTTCGATGAAGACGAAGCTGCGGAGCTTGCGGAACGAGTCGTGAAGAGCGTGGAGGACGGAGAGGAAGAAGACGCTCGCCGAGGTCACCGAGGTGGAGACATCGCAGAGCACGATGATCTCGGGCCGGCGCGGACGCTTGGGCTTGTAGCGCAGGCGAAGGGGGACGCCGCCGGTCTCGAGCGACGAGCGCATCGTCTTTCGCATGTCGACGACGGCGAACTGGCGGCGCCCGCGCTGTTCGTGGCCGAGCGTGGCAAGCCGGCGCTTGAGCTGAGTGACGGCGCGGTGAACGGAGGCGAGATCCTGGGTCGGGCTGGTGGGGAGGGTGCGGTCGAGCTCGGCGAGAGGGCGTGAAGGTGGAAGCTTCTCGGTGCGCTCGATCAGCGCGCGCTCGAGCTCACGGCGCAGGTGGCGCTCGAAACGGTTGATCCCGTCGCGGTCGATCGGCGCCTCACCCTCCTGCTGCCGGCCGGGAGGAGTGGGTGTCAACTCCAGCGAGCGGCGAATGCGCTGGACGTCGACGCCGACGACTCCGGACCCCTCGCCGCGGCGGCCGAACGCGGCTATTGCGAGGCGCGCGAGGTCGCGCATGTCGCCCTCGCGACCCTCAGCAATCGCTTGGCGGATCGCGTCCCGCAGCTCCTCGGTATCGAGCCGCTCACCCCCGGAGTAGCGTTCGTCCTCCCTCAGCTCACGGTCGATCGCCTCCGCCTCGGCCGCGCGGAAGAAGTAGCGGTCAAAGATCAGATCGAAGATGCGGCGATCGTCGGGCGATTTGGCGACCGTCGCGGCCAACGCCTCTTTGAAGTCCGCGGGTTCGGTCCATGAGACTGTCTCGAGGGCTGCGAAGGCGTCGAGGAGCTCGGATGTTCCGACCGCTACACCTTCCGCCCTGAGGTCGTCGCAAAACGAAGCGATCTTCGGGGCCAGGCCGTCGTCTAGGGTCACGTGGATAAGCATAGGTCTGGCGCGACCCTTCGCGCCGCAACCAGGGAGGCAGTGCATATGAGCAGGGTGCTGACGCGTTTGCGTCTTGGAGGACTGATCGTTCTCATGGCCGCTTTTGCGGTCGGGTGCGGTGGCGGAGACGACTCGACTTCCGGAGAAGGCGCCTCGGCGTCCACCGAGCCGGAGCCGGTCACGCAGGCCGACTTTGACGAGGCGGCGGATAGCGCGTGCAGGTCGAAGACGGACGACATTGCGAAGGCACTGACCGAGTCGGAGAAGGCCCAGGCCGATGCGGTCTCGAAGGAAACCCTGGCATCGGAGGACGCCGTCAAGGCCGCGGCCTCCAAAGTCGGTGACACCATCGCCGAGCTCGCGGATCTAAAGAACGAGGTCACAAGGCAACTCGCAGCGCTCGACACGCCGGATCCCGACGCGCTTCAGGGTTTGGTCAAGGCGCGAGAGGAGTCAGCGGAGGATCTCGAAGCTTTGGCCGACGCGTGGCGGAGCTATGGCAAGAATCCGACGCAAAAGACCGTGGACGAGGTCTCGGCCGCGCAGGAAGTGAACGAGAAATCCGCGTTTTCAGACCAAAAAGTCTCGGAGGAGATGGGCCTCAAGGTCTGCGGTGCGCCGATCGAGTTGAAGTAAAACATCAGTCAGGTTGCGCGGCCGGTGCGGGGGATCCGAGCCGGACGCCCACCCGTTCGGCGACCAGATCGATATCGGTGCGGTGCTTGACGATGATCGACATCGTCTGGGTAAAGGTCTCGCTGTCGATGTTGTCGGCGCCCAGGAGAAGAAGGGCGCGTGCCCAGTCGATTGATTCGGCGATGGAAGGCGGCTTCTTCAGGTCGAGGTCGCGCACCATGCTGATCACCTCGACCAGGCGGCGGGTGAGGTCTTCGTCGAGCTCGGGGACGTGGAGGCGGACGATCTCCATCTCCCGCTCGAGCTCGGGGTAGTCGAGCCAGAGATACAGGCAGCGGCGCTTGAGCGCCTCGGTCAGCTCGCGCGAGTTGTTGGAGGTGAGGACGACGATGGGGTGGGTGCGGCTCTCGATCACGCCCAGCTCGGGTATCGAGATCTGAAAATCGGAGAGCACCTCGAGGAGCATCGCCTCGAACTCCTGATCCGTCTTGTCGATCTCGTCAATCAGAAGCACGACCGGCTCGGGATTTGAGATCGCGCGGAGCAGCGGCCGCGTCAAGAGGAAGTCTTCGGAGAAAATCTCGTCCTCGAGATCAGCGCCTGACGGCTGCTCCGCATCGGGTCCGCTACCGCCGGGGTGCGGGGCGGGACGGGAATCGTCGGTTGCCTTCGCCTGGATGTGGAGGAGCTGCTTCCGGTAGTTCCACTCGTACAGGGCCTTTGCCTCGTCAAGGCCTTCGTAGCACTGCAGACGGATCAGCTCGCGGCCGGTCGCGCGCGACAGCGCCTTTGCAAGCTCGGTCTTTCCGACACCTGCGGGCCCCTCCACGAGGACCGGTTTTCCGAGTGCCTGAGCGAGATGTGAGACCAGTGCGGCCGGCTCGTCTGCGAGATAGCCGGCCGACTCCAGAGCGGACTTCGTCTCGGCCACTGACTGCATCGGCGCGAAGGATAGGGAGAATGTCGAAAGTGTCCTTGATGACGACAGCCAATATCGCCTTGGTCGCGGCGACCAACACGATCTCCGAACTGCTCCCTTACCTGGTCGTGATGGTCACCGGCTTCCTCGTCGGCGGCTGGGGTCAGGCTTCCCGATCGCCGATCGCGGTAATCGCCGGAATGACCCTGATCGTCGTCTCGGTCATCGGCTTTTTGGGGGCCAACGGATCGGGCCCGGTCCCCGAGGTGCTGAAGTGAGCCGCTTGGACGAAGTCGATCTCTCACAGTCGCTCAAGCGCAAGGAGCAGAACGCGCGGATCGAGTCCGCTCAACAGCGCCTGGCCCAACTCCGCCTGACGCTCGGCGGTCAGATCGGCGAGCAGAAGATCGGCCCGGCGGTGTGCATCCTTTTCGAGGGCTGGGATGCCGCCGGCAAGGGCGGGGCGATCAAACGCCTGGTTGCAGAGCTCGACTCTCGTCACGTGCGCGTCGTCCAGTTCCAGGCCCCGACCTCCGACGAAAAGCGCCATCAGTACCTGTGGCGCTTTTGGCCGACACTCCCCGGTCAGGGAGGGATGGCGATCCTCGACCGCTCCTGGTACGGCCGGGTCCTGGTCGAGCGGGTGGAGGGCTACGCAACTCGCGAGGAGTGGATGCGCGCCTACGACGAGATCAACGCCTTTGAAAAGAGCCTCGTGGACGACCAGACGATCCTGATCAAGTTCTGGCTCCATATCTCCGACGACGAGCAGCTCCGCCGCTTCGAGCGCCGCGAGCGCCGGCCGCTTAAGGCCTGGAAGCTGACCGACGAGGATTGGCGAAACCGGGAGAAGCGCGGCGAGTACGAGCAGGCGGTCGAGGACATGCTCGCCCGCACCGACCTGCCGCACGCCCCTTGGGACGTGATTGCGGGCGAGTCCAAGAAGTTCGCCCGGGTAAGCGTGATCGAGACCGTTATCAGCCGGATCGAGGAGGGAATGAAGCGGTTCGGCTGCCCTGTGCCCGACCCGCTCGACGACGCATAGCGACAGGACCCCTTGTATGCAGGCTCGTATAGGCTCGCGCCGTCCCGGCGTCCTCGAGCGGGGAGGACCCCCGGCTCGAAAGTGCGATGCCTGATCGCGACCCCAAAGCGAAGATCATGAATGTTGATGAGCCCATACCGCAGGGCAAGCCGAGGCTTCATGCTGTCGGTCCCGAAGGCGAGGCTCCAACGGCTGCGGCGGAGGCTCGCCGCATGGCCGAGGATCTGAGTGCCGCTGCCGGCCAGGCACGGGCCGACAGCGTCGCCGAGCTGGCCGCGGACCTGCGGAATCTCCGCTCAGAGCTGAGCGCCGAGCGATCTCGTGCAGTTGCGCTTGAGCACGAAGCGCGGGACGCAGCCGAGGCCCTGGCGACCGCGGAGCGGAAGGCGAAAGAGGCAGCGGCCGCCAAGCGGATGGCTGATCGTAAGGCGCGCGATGCCGACGTGCGCATTGCTGATCTGGATTCCGACCGTTCGGGTCTCCGTGCACGCCTCGAGCAGATCGAATCCGAGCGCGCGCAGGTGATCGAGGCAGCCGTGGCCGAGCAGGCCGCGCAGATCCGCAAGCAGACCCGTGAGGAAGCCGAGAAGAGGATCGCCGAGAGCCGCGCCGAGCTTCGCGAGCGCGCCGAGGCAAAGTTGCGAGCCGCTGCAGCCCGGCTCAAGGAACAGGCGGAGGTGAGGGCACGCGAGCTCGCGCTCGAGGCCGCGCGCTCCTCGCAGGAGAAGGCGATGCAGATGGCAGATGTGAAGGTGAAGGCCGCCGAGAAGCGTTCGGCTGAAGCGATCGCCGAGGCGGAGCGAAAGATCGAAGCCGCGAAGGCCGACGCCAACCGCCGCGCCGACGAGAACCGCGCGAGCGTCAAGGCCGACGCCGAGTCGTCGGTGAAAGAGATCGAAGCCAAGCTCGGCAAGGCGATTGAGCAGCGTGTCGAAGCCGAGGCCCGGGTCGAGAAAGCCGAGCGAAAGCTCTCCAGCGTCGTTGAGCGGCTGGCATCAGAAGCCGAGACACGCGCCCGCGAAGAAGCTGAGGCAAGCGTCGTGAAGGAGCTTGCTGTTTTGGAGCGCCGTGCGGCAGAGGAGGCAGAGCGCGCAGAGGAAGCTGCCGAGCGCCGCGTGCAGTTCGAACTCGAATCGCGGCTTCGCGATGAATCCGAGAAGGCGCGCCAGGAGGCCGAGCAGAAGGCGCTCGCCGCTGCCGAGGCGCAGATGAAAGCGACCGAGGAGCGTGTGCGCCGCGAGATTCAGGCGGCCGCGCGCGACGCATCCGCCGAAGCCCGTCGCCAGGCTCAGCAGCAGATGGAGGAGTCGGCCAAGCGCCTCCGCGCCGAGGCAGAAGCCAAGGTTCAGGCCGCAGCGGAAGAAGTACGCCGCCGCGCCCTCGGCACGAACTAGTCACTCCCCCGCGAGGACCCGGGCCGGCTACTTGGGAAGGGTTGGCTCGATGATCCTGAAGGCCTTGATGCCGAGGCCCAGGCGCTCCCGGTCCTCGCCGGCCGCGGGATCCAGGCCGCTTAGCTCGCGGATGCGGGCGAGGCGGTGGGCCACCGTGTGGCGATGGGCGTAGACGGCACGCGCAGTTGCGTTCATGTTGCAGTCGTTCCCCAGGTAGGACTCGAGCGTGCCGAGGAGGTCCGTGCGGTACTCGCGGTCGTGCTGAACCAGGGGCTCGACCGTCTCGGCATAGAAGCGGCGAACCTCGTCGGGGTCTGATGCCATGGCCCGGAAGAGGAGGCGGTAGACACCGTCGCCCACGCCACTCCCGAGCTGAGCGGCCATCCGCTCGTCACGCCCGATGACGTCGAGCATCAGTTCCGCTTCCGCGATCGCGCGGGTGAGCTCCGCCGGTGTTTCGCTGAATGATGAGAAGGCTGAGGGTCCCAGCGAGCGAAGGCGGGCAGCGATGCGCCGCGCCGAAGTCATCGTGTCGCCGGCTGGGTCCTCGCCGATCCGCGCCGGCAGCAGGGCGTAGATGCGGGTAAGCGACGGATCCGCCTGGCCCAGAGGCGCGAGAGCCTCGGCAAGCGCTCCAGGGTGCTCGCCGGTCACAAGGGCGGCTGCATGGCGAGGCCGCGCGCTCGGCACCTCGGCGACCAATGCGACGGCGCCGTTCGATAGATCACAGCCCATCCGAGCCGCGCGGCGGGTCAACTCAGCGCCTTCGATCGTCCGGGCTCGGAGTTCCTCGAGCAGGGTGCCGCGAAGCTCGCCTGCCATTTCGTCCCGGGCGTCCGTGACGGCAAGGACGGTGAGCGATGCCAGCGCTGCCACGCGCAGCACCTGCTCGCGGTCTACCTCTACGTGAGGAAGCCCGTTCCGGCCTGCTTCGAGCGCGAGCGCGGCTCCGATCCGCTCATCGCCGGCGATTACCGGCACTTCGCAAGCGACGCCCGCGAGCGGCTCGTCGCCCGTACGAGCGGCGACCCGCTCGGCGAGCGAGTCGAGGTTGATCGAGTCGTCCGAGGCTGCGGCCATTCCGCGCGCCGAGATGATGATCGCCACGGGCGCGCTCGCTTCGAGAGCGGCGAGCTCGGCGACACCCGCCAACCCGTCGCCCTCCAGGAGGGCGGCGAGCATTCGGGCCTGAAGGTCGCGCATCGTCTATCGACCCGAAGAAAGAACGCCCCGGGCTTTTCTTGCCCGGGGCGTTCGGCCCATGCTTTACGCGGCCACCTCCGCCTCCGGATGGGCTTGGAGGACTCCGTCGCCCTCTTCGCCTGTCCGGATGCGGATTGCTTCCTCGACGGGGATCACGAAGATCTTGCCGTCGCCTACATCACCGGTTCGTGCGTGCTTCAGGATCGTCTCGACGACAACGGACTTGTCCTTGTCTTCGATGACCACCTCGATCTTCAGCTTCGGCCGGATGTTGACCGTGAGCGTCGACCCTCGGTAGGTCTCGACGATGCCCTTCTGGCGCCCCGAGCCCTTGACCTCTGCGACCGAGAGGGACGGAAATCCCTTCTCCAGGAGGTCGCTCCTGATTGGCTCGAACGCTTCGTGCCGGATGAATGCTTCGATTTTCTTCATTGGTTCACCCCCTCCTTATGAGGCCGCTGGGGTCTCGGTTGGCGCAGGGGTCGCACGTGAGACCACCGGGGTCCCTGCGACATGCGGCGTGGGCGTGGAGCCGGCCGGGTATTCCTCCTGGGGGATGAATACCTCGGGGTAGCCGTACATCCCGTGCTCCGAGATGTCGAGGCCTGCCAGCTCCTCGTCGTCCGTCACCCTCAGGCCGATGGTCGCCTTGATGGCCGCGAACACTGCGTAGGAGGCAACGAATACGAAGACGAACGTGGCCACGACTCCGACCGCCTGGACTCCGAGCTGGCCGATGCTGGCTCCGAGGTTCCCGTCGGTGATTCCGTAGTACACGCCCGGGGAGGTCGTCCCCTCGAGGATGAGCCTCGGCGAGGCGAACAGCCCGACCGAGAGCGTGCCCCAGATGCCGGCGAGGCCGTGCGCGCTCAATGCGCCGACCGGGTCATCGAGATACCTCTCGATGAACAGGACGCCGTACACGACGACCACGCCCGCGACCGCTCCGATGATCGGCGCGGCCCAGAACTCGACGTAGCCCGAAGGCGCCGTGATCGCGACCAGTCCGGCGATCGCACCGTTTCCGGCCATGCCTACATCGATCGACTTCGTCTTGAGGTAGATCACCCCGAGCGCGACGACTGCACCGGCGGACGCAGCGAGCTGCGTGTTCAACGCCACCTCGGCGAAGAAGTTGTCCGTTGTGCCGAACGTCGAACCGGCGTTGAATCCGTACCAGCCGACCCACAGGAGCAGCACACCGAGGCCGACCAGCGGCATCGAGTGCCCTGGGATCGCCCGCGGGGAGCCGTCCGGGCCGTACTTGCCGGATCTGGCGCCGAGGAGCAGCAGGGCCGCAAGGCCTCCGACTGCACCGGTGAGGTGGACTACCGACGAGCCGGCGAAGTCCATCACCTGCTTGCCACCGATGTCGGACAGGAATCCACCGCCGTACACAGCGTGTGCGACGAGTGGGTAGATGACTGCCGCAAACACGGTCGCATAGATGACGTACGCCGCGAATCTGATTCGCTCGAGTGTCGTGCCCCACACAATCGCCAGCGAGACAACGCAAAACAGCATCCCGAACAACATCAGGGCTGAATCCGCACCGCCTACAACCAGGGCGTCAGCGCCCTCGCCGATCGTCTGACCCGTATGGAAGAAGAACCCGTCGGTGCCGAACACACTGTTGCCCGTCAGAGACGAGAGCCCGAATCCGACCGCCCACCAAGCGAGCGTTCCGATCGAGAGGTTGACGAGGATCTTCGCGACACCGGCACCCACGTTCTTTTGCCGTGAGAAGCCGATCTCGAGGAGCAGGAAGCCAGCCTGCATCAGCAAGACGAGGACGCAGCCGATCATCACCCATGTGATGTCCAGCTCGCCCTTCACTTGGTTTACGCCCTGGCCCTGCGCCAAGGCAAGCCCCGGCAGAACCAGGGATGCCCCGAGCGCAACCAAGGCGCTGAGGCTGAGCCTCTTTTTCATGTGATTCCCTCCTAGCCGAGCCCGACGCGGGGGCATGGCCGTTGTAGTTCGCTTATTGGCGAGCCACGGTAGGACCGGAAAGGTGGACTTCGCCTATCCCGGTGTCGAAAGTTCTGCGGCGGCGCTTGTACCGGCCGTCGAGGAAGCGCCGGGGACCGCTTGGACAAGCGGTCCAGTCCCATCCACATCGATCTCGGTGCCTTCACGGGCCAGCTCGATCGTCTTTCGTGCGTGGCCGAGCTCGACCCAGCGCTTGCGTGCCTGGGCCTCCATCCGCTCAAGCATCACGTCCGTATGCAGGGGATCGTGGTGGAAGAGGACCACCTGCTTTGCATTGACACGGTGGGCGAAG
Organism: uncultured bacterium; assembly: GCA_963721645.1. Classification (GTDB taxonomy): domain Bacteria; phylum Actinomycetota; class Thermoleophilia; order Solirubrobacterales; family 70-9; genus JALZKA01. Next base: position 1,835,744 of record CAVRJK010000002.1, on the reverse strand, counting down.
GTCAGTGTGTCCTCCATGCCCGAATGACCCCAACCGACGTGCTCGGGGTACTCCGTGTCCGTGTACTGGCAGTCATGGATCAGCAGGTCGGCGTCCTTGGCCAGGTCATAGCCGGAGATCCACTCGTTACCGAGACTCTCCAGAGGCGCGCCGAGGGCCGGCTCGTGGTCGGGGATGTAACAAAGGGTGGTATCGCCGTCGGTGATCCGATACCCGAGCGTCGGGCCTCGATGGGTGACGGCCTCGGCTCGGATCTCGACGTCGCCGATTTTCCATTCTGAAGCGGGTGCCTCCTTGAAGGCAACCGAGCATGGGAGTTCACGAACTTCGACCGGTGAGAGTGGTGCAGAGATGTAGCGAGCGATGCGGTTCTCGAGCGACGTCTCGGGCGAGGACGGGCCCCAGATGGTGATCTCCGCATCGGAGCGAAAGCAGGGCGGAAAGAACATGAGGCCCTGAATGTGGTCGAGGTGAAGATGGGTGAGGATGATCCCGACCTGCGATGCGTCGGCGAGTTCCAGTCCGAGAGTCCGGATTCCCGTCCCGGCGTCAAGGATCAGCTGACTTCCGTCTCGGAAAGTGAGCTGCACGCACGAGGTGTTCCCGCCGAAGCGATTCATGTCCGGGCCCGGAGCGGGCACGGAACCCCTTGCGCCCCAGACCTTGATCTTCACGCGTCCTCCTCTCCGCGAGGCCAGAACATGACCATCGCCCCAGAGGTGCCTTCATCCGCGGTGACCAGCGGAAAGGCCGCGGCCTCGACGACTTCCTTGTTACTGCGTGCAGTCCGGATGGAGAACGAACCGTGGGCGGGCTCGCCGGCTTGGATCGCCTGGGTCAGCGAGATCTCGTCCAGCTCGACGGGCTCCTCACCATTTGCGAGGGGGCCGAAGGTCGTGGTCCACTCTTCGGCGGTCATCTGACCCGCTTCCTCGAACGAGCGGCCGAGCAGAGCGGCTGCGGCCTCGTTGTAGAAGATCATGGTCCCGGCGCCGTCGACCAGGAACGAGGCCGTCGAGATACTCGTCAGGAGATTTCGTGCGAGGATCAGTTCGAGTGGCTTTTGAGAGGAAGACATAGATGGTGCCGGGGGTGAGTGTCCATTGTGCCACCGTTTCCATCGATCGGTACGCCCAACCGCTCGCGCCGGGCGCCGAGAACCTTGAGCCATTCGAATCGGACTGGACGAAAGTCTTAGCTCCCGCAGTTCAAGCACAGCGGGTTCGCTGCCGATTCCATTCCTGATGCTTTCCAGGGATAGAGATTCAAATGGCTCGGAGCTCCAGGTAGCTCGCGCCCGGATCGCCGAGCTCGAGTCGCAGCTCGGACGCGTTTCCGGCCGTGATGCCCTGATCTCCAGCCTGATGACACTGCCGGCCTTCCGCGCGCAACTGGAGCTGGACGTCGAGCGCGCCCAGCGATACGGCCGGCCGCTGACAGTCGCGATTCTCGACATCGACCGCTTCCGCTACCTCAACATGAAGCGTGGCTACGCGACGGGGGACAAGGTCCTGGCCGCGGTCGGCGAGCTCCTCGCGGGCCGCACGCGCGCGCTCGACCTCACCTGCCGCGCCGGTGCCGACGAGTTCGTGATGCTCCTGTCCGAGACGCCATTGGGCGAAGCGCAGATCGTGCTGGAGCGCATCCTCGTCGCTCTCGAGGAAGTCGAGGTCGGCGATCAACGGGGTCTGTCGGCCTCGGTCGGTATCGCCGGGCTCCGCCATGGACAGACCGCCGACTCCCTCCTTGCCCAGGCAGCGATGGCACTGGAAGGTGCCCGCGTCGACGGCGGCGGCCGGGTACATACATCTGACGGATCCGAGGGTGAGCCCGGCCAGGTGGCCGCGACCGTCGGCACCAACGTCGAGGTTGTCGCCGCGCTGGCGCAGGCGCTCGAGGAGCGCGATCAGTACACCGGTGAGCACTCCGAGTCGGTAGTCGACCTCACCGAACGGGTCGCCCAGGCGATGGGCATGGACGAGGACGACATCAAGGACGTCCGCACGGCCGCGCTCCTCCACGACATCGGCAAGGTCGGAATCCCCGACGAAATCCTTCACAAGAATGGTCCCCTCGATGCCCGCGAATGGGAGATCATGCGCCAACACCCGGTGATCGGCGAGCGCATCATGCGCGCGATCCCAGGCATGGGCAATATCGCGAGGGTCGTCCGCCACGAGCACGAGCGCTGGGACGGCGGCGGCTACCCGGACGGTCTGGTCGCCGAGGCGATCCCGTTGCCCGCCCGGATCATCCTCGCTTGCGACGCCTACCACGCGATGGTCTCCGATCGCCCCTATCGACAGGCGATGTCGCACCACGACGCGATGTCAGAGCTGACGTCGAACGCCGGCAGTCAGTTCGACCCTGAGGTGATCCAGGCGCTGGTCGGCTACCTCGTAGGTCGCCGTCAAGCCGGCCTCGAAGCAGTTTGAGCGGAGGCGCCCGGAAGGGCGCCGCCCCCTCCTCTCTACTCCATCTTGCCGATCTTGAAGATCTTCGTGCCGCAGTCAGGGCACGTGCCCTGAATCGCGGGACGACCGTTCTTCATGGTGATCTGCGTTGCGTCCTTGATCTCGACCTTCTTGCGTTCCTTCACGCAATAACCCTCAGGCATAAAGCCTCTCCTTTCAGGAGACTCGGACTTGCACGCGAACGTAAGGGGGCCGTCGGACGCCTTCACGCACAAGTGGTGTGAATAGTCACAAACCCTCTAACCCGCTCGCCGTGGCATATTGCCCGCCTGATGGCGCACGCGTGCAAGCGAGTCGCGGACTCGGGTCTCTTCCAGGGGTTCATTCTGGTCGTGATCGTCCTCAACGCCGTCACCCTCGGCATCCAGACCTACGACCTGTCGTCAAACCTTGCGTCGGCTCTGACGACGCTCGACGACATCTTCCTGGGGATCTTCGTCGTCGAGTTGATTATCCGCATCGCGGCATTCGGGTCGCGGCCTCAGGACTTTTTCCAGGACGGCTGGAACGTGTTCGACTTCATCGTGATCGGGATGGCGTTTGCGCCGGGCATCCGTGAGAACGCGACGCTCCTGCGGATAGTGCGCCTCCTGCGCGTCGTGCGGGTCGTCACCGTGCTGCCCGATCTACGCGTCCTCATCCGCGCGCTCGTGCGCTCGATCCCGCCGATCCTCAGCCTCGCGCTCCTGACGCTGATGCTGATGTACGTCTACGGCATGGTGGGTTGGATCCTCTTCCATGAGCAGGATTCCGATAACTGGGGCGACATCGGCCAGGCCCTTCTTTCGACCTTCACGATGCTGACCCTCGAGAACTGGCCGACGCTCTTGGAGGCAGGGATGGCTATCCACCCGCAGTCGTGGATCTTCTTCGTCTCCTACGTCCTTTTGGCTTCCTTCCTGGTCATCAACATTCTCATCGCGATCATCATCAATTCGGTCGAGCAGGTCCACCAGGTCGAGCGCGAGGAGGAGCGTGCGGACCGGTTAGAGCGCTTCGAACAGGGCGATGGAGACCTCGTCACCGTCTCGGACCGCCTCACGGCCCTTCGAGACGCAATCGACGAACTGGAGCTCGATCTTCAATCCGGAGGCGAGGTCGACCCGGCGAAGGCGACGGCCAAACGGCCTTCGAAGGGCGGCAGGATGCGTGCCTAGGCAGGGCGCCTAGGGCGAGTCGTTTTCGGCGTCCTCGTCGGCCGAGGCAGCCGCGTCATCCTGGGCCTGCTCGACAGAGTCGAGCTGGTCGCGCAGGTCTGCGATGTCGTCCTGAACCACCGAGAGCTCCTTGCTGGCCGAGCTCTGGCCGGACTGAACCCCCTCGATCTGCGCTTCGATCTCCGACAGGCGGTCTTCGAGGTCTGCGACGTCGTCCTGGGCGGCGTTCGAAGCCGACTTCGTGGCGTTGTCAACCTGATCGCGAAGCTCGGCGAGCTCACCCTTCGTGGCGGAGTCGTCTTGGAGTCCCAGTGCCAGCACCACGGCGACGATGCCGGCCGCCAGCGCCAACACGGTGGCGGCGCCGAGCGCGTAGAAGCGGGTCTGAAGCTTGCGGTCGAGTTGCGCGACCCACGCGTGGACCCCGTCGAGCTTCTCGACGGGGTCGGGGGACGCCGCCGCCTCCTGGGGCGTCTTTACCTGCGGCTCGGGTGGTGGCGATCCGGCTTCCATCAGATCGGCCTCGGCCCCGCGACTTCGCCGTCGGCGGGTTCCAGCGGCAATCCCTCTTCGACCCACGCCTTCATGCCGCCGGTCATGTTGTGGGAGTCGAAGCCGGCCTGCTTGAAGGCCTCAGCGGCCATCGCGGAGCGACCGCCACCGCGGCAGTAAAAGACGACGGGCCGATCCTTTGCGATCGAATCCGAGCTTGCGGTCAGGTCGTTCATCTCGATGTGCCTTGAGCCGGCGATGTGGCCCGCCTCGTGCTCATAGTCGCGACGGACGTCGATCACCTCGGACCCGCCGGACTCGACGAGTTTTGCGACGTCAGCCGGATCAATTTCGAGCCCGGTTACCGGGACTTCTTCGACCGGGCTTTCAACTGGGCCATCTGCCATCGCGGGAGAGCTTAGTATTCAAGGGGTGCGGGCGATTGCGGGATACGTGCGGCGGCATCACATCGGCCTTCTGGCGCTCTTCATCGCCTTGGGCGGGACGGCCTACGCCGTTCAGAAGGCGCCCAGGGATTCGGTCGTGTCCAAGTCCATCAAGGACGGCCAGGTCAAGGTCAACGACCTGAGGCTCGCGAAGACGCAGGAGTATCCGGCGCTTGAAACGCTGGGCTCCTTCTCGGTTCGCTTGCTCGACCCCATGACAGTGCGAGTGCCGAAGTCGGGGATGGTTTCGGTTTATGCGGAGTCCGAGATCAAGAAGACGAGCGGCCCCGCGGATGGGATCTGCGTGGTCAGCTTGAAAACCAGCGACTCGGTCGTGTTCGAAGGCCTCTATAGGAGGACCTCCTTCACCTCCGAGTTTCTCCTGCGCAGATCGGCGCCGGGCACCGGCGGGATCGGCGTCTCCGATGCGTCTGAAGCGGGCGCGATCACGTACAGCCTCGACCCGGGCCGGCAGGAGTTCCAGCTCAGCTACGCCTCCGACGCTCAGACGAACTGCCAGTTCCGGAACACCAAGCTCGCCGTCGTCCCGTTGCCCTGAATGGGCGCACTGCCGGAATGCACTTCGTGCCCGAGTCTTGACCGTCAAGGCCGTCTACCCAAGGGGAGTCAGGTCCAAGGAGAGAGCTCAGTAGCAGGAGCTCGGTGGTGTTGATATAAGACGGCGCGATGGCCGTGAGAAGGTTGTTGGGAGTACTTGGCGGCGGGATCGCATTTTGCCTGGCGGGCGTCGCCGTCGGCGGTAATGACATCCGTGACCCTCGGAATGACAACCGCGGTGGCGCCAGCTTCGACATCGTGCGTGTGGCAGCAGGCACCAACGGGGCGATAATGAGGCACGAGGTCGAGCTCGACGGCAGGTTCCGTTCGATCTCGCCGACGATCTATGTCGACTCGCCGCGGTCTCCGGGTCGCAACGACTTTGCCATCGCCGTGGTCGGGGGCAGGCCCGGCGTATACAGGCTCCCGGGTGGGAATTACGTGGGTCCCGCAGAGCAGATCGCGCAGGGCAGCAGGCAGAGCCTTTGGAAGTTCGACGTGCGCGAGATCGGCTGTCCCGGCCGTTACGAATGGGCGGCAGCAATGCTCTCCCGACGAAACCAGCCACGGGATCGCGCACCAGACGAGGAATTTGCGTCGAACCGGGGCAACTGGCTCTGCTGAGGGACCTCACCGTCGGACTAAGCTCCTCGTAGTCCGCTGCCTTTGCGCAGCCCGTCTCTCAACTTTCAAGGAGCCACCCCAATGCCCGAAGCCGTAATCGTCGACGCCGTCCGCAGCCCCATCGGGCGTGCCTTCAAGGGCTCGCTCAGCCAGATCCGCCCCGAGGAGACCGCGGCTTACGTGGTCGACCAGCTTCTGGAGCGCAACCCGGATGTAGACCCCGCCCTCGTCCAGGACGTGTATTGCGGCTGCGGAATGCCCCAGGGACTGACGGCGTTCAACGTCGCCCGCATCATCGTCCTCCTCTCCGAAAAGCTCACGCAGGAGACGACTGGCACGACCATCTCGCGCTACTGCGCTTCGTCCCTCGACGCGATCCGCCACGCGGGCAACGCGATCAAGGCCGGCGAGGGCGACGTCTACATCGCGGCAGGCGTCGAGTGGGTCTCGAAGTTCAACGAGGCAACGGAGGCGGTCCGCGCGGACGATCGCAACCCCAACCTGCTCGGCGAGAACGGCCAGCCGAACGCCTACATCGAGATGGGTCACACGGCTGTCAACGTCGCGAAGCACTACGAGGTCTCGCGTGCGGACATGGACAAGTTTGCCCAGCGCTCGCAGGAGCTTGCGGTCGGCTCGCAGGAGTCCGGATTCTTTGACCGCGAGATCGTCGCCATCAAGGACCAGGACGGGAACGAGGTGGCCAAGGACGACGGCCCACGCGCGTCCTCGACCCTCGAGAAGCTCTCCGAGTTGCCCGAAGCCTTCGGCGAGGGCGGCGTGACCGCCGGCAACTCATGCCCGCTGAACGACGGCGCGGCTGCCGTTCTGATCATGTCCGATACGAAGGCGAAGGAACTGGGCCTCACGCCACGCGCCCGCATCGTTTCGACTGCGACATGGGGCAACGAGCCCGAGTACATGGGCGTCGCGCCCATCGGCGCGATCAAGAAGGTCCTCGAGCGGACGGGCATGACGATGAACGACATCGGCACCGTCGAGCTGAACGAGGCTTTTGCGGCCCAGGTCATCCCGATCATGTCGGAGTGCGACATCCCGATCGAAAAGCTGAACACCCACGGAGGCGCGATCGCGCTCGGACATCCGTTCGGCATGACGGGCGCCCGGATCATGACGACGCTCTTGAACGTGATGGAGACCGACGATCACGCGGTCGGCCTCGAGACGATGTGCGTCGCCGGCGGCCAGGGCGAGGCGATGATCGTCGAGCGCGTCTAGCTCGCAGCGCCAGACATGGTTGGCTTGAGATCCGCCCCCGGCAGGACCCTCGCAGAGACCTTCCGGCGGCGAATTTAAGGCCCCGACGCTCTAAAGTCGTCTAGGTGGGCAGGCACGAGAGAACTGCGCGCGCCCTGGCATCGGTGAGGCGCCGAGGAATCACTCTGACCGGTCTCGCGATGATCGTCGCGGGAGGGATCTGGGCTGCCGTGGCATGGGCGGATGTTGCTGAGTTCAAGATCCAGAAGCCATCGGGCCAGTACGTGACCGTCCAAGTCGACGAAGACGATCAGAGCACCTACAAGGCCTACCGCTACGACGGCGTGACAAAAAGCGGGCGCTCACTCTCTTCCGTCCTCGCTGCCATCGGATTCAAGGACAAGGCCTGGACCAGCGTCACGGTCGAGGGTCTGACGGTCCGTAATGGCGAGTTTCCCAACAAGAAACCCGCGATCTTCATTGTGAGAGGCGACGACGATCTGACCTTTTACAGGCCGAAGACCGAGAATGGTCCCGCGGAGACAAGGAACGGCATCGGGGTCATGACCTTTCGCGTGCCGATCGATATCGAGGCCAGCGACAACAGCCCAAAGGCGGGCCAGACCGTTACGTACTCCGCATCGGTGAGGGGCGGCGGCACAGGCAACTACGAGTTCACCTGGACGCCCTCGAGCGGAACCGGCGGCACCGGTACGACCTTCAAGTACACGTATCCGGAGACCACACAGGAGGTGACCATCAACGTCACTGCCAAGCGCGGGAGCGACAGCCAAACCATCGGCACGTCTGCCACCAGCACGGTCAAGATCGAAGCGCCCCCGCCTGACACGAGCGGCACCGGCGACTCCAGCTACAACCCGCCCGACTACAGCTCGGGCTACACGCCTCCCTCGACCGACTACAGCCCGAACTTCCCGGACACCGGGGACAACACGGTCCCCGAGACACCCGCGACCCCCGACCCCGACGAGGCCCCGCCCATCGAGGACACGGGGGTGAGTGTCGCCGGCGAACTTCTGTCGGCAACAGCCCCGCTGCCGCCGTCGTCCGGCGACGCGTTGCCTCCGGGCGAAACCGCCCCCCCGGACCCGGAAGCCGCGATCGAGGAGGCCGAGGAGATCAGCGCTCCGGGTGCGCTGATCGCCGGCGGAATCGTGGTCGGTCTGATCGGCCTGGGGGCGGGCCGGGAGATTGAAAACGTGCGGCCACGTCGCTGGCGGCGCCCCGATTTGAGCCGCCTTCGTAGGCTCTCGCCTCCATGGAAGTAGAAAACGTCCTATTCGACATCGCGGAGGCACTCCGCGTACCGGTCCTCGTCGCGGCGATTCTCGCGCTCGCACTTGTCCTGTTCGAGTTCGGCGGCATGGTCGCCGAACTGATCAGGCGCCGGGGGAGAAGCCGGGTGAAGCTCGACCAGGCGATCGCAAGCGCCGGGGCGGCGTTGAGTGCGGGCGACTCCGGCCGCGCGTACCTCGAGCTCGGAAAGGTGGCGACGAGCAAGTCGATGCGCGGCGTCCTGGGCTCCGTCGTCGAGCATCGATCGGCCCAAAACGGAGCTGACCGGATCGCAAAGGATCTGGCCGAGTTCGATTACGGCTCGGTCAAGCGGCTCGAACGAACCCGCATCCTCGTGCGCGTCGGCCCAGCGCTGGGTCTCATGGGGACATTGATTCCGCTGTCGCCTGCTCTCGCAGGCCTGGCGGAGGGCGACATCGAGACCCTCTCGGACAACCTCCGCGTCGCCTTCAGCGTCACCGTTGCAGGACTTCTGATCGGAGCGATCGCCTATGGCATCTCGCTCGTGCGCGATCGCCTGTACGGCCAGGACTTCTCGGATCTGGAGTACATCGCGTCCGCGCTCGCCCCAGGTGCAGTCCTTCCGCGGCCGACCGCAACCGCGACCCAGGCGGCTGCGCCGGCGGCCGCCACGCCAAGCCCCGCTGCGCCTCCCGCTACGGCGTCTCCAGCGCCCGCCACTCAGGCGACTCAGGCGGTGCCCGCGGCGCCCCAACCCGCCGCTCCTACGCAGCCCGCCCAGCCGCAGCCACCGACTCCCCCGCAATCAGGCGGGAGCACTTAGCGCATGGCCGTCTCGAACCGCGCGCGCGTTCATGAGGACCGCGGGGGCGATCCGCTCGACGGACTTGTCAACCTCTTCGACCTCGGCATCGTCCTTGCCGTTGCCTTTCTGCTCGCGGCACTGTCGTCGGTTGACCTCGAAGAGGTCTTCACGGATCAGGAGGCGCTTGAGCAGGCTCGCGCCGTGACGGCGGCGGAGAACGAGGTTGTGAACGAGGTGGCGCTCGCCCCGGGCGAGCGAGTCGTGGGCAGCGGCGAAGAGATCGGCACCGTCTACGAGCTCGAAGACGGCCGCACCGTGATCGTGCGGCCCGAGGACTCCGAGCCCGTCCCGGGCGAAGGCGTTCCGGTCGTGCCGGACGACGGCACCACGGTGCCCGAGGGTGAGGTCCTTCCGGACGTGCCAGTGCCGCCCGAGTCGGCGATCGAGCCCGACTCCGGATAGCGCTTCGAAAGAGCCGGTTACCGCGGCTCCCTGCGCGCTTCTATGTGCTGGTCTGACGGCCTCAAACCGGCCAATGGCACCGCGAGCACGAGCGCAAAGACCGTGTTGAAGACCGCGTTCTCGGGGTAGCCCGCGAGGAGCGAATGGGCCGTGTCGATTACGAACCAGCTCGCGATGGAGGCGACGACAGCGGTCCACGCCCACGTTTCTCCACGCTTGAGCGGTCCGGCGGCGACCGCCGCCGTGAGGACCATCCAGCCCAGCATGGTCGCGCCCAGGACGCCGTAGGTGAATCGGATGTAGTCGGCCGCGTCGGCCGAGAAGTTCTCCGGGCGCGACGGCGAACCAAAGATCATCCAGTTGAAGAAGTCCTCGATGGGTCCGGGGGCAACGACCATCGCAAGGCCGAACGCTCCCGCGAACCCAACCACGAGGAGGAGCCACCGATAAAAAAAGGACCGGTTCACGACGCCACCGCAGCAGGCTCCCGCACGAATCCGGCGATCAGCTCGGACAACCGCCCGGGCTGGTCCTGCATCGAGAATGTGTACGCGTCCTCGATCCACTCCAGGCGGGCGCCCGGTATGTCCTCGGCGAGCCGCTCCGCATGTGCGGGCGGAAAGAATCGGTCATCCCGCGACCAGGCGATCAGGACGGGCCGGTCGTACGAACGGAGCCTCTCGATTGCTTCCAGCGTGAACTTGGGATCAAAGCCCTTCATGAAGCGCGAGAAATCCTGGGCGATCGGCTTCTCGGTGAGGATCGGGCGCATGAAGGAATCGCCCTGGAGCGGGTCCAGCTTCGACTTCATGAGCCATCCGAAAGCGAACGGGGCGGAGCGCAGCGCCCTGATCCGCAGAGGTGCGAACAGCGGACCGGTGAGCGAGGGGATGCGGGCCGGTGCGAGGATGACCTTGAAGAATCGCGGTGGGAAGTTGTCATAGGCGTCGCAGCTCGTGAGCACGACTCGCCCGGCGAGCTCGGGGTGGCGGCGCCAGGGCGATCTGCGTCAGGCCTCCTCCCGAGTCGTTGGCGACGATGGTCGGCTGGTCCAGGCCGAGGGCCTCGATTGCTTCGGCGATCATGTCCGCGATGCCGTACGGCGAGAGGTCGGCGGAAGGCACGGCCAGCTCATGGGATCCGAGCGGCATGTCCAGGGTCACGCAGTAAAAGTCGGGGGAGAGGATCGGCACGACCTTGCGCCACAGGTTGGCGTTCACCAGCGCACCGTGGACGAACACGATCGGCTCGCCCTTGCCTGCCTCGAAAACCCGCATGGGCCCGCCCTTCAACTGGATGTCTCGCTGGGTCCCCAGGGCGGAATCCCTCCAGAACTTGCCTTCTTGGCGCATCGATCCGGCCTCCTTGGTTACATACAGGGTGTATGAGTTGTGATGGCGAGAGTAACATACAGACGGTATGTATGTGTGATGAAACGCACGCCGGGAGGCGCTCGTGAGTGCCAAGGCACCGGCCGGGCGCCAAGCCGCGCGCTCAGAGGCGACGCGCGCCAAGCTCATCGAGGTAGGGATCGAGCTCTTCTCGGAGCGCGGCTACGCCAGTGTGGGGACTGAAGAGATCGTCGAGAAGGCTGAGGTCACGCGCGGTGCGCTCTATCACCACTTCGGCGACAAGCGCGACCTGTTCCGGGCCGTTCACGAGGAACTCGAGCAGCGGATCGTCGCCGAGATCGGCGCGGCGCTGGAGGCGAACCCGCGAGAGGACCCACTCGAAGCGCTCGAGGTTGCGGCGGGCGCGGTGCTCGACGCCGCGCTCGACTCGAAGATCGCGCGCGTCACCTTGATCGACGCACCCTCGGTCCTCGGCTGGGAGGAATGGCGCGAAATCGACGTCCGGTATGGGCTCGGTCTGACCGAGGCCGTCCTTAACGCGGCAATCGAAAGTGGGCGAATCGCAGACCAGCCGGTGCGCCCGCTCGCCCACCTGCTGGTGGCTGCGGTCGGCGAGGCGGCGATCATGGTCGCGACCGCGGAGGACCCGAAGCAGGCTCGGGATGACGTCCAGCCCGCTATGCGCTCACTCCTTCACGGTCTGGCCTCCTGAGTCGGCACGTTTCACATGCGCCGAGCGCGATACGTTGGGGGCGATGACACGAGTCGAAGCCCGCGCGGCAATGATCAAGAAGATCCGCGAGCACTACGCCAATCTGGAAATTCCCCTTGACGATCTGTCCGACCGGCAGATCGAACTCGGCGTGCGCCAGCTCGCCGCTGCGGCTCGGGAATCCGGAATGTCGAAGGAAGAGGCCCAGGAAGCGATGCGTAAGGCCGTGGTGAACGCGAAGAAGTCGGAACCCGAAGAACCGGCCGGAACGGAATGAGCGCTCGGTTCGTCGCGGCGCTGGGCGCCGTCGCGCTGCTGTTGGCTCTCACCGGCTGTGGGGGCGGTGACGAAGGAGGCGACACCACCACGACGACCGTCACCGAGACCACTGAGGCTGAGACGGACTCCGCGGAGGCTGCCGAGGAGCCAGAATCGGAAAGCGGGGGCGATCTGACCGAAGTTGGCTCGCTCGACTCGTTCACGACACCCTCGGAGAACATCTCGTGCGCGATCACGTCGGAGTTCGTCCGCTGTGACATCTTCGAGCGCTCCTACGAGCCTCCGCCGCAGCCCGCGTCCTGCGAGTTCGACTACGGCTCAAGCCTGAGCGTTGGGGTGAAAGGCCCCGGTGAGTTCGCCTGCGTCAGCGACGCGGTGACCGGTTCGCCGGACTCGCTCACGGTTCTCGAGTACGGAACCCAAACGACCGCCGGCCCGTTCGTCTGCGAAAGCTCGGAAGCCGGCATCCGCTGTGAGAACACCGAGACCGGCTCGGGTTTCTCGCTCGCACGCGAAGCCGCCGAGACCTTCTGAGCGCCTAGACCGCAGGGAGGTCTACTCGTCGCCGAAGAGCGCGTAGCCGTACTTGCCGCGCTTGTACGCCAGTTTCGCGATCGCCTTCATGCGATCGTCGTCGTTGGATTCAATCTGTCGGAAGTTGGAGCGCACTCGCGCCGCGGCGCGCTCGCAGAACGTCTCGGCGATGTAGCGCTCCTGGCCCGAGGGCTCGACGCCCTGGTCTTCGAAGATCGCGGTGACTCTCGAGATCACGGATACCTGGGCGAAGATGTCGGAGACGGCGTCGGCGAGGCGCTTCTGCTGGAACTGCGCCTCCATGACGTCCTTCTTGTGTTTGCGGAGTAGGCCCTCGGAGATGTCGCGCAGTTCTTTGACCTGCTCGGAGACAGCGTCGGCGTGGGACTTGAGGTCGGGGTGCGCCTTGCCGATCCGGTCCGGTCTCACCTCACGCTTGACGCGTCCGCCGACGTAGTCGGCAAGGACGCCCAGGGAGCCGATTGGGTCGCTCAGGCCGATGTCGCCAAGCCCCGAGAGCTCCTCGCCGAGCGGCTTCAGACCGGAGAGCGCAACGAAGCAGCGCATCACATCGTTCGCGCCCTCGAAGATCGGGAAGATGCGAATGTCGCGAAGGAGCCGCTCGTATGGATCGGTCTTCATGTAGCCCTCGCCGCCGCGAAGCTGAAGCGCCCGGTTTGCCTGGTACCAGAGGAACTCGGTCCCGGAGATCTTGCAGATGGCCGACTCGAGGGAGTAGTCCTCGACGCCGGAGTCGACGAGGCCGCACGTCATGTAGGCCATCGACTCCAATCCGAAGAGGTAGGAGACCATCCAGCCGATCTTGTCCTGGACCAGCTCGAACTCGGAGAGCGAGCGGCCGAACTGCCGACGCTCCTGGGAATGGTCGATCGCCAGGTCCATCAGGTACTTCGAGGCGCCGACGGCGCCGGTGCCCAGCCCGATGCGGCCGTTGTTCAGCACCTGCATCGCCATTTTGAAGCCGTCGCCCGGTTCGCCAATCACGTTCTCGGCCGGGATCTTGACGTCGTTGAAGTACAGGCGCCGTAAGTCGTTCGCGCGCAGGCCCATCGTGTCGTAGCGCTCGCCGACCTCGAAGCCTTCCATTCCCTTTTCGAGAATCAGCGCGATGTGGCGGTCCTTGCCGTTTACCTCTGCGCGAGCAAAGACGGTCAGGACGTCGGCACGCGAGCCGTTGCCGATGTAGCGCTTCTCGCCGTTCAGGAGCCACGATCCGTCCGCTTGCTCGACCGCGCGCGACTCGATCCCGTACGCGTCGGAGCCGGCTTTTGGCTCGGTGAGAGCGAAAGCTGCGAGCTTTCGCCCCGAGCAGAGATCGGGCAGGAAGCGCTCTTTCTGCTCGTCTGAGCCGAAGAGTGCGATCGCCTTGTAGCCAATGGACTGGTGGACCCCGAGGACGATCGACAGCGTGGCGTCGATGTGGGTGAAAGTTTCGAAGACGCGCGCGTAGCCGGTCTGCGAGAGGCCCTGGCCACCGTACTTCTCCTCCACGTAGAGGCCCAGCAGACCGGCTTCGCCCAGGTCCCGAATCAGCTCGTCGGGGATCCAGCGCTCATCCTCGAACTTTCCGTAGTCCTGGCTGCCCGCGATGTCCCGAGCAGCGCGGATCAGGCCCTTTACCTTCTCCTGCTCGTCGGGATCGGGCATCGGCCACGGAAAGACCATGTCCTGATGGATCTCGCCAAGGAAGAGTGACTTGGAGAACGACGAGACCGCGCGCTCGGGCTTGTTCTCGATCTCTGCCTGCGTCGCAGCTTCCACTCTTTCTCACCCTACCCGCTGGGAGAGGGCGTAAGAGCAACCGAACGTCCCACGCAGCCCCTATAGGGGGGACTGTCGGACGTTTCGGTCTTAGATCTTGACTTCGTCGGCGATCAGTCGCGCGATCGCCAGCGACGACGTTGCCGCCGGTGATGGGGCATTTCGCACGTGGACGCAGCGACCGGTTTGCGAGAGGACGAAGTCGTCGACGAGCGAGCCGTCGCGAGCGAGGGCCTGGGCACGGATACCCGAGGGGCCGGGCAGGAAGTCGGCGGGCACGAGCTCGGGCACGAAGCGCTGCGCCTCCCGGACCAGGGCCGACGGGCGAAGGGCGTGTTGCATCTCGATCAGCCCGGCGCGCCAGTGGGTTCGTGCCATGCGCCAGGTGCCAGGCCACGAGACGGTCTGCCACAGGTCCCGGGGGCGGACACGGCCGGCCTTGTACGCGTCGCGTGCCGCGACCATCAGGGCGGTCGGTCCAAGCAGGACCGCGCCGTCGTAGCCGCGGGTGAGGTGAGCGCCGAGGAAGGGCAGGTCAGGATCGGGCACGGGGTAGATGTTCGAGCGGACCAGCGAAGCGCGCTCAGGCCGAAGCCTCAGGTAGCCGCCGCGGAAGGGGACGATCCGCGGATCTGTGGGAGCGCCTGCCGCTACGGCCAGCCGGTCTGACCATGCCCCCGCGCAACTCACGAGAGCCGGCGCGGTCGTCTTGCCCTGGGCGTGCTCGACTTCGACGCTCCGGTCGCCCTCCCGGATGGCGAGCACCTCGCACGAAGTCGTCACGGTGCCTCCTTGCGCGATCACGTCCTCCGCGTAGGCGGCGGCGACGGCTCGGAAGTCGACCGTTCCGGTGGCGGGGGAGTGGAGGGCCTGAATGCCGCGGGCGTGCGGCTCGATCTCGGCGATCTCGTCCTCGCCGACCCTTGTGAGGCCCGGCACCTCGTTCTCGACGCCGCGCCGCTCTAGCTCATCGAGGCGCGGCAGCTCATCGAGGCTGGTGGCGACGATGAGCTTGCCGCCACGCTCGGTCGGGATTTCGCGCTCGTCGCAGAACGCGTACAGCTCCCGTGCGCCCTCCACGCACAGGCGCGCCTTCAGCGACCCCGGGACGTAGTAGATCCCCGCGTGGATGACGCCCGAGGAGCGCCCGGTCTGGTGGGTTCCCGTCTCGGCCTCGCGCTCGAGGACCGCCACGCGGATGCCGTCGTGCCGCAGCGAAAGCTCACGCGCGGTCGCCAACCCGACGATTCCAGCGCCGACCACGACCACGTCCACCTCGCCTGGGGGCTTGTTTTGCTGGGGATTTTGGGACTCGACCATGTGGCGAAACGTTTTGTGAAGCTCTGGACACCTGGACAAGCACCAAACGCTCTCAAGGGACGATATTTCCCCCGATGAAGAACGAACGACGTCAGATCGTCGCGTTCGGTGGTGGCGGCTTCTCCATGGAGCGTGGAAATCCCCTGTTGGACGATTACGTCCTGGGGCTTACCGGCAAGTCGCGCCCCCGCGTGTGCTTCCTGCCGACGGCGTCCGGAGACGCCGACCACTACGTGGTGCGCTTCTACCAGGAGTTCGCGAAGGAACGGGCAGACGCTTCCCACCTCACGCTCTTTCGCCGCGACCGGGCGATCTCGAGCGTCCGCGAGCACCTCCTTTCCCAAGACCTGATCTATGTCGGCGGCGGCAGCCTGGTCAGCCTTCTGGGCGTCTGGAAGGCGCACGGGATCGACGAGATCATGCGCGAGGCGTGGGAAGCGGGCGTGGTGCTTTGCGGACTGTCGGCTGGGGCGCTGTGCTGGTTCACCGATTCGATCACCGCGTACTACGACTCTCCCGAGCGGATCGAGGGCATGGGCCTTCTGCCCTGGAGCTTCACGGCCCACTACGACTCAGAGCCGGAGCGCCGCGATGAGTTCCACCGCCTCCTCTGCGGAGGGATGCGCCCGGGCTACGCAGCAGACGACGGTGCAGCGCTTCATTTTCGCGGTTTGGCCCTCCACAAGGTGGTCGCCTCTCGTGCTTCGGCCGGCGCTGCCTCCCTGGGATGCGGAACGGGCGGTGTCGTCGAGAAGCGACTCGACGCCGAGTACCTGGGCGCGCCGTCACGACGCGAGGCCGCGATGGCCGAGGCGGCCGGAAAGATGACGGGTGCTGCCAAGGCCGTGGCGGAAGCGGTCCCGATCGGGAATCCAGCAGCAGCCTGAAGTGAACGGTCAGACACCCACGCCGCGCATCGTCGTGCTTGGCGGCCACGAGTTCCGCTCGCAGCCGGCTGAGCGCGCGATCGTGCGTCAACTCCTCGAGTTGACAGGGGTCGAGAACCCGCGCGTCTGCCTCCTGCCCACGGCAAGCGGTGATCCTCAGCAGTCCATCTCGGACTTCTACTCCGTGCTCGACCGCTTCGATTGCCGCCCCACGCACGTCTCGCTCTTTCGCATGGAGCGTGAGTGGGTGAATCTGCGAGACCACCTGCTCGAGCAGGACCTCATCTATGCAGCAGGCGGATCGATGCTCAACCTGATCGCGATCTGGCGCGCTCACGGCCTCGCCGAAATCATGCGAGAGGCGTGGGAGGCGGGCATTCTGCTGTCGGGCCAGAGCGCGGGTGCAATGTGCTGGTTCGAGCACGGGATCACCTCTTCGGCCGGCGAACCGCGTGCGGCCGAAGGGCTGGGCCTTCTACCGGGCACCCTTTGCGTGCACTACGCACGCGACCCCGGGCGCCGCATCAAGCTCCTGAGCGAGGTCGAAGCCGGGCTTCCTGCCGGGTATGGAATCGATGACGGCGCCGGGCTCCTCTTCGAGGGCACCCGCGCCGTCGAGGCGTTTGCCGGCCGCCAGGGCTCCAGGGTCGTCCGGGTCGAACCTGGCGCTGGCGGTGTGCGCGAGATGCCGCTCCAGCCGATTCCGCTGGCGCCTGACATCGCGCCGGTCGGTGACCCCGCCATCGCCGAGATGCGGGAACTTTTCCGGGCGCGTCGCTCATAGGGCCCCGCGCGTAAGCCGGTTGCAGCTTGCGAATAAAGTGCGCTGTCTGCTCCCGCTCAAGCCTCCGATAAAGCCTCAACTCGCGCTTTCACGAAAAGCGCTCCCCGAGGGCGAGGGATGGGCCTACGAGCCGAAGTGGGACGGTTTCCGCGCGCTGGCCTTCGTTGACAACGACGAGGTGTACGTCCAGAGCCGCGGCGGCAAGCCGCTCCATCGCTACTTCCCCGAGCTCGACTTCCCAAAGGGTCAGTACATCCTGGACGGCGAGCTGGTGATTCTCGACTCCGACGGCAAGGAGGTATTCGACGCGCTTCAGAACCGGATTCATCCGGCCGAGTCGCGGATCAACCGACTTGCCTCAGAGACGCCCGCGATCTTTCGCGCCTTCGACATCCTCGCGGTCGGCAAAAAGGACGCGACCAAGTTCGCGCTCGCCGAACGCAGGGAAGCGCTCGAAGGCCTGGTCGGCGGCTGGGACGAGCCGGGCTCGGTCGAGCTGACGCCGCTCACCAAGGACCCAGCAGAGGCTGAGCCGTGGCTCCAGGGGGGCGAGGGCGTTATCGCCAAGGAGCTCGACTCGGCCTACAAGCCGGGGGAGCGCAAGGGCATGGTGAAGATCAAGCGCGTGAGGACAGCCGACGTCGTCGTGGTCGGATGGCGCCCGGGCAAGGAGGAGAACACGGTGGGCGCGCTCATCCTGGGTGTCTACGACGGCGACGATCTGCGCGTGGTCGGCCACACGTCGGGCCTCACCGCAAAGCGCAAGCGCGAGCTTGTGGGCGAGCTCGCCCCGTACGAGACTGGCGAGCGCGGTTCCGGCGACCCCAGCCGCTGGACCGGGGATCGAGACCTCCAGTGGGTGAATCTGCGTCCCGAGCTCGTCGTTGAGATCACTTTCGACCACGTCTCCGCAAACCGCATTCGCCACGGAGCAAAGCTCGTGCGCTGGCGAGACGACAAGGACCCTCGCGAGTGCACCTTCGACCAGCTCGCCCAGTAGCTGCCAGAAACGACGCCGGCCGCCCCCGAAGGGACGGCCGGCAGCCGGTTACGTCAATACGGGCCAGGACGGCCCGAAGGGCGGCTCAGCCCCCCGATGACGCTTCCAGCGTTTCGACGGCCTGATCGGCAGCGTCCTGACATATCGCAACGGCCTGCTCGACCGCCGCGTCGTCGCCTCCCGCTTCCTCGGCCTGCTCTCCGCAGGACTCGAGCGCGTCGGCTGCCTGCTGGCAAGCCGTGATGCCGGCATCCTCAGCCGGCGTACCTGAGACCACGTCCTCGCACTTGGCGAGGAAGGCGTCCGCGTCAACGCCGCTGGAGTCCGACGAGCTGTCGTCGCTCGAGCTCGCCTCTTCGGTCGCCGGCTCGTCTGAGCTGCTCGACTCGTCATCGTCATCTCCACACCCGACGGCGATGAGGCCGCAGGCCAGTAGAGCGACGAGCGCGAGCATCCACTTGGTGATGCGCATTAGTCCTCCTTGTTCTTACCCCCACGGCGGGACTGCCGCAGACGGCCGCGATCCTTTCAGACTCAGCCGGAATCTGCGTCCCGATAACGACCGAGCGCCGGCCATATGGCCGGCGCTCGTACAACCTTCGATGGGCCCCGAAGGACCGGATGGGTTTAGCCGCCGAGGCTCTCGAACTGCTCGACTGCGTCGTCTGCAGCCTTCTGGCAAGCCGAGATAGCGGCTTCGGCGACCTCTTCATCGCCGGACGCATTCGCCTGATCGGCACAGTTCTCGAGTGCATCCGCGGCGTCCTCACATGCCGCGATGGCCGTTTCGGCGCCAGGCGCACCTTCCACGGTCTCCTCGCAAGACGAGAGGAACTCGTCCACGTCGACAGCGCCCGAGCTCGTGTCAGTCGAGCCTGAGTCGCCGGTCGCGCCGCTCTCTTCGGTCGTTGTCGTGGACGAGGAGCCCTCGTCGTCATCGTCGCCGCAACCCACCGCAATCAGTCCACAGGCGAGAAGCCCCACCAGAGCAAGAATCCAGCTTCCTTTACGCATACACCCTCCGTAATTTCATCCCCGCGGCGGGACTGCCGCAAAGTCGCGAGCGATCCTATTCATGTACCGGTGGACTCGGGTACACGCAGGTGGCCGCTACTTCTTGCGATCAGTGTCACGTGACGGCTGCACGCGCTTCGGCTCACCCGGCATCTTCGGGTAGTCAGGGGGATAGGGCATGTCTCCCTGGCCCTCGGACTCATCGCGCTCGTACATCTCGAGCAGCCGGTCGAGTGAGTGAGCCTTATCGTCGATCGCCTCGAAGCGGTCGCCGAGTTCGGCGAACCTGGAGGGCATCGACTCGACGGTGAAGTCCTCGGGTTGCACGTCGGGCAGTTCGTCCCAGAGGAGCGGGGCGGATACGGGTGCGCCCGGCCTCGCGCGGACGCTGTAGGGGGAGGCGATTGTCCGGTCGCGCGCGTTCTGGTTGTAGTCGACGAACACGGTTTCGCCACGTTCTTCCTTCCACCACTTCGTGGTGACCCTGCCGGGCATGCGACGTTCGAGCTCTCGCCCGAATGCGATTGCAGCGTGGCGCACATCGGTGAACGTCCATTTCGGCTCGATCCGCACGTAGATGTGGATTCCCCGGCCGCCCGAAGTCTTGGGAAAGCCGGCGATCTCAAGCTCGGAAAGCAGGGTGCGAGCCTCGGCTGCGACCTCGACCGCGTCGTCGAAGTCCGTGCCCGGCTGCGGGTCGAGATCAAGCCGGAGCTCGTCGGGGTGGTCTACATCGGCACGCCTTACCGGCCACGGGTGAAAGGTGATCGTGCCCATCTGCGCACACCACGCGACGACTCCGAGCTCGGTCGGGCAGACCTCGTCTGCGCTCCGCCCTGACGGGAACTCGATGCGCGCGGTCTCGGCCCAATCGGGCGCACCCTTCGGTATCCGTTTTTGGTAGAAGGCGTCGCCCTTGTGACCCTCTCTGGTCGAGATGGTCATTCCCTCGTGGACGCCCTTCGGCCAACGTTCGAGGGTTGTCGGTCGCTCGCGGAGCGCGCGCATGATCCCGTCGCCGACAGCCACGTAGTACTCGGCGATCTGGAGCTTCGTGATGTCGCCGGTCCGTTCGGTAGCGGGGAAGATGATGCGGTCGGAGCTGGACACGCGTACTTCGCGCCCGTCGGCCTCGATCGTCGTGTCCTTCTTCGCGGCGATGGTGAAGGATGTTGCCATGACGCCCGACCTCAAGACGATGACCTACGAGCGCGAAGGCAGGATCGCGCGCATAACCCTTGATCGACCCGCGCGCGGGAACGGCATCACGGCAGCGATGCCGCGTGAGCTGGCCGTGTGTGTCGAGCAGGCAAACCTCGACCCCGAGGTACACGTGATCGCGCTCGCGGGCAACGGCACGGGCTTCTGCGGCGGCTACGACCTGGTGGAGTCGGCGGAGGGAATGGGCCTTGCCGAGGACGCATCAGTGCCTTCGGGCTCGCCCATCGACCCGTTT
Source organism: uncultured bacterium (assembly GCA_963721645.1). Lineage (GTDB taxonomy): Bacteria > Actinomycetota > Thermoleophilia > Solirubrobacterales > 70-9 > JALZKA01. Next base: position 1,815,110 of record CAVRJK010000002.1, on the reverse strand, counting down.
GTCATGGCCAAAAACCACGATCCGAACGGCCAGTGGGATCCCGTCACCGATTACCAGATGATGTCGCGAAACGTTCGCGGCTTCATGAGCCTCTTTCACTCCGAAAAGCCCACCCTCTGCAAGGTCCACGGCTTCTGCGTCGCGGGCGGCACCGATATGGCCTTGTGCTCTGACCTGCTGGTGATCGAAGACCGAGCGAAGATCGGGTATCCGCCTGCACGGGTCTGGGGGGTGCCGACGACGGCGCTCTGGGCGCACCGAGTTGGCCCGGCCCGGGCCAAGCGCCTCCTTTTGACCGGAGACTCCCTATCCGGCACCGAGGCGGTCGAATGGGGGCTCGCCGTCGAGGCGGCGCCCGCGTCGGAGCTGGACAAGTGCTTCGAGGCGCTGCTCGAGCGGGTAGCCCGGATGCCGATCAACCAGCTCGTCATGCACAAGCTGCTGGTGAACCAGGCCCTCTATGCGCAGGGCCTTCAGGCAACTCAGGTCCTGGGCACGTTCTTCGACGGCATCGCACGCCATACGCCGGAGGGCTTTGCCTTTCAAAAGCGCGCTTCCGAGGCCGGCTTCAAGGAGGCCGTCCGCGAGCGTGACGAGCCCTTCGGCGACTTCGGCCTGGACTCAGACTCCTGACATTCCGCTAGTCGTCCGCGCCGGCCGGTGTCCGGCGACGCACTACGTACGCGGCCACGAGGAGCGCGGCCCACACGCCTGCCGAGTCGACCAGGACGTCAAACGGGTCCGATACGCGCCCGGGCACAAAGCTCTGGTGGATCTCGTCCGAGACCGCATAGGCGAGCGCGATCGCGGCCGCCACGGGCCAAGCGCGGCTGCCCAGGAGGGGACCGAGCGCCCAGATCCAGAGGGCCGCGAGGGCCGCGTACTCAAGAAAGTGGGCCACTACGTGAGCCCACTCAGGGATCTCACCACCACCGGTCTGGGACGACGACCAGAAAATCAGCGCCATGAGCGCCAGCGGGGCGATGGCTCTCAGACCCGCATCTCTGGTTGCTTTGCTCACGCCCAAAGCGTGGCATGCCGATGAGGGATGGACAGTGTCGCTAACACAACGCACACATTCCGCAAACGATCTGCTAGGTTCCCCGAAGCTTCCTGCTGAATCTCCGTCACATACCACGGAGAGCGGGGGACCCAAGAGTTTTGGGGCGAATCGCCGGCATCTGCCGCGTAGCGCCTGAGCCAGTTGCTCAGCTGCGAGCCCGTCAGCTAACCCCGCAAGCGCCAAGCGAATTTAATGACTGATCCCAAGTCGACAAGTGAATATGTCGCTGCCAGTTCCGGAAACATCCGGACCGGCCTGGCCGTGATCGCCATGATCGTAATGCTCTCCCTGGGCACTGCCGTGACTGCCCTTGCGGGCGGCGGCGGAATCGGCTCGAATGGCGGTGGTGGCGACAAAACGGGCGCTCAAAGCAGCGGTGACCGCTATCAGAAGGCGTGGAAGTCATTCCCTTCGAAGGACAGGAAATGGGCTCGCAAGACCAGCGAATGTGAGGCCGGCCAAGACCCCGACGTCCACAGCCCCGGCAGGGACTATCACGGCGCCTTCCAGTTCCTGAAGTCCACCTGGCAGGCCGCTCCGATGTCGAAGGGATCGGATCCGCACAAACACAGCTGGAAGACCCAAGCGGTTGTAGCGGTCAAGTGGATGCGCAAGGCGGGTAAGGACCAGTGGCCCGTCTGCGGCCACTGAACCTACGCCCGGCTTCAGGTACCTAACGAAACGCTCACACTTGGCTGACCCTCGCCCGGTGCCAGGTACCTGACGAAACGCTTACACCTGGACGGCCTCGCCCCGCAGGGCTCAAGGCACGCGGTGAATCTCGAAGAGGTTCGTGCCGAGCTCTTGGCGAGGCAGGCCGGCGGTGATACCGATCAGGTCGCCTGACGCGGCAACTCCGGTCTCGCGCGCCAAGCGCGAGCAGTCCTCGAGGAGCTGAGTTATGCCTGTCCATTCGTCCGCGATCGCGCACTGGACGCCAAACAGGAGGTTGAGGCGCCGGACCGTCTCGATCCGGGGTGAGACGGCCAGCACGGGCACCTTGGGCCGGTGTGCCGAGACGACGCGTGCTGTCCGCCCCGAGCGGGTGGGGACGATCAGAGCTGCCAGCCCGAGCGTGTAGGTGGAGCCGACCGCCGCGCGCGCGACCGAGCCCGCGACATCGTTGTGAGACTCGGCGCGATTGAAGACCCAGTCCGTATACGGAAGCTCTGGCTCCGTGGCGCGTGCAATCTGATCCATCACCCGCACCGCTTCGACCGGGTTCTCGCCGACGGCCGTCTCCTCGGAGAGCATCACGGCGTCGGTGCCCTGGTAGATGGCGTTAGCGACGTCAGAGACCTCGGCGCGCGTCGGGCGCGGCGAGGAGACCATCGAGGCCAGCATCTGAGTGGCCGTGATGCACGGCCGCGAGTGCTTGCCTGAGAGAGAGATCAGACGCCTCTGGACGCTCGGGACCTGCGCGAGGGGCAGCTCGATCCCGAGGTCGCCGCGCGCAACCATGATCCCGGCGGTGGTTGCCTTGATGATCGCCTCGGCGCGCTCGGCAGCCTGTGGCTTCTCGATCTTGGCGAGGACCGGAATATCGGAACCGCTGGTGCGGATTCGCCGTTCGACCGGCTCGAGGTCCTCCGCGCGCCTGACGAATGAGACGGCGAGGAGATCGATGCCGTGCTTGATCGCGAAATCGACCCAGGCGAGATCGTCGCGCCCAGCGGAGGGAAGCGTCACCTCTGCGCCCGGCAGATTGAGGCCCTGGTGCGAGGCGACGGGGCCGCCCACCTCGACGCGGCAGAGCACCGCGGCATCCGACTTCTCCAGCACGCGCAGGCGGATACGTCCGTCCGCAAGGTAGACGTCCCCATCCAGGCGGACCGCCTTCGGCAGGCCCTCCCACGAGACGGGAAGAGTGGTCGCATCGCCCACGACGTCCTCGGTTGTGATCGTGACTTCCGAGCCCACTTCCATTTGGACGAGGCCACCTTCCAAGTCGCCGAGCCGGAGTTTCGGACCCGGGAGGTCACCGAGGATCCCGATCTCCTTGCCGCATTCCTTGGCGGCTGCACGGGCAACCTCGACGTTCTCGGCGTGGTCGACCTCTGTGCCATGGGAGAAGTTGAAGCGGAAGACGTCAGCCCCTGCGCGGATCAGCTCGCACATCATCTCGAGCGAGCGCGTGGCCGGTCCGATCGTGCAGACGATCTTGGTACGGCGGATCTCGCTCGGCTCGGTCATTGCTTCGGCAGGATCTCAGTCTCGGCCGTTCTGGCGTCCTCTGTCTCGGCGACCCGGGACGTATGTGTCGGTTCTGGGCCCTGCTCCTTCTCAGGCATTTCCCCCGCGGGCGCCTCGAGTTCCTGGATCTGCGGCAGGCGCCAGCCGAGCCCCGCGATCACCAGCCCTGCGGCGACCGCGAGCAGGGAGAGGAACCACTGGCCGGCGCTCAGGAGCTCGAGTTCGAAGAAGTGGCGAACGGGCGACAGGGCGAAAACGGCGGCAAGCAGAGCGCCGAGTCCGGCGATCATCGCGAGCATGTAGGTCTGGATCGTGATGTGCTCGCGCCCGGGGCCTCGCTCGAGGAGGAGGATGAAGCACAGGCCGAGCACGATCAGCGTGGTTGTCGCCGCCGTACGACCTTCGGCAACCGTGCCGCCCGCAAGCCCGTCAACCAGGAAGAAGGACAGCATCGAGGCAACGGCGGTCGCCACACCGGCGGGGATGGCAAAGGCGAGCAGCGCGCGCAGCAGCCTGCCGCGGTAGAGCGGCCCCTCGCTCGGGGCGAGGGCGAGTACGAACGAAGGGATGCCGATGGTCAGGAACGCGGCGATCGTGAGATGCCGCGGGAGGAACGGGAAGGTGAATCCCAGGATTGACGTGAATGCGATCAGGACGGCCGCATAGACCGACTTGGTCATGTAGAGGCGTCCAAGTCGATGGATGTTGCGGGCGATGCGGCGCCCCTCGCCGACCGCGCGGGGCAGCATCGAAAACTGGTCCTTCAAAAGCACGATGTCCGCGACGCCCTTGGTGATCTGCGAGCCCGAACCCATCGCAACTGCCATGCGCGCCTGCTTGAGGGCAGGCACGTCGTTGACCCCGTCGCCGATCATCGCGGTGAACCGCCCGCGCTCGCCGAGCGCTGAGACGAGCGCCTTCTTTTGCTCCGGCGTGATGCGGCAGAAGATCGTGTTGGCGATTGCCGCGTCGCCCAGCCGTGCCCGGTCCTCTGGCAACTGCGGCCCCTCGATCACTCCGGCGTCCCTGGGCACGCCGATCGCGTATGCGACCGCCGTCACGGTCGACCGCGCATCTCCCGAGATCAGCTTCAGGTCGACGTCCTCGTTGCGCATGAACTCGATCGTCTCGGCCGCGTCAGCGCGCAACCGCTCCTCGAGCACGACCAGCGCCCGAGCCTCCAGGCGCGGAGGGGGCTGGGTGGCCGGGTCAGACGGCAGGGCGCCGGGTGCCTCGGCGAACGCGACCACTCGGCGCCCGGCCGCAGTGTGCTCGTCCAGGCTTGCCTGGAGTTGCGGCGAGAGTTGGAGGGATCCGTTGGCGATCAGGACGTCGGGGGCTCCCATGACGAAGCTCGAAACGCCTGAACCTCCGTTGAGGGTCAGGCCCGACCATTTCCACGCCGAGGAGAACGGCACCTCGGCCACGGGTCGCTCGGGCTGGGAACGGAACCTGTCAGCTATGACCTGGAGCGTCCGGTTGCGTTCTCCCGCCGATGCCGCGAACCGGGCGAGCGCCTTTTCCGCTGCGGCCTCTTCGGCGCCGTTGGCCGGCACAACCGCCACGAGCTCCAGTTCGCCGTCGGTAAGCGTGCCGGTCTTGTCCACGCAGATCGTGTCCACGGCTGCGAGCGACTCGGTTGCCGACATCTGCTGGACCAGCGTGTTTTGCTTGGCGAGGCGGACCGCAGCGACCGCAAAGGTCACGCTCATCAACAGAACAAGTCCCTCGGGGATCAGGGTGACCAACCCGGCCGTCGCCGTCTGGGCAGCCTCCCTGAACGGCGTGTCACGTGCGTTGAGCGCTACCAGCACGAGGATTCCCAGCGGCACGAGGACGATGGTGGTCGCCCAGATGACTCTGTTCACCTCCTCCTGGAGAGGCGAAGGCGGGTGGCGGAACTCGCGTGCCTCGCCCGCAATCTTTTCGGCGTAGGAATCCTCGCGGACGGCGCTGACCTCGTAGTAGCCGGAGCCGTTGAGGCAGAACGAGCCCGAGAGCAGTTCGTCGCGAGTGTCCTTGCGGATGCCGTCGGACTCGCCGGTGAGCATCGATTCGTCCATGGTGAGGCCGCGCGAGGAGATCACCTCGCCGTCCGCAACGAGCTGGTCGCCCGGCTCGACCCGGACGACGTCTCCGGGGACGACCTCCTCGGCTCTGAGGTCCACCGGCACGCCGTCGCGGATGGCCTGCGCCTTGGGCGCCACGAGCAGGGCGAGCGCGTCAAGCGTTTCCTTTGCCTTCAGTTCCTGCCTGATGCCGATGTAGGAGTTGAGCGCGGCAATGAAGCCAAAGATCGCGTCCGCCCAGAGACCCAGGGAGAGGATCAAGACGAAGAAGACGCCGATGATCGCGTTGAAGAGAGTGAAGACGTTCGCGGCGACGATCGAGGCGACCGATCGGCTCGACGAATCCAGGGGTGGGCCCAAGTCGGCGAGGCGCCTGGCGGCTTCCTGCCCGGACAAGCCCTGAGGATGGAGCCCAGCTTCCAAGAGACCATCTATACACAGTCGCGTTGGGGACTCTGCCGCCTTGAGGGCCTGCCCTTTGCGCGGTAGGGTCGCAAGCATGGGAGGCAAGGGTCGATTCGCGGCCTTGGTGGGGACTTGCGCGACCTTCGCGGTGGTGAGTTCGGCCCTGGGTGCGACGATCGTCGTGAAGACAACTGCCGACGAGATGGCCGAGAACGGCAAGTGCTCCCTGCGCGAGGCGGTTGAAGCGGCGAACTCGGACTCCGCAGTGGACAGCTGCAAAAAAGGTGGCTCGGCCAGGGACACGATAAGGCTGAAGGCGAAGCGATACGACCTCCAGATCGCGAGCTCGAACGAGAACTCGAACGCGGATGGCGACCTGGACATCCTCGGGAACGTGCGTATCGTCGGAGCCGGACCACAAAGGACGGTCGTCAACCAGCTCGCGACCGACCGGATCATGGATTTGCCGGAGTCCAACGTTCTCAAGCTCTCGAAGTTGGCGCTCGTTGCCGGCGATGTTTCGACGCTTACGCCTGAGGAGGGGCGGGGAGGACTCGTGCGCTCTGGCGGGGCCGGCGGCGAAGCTGAACCTGAAGAATTCAAGGCTCGCGCTGGGCACGGCTCAATCGGGTGGCGCCGTGTACGCGTCCGATGCCTCCAGGGTCACCGTGCGCGGGTCGCTCTTCTCCGAGAACATCGGCTTCGCCCGTGGAGGTGCGATTGCGGTAGACGGCTCGGCGGAGGTCGTCGTCAGGACTTCGGACTTTCGGCGCAACGCCGCCCTGTCGGAAACCCGCGAGGTCGCCGGAGGGGCCATCTCCCACGCCGCCACGTCCGGCGCGGTTTCGATCTCGGACTCCACCTTTACCGAGAACAGGGCGGTCGCCTCGGGCATGGGCAACTACACGCTGGGTGGAGCGATCCAGGCAGCCGGGGCGCTCACGATTCGCAGTTCGACGTTCGAGGCAAACGAGGTCTTCGCCCAGCAGGGCAACGCAGTTGAGTACGGGGGAGCGATACTCGTGGGCGGCGGGTCGACCGAGATCGCCAACTCGACCTTTGCCGACAACGATGCGCTCGACTCGAACGGGGCGGGCGGGGCGATCTACGCCGACGCCGGGACCGCGACGCTTGTCCACGTCACCCTGATCGGCAATCTGGCCAACAGCGGTGACAGCTTCGCGGCCGGCGACCTCGGATCCGTCGGATTCTCCGGGTCCGTGATCGACTCGGACCTGTTCGCCGGCAGCGTCTGCGAGGGGCCGGTGGGGTCTGGCGGCTTCAACGTCGTTGAGGGCACGGACGATGACTGCGCCTTCGTCGCGAGTGATGCGACGGCGGTGGGGGGTGCCGGCATTGGCGTCTTCGCACTGGCCGCGAACGGCGGGCCGACCCAGACATTTGCGCTCAAGAAATCGAGCGAAGCGGTGAACTTCGTGCCGACTCCGAAATGCGTGGACGTCACGAAGAGGCAGGATCAGCGTGGTTACGCGCGCCCCAAGGGCATGGAGTGCGACGCCGGATCGTTCGAACGCGGGGCGAAGAAGCCCTAGGCCGCACCCGAGTGGGTATACGATCGCGCACAAGTGGCGGCCGAGGTCGATTCAAATGGCGCGGAGGCGCTCCCGGTCTCCTACCGGGAGACGACCAAGCGCTACCCAGGTTCTGACAATGCCGCCGTCGATGCGCTCTCGCTGGAGGTCGCGGCGGGCGAGATCTGCGTTCTCGTCGGACCGTCGGGCTGCGGCAAGACGACAGCGATGCGGATGGTCAACCGCATGGTCGAGATCTCAGACGGCGACGTCCTGGTCGGCGACCGTTCGGTACGCGACCGCACGCCGTTCGAACTACGGCGGGAGATCGGCTACGTGATCCAGCAGATCGGTCTTTTCCCGCACCGCACTATCGGCGAGAACATCGCGACAGTCCCACGGATGCTCGGGTGGGACAAGGTCCAGACGGACGAGCGGGTGAACGAGCTCGTAGGTCTTATCGGCCTCGACCACGAGCTTCGCGACCGTTTCCCCGCTCAGCTCTCGGGAGGCCAACAGCAGCGGGTCGGCGTAGCCCGCGCCCTCGCCGCGAACCCCGGCGTGATGCTGATGGACGAACCGTTCGGCGCTGTCGATCCGATCAACCGCGAACGCCTTCAGAATGAGTTCCTTCGCCTCCAGGCAGAGGTCAAGAAGACGATCCTCTTCGTCACCCACGACATCGACGAGGCGATCAAGATGGGTGACCGGATCGCGGTCCTCCAGGAAGGCGGCAAGCTCGCCCAGTACGCCACTCCCGCCGAACTCCTGATGGCCCCTGCGAACTCGTTCGTCGAGGACTTTGTTGGCGCCGATCGCGCGCTGAAGCGACTCGCCCTCATGCGGGTCTCCGATGTCAACCTCTGGGAGGCGCCGCTCGCCTACGTCGGGCAGGCGATGGGGGAGGTGCGTGCAAAGCTCACGGACGCGGAGGTTCCCCATGCGCTCCTCGTGGACTCAGACCGCAAGCCCCTTGGGTGGCTCTCCGAGTCAGACCTCAAGAGAGACGTCGTGCCGGAGGTACCCGACTCATCTCCCGATCCGATCTTGGATTCCTCGGACATCATGCGCGACGCGCTCTCGGACATCCTGCAGGCCGAGAGCCAGTACGCACCGGTCGTCGACGGCCAGGGGAAGATCGCGGGCGTGCTCTCCCTCGAGATCGTTCAGGAGTTCCTGAACTCGAGTGAGGCGCTGAAGGAGGAGCACTCGGCGGCCGAGAGGCCTCAATGATCTTCCTGGGTCAGGAGTCGCTCGCAGACAAGCTTGCGGGCGATTCGAGCGACCAGTGCATTCAGGACAACGGCGCCTTCTGCTTCAACTGGGTCGCCGAGAACTTCTCAGACCGCTATGTGACGCCGACCCTCGAGCACCTGTATCTGGTCGGCTTCTCCGTGATCCTCGGCTTCGCGCTCGCAATGGGCATGGCCGTGCTGTCCCATCGGCGCCGCTGGCTGATGCCCCCTTTTATCGGGGTCACGGGGGTGCTCTACACCATCCCGAGCGTGGCCTTCTTCTTCCTGCTCCTGCCGATCACGGGTCGCGGTGTCGACACGGCGCTGATCGCGCTCACGGCCTACAACATCCAGATCATCTACCGCAACATCGTCGCCGGCCTGAACAACGTGCCCGTCGGGCCCAAGGACTCGGGAAGGGGGATGGGAATGACCGCGCGACAGCTTCTGTGGAAGGTTGAGTTCCCCCTTGCCGTGCCCGAGATCGTTGCCGGGCTCCGGATCGCCACTGTGTCGACTGTGGCGATCGCGACCCTTGCCGACTTCGCGGGGGGTGGCGGGCTTGGCAGCCAGATCGTCACGGGCTCCAACATCACTTTCAAGACCAACATCCTGGTGGTGACCGTCCTCGCCGTCGGGATGGCCGTGATCTTCGACATCATCTTCCTACTCGCGCAGCGCAGGCTTACGCGCTGGCAGACGGCGGGCGAGCCGACTAAGAGACGGAGGGTTGCCCTCGGCACCGCCGCAGGGGGCGCGAAGGTGGGATGACCGGCCTCTGCACACATCTGACCCTGGGCTTTCTCGGCTCGTTCGGCGACGCCTTCGAGTTCATCTTCTCCGGCCAGGAATCGCCACTCGCCCGCGGCGAGGTCGGAGGCCTGGAGCAGGTCTGGGACCTCTTCGTGACGCACGCCGCGTTGAGTGCCGCGGCGATGGCACTGGGACTGGCGATCGCGTTGCCCCTCGGCGTTTATCTAGGCCATCGCGGTCGTGGTGAGCTCTTTGCGGTCGCCGCAGGAAACGCCGGGCGCGCTCTTCCTGAACTGGTCCTCATCGCCCTGTTCGTCGCCTTTGTCGGCACGGGCTTCGACAACGTGATGCTCGCCTTGATGATCCTGGCCGTCCCGCCGATACTCACGAACACATTCGTCGGGATCAAGCAGGTAGACCGCACGGCGGTGGAGGCCGCTCGCGGGATGGGCATGTCGGAGCGCGCAATCGCGCTACGCATCGAGCTGCCGCTGGCGGCGCCGACGATCATGACGGGCGTCAGGACAAGTGCGATCAACGTAATCGCGACGGCAACGATCGCTCCCCTCGGCGGCGTGCTGACCCTGGGCGACTTCATCTTGTCGCCGAACGTCTATGGGGACGCCGGCGTTATCGCAGGCGCGATCCTGGTCGCGGTGTTCGCGCTCACGGTCGAGCTTTGCCTCGCGGGGCTGCAAAGCGTGCTCACCCCCAAGGGCGTGAAGTTGCAGCGCGAGGCCGCCGAAACCGCATAGGCTTTTCCGCGTCGGCCGGTTCAATCAGTCCACAAATAGAGAGGGAAGCCCACATGAGCTTCAGTAAGTACCTGCGTGCGCTGTTCGCGCTTCTGGCGACGGGTGTCATCGCGTTCGGCGTCGCCGCCTGCGGAGACGACGATGACGACGGGGGCTCAGAGGGGTCGAGCTCGGAAACGTCGTCGACCGCCATCGAGTCGAACCCAGACAACGAAGGCGTGGAGGTGACGATCGGCTCGAAGAACTTCGACGAGCAGTTCATCCTCGGCGAGATCTACGCCCAAGCGCTTGAGGCGGCGGGCTACACCGTGCAGACCGAGCTGAACCTCGGCTCTGAAGTCGTTGCCAAGAAGGCGCTCGAGACAGGTGAGGTGGATGCGTACCCCGAGTACACCTCGACGACGCTGACCAGCCTCTACGGAGTAGCTCCCGAGGACGTTCCGGGCGACGCGCAGGAGGCCGCAGACCTCGCGAACGACGAGCTCGGCGCAGATGGCCTCGTTGCCTTCGCTCCTACCCCGTTCACCAGTGCCAACGGTGTTGGCCTCCTGACCGAGACGGCAGAGGCGGAGGGTCTCGAAACGATCTCCGATCTCGAGGGCGTCTCGCAGGACCTGACGCTCTACGGCACGACTGAGTGCCGACAGCGGATCGACTGCCTGCTGGGCCTCGAAGAGAACTACGGCCTCGAGTTCGCCGGCTTCAAGCCCGTCGACCCCGAGCTCCGCTACGACGTGCTCGACAACGGCGACGCCGACCTGTCGATCCTGTTCACGACGGACGGGCAGCTGTTCAAGAACCCCGAGGAATACTCGATCCTCGAAGACGATCAAGCGCTTCTCCCGTCGGGGAACGTGATCGTCACGGCAAACCAGGAAGCGGCCGACGAGGCCGGTCCTGATTTCCAGGAGACGATCGAGCTCGTCCAGGAGCAACTCGACCTGGAGGTCATGCAGGAGCTGAATGCCCGCGTCTCGCTTGATCGCGAGGACCCGGCCGACGTGGCCGCGGATTACCTCGAGCAGGCCGGCTACGTCGAGTAGTCAGGCCCCTCAGCATCCGAACTGGGAAGCGGCCGCCTATGGGCGGCCGCTTTCGTTCTGCAGCGAGTTGCAACCCGGTGGCTCAGCGCCTAGGATGGCTTTTGATGCGGGGAGGCAGAGCAGGGCGAGCCGTACCGGCGGCTAAGGCGTCTGGCGCCGTGCCGGCTATGCCTCCTGCGTGTATGAGGCGCGTTCTGGCCGTCGCTGCGGCCGCTTTTCTGGCGCTGGGTGCCGAGGCCGGGGCCGCGACGATCAAGGTCACGACGGTTGATGACGAGATGGTGAACGATGGTGACTGCTCGCTCCGCGAGGCAATGCGGTCCGCGAACGAGAACGTTTCGGCCGACTCGTGCAAGAGGGGTCAGGGGGGCTCAAACACCGATGTGATCAAGCTCGAGTCCGAGTTCTACAACCTTGAGATCGACGGCTCGGATGAGGATTCAAACCAGACGGGCGACCTCGACTACACAGGCGGCGGCAAACTCACGATCCGGGGGGCGAAGGACCTCGGCTCGACGATCAACGCATTCGTGACCGGCGATCGAGTGCTCCACGCGGTTGGAAACCCAAAGGTCCTACGGCTGGAGCGCGTCGTCCTGCGGGACGGAGACGCGGACAAGGGCGCCAATCTCTATGTGGCGGATGGCGCTTTGAAGCTCGACCGCGTTCAGATCTACAGCGGCGAGGCGGGGAGCATCGCCGGGGGCGTCTTCTACGCCGGCGACGATGGTATCGAGGTGATCCGCTCGACCTTTGACCAGAACTTCGCGTCCGCCGGAGGAGGTCTGTACACCCTGACCGACGGTCCGGTGCGCATCTCTAGAACGACCTTCAAAGACAACACCGCCGCGGGAGGCGCGTCGAGGGGCGGCGCCCTGTGGGTCGGATCGGGAAACGTTCGAATCTCCGATTCGTTGTTCGAAGACAACCGGACGTCATCCAGTGGCGGAGGCTCCGCCTACGGAGCGGCGATCTACGGGCACGACGTCAAGGTGACGCGGTCGTACTTCGACAACAACGATTCAGAAGAGACGAACGAGGTCGTGGTCGCCGACGGCGGTGCCGTCCGCCTGTTCGGCAAGAACAGGATCACGAACTCCACGTTCTACGGGAACGACAGCGCGGACAGCGGAGGCGCGTTCGCCGGCGAGGGAAAGTTGAGCCACGTCACGTTCCTGCAAAACGGCGCGGAGAGCAACCTTGGCGATCACATCCTCGCCGTCGGAGACGGGGTTGCCATTCGCAACTCGATTCTGCCCGGGAGCGTTCTGACAGCCAACCTCTGCTCCGGTGAAGGGATCGAATCGAAGGGGTTCAACGTCTTCGGCTACGCCGATGGCGACTGCGGCCTCGCTGACTCTGACGTCACCAACGCCGGCAACGCCGGCCTCGTGCCCGGTGCGCCCGCTGACAACGGCGGGCCGACCGACACGATCGCTCTGACTTCAGAATCCGTCGCCAAGAACCTCGTCCCCAAGAGCAAGTGCAAGTCGGCGCACGGCGAAGACCAGCGCGGCTACGAGCGGCCAAAGGGTCCGCGCTGCGACGCCGGGGCCTTCGAGAAGGGCGCAAAGCCATGAAGAGACTTTCGTTCGCATGCTTTGTCGTGGGACTCATGCTCGCGTCCTCCGCCTCCGCCGCGACGATCAAGGTCTCCGGGACGCTCACCTCCATCTCGGAGGACGGAGAGTGCTCACTTCGAGAGGCGTTTATCTCGGCAAACAAGAACGTTTCCCGCGACGCGTGCAAGAAGGGAGAGCGCTCTCGCGACACGATCAAGCTGAAGGGGGTTGAGTTCTTCGTGACGGGCTCGACCGATGAGGACGAAAGCGTGACGGGTGATCTCGACTACACCGGCGGTGGACCGCTCGAGATCCGGGGCAAGGGAATGGACGAGACGTTCATAAACGCGACGATTGCGGACGATCGCGCCCTTCACGCGACGGGCAACGCTCGCTCCCTCAAGTTGAGGGATCTGACCATCCGCAACGGGGAGGCGCCCGAGCCGGTCCCGCCTGGGACGTCCCGGGGTGGCAATCTTCTTGTTGAGTCCGGATCGCTCTCGTTGAATCGTGTCCTCATCGACGACGGGACCGCTGAAGCCGGTGGCGGCGTCTACTTCTCCTCCGTCGAGGAGCCCAGGCGTGGCATCACCATCAACCGAAGCGTTTTCCAGGACAACACGGCGATCGACGGAGGGGGACTCCAGCTCAATGCCTTCGAGCCGGCCAAGGCGAGGATTCGAAGGACGACGTTCGTTTCAAACACCGCGGTCGGCGAGAGCCTTGTGGAGGGCGGCGCGATCAACTCCAACAGCGATCGTCTCGAGGTCTCGGACAGCACCTTCCTCGGGAACCGAGCGGAGGCGACCGACGACAGCGGCGGCGTCGCGCTCGGCGGCGCGATCTCTATCGGCGGGTCGTATGAGAAGGCCCGGATCCAGGGCTCAATGTTCCAGGAGAACGCCGCCACTCAAGCCGAGGGCACGGCGCGGGGCGGAGCGATCTACTCGGGCGGCCTGAAGACCAACGTCGTCAACTCGACCCTGTACGACAACTCCAGCGACGGCACGGGCGGGGGGATCCATGGGCGCTCAACGGTCTCTCACGTCACCTTTCTCCTCAACAGCGCCGGCGAGGAAGGCGACCACGTCTCGGCGTCCGGTTTCCCCGTGACCCTTCGTAACTCGATCCTTCCCGGAGCTGCCATCGCGGTCGACGTCTGTGGCGACACGCCTGACGCGGTTTCCAAGGGGTACAACGTGTTCTCCTACGACGATCCGGATTGCGGAACGCTTGACTCCGACATCACCGATGGCGGCAACGCCGGTTTGCGTTCGGGGCCGGCCGAGAACGGCGGGCCGACCGAGACGATCGGGATCACGTCCACCAGCGTCGCGAAAGATCTGATCCCGAAGCGAGAGTGCAAGTCGGCAAAGGGCGTTGACCAGCGCGGTTACAAGCGGCCGAGAGGCCCCCGCTGCGACGCCGGGGCCTACGAAGAGGGATCTCGGCCCTGACAGGCAATAGGCTCCGGCGCCGATGGCGCCACCGAAGCTAGGACTCAACCTCGGTTACTGGGGGATCGGGCCCTCGGGCGACGAGGCGATCGAGATCGTCAAGGCGGCCGAGAACGCCGGGTTCGATTCCGTGTGGGTTGCCGAGTCGTACGGCTCGGATGTCGTTTCCATTCTTTCGTGGCTGGTGCCCCAGACGTCGACCATCAAGCTGGGCGCCGCGATCATGCAGGTACCGGCTCGGCCCCCTGCCGCGGCTGCGATGGCGGGCGCGACGATCGACAAGCTCTCCGGCGGGCGCTTCATCTTCGGCTTCGGGCCGTCGGGTCCGCAGGTCTCAGAAGGCTGGTACGGAGTTGAGTACGCGAAGCCCTGGGGCCGCACCCGCGAGTACATCGAGATCGTGCGCGAGATCATTGCTCGCAAGGGCCCGCTCGAGCACTCGGGCAATCACTGGAAGCTCCCGATCGAAGGCGGTACCGGCCAGGGCAAGGCGCTAAAGCTCAACTTCCATCCGCTTCGCAACGAGATTCCCGTGTTTGTCGGCGCGATCGGGCGCAAGTCGGTCGAGATGGCAGCCGAGATCTGCGACGGCTGGATCCCGATCTTCTTCTCGGCGGACAAGTTCGAGGAGACTTGGGGCGAGCACCTCGAGGCCGGATTCGAGAAGGGCGGCCGCTCGCGCTCTGACCTCGAGATCTCACCGTCCGTGCAGGTCGCGATCGACGGTGACCTCGATGCCGCGCGCGCCGTGGTCAAGGCGGGGCTGCTCCTTTATCTCGGTGGCATGGGCTCGCGAAAGACCAACTTCTATGTCGATCTGACCCACCGCTTCGGGTTTGGCGAGGTGGCCGACGAGGTCCAGGGCCTGTTCCTTGACGGCAAGCGCGACGAGGCCTACAACGCGATTCCGGACGAACTGGTGGACGCCACGTCGCTCGTCGGGTCCGAGGAAGAGGTCGCCGACAAGCTGGCGACGTTTACGAACGCGGGAGTTGATCGCCTCATCTGCTCGCCGGTTCACCTCGATCCGAAGCAGCGCCTCCACACGATCGAGCGCTTGGCCGCACTCGTCGGATGAGCGAGGCGAACGCCGCCAGCGGCCGGGTGGTCCTGTTCGGGGCCACCGGGTACACGGGAGACCTGGCGGCGCGGGCGATGGTCAAGCGCGGGATGCGGCCGGTGCTCGCGGCCCGCCGCCGTGACGCTGTCGAGGCGCTCGCAGCCGACCTCGGCGGCCTCGACTCGGCGGTTGCGGACATCTCGGACCCGAGCTCCATCCGCGCGCTCGTCGAGCGCGGCGACACCCTCGTGACGACGGTCGGCCCGTTCGCGCGCTGGGGCGACGCGGCTCTCGACGCTGCGATTGACGCCGGAGCCCATTACATCGATTCGACAGGCGAGCCGCCCTTCGTCCGCAAGGTGTTCGAAGAGGCAGACCCACGCGCCAAGCGAAGCGGCACCGTCGCGATGACCGCGATGGGTTACGACTGGGCGCCGGGCAACCTGACCGGCGCGCTTGCGCTGACTGGTGCCGATGGAGCCGTTGGGGTCAGAATCGGCTACTTCGCTGCCGGCAGCGGCCTCGGAGGGATGAGCGGGGGCACCCGCGCTTCGCTGATGGGGGCGCTCACCGAGCCGAGCTTTCAGTTTCGAGAAGGCGCCCTTGCGACTGAGAGGGGTGCCAAGAAGATTCATTCGTTTCCCGTCGAGAACAAGCAGCGTCCGGGGATCTCGGTCGGCACCTCCGAAGCCTTTTCGCTCCCCCGGCTCTATCCCTCCCTTCGCGACGTCGAGGTCTACCTGGGCTGGTTTGGCCGCCAGAGTCGCGCCATGCAGGTCTTCTCGTTGGTGGGATCCGGCGTGACGAGGATCCCGGGCGTGAGCAAGGCGACCGGCAAGGCAGTCGAGCGGTTCGTGAAGACGTCTACCGGAGGGCCTGATGAGGAGGCGCGCTCGAGCGGCGGTTCGATTTTTGTGGCCGAGGCACTCGATGCAAAGGGCGGCGTCGTCTCGCGGGTCCAGACGGGCGGGATCAGCGGCTACGAGTTCACGGGATTGATGCTGGCCTGGGCAGCCGAGGAGACGGCGGCCGGTAGAGCGGCCGAGTCGGGCGCCGGTGCACTGGGACCGGTCGAGGCGTTCGGCCTCGAGCGCTTTGAGGCCGGTTGCGCAGAGTGCGGGATCGAGAGGTCGGAAAGCCCGTGAGTGACGACCGGATGGGTGCGGCCGGATAGGCTCTCGCGCGCTTTGAAGATTGGGGTTCCGAAAGAGACGGCTGAGGGCGAGCGCCGTGTGGCGCTGATTCCCGATGTCGTGAAGTCGCTGGCCGACAAGGAGATCGACGTGATCGTCGAATCCGGCGCCGGCGTCGAGTCCGGTCACCCCGACGATTCCTACACGGAGGCCGGGGCGGAGATCGGCGACCCGTGGGGCGCCGACGTAGTCGTTCACGTTGCCGTGCCCACCCACGACGAGATCGGCAAGGTCGGCAGGGGCAAGGTCCTGATCGCTCACCTGGCTCCCCTTACCTCCGCGGAGACGAACAAGGCGCTCGCGTCAGCCGGTGTGACCAGCTTCGCCATGGAGGCCGTACCGCGCATCACCCGCGCCCAGGCGATGGACGCGCTCTCGTCGCAGGCGAACGTCGCGGGCTACGCAGCGACCCTTCTTGCGGCACGCGAAGCGGGCCGCTTCTTCCCGATGATGACGACCGCCGCCGGCACGGTCTCGCCGGCTCGGGTCCTCGTTCTGGGTGCCGGAGTGGCGGGCCTTCAGGCAATCGCCACGGCCAAGCGCCTCGGCGCCGTCGTCTCGGGCTTCGATATCCGTCGCGCCGCGTGGGAGCAGATCGCATCGCTTGGCGGCCGGCCGCTCGAGCTTGACTTCATCCCCGACGCCGAGGACGAGGGCGGCTATGCCCGCCCCCTGACCGACGAGGAAAACGAGCAGGTCCGCGAGGCGCTTGCCGAGAACGCGGGCAAGCAGGACGTGATCATCACGACCGCGCAGATCCCGGGCCGGGACGCGCCGATCCTCTTGACACGCCAGGCTGTCGAGAACATGAAGCCCGGCTCCGTGATCATCGATCTGGCCGGCGACTCCGGCGGCAACTGCGAGCTGACCGAGGCCCGCTCGACCGTCGTCTCGGACAACGGCGTCAAGATCATCGCGCCCGCGAACCTGGCCTCCGACATGGCGGCCCATGCCTCGCAGCTCTACGCGAAGAACATCGAGAACCTTCTGGGCCTCCTCGTCGGCGAGGACGGGCAACTCAACCTGAATTTCGAGGACGAGGTGATCGCCGGCGCCTGCATCACGCACGACGGCGAGGTCCGAGGAGAAAGGACGGCCAAATGAATGTCGTAACCGAGCTCACGATCTTCGTTCTCGCTGCCTTCGTCGGTTTTTCGGTCATCTCGAAGGTGCCGGCGACGCTTCATACGCCGCTCATGTCGCAGACCAACGCGATCCACGGCATCGTCATGCTCGGCGGCCTGATCGTCGCCGGATACGCGGAGGGCGCGCTCGAGCTGACGATCGCCTTCATCGCGATCGCCTTCGGCGCGATCAACATCGTGGGCGGCTTCATGGTCACCGACCGCATGCTCGGCATGTTCGTCCGCAAGCCGAAGCCCGCTGAGGAAGAGGTGCCCAAGTGATCAGCGGCGTGTTCGAGCCGGGCGGCGACGCGGCGACGCTCCTCTACATCGTCTCGTTCTCGCTCTTCATCTTCGGCCTGATGCAGGGCACGCATCCGCGCACCGCAAAGAACGGCAACCTGATCGCAGCGGTCGGCATGCTGATCGCGGTCGTCACGACGCTGCTCCTGGACGGCATCGACAACTGGGGCGTGATCATCGGCGGTCTGGCCGTGGGCACCGCGGTCGGCTACATCGCGTCGGTCCGGGTCCAGATGACCGAGATGCCGCAGATGGTCGCCCTCTACAACGGCGTCGGCGGCGGCGCCGTGGCGCTCATCGCATGGTCCGAGTTCCGCCACGAGACCGCGTTTGAGCTCGAAACCTTCATTCCGATTCTTTTCGCGGCTGTCATCGGCTCGGTCTCCTTCTGGGGCTCCAACGTCGCCTTCGCAAAGCTTCAGGACCTGATCCCGACCAAGCCCATCGCGGTGCCCGGCCAGCAGGTCATCAACGCGCTCCTTCTTGTCGGGCTGATTGCGGCGTGCGTGATCCTCGCCTCGTCTGACGACCCGTCCGAAGGCCTCTTTATCGGCGTCCTTATCGGCGCGGCGCTCCTCGGCAACCTCGTCGTCCTGCCGATCGGCGGCGCCGACATGCCGGTGGTGATCTCACTTCTGAACGCAGCGACCGGACTCTCGGCGGCCGCGGCCGGATTCTCCCTCGACAACGTCTCCCTGATCGTCGCCGGCACGCTGGTCGGCTCCTCGGGAACGATCCTGACGATGGAGATGGCGACCGCCATGAACCGCTCGATCCCGAACATCCTGTTCGCCGGCTTCGGCGGCGCGCCGGCCGCATCGGGAGCGCCGGGCGAGGAGCGCCCGCACACGTCGATCGGTGCGCAGGACGCCGCGATCAAGATGGCCTACGCCGATTCTGTAGTGATCGTTCCGGGTTACGGACTCGCAGTCGCCCAGGCCCAGCACGCCGTCAAGGAGATGGCAAACCAGCTCGAGAAGCGCGGCGTCGATGTGAACTTTGCGATCCACCCGGTCGCGGGCCGCATGCCGGGCCACATGAACGTGCTCTTGGCCGAGGCGGACGTGCCCTACGAGAAGCTGCGCGAGATGGAGGACATCAACCCCGAGATGCCTCGAGTGGATGTCGCGGTCATCATCGGCGCCAACGACGTCACGAACCCGGCGGCGAAGAACGATCCGGACTCACCGATCGCCGGCATGCCGATCATCGAGGCCATGGAGGCAAAGCAGGTCATCGTGATCAAGCGCTCGATGTCGCCCGGCTTCGCCGGTATCGACAACGACCTCTTCTACCTTCCGAACACGGACATGCTCTTCGCAGACGCGAAAGCCGCCGCGAGCGAGATCGCCGCAGCAATCGAAGACCTATAGGGTCGGTCGCGTGCCACGGGCTCGCGAGAAACTGACCTATTCGAACGTAGTCGCGACGATTGCGCTCTTCATCGCCCTCGGAGGCACCGCCTGGGCCGTCTCCAAGGATTCGATCAAGTCCAAGCACATCGTCAACGACGAGGTCAAGGGCGCCGACGTCAAAGCTGAGAGCCTGAAGGGCTCCGATGTCCTAGATGAGAGTCTGACCGGCGCCGACGTCGAGGACGGCTCGATTGGCATGGACGATTCGCGGTTTGGTGGAGCATTGTCGGCCCAGATCAGGGACATCGGTTCCGGAGGCGATGATCTGTATGGCGGAATCTCAGGGCGGACATCGGCCGTTGCCGCGCCCGAAGACGTCTATATGGCGCTCCCGCTCGGAGTCGAGATCGACTCACTCTTCGCCTGGTCGAGCGGGGGCACGCTCGGCGCGGGCGAATCCCGCACAATCTCGGTTGTCGCCTATCCGAACCTGATCGGAGCCACTTCATTCACGCCGCTCCAGTGCACGCTCACCGGACTCCAGTCCTCCTGCGACGACGCCGAGCCGAGCAACCAGTACAACGGGACGTTCGCGATCCGTATCGAGAGCGTCGGGGCCGGCCTGGATGCTTCGGACGATCTCTACGTCGGTGTCGCGGTGAAGGCTCCCCACGACTACAAGGACTGAGGGCCGACGGTCGTCAATGGATGCGCCGAGTGCTCCCGTGGGGAGTAGCGCCCGGCGATCGACGTCCTAGGGGTGGTCCGTCCACCCCTGTAGGGGGTTGCCCTGATCAGGCGGTCGCGACATGCTCTGCATCCAGCCACCGGAGGGAGTCGCATGCAGTATTCGAGGCCTTACGCCGTTCGCGCCTCAGTTGCCGTTGTTCTGAGCGCGCTCTTGGCTTTCGGTGCCAGCGTCGTCACGCGGCAAGCCGACCGGGCGGAAGCCGCGCCGACGTATGCCATCGATTCGTTTTTGAAGCTGATGGAATCGACGGGCGAGGGGCAGACCGAGATGATCAAGGGCGGCGCCGAAGAAGGCCGGTTCAAGAACTGGATCGAGGTCAGCCGGTCGAAGGTCGGGTTTCAGAACGGGTGCCGGCCGTTGATCGTGAAGACCGATCCGAATGATTCGTGGCCGGTGCTTGCGGCGATCGCGGCCGACCCCTATCGAGACATCCAGAGCGGGACCCTCGTTGTCAGGCAAAAGGGCGGCAACAGCCTCGGTCGGATCCAGCGCACGTACGATTTTGACTTGGCATCAGTGCTCGAGGTGGATGAGGACGACGAAGTGCAGACCGTGACGATCGCCTTCGGGTCCATGACCTACACGTCCCAGCGCCAAAAGAAGAACGGCCAAGTGCTGCCACCCGTGGTGACGACAATCGACTGTAACGCGGGCACGTAGAGCGGGTTCAGTCCTTGCGGTCAGGGCCGCCGCGGCGAACGCGAGGCGCTGCCCAGCCGACCAGAGCCCCGAGTGCGCCGACCAGGAGCAGCGCAAAGATCAGCGGAATGTTGGTCGTGACGAACAGAAAGCGCACCTCCACTTCCTGAAGGTTCTGGAGGATCAGGATTGCCAGGACGATCCCGACGAAGCCGAGCACGTAGCTCTTCCAGCCCCTTCCTTCCTTCTTCGGCATCTCTGGTGGATCAGGTCTCATTCCGACACCGTACCGGCGCGGAGCGTTCGTGACTCGCGACACGTCGCGGGCTTCGTGTTTATGTGCGACTCGATCCACTGCGCGACGACCGTGGTCAGGCGAGCCCCGAGTGGCTGGGAACGGTCCTCGTCGTCTCGCTCGCGTTCGCTGCTCTGGTCGCCGGCGGGGTCGGTGTCCCGGGAGTTGACCTGGCGAAGGCGATCACCGCGAAGTTGGCCTGCGCTCTGGATCTCGGCTCGGATTGCGACAGCCAGGCCTCAGCTCTGACCGCCGCATACGGAGCCGAGGTCGCTGATCTGGTGGCAGAGCGTGTGCCGCTACTCCACTACGAAGAAGGCATGCTTGCCCTACCGATCGACTGGCGCGAATGCCGAGAGGTGGCTTGCGCGCAGGGCCCGGCGGCGGGCAGGGTGGTGGAGACGAACGGCGGCGCTCCGGTGACCCTGTTCACGCACGCGGTCGACTGCCGGGACCCTGACGCTCCGCGGCCCGAAGAGGCGAGTTGCGACGGCCTCTCGGCCGGGTATCTCTACCTCCAGTTCTGGGCCTACTACCCGGACTCGCAAACCCCGCCGTTCGGGGACGCGTCGTATCACCCGGACGACTGGGAGTCGTTTCACGTCCGCATCGGTCCCGACGGCGTGGCTGAGAGGGCCAGCTCTCACCATGGCTACAACGGAAGCGACGGGGATCCGGTCAACGACACGGGGATCCTCGCGGGGAAGACCGGATGGACGGCTGCGACCGGCCGCTACTGGATCTCGTCCAGAAGTCACGCCGGTCGTGTCGGCTCAGATCAGAGCAAGGTTCGGTGGACTGAGCCGAACGACATCCAACTCGTCCCGTTGGAGACGATGCGCGACGAGTGGGACGACTACGTCGGGAGCAAAGAGCACCTGCCCGCCTGGCTCAAGGACGTCTACCTGAACCCGGAGGCGACGGGGACGTCGGGATGATCGGCCGATTGTCTACCCCGGTTGGTATCTCCGATGCGATTGATCAGCCTCGACGTAGCGACGCGGCGCGTACCTGAAACCTGGCAAAAAGTGAGAAAAGGTCTCATTCGCCTCTCACTCACTGCTCATCTCGGGGCGGCAAGCTTGCGACCATGGCAGGAAGATTGCTTACCACGGGGGTGGTTGCGCTGGGAGTGGCTGCGATCGTAGGCGCGGCGTGTGTGCCGGGCGTAGCGTCGGCGCAAGGCGGCCTCGATCCGAGCTTTGGCGACGATGGACTGGCCGAGCCGATCAAAGACGCCGTCGTGATCAACGGCATGCTCGAGATCCACGACGATGGCCCACACGCAGGACAGATCGTCGTGGGCGGATACCTCAAAGCTCCGGGAAGGCCCGGGTTTCTGGCCAGGCTCGACAGCGACGGGAGCCTCGACGAATTGTTCGGCGATGGTGGTGTTGTTGAGCTTGCGAACAGCAGATTCGGACGACCGAGCGCGATCGCCCTCTATGCCGACGGGTCAGTCGCCTACGCGCTCTCCCGCCGAGCCGAGATTGGCCGGGTCCTCCCGGATGGAACGCCGGATAAGGGCTTCGGACGGGTAGATATTTCCAATCGCCGTAGCACGGAGATCCGCGACCTCGAGGTAGAGGCCGCGTCCCAGGACCTGATCGTGCCACTTGGTGTGGAGCGGTACGCAGGCCTGGGTCACTACGTGGGGCTCGTCGCCGACATCCATCGCTTCAACGAGGACGGGTCGCCCGACGCAGAGTGGGCCGGAGGCAAGCCTGCGCCGATCGAGTTCAGAGCTGGGGACACTCCCATTCTCGAGGACATAGAAATCGCCGCCGACGGATCGGTCTGGGTGGCGGGGCGAGCCCGCGTCAATCCCGGCGATCCTGGGATCCAGCGCCTTACCGGATCGGGCGCGCCGGCGTCTGAGCTGACCCCCGGCACCGAGGCCGGCGCCACGTTCGGTCTTCCTGCCGGCGGGCGTGTGTTCGTAAAGCTCGAACCGGGCACGTCCAGTCCACCGCTTCTGGCCTCTGGAGCGGAGATGGCGCGTGTAGCGGATGACGGGACCCTGATTCCGGGAACCGTCACCGGGACGGATCCGGGCGGTGTCGGCGGTTTCGTCCAGGACTTGGAACTCGACCCGGCCGGACGTGTGACGACCCTCTTTTCGACCGTGAACGATGATTTCGTCGTCTCACGAATTCAGCCCCAAGGAGGCGTTGACCCGAGCTTTGGGTTCGGCGGTGCGACGCCGATCAGGTGGCCCGGCTCTTTCGCGTCAATGCCCGGTCTCGCTCTGTGGGGCTCGACTCAGGTTGTCGCTGGATACGCCGCGCGCATCCCGGCAATCCACTCACGGCAGGTGGCCGCGCTCGCGCGCCTTTCCGACGCGAATGATCCCAGCGGGGCGGCCCCGGAGACATCCGTCATCTCAGGCCCAAGTGAGGGTTCGACGACGCGAGATCCGACTCCCACCTTCGGGTTTGCATCGAGCGAACCACGGAGCAGCTTCGAGTGCACGGTCGAGAGCCGCTCCGGTGTCCAGCGCACCGAGGCTTGTGAGAACCCCTACACCCTGGATCGGCAGCCCAACGATTCGATCACCCTGCAGGTGCGGGCCGTGAGCATTTACGGAGTGGAGGATGAGACGCGCGCGGTGCGAGCCTTCAGAGTCGACGCCGCGCCGCCAGACACTTTCATCGATTCTGGACCGGACGCAGGCTCGCTAGTTCGCAGGACGTCCGTCGAGTTTGGGTTCTCGAGTCCTCAAGCGCACGCCGAATTCCGGTGCAGTCTTGACGGCGCCAAGTTCACCTTTTGCACAAACCCGCGTCGGCTCAAGAACCTCGAGGACGGCGGGCACACCTTCCGTGTCCGTGCGATCGACGAGGGAGGGAGGCACGACCGGACTCCGGCAAAGCGCCGATTCCGGGTCAAGGTCCCGCCCCCTCGGTGCGACTTTCCACAGCTGCGCTCTCCTGCGACCCTCAGGGCCGTAAGGAGAAAGGGTGTGCACGCCGAGGTTCTCTGCGCCGACGAGGCGAAGGCCGAAGTCGAGCTTCGCGTGACCGACGCAGCGGCGGCTGCCTTCGGCCTCGACTCGCGTGTGATCGGCGTTGGGAACGGACGACTCAAGCCCGATATTCGCAAGACCGTCACGGCTGGGTTGCGCGAGTCTGTGGCACGTCGGCTGGGGCGATTCGACGGTGCGACGGTCTACTTCCAGGCAAGGGTCGTCCCGGCGAACCCCGGTGGTGGCGCCGAGGGGAGGCCCTTGATCCGCTATGGCCAGTTCACCGTCGAGCGCTAGGCCCGGGTTCTGAGCCCGAGTAGGCCGAGCATCCACTCGGCGTGCGTCATCACGCGTTCGATCGAGAACTCGTCCGGGCGCTCGAGAAGCAATCTCGCGCCTTCTTCTGAGACCGCCTGAAGGGTCAGCGCGGTCAACTCGGGATCGGGCGAGGGTTCCGTGCTGTCTCCGGCGAGGGCGGTGGGGACGATTGCAGCAAGCTGCTGGGTCACGGCGGCGCGGATCTGGATCGCTCGGGCGCGCAGGACCTCGGGCGTTCCTTCGGCCGGCACCAGGACCAACCGCCAAGTGATCGGATCGTCGCGAACCGCTTCCAGGAAGGCGCGGAGCGAGGACATCAGCATCGCGGCAGCATCGTCCGTGTTCGTCTCCTGGGGGATGAGGGCCATCAGCTGCTGAACGGCGCGCGCGCCCTCGCGTTCGACCATCGCGCTCAAGAGCCCGGTGAGGTCGTCGAAGTGGGAGTAGACGACGGGGCGGGTGATGCCCGCGCGCTTGGCAACCGCGTCGATCAAGGGCGGCGCCGAAGAAGGCCGGTTCAAGAACTGGATCGAGGTCAGCCGGTCGAAGGTCGGGTTTCAGAACGGGTGCCGGCCGTTGATCGTGAAGACCGATCCGAATGATTCGTGGCCGGTGCTTGCGGCGATCGCGGCCGACCCCTATCGAGACATCCAGAGCGGGACCCTCGTTGTCAGGCAAAAGGGCGGCAACAGCCTCGGTCGGATCCAGCGCACGTACGATTTTGACTTGGCATCAGTGCTCGAGGTGGATGAGGACGACGAAGTGCAGACCGTGACGATCGCCTTCGGGTCCATGACCTACACGTCCCAGCGCCAAAAGAAGAACGGCCAAGTGCTGCCACCCGTGGTGACGACAATCGACTGTAACGCGGGCACGTAGAGCGGGTTCAGTCCTTGCGGTCAGGGCCGCCGCGGCGAACGCGAGGCGCTGCCCAGCCGACCAGAGCCCCGAGTGCGCCGACCAGGAGCAGCGCAAAGATCAGCGGAATGTTGGTCGTGACGAACAGAAAGCGCACCTCCACTTCCTGAAGGTTCTGGAGGATCAGGATTGCCAGGACGATCCCGACGAAGCCGAGCACGTAGCTCTTCCAGCCCCTTCCTTCCTTCCTTCTTCGGCATCTCTGGCGGATCAGGTCTCATTCCGACACCGTATCGGCGCAAGGCGTTCGTAAGCGGAGTCAGATCACGGGCTTGGTGTATATGTGCGGCCCCAAACCCTGCGAGACGAGCGCGGGCAGGCGAGCCCCGAGTGGCTCGGGATCGTGCTCGTCGTTTCGCTCGCGCTTGCAGTGCTGGTCGCGGCGGGCGCGAGCGTCCCGGGCGCGAGCTTGGCGAAGGAGATCGCCGGAAAGCTCGTCTGCGTCGTCGATCTTGGTCCGGAATGCGGCGAGCGGGAGTCCGCGCTCGTCGGCGCCTACGGCTCCGAGCTCGCCGCCCAGGTCGCCGCCCACGTTCCCCTGCTCGAGTACGAGGACGACATGCATGTCCTGCCGATCGACTGGCGCGACTGCCGCGAGAACGTGTGCGCTGACGGCGCCACGTCGGGCCGCGTCCGCGAAACGGCAGCGGGCGAGCCGGTAACCCGAGCATCCACTCGGTGTGGGACATCGCGCGCTCGATCGTGAACTCGTCGGGGCGTTCGAGGATGAGCCTCGCGGCCTCCTCGGCGACTGCCTGAAGAGTCAGCGCTGTCAGCTCGGGGTCGGGGGAGGGCTCGGTACCCCCTCCGGCAAGCGCCGTCGGGACGATCGCGGCGATCTGCTGGGTGACGGCGGCGCGGATCGCAAGCGCGCGTTCGCGCAGGAACTCGGGCGTGCCTTCGGCCGGGACCAGGACCAGACGCCAGGTCACCGGGTCGTCGCTGACTGCCTCGAGGAAGGCGCGCATCGAGGTCATCAGCATCGCTGCCGCGTCGTCCGTGTCGGTCTCCTGGGGGATCAGGGCCATCAGCTGCTCGACCGCGCGGGCGCCCTCGCGCTCGACCATCGCTCGCAGGAGGCCGGTTAGGTCGTCGAAGTGGGAGTAGACGACGGGGCGGGTGATGCCTGCCCGCCGGGCGACGGCGTCGATCGAGATGGCGTGAAAGCCGCGCTCGCCAGCAAGCGCCTTGGTGACGTCGAGGATCTGCTCGCGCCGCTGGGCGCCGGTCAGGCGGGGGCCTTGGTGTGTTCCGGCTGGTCGTGGCCATCGGCTTGATTCCTCGCTGAGTGTCGCCTGAGTCGCCGATGTGTGGACGGAAACGACTCTCGGCGATCTTTGCTAGGCTACACCAGTGTAACTTACAGTAGTGTAACCGTGTAGATCGCTCAGGTAGACCCTGCAAGCCATCCCTCAGGAGAGCCCGAAACGATGCCAGCCGCTAGCTGCCCGCTCCGTCCTTCCAGACCGACGCCGCCGTCCACGCCCGATCACGAGGTCGTGATCGTCGGCACCGGCTTCTCCGGGATCGGCGCAGCGATCAAGCTCAAGGAGGCCGGGATAGAGGACTTCGTCGTCTTCGATAAGGCCGACTCGGTCGCCGGCACCTGGCGCGAGAACACCTACCCCGGGTGCGCGTGCGACGTGCCGTCTCACATGTACTCGTTCTCGTTTGAGCAGAACCCGGACTGGTCCGAGATGTACGCGCCCCAGCCGGAGATCCGCGAGTACCTCGAGCGGACGACCGACAAATACGGCGTCCGCCCGCACCTCCGCCTCGGCTTCAGGGCCCTCAGCGCGACGTGGGACGCAGCCGGCCGGGCTTCTGGCGCTGCGTCGGCGAGGGGCCCGACGGCCGCGAGGAGCTGACCGCCCGCTTCCTCATCTCCGGAATCGGCGGTCTGCACGTCCCCGCGAAGCCGCACCTCCAGGGTCTCGAGAGCTTCGAGGGGCCGGCGTTTCACTCGGCCGAATGGGATCACTCCGTGGACCTCAAGGGCAAGAAGGTCGCGGTGATCGGGACCGGCGCGCTCGGCGATCCAGTTCGTTCCGGCGATCGCCGGCGAGGTCGGCCAGCTCGACCTCTACCAGCGCACCGCTCCGTGGGTCCTGCCGAAGCTCGACCGCCACATCTCCAAGCTCGAGCGCAGCCTCTACAGGCGCTTTCCATTCCTCCAGCGCGCCTACCGCCGCGGCCTCTACTGGTATCTTGGAGCTGGTCATGTACCGGGGCATCACCGGCAAGCGGTTCGGAAAGTTCTTCGAGCGCGCCGGGCTCAAGAACCTCGAGCGCCAGGTCACAGACCCCGTCAAGCGCGAGAAGCTGAAGCCCGGACTACGAGTTCGGTTGCAAGCGCATGCTGATGTCGAACACCTACTACAAGGCGCTCGATCGACCGAACGCGGACGTGGTGACCGAACCGATCGCGACGGTCGGTCCTCGCTCCATCACCACCGCCGACGGTGTCACTCGCGATGTCGACGTGATCATCTACGGCACCGGTTTCGACGCACAGGCGATGGCCTCGTCGGTCGAGCTGACGGGTCAAGCCGGCGAGACGCTCGCTGAGCACTGGCATCGCGACGGCATCCAGGCCCATCGGGGCACGATGATCTGCCGGCTTTCCCAATCTGTTCTTCCTGCTCGGGCCGAACACCGGCCTGGGCCACAACTCGGTCATCTTCATGATCGAGTGTCAGATCCGCCTGGTCGTCCAGGCGATCGTGGAAGCGCGTAGACGCGGTGCATCCGTCACTCCGACGCGGCACGCCCAGGACTCCTACAACTCCAAGATGCAGCGCGGATCTGGGCGAAGCCGTCTGGTCGCGCGGCTGCAAGAGCTGGTACCTCGATGCGAAGGGCCGCAACATCATGCTCTGGCCCGGCGAGACCTTCCGCTTCTTACGAGTCGACCCGAAAGCTCGAACCTGCTGAATACGAGTGGGTCGAGTCGGAGGCCGATGCGCCTCCTGCCGCCGGTTACCCCGCGAGCTCGCCGAGGTCGCCTGATGGCTCGCCGCAAGCTGGACGTCAACGGCCGCACCGTGTTCGTCACCGGCGCGGCACGCGGGATCGGTGGCGGAGTCGCCGAGCGCATGCACGCGAAGGGCGCGAACGTAGCCCTGGTCGGCCTTGAGCCCGACCTGCTCGAAGAGCGCGCAGCCAAGCTGGGTGACCGCGCCGCTTGGTTCGAAGCCGACGTCACCGACACCGCCGCGCTCGAGCGCGCGGTCAAGGGCACGGTGGAGCGCTTTGGAGGCATCGACGTCGCGGTCGCAAACGCGGGTATTCACACCGTGGGATCCCTGATTACGGCGCCGCCCGAGCAGGTCGAGCGCACCATGAACGTCAATCTCTTTGGCGTCTGGCGTACGGATCGAGCGGTCCTGCCACACGTGATCGAGCGCAAGGGCTATCTGCTGAACATCGCCTCGCTGGCTGCGGCGGCACACGCTCCCCTGATGGGGCCGTACGCGGCGTCGAAGGCCGGAGTCGAGGGCCTCACCGACTCGCTTCGCGTCGAGATGGCGCCCACGGGTGCTCGCGCGGGATGCGCCTACTTCGGGTTCATCGAGACCGATCTCGTCAAGGCCAGCTTCGAGCACCCGTCGACGAAGGCGATGGAATCCATGATGCCCGCGCCGATTCGCAAGGCCGTGCCGCTCTCGGCTGCGGTAGACGCAATCGAGCGGGGGATCGAACGGCGATCCGGCCGCCTGTGGGCGCCCCGCTTCGTCGGAGGGGCGCTTGCGATCCGCGGGGTCATGCAGCCGCTGACCGAGATGCGAGCCATGCGCTCGAAGCATCTCGTCGAGGCCATCCGCCTCGCCGATCCCGCCAACGGCGGCCTTGACGGCCAGGATCCGACTCTCGGCGTAGCCGGCGCGGTCTCAGAACGAGAGCGTGTGCAGGCATAAAGGCATCCGATAGGGGGTCTAGGTTTCCGCGCATGGCTAAGCGCGAGGCGCAAGCCCGTTCGTTCTCTCCAGGGAAGGAGAAGCCGGCGACGCTCGGTTCGACTGCCGAGGACCACGCGCAGGCCCTCAAAAAGCAACTCCTGGAGTCGACCGAGTTGGCGGCGCAGACACTGATTGGGCAAACCCGAGCGGAGGGTGAGCGACGCATCGAGATGGCGGGCCGTCAGGCCCAGGCCATTGCAGAGACCGTGAGCGCGGTCGAGCAAGCCGAGCAGGCCCTCGCCGTGCGGGCACAGGCGTTCGCCGACGCATCGAAGGCGCTTCGGGCCGAGCTGACGGCATTCGCTGGAACGCTTTCAGAGGGCGAGGTGCGCCTGCAGCCCCAGGCGGCAGATGAGCCGGACCTGAGACTCGTCGAGAGCCCGGCTCCGCAAAGGGCGCCACGCGAGGAGGTGCCGAGTGGAATCGGCCAGATCCTGCTCGGCGGCGAAGCCGAGGAGGTTGTTGACGAGATCGAGGATGAGAGCGCCCAGGACAGCCGGCCCGAAGAAGAGTTCGAAGACGACGACGAGGAGGAGGACTCTCCCGGCGACGGGCTCGAGGACTCAGTCGTAGACGACGACGAGGATCCTCCGACCCCAGAGGAGATCGCGCAATTTTTCCGTGAGCACGAGGAGGCGGAGCTGGCACACGCCGCACGCCTCGAGCGCGAAGCGCAGGGCCAACCCGGGATCGGCGAGCGCCTTCGCCGGTTCTTCTCCGGACCCCTCGTGGAGTTCGAAGAGGAGCCGATAGCTGATGAGGAACCCATACGGGCGCCCGAGGTGGAGGAACGCACGCCAGCGCCTGAGGCAAAGCCTGCGCGCGACCGTAGCCGGGATCGCCTCTACACGGACATCGGCGGAGCGGTTATCGGCCTCGGCGGTGCCACGGCGCTCCTCAACTTCGTGCTCTTGAAGTAGGCCGGCCTCTACTTCGGCGGCATGCGGATCGCGCCGTCGAGGCGGATCGTCTCGCCGTTCAGCATCTGGTTCTCGATGATCGATAGCGCCAGATGCGCGAACTCGTCCGGGACTCCGAGGCGCGACGGGAACGGGATGCCCGCGCCGAGCGCCTGGCGGTTCTCTTCCGGAAGGGCGGCAAGGAGAGGCGTGTCGAAGAGGCCGGGAGCGATCGTGTTCACCCGGATGCCGCGTCCCGCGAGGTCGCGCGCGGCGGGGAGCGTCAAGCCGACGATCCCGGCCTTGGACGCCGCGTAGGCGGCCTGTCCGATCTGCCCGTCGAAGGCGGCGATTGACGCGGTCGACACGTGGACCCCACGCTCTCCGGCGTCGTCGGCTTCGTTATCGGACATCGCCGTCGCAGCGAGGCGGAGCACGTTGAAGGTTCCGATCAGGTTGACCTTGACCACGTTGGAGAAGTACTCGAGATTGTGGGCGCCACGCTTCGACGACGTTCGCTCCGCCCAGCCGATGCCCGCACAGCAGACCGAGATTCGAAGGCCGCCGTCCGCCTGGGCCGCGGCGTCCACGGCCGCTTGGACCTGGCCCTCCTCCATCACGTTCGCCTCGACGAAGCTCGCGCGCTCGCCGAGTTCCGAGGCAAGGGCCTCTCCTTTCTCGGCGTTCATGTCTGAGATGACGACGTTTGCGCCGGCGGCGTGAAGCCGTCTCGTCGTTGCCTCGCCGAGCCCAGAGGCCCCGCCCGATATCAGTGCGCCTGCGCCCTTGATCTCCATAGCGGCGGGAGCCTACTCCCCCTCCGGTCGAGGCGACGCATGGAAATCATGTAACGGCTGGAAGGCCGCGGAGACTAGGGTTTCATCATCGCGACCACCCCTGCCGGGACAGATCTGAAGAGCACCCTCGCGGACCGCCTCGACGAGGCGCGGCGGATGACTTTGTTGTTGGTTGAGCCCTTGACGGACGACCAGCTGAACACGGTCTATTCCGACATCTTGAGCCCCCTCGCCTGGGACCTCGGTCACATCGCCAACTTCGAGGAGCTCTGGCTCGTCCAGACGATCGGCGAACGCGAGCCGATGGACGGCGACCTCGGCCGCTTCTACGACGCGATCGAGAATCCCCGCAAGACCCGCAACGAGCTGCCCATCCTGCGTGGAGATGAGCTCCGCCGCTACATGTCGGACGTTCGCGAGCGGACGCTCGAGGTACTCGACGGCATCGAGCTCGAGGACACGGATGACCGCCTGCTGAAGGACGGACTCGTCTACGAGCTGATCCTCGCCCACGAGCACCAGCACGCAGAGACGATGCTCCAGCTCCTCCAGATGGTCGACCGCTACGACCCGGCGGACCCCGCGGAGATCCCATCGCCGGCGACCCCCCCGAGGGGTCAGACCCCTCACACTTCGCTCACAAACCCCCCGAGGGGTCAGACCCCTCACACTTCGCTCATCAACGCCGGTCCACACGAGATCGGCGCCGGGGATGCGGGGTTTGCCTACGACAACGAGCGTTCTCGACACGTGGTCGATCTCCAGCCGTTCGAAATCGACACCCGCCCCGTGAGCAATCGAGAGTGGATCGAGTTCATGGACGCGACCGGAGCCGCGCCACCGCTGTATTGGGAACGCGACGCGCAAGGGGGATGGATGAGGACCGCGATGGGCGCGACCTGCGCGGTCGAACCGGATCAGCCGGTCGTCCACGTCGACCACGGCGCTGCCACGGCGTTCGCCGAGTGGGCGGGCAAACGCCTCCCGACCGAGTTCGAGTGGGAGGCCGCCGCAAAAGCCGGCGTGCTGGAGAACGTCGGTGAAGTCTGGGAGTGGACCTCATCCGACTTCGAGGCGTATCCGGGCTTCGAGGCGTTCCCCTACGACGAGTACTCCAAGGTCTTCTTCGGCCGGGACCACAAGGTGCTCCGCGGCGGCTCGTGGGCGACGCACCCCAGCGTCAAACGGACGACCTTTCGTAACTGGGACCTGCCGGAGCGCCGGCAGATCTTCTCGGGCCTGCGCTGCGCAAGGGACGCGTGATGGCGCCGCCGGCGGGGACGACACCCGACGTCTCGGTGGCTGTCCACCTGCCGCCCGGAGGCCCCCTGTCGGGGATGGCGGCCGACGTTCGCATCGGTCTGACCAAGCCGTTCAAGGAACTCTCTCCGCGCTACTTCTACGACGAGCACGGGTCTGAGCTCTTCGAGCGGATAACCGAGCTTCCCGAGTACTACCCGAGCCGTGCCGAGCGAGCGATCCTCAAGAACGAATCGGCCGAGATCGTCGCGGCGTCAGGCAACCCCGCGACCCTGATCGAGCTGGGCTCGGGGTCGGCATCCAAGACCCGCGTGCTACTCGACGCGATGCACGACGCCGGCGGGCTGCGCGCGTACGCGCCTGTGGACATCTCTGAAGAGATCACCCGCGACACAGCGGCACGGATCGCCGAGGAATACGGGATCCAGGTCCGCGGTCTCGTGTGCGACTTCGAACGCGACCTGGAGCGGATCCCGCTCGACGGACCTCGCGTGATTGCATTTCTCGGCGGGACGATCGGCAACTTCGAGCCTCAGCAGCGCGCCTCGTTCCTGGCGAGGGTTGCGAACCTGCTCGGACCCGAGGACCACTTCCTGCTGGGCACGGACCTGATCAAGGATCGCGAGACGCTTGAGGCCGCCTACAACGACTCGGCGGGCGTCACCGCCGCCTTTAACCTGAACGTGCTCGAGGTTCTCAACGGAACCCTCGGTGCAAACTTCGACCTCGACGGCTTCGAGCACACGGCCTTCTGGGACGACGAGAACCTCTTCATCGACATCCGCCTTCGCTCTTTACGCCGCCAGTTGGTCGATATCGCCGAGCTGGGCATGACCGTCGCGTTCGAGCGCGGGGAGGAGATGCGGACCGAGATCTCGACAAAGTTCGCCCGTCAGGGGCTCGAGGGGATCTACGCGGAAGCCGGCCTTGAGATGACCGGCTGGTGGACGGACCCCGACGATCTCTTCGGGCTCTCGCTGGCGCGCTCGGTCTAGCCCGATGGTCAAGGTGACCCCGCCGGCGGCTCATCCCTGCACCCCATTGATATAGGCTCGCGCCGGGATGGAGATGTCGAACCTGGATCGCAACAGGACGATCGCCGGCGCAGTCGCGTCGCTGGTCCTGATCGGCAGCCTCTTTTTCCTCGAGTGGTTTGGTCTCACCGATGTTCCGGCCCGCGAGGAACAGGGAGCCTGGGTTTGCGGCGTCAACGACTTCTCCTGCACCGGCTGGGAGACCTTCTCGATGCTCAAGTACGCGCTGCTCCTTGCGGCGCTGGCCCCCGCGATTCTCGGCTACATCTTGATCCGCGGCCACAAGCTCTCTTATCCCCCGGGCGAGATGACGATGATCGCCGGCTTCGGCGCGTTCGTCCTGATCGCCTACAACGGGGTCATGTTCAAGCCCGAGCCCGTCGAGGGGCAGGTGTTCGGCACGAGCCTGGGGATCGGCTACTGGCTCGCGTTGTTGGCAGCACTCATGATCGGCGTGGTGGGATTCCTGCGTTCGATGGAGTCCGGTGGGCGCCAGCAGCGCAAGGCGCCGGGCACCGTCTAGCCGTTCAAGCGCGGATAGGCTCAGGCATCGATGGGAGTGATCTCTCAAGACGTTCGCGATTCGACCAAGCCCGATCGCAATCTCGCGCTCGAGTTGGTCCGCGTGACCGAGGCAGCCGCCCTGGCCGCCGCACGGTGGACCGGGCGGGGGGATAAGGAGGCAGCCGACCAGGCCGCGGTGGACGCGATGCGTCTGCTCCTCGACACCGTCCCGATGGACGGAGTGGTCGTGATCGGCGAAGGCGAGAAGGACGAGGCGCCCATGCTCTACAACGGCGAGAGAATCGGCGACGGCAGCCCGCCCAGGGTCGATATCGCCGTCGACCCGCTCGAGGGGACAACGCTGTGCGCGAAGGGCATGCCGTCGGCGCTCGCGGTGATCGCCCTGTCCGAACAGGGCACGATGTTCGACCCTGGCCCGTGCGTCTACATGGAGAAGCTTGCCGGGGGATCGGAGATCGCCGACCTTTTGACGCTCGACGAGCCTCTGACAACCGTCATCGAACGCGTTGCCGAACGCAAGGGAACCGAAACGAGCGGTGTGACGGTGATGGTGCTCGACCGGCCGCGCCACGCCGACCAGATGGCAGAGATCCGCGAGGTCGGCGGCCGCATCCGGCTGATCTCCGACGGCGACGTCTCGGCCGCGCTGTTTGCCGTCTCTGAATCGACAGGCGTCGACCTGCTCTGGGGAATCGGAGGGACGCCGGAAGGGGTCATCTCCGCGGCCGCGATCAAATGCCTCGGCGGCTCGATGCTCGGTCGCCTCTGGCCACGCGATGAGGCTGAGCGCAAGACGGCGCTTGACGCCGGCTATGACTTGGACGAGGTGCTGGATGCCGACAGGCTTGTCTCGGGAGACGACGTTTTCTTCGCCGCAACCGGCGTGACGGACGGCGAACTGCTGCAGGGCGTTCGAAACCCGCGCTCGGGCCAAGCTTCGACGGAGTCGCTCGTAACCCGTTCCCGGTCGGGCACCGTTCGCAAGGTGCAGGCCACCCACGACCAGGCGAAGCTCCGCGAGATCACCGGCGGCAGGTACGGCTGACGTTTGACTCGCCACGGTTCGGCTACGTTGCCGGAGGTGGAACGCGGGAACGGCACCAAGGATTCGACTCTTGCAGTGGTCGGCGCCACGGGCTATATCGGCCGAAAGCTCACGCTGGAGTTGCTCGATCGTGGCGAGAATGTCCGTGCGGTCGCTCGCTCGCCCGAGAAGGCAGCCGACCTGAAGGACGCCGGAGCCGAGGTTGTCAAGGCGGACGTGATTTCGGGCGAGGGCCTTGAAGAGGCATTGGCCGGCGTGTCGGTCGCTTACTACCTCGTCCACTCGATGGGCCGGGGCGCGGAGGACGACTCGTTCGCCGAGCGCGACCGGCAGGGTGCCGAGGCCTTCGGTGCGGCGGCCAAGGCCGCCGGAGTGGATCTCATCGTCTACCTCGGAGGCCTTTCCGACGGCGGCTCCAAGCATCTTGAAAGTCGCCATGAGAGCGCTGAGATCCTTCAGCAATCGGGCGTGCCCGTCACCTATCTACGTGCTGCCGCGGTGATCGGTGCCGGCTCGGAGTCCTTCCTGATCCCCTTCTATCTCGTCAAGCGCCTGCCCTTCATGGTCACGCCTCGCTGGGCGCGGACAAAGACGCAGCCAATCGCGGTCGCCGATGCGCTGCGCTACCTGGCCGACATCCCGGGGATCGAGGCAACCCACGGCCGCGAGATCGAGATCGGCGGTCCCGACGTGACCACCTACGGCGGCATGATGGACGCGATGGCGCGCGGGCTCAACATCAATCCGCGTCCGCGCGTGGGTGTTCCGGTCCTGACCCCTGGCCTTTCTTCACACTGGATCGGCCTCGTGACGCCGGTCGATACTGGCGTGGCCCGGCCGCTGATCGGCGGCATGGAGGTCGAAACGGTTGTCAGGGACTCCTCAGGTATGAGCCTCTTCGACTTCGAGCCCATGGACATCGACGAAGCGATGGCCGCGGCGCTTGAAGAGCGCCGGCAATCCTGACCCCGGCAAATCGCGGGTCAGGGTTCGCGGTCTGTCGTTGACCCTCCGCCACCCATCTCTTCCAGCTCTTCGACGCTTTGGTCTTCCGGCGACAGGGCGCCGATAGGCGAACGGGGTAGGTCGAGGCGGGCAAGCGAGCGCAAGAAGCCGTGGGTCACCCACGTGTGGATTCGGACCTGGGTCGCCGAGTAGATCTGCACGCCGATGCGCGCGAACCAGCCGCCGCCGCGAAGGAAGGGATAGAAATTCGAGACCTCGGTTCGGATGTGGACGCAGGCGTCCTTCGAGTCGTCCTCCGGCGCGTCGCTTCGGACCGTGATCCGCAGCATCCCCTGGCCGCGCCCGTTCGGCGCGACAAGAATCCCACGCTCGATCTTCCAGGTCACCTGTCCCAGCCCGGGTCCCGTCGTGTACTCGGGCCGCCGGAAGCGCAGCAGGGGCAACCGGCGAGAGATGAAGACGACGGTCCGCGACGAAGGCTCGTAAACGACGCGAATTACTCCGAGCGAAACCTTGGTGAGGAACGCCCAGTACGACCGGGCGAGGCGCTCGAGGTACTCGGGCCTCCACATCTCGCGGTATAAGTCGGCGGGCATCTCCACGGTCGCCTCCTGAATCGACTTGACCGCGCCGGTGGGCGTGATCGGGCCCGACTCCGGGTCGGGCAGGACGGTGACTCGTGCCGGCGTCCTCAACCCTCGCCCTCCTCGAATCCGGGTAGGTCCAGGCTGCCCGTGTCTCGGAGCTCGTATCGGAGTGCGTTGATTACCGCGCCGGCAAGGAGTGCCAGCGACAGAAGGTAGAACCAGATCAGAGCGATGAGAATGAAGCCGAGAGCCCCTCCGATCTTGTCGATATCCGAGATCGAGGTGAGGTAGACAGGAAAGACGGCGTTGCCGATCGCGGTCGTGACGGTGACGAAGATCGCCCCCGGCCAGACCCCGTGCCATGGCACGTGCCCCTTCGGGACCACGTAATACATGAAGCTCACGAGGCCGAACGTCAGCCCGAGGGCGAGAATGAGCACGATCACGCTGGCCAGACCCTGCACCTCGTCGAGTCCGAACGGCAGGTCCTCCGCGCTGGAGATCGCCAGGTTCTCGGCGACCGGAATGACGACGCTCGCCGCAAGGAAGAGCGTGACCACCAGGAGCATGACCAGCGCGAAGCGCTTCTGGGCCAGCCAGCTACGGCATTCGACGTGATAGATCCGGCAGAAAGCCGTGTCCATGGCGCCCCAGAACGATGCGCCGATCCAGATCGCGCCGGCAGCCGCCGCGATGCCGATAGTGGTGGAGCTGTCGCGGATGCGATCGACGGTTCGAGCCACCTCGTCCCCCTCGACGGCCGGGAAGATCCCCTGGAGGTCGGTGATGACGGTCTCCTCGATGTTCCCGGACTGGATCACCTTGCCGAAGACGAAGAGGATCAGGAGTGCGAACGGGAAGAGTGCCAGCGCGAGGTTGTAGGCAACCATCGCCGCCATTCCCGTGATGTTCTCCCGATATGACCGGTGCCAGAAGGCGCGAAGCCAGTCCCGTGTCCGGGCTCTCAAGGCCTGTCGATCGACTTGCGCGCCGACTCCAGCGCCCTCGACGTGAACCGGATACCCGCGGTGGCCGCCTGTGCGACGACGGCAACTCCAGCCCAGGCAAGGTCCTCTACGCCCTGGATCGAAGGCTGCGGGTCCAGTGGGTCCCGGCCCGGCGTAGGGGGCTCGGGTTCCGGTTCGGCTTCGGCGGGCGGCGGTTCGGCCGGAACGGGCTCGGGCTCGGGCTCGGCCGCGATCGGCTCAGGGCTCGCCTCCCCGGCCGGACCGGTGTCGCGGCGCCTCGGACTCCTCGATCCTGGCCGGGTCGAGGGCAGGTTGCCAAAAACGCCCTCCGGGTTGTCTGCATCAGATGCCATTGTCTCAAGGGGAATCTACCCGCGAACGGCGAAGGAAAGTGCAGTGGCTACGATCGTCGCAGGTCTAATCAATCGCTTCGGGGCGTCCGATATATAGGACGAGGTCTGTGTGGGAGGCCAAGATTTTTGATCAGGAGCAAGGAGAGGCGAGCTAGCTGATGGTTGCCGCGGAGTTGCAGGAACTCGAGGAGGTCAAGAACCTCGTCACCAAGGGTCAGGCCGAAGGCGTGATCGCCTACGGCGACGTCGCTACCGCCCTGCGGGAAGTTGATGTCGACGAGGGCGATATCGAGGAGCTCTATGGGTTCATCGAGAGCCAGGGGGTCGAGCTCGTAGACGACGTCGATCCCGCGCAAAAGCCGTCGCCAGACGCGCAGCGCGCGGACGGCAAGCGCAGGCGACGCAAGGCGCCCGCCTTGGACCTCAAGGCGGACATGACCACCGACTCCCTTCAACTCTTTTTGAAGGACATCGGCAAGGTCCGTCTGCTCACCGCCCAGGAGGAGGTCGACCTCGCCAAGCGCATCGAGCGCGGCGATCTCGACGCCAAGCAGAAGATGGTCGAGTCGAACCTCCGCCTCGTCGTCTCGATAGCCAAGAACTACCGCAATCAGGGACTTCCCTTCCTCGACCTGATCCAGGAGGGCACGCTGGGTCTGGTCCGCGCCGCCGAGAAGTTTGACTACCGCAAGGGCTTCAAGTTCTCTACGTACGCCACTTGGTGGATCCGGCAGGCCATAGCCCGTGCGCTTGCCGACAAGGCACGCACGATTCGCATCCCGGTCCACGTTGTCGAGAAGCTGAACAAGATCGGTCGCGCCGAGCGAAAGCTCGTCACCGAGCTGGGTCGCGAGCCCACCCCGGAAGAGATCGCAGACGTAACCGGCATCGACCCGGATGAGGTCGACCAGATCAAGCGCTCGGCTCAGGCCCCGGTCTCGCTGGAGAAGCCGGTCGGCGACGAGGAGGAGTCAGAGTTCGGCCAGTTCATCGCTGACGAGAAGGCCGAGTCGCCGTTCGACCGCGCGGCCGACCTCCTCACCAAGGAGGCGCTCCGTGAGGCGCTCGAGAATCTCTCCTATCGCGAGCGCCGCGTGCTCGAGCTGCGCTACGGGCTTGGCGGCGAACACCCCCGCACCCTCGACGAGGTGGGCCGCACGTTCAACGTCACGCGCGAGCGCATCCGCCAGATCGAGAACCAGTCGCTCAAGAAGCTGCAGAGCCTCGCCGAGGCCCAAAAGCTTCGCGACGTTGCGTAGAGCGCGGAACGAGAAAGAGCGCCGTTCGGCGCCCTTCCGCGGTCCTGTTGAGATGGGGGTCAGTCGTCGTCTGCGCCAGACCCGTCCTCGTCTGCGCTTTCGGCTTCCGAGCCGACGACCTCGAACTCGCGGTTGACCTGGACGTCGACCTCTGAGCCGTCGTCAAGCGTGACCTCGACTTCGTAGTAGCTCTCCTCGTCGCCGGTCTCTGTGTCCGAGACAGCGCCTTCGCCCGTCTCCTCCAAGGCGACCGCGGACGCCTTCTCAAGGGCCGAGCCCGTGATCGGCGCCTCGTTGTCGTCGCTGCCGCCCGCGACGGCGATGCCGGCCGCACCCGCGCCAACCGCCAGCACCGAAGCGGTTCCGATCACGATCTTCTTACGCATCTCCATGTTCAATCAGCCTCCGTGGCATAGTCGGTTTCAGGTTCGTCACAAGTTCTACGCATCCCGCGTGAAACAACGATGAAAGGGTCAGACCCGGGGTCAGACCCCTTTGCGGATGACCGAGGGGTCAGACCCCCTTGAGGGTGGTCGAGGGTTGGCCTCCGGGGAGCTCGAGCCAAACGACGGTGCCGTCGCCGGAGCCGGGCTCAATGACTGCCTCGCCACCGTGAGCCTCCGCGATCGCCCTGACGATTGCGAGGCCGAGCCCCGCCCCTCCACGGCCGCGCGCTGCATCCCCCCGGCTGAAGCGATCGAACGCCAGAGGCAGGAACTCGTCGTCAAAACCGGTGCCCTGGTCGTGGACGCCAAGCCGCACTCCCCGAGTCGTCCGCGTGGCAGTCACCTCGATGTGTCCGGCGCCGTGGCGGATCGCGTTCTCGACCAGATTCGTGAGTGCCTGCTCGATACGGAGGCGGTCCGCGTATATGACCAATCCGGAATCTGCCGAAGCCGAAAGCGAACGGCCGGCCGAGATCACGCGCGTTTCGAATCTCGAGGTAACCGAATCCAAGAGGACTCCGGCGCCAATCTCCTCCTTCGTGACAGCGAGTCCGTCTTCTCCGGAGCGGGCGACAACCAAGAGGTCGTCGGCGAGCTGTGAGAGCCGGTCCACCTCCTCGATGCCTGACCCGATCGCAGCCCGCAAGGCAGCCTCATCTTCGCCGTAGCGCAGCGCGACCTCGAGCTCCGTTTTGTGGAGCGCCAGCGGCGTGCGCAGCTCGTGGGCCGCGTCGTCCACAAACCGGCGCTCACGCTCGTAGCCGCGCTCGAGCGGATCGAGCGCCCGGCCTGCCACCCAGTAGCCGGCGAGCGTCGCGAGAGCGAGAGCCAAGGGCCCGCCGATCACCAGCAGCAAGACCAGGTTCCTCACCGAAGCGTCGCGATCTTCGAGCGAAGCGCCCGCTACCGCAAGCCGGCCGTCGCTCAAGGACGTCGCTAGAACACGCACCCTTCCGTCGATCCCGTCGATCCCGTCGAGGTCGAACGCCCCTTCGGCGGTAACCACCGCCTGGCTGCCGACCTGCTCGGTCGACAGCTCGACCTCGCCGCTTGATGAGACGATCTGCGCGAACGAATCCTCGGGGTCGAGGGGTTGCTCGAGTACGCCGTCCTCTCCGACTCGCCCCGCCAGATCCGCGATCCTCACCTCGAGGTTGTCCTGGACCGACTCGTCGAGTTGCGCTCGCGTCTCGACAAAGATGTATGTGCCGAGCCCCGCGAGCACGAGGGCCATCGCCCCCGCGAACGCGAGCGTGATCTTCAGTCGGATCGTGCGGCTCCTCAACTGCCACCGTCCTCACGCAAGCGATAGCCCGCACCGCGAACCGTCTCGATGGCGGTGACGCCAAAAGGCTTGTCCACCTTTGCGCGCAGGAACCGGATGTACGAGTCGACCACGTTGGAGCGGTTCTCGTACTCGTAGTCCCAAGCGTGCTCCAAGAGCTCGAAGCGGCTCATCACCCGTCCCGGGTTTCGCATCAGCGTCTCGAGCAGGGCGAACTCCTTGGTCGACAGGTCGATCTCGATATCCCCGCGGTGCGCGGTACGTCGAGCGGGGTCGAGGCGCAAGGAGCCGACCGTCAGCTCCGTCGGGCGCTCGGGGGTTCCGCGGCGCACCAGCGCGCGTAGTCGTGCCAGGAGCTCTGCGTAGGAGAAAGGCTTCGTCAGATAGTCGTCCGCGCCCGCGTCCAGACCGGCGACCCGGTCGCGGACGGCATCGCGCGCCGTCAGCATCAACACTGGTGACCAGACTCCGGCTTCGCGCAAGGCTCTGCAGACCTTGAAGCCGTCGAGTCCCGGGAGCATGACGTCGAGGATGATCGCGTCGTACTCGGTGGCCTGACCGCGAGCAAGTGCTTCTGGCCCCTCGCCAACGACGTCGACTGACATCCCCTCGCGTTCGAAGCCACGCTTGAGCAGGGTGGCGAGCTTGCGCTCGTCCTCGGCGATCAGGACCCTCATCGTCCTCGGGAGACTCCCGCCCGAACGTGAAAGACAGATGAAAGCGCGTTCGTCAATTTCACGAAGCTTTCATCGGCCAGGGAGACGGTAGTGGCGTCAACTACCGAGGGAGCACACAATGACGAAGACACTCGCATCACTGGCGGCACTCTCGCTACTCGCGTTCACCGCGTGCGGCGAAGGTTCCAGTTCTGGCACAGCCGCGGCGACTTCCGGCGCAGAGGTGCCAGGCACCGTGCCTGGCACCGGGGCCGGGCTGCCGCAGGGCTCTGAGCCCGCCAATCTCGACCCGGCCGAGTTCTCGACGAAGATCGACAACCCGTATCTCCCGTTCGCCGTGGGCAGCCGATGGGTCTATGCGGAGACCGAGGACGGCCAGCCAGATCAGAAGGTCGTGGTCAAGGTCACGGACAAGACGAGGACGATCGCAAACGGTGTCGAAGCGGTCGTCGTCAGAGACACGGTGACCGAAGGTGGCGAGCTGATCGAGCTGACGGACGACTGGTACGCGCAGGATTCTGCCGGGAACGTCTGGTACCTCGGTGAGGACACGGCCGAGTACGAGGACGGGAAGCGCGTCTGCCGGTGCGGCTCGTTTGAGGCAGGCGTCGATGGGGCCGAGGCGGGGATCGTGATGGCTGCCAGCCCGGAAGACGGAATGACCTATCGCCAGGAGTACTACGAAGGCGAGGCCGAGGACCGCGCCGAAGTGCTGAGCCTCGACGAGAAGGCAGAGGTTCAAACGGGCTATTACCCGAAGACGCTCATGACCAAGGACCTCGTGCCGCTCGAGCCCAGGGTCTCCGAGCACAAGTTCTATGCCGAGGGCGTGGGGCTCGTCCTGGCCCTCCACATCTCGGGCGGCGCGGGGCGCGAGGAGCTGGTCTCGTTCACTCCTGGCAAGTAGCTCGCAATCGGGCCACACGCACTAAAGCCATGCCGCGTGTGGCCCGATAGGGGTGGTGATGGCTTTCGACATCGATCAGGCCCTGCGCTACGTCGTCGAGCACGAGGGTTCCGACCTTCACGTCAAGGTGCCCGCGAACCCGATGGTCCGCGTCCACGGCGTTCTCGCGCCGATTCCGGACACCGAACCCCTGACCCCCGAGGACACCGACGCTGCGCTCGAGCACATCTGCCATGACCCAAAGCTCTTGGGCGAGTTCGGCGACGTGGGGGAGGCCGACTTCTCCTACGAGGTTCCCGGCGTCTCGCGATTCCGTGTAAACGCCTTTCGCCAGCGCGGCCACGTGTCGATCGTCTGCCGCGCGATTCCCTTCCAGGTCCGCACGATCGACGACCTGGGCCTGCCCCAGGTCATCAAGGACCTCGCCGACGAGAAGCGCGGGATCATCCTCCTGACCGGTACGACCGGCTCGGGCAAGTCGACCACCCTGGCCGCGATGATCGACCAGATCAACTCGACCCAGCCCGAGCACATCGTCACGCTCGAGGACCCGATCGAGTACCTCCACCGCGACAAGCGCTCGATTATCAACCAGCGCGAGGTCGGCCAGGACACCGAGAGCTTCGCTCGTGCCATGAAGCGGGTCTTGCGCCAGGACCCGGACGTGATCCTGATCGGAGAGATGCGCGACGAGGAGACGGTACGCACGTCGCTCTCCGCCGCCGAGACCGGCCACCTCGTCCTCTCGACACTTCATACCCTTGATGCCACCGAGACGATCAACCGCATCATCGACTTCTTTCCGCCGCACCTCCAGCAGCAGGCCCGCGTGATGCTCGCCGCAACGCTCCGCGGAGTCGTCGGGCAGAGGCTGATGCCGAAGATCGGCGGAGGCCGGGTTGCCGTTT
The DNA here is from genome assembly GCA_963721645.1 of uncultured bacterium. GTDB lineage: Bacteria > Actinomycetota > Thermoleophilia > Solirubrobacterales > 70-9 > JALZKA01. The sequence goes on along the minus strand of CAVRJK010000002.1, from coordinate 1,772,247 downwards.
GCGAGGTTCTCGTAGTGACGGGCCGGGTTCAGGATCTGATCCTCAACCCGAACGAGACGGGCAAGATCACCGAGGTGATCGCCGAGGGCGAGTACTACGGCATGCAGACCTTCGACCAGGCGCTCCTGAAGCACGTGATGGCAGGGACCATCACCGAGGAAGACGCGATGTCCGGTGCCTCCAGCCCGCACGACTTCAAGCTGATGCTCCAGGCCGGCGGCCAGCGCGCCTCGGGCATCGAACAGGTGATGGGGAACGGCAGCAGCGACGCCGAGAAGCCGGCCGACGAGCCCGTCACGACGCCCTCTCGACCGGTCGGCGAACTCCTGGGCCAGTAAGCAGAACCGGCTCGAATTCCCCGCATCCCCCAACGCTTCACAATATGAAGCGTTGGCTATAATCCGGACAGCCGGGCCCGAGAGAGCCCGCACCGAGGCACCCGATGCCTCTGCCCGGCGCCAATGGGAAATATGGATTCGACTTGCCCCGTATGTAGAACCGCCGAGATCATCTCCGGTAAATGGACCCTCCTTGTGATTCGCGATCTCGCGGGCGGGTCGAAGCGTTTCTGCGAGCTTGAACGCTCGCTCGCGGGAATCAGCCCCCGCACTCTTTCGCTGCGTCTGCGCTGCCTCGAGGAGCATGGTGTCGTCGGCCGGCACACCTACCCCGAGGTTCCGCCTCGTGTCGAGTACGTGCTGACGGACAAGGGCGAGGCGCTCGTGCCGCTCATCGACGACATGCGCGCTTACGGCCAGGCCTGGCTCGACGCCGACCAGCGCCAGCCGGCCGCCGTCTAGGCACCCGAAGCGTCGCGAGGGGTCAGACCCCTCAAACAACGCTCACACTTCGCCTTGTGAGGAAAGTGTGAGGGGTCTGACCCCTCGGGGTCTGTGAGGAAAGTGTGAGGGGTCTGACCCCTCGGGGACCCCTCGGGGTCTCTGGGCGTCTGCAAGCGACGTTTCAGCGCAGGAGCATGGCGCCTGTGGTGGAACTCACCACCCATGCGTGATTTGGTGCTCCGTGAGGGGCTAAAGACGATGGCTGGCGATGCCGCGCTGCTCCTTCGGGACCTCTTGGCTTCGGGGGTAGAGGTGCCTTACGAGGTACGCGAGGCTGGAGCGGGGTCGCCTCTGGCGGAATACGTACCTCAGACGTCGGCCTTCATCCGTGACAACGCCGGCCAGTTGGCGGCGCTCGATTCCTATGGCACTACCTGTGCAGCGCTCGAGTCCGGCGGCCTCTCCACCTCGTATCTCGAGGAGATGGGCGTGCCCGTCCCGGCGGATTCGCGCCGACGCGCCGAGCTCTCAGGCGTCGTGTTCCTTTGCCGCCTGTGGCAGGGCTCGACCGACTTCACCCTTGATGACGCCCGTCTGGCCGAGACGATCGAAGAGCTCCTCGATTGCGGCGAGGTCTCGTTCGGCGAGGTCGAGATCGCAGTTCCGCTTCGCGGCTTCCAGATGGAGGTCGAAAAGCTCGAGCTCGCAGGCGCCACCATCGTGCGCGCCGACACCGTCGACGTGCCCACGGAGGCGCGGGGGTCCGACGGCATGGGCGGAGCCGCATGGGAGCCCTCGTTTCTGGTGGTCGCGCGCATCGATGCGATCGGGGCCGAGGACGACGAGAGTGACGTGGGCGTCCGCGCCGTCGCCGCGTTCAAGCGCGTCGTCACGACTCTTCGACTTTTCAAGGCAGGTGGAGTCGCGCTGGGCCCGCACGCATGGGTCAAGGCAGGTGGCGACCGCTGGCGGCGGATCTCAACGGGTGCGGGTCGACCGCGCCCGGGTGGGTACCGGCTGGCCGACACCGAGCTGGGCGACCTCGCCGCGCTCTCGCGCGGCCTCGCGATCACTGCCACGCCCTTCCACCGCATGGCGGAAGGACAGGGAGGCTTTGCCGCGGTTCTCCGTCGTGCCGTGTCGCGATTCGAGGCAGGCCTCGAACGACCCGTGACCCTGGAAGCCCTGAACGATTACCTCCTGACCCTGCGCTTCCTGCTCGAGGGGGGTGGACCTGCCTCGCTCAGCATGTCGATGCGCGTCGCGTCGCTCTGCGCGGAGCCCGACGACCGCACCGCGGTCAAGGCCGTGATCGACCGCGCGGTTGCCCTGGAGCGCGAGCTGTGGTCCGGCGAGCCGGCGATGGGCGGTGACCGCAACCTTCCCGCCGATGTCGCGGCTGAGGTCGAGGACATGACCCGCGCGATCCTGCGCGACACGGCGCTCGGGCACCTGGGCACCGAACTACGGACGACCGCGGACGAGATCCTCCTCGGCGACGGCCTTCGCGTTGGCGAGGGCACAAGCACCGAAGACCGCGGCGAGACCGCAGAATGGGGCGCCGCCATGAGCGAAGCCGGGACGTTGGACGAACTCGATGCCTCGATGGTCGAGGAGTCACCCTTCACGTACGAGGACGAGCCCGTCGCCGAGGTCAGCGCTGAACCTGGCCTCGCTGAGCCCAGTGCGGGATATGACACTTTCGACACCGAGCTTTCGAGTCTCGACGCGGAGCTCAGCGCGGGGTCCGACCCCTTGAGCACCGAGCTTTCGAACCTTGAATCCGGACTCGGAGACCTGGCCCCTGAGCCGCCGACCTCTCATAGCCCCGAGGCTCCATACGCCGAGCCCGAGGGACCGAGGTTCATCCGCGCTCAGAACAAGATCCACGAGCACCTCGCGCCGGACGTCGATCCGGGCTTTGAATGGTCAGAGCCGACACCGCGCTCCGAGAGGGAGCCCGATCGCGAACCGCGCTTCAGTCTGCCCGAGCGCCGGCCCGGGCTGGAAGCTCAGTTCGGCGCTCGCGAGACCGAGACCGAGGCCGACGATCATTTCGACTCCGAGCCGCAAGGCGAAGTGCGCATCCTGCGCGCCGTCCCCGATGAGGGGCCCGTGGCGGCGTTGATAGCCGATTCGGACCATCACCGCAAAGAGGTCGCGAGCCGCGTCTCATTTCTCTTCCCGCGCCCTGAGACGACCGAGTGGTCGGTCCGCGACGTCGGCTACGACCGAACGCGTAGAGCTCAGATAGATACCGGCGACGACGCCGGATAGCGCACGCCGGTCAACTCCTCCGAGATCTCCCACAGCCGCTTCGCGTCCTCTTCGGAGCGTGAGGCCTGACTCGAACCGACGAGCTTCGGGTATCCGCGCGCCTCGCCCGGGCCCGAAGGGCCCACGTAGGCGCCGGAGGGCGCTTCCGGAACCGTCGCCGCGTAAAGCGAAGGGAGGGCTCCCATCTCGTCGGACTGGGCGATCAGGTTCGTGACCTTCATCACCGCGACGTTCATGACCGAGACGATCCCGCCGCCAAGACCCGGCCCGGACGACTGCAGGTGGGTGGCCGCGTATCCCGGGTGGGCGGCGAGGCTTGAGATTCCCCAATCGCCCGCGGCTGACCGGCGCGCGAGCTCGTAGGCAAAGAGGAGGTTCGAGAGCTTGGACTGCCCGTAGCGGCGCCAGCGGCTGTAGCTCTCCGTGCCCTGAAGATCGTCCCACTCCATCGAGCCCGTTCTATGGGCGACCGACGAAACGGTTACCACACGGGATTCGCCGTCGGCGGCCATCAGCCGGTCCAAAACAAGGCCGGTGAGCGCGAAGTGGCCCAGGTGATTGGTGCCGAGCTGCAGCTCGAAGCCGTCAGCCGTTTCTCCGCGCGGCGGAGCCATGACGCCGGCGTTGTTCACGAGGCCGTCCAGCGCCTCAACTGTTTCCGAGACGACGCGCGCGAACTCTCGGACCGAGCTCAGGTCGGCGAGGTCCAGGCGGATCAGCCGGGGCTTTGGGCCGCTTGCCGCGGCGCTCACGTCCTCCAGCGCGCGCTTGCCCCTTTCAGGGTCGCGGCAGCCAAGGATGACCTCCGCGCCTGCTCGGGCGAGCTCCCTGGCTGTGACCAGGCCCAAGCCGCTGTTCGCACCGGTGACGACCCAGGTGCGTCCTGTCTGCGTCGGGATGTCTGCTTCTGACCAGCCGCCCATGCGGATTGAGCTTATGCGTCGCCGAAAAGGTGGCGATTGACCTCCATGAGGCCCGCCAGGTCATGCACGTCGCGATCGAGGTAGGGCACTTCGATGATCGCGTCCGTCCCCAATTCTTCGGCCAGCCCGGCGATGTTCTCGCGATCGCGCTCAGCGAGAAGGCGGTAGTCCTCGTAGTTCGCGACGACCCGTGCCGACAGATCGTCGCCCAGGATCTTCGCGAGTTTGCCGGCCGTGCCGGCGGGGAGCTCGTCGCCGGCACGGTGAACCTTGTTCACGATCGCGCCGCCGAATGGCAGCTTCTGCTCGGCCAGCTTGCCGCGAAAGTAGGAGGCCTCGGCGATCGTCTCGGACTGGGGGCCGCAGACGACCACGAAGGTGCTTTTGTCGTCCGAGAGGAGCTCGTTCACCTTGGTGGCGCGCTCACGAAAGCCGCTGACCATGCCCGAGAAGGATCCGAAGAACTCGGACAGGTCCTGCAACAGGTCCACGCCTGTGATTCGCCTCAGGATCGAGAACATGACGGAGGTGCCGCGGCCCGCGACCTTCGCGGCAAAACCCGTGGGAGCCAGGAACACCTGAAGCGAGCGTCCCTCGATGAACTGGAGGAGGCGGTTGGGAGCCTCCAGGAAGTCCAGGGCGTTACGTGAGGGCGGGGTGTCCAGGACCAAGAGGTCGAAGCGGTCCTCGGACCAGACTTCGTAGAGCTTCTCCATCGCCATGTACTCCTGAGACCCCGCGAGTGCCGACGAGAGCTCGATGTAGATGCGGTTGGAGAGCACAGCGTCGACGGTCTCGTCGTCCGGTGCGTGCTTGGCGACGACGTCGTCGAAGGTCGCCTTGGAGTCCAGCATCATCGCCCAGAGCTCGCCCTCGCCGGGATCCGCGCCCGCTGCCGTGAACAGGGCAGGATCCACCTGTCGCTCGACGTTCCCCAGCTCGGGGAGTCCCAGCGAGTCCGCGAGGCGCTTGGCCGGATCGATCGTCAGGACCGCCACCTTGAGGCCTTGGGCAGCCATCCCGGCAGCGATCGCCGCCGACGTTGTCGTCTTGCCGACTCCACCCGGCCCGGCGCAGATCAAAACTCGCTTGCCGCGCACCAACTCTGGAACCGATGTCACGCGATCGCCTCCGCCAGCTCCCGAAGCTCGCCCAGCCCGAGCTCGGGCGAAAAGAGGAAGGGAAGCGTCGTTATCGGCGCCCGGGTAACACTCCGAAGGCGTCCGAGCTGCTCGTGCTGCGAGCCCGACCGGCGGCTGACCGCAAGCGCTGCAGCCATTGCATCACGCTCGGGCCCATCCGCCTTTTGGAGCGCTTCCTGGAGGGCAGCGTCGTCGTCATCTTCGAAAAGCTCGGGATACAGACCATTCAGAAAGATCTGGTCGACGGCGACGCCGACGGTCCGGGTCAGGTCACGCTCCAGGCTCGAGGTCTCGTTGACCGGCATCTCCTCGGGGAGGGCGACGATCGCAACGCCGGTCTTGCGGTGATTGGTGATGAACTTGTGAAGCGTTTCGGCTTGCGTAGCGATCGGCCCGACCCGAGCGACGTTCGCGAAGGTGCGCGGTGTCTGAAGGAAGCCGACGCCGTGTCCGGTGGCCGGCGCATCCAGGATCACCAGGTCGTACGGCTCTCCCGATTTGACCTTCCGGTCGTCGAGGCACAACTCCCAGACCTTCCCGATCGTCACCAGTTCCCGCAGGCCCGGCGTCGCCGCTGCCAGGTACGTGAAGAGCTTCGAGCGAAAGAGGAGATCACGCATCGCCTTGACCCTGAGCGAGAGCAGGACGTACTCGCGCATCGCTTCATCAGGATCGATCGAGATGCCGTAGAGGTTGGGCTGAAGCTCGGTTTCGGTGAAGCCGACCCTGCCGACATCGAAGGCGTCTGAGATGCGTTCCTGCGAGGCAACCTCGCACACGATCGTGCGCTTACCGCGCTCGGCAGCCTTCAGTCCGAGCGCGAGCGCGACGGTCGACTTGCCGACGCCCCCCTTGCCCGTGACGACCACGAGTCGCTTGTCCAGCAGGTCCTTGACCCCGAGATCCTTTCACGCGCATCCTGATTCACGAGAAGGAATGCGTCCCGCAGGTGCGAATAGTCGCGAGCGTATGGGTCTTTTCAATCGTGCATCTCGCCACTCGGGCGGAAACGGTTCCGGACATGGTCCGGCGACCGCTGGCCGCGAAGCCACCGACGACGCCGATCTCGGCGCCGAGCTTGCCGAGCTGGGGGAGCTCGTGCCGGAGCGCACCGCCGCGCCCCCGGCAAAGCCCGAGGGGTCAGACCCCTCACAGACCGTTAACACTTCCGAGCCGGTAGCGGAGCCTGAGATAACGGCCGACTCCGAAGTCAAGGCCGAAGCGCCCACTGAGTCGGCGGCCGACACGGCCACCGAGTCTGAGGTCGAGGCCGCCACGGATGTAGTCGAGGAGCTCGAGGCCGCCGAGGAGGCAGGGTCTGTTGCCGCCGAGGTGAGCGTTGATGAGCCGATCGTGGTCGCCGAGCCTGAGCCCGAGGATCCGGACGCAGGCCGCATCAACTTCGAGGACGCCCTGTCGCCCCGCCGCGGAGCGATCAGCGCCGGCACTCCCAACTTCGAGTCCGACGCGGAAAGACCGGTCGGAACCGCCAAGGTGATCTCGTTCGCCAACCAGAAGGGCGGAGTCGCGAAGACGACGACGACGCTCAACCTGGCGGTCGCCTTTGCCGAAACCGGTTACCGAGTCCTTTGCATCGATCTCGATCCGCAGGGCAACCTGACGATGAGCCAGGGCATCGACCCCGACAAGGTCGAGAAGTCGATGTACGACGTGCTCGTCCATCACATCCCGCTGACCGAGATCATCCAAAAGCGCGAGATCGACATCGCTGTCGCCTCGATCGACTTGGCCGGCGCCGAAATTGCGATGTCCACGCAGATCGGACGCGAGCGCTCGCTCGAGAAGGCGATCCGAGGGGTCGAGCACGACTACGACTTCGTCTGCATCGACACTCCTCCGAGCCTCGGTCTCCTGACCGTCAACGCTCTCACGGCGTCGAACAGCGTGATCGTGCCGGTCCAGTGCGAGTATCTCTCGATGCGTGGCCTCATGCAGCTCCAGAACACGCTCGAGATGATTCGGGAGAACCTCAACCCGAAGGTCCAGGTGGAGGGCATCCTGCCCACGATGCTCGACTCTCGGACGGTTCATGCCAAGGAGGCCGTGGAGCTCCTCGAAGAGAACTTCGGAGACCTTGTGTTCAAGTCGCGCATCCGCAAGGCGATCAAGTTCGCGGAGGCCCCGGTGCGCGGTGCCAGCGTCCTGAAGTACGATCCGACTTCCAACGCGGCGGACTACTACCGAGAGCTCGCCAAGGAGGTTTTGAGTCATGGCGCGACGTAAGAGGGCAAGCATGAGAGAGGGCCCGCTCGCGGATCTCTTCCGCTCGACGGAAGCTCCCGAGGATCCACCCGAAGCGCCATCGCTGCCGCCCCGTCGCGACGAGCGCGATCGCGACGACGAGACGAGCGTCATGCCCGCTGCGCCTGAGCCCGCCGCTCGCGAGCCAGAGCCGGAGCCCGAGTACGAGCCGGCACCGCCGGCCCGTGAGCCCGAGAGCGCGCCCCCCGCCGGTGCACCGATCTTCGACATCGAAGACGACGACCCGGTCGTTGAGGTCTCCAACGCGCCAGGCGCCAAGGAGCGCTTGTCAAGAATCTTCGCCGAGGACCCTGAGCCGTCCGGTGCCATGTACGGCCGTGACGAGCCCGACTACTCGCGCACCTACGAGGAGACCGGCCCGCACACGCCCGTGATCCGCGTGGTCGGCGTCGGAGGGGCCGGGGTCAACGCCGTCAATCGCATGGTCGAGGCCGGCATTCCCGGCGTCGAGTTCATGGCGATCAACACCGACCTTCAGTCCCTCCAGCAGTCGCTCGCCGATGTCACCGTACATCTGGGCACTGGCGCCAGCCGAGGTCTCGGCGCAGGCTCGAACCCCGAGCTCGGGTACCGCTCCGCCTTCGAGGAGCAGGACAAGATCAAGCGCCTTCTGAAGGGTTCGGACATGGTCTTCGTGGCGGCAGGCGCCGGCGGAGGCACGGGCACTGGCGCGGCCCCGGTCGTCGCGCGTCTCGCTCGCGACGTCGGCGCACTGACAGTTGGCATCGTCACCAAGCCGTTCCGCTTCGAGGGCACTCGCCGCGCGACGCAGGCTGATGACGGCGTCGACGCTCTCGCCTCCGAGGTCGACACGCTGATCGTGGTCCCGAACGAGAGACTCCTATCGGTCTTGGCAAAGAACACGACGATGATCGAGGCCTTCCAGGTTGCCGACGACGTCCTGCGTCAGGGCGTTCAGGGCATCTCGGAGCTCATCACGCTCCCCGGTCTCATCAACCTCGACTTCGCCGACGTCCGCACGACGATGCGCGACGCGGGTCAGGCACTGCTCGGTATCGGCATGGGTGCCGGCGACAACCGGGCGGTCACTGCGGCTGAGAAGGCCGTTTCGTCACCGCTTCTGGAGACTTCGGTCACGGGCGCCCGCTCGATTCTGCTCTCGATCACGTCGGGTAACGACCTCACGTTGCTCGAGGTCTCCGACGCCGCCAAGGTTGTCCAGGAAGCTGCGCACCCTGACGCGAACATCATCTTCGGCGCCAACATCGACGAGTCGCTTCACGATCAGGTGTGGATCACCGTGATCGCGACCCGGTTCGACGGGCGCGGCCGCAAGGCCGACGGCTCGACTTCGATGAAGCGCGAGGCCGGCACCACTCAGACCTCGACCAGGCGCCCACCTGAGCGCCGGGCCGGTACGGCCAAGGAGTTCGAGTCGCGTCCGCGCGACCTCGAGCTGGATGTGCCTGAGTTCGTGCCCGGCCGCAAGTAGAGGCCCCCAGAGCGTTTCCAGCAGCTTCCGCGGCGATCGCAGGACTCGCCCATGCCGATTTCCATACGACACACAACGTGTCGGATTCGCAACAGGGCGTTCCGCTTCCACGACAAGGGGCCAGACCCGGGGTCAGGCCCCTTGAGGGTCGCGCGCTTGACCCCTTGAGTTTTCGCATCGGAATGCGCGCCTAAGCTGCGCGAATGAGGAACGGAGGAGTCGTTGCCGGCGGGCACCCCGCCACGGCCGAGGCGGGCGCATGGGCGCTGCGGCAGGGCGGCAACGCGGTCGATGCGGCGGTGGCGGCGGTGCTGACCTCATTTGCGACCGAAAGTTCGCTCACGGGCCTGGGCGGCGGCGGCTACATGCTCATCCACGACTCCGGCCGGTCGACCCTCATCGACTTCTTCGTCGCGGCGCCCGGGCGCGCGGGCACCGAGCGGAAGTCCGAACTGGTTGCGGCTCCCGTGGAGTTCACGGACTCGGTCTCTCAGGTCTTCAGTATCGGGGCGGCGTCGTGCGGCGTACCCGGAACGGCAGCGGGACTCGAACGGGCCCTCCGAGACTTCGGCTCGATGCCGCTCCGAGAGCTGGTGGCCCCGGCCATATCGGCGGCCCGCGACGGCGTACCCGTGGATGCGAGGGGCGCCTACCTCTTCAAGATCCTTACGCCCATCCTCGTTCACGAACCCGACGTTGCGGCGATCTACGCCCCTGAAGGATCGCTTCTGGCAGAGGGCGACACCTTCCGCTTCCCGGACCTGGCGGACGCCTTGGAGCTACTGGCGGCGGAGGGGTCCGAGCCCTTTTACAACGGCGGCGTCGCCAGGAAGGTGAGCGAATGGGTGTTGGAGCGAGGCGGGACCCTTGCGCCTGAAGATCTCGCCGCCTACGAGCCCGTGATCCGCGAGCCCGTGCGCGCGGGCTTTCGCGACTGCGAGGTCGTGACCAACCCGCCGCCCGCCTCGGGCGGAACGCTCATAGCGTTCGTGCTGGAGCTGATCGACCGGATCGGTTCACCGGGGGTCGAGGAGCTGGTCGCGGTGATGGCGGAGGCCCAGGACGCCCGAGGAGACGACTTCGTGCGAGGCCTGTCCCAGGAGGGTTTTGCCTCGCGCTTCCTGGATCCCGAGACGCTCGCCAAGGCTTCCCGGACGGCGTCGAGCCGTCTCGGGTCGACCACGCACATCACGGCGATGGACGGCGAAGGGGCCTGCGCGACGGTGACCTGCTCCAACGGCACGGGATCGGGCCTCGTGGTGCCTGGCACCGGGGTCCACGTGAACAACATGCTCGGCGAGGAGGATCTGAACCCCCTCGGCTTCCACCTTTGGGAGGCGGGATCTCGACTGCCCTCGATGATGTCGCCAACGATCATCCTGCGCGACGGCGAGCTCATCGCCGGGCTCGGCAGCGCCGGCTCCAACCGCATCCGCTCGGCGGTCGTCCAGGTGATCCTGCGCCTGATCGACGACGGCATGGCCGTGGACGAGGCTGTCGCAGCGCCAAGGGTTCATTTCGAGGGCGCGGCCGTCAGCGCCGAGCCTGGCATCGACGCGGAAGCGCTGGCGCGAATCGAGGCCGCTGGGATCGAGGTCGACCGCTGGGCCGAGCGCAACATGTTCTTCGGCGGAGTCCAGGCCGTCACGCGCAGTCCTGTAACCGGTGAGCTGAGCGCCGCCGGCGACCCCAGGCGGGGCGGCGCCGTCGCCTTTGCCTGACGGTTCTAGGAGAAGGTGACCTTGCCGTTCATCTTCGCGGCCTCGGCGACCTCGCGGGAGCGCTTGAGCATTCCGACCAGGTCGTGGAGAGCCTCGCCGAGGAGCTTCATACGCTCGCCCTCCGAGCGGAGCTCCAGCAGACGCTGCTTGGTGAGCACCGGAAGTTCGACTCGCGCAGCGATCGCGTAGGCATCGCTCTCGTCGAGCCCGTCGATCTCGGGGTCGGAACCAGAAACGCGCCGGACAAGGTCGGCGAAGGTCTCGCGTGCTGCCTCGGCCGCTTCGGGATCCTCTGGCTCTGTGTCCTCGTCCGCGGAGACCGCCTCGACCTCTCCGGCCGGGTAGTCGTCACCGTCGAAGCGCTCGAGGACCCGGAAGGGCTCCTCGCCGGTGACGACGATGTCGAGGCGCCCGTCGTCGAACCGTTCGAGCACTTCGGTGACCCGGGCGGTGCAGCCGATCCGCCGGGCGCTGCCGTCGTCGTCGCGCAGGACGACGCCAAACGGCTCCTCGGCCTCCAGGCAGTGACCGATCATGCGCTTGTAGCGCTCCTCGAAGATGTGGAGAGGCATCAGCTCTCCGGGCAGGAGGACGATCGGAAGCTCGAACAGCGGCAGTTCGCTCAGGGGCTCGTCGCTCACCCTCGAAAGTGTAGGCGCGACGGCAATCGGCCACAATGCCCGCGCATGGGCATCGACTGGGAATCGGAGGGGCTCCTCGAAGGCATCGAGGGAAAGGCTCGTGAGGGCAGGCTGCAGCTGCTCGACGAGCTCCACGAATCGGGCATGGGGCTCGAGCAACTTCGCGAAGCGGTCAACGAGGGCCGCCTCGTCCTACTGCCGCTGGAGCAGGCGCTGATGGGAGACGGGCGCCAGCTGACCCAGGAGGAGGTCTCCGAGGAGTCGGGTGTCGAGCTCGATTTCCTTCGCAAGCAATGGCGTGCGCTGGGAATGCCCGAACCCGAAGACGACTCGAAGACCTTCACCGAGCGCGACGTCGAGTCGGCCAAGATCGTCAAGCAGCTCACCGACATCGGCATCCCTGGAGACGAGATGCTTCAGGTGTCACGGGTGATCGGAATGACGATGTCGCAGCTGGCCGCCGCCAACCGTGGCCTGGGCGTGCGTGTCTTTGCCGAGGACGGGGACTCGGAGTACGAGATCGGCAAACGATTCGCGGCCATCGCGGAGGGAGTGGGGCCGCTTCTCGGCTCGATTCTGGAATACGCGCTTCAGCTCCATATGCGCGAGCAGATCCGCCATGACGCGTTCGCCTCGGGCGAGATCTCCTCGTCGGTCGAGGCCGGCATCGAGGTCGCCGTGGCCTTCGCCGACCTCGTCGGCTTCACCAAGCTCGGCGAGCGACTCGACCCAGCTGAGATCGGCGACCTCTCGGAAAGGCTGTCCGACATGGCCTCTGACGTCTCCGGGGGGCCGGTTCGTCTGGTGAAGCTGATCGGGGATGCGGTCATGTTCACGTCGAACGACCCAGCCTGCCTGCTCGACGCCGCACTCGAGCTGGTCGCCAAGTCGGAGGAGGGGGGCGACGACTTTCCGCTTCTGAGAGCTGGCGCCGCCTACGGCAGAGCGGTCGCGAGGGGAGGCGACTATTACGGCAGGCCGGTCAACCTCGCCAGCCGCATCACCGCCATGGCCAGACCGGGGAGTGTTGTCTGTGACGTCGCGCTGCATAACGCGCTCGAGGATCGCTACGACTGGTCGTTTGCCGGCGGCCGGAGCCTCAAGGGCATCGACGGCGAGCAAAAGCTCTTCCGCGCCCGGCCGCTTGCCGACTCACGCTGAGGCAAGGATCGCCGCCGCGGCAGCTTCGCCGGAGCGCACAGCGCCGTCCATATAGCCACACCATGTCGATGCGTACTCCGTGGCGGCGAAATGAAGATGGCCGGCCGGCTCACGCAGGGCGCTGCCGTGCTTTGCGAGGGCTCCGGGGGCCAAATTCGACACAGGGCCTCCACGCGCCCACTCGGAGGCGAGCCAGTCGTGCTCGAGAAACCGCTCGGCGTCAAGCGCCTTGGGGCCGAAGAGGCGTGCGAACCCACCGAGCGCCACCTCACGTCGCCCCTCGGGCGGAAGTTCCGCATAGCCCGGCGCATCGTCGCCGCCGACGAAGCCGACCAGCGCGCCGGGCGAGTCCGATGGCGGGGTGTTGTCGAAGGTGATGCTCACGGCACCCGTCGTGCCGACAGCCTCGCCGCTGAGGCCCTCCTCACGCCAGAACGGCGTCGAATAAAGGGCGGTGACCTTGATCAGGTTGCCCCCCCTCCAAGCGCGCGCAAGCGCCGCGTGATCCGTTGGCAGCCCGGGTGTGAACTCGATGTTGCGAAGTAGCGCCGGCGGAACCGCCAGGACCGCTCGCCTCGCCTCGACCATCTCGCCGGCGACCGCTATCTCGACGCCGTCATCGGTTTGCCGCACCCGCGTTGCCGGGCACTCCAACCGGACGCGCTCACCCAGGTCGGCCGCCATCCGCTCGGCGATCAGCGCCGAGCCTCCGACAACCCGGTCCTGCTGGGCGCCGCCCTCGACGTCCAGGAGCTTCTCGAGGCCACCTCCCGCGCCCATGTAGGCGAGCGCCCACAGGAGCGAGAGCTCATCGGGCTCCGCGCCCCAGACGGTCTTGCAGCTCAGTGCGATCATCTCGCGCGCCACGCTCGTACGTGTGTTGCGCTCGATCCAGTCGCCGAACGTGCGCGCGTCCAGCTCAGCCGCCCCGTCAGCCAGCCAGGGCGCGGACGGGTCGACCTTCCGCATCGCGCGACCAAGCTTCAGCCGGGCGACGGCGAGGTCCGCGAGCGCGATGGGGGACAGCTTGGGGATCGTGCCGCGGTAGCGCCGCAGCCGCCCGTTCGTTTCGATCACGTTCTGACCGTCCGTGCGGGTCGGAAACGTCTTCAGGTCCAGCTCCGCTATCAGAGCCAGCACGCGGTCCTGAGTCGGCCCGACCCACTGGCCGCCCATCTCGGTTCTCTCGGTGTCCGAGATGGCCTCGTTGACGGTTCTCCCGCCGACCCGGTCCGACGCTTCGAGCACCACGACGTCCGCGCCGCCGTCTGACAGGCGGCGTGCGGCGGTCAGTCCGGCGATGCCGGCGCCTACAACGGCTACATCGAAGGGGGGCATGAAAAGCGCACCTTAGGGCGAAACCGCACCGGCGCCGCCGCCGGTGTAACGCATCCGAGCTGAACGGGACTGCGTAGAAGAGATGGCGGGGACCAGCGTCCGGCCGTTTGACCCATGACACTTCTGATCTTCTTTGCGCTCTTGGCGGGTGCCGGTACGGCTCTCAGCCCCTGCGTGCTTCCGATTCTCCCCGCGGTGCTGTCTGCAGGGATAACGGGCGGACGCAGGCGCCCACTGGGCGTCGTGACCGGCATCGTCGTCGCGTTCACCTTCGCGACCGTCGCGCTGGTCTATGTGATCGACGCGCTAGGCCTTCCCAACGACCTCGTCCGCTGGGTAGCGATCGGGACACTCTTCGTCTTTGGGATCGTGCTTTTGGTGCCGCCCCTGGCGGATCGGCTCGAGGCGTTCATCAGTCGGATCGTTCCCGGCCCGGCGCGCTCCAAGGGTGATGGGTTCTGGCCTGGATTTGGTCTTGGAACGAGTCTCGGTCTTGTCTACGCCCCGTGCGCCGGACCGATCCTCGCCGGGGTGATCACTGTGTCGGCGTCGCAAGACTTCACCGCGGGCAAGCTCGCGGTCGCGTTCGCGTACGCCATCGGCTCGGGCGCCGTCCTTTACGCATTGATGCTCGGCGGCCGCAAGCTGATCGACGGCATGGGATCGTGGCGTAACCGCGTCCAGGCGGCGATGGGGGCCTTGATGGTCCTGACCGCCGTCGCGATGTCGGCGGACCTCGACATCCGCTTCCAGACTGCGATCGCCGACGATCTGCCCTCGTTCCTCGTCAACCCGACAGCCGACCTCGAGGAATCCGACTCGCTCGCGGATCAGCTCGCCGAGGTGCGGGGCGGAGGAGACAGCCCGATTGCGGTCGAACCCGACCAGGTGGTCGAGCCCGACATCGTCCTGCCGGAGCTCGGACTCGCTCCGGAATTCACGGGAACCCAGCAATGGTTCAACACGGACTCGGAGCCGATCACGATCGCAAACGAGATCGAGCAGGGCAACGTGGTCCTGATCGACTTCTGGACCTACACCTGCATCAACTGCATCCGCACGCTGCCGTACCTCAAGGCCTGGGACGAGGAGTACCGGGAGGACGGTCTCACCATCGTCGGCGTCCACGCGCCCGAGTTCCCCTTCGAAAAGGAGGCCTCGAATGTCGAGGACGCGATCGACGACAACGAGATCGAGTACCCGGTGGTCCAGGACAACGAGCTCGCGACCTGGACAGCCTGGGGCAACCAGTTCTGGCCGGCGAAATACCTGATCGACGCCAACGGGCAGGTTCGCTACACGCA
This sequence comes from uncultured bacterium, assembly GCA_963721645.1. GTDB lineage: Bacteria > Actinomycetota > Thermoleophilia > Solirubrobacterales > 70-9 > JALZKA01. The sequence goes on along the minus strand of CAVRJK010000002.1, from coordinate 1,757,222 downwards.
CTTCGGCGAAGGCTCCTACGACGAGACGGAGCAGGCAATCCGGTCGCTTCTCGCCGAAGCGGGCGACGCCGATCTGGGGCAAGAGGCAGAGGCCACGGCTGAGCGCATCGACCCGAATCTGATGACGCCCGAGACCTACCTGGGATCGCTCCGTGCCGAGGGCTGGGTCGAGCCGGTCCGTAACGGCAAGTCCGATTTCGATGCGCCCGAGGCTGGATCGCTCAGCCTCAACGAGTTCGCCTTCGACGGCGCCTGGGATGTCTCTGACGACGACGCCACCTCGCTCGCGGGCTCGGAGATCAGTTTCCGCTTCCAGGCCAAGAACGTCTTCCTCGTTCTCGGTGCCGAGGGCGGCCCCAAGCCCGTGGAGGTACTTCTCGACGGGAAGCCCGTTTCACGGTCCGACGCGGGCTCAGACGTTTCAGGCGGGGTGGCCGAGATCTCGAAGGAGCGGCTCTACCGGCTCGTCGAGTTGGACAAGGCGGGCGAGCACACGCTGACGCTTCGGTTCGCCCCCGGCATCTCGGGCTACGCGTTTACGTTCGGCTAGCTCGCGCTAAGCGGGCTTGCGGGCGCTGAGTACGAGGTTGTAGAAGAGCTGCGCGGGCAGTCGCGGCTCGAGGAGGGCGACGTCGAGCTTTTGCAGCGCGATGTAGCTTCGGAACGCGAACCGGCGCCAGGCAAAGGGAACATCCTCGGGAGCCGCGCTCGATTCCAGCGAGCGAAGAATCCACCCGTACATGTTCGCCAGTAGTTCCTCGCCCTGGACGCGGATGTCGGCAAAGCCTTCCTCGGTCATCCAATCGCGGAGAGCGGCCGGGTCGAACGCGTGGACGTCCACTTCGCTTTCGAGCCCATGGCCGTCGTGCGGGTGCTCATGGGCGTCGTTGTCCTCGGCCGGACGCGCGCGCATCAGCGTCCGCCACGCCGGTGCGCTCGCCGCTCCTACCCGCTTGGGTATTGAGGCAAGGCGATCGCCGTAGGCCGACGGTTCGCCGCAAAACACAATCGCTCCGCCGGGGCGCAGCACGCGCTGGAACTCCGAGAAGGCCTTGGCCAGATCCGGGATGTGGTGGAGGACCGCATGGCCGAGAACCAGATCGAAACTCTCGTCCTCGAACGGGAGATCCTCGGCGTCGGCTTGGCGCGTCTCGACACGCTCCGCAAGCCTAAGCGTGGCCGCGGTCCGGGACAAGCTCTCGAGCATGCCCGTGGATACGTCCGTAGCCACGAGATTGGAGATCAGGCCCTCCTGCATCAGGTTGAGCGAGAAGTAGCCGGTGCCAGAGCCGATCTCGAGGGCGTCGCCGAACGGCTCCTCAGGCAGTTCGCCCAGCGCCTTGACGAGCTTCTGGCGCGTCTGGTCGCGTCCAATATCGCCGAAGTCGATCCCCCACTTGGCGTCGTAGGAGGATGCGGCGCAGTCGTGATAGCGCTCGTTTACGTCCCGGATGTGCTCCGGAGTCGCCGTGGGAGAGGCCGGCATAGGGCGGAGAGGGTAGCCCCACCCCCATACGATCAACCACCCCAGATGGCCTATGTGCAGGAAAATCAGCCCGAAGGGGTACCGCCGCTTGCTCTGACCGGCGAGCGCACGCTTCCCGACGTACCGGAGGAGAACTACTGGTACCGCCGCCATGTGGCCGTGTACGAGTGGATCGCCGCACGCACGCGCGGCTTGCGGGTGGCTGACCTCGCCTGCGGTGAGGGCTACGGCTCGGCGACGCTCGCGCGTACCGCGGCGCAGGTTGTCGGCGTCGACGCCAATCCCGAGGCGCACGAGCACGCCCGCCTCCGCTACGCGGCTCCGAACCTGCGCTTCGAGCGGGGGCTCGTCGAGGACTACTCCGAGCCATGCGACGCCGTCGTATTCCTGCAGACGATCGAGCACATCCACGATCCGGCTGCTCTCCTCGCCCAGATCGCGACCGCCGCGCCGCTCGCCTTTGTCTCGACGCCAAACCGTTTGACGCTCGCTCCGGAAGGCGCGGAGAAGTCTGAGAACCCGTGGCACCTTCGCGAGTACACGGCGGGGGAGTACCGCGAGCTCCTCGAGCCCCACTTCGCCGAGGTGAGGCTTCTTGGCCTTTTCCACGCGCGAAAGCTCCGTGTGCATGAGATCGCACTGGACCTGGGCTGGGACCGAATCCATAAGGCGACGCGCCTGACCAAGCCGTTCTACGACCGCTTCACGCCGGCGATCGCAGCGTCGGACTTCTCCTTGCGAGACGAGACCGAGTGCGACATGGACAAGGCGCTCGACTTCCTTGCCGTGCTGACGGCGTGAGTTGGGGTCTGGCACCCGGTCTTCGCCGGGAGATCGCGTCACGGAGGGCAAGGTGCCTGACCCCTCCTCAGAACCGGTCGTTGCCGGGAGATCGCGTCACGGAGGGCAAGGTGCCTGACCCCTCCTCAGAACCGGTCGTTCGCCGGGAGATCGCGCTCACGGAGGGCAAGGTGCCTGACCCCTCCTCTGACGAGCCTGCCGGGATGCTGGCCATGGTTCTCCACTCACACATGCCCTACGTCGAGGGCTTCGGCACATATCCCTTTGGCGAAGAGTGGCTCTTCGACGCCGTGCTTCGCTCCTACCTGCCGGTTTTGGAGGTCGCCGATCGCCTGACGATGACGGTTACGCCGGTCTTGGCCGACCAGCTGGAGGCTCCGGGGCTGGGTGAGCGCCTCGAAGCGTTCGGCGAGGAGTTCCGTCTGGGTTCGTGTCTCAAGGACGCAGAGGAGCAGGACGGTGCGTTCCGCGCGCCGTGTCTGGACGAGGCAGAGCGCTATCGCCGGGGACTCGCACGGCTCCGTGAGTTCGATACCCCGCTTGAAGCCTTTCAGGAGGCGTCGCGTGCGGGGCGGGTATCGCTAATGACCTCGAGCGCAACACACGCCGTCTTGCCGCTGCTCGCGACCGACGCGGCCCGGGACGCACAGATCGACTCGGCGCTCCGGTCCCACCGCCGGCGCTTCGGCGAGCCGGCCGGCATTTGGCTGCCCGAATGCGCATATGCGCCCGGCCTCGAAGAGCTGGTGGCCCGCCATGGCCTGACCCATTTCTGCGTCGACGCCTCAGCACACGAGGAGCCGTTGGCGGCGCTTCGGCCGATCTCGACCGAAGCGGGGCCCGTGGCCTTCCCGATCGACTGGGAGGCGGTGTCGTGGCTGTGGTCGCTCGACGGGTACCCCTCCGACCCGGGCCACACGGACTTTCACCGCGAATCGCTCAGGGGCGCTCGCGTTTGGTCGATCGGCGGGGAGATCCGCGATCCCGAGGCGGGCGCGGCGCGGGCCCGTGAGCAGGCGCGAGAGTTCGTCGGCTCGGTTTCAGAGCGCCTGGCCGGCTATCGAAAGCGGACTGGCGCGGAAGGTCTCATGGTCTTCGCGATCGATACCGAGCTCCTCGGGCACTGGTGGTGGGAAGGCCCCGAATGGCTCGCCGAAGTGGTCCGCTGCGCTGAGGGCGGGGGAGTGGAGCTCGTGACGCTTTCGCAGGCCCTCGAGCGCGCGCAGCCGGAGAGTCGACCGATCCATCGCTCCAGTTGGGGCGAGCACAAGGATCTCTCGACCTGGGACTCTCCCGAGGTGTCCGACCTCGCGTGGGGCGCCCGGCGCCTCGAGCTGAGATTGGTGCGCGAACTCAGCGCCCGGAGCCTGACCCCGGAGCGTGCGGAGCGCGCGGCACGCGAACTCTTGGCGCTGCAGGCCAGCGATTGGGCATTTCTGGACAAGCGGCGCCAGGCGGGGGACTACCCGTTCGTCCGGGTAACCGATCACGCCCGGGCCATGCTCGACGCCATACACTCGGCGCCCACGCCAGGGCCTGAGCTACGTAATCTGGCGCCTGATCTCAGCCTCGCCCCGCTGACTGCCCCATGAGCCAAGACTCCTCGCAACGGATCCTCATCCTCTCCTGGGAGTACCCACCCCTTATCGAGGGAGGGCTCGCACGACACGTGCGCAAGCTCTCCGAAGGCCTGATCGATCGCGGCGTTGAAGTGCACGTGCTCACCCGCGGCGGCGAGGAGTCACCCGCCGACGAGGTGGTGAACGGTGTGCGGATCCACCGTGTGCTCGAGCCAAAACGCCCGACCGAGCTCGGCGAGTTCGTCGCCTGGGTCGAGCGAATGAATTCCGACATGCTCGCGGCTGGTGTCGAGCTGGGAGATACCTACGAGTTCGACATCGTCCACGGCCACGATTGGCTCGTTGCGATGGCTTGCGACCACCTCGCACGCCGCTTCGACTGCCCGCTGGTCACCACGATCCACGCGACCGAGCACGGGCGCCATCAGGGCTGGGTCGACAAGCATCCCCAGTCGTACATCCACGGAGTCGAGCGCTGGATCACCAACCGCTCCGACCGGGTGATCGCCTGCTCCTACTACATGAGCGAGCAGATCGCCGACATCTTCGGAGTCGACGAGGAGCGCATCTCCGTGATCCCGAACGGCATCGATCCTGGCGACCTGCGCTTTCACGAGGAGCCGGAGCTGGCAAGGCTTCGCTCTGAGTTCGCCAAGCCGGACGAGAAGCTGGTCCTCCTGATCGGCCGCCTCGTCTACGAGAAGGGATTCCAGTTGGCGCTTGAGGCAATGCCCAGGGTGATCGCCGAGGCACCCGGCACGCGGTTCCTGGTCGCCGGCTCCGGCACGCACGAGGCCGAGCTCCACCGCCAGGCCGACGAACTCGGTCTCCGCGAGCACGGGACGTTTCTGGGTTGGATCGGCGACGACGTCCTTCATTCGCTCTACCGCATTGCCGACGTGTGCGTGGTGCCCTCGATCTACGAGCCGTTCGGGCTTGTCGCGCTCGAGGCGATGGCGTCGGGCTGTCCGTGCATCGTTGCCGATACGGGCGGCCTGCGCGAAGTCGTGCCCGACGATGGCGCAGGACTGCGTTTCCGCGCCCGCGACCCAGAGGCCCTGGCCGACGTCGCGGTACGGGTGCTTTGCGACGAGGACCTGGGCCAGCGTCTGGTTGCCGAGGGCCTCGATCACATCCGGAGCTTCGATTGGGCCGACGTGGCCGCTGATACCGCCGAGCTCTACATGGGGCTGGCCGCCACGAGGAGCCCGTAGCTCCGGACGCCGATCGGTCGCAGGGAGGGGTCAGACCCCTCGGGGCGTGTGTCGGTGGCAGAGAGGGGTCAGACCCCTCGGAACGCCTTGTAGTTGCGGTCTGGATTGCTTTTGGGGTCAGACCCCAGCGGTCAGACCCCATTGCGTGGGGCTTCGGGGTCTGGTTCGACCGGGTTGGGCCAGGTGAGGTCTCGGGGGGCTTCTCGCATCCGGATGAGGCGGGCCGGGATACCGCCCACGACTGCGTTTGCCGGTACGTCGCGCGCGACGACCGCGCTGGTGCCGATCACGGAGTTGTCGCCGACGGTGACGCCGCGAAGGAAAGCCGCGCCGTAACCAACCCAGACGTTGGCGCCGATCACCACGTCTCGCTTGTAGATCCCCTGTGCGCGGATGGGGCGCTCCACCTCGACGATCCCGTGGTCGAAGTCGATGAACATCGCGCGATCGGCGATCACGCATTGCTCGCCGATCGCGACGCGCTGGTAGGCCGAGATTGTCGCTTCCTGGCCGATGACGGTCTTCTGCCCGATCTCGACGTGGCCCTCATGACAGCGGATCTTGGTGCGATCGCCGATCCAGACGAAGCGGCCGAACTTGACGGACCCGCGCTTGGAGATCTCGATCTCCAGGTCCTTCCCGAAGAACACCGGGCCGTCCGTCTCCCAACGCCATCCTGCGCGGGTGAAGAAGCGGCGCCAGAGGTAGCGCCAAAGGAGCACCGCGTAGCGGCGGTTCATCATCCCGTTACGCCGGGCGAAGGCAATGAATTTCATGAGGGCGGGGACTGTAGCCTCGACCGTCCATGACAGGTGAGGCCACAAAACAAGAGTCGCTCGCCAAACGCCTTCTCGCAGGCGACCGCCGCGCGCTGGCCCGGGCGATCAGCCTGGTCGAGAATCGCGACCCAGCGGGCGATCAGCTGGTCGCCGAGCTGTTCCCGTCGACCGGAAGGGCCCGGGTCACCGGCATCACCGGACCCCCCGGTGTAGGCAAATCAACGCTGATCGGATCGATGACGAGGCTCCTTCGCGAGGCTGACCGAACGGTCGGGGTTCTCTCCGTGGACCCGTCCAGCCCGTTTACCCGCGGCGCCGTCCTGGGCGACCGTATCCGCCTCTCCGATCACTTCCTGGACGAGGGCGTCTTTATCCGCTCGATGGCCTCGCGTGGAGCCCTGGGCGGCCTTGCCGAGGCAGCCCTTCAGGCCGCCCTACTCATGGATGCTGCCGGCAAGGACGACGTGCTCTTGGAGACCGTGGGCGTCGGACAGGGGGAGATCGACGTGGTGGACCACGCCGACACGATCGTCCTGGCACTCATGCCTGGCTCGGGCGACTCGATCCAGGCACTCAAGGCAGGCGTCATGGAGATTCCCGACATCATCGTCGTCAACAAGGCCGACCACCCACAGGCCGACACGATGATGCGCGAGGTGCGGGCGGTTCTCTCGCTCGGGCCCCAGCGCTCATGGCGTGTTCCCGTAGTGCGTACCGAAGCCGCGAACAACCAGGGAATCGACAAGCTCATCGAAACCATCGATGAGCATCGCGCCCACATCGAGGAGGAGGGCACCCTCGCCGAGCGTCGCGCGCGCAACCTGCGCGCCGAGGTCATGGGCATCGCAGCGGCCCGCATGCGCCGCGAGCTCGAGGCCCGGACCGAGAAGAACTCCGAGTGGGCGGAGCTCCTCGACAGCGTCGTCAGACGTGAAACCGATCCCGCGACTGCCGCCGGCAAGCTGCTAGAAGACTCGCTCGATGTCTGACTCCGAAGAAGCAGCGCCAAACGACGGGACCCCAGCGGCCGATGAGGCTTTTGCGCTTCAGGGGCACAAGCTCGACGAGATGGGCGGCGCCCAGGTCGGCCGGGTCGAGGGTCTGATGAAGGGGCGTATGGAGTGGCTCCTCGCACGCATGGGACGCTTCGGCCACTACTGCCTGGTGCCGGGACGCGACGCGGTTTCCGCCAACGGACGCGTCTGGGTCCCCTACACGCGCGATCAGATCCGCCGGGCCCCGCGAGTCGAGCCCAACGCCCCGCTTGCCGACGACACCGAGCAGACGGTGCTCGATCACTACGGCCTGAACTAGCGCCGGCGCATATCCGTCTCGCGAAGGATTGACGTGGCTATGGCGACGTCAATCCTCCAGGAGAATCGGGCGAACGTCGAAGCGGCCTACAGCCCGAGGCCGCGGGCGATGACCATCTGCTGGATCTCGTCGGTTCCTTCGCCGATGGTGAGGATCTTCGCGTCGCGGTAGAAGCGGCAGACCGGGTACTCCTCGATGTAGCCGTAGCCGCCGTGGATCTGGACGGCCTCCTCGGCGGCGCGCACGGCCAGCCGGCCGGTGATGAGCTTCGCCTGCGCGGCGGTGAGGGTGAACGACTCACCCGCGTCCTTTTGCAGGGCGCAACGATAGGTCAGAAGACGTGCCGCCTCGAGCTGGGCTGAGATGTCGGCGACTTTGGCCTGAATCGCCTGGAACTTCCCGATCGGCTGGCCGAAGGCCTTGCGCTCGTTTGCGTACGCGATCGCCTCGTCGAGCGCGCCCTGGGCAAGGCCTATGCCCATCGCCGAGACGCCGATTCGCCCGCCGTCGAGGATGTGGAGGAACTGCTTGAAGCCGTCGCCGCGAGGCCCGAGGAGATTCGATTCCGGGACTCGGGCGCCGTCGAAGTTGAGCGGGCGCGTGTCCGACGCGTTCCATCCCATCTTGCGGTAGGGCTCGCCCGTCTCGTATCCAGGCGTTCCGTTCGGAACGATGATGTTCGAGATCTCGGGTCGCCCGTTGCCGGAGTCGGTCACCGCCGTGATCGTCACGCAGGCAGAGATATCGGTGCCCGCATTGGTGATGAACTGCTTGGCGCCGTCGATCACCCACTCGCCGTCGTCGAGTTTTGCCCGCGTTCGCGTTGCGCCTGCGTCCGAGCCTGCGTCGGGCTCGGTCAGGCCAAACGCGGCGAGCTTTTTGCCCGCGCACAGCTGGGGAAGCCAGTCCTCCTTCTGCTCGGCGGTGCCCCAGAGGTTGATGGGCATGGTGCCGAGGGAGGTGTGGGCGGCCAACGTGATTCCCACCGACGAGTCGATCCGGGCGAGCTCCTCAACCGCGAGCGCGTACGAGAGCGTGTCGGCGCCGCCGCCGCCGTACTCCTCGGAGAAGGGGATGCCCATCAGCCCGAGCTCGCCCATCTTGGCCACGAGCTCGTAAGGGAACGACTTGGTGCGGTCGAGCTCCTCCGCGACGGGGCGGACCTCGTTCCGTGCGAAGTCGCGGACCGTGTCGCGGATCAGGCGCTGCTCGTCGGTGAGTGAGAAATCCATCAACGAGCGCAGTCGGGCGACAGGGCGGCAGGTGTTGGTTGGCATGCCATGAGGTGCCCGAGCATAACCTTGCGAAATGCCCGCGAACGAAGCGCCGGCGATCCGACTCGGCCGCACGCTCAGGGGAGGGCTCGCCCCATCGATCTACGCGCTGGTCGAGCGTGGTGTCTTGAAGCGTCCCGATCAGGCAGCCGTGGTCAACGGTCGCGTCCAGCTTCGCTTCTTCGATTCCCATCCGCCGGTCGCAATGGTGTTCGAGGGGGGTCAGATCGAGGTCTACGACGGCGAGGTGGACCGCGCGAACGTGACGGTCACCGCCGCGCTGGCGGACGTCGTCCTTCTGACCACTGCGCCGCTACGCATGGGCATGCCGAGCCCGGCCAGCGCGCGCGGCCGAGCGGTCCTGCAAAAGATGGCGCGCGGCGAGATCCGCCTGCGGGGTGATCTCACCCTCGCCAGGGCGATGTTGGAGTTGATGCGGATCGACGTGCCCGAGGCGCGGTTTGCCAAGCCGCCTCAGCCCGAGCGGGCCACGGACCCGGCGACCTGGATCGACAACCTGACCTAGGCGAGTGTGAGCGGAGTGTGAGGGGTCTGACCCCTAGGGGGAGCCAGGCCTGAGTGTGAGCGGAGTGTGAGGGGTCTGACCCCTAGGGGGAGGACTCGGCCTCGGCGACGGCCTCCAGGTCGATGCTTCCTTCCGCGACGAGCTCCTTGATTGCCTCACACGAGAGGGGCAACGAGAGGTGGAAGCCCTGTCCCCGCGTGCAACCGAGGTCGAGCAGGCGTCTGACCTGGGCCTGGTTCTCGATTCCCTCGGCGATCACTTCGAGGCCGAAGCTCTCGGCGAGATAGACGATCGCCCTTGCGATTGCGGCGTCGTTTGAGGGCGAGCCGATGCCGACCACGAATGGGCGGGCGATCTTCAGGAAGTCGATCGGGAAGCGGCTGAGGTGGCTCAGGGACGAGTACCCCGTGCCGAAGTCGTCCACGGCGATGCCGACGCCCAGGTTTCGGAGCTCTGCAAGACGTCCCGAAACCGCATCGATGTCCTCTGCGAACGCTGTCTCGGTGAGCTCGATGATCATCGCGCTGGGATCCAGCTTCGCGTCGTCGAGGGCGGCTCTGACCTCGGCCACGAGTCCCGGTTCGCGCAGCTGTGCGCTCGAGATGTTCACGGTCACCCGAAGCGTCGGAGGCTGCGGGCCCGACGCGCGTATTGCGGCGCATTCGTTGCATGCCTTCCGCAGAACCGTGCGGCCCAGTGCGTGGATCAAGTTGCCGCTTTCAGCGAGCGGGATGAACTCGTCGGGTGACAGCCGACCCCGCTCGGGGTGGTTCCAGCGGACGAGCGCCTCCATGGCGATCAGGCTGCGGTCCTCGAGTCCGAAGATCGGCTGGTAGTCGAGCTCGAACTCATCTCGCCGCAGGGCGCGCTGGAAGTCTGCCTCCATCTCCATCCGGGCCACCACCGCGGTATGCATCTCCGGGTGAAAGACCTCGAAGCGCCCGCGACCGTGGGCCTTTGCGCGATAGAGAGCGAGGTCGGCGTTCCGCAATACGTCGTCGCCCTCGCTCGCACCGAAAGCGATGCCGATCGAGCAGGAGACGTAGACCTCGCGGCCGTTGATCATGAACGGGTCAGCGAAGCCGCCGAGGATCCGGCGCGCTGCGACGGCGACCTCCTCCTCGTCCACGTTCTCGAGGAGCACGGCGAACTCGTCGCCGCCGAGCCGCGCCGCTGTGTCGCCGGCCCGCACGGACGTCTCGAAGCGGCGTGCGACGGAGTGGAGGAGCTCGTCGCCCGCGGCATGGCCGAGGCTGTCGTTGACGGTCTTGAAGCCGTCGAGGTCGCAAAAGATCACCGCGGCCCGCCGGGACGAACGGGCGGCGCGAGCGAGTGCCTGGGCGAGGCGATCCGAGAAGAGTTCGCGGTTGGGGAGAAGGGTGAGACTGTCGTGATAGGCGTTGTGAATTGCGTCCTGGACGGTCTTCGCATCGGTCAGCGCGAGGCTTGCGTGCTCGGCGAAAGCCTGGAGCACTTCACGCTCCGTGCGTGAGTAGGAGCGTCCGGCCTTGTGGGTCGCAACGACGAGGCTGCCCACCACCTTGTCGTGTTCGCGGACCGGCGTGGCCATGGCGGTCTTGACCCCATCCCTGACGAACATGCCGTTCGAGTCGCAAGAGTCCTGGTAGTCCTCGATCACGGTGAGCCGCTCTTCGGTGATCGCCAGGCCGCCCGCTCCTTCACCCGTCTTACCGTGCCGAGCGTCGTCCAGGAGTTCGGGAGGGACGCCGGTCGAGGCGACGATCTGCATTCGGGACGGGTCTCCCGCGATCGACCAGGCGGAGCCCGACCGTCTCGTCCCCCAGGAGCTCGCGTGCGCCCCAGACGATTGCCTCCAGGACTTCGCCGAGGGCGCTACGGCTGACGATCTTTCGCTGGATGCGGGAGAGGCGCTCCAGGAGTTGCTGGCGCTCTCGCAGACTGGCTACCAGCTCTGAGTGCTCAGACTCGCGCGCATCTCTCTCGGCGTAAAGCTCTGCGAGCGACGCGCCGGCCTGGGTTGCGGCGCTGCGAAGGGATTCGGGCACGCCGTCGGCGGCCTTGACCGCGTCAAGGAAGTCCGAGAGCTCCCTCACCTCCATGGCTGATCCATCGGCACACCCTCCAGGTCGCATTAACCCCCCGTGTGCCGATCCCTATGTCGTCGCAAGGTCCTTTGCGAGAGCTACTAGTAACCGCACGCCGAAACCCGTTGGGCCCTTGCCAGCGTACTCCCGCTCCGAGTCCCATGCGGTACCGGCGATATCGAGGTGAACCCACGGCGTTTCGTCCACGAACTCCTCCAGAAAAGAGCCGGCGTAGATGGTTCCTGCCTCGCGCTTGGAAGCCGCGTTCGTGAGGTCGGCGATGGTGCCCGTCGTGAGCTTTTTGTAGTCGGGGTGGAGGGGCAGCCTCCAGGCCAGCTCCCCAGTCTCGCCGGCAACCCCCTCGACGATGGCAGCGAACTCGTCGTCGTTCGAGATCAACCCGCTGTAGGTCGAGCCGAGGGCGATCAGGACGGCGCCTGTGAGCGTGGCGAGGTCGATGACCCGCGTTGCCCCCTTTTCGCCGACGCACCAAGCGAGGGCGTCGGCCAGGATCAGGCGACCCTCGGCATCCGTGTTGTTGACCTCGACGGTCTTGCCGTTCAGCTGCGTGATGATGTCGCCCGGGCGCATCGAGCGCCCCGAGGGCATGTTCTCCGTCGAGGGAACGACCGCGACGACGTCGAGCGGTATCCCCAGTTCGGCAATCGCCCCCATCGCCTCGATCACGGCGGCGCCCCCGGACATGTCCATCTTCATCTCGTGCATGCCGGCTGACGGCTTGATCGAGATCCCTCCCGAGTCGAAGGTGACCGCCTTGCCCACGACGCCCAGGACCTCGCCCGATCCGCGGCCCTCGTGGCGAAGGGTGATCAGGCGCGGCTCCTCGTACGAGCCCTGGGAGACGGCCACCAGGCCGCCCATGCCCTTGGCGGCGATCTCCTCGCGGCCAAGGATCTCGGCGGTCAAAGATTCGTGCCTGGCCGCAAGCTCTTCCGCGCGCTCGGCCAGAACGGTGGGCGTCGCGTGGTTGGCGGGGAGGCTCTGGAGGTCGCGGGCGCGGTTCTGGGCTTCGGCGGCGATCCGCGCTTCGCGTAGCGCGGGCGCGAGTGCCGCTTCATCGCGAGCGCCGCCAAAGACGAGTTGCTCGAGGGCCGGCGGTGGCGGGTCGTCGGGGTCGGCCGATCGGAATCGATCAAACCGGTAGCTCCCCAGGATCACACCCTGCGCGATTGCCGACGCTGCCTCGGACGGGTCGATTTCCGATTGGTCCAGCGCCGCGAGATCCCATGCGATGGTCGTCACCCGGCGCTTGGCCGCTTCGGCAGCGACGAGGGAGCCGGCGATCCGCAGGCGCTCCGGCGTCAGCTCGCCCCGCTTGCCGAGTCCGGCGATCGCGAGCCGCGCGCCGTCCGATCCGAACACCACGGCTAGCCGCTTGAACCCGGGCTTGGCGTCGGCAACGCCCGCGGCAGTTGCGAACTCTCCGGGCAGCTCGGAGTCCTCGAACAGGGTCGTGACCCGGAGGTCCGCCTGTAGTTCCGCGACGGGCGTTTGCTGGGCTTCGACCTCCATCTCGACCGGAGTCTAGGCGCCGGACGGGCGGCGCGAGTCCTTCGCAATACGATTGCGTTCTCTCTTCCTCCGGCTTCGAAAGGCAGCTCAAATGGCAAAGACCGTGATCCTCGGCACAGCTCGTACTCCCTTCGGAAAGATGGGCGGCGCACTCGCCTCGAAGAAGGCACCTGAGCTGGGCGGGCATGCGATCTCGGCGGCGCTTGAGCGCTCCGGGGTCGACCCTGAGCAGATCCAGCAGGTCGTCTACGGCCAGGTCTTGCAGGCCGGCCAGGGCCAGATCCCTTCACGCCAGGCGCAGATCGCCGCGGGCATCCCCAAGGAGGTCCCCTCGGAGACGATCAACAAGGTCTGCGCCTCGGGCATGCGATCGATCGGCATCGCGGACCTCTCCGTGCGTGCCGGCGAGCTCGAAGTCGGAGTTGCGGGCGGCATGGAGTCCATGTCGAACGCCCCCTATCTCCTGCCTGGCGCTCGGTTCGGATTCCGGATGGGCGACGTGGCAGCCGTTGATGCAATGACGCACGACGGGCTCACCAATCCCTTTACCGAGAAGCAGATGATCAACGAGGCATCCGAGGTCTCGAACGAGCTCGAGATCGCCCGCCCCGACATGGATCGCTTTGCGGCACGTTCGCACCAGCTCGCGGCCAAGGCAACCGAGGAGGGACGCCTGGCGGACGAGATCGTCGGTGTCACGGTGAAATCGCGGAAGGCCGAGACCGAGGTCGTGGCCGACGAGGCGATACGCCCCGACACGACGCAGGAGTCGCTGGCCGGCCTCAAGGGCATCGGCGGCCCCGACGCCACCCACACCGCCGGTAACGCTCCCGGTGTCAACGACGGCGCCGCAGCCGTTGTCGTCGCATCTGACGAGTGGGCGCAGGCCAACGGCAAGGAAGTGCTCGCGACCGTCGTCTCGTACGGCCAGATCGCCGACGACTTCCCTTATCTCGCAAGGACTCCGGCCAAGGCCGCGCAGGTGGCGCTTGAAAAGATCGGCAAGTCGGCGGAGGACGTCGACCTGTGGGAGATCAACGAGGCATTCGCCTCGGTCGCCCTCAACTCGCTCCACATGCTGGGCGTTACGGAGGACAACGTGAACGTCAACGGCGGAGCGATCGCACTCGGCCACCCAATCGGCGCCTCGGGCGCTCGCATCGTTGGCGCTCTCGTCCACGAGCTTCGCCGCCGCGGCGGCGGTCTCGGAGTCGCGGCGATCTGCTCAGGCGGCGGTCAGGGCGACGCGATCGTCATCGAAGTAGCGGGCTAGCGGCTCTCTAGCCTCAGGGGCCCGATGGCCCGCTCCGCAGCGTTCTTCGATCTCGACCGCACGCTCATGGCGGGATCGTCGGGCATGGCCTGGGTGAAGGCGTCGTACGACGCCGGCCTGATCTCGCGCTCGCAGATGCTGCGCTGGGCAAAGGACGGCCTCGTCTTCCGTCTCCGCGGGTCGACCGACGAGACCACACGCGAGGCGATGGAGCGCATCAAGGAGGTCCTGAACGGGGCGTCCGCCCGGGAGCTCGAGCGGCTGGGGCCGCAGGTCCTCGCCGAGGTCTTGCCGCGGATCTACCCGCAGATGCTCGACGAGGTTTATTCGCACCGCGACGAGGGCCGCCCGACATTCATCGTGAGCGCGGCGGGCAACGATCTGGTTGAGCTCGTGGCGAAGGTCCTGGGGATGGAAGGCGGGGTCGGGACCAAGTACGAGGTGGACGCGGGCGGCAACTTCACCGGCGAGCTGGACGGGCCGTTCATGTACGGCAAGGGCAAGCTCGAGGGCATGCGGAGCTTCGCCGAGTCGCACGACATCGACCTGGCGGAGTCGTGGGCCTACTCGGACTCTGCCTCGGACCTGCCGATGCTTCGCGCAGTCGGGAACGCGGTCGCCGTCAATCCCGACCTCGAGCTCGCGGAAGTGGCGCGCGACGAAGGCTGGCAGGTCATGCGCTTCGACAAGCTCGGCCGCCGGCTGGCGGTCGCCGCCGCAACCCTGACCGCCCTCGCGGTCGGCGGGGGCGCTGCGGCGGCCGCACGCCGCCACGCCCCCGCGCCGCGCCGCGTGCGGTCACGGCGCTAGCTCGGCCTAGACTCCCCGGCATGGCGATCGACGCCGATTCAGAGCGCGCGAAGGGCAAGCGCGCGAAGGCAGAGAACCTCCACGACACGATGTCGGGGCACCCGATCAACCCCCTGTACACGCAGGACGATCTGGGAGAGTTTGATCCGGAGCGCGATCTGGGTAGGCCTGGCGAGTTCCCCTATACGCGCGGCGTGTACGAGTCGATGTACAGGGGGCGCCTCTGGACCATGCGCCAGTTCGCGGGCTTCGGCACCGTTGAGGAAACCAACGCGCGGTTCCGCTACCTGCTCGATCACGGCCAGACCGGCCTCTCGACCGCCTTCGACATGCCGAGCCTCATGGGCCTGGATTCCGACCACGATCGCTCGCTCGGCGAGGTCGGGGTCGAGGGCGTCGCGGTTGACACGGTCGACGACATGGAGACGCTCTTCGACGGTATTCCGCTCGACGAGGTGACCGTCTCGATGACGATCAACGCGCCGGCGGCGATCATGCTCGCCTTCTACGTCGTCGCTGCGGAGGAGAAGGGCATCGCGCCGGACAAGCTCGGCGGCACGATCCAGACGGACATCCTCAAGGAGTACATCGCCCAGAAGGAGTGGTGCTTCCCGATCGAGCCCGCGATGCGACTCGTCACCGACATGGTCGAGTGGTGTTCGGCCGAGATGCCGCGCTGGCATCCCATTTCCATTTCCGGCTACCACATCCGCGAAGCCGGCTCGACCGCGCAGCAGGAGCTCGCCTTCACGCTCAAGGACGGATTCACATACGTCGAGCGGGCGATCGAGCGCGGCATGGACGTGGATGCGTTCGCTCCGCGCCTCAGTTTCTTCTTCAACGCCCACATCGACTTCTTCGAGGAGATCGCGAAGTACCGCGCCGCGCGCCGCATCTGGGCCCGAGAGATGCGAGACACCTACGGCGCCAAGGACGAGCGTTCGATGCTGATGCGCTTCCACACGCAGACAGCGGGTGTCTCGTTGACTGCTCAGCAGCCCCTCCTCAACATCGTCCGCACCGCGATCGAGGCGCTCGCGGGGATTCTCGGCGGCACCCAATCCCTGCACACCAACTCCTTTGACGAGGCGCTTGCACTGCCGACCGAGGAAGCTGTTCGTGTTGCCCTCCGAACGCAGCAGGTGATCGCCCACGAGACCGGAGTAACCAACACGGCCGATCCGCTTGGCGGCGCTTATTTCATCGAGAAGCTCACTGACGAGATGGAGGCCGCCGCGTACGACTACTTCCGCCAGATCGACGATCTGGGCGGGATGGTCGCCGCGATCGAGACCGGCTTCCCGCAGCGGGAGATCGCCGACGCCGCGTTCACCTTCCAGCAGGAGGTCGAGTCGGGGCAGCGCACGATCGTCGGCGTCAACGACTTCGTCCTCGAGGGGGAGGTCGATCCGGCCCTACATCGAGCCGATCCCGAGGCCGAGGTCCGGCAGAAAGCTCGCCTCGAAGGGACTCGCGCTGCCCGTGACGGCGCGGCTGCGGATGCAGCGCTAGCGGCTCTCGTCCAGGCCGCCGGGGGCGATCAGAACCTGATGCCGCTGATCGTCGACTGCGCTCGCGCGCGGGTATCCGAGGGTGAGATGGTCGAGGCGCTTCAGAGCGTCTTCGGCACGTACACCGAGCACCCGCAGTTCTGAACCGGCAGCGATGGACGTGACTTTGAGATTCAAGACGGCGTTCCCCCTTTTTTGGCCAATTTGTTGCTTGAGAGCACCGCGCGCGGGTAGATGATTTGGCATGGCTCTCAAAGTGATGAAAAACGAAGTCGACGGCTGGGACGTTGTCCGCGAGGACGAGGACCGCGCCCTGTCGAACCATGCCACGCGTGAGGAGGCGATCTCCGCAGCGGAGATCCGCTCCGACGAGGAGCGCATCAACGACGCGGGGGACACCCCCGTCGAGGTGGACACGGATCGTGTCCATGAGATCGAGGACGCTAGGACAGGGATGAAGCCCGCATTCTTCGGCGGCGGGGCCCTGCTCGTCGTGGTCGTCCTGATCATCGTGATCGTCGGCGCGATTGCGGCGATCACGGGCTTCGGCTCCTAAGCCGGAAACGCGTTCGGGCGAATAAGCTCCTCGCCATGAACGAGGTTCAAGCCACGCGCACAATCCGCGTCGTCGTCGCCAAGCCTGGCCTCGACGGGCATGACCGAGGCGCCAAGATCATCGCCCGGGCGCTACGCGACGCCGGCATGGAGGTCATCTACACCGGCCTTCACCAGACTCCGGAGCAGATCGTCGCAACCGTCATCCAGGAGGACGCGGACGCCGTTGGCCTCTCGATCCTTTCCGGCGCCCACATGACTCTCGTGCCCAAGGTTGTCGCGATGCTGGCCGACCAGGGCGTAGACGACGTCGTCGTGACCGTGGGAGGGACTATCCCTGCCGACGACGTGCCCGAACTGAAGAAGCTCGGCGTCGCCGAGGTCTTCACGCCCGGCGCTCCCACGGACGCGATCGTGGACTTCATCCGCGGCGCCGTCGGCGAGCGCTCCGCGGCTTAGCGCGCCAGGCAGACGGCGGAGCTCCGCATCGTCACTCGCTCGGAACCAACGTTTTGGGCGGCGACACGCCACCCGTCGGGCTCAGAGCCCGGATCGTCGCCGTCAACGGGGTGGGACGCGGTGGTAAGGAGGTCGGGGGTCTGCGACGGTGGAATGCCGCCGCCGCCGACCAACGCGCGGCCGTTCGGACACTCGACCGTGACCGCCTTGCTCGAACCCGGCCTGATCCGCCATCGTCTCGCTTCTTGCTTGGTCCCGGGGTAGCTCCCGCAGATCGAAAAAAGCGTCGTCGCAGTTCTCACCTGCGACGAGAACAGGATCTGGAGGTAGCGGGTCGAGTGGGATTCAGGTTTAAGTTGACTGCTAGCGAAAGGAGCCCAGGCGTGGAGTCGCGCGCTGGGGTTCGGCCCCGCGATCCATGCGCCCACGCCGAGGGCGTGGCCGTTCTCACAGCGGAAAGCAGGGCTGCCGAGAGAGGTGGGGCCGTGCCCTGCCGGGCCCAAAACGCGATAAGCCGGCTTCTGCTTCGAGCAGATGACATGGGCTCTTGCCTCAGCCGCCCGGGGCGAGTCGTTTCCCAGGGAGACCCTCCAGCCGTCGAAGCGGGAGTCTCGTCGGTCCCCCGAGTTGAACGGCGCCGTTTCTGTGACGGTCGCCATCGGCCCTGAATAAGAGAAGCCGCCCGACAGCACATGGCTGCCGTTTGAGCACCGCGCCTTAAGGAGCGAGCGCTCACCCTTAGCGATGCGCTCCGAAGGCGCAGCGACGTACTCGAGCTTCGGAGCGGAACCCGCGAGCGCAGGAGCAGAGGCCAGCAACGTCACCAGCGCGGTGAGAGCGAGTATCTGAATCCTCCGCATGGAGCGATGTATACCCACTCGATGCGGCCGTGGCAACCCATGGGCCCGCACGGGCCGGGACGGACACCTACACTGCCGGCGGCATTGAAAGCGAAATGGGAGAGAACGATGCGGTTCACGAGTTTCAAGGCGTCGGCGCTCATGGCAGTGGTAGCCATGGTCGGCCTGAGCGGACCCGCCCTCGCCGGCGGCCCAGTCAAGTCCAAGGTCACGATCAAGGCCGCCAATAACTCCAAGTTCAAGGGCAAGGTGACGTCTGCCGCCGCCGACTGCGTCGTGGGGCGGAAGGTCCAGATCTACCGGGACGAAGGCGCCTCCAACACCAAGGTGGCCAAGACGTTCGCAAGCGAGAGCGGCAAGTACTCGGTCAAGATCCCGATGCAGGCCGGGAACAAGCTGTTCGCCAAGGTCAAGACCTACGAATCGCCGCTCGGCACAACTTGCGCCAAGGACAAGTCGAAGAAGGTCGTGGGCTGACACCCGCGCACCGACCGAACGCGAACAGGCGTTCCTACCAGTCCGTAGATTGACTAGTCAATCAACGGGTACTGCACCTGGGTAATATGCCCCTCGCGCCCCACTCAATCTCCCTTGGGGCAGCGCATGCACTTGAACGAAACAAGCTCCTTTCGGGGCTAGGCCCCTCACCAACCAACCAGGAGGCACCGACTTGAAGATCTGTTGTCTTGTCAAGGAGGTTCCAGACGCTGCGGTCCAAAAGAGGATCGACTCGAATTCCAAGCGTCTGGACCGCTCCGGCGAGAAGAACCTGAACCCGTTCGACACCCACGGCATCGAAGCTGCGATGCAGATCCGCGAAGGCGGAGTGGTGGATGTCGATGAGATCGTCGCTGTGACTATGGGCCCCGAGAGCGCGGTTCGCGCGCTCCACAAGGCCGTAGCTCTCGGCGCAGACCGCTCGGTCCATCTGACCGACGCCGCCCTCGAGGGATCAGACGTCTGCGCGACGGGCTACGCCCTTGCGAAGGTGCTCGAGTCCGAGTCGCCCGACCTGGTCCTCCTGGGTCAGCAGTCGGACGACGGCGAGTGCTACACGATCGGCGCAGTTGTCGCCGACCACCTCAAGATGCCCTCGCTTACGCAGGTCATCAAGGTCGATGTCGCGCAGGGCACTCTCACGTGTCAGCGCCAGGCCGAGTACGGCTACGACACGGTCGAGGTCGACCTGCCCGCCGTCATCTCCGTCGGCGACGCGATCAACGAGCCCCGCTACCCGTCGCTGAAGGCGATCATGGGAGCGAAGAAGAAGCAGCTCGACACCAAGGCCACCGGCGATGTCGGCATCGAGGCCGATCAGGTGGGCGAAGGCGGCTCCAAGACCCAGGTGCTCGAGATCAACCCCCCGGCCGAGAAGGCAGGCGGCGAGATCATCGAGGACGAGGACACTGACGAGACGGTCGAAAAGATCGTCGCTTGGTTGGATGAAAGGAAGCTTCTTTCATGAGCAACTCAAGGCGCGAAAGCATGTTCAAAACCCTGTCAAGGGAGGTCTCATCATGAGCGGAATTCTGGTTTACGCCCTGCACGACGACGAGGGCAACTTCAACAACAACTCGCTCGGCGCGATCTCCGAGGCAGCCAAGCTGACCGCAGACATCGGCGGCGATGCCGCGGCCCTCGTGGTCGGCGAGATCGACGACGCGGCGTGTGCTGCGCTCGGGAAGTACGGCGCGTCCAAGGTCTACCGGGCGAAGTCGGTGCCCGAGGGACTGGCCCAGCCGATCGTCGATGCGATGGCCAAGGTCATCACCGATGACGGCTACTCCTACGCCCTCTTCGGCGGCGGACTGCTCGGCTTCGAGATCGGTGCCGGCCTGACGGCCCGCCTGAACGCCGGCGTGACCATGGAGGTCACGGCGGTCAAGGTCGCCGATGGCAAGCTCGTCGTCGAGCGCCCGATCCTCCAGGATTCGGCAATCGTCGACGTCGGCTACGTCTCCGAGCCCGGGATCATCATCGGCCGTCTGAACGCTTTCGACACGGCGGAGAACGGCTCCGGCGACGCGGAGGTCGTTGACATCGATGTTGAGCTCTCCGAGTGGTCGACGAAGGCGCGCATGAAGACGCGCGGCGACGTCGGTGACGAGGGTGCCGTGAACATCGAGGACGCCGACTTCCTGGTCGGCGCGGGCCGTGGCTTCGGAGATGCGGACAACCTCTCCATCGCCAACGACCTCGCGTCATCCCTCGGTGGAGCCGTTGCTTCCACCAGGGCCATCGTCGACGCCGGTTGGACCCCTTACGCGACCCAGATCGGTCAGACGGGCAAGACCGTCGCTCCGAAGCTGTACCTCGCGGCGGGTATCTCCGGCGCGATTCAGCACAAGGTCGGTATGCAGAACGCCGAGAACATCGTCGCGATCAACAAGGATCAGAACGCGCCGATCTTCGAGTTCTGCGATCTCGGCGTCGTGGGTGATCTCAACAAGATCATGCCCAAGCTGACCGAGGCGATCAAGGCCAAGAAGGGCGGCTGAGCAAGTCATGTCCGTAGCGCCCGGCGAGTTTCCGCCGCCGTTCGATCCGGCCGACTATGTCGGCCCGCCCACCGACCCGGAGGACGAGCGCCTCGAGGCGGGCGTTGTGATTGTCGGAGGTGGGCCCGCCGGGCTCGCCTGCGCAAACAAGGTGATGCAGCTGCTCGCGGATGAGCCTGAGCTCACCGAGCAGCTGGGCGAGATCCCGGTGGCCGTCCTCGAGAAGGGCAAGGCGTGCGGCGCTCACAACGTTTCGGGCGCCAACATGCGGCCCTCAGCGATGGAAGAGCTCTTCCCGGAGCTCGACCCCGAGGAGTGGCCCGTCTACCAGAAGGTCGAAAAGGACGCGGTCTACCTGCTGACCAAGAAGCGGGCGATCCCGCTGAAGCCGGTGCCGCCGAACTTTCGCAACCACGGCAACTACGTGACGTCGGTCGCGAAGCTGTCGCGCTTCCTAGCGGACAAGGCCGAAGAGGCGGGCGCCTACATCCTCACCGAGACCGCCGCCGACAAGCTCATCGTCGAGGACCGGATCGTCCGCGGCGTTCGGTCTGGAGACAAGGGCCGTGACCGCGAGGGGAACGAGCGGGGCAACTTCGAGCCCGGCTCCGACCTGATCGCCAAGGCGACGGTGCTCGCCGAGGGAACGATCGGCCACCTGACGGACGCCGCCGTTGACTACTACGACCTGGGCGGCGACCCGAAGCGCTGGGAGATCGGCGTCAAGGAGGTCTGGGAGGTTCCGAAGCCGCTCGACCGGGTGATCCACACGATGAACTGGCCGATGCGCCCGGGCCCCAAGTACAACGAGTTCGGCGGCTCGTTCATCTATCCGATGGGCGAGGACAAGCTCTGCATCGGGATCGTCGCGGGACTCGACACTTCTGATGCGACCTTCTCGTGCCACGACCTTCTCCAGCAGCTGAAGACTCACCCCTTCATCCGTGACCTCCTGGAGGGTGGAAAGCGGGTCGGCTGGGGCGCGAAGACGATCCCGTCGGGCGGTTACTGGTCGATGCCGCGAAAGCTCGCGGTGCCCGGGATGGTCATGGCAGGCGACAACGTCTCCATGTGCAACATCCCCTATCTGAAGGGCATCCACTACGCGATGCACGCCGGTATCTACGCCGCTGAGGCAATCGTTTCCGAGCTGAAGCGCGACCCCGAGTCTGTGAACTTCCAGGGATACGAGGAGCGCGTTCGCAAGTCCGACATCGAGAAGGATCTCTTCAAGTCGCGGAACGTCCGCCAGCACGGCGACAAGGGCTTCGTGGCCTTCGGTGCGATCGCGAACGCCTGGCTCCTCTCGAACGGTCTGTTCCCGACCGGTCACTCCAAGTCCGAGGGCGACGAAGAGGTCGAGACGTTCATCGGCAAGGCCGGCGACTCATATCCCGAGCCCGATGGCGAGTTGACCTTCGACAAGCTCTCATCCGTATTCCTTTCGGGCAACGCGACCCGTGACGACGCGCCGAACCACATTCGTATCCAGCGCCATGTCCCGCGCGAAGTCGCGCAGACCTGGGTCTCGATGTGCCCCGCTCAGGTCTACGAGATCCCCGAGGCGCAGCTCGAGTCGAACGAGCCGATGGTCGACGTGAATGTGACGGCCTCCAACTGCGTCCAGTGCGGTGCCATCACGGCCAAGGGTGGAAGGCTTACACTCCCGGAAGGTGGCGACGGGCCGCTGTATCAAGAGACCTGAGGCACCAGGGGAGAGCGAGGAGAACGGGATGTCGGACGCGGAGCTCGTAGACGCATACATGGACGGTCGGATCAGCCGCAGGACGCTGATTCGCAGACTTGTCGCGGCAGGTGTGTCGCTCGGAGCGGCTAGCGCTTACGCGCATCATCTGGCGCCGAACGCGGGCGCGAAGGGTGCGGGTTCCAGCGAGTACCCGCGCGTGCAGCTACGCATTCTCACCGACGAGACCAAGGAGGTCGGCAAGGACGGCGTGCTGCGTATCCGCGTGAAGAGCGCTGATCCCTGCACGCTCTACATCAACGCATCGGTCACCCAGGGTCCCAGTTGGAGCATGAACGGCGAGAAGACGGTCAAGTTCGGTCCCGGCGGTGGCAAGAAGGAGATCAAGGTGAAGATCCCGGACGCCGACGAGCTCAATCGCAGGAAGAGCTCAGATGCCTACGTCCAGGCCGTCTCAGACGAAGGCATCTACCAGCCCGTCGTCGCCACCAAGAGCAAGAAGCTCGAGGGCTAGGAGTCCCGTCCGCGCGGCTTGCCGCGTGGTTTGAGCAGGCCCGAGCCGAGTCCTGCCGTGGCTGCGAGGACCCCGAGCACGATCAGCGGTCGCGACCGCCGGTATTCCGGCCTGAGCGACCCGCCCCAAAGGCGAACGCGCGAGCGGATGCCGCGGATCCTCTTCAGCGGGTAGCCGGCCACCAGGACGAACTTGGCGCGCAGCGAACGGGAACCGGCCGAGACGTCCTGTTCCAAGAGCCGCGCAAGCGCGCGACCTCGTGCATAGTGGTGGCGGCACAGCCGCGCCGGTGTCCGGCAGCGAGACCGGTGGTTAAGCCGTAGGTCCTGTGAGCGGTAGGCGGTGAAGCCTCGATCCCATAGTGCGTTGTTGACAGCGGTGTCCTCGCCCGCTCGCACGTCCTCGGGGAAGCCCCCTACCTCGTCGATCGCGTCGCGAACGTAAGAGCACCGCGCGGGCGGCCCCGCAAGCTCGCCGGAAGGTCGATCGGGCAGCGATCCCGAGGCGTCCATGAAGTACGAAGCCCATCCGGAGCGCGTGGGGGTGCCGTTGAGAAGCGTCCCGGTCACCATCGCGTATCCCAGTTCGTGGGCGTTGATTCGCGCCTGGAGGCTTCCTTCCGGAAGCTCCACATGGGAACCCGGGAACGAGACGAACTCCCCGCGTGCGACGGCGAGCCCGGCGTTGCGGGCCATCCCGGGCAGGCCGGGCTCCGGAACCTCGACGGCGACAACGTCGGGAAAGAGCTCACGTACGACGCGCAGGGTGCCGTCGGTCCCGCTTGCGGCGACGATGACCTCGAACGGGGCATCGCACTCCTGAGAGACGATCGACCTGACGGTGGCTTCGATCGTGTCCGCGTTGTCGCGGGCTATGACGATGGCCGAGAGCGCCGGCGCATCCCATCCGATCGTCGTGAGATCGAGCGATGCACCGCGCGCCTCGCGTCCCTCGGCGAGGATCGGAAGTCCCTCCGGCCTCGTGCGCCAGCTTCTCGCGGGCCCGGCCGAGCGGGTGAGGTTCGCGTAGCTCGCCTGCCACTTGCGGTCGGGGTCGGCTTCGTCGTACTTGGCGGCCCTCGCCAGCCGCCGCTCCGGGGTGCTGCCTCCGAAGTGCTGAATTCTCACCGTCGTCCTAATCCAGTCCTCGGGTTCAAGCGACGTGGGGACCGGGACCAGGTGGAGGCGCCGGTCCGGCAGGTTGCCCCCCGCCGTGGTCGCGAAGAGCCTGTACACCCACAGGCCGGCGCGATCGAAGCTGTCGCCCCCGGTCATCCCGAAGACCCTGAACCCATAGGCGTGGTCCGGATCGGCGGCGCTGTCGACAAGGCTGCGAATCGCAGGCGCGTCGTCGGCCGAGATCCGCTCGTCGGCATCCAGATAGAGGACCCAGTCGAAACCTCTCTGTCTCGCGGCGTCGAGCAGGGTCTGCCGGTTGCGGCGATCGTCCCAGCCCGCGTACGAGCTTCGCGGCGGTTCCGAGTGAATCAGCTCGACTCCGTCGGCGGAGCCCAGGAGAGCGGCGGTGGAGTCCGTACTGCCGTCGTCAAGAGCCAGTACGCCATCGGCGAAACGCCGCACAGAATCCAGGTAGCCCGGGATCTCGTCCTGTCCGTTTCGCACGGGGAGCAGGCAGGCCAGCTTGGGTCGGATGCTGTGCGACCCGCCGGAGGCGAGCGCACCGGGAAGCACGCCGCGCGGGAAGAGCACGGGAAGGTTGCTCTCACGCGGTCCCCAGCTTGTGGTCTCCGGTGCCTGCTCCGGGCCTGGGCGGTCGCGGCCCCATTGGCCTGCCGGGTCCGCTTCACGGTACTTGTCCGAGCGCGCCGCGCGGCGCGCGGGCCCCGCAAGATGTCGCGCCCGGATCGTTGTGGGCACGTAGGCCGTCTCGGGGATCGTTACGGGCACAGGGTTGAAGTGAAAGCGCTCGTTCGGCAGTGCCAACCCGGCGCGCCATGCAAAGACGCGGTAGACGGTCCGGGGTGGGATCTCGACAACCGCCGAACCGACCTCGTCGAACATGGTCAGGCCGTATGCGCAGGGTGCGATCGCGTCGGTCTTCAAAAAGGTGCGAAGTGCACGGCCGTCCTCAACGTCGATTCGCTCATCAGAGTCGAGGAAAACGATCCAGTCGGGTTCGAGCTCACCGGCGGCGTTCAGCAGGCGGCGGCGGTTGGCTCCGTCGTCCCAACCTGAAAATCCTGGGCGAGGCTCGTTCACGAGGACCATCGCCACCGTTGGGTCGGCACGCAGGATCTCCGCGGAGCGATCCATGCTGCCGTCGTCGAGGGCGACGATCACGTCGGCGAAGCTCTTGGCCGAGGCGAGCCAGTCGCCGAGGTCTGGCTCGGCGTTGCGTGCGGGGAGCAGGCAGGCAATCATCAGGGTTGTGAAGGTCTGGGGCACATAGGAATGGCGACGGCCGTGGGAATCATGGACGAGCGCTCACTCAGAGCGCGCACCGACGTGCTCGTCGTCGTGGATCCGGCCGCGGAAAGCCTGCAATGGGTCCCCCGTGATCTGTGGTGTCCGAAGCTGGGAGATCGGGTGAACCGCGCCTTTGAGCTCGGTGGGTTCCGCGGCCTGGCTGCTGCGCTGGCCGAGCACGACATCGAATGCGCGAATGGTTTGATCTTGAGCAGGACGGCAACCGAGCGGCTGATCGCAGGTCTCGACGTGATGATGCCGATCCCCAGGTCTATTGAGCTCAGGGTCCCAGCGGTCCCGGGGGGAGAGATAATGGAGGCGAGCAGGACGGTGATCTTCGAGCCACCGGCAGCGAGGCTTCGTGGCGATGGGATCCACGACTGGCTATCGGGCCGCTACTCGCCCGATCCCCGGGAATCGAGTGATCTCGCCAGGATCCGCCGCCAGCAACTCTTCCTCGCGGTGGTGCTCGGGGAGGGCACGGATCTGTCCGCAGCGCTTGAGCGGACCGAGGAGTTCGAGCTCAGCTCAGACGCCGCACTCCTCGAGCTCCGAGGGGTGCACGCGACCTGGAAGATGCAGACGGTGGGCCCGCTGAGCCCCTCTCGGATCGACGGCATGGAGGTACTGGTGCCCGAGCGGCGCTAGCTTGACTCTGGATGACCGGCTCATCTAGAAGCGAGCGCATGACACTTCGCGACGGGCGTGTCGCGCTCGTCGCTCCCCTTCACCCCGACGACCGCCGCCGCTACCTCGGCGGCGTTTCGCAGATGAGCGAGAAGTCGCTTTACAGCCGGTTCATGACCCCCGTATCCCGTCTAACCGAGTCTCAGCTGCGCTACCTGCTCGAGGTCGACCACCGCGATCACGAAGCGCTTCTGGCGGTGGACGAGGACTCCGGTGAGGCGGTCGGGGTCGCGCGCTTCATCCGGCTCGATCGGCTGGATGTCGCCGAGGCGGCGATCATCGTCGTCGATTCGTGGCAGGGCTCCGGCCTTGGCAAGTCGATGCTGCGGATGCTCGCGCATGCGGCGCGCAAGGTTGGCGTGACGCGATTCGAGGCGAACGTCCTTCACGACAACGCACCGATGCTCGCGCTGCTCGATGCGCTCGGACCGCGCGAGTCCGTCAGGCGCGACGGGTCTTCACTCGTGATCCAGGTGCCTCTGCCCGAGTCGGGCATCGGCGACCACGACACGGGCGTGTTGAAGGAAGTCGATTCGGGTGAGTTCGAGCTGGTGACGCCCAAGGACGGGTTTGAAGTCGACATGGGCTCGGCGTCCGACGGCTAGAATCTCTCCACGATGAAGACCGGAATCCACCCCGACTACGTCCTCGCGCACGTCCATTGCTCCTGCGGCAACGACTTTTACACGCGTTCGACCAAGGCTGACCTCCACGTGGAGATCTGCTCGGAGTGCCATCCGTTCTACACCGGCAAGCAGAAGCTTGTCGACACCGGAGGCCGCGTCGAGCGCTTCCGCCGTCGCGCTGCACGCAGTACCACCAAGTAGAAGTAGCTCTCAGGCGTCAAGACCCCTTGCGGGGTGACCGATGGTGAAGTTATGAGCGCTGCTCGCGAACTGAAGGTCGCAAGCGCACGCATGCCCGACGGGCTGCCCGTTGCCTCGTGCGACGTCCCGGTCGGTGGCCAGGCGGTGCTGGAAGGCGTGATGATGCGTGGCGTATCGACCTGGGCGCTCGCGGTGAAGAAGCCGGACGGGACCGTAGAGGTCACCTCTGAGCCGGTGGTCAGCTGGGCCAAGCGCCGCCGCATCCTCCGCGTCCCTGTGATCCGGGGATTTGTGGCTCTCGTCGAGTCACTCAAGCTCGGCTTCCGGGCGATGCGGATCGCCGCCAACTCGCAGATCACCGAAGAGGACGAGATCGAGGAGATCGGTGGCCTCGCCTGGACGCTGACGGTGATCGGCGCGCTCGTGCTTGCGGTTGGCCTCTTCTTCGTGATCCCCGTAGGGCTGACGAGCCTGATCAAGGATCAGCTCGACTCGGCCGTCCTTTTCTGGCTGGTCGAAGGCGTGCTTCGCACGGCAATCCTCGTCGGCTATATCGTCGCGATCTCGCGCATCGGGCAGGTCGACCGCCTCTTCAAGTTCCACGGCGCCGAGCACAAGACGATCTCCTGCTTCGAGGCCGGGGACGAGCTCACCCCCGAGCGAGCCGCGCTCTACTCGCGCCACCACCCACGCTGCGGCACCAGCTTCCTGCTTTTGCTCGTCGTCCTTGCCGTCTTTGTCTTCGCGCCACTCGGTTTGCCCGAGTGGTACTGGCTCGTGGCCTCGCGCGTACTCGGGATCCCGCTGGTGGCGGGGATCGCCTATGAGGTCATCAAGTGGGCCGGCAGGCACCGCGAACGGGCCTGGGTGCGGGCCATCATGTGGCCCGGCCTGATGCTTCAGAGCCTGACCACGCGTGAGCCCGACCGCGAGCACCTCGAGGTCGCGATCGCCTCGCTTCAGGCCGTGCTCCAAGTCGAGAACCCGGCTGAGCTCGCGGCGCGCGACCGGATCGAGGTCGCCGCCTAAAGCGCGTCCACGGGCCGTACCGAGACGCTGCGCGCCGAGACCGTGACCAGGTTCTCGCCCGCGATGAGCATTCGCTCGATCTGACCCTCGTCTTCAAGACGGGCGACTTCCGAAAGGCCTGCCTCGGGATCCACCGTCATCGCGATCGCTCCATGGAGGCCACCGCGCCCGTTGCTCTCGACCGGGACGACGGCCAGGGAGTGTTCGGGCGAGTAGAGAAACGCGTGGTGGTCCCACTCGGTCGAAGCCGAGCTGTAGCGGCCGTCCGACAGGTCGAGCGCGTCGAGGCGCTCCGGTTCGGAGGCGTCCCCGACGTCGAACAGCGAGGCCTGCGCGCCGGTGATCGTGCCGTCGGCCGTGCCGGCCTGGCCGATCCCGAGAAGCTTGCCGTCGGCGACGGGGTGGAGGTAGGCCGAATAGCCAGGAATCTTGAGCTCGCCCGTGGTTACCGGGTTCTCCGGATCGGACAGGTCCACGGTGTAGAGCGGGTCGGTCTGTTCGAAGGTGACGACGTAGCCCATTTCGCCTATGAAGCGAACGGCGTAGATGTCCTCGTCCAGCCCCAGGCCGCCCACTTGCCCGATCTCTTCGAGCCGGCCTTCGGATTCTTCAAGCACGGTGACGAAGCTCTGCGAGCGCGTGGTGGCGTCACCACCGAAGATCTCCGGCGTCGTCGAGGCGACGCGCAGGACGCCCTCTGACTCAGACATCGCGAACTGTCCGATCAGGGTCCCAGGCACCTCGCCACTTGCGGCGTAGTCGGTCTCGGCGGGGTCCGACGTGTCGAAACGATGGATGGCCGTGTCGCCTGATGGCTGCGGAGGGACTGTCATCGAGTCCGGGCCGATGGAGCGCCCGATCGATTCGATGATTCCTTCTGAGGGCGGCGGTGTCATCGTCAGTCCTGCGACGAACAGGCTCGTGGGGGACGCGTAGACCGTCGAGCCGTCGGTCATCACCGTGTCGACGTCGGTGGGCTCGATCCCGCTCTGGAGATCGATCGTCAACACGGACAGAAGGCCCAGGCCGGAGAACTCGTCGGGAAACGAGACCCCACCGCAGCCGGTGATCGGGGCCGTGGTCTTCTCGCCTGTCTCGATGTCGTAAAGCGTCGCCCGCGGGAGCCAGCCGGGCTCGCCATCGGGCTTGGGCTCGGGGCCCGTCTCGCCCGTGGCGCCTGAAGGGGCGTCGCCGTCCTCCTGTGGCTGGGGCAGCGCTGGGGCTGAACCGAGGCCGGGGAAGTCCGGGCGGGACTCGACAACCAGCCGCATCGTCGAGCCCTGGAGCCGGCCGCTGACGTTTGCGCCCTCGAGCTCGAGCACGCGAACGGCAGACATCGCGGATGGGTCGGAGACATCGAGCTCGGTGACCGTGGTGGTCTCCATTCCGCTACGGCCCTCGTAGCCGCCGGAGATGACGACGGCCCTGTCGCCCGCGATCAGGAGCTGCGACTCGAACATCATCGGCTGCCGGTCCCCGTCCTGATCTTCGAGATCGATCTCGTCGAGAAGTACGGCGGAGTCGCCGGACACGTCGTACGAGCGAACGGCCTTGCCTTGAACGCGGAAGAGCGTCGCGCCCGAAAGCTTCGCGATGTCTGGCTCGTCGATTCCGGCCTCCTGGACATTGGTCCCTGTCTCACCCGGCCCGACCGCGCCGCTCTCAGGCGCCGCGGCTCGGAGAGCGGAGTCCTCCATGGCCCCGGCGGCGGAGGCCTGAAACACGACGTCTCCACCGGCCGGGTACGGATAAGCGTTCCGCGCCCAGCGGTGCTCGCGCGCGTAGTCGAGGAGTTCGTCGCATGTATCGAATGGCTGGAGCGCAGAGCCCCGTGCGTCGTCGGGTCCGCCCAGGCCGCCGGGCCCGCCTGCGAGCCCGACCGTGAGAGCTATTCCGGCAGCGCCCCCCACGGCGAGGATGGACATGACACGGCCTTTCCGTTGGATCTCCATGACCGGACTACGGCCGAAAGCGCGGATCATCACGCGTGTCCGCCAAACTCAGCGCATTGTGATCGAGAGCCTCGTTGAACAGATCGAAGGCCGCTTCGCCGAACTGGAGCGCCAGATGTCGGATCCCACCGTGATCGCGGACCAGCAACGCTACGCCGAGGTCGGCCGCGAATACCAGCGCCTGAAGCACGCCCATGAGCTTGCGGTCGAATGGCGGAAGCTCCGTGACGACCTGGAGGGCGCGCGCGAGTTGCTCGATGAGGATGGAGAGGACTCAGAGCTGCGAGCGGTGATGAACGAGGCGCCGAAGCGGATCGAGGAGATCGAGGAAGGCATTCGGCTGGCGATGGTCGATCCCGACCCGAACGACGACAAGAACGTGCTGGTCGAGATCCGGGGCGGCACCGGCGGCGACGAGGCGTCGTTGTTCGCGGGAGACCTCTACAAGATGCTCACCCGCTACGCGCAGGAGCGCGGGTTCCAGACCGAAGACCTCTCGATCCAGGCGGCGGACATGGGCGGCTTCAAGGAGGCGACCTTCGCGATCAAGGGCGACGGTGCTTACTCGGTCTTCAAGTACGAGGGTGGCACTCATCGGGTTCAGCGCGTGCCGAAAACCGAGTCGCAGGGCCGCATTCATACGTCCACGGCGACGGTCGCGGTTCTGCCCGAGGCCGAGGAGGTCGAGGTTCAGATCGACCCCAACGACCTTCAGGTGGACGTCTACCGCTCGTCCGGTCCAGGCGGTCAGTCCGTCAACACCACAGACTCGGCAGTCCGGATCACGCACAAGCCCTCGGGCATCGTCGTCTCCATGCAGGACGAGAAGTCGCAGCTTCAGAACAAGGACAAGGCGATGCGGGTCCTGAGGGCGCGGCTTTACGAGCGCAAGATGGCCGAGCAGCAGGCCGAGATCGCCGCCGAGCGCAAGTCGCAGGTCGGCTCGGGCGAGCGCTCGGAGAAGATCCGCACCTACAACTTCCCCCAGGGCCGCGTCACCGACCACAGGGTGAAGCTGACGGCTCACAACATGGACGAGATCCTCGACGGCAATCTGCGCGAATTCACCGACGCGCTTGCGGCCGAGGAGAAGCGGGCCCTCCTGGCGGCACAGGCGGCCGCGGGGGTGACGCCCCCGGGCCCAGGGTGAGCACCGCCCGGCAAGCGCTGGAGGCCGCAACGGACGCGCTCAATGCAGCGGGCGTCGATTCGCCTCGCCTCGACGCTGAGCTGCTGCTGGCAGAAGCTATGGGCGAGGGCCGCGCTTCGCTCATAGCCCTGCCGGAAACCCTCATCGATCCGGTGGCGACCCGGGCGTACGCCGAGTTCGTCAGGCGGCGCCTTCGCCGTGAGCCCGTGGCCTACATCACGGGCCGCAAGGGGTTTCGCCGGATCGAGCTGCACGTCGACCGCCGCGTCCTCATTCCAAGGCCGGAGACGGAGCTCCTGGTCGAACTGGCGCTCGAGCTCCAGCCCCACAGCGTCCTCGACGTGGGCACGGGGTCGGGCGCGATCGCGCTGGCCATCGCCGATGAGCTGCCTCGCGCCGAGGTGGTCGCGACCGATATCTACGCGGACACGCTGGAGGCGGCACGCGAGAACACGGCGCGGCTCGGCTTTGGTGACCGCGTTCGCCTTGCCCAGGGCACTCTGGCGGTAGGAGCGTTCGGCCTGATCGTCGCAAATCTGCCCTACGTGACCGAACGCGAATGGCGCGATCTCGAGCCGGAGCTTCGGCACTGGGAGCCTCGCGGCGCGCTGACGCCAGGTCCGACGGGGCTGGAGGCGATCGAGACCTTTCTCGGCGAGCTCTCCCTGTCGCCGGCTACGACTGCCCATGCGATCGGACTCGAAGTGGGGGAGGGGCAGGCGGCGACGGTGGCCGATCTGGTCCGCCGCGCAGGGTTTACGGAGGTGGAGGTTCGGAAAGACCTGGCCGGGATCGACCGGGTTGTAGTGGGCCACGCCGGCGAGCGCGTATGACCCGGGTTGTCTCGATCGCCGCCGACGGTGCCGAGGAGGCCCGCGCGGCGATGACCGCGACGATCGGCTCCGGTGGCGTGGCGGTCTTCCCAGCCGACGGTCTCTATGGCCTGGCATGTGATCCCCTTCGGGTCGATGCGATCGCCCGGCTCCACGAACTGAAGGGTCGCGACGACGGCAAGCCCGCGGCCGTGCTCTTTTTCTCGCCCCTGATCCTGCGTGAGCTCCTGTCGAGCCTGAGCGACCAAACCCGGGAGGCGCTCGCCGCACTCCTACCCGGGCCCGTCACCGCCGTCGTCGCAAATCCTGAGCGCCGCTATCCACTGGCCTGCCGCGAGGATCCCGAGCGTCTCGGCATCCGCCTGATCGAGAGCGCGCTGACCGGCGTGGCGACACCCCTGTTTCAGACCTCGGCGAATTTCAGCGGCGAGCCGGCGCACTTCCGCGTCGAGGACATCCCAGCTGCGATCTCGGAAGGGGCCGACCTGGTAATCGACGGCGGCGAATTGACCGGCCTGCCGTCCACCGTCGTGGACGTGACGGGCCTGGAGCGCGGTGAAAGCTGGAAGACCCTGCGTAAGGGCGCCATGCCGGAGACAGAAGTCGCGAAGCGCCTCGGCATCCCCCGAGGGGTCAGACCCCTCACAAACCCTTAACACACCACGGCCGGCGCCAGTCCCTCGACGCACCCTCCGCCGACTGCCTAGGCCGTGATGCCCGCCTTCGCCTCCTCGAGGCTTCTCGCGAAGTCGATCCGGGCCATCTTCTGGTCTCGGAGGGTGACGATGAGGACCACTTGCTGAGTGGCCTCGATCCCGCTCGAGCCGCCGACTGCCCGCATGACGGTCTCCACCGCGACCTGATCGGCGGTGAGTTCGTGGAACTCCTTTGGTTCCAGTACCACGTCATCCATCACCTCGAGGAACGAGGTCCACCAGCGCCGGAACCCTTCGACGCCTTCGTAGCGCTGGGGCTCGGCGGCCAAGTCCGCCGGGGTCTCCATTTCGAAGTCGGGGTGAATGAGCGGCACCAGCGCCTCGTAGCCCTCGGCGCCGAGGCGTTGAAAGCCGTCGCGTAGGAGCTCGAGGTCGGCGGACGCCATTGTTGCGAGGGTACTCCCGCGTCCGGGTCACCGCTATCGTCGGATCCGTGAAGATCGCCGTCGGATCCGACCACGCCGGTTTCGAGCTCAAAGAGCTCGTCAGGCCGCTCCTCGAGGAGGGCGGCCATGAGGTCGTGGACGTGGGCACGGATTCCGAGGATTCCACCGATTATCCGCGTCACGCAGCCGATGCCGCGCGCATGGTGGCTGACGGCGAGGCGGAGCGGGCCGTGATCGTCTGCGGCTCCGGAGTGGGCGTTTCGATCGTCGCCAACAAGGTCGACGGCGTGCGCGCCGTGAACGCGCACGATTCCGAGGAGGCGGAGATGAGCCGGCGTCACAACGACGCGAACGTGCTCGCACTGGCGGGGCGCCGCCTGACGCCGGACGAGGCGCGGCCGATTGTCGAGACCTTCCTTGCGACGGACTTCGAAGGCGGGCGCCACGAGCGCCGCGTCGATCAGATCGCAGCCGTCGAGCGCGGCGAGAAACCCTGAGCTCGTTTCTCAACTCGTCGCGTGCCAAGGCCGCGGTGGGCGCGGTGGTCGCCCTCCTGGCTGCCGCAGGCGTCGTCCTACCCGGGCTGGGCGAGGACGAGCCGGCGCCGCCCAGCTCGTCGCCTGCGAGCGCACCGGTGGAGGAGTCCTCAGGCGGGTCCACACCACAGGCGCCCTCAGGCGAATCGACGGCTGCCGGCCTCGACGAGGCCGAGGTTGCAGGGATCTCGACCGTGCTCGTAGCGATCGATTCCGGAGCTTCGCTCCCATATTCAGAGGACGGTCAGACCTTCCAGAACCGCGAAGGGCTACTACCCCCGCAGCCGCTCGGCTATTACAGGGAGTACACGGTCGAAACGCCCGGCTCCCCCGACCGTGGCGCGCGTCGACTCGTCATCGGGAACGGCGGCGAGACCTATTACACGGACGACCACTACGCCTCCTTCACCCTGATCGACCCGGCGGATTTCACACAGTGAGGACCGTCTCCTTTACCTCCGAGGCTCCGGATCTCGACGGGTTCGAGGTGCTGGTGATCGAAGGCGATTCGATCGAGTCGAAGGAGGAGTTCCTGGACACGGTCGCCGAGGGGTTCGGCTTTCCCGACTGGTTTGGGCGCAACTGGGACGCGCTCGAGGAGTGCCTTCGCGATCTTGAAGCGGTCAACGACGGCTACGCGCTCGTGATCCCGAACGCGACAGCACTTTGGGGCGAGCATCCCCGCCTTGCCGGGACCTTGGTGGAGGTGTGGCTGGACGCTGCCGCCGACGG
Organism: uncultured bacterium; assembly: GCA_963721645.1. Taxonomy (GTDB): domain Bacteria; phylum Actinomycetota; class Thermoleophilia; order Solirubrobacterales; family 70-9; genus JALZKA01. The sequence continues at coordinate 1,723,190 of CAVRJK010000002.1, read as the reverse complement.
GGCAGACCGGGGCGTCGAGCTTCGCCTCGTCTTCGAGTGGTGAGGGTGGGCCTGCGTCCTAGGCCTGGGCGACGGCGCACACGGAGCGCACGAACAGCTCGCGGGCCTGATCGAGCTCGGGCGTCTCGCCGCGCTCGATGCGCTCGAGTGTGAGCCCTTCGAGTCCTGCGATCAGGAGCGTCGTCACGGCCCCCACATCCTTCTTTGCGACCGGCGGGTCGGCTTCGACGAGGAGGCGGGACACCACCTCGCGCCATGCAGCCTTGATCTCTCTCAGGACGTCGCGGATTCCGGAATCGACGACGGAGACCGCGTTCAGGTCGAAGTAGACACGGGGGAGACGCTCGTCGCGTTCGATCAGCTGCCAGAGCGCGCCGGCGGCGCCGGCGACGATCTCCTCGATCGTCTTGGCCCCTTCGAGCCCGTTCAGCACCTCGCGCGTTATCTCTTGGCCAAGCTCCCGGCCGGCGGCCGCGACCAGACCTGCCTTGGATCCGAAGTGATAGGAGACAAGCGCCTTCGACTCGCCGGATGCCTCGGCGACCTTGGCGATCGTCAGGCCCGCAAAGCCCGACTCCTTCAGGACCTCAAGGCAGCCCTCGAGGATGCGCTCGCGCGCACCCGTCGAAGGCCGGCCCCGCTTGGGCCGCTCTATGGCCGCCGCTTCCAAAGCCTCAGGCCGGGGCCGGGTCGCCGAGCATCGCCGGGTCGAGGCCCATTGCCGCGAGCTTCTTCGAAAGCGCCTTGGTCGCGTACTCGAAGATCTCGGACGAGTGGTAGAAGGGCGTCTCGAAGTCGTACGGGTCATCGACCCACGGCGGCACGAAGACGAGGGGGGCAACGGGCAGGCACTCCTTGAGCGTCGCGACGACGACGTCGGCGTTCTTCGGATCCTCCTTGATCGCATCGGCGAGGAACTTGACCCCGAAGCCGACGTGGCGCGACTCGTCGCGGTTGACCGCGGTGAACCCCTGGACGAAGCCGGGGAACCAGCCGTTGTCCTTGAGCGCCTTGATCATGAAGCGGGCCGCGGTGAGCGCGAGCATCCCCTCGATGACGACCATGTACACGGTCACCCCGCGGACCAGGGCCTCGAAGTTCGAGGGGTCCTTGCGCAGGTCCTCAGCGCAGTTGTGGAGGATGTCGTCGAACATCGTCTCCCAGTCCTTGTTGACGACGTAGCGGTGCTGGTTGAGCTGCTCGGCGATGCCGTCGGCGTCAGAGTTGAAGACCTCGCGGTAGAAGCGGTCCCAGAAGACGACGTGCTTGGCCTCGTCGGAGATCTGGGTGGTCAAGAACAGCTGCGCTTCCTTGTGCGGCGCGGCGATCGCGAAGGGGAGGAGCTCCACGGTGACCCGGTCCTCGGCGATGAAGAACTCGCTGAAGCCGAAGGCCAGGAACTGGCGCACCTCGTCGGTGAACATGTCCGGATCGGCCCACTGGCGGGCGTCCTCAGTGAAGTCGAAGTCCTCGGTGGACCAGTGCTGACGCTGCCAGCGCGCGAAGAGCTTCTCGTAAGAAGGGGCAGCCTCGACGATGCGGTCGAGTCCCGCCATGACCTTGTCGATGTCGCCGTCGAGGAGAACCTGGAGGGCCTCATCCTCGGATTCGGGGGCCTCGCCGTTGGTGCCCGCGGTCGTCGTGTCGCTCACTGTGATGCCTTTCGTCGGTTAGCGGAAGCGGTCAGTCCGCACATTATTTACCATACGATCAACAAATAGTCAACCACTGACCTGGCGCGAAGGCTCCGTCGCGCCGTATCCGTAACGTGTCAACCTGAACCCTCGACGCGATACCGAGCCACCAGGAGCCTCCATGACTGATCTTCCCGACGACTTCCAGACCGCGCCCATCGCCGAAGTGGACCCCGAGATCGCGCAGGTGCTCGACCGCGAGCTGGCGCGCCAGCAGGGCACGCTCGAGATGATCGCCTCGGAGAATTTTGTTCCCCAGGCGGTCCTCGAGGCCGCGGGCTCCGTGCTCACGAACAAGTACGCCGAGGGCTACCCGGGCCGTCGCTACTACGGAGGTTGCGAGGAAGTCGATGTCGGCGAGCAACTCGCGATCGACCGTGCCAAGTCACTGTTCGGCGCCGAGCACGCGAATGTCCAGCCCCACGCCGGTGCGCAGGCGAACAACGCCGTCTACATGGCCCTCCTGGACCCGGGCGACAAGATCATGGGGTTGCAGTTGGATCACGGCGGCCACCTCACGCACGGGATGAAGCTGAACGTGTCGGGGAAGCTCTACGACGTGGCCGCCTACGGCGTCTCGCGCGAGGACTACCGGATCGACATGGACGAGGTCCAGCGGGTCGCCGAGGAGGAACGGCCAAAGCTCATCATCACCGGCTGGTCCGCGTATTCCCGCCAACTCGACTTCGCACGCTTCCGCGAGATCGCGGACTCTGTCGGCGCGATGCTCATGTGCGACATGGCGCACTTCGCCGGCCTCGTCGCCGCGGGTGAACACCCCAACCCCGTCGAGCATTGCGACGTGGTCACGACCACCGTTCACAAGACGCTCTGCGGCCCACGCTCGGGCCTGATTCTCTGCAAAGAGGAACTTCAAAAGGACATCGACCGCTCGATCTTCCCCGGCCAGCAGGGCGGCCCCTTGATGCACATCATCGCCGCAAAGGCCGTGGCGCTCCGGATCGCCGCGAGCGAGCCGTTCCGTGAGCGCCAGCGCCAGACCGTCGCCAACGCCCGCGCGCTGGGAGAAGGTCTGGTCAAGGGCGGCGTCGAGGTGTTGACCGGCGGCACCGACACGCACCTCGTCTTGGTGGACCTCAACCCGACCGGGCTCGACGGCAAGGAAGGCGAGGAACGTCTCGACGAGGTCGGGATCACGGTCAACCGCAACGCGATCCCGTTCGACGAGCGCCCGCCGATGAATCCGTCCGGGCTTCGGATCGGCACGCCGGCCCTGACCACTCGTGGTCTGGTGGAGGACGACATGCGCGAGATCGCCGACGTGATCTCCGCTGCGCTCTCGGACCGCTTCGACAACGAGAAGGCAGCTCTGTCCGAGCAGACGAGGGCCCTGATGGACCGCTACCCGCTCTACCCGCAACTCTCGCCACTCGCGACCGCCTAGGAGCTGCGCGTCCAGACCCCGAACTAGGCTCAGGCCATGCGGGTCTGGGTCGACTTAACTGCCGCTGCGCACCCGCTCGTGCTGCGGCCCATCGTCGAGCGCCTGCGCGAGCACGGCCACGAGGTCGAAATAACCACGCGCGAATACGGCCAGACCGTTGGCATCCTGAAGCGCCTCGGATTGGACCACACCGTTGTCGGGCGCCACGGAGGAGGCTCGAAACTGCGCAAGGCCTCGGCGCTCGCCGGCCGAAGTGCGCAGCTCGCGCGCTGGGCACGTCCCAAGCGCTTCGACCTCTCGGTTGCCCACGGATCGGTGGATCTCGCCGTCGTTTCGTCGCTGCTTCGGATCCCATCGGCGCAGATGCAGGACTACGAGCACGCCGGGCTTCAGCGCAAGCTGGCCTGGCGGGTTGCGCGGCGCGTGCTGGTTCCGGACGCGATTCCCGTCGAGGCCATGGTCAAGGCAGGGGCTGCCGAGGCGAAGCTCGTGCGCTACCCGGGTCTGAAGGAGGACTACTACCTGGCGGGCTTCGAGCCGACGCCGGGAGTTCTCTCGGACCTCGGCCTGCCCGAGATGGGCGTCTCGTCCGACCGCATGGACGATCGCGTCTTGGTCGTCGTCCGTCCTCCCCCGGAGACGTCGGCCTATCACGCGGCGAACCCGCTTTATGGCGCGGTTCTCGACAGACTTTCGAAAGCCGAGGCGGCCGTTGCCGTGCTCATCCCGCGAACAGAGGCACAGCGCGCCGAAGCGGAAGCCCGGGCCGATCCCGGCCTCGTCGTCCCGCGCGAGGCGATCGACGCGCAGAGCCTGATCGCCTACGCAGACCTCGTCGTTTCGGCCGGGGGCACGATGAACCGGGAAGCCGTCGCGCTCGGCACGCCGGTCCGCACGATCTTCACGGGCGAGCTGGGCGCGGTGGATGAAAAGCTCATGGCCGAGGGACTGTTGCTGCCTCTAGACGACCCGGCTCAGCTGGAGCTCGCGAAGCGCTCGACCCCCGCGGGCGTTCAGAATCCACGGGATGCGGCATTCCTCGTTGACGGGATCCTCGGAGCGGCGGGCTAGGGCGAAATGTTGATCGACGCCATTCCACAGACGATCGACGCCGTCTACGCCTTCGTTGTCGCAGCGGTTCTGGCACTCCTCCTGGTGCCCGCCTCGGAATGGATCGCACGGCGGATCGGCGCGATCGACATACCGAACGCCCGGAGCCTCCATGTCACGCCGACGCCCAAGCTCGGCGGGCTCGCGATCCTTATCGGGGTCCTGGTCGCCGGGATTCTCTTCCTGCCTCTGGGCGACGGCCCCCGGGGTGACGAGACGCGAGCGATCCTGGCCGGCGCTGTCGCCATCGCCGCGGTCGGCGTTATCGACGACGTCTTCGATCTCCATGCTGCCTTGAAGCTCGCGGGTCAGATCGGGGCAACGGTCATCCCGGTCTCGGCCGGCGTGACGGTCACTCAGTTCACCCTGCCGTTCCTCGGCGGGGTCGATCCGGCGGGCGTCGATCTCGTCGGTTCGATCGACCTGGGAGAGGCGCTCACCGTGTTCGGCATCGTCGCGATGGTGAACATCATCAACCTGACCGACGGGGTCGATGGCCTCGCCGCCGGTGTGTGCGTGATCTCCGCCGCCGCTCTCGCCGTCATCGCCCTGTCGCTCGACCGGAACGCGGCGGGCGTCCTGGCCGCGCTGACCGCGGGAGCGGCGCTTGGCTTCCTGCGCCACGGCTTCCCCCCTGCCTCGAGCTTCATGGGGGACACGGGGTCGAACCTCCTCGGGTTCCTCCTGGGCTGCATCGCCATCCAGGGCGCGCTCAAGACGAATGCCGTGGTCGCCCTGTTCCTGCCGTTGATCGTCCTGACGGTGCCGATCCTCGACACGAGCTTTGTGATCGCGAAGAGGATCAAGTACCGGCGTCCGATCTACGAGGCAGATCGTTCCCACTTCCACCACCGGATGGCGAACCTGGGCTTCTCGCAGCGGCGGACGCTCGCCTACCTCTATGCGTGGGCGCTCGTCATGGCCGGCCTCGCGCTGGCGATTCGCTTTGTGCCGTACTCGGACGATCACGGCAATTTCGATGCTGCCTGGACGGCGGTGATGGTGGTGTTCCTCTTGATTGCGCTCGCCGCGAGCATTTATTTGATCGTCGTCTTAGAGATCCTGAAGCTTCGCGGGATCCGTTCCCGCCAGCTCGCCGCGTCACGACCCGGAGGCGTCCCTGCATCCGAGGTCGACGAAGGTGTGGCGCGCGAACTCGAAACGGGCAGCTTCGCCGCGATCGACCCCGACACCGGCGAGTTCCGCGGCCTGGATCCCGAAACGGGGGAGTTCAAAGCTCTCCCACCGCCTTAACTGCTTTTCGTCATGAGTTCGTCGCCAAGTCCGCAAGGTGACAAGCGTTATTGGATATATTCGTCGCCCGCCGCACGGGCTCGGCGCGCAGCGCCCCCGGAGCGGCTATCTCCTTTTTCTGAGCCACAAATCCCCACGCCTAATTGTCTGCCCCAACCCCTTCAGACTCGGATGAGTCAAGAACCCCCCACGAGGATGGATGCCGCGACCGCCGGCATGTCTCTCGTCGGGGCGATGGTGGGATGCGGAGCGGTCGGGTTCGGGCTCGGCTCACTGGTTGGCCTCGCCGTGCCACTCGGCTTGGCGGGACTGTTCGCTGGAATCGTCGGGGGCATGGTCCTTGTCCACGCTCGCTTTAAGCGGATCTGAGCGGGCCGGCGCGGGAGCCTCGGCGATCGTCCGCTACCTCGATCTGGTTCTGCTCGCAGTTGCGCTGCCGGTATTCATCGCGGCGGACTGGTCAATGGTGGGCTACGCCGCAGCGGCCGGCGTGTGGATCGCGCAGCGCTTCGTCCTCGCTTACACGGATGCCCGAATGATGCGAAGCCTCGCCGCCGGCAATCGCCGTGACGCCTTCAAGATGAAGGCGATCTCGGGCCTCGGACGGGTCTGGATGATCACGGTTGCCGCGCTTCTGGTCGGCTTGATTGCCGAGCGCGAAGATGGCTTGGCAGCGGCGCTTTTGTTGACCGCCCTGTTTACCTTGCAGCTGGTCATGTCCGCAGTTGGTCACAACGATGGAGATCCAGCATGAAGCGCTGGCAGCTCGGACTCCTGATTTTTGGCGTGTACGTGGCCGCGATGGTGCTGCTGGTCGTCATCTTCGGCTCCGACGGCAAGAACGAGGAGTTCGCGCCCCAGAACGAGTTCCTGCTCGAGGCGTGGATCCCCATCTCCATCGGCGGCATCGACTTCTCGATCAATCGAGCAGTGCTCTACCTCTTCATGGCGAGCGCTCTGACGATCGGGGTCATGACCTATATCGCCAACCGCATGCAGCGTGAGCCCAACCGGGTCCAGATGGCCGTCGAGCTCGCCTACGACATGGTGCGCAACAACATCACTCGCGGCAATCTCCACGACGAGAAGCTCGCGAACCGCTGGTTCCCCTTCCTGGGCGGCCTCTTCTTTTTCATCTGGTTCTCGAACATGCTCGGCTACATCCCGCTTCCGACCAACACCGAGCACACCGTTGACGTCTTCGGGGTCGCCGTGCCCACGTTCGCGATCTATGCGACGACCGCGAACATCGCGATCCCGCTGGTACTGGCCCTGGTGGCCACGGCGGTCTACCACATCGAGGGGATCCGGGCCAAGGGCTTCTTTCCCTACTTCGCCAGCTGGTTGCCTGGTGGGCTGGAGAACATGCCCGCGCCGGCCAAGGCGGGCATCTTCCTCATCGAGGCGATCTCGCACCTCGTGCGGCCGATCTCGCTCTCGGTGCGGCTCTTCGCCAACATCCTCGCCGGCCACCTCCTCATCCTCTTCATGGGTGGTGGACTCGCCGTCATCCTCGGCCTGGCAGCCATCGGGGTCCTGACGTTCCCCGTCGCCCTCATCTTCTTCCTCTTCGAGATCGGCCTGGTGGCGACGCTTCAGGCCTTCATTTTCTCGACTCTCACCGCGATCTACATCGGCGGGGCGACCGCCGAAAGCCATTAGCGATGCCACGAACGAACTTTTCCAACACAAGTAACATCTTGTTACAATCTAAGATACATACAGACTGTATGTCCAACACAAAAGGAGCAACACGATGGATTTCCTGATCCCCCTCGCGGAGGTGACCGACGACGGCCTCAAGTCGATCGCTCTCGGCATCGGTGCGGGACTGGGCTCGATCGGTGCCGGCATCGGCGTCGGCATCATCTTCGGTGCAGAGATCGAGTCGGTCGCCCGTCAGCCCGAGATGAAGGATGAGCTCCAGTCGATCCGCTGGCTCGGCTTCGCGCTCACCGAGGCGGTCGCCTTCTACACGTTCATCTTCGGTCTTATCGCCTTCTTCCTCTAGGCCGCGCGCGTGGAGGCAGTGAACGACATAACGGCCCTTCTTCCGCTTGCAGCGGAGGAAGAGGGCGGGAGTTTCCTCGTCACCCCGGGTCTGGGGTTGATGATCTGGACGCTGATCGCGTTCGGAGTCACGATGCTCGTGCTCAAGAGGGTCGCGTTCCCGAAGATCGGGGAGGCGCTCGAAAAGAGGGCGAACGCGGTCCGCGAGAACATCGAGGCCTCCGAGCGCCAGCGCGCCGAGGCCGACGAGATCCTCAAGGAGTACCGAGCCCGGCTGAAGGAGGCTCGCGAGCAGGCCGACGACATTTCGGCACGCGCCCGCAAGACCGCCGAGAACGCCGTGTCCGAGGCGACCGCCGAGGGCAAGTCCAAGCGCGAGGAGCTGGTTGCTGCCGCGCGCAAGGACATCGAGGCCGAAACGCGTCGATCGCTGGACTCGATCCGCCGAGAGGTCGCGGACCTGACGGTGCTCGCCACCGAGAAGGTCACCAAGAAGACGCTCACCGATGAGGATCATCAAAAGCTCATCGAAGAAGCGCTCTCGGAGCTGGACTTTTCAGCTCTGGCCGGCGCGGAGCGCTCGGAGTAGCGGAAGGCTCGATGGAAGAGATCGCACGTGTATATGGCGACGCCCTTTTTGACGTTGCCAAAGAAGAGAACAAGATCGACGAGATCCGGTCGGAGCTCGGCGAGTTCGCCGACGCGCTCGACGAGGATCGCGATCTGCAGGTGTTCTTCTTCAGCCCGTACTTCTCCTCTCAGGAGAAGCGGGAAGGCATCGCCAAGGCAATCGACGGCGCCTCGGACGAGTTCGCGAACTTTCTGTCTCTACTCGCCGAGAAGCACCGGATGCCGGCAATCTTCCGCATCCGCACCTATTTCGACGAGCTATGGGCCGAGGAGAACAAGCGCCTCGAGGTCCGCATCACGAGCGCCATACCGCTGTCCGATGCCGTCGTGAAGCGCGTCGGTGACGAAATCGAGAGCCAGACGGAGCGCAAGATCGACTTGGAGGCCAACGTCGACGAGGAGATCCTCGGCGGCCTTGTCCTTCGCGTAGGCAACATGGTGCTCGACGCCAGCCTGCGCGAGAAGCTGAACAGACTGAGAAAGGAAGTCGCGCAGGCGGTCTAACCGCCTGGCGCGACTCATGAAAAGGAGCTGAAAGCAGTGGAGATTCGCCCAGACGAGATCGGCAACATCCTGAGAGACCGGATTCAGGATTTCGACACCGACGAGCAACAGCTCTCGGAGGTCGGGACCGTGCTCCAGGTCGCAGACGGCATCGCTCGCGTTCACGGGCTCGAGAACTGCATGGCGCTCGAGATGCTCGAGCTGCCCCACGACGTGACGGGCCTTGCGCTCAACCTGGAGCAGGACAACGTCGGAGCCGTGCTCTTCGGTGAGTGGGACCAGGTCGTCGAGGGCGACGAGGTCAAGCGCACCGGCAAGCTCCTCGAGATTCCTGTCGGTGAGGAGCTCCTGGGCCGCATGGTCGACCCGCTCGGCCGTCCACTCGACGACAAGGGTGAGATCAACGCGACCGAGACCCGCCCGGCCGAGTTCAAGGCACCCGGCGTCGTTTCGCGCCAGCCCGTCGTCGAGCCGCTCCAGACGGGGCTCAAGGCGATCGACGGGATGATCCCGATCGGCCGCGGACAGCGCGAGCTGATCATCGGCGATCGCCAGACCGGCAAGACCGCGGTCGCGATCGACACGATCATCAACAACAAGGACTCGGGCGTCGTCTGCATCTACGTCGCGATCGGCCAGCGCATGTCGACAGTCGTCCAGTTCCAAAAAATGCTCGAAGACGCCGGCGCGATGGACAACACCATCATCGTCGCCGCCCCGGCCGACGAGGCCGCGCCGATCAAGTTCATCGCCCCGTACGCGGGTTGCGCGATGGGCGAGCACTTCCTCTACAACGGCAAGCACGCGCTCTGCGTCTACGACGACCTGACAAAGCACGCGTTCGCGTATCGCCAGATGTCGCTTCTTCTGCGCCGCCCGCCGGGCCGCGAGGCGTACCCGGGGGACGTCTTCTACCTCCACTCGCGTCTCCTGGAGCGCTCTGTGAAGCTGAACGACGACCTCGGCGGCGGTTCGCACACGGCGCTTCCGATCATCGAGACGCAGGCAAACGACGTGTCTGCCTATATCCCGACCAACGTGATCTCGATCACCGACGGCCAGATCTTCCTGGAGTCGGACCTCTTCTACTCAGGTGTCCGCCCGGCGATCAACGTCGGCATCTCGGTCTCCCGAGTCGGAGGTAACGCGCAGACGAAGGCGATGAAGAAGGTCGCCGGAAAGCTCCGTCTCGAGCTCTCGCAGTTCCGCGACCTGGAGGCCTTCGCCCAGTTCGGCTCGGAGCTCGACCCCGAGACCCAGGCGGCTCTTGCCAGAGGCGAGCGGCTCGTCGAGATGCTCAAGCAGAACGAGCGCAAGCCGCTTTCTGTGGGCGAGCAGGTCGTCTCGATCTACGCCGGCACCGGCGGCCACCTCGACCGGCTCAAGGTCGAGCGGGTGCGCGACTTCCTCGAAGCGGCCATCAGCCGCCTCAAGTCGGAGAACGAGGACCTGCTCAAGCGCCTGAACGACGGCGACTGGGGCGATGACGTTGAGTCTGAGCTCGACGACGCCCTCTCAGAGTCCGTCGACGACTTCGGCCCAGACCTCGACCAGGACGGTCAGCCGCTCGAAGAGGGCGAGTCCGACCGGATCAAGTCCGAGGAGGAGCGCGAGAAGGAGGGCCGCACCGCAGGCGCGGGCGACTCCGACGACGACTCCGGCGACGGCGACGGCGACGGCGACGCGGACGACGAGGGGTCTGACACCGAAACCGAGGCCTCCGAGGAATCAGAGTCGTCCGCTGAGGACGAGGAGAACGAGAGCTCCTAACCCATGGCGACGCGCAAGGAAGTCACAGCGCGGATCAACTCCGTCAAGAACATCCGCAAGATCACGCGGGCGATGGAGATGGTCGCTGCAGCGCGCCTCAGGCGTGCAGAACAGCGGATCGACAACATGCGCCCCTACGCGCAGGCGATCCGCAAGCTGACCCAAGAGGTTGCCGAGAACGACGAGAACATGGCCAAGAGAGTGCCGCTGATGGAGACCCGCGAGAATGTCTCGACCGTCGGTGTGGTGCTCGTCACCGGTGACCGTGGCCTGGCTGGTGCCTTCAACACACAGATCATCCGTGAGGGAGTGCGCCTGAAGCGCGAGTACAAGCGCGAAGAGTCGGCGGAAACCTCGTACAGGGTCGTCGGCCGGCGCGGCTCGTCCACGATGACGTTCCGCGGCGAAAATGTCGTCGAGTCATACGTGGGGTTCACCGAGCGTCCCTCATTCGCCGATGCCCGCGAGATCTCGCGCGATCTCACGACCGCCTTTCGCGACGGCGAGGTTGACAAGGTCGATCTCGTCTACAACCGCTACGTCTCACCGCTTACTCAGTACGTCCGCCGACAGACCCTTCTGCCGATGGCAGAGGCCGAGGTCTTCGGTGAGGGCATTCCCGAGCCCGAGGGGTATGAGGATGAGGAGCTCGCGGAGGCCCATCAGCGCTCGGACATGATCCATGAGCCGGATGCGGAAACACTTTTGCCAATGCTGATCGAGGAGTACGTGGACCTGTCGGTCTATCGGGCGCTCCTCGAGTCCTCCGCGTCGGAGCTGGGCGCGCGGATGACGGCGATGCGCTCCGCGTCGGAAAACGCGGAGGAGATGATCGATGACCTGACCCGTGAGATGAACAGGGTCCGTCAGTCGGAGATCACCCAGGAGATTCTTGAAGTAGTCGCGGGCGCCGAGGCGCTCGGTTAAGGAGAAATCAAATGTCTGAGACTGAAACAGCCCAGAGCACCAACGGAGCTTCCTCGAACGGCAGCGCAAACGTAGGGCGCGTCGATCAGGTGCTCGGCGTCGTCGTCGACATCTCGTTCCCGGGCGAGCTGCCGGAGATCTACTCCGCTCTCAAAATCGAGATCGAGGAGTCCGAGGAGCGCGCCGCAATGGACCTGACCCTCGAGGTTCAGCAGCACCTCGGGGACGACCGCGTCCGCACGGTCGCAATGGACGCGACCGATGGCCTCCAGCGCGGCGACGACGTGATCGACACGGGCGGACCGATTTCGGTGCCCGTGGGCGAGAACACGCTCGGCCGCATCTTCAACCTCCTGGGCGAGCCGATCGACGACATGGGCGACGTTGAGACCGAAGAGCGCTGGCCGATCCATCGTGCTGCCCCGAGCGTCGAGGACCTCGCTCCCGCGCAGGAGATCCTCGAGACCGGAATCAAGGTCATCGACCTCCTCGCCCCATACGCCAAGGGCGGCAAGGTTGGTCTGTTCGGCGGCGCCGGCGTCGGCAAGACCGTCCTCATCCAGGAGCTGATCCGCTCGATCGCCGAGGAGCACGAGGGCCTGTCGGCCTTCTGCGGAGTCGGCGAGCGCTCGCGCGAGGGCAACGACCTCTGGCTCGAGATGAAGGAGTCCGGCGTCATCGACAAGACGATGCTCGTCTTCGGCCAGATGAACGAGCCGCCCGGAGCGCGTCTTCGTGTGGCGCTTGCCGGCCTCACGATGGCGGAGTACTTCCGTGAGCAGGGCGGTCAGGACGTGCTGCTCTTCATCGACAACATCTTCCGCTTCGTTCAGGCGGGCTCCGAGGTGTCGGCGCTTCTGGGCCGCATGCCATCGGCAGTCGGCTACCAGCCCACGCTCGAGACCGAGATGGGTGAACTCCAGGAGCGGATCTCTTCGACGACCAAGGGCTCGGTTACGTCGATCCAGGCCGTCTACGTCCCGGCGGACGACCTCACGGACCCCGCTCCGGCATCGGTGTTCGCGCACTTGAACGCGACCACGACCCTGTCGCGGTCGATCTCCGAGAAGGGGATCTACCCCGCGGTGGACCCGCTCGACTCGACCTCGACGATTCTGAAGCCCGACATCCTGGGCGAGGAGCACTACAAGACCGCGACCGACGTCCAGGAGACGCTCCAGCGGTATCGCGAGCTCCAGGACATCATCGCGATTCTCGGTATCGACGAGCTCTCCGACGACGACAAGCAGTCGGTAAACAGGGCGCGCAGGATTGAGCGCTTCCTGAGCCAGCCGTTCTTCGTCGCCGAGGCCTTCACCGGCCGCTCCGGCGAGTTCGTCTCGGTCTCGGAGACGGTTGCGGGCTTCCGCGCCATTCTCGACGGCGACCACGACGACCTGCCCGAGGGCGCCTTCTACATGAAGGGCACGATCGACCAGGTCACGGGCGACGACGAGAAGGGCGAGAAGGACGAGAGCCTCGAGCGCGAGAAGGCCGAGGCCGAGGAGCGCAAGGAAAAGGAAGCCGAGGAGGCCGAGCGCAAGGCCGACGAGGGCGACTCGGACGACGAGAGCTAGGCCTTGGCCGAGGAGCATCGATTCGAAGCGGAAGTGCTCACCCCTGAGGGTGAGATCTTCCGCGGCGAGCTTTACCAGCTCTCCACCCGCACGTCCGTTGGCGAGGTGGGCATCCGCGCGCGCCACGCGCCCCTGGTGGCCCGCCTGGTGCCGAACGAGCTGCGTCTGTATGAATCGGAAGGCTCAGAGCCCGACAGCCGCTTCGCCCAGGGCGAGGGTTGGCTCGAAGTGTTCGCCAACCGCGCGAGGGTCCTGATCGCCGAGGCCGTCGAGCCGGACAAGCTGGATACCGCGGACCTGAAGTCGAAGCTCGAGGACGCCGAGAAGCGCCTCGAAGAAGCCGAGGAAGGCTCAGCCGCCGAAGAGCAGGCCGAGCGCGACAAGGCCCGAGCAGAAGCCTTCATCGCCATAGCCGAATCCTCCTGACGCCGACAGAGCCCGGTTCCAGATCGAGCGTAAGGTTTCCCGCTCGGAGCGGTAGAAAGCCCCGGTCGAGTGGGGCGACCCCGCGCGCTCACTAGATTCTTTGGCTTGGACGAGCGACTTCTCACCGAGAAGCTGATCGGCTTCGACTCTTCGACCGCCCAGGGCGTAAGGCTCTGCGCGGGGTTCATACGTGGCTGGCTGGAGGCACGCGATGTGACCGTGCACGAACTCAGCGTGCGAGACCTACCTGTTCTCGTAGCTGATGCGGGAGCCGTGGACGCGCCGATCACGGTGCTTCTCCACGGCCATATGGATGTAGTTCCCGGTCACGCCGAGCAATTCGACCCGCGCGTCGACGGAGATCGGCTGATCGGGCGCGGCGCGTACGACATGAAGGGCGGCCTCGCTGCCCTGATGCTCTCCATCGCCGATCTCCAGAACGTGTCCGGCGTCCGTTGCCGGCTCGGGATCGTGCCGGATGAGGAGCGTGAGGAGGAGCACGAGCGGGGGGCGGACCTGCTGGTGGATGAGGGATTCTGCGGGGATTTCGCGATCACCGGCGAACCTACGGACATGCTCGTGGGCGTGGCAGCCAAAGGCGTCTTCGCAATGCGCATCAAAGTCGGCGGCCTCGCGGCGCATGGCGCCACACCGTGGCTGGGCCGGAACGCCATCCTGCGCGCGATCGAGGTTTTCCATGAGATCGAATCGCTACCGTTTGCAGCCGAGAGTTCAGAGCTTTACGACCGCCCGTCGATCAACCTGGGACGCATCCTCGGGGGCGATGCGCTCAACAAGGTGCCAGACGCTTGTGTGATTGATGTGGACGTTCGCTACCTGCCCGAACAAGACCCGGACGTGATCCTCCGGCAGGTCTCCTTGATCGAGGGGACCGAGGTGATCTCGACCTTCCACCGACCGCCTGCACTGGTGGATCCGCAGTCCCCTTTCGTATCGGCCCTCCGTGACGCGGCATCGCCTCACCATCCGGAGGAAGTCACCACGATCGGTCGTCACGGCGCCTCCGATGCCGTTTCCTTTCTCAAGGCCGGAATCCCCACGGTCGAGTTCGGCCCATCGGGGGCGGGCCACCACGGCCCCGATGAGTGGGTCTCGATTCCCTCGCTCGCCAGCTACCGCCGCACCATCTCCGATTTCGTCGCGTCGGTGCCCGCTCGCATGAACGGAGGGCCGCCGTCGTGACGGACGAACAGCCACCCGGCGACGAGGAGCTGCCCGACGACGGGCACGAGGATGCGCCCGATCTGCCGCCCCCGTCGACGTTCGCCGGGAAGGCGCGAAAGGCTGAGGAACAAGGCGAAGAACCAGACGGCTTGACTGAAGAGTTTGCGGGTCTGGAGAAGGAGTTGAGCGCTGAGATCGCGGACGAGGAGAAGGCAAACCCCGCCGACGAGCAGGAGGAGCCTCCGGACGAGTTCGCTTTCGAGGAGGAGCCGGAGGCCGATGAGGCTTTCGATGGCCAATCCGAGGAGGAGCTTGAGGACGATGGGGCCTCCGAGGGGGAGCATGAGGCCGATACGGAGGCCGGGAACGAGGAGGCCGACGCCGAGACTTCTGTTGCTCAGATCAGCTCGGCCACCGTCGAGGCGGACACCCTCACTCTCGCCGACGTCGAGGCGCAGCGGGAGGCAGCTCACGCCGGGCTGACCAAGCGCGCCGAGAAATCGACCTTCTCGCACGAGGTGACGACCGGCTCGCATCAGGTTCAACCTCCGGCTGCCACGCCCCCGGTTGCCGCTGCGATCGCGGCCACGGGAGGTGACGACGAGGGTGTCGGTAAGCCCCCGAAGCGCCGCATCGGCTGGCGCTTCATGACTGCCGCCTTCGTGATCGTTTCCTCTATGGCCGCGGCTACCGCCGTCTCCTTCCTGCTCTTCCTTTCAGACATCGCTGAGGGCCTGAACGATTCGGAGCTCTCGGCGGCTCGCGCGCAGCTGGCGAAGGTCGAGGGAGGAGACCCGCAGACCATCCTGATTCTCGGCTCCGACAAGAGGGAAGCCGACAAGGGTGATCCCGGCCGGTCCGACACGGCGATTCTCCTGCGCGTCGATCCCGAGAAGGAGTTCCTCTCGCTCATGTCCCTGCCGCGCGACCTGGTGGTTCCGATCCCGGGGTACGGGCCGGAAAAGCTGAACGCGGCCTACTCGTTCGGCCAACAGGAGGACCCGACGGGCGGCGGGGAAACCCTGGCGATCAAGACCATCACCCAGTACCTGGACATCCCGATCAACCATGTCGTGAACGTGGACTTCTCAGGCTTTTACGAAGCGGTGAACGCGATCGGATGCGTTTATGTGGACGTGGACCGGCATTACTTCCACTCGAACGAGGGCATTCTCGAGGGCAGTGAGGATTTCTATTCCGAGATCGACGTCGAGGCCGGCTACCAGCGCCTCTGTGGCTACAAGGCGCTCCAGTACGTCCGCTACCGACACGGAGACAACGACCTTGTCCGCGGCGCCCGCCAGCAGGACTTCATCCGCGAAGCTCGCCAGCGCATCCCCCCGACCAAGCTCCTGCCCGTGTTCGGCGAGGGTGACGAGCTCATCGACATCTTCACCAAGAACACCTCGTCCGACATCAACAACGTCCCGACAATCGTCGGGATGATGAAGTCGTTTGTGAGCGTGCGAAACGCGCCCGTGCGGCAGGTCACGCTGGGCGAGCTCTCTGACGACGGCGGTGTTGACGCCACGTCCGAGGAGGTCGACTCAGCGGTCAGCGAGTTCCTGGGAGACGATCTGGACGCCGCGGTTGCGGAGGCGCCGGCTGCGCCGAGCGGCGGAGGCGGCGGTGGCGAGAAGAAGCCGAAGCCAAAGCCGAAGCCCGCGGACCCGGTCCAAGCAGCCCCGCTGGTGGACTTCACCGGGCCGTCTCAGGAGAAGGCGGCCGAGTTCGCCCAGACCCTCAACAAGCGCAAGGCCGATCTGCCGGTCTACTATCCGACCAAGCTCGTCCAGTCGACGATCACCGCCGTGTCTGACGAATCGCGCGCGGCAGCCCTGGTTGGCTCCGATGGCAAGACGCTGTACCAGATGTACAAGTACGTGCTTCCCTACCAGGAGAGCTTCGGACCCGGCTACTACGGCGTGAGCGGGACCAACTGGGACAACCCTCCGATCTTGCAGAATCCCTCGGAGACGCGCACGATCAAGGGGCGCGAGTTCCTTCTCTACTACGAGCAGGACCGCGTCAGGCTGGTCGGCTGGCAGACCTCGAAGGGCTCATACTGGGTCACCAACACGCTTACGCACGCCCTCACGGAGGCCGCAGATGCTGGGGATCGCGCAGTCCACTCGCGAGCTGGGGTCCTGACGTGGACCACACGGTTCTATAGCGTCACAGCGAGATGGAGACTGAGCGTGAACAGGTAGGAGTGGTCGGCGTGGGCTGGGTCGGCCTGGTGACGGCCACGTGCTTTGCCGAACTGGGACACCGGATCGTCGCTCTGGACGTGAACGAAGAGAAGGTCGAATCACTTCGCCGCGGTGAGGTGACCATTCATGAGCCCGGCCTTTCCGAGCTCCTGAAAAAGAACGCGGAGCGGATCACCTTCACGACGTCGATGGACGACGTCCTCGGGGCTGCCCGACTGCTCTTTTGCTGCGTGGACACCCCTCCGACCTACTCGGGAGACGCCGACCTCTCGCGAGTGCGTGCCGTCGTCGATCAGCTCCCGGTCGACTCAGAGCACGCCCTGGTCATGAAGAGCACCGTGCCGTCCGGCACGGGCGCCTCAATCCGGCGCGACAAGCCCGACCTTCGCTACGTCTCCTGCCCCGAGTTCCTCAAGGAGGGCTCGGCGATTCAGGACTTCATGCACCCCGATCGGGTGGTGGTCGGCGCCGATCCAGGCTCCGAGGAGGCCGCCGACGCCGTCGCGCGGCTGTACGAGCCCCTGGGAGGAGAGATCGTCCGCACGGACGTCGCCTCCGCCGAGATGATCAAGCTCGCCTCGAACGCGTTTCTCGCCACCAAGATCTCCTTCATCAACGAGATCGCCAACGTCTGCGAGCAGACCGGAGCGGACGTCACCGAGGTTGCCCGCGGAATGGGCCTCGACGAGCGCATCGGTTCGAGCTTTCTGAAGGCGGGAATCGGCTTCGGAGGAAGTTGCTTTCCGAAGGACGTCTCGGCCCTCAAGCAGCTAGCCGGCAACTCGGGCTATCACTTCCAGCTTCTGACCGCCGTGATCGAGGTGAACGAGCTTCAGAAGCGACGTGTGGTCGCAAAGCTCGAGAAGCACCTCGGCTCGCTGGTCGACAAGCGGATCGCGCTGCTGGGGCTTGCCTTCAAGCCCGACACGGACGACATGCGCGAGGCTTCGAGCCTGGTGCTCTCGGCGCGTCTGCAAGGCGAGGGCGCCACGGTCGTCGCCTACGACCCCGTAGCCGAGGACAGTGCTTCGTCGATGCTTCCGGACGTCCAGATGGCCTCTTCGGCTGAGGCGGCGCTCGAGAATGCGGACGCAGCGGTGCTCGTGACCGAGTGGCCCGAGTTCTCCGAGATCGACTGGGGCGCCGCCCACGACGCGATGGCCTCAGCAGTCCTCATCGACGGTCGTAACTACCTCGACGCGGAGGCTCTTCGCGGGGCCGGCTTCGCCTACGAGGGCATCGGCCGACCGGATTCGCAGAACGGCTCCTGATGCAGGCGCTCGTTCTCGTCGGCGGGCAGGGGACCCGCCTCCAGCCGCTTACCCTCACGCAGCCAAAGCCGGCGATTCCGCTTGTTGACCGGCCGTTCATTCGCTTCATGGCCGACTGGCTCGGCCGTCATGGCGTCACCGATGTCGTGATGGCGTGTGGATTCCGATCAGAGGATCTTCGCTCCGCCCTCGGCGATGAGATCCCGGGTGGCCCACGGGTCCGCTACATCGAGGAGTCCGAGCCGCTTGGAACGGCCGGGCCGATCCGCCTGGCTGCCGACCAGGGTCTCTTGTCTGACCGCTTCCTGGTCTTGAACGGCGACGTCCTCACCGACCTCGACCTCACCGAGCACATGCGTGTCCACGCCGAACGTGACGCGGTGGCCTCGCTCGCGCTTTACCCCGTGGATGACCCCACTTCGTACGGTCTCGTCCGCAAGGACGCCGAGACCGGAGCGGTCACCGAATTCCTCGAGAAGCCGGATCCGGCTGAGATCGACACGGACGAGGTGAACGCGGGGGCCTACGTCCTCGAGCGCTCCGTTGCCGACCTGATCCCGGCCGGTCGTTCGGTGTCGATCGAGCGCGAGATTTTCCCGCGGCTGGTCGGCCAGGGTCTCTTCGGCCTTCGTCTGGACGGCTACTGGATGGACATCGGCACCCCCGAGCGCTACCTGCAGGCAAGTTGGGACATTCTTACGACGCAGGTCGACACCGAGGTTGCGCGGCGTATGAGCGGAGGTGTCGGCATCGACGAGCACGCCGAGGTCGATGGCTCGGTTCGCGTCGAGGGCCCGGTCCTGGTGGACGCGGGCGCACACGTCGACGGTGGAGCCCATCTCGGCCCCAACGCCGTCGTCGGGCGCGACTGCCACGTCGGAGAGGGAGCCGTAGTCGTCGGCTCCGTCATTCACCCGGGTTGCGACATCGGGGCCGGCGCGCGTGTCGAGGGGGCGATCCTGGCTGCGGGCGTCAAGGTGGGCGAAAACGCGGTCATCGAGGACGGTGCGGTTGTGGGAGAAGGCGCCCGGATCGAGGCAAACGCGCGGCTTGAACACGACGCCCGTGTCGAACCTGGGATGCTTGCGGCGTGAGCTCAATCCTTGAATCCATCCGCAGCGTCGATTCGCAGAACCAGCTCGACGATGTGCTGGCGCTGCCGGATCATCTCTCCGACGCTCTGTTCCGCGTCGAGTCGGCGCGCATACCGCAGACCAAGGCCAACGGCCTGGTCGTCTGCGGTATGGGCGGTTCGGCGATTGGTGGCGATCTCGCCCGCAGCGCGTTCGGCAGCCGGACGACCCTTCCCTTTACCACCGTTCGCGACTACGGCCTGGAGCCCTGGACGTCGCCCGAGCGAATGGTGCTTTGCGCGAGCTACTCGGGCAACACCGAGGAGACCCTTGCGGCGTTCGAGGCGGCGGCCGCAGTCGGCGCCAAGCGCGTTGTCGCGACGACCGGTGGCGCCCTCGGCGACGCGGCTCGCGAGGCGGACGTGCCGATCATCCCCATCCCGGCGGCTCTTCAGCCGCGAGCAGCGGTCGGCTACATGTTTGTTGCCGCCGCAGAAGTAGCTGCTCTCGCCGGCGCGGCGCCCGCGATCCGAACCGAGATCGACGGCGCGGCGGCCCATCTTCGGGCAAGCCGCGACGCGCTCATCGAGCGCGCCTCGGTGATCGCCGACGTGATTCACGGCTCGTTCCCGGTGATCTACGGCGCCGATCTCACATCTTCGGTTGCCTATCGCTGGAAGACGCAGATCAACGAGAACGCGAAGATCCCCGCTTTCGCGCACTCCTTGCCCGAGATGGATCACAACGAGATCGTCGGCTGGGACAAGGACGGCGGCTCGGAGCAGTTTTCAGCCGTGTTTCTGGACGATCCCGACCAACACCCCCGCGCCCGCCAGCGCTTTGAGCTGACGGCCGGCCTGATCGAGTCGTCGGCCGCAGGCCTGATCCAGATCGAGGCCGAGGGCGAGACCCGCACGGCCCGCCTGCTGTGGACCGTGATGCTGGGCGACCTCGTTTCGCTCGCCTTGGCCGCTAGACGCGGGATCGACCCCTCACCGGTGCCGGTTATCGAAAGCCTGAAGGCCGAGCTCGGAAAGCTCTAGCGCCGCCCGACGCCGCCCGAGGGGTCAGACCCCTCACACGGCGCTAACAATGTGAGTAAACCATGAGGGGTCTGACCCCTCGGGGATACCCTTCACAGGGCTTTCGTGGCCCTTCTCGACGACATCACAGGCGCCGTTCGCGGCGGAATCGGCCGCGCCGGCGAGGCGCTTGTCGCTCTGGGGCGAAATGGGGACGGCCCCGAGCTCGAGGTGCTGGAGCCGCCCGCAGCTCCCCCCGCGCCGGTCGTGCTCGAGGCCAAGGACCTGGCCAAGGTCTACGGCGAGGGCTCGACTGCGGTCCGCGCCCTGGACGGCGCCTCGCTCGAGGCAAGGAGGGGCGAGATCGTCGCGATCATGGGTCCGTCCGGCTCGGGCAAGAGCACGATGCTTCATCTCCTGGGTGCGCTCGAAACTCCTTCCAGCGGCCAGATCAGTCTCGGCGGCGAGCGCTACGACGGCTTGGACGATGCCGGCCTCACCCGCATTCGCCGCGACCGCATCGGGTTCGTCTTTCAGTTCTTCAATCTCCTGCCGTCGCTGAGCGCTGAGGAGAACGTCCTCCTACCGGCCCTCATTGCCGGCGAGTCAGGCGACCGTGTCCGTTCACGCTCGCGCGAGCTTCTCGGGGTCGTCGGGTTGGCCGAGAGGACCGGGCATCTGCCGTCGGAGCTCTCGGGTGGCGAGCAGCAACGCGTCTCTATCGCGCGGGCGCTTCTTCGTGAGCCCGAGCTGATCCTGGCCGACGAGCCGACCGGAAATCTCGACAGCCGATCGAGCGCGGATATTCTCCGGCTTCTGCGAGATCTATCGGACTCGCAGGACCAGACGGTCGTCATGGTGACGCACGACCCCGGGGCGGCCGCCATCGCAGACAGAGTGGTGTTTCTGCGCGACGGCCAGGTCGCGGGCGAGGAGAGCGGAGGGTCGCGCGAGCTGATCTCCGCGGCTTTCACCGCCCTCCAGGCCTGAGGCGTGAAGAGCCACCAGGACATGCTGCTTCCGCGGCCAGAGCCGCCCAGGGCCTAGATGCGCAGCTTTGGATCCCTCGCGCTCAGGCAGGTCCGCTCGCGCCGCGCTCGCTCGCTTCTGACGGCGGCCGGGATCGTCCTGGGCGTGGGAATGATCCTTGGCGTCCTTCTCCTCTCGGCGACGATCAACCGCACGTTCACGGACCTCTACGACTCCGTCTACGGCAAGGCCGACCTGATCGTCTCGGGCGGTGGGCAGGAGGAGTCGCTCCCCAAGCGTGCATTTTCAGAGGTGGAGAACACGCCGGGCGTGGGTGAGGCCGTCGGGCGCATCCAGAGCGTCTTCACGCTGGTCGACGACAAGGGTGATGCGCCGCCCGATGCCTCCAAGCAGCTGAACATCGCCGGTCAGGAGCCGGACGCGACCGATATCACGGACTCCGAGACCGTCGCCGGTCGCGATCCCGAGCGTGGGAGGGAGATCAGCGTCCAGGACTCGTGGGCGGACGCCAACGACGTCGAGGTCTCCGACCGGATCTCGCTGGCGACTCCCGACGGCGAGCGGCGCTTCGAAGTGGTGGGGTTGTTCTCCTTCCAGAGCGGGTTTGAGTTCGGCGGCGAGGGGTTCGCCGTAATGCCTCTCGAGGCTGCGCGAAAGGTGATGGACAAGAGGAAGGGTTTTGACGAAATCGACGTGATCGCCGAAGGCGGCGCCGAGACGATTGCGGCGCTGGAGCGGCGGATCGACCGCCGGTTCGGCAAGGGGGTGAAGGTCGAGACCCCGCAGACCAAGTCCGAGGACGTCGAATCCCAGCTCCAGGCGTTCAACGCGATCCTCTACTTCTTCGCCGCGATGGCTCTGTTCGTGGGCGGCTTTCTGATCTTCAACGCCTTCAACATGACCGTTCTCCAGCGCACGCGCGAGATCGGCATGCTGCGAACGCTCGGCACTCCGCGCCGAAAGATCACCAGTTCGGTTCTGCGCGAGGCAGCGCTTCTGGGCATCTTGGGCGCCGTTCTGGGCCTTGGACTGGGCTTCGCGCTCGCGTACGCGCTGGCCGAGTTCGTCCGGGCGCTCGACTTCCCGGTTGGCAGACTCGTCTTTGAATGGTGGGCGCCCGTCGCCGCCGTCGGCACGGGGCTTATCACTGCCGTCCTGGGCGCCTTCACGCCGGCTCGGCGCGCGGGCAAGACGTCGCCGATCCGCGCCGTCCTGGGCTCTGAAGAGCTGCGGCCGAAGCCCCGGCCGCGCCGCGCCGCGATCGGCGCGGCGTTGATCCTGGCCGGACTGGCCGGTGCGTTCTGGCTCGGCGCGGCAGAGGAGACGACCCCCATCGTCGCGGCCGCGGGCATGACCGGCACTGTGGCGATCTTCTTCGGGATCGCGATGCTCGCGCCGTTCGTCGTGCGCCCCCTCGTTCGGATCCTCTCTTGGCCCGTGCGAAAGATCCTGCCGGTCGAGGGGCGCCTTGCGGCCGATGCCGCGCGCTCGGACCCGGGCCGCACCGCGGCGACAGCCACCGCCCTCCTCATCGGGCTCGCCCTGGTCGTAGCCGTCAACAGCCTGGGTTCGAGCTTTCTGGGCACGATCTCCGACGAGTTCGATCGCGCTTTCGCCCGCGACCTAACGGTCCAGCCTTCGGGCCTGTCGCCGGGGCAAGGGCCGCAGCAGACGATCGGCGATCGGCTCTCCGAGCGCCTGGACAGGATTCCCGAGGCCGAAGTGGTGGCGCGCGAGCGGTTTCTCTTCACCACCGACCTGCCTGGGCCGAAGGGCAAGACCAAATCCGACGGGCTCATCATCGGCTTTGAGCCGAATGAGTACGAGCGGGTCGATACGACCGACATCCAGGGGGCCCCTCGCGAGGAGGTGTTCGAGCGCATGCGCAAGGGCGAGGTGACCGTCGGCAAGGGTTACGCCGACGAGGAGGACCTCGAGGTGGGAGACACCCTGCGCCTGGAGGGACCATCCGGTGACCAAAAGGCCCGGGTGGCGGGCATCGTCGAGACGGTGCTCTTTGGCGGGCAGACGGTCGGCATGTCGCTCGAGACGCTCCGCAAGGTCTACGGCGTGACCGCCGATTCCGAGCTCGCCCTGAAGGCCACGTCGGCTGAAGACCGGCCGGTGCTCGAGGACAAAGTCCGGAGGATCGTGCGCCAGGACTATCCGAACCTCGCGGTGCTCTCGAACACCGAGCTGAAGGCGAACGTCGAGGATCAGGTCAACCAGCAGTTCGCAACCTTCTATGCGATCGTGGGTGTCGCGATCTTCGCAAGCCTGTTCGGGATCATCAACACCCTCACCATGTCGGTGCTGGAGCGGACGCGCGAGATCGGGGTCCTGCGCGCGCTGGGCGCATCGCGGTGGCAGATTCGCCGGCAGGTCGTGGCTGAGAGCGTCGTCATCGGCATGGTCGGCGCTCTCCTGGGGGTCGCCGTGGGCACCGGACTCGGTTGGGCGCTCCTGCAGGGACTCGCCTCGGGAGTGCCGGGCGTCTCTTACAGGCCTCCCGTGACTGCGATGCTTGCCGTCGCCTTTGCCGGTGTCGCCCTCGGCCTGATCGCGGCAATCCTGCCCGCGCGCCGGGCCGCGAGACTGGATGTGATCGAGGCGA
This sequence comes from uncultured bacterium, assembly GCA_963721645.1. Taxonomy (GTDB): domain Bacteria; phylum Actinomycetota; class Thermoleophilia; order Solirubrobacterales; family 70-9; genus JALZKA01. The sequence goes on along the minus strand of CAVRJK010000002.1, from coordinate 1,699,515 downwards.
TCTCGTATGAATGACCGCGTGGCAAAGCGAGGCGGAAACCAGGGATCGCGGTCCGTGCGAACGGTCTGCGTTCTGCTCGCCCTCGCCGGGATCACCGCCACTCCCCCAAGCGCGTTCGCGGGCGAGCGCCACCTCGAGTTCGGCGATTCGGTCCAGGGCCGTGACCTGCGTGCGTACCGGATCGGGCCCAAGGACGCGAACCGGACGATTCTCGTAGTCGGCTCGTTTCACGGTGACGAGGACGAGGGCCAGGAGATCATCGCTCGCCTTCGCGACGAGAGTCCGGAACGCGCTGCGATCTGGCTCGTAGAGAGCGTCAATCCCGACGGCATCGCGGCCGGGAGCCGCAAGAACGCGCATGGAGTTGACCTGAACCGGAACTTCTCGGTCGGCTGGAAGCCGAGCTCGGACACGTCGAGCGGCTACTACCCCGGACCGGAGCCGTTCTCTGAGCCCGAGTCGCGCGCCGTGAAGCGCTTGACCAAGAGGATCGAGCCGGACCTCTCGATCTTCTACCACCAGCCCTGGAATCAGGTCCTCGGCTCGTGCAAGGGCCCGGATCGGATTCAGCGCCGATACGCGCGGCTCACCAGCATGGAGTTCGCCTGCCGTGGCGGTGACCTGCCCGGCACGGCGACGAAGTGGTTCAACCGGAAGCCGGGCCGTCGCGCCTTCGTGGTCGAGTTGGCCGGGGGCGAGCTGTCCTCATCAGCGGGCGAGCGCCACACGCGCGCCGTCCTCAACATCGCCCGATCCGGCAAGGGAGTTGACCGGGTCACCCGAGCGGCCGGCAACGGTCGCGTCCACCGGCCCGACATGAAGAAGGACCCGATTCCCTACGGGGACGAGCGCAAGCGCCAGATGGCTGCCTACTCAGACCGCCACTACGGCGACCGCACGTGGCGGCTTGAACGGATCGACCAGATCGTCATCCATTACACGGCTACGTCCACCTACGGGCCGGTGTGGAACACGTTCGCATCCAACTCGCCCAACAACGGCGAGTCACCCGGCGTCTGCACACAGTTCGTTGTCGACAAGGACGGGACGATCTATTCGCTCGTCGATCAGAACGTCCGTTGCCGACACGCGATCGGGTTGAATCACCGCAGTATCGGCCTCGAGATGGTTCAGGAATCGGGTGGCTCGCCGGAGCAGGCAATTCTCAATCGCAGATCTCAGCGTCGGGCGGCGCAACGGCTGGTCGCTTGGCTGTGCCAACGCCATGAGGTGAGAGTGACCGACGTGATCGGCCACGCGATGGCAAACGACAGTCGCTTTTTCCGTGACCTTCAGGGCTGGAAGAACGATCACGGTGACTGGCCGGAGAACCCCACTGAGGAGTTCCGGCGCGGGGTGCGAAAGATCCGCGACCGCTGAGGGGCCATGGTTGCGGAAATCCGCGCTACTCGCTGGTGGCAGCGACCAGCACCCGACGTCTTGGACTCAGTCGTCCATCGAGGGGCGGCGGCGCTGCTGCTTCTTTTGACCTCGCTGACGCTTCTCGTTGAGGCGGCGTTCGCGGGCGGAGCGGCCAGGGCGGGTTGCTTGTCGCGGACGCCGGCGTTCCAGGCCCTTGCCGATTCGCTCGCCCAGGCGCTCCAGCGCGAGGTCACGGTTGCGCGCCTGAGAGCGTGCGTCCTGCGCCACGGCCGTCACACGTTTGCCGAAGCGGTGGGCTAGCCGCGCCTTCTGCTCGCGTGTGAGCGTGTTCGATTCGGCGATCTCGAAGACGGCCTCGATACGCGAGGCGGTCACGTTGGCGTGCTGCCCGCCCGGACCGGACGAGCGGCTGGCCCGGAGCTCGATCTCCCGCATGGGGATGCTCAGGTTCGAGGCTATGCGCAGCATGACGCGACCACGGTAGCCGCGCTGGGTCCTGCTCCTGGGCCTAGTAGCGGTACTGGTCCGACTTGTACGGGCCCTCGACCGGCACGCCGAGGTAGGCGGCCTGGTCGGCGGAGAGCTCTGTGAGGCTCACGCCCAGGGCATCCAGATGGAGGCGGGCGACCTTCTCGTCGAGGTGCTTGGGCAGGACGTAGACCTCCTTCTCGTACTCGTCGTTCTTGCCGAAGAGCTCGATCTGGGCGATCGTCTGGTTCGTGAATGAGTTCGACATCACGAACGACGGATGGCCGGTCGCGTTGCCCAGGTTGAGCAGGCGTCCTTCGGAGAGGACGATGATCGAATTCCCGCCTGAGAAGGTCCACTCGTCGACCTGCGGCTTCACGATGATCCTCTCGGCACCGGAGTTCTCGAGGCCGGCCATGTCGATCTCGTTGTCGAAGTGGCCGATGTTGCCCACGATCGCCTGGTGCTTCATCCGCGCCATGTCGGCGACGGTGATGACGTCCTTGTTGCCGGTCGCCGTGATGAAGATGTCCGCGGTCTCGACGACCTCATCGAGCGTTCGGACCTCGAAGCCCTCCATCGCAGCCTGTAGTGCGCAAATCGGGTCGATCTCGGTGACGATGACGCGGGCGCCCTGACCGCGGAGCGATTCGGCGCAGCCCTTGCCGACGTCGCCGAAGCCGCAGATGACGGCGACCTTGCCGCCGATCATCACGTCGGTGCCGCGGTTGATGCCGTCGATCAGGGAGTGGCGGCAGCCGTAGAGGTTGTCGAACTTCGACTTGGTGACCGAGTCGTTCACGTTGATGGCGGGGAAGAGGAGCTTGCCTTCGCGGGCGAAGTCGTACAGGCGAAGGACGCCCGTCGTTGTCTCTTCCGTTACGCCCATGATCCCGGCGGCCATGCGGGTGAAGCGGTCGGGGGTCTCGGCGAGGGAGCGCTCGAGCGTCTGCAAGATGATCCGGAACTCTTCGGAGTCGGCGCCGGCCGGGTCCGGGACCGCGCCTGCCGCCTCGAACTCGACGCCCTTGTGGACCAGGAGCGTGGCATCGCCGCCGTCGTCGAGAATCATGTTCGGGCCGTCACCGTCGGGCCAGTTGAGTGCCTGCTCGGTGCACCACCAGTACTCCTCGAGAGTCTCGCCCTTCCAGGCGAAAACAGGAATGCCTACCTCTGCGATCGCCGCGGCGGCATGGTCCTGGGTCGAGAAGATGTTGCAGGAGGCCCAGCGGACCTCGGCGCCGAGCGCAATCAGGGTTTCGATGAGAACCGCAGTCTGAACCGTCATGTGGAGTGAGCCGGTGACGCGGGCGCCCTTGAGCGGCTGCGAATCCGCGAACTCTTCGCGCGTGCGCATCAGGCCGGGCATCTCGTGCTCGGCGAGGCTGATCTCCTTGCGGCCGTACTCGGCCAGGCTGAGATCGGCGACCTTGAAGTCGTCAGTGGAAGTTGCGGCAGCAGCGGTTTCAGTGGCAGTCGTCATGCCCTGAAGGGTACCTGCGGCCGGGCGAACCTTGGGTAGCCTCACCCCGATGAAAGCGATGGTCATGGCAGCAGGGCTGGGCACACGCCTGCGGCCCCTCACCTACGAGGTGCCGAAGCCGATGGTGCCCGTGGCGAACCGCCCTGTGATCGAGCTGATCCTGCGCTCGCTCGCCAAAGGCGGGGTGACCGATGTCGTCTGCAACCTGCACTGGTTCCCGGAAACGATCACCGACCGCCTGGGCGACGGCACCGATCTCGGCGTGAGCCTCACCTACTCCAGGGAAGAGGAGCTCCTCGGCACCGCGGGAGGCGTCCGGAACGTCAGGGACTTCTTCGGCGACGAGCCGTTTCTTGTGATGGCGGGCGACGCGCTCACGGACATCGATTTTGCCGAGCTTGCCGCGGCGCATGAGCAGAACGACGGCCTGGCGACGCTGGCCGTGAAGAAGGTCACCGACACCCAGGAGTACGGCGTCGTGGTGACAGGCGCGGACGGGCGTGTGCAGGGATTCCAGGAAAAGCCCGATCCCGCCGAGGCGCTCTCGGACCGTGCCAACTGCATGATCTATGCGCTCAGCCCCCAGATCTTCGACCACTTCCCCGACATGGCCGCGCCCGACTTCGCGCTCGACATCTTCCCTGCGCTTCTCGAAGGTGACATCCCGTTCTATGTCTATGAGACGGACGGCTACTGGAACGATGTGGGTTCTCCGCCTGAGTACCTCCAGGGCAATCTGGACGTGGCGGCCGGACACGTGGACGTCGAGTGGATGGGCGAGCTCGTGGAGGCGAGTGCCAATCCCGATGAGCCGGGCGAGCATCGGCTCGGTGCCGAGCGCGCAGGCCTCCCCGCCGACTGCGAGGTGAACGGACGGGTGATCGTCGGGCGACAGGTCAAGGTCGGGCGGGACGTCCGAATCGATGGCCCGTGCGTGATCGGGGACGGTGCGAGGATCGGAGACGGTGCGCGCTTGAAGTCATCCGTTCTCCTGCCGGAGGCCGAGGTGCCGAAGGGCACCTATCTGGTCGGTGCCATCGCAGGCCGCGCGGACTCGCTCACCGGCGGTGTTCACCGGTGACGCTCCGACGGCGGCTGGTCAGCGTGCCGGCCACCTCGGCGAACCTCGGCCCCGGCTTCGATGTGTTCGCCGCGGCACTTGCCCTGCACCTCGAGCTCGAGGTCTGGGAGGCGGACACGTTCGCCATCGACACCGGTGAGGACCAGCTCCCGCGTGATCGCTCGAACCTTTGCGTCCGAGGTTTTGAGGAGCTCCACTCCGCGGACGGTTTGCACTTCGAGATGATCTCGCAGATCCCGCTTGCGCGTGGACTTGGCTCGAGCGCTGCCGCGATCGTCGCCGGCCTGATGGCCGCCGACCACATGTATGAGCTCGCGCTCTCCCGCGAGCAGATTTACGAGAAAGCGGTGGCAATCGAGGGTCATCCCGACAACGTTGCTGCCGCCGTCTACGGAGGCTTCGTGATGTGTCCGCGGCCCGAGGATGAGGGCCTGCCGGCCGCTGTCCGGATCGAGCCGCCCGAGGGGGTCGAGGCGGTTGTAGTGATCCCTGCCGACGAGGTTCCGACCTCCCGTGCCCGGGCGGCACTGCCGTCCGACGTTCCCTTCAACGACGCCGTCGAGAACGTGGCGGCCGCCTCGCAACTTGCGCTGGGGCTGGAGCGCTCAGATCTCGGCCTGATCCGCCGCGGCTTGGACGACCGGCTCCACCAGCCGTATCGGGAGGACCTGTACCCGCGCTCGATGGAGCTCGTTCGGGCGGCGACGGGCATGGGCGCGCTGGGCGCGACCATCTCGGGCGCCGGCCCCACCGTGTTGGTCTGGAGCTTTTGGCAGGACACCGGCAAGGTCGTCTCCGAGCTCGAGAAGTGGACCGACGGATGGGCGGAGGTCCTCAGGGTCCCGTTCAGCCCGATCGGTGCGGACGTTCCCGAGCTCTAGGCGCGCGCGCCGGCGGGAACGATCTCGGCGCTGAGCTCGTCCAGGCTCTCGAGCAGTTCGGGCTTGCCGATACGGCGCAGGACCTCGCCGCCGAGCGACAGGTAGTCCTGGCCCCGGCCGGGCCTGTAGTCGAGAATCGGGACCGCGCGCTCGGCCGATTCCGCGTACGCGACGGACTGGCGGATCACGGTGCGAAACACCTTGTCGCCGAACCCCTCGCGAAGCGACTCGAGGCTCTGACGGGCGTGCTTGGTCCGCATGTTCGCGATGTTGAGCACGATCCCCAGCAGCTCGAGGTCGGGGTTGAGGCTGTCCTTCGCCAGATTCACGACCTCCATTGCCTGTTCGACGCCCTGAAGCGAGAAGTACTGGGCCTGGGTCGAAAGCATCGCGTAGTCCGACGCGACCAGAGCGTTGACGGTCAGGAGGCCCAGCGTGGGCGGGCAGTCGATCAGGATCACGTCGCGCTCGCGCTTCAGGTCTCGGAGCGCGTTGCGCAGCGTGACCTCGCGCCCGATCTTGCCGGCAAGGGCGAGCTCGGCTTCGGCCAGTCGCAGGTTGGCCGGGATGACCTGGCCGTGGACCGCATCGGCCGCCCGGACCTGGCCCATGATCACCTCGGACAGGGTGGGTTCGGCGTCCGGAGCCGTGTCGAAGTAGTCGGAGAGGTTCCCCTGCGGGTCGGCATCGATCGCGAGGACGTCGAGACCCAGGCGGCCGAGCACATCGGCCAGCGTGCGGGTCATCGTCGTCTTGCCGGTGCCGCCCTTTTGGGAGAGGATCGAGATGGTGGTCGCCACGAGGGCGCAGCATATGCGCGTGGGGCGATGAAGCTCGCGCCGACGGGGGTATTAGCGTTGTGTGAGGGGTCTGACCCCTCGGGGGTCTAGGCGAGGACGTAGAGCTTGAAGCGGCCGATCTCGAGTTCGTCGCCGTCGGTCAGCGCCGTCCATTCGACGTGCTTGCCGTTGACGAAGAGCCCGTTCAGGCTGCGATCATCGAGTGCCTTGAGCCGCCCTTCCCCGGTGCGGACGATCAGCGCGTGGCGGCGTGAGACCGTCGGGTCGTCCAAGACGACGTCCGCGCAGCCCGAGCGACCGACTTTTGCCCAGCCCTTCGCAACTTGAACGGTGTGGATTTCGCCGTCCTCTTCCCAGGCCAGGTGGGGACCCAGGCCCGCGACGCCGCGACGAGCGTCCGCGAGCCATTCCGGCCGGGATGTCGCGACTCTCACCGACTCGATATCGGCCGTCGGTCGCTCGAAGGCGCGGGCACGCTTGAAGGATGTCCTGCCGCAGGCCGGGCACTCGGGCACCGAGTCCTCGAACGTGATCGAGATGGCGTAGCCACAGCCCTGACAAGTGAGTCCTCCCAGGCCGCGAGTCGCGATAGTCATCCGTGGAGTCCTTTCGGGATAGATGCTTCGAACCGTAATTCGAATCTACCCCCGATTTACCGACCTGAACCACCGCCGCCCATAGAATCGCCGGGCGATGGGTCCAGTTTCCGCAAAGGTCATGATCGACGTACCCCGGGAGGACGTTTTCTCGATCCTCCTCGACCTCTCCGCACGGCCCGCGTTCACCGACCATTTCATGGAGAGCTATCACCTTTTGACGGATCGAGCCCGTAGGCATTGGCGCCGGCGCCAGGTTCAGGCTCCGCGACGGCGGATGGGTCGATTCGATCATCGAGGAGGCCGACGCGCCCCACCGTCTCGTCGAGCGTGGCAGGGGCGGCTACCTCAACCGCATCCCGAACGTGACCGAGTGGATGCTCTCCGACGCAGGCTCGGATGGGTGCGAGGTCCAGGTCACCTTCTGGACCGAGCCGGCAAACGTGTTCGACAAGCTCCGCGATGCGAAGGCTTCGGAAAGGCGCTTGGGCAAGGGCCTCAAGAAGGCGCTCGGCCGCCTGAGAGGGCTTGCCGAAAGCGGCTCCCCTCCGGAGCGCATCGCCGTGGCAGGCGGCGATCGGATCTGAGTTCCGATCCGGGTTGGAGCCTGGCACCGATCGGCAAGACCCAACTTCGGAACCGGGCTTAAGAGTGGCACCGATCGGTTACATTTCGCCCCGCATGCGGACCCGAGTCGCCACCATCACCGGCCTGCTGGCCGTCCTAGCTCTCGCGGTTCCCATCGCCGGCTGCGGCGAAGAGCACGAGGAGACTCCTGAAGCGGTGGAGGGGGAGCCCCTCGAACTCGGTGAGCTCCTCTACAACGTTTCGATCACTCGCTTCCTCAACCCGAACATCGTCGAGGATCGCGCCTACCTCGAAGGTGCTCCCGAGGAGCCGCTCGGCAAGAGTTACCTCGGCGTCTTCATCCAGATCAAGAACGAGTCCGAGGACACGGAGGTGCCGAGCGCCGGGAACTATTCGGTCGTCGACGGCAGCCACCGTGTTTACGAGCCGTTCGACCTCGTGACCGAATTCAGCCTCGACGTCGGCGCCGTCGTTCCACCCGAAGGCGTGATCCCGGCCTTGGACACCGTTGCTGCCGCAGGGCCCACGCAGGGCGCTCTGCTCCTGTTCCTCGTCGACGACGACGTCTCCGAAGAGCGGCCGCTCGAGCTGGAGATCCAGTCGGTCGTCGGCGGCGAGGGCCTCATCGAACTCGACATCTAGGGGGCCGATCGTGAACGAAGGCCTTTCGCAGTCAGCGCTGCGCACAGCGCTTGTACTCGCCTCACTCGCGGCAGTTGTGATCCTCGCGGGCCTTTTTTCAGACGCCGTCCGGTACGGCGCCCTCGGAGTGATCGTTCTCGCAACGTTTGTCACCGCTGGTGAGCGAGGCCGTCGCGGAGGCGGATGGTGGACGATCCTCGGAATCGGCACCGCGCTGTCGGCGGTCGGAGCGGGCGTATCCGAGCTGAGCGAATCGGCCGGAGGCCTGATCGCCGTGATCGGCGGAGTCCTGGTTGTAGTGGGCGCGGTCGTCGGCTTCCCGACCGACGAGCTCGACTACTCCGACTAAAGGTCCAGGATCGAGGTATAGACGTCGCGCGCGATCGGCGCCGCGACGGTGCCACCGCCGCCCGGTGTGCTCACCAGGAGCACGGCAATCGCATACTGGGGGTTGTCGGCGGGTGCGTACGTCGCAAACCAGGCGTCCTCGTCCTGCGGAGGGTCCTCACCCGGCGCCAGCACCTGGCCTGGCTCGAGCGCCTTGGGTCCGAGCTCAGCCGTGCCCGACTTGCCGGCGACCTGCACCCCCGGGATCTGCGCCGCGGTGCTGGTTCCAGAGCGGACGACCTCGAGCATCATCTTTTCGACCTTCTGTGCGGTCTCGGGTGTGGTCACCTCGACCGGCTCGGCGTCGGGGCGGAGGTCCTGCGTCTTGACGATCGAAGTGGGGAGGCGCACGCCGTCATTCGCGATCGTTTGCGCGACGGAGGCCATCTGGAGTGGGGTCGCGAGCACCTGGCCCTGTCCGATCGAGCTCTCGCCCAGCGCAACATCGCTTTCGATCTCGCCCAGGCTCGGCGCGGGTGGCGCCAGAGACTCGAGCGCATTGCCGCCCGCGAGGGCGGGGGGCGAATTGAATCCGAACGCCTCGGCTGTCTCGGTCATCTTCTCCACTCCGACTTCGACGCCCAGGGGGGCGAACACCGTGTTGCACGACATGGCGAAGCTCTGAATGAACGTTCCGCCGCAAGGCGAGTCCCCGGCGTTGGTGATCTCGCGCCCGATCGTGGTGTTCGAGACCTCGACGGGGAACTCGTCGTCCAGCGCTACCACGCCGGCGTCGAGCGCGGCCGTCGCTGTGATGACCTTGAAGGTCGAGCCGGGGGGCTGGGGCGCCGAGAAGGCGAGTCCCGCTACCCCGCGCACGTCTCCTGATTTTGCGTCGAGCACGGCGATGCCGCCGTAACGGTCCCCGAGCGCCGTGACGGCTGCCGACTGCACGTCTGGATCGATGGTGGTCTTCACCGGCTCTCCGTCGGTCGGCTCCCCGGCCGCGAGCGTCCTTCGCTGCCCCTCTTCGCCGACGGCGAGAAGTTCGCCGGAGGGCTGTCCGGCAAGGATCTCGTTGAAGGCGAGCTCGAGTCCGCTGGTGCCCGCCAAGGTCCCCTCGGGGAAGCCCCGTGCGAACTGGGCCGTGTCCTGCTTTCTCGACGGTGAGCCCGTTGCGCCCGCAATTGCTACAGCGGATGCTCCCAATGGAGAGGTGCGAGCGGACGCGGGCCCCTCGGCCAACGGCGAGCCGTCGGCCGCCAGGAGCGGGGCGCGCTCGCCCAACCGGGTCTCGCGGTCGAGCTTCTCACCCTTCTCCAGGCCGGGGAACACCATGTGTGGCTCCCACGCGACGGTTCCCTGATCGTCCAGGGGGAGCGCCACGGAACCTTGAACATCGCCGAATGCGTGGGTCTCGACGGTCGTGTCAAGCGTCGCGATTCCGTCTTCGACCGTGATCTCGCCGGTGCCGACCTCGATCGCGGTGGCCGCCGCCTGGGCCGTCACGTAGAGGTTGGTGAGGTCTTCGAGCGAATGCTCCTCACGGGCAGCGGGCGAGAGCTCCGCGTGCATCGATTCAAAGTCTTGGCGTTCCCATGCGTCGGCAAAGCTCTGGGCCGCCTCAGAAACGTCGCTGGACGATCCCACCGCGATCCCTACCGCGAATGCCCCGACAGAAAGCACCACGAGAGGCGCGGCGCGGCTTACAAGACGTCGCCGCCTCGCCTCGGGCTCCGAGCGCTTCGTCTTGGCGCGACCGGCTGATGTGGGCGCTGTCCGGTAGCGTTGCCCGCCCTGCGCGGCCGTGGTGGGCGGACGGTCGCTCATCGTGGTCAAAATAGTGACAGTGAGCCCAATCGACATCGGGATTGCCGTATTCGCAATCGCTATGGCAGCGATTGGATGGGAGCGTGGCCTCGTGCGCTCGGCGCTTCCGCTCGCCGGTTTCGTGGGCGGCGTGTTCGCCGGCGCGAGGCTTGGACCCTTGCTCCTGGCCGGCGGCGCAGAGTCCCCGTACGCACCCGCCGTGGCGGCCGGTGGCGGAATTCTGCTCGGCATCTTTCTGGCGATCGCACTTGAGGGTGTCGGCGGGAGACTGAGCGAGAGGCTCGCCCAGCGGAACTTCGCCCGCCGTACCGACTCGGCCGGCGGAGCGATCCTGTTCCTGGGCCTCGCCCTGTTGGCGGCCTGGGTATTCGGCGCGGTTGCGCTCAACCTGCCGGGGCAGAACACACGGGAGGTACGCGAGGCCGTTCAACGCTCCTCGATTCTCGTCGCCTTGAACGATGTCGCCCCTCCTTCGGGCGGCTTCTTGAACGCTCTGCGCCGGATCGACCCGTCGCGCTCAGTCAAGGGACCCGAGGCCGACGTCGGGCCTCCGGACCCCAAGGTCGCCGGAGATCCGGACGTTGTCGCGGCGGGCCGGTCGGTTGTAAGGGTTCGCGGCAGCGCCTGCGGTCTGGGAATCGAAGGTTCGGGTTGGATCGCGGGACCAGAGGTGGTCGTCACCAACGCGCATGTCGTGGCGGGGGAGGACGACACGCAGGTGACCACGGTCGACGGCCGGACCTTTGACGCCACGGCGCTCCACTACGAGCCGAGGAACGACCTTGCCGTGCTGTCCGTGCCGGGCATGACGGATTCTCCCCTCGATCTGGTTGCAAAGCCGGCCAAGGGGACGGCCGCCGTAGCCGCCGGTTATCCGGGAGGCGGACCGTTCACCCTTTCGCCCGCCCGTCTCGGCCGGACGGGACTGGTCGAGAGCCAGGACTCCTATGGGCGTGGGCCGATCGAGCGTCAAATGACTCCGTTCCGGGGCGAGGTCCGAAGCGGCAACTCGGGTGGGCCGGTCATCGACGCGAACGGTGACGTGCTCGCCACGGTGTTCGCATCGTCGGTTTCGAACGGACCTCCCAGCGGGTTGGGCGTACCCAACGACGTTGTCTCCGAGGCCCTCTCAGGATCCCTTGACGGGGCTTCGACCGGTCCCTGCGCCGCCTGATTCGAGCGCTTTGGTGTGAGTAGGCGCGTGTGGGGTACATCTTCCGGCATGGAGTCCTCTGAAGTCGCGAAGCCGTTGGATCCCGCTCAGGACGAACCGGGCGGGCTCAAACGCGCGATCGGTCCGAAGCTTCTCCTGTTCTTCATCGTCGGCGACATCCTGGGCGGCGGCATCTACGCGTTGGTGGGCGAAGTCGGGGGAGAGACCGGAGGTGCGATCTGGATCGCTTTCACGGTCGCCTTGGTGATGGCGGCGTTCACGGCCGGCTCGTACGCCGAACTTGTCTCGAAGTACCCGCGTGCAGGCGGCGCCGGACTCTATGTTCACAAGGCCTTCGGGAACCCGTTCTTCAGCTTCATGGTCGCGTTCGCGGTGGCGATGTCCGGGATCACTTCGGCGGCCACTCTCTCGCGTGCGTTCGGCGGCGACTATCTGAATGTCTTCGTAGACGTGGACGTGGTCCTTGCGGCGCTGGCCCTGGTCGCGCTGATCGCCCTTGTGAACTTCCGAGGCATCGCCGAATCGGTGAAGCTGAATGTGGGCTTCACCGCCGTCGAGATCGGCGGGCTCGTCCTGATCGTCGTGATCGCCGTGATCGCCGTGATCCAGGGCGACGCCGACACGAGCCGGCCCTTTGAGATCAAGGAGGGGACGAGCCTGGTCGGCGTAGCTCTTGCCGGCGCGGCGCTTGCCTTCTACGCGCTGATCGGGTTCGAGGACTCCGTGAACATCTCCGAGGAGGTCAAGGATCCGACCCGCGTCTACCCAAGGGTGATCTTCGGAGGCCTCCTGATCGCAGGAGTGATCTATCTGCTCGTCACCATCGGCGCCTCGGCCGTCGTTCCTACGGCGGATCTGACCAACTCTTCTGGGCCGCTGCTGGAAGTCGTCAAACAAGGACCGCTCGGGATCGATCCGAAGGTCTTTTCGGCGATCGGCCTCCTGGCGCTGTCCAACGGCGCCTTGATCAACATGATCATGGCGTCCCGGCTCATGTACGGAATGTCGCGCGAGGGCGTCTTGCCCAAGCCGTTCGCGGCGGTGCATTCGAGTCGTCGGACCCCGTGGGTGGCGATCATCTTCACCTCCCTCGTCGCAGCCGCCCTGATCATCGAGGCCGACCTCGAGTCTCTCGCGCGCACGACCGTCGCGCTCCTCCTGATCGTCTTCACGATTGTCAACGCGACCGTCCTGTGGCTGCGGCGCGAGCCGGTCGATCACGAGCATTTCAAGGTCCCGTCGGCCATCCCGGTCCTGGGCGTGGGAGTTTCGCTCGCCCTGATGACGCAGGTGAAGGGTGAGGACTGGGGCCGCGCACTCATCCTGCTTGCCATCGGCGCCGTCCTGTTCCTGATCAACTACGCGGCGGTCCGTAAATTCGGCGGGGGCGAGACCACAGCGCCGACTTGATCCTGTTCTTATAGATGACAGTCCTAATTTAGGACTAGTCTGTTAAGGTGTCTCCCGAACCTCGAGAACCCAGGAGACCCCGGAATGACAACAGCTGACTCGGATCGCGACCGCTGGCTCGCTCTATACGTACTTTGCGCCGGCTTTCTCATGATCGTCCTCGACATGACGGTCGTGAACGTCGCCCTGCCCGCTATTCAGCAGGACCTCGGTTTCAGCCAGTCCGGGCTCGCGTGGGTTGTGAATGGCTACCTGATCGCGTTCGGCGGTCTGCTGCTGCTTTCGGGGCGACTCGGCGACCTCCTGGGGCGCAAGGACGTCTTCATGGTGGGAATGGCGATCTTTCTTGCCGCCTCTCTTCTCTGCGGATTCGCGCAGAGTCAAGAGGTCTTGATCGGAGCCCGCTTCGTTCAGGGCGTCGGCGGCGCGCTTACTTCCGCGGTGATCCTGGGGATGATCGTGACCATGTTCCAAGAACCCAAGGAGCAGGCCAAGGCCCTGGGCGTCTACGCGTTCGTTGCTTCGGCCGGCGGCTCGATCGGGCTCCTGGCCGGCGGCGTCCTGACCGAGGCCATCAACTGGCACTGGATCTTCTTCATCAACCTGCCCATCGGCATCGCTACGGCACTTGCGGCCAACAGGCTTGTCGTCCGCGACGAGGGGCTCGGCTTCGACAAGGGCACTGACATCCCCGGCGCCGTTCTGATCACGTCGTCGCTGATGCTCGGCGTCTACACGATCGTCGGCCCCGCGGCCGAGGACGGCTGGGGCAACTCGGTCACGCTCGTCCTGGGAGCGATTTCGTCGGGGCTCCTGGCTCTTTTTGTCTTCCGCCAGGCGCATGCGGCGAACCCGCTCATGCCGCTTCGCATGTTCCGCTCGCGGAACGTGTCAGGCGCCAACATCATCCAGGCGCTCACGGTCGCAGGCATGTTCGGGATGTTCTTCCTCGGCTCGCTCTACATGCAGCAGGTGCTGGGCTACGACGCGCTCGAGATCGGCCTCGCCTTCCTGCCGACGACGCTCGCGATGGGAATCATGTCCATCCGCTATTCGGACCGGTTGATCAACCGGTTCGGGCCCAGAAACGTGCTGATCCCGGGGTTGACCCTGATCGGGCTCGGGCTCGCGCTCTTCACGCGCACGCCGGTCGACGGTGTCTACATCGAGCACGTCCTGCCGCCGATGCTTTTGCTCGGAGTCGGCGCCGGCTCCTCGTTCACCGCCCTGATGACGCTCGCGATGTCGGGCGCGACGCAGGAGGATGCCGGCCTCGCCTCGGGCCTCGTCAACACGACTGCTCAGGTCGGTGCGGCTCTCGGGCTCGCGGTCCTCGCGACGCTGTCGGCGACCCGGACGGAGAACCTCATCGCCGGCGGAACGAGCGAGCCGGCGGCGCTCGTCAGCGGCTATCACCTCGCCTTTTGGATCGGAACCGCGCTGGTTGCGGTTGCGATTGCGGTTGCCGCGCTGGTGGTCGAAGCGCCCGACGCGCTGCCCGATCAGGCCGCGGCCCCGGAGGGCGACCTGGCAGCGGAACCCGAGGCCGCGACGGCGCTCTCGGTGGGCTAGCCATGGGCAGGCTCAAGCTCGAGATCTCGATGTCGCTCGACGGCTATGTCGCCGGGCCTGACCCGAACCGCGAGCGGCCCCTCGGAGTCGGGGGCGAGAAGCTCCACGAGTGGGTCGTCCGCTTGGCAAGCTGGAAGGAGGCGCACGGCTACGACCCGGCAGAGGGCGACACGGGCGTCGACGACGACGTGATTGCCGAGGCCGCGTCCAGCCACGGCGCCGTGATCATGGGTAAGCGGATGTTCAGCGGCGAGGATGGACCGTGGGGCGACGAGCCCTTCAAGGGTTGGTGGGGCGACGATCCGCCGTTTAAAAAGCCGGTCTTCGTCCTCACTCATCACGAGCGCGAGCCTCTCGAGCTCGGCGAGACCCGATTCGAGTTCGTCACCGACGGCGTCGAGGCAGCGCTCGAGCGCGCGCGGGATGCGGCAGGCGACGAGGACGTCCAGATCTCGGGCGGAGCCAACGTGGCTCAGCAGTACCTGGCCGCGGGCCTTCTCGACGAGATGCAGATCCATATCGCGCCCGTTCTCCTGGGCGGCGGTACTCGCCTCTTCGACGGCGAGTTCGATGGGCCGCGCGAGCTTCGCATCACCCGTTCGATCGAGGGTCCGGCCGTCACGCACCTTCGCTACGAGGTCGTCTAGGTCACCAAGCCCTCGGGTTGCCTTCCGGGATCTGGTCGGCGACCAGTCGGGCTTCGACTACCGGCGCGGGGAAATCGCCGGTGGTTGCCATGAACGCTTCCCAGGCTGCCGGCCCCAGCTCGTGGAAGGCCGCCTCACACGCGCGCACGTACGAGGCGATGATGATCGAGTCCGGGGGAGTGGTCTCGGCGAAGTGGCCGCTCTTCGCCGTGAAGGCATAGACGTGGTCGAAGCCGTGCGGGACCTCCGTGAGAGCGGTGTCCGGGTCCAGCTCGACCCGGTCGTAGCGCGCCTCGCGCACGTCGAGCCGCTCGAGCTCGGCCTCCGTCAGTCCGATCAAGGCGCCGTTCGGCCACTCCGGCTCGGGAGTCCCGCTCGCCTGCTCGATGTTGAGCCCGACCACGTGGACGAACGGACCGCCGTCCACGCGCTCGAAGACCTTCTCGTGCGCCGTGTTCACGCGGTAGATCGACCAGCGCCGGTGCCAGCCGGCGAGCCGTGCGGGGATCGGCAGGGGTGCTTGGTGGCCGAGCGACTCGGCGATCGACGCGCGGCTGACCAGGGAGCCGTAGCCGAACACCGCGAACCGTTTGTGAGCGTCGTGTGAGGGGTCTGACCCCTCGGGGGGTGTCGAGGGGCGTTTGTGAGCGTCGTGTGAGGGGTCTGACCCCTCGGGGGGTCCCTCGGGGGGTGTCATCGGACCGAGGCGGGTGCGGTGCGCGGCGGGCGCCAGGCGGGCCGGGGGCAGAGGCGCGGGGCCGCAGGGCAGCCCAGGCACAGCGCCGTGTAGGGGTCGCGCGCGGGCTCGAAGTCACCGGCGCGGATCTGGGCCAGCAGGCCCTCGAGGCTTGCACGTGCGGTCGCTAGCGCGCTTTCGTCGAAGACCTCGATCACGGGTTCGTCCGGGCGCTCCAGGAAGACGTGCGCGGTCGTGACCTCGCCGCTCCCCGGGAGCCCCGCCACGGCCAACGCGTACACGGCTCTTTGCGAGGCGTACCGCTCGCCCAGCGGTACGACTCCGTCCGCTCCGACGCGGTCTGTCTTGAAGTCGACAACCGTTGCCGCGCCGTCAGCCTCCCGGGTCGCCAGCAAGTCGATGCTCCCACGCAGAATCGTGCCCCCGAGCGGCAGCACGAATGGCGCCTCGGGTCTGATCTGGTCGCCCTTCAGCCCGGCGCAGAGTGCCGAGCCGAGCCAGCCGTCGATCAGGCGCTTGGCTCTCGCGAGTGCGTCGGCGTCTTCGCCGAGTCCCTCGAGCCCGAGGAGCGCTTGGATCCGATCCTCTTCCGGAAGCCGCCATTCAGAGCGGGCGCTCCACTCGAGTGCGGCGTGGACGGCGTTGCCGAGCGCCAGCGCCGGGGAGGCGGGGCCGGTCGCCACCTGCGTTGACTCGGGGTCGCCGAGCTCGTCAGAGGTCCGCGCCTCGGCATCGGGGTCTACCGCCTCGCCTTCGCCCGGAGTTGTGGTGACAAGGCCGGCGCGGACACCCAGCACCCGCTCGACGTAGAAGCGGTACCCGCACCGCTTATAGGCGTCGAGTGCCGAGTAGGAGAGGTGCCCGAGCGACACGCTCGGGCGCTCCTGCTCGAGGAGTGGCGGCCCGACCAGAGCTTCGACCTGCGCGGCAGCGCTAGCCGCCGCAGGTGGGCTCAACTCGCGCGCACGCGCCTCGCTCGGATTCGAGATCCTGATGCGCATAGGGACGGGCGCGTCCAGCCTGCCCTCGGTTCCGTCCCACCCGGCCGCCGCCAGGGCGGGGAGGAGGCGGGTGAGCGCAGTGTCCCTCGTCTTCTTTTCCCCGGGGTCCTCCAGCTGGGCCGGCTTGTAGACGCCGGACAGGATCAACCGCTGCTGCGCGCGCGTCACCGCCACGTAAACGAGGCGGCACGACTCCTCCGCCTCGGCCTCCTTCTCCTCGGAATCGAGCTCGGTCAACTCCCACGCCCCGATCGATTTCGAAGTCGGGAACGCGAGGCGAAGGCCAAACCGCGCCGGCGATCCGTCGCCCGTCGGACGGCCGATCCAGATGTCGGACGAGTCGTGGGCGATGTCCAGGACACGGTCGAGCTCGGGTACGGCCACGACCGGGAACTCGAGGCCCTTGGCGCCATGGACGGTCATGATCCGCACGCCGTCGTGGTCCTCGGGCTGAACGGGGGCGAGGCCTTCGCGCTCGTCACGCCTGGTCGCCTCACCAGCCTGGACGAGGAAGGTCCGCAGATCGCGGCCCTCGTTCTGCTCGAACTCCGCCGCCAGGCGCATCAGCTTGCGCACGTTGGCCATTCGCCCGACGGGCTGGCTCCCGCCCAGAAGCGAGATGTCGTAGGCGAATGCGTTCATGGTGCGTTCGACAAGCACATCCAGCGGTAGGAGTGGTGCCTCGGCGCGGAGGGCGCGGAGCCGCTGGTAGAAGGTGCGGAGGCGATCGGCGTCTTGCGCCGGGATCTTGTCCAGCCACTGGGGCTCCTTCGGCTCCATGCCGTCGCCATCGCCGAAGGCGAACTCAACAGCAGGCCATAGGTGCGAGCCGCTGCCCGCTGCCGAGCGCAGGAGCCAGAGTGCGTCGGGCGAGACCGCCGCAGCGGGGCACGAGAGGGCGCCAAGGAGCATCTCGTCGTCGAGCGGGTTCGCAACGCAGCCGAGGAGCCTCAGGAGGTCCTCGACCTGTTGCTGGGACCAGTATCCGCGCCCGCCCACCACGTATGGCGCGAGGCCGTAGCGCCGAAGCGCCTCCTCGTAGGCGTCGACGTGGGTGAAGGCGCGCAGCAGCACGACGATCTCGCCGGGCTTGACTTCCTCGGCCTCGACGAGCTCGCGCAGCCGCTCAGCCAGCGCGCGTGCCTGCGCGACCGTGTGATGGATGCCTTCGGAGGGAGGCATCTCGAGGACGTCGTCGTGGTCGGCCCACTTGACGTGGTTCGCGCCTCGGCCCTCATTCATCGTCAGCAAGAGCTCGACGTCGGGCGCGTCGAGGATCTGGCCGGGCGGGTCGCCGGCAACGAGCGGCTCGAAGTCGTCGAGGAGCACTTCGCCGAGGGTGTTCGCGGCGTCCAGAATCGGGGTTTTCGAGCGGAAGTTGCCACGCAGCGGGAGGACGTCGGTCGTCTCAGACGCGGCTGCTTCGCGCTTGCGCCCCCGGAATACCTCGAGGTCGGCGTTTCGGAATCGGTAGATCGACTGGTGCTCGTCACCGACAGTGAAGAGACGGGTCTCCGGCCCGCGGAGCGCCTCGACGAGCTCGAGCTGGACGCGGTTGGTGTCCTGAAACTCGTCGACCATGACGTGGCGAAAGCGGCCGCGCCACAGCCCCCGGACGACCTCTGAGGACGAGAGCACCTCGACCGCCAGCAGCTCGAGGTCTGAGAAGTCGAGTCCGGACCGCGCCGCCTTGAGCTCGGTGTAGCGCCGGTCGAGTTCGGCGAGGACAGCGTCGAACGTGTCGCGCGCGCGCACGGCGTCCAGACGTTCGCCTGCGCTCAGTGCCCGCTTCTCCTTCTCCTTGCGCGTCGAGACATCGGTCGGCTCTTTCACCTCTGGCAATCGTGGATGCGTCATCCCCTGGTTGCGCAGCCGCTCGTGGGCGATCAGCGAGATCTTCGCGACGCGCCATGCCTGATAGCTCGCGGCAGTACGGGCCACGTCCTCTGAGCCGCTTGTGACCAGCGTCTGTATCGCCTCGCGCGCAGCTTGCTCGCGGAGCCGGCCGGACTCGGCTGCATCGAGGACGCGGAACTGAGGGTCCAGGCCGGCGGCGACGGGGTGAGCGCCCAGAAGCCGTCGACAGAACCCGTGGATGGTGGTGACCCACGCCCGTTCGGTTTCGCGCGCTCGCCGCCGGAGCTCGGTCGCACGGACCTCGTCGCCCTCGGCCTTCGCCACGCGTGAGCGCCGCATGAGCTCGCGGCGGATCCGCTGGCGCAGCTCGGAGGCGGCACGCTCAGTAAACGTGAAGGCGAGGATCTCGTCGATCTCCGCCTCGCCTCCCGTCAGCGCATCGCAATAGCGGCCGACCAGAACCCGCGTTTTGCCCGTTCCGGCACCTGCCTCGCAAAAGACGTCACGCTCGCGGGCGTCGATGGCCGCAGCCTGTTCGGCGGTAGGAGGATCCACGCGCAGGTCGTCTGATTGCCCCGTGTCGCTCACGAGTCGTCACTCCCCTGAGTCTCTTCTTCGAGTCCGAGTGCCCGCTCGCGGCGGCAGATGGGCTGATACTCGCACCACGTCGGGCACTTGTTCTCGAGGGGGTTGCGCGCGACCAGCCCCGTCCGCATCTTTGCGCCGTACTCGATCGCGTCCGCTCGGGCCCGCTCGATCGCCTCCTCGAAGGTCTCGCCGTCCACTCCGTCGTCGTTCTTGCGGGTCGCCACAAGGTCCTCATCCGCCAGGACGCCCTCCTTCACCTCGTCCATGAGGGCGATGCCGCGCCCGCGGCGGTCGCCGTACGCCGCGAGCGGGTGGTATAGCCCGGCGATCGGGTCGAGCCCCAGGAGGTCGCGAGCGACAAGCATGTAGAGCGGCAGCTGGAGCTTTCGCTCCTTCTCGATCTTCGAGCGTCCGGGGACCTTCTTCGAGGTCTTGTAGTCGCGTACGACCGCACGCCTGCCGTCCGGTGCCACGTCGATCCGGTCGATGGCGCCGCGGAGCGTGAACTCGCCCAGGTCGAGCGCGCCGGGATCGCCTTCTTTGTCGGGGAAGCCGAAGCTTCGCTCCAGGAGATCGGGCCTGGGACGCAGTTCCGTCTTCCGATCGGCCTCCTCCGCCAGATACTTCTCGACCTGAATGCGCGTCCTGGCGATGCTGAGGCGGCGCTCCGCGCCCTTGTAGCCGGAGTCGGCCTCGCCGAGCGAGCTGTCGAGGATCTCGTTGAAGCGCGAGATCCA
This sequence comes from uncultured bacterium, assembly GCA_963721645.1. GTDB lineage: Bacteria > Actinomycetota > Thermoleophilia > Solirubrobacterales > 70-9 > JALZKA01. Next base: position 1,679,753 of record CAVRJK010000002.1, on the reverse strand, counting down.
TCGATCCAGGTCGCCGGGGCGTGGGATCGAATCGTCCCCCGGGGGTTCGGCATAAAGATCGTGGAGGCAGTCGTGGACGATGCTTCCGAGCCACAGGGGGTCGGCTAGGGGCTCGAGGCGCTGCGGCTTGAGCTCGTGGGAGACGAACCACCGATACGAACAGTCGATCCAGCCTTCGAGCGACCTTGCGCTGAGTGATTCGCGTGCCGCGATTGCACCAAGAACGTCGGGATGCTCCAAGGGGCCCGGCTTCCAGGCCGGATCGTTCGATGCGGCGGTGATCGCCAGCGAGTCGCCTGTAACGGCCAGGTCGAGTCCGGCTCCGTCGAGGAGGGCCCGCTGGGCCTCGACGCTTCGGCCCGCGGTCGCGGTCAGCGCGCGGGCGAGCGTGCGGGGGTTGGTCGCCTCCGAGGGAAGCGGTACGGCGCGAATGAGGCCGCGCTTCGAGGTGATCTCGCTCTCGACGGCGTCTGCGTCCGCTCCCAGCAGATCGACAACCTCGTCGATGAAGGGCGAGCGGGCGCCCGGATACCCCTCGTCGTCGCATGAGCGCCAGCTGAGCGTGAGCGTCTCGGTGGGTCTCGAAATGCAGACATGGAAGAGGTAGCGCTCTTCCTGGCCCTGCTCGCGGCGGCGAAGGGCGGAGATGCCGAGCCGCTTTCGGCTCTCCTCTCCCAGCAGCGGATCGAGGGTGCCGCGTCCGGGGAAGACTCCCTCCTGCATCGCGCAGAGGAAGAGATGACGGCAGCGGGCCGCACGGGCTCGGTAGGGGCTGAGGATGCGCACCCGGCCTTCGGCCGAGCCGAGCCATGAACGGACTCCCGCGGACTCGATCGCCTCGGCCGCATCGGCAAGCGTCGGCGCATCGCAGCCGGGGAGCGAAGCAACCGCGGCGAGCTCTTCGAGTAGCTCTGCCGCCGCGACCGCGGCGCGGAGCTCGAGCGCATCGAGCGGCACACCGTCCGAGCGCTCTCCGGCGAGCGGCGCGGCCTCGCGGTGGACGGCCTCCGCGATGCGCCGCGCAGCGCCGGCGACCGCTCGGACCCGATCGGCATCGCCTGTGGCCTCCCGGACCCGTACGAGGTGTGGAGGCATCGCGTCCGCCCAGCGCTCCTCGAGGTCAGCCACGCTCTCCGCGTCTCCGCGAGCCACGGCGCGCTCGGCCCAGTCCGCCTTGGCGGGCGGCGACGCGGTATCGGCGCGCAGGTGGGCGAGCACGTCTGAGGGGGTTCCGTCATCACCGGCGCCGCGGCAGAGGGCAAGGAGTGAACGGCCGACCGCTGTGCTGTCGAGGGGGAGCTGCGCTTCGAGCGTGACCGGAATGCCGAGTCCGCGAAACACAGTTGAGAAGAGGGGCCCGTCTGCCGACGGATTGCGCAGGACGACGACGATCTCGCCCGGATCTGTCCCCGCGGCGATCAGGCGGGCGATCTCGATGCCGACCGCTTCGGCCTCGCCACGCTCGCCGCCGGCCTCGATCAGCTTCAGCCCTCCGTCTGGATGGACGCTTGGCGGGGACACCTCGAAGAGAGACTCCGACAGGTGGGCGAGAGTCGCCGAGGTTGTGTAATCGCGCTGAAGTTCGAGGTGATCGCCCTCGACCGCACCTTCTTCGCGAAGCCGCCCGAGGAGCCCGGCGCGAGCGACCAGCGCCTCGCGGTCGGCGTAGTTCACGGCCAGGGTCAGGTCCGTCTGCTCCGCGAGCGCAAGGACGAGCTGGAGCTGCGCTTCCGTCAGGTCGTCGAACCCGTATACGAACACCGGTCGCTTGCCCCAGGCGGCGGGCTCTTCTCGAAGCGCGCGCGTCGCTGCGCTTGCCACCGAGCCCGCGTCGGCCATGCCGGCGCCGTCGCGAAGGGCCTCGTATGACTCGTAAAGCGCAGCGATCTCGAGCTCGAGGTCGGCGTCGCCCGCGGCCTCGGCCGCGGCGCGAAGGTCGGCCGGGGCGACCAGCGCCGCCTGGAGTTCGGCGATCAGGCTGTCCACGGCGGGCGCGAAGCCCGGCGAGGTCGAGGAGCGGCGCAGGACACCCAGGTTCGCGGCGCTGATCGCTGCCCGGACGAGCGCGAGTCTCTGTGGAGGTGAGAGTCGGGGCGGCGACGAGATCGCGGTGGCGGTGGCAATGTCGGAGAAGACAGCGCCGAACGTCCTGATGGTCGCGCCGATTGCCGGCAAGCCGGACGCGCAGAGATCAAGCTCGAACCGTGCGATGTCGTCGCGAGTGGGAACGATCAGGAGGGGCTCGTCCGCCAGGCACGAGCCCATAGAGCGCAGCACTTCGCCCGAGCGCCCGGAGTTGGGCGGCCCGACGATCAGCTTCAGCGGCATGTCTGCTTCTCACCTCGCACCTCTTCGATCCTAGGTCGGCCGCAAGCGGCATCACCTGACGTGCTTCGCGGCGGACGCTCAAACCGCACGTCGCGACGGTGAACGCTGGAGGGTTTGGCGCCCGGGTTGGCTTTTTGAAGCCGGAAACACCGTCTTTCCGGGTGCCGTGATGTCGTCCGCAGGCGCCCGTAGCTTGTTGCCAGTCGCGCCAACCCCCTCCACGAGGTCCAATGTCACTCTGCTTCATCGATCCAGCCGACGCAATCCGGGCCATCGCCGACTCGGTCGGGCGTGAGGCACGCCGCCAGCTTCTGGGTGAGGCGGTGCGGGCGTGGGTCGATGAGATCCCCGAGGACGAGCTCGAATCCCATTACGCACGGGCGATCTCCGAGCTGGACGACCACGACATCTCCATGCTCGCTGCGTGGCATGCCTCGATGGAGATCGGCCACCCGCTTCCCAATCGTGACTTCCTGATGCGCTCCTTCTCTGGCCTCGGCGAGCACCGGCGTGAGGCGCTGAAGCTTGCTGCGGGATTCCGCGGCGAGGAAGCCGTCGATCGCGGCGTCACCGAGGAGCGCGCGCTCGATACGGTGCTCGACTGGTTGTCGGGTCCGCGCCTCATGGAGCTCGCCCTCGAGGCGGTTGAGCTCTACGTCTGGGATCGCGCCGGCTCCGACAACTGAGCCTGCGTTTATCTCCTCGGGCTAACTTTCGCGGCGTGAGCAGGGTTTTGGACAGCTTTCGCACGCTCGCCTGCGCGGTGGCGATCCTCGGCGCGGTCGCCCTTGCCGGCTGCGGCGGGGATGACCCGGAGCCCACGACGAGCCGACTCGACGACTTCGACGACGACGGGCTCCGGTACCCCCGAGGTCGATGAGAACGGTTTCCCGGTGAACGCGCACATCCAGCCTCAGCTGGGCGTTGTCCCGGATGGCATCGAGTTCGACGACCGCGAGGGGACGGCACCCCCCGAGCCGTCGGAGTCAGATCTCGAAGCAGCCGCCGAGGCTGCGGGCTGTGACCTGAGGGTCGGGCTGCCCGATGAGGGCAATACCCATCTTGATGACGAGGACGTTCCAGACGTGGAGTACGAGACGAACCCCCCGACCTCCGGCGACCACTACGGGAACTCCAACGAGACACTTTCCGGCGCTCTGGCAGACGGCGCGTACGGCGAGTACCCGCCCGTGGGGCGCGTGGTCCATTCGCTCGAGCACCAGCGGGTCGCCATCCAGTACTCGCCCGACCTCCCGGAGGAGGATCAGCTCGCGCTCAAGGGCGTCTTCGACGCCGACCCGGCCGGAGTCATCTTCTTTCCCAACCCCGACATGCCATACGAGGTCGCCGTGACGGGGTGGACCAACCTCCTGGGCTGCGACTCCTACGAGGGCGATGCGACGCTCGCCGCAGTCCAGGCCTTCCGGGACGAGTTCCGCGGCCGCACCGGCGACGGCCCGGAGCCGATCCCACTCGAACTCTAAGTGGGGTCAGGCACCTCTCATGAAAGGTGCCTGACCCCACCTAGACGAAGGGGCCGACGTTGGGCGGCACGTCCGGGCGCGGGTCGGGCGGCGTCGGTGGGCGCTCGTCCGCGCGAACCTCGGTCGTGGTGTCAGGGTTGGGAGGCAAGCCGATCCGCACCACGGTCCACTCGCCGTCCGGGCCTTCCTGGGCTCGCCACTGGGCCACCTTGCGGTCGGGATGCTCGGCCGCGTTCTGGGCGCAGACGGCCTCGGCCTCCTCGCGCGTCACGGTGAGGTCGTTCCCAGCGCCGAGCGGATCTCGCCCAGCGCCTGCTCGTTCGAGACAAAGCGGACCGCGTTTATCCCCAGCTCCGCCGCCGCAGCGCAGTTGACCTCGAAGTCGTCGATGAAGAGGCACTCCGAGAACTCGAGGTCGCCCAGCTCGGCGGGGTCGTGTTCGCGGATGCGCTTCAGGGTGAGGTGATAGATCTCGGGCTCGGGCTTTCTCATGCCCACGAAGGCAGAGTCCACGACCAGCTCGAAGATCTCGTCGACCGGCAGCATCGAGCGCCAGAGAGGCTCCCATTCACGCACGTTGTTGGTCAGCATCGCCATGCGAAACCCGGCCTCGCGCGCGGCTCGCATCTCGTCGATCATGGCGTCGTTCGGGTTGAGCGCCCGGAAGTAGATCTCCTTGAAGTCGTGGAGTTCGGGCTCGTGGCCGAGCTCTACCGCCAGCTCCACGCGCAGCCCCTGGAGGAACTCGTGCTCGGTGATGTGTCCCTTCTCGAGCTCATAGAGGGGATGGGCTCCGTCGCGTTCGTAGATCCGGCCCATCGCCGTCCCCAGCGCCTCGGTAGGTATGCCCGTCTGGTCTTGAAAGGCCATGAACGAGCCGACGAGGGGGGAGGTGAGGACGCCTCCAAAGTCGCAGATGACGCAACGGATCGCCATCAGGCGTACACCAGATCCAGAATCGCAATCCCAGGATCGCCGTCGAGCCTGAAGTTCAGCCACGCCTGCTCGCGGCGCAGGGAACCCTCGTCGGTCGCCGACGTCCGGGTCGCGTCGCCCGCGCCGCGGAGCGGGTAGTCGTCGCCCTCGGCGTAGAGCTCGAGGCCCACCCGCTCGATGGACCCGCTCGCCGTGTACTGAGTAGAGACGAGAGCCTCCTCGATCATCCGTACGTCGCCCGACCGGGAGATCACCACGGCTTGGGGATTCTCGCCGTCGTGGCCCTCGGACTCTGCGGGCCGCGCGCCCGCAAGCAGAAGGAGCGCCCCCTTTGTTGTCGCGGCGGTCAGGACACGAAGTGCGCTGTGGCCCGCGTCGAGTTCGCCTTCGATGCGCCACTGCGTCCCCGGCTCGTCGGCGCCAAGCTCACGGCGGACCGCGTCGAGGTCGTCCCAGGCGATGCGAATGCCCGGCGCCAGCTCGAAGACCGCCTGGTCAGGCACCCTCGTCACCTCGCGGGTCACCGGTCGTGAGCTCGCCAGAGGGGTCCGTCACTTCGCTGGCAGAGCCCTCGTAGTCGTAACCCCGTTCCCGTCCCGGTGCGCCCGGCTTGCCGCCGGGCCGCCGGGCGTAGCCGAACTCCGCGACTCGGAAGGCGACTGCCCCACGACGCCCGACGACGCGCGTGAGAAATGCGCGGACGAGGGCGCGGGTAGGCGGGATCAACAGGGCGAGTCCGAAGAAGTCGGTGATGAAACCGGGGGTGAGGAGGAGGGCGCCACCGACGATGATCATCGCCCCGTCGAAGACCTCCCTGGCGGGGATACGACCCTCGGCCAGAGCGATGTTGAATCGTTCCCATGCAGCGCGGCTGTGCGACCGTAAGAGGACGGCGCCCACGAGGCTGTCGAAGATCAAGAGAGCGATGGTCGGCATCACGCCGATGGCACCGCCGAGCTCGATGATCAGCCACAGTTCCGCGATCGGGAGCAGGATGAACGCAAGAAAAAGAAGGGGAAGCACGGCCTCTCGATCCTACGCAAAGCGCCCTAGGGGTTTATCCCCTCAGGCGTCGCACACATCGAGATGTGAGCGTCTCGTGAGGGGTCTGACCCCTCGGGTCAATCGCAGCTGTTTGCGAAGTTCGCCTTTGCGACGCGGCCCCGCTTCACGAGGACTTTCCGCTTGTCTTTGACCGGGCCACCCTTCTTCTCGCGGCAGACCAGCGTCCACTTCTCGAGGCCCGTCTCGACGCTTGAGGCCTCGGTCTTGTTGAACGTCACCGTGCCGTCGTACGGCTCCACCGCGGCGAAGTTCGTCACCCGGACCACGTACTTGCCGGGCTTGAACTCCGGGCCTGCGATCGTGCTCTGCTCGACGTTCGAGGGCCCGTCGGCGGATGAGCCGAACACTTTGGTCTCGCCTTCCGATGAGCCGTCGCCGTCCGAGTCTCCAAAGACCTTGAAGTCCCAATCGGTCGCGGGGCTCGGCCAACGGATCCTGACCGTGGCCTTGCCGTTGTCAATGCCCTTGCCGCCCTTCACCTTGAAGGGGTGGTCGTTGAAACAGATCGGATCCTCGGAATCCGCGTCTCCGCAAGGAATTGCATCCGGGCCGGCCGTGCCGTTGAACTCGACCGGGTCGGAGGGCTTGCCCTTCTTCCTCTTTATCTCCGGCTGGCGCGGATCGACGAGCGGACGGGTCGATGGGTTTACGTGCCAGTCGTAGCGGCCGGACTTGCCGACGTCCAGTTTGGTTTTCAACTTGTCCTTGAAGAGGATCACGTCGCCCTCGACACCATCACCGTCGATCACCGGCGAGGTGGGAGTCATGAACTTCTTTTTCAGGATCAGGCGAGCTCCCTCGGGCGCCGTTCCCTTGATCCGAGAGTGCCGCTCGCTGTTGGCAGTGCTCTTCAGCGCCTTCATGTACGCAGCCCGGTTGCCGCCGCCATTGCCGGATGCGGCGGATGTGCCGTTGTACTCAGCGACCACGCCATCCGCGAAGACGTCGTGAAATGCCAGAAGGCCGATCTCGAACGTGAAGCCGAACCCACCTGAGGCGTAGTACGTCCAGTCCTCGGTGCCGCCGCTCGTGTCGTAGAGCTCGTAGCTCTTCTGGTTCGAGTAGCCGTTCTCCTTGGCCATCGACTTCCCGAAGGCCTTATAGACCTTCTCGTCCGGCGGCGGGCCCTTTGCCTGCAGGCCCGGCGGGCGCAGCAGCAGATTCGAAAAGGTGTGGTTGGTGATGAGGGTCACGACCTGGTCCTTGGAGACCAGCTTGCGGATGTTCTGAGTCTCAGGCTCTGAGAACGGGCCTGGTCCTCGATAGTCCTGCGCAGTCGAGCCGAACGGAAGCGTGTCCTCGGTCGAAGCGCCGGGGCCGCCCCAGAAGCCGCCGTAGTTGCGGTTCGGATCCACGCCGAATTGCGTGAGGCCGAGGTTCGGCGCGCCCATGCAGTTCGCCGTGGGTGGCTCGGACGGGGGTACCACCCTGCAGTTCTTGCGCTGATACTCGTATGGGATCACGAGGTTTGCCGTCTCGTCACCTGCCGGTGCGGACCGCCCACCCGCTGCGCCACCGGTCTCGCCGGCCTCGCGCGAGGTGTTGAAGCCGTCCGGGTTCACGACGGGTATGAAGATGACGCGCGTCTTCTTCAACAGTTTCTTGATCTTCTTGTCGCCTTCGTTGAAGCCGTTGATCAACTCGTATGCGAACTCGATCGTGTGTTCCGCCGATGGCCATTCGCGCCCGTGGTGGGCGCCCATGAGGAGGAAGGCCGGGCGGCCGTCCTTACGGCTGACCTTCTTGCCGACCGTGATCGACTCGACGGGGCGTTCAGAGTAGGTCTTGTTCTTGAGCGTCTTGTACTTGACCAGCTTTGGATTGTCGTCGGCGAGCTGCTGCAGCTCTTCGGAGTAATCGAACAGGCGACGGTAAGTGCCGTCGTCGGGACCCGCAGCACCGCTGGGGAGACTCATCGCCGCGCCGGCTCGACGGGCCATTGCCGCCTCCTCGGCCCGTTGGGCGAGGCTGGCTTGGGCCAGGTCGTCCTCGATCACCTCGAAGTCAAAGCCCTCATCGTTGACGAGCGCGCCCTGGGCCGGGTTCGCCAGGAGCACATCGATATAGCCGGGACCTCCGCTCTCGATGAGGTCGAGGCCCATGGAGGCGAGTTCGCCCTTCATGGCCTCGTCCGGAGTCGCGACGCGAACGATCTGGGCGCGCGGCTGCTCTTCGGTCAGTTCGTGAGTCTCGACGTTGAGCTCAGCGGTCGAGTCGTCACCGGTGCGCCGGCAGGCCTGGATCAGAAGCTCCCCTGGTCCCGCTGAGAACCCTTCGGCGATCTCGTCGCCGGTCGGGAATGACGACGCGGTAACGACGCGGCCGGTGTCGGCCTCGATAACCGCCAGGTCCCAGTTCCCTCCAGCGCCGGACAGCGTCGCCTGGATGGTCGAAACCCCTGGCACGGACACCGCTTCGGTCGCGACCCCGGCCTCGTCGGAGCGATCGCCCGTTGAGCAGGTCTCGTCTACGGCTTTGTCGGACGTAAGCGTTTCGGCGCCCGCAGGTGCGGCGATTGCGAGTGCAGTGGCGCAGGCGCCAACGACGATGAGGCCACCTGCGCGGCTGAGGACGAGATTCAAAGAATGCTCCTTTTAGATTCCCGGGGTCACCTGATCCGATCGCGGATCGTAGGCGATGTCCGGCCAGAAATGCGCCGGTTCTCAGGAAGTTCCGACCGCCGGTAGGGTCGGGCGCCTGTACGCTTGGACCATGGTCACAGAAGAAGAGGTCTACGAGGCGCTGGAAGAGGTCATCGACCCTGAGCTGGGTCTTGATTTCGTCTCCCTCGGTCTCGTGTACGACGTCAACATCGAAGAGGCGGACGTCGAGGTGAAGTTCACCCTGACGACGCCTGCGTGTCCGATCGGCCCGCAGGTCTCCGAGCAGATGATCGAGTTCGTGGGAGACCTCGAAGGCGTCAACGCCGTCCGCCCCGAAATGACCTTCGACCCACCGTGGTCCCCGGAGATGATGTCCGAGGACGCGAAGTTCGCACTGGGGTTTTAGCCCGTAACGCTTGGCCGCCAGGCGGCTAGGCCGAGTCTGAAGCTTCAACCGCCTCCGCCGCGCTGATCGGCGCGGGTGTCAATGCGGCGGCGCCGATCACCAGGATGAACGCGGCGATTCGCAGAGCGACGCCCAGCGGGTCGTCTGGCTGGGGCTCCTCGAAGACGATGGGTCCTGCGGCGATGGTCAGCGTGTTCGCGGCGACGCTGGTGATGGCGATGACCGGCACCGCCTTGCCGACCTGAAGGCTCCGGGCCGACACGACGAGCCCCGCGATCGAGGCGAGTGCGATCAGGAGGGCCAAGGGGGTGATCAGGATCTCGAACGGGCTCTTCTCGCCGATTCCGTCCGAAAGCGCCTTGATCGCGGTGTCGGACGCAGCCCAAAAAAGGCCGGCGGAGGCGCCGAACATGATGCCCTCGCGGACGCTGCCGGAGGCTCGCCACGCGACGACGAGCGCAGCCCCCGTGACGATGACAAGGAACGGCACGAGCCTGGCCGTCTCGTAATCGGAGTGTGCCTCCGAGGCGGTGTCGCCAAGGGTGGCCGCGAGGAATGCAAGGCCGAGCGCGGCCAGCGCCACGCCGATCCACTCGCGACGGGTCACCTGATGGGCGAACAGCCGGTCGGCGACGACTGTGAGCATGACGAGCCCTCCCGCGATCGTCGCCTGGACGAGCGAGATGGGGGCGAGAGCCAGGGCGCCGACGTGGAAGCCCCAGCCGACTGTCGCCGTCACGATTCCGAGCGTGTACCAGGGGTTCTTGAAGAGCGCGAACGAGGTGCGCAGCGGCCGGCGCATGTCCACCTCGGGCATCGCGATGGCGCCGCGATGCTTGTAGAGGAAGCCCAGAACGGACGCGAACGCCGTCGCAAGCGACAAAAGCAGGCCGATCTGAACCGAGAGGGACACGGGCGGGTCAGGCTACGCACCAGCCACCCGGTCGACGTTGTCCGTCCCACAGAACGGTCAATGGCGGCCGGTCGGAGCTTTAAGGGAGGCGAGGTCAGGCGGCGCCGTCGGCCGGACCCAGGCTTGGCGGCAGAGTGGGCGGCTCGTCGCCCTCTGGCGGCTCGGGCCTGGGGGTGCCCGGCGGCGTGATGTCCACGACCGGGGCCGGCGCGCCGTCCTCGCCGATCCGGATCGCCCTGATGGCGTGCTCGTCTGGGAGCTTGTCGAGGAGGGAGTGGATGATCCGATGGATCTCGGGCTCGTCGTGGCCGAAGTCGTCGAGAAGGCTCTTGAGCGCGGTGTGGACGATCTTCAGCTGCTCGGGCGTCAGCTCGAGGTGGTAGCGGAAGGGGCCGCCTTCCATTGGTCTACGCCTCTGCGGTCGCGGCTTCGGCTTCCGCATCGCGCTCGCGCCGGACCTCTTCAGCTGCGGCGGACAGATCGGCGAGTGATCCCTCGATGCCGTCGGCGATCACCTGCACGTCCTCCATCGAGTCGTAGTCCGCGAGCAGGCCAAAGTTGACGGCGCCGTTGTAGGACATGATCGCGACGAAGAGCGTCTGGTCCGGGGGTAGGAAGCCGACCGGGAACATGTCCTCGAGCTCGCGGCCCAACAGGTAGATCGGCATCTGGGGGCCGGGCACGTTGGTCACGACCATGTTGAAGAGCCGGGTCGAGAAGTTGATGCGCGCAGCCTGCGCGAGGATCGTCGGCGGCGCGAAGTCGTTGAAGCGCGAGATCACCTCGGCGCCGAGGGCCTGCCTCGACTCCTTGAGGTCCTTCATCTGCTCCTTCACGCGCTCGAGGCGAAGGACGGGATCCTCGATGTAGACAGGCAGCGCAGCGCGCATCGCGGTGATCTGATTGCCGAGCTGCCCGTGGCCGTCGGTGCTCCGGATCGATACGGGCACCTGTGCGCGAATCTCCATGCCTTCGGTTTTGATTCCGCGCGCTTGCAGCCAGTCCCTGACTCCGCCCCCCACGACGGCCAGGACAACGTCGTTGACCGTGCCGCCCAGGACGTCCTTGATTCCCTTGAACTGAGCGAGGTCCGAGCGCACCCAGACGAAGCGCCGATGCGAGCCGATCGGGACGTTGAGGGGCACTGCCGGCGCCGGATTCGCAAAGTTCCAGGCGACCTCGCCCACGGCGCCGGCCATCTCGGTTGCTCGGGCCAGTGAGTCGCGTGGGTGTGATGCGGCGCGTTCCGCGCGGCGAGCCAGCGCGAGCGGGATCTTCGCCAAGCCACCGAACCCCTTGGCCGCGAGCTGCGCCGAAGAGGGCTGCGGTGAGGGAATCCAGTCGTGTTCGGTCTTGGCCGGCTCGGGCACAGGCTTCAGGTCGAAGAGAACGGTGGCGATGTCGACTCCGGAGACACCGTCGACCAGGGCGTGGTGGGTCTTCGAGACGATCGCGAAGCGCTTGCGCGTGAGGCCTTGGACCAGCCATAGCTCCCAGAGCGGCTTCGTGCGGTCTAGTTGCTGGGAAAAGACGCGGGCAGCAAGATTTCGGAGCTGTTCCTCGGAGCCTGGCGAAGGCAGGGCCGAGTGACGCACGTGATACTCGAGGTTGAACGTGGGGTCGTCGACCCAGAGTGGGCGCCCGGTCTCGATCGGCGGATGCGCGAGCTTTTGCCTGAAGCGGGGGACGAGGTGAAGGCGCGAGCGGATGTGCCCAAGCATGTCCTCGTAGGCAGGCGGAGGCCCCTCGAAGATCATCACGCCTCCGACGTGCATGTGCGCCACGGACGACTCGTTCGTGAGGAACGAGACGTCGAGTGCCGAGAGCCTGTCCATGTGACCCTGTGACATAGGTGGAACCTACCCTCTCTGTGTGTTTCTCGCCATATTCCCGGTGATTGCGGTCTTGGTGCTTGCAGGTTGCGGATCCGCTGACGCGGATCTCGACGCCCCGGACCGCTTCGACTCCGAGCGTGCCTTTGCGGACCTGGAGGCGCAGGTCGAGATCGGGCCGAGACCGTCCGGTTCGCCTGAAAGCCGCGAGCTGGTGGATTTTCTGAAGGCCCGCCTCGAGGAGGCCGGGGCTGAGGACGTGGTGATTCAAGAGCCCCTCGCAAACGTCGTTGCGACCATCCCGGGAAGCGGGGAGGGGACGGTCGTCGTCGGCGCCCACCACGACACCAAGGACATCCCTGGCTTCGTGGGGGCAAATGACGGCGCCTCCGGGGTCGCGGTCGTACTCGAGCTTGCGCGCGTGTTGGCTGCCGGGGCGCCGCTCGACGGCCCGTCGGTCTCGATCGCCCTCTTCGACGCCGAGGAGGCCCGCGGTGAGCTGCCGTTCGAGGAGGACGGGACGCGGGGCTCCCAGCAGTACGTGGTCTACGCGGAGTCAGGCGAGAACGGCTCGCCGCCGATCGCGGAGATCAAGTCGATGGTCCTTTTCGACCTGGTCGGCGACTGTGATCTCCAGATCCCGAAGGAGGCTTTCTCAGATGAGTCGATCTACGGCAGGTTCGCTGAGGAGGCTCGCGAGATTGACGGATCAGCCTCGCCATTCGAGGGGGAAACCGAGGGCATCGGGGACGACCACGTCCCGTTCGTCGAGGCTGGAATCCCGGCCTTGGACATCATCGACTTCACGTTCGGCGGCGACGCGCGCCCGGGCGAGTACTGGCACACGACCGAGGACACGCTCGACAAGGTCTGCCCCGAGAGCCTCGACTCCGTGGGCGAACCTGCCGTGCGTGTCCTCGAGCCTTAGCTCTTTCGGTCAGCCCTTCCGCGTGCGGGCGAGGCTGATGCCGCCCATCAGGAAGCCGACCCCGCCGAGGGCGAGTGCGGCAATCGTCATGCCGTCAGAGCCGTCGTCGTCACCATCGTCCGCGGAAGCCTCGTCCGCGTCGTCGCCTTCGGCGTGCTCTGTCCCCTCATCCTCGGTTGCCGCGGCGTGATGATCCTCGCCACCTTCGGTGACGGTCACCGTCGCAGCGGGCTCGTCAGACTCCGGGTCCCCGACCCAGCGGACGACTTCGCCGTCGTCATAGGTCTGGAGCGCGGGGAAGGTGAGCGTGTCGCCAGGCTCGCCCGGGATCAGGACCGATAGGCCGAAATCCTGGAAGGCACCGGGCGGAATGCCCTCGCCGTCGGCTTCGAAGGTGACCGTTGTGACCCGCTCGGTCGCCTCGAAACCTTCCTCGATCTCAACAGGCTCGTCGAGCTTCTCCTTTTGAACCTCGGCGCTCCAACCCGCCACGGGCTCGTAGGACGCAAAATAGAAGTCGTCCGGCATCTCGACTTCGACCTTTGTCGTGTTTGCGTCATCCGTCTCGTTGGGGACTCGGACGTCGATACGGCTGAACGACTCCGATGCCGCCTCTGGCGGTTGAACCGTCACATGGCCTTGAGCTGCCATCGGCAGCGCAAGGATCAGGCCGGCTACGCCGGTAACTACTGCTGTTCTCTTCATGGAAGATCTCCTTCTTTCGTGCCCAGATGGGCGGTTTTTCTGTGCAAGGGGTTCAACGGACCTCGACCTCCACGGATCCCGTCAGGTCCTCGAAGCGCGAGATGCGGCCCGAGAGCTCGAGCTCCCAGGTACCGGGGATGCCGAGCGGTGCGTCCGGCGCGGTGTAGTGGCCCGGCCCCGACTTCTCGATGTCGACGACGATCGGCCCGACGTCCTCCTCGGGGAGGCTCGCGTGGAGCTCGACCCCCTTCGGCACGTCGTATTGCGAGCCGTCCCGGGCGTCGAAGAGGTAGAGGTGGATCTCGTTCGAGCCAGCGAGTGCGGGGTCGACTGTCACGTCGAGCTGGACATCGCCGGTGAGCGTTGTCGCGCTTTGCGGCCCCTCGGCTGCGCGTCCGGGCGGCGGCTCCCCGACGAGGATCGCCGTCGCGGTCAGCACGGCGGCGAACAACGCGAGCTCAGAGCGAAGCGAACGCATCGCGATCTTGCCCCCTCTGTCGGGTGCCGAATCTCCTGCGGCCGCCTCGCGCAGAAGGGGCAGCGAGCGCCTGCGGTGGACCGCTCCGATCGCGATCAGGGCTCCGAGGAGGATGATCTTCGCTCCGACCGCGCGCCCGAAGCCCGTGTCCCAGAGGTCGGAGAGAGATTCCAGATAGGTGATCGCCTGGATCGTCCCGGTGGCGGCGAGGACGACGACGCTCCCGAGGGCGAAGGGGGAGAAGCGGGACATGGTCTCCGCCAGTAGTCGAGAGCGACCCGTGGGTTCGAGCTTCCGGGTCGCCGAACGAACGCCAATGGCCAGAGCCGCGATGCCGCCTACCCAAACGGACATGGCCGCGACGTGGGCGACGTTCGCGGGGAGCAGGAGCGCCTCGGGGGTGTAGGTGGATGCGTGCCCGCTGAGGCTCGGAGCGGCCAGAACAAAGCTCAGGGGAAGGGCAAGTGCCAGAAGGCTGCCGCGGGAATAGGGAAGGGGCAGGAACGTCGCGACGAGTACCACGAGCCATGCGAGTTCGCGAAGGCCCCAGACCGTGCCGAACCGCGTGCTCAGGACGTCCCCCACCACCGACGGATCAATCGCCGACCAGGCCGACGTTCCACCTGCAATTGCCCCTTGGGAGACGATCCCGACTGCGCCGCCGGCCAAGCCGATCACGGCCCCGCCTTTGACCAGCGAGCGCGACCTGGCCTCGAAGGCGCTCTCGGCCGAGTTCCAGACTTCGCCCCGTTGCCCGACGCGGCGAGCGGCCGGTCCGAAGACGAGGAGAGCAAAAGCGAGGACGCCAACGACCAGAGCCGTCGCGGCGTAGCTCAGGAAGCGAGCCACCATGGCGGCTGCCTTGGTGGCGCTCCCCGCGACGGTGTCCTCGAGGAGCTCCGACACGCTCTCCGAGGGTGCGGCACCCGAGTCGCCCACGCTGAAGACGAAGCCGCCCGAGACCGGGTGGGAGTCGGCGGAGATGACGCGGTACGTGACGGTGTAGGTGCCGTCATCGAGGTCGGCGGGCGGGCGCATGCCCAGGTCGGAGCCCTCACCGCCGGGTCTGAAGGTCTCGAGGCCGTCGAGCTGCTCGCCCGTGCTCGCAAAGACGCGCAACGACCCAAAGCTGCCCTCCACGGGCTCGGAGAAGTGAAGCTCGATCGCTTCAGGCGCTTCGGGGAGGTTGGCGCCGCGCTCGGGACTGGAGCTTTCGAGCGTTGCGTGCGCCCACGCGAACGCAGGCGCCGACAGGGCCGCCGCAACCGCTACCAGGAAGGCGATTGGCGCTCGGGATTTCACCAAGTGGTGTCCTCGCCGCCAGAGCCCTCGGTTGTCCAACGGCGTCGGCGAAGCAGCGCGGCGCCAACCGCGATCACGATTGCAATTCCCGTAAGGGCGACCGGAAGCAGCGGAAAGCCGGAGTCGTCACGGCCGACCCAGGTGAGCGTCCCCTCGATCGCCCCACCGCTTCCCGCGACCTCGATCGGGATCGAGTACTCGAAGATCTTCGACTCCTCGGACTCGTCCTCAACCTGAGGCGGCAGCGAGGTTGACATCCAGTGCATGCGGTGGTCGTGCCACTCGAGCATCGAGGAGCGATCGACGAGCTCCCAATCCGGGGGGTCGCCGGGATCGACGCCTTCGGGCACCTCGGACTCGGCAAATCGGTCGTCGTTGAGGTAGTAGGCGGGCGAATTGCGATTGAGCTCGACCGAGCCGTCGGAGAGGATTCGCGCATACGGCTCGCCCTCGTATCCCTCGATCACCACGTCCTCTTCGGAGTGATTGATGAGCCTGAGGCTGTCGTCGAAGTTCACGACCTCGACGTCGAGCCCAGGGGTCGAGGGATCGACCTGGTCGATCACTGATCTGAAGTCCGGATTTCCCTCGTGCGCCGCTGCGGACGGAGCCGCAATGGCCAGGAGGGCTGCCGCGATTGCCGCGGCCAAGCGCAGGTTGCGCATGTACGCCTCCTATGGATCGTCTAAGAAACGGCCCCTCGGCCGAATCGGACGAGGGGCGCTAGATGACCGTCAGGGCAGGCGGAGGCCGTGTGGCCAGATGGCGAGAGACCAGCTCGCTCGCTCGCAGCTCGGCAATGTAGATGCGCCGCCGGGTGGCGATGGCCCTCGGAGCGCGCGGGCGCGTGGTGCGCTTGGCGACCGTGGCAGCCAGGCGCGCGATGGTGCGCTCTCCCGGGTACCGGCCGAGGATCAGGGCTGCGACCAGCAGGAATGCCGGAAGCAGGCTGATCAAGAGTTCGCGAACGGACATGCCTCGAGAACTCTAGCCAGCCTGGGGCGGGGTACCCTCAGTACATGTCCGAGACGGCCATTCACACGCCAAAGCGCGTTCGCCTGGCGGCCCCGCGCGGCTATTGCGCCGGTGTCGACCGGGCGGTCGAGACGGTCGAGCGCGCGCTCGACATGCACGGACCGCCCGTATATGTGCGCAAGGAGATCGTCCACAACAAACATGTGGTCGAAGACCTGGCGGAGCGCGGTGCGATCTTCGTCGAGGAGGAGACAGAGGTTCCCGAGGGCGCCCTGGTCGTGTTCTCGGCTCACGGGGTCTCGCCGGCCGTCCACGCGAACGCCGCCTCTCGCAATCTGCGCACGATCGACGCGACCTGCCCGTTGGTCACCAAGGTCCACGTCTCGGCGCGCAAGTTCGCTGATCAGGGCTACACGATCATCATGATCGGCCACGCCGGTCATGAAGAGGTCGAGGGGACGATGGGGGAGGCGCCCGAGGCGATCACTCTCGTCGAAACCGTCGACGATGCCGACTCGGTCGAGGTCGCTGACCCTGACCACGTCGCGTTCATCACCCAGACCACGCTCTCGGTCGACGAGACGGCCGAGATCATCGAGCGTCTTCGACAGCGCTTTCCGAAGATCGTCTCCTCGAAGTCCGAGGACATCTGTTACGCGACGACCAACCGCCAGATCGCGGTCAAAGAACTCGCTTCGGAGTGCGATCTCGTCCTCGTCATCGGCTCCACCAACTCGTCGAACTCGAACCGCCTCGTCGAGGTGGCCCGTGACCTCGGCGCCGACTCGCATCTGATCGACAACGCATCCCAGGTCCGCGAGGAGTGGCTCGACGGCGCCGAGACGGTTGGAATCACTTCGGGCGCCTCAGCACCCGAGAAGCTCGTTTCCGAGTTGGTCGAGTTCTTCCGCGAGCGCGGCACGGATGACATCTCCGAGCTGAAGACGGTCGACGAATCGGTCCGCTTCATGCTGCCCAAGAAGATCCGCTCAGAGCTCGCCGCCCGCGGCTAGCCCCGGCACGGCGGACCCGCCCCGCCGAGATCTATCGCCCTTGGAGGATGGGCGCTTTGAACGAGGAGCGCCGACAGATCGAGTCAGATGTCAACCCGGACGCGCGACCGTCCGGGAACTTTGAGCGCGCGGTCAGGCGCTGCGGCGTACGACGAGCTCGCAGCCGAGCTCGTTCAGAGCGCTTCGCACCGACTCGAGCTGCTCCTCGTCTCGGAACAGCCCGACGATCGCTCCGCCCGAGCCTGTGAAGTTGACGGCTGAGCCGAGCTCGCGGGCGGCGTCAGCCATCTCGGTGTGGCGCTCGTCCAGGTCGTAGATCGAGCGCCGGAGCTCCAGATTTCGCTCCATCAGTATCCCCAGCCCGCCTCCGTCCCCGGTCAGGAGCGGTTTGAGTGCGGCGCGCGCGAGGCCTGCGATCTCGCGCATCGTCCGGACAACCTCCGGGTCGCCCGCCTTGAAGCGCTCGCGCATCTCCCGGTGGACGCCGCCCGAGTCAGTCGGTGCGCCCGGCCGCCACGCGACGAACAGGTCGGGAAGTCGGCTTGCGTCGAGCGGCTCGACCTTCGGGCCGCCCTCGCGGGCCAGGTCGAGATAGACGAGGCCCCCGTAGGTCTGGATGACGCGGTCGCCCAACCCGGCCGCGATCCCCAGTTCGTCGCGCTCGCACGCAAGCGCGATGGATGGGAGATCCTGGTTCTCGATCTCATCGCCGAACAGTTCGCCGAGCGCCCTGAGCGCCGCGATGACGATCGCGCTCGACCCGGCCAGACCGACTCCCGGTGGGATCGTGGACCTTTCGAGCCGCAGGCGGAATCGCGCGTCGTCGTTCTCGGGCCGCTCGGCGGCGTAGCGCTTTGCCACAGCCCACAACAGGGCGAGAGGGCCTGACCGGGGATGCGCTGACGCCGCTGAGAGCTGAACGAAGCTCTCGAACTCGAGCGTCTCGCCGCCGGCTTCGAGCAGGATCGACAGCGCGGGCTCGGCGACGACGGTCACGCTCAACTCCTCGATCGCGAGGCCCGCGACCGCGCCGCCGAACGCATCCGAGGGATTTCCCACCAGCGCAGCGCGCGCCGGCACCTCGGCCTGTGCGGTCCCCCGGGCGTATCTCACGGCAGGCCAGGGGAGAAGCTGAACGCCCAGACGCGCACGCCTTCCGGCACGTCGATCTCGACCCGGTGGGTCTCGTGAGGCCCGGTGCCGGCCAATCTGGCGAGGCCGGAGGGTGGGACCGTGATCGGCGAAACCGGCTCGCTATCAACCGCGACACGCATCTCGCCTTCGCCGTCGGCGACGACCCACGCCTCGCCGGCCGAGTACTCGATGATCATTGGGGAGCCGCCGGCTTCAGGCACCCACGGCTGAGTGGCAGATCCACCGGGCAGAACCTCTGGAGTGGGCGCCGGCAGCAGGAGCGCGGGCGCATCCTCTGGGCGCAGGGGGTCCATCGGCAGCGGAAGCTCCGCCGTGATGTCTGAGAGTCGCAGCTCTTCCTGGATCGCTTCTTCGGTCGCGCGGTACTCGCCTTCGCCCTCGTGTGCCCAACGCAGCGCGCCGCCGCGGCCCCAGAGGAAAAGTGAGGGCCAGCCTTTCGGCGCGTAGTCGTGCCAGATCGCGTAGTCGAGGTCGAGGGCGACCGCATGCTCGATATCGAGGCGCTCGATCGCATCGATCGCGGTTTCTTCCGCTGCGGTGAACGCGAAGCGGGGGGAGTGGATCGCGAGCGTCTCGAGGCCCAGCTCCCCGTACCGGCGATGCCATTCGGAGATGTACGGGAGGGCGCGGACGCTGTTCAGCTGCGTCGGGTCGAAGAAGTGGACGAGAACCGGCCCCATGGCAGTCAGCGCGGCCATCTTCGGCGGCTCGTCACGGTTGAGCCATTTGATCCGTCCTGGCAACTCCGGAGCCGCAATGTTGTCCCGTTCGGGTCTCACGGCCGGAGTATGCTCACCTTCCCCGCATTCGCCTGAGGAGGTACTGAAATGAACGCCAACGTCTGGGATCGCATCGAAGAAAGTCGTCTTCGCTGGAACGTGCTCGAGCACCCCTTTTACCAGCGTTGGTCAGAAGGCGAGTTGACCGTGGAGGAGCTAGCGCGCTACTCCGGTCAGTACCGCCACGCTGTTGAGGCGATCGCCACCCTGAGCGCCTCCGCGGCAGACGCCCTGCCCGAGCGTTCGGAGCTTCGCCGCCACGCGGCGGAAGAGCTCGGTCACGTGCGCCTCTGGGACGGCTTCGTTGACGCCGTCGGCGGTGACGTGGACGCTGAGCCCACCGCTGAGACGACCGATTGTGTTTCCGACTGGGCAGGCGAGGGCGAAGCTCTCGAGCTGCTCTCCCGCCTCTACGCAGTCGAGGCCTCGCAGCCGGCGATCTCGCGCACCAAGCGCGCCGGGTTGATCGATCGCTACGGCTTCGAGGACGGTTCGGGCACGGCCTACTTCAAGGTCCACGAGGGGCGCGACGTCGAGCACGCCGCCGAGGTTCGCGAGCTCATCGCCGAGCTCGCAACGGACGAGGATGCAGATCGCCTCGTCGCCGCGGCCGAGAGCGCGTACGAGGCCAACTGGCGGCTCCTCGACGGCGTTGGGGTCGGGGTCTGACCTCTGCCGTCCGCGCCTGAAGTGGCATGGGCTCCAAGGGGGTCTGACCCCTCCGGTGCTGCGTGATGCCCCATGGCGATCGTGCGCTCGGAATAGTTCTCGGCATCATCGTCGGGCTGGCGATCGTCGCCGTGTTCGTTTTCGTGTTCTCTGAGGACACGATCGACTCCTCCCAGATCGAGACGCAGGACGGGCAGCGCCAAGAGCAGCCGGAGCGCTGACGGCCGCCGTATTTGACCGGCGCTTTAGGGGCGCCCGCATAAACTGATCGGCTCATGGAAAACCGGAAGATTCCAGCTCTGATCGCGCTTACGGGCATTGTCATCGCTGTGGTCGTTTTTCTGTTCGTCGCCAACGACGACACGGCCGACCAGGAGAGCGAGACGACTCAGCAGGCCGAGACCTCGACCGCGGACACCGACGATTCCGAGAAGCCGGAAAAGCCGAAGAAGTCCGTGGACGAGCCAAAAGAGCCGGCGGAGCCGGCGGTTCCCGAGTTGGAGATCCGCGAGGGCGCACCGGTCGGCGGGACCCTGGAGGTTGAGGTCGTCGAGGGCGACGAGTTGCGAATCGACATCACCACGGACGCCGCAGACGAGCTCCATCTTCACTCCTACGACGTCTATCTGGACATCGAGCCCGGCCAGGACAATGAGCTGTTGGTCGAGAACGCCGACATCGGCGGAGTGTTCGAGCTGGAGTCGCACTCCACGGGCGCCCTCCTCGCCGAGATCTCCGTAGTTCCCGGCTGAGCTGATGATCGCCTTGCCACTCGGTCACGGGGCGCTCGCCCCGAAGGACGACCTTCCCATCCCCGAGACGTGGTTCGCGTGGGGCGCGGCCATCGTGCTCATCCTGTCGTTCATCGGGCTATCGATCGCGTGGGTGAAGCCTCGCTGGGATGAGGACCGCTGGCGGGCATTCGGCGGGTTCTCACGCGCGATTGTCAATCCGGTGGTGGAGATCGTGGCCGGAGCGCTCGGCGTGTTCCTTCTCGGCGTCGTCGTGTGGTCCGGCCTGTACGGCACCGCGAACTCGGCCGCGAACTTCAACGTCACCTTTGTCTTCGTCACCTTCTGGGTCTGCGTGCCGATCGTGAGCGTGTTCTTCGGAGACGTCTTTCGCGCTCTCAATCCGTGGCGCGCCATCGGCCGTGCCGTGGGCGCCGTCTTCGGCCTCGTCGCCGGACGGTCGGCACCGGCGCCGCTGGCCTATCCGGATCGCTTCGGCCGCTGGCCCGCTGTCGTGGGTCTTGCCGCATTCCTCTGGCTGGAGCTTGCGTATGGAGTGCCGTTCGAGCCGGTGGTGATCATCGATCCGCGCACCGTCGCAGTCGCGACCCTCATCTACACCGCGTTCACGTTCGTCGCCATGGCCCTCTTCGGAGTCGAGAAGTGGTGTGCGCGTGGAGAGACCTTCTCGGTGCTCTTCAACATGTTTTCCAGGATCGCGCCGCTCGAGGTTCGCGACGGCCGACTCGGACGCCGGCCTTGGTTCTCAGGAGCGGTGGGGTGGGGCCTGGTTCCCGGCTCCGTGGCGCTCGTCCTCCTGCTGATCGCGGGCACGACGTACGACGGCGCGGCGGAGGGGATCCTTGCCGAGCCCATCGACTGGATGTACGACCTGATCAACGGTGGGTCCGGAGCGGAGGGCGACGTGATTTCGCGCCGGATCACCGCCAGCGTCTTCATGCTCTTGACCTTCGGCGTCGTTTCCGCCATCTACTGGGGTGGCATCAAGGGGATGGGGACCGAGGGGAGCGGCATGACCACTCGCGAGCTCGGCCGCACCTTTGCCTTCTGCTTCATCCCGATCGCCTTCGCGTACACGCTGGCGCACTACTTCTCGCTCGTCATCTTCCAGGAGCAGGCGCAGTTCACGTATCTCCTCTCCGATCCGCTGGGGGAGGGCTCGGACTTCTTCGGTACCGCGAGCGGGACCGTGGACCTGCGTGTGGTCAGCTCGGAGTTCGTCTGGTACGTGCAGGTCGGCTCGCTGATAGCCGGGCACGTCGCAGCGCTCGCGATGGGTCACGACAAGGCGCTCGCCGTCTACAAGAACCTCCGCCGGGCGACCCAGTCGCAGTATTGGATGCTGGCGTTGATGGTCAGCTTCACCGTCCTCGGCCTCGCGCTCCTCTCGGCCGCCAACCAGTAGGCGAAGTCCCAGCGCGAAGCCTCGGGTAACCCTCAAGGGGGTCTGACCCATGGTGCCAGGAGCGGTGCCAGGCACGGTGCCTGGCACGTTGCGCGCGGGGGTTCGGCGGCTTAACACGGAAGTGACGCGAGGGTGTGCCGCGAGGGCTACGCTTCGTAGGTGAGCAGGAAGCGGGGACTTTGGCTGGCGGGCGCGATCGCGTGCCTCTGTGCGCTCTTGCCGGCCTCCGAGGCCGTGGCCAAGAAGCCGATCGTCTACGTGGTCGTGATCGACGGCCTCGACGGTGATTCGGTCGAAGCCGGGAACGCACCTTTCATCTCGTCGATGCTCGCCGGCGAAGGTAGTAACGGCACGTACTTCCCGCAGTCAAGCTCGGTCATCCCGGCCGAGACGAACCCGAACCACACCGCGATGATGACCGGTGCGACGCCGGCCAAGTCCGGGATCCCGGCGAACACGTTCGCCATCTACGCGCCCCTGGCGGACGAAAACAGTTGCGAGGCGACCGGGCCGTTCGACTTCTCGATCCTCCCGAGCGAAACCTCGGGCGAGAGCCCGACGTGTCCCCAGGCCCAGACGGTTTTCGAGGCCGTGCGAAAGCAGGGGGCCAAGCGCCGACCGACGACCTCGGTGATCATGGGCAAACCCAAGCTCGGACGGATCTTCGACGTGACCTACAAAGGCCGCCCCGCTGCCGACCACATCTGGTCGCCATGCACGGACGAGACGTCAGAAGATGACCGCTATTGCGAGGACGTCCCGACCAATCCCATCACCGGATACGCGGTCGATGACGAGACGGTCATGGATGAAGTGGTCGAGACCATGGATCAGGGGATCACGGTTCGCGGCAAGACGCGCCGGCCCAACTTCACGTTTGTGAACCTGCCTCAAGTGGATTCGGCGGGCCACGCATTCGGCCGGACGCTGCCCCCCTACAACGTCGCGACGCTCCAGGCAGACATGCAGATCGAGCGTCTCGTCACGACGCTCAAGGAGCGGGGCGAGTGGAATCGCACGACGCTGATGATCGTCTCCGATCACTCGATGGACGAAGTCCCGCAGAAAGTAAACCTGACCTCCGCCCTGGCCGGTGGGGGCGTGCCAGAGGACTCGTACGTTGCGCTGAACAACGAAGGGAGCGTCGACTTCATCTATCTCGCTGACCGGACCGCTCCTCGGGCGGAGCGGGATGAGCTGCTCGCGAAGATGCGAGAGGTTGCGCTGGCCGAGCCCGGCGTCGCCGAGGTCATGTACCGCAAACGAAACGCGGCCGACGGCGGGGCCAAGCACACGATCCGAAGGCTTCATCCGACCTGGGCACGCGGCAAGCGAGTGGGAGACATCTTTGCCACGGCCGATCCGGGCTATGGATTCTCCGAGCCCACACTTTCCAGCAACCCGCTACCGGGCAACCATGGCGCCCCGCAGACTGCCGACAACTTCATGTCCGTGGTCGGGGGATCGCCGAAGATCAAGACGAAAACGGTCGACGGCGATTCCAGGCGCGCGCTTATCCGCAACAACGACGTTGCCGCGACCGTCATGCGCCTTTTCGGGCTTGAACGCGCCGAAGAAGAGCACCGGCCGGCCCATCAAGGCCGCGTTCAAGCGCGGCACCCTCCGCAAGCGCGGCTAGCTTTCAAGGGGTGACGGTGGCCCTTCAACTGCTTGCGCACGTCGGCCACTGGTCGCTCTACATCCTTTACGCCGTGCCCGTGGTGGTTGTTTGCGCCTCAGTCGTCAAGACGGTGCGCCAAGAGCGTCGGCAAGCCCGCGACGGAGCCGACGGATAGCCGTGCCGGCGTACTGTCCCGAGCGGGCGGTCAAAGCGAATGTGCGGCCGAGGGCCCGCTCCGTGCCGCGCTGATCGGTTTCCGGCCCGCCGGGCCGCTCGGCTGCGTTGGCCGCCGGCGAGTTCGTCTTGAGCGCCTGCGTCTTGGTCGGACCGCCGTTGTCGCGCAGCGGTCGAAGCTTCGGGTCAACGCCGTTCAGATCCATCGTCGCCGGCCCGGTCACGGTGCAGCTGGAACTCTCGATGAGGTTGTAGCCCGAGGAAGAAAGACCGCCGGGTCCACCGCAGTCGTGGCCGCTGGCCGTCGCCGTGTTGTCGGCGAGGATCGTGCCGATGGCGGCAGCGCCGGCGTTGAACGTGTGGACGCCGCCACCGAACTCCGCTGTATTGCGGGCGACGGTCGCGTTTGTAAGCGAGAGGCTCGCGCTGGGGCCGAGCACCTGGATTCCACCGCCGCCGTTTGAGCCAGTGCTGTTGGCGATGTTGCCCGAAACCGTCGTGTTGGTCAGCGAGGCGACCGAGCCCTCCACCATCACACCGCCGCCCTCGTCGGCTGCGGTGTTGCCGGTGATTGCGCTCTCGGTAATGGTTGCGGTCGCGGCCGAGAGCTGAATTCCGCCGCCGTCGAAGGTGTCCGTTCCCGTCTGCGTGACCGCCTCGTTTCCAGTGACCGTGGTCCGGGTCATATCGAGGGTGCCGCCGCCGACCGAGATGCCGCCGCCGCCGTTGCCCTTGTTGGCGCTCACGGTCGAATCCGCTAGATCGAGAGTCGCGCCCGCGGTCACCAGGATGCCTCCGCCGAGGCTGAACGGGCCACCGCCCGTGATCTTGAGAAAGCGAAAGGCCGCGTCGGCGTTCTGGCGGATCTCGAACACGCGCTCGATGCCGTCGCCCTTGACCGTCGTCTTGCCGGGCACGCCGAGGACCTTGACCCCGTCTGTGTCTGTGACGTCGAGATCGCCGTCGAGAGAGTCGACGTCGTCGGTGGGGGTTACCGTGAGCTTGTAGACGCCCTTCTTCAGCTTGATTTTGTCGGCACCGTTGCCCGCTGGGCAGTCGTCCCGGGGAGCGTCTGTGTTTGTCGCGACCACCGCTTCGCGCAGCGTGCAGTTGCCGTTGTTCGCCAGATCGTCCGCCTTGGTGTCGGGCTTGACGACGGCGGCCTGTGCCGGCGTCCCCGCGGCCGCAAGGGCAACGATCGAGCACGCTCCGGCTACCGTGGCGGCGATCGGCCCTGAAGTCTTTCCCCTTGCCATGCTTCTCCCCCTCGTGGCTTTCCGCGGTGCCAAACGACTGCACCCTTTGACCACACTAACCCACTCAGAGTGCAAGTCAAATACGCATACGGGCGACTGGATCGCCCGCTAGCGTTCGCGAGGTGGCTGCGCTCGCATCACTCGCTCCGCTCGCTCACGTGGGCCACTGGTCGATGTACATCCTGTACGCGGTGCCTGTGGTCGTGGTTTTGGCATCCGTCGCGAAGACGTTCCGCCAAGAGCGTCGTGCGGCCTCCGAGGGCGACGACGGGTAGCGCTACCGTGGGCTTGGACGCTTACGTCGAGGCGAGGAGCTCGCCCAGGCGGCGCTCGAGCGCTCCGGCCAAGGCGTCCCGGATCGGGCCCTCGATGGTGCGGTTGACGAGCTCCTGGAGGAAGCCGTCGATCACGAGGCGCTTCGAGTCGGCCTCGTTCAGGCCTCGCGACTGAAGGTAAAAGAGCTGTTCGGCGTCGACCTGCGCGATCGCGGCCGCGTGCGTGCAGCGGACGTCGTCGGCCTCGATCTCGAGGCCCGGGATCGAGTCGGCGTGCGACTTGTCGGAGAGGAGAAGGTTCCGGCTCTCCTGGAAGGCATCGGTGTGCTGGGCGTCGCGGTCGACGCGGATCATCCCGCGCCACACCGAAGTGGCCGAGTCCGAGAGCACCCCGCGAAAAGCAAGGTCGGAAACGGTGTTGGGCGCGGCGTGCTCCTGGGTCGTGTCGTAGTCGAGGTGCTGGGTGCCGAGTCCCGCGTAGGCACCGGTCACCTTGGCCGACGAGCCCTGGCCCGCGAGCTTGGTCTCCATACGGACCTTGCCGCGCGCAGAGCCGAAGCCCAGCGCGACCCAGTCGATCGACGCGTCGCGCTCGACCTCGGCGCGCTGCGTCGCGAAGACCCAGGAAGAGTCGGAGAGGTCCTGGCCGCAGACGAAGCGGAGGGTGGCACCCTGGCCGACCCGGATCTCGGTCACACCGTTGAAGAGCGCGTCCGCCTCGGGATCGCCGGCGAGGTACTGCTCCCAGACTTCGGCCTCGGCGCCCTCCTCGAGCACGATCAGCGAGCGCCAGGTCATTGCGGAGCCGGCAGCGCCCTGGATGGCCGAGAGGCCGATCGGCATCTCAAAGCGCTGGCCTGCCGGGACGTAGACGAAGGCGCCGCCTGACCAGGTGGCCTCGTTCCGGGCGACGAAGATGTCCTCGGTTGGGACCACGGAGCCGAGGTGCTCGGCGACCAGGTCCGGATAGCGGACGGCAGCGTCGGCCAGGGGCATCACCGTGGGCTCGGTGGGCTTGCCGTTGCCCGTGGGCTCGGGAAGCTCGGCGCCGAGCGTCAGGGAGTCGACTTGGCGAAGGAAGGCGGAACCGTCGGGCGCGGGGAGGATGGCCTCGGCCGACTCGGCCGAGGCGCCGTCGCCTCCGGCGGCCTCCGAGTAGGCGTCGAGGTCGAGCCCAGAGAGGTCGGTGAATTCCCAGCCCTTCGCCTTGGGATGTGGAAGGTCGAAGCCATCCGCAAGAGAGGCGCCCTTTCGGCGCCTCTCTGAAAGCCAATCTGGCCCTGTCGGCCCCGGATGCGAAGCGGAGGAGCCGGCAGGCTTTTGTTCGGTCTCAGCCAATCGAACCTTCCATCTGCAGCTCGATCAGGCGGTTCATCTCGACCGAGTACTCCATCGGGAGCTCCTTGGCGATCGGCTCGATGAAGCCGTTGACGATCATCTTCGAGGCCTCTTCCTCGTCGAGTCCGCGAGACTGGAGGTAGAAGAGCTGCTCCTCGCCGATCTTCGAGACTGAAGCCTCGTGTCCGACGTTGGCGTCCGACTCGTCGATGCGGATCGTCGGATAGGTGTCTGAGCGCGAATCGGGATCGAGCAAAAGCGCGTCGCAGACGACCTTGGACTTCGCTTCAGAAGCGCCCTTGGCGACCTCCAGAAGCCCGCGATAGGTCGCCCTGCCGCCGTCCTTCGAGATCGACTTCGAGAAGATCGAAGACGTGGTCTTCGGTGCGGCGTGGATGATCTTGCCGCCCGCGTCCTGGTGCTGGCCCTTGCCGGCGAACGCGATCGAGAGGATCTCGCCGTGAGCGCCCTCGCCCATCAGGTAGATGGACGGATACTTCATCGTGAGCTTTGAGCCGAGGTTGCAGTCGACCCACTCCATCGTCGCGTTCTCCTCGGCGATTGCGCGCTTGGTGACCAGGTTGTAGACGTTCTGCGACCAGTTCTGAACGGTCGTGTAGCGGACGCGCGAAGACGGCTTGGCGACGATCTCGACCACTGCTGAGTGAAGCGAGTCGGTCGAGTACACGGGGGCGGTGCAGCCCTCGATGTAGTGGACGTCGGAGCCCTCCTCGGCGATGATCAGGGTGCGCTCGAACTGGCCCATGTTCTCCGTGTTGATGCGGAAGTAGGCCTGAAGCGGCATCGAGACCTTGACGCCCTTCGGCACATAGACGAACGAGCCGCCCGACCACACGGCGGAGTTCAGCGCCGCGAGCTTGTTGTCGTTGGCGGGAATGACGGTCGCCCAGTACTCGCGGACGAGGTCCTCGTGCTCGCGGAGTGCGGTGTCCATGTCCGTGAAGATCACGCCCTGCGCTTCGAGTTTTTCGTTTACCTGGTGGTAGACGGACTCGGACTCGTACTGCGCGCCGACGCCGGCGAGGAACTTCCGCTCGGCCTCGGGGATGCCGAGCTTGTCGAAGGTGTTCTTGATGTCCTCGGGGACTTCGTCCCACGTATGCCCGACCTTCTCGGAGGCGCGCACGAAGTAGTGAATGTCCTCGAAATCGATCTGGTCGAGGTCGCCACCCCACTTGGGCGTGGGCCGGCTCTCGTAGTGCTCGTAGGCCTTGAGGCGGAAGTCGCGCATCCACTGCGGCTCGGACTTGTACTCGGAGATCGACTCGATGAGCTCGCGCGAGAGACCCTTCGGCGCCTTGTACGAATAGCCCGTCTCCGGATCGGAGAAGCCGAAGCGCTCCTTGTAGTCCGAGCCGATGTCCTTGAGGCCTGCTTCGGCGTCAGTAAGGACCTTGGTGGATTCGGGTGTGGCTGTTTCGGGCGGTGGCTTCATCTAGATCTCCAGCTTCACTTCGCCGTCATGGACACTGACTACAAACGTGTCGACCGGCGCGTACGCCGGAAGCGACTTCGGCTTGCCCGTCTTGAGGTCGAAGAGCGACCCATGGCGGGGGCATTCCACGGTACAGGACGCCTGATCGAACTCCCCCTCGGCGAGAGGGCCATCGTCGTGTGAGCAACGGTCCTCGATCGCGAACATCTCGCCGCCGACGCAGTGGAAGACGCCGATCTTTCGGCCCGCGTCGTCTTCGACGAGACGCATCTCGCCCTCAGGCAGGTCTTCGATGTTGCAGACGGTCAATTCAGGCATAAAAAGAAAATCCAACTTCCGAGGTCGGATTTTAGCCGTCGAGCCGGGCGAACATCTCACGCAGAGAGCGATCAGCCGTTATCCGACTAGTCAAATCTCGGTTGCGAGAGTGGGGTCGCCCGTCTCGCCCTCGTCCTCCCAGTCGGCGAGCTCGCCGAGCGAGGCGGACTTGACGACCTTGAGGCCGAGAAGGGCGCATTTCATGCGGGTGGCGGAGATCGGGATGCCGAGCAGGTCGAGCACCGTCTCCTTCGGCATGCGGAGAAGCTCTTCCCGGCTCATGCCCTCGAGCTCGTCAACGAGCATCGAGGTCGCAGCGGTAGAGATGGCGCAGCCCTTGCCCTCGAACGAGACGCCGGTGACCCGGTCGTCCGCGTCGAGCTTTATGTAGACGTGCTGCTCGTCGCCGCAGAACGGGTTCGTGTCCTCGAAGTCGAGGTCGAACTCGTCCAGGCGCCCAAAGTGGCGGGGACGCTTGTAGTGATCCAGGATGTTCTCGCGGTAGAGCTCGTCCACCTTCAGAACGGTAGCGGTGGCCGAGGGTGCGACAAAAGTCAGGGTGAATCTCAGGGAGGCTCACCGATGACAGCCGCGGGTGCCAGATGTAGCGTCGCGTTCATGATGACCTGGATGGGAGTCCGATCGCCCGGGGGGGCCTGGACGTCGCGCCTGAAGCGCCCGACCGCCGCGCTCGCCGTCGCATCACCGCTGCTGATGGTTGTGGCATTGGGGGTTTCCGGTCCGGCGACCGCCAGTTCTGCTGCCACAGGAGCGGTTGCGACCGTCACGTTCACCGAGACGAGCATGAATGACTCCGGATCGATCGAGGGGCCCGTCGCCGGGAGTGGTATCGCCGCTGGGCCGAGCCGGTACCACGAGCACGAAGCCGGCGCACATGCCCGTCGGGGAGCCACGCCCGCTCCAACCTTCCAGTTTCTTTCCGGAACCACTGACCAAACGCGCATCGACCGCGGCGGGAGTCCCGCCGACTCAAACCTCGCGGTGAGCCGGACCCACATCTGCACCACGACCCGCGCCGCCTTTGCCTGCTATTCCAAGGGTGGCGCGCTCGTCGCGCCGGCTCCCGGGCTCGAGGCGCGTGGCTACTCCGCGCAGGAATTCTTTGCCGCTTCAGGAGTCCCGATCGGGCCCGGCTTCGACGGCAGCACCACCAACGTCGCCAAGGACGGGCGGATCCTGTACGACCCGTACCGGGACCGCTTCTTCATGGTTTTTCAGTCGCGCGAGAGCCCGGCGCGGTTGATGATCGCCGTTTCACGCAGCGAGGATCCGAGGGACGGCTGGTTTACCTACGGCGACGTGGTCGGGCGTCCCGGCCTCGAGGTTCAGGACTACCAGAAGATCGGAATGACTTCGACGCACTTTCTGGTCTCGTCCGATCTCCAGCCCGTAGGTGGGGCTCGCACGACTGTCAACTTTCTGTACTCCGCAGGCGATCTGGCAGAAGGGCGCGCCTACACCCGTGGCGAGTGGTCGCATGTCGACGCTTGGTTGCCCGCACCCGCCCTCAATCAGTCGGCCTCCTCGACCCCTTACTGGGCGAGTCGTGACAGCGACACCGGGGTGAGCATCTGGGCCGTCTCAGGCGGCAGCGTTTACCGTCGCACAACCACCGTCGACTCGACCGGTGCGCCCGTGAACGGGACGCAGCTCGGCGGGCAGCCGGTCGTCTACAACAACATCGGCCGGACTCCGCAGAACGCGGACCTACGCGGCTCGAATTTGACGTTCGTTTCGACCGAAAGCGATACATGGTCGGGGCAGCCGTCGGCGAACAGCGTCGTCAAGTTGGTCCAGGTAGACGTTTCGAACTATTTCGGATTCCGGCCGTCGGTTGACGTGGTGCGAGATCGCCGGTTTGGCAGGGCTTCGGTTGGAGATCCCGCTGGAGCGGTGTTCGACTATGGATGGCCGGCTGTGGCGTCCAACGCGAACTCAGACTTGGTGGTCTCGCAGATCCGGTCCAACTCCTCGATCTATCCCGAGCTCCGAGCGAGCGTGTGGGACGCAAGCGAGTCCGACATCTCCTCAAGCGTGCGGGTGGCCTCGGGAAGCTCGCCTCTGCAGCAGTTTCACATGGCCGGCGCTGCCACAGACCCGAGCACAACCGGCGTGTACGTGTCCCAGCAAGTAGGCAGCGGCATCTCGCCGTGTGGTGGCGCCGGGAGCGCAAACGGACCTTGCTGGGTTATTTCGATCGGGAAGATCCTCGGCCAGCGGCTTGCCGATCTCATCGCGCCCACTCTCGCGGCCCCAGCCGTGGCCAAGCGGGGAGGCACGGTCCAGGTCATTACTTCGATCGCCAATCAGGGCGATGAATCGGCCCCGTCGACACGGATGCAGTTGCGACTGTCCAGCGATCCATTCATCGCCTCGTCGGATGCCAATCTCGGCAAGTTCAAGGTTCCAGCGCTGCCCGCGAACGCGCTCGAAACCGTTCGCGCCAAGGTGCAGGTGCCTGCGCGATTTTCGACCGGCAAGGCGTACATCGGGGCGGTCGTCGATGTCGACAATGCCGTCGCGGAGCAGAGCGCCTTCAACAACTCGAACCCATTCCTCGTGTCACCGCACGGGAACACGCAGATCCGGATCAAGCGCTAGAACCGGGGACCTCCGGCATTCTTCCGCGGCTCATGCCCACAGGCCGCGCTCCAAGTCGAGACAGGGCAGGCGTTTTGGGCTGTTATTCGATCCGCTCGGCGGCGTACTCGGCCAGCGCCATCACGGTCAGCTGTGGGTTGACGGTGATGGCGGCTGGAAACACGCTCGCGTCGCAGACGTAGACGCCGGGAGCGTTGGGGACGCTGAAGTCGGGGTCTACGACTCCACGGCTGCGGTTGCGGCTGATCGCGTTGCCGCCCTGCGGGTGCGAGGAGTGGAGTTGGATGTCGGTGTTATCGACCACCTGGGCGTCGAGGTCCTCGAGCGATTCGGGTGTGGAGTAGGGCAGGAAGCGAAAAGTCGTGGGCATGACCCTGGTCGCCCCGGCGGCGAGGTAGATGCGCCCCGCGAGCTTCAGGCCTGCCACGAGGCGACTGAGGTCGTCCGGGTGCGGATCGTAGGAGAGCTTCATCCTGCCGCGCCAGTCAAGGCTCACACGCCCGTCGGACCGGGTGCCGACCACGGAGCCGGTGCACGCCATCCGGTCGTAGTGGCGCATGTTGCGATAGTGGTCGCGAAACCAACCGGGCATGAAGAGCGACTGGGCACCAACGGGGTTGAACCAGGTCTCCAGGATCATCCCGTCGTCGCCCGGCGTGCGCAGGTAGTGGGAGATCTGAAGCCCGCGAAAGGAATCGAGCTTCTCCGCGAACTCTCCGGTCATGGGTGCGCCGAGGTTGAAGGAGAGGCCGCGCCCGGCGTTCGGTCCACCCAGGTGTGAGCGCTGGAGGATCAGGCTCGACGCGAGTGCACCGGCCGAGACGATCACGGTATTGGCGCTCACCGAGAGCTTGCGGCCGTCGCTTAGCTTGCACTCGACCTCAGCTGCCGATCCGTTGCGGGGCGTGATGCGCTCGACCGAGCACTCGCTGAGGATCTTGAGTGCGTCGGGGTGCTCGGATTGCGCCATCGGGAGCGTGTAGTCGAGAGCGGAGAGCTTGCGGCCGAGCGGGCAGCCGATATTGCAGTAGCCGGAGCCCAGGCAGTCGGACATGTTGGCTTCGACGACGTCGAAGTCGCCAGAGCGGTCAAGTCCAAGGGCCTCGATGCCGTCCCGGAACTTCACCGCGCCTCCGGCGAGGTGCGCCCGAGAGTCCATCCGCTTCACGGGCATGAACTCCCGCAGACGCCCGAAGGCCGCCGCGAGCCCGGCCTCGTCAATTCCGGCGTCCAGGCCGTTGCCGTCGTTCCAGCGTTCGAGCACGTGGTCGGGCAGGTCGAAGCAGACCGCGTTGTTCACCACGGTCGTGCCGCCCACGCACTTGCCCTGCAGGACCTGGAAGCGCGCGTCCGTGGACATCTGCATGCCGCCGTCCGCGTACAGGCGGGCGAACTGCTTCGACTCGTCCTCTGTGAAGTCGGATGGGTCCACGTGGAGTCCGCGCTCGAGCACGCACACCTCCCGGCCCTTCTCGACCATGCGCTTGGCGAGTACTGCGCCCGCCGCGCCCGAGCCGACGATCACCACGTCTGCCGTGATCCGCTCCGAATCGATCTCTCGCGGGGTCCGCACGTTGAGGGGCGGAAACGGCCTGGCAGCAAGTTCCGCGAGCGGGCCGCCCTCCTCGCGCTCGGAAAACGGCACGTATCCGGTCTCCCCGGCCGTGCGCGGGTCTCCGTAGTAGCCGATGAAGGTGAGATTTTGCGCCGCGACGAGGATCGACTGGATGATCCGGCGGACGGGTCCGGGCAGCCGTCGCTCAGCAACGTCTGCGACGAAGCACTTTTCGATGAACTCGATTCGTCCCTGCGGGGACATGACCGGATATGGAGGGCGAAGCCGGAGCATCGGGTAGATCCAGAGCGCGGTGAGGGCCAGCTTCGCCTTGCTCTTGGCCTCGGCCGGGAAGGAATAGAGGTAGTCGTCGACATTGGCAGCAACGGCGACGGGGGAGAGGGCTTCGTTTCGCCCGAGGACCAGCACCTCCGCCAGCGCCATCAGCGTGCGGTGCTGATGGGGCGCCAGATACTTGAGGTCGAACCTCGCTTTGACCGCGGAGCGCCGGCTCCACGCGAGGGCAGCCGTGACCGCGACGGCGAGGAAGAACCAGATGAAGAGGATCGTCTTTGCCTCCGGCAGGTCGAATCCGTCCAGCGGCGTGAACGAACCGGACACGTCGTTGGCGTTATTGGTCGCGAAGGAGAACACCAGCGAGCCGATGATCAAAAGATGTGCGCCAATCACGACGCTCACCGCCCACATATGCCTGCGCACGTCAGCGGCCGCGACGATGCAAAGGACGGCGAAGGTGCCGTCCTTGGCGACCGAGTTTGCGACGAACGGGAACTCGGCGTCGCCCATAATCCCCTGGAGGATGTAGCCAACGGCCATCACGGAAAACACGGGCGCAAGGATCAGGAGGAACCGGCGGAGGCGCAGCTCCTCGGTCGTGAGGGGGATGTCCTTGAGCGCCTGGTTCAAGCGGAAGGTTCCGTGATTCCAGCGGCGGATATCGCGACTTTGCGGTCGTAGAACTCACGCACCAGGCTGCACTTGCCGTCCCCGTCGAAGAAGTAGACCTGACAGACGACGTCTGAGACCTCCAGGCCGCTCTGGCGACCGACGCCCGAGCGCTTGACGACAGCGAGGACGCGATTGCCCTCCTCGATCATCTCCTGCACCTCAAAGCGAAGCCGGCCGACGGCGGCTTGCCATTGGTCCCAGAAGCCCTTGACGGCGTCGTGGCCGCGGAAGACGTCTTGGTCGGGATCGTCGGGAGGCGTCACCCACACGACGTCGGGCGAGAAGTTCGCGAGCACGTAGGAGCGATCGCCGACGTTCCAGGCGTCGTATCCGCTACGCAATAGATCCCCGTAACCCCCGGACAATCCGCGGGCAGCTTAAACCTTCCGGGGGAGCTACGCGGAGAAGATCCTGCGCGCGTCTTCGAGCCCTGCGACCAGACGATCGATCTCCTCGGCGGTCGTGTAGATGCCGAAGCTCGCGCGCGCCGTCGCGGCTACACCCAGACGCTCCATCAGGGGTTGGGCGCAGTGATGACCGGCGCGAACTGCGACGCCGTGGCGGTCGAGGATCTCCGAGACGTCATGGGCGTGAACTCCCTCGACCTCGAACGACACGGGGCCGACCCGGTCCGGGCTCGCCGGCGGTCCGAAGATCTCGAGCCCGGGCACGGCGGCCAACCGATCCATCGCATACGCGGTGATCTCGCGCTCGTGCGCGGTAACGCGATCCATGCCGATGCCGTCGAGCCAGCGGATCGCAGCGGCAAGACCGATCGCCTGCGCGATCGCGGGCGTGCCGGCCTCGAAG
The DNA here is from genome assembly GCA_963721645.1 of uncultured bacterium. Lineage (GTDB taxonomy): Bacteria > Actinomycetota > Thermoleophilia > Solirubrobacterales > 70-9 > JALZKA01. The sequence goes on along the minus strand of CAVRJK010000002.1, from coordinate 1,645,631 downwards.
CGGGCAGGAACGTCGGCCCAGGTGGTGCCTTGTGTGGTCACCTTGCGGATCATCGAGCCGCCTCCGAGGAAGGGCTCCATCCCGCGCAGGAGGTCGAGCCTGCCCCACAGAGCGCCGATCCCGGTGGGGGCGTAGGCCTTGTGGCCGGTCAGCGCGTAGAAGTCGACGCCGAGCTCCGCGACGTCGACGGCCAGTTTCGGCGCTGCCTGGGCGCCGTCCGCGACGACAATGGCGCCTGCGTCGTGGGCCAAGCGAGAGATCTCGGCGAGCGGGTTGAGCGTGCCGAGAACGTTCGAGAGATGGGTGATCGCCAAGACCTTGGGACTGCGTCCGAGAGCTTCGTCGAGAGCCGCCATGTCGAGTAGGCCCTCGGCGCTGACAGGGACCCAGTCGATCTCGGCGCCGGCACGCTCGGCCAGCTGCTGCCAGGGGACGATGTTGGAGTGGTGCTCCATCTCGGTGAGCACGATCCGATCGCCGGCTCCGACGTTCGCGTCTCCCCACGCACGCGCCACGAGGTTGAGCGCCTCGGTGGCGTTACGGACGAAGATGATCTCGCGCCGGTCGGCTGCGCCCAGGTGGTCGGCGACCGTCGCCCTGGCTCCCTCGTACGCGGCCGTCGCCTCTGCCGAGAGGGTGTGCGAGCCGCGGTGGACGTTCGAGTGGTGGCGGCGCTCGTAGCGGTCCACGGCCTGGATGGAGGCCAGGACGCGCTGCGACGAGGCGCCCGAGTCGAGATAGGCGACCGGCTTGCCGTTGATCTCCCGCTGGAGCGCGGGAAAGGAGTCGCGGACGGCCTCGAGCGGATTCCGAGTGGCGGGCGTTGCCATCTTGGGTGGCGCCCCGGGCGGCCGCTAGGCCGTCGCGGCGGCTCCTTCGACCTCGGCGATGATCGGCGCATAGCCCTTGTCCTCGAGCTCGGAGACCAGCTCGGGGCCGCCCTCCTTGACGATCCGCCCCTGATACATCACGTGGACGCGGCTCGGCTCGATCAGGTGGAGGATGCGCTGATAATGGGTGATGATCAACGCGCCCATGTCGGGGCCGGCGAACTTGTTCACGCCTTCGGATACGACACGGAGCGCGTCGATGTCGAGGCCGGAGTCGGTCTCGTCGAGGACGGCCATCTGCGGCTGGAGCATCGCGAGCTGAAGGATCTCCATGCGCTTCTTCTCGCCGCCCGAGAAGCCCTCGTTCAAGTAGCGGCTTGAGAACTCGCGGGGGATGTTGACGAGCTCCATCGCCTCTTCCGTGGTCTTGCGGAAGTCCTTCAGCTTGATCTCCTTCTCGCCGCGGGCGTCACGATGGGCGTTGACTGCCATGCGCAGATACTTGGCGACGGTTACGCCGGGGATCGCGACCGGGTACTGGAAGGCCATGAAGAGTCCCATGCGCGAGCGCTCCTCGGGATCGGCCTCGGTGATGTCTTCTCCGAGGAAGTGGATGGTGCCCTCGGTGACCTCCAGGGACGGATGGCCCATGACGATGTTCGCGAGCGTGGACTTGCCCGAGCCGTTCGGGCCCATCAGCGCGTGGATCTCGCCCTTCGAGACCTCGAGGTCGACGCCCTTGAGGATCTCTTTGTCCTCGGCCGAGACGTGCAGGTTGCGGATCTCTAGGTCTGCCATTGAAAGCTCCAGTCGTGAGTGGGTGGGGGGTGGTCAGGCGACGGTCAGCGTGGCCGGGCGGCCTTCTGAGAACTTGACAAGCTCAGCGAGCGTGGTGCCCGCCAGCGCCTTGGTGACGCCTCCGTGAACGCGCGTCCACAGTAGCTTCGTCGCGCAAGGGTCCGGGTCGACCTCGTGCGAACAGAGAACGCGTCCTTCGCGCTCCGTGTGAAAGCACTCCATCGGGGCGATGGGTCCTTCGAGGGCCTGGACAACGTCCAGCATCGCGATCTCCGATGCGTCGCGGGCGAGACGATAACCGCCGTGCGCGCCGCGCACCGAAGTGACGAGTCCGGCTTGACGCAGCTTTGCGACCAGGTGCTCGAGGTAGGAGAGGGGGAGGTTCTCCGCTTCGGCGACTGCGGTCAGCGAGACCGGAGTCGACTCCTCCGGCCTTGCGCCGTCGGTTCGGCGTCCGAGCTCGACCATGAGCCTGACTCCGTACTCCGCCTTGGTCGAAAACAGCATCGCCAGAAATCCTAGCGAGCGGGTGGGTTTTACGGCTCGATCAGGCCGCGGCGGATCGCGTATCGCACGAGTTCGACGCGGTCGCGCATTCCGAGCTTCTTCATCGCGTTCGAGCGATGGTTCTCGACGGTCTTCTCGGAGAGGTGGAGGATGTCGGCGATCTCCTTGTTGGTGTGGGCCTCGGCGACGAGCTTTACGACCTCCTGCTCGCGCGGCGTGAGCTCGTCCGAGCGCGCCTCCCCTTCGCCCAGGACATCCTTGATCAGCGCCTGTTGTGCCGCCGGCGTGAGGAACGGCTCCCCCTTCTCGACCGCGCGGACCGCCGCCATCAGATCCGAGTCGGCCTGCGCCTTGAGGACGTAGCCGGAGGCGCCGGCCTTGAGAGCCTCGAAGAGGTAGCGCTCGTCGTCGTACATGGAGAGGATCAGAATGGCTACCTCGGGGGCTTGCTCCTTGATCTCGCGAGTCGCCTGAAGGCCCGTGAGCTTTGGCATCTTCACGTCGAGGATCGCGAGGTCGGGGCGCTCGCGGATGGCGAGATCGCGGGCGTCGGCGCCGTTCTCAGCCTCTCCGACCACCTCGATATCCGTCTGGCGCTCGAGCAACATTCGTACGCCCGAACGGACGATTCCATGGTCGTCTGCGATTACAACTCTCATTGGCTCAGCTCGAGGGGGGTTCACCGACGCCGGACGTAATGCCATCTGACTGTCCCGGAGGGGCGCTTCCATCAACATTCTCTATCGGCACGCGGAGCCTAACCCTTGTGCCGACGCCCGGACGGGACTCGATTCGCAGGTCTCCGCCCACGAGTAGGGCTCGCTCACGCATGCCCCCCATGCCCAGTCCGCGGCTCGCCTGGTCGAAGGTAAAGCCGCGCCCGTCGTCGGTAACCGTCAACTCGACGGTGCCGTCCATGCGAGCCAGGCTGACCTCGACGGACTCAGCCTCGGCGTGCTGAGCGGCGTTTGACAGAGCCTCTTGCGCGACTCGGTATACGACGAGCTGGGCGTCAGCGGAGAGATCTGAGTAGGTCGAGGCGTCTGAGCGAAACGAGACCTCGAGCGCGCTGCGGCGATCCAGCTCGGTCACGTTCCCGGCCAGCGCTGCCTTGAGGCCCAGATCGTCGAGCGCGGTGGGACGGAGCTGGCGAGCGAGCGTCAAGAGCTCCTGCATCGCCTGGTTGGCGAGGGCCTTGGTGTCGTCGATCTCCTTCGCGAGCTCGTACGGTGCCTGCTCGCGCAGGGCCTCGAGGCGCAGCAGAAGGCCGGTGAGCGACTGGTTCACCTCGTCGTGGAGGTCGCGCGCGATTCGGGAGCGCTCTTCCTCCTGCGCGGTCAGGGCGGCGCTCGACGCGCGCCGGCGCTCCGTCTCGAGGCGCTCGAGCATGCGGCGAAAAGTCCGGTGGAGCCGCTCCACCTCCTCCGGCTCGCCGATCCCGGCCACTTCACTCAGGTTGGAGCCGGGGCGCGAGAGGTCGGCCCGCTCCATCTCATCGACGAGCTGCTCGAGCGGCCGCATCCGGCGCTGAAGCAAAAAGACGTTGACGAGAACGGTCAGTGCGATCGCCAGGCCCAGGACCAGGCCGGCCTCCGGATAGGCGGAGAGCTCGAAGCGCGGGCTGGTCGCGAGCGTGGCGGCGACCACTGCCGCAACGATCAACAGCAGGTTCACCGCCAGGACCTGGGTCATGAGTGTTCGTGAGCGCTTCATCGAGCAGTCGGGGCCGACGGTGGGGTCCTGGGTCTATGTATCGGAGATCTCGTCAAGGGTCTAGACCCCAGGATGAATGAAGACTGGCCCTCATGTCCAACATTCGTCCGCCTGCGATCATGTCTATAGGAACTTCAGAGTCATGGACGACTTTGAGAATTGGGCCGGACGCCCTGGCATCGGATACCTAAGGAGAACTAGAAGCTCATGACTACCACTCGCAAGTCCAACGTCGCTGCCGGTCTTCGGACCGTCCTTCTGATGGCCACCCTCGGCGGCCTCCTGGTCGGCATCGGTGCGCTCGTCGGCGGGCCTGACATGGCCGCACTCTTCCTGGGCATCGCTTTGCTCATCAACCTGGGGTCGTGGTTTTTCTCCGACAGGATCGCGATCAAGATGAGCGGCGCCAAGCCGGTCACCGAGGAGCAGGCCCCCGGGCTCTACCAGATGGTCCGCGAGCTCTGCACGCGCGCCGACCTGCCGATGCCGTCGCTCTACGTGATTCCGCAGGAGCAACCCAACGCGTTTGCGACCGGCCGCAATCCAAAGAACTCCGCGGTGGCGGTCACCGCCGGGATCATGAAGCGGCTCTCCGAGGACGAGCTCCGTGGCGTGATCGCGCACGAGCTCGCGCACATTCGTAACCGTGACGTGCTGCTCCAGTCGGTGGCTGCGGCGATCGGCGCCTCGATCACGTACCTCGGCTACATGCTGCTGTGGTTCGGCGGCGACGAGGACTCCGGTCCGCTCGGGCTGATCGCTGCCTTGGCGCTGGTCATCCTCGCGCCGTTGGCAGCCTCGCTCATCCAGCTCGGCGTCTCGCGCCAACGCGAGTACTCGGCCGACGCGACGGGTGCTGAGATCTGCGGCAACCCCGAGTCGTTGGCGAGCGCGCTGCTGCGCCTCGAGGAGTCGGCAGCGGAGATCCCGATGCAGGTGAACTCGGCAGCGGAGCCTCTCTACATCGTCAAGCCCTTCGCAGGCAAGGGCATGGCGGCGCTGTTTTCGACTCACCCTCCGATCGAGGAGCGGGTCCGCCGTTTGCGGCAGATGCGCCCGACGCTCGGCTAGCGCTCCGAAAAACAGAACTGGACCACCGAAGGGCCGGCACGCGCCGGCCCTTCGCGTATCCGGATCGCTATCCTTTCTGAAGTAACCCCTTAATCCCGACCGAGATTAGGACCTTTTATGGCGAGCGCAGCGGAAACGATGGAGGAAGTCAAGGCCAGGATCGAGATGATCCCGGTGGACGAGGCCCGGCAGGAGATCACCGAAGGCGTGCGAGTGATCGACGTCCGCGAGCAGCACGAATGGGACGAGTCCCATCTCGAGGGGGCGATTCATATCCCGCAGGCCGAGGTCGCCGAGCGGATCGACGAGATCGCACCCGACACCTCGGAGCGCTTGATCGTTCACTGCCGCACAGACAACCGGTCGGCCAAAATCGTCGACCTTCTCTCAGAGCTCGGCTACGGCGACGCGGTCGCGGTAGAGGGCGGGATCGTCGCGTGGGAAGGGGCCGGCTACCCGCTGGTCTACGCGAAGGGCCTGACGCCCGAGCAGCGCAACCGGTACTCGCGCCACACGCTTCTGCCCGAGGTCGGGGTCGAGGGCCAGGTCGCCCTTCTCAACGCGAAGGTGCTTTTGTTGGGCGCCGGCGGGCTCGGCTCGCCCACCGCTCTTTATCTGGCGGCGGCAGGGGTCGGGACGATCGGCCTGGTTGACGACGACGTGGTTGACGCGTCGAACCTCCAGCGCCAGGTCATCCATACGACCGACCGCGTGGGTCAGCCGAAGACGGCCTCGGCGAAGGCAGCGATCGAGGCGCTCAATCCCGACGTGAACGTGGTCGAGCACAACACCCGGCTCGATTCTTCGAACATTCTCGACCTCATCGAGGACTACGACGTGATCGTCGACGGCGCCGACAATTTCCCGACGCGCTATCTCCTGAACGACGCGACCGTCCGGCTTCGCAAGCCGGTCGTCTCCGCCTCGATCCTCGGCTTCGAGGGCCAGATTTCCACCTTCGTCCCGTATGACGGTCCCTGCTACCGCTGCCTCTACCCGACCCCTCCGCCGCCGGAGCTTGCTCCATCGTGCGGAGCCAACGGCGTCCTCGGCGTCATGGCCGGGCTCATGGGTCTGCTCCAGGCGAACGAGGTCGTAAAGCTCGTCATCGGTATTGGCGACACGCTCTCCGGCCGCCTCCTGCTCTACGACTCGCTCGGCACAACGTTCACCGAGCTCAAGGTGCGCCGCGACCCGTCGTGCCCGATCTGCGGAGAGGATGCGCCCGAGATCCCCGTCGAGGAAATGGGCAAGTTCCCCGATTACGAGCTCTTTTGCGGAGCGCCTGCCCGGGAGCCCTCGCCGGTCGCGTAACGCGGCCGCCGATCGCTAGATTCCCGCCCGATGCCGTCCGCCACAGTCAAGATCCCGCCCGTCCTTCGCGCCCAGACCGGCGGTGAAGCGCAGGTTGCCGCCGAGGGTTCGACCGTCGGCGACGTCCTCACGTCGCTGGTCGAAGCGCATCCCGACACCAATGCCCAACTCTTCTCAGAGGACGGCCAGCTCAATCGCTACGTGAACGTCTACCTGAACGATGAGGACGTCCGCGTCCTCGACGGCCTGGAGACTGCGATCGACGACGGCGACAGCGTCGTCATCCTCCCGGCCATGGCCGGCGGCCGCTAGCGCTCGAGCACCAGGCCCAGGAATTTCTTCGTCCGCGCCTCGCGTGGGTTGCCGAGTACCTCTGACGGGGGGCCGTACTCGACGATCACGCCGCCGTCCATGAAGGCGACCTGGTCGGCCACGTCCTTGGCGAAGTTCATCTCGTGCGTGACGACGACCATCGTCATGCCCTCTCTGGCCAGCTCCTTCATGACGTCGAGAACCTCCTTGACCAGTTCGGGGTCGAGGGCGGAAGTCACTTCGTCGAAAAGCATCACGCGCGGCTCCATGGCGAGCGCGCGTGCGATCGCGACGCGCTGTTGCTGGCCGCCGGAAAGTCGATCCGGGTAGGCCTCGATCTTGTCGGCCAGGCCGACCCGTAGCAGAAGCGCCTCGCCCTTCTCGCGTGCCTCGCTCTCCGATCGGTCGAGGACCTTCCGCTGGGCGATGCACACGTTCTCGATCGCGCTCATGTGCGGGAACAGGTTGAACTGCTGGAACACCATCCCGACCCGCTGGCGGACGTAGTTGAGATCCTCGCCCTTGACGTTCTGGGCGATCTCCTTGCCCTCCAGCATGATCGAGCCCTGCTTCAGGCGGGGCCAGGAGGTTGATGCACCGCAGGAGGGTCGACTTGCCCGAGCCAGACGGGCCGATCACGCAGGTCACGGTTCCTCGCTTGACCTCCAGGTCGACTCCGTCGAGTACTCGCAGCTTGCCGAACCGCTTGTGGACGCCGCGCAAGGAGAGGATCGCGCCGCTCTCGTTGACCGCGTCACCAGGAAGCGCGGTGGTCGGCGCCTCGTGGCCGGAAGTGGACATCCCGTCAGCCGCCATGAAGACCGACACCTCCCGCGGACGAGATCGGCGCATCGGGGGCAGGGCTGCTGCCGTCGTCGTCATCGTCTCCACCCAACCCGCGTGCTTCCTTGCGCTGCTGGCGGGCGATCAGGTGGTCGAGGAGGCGCGCCAGCGGGATCGTGACCAGGAGGTACAAGATCGCGCCGAGCATCAGTGCGGACGAGTTGAACTCTGTCTGCTGAACGTCGCGACCTACCTGGACGACTTCGAGCAAGCCGATGAACGCGACCAGGGAGGTGTCCTTCATCAGCGCGATGAAGTCGTTGAGGAGCGGCGGGATGACCTTTCGGACGGCCTGCGGGACGATCACGTAGCGCATCGACTGCCCGTTGCTCATGCCGAGGGAGCGCGCTGCTTCGGTCTGGCCCAGGGGGACGGCCTCGATGCCGGCCCGGTAGACCTCGGCCATGTAGGCGCCGTAGCAAAGCGTGATTGCCAGCGTGCCGTACCAAAACGGGTCCGGCTGACCAAGCCATCGCGGGATTGCGATCTCGAGCGGCAAGAGACCGCTGTCAGCGAGCTCGCCGAAAAAACCGAAGACCAGCAAGATGATGATCAGCTGCGGCAAGCCGCGCATGACGTCGATGTAGGCGATCGTCGGCCAGCGGACTATCGCGCCCAGCTTGCCGGGAGTCTGGCGCAGCACCGCCAGGATCAGCCCCCATGCGAGCGAGAGGATCCCCGCCAGGACCGACAGCTTGATCGTGAACCAAAAACCCTCGAGCACCCGCGGGGCGTACTCCCGCATGATGTCGATGTTGAAGTATTCGTTTAAGAGTTCTTCCATGGCTCTACTCGAATCTCTCGGCTGTCGTCGACCCTAAACGAAAGAAGGGGGCGCCTGAAGCGGCGCCCCCTTCTCGATACTGCTGATCCCTAGATCCGATCAGGTCGCGTCGTTAGTTCCGTTGATGACGTTGTCCGGCGCGTCCGTTCCGAACCACTCCTGGTAGATCTCGTCGAGCGTCCCGTCCTCCTTGATGGTGGCGAGAGCTTCGTTCACCGCTTCAAGCAGCGGATCCGAGTCCTCCGGGATCACGATCCCGTAGAGCTCCTCGGTCGGAATCTCCTCGATGATCTCGAGATCGCCGTCGGAGTCCTCGACGGCTGCCGCGGAGGACGGGAGGTCGTTGATGACCGCGTCCACCTGGCCGTTGTCGAGAGCCGTGAACGCCTCGTTGATTCCGCCGAACGAGCGAACCTCGGCGTCGGTCTCGTCGTTTGCGTACGTCTCACCGGTGGTGCTGTCTTCGGCACCGACGATCGTGTCTGCGGTGATGTCGTCCACGCTGGCGATGTCCGAGCCCACTGGCACCAAGAGCGACTGCGACGCCTCGAAGTAGGGATCCGAGAAGTCCACGCGGTTCTCACGCGCCGGCTTGATCGTGGTTGCTGCGACCGACAGGTCGAAGCGCCCCTTCGAGCCGGCCAGGATGACCTCGAACGGCTGATCCTGGATCTCCGTCTCAAGGCCCATCTCGTCGGCTATGGCGTTGATCAGATCGATGTCGAAGCCCTCGTAGTCGGGCGGGCTGCCCTGTTCGAACGGGGGATAGGGGATGTCGGACGCAACCGTAAGCGTGCCCTCGTTCAGGAGGCCGAGGTCCGCGCTCTCACCGCTTCCGCCCGACGAGCCTCCGTCGTCATCGTCATCGCCGCAGCCGGCCACGATGGCGGTTGCAAAAAGGCCGGTGATCATCGCGATCACAAGCCAAAGTCGAGTTCCTCTCATATCTGTGTGTTCTCCCTTTTGTGGATTCTGGGGCGGTCCTGCCCCAGAAAGGTTCAGTGCCCGGAACATATCGCTCCGGGCGCTGATTTCAATTACGGATTAGTGGGTTCTGGCGGGGATGTTCGTGATTGCGAACGAACTGTCCCGGGTCTCTGCTCCGAGTCGGAAGAGCCAATCCGTGACCTCGGCTCCGGGCTTCCAGGCCCGGCGGAAGCTGAGGACTAGATCGTCGCCCTCGGTGCTCCAGGTCGCCTTGCGGCGATCCGACCTCGGCACGTCGGCCTTTCGCAGGAGGCCCTTGATCTTCTTCTTGTCACCCGGGCCGGCGACGATCCGGCCGTCTTCGCGCGCCGGTGCGCCCTTGACGACCGGTCGGTTGGCGACCTTCGGCAGAGCGCTCTTGGCGAGCGGCTCGCTTGCCGGTGCGGCCATCCGCTTGGCGCTGCCAGTCGGAATCGACGCGCCAGTCGGATATAGCGCGCCGTTCAGGGCCATCCGCCACTCGACGTCCACCCAGGAGCGGTACCAGGGGTCTGAGCCCAGGACCGTCCAGTGACCGGAACCGAATGCGTTGTCCGCTTCGTAGGGGCGCCCAGGTAGCTCGCCTGGACCGATGGCATTGCACGAGTAGCCGAACGCGGTCGGCGGGTCGGCATACGAGATTGCCACGCTCTCACCTGCGAGCGTTGCCGGGTTGTACACCGGGCTGCTCGAGGCATTGCGGTAGACGAACCCGCCGTTGTCGAAGCCCCACGCGACCGGGTTGGCCGTGTCGAACTCGGCGTTGAACATCGTGCCCGGTGTCTGGAATGTGGAGTTCTGCGGCGGCGGGCAGGGGTCGTTGAACGGCGCAACGTTGGTCGGTTGGGTGTTCAGGGTGGTGAACCCTGCCGTTCTCGCCGTCGTCGTGCCGTTCGCCGAGTCGCCGACGTAGCGACCGCCGTTGTTCACGAACGCCTGGAGCTGCGTGTTGCCCTGGGCGACGGTGATGTTCTGGCCCGGGTTGATGAATGCGGTGTAGTTACCCGTGACGAGATCGCCGGCCAGGAGCTGGGTCTGCGTGACGGGGTAGAGCACCTGGTCCGCGCCCTGATATGGCAGTCCGAGGTTCACCGCGAGCGCATGCAGCATCGCGCAGTAAGCCGTCGCACCGGTCGGGGATCCCGGGGCGGCGCAGTGCCCGTTGCCCTGGATCGGACTCGTCGGAATCGAGGTCGAGCCGGTGTAGAGCCCGATTTTGGGCTTCACGAGCGCCTTGCGCGCCACCGGATAAGCATCAAGTCCGGTGATCGGAACCTGGCGCTTGTTCGAGAGGGCGGCGAGGTCAATCCCCGTCGCGCTCGGGCCGTCGACGAGCGCGGTGCCCGTCGGGAAGCTCTTGCCTCCCGCGGTGAACGCTGTCTCAGAGCGCGAAACGGTCGCGTTCTGACTCAGCAGCTCGACCATCATCGCGATGCCCTGGGCCGAATCGGTCGGGAATGCAAGAACCGGCTTTGAGCCGTCGGAGACGCCGTCGTAGTCGGCCTCGGAGACCTCGATCATTTCGACGCCAGGCGGCATGGCTTCCATCAGGTAGCCGTTGCCGGACATCCCGCGCATCTGCGAGAAAGACCAGTTGACCACGTCGTAGAAGTACGGGACCGGGATGAAGGGGTCCTCGCCCAGGATGCCCTGGATCCAGTGCTTTTGCGTCTGGTCCATCGGGATGTAGAGCGTTCCGGCGGGCAGGTTGACCGGCGCGACGACCGGCTCTCCGGCGGTCGAGCCGGACTGCGAGACGTAGCCATCCGCGAAGTTGTGCGCGTTCGGCACGGAAACGGCCTCGTCGAGGCGGTAGACGTGCACCCCGGTCTCGCGCATCTCGCGGATCAGCTTGGCGGTATCGCCCGTGTGGTTATCGGGCAGGTAGTAGTAGCCGAAGACCTCGGTGTTCGGCTCCTGGATGATCGTGGGTGTCAGTGGCGAGACGAGCTCGTTCTCTTCGAGTTCGCCGTTCTCACCTTCCAGGCGAGCCTCCTCCCACTGCTCGGACCACTCGGCCATGATCTCGTCCTTGTCATCGGAGATCACGTTCATGGTCTCGTCCATCGCGAGGTAGTGGTCGTAGACCTGCTTGCCGTAGTTCTCCGACGTTCCCTTCTCGTAGGTCATGCCGGCGGCGCCGAGCTGGAGCGACGGGACTGAGTCGCCGTACTCGATCGCGAACAGGTCGTAGGCGTTGTAGTTGCGGTACTGCCCCGACTGATCGTTGAACTTCTCCTGCAGGGCCGGTCCGATCCGGTCCTGGATCGTCTGGATCGTGAAGTCCGACATCTCGTGAAGGACGGGGTCTTCGTTCGGCGGGAAGAAATAGCCGCTCGACTGCTGATGGGCGTCGATGTAGACGGGCCCCGGGTAGGGGATGATCCCGTCGGTCACGCGCGTTGCGTTGACGTCCTGGTTTCGCGAAGCGAAGTCCCGGTTCGGGTCGAATCCGTACGCCGTGGTCCTGGTGCCCGAGGCGCTCGCGTCGCGTCCATCGGGGTTCGTAACCGGCATCAGGAAGTTGTCCAGCCTGTCCAGGCGCTGGAGGTTCGCGCAGTCTGTGCGCGCCGTCAGCTCGTAGAGGACGCGGCTGATCGCCTCGCCTGCAGCGGGCTCAGAGCCGTGCGGGGTGGCCGTGTTCCAGAAAAAGGCAGGGCGGTCCTGCGCCTGTGCCGCGCCTTCGTCGGCCGAGATGGTTCCCTCGCGCACGCCGCGCCAGAAGGCTCCGTCGTTGCGGCCGGCGTCGAGATTCGTGATGTTGTCCGGCGAGCTGACGACGTAGTAGCGCATCGGCTTGCCCAGATACGAGGTGCCCAGGTCGCGCCGGACCATGGAAACGCGCGGGTTCCCGGCGGTAGCCGCCATGACGGCATCGAAATAGCCGTAGAGCTCGAGGGTGGTGTGCTTGCTCGTCGTGCCGGTGGTGAGGCTGCCGAGGGTGTTGTTCGTAATCCCGTTGGCATCCGCATACTGCTTGAACGTCGGAATCGACGGGTCGTACTGGACGTTCTGCGTGCAACCGGCCGGATCGGGCGCGGCCACGGCCGTACTCGGTGCGGCGGCGACCAGCGCTGCCGCCGCTACGGCCGTGAGTGCGAGGAACTTGCCTTTGAGGTTCATCTGCCTACCTTGGTAATCGTGCTTTGGGAAACGGGGGGTCATCGGCCGAACCTCTCGGTCTTGGTGGCTGTGGTGAGGATGCTGTTGCCCGAGAACGACGCTCCCACGTCGTATTCAGGCTTCGGCTTGCCCTTCTTCTTCTTTTCCTTGATCGTGAAGGTCAAGGAGTAGGTGCAGTCGGGCTGGACGTTCACCTGGGTGCTGGGGAAGAGCGTTATGCCGTCACGCTGGATGTTGAGCGTCACCGTGCCGGTGCACGCGTCATTGTCGACGCGGTCCGGCAGGACAACCTCGCCCGAGATCTCCCGCCGAACCTTCTTCTTGGTCAGGCGGTCCTTGCTCATCTCAACGGTGAGGTCGGGAACGAACTTCTGGACGGTGACCGGCATCGCGGCCGTGGCCGTCTGATCGTCGTCCGAGGTGACGACGGCGCTCAGGATCTGATCGCCGACCTCGTCGCCGGTGGGCAGCACCTCACACACGTACGGGGGCGTGTTGTCCACGCAGACCGAGCGGGTGCCGAGGAAGAACTCGACCTCGTCGACGCCGCTCTCGCTGGAGGCGGTCACCGAGTACGTCGCGCCCGTTCCCGGAATCGAGCTCGGTGCGGGAAGGTCGAATGAGATCGTGGGCGGATCGGGTGGATCCGGAGGCCCTTCGCAGTCGAACTCGTCATCGACCGTGATGGTCACGGTGTCCGAAGCCGTCTGGCCCGAGGAATCCTTCGAGATCGCCGTGAAAGTGCGATCGCCGCAGGCGCTGTTGGCCGGAATGTCAAAGGTCGCGCCGTAAGGCGGATTCGCGTCGATCGAGATCGCGTTCGCTCCCTCGAAGAAGGTGACGTTCTTGACTCCGAAATCGTCCGCTGCCGTGGCGCTGAGTATCACGGTCTCGCCCGGCTCGTAGGTCGCCGCATCGGCTTCGATGTCGACCGATGGCCCTTCGTCGGAAACGGGCAGCGGAGCGTTCACGATCGGCCATTGGCCCGCGTTCGGGTCGCCCTGGTTGCCGTTGCGGAACGGGCAGAAGTCGACTGCCGTTGAGTTGCTGGTGGCGGAACCGTTGGTCGTGACGCACATTGGGTCGGCGACGGGGGCTCCATTCACCGGGTTCTCGGGCACCGGCGGGTTGGTGGCCGGCGAGATCGCAGGGCCGACGTTGTTGGTGACCGCCGTGAACCGCAGGCCCCACCAGTTGTTCTCGGCGCTGAGTGCCGTCGCGCTGGCGGTCGATCCGTCGAGCTCCTGGCTCTGCACGCCATACGCGTTGTCGACGATGTTGGAACTCGACATCGTCGATGTGCCGGCACCGATGAACCGGGCTCCGGAGCCAAGCGGCAGGTTCGCGTTGTTGGTGGCCGAGTTGCGCGTGGGCGCGCCCGTGCCGTTCACCAGGTTCTGGGACATGATCGAATCCGTCACGGCCGCCGTCGATCCCGCGGTGACGCGTAGGCCTTCCTGACCGAAGGTCGGGCCTGTGGTGAGCAACCCGACGGAGGCGCAGTTGCCGTTCGCCTTGAAGTTGATGCACTGCGTTCGACCGATTATCGAAGAGCCGCGGATGGTGGCGGCGTTGACCACGCCGGACGCCGTAAGCGGCGGATTGTCAGTCGTCGCGCCGTCGATGAGCACGCCGAGCTTGTTGTACTTGTCGATGCGGGTGTTGTCGATCAGGAGCGGCCGGGGCTGGGCGCCGGGGGGAGGCGTGGTCGCGGTGGTCGTCTGCGCGACGCCGTAGCCGAAGTTGTTGGACCGATAGCCGCCGGGGAAGCCAGAAGCGGCGTTGTCCTCGGAGGTGACGACGTTCGTGACGCGGCTGCGGACAAGGGAGCCCTGCGCGTCGAGGAAGAGCACGCCGACCTCGGAGTAGACACCGTTGCCGTCGAAGGTGACGCCGGAGATGTCGACGGTGATCGGAACTGCGCTGCCGCCAGTGATCGCCGCGATGTTGCCGACGTTGTCGCGGATGTCGGGCGAGCCCGCGGCGATCTGGCCGCCCGTCGGAGTTGTGCGCTTCGGCTGAATCTTCACCAGGTCTGCGCCCGCGCCGCGAATTGTCAGGCTCTTCGCGATCGTGAGCGCGTTGGTCGAAGCCGCACCAGTCCCTTCGGTGTACGTGCCTGGGCAGATCGAGACGGTGTCACCGGGGTCGGCGGCGTTGACCGCTGCCTGGACGGAGGCATAGGTCGCGGTCGGACATTCGACGCCGTCGTCATCGACCGAGAAGGTCGCTGCTTGCGCTGATGGCACCGCTACAAAGCAAGCGATGGCCGCGGCCAAAGCCCCCAAGACACTCTTTCGATTCACCCATGCCCTCCGATCGGTGACATCCGCCTCATGCGGATGTCTGAAACACATTCAGGCGGAGAGTCTCTCAGGTTTGGCCAAGGAGTCAACCCGACCAAGTTCATAGATTGCCGGAGTTTGCGTAGACACTTCGTACAAGTGATCAACGCACTTTGCAAAAAAGCGCTGTCCTACCGAGTCAGCGGAGCATCCGTTCGATCGCTTGCCCGAGGAGGTCGCGGGCCCGCTCGCGGTCGATTGCGCCGGCGAGCCACCGGGTGCACAGCCCGTCAACGAGCGTGATCAGAATCTGGGCTGTCTCATCCGGGTCGGCGTCCAAGCGGATGGAGCCGTCGTCACGGCCCCGCCTAATGCCCGCGGCCACCGTGGAGCTCCACTCCTGAGAGACGCGCCGGACGTCTTCGCGTAGGGCGGGCTCGAACACGGCCGAGGCGCTGACCTCGCCCCAGACCACCGCGTTCTCGCGGACCGCACGGTCGTCGTCGAGCTCTGCGAGGAGGGCTGTCTGGACCGCTTCGAATCCGTCCTTGCCGGTGGGCTCGCGTCGCAACGCGGCTGAGGGCGCCTGCTCGGATGCGTGCTCGAGGGCCGCGCGGATGAGTCCCGAGCGGCTGGCGAAGTGGTAGTAGAGGAGCGGGGGGGACACGCCGGCTTCTGATGCGACCTCCTCGACCCGCAGTCCACGGACGCCCCGTCTGGCGATCACGTGCGCCGCGGCGACCAGGATTGCCTCGCGGCGTGCACGCGGAGATTCGTCCTGCCCCTCGCGGATGACTGTCTCGCTGCTCACGCGCCGCATTATGTACTTCTCGGGAGGATGCCGGGGCCGGTTCTTCTCACTACACTTAATGAAGTGATGGAGCCGACTCTCAACCGGCCGTGTGGCGGGCGCTACGCAGACATCGTTGCCGAGGTGGGTAATACCCCCCTCGTCGAGCTCCCGACCCTCTCCCCAAAGTCCCCGTGTGTGCGGATCTTCGCCAAGCTCGAGGGACGGAATCCGACCGGTTCGGTCAAGGATCGCGTCGCCAAATCCATGATCGAGGCGGCCGAGGCGGAGGGCGCGATCGAGCCCGGCCAGACGATCCTCGAGCCGACCTCGGGCAACACCGGAATCTCGCTGGCGATGATCTGCCGCCGAAAGGGCTATCCGCTCCGGGTCGTCATGCCCGACAACGTCACCAAGGAGCGCTCCCAGCTTCTGTCGATGTTCGGTGCCGAGATCATCTACTCCGAGGGCGCCAAGGGCTCGAACGGCTCCGTCGAGATGGCGCTCGACCTCGCCGACAGCGATCCCTCCGTATATATGCCCTACCAGTACGGCAACCCCGCGAATCCCGGCGCGCACTACCACGGCACCGCGGTAGAGATTCTCGACGAGCTCGAGGACGTCAGCGCGTTCGTCGCCGGACTGGGGACAGGCGGCACCCTGATGGGCGTGGGAAAGCGCTTGAAGGAGCACGATCCCGAGACGAAGATCGTCGCCGCGGAGCCGATGCAGGGAGAGCTCGTTCAGGGCCTCCGCTCGCTGGACGACGGGTTCATTCCGCCGATCATCGACCTGTCCTTGCTGGACCGAAAGATCATGGTTTCCAACCGCGATGCGATCGTGTGGACTCAGCGCCTGCTGCGCGAGGAGGGCCTCTTCGCCGGCGTTTCGGCCGGCGCGGTCGCCTCGGTTTGCGTGCGGATCGCGAGCGAGATGGACGAGGGCAACGTGGTCTTTCTCGTCCCGGACGACGGCTGGAAGTACCTCTCGTCGGGCGTCTACACGAAGTCCGTCGACGAGCTGGAAGGGCTGGACTCGACGGTCTGGTGGTAGGTAACGAAGCGCTGGATCGAGCCGCCGAGCGGGTCCGCCAGCTCGCGGTGACCTACGAGCCCCCGGACTTCGCGCACGTCCCGGACCCCGACGCCGCGATCTTTCTCTGCGCGGTCGACCACAAGACGGGATACACCGAGCCGCACGAGATCGACGGTGCCGGCCCCTTCGAGGGATCGGAGCTCATGTGGATGCTCGGGCTCCGTGCCGGGGCTGAGGAGCCCGGGCTCCTGACGGCCCGGCGGCTGCGGTACGCGAGCGCGGGCGACGTTGCCGAGTGGTTTCGCGCCGATAAAGAACCGATCGGCGACCCGGAGAGGCGTGCTTCGCTGTGGCGCGACCTGGCCGCCGGCCTCGAGCGGGATTTCGGAGGCGCCGCGGTCGAGCTCTTGAGCCAGGCGCAAGGCCGGCTCGACGGCGACGGCGGGCTCGTCAGTCTGCTCAGTGCGTATCGCGCGTACTCGGACCCCCTCGCCAAGAAGGCGTTTCTCTTCGCGAAGATCGCCGAGCGCCGAGGCTGGTTTGAGGTGGCAGATCCAGAGGCGTGGGAGGTCTCGGCAGACAACGTCCTCATGCGGCTCGCGCTCCGAGCGGGGCTTGTTGCGGACGGGCCGCTGACCGAGGTTCGCTCCGCCACCCGGTCGAGGCTGAAAGATCTTGCGGAGAACGTTGGCATGAGCCCGCCCGTGCTCGACGACATGTTGTGGGAGCTCGGGCGGAACGACCCGGATCTTCTGGGCCGGGCGGCTGGAGACGTGAGCGAGCCTCCACGCGATCCCGTGAGCGCTTGGTACTAGATTCCGGCCTCGCCTGGGCGTAGTCTTCAGGAGAGGGGATATGGAAGCCGAAACGCGCGACAGCCCAGCGATCCAGCCGCTCCTCGCGTTGACGGTGACGCTTGAGCAGCGCTATTCGGATCTCGCTGATCACGGCCGCTCCGTCGCGGAGTACTGCGAGGTGGCCGCGATCGAACTCGGCCTCGAGCCACGCGCCGTCGAACGGGTTGCGCTCGCCGGAGAGCTCCACGACGTGGGCAAGGTCGGTGTTGCCGAGGAGATCCTGCGAAAGCCCGAGCCGCTATCCACCGATGAGTGGCAGCAGGTGAAGCGCCATCCACAGATCGGGGCAGACCTGCTGGTTTCCTCCAACCTGGACGACATCGCCTTGTGGGTCTTGGCCCATCACGAGCGGCCCGACGCGAGCGGGTATCCCCACGGCGCCGATGATGACGAGATCCCGCTCGAGGCTCGGATCATCGCCGTTGCGGACGCCTACGACGCGATGAGGACCGATCGCGTCTACAAGCGCGCACTCACGCACTCCGAAGCGGCGTCGGAGCTCCGCAAATGCGCCGGAGCGCAGTTCGACTCCGAGGTAGTCGAGGCGTTTTTGAGAGGTCTGGACCGGGTCGTCGCCGCTTAGCCCGTCTAGTTCAGGACGTCGACAGCGTCGGCCCCGGGCGCTCGGCAAAGAAGAAGAACCAGATTGTCATCGCGATGATCGCGATGACCAGTGAGCCGACCAGGAGGGGCTCCAGCGGCCCGCGGATCACGCGCGGCTCCTCGTCGTCCGGTGCCTCCTCGATCTCGCGCATGAGGCGCGGCATGGTCACCCGCATGTGAAGGCGGTTGAGCCAGAAGAGGCCGCGAGCCCAGATGATGATCGCGAGCGGCACGCCGATCACCGAAAGGATGATGTGCTGCGCCTGATCAGAGGTGATCTTGCCGGCGACCCAGAGCCAGCCGGCGGGAACTCCCACCCACAAGGCGATGCTGCCCACGGCCATGAGGGCCCATAGGAACGCGGCGACCATCCGGTCGCCGGCGCTCAGGTCCCGTCTTTTATCGACCGCCTCGACGGTGTTCATGTTCCCACTTCGGCCGATAGCCGGCGGCAGGGCCGAAAGGCTCGGTCGGCGGTCGCTCTGATCACGGCAGGCGGGAGCGGCTTCGGGCCCGCGATTCCCGTGCGCCCTTGCGCTCCGCCTCGGCGCGCGCGTCGCGAAGCCGCTCGATCAGACCGTCGCGGGTGGCGGACAGCTGGCCGAAGTCGGGCAGACGTCCTTTGGGGCGAAGCAGCGGGTGGGTGTGAGTCTCCGATCGAGCCTCGGGGTAAGCGGCCAGATCGGCTTCGAGACGCGCGATCTGACGGCGGAGCTCGCGGCGGGCCGCCGCTTCATCGGCCTCGGCTCCCACGTCCGGAAGCTCGTGCTCTGTGGCGAGCGCGTCTTCGGCAGCCCAGCGCGCTCCGTAGATCGAACGCGCAACGTCGGCGGGGGAGATTCCGGCCCTTCGCGCCTCAGCGACCGCGTCGGCGGCGATCCGCTCGACCTCGGAGGATGAAGTTGCCGCAGCTGCGACGAACGTGCCCGAGCCGTGTCTGGTCTCCACCAGCCCGTCCGCCTCGAGCCGCTGGTAGATGGACCGCGCGGTATTGGGGTTCACGCCCGCGTCCTCGGCCAGCTGCCGGACTCCCGGGAGGCGATCGCCGGGTGCGAGCTTTCCCGACGCGATGAGGGCGCGTAGGCGCCAGGCGACCTGGATCCCGATCGGCAGCTCCGAGGTCCGGTCGACCCGAAGGAGCGTTCCGGCGCTGACGTTCATAAAGACAACCGTACCAGAGAACTAGTCCACTAGTCCACCGAGTCGGCTGAGTAGCCTCAGGCGGGTGAAGATTCAACGGAAACTCTTCGACGAGATCGTCGCGCACGCGCTGGAGGACCGGCCGAACGAGTGCTGCGGGATGGTTTCGGGCTCGAGCGGTGTCGCGAGCGAGGTGTTTCGGGCCCGAAACGCGCTGGCGAGCCCCTATTCCTTCGACATGGAGCCTTCGGACCAGATCGGCATCTACACGACCATTGAGGATCGGGGCGAGGAGATCGTTGCCATCTATCACTCGCACACGAAGAGTCCTGCGGAGCCCTCGCAGTCGGATCGAAACAACGCGCGCTCCTGGCCCGACCCCGTCTGGCTGATCGTTTCGCTCGCCGATCCCGACGAGCCTGACCTTCGCGGTTGGGACATGCGCGACGGCAGGGTCGAAGAGGTCGCGCTGGAGATCACCGAGGCTTGACCCCGGGCCAGTGCGGGTCGAGCCGGCAGACCTTTGGCCTACCAGTGGAGCTCTTCGAGCACGTCCGGCGATCCGGCGCGGGGAACCTCCTCGCGCAGGTAGCGGCGCCATTCAAGCCCGACGTCGGTGGCCGATTCGCCGAATGCGATCTGGATCGCGCGCTCGGGACCGTCGCGGCGGGTTCGCGAGATCAGGAGGCTGCAGGCGTCACGGCCGCGGCGGCGCTCGAGCAGGTCGAAGACCGTTCCGCCCAGGATGATTGCGTCGCGGCCCGATGGGGGGAAGGAAGGTGGATCGCCGGCGCGGAGCCGGGTTTGGACCGCTGGGCGGAACTGGGAGACCTGGCCGGCGAAGTACTGCGCGCCGCCCTCGACCAGCCACGACCAGCGAAGGTAACGGTAGAAGCGGCGCATGCCCCAGGGCGGAGGCAGACTCGAGTTGTTGGCGCCGATCACGATCTGCGCATAGAGGCGCTCGGCCGTGCCTCGAAGCGCGGCCAGAGATTCCTCGCCCGCCGCTCGGCGGTCGAGGTAGTCGTCGTTCAAGACGTGGAGCTCGCGGGCCATAGCCCAGCCGGCTAGATAGCGGCGCCCGGCCGGCGCTGCAGCGATGCGGGCGGCCGGTAGGAAGGGGTGTGCGGCGTTCAACCAGGCGGGTGTGGGGTGAACGACGACCGTCACGTCGCCCGGGGCGTCGTCGAAGCGGTCCTCCAGCTTCAGGCGCAGGTCTTCGAGCGCGTCGAGCGTTCGCTGCGCGGAGTCCTCGTCGGCCTCCTCGTGGCGCGCGGTGAAGCTGAGCGATTCGGTCTCTACCCACATGCCGACCTCAATCTAGAGCGGAGGCCCGCCGTTCCTCGTAATCGAGTTCCGTCGAGACGCCGATGTCGTTCAGCGCGTCCCGAGCAGCCCCGATGGAAGGCTTATCGGCGACCGCACGGGCGAGCGGCAATTCTGCAAGCGCGGCCTCGAGATCGAAGCTGAAAGCGAGAGCGGCCACGGGTCCTAGATCCACCTCGCGGCGGCCTCCGCGAATTTCGACCGGGCCGATCTCACCCATTGCCGCTCGCGCCACAAGCAGGCTCGCCTCCGTCACTGCGACGGCTGCGGCTGCCTTGATCTCCTGCGCGGCCTCAGGGGTGACTCCGAGGGTGTCGAGCCAAGCGCCCGCCCGAGCCAGTACGGCGACTCGCTCCATCACCTCGGAGGGCTCCAGTTCCCCGTCGCAGCCGGCGCCAAGGACCATCAGCGCGCAGGTTTTGGAGGCCTGTCTGCCGGCAGCGATCATCACCGCGTCGCACAGGGGGCTCGCGAGTCCGGGCTCGCCGCCCGCGGCGATTGCGTCACCTCCGATGTCGACCAGGACCGCCAGGTCACATTTCAGCTCGGCACACGCGGCGTCGATGCCCCTAGCCGCCCCGGCTGCGCCGTCGGTCACGTCGATCAGCACGGTCCGCTCGCCGAGGTGAGAAGCCAGACGCGACTCGCAGAAGTGGACCCCCTCGGGCGTGGTGGCACCCTCGGTGGGATCGACGATCACGGCGCCGTCAAGCGCCAGACCGCCGCGGATCTCCGCCACTGCGCGAGGCCCGGGAAGGGGATCGACGACGATCCGCTCCCAGGCAACCCCACCCAGGACGGTTTCGAGCCCCCGAGCCTCCAAAGCGCGGGCCACCGCGATTGAGCCGACGGCGTCGCCGCCACCGCCGATGCCGAGGACGAGGGCACGCGAGACTCCCGAGGGGTCAGACCCCTCACGCGCGGCTAACAATGTGAGCGTTTCATGAGGGGTCTGACCCCTCGGGCTAGACGAGGGCGGCTTCGGACTGGCCGGCCACGTCGCGGATGCGCTGAGCCGCGCGTTCGAATTCCTCGTCGGCCATCACGGGCGTGCCCTCGAACGGGAGCTCACGCTCGATGTCGACCCAGGAGCGGCAGCCGTGGTACTCGTCGCGGACGCGCACCGTTACAGGGCGCGGGATCCGGTAGACGCGCAGCAGCATGATGTGAAGTGGGTGGCGTCGCTTCCAGCCGAGGCGCTTGAGCGCGTAATCGGGCGTCCAGACGTGGAAGGGGGAGAGCTGATCGACAACGCGCGCGTCGTCGGTCGTCCAGTGATCGGTCACCTCGGCCCAGGCGCGGATGCGAACGCGGTCGGGTTGAGGGATGCCACCGTCCTGGAGCAGGGCTCGCGGCGTCGGCTCGTCGTCGGGCCAGACCCCTTCCTCGAGGGCTCGGCGAAGCTCGGGGTGGTGGGATTCGCGAACGAGGTCGTTCCTCTGGTGATCGAAGGTGGGGTAGAGGAAGAACTGGTCGTGCTCCAGCTCGAAGTGCTTGTTCTCCTCGCGGATCCCACCCTTGCGCATGGTGATCAGCTGCTCGCACTCAGCCAGTGCGCGCACCGTAACGGCCCATTCTTTGAAGGCAATCGGCATTTGAGGAATGGAGTCTTCGGCGGGTTTTGGGTTTAAGGTCCCGGCACAAGCGCCAGAAGGCGCAAAGACCGGCTCAGGCGACGCAGGTTACGAAACTTTCCTGCTTTTGCCAAGTATGTGAGGGAAGTTGCGAGTTTCGCCGTCAGGCGCCGGACTCCTCGCCGCGCGCACCAAAACCTCCTCCGCCGGGCGTCTCCACCCTGAGGGTCTCGCCGGCAGCCAGCTCTCCGGTCGCCTTGGAGGGCACCTCTCTGCCGCCTGCGCGGTTGGTGCCCGGCTGGCCATCCTGACCACCCTCGCGGCCCTTTGGGCGGTGCCGTCGGCGCTCGGTTATCAGGCTGTAGCGCATCGGCTCGAGCGCCTCGAGCTCGCGCACGATCCCGTCTCCGCCGCGTCGCATTCCGTCGCCGCCGGAACCGCGCCTGATCGAGAGCTCGCGAACGCGGATCGGCAGTTCCGTCTCGAGCGCCTCGACGGGCGTGTTGAGCGTGTTTGACATCGCGACGTGAATCGCGCTTGGTCCATCGGCGTCCCGGCAGGCGCCCTGTCCGCCCGCAAGCGTCTCGTAGTAGGTCCAGTCCGACTCGCCAGTGCCGCCGAGAGTCAGGTTGTTCATGGTCCCCTGACCCTGGGCCGGCCCGCCGGCGACGTCGGCCAAGGCTGAGAAGACGAGGTCGGCGACCCGGCTCGACGTCTCGACGTTGCCGCCCGCAACCGCCGCACCCGGCCGGGCGTTCAAGACGGTGCCTTCCGGAGCTGTGACCCCGATCGGGCGGTGTGCCCCCGCGCTCGGTGGCGCGTTCGGGTCGAGTAGTACCCGCACGCAAAAGAAGGAGGCCGAGCGCGTGACTGAGAGCGGGCAGTTCAGGTTGCCGTCCACCTGCTCGGCGCTGCCTGCGAAGTCCAGGGACAGCGTGTCGCCCGAGATCGTGGCGACGACGCGCAGCTCGATGTCACAAGAGCCGTCCGGGCCTCCTTCGAGCACGTCCGAGGCCTCCCACTCGCCATCGGGCAGCTCGTCGAGCCGAGCGCGGGTACGGCGCTCGGAGTAGTCGAGGATCTCGGCCATTGCGGCCCGTACCTCGATTGCTCCATCGGCCTCGATCAGCTCGCCGAGGCGCCGCGCGCCCAGCTCGTTTGCCGCCCACTGCGCTCGAAGGTCGGCCAGTCGCTGCGGTCGGTTTCGCATCGCTTCGGTGATCGCCTCGAGCTCGGTGGGGTCGCTGAGGCGTCGTGGCGAGATAACCACGCCTTCGTCCGCGAGGGAGCGGGAGTCGGCCGGCATCGAGCCGGGAGTCGGACCGCCGACGTCCGCGTGGTGCGCGCGGCTGGCTGCAAACCCGGTCAGCTCAGTCCCCGTGAAGACCGGCGTGATCAGCGTGATGTCGGGCAGGTGCGTGCCCCCGCGGAACGGGTCGTTCAGGATCCACGCCTCTCCGGGGCGTTGCTCCTCGCCGACGATCGCCGCCACCGCATCGGGCATCGAGCCAAGATGGACCGGGATGTGCTCTGCCTGCATGACCAGTTCCCCACCGGCCTCGAACAGCGCGGTCGAGCAGTCACGGCGCTCCTTGATGTTCGGCGAGTGTGCCGAGCGGATCAGAACGGCGCCCATTTCGTCGCAAACGGCCCGGAGGCGTCCGACGTAGACGCCGAGACTGATCGGGTCGAGGCTCATCCGGCCGACTCCGCCAGGATCGAGCCGTGCTCGTCGACGCTCGCCGTCCAACCCGGCGGGAGGACCAGCGTCGATCCGGGCAGCTCCACTACGGCGGGCCCCTCAAACTCGCTCCCTGCCCCGGGTTCTCCTCGGGCAACACGGGCGTCGTGCCACTCGCCGTCGAAGCTCACCATGCGTGCGGTCTCCTCGAGTTCTCCCGAGCCGGCAGCGAGGGTGGGCTCCGTGGCCTCGCCTTCGAGCGCCAAGCGGATCGCCACCAGTTCGACCGGGGCACCGGGAACCTCGAATCCGTAGCGGCGTTCGTGTTCTTGCGCGAATGCGGTTACGAGATCCTCGGGGGAGGGGTCAGGCCCGGGCTCTACGGCCAACTCGAAGGACTGTCCTTGGTAGCGGAGCTCGTAGGACACCGTTTCGGCCGCCCCTGTCATACCGTCGCCGATTGCCGTTCGAAGCTCACTCAGGGCGCCCGCGATGCCGTCCGCGCTCAGTTGGGTGGGCCCCATCATCACCGTGCGCGCAATGTCGCGCCGGCGGGCCGACGCCAAGAGCCCGAGGGCCGAGAGAACCCCGCCCGCACGGGGGCAGATCATTCGCCTCATGCCCATCTCGGCAGCCAGTTCGGCGGCATGCATCGGCCCCGCGCCTCCGAAGGGCATCAGCGCGAAGTCACGCGGGTCGACTCCCCGGTTTACGGTCACCACCCGGAGTGCACGCACCATCTCCGAGTTGGCGATCCGCACGATGCCGGCCGCCGTCTCGAGCTCGTCCAGACCGACTTCCCGCCCGAGGGACCTCACGGCGTGACCTGCCGCGTCCAGATCCAGATCCACTTCGCCCGCCAGGCTTGAGCCGGGCGCAAGGCGGCCAAGCACGAGGTTGGCATCAGTCACGGTCGCTTGGGTGCCGCCGCGCGCGTAACAAGCGGGCCCCGGTTCGGCGCCCGCCGAGCGAGGCCCTACCCGTAGCGCGCCACCATGGTCCACCCAGCCGATCGACCCGCCTCCGGCTCCTACGGTGTGGACATCGACCATCGGCAGCTGGATCACGCGGCCGCCGATCTCGCGCGACTCCGTGATCTTGGTCTGGCCGTCCTCGATCACGCAGACGTCACAGGACGTTCCACCCATGTCCAAGCCGACCGCGTTACCGGAGCCCGAGAGCCTTGCGAGGAGGCCGGCGCCGACCGCGCCGCCTGCCGGACCCGAGAGGACGCTCCAGGCTCCTTGGCGTGCAGCCTCCTTCCAGGGCGCGACGCCTCCGGAAGAGCGCATGATCTCAGGCTCGGGGAGATCAGCCGATTGCGTGGCCCCGGCGAGCTTGGTCAGGTAGCGGCCGAGAAGGGGCGAGAGGTATGCATCGACGACCGTCGTCGACGTGCGCTCATACTCACGAAAGCGAGGTAAGACCTCATGCGAGGCCGAGACGTGGAGATCCGGGAGGCGGTCGCGCACCACCGCCGCGATGCGCTCCTCGTGCGACGGGTCCAGGAAGGAGAAGAGGAGGCACACCGCAACGGCCTCAGGCGCGAGCTCGGCCAGCTCGGCGGCGATCCGATCGAGTTCCATCTCCTCGAGAGGCTCGATCTCTCCGGCAGGCCCGACCCGCCCGCCCGCGCCCACTCTGTCGCCTGCAGCCACCAACGGATCCGGTTTGGGTGCGCAAAGCCTGTAGAGGTCGGGCCGGTCCTGCCGGCCGATTTCCAACACGTCCTCGAAACCGCGGGTCGCGATCAGGGCAACCCGCGCTCCTCGCTCTTCCAGGAGCGCATTGGTCCCCACGGTCATGCCGTGTACGAAGCGGTCGATCTGACCCGCTCCTATATCGGCCTCCGCGGTTACAGCCCGGATTGCGGCAAGGACGCCCTCCGACTCATCTCCGGGAGTGGTGGGCGACTTCGCCGTGTGGATATCGGCCCCGTCAAAGAGGACGGCGTCGGTGAAAGTTCCACCAACGTCGACCCCTAAGAGCACGGGCCGAATCTATATGGCGAGGGCGCTATGCGGTGACGAGAGGCTCTTCGGAGACTTCGTTCCCCATGACGAGGTCTTCGAAGGTCTCTTCGAGGTGCTTGTGCGAGGGGCAGTAGTCACGGGCGGGGAGTGGTTCGCGCTGACAGGGCGTGCCCTTGCGGGTATGCGCGCGGCACTCCCTGGGTCCACCGTCGATCTCGAGCAGTTCGGGCATCGTCTCCATCAGTTCGAGTGCGAGCGAGATGTTCGTGTCAATGACGTTCCAGACGTACAGCTGATCGCCCATCGCGAAGTGCATCCGCACCTCGTTGAAAAGAGAGCGTGAGGGCCGGGCGAAATAGCGACGGTCGGTGGAGATCCTGCGGATCGCGCCTTCGCATGCCTCCAGCAACTTCTGACGGTTCTGACATCCGGCGCGGGAATCCTCGACGACTCGGGGTGCCAAGTCGCGGTAAATCGATCGGCTAAAGCGGTACATGTCCTTTCGTACCCTCCTTCTCGTCCCTTTTGGGGGGTGGCTTTCTTGCCCTGGGGCCTTGCCCGATTGAGCGAACTACTTGACGAGTGTTACACCGAAATGGTAAATCGCAAGGGTCGATCATTAAGGCTGTGTTAACCGATCGGTGGAGGCGCCTCTCCTCCGATCGGAGGAGGCCCGTATCCAGCGATCAGACCCAGCGCTCGCTGCGGGGAGGTTCCGTGCCCCTGAGCACCAGATGCACGCCGTCGAAGTCATCGCTCGACAGCGGATAGTCCGTGCGCCGGTGGGAGCCTCTCGACTCGATCCGAGCGAGGGCTGCACGCGCGATGAGGGACGCCAGGGGGTACGGGTCGGCCTCGAGCAGCGCCAGACGCTCCGCGTCGCGCGAAGGCCCGGCCAGATCCCAGACCTTGCGCCTGGTCTCGGCCGTCGGTGGCTCGAAGCGCCAACGGCCCGGGTCCGGGGGATCGATAGCGGGAAGTTCTTCCGAGACGGCCTGGCGGGCCGCCCGCTCGCCGAATACGAAGCACTCGGTCAGCGAGTTCGAAGCAAGACGGTTGGCGCCGTGGAGCCCCGTGCATGCGCACTCGCCGACGGCGTAGAGCCCCGGAACGCTCGAGCGCCCGTCGATGTCGGTGACGATCCCGCCCATCAGGTAATGGGCGGCAGGGGCGACCGGCACGGGATGTGACCGTGGGTCCAGGCCGGCCTGCTCGAGAGTCGCGAAGACGTTCGGGAACCGGGTGGGGTCGATATCGCTCAGGTCGATCAAGACGTGTCCGATGCCGTCCGCCCGCATGCGGTCGTTGATCGCGGCGGCAACCTGGTCGCGGGGCGCGAGCTCGTCGGTGAAACGGTTGCCGGCGGCATCGAGGAGGGTCGCGCCCTCGCCCCTGATCGCTTCCGTAATGAGCGAACCGTCGCTCTCGGAGCCCGGCAGCGCAAGCGCGGTCGGGTGGAACTGGCAGAACTCCAGATCGGCGAGTTCCGCACCGATCCGATGAGCGAGCACGGCCCCCGCACCGATCGCTCCCCAGGGGTTGGTAGTCCGCTGCCACAGGGCCGCGCCGCCTCCGGTGGCGAGGATCACTGCGCGGGCCCTGATCGTGCCGGCCTCGGTGACCACGCCGAAGCACTGCGTGCTGTCGCCCCAGAGGGCCAGGGCGGACGCGCCTTCGTGAACCTCGATTCTTCCGTCCGCAGCCACCATCTGCGCGAGCCGGTCGGTCAGGGCCTTGCCGGTCTGGCTCCCGCCCGCGTGAACGATCCGCCGGGCGGTGTGACCGCCCTCAAGTCCGAGCGCGAGGCCTCCGTCGGTGTCCTCATCGAACCGCACGCCGTTCTGAACGAGCCAGCCGACTGCTGACGGAGCTGCCTCCACAAGCGTTTCGACCGCCTCCGAGCGGCAGAGCCCACGCCCCGCGGCGAAGGTGTCGGCAGCGTGACGCTCAGGTGTGTCGTCGGCGGTCAGCGCTGCGGCGAGTCCACCTTGAGCCCAGTAGCTGGAGCTCTCCTGGAGGGGCTTGCGGGAGACCAGGATTACCGGTGTCCCAGTCTCGGCGGTCCTGATGGCTGCGTAGAGGCCCGCGGCGCCTCCGCCGACCACGACGACGGGATGGTTGTCAGGGGCGTAGGCCAAGTGCGCCCAACCGTACGCGCTCAGCGTGGCAAGATGGCGGCGAGTGACCCTCCTCTACACGCACCCGGCGTCATACGCCCACGAGACCGGAAGCCACCCAGAGAACGCCGGGCGGATCAAGGCGATCGAGACGGCGATCGAGGAAGCGTCTCCGCCGGGCCTCACGGCCGTCGAAGCGCCCAGGGCAACCGGCGAACAGCTTGCGCGGGCGCACGACTCCGAACACCTCGCAGCGCTTGAGGCGTTCTGCGCGGGTGGCGGAGGGATGATCGATCTCGACACCGTCGCATCTGAAGGATCCTGGGAGGCGGCGCTCCGCGCTGCGGGGGCTGCTTGCGACGCAACCGATCGACTCCTTGCCGGCGAGGACGAGTCTGCATTCTGTGCTCTTCGGCCACCCGGCCACCACGCCGAGACGGACAAGGCGATGGGCTTCTGTCTCGTGAACCAGGCCGCGATCGCTGCCGAGCATGCACGCGCGCGAGGAGCGGATCGCGTGCTGATCTTCGACTGGGACGTTCACCATGGCAACGGCACCGAGCAGATATTCAGGGCATCGAGTGACGTCCTTTACGCGAGCATCCATGGCTGGCCTCTATACCCCGGAACCGGTGATATCGCCTATACGGGGGAGGGGGAAGGGGAGGGCTACACCGTGAACATGCCCGTGCCCAACGGGTCGGGCAATGCGCTCTTCGAGGCGCTCACCGAACACGTCGTGGTACCCGTCGCCCGCGAGTTCGATCCAGGGCTGATCGTCATCTCCGCCGGCTTCGACGCTCACGCCGACGATCCGCTGGCCTCATGCGAGGTCTCCGACGAGGGCTACCGGGCGATGGCGGCGCAGGTGGCAGGCTTGGCAGGCGAGAAGGGCGTTCCAGTGCTGGTCTGCCTGGAAGGAGGCTATGACCCCGACGCGCTCGGACGATCCGTGGTCGCGACGCTGGATGGCCTCCGTGAGCCGGCTCGGGCATTGGGCGCCGACGAGTCTTTGGCGGAGCCCTACCGGGAACGATTGAGGGAGCGCTGGACGCTCTAGCCGGGCCGCCCTAGGGGACGACGGTGTCCTTGACGTGGATCAGGAAGGCCTTCGGGAAACCGGGAACGCGGTCGAGCTCGGATACGTCCCTGAAGCCGTCATTCTCCTCGCGATAGCGGATCACACGCTTTGCCTGGGTCACCGAGAGGCCGATGTCGCGAAGCTCGTCAAACGACGCCTCGCTGAGGCTCAGCATCCCTTCTGGCGTTGGGGCGCGAGGCGCGGGCTCTGGTTCCGGCTCGGGCTCGGGCTCGGGCTCGGGTTCCGGTTCCGGTTCCGGTGTGGGTTTAGGTTCCGGCTCCGGAGTGGGCTCCGGCTCCGGCTCGGCTTCGGATGCGGGCTCGGCTTCGGGCCCCGGCTCCTGCTCCTCGATCGTCTCCGGTGCTGCTGCCGGCTGGGCGGTCTTGGACTCCGACTTCTTGCGGCGGCCGAAGAGCCCACGCTTGGGTTCCTCCGGCTCCGACTCGGATTCGGTCGTTGCGCCGGCGTCCGTCACCCAGGTGGGAGGTTCGGGATCGTCTTCGGTCGCGTCGACGGGTAGCTCAGCTTCCGCAGCGGGCTGTGGCTCCGGATCCGGCGTGGGTTCAGGTGCCGGTGTGGGCTCAGGTTCCGGCGTGGGCTCGGGCTCGGGCTCGGGCGACGCCGGGGTGTCGGCGGCGAGTGTTGATCGGGCGCGCTCGGCGGACGCGGTGGCTTCGCCCATGACACGGTCGATACGCGATTCCATCTCCTGGAAGCGGCTTTCGCGTTCACGTTCGATCTCCTCGCGGGCGCGCTCGTCGACGGCGGCAGCGCGCCTGTCGGCGGCTTCGGCCCGATCAATGGCCTCCTCCAGCTGGCGACGGCTGAGCGCAAGCTCCTCTTCGATGGCTGCTCGTTCGCGGTACAGCTCTTCCTCGCGCTCGCGTATCCGTTCGCGGCCCTCGGCTTCGGTGGCAGCACGAGCTGCGGCAATCTCCCGCTCAAGGTTCTGGTCGGCATCGGCTCTCGCGCGCTCGAGTTCGGAGTTGAGCCTCGCCTCGTGCTCGGATTGCGCGGCCGCCTCGGTCTCGGCAATAGCGGTGCGCACCCGCTCGGCCGCGTTTCGCTCTCCCTCCTCGCGGATCTGGTCCGTCTGCTGGGTAAGCCACTGCGAGGCCTCCGCGCGCGCATCCACGGCCGCCTTCGCGGCAGCTTCCTCGGCCTTGCGCACGCGCTCGTCTGCAGCCTGGAGTTGACGCTCGGACTCGGTCAGGGCCTTGGCACGCTCGGCCTTGACCTCGTTGACCTCGGAGCGGGCCGCCGCAACCTTCTCGTCGCGATCCCGTTCGGCTTCGGCGCGGGCGCTGGTCACGGCCTCGTCCTGTTGGGCGGCGAGTTCGGCGCGGAGGCGCTCCGTCTCGGCCTTCAGCTTTTCCTGTTCCTCGGCCCTGACTCTCTCCTCGGTCGACGCGCGAGCTTCGGCGGCCGTGTTGGTGACACGCGCGTCGGCGTCGGTGCGCATCTGCTCGATCTGAAGGGCTGTCCGCTCCTCTGCTTCGCGGATGCTCTCAGCAGCCGCAGCCTTCGCACGCTCCGCGTCTGCCACCGCGTTCGCAAGCTCGGCTTCGCGCTCCTTCACACGACCGTCCGCCTCGGCGGTCGCCTCGCGCTCGGCGCGCGCGGTCTCGTCCGCGATGCGCTGCTCGGCGCTGGCCTTGAGTCGCTCGGCCTCCTTTGCAAGCTCCGCCTCGGCGGCAGCGACCCGCTCGGCGGCAGACAGCGCGCGCTGTTCGATCTCTGAGAGACGGCGATCCGAGCTCTCCAGGATCCGGGTCTTCTCCTCGCGCTCGGATTCCAGTTCTTCGTCGCGCTTGGCAATCTCTGCCTCGTAGCGCTCCTTCTGGGCGGCGCGAGCGGCGTCGACCTCCTCGCGGAGTCGATCCTCGGCCTCCTTGCGAGCCCGATCGAGCTCTGTGGCAGCGCGCTCTTCGGCTTCGGCGCGGGCGCGCTCCTCGATCTGTACGCGGGTGGTCTCGGCCGACTGAAGTGCGAGATTCTCGATCTCGAGCCGGGCCTCTTCGGTGGCGGCAGCCGCGCGCTCGGCGGCAATCTCGTCGGCCTTCGCATCGGCTTCGGCGCGGATGCGCTCGGCTTCCTCACGCACGCGGTCGTCGAGGGTTGCCTTCGATTGCTCAAGCTCTCGACGTAAGTCCGCGGTTTGAGCCTTGATGCGCTCTTCGGCCTCTTCGCGGATCTGGCGTTCGGACTCGGTGCGGGCGACCTGGGCCTGGGTGGCACGTTGCTCGGCCTCCTGGGCCTGGGTCAAGGCCTCCTGGACCGCCGTGTCGACACGGTTCGGGTCCCGGGCCGGGGCGGCCGCGCGGGCAGCCTCGGCTTCTTCCGCGGCATCGGCGCGAGCCTCGGCTTCTTCCTTCGCTTTGATGGCTGCCGCGAGCTCTGCCTTGGCGGCCTCACGCTCTTCGTTGGCATTGCGGAGCTCTGCGGCGGCGGAGTCTCGCGATCGGATCGCCGATTCGAGCTCTGCGGCGGCGGAGTCTCGCGCCTCGACCGCGGCCTTGAGCTCTCCGGCTGACACCTGGGATTCCTTGGAGGTCGATGCCGTCTTTTCCTCGGCTGCCGCGGCTGCTTGGGCGGCTCGCTCCTCGGCCTCCTTCACGGCTGCCTGAGCTCGCTTCTCAGCTTCCGAGGCGGCCTTCGCGGCGCGCTCCTCGGCCTCGGCGGCGCGCGCCTCGGCGGCGTGTACGCGCGCCTCGCTCTCCTTGCGAGCCTGCTCCACCTCGGCGGCGGTGCGCTCGTCGGACTCGCTTGCAAGCTTTGCCGCGAGCTTCTCGCGGGCTTCCGCCTCGGCCTCGGCGCGAGCCTTCTTCAGCTCCTCGGCCATCCGCTCCTCCTGGCCGCGCTCGATCTGCCTCATCTGATCCCGGAGCCACTTGGCGGCGCCTGCACGCGCCTGCTCTTCGAGCGCCTTGGCGGCACCGGTCTCACCGGCGGCGGCCTCGAGCTGGGTCTTCGCCAGCCCCTCCGCTTCGGCAACTTCCTTTGCTGCCCGCTCCTGGGCTTCGGCTGCTGCCTTAGCGGCGCGTTCCGCGGCTTCCGCAGTCTGGACACGGGCGCGCTCCTCGGCTTCGGCCAGCTTGGCCTGAACCGCGGCGACCTGCTCGGCGCCGTCGCGCTTGGCCTTTTCCAGATCTTCCTCGAGAGCAACGATCTCGTCGATGGCGCGCTCCTCTGCCGCCTGCGCAGCGGCTTGCGAGGCCTCGCGGATGCGGCGTTCGACATCAGACTCAGCCCTTGGTGCGGCCGGGATCGGCTGCGCCGGGGCGGTGGCGGCCGGCTCGACCCCCGGGGGCAAGAAGCTCTCCGCCGGCTGCTCCGGCGCAGGCTCGGGCTTGGGCGCCTTGCTAACGCTGGGAGGGAGGAAGCTCTTCGGGGTAGCTGGGCGCTTCTCCTCGGGCTCGGGCGGGGTGCCGGTGTCGACTCGCCACTCCTGGGTCGGTGGGCCGGGGAGCGTCTCTCCGGCCTGCGCGGGTTTTTCGGTTCCCTCCGGGGTGAAATCCGCAGCTTCGACGTCGGGGGCCGGCGCGGCCTCCTCGGGTTTGACCGGGGGCGCGAAGTCGCCGGTGTCGCTCGATGCCTGGTCGAAGAGGCCGGAGGGAGGCTCATCGGCTACCGCCGGAGTCTCGGCATCTGTGGGCGCCCCTGGCGCTTCGCCGTTCGTCACCGCCTTTTGAACGATGGTCGGCGGGTCGCCCGGCAGATCCTTGGGAACGGCCTTCTCCACCTCAGGAACGGCCTTCTCCACCTCGCCCGGGGATGCGGACGCGGGGGGAGCCGACCCGGTCGAGCCCTCGGCCGCAGGGTCTGCGGAGCCTTGGGCAGCGTCCGTGGAGTCGGCGTCCTTGCGTCGACGGAAGCTGAATCTGCGATCTGCCACGTGCCGTGACTCTACGAAATGGCGCGCGCGACAATGTCGCTCCTCTCATTTGGGCGAAAAGTCACGCCTGGGTCTTGTTCGGCGATCCGCGCCGTCGGAGCATCTGTGTCCGTCGACTCCGATGAAAGGACCTCCGCATATGACAAGCACAATCAACCTCGCGCGGACCGCGCTGGGGCGGCTGGGATCGAACCGCGGCCAGGGCACGGTCGAGTACGTCGGTCTGATCCTCTTGGTGTCCCTGCTCATGGTCGGCATGGTTGCCGCCATGAAGGGCTTTTCGGGCGAATCAGGCCTCGATATCGCAGAGGTCATCGTCGCGAAGATCAAGAGCGCCGTCCAGGCGATCACGTTCGGCAATTGATCGCCGTCCGGCTTCCAGGCGGGGCGCGATGGCCCCGTCTGGAAGACTGGCGCTTATGGCCAGTCGAAGCTATGACCGCGCAGCCCACGAGCCGAGGCCGATCGAGATCGAGCCCGGCTTCGTGCGCACGGCGACCGGATCGGCTCTCTATTCGCAGGGAGAGACGCGGGTGATCTGCACAGCCTCGGTCTCGGAAAAGGTTCCTCGCTGGATGGAGGGGAAGGGGAGGGGCTGGGTCACGGCCGAGTATTCGATGCTTCCCGCGTCCACCGGCGAGCGCAAGGAGCGCGACTCGCGCAAGGGTCGCCAAGACGGCCGTGGGGTTGAGATCCAGCGCCTGATCGGTCGCTCGCTGCGCGCGGTGGTCGATCTGGACGCACTCGGGGAGCGGAGTGTCTACGTGGACTGCGATGTGCTTCAGGCCGACGGCGGCACCCGGTGCGCCTCGATCACGGGAGGCTGGGTGGCACTCAGGCTCGCGCTCGACTCTCTCATGGAGGCGGGCGATCTCACCGCTGACCCGATCACCGATCAACTCGCCGCAATCTCATGCGGCCTCGTCGACGGGGTGGCTCTGTGCGACCTCGATTACTCCGAGGACTCCCGTGCGGAGGTCGACGCCAACATCGTGATGGCCGGCACCGACGGGCTTGTCGAAGTTCAGGCGACCGCTGAGCAGACGCCGGTAACGAAGGCGCGTCTGGATGAGCTTTTGGCCATGGCTGAGCCGGCGATGGCAGCGCTTCGCGAGGCCCAGACGGCCGCCTGCACCTAAGGGGCCGGGGCCGTGCGCCTGATCTGTGCCACCCGCAACGACCACAAGCTTCGCGAGCTCTCCCAGATCCTGACGGCGGCGGAGCTCGTTCGGCTTCCTGACGAGGTCGAGCTGCCGCCGGAGGACGGCGACACCTTCGGGGCAAACGCGTTGATCAAGGCTCGCGCGACCCATCAGGCATGCGGAGCGCCGGCGCTCGCCGACGACTCCGGAATCGCGGCCCGCGCGCTCGGCGGCCGGCCTGGGGTGCGCTCGGCGCGCTACTCGTCAGAGAACGCGACCGATCAGGAGAACCTGGACCTTCTGATCTCCGAGCTCCGCGATTCAAAAGACAGGCGGGTCGCATACGTCTGCGCTCTCGCTCACGTCGGTGCGGACGGGTCCGAGACGGTTGTCGAGGCGCGCTGCGAGGGAATCCTGATCCTCGAGCCCCGCGGCACGGGGGGCTTCGGATACGACCCCGCGTTCGTCCCTGACGACACGGGGCCCGGCGACGAGCGGACCATGGCCGAGCTCTCGGATTCCGAGAAGCACGCGATCAGCCACCGGGGCCGAGCGGCGCGGGCGATGGCAGAGCGCCTTGGGCTCGGGGGTACGACGTGATCCAGACCAAGTCAAGCGCCGCGCTCCTCTCGGTGTTCTCGAACTCCCTGCTCATCGCCCTGAAGCTTGCCGCCGCGGCGATCACGGGCTCGATCGCGATCCTCACCGAGGCGATCCACTCTTCGATTGATCTGATGGCGTCGTTCGTCGCGCTGATCTCGGTTCGCCGCGCGGACGTGCCACCCGACGAGGATCACCCCTACGGTCACGAGAAGGCGGAGAATCTTGCGGCCACGATCGAGGGGATGCTCATCCTGGTCGGAGCCGGGATCATCATCTTCGAGGCGACGAGGCGCCTGGTGTTGGGGTCGGAGATCGAATCGCTTGGCGTCGGCATCGTCGTCATTGGATTCTCGGCGGTCCTGAACCTCGCGGTCTCCGGTCTCCTGGGGCGGCGAGCGAAGAGCCTCGCCTCGCCCGCGCTCGAGGGGGACGCGGCGCACCTCCGCGCGGACGCCTACACGTCGCTCGGCGTCCTCGCGGGGCTGGTTCTCGTCGAGGTCACCGACGAGCCGGCGTTCGACTCGATTGCGGCGCTCGCCGTCGCCGTCGTCATCGTCGTTTCGGGCGTCAACATCATGCGCCGGTCCGGGAGCGTCCTGATGGACGAAGCGCCACCCCCGGCCGAGCTCGACCGGATCGAGGCAACGATCGCGGCGGCGGGACCGCCGGAGATGCTGGGCTACCACAAGCTCCGCGCCCGCAGGGCGGGCGCAAGGCGCTGGATCGACCTGCACGTTCAGTTCCGCGACGGCACGAGCCTCGAGCGGGCGCATGAGGCGGCGCATGAGCTCCGCGACGCGATCAGCGATGAGTTGCCTCGCTCCGACGTCCTCATCCACGTCGAGCCGGAGAGCTCCCACCGCCAGCTTTCCGATAGCCCGCTTCGTCACTCGACCGCGGCCGAGGAGCCTCCCGCGGACTAGCGCACGTTGATCGCGGCGGCGAGCCCGACCGCGCCAACCGTGATCGAGTAGCCGGTGTAGCCGTTCAGGACGAGCACGATCGCGGCGATCGCGCAGATGCCTACGGTGACGAGCCATGTGATCTTCGGTGCGCTCATGCTGGCTATTTTGTCAGGGAATGGCGGACCCTTCCGAGGCCGAGCGTTCCAGGGGGGCCTCGGAGGAGGCCGTCGAGCGCTTCGCTGCGCTCTCGGGCGAGGTCCGTGGTTGCGCGATTCTGGGCTCGGGCGGAGTCCTCGCTGCGACCGGCGAGGCGGAGCGCTGGGCGGACGCGGCGCGTGGGCTTTTGGACGCCGCGGATCTCGCAGCCGGCGAGAGGGCGACACATGCCCACGTCGCGACGGAGGAGGGCGAGGTCTACGTAGCCCGCCTCGGAGATCTCGAGATGGTCGCGGTGACCTCCAGGTTTACGCTCGCCTCGCTTGTTTTCGCCGACATGCGCGCGGCTCTTCGCCGCGCTGCGGCAATCGCTCCGGTTGCGAGGGCTGCCTGATGCAAAAGCCGCACCGTCTTGTTTTGGACCGAATGTCCGGCTACGCCGACGAGGCCGCCGCGTACGTTCGCCGCAGGCGTCTCACCCGGAAGCCGTTCGCCCGTGTCTACACCCAGGGCGGCGGCGGCACGACACACACGGCCGGAACCGAGGCGGGGCGGAGTCTCTTTTTGGCAGCCGCGCGCCTCATCGACACGACCCGCTAGCTCCGGGGGCCTATTCCTCGTCGTCGAATTCGGGGTCCGGCTCGAGATCGTCAACCTCTTCGTCCGGGTGGATCTCGTCGTCCCCGTGCTCGGCGCTGGTTGCCTCAACGGCGTCCCTCGAGACCGGGTGGTAGCTCGTCTGGAAGGTCTCGACGACCTGCTCGAGGGCGTGCTCGTCGACCGGAACGTCATCCGAGACGTGCACCCAGTCGGAATCGAGGTCGTCCAGGTTGAAGACCTCCTGGTCGATCGAGTGCGAGTCGTCGACGATCACGACGACTTCGGTGTTGGGGTTGAAGTAGGTGCCCGGGCGGACGACCAGATCTTCCAGATCGAGGTTCTCGCCAGTCATGCGACCGGCAGCGTACAGCGCATCGGCACTTCGAGGCCGAGCCGAGGGCTCGGGGAAACTCGAATCATCCTGTCCCTCGGGCCCCGCACCGCGACCACTCCGCCTACTGCCCGAGCGATTCCAGCTCGGCCAGCTGGCGCTCGACCTCTTGGTCGACGTCGAGGGGTTCACGGCCCATGCGGAGACGCCTCGCGTTCGAGGCCTCGACGAGCTCGCGTACCTCGGAGACGAGCTGGGCATCGCGCATGAGCGACCCGGCCGAGCGCTCGTCGGCGAGGAGGCGCTCCAGTTCGGCGTCGATGTCGAGGGGCTCCCCGCCCTTCGCGGCGAGCCTGTACGACTTCGCCTCGAGGAACTGGCGGATCTCCGCCTCGCGCACCTCGGCCGAGATCGGCGCGGAGGGGCCGCCGGTCGGCCCCTGCGGGAAATCGCTCTCGATCGAGAGCGGCCCGCGGCCGATCTGGCGGAAGGCTTCTCCGGAGCCGATGAAGCTGAGGGCTCCGATCGGGATGGCGATGAGCACGATAAGGAGGATCACGTCGCCGTTCGAAAGAGCGAGCGAAAGCACGCTCCAAAGGGTAGGGAGGGGCTATCCTTGCCAAGTCTTAGAAGCTGACTGACGAGTCAATCAAGGAAGGAACTTAAGGTGGATTTCACCCTTACCGACGAGCAGAAGGACCTCCGCGAACTGGCGCACAACTTCGCCGAGAAGGAGATCCGCCCGGTTGCCTGGGAGTTCGACAAGGAAGGCACCTGGCCCCAGGAGATCATCCAGAAGGCGTGGGATGTCGGCCTCATGAACACCCACCTCTCCGAGGAGTACGGCGGAGCAGGACTTGACTTCCTCTCGGGCTGCCTCATCGAGGAGGAGTTCGGCTGGGGATGTTCGGGCATCGGCACCTCGCTCGCCGCCAACGGCCTGGCGGCGACGCCGGTCGCGCTCGGCGGCTCGGACGAGATCAAGAAGGAGTACCTCGGGATGCTCTCCGAGGAGCCCAAGCTCGCGTCGTTCTGCCTGACCGAGCCTGACGCCGGCTCCGATGTCTCAGGGATGAAGACGACGGCCAAGAAGGTCGGCGACAAGTGGGTCCTGAACGGCTCCAAGTGCTTCATCACCAACGGCACCTACGCCGACTGGTACACGGTCTACGCCAAGACCGACAAGGAAGCCGGCCACCGCGGCATCTCCGCCTTCGTCGTTCCGCGTGACGACACCGTCACGATCGACAAGAAGGAAGACAAGATGGGCCAGCGGGCGTCGAACACGGCGACCGTTGTGTTCAACGAGACCGAAATCCCCGCGGACAACCTCCTCGGCGAGGAGAACAAGGGTTTCAAGCTCGCGATGATGACGCTTGACCGCACCCGCCCCGGCGTTGCCGCGATGGCCGTCGGAATCGGGCGTGCAGCGTTCGAATTCGCCTGCGACTACTCGAAGGAGCGCGTCCAGTTCGGCGTGCCGATCGCAATGCACCAGGCCGTCTCTTTCATGATCGCCGACATGGCGACCAAGGTCGAGGCCGGGCGCCTGCTCACGTGGCAGTCCGCCGCGCTGCTCGACCAGGGAATCCGCAACACGCTCGCGTGCTCGCACGCAAAGCGTTTCGCCGCCGACTCGGCCATGGAGATCGCGATCGACGCGGTGCAGGTCTACGGCGGCTACGGGTTCATCAAGGACTACCCGGTCGAAAAGCTCATGCGCGACGCGAAGATCATGCAGCTGTACGAAGGCACATCGCAGATCCAGCGCCTCGTCATCGCGAAGGAGGTCCTGATGGGCCGAAACGTGAACGAGCCGCTCCCGGAGGCCGTCTCACGCCAAAACGACGCGGCAGCCAAGGAAGCGGAGACCGCCGCCGCCGCCGTCTAGCGCCGAGGGGCCAGACCCGGGGCCAGACCCTCACAGGGGCCAGACCCTCACAAAACGCTCACGAAGGGCCCCGGGAAACCGGGGCCCTTCGTTATTGAGGGGTCAGGCACCTTTCATGAGAGGTGCCTGACCCCAATGCGCTTACCCCTTACGGTTCGGGTCCACGGCCAGCATCGTTCCCACGACGGTGAGCACGATGCCGCCGATAACGACCAGGTGGGCCCAGCCGTCGATTCCGTCGACGAGCGCGTAGAGCAGCACCGCCGCAATCACAGACAGCGTCGCGTTAAGCGCGACGATCCGCCACGCCTTCTTTATCTCAGCGCCGGCGGTCGGCGGCCCGGACAGCTCAATTCGCTCGTACATGGTGCGCTGGGTGACGTCGGTGTTGGACATGTGGCTCCCCTCGTTCAGTTCAGTGGAGCCACCCTCCTCCTTTGTCCATCGCCCCGATGTGACGTGCGTCACGCCTATAGTCGGGGGGTGGCCGAGAAGCTCTCCCGACCGGTCTCCGAGGCGGTCGCGCGCGGTCGCCGCCGTAACGAGGAGGCCGAGCCCGAACGTGCGCGAGCGGGGCGCTCGATGGACGTCTTTGGCGGCGAGATCCGCCGGCGCGACCTGTTCCCGCTCCTGGTTCTCCACCTGATGCGTGACGAGCCCGTCTACGGGAACCGCCTGATGGGGGAGATCGAGGCCATGACGGACGGCGCGATCTCGGTCAACCCCAACACCATCTATCCGCTCCTCCGCGACATGGAGGCTCGCGGGCTGATCGAAGGCGCATGGGAGCATCCCGACCGCCGAACCCGGCGTTTCTACTCGATCACCAAGGCCGGGCGGGCCGAGCACACACGCTTGCGCGACCAGCTGGAGCCGTTCCTGGATTCGGTCATCCGTTCTGTGACGCTCATCAAGACGGAGCTCTACGGCAATGCCGAGGGCTGAGGCGGAGGTAGACGTTTCGGCCTCCCTCGCGGAGGTCTGGGACGCCTACCTGGACCCCCGGCGCTGGCCCGAGTGGGTGGATGCGTTCGCGAGCGTCGTGTCGGCTGACGGCTATCCGCAGCAGGGCGGCACGCTCGTCTGGCGCACGGGTGCCGCCGGCCGTGGAGAGGTGACGGAGGCGGTTCTCGCTCATGAGCCGCGGCGCGTTCACCGAATCGATTTCAGCGATCCGACGATGACGGGCGAGCTCGAGACGACGTTCGCCATCGAAGGCGAGGGGACGCGCGTCAAGCAGGCGATGACATACCGGCTCGTCGAGCGTGGCTTCTTTGCGTTCATCGGGGCGCTCTTCGTCCGCTCCCAGGTGACGCGCTCGCTCGACCGCTCGCTGAAGGCGTTTCGCGATCTCGTTGCGGAATCGCGGCCCCGATAGGTTTCGAGCCCTTCCTTCTCAAGATCCAGCAAACGTAAGGAGCCTCAGTTGTTCGTCTTCAAGGCCGCCGTTGTCGGCGCCGGAACCATGGGCGGCGAGATCGCCCAGGCCATCGCCGCCGCCGATATCCCCGTCGTTCTCAAAGACATCGATCAGAAGTACGTCGATGCGGGCCTCGACAAGGCGCGCGAGGTGACCCAGGGCCAACTCGGCCGCCTGGTCAAGAAGGAGAAGCTCACCCAGGAGCAAGCCGATGAGCAGCTCGAGATCGTCATGGGCCGCATCACCGGCGCGACCGACTACTCGGACTTCGGCGACGTCGACTTCGTGATCGAGGCTGCTCCGGAGCGGATGGCGATCAAGCAGACGGTCTTTTCAGAGCTCGACGCCGTGACCCCCGGGCACGCGATCCTCGCCTCGAACACCTCGTCGCTTTCGATCGCGGAGATGGCCGACGCGACCCTTCGCCCCCACAAGGTCGTCGGCTTTCACTTTTTCTATCCGGCTTCCGTCATGCCGCTGGTCGAGATCGTCGCGGGCGTCACCGACGAGGAGACCATCGAGGCTGCGGTCAACTTCGCCCAGACGATCCGCAAGCAGCCGATCGTCTGCGAGGAGGTTCCAGGCTTCGTCGTCAACCGCATCCTCAATTCCGCCGTCGGCGAGATCTGGCGTGCCCAGGAGGAGCAGGGGCTGTCGATCAAGAAGATCGATGAGGCCGTTGGCGCCCAGAACGTCGCCCCGATGGGCCCGTTCTTTTTGGTCGACCTTCTGGGTCTCGACACCGTCTTCCACGTCGCCGAGCATCTGAACGAGTCGTACGGCGACTCCTTCTACGTCCACCAGGGCATGAAGAAGCTCGTCGAAGAGGGCAAGCTGGGCGCCAAGTCCGGTGGGTCCGGCTTCTACGAGAACGGCGAGCCGCAGATTCCGGGCGACGGCGAGCCGAACGGCGAAGAGCTCGCAGAGCTCATGTCGTTGAAGGCGATCGTCGAGGCGTGCCTGGTTCTCGAAGAGGGGGTCTCGACCGTCCGTGAGATCGACCTGGGAATGATGGCCGGGGCTGGAATGGACCCGCGCCGCGGCATCTTTCCGCCCTTCACCAAGGCCGACCTCACGGGCCTCGACGTGATCCTGGAGAAGCTCGAGGCAGCCGAGGAGAAGCACGGCGATCGCTTCGCGCCGCCGGTCACGCTGAGGCGTCTGGTCGCCCAGGGCAGGCTCGGCCAGAAGGCCGGCCAAGGCTTTTACGCCTACCCGCAGGCCGACGAGGGAGACCAGGCCGACACGGTCAAGCTCGAGACTCGCGGAGACGTTGCGATCGCGTGGCTTGCGAACGGCATGATGAACGCCGTCTCGCCCGACGTCGTCAAGGACCTCGGAACCGTGTGGGAGAAGGTCAAGGCGTCAGGCGAGATCGGCGCGATGGTGATTGCCTCGGCGAACCCGCTCGTTTTCTCCGCCGGCGCGGACATCAAGGCATTCACGCAGATGGACGAGGCCGGCGGCGAGGACCTGATCCACTCCGGCCACGCGCTGCTTCGCGATATGGGCCAGAGCCGGGTCTCGACCATCGCGGCGGTCAACTCGCTCGCCTTCGGAGGCGGATGCGAGCTCTCGATGGCCTGCGACTTCAGGATCGCCGCCGAATCGGCGATCTTCGGCCAGCCGGAGGTCAAGCTCGGGATCATCCCCGGGTTCGGAGGCACGCAGCGTCTGCCGCGTCTGGTCGGCCCGCACAAGGCTCTCGAGATGAATCTGATCGGCGATGCCATCACGGCTCACGACGCGCTCGAGCACGGCCTGGTCAACCGCGTCGTCCCGGACCACGAGTTGTTCGACACCGCGATCGCGTGGGCTCGAAAGCTCGCCGGCCAGGCGCCGCTCGCCGTCGAGGAGATCAAGAAGGTCTCTCACAAGGGAGATCTTGATGAAGGCATCGAGGCCGAGAAGCAGGGCTTCGCGGACGTCTTCAGGACTGCCGACGGCAAGGAAGGTATCTCCGCGTTCCTGGGCAAGCGCAAGGCTCAGTGGAAGGGCGAGTGAGCTCGGCGGGGGCAGCTCAGAGCACCCGCAACGAGCAGGCCACGCGGCTTGCGGGAATGCTCCGCGAGTCGGCATCCACGGTGGTCCTCACGGGCGCCGGGGTGTCGGTGCCTTCAGGGATCCCGGACTTTCGCACCCCGGGAACCGGTCTGTGGGAGAACGTTGATCCGATGGAGGTGGCGCACATCGACGCCTTCCATGCCGACACCGCCCGTTTCTGGCGCTATTACCGCCCCCGGTTCCACGAGCTCGGCTCCAAGGAGCCAAACCCCGCGCACCGCGCGATTGCCGAGCTGGAGGAGCGTGGCCTCGCTACCGCGGTCATCACGCAGAACATCGACCGGCTTCATCGCGCTGCCGGGTCCAAACGTGTGATCGAGGTCCACGGTTCGATCGAGACCTCGAGCTGCGCGGACTGCGCGGAAAGCGTGGGAATCGACGACGTCGAAGCTCTCTTTGGCGATGACGAGGTCGCGTACTGCGCAGGCTGCGGGGGCAAGATCAAGCCGGACGTCGTCCTGTTCGGCGAGCTCCTGCCAGAGGAGGCAATGGCGGAGGCGACGGCGCTCTGCGAGGACGCTGAGCTGATCCTCTGCGTCGGCACCTCGCTGGAGGTCTATCCGGTTGCGGGCCTGCCGAGCGTTGCGCTCAACCGCGGCGCCCGTCTGGCGATCGTCACCAAGGGTCCGACGCCGTATGACCGCGATGCCTCCGTCAGGCTCGACGGCGACGTCGTGGACGAGCTCGACGCCGTCCTGGCCGCGCTCTAAAGCTCGCTCAGTACGTCTCCCAGCCATGCGCTGCGCGGCGCCTCAGGACGCGCTCGCAGATCGCGAGGGTTTCGGCGACCTCGGAGGAGCGGGCGGCCGATAAAGCGCCCAGGAGCGCTTCGTTGGCCGCATCGCCGGTGATTCCGCGCCTCGTAGCCAGCGCTTCGAGGTCGGCTTCCTGTCCGTGGCCGGTAAGCCGCTCACGCTCCGCAAGGAGCGCTTCGAGCCCCACGCGGACCTGCAATGCGGCCTCACGGCCTCGTCCCGCGTCCGTGTCGGAGCGGGCGCGCAGGATCAGCTCCTCGCACGCCAGCGGCGTGTCGCGTAGGCCCAGAAGCGCCGCCATGCGCTCCTGCGGGCGCAGGGCTTCGCTTCGTGTCGCTCTCTGGGTCTCGCGGGGGAGATCGATCGCCTCTTCCCATTGGCGTTCCACGAGCGCGTCTCCCTGACCGAAGCCGATTCGCACCGCCAGCGCCGAATCCAGGGATGGGTCGGCGATCGCTGCGTCCGCAGCCGTGATGCGCCGGGCGGCAACGGCGCGCCTCACACAGG
This sequence comes from uncultured bacterium, assembly GCA_963721645.1. Taxonomy (GTDB): domain Bacteria; phylum Actinomycetota; class Thermoleophilia; order Solirubrobacterales; family 70-9; genus JALZKA01. The sequence goes on along the minus strand of CAVRJK010000002.1, from coordinate 1,602,639 downwards.
CGAGCCCTCGCTCGACGAGAGCGTCACGCTCATCCTCGTCGCTACGCATGCGTTCGAGCCATGCGGGCGCATCGCCCTCGATCTCCTTTGCGACCACGACCATGAGCCGCGTGATCGGCACATCCGCCTGCGCGTCGGCACTCGCGGGCTGGGGCTTCGCCCTGCGCAAACGCCTGCGAGCGGGGTAGGGCGCGCCGAACGTCTCGGCGACGAGAACGAGCGGAGTCTGCGGGTCGCCGTCAACTCCCGTGCCTTCACGGATGGGGTAGCGGCCGTCGGCAATGCCCAGCGAGCCTGAAAGCTCGAACTGGACGAAGGGAAAGAGGGTCAGCGCTCGACTACTCGCCGACGTGGGCGGCTGAGGCGCGATCGCGCTTCTTGGCCGGCAGCGAGTACTTCGACGGCTTCGTAGGCACCGTCGGGTTGTCGATCTGCCCGATCTGGCTGATCAGGCGCTGCCACTGATCGGGCTTCAGGAGCTGGACGAACTGCTTGTCCAGGTTCGAGGCCGGGCCTGACGTGGGCCGGTAACCGAGGTGTACATGGTCGGCATGGTCGCCCATGGCGAAAGAAGGTCCTCCGAAGCTCATCAGCGAGATCACCTCGTCCGGCTCCATGGTGCCCTGGAGCTCCAGGATGTCTCGGACCAGTGCCTCGGTGACGCTGCCGGCGCCCTGGTTGCCCAGAACCGGGATGCCGTTGATCTGCGCGATGTCGATGGCGCCGCCATACGAGTGGTTGGAGACGTTGCCCGAGGTCGTGATGCTGCTCTCGCGTCCGCAGAGCATCGACGTGACCGTGAGGCGGTAGCCGCGCGCGGTCAGGAACTCCATCGCCGCGAGCACCCGGCGGTCGATCTGGCCACCCCGCACGTAGTTGAGATCGCATGCGGAGAGCTCAAGCCGGTTGTTGACCAGGACACGCTTGACCAGTTGCTCCTTCGACATGAGCAGGACCTGGCCGGTGGTGACGCCTGTGCCCGCGAAGGGGTTCTTGCCGGCAGCGCGGTAGATCGCGGTTGCCTCAAGGAGCTTCCATCCGTCCAGAATCGGCTTCGGGTCGATCTTGGGGGCGCCGCGGCCCGTCGGGCGGATTTCGAAGTGGAGGTGGGGGGCGAGTTCCGAGGGCTTGCCGATCCGGCCGAGAACCGTGCCGGCGACGACCTTGGAGCCCTTCTCGAGCTTCGCGAGGTCCATCTTGTCGTCGTCGTAGCGAAGAACGCTGGAGAAGTAGGACTTGGCGCCCTGGTAGGCGGGCATCCGGCGGTTGAGCAGGTCGTCCAGCTGGCCCGTGAGGCTCGCCTGATCCTCGTTGGCGGCGCGCTCGGGGAAGGCGTAGAGCCGGCTGCGTGAATCTTCGGTATTGGCGGGCCCGGAGGCTTCCTTGGCGGCCTTGGGCTTCGCAGCCTTGCCGGCCATCTCCTTGGGCTGCTTACCGGCGGAGGCGGGTTCGTCCGGCTTCTCCTCGGTCTCTACGAACAGGTTGCGCATGGGATTCTTGCGCCGCTTCGGCACCGGGTAGGCCTCGGCGACCTCGCCGAGCTCGGCGTAGGTGAATCGGTTGCCGTATGCGTCTTCGAGCACGATGTAGCGGCCCAGGCGCTTCGATTTGCCGATGCGCTTGATCACACCGTCGTTGACAGCCACGACGGGCGCGCCCTCGCGGCTGTAGATGTTGATGCCGCGCTGGGTGGGGGAAGAGGAGATGACGTCGGCTGCATTGCCGGTCGTGCCCTTCTTGGGCGTCGCACGCTCGAGAGCTTCGCGCTCGGAGATGTCGTCCGCGTAGCGGGACTTGGCTGCGACGGGGAAGTGCGCTCCCTCAGTCAGGCCGGTGAGAGATCCGACGAGATCGTCAGGGATCTTGCCGTACTGCCGTGCGTAGAGGAGGACCTCGTCGACGTACCAGTCAGCGTGGTTGTAGGCGAAGATCGCGGTGTAGAGGTCTTCTGAGGCTCCGGCGGCATCCAGGTAGTTCGCTGCGGCGCAGATCGCGTCGACCGGGTTGTAGGGATCCTTGCGCCCGTCGTTGTTGGCGTCGACCCCATATGCCTCCCAGCTCGACGGGATGAACTGCATCCAGCCGAGCGCGCCGGCCGAGGACACATTCAGGTTGGTGCCGAAGGCCGTCTCGATCCGGTTGATGGAGGCGAGCACTTCCCACGGCACGCCGTACTGGGTTCCACAGGCCTGGTAGATCGGAAGGAGGAAGGGGGGGATCGTGAACTGGTCGATGACGAAGTTGGGGACGCCGATCGGTGCCGCACCGTAATCCGCGACGGTGACCGTCGGGTTCGTGACGGTGGGGGAGCCGTCGGGGTTACGATCGTCCGGAGGCTGGATCGGTTCGTTCGGATCCTCAACCTCATCTTCAGGTTTAGGGTCTGCCTTTCCGCCGCCCTTTCCGCCGCCGCCGTTCCCTTGGCCCGACTGTCCCGGGACCGGATCGAAGCCGTCGCCACCGCCGCCGTTGCCACCACCACCGCCGTTGCCACCACCGTTGCCCCCGTTACCGGGATCGGTGGGGGGAACCACTGGGGGATCGCTCGGATCAACGGGAGGCGCAGCTGGGTCGGTCTCGTCGCCGTCACCGACGCCGGAGCAGCCGGGGTCCAGAAGGTCGGTCTTGCCGTCGCCGTCGTCGTCGGCCAGGTTCGAGCAGGCGGGAAGCTCGATGGGCGGGAGGTTGGCACCGCCAGGCAGGTTGATGTTGACGCTGCCCTGACCGCTACCCAGGTTGACGCCCCCGGCGACCGCGTTCGCGGCCAGCACAGAGATGCCGAATAGGGCAAGTGCCACTACAAGTTGAAGCTGCCTCTTCATCCGTTTGGAATCTCAGTCTCTCTCTACCCGGCCCGCCATGCAGAACGGAATTCCGTTTCTTCCTGCACCCGAGCCACTGGGAAGCTACCCGTTCGGCTCAGATTGTGCAACGACCAACCGATGTCTGCCAAACCTAGCGCAGGAAGGGGCCGGAATGTGTTGTGTTCAGATGAAGGCAATTCGAGTTCCCATCGGCAGCTGGGCAGGCATGCTTGAAGCCGGGTGCCGTAAGTTTTGCCAAGTTGACCGAACAGGATGACAGCGGCATCAGGGCACGGGGCGAAGAAGCACTTACCGAACTGGCCCAGGCAATCGCGGAGAACCCCCTCGTGGGCGGCGCTCTGGCCCGTGCGCTCGGCGCCGGCGAGAAGGCTGCCGTGGCTCAACGCCAAGCCATCGGCGCACTCAACCTGGCATCGAGCTCTGACTTCGAGCGGCTCGAGTTGAGGCTCCGTTCGTTTGCCTCTCGCCTGGAGGCGATGGAGGACTCGATCGATCAGATCCGCGACGATCTGGCAGGGCTCAAGACGGGCGCGGCAGGCGCTCCAGGCGCTCAGCCTGACGCCTGAGGCACCGCGCTCAGCGCTGTTGCGGCACGCAGGCCCAGGCTGAGTAAAGCCTGTTCAAGCTCTTCGCGGCCCAGCTGAGGCCCGTCCGATGTTCCGGCGACGACGAGCGCGCACGCGTAGGTGATGCCGTCGCGCTCGGCGGCTGCCGAAAATGCGGCAGAGCTGAGATCTGCCGCTCGGGCATCGTCTCCTCCCACCTCGATCGGCGCGATATCAACGGAGCGGACCGCGCCTCGATCAGCGCCGTCCAGCGCTTGGATAAGTGCCTCGGTCAGCCGGGCGTCTGGCGCGATCGAGCGACCGCCCGAGAGCGCGACTCCCGCGCCGTCGCCGGGTCGCAGTTCAGTCGCGACGAAGGTGGATCCCGGCTCGAGCGTCTCGTCGAGCGCGATGCACGATCCGATGCGAATTGCCCGGATAACCCCGAGTTGGGCCAGATCGGACATCACCGCGGCGGCGCTCGGACCGCCGATCCCCAGCGACTGAATCGTCACCTCGGCGTCCTCATTCGTCTTTCCGTAGTAGCCCCAGAGCCCATGCGAGAGGTTGCTCATGAGCGGCGAGACGCAAAGGGCGGCGGCTAGATCCATCGCCCCCTTCGGGTCGTCGGTGAGCATCGCGTCGCTCGCGATCGGGGCTGTCGGGTCGAGGTAGGTGCGCATCGAATCGTCATTCAAGCGCCTGCGAAACCGTAAGCTCCATGTATGTCTGAGGATGAAGTGAAAACAGCCCCCGACGCCGACGACGGCGGGGTCGCCGAGGCCCTTCGCGCTGCAATCGACCGGACGCTCGCGGCGACCGCGCCTGCGGCTGGCCAGACGCGCGAGCGTGCCGGCGAGATCGTCGAGGGAATCTCCAAGCGCGGGCAGGGTGCGCGCGACGAATTGGCACGCCGCGGGCAGGAGGCGGGCGCCGAGATCGCCCGGTTCGGCCAGGAGGCACGCGAAGCGCTCTCCCGGCGCGGCCTGGAGGCAACAGGCGAGCTTCGCTCACAGCTCGATCTGCTCGAAAAGCGCCTCGCATCCGTCGAGGACAGGCTCAAGTCCGTGCAGGGCGGGTCAGCTGCCGGAGAGCCTTCAGGCGCCGACAAAGCTAAACCTGAGGCTGAGGGTTAGGTGCACTCGCAAGGGGGTCGCAGAGTTGCAATCACGGGCGTTTCGGGCCACTGGGGCTCAGAGCTCGCGCGCAGGCTCGCCCGAGACCCGCGGGTCTCCTATGTGGCGGGGATCGACACCCGTCCCCCGGCCGATGGCGCCGGAGACATCGATTTCATCGAGGCGGATCTCCGGAGCGCCGTCATCTCGCGCCTCTTGCCCTCGACCGAGGTGGACACGGTGGTCCACTGCGGAATCCTCTGGTATCCCGAGCCCGGGAAGCCGGCGCGATCGCTACACGACTTCAACGTCATCGGGACGCTTCAGCTCCTCGCCGCCTGTGAGCGAACTCCCACCCTGAACCGCGTTGTCGTTCGCGGGTCCGCGGCCATTTACGGCTGCGAGGGGGCGGCGCCGCTCTTCTTTCCGGAGGAACTCGCGGGAGAGATGCCGCTTCGCACCCGGTTTCAGCGCGACGTCTCTGAGCTCGAGGGCTACTTCGACAACTTCGCTCGCCGGCACCCGGAGATCGCAGGGTGCATGTTGCGCTTTCAGCCCGAGATCGGCGCCGATCTCGACGCGCCCCTCGTTCGCTACCTCAGCCTTCCCGTCGTGCCGACTCAGTTGGGGTACGACCCACGGCTCCAGCTCCTCGACGCGGACGATGCGACCGGCGCGCTGGAGGCCGCAGTCTGGAGCGAGATCAGGGGTCCCGTCAACATCGCTCCCTCGGGCGCTCTTTCATTGAGCCGGATCCTCCGAATGGGCGGCCGGCCGTCGCTGCCTATCCCACACCCGTTCTTTCGCGCGGCCTTGGAGCGCCTTGGCGGGCGTCTGGGCGCGGGCCCCCTGGTGGGCGATGCCGTCCGGCTGCTTCGCTTCGGCCGCGGCGTGGACAACGGCCGGATGCGCCGCGAGCTCGGGTTCGAGCCCGAGCGCGACGCGGTCGCGGCCGCACGTGAGTTGATGCAGAAGCTCGACGGGAGGCGGATCGGGCCACCGCTGCATCCCGGCGCGGCGCTGGCGCGCATGGCCGGCCAGGAACGATGAACTCCAAGGAGGAGGGAGCGCCCCGGGTGGGCGTCACCGGCGAGGACTCGGAGGCGCTGGCGCGCTTCCTGCGCGAGGTGCGCTCCGGAGTCGAAGCCGGAGTCGATCCCGTCACGGCTGCGGGCGAAGCAGTTTCGGCCCTCCCATCGATAGTTCGCGATGCAGTCGAGACGATCCTTAAGCGACTCCGTGGTGAGTACTCCGAGGACCAGTGGGGATTCGACGAGGACTTTGCGGAAGCGGTGTTCCCGCTGTTTCGGTTCCTCTACGACATCTGGTGGCGGGTCGACGTCACCGGGGTCTCGAACGTCCCCGCACACGGACGTGGCCTGATGGTCGCCAACCACGCCGGCTCCCTATTCCCCTTCGACGCTTCGATGATGACGATGGCAGTGATGCGCGAGCACCCGCTTCCGCGCTGGCCCCGCTTCATGGTCTTGGACTGGGCGTTCGTTCTGCCCTTCCTCTCGACCTTCATGCGCCGGGTCGGGGGCGTGCCGGCCTCTCCGCACAACGCGACGGCTCTGCTCGAGCGCGACGAGCTCGTGATGGTCTTTCCCGAGGGCGTTAAGGGAACGGGCAAGCCCTTCTCCGAGCGGTACCGCCTCCAGCGCTTTGGCCGCGGCGGATTTGTCGAGGTGGCGCTCAGGACGCAGTCGCCGATCATCCCGGTCGCGGTTGTGGGATCTGAGGAGATCTATCCGAAGGTGGCCGACGCGCCGGGCCTCGCCCGCGCAATCGGGGCACCGTTCATTCCGATAACTCCAACCTTCCCGCTGCTTGGCCCGTTCGGCCTGGTCCCGCTGCCGTCCAAGTGGCGGATCGAGTTCTGCGAGCCGATCGACCTCTCCGGGCATCCGCCTGACGCAGCCGAGGACCGCGGCCTCGTCTTCGACATCTCAGAGCAGGTGCGGGAGACGATCCAGGCCAAGGTCTACGAAAACCTCGTGGCTCGCGGCGGCGCCTTCCTCTGATACACAGATTGCATGCCGACCGTGAACGTGGGAGCCGACGAGTTCCGTGAGCTGATCGACCACGTGCTCGGTGAGCTCAACGTGGACGAGCGTCGCGGCTCGGTCCTCCGCGCTACCGGCATCCGGGTTCGGCTCGAGGTGACCGACCTGGATCTGGTTCTCCACCTCGATGCCTCCGACGAGAGCGTCCACCACATCGCCTGGGCTTTTGCGGGCGAGGACTCGGACGCAGGATCGACAGAACTCAGGCTCGCAATGGACTCGGCGACCATAAACGCCTACTTACAGGGACGGGCGAGCCTGCCAGTCGCGATCGCGAGGGGGCAGGTGCGGTGCTCCGGAGACCTCAAGAAGGCCCTCGTCTACCTGCCCGCCCTGCGGCTCCTTGTCGAGCCCTATCGGTCTTGGGTCACCCGCCTTCACCCACACCTCGCGGTTGCTTGAAAGTCCGTATCCGGGCCGGACAAAAGTTCTCTTGACAGGCGACGCCGACGGGCGTAGTGTCGCTCACATCAATAAGGCAAGAGGCCGCAGTGGCGTTTGCCCTTTCGAGCCCCCGGCGACTGGGTCTTGTAAAGACAGCGCACGCGAGACGCCCGGATGGGCGCCGTAGGCCGACCTAGCGGGCCGTAGAGCCCGCGGACGACGGGGTCATTCCGATCCCGTCGTCCTATTTATGTATCTGTGAGCGCTTTAGCGCGAAAGAAGCAGGTGCAAGCGCCGAAGGCGCGCGTAAGAGGTATCTCGAAGCACCGCAAGCGTCGCAGGTGCAAGCGCCGAAGGCGCGCGTAGAGCCCTTGGCCCCACAAGGCTCGGGCCCAGCCTGCGAGGATCGCCGGGTGACGGATGAAGAGATCACGATCGCCGAGGCGGCCCGCATCTCGGGAGTCTCGACGGCGACGCTCAACCGGTGGGTCAAGGCCAAGGTTCTGCCGGTCAAGCGGGGTCGCTGGACTCGCGCGATCGCGGCCCAGGCAAGGGTCGTGGGGCGGATGCGAGAGCGCGGGCACTCGCTGAACGACCTGCGCCAGGCGTCTCGCGACGGGCGACTGGCCTTCGGCTATGTCGAGGATCTGATTCCGCGCTCCGAGCGCACCTACACGCGAAAGCAGACCGCCAGACTGTCCGGGCTCGAGGAGGACCTGATCGACCGGATCATGGGCCTCCTGGGTACGCCGACCGCGGTCGAAGGCACCCTGACCGAGCAGGACGTCGAGGCGATGAAGCGCATCGCCGGCGTCCTGGACGCCGGCTTTCCGTTGGTCGCGGTCCTCCAGCTGGTGCGTGTCTACGCGCAATCGATCCGGAAGATCGCTGAAGCCGAGGTGCGACTTTTCCACCTGTTCGTCCACGAGCCGCTGATCGCCGAGGGTGTGGATGCCCTGCAGATGGCCGAGGAGATGGAGGGGCTCGCGCGCGACCTCTTTCCCTCGTCCGGGCCGCTCATGGACTACATACACAACCGCTACCTGCGCTTCTATACGGAGCAGGACGTTGTCGGGCACATGGAGACGGAGCTCGACGGCTCGCGGCAGCTCGGCCGGGTGACGATGGCCTTCTGTTTCGTCGACCTCACAGGCTTCACCCGCTTCACCGAAGAGGAGGGCGACGAGCAGGCCCTCGATCTGGTCGAGCGGTTTGTGAACACCGTCGAGGCGACGCTTCCCTCCGAAGCCCTCGTCGTCAAGACGATCGGGGACGAGGTGATGATCGTCTCGCCGGACGCGGTGACGCTCACCGAGTGGTCCGTCGGGTTCTTGGCCCTCTTTTCGGAGCGGCCTCAGCCGCGGGTCGGCATCCACCTCGGCCGGGCCGTCTACCGCGACGGCGACTACTTCGGCACCGATGTGAACCTGACCCACCGGGTCGTCGCCCGGGCGCTGGGCGGCGAGGTCATGGTCACCCGGGCGGTCGCGGACGCGATCGGCAACTCCGAGTACCTCGACCTCGAGACAATCGGCAAGGTCGGCCTGAAGGGCTTTCCAGAGCCCGTTGACCTCTACACGGTGAAGGCGAGGCCGCTCGATATCTAGTCAGCACCTTTAGTGCGAAAGCAGCAGGTGCAAGCGCCGCAGGCGTGCGTAAGGAGAGTTTTAGGCCCAGAGTTTCCGGCTTGTCCAAGCAGGATTCGACCAGTCGGCGGCGTACGATCCGTACGTGACGAAGGGTGGAGCGCTTGAAACGCTCAAGGAGGCTGCAGAAGGGTCGGGTCTGGTCGACTCGACCTCCGACGGCGTGGTGATGGTCTCAGGGGGCGCCGATTCTGCCTGCACCGCCGCCGCACTGGCGCAGATCGTCGGCCCCGAGAAGATCCACGCGCTCCACGTCAACTACGGCTTACGCGAGGCCGCCGCGGAGGACGAGCAGACCGTCCGCCGCCTGTGCGCGGCTCTGCGGATCGACCTTCACGTCGAGCGCGTCGACCGAGCGAGCCTCGGCCCCGGCAATCTCCAGGCTGCCGCGCGCGCCGCGCGCTACATGGCCGCCGAGCGTCTCCGCGAACGTTTCGGCGTCACCTGGATCGCCACGGGTCACACCCGCTCAGACGTAGCCGAGACCGTCGTCTACCGACTCGCCAAGTCCCCGGGCTCGCGCGCTCTCCTGGGCATGAGTCCGCGTGCGGGTCGTGTGATTCGCCCGCTTTTGGGCCTCTCGCGCGAAGAGATCCGCGCGCTCGCATCGGCCGCGAGACTGCCCTTCGCCGACGACGAGACCAACTCCGACCCCGTTTTCGCCCGCAACCGGATCCGCGCGGAGGTTTTGCCGGCGCTCGCCAAGCTGAGCCCTGAGACCGAGCGAAACATCGCCGAGACCCGCGCCGAGCTAGGCGAGGAAGCTGCGCTCTTGGAGCGGGTCGCCTACGAAGCGCTCGAGCGGGCGGGAACCGGCCCGGCCGATACCCGCCTCGACGCGCGCGCGATGCGCACTTGGGAGCCCGCACTTCAGAGAATCGCCCTGCGCTCGCTGGCCGAGCGCGTCGCCGGCAGGCATGTGGCGCTCGGACGCGCCCGGGCCGCCGAGATCGCACGCCTTGCCGCAAGTCCTGAGGGCGGCGAGATCCAGCTCGGCGGGGGCGTCAGTGCCGTTTGCGAGTCGGGCGCCGTTTCCTTCCGGGTCATGAACCCCCTCGATGCCGCACCCGAACCTGCAGCCGGCCTCCTGACCCTTCCGGGACGCTGCCAGGTCGGCGACTGGGAGGTCAGGGCGGAGCTTCACCCGGCGCCCGTGACCGCGGCCGGCCCCGAGCTTGCGACCCTCGACGCCGCCGCGCTCGGCGAGCCGCTTCAGGTGCGGACCTGGATCGAGGGTGATCGCATCCGCCCGCTCGGCATGCAGGGCTCCAAGACGCTCGGCGACCTCTTCGCCGACCGCGGCGTGCCGCGCTCGCAGCGCACCCGCGTTCCGGTCGTCACCTGCGGCGACCGCGTCGCCTGGGTCGCGGGCGTCGCCGTCTCGGACGATTTCCGGCTCGGCGCCGACACCACCTCGGCGGCCGTGATCACCGCCCGCCCCCTTTAGAACCCGAGGGGTCAGACCCCTCACACAACGCTCACATGCAAGCCCTTTAGTCTCTCGCGTGTGAACGAACCTTCGATTGGCGAGGTCCTCGTTTCCGAGGAAGACCTCAAAGCGCGCGTCGCCGCGCTCGGCGCGGAGATCAGCCGTGACTACGAGGGGCGTGACCTCTTCATGGTCGGCGTGCTCAAAGGCGCGGTCCTCTTCATCGCGGACCTCATGCGCGAACTCACTGTCCCGTGCGAGATCGACTTCATGGCGGTCTCGAGCTATGGCTCGGAGACCGACTCCTCCGGCGTTGTCAGGATCATGAAGGACCTCGACGCCCCGATCGAGGATCGCGAGGTCCTGATCGTCGAGGACATCATCGATTCCGGTCTGACGCTCCACTACCTGATGAAGAATCTGCGGGCGCGAAACCCGCGCTCGCTCGAGGTGTGCTCCCTTTTGACCAAGCCCGAACGGCGGCGAGTGGATCTGCCAATCCGCTACGTGGGATTTGAGATCCCCAACCGCTTTGCGATCGGGTACGGCCTTGACCACGCACAGCGCCTGCGCAACCTTCCGTATGTGGCTGCGTTAGACACATAGAAGTACAGGCGCATGACGGGCACCGTTGGTGCGTAACCGCCGTGTGCCGGTGCATGTTTCCGTTGCTACGCTGATCCGAGCGTTGCGGGACTACGAATTCCTTTTATTCATGCCCATTTGCACGGCTGACACCTTCAAGCCCGCTCTGTCGGGCGCCAACCCGGGGAGGGGCGCATGAAGCGCTTCGTCCGCTCCGCTGCGTTCCCGATCCTGGTCGTGCTCGTCCTGGCCTTCTTCGCCAGCCGCGTGATCAGCCCCGGTGAGCCGGAGGAAATCCCCACGTTCAACGAGTTCACCGAACGCGTCGACTCCGAGCCCGACTCGATCGAAACGGTCACCTTCGAGCAGAAGCAGAACAAGCTCAAGTACACGCTGACCGACGGCACCGAGTACGAGACCGGCTACCTCGCCGAGCAAGAGGACACGCTGATCAACACGCTCGAGACGAAGGACATCGAGACCAACATCGATCCGATTACCGGCGGCGGGATCCTCGGCGCGCTCACCTACATCCTTCCGTTCCTGCTCTTCCTCGGTCTCTGGATCTTCCTCATGAACCAGATGCAGGGCGGCGGCTCGCGCGTCATGAGCTTCGGCAAGTCAAAGGCCAAGCGCATGTCCGTGGACGCGCCCAAGATCACCTTCCGCGACGTCGCGGGAGCCGACGAGGCGGTCCAGGAGCTCCACGAGATCAAGGAGTTCCTCGAGAACCCCAAGAAGTTCCAGGCCCTCGGCGCCAGGATCCCCAAGGGCGTCCTTCTCTACGGCCCTCCGGGAACCGGTAAGACGCTCCTCGCCCGCGCCGTCGCCGGCGAGGCCGGCGTGCCCTTCTTTTCGATCTCCGGTTCCGACTTCGTCGAGATGTTCGTCGGCGTCGGCGCCAGTCGCGTTCGCGACCTCTTCGAGCAGGCCAAGCAGAGCTCTCCCTGCATCATCTTCATGGATGAGATCGACGCCGTCGGCCGCCACCGCGGCGCCGGCATGGGCGGTGGCCATGACGAGCGCGAGCAGACGCTGAACCAGCTTCTCGTCGAGATGGACGGCTTCGAGATGAAGGACAACATCATCCTTATCGCGGCCACCAACCGCCCGGACATCCTCGACCCGGCGCTGCTTCGCCCCGGCCGCTTCGACCGTCAGGTCGTAGTCGACCGTCCGGACCGCAAGGGTCGCAAGCAGATCCTCGAAGTTCATACCCGGGGCAAGCCGCTCGCCAAGGAGATCGACCTGGACGCTCTCGCGGGTCAGACCCCCGGCTTCACCGGCGCGGACCTGGCCAACCTGATCAACGAGTCGGCGCTCCTCACCGCCCGCACGGGCAAGCGCGAGATCACGATGGTCGAGCTTGAGGAGGGGATCATGCGTGTGATCGCCGGCCCCGAGAAGAAGACCCGCATCATGTCGGAGAAGGAGCGCCTGATCACCGCCTTTCACGAGATGGGCCACGCAATCGTCGGGCACATGCTGCCCAACTGCGATCCCGTCCACAAGGTCTCCATCATCGGCCGCGGCCAAGCGCTCGGTTACACGATCTCGCTGCCCGGAGAGGACAAGTTCCTGACCACCCGCGCGGAGCTCTCGGACACGATGGCGATGACGCTCGGCGGCCGTGCGGCTGAGGAGATCGTCTTCGGTGAGATCACCACCGGCGCGTCGAACGACATCGAGAAGGTCACCGCCACCGCAAAGTCCATGGTCATGCGCTTCGGCATGTCCGAGAAGCTCGGCCCTCGCGTCTTCGGCCACGACACGACTCAGCCGTTCCTCGGCCGTTCGATGGGCTCTGAACCCGACTACTCGGACGAGATCGCCCGCGAGATCGACGACGAGATTCGCCGGATGGTCGAGTCTGCGCACCAGTCGGCTCGCGACATTCTCTCCGAGCACCGAGAGGACCTCGACCGCATTTCGAACATCCTGTTGACGCGCGAGACGATCGACGCGGAGGAGTTTGTCGCGCTCCTGGACGGCAAGTCCGAGGAAGAAGTCTTCCCGTCCTCCGACGACGAGGAGTCCGGTGCGCCCGCCACTTCCGAGGAGCCCGCGGAGTCCGAGAAGTCGGCGTCCCGCGAGGGACCGCGCCCCGTGTCACGTCCGCGCCCCGCATACGGCGGCGGTTCGGCCGAGATGCGCTCGAACGACTCCTAGGGGGTCCAAGTAGCAGGAAGGGACGCCTTCAAGAGGGTCCTCGCCGAGGTCTGCATGGCTGCGACGGCCTCTTCGGATGACAGTCCGCCGACATCTGTCAGCCAGATGAGGGGCTCGATGCCGATCGCGGCCCGGATGCTGAGGGCAAGGCGATGGAGCTCGGCGGGGCCCATCGCGCCCTTAAGGGGCCCGAGCGCCTCCTCGATCCATTTGAGCGCCCGACCACGACGGAGGGCCGGTGGATCCGAACCCCGAGCCGGCTCGAGAGAGATCCGTAGCGCGGCGCGCAGCTCGCCTTCATACTCAAGCAACTGCTTGCCGATCTCGGCCGTCACGATCTCGAGACGCCCGACCGGGTCAGTCGGCGGATCATCGCCGAGTAGCGACGCGGTGCCAAGGTCGGGATAGCACGCCAGCAGCAGCGAGCGCCGGTTCGGGAAGTAGCGGTAGGCCGTGCTGGCAGCAATGCCTGCCCGGCTCGCCACGGCTTCGATCGTCTGGTCCGCCCCCTCTGTCAAGAGCTCGCGGGCGGCAGCGACAAGCGCCGCGCGCGTGCGCGCCTTCTGCTTTGCGCGGCCGCCGAACTCATAGCTTGATGTGGTCATCATGATTAGCTAACTCCGATTATGATAAACATTGTCTCATATACGCTGGACGATGCCGGAAGGGGTAAAGGCCATGGCTAAAGCGGTTCCGATAATCAGGCAAGACGACGAGGGTGAGCGGCTAGCTTGGGCCGGCGGAGGGATTCTCACGATGAAGGCGACCGCCGCGGAAACGGCCGATGCGTTCATGCTCTTGGAGTTTGCGGGTGAGCGAGGCAAGGTGACGCCGCTCCACCTCCACCCCGATGAGGATGAGGGCCTGTACGTGCTCGAGGGCGAAGTCCTCGTACACGTCGACGGTGAGGAGCGCCGCGTAGGCCGGGGAGGCTTGTTCATCTGCCCGCGCGGAGTGCCGCACGCCTTCATGGTCACGTCGAAGTCAGCCCGTCTCCTCGCATGGCAGACCCCGGGGACCGGAGAAGGGTTCTATCGCGAGGCGGGCGAACCCGCCACTTCCGACTCGCCCGAGTCCCACCCTCCGGATTGGGACCGGCTTCGGGCGGTGGCTGCGACTTCGCCCTCAATCGAACTTCTCGGCCCGCCGCCGTTCTCTCCTCCAATCAGCCATTAAGGTGAGCGCGATGAGGGGTAAGACGTGGATTCTGGCCACCGCTGTGGTCGCTTCGCTGAGCGTGGCCGCGCCGGCGCGCGCGGTCGACATCAGCTACGCCACGGGGACAGGCAGCGCCGGCCCGGCATCAGGAGGGTCCGTGCAGGCCAACTGCTCCGGGCTCGACTCGGCGGTCGGCGGCGGCAGCTACTCCAGTGGCGGCTATGGCTCCACCTTCGTGAATGCGCTCGAGTTAGGCGACGGCGGCATCCGTGATCACTTTCAGGCTTGGTCATATGGCTATGAATCGGTCACGCTGACCGCGGTGGTCGCCTGCGTGCCACCGAGCGCGGCCACCGGCGTGCGCTACAAGACCAAGCAGCAAAAGGTCGCCGGAGGTGCCGCGAAGTCGCTCGAGGTCCACTGCCCATCCGGCTTTGCAGTTGTCGGCGGCGAGGTCACGCATGACCAGGCAGCGGGACGGATGGTCCTCCAGCGGAGCCGGCCGACCGCGAAGAACACCGCGTGGGAAGGCCGCCTTGACAACATCACCGGCGGCAAGCAAACCATGTTCGTCACCGCTGTCTGCGCCTCAGGCAAGCTCGCGAAGAAGTTGACCTACCTGAAGGACTCAGAGACCGCCCAGGGCACAGAGGTGGCACTCGCGGTGTCCGCTTGCGGGGCGGGCCAAGAGGTTGTGAGTGGCGGCGTCACAGTCAAAAAGAACGCCGAGGTCAACAGCACCGGCGTGCAATCGAGCGGCTCCGGCTCTGCGTCCTACGTGGAGGCGCGCGGCATCGATGCTCGGTTCACCAACTACGCCGTTTGCCACGGCTGAGGCGAGCGACTCAACTGAAACTGCCAGCCGGTAGTCGAACGCGCCGACTCCGCACCACCGTTACTTGCTCGCGTGACCTCCGCTCACACCCTGGCGCCTAGACAGGAATAGCCTCCCTCGCCAATGCGCGTCATGGGCATCGTCAACGTCACGCCGGACTCGTTCTCGGACGGGGGGCTCTACCTTGACGCCGAGGCGGCGGTGGCCCACGGCAAGGAACTGGCGGCGGCCGGAGCGGATGTCCTCGACATCGGCGGCGAGTCCACGCGGCCCGGCGCGGCGGAGGTTTCTGTGGAGGAGGAGCTTGGGCGGACCCAGCCGGTTGTCTCGGCACTCGCACAGGCCGGCCACGAGGTCTCGGTTGACACCTCCAAGGCGGCTGTCGCTGAAGCAGCGCTCGACGCGGGCGCCCGTGTTGTCAATGACGTCACGGCATTCCGGGGCGACCCGGAGATCGCCGCGCTGTGTGCTGACCGGGGCTGCGAGGTCGTGCTCATGCACATGCTCGGCACGCCGCGCACGATGCAGGAGGACCCTCGCTACGACGACGTTGTGGACGATGTCAAGGCGTTTTTGGCCGACCGGGTCGAGAGCGCGGTCGCGGCCGGTGTGGCGGAGGAGCGGATCTGGCTGGATCCCGGCATCGGCTTCGGCAAGACGCTCGAGCACAACTTGGAGCTGCTGCGCCGCCTGGGCGAGCTGAAGGAGTTGGGGCGCCCGATCATCGTCGGCACGTCGCGAAAGCGATTCCTCGGCGCGATCACGGGGCGCGAGGCGGACGAGCGCATCGGCGGCACCGTCGCCTCGAACGTGCTGGCGCTTCGAAATGGCGCGGAGGCATTCCGCGTGCACGACGTCGCTGAAGTGAGGGAGGCGCTGGATGTCGCGGAAGCGCTCATGGGCCGCCGGGCCTGGGGTGCGGATGAGCGTTTCGCCACCGCTCAGGAATGATGTGCCGGTGAACTTTGGCGTCGCCACCTTTCCCACGGACCAGTCGGTCCCGCCCGACGACCTGGCTCGGATGTGCGAGGAGCGGGGGTTCGAGTCACTCTTCGTGGCCGAGCACACCCACATCCCGGCCTCCCGGGATACGCCGTATCCGGCGGGCGGCGAGCTGCCCGAGGAGTACAGGCGCCTCATGGACCCATTTGTCGCGCTGACGGCGGCGGCGGCGGCGACCAGGGACCTGCGGGTCGGCACTGGGCTTTGCCTGATCGTCGAGCGGGACCCGATCGTCACTGCGAAAGCCGCGGCCACTTTGGATCGCCTGTCAGGCGGCCGGTTCGAATTCGGTGTCGGAGCGGGCTGGAACCTCGAGGAGATGCGAAACCACGGCACCGACCCCGGTCGTCGCTTCGGGCTGATGCGCGAGCGGGTAGAGGCGATCAAGGAGATCTGGACGTCCGACGAGGCGAGCTACCACGGAAAGCACGTCGATTTCGAGCCCATCTGGTCGTGGCCGAAGCCGGCGCAAGAGCCTCATCCCCCGGTGCTCGTCGGCGGCAACGGCAAGACCGTCTACGACCGCGTCATCGCATTCGGCGACGCCTGGATCCCCAACTACCTTGGCGACGTCGAGAAGCTCGCCGGCCGCATGGAAACGCTTCAGGCCAAGGCCGCGGAGGCGGGACGCAATCGGATTCCGGTGACGATCTGGGGCGTCCCTCGCGACGCCGCCGCGTACGGGCGCTGGGAGGAAGCCGGAACCACCCGCTGCCTCTTCTACCTACAGGCCAAGGACACTGGTTCGCGAGAGGCCACCGAGGTGCGGCTCGACAAGTTCGCGGCGACGGTTGACGATTACCGATCCGCGGGCGCCTGAAGAGGCACCGGTGCGGTCACCTGGCGGTGAGCGACCAGTTGAAAGAAGCTTGGTGTTGAGTGTCGCAGCGGTTCTCTTCGAACGAGCGCGTCCCGGAAAGAACCCCACGGCCTTCCCACGGCAGGGACGTCGTGTCCCAAGCGACACAATGTAAGGCTTGGAACCCCTCCGTTTTGGCGATCGTTCAGAGCTGCGTCGTGTCGGTTTCGAGGCCAAGACGGATTCGCCCCGCGAGCTCGAGGCTTGTGGGCGAAACCATCATGTGGGCCCTGGCGGTGTGGATGTCCCTGAACCGGCGCTCGAGAGGGCTCCGCGCGTAGATCGCGGTCCCGCCGCCCGCCTCGTACATCAGGTCCACCGCCTCTGCGGACGAGCGCGTCGCGTGCGTCGCGGCAAGACGTAGCTTCGCGCGCGCGACAACCGGGATCTCGCCGCTCTCCGAGGCGGCCTCCCAAGCCGTGCCGATGGCCTCATCGACCCACGCCCGCGCCGAGCCGACGAGTGCGGTCGCCTTGGCGACGCTCTCCTGGGTGCTCGATCGCTCGGCGAGCGTTCGCTTCGAGCCACCGGGTTTCTTTGCCGAGGCGAGTTCCACCAGGTCGTCGATCGCTCCGGCCGCGATCCCCATCGCGACGCCGGCGATCCCAAGTGCCAGAAGCCCGAACGGCGGAAACGCGTAGAGCGCTCCGTCGTGGCGCGGTGTATCGCGCGAAAGCGAGGCCGTGTGGCCACTGGGAACGCGAAGTTCGCTCACCTCGAAATCGTGGCTTCCGGTGCCGCGAAGGCCGGTCGTCTTCCACGTGTCGTGGATCTCGACGTCGGACGCCTTGAACACCATCGCCCGCACGACCGGGCCGTCCTCGCCGTGGACCATCGCCCCGCCCATGAGCGTCGTCGCGTGTTTGCACCCGCTCCCGAATGGCCAGCGGCCCGAGAGGACATAGTCGGCACCGGCGAGCGTCGGCACGCCCCATCGGCGCGTAGACCCCGCCGCCGACAGCGGGCGGAGCGAACGCCTCGCGGGCGAAATCGGGATCTACGTACGCGGAGACGAGGCCGCTCGTTGCCGCGACCATCGCGCACCACGCGGCCGAGCCGTCGCCCTGCGCCATCGTCTCGAGCGCAGCGACCATCTCGTCCGGGGGGCGTTCGCCGCCGCCGAGCGAGGCGGGTACCAGCATCGAGGGGATCGGCGATGCGGCGAGCGCTTCGGCCACCGCGGGCGCCAGGGTTCGCGAACTCTCTGAGAGTTCGGAGTGCTCGGCCCCGATCAAGCCGAGCCTCTCCGCCGCGTCAAGCACCTCGTCGCCCATGCGAGTCAAGGTACATTGGCGCCATGGAGGCCGGCGGCAACCCCTTCGACGTCAGCGTGGACGTCGAGGTCCGTGGACTCTCGATCTACACGCACCACGGCGTCTCGGACGCCGAGCAGGAGATCGGCCAGCGCCTGGAGTTCGACGTCACCTTCGACGTTCCCGATTGCGACGCCGTGCTCACCGACCGGGTTGAGGACACCATCGACTATGGCGACGTCGCTGACATCGTCGCGCTGGCGGCAACGGAGCGGAGTTACCGAACGCTGGAGCGGCTCGCCCACGTGGTTGGAGAGCGCATCGCGGAACGCTACGGCTGCGAACGTGTCCGCGTGCGCGCAACCAAGCCCGAGCCGCCGCTTCCGCTGGCGATCGAAGAAGTCTCGGTTGAAGTCCTGGTAGAGCGCCCGCTCGAGCCGCCGGACGAAGACACGCACGATTGACGCTCAGGACGGGCTACCTCGGACTCGGATCGAACGTCGGCGAGCGAGCCGACAACATCGCGAAGGCTCTCGAGTTGCTCGGCAGCCATGGCGTGACTGTCGACGCGGTCTCGTCGCTCTACGAGACCGAGCCGGTGGGGGAGATCCTCGACCAACCCGATTTCCTGAACGCGGCGGCACGCATCTCAACCGCGCTAGAGCCGCTGGATCTCCTCGATGCCTGCAAGTCGGTAGAAGCCGAGTTGGGTCGCGACTTCGGAGGACCACGCCATGGCCCGCGCCCGATCGACGTGGACCTGCTGCTCCTCGGTGACATCGAGCTCGATCACGAGCGGCTGACCCTCCCGCATGCTGAGGTGACCACCCGGCTCTTCGTTCTGGCACCTCTCCTGGAGCTGGACCCCGAGCTCACGCTGCCCGACGGTTCGGGTCTTGCCGCCTTTGCGGAGCGCCTCGGAGATGGCCCCAGGGTGGAGCGTTCCGGCTAGGAACCGTGGAGCGGCTCGAGCCACTCCGCCGGCAGGATCGGCGGGACCTTGCCCGGGAAGTCCGGCACCAGGCGCTTGGAGAGCTGACCCGCCGGGCGCGACTCGATCGCCGGGCGCAGGTCGTCAAGGGTCATCGCAAGACCCAGGGCTGCAGCGATCTGGAAGTCCGCCGCGTTCGGCGGGTCCGAGCCGAGTACTCCGCCTTCGATCCAGCCGTCGATGCGGTCCAGCCAACCGGGGAAGGCGGCGAGGTCGGCTTCGACTGCTTCGTCGGTCACGTCGTTGATGCGCAGCTCAGCGGCGATGATGGGCGCTGCGGTCGCGATTGCCAGCCCGTGGGGAACGCCGATCTTGGCGCCGTCGAGGTAGGAGCGAAGCGGTTTGCGATCCCGCTTGATCGCGTTCCAGAGGATCCGCCGCGTGCCGTCTTGGAGGATCTCGTTCCCCCAATGCTCGGCATCTTCGACCTGGACGCGCTCGGCAGGGTCGGAGGGAAAAAGGGGTGGATCGGGCTTGATTTCGTCCAAAGCCTCGGCGATCTCCCGTGATCCCGTGATCCGCCGCCCGTCGATCTTGAGGGACGGGACGGTTACCCCGGGGAAGCGCATGGCCTTCAGCACACCTCGGCTCACGACGGGCAGGAGATCACGACGCTTGTAGGCGATGCCCTTGTGCTCGAGCATGCGCCGCGCCACCATCGCGGGATGGGAGCCGGGAATCACGTACAGAGTGGCGCGGGACACGGGAGCGGGATCCTACGGGTTCACGCACACCATCGTTCGCGGCGGACCGGGAGCGTTTCCCGAGGGGTCAGACCCCTCATACTTTGCTCATGCTTCTGGCCGTCGACGTCGGCAACACCCAGACCCACCTCGGCGCGTTCGAGGGACCGGACATGCGCGAGAGCTGGCGCTTTCAGACGCGCGCGGGGATGACTGGCGACGAGCTCGCAGAGCGGATCTCGGGTTTCATGGAACTGAGCGGGATGAGCCTTCACGAGGTCGAGGCCGTGTGCGTCTCGAGCGTCGTCCCCCCGCTCGGCACCCAGTACGAGCGCCTATGCACGCGCTACCTCGAGGGCAGCGAATGCCTTTTGGTCGGCCCGGGGATCAAGACGGGGATGCCGATCCGGATCGACAACCCCTATGAGGTCGGCGCCGACCGCCTCGTCAATGCGGTCGCTGCGTACGAGCGATTCGGGGCCCCCTGCGTCGTGGTCGACTTCGGCACGGGAATCAACTTCGATGCCGTGTCGGCCGCCGGCGAATATCTGGGCGGTGCGATCGCTCCCGGTGTCGAGATCTCACTGACCGCTCTAGCGCAGCGCGGCGCCAGGATCCCCCAGATCGACCTCACGAAGCCGGACGCCGCGATCGGCAAATCCACCCGCTCGGCGATCGAGTCGGGGGTTGTCTACGGCTTTGCGGGGTTGATCGACGGAGTCGCCCGGCGCATAGTCGCGGAGCTGGGCGAGGGATCCCCGGTCATCGCTACGGGCGGCCTCGCATCGTCGATCGTCCCCTACTGCGAGACCATCTCTGAGACGGACGACCTTCTGACCCTCACGGGCCTGCGCATCATCTGGGAACGAAACACGGATGCCTAGTGAGGACCTTCAGGTCCGAAAGCAGCATGTGCAAGCGCGCAGAGGCGCGTAGAAGTTTCCCTAGTCCGGATTAGGCGGCTCGGGCGCGTTCCTCAGAGGGCTCGCGTAGCCCTGGTAGCGGGCTCGCCTACGGGCCATCGCGTAGTCGTCGGGCGGCAGGCTCGGATTCGTGCGGGTCGATTTGGTGTGCGGGCCGGCGTGGTGCTTTAAGAGGTACGAGCGGAGATCAACCCGGTGCTCCATGCAGGCATACAGATTCGGCCCGTAAGGACCCCGGCCGTGCCAGAGAAGCCAGCCACCGGGCCCGGCATCCACGTACTCGCCGAACCGATGATTGAGGAGCTGGCGCTCGATCGAGACCTGCGTGAGCGCATCCGGCTCACACGAGCAGAAGTGACACCGAAAGATCATCCGATAGGCCACGGAGTCAGAGTACATACGCTTTAGGCCATGGTCCAGCCCCCGCTGACAGACCCGTTTCGGATCGGCCCTGTCGAGATTTCCAACCGCGTCCTCCTGGCGCCGCTGGCAGGAATCGGCAATTGGTTCGTCCGCCTCCAGGCAAAGCGCCACGGTGCCGGCCTCGCCGTCTCGGAGATGGTCTCGAGCTATGCGCTCCACTACCGCAACGAGCGCACCCTGCGTGAGCTTCTGCGCATCCATCCGGACGAGCACCCCGTGTCGGTCCAGCTCTTCGGCCCGGATCCCGACGCGATGCGCTCGGCCGCGGCGATGGTCGCCGAGGCGGGCGCTGATCTCGTGGACATCAACATGGGCTGCCCCGTTCGCAAGGTGCTGAAGACCGGTGCCGGAGCGGCGCTCCTCGACGATCATGAACTGGCGCTCGAAGTCGCCCGGGCCGCGATCGAGGGATCGGGATTACCGGTCACGGTCAAGCTCCGCTCGGGCCTTCGGCCCGGCGACCGCTCCGGTTTCGACCTGGCGGTTCGGCTTGCCTCAGAGGCTGGAGTCGCAGCTATCGGCTTTCACCCGCGGCCGGCGACGGTGCACCACAAGGGCCGTCCCGACTACGCGCTCGCAGCGGAGCTCGCTACCGAGCTCCGGTCCCGGGAGCTCGATTGCCCCTTGGTCATCTCCGGCGGACTCGGCGATGCCGCGAAGGCACGCCACGCCTACGAGGCCTCAAACGCCGACGCCGTCATGGTTGCGCGCGGAGGCATGGGCAACCCCTGGATCTTCGAGGAGCTGACCGGCGCCCGCGAGGTGACTCCGGAGCGGGCAGAGGTCGTCGCGGAGTTGCGCTGGATTCTCGACCGCGCGGCTGAGCACTGGGGAGAAGAACGCGCAGCTCGCAACCTCCGCAAGTTCTACCCGTGGTACCTGGACCGCCTGGACCTGAACGGCGAAACGGCTGACTCGTTTCAACGGTCCACCGACCTGAACCGGGTCAGGGAGCTCCTGGACGAGGTCGAATCGGCTGTTCCAAGCCCCGCTTAGGACCTTGCGCGCGTAGCTATAATCGCGCCTTCTGCCCGACCCGCGCGCTCGCATCAGAGCTTCGCGAATCGGGCGTCTTTTGCGTCAAGGAGTGATTCGGACCCAATGGCTCGCGAGATACCCATCACCAAGGAAGGCCTCGAAAAGCTCGAGGCTGATATTGCCGAGCTTTCGACCGTTCGCCGCCGCGAGGTAGCTCAGCGCATCAAGGAAGCGAGGGAGTTCGGTGACATCACCGAGAACTCCGAGTACGACGACGCAAAGAACGAGCAGGCCCTGCTCGAGCAGCGCATCGCGCAACTCGAGGAACGCCTTCGTCGCTCGATCCTGATCGACGCGAAGTCGATCGACACCGACTCGGTTTCGGTCGGCGCTGTCGTCCACGTGAAGGACCAGAAGACCGGCGACTCGCGCAAGTTCCAGATCGTCGGTCCCGCTGAGGCGAATCCCACCGAGCAAAAGCTCTCGAACGAGTCGCCTATCGGCAAGGCGCTTCTCGGCCACAAGCGGAACGACATCGTCGCCGTCGCCGTTCCGCGCGGCCCCAAGAAGAAGCTCAAGATCACCAAGATCGAAACGGCTTAGCGGCACTTACGTCCCGCTCAATGGGGTGGGAGGTCCACCCCATTGGGGCGTTTACGTTTGTGTGTTGGCGGTGGTACGGTGCCTCCGGCAACCAGCCGGGCGTCCCGAGGCGCTCAGATCGGAGGGATGGAGACATGAGGCTTGGAAAGCTTGCGTGGGCGATCGCGTCTGTAGGCGTCGTAGCTGCGTTCGTTCCCGCTTCGGCCAGCGCGGAGATCTCTTTGCAGTTCAACGGCGGTGGGTCGAATCCGCCCGATGGTGGTCCCGTCAGCTCCTTCTCTTGGGGAGCCAGCGCCCCGGGCAGCGCATTTGCCGGCAGCGGTAATACCGGCAGGGCGAGGTATCAACAGGTAACGCTGACCAAGCCGGTTGATTCAAGCTCGCCGGAATATCCGTACTACCTCGCCTCAAACAAGCTCTTGAGAAGGGCTCAGATCCTTTTCAGTCAACCGGGTTCGGCTGACAGCCTCGCCCTCTGTATGGACAACGTCACCATCACGAAGTACAGCCTGAACGATGCGTCCGCAGGCGGGGGTGATCCTGACGAACTGACCGAATCGCTGACGCTCAACTACACCAAGATCAGCTACGTGATCTATCTGGATGGTGGGCCGTTCACCGCCACCTTTGATCTCAGGAGGGGCGACTTCGGTCTGACTACGGGCAACCCCTGCCCTTCCAACACTTAGAGCGGACAGCGATCTGGCATCGCGGCGAGCCAATAGGCTCGCCGCCGCGTGCCTGAGACCGAAGAAACCCAGCCAGAGCGCGACGAGCCGACGATTATCGCCGAGCGTCGCGCGAAGCTCTCACGCATTCGCGAGAGCGGGGTGGACCCGTTCCCGCACGACTTCCCGGATCGCGTCGAGATCACGATCGTCCGTGCCGCGCACGACGGCCTCGAGGACGGCGAGGAGACGGACGCCACTTATCGAGTGGCAGGGAGACTCACCGCCAACCGCGACATGGGCAAGGTTGCCTTCCTTGACCTTGTCGACCGCTCGGGGAAGATCCAGCTTCAGTCGCGCTCGGCCGACCTGGGCGACGGGCACGCCGCCCTGACGGGACTTGATCTGGGCGACATCGTCGGCATCGTGGGCACAGCGTTCAAGAGTCGCAAGGGCGAGCTGACCCTTCGCGTCAACGAGTGGACCCTCCTCGCAAAGAGCTTGCGTCCGCCGCCTGACAAGTGGGCGGGCCTCGAGGACACGGACCTTCGCTATCGCCATCGTGAGCAGGACCTGATCTCCAGCCCCGAAGTCCGGGAGCGTTTCATCACCCGCGCGAAGGTGATTACCGAGACGCGGCGCTGGCTGGACGGCGAAGGCTTCGTCGAGGTCGAAACGCCAGTCCTCCAGCCGATCTACGGCGGCGCTCTCGCAAGGCCATTCGTCACACATCACAATGACCTCGACCGCGACCTCTATCTGCGGATCGCGACCGAGCTCTACCTCAAGCGTCTGATCGTCGGCGGCATCGAGCGGGTATACGAGCTCGGCAAGGACTTTCGGAACGAGGGGGTCTCCTTCAAGCACAACCCCGAGTTCACGATGGTCGAGTGGTACGAGGCCTACGCGGACTACTCAGACGCCGCAGAGCGCCTCGAAGCCCTCGTCTCGCACGTCGCAATGGCGGCGCTCGGTACCACGAAGGTCGAGCGCGACGGAACCGAGATCGAGTTAGCGCCGCCATGGAAACGGATCACGCTCCGTGAAGCGATTCGCGAGGAGACCGGGATCGACGTCATGGAGCATTCCGATCGCGACTCCCTTGCCAAGGCGATGAACGTCGAGCCGAAGGCGGAGCACGGCTGGGGCAAGCTCGTCGACGACCTCCTCTCCAAGGCGGTCGAGCCGACGCTGGTCCAGCCGACCTTCATCACCGACTATCCCGTCGAGATGTCCCCGTTCGCCAAGGCGCACCGCACCGACGAGGGGCTGGTCGAGCGCTGGGAGGCATACGTCGGCGGCTTCGAGATCGCCAATGCCTTCTCAGAGCTGAACGACCCGGACGAGCAGCGTCGGCGCTTCGAACAGCAGGCGGCGGAGCTCGCGCGCGGCGACGCCGAGGCGCAGCCGATGGACGAGAACTACATCCAGGCGCTCGAGTCGGGCATGCCGCCCACCGGTGGCGTCGGCCTGGGCATCGACCGCCTCGTGATGCTCCTGACGGGAGCGAAGAGCTTGCGCGAGGTCGTGCTGTTTCCCGCGATGCGCGGAGATTGACAACGGACCTTTGACACTCGGGCCCCGGTGTCGGTACTCCCATCGACCCGCAGTGAGTGCAGCCGGCTCAAGGCCGGCTTCGGTTTGCTCCGCGTACGAGAGCAAGGAGTGAGCCCGTAAGGACGCACTTTGCGGAGCCCCTTCATCGCGCTCGACTGAAGCGAATTTCAGACGCCGGACGGCGGATATACTTCGGTCTCGCTTCGTGTCCCACAACCCCGGAGGTCCTAATCCGCTGGCACTGCACCGCCGATGAAGGGATTAGGAACCTGCGGCGCCCACACGTACCCCCAGAAGGCCACTGATCAAGACCACCCACTAGAGCGATACTCAAGGCGAGATAGAGGCAGGCAGAGAGTTGTTCGAACGATTTACAGAGAGAGCGCGCCAGGTGGTCGTCCTTGCCCAGGAAGAGGCGCGGACGCTCAAGCACAACTACATCGGCACTGAGCACATCCTGCTCGGTCTGCTCCGCGAGGAGGAGGGTCTCGCCGCCCGCGTCCTCGAGTCCCTGGACATCACCGTCGAGCGTGTGCGCGCTCAGGTCGTGCGCATCGTCGGCTCCGGTGAGGAGGTCACCTCCGGCCAGATCCCCTTCACGCCGCGCGCCAAGAAGGTGCTCGAGCTCGCGCTCCGCGAGGCACTGTCGCTGGGCCACAACTACATCGGCACCGAGCACATCCTGCTCGGACTCGTGCGTGAGAACGAGGGCGTCGCCGCCCGCATCCTGCTCGACTTCGACGCCGACTCCGAGAAGATCCGCAACGAGGTCATCCGCATGCTTTCGGGCCCCGGCGGTCGCCGCCAGGGACAGGGTCAGGGCGGCTCGGGCGAGGGCAAGAAGTCTTCGAAGCTCCTCGACCAGTTCGGCCGCAACCTGACCAAGCTCGCAGCCGACGGCAAGCTCGACCCGGTGATCGGGCGCGAGACCGAGATCGAGCGGATCATGCAGATCCTGTCCCGCCGCCAGAAGAACAACCCCGTCCTCCTGGGCGAGCCGGGCGTCGGCAAGACGGCGATCGTCGAGGGACTGGCTTCGCGCATTCATTCGGGCGAAGTGCCGGAGCTCCTCAGGGACAAGCAGATCTACACACTCGACCTGGCCGCCCTCGTCGCCGGCTCCAAGTACCGCGGCGAGTTCGAGGAGCGCCTGAAGAAGGTGATGAAGGAGATCACCCAGCGCGGCGACATCGTCCTCTTCATCGACGAGCTCCACAACCTGGTCGGCGCCGGTGCCGCCGAGGGCGCGATCGACGCGGCCTCGATTCTCAAGCCCGCGCTCGCCCGTGGCGAGCTTCAGACGATCGGCGCGACAACACTCGACGAGTACCGCAAGTACCTCGAGCGCGACTCCGCGCTCGAGCGCCGCTTCCAGCAGATCAAAGTCGAGCCGCCGTCGATCCCCGACACCTTCAAGATCCTCCAGGGCCTTCGCGAACGCTACGAGGACCACCACAAGGTCGAGATCACCGACGAGGCGCTCCGCGCCTCGGCCGAGCTCGCCGACCGCTACATCTCTGATCGCTTCCTGCCCGACAAGGCGATCGACCTGATCGACGAGGCGGCGTCCCGCCTGCGCATCAAGTCGATGTCCTCGCCGCCCGTCTACCGCGATCTCGAAGAGGAGATCGAGGAGACCCGGCGCGCCAAGGAGTCCGCGATCGAGGCGCAGGAGTTCGAGAAGGCAGCAAGTCTTCGCGACCAGGAGCGCCAACTCACAAACCGCAAACGTGAGATGCAGGACGAGTGGTCCGAGTCCGACGAGGGCGAGCGCCCGCAAGTCGGCGAGGAGGAGATCGCCGACATCGTCTCGATGTGGACGGGCATCCCCGTCTTCAAGCTGACCGAGGCAGAGACCAAGAAGCTTCTGCGCATGGAGGACGAGCTCCACAAGCGCGTGATCGGCCAGCACGTCGCGATCGAGGCGGTGTCGAAGGCGATCCGCCGCTCGCGCGCCGGCATCAAGGACCCCAAGCGCCCCGCCGGCTCATTCATCTTCCTCGGCCCCTCGGGCGTCGGCAAGACCGAGCTCGCGAGAACCCTCTCCGAGTTCCTCTTCGGCGACGAGGAGTCGATGATCCGCATCGACATGTCCGAGTACATGGAGAAGCACGCGGTTTCGCGCCTCGTCGGCTCGCCTCCCGGATACGTCGGCTACGACGAGGGCGGCCAGCTCACCGAGGCCGTGCGGCGCAAGCCCTACTCGGTGCTGCTCCTCGACGAGATCGAGAAGGCGCACCCGGACGTCTTCAACATCCTGCTCCAGATCCTGGAAGACGGGCGCCTGACCGACGCTCAGGGCCGCACGGTCGACTTCCGGAACACGATCGTGATCATGACCTCGAACATCGGCGCCAAGGACATCGCCAAGAACGTCTCGTTCGGCTTCGCCGCCAACGACGACGAGGCAGGTACGTCCTACGACGACATGAAGGGCAAGATCATGGGCGACCTGAAGAAGGTCTTCCGCCCCGAGTTCTTGAACCGGATCGACGAGGTCATCGTCTTCCACAAGCTCTCGCGCGAGGAGATCAAGGAGATCGTCGACCTCCTCATCATGCGTGTCCGCACACAGGTTGCCGAGCACGACCTCCAGCTCGAGCTGACCGAGGAAGCGAAGGAGCTCCTTGCCGAGCGCGGCTGGGACCCGTCGATGGGCGCCCGCCCGCTCCGCCGTGCGATCCAGCGCTACATCGAGGACCCACTCGCCGACGAGGTGCTCCGCGCCGGGGAGATCACGCCGGGTACGAGTGTTCTGGTCGAGCGCGACGAGGCCGGCGACGAGGACGACCTGCCGCTCAAGCTGAAGTTGATCAAGCCCAAGAAGACACGCGCGCGCAAGAAGCAGCCGGCGGGCGTCGGTGGCCGCGGCGGCTCGGACGACGCGCCTGATGAGCCGGCCGACCCGGATGCCGTCCCGGACCCGGACGAGGCTTAGCCTTCTCCTTTCTTTCGGGCTCCTCGTCGTCGCCGGTTGCGGCGAGGAGGAGGACGTTTCGCCGTCTTTCGAGGACCGGATCCCCGTCGCACTGGCGCTGGAGACCGAAGATCGCAAAGTCCGGTTCGGCGACGCCGCGAGCTTACGGGCAGGCTGACGCAGGGCGGGGAGGGGCTCGCCGAACGTGAGGTGCGCGTGGAGGAGGATCCGTACCCGTTCGACGACTCGTGGAAAGAGGTCGCGAACGTGACCACCGACGCGACGGGGCGCTTCGCTCTGGACTCGGAGCTCGAGTTCAACACCTCGTACCGGGCTGTGGCCGAGTCGGGCGAGGCGGTATCCAAGCCGCGCGCTGTCTACGTCGATCCCGTTGCCTCGGTTGACGCCGAGTCCGAGGGCGGGAGAACGCGGTTCACGACGACCTTTCGGCATTCCACTGAGCGCACTCTCGAAGGCGCTTTCCTTTACAGCTACGGCGGACCTGTGATCCAGGCTCAGATCGTTGGCTCGATTCCGTTCACCACCGTCGAGCCCGTGCGCCTGGCAGAGCCGGGGCTGAGCCGCGCGAGCGTTCTGCTGCCTGGCACACCGGGCGACCTCGCCTACGACGTCTGCGTCAGCTACGCGCCCAGTAACGCCGTGGGCGAGCCTCGCGCCGGCTGCGGGCAGGGGAAGAGGCCGTTTGACGACTGACCGCCGACCGGGCTGACCGGGTCGGCTAGAGGCCGCGGACGCGCTCGCAGGATGCGGCGACCGTGTCGTCCGCATCCGCGTTCGCCACGTCCTTGCGACCCTGCCCGCACTTGAGCGTGTCGGCCCCGGGGCCTCCGGTGAGATGGTCGCGGCCGCCTCCGCCGCTCAACCGGTCATCGCCGTCCTCACCCTTCAGCCGGTCCTTGCCCTTTTGGCCGTAGAGGCAATCGTCGCCCTTGCCGCCGCGCAGATGGTCCCTGCCCTTGCCGCCGCGAATCGCATCGCCGGACTCGGTGGGAGGCAGCGTGCTCGGCGTGTCGCGGTCGTCGGTTCCCTGCTGGGGAAGGCTGCAGCTCACTCCACCGGGCGGCTCGCCCGAAGTGTCGAAGGCGTCGGCGACGAAGGAGTAGGGAACCGGCCCGCCGTCCGGCGCCATATTGGAGCACCCCGTCCGCATGTCGTCGCAGATCTGCTCGGTGCCGCCGGCATCGACGAAGTCAAAGCGCGAGCGGAAGTAGAAACTGAAGACGTTGGGGTCGGCGTTGAGGTCCACCGCTTCGCTCGGAGCATCGACGCGCCAGCGATCGCTGAGGAGTCGCGCGTCGGCATCCTCTTCACAGGCGGTCGGGTTTGCCGCGCCCGGGCACTTCACGTACTTGTCGAACCAGGCGGCCGTATAGAAGGCGGCCAGATCGTTGCCGCGGAGCGTTGCCGCGCCGAGTGGGAGGGGGGTGAAGCTGCCGGGGATGAATGCGGCCTCGAAATGGGTGCCGCCCCGGACGTTCACCTGCATCGAGTCGACACCGGCGGCCTTGTACTCCTGAAAGGCTCCCGTTTTGCCTTCCGGGTCGGGGTCCGCCATGAAGGGGGTCTGAGAGATGCCGTAGTCATTCGAGACTCCGAGCGCCGGCTTGGTGATCGTTGCGTCCTCGCGGGAAGGCTCGGCTGAGGAGCAGTCCGAGGCCTTTTTGGCACCCCGGAGATTGTCCCAGGCCACGATCGCGTCCACACGAGGGTCCTTTTGGCCGACGAAGCTGACTGCCGCTGCGCCGAGCGACTGGCCGGCGACGCCGATCCGGTCGTCGTCGACCAGCTCCCATGCGGGATTGAATGCGGCGTTCAGGCCGGCCGCGACGCGACGCTCATGCTTTGGGGCGTGAGAGGTGCCGCTCGTGCAGCTGACCCGCGGTACGTAGGGGTCGGCCTCAGTCGAGAGCATGAAGTCGAGCGCTTCTTCGGTCCCATCGACGAAGTTCGACGGTTGCTGCGCGGGAACGTTCTCCTGCTGGTCAACCCCCTCGCCGAAGGTGTCGGAGCGGCTCTGGCCCTGAGTGTCGTAGGTCATGACGACGTAGCCGTGAGAGGCGAGAGTTGCCGCCAGGCCCCAGTAGAGGGTTTCGGGCGCCTGGACCGATCCGCTGGTGATCACGACTGCAGGACGCTGAGCGGGACCCTCCTCGGTCGCCCAGATGTTGCCCGAGATCGTTGCTCCCGAGCGAGCCGTGTAGAGAACGGGCGTGCGCGTTCCCGCGGTCCCGTCCCAGTCGTAGAAGCGGACGTCTCCCGAGCACTGCTGCTTTCGCTGAAAGCAGACGTTGCCGAGGAAGATGCGACGGTCGGCGAGATCCGCGTCGAGCTCGGCCACCTGGATCTCGGCGAGGTCGACGTTGTCCTGAGCCGACTGCTCGGTGAGCCGCGCCTGGAACTCGGGCGTAAGGACGATGTGCTGGTTTCGCTCGTTGATCTTGGCGAAGTTCTTCGCCTCGAGCTCGGGATCGAAGGCCCCCGCCGCGGACGGCAGGGCAAGCAGGGCCAACGCCGCAAGCGCGGCGCCGGCCCACCCCTTTCCGAACGTCCCAGCCATCAGGCGTGATTATGAGCCACGCCGTCGTTCCTTGCGCCGGTTACCTGCGGTCTTCAGTTCTTGACTTTTGGCCCGCCTTCGAGAAGGATTGCTCTACCACGCGCGATGCGCCGTGGACATGTATGGGAGGGAAGAAGCCAAGGAAATCGTCGGGTGGGCCATCGGGGCGCACACCTCTGTTCTTGAGCGCGACGCTCACCGCTTGGGTGATGTTCGCGGGATCGGCGCTGGGAGCGGGCTTTACGGTTGACTCGCTTGGTGACAGCGGGGATTCAAACCCTGGAAACGCTGTTTGCGCCGGTGGGGGTAGCTGCACGCTTCGCGCCGCCATCGAGGAGGCCAACGCCCTGGCGGGTCCGGACTCGATCGACTTCTCGGTGACCGGCGTTATTGATGCCGGCTCGGAACTTGCGATCTCCACGCAGATGACGATCACCGGGCCGGGACCCGATGACCTGACCGTCCGCCGCCCGGCTTCGGCCGCAGGGGACTACCGGATCTTCTTGGCGCAGAACAACAGCGGTCAGGTTTTCGGGGCCACGATCGCCGGCATGGAGATAGCGGGTGGCGCCTCACAGCTCGGTGGGGCCGGGGTTGCCGTCGGAGGACCCACGCAGCTCGTACTTCGCGACGTCACCGTGCGTGACAACGCGGTTCGCGGGTTCCTTGCCCAGGGTGGTGGGATCCTTGTCGGCTCGGTCGGGTCGGTCTACCTTGTCGATTCGACTGTCAGGGACAACATTGCGGCGGGGCTACAGGCGGACGGCCTTCAAAACGGCGGGAGCGGGATGGGAGGCGGGATTTACGCCTCCGGCACCCTCATCGCCCGCGGCTCAACTATCTCGGGCAACTCGACCACCGCCGCCAATGGGAAGAGTCCGGGCGGGCACGGGGGCAACTCGACGGGAGGCGGCATCTGGACAGTCAAGGAAGCAAACCTCGAGAGTACGACGATCTCCGGCAACAGCGCCACCAGCCCCGGGTCCGCTGGAGAGGGCGGGTTTCCCGGCGTGGCCACCGGTGGTGGGATCCACGCCCAGTCCGGGCGCACCGACCTCAACGGAGTAACGCTGGCCGGCAACAACTCGACGAGCGGCGGCAATCTCTACGCAGGGACCGGGGCGGCGGAGGTCTACCTCCAAAGCTCCATCGTCGCGAACGGTGGGGGCTTGTCGAACTGCGCGATCTCTCCTGGAGCGGCGGCTATCAACTCCCAGGGACACAACCTCGGAACGGATGCGAGCTGCAATCTGACCGCAGGGACGGACATCGGCGGCGATCCCTCGCTTGGGCCGCTGCAGCTGAACGGCGGTTCCACTGAAACACACGCCATCCAGAGATCGAGTCCCGCCGTGGACGCAGGGTTCAGGTCAGCGGGCCTTCAGAGCCTTCTCGGGATAACGCTCACGAGCGACTTCACCGATCAGCGCGGCGAGCCCCGGCCTTTCGATTTCGCGGACGAACCCAATGCGAGCGGGGGAGATGGAACCGACATCGGCGCCTTCGAGGTGCAGGCAGACGAAGGGACTTTCGCCTGCTCTGACGGCATCGACAACGACGGCGACCTCCTTATCGACTTTCCCGACGACCCGGGCTGCGGGACGACGACCGATGACGACGAAACGGACGCGTCGTTGGAGGTGTTCTGCAAGGGCCAGCTCGCCACGATCATCGGGACACCCGCCAAGAACACTCTGAATGGGACCCCTGGCGACGATGTGATTGCCTCCGGCGCGGGTTCCGACAAGGTGCGTGCAGGCGCCGGCGATGACGTCGTTTGCGGGGGATCCGCATCGGACAAGCTGATCGGCGGCGATGGAAAGGACGACTTGGCGGGCCAGGGCGGCAATGACGACCTGAGGGGCGGACCGTCGAGAGACAGCCTGAACGGCGGCCCGGGCAAGGACTCCTGCGACGCCGGGGGTCAGGCGGGCGACCGAACGCGAGACTGCGAGCGCTGACGGGGCGAATCCGTCGGCACCCACGCCTAGTGTGGGGTAGTGGCGAAGAACACCGCATACGTCTGCCAGTCCTGCGGGCACGAGGCGCTCCGCTGGGCGGGCCAGTGCGCCGGCTGCGGTGAGTGGAACTCGCTCGTCGAGGCGCCCAGGGCGGAGGCGAAGCCTGCCGCAAGCGGACGCATCGGGCGTGTCAAGGGTTCGGCCGCGAAGCCGGTGGCGCTCCGTGACGTCTCGGCGCCCGCCGAAGAGAGGCTTCTGACCGGTATCGACGAGCTTGATCGCGTGCTGGGCGGCGGCCTGGTACCCGGGTCACTCGTTCTCTTGGGCGGCTCGCCAGGAATCGGCAAGTCGACGCTGACCGGGATGGCGCTCGGCAACATGGCCGCTGCGGGCCGAAAGACGCTGTACGTCTCCGGCGAGGAGTCTGCGGCGCAGGTGCGCATGCGAGCGCAGCGGCTGGGGGAGGGGGCGCTCACCGTTCCGGTGGTCACCGAGACATCTCTCGAGAACGTGCTGGCGACCCTCGAGGCCGAGCGCCCCGACGCATGCGTCATCGACTCGATCCAGACCCTCCACTCAGACGGGATGACGGGCGCTCCGGGCTCGGTCGGGCAGGTGCGTGAGGCAGCCAACGCCATTCTCGAGGTCGCCAAGCGGATCGGCTCCGCGGTGATCCTGGTCGGCCACGTCACCAAGGAGGGCGCCGTTGCCGGACCGCGGGTGCTCGAGCATCTGGTCGATTGCGTCCTCTTCTTCGAGGGGGAGCGCGAGCGCAGCTTCCGCACGCTCAGGGCGCTCAAGAACCGCTTTGGCGCGACCAGCGAGGTCGGCGTCTTCGAGATGCGTGGTGGCGGGCTCGTCGAAGTCGAGGATCCGTCGGCCCGGTTCGTGGGTGAGGCGTCGGCTTCGCCCGGCTCATGCGTCCTTTGCTCGATGGAGGGCACACGTCCGCTCCTCGTCGAGGTGCAGGCCCTGGTTGCGCCCACCGAGATCGTTCCACCCCGGCGCGTCGCGAACGGGGTGGACCGCAACCGCCTCGCGATGATTCTCGCTGTCCTTGCGCGCCACGGGGGCCCAGGACTCGCGGGCGCCGACGTGTTCGTGAACGTCGCCGGCGGTGTTCGGGTCGATGAGCCTGGCGCCGACCTTGCGGTCGCGCTCGCCGTCGTCTCGGCGCACCGAGGCGAGCCGCTTTCCGACGCTTCGGGCACGCCGCTCGCCTGCTTCGGCGAGGTGGGCCTAACGGGTGAGCTGCGCTCGGTCGGCCACCCCGACAGGCGGCTCGCCGAGGCGCAGAAGTTCGGCCTCGCCCCCGTCATCGGCCCACCTGAGCGGGAACGGATGGAGGGACTTGCGCCACAGGCGACGATCCGGGCCGCACTCGGGGCTGCCCTGAGTCGCACCTCTGCGCGCCGCGCAGCCTGATCAAAGCCGCGGCAGGCCACAAACGCCCGTCGACTTGCTCGGTTACGGAACTGACCGCGTCTTCTCGCAGCCCTTTGCTCGGTCCGGGCCCGGACCGCCGACGCAGATATCGCGACCTTTTCCTCCCAGTAGAACGTCGCTTCCCTCGCCGCCCTTGAGCGTGTCGTCGTCGGCGCCGCCACAGAGGCCATCATCGCCGCCGCCTCCAGCGAGCTCATCAGCCATACCAAGGCCCATGATGCCGTCGCCATTGTCGGTTGGCGCCATATCCGGCTCGCTCGCCGAGTCAACTCCGTTCAAGCCGACCCGGTTCACGATCACGCCTCCGCAGCGGGCCCGCTCATAAGCCCCGATGTCGCATTTTCCTTTGATGGGTAGACCGCGGATATCTTCGTAAAAGCATTCCGATTCGTCGCCTGCGTTGACGGCGGGGCTCTGCGGTTGGAGCGCGATCGACAGGATTCTGTCGGGCCCACCCCAGTAGGCCTCAGTGGAGAGCAGCGGCAGGATCGGGGGTTCATCGCCGTTGACACCGCCTCCCAGTTGATCGCCCTTCTGAGGCCCGCCCTGCGGCAGGCAGTTCGGCATCCAGCCCATCAGGTTGTGGCCGTGCGAGACGAGGTTTCCGCCGCCCTGGTCCCAGCAATCCTCGAACGTGCCGTCGGCGGCATCCGAGTCGCGGTTGCCGGCGACGATCGTATTGATCAGCGAGAGCTCGCCGTTGGGCCCTCCGGGCTGATCGTTGATGGAAATGCCGCCGCCCTGGGGCGCGCCGTTGCCTGTCACCGTTGCGTTCTCGAACGACGCCGACGCCTCCAGCGCACGCACACCACCCCCGAGCCCCGCTGCGGTGTTGTTGGCGACGCTCGCCGCCTGCATGAGAATCCCCCCGCCGTTCACCGTGAATGCGCCGCCACCTCCGGCGCCAATCGCCAGGTTTCTCGCCAGTCGTGACCGGCGGAAGATCACCCGACCCCCGTCGGCTGCTGCGATGCCCCCGCCAGCGAACGCCGCGTTGTCGCGGAATGTGGATTGTTGGATGGTCGGCAGGGTTGCATAGCCGCGGACGTAGAGGCCGCCACCGAACCCCTTCGTCCGAGCGGAGTTGTCAGCGACGAGCACATGAGAGAGCTGCACGGCGCCCTCTGCGTAGATGCCGCCTCCGTACCCGTTCTGCGAATTCGGACGATCGACGCTGTTGCCCACGACTCCCCCATGCTGCATCGAGAGCCTTCCAGCAACGGCCACGCGGATGCCGCCACCCTGTGAGACGCCGTTCGCGTCAAGAGGAGCGTGGCCGCCGACGACCGTCACGTGGTTAAGGCCGAGACCCGCAGAAGTCTCAAAGGCTCGATCGTCCGTACCCGCGTTGTTGGCGTTGACGACGATCTCGCCCTCGCCGACTGCAGGCCTGATCGTGACGTTCTCCGAGATGTCGAGGTCGCCCTTATACGCGTCGGGGAGGAGCGAGTAGTTCGGATCCAGCCGGTTGATCTCGAGCGTGTAAGTGCCCGGCGGTACATCGATGACATCGAAACCTGACGCCGCGTTGGCCGCGATGACGGCGCCGCGGAGCGAGCAGTCGCCCGGCTCGCACGTATTCAAGCCAGGGTCATCCGTTCGCGTCACTTCGAAGGCGCTCGCCGCGGGAGCGGTGACGGCAGATATTGCCGCCACCGCCGCCACCGCCGCCACAGTTCGAACGGCAGGTCGCGTGCGACTCATGTCAGGCTCCGACCGGCTGCGGATCGGCTCGGACGACGACCGTGTCGGCGATTGGCACGATTTCATCGACCGGCAGGTCGGCACGCTCCGCGTGCTCGCGGATCTTCTCGGGGCTCGACGCCTCATAGATGCATACGGTTCCGACGTTGTTGCCCTGCTCGGCCAGCACATAGCTACGGATCCAGCGGATGTCAC
This sequence comes from uncultured bacterium, assembly GCA_963721645.1. Lineage (GTDB taxonomy): Bacteria > Actinomycetota > Thermoleophilia > Solirubrobacterales > 70-9 > JALZKA01. The sequence goes on along the minus strand of CAVRJK010000002.1, from coordinate 1,567,141 downwards.
TCGACATCTCCTCGTCGCCGACCTGCGTCGAGCGTCCGGCTGCCTCCTCGAGGTCTGCGGGACTTTGCCAACCGTTGCGACGGATAATTGCGTATAGGTTCATGATTCCTCCTGTGGTTTGGTTGATGTCTTCATTGACGGTCTCACGGGCTCGGCCCTGGCACATCGGTAGAACTGCCGACCCCTTGAATTCGCGAGGCGCGGGCTAGGAGGGGGAGTGAAAAGTTCTTCCTCTGCATCCGCTCCGCGACTCGCAGAAGTCGTGGCCGCGTTCTCGCTTGCCACCGATCTCGGGCTCGGCCAGCCGATGGAACATGGACTCCGCTCGTGCCTGATCGCCACGCGGTTGGCTGAGGCCCTCGACTTCGAGGAGGAGCAGCACGCAGCCATCTACTGGGTCGCGCTGCTCGCAATGGCAGGGTGCACCGCGGACTCTTCCGAGATGACCGAATACTTCGGGGATGACATCGAATTTCGCAAGGGAATGTTCGACGTTGGCCCCTCGCAGACGGCGATGCCGCGCTACCTCGTCGGCAAGGCCGGCTCTGATGGCGGCCCGATCTCGAGGGTGCGAGCAACTGGATCTCTCCTCGCCAGTGGGATGAAGCCGGTGATGGAGGGCTTTTTGGCCGATTGCGCAATCACGAGCCACTTCGCGGAGCGCCTCGGGGTCGGGTCTGAGGTGAGCCAGGCTCTTAGCGTGAAATTCGCGAGGTGGGATGGAAAGGGCATCCCGAAAGGGCTGGCGGGCGACGAGATCCCGCTGTCCGCACGTGTGCTCGGAATCTCATGGCGGGCCGAGGCAGCGGCTCGGGACGGCGGCGCCCAGGCGGCGAGCGCAGTCCTCTCAGAGCACTCTGGTGCCACGCTGGATCCAACGCTCGTGACGAGCGCGATCGGCGTCCTTCCTAGCGTGCTAGACAGCCTCGAAGGCGATAGCTGGGACGCCGTCGTTGCGGCGGAGCCGGCTCGGCCACGCCTGATCGGAGAGGCGTTCGACTCCGCGTTGATGGCATTGGGCGACTTCGCCGATCTCAAATCCCGATGGTTTGCCGGGCACTCGCGGGCGATCTCGGAGCTTTCCGAGGCTGCAGGCTGGCGACTGGGGCTGAGCCAGGAAGACGTTGATCATCTGCGGCGATCGGCTCTGGTCCACTCGATCGGCCGGACCGGAGTCGCGAACACGATCTGGGACAAGCGCGGTTCGTTAACCGTCGCAGAGCGCGAACGGATGCAGCTCTACCCGTACTTGACCGACCGCACTCTCAGGCAGGGCAGCCTCAAGCAGTTCGCGTTGACCGCTTCGTCGAGCCAGGAGCGGATCGACGGCAGCGGGTACCCGCGAGGCGCCTCAGCCAATTCGATTTCACTCGCTGGCCGCATCCTGGCGGCCGTCGACGTCTATCAGTCGATGTGCGAGCTTCGCCCGCATCGGCCCGCCGTGCCCCCGGAGGAGGCTGCGGCCCAGCTGGGAACCGAAGCCCGGGAGGGGAAGCTGGATCGCGAAGCGGTTGAGGCGGTCCTCGCAGCGGCGGGACACCGAGACGAAGTGCGGCGAAGCCTTCCAGCCGGCCTGACGGAGCGCGAGGCAGAGGTTCTCCGCCTGATTGCTCGCGGGCTGACTTCGGCAAATGCCGCCGACAAGCTTGGGATCAAGCTGCGAACGGTCAACACTCACGTCGAACACATCTACGCGAAGATCGGGGCGTCGAATCGCTCGACAGCCACCCTCTTTGCCATGGAGCACGGGCTAGCTTGACGCTCGCGGTCGCGGGACAGCAGCAACCCGTGCATCACACCCCGCTTGACAAAGCCCTTTCCGATCTATCCACACGGATTTAACCCCGGTTTAACTTCAGAGCTCGTTCTGTCATCCTTGATTGAGCGATGGCGCTTCCTCCCGTTGATGAGAAGAATGAGCTGGAAGCGCGACAGGATCCGCGTCTCCTGCGCGCGCTCGACACCGTTGCGCCGGGAACGCCGCTCCGCGAAGGCATTGACAACATCGTTCATGCCCGCACCGGCGGCCTGATCCTTGTCGGGGAGTCCGAAGAGGTCTCCTTCATGTTCTCGGGCGGAATCCGGCTCGACGTCGACTACTCGCCTGCCCTCCTTTACCAGCTCGCGAAGATGGACGGCGCGATCGTTTTGGAGCCGGAGACGTACCGGATCATGTGGGCGAATGTCCAGCTCATGCCCGATCCGACGATCCTCTCGATGGAGACGGGGACTCGCCATCGCACGGCTGAGCGCGTCTCGAAGCAGACGAAGGCTCTCGTCATCGCAGTTTCCCAGCGCCGCGAGGTCGTCTCGCTCTACGTCGAGGGCATCAAGTACATCCTCGAGGACATCTCAAGCGTCCTGTCGAAGGCAAACCAGGGACTCGCGACCCTCGAGAAATATCGAGCCCGCCTCGATCAGGTCGCCGGCAGGCTCACCAAGCTCGAGTTCACCGGTGGAGCAGTCCTTCACGACGTCCTTTCTGTTCTCCAGCGCCTGGAGCTGGTCACCCGCATGGCTGCCGAAGTCGAGCGCTGGATCATCGAGCTGGGCGCCGAGGGCCGCCTGATCGAGATGCAGCTCGAGGAGCTGGTCCACGGCGTCTTCGCCGAGCGCGCGGCCCTCGTCCGCGACTACGCGGTCGACGCCTCCGAAGTGGAGGTCGAGCGGGCGACGGCCGGGCTCGCGCAGCTCGGCCACCACGATCTTCTCGACTTCGGGCGTCTCGCCGAGCATCTCGGCTACGACCGCAAGACCAACACCCTTGACTTCCCTGTCGTGCCAAGAGGCTTCCGCGCGCTCTCGGGCGTGCCGAGGCTTCCTCGTCTGGTGGCCCAGAAGGTCGTCGACCGTTTCGGCGATCTCGAAGCCATTCTTTCCGCCACGGATTCGGAGCTGGCATCCGTGGACGGAGTGGGGGAGGCTCGCGCGACTGAGATCCGCGAAGGTCTCCGCCGAGCCGAAGAGGTCGACGCGGTCGACCGGACAACCAACAGCACTCATGCTGCTTTTGCACCTAAAGGTGCCCACACCAGTAACCAATGAGCCAACGAAGCGCTCCCCCGCGAGCGTGCCCCAAAGGAGGCATCCCATTCCAGAACTAGCTACTGAGGAATCGATCGAGCTCGAGGAGATTGCTCCGGTCGATTGCAACTACGAGGAAGGCGACAACGTCGTCTACCCGCATCACGGTGCGGGCGTTGTGATCCTGAAGGAGTCCAAGGAGCTCATGGGAGAGACCCGCGACTACCTGACCATCAAGATCCTCCACAACGACATGACCGTGATGGTTCCGTGCGAGAACGCTGCCCTGGCCGGACTGCGCCGGGTGATCGATCCCCAGCAGGTCGAAGAGGTCATCGCAGTCCTCACCGGCGAGCTGTCCGACATGCCGAAGAACTGGAACCGCAGGTTCAAGTACAACCGCGAGAAGATCAAGACCGGTGACATCTTCGAGATCGCCGAGGTCGTACGGAACCTCGCGATCCGTGAGATGGACAAGGGTCTCTCGACGGGTGAGAAGCAGATGTACACGCGAGCGAAGAAGATCCTCGCCTCCGAGTTCATGTACGCGCTCGAAAAGGACGAGGACGGCGCCGAGGAGTACATCGACGGCCTCCTCGAGGAACGCTTCTCCGAGACGGCGACCGCCTAGTCGCACTACCGCATGGGCGCTGACGCGCTCGCAACAGCCGTGATCGCGGCCGCCGGCTCCGGAGACAGGCTCGGAGCCGGCGGCCCGAAGGCTTTGGTCGAGGTGGGCGGGAAGCCTCTGATTGCCTGGGCACTCGCAGCCCTCGCTGCCGCCAGACGGGTTGGCCCCGTCATCGTCTCGGCGCCGCCCGGCCACGAGAATGAGCTCCACTCGATCGCGGGAGAGGCGTCTGTGGTCACCGGTGGCGCCTCCCGCTCGGAATCGGTCGCCAGGGCGCTCGAGCACGTCGACTCCGAACTCGTCGTCGTCCATGACGCCGCCCGCCCGCTCGCGCCGCACGAGCTGTTCGACGCAATCGTTTCCGAGCTGGCAGGTGACGAAGGCTGCGAGGCCCTGGTCGCGGCAGCCCCGGTTGCCGACACGCTCAAGCGGGCGCTCGCCGGTCGGGTCATCGAGACCGTTCCGCGCTCAGAGCTCTGGGCAGTCCAGACGCCTCAGGCTTTCCGGACCGAGGCGCTCCGCGGAGCACTCGACGCCGATGAGGAGACGCTCGCTGCGGCGACTGACGATGCGAGCCTCGTCGAGGCCGCAGGAGGGGTCGTCCGGATCTTTCCGTGGAGCGAGCCGAATCTGAAAGTCACCACAAGGGCTGACGCGCATATCGCCGAAGCGCTGCTCGACCCGACGAAGCTTTAGCCTGTCGGCATGTCCAGCTTCCCGACGGTACGGATCGCTGCGATTCAAGCGACGCCAGTGATCCTGGATGCAGAGGCGACCGTCGAAAAGACGGTGCGTCTCTTGAACGAAGCGGCGGATGAGGGCGTACAACTCGCGGTCCTGCCCGAGACCTTCGTGCCGCTTTACCCCTCGGGGACGTGGGCGCACAACGCGGCGACATTCACGGAGGGCGACGAGCTCTGGCAGCGTCTCTGGGACAACTCGGTCGACGTCGAGGGCCCGCATTCAGAGCGGATCGCGACGGTCTGCCGTGAGCGGGGCATCCACTGCGTAATCGGGATCAACGAACGCGAGGACGCTCGCCCTGGCTCGCTTTACAACTCGTTCCTTCTCTTCGGTCCCGGCGGCCTTCTCCATCGCCACCGGAAGCTGATGCCGACCAACCACGAACGCCTGTTTCACGGGGTTGGTGCCGGCAACGATCTCGCGCCTGTGGAAACGCCGATCGGCACGATCGGAGGTCTCATCTGCTGGGAGAACCGCATGCCGCTCGCCAGGTACATCGTCTATCAGGGGGGCCCTCAGATCTGGGTCGCGCCGACAGCGGACGACTCCGACGTGTGGCAGTCCTTGATGAGAACGATCGCGGTGGAATCGGGCGCGTTCGTGGTCTCGGCGCCACAGTACATCCCAGCGAACGCTTTTCCTGACGACTTTCCGGTGGAGCTTCCCCAGGGAAAGGAGAAGTTCGGCCGCGGCGGTGCAGCCATCTACGCCCCGGGCTGGGGCGAGGTCGTTGCGGGTCCTCTCTACGACCAAGAGGGGATGGTCGTAGCCGACTGCGACCTACGGGCAGGTCTGCGGGCGAAGCGATTGTTCGACTCCGTAGGGCATTACTCGCGCTCCGAAGTCCTGCACTCGCTGATCCGCAATGACAGCGTGCCCGCCGGGGAACCAGGCGCCGAGGCTTCGGCAGAGGGGCCTTAGCGCGACGAAAGACCGGCCGCCTTCCGGCCCTCATCTGATCGGTGCTTTGCCTTTCGACGTACGTACAGGATGCGCTGTACAAAGAGTGCTGCCACCCCGGACAGGACGATAACGACGAGGTTAAGGCCGAGTTGAGCGGCAGCGCCGAGCGCATCGTCGCCGTCACCCAGCGCCAGGCCGACGCCAATGTTCGCCGCTGCGGGAATCGTGGTGACCGAGATGAGGACCCCCACCAGCGCCCCCGACTTCGCAGAGGTAAGCGAAAGAACCCCTGCAACGCCTGCCAAGGCGGCCACGATCGCCGTGAACTCGTCAGGGTGGGCGATGAAGCTCGTAAAGGGATGGCGGCTTTGAGAAAAGCCTTCAGGGGTCAGAGTTGCCGTGTCGATCGCAAAAGTCAGGAGAAAACTCGCGGCGACCGCAAGCGGGAAGCCGACGGCGAGGGCTTTCAGCGATCGACGCGCAACGTCGGCGCGCTTGTGAACCAAAGCAACGCAGAGGCCGGCGAGTGGACCGAATTCCGGTCCGACCACCATCGCTCCGATGATCAGGATCACCTGATCGGTGAGAATCCCCACTGCGGCAATCAGGGTGGCCAGCACCATGAAGACGAGAAAACTTCCGGAGAGTTCGACGTTCTCCGACGTCCGCGACTCGACCTCTTCCCAGACCACGGCGTCGGAAGGGAGACCGGCAGCCGCCTTCTCTGCGGCGATCGCTGCATCTGAGATCTGAGAGTCGATGTCCTCTATCGCGATCGACCCGCAGTGGTGGATTCCGAGTTCCTTGAGGTCAGCGATGACAACGCTCGCATCCTCTCGGGCAACGTCGCACAGGATCGCGTGGCCCGCGGGTTTCCGAGCTGCGTTCTCGAGGAAGATGATGTTGTAAACGGAGTCCGTTTTCTCGAAAAGCGCAAGCGCTTTCGCGGCTTCTGAATCCGGCGCGACGATGCGCAAATGGACCATGGCTCCACTCTAATCGGGACCGGCACCGCCTCGATCGGGTTCCTGCGCTCCGTAGGGTTCCGAGCGAAGGTCGACCGAAGCCGGTGTCGGTATCGCGGACGCGCTTTTCAGAAGGGGCTGATCATCACGGCCGAGATCCGGGCGAATCCGTAGACGATCCCGCCGCCACTCTCGTTGCAGTCAATCCCGAACGAGTAGTTGCCGGCCGGAAGCGGGTCGGTGATCCCCATGAGGGTCACCCACTCCAGGCTGTTCGTGTCGTCGTCGGTTCCGATCGGCGCGCTGGTTCCGGCGATCCCGCCCGTCGTGGACACTCCGAGCCGGCAGATGCCGTTCCCCGCGTCGGAATCGAGCTCGCTGGACGCGCGAAACCGACCGATCACCAGCGCTCGCCCGGCGGCAGAAGGGTTCAGGCTGACCGAAGCGCACGTTGCGAAGGTGGAGCTCTCGGGATTGCAGCTGGTGCCGTACTGATCGCCGTCGGTCGAGCCGCGCCCGTAGCCACCGTGTCCTGCGATTTTCGCGTTCGGCACCTCGCCGAGCGAGGACTCCGTGATGTCTGCGCCCGTCAGGCTGCCGTCGTTCACGTCGGCGCCGGTGAGGGTGTGGTCGGCGATTTCGAGTCCCGTGAGGGTTCCGTCGCCGACGTCCAGCGCGCCGACCGTGCCGTCCAGGATGTCGCCGCTCTGAACGGAGCCGTTCTGGATGTCCTGGCTGAGGATCGAGTCGTCTGCGATGTCATCTCCGGTCACTCCTCCGTCCACGAGGTGAGTGGTCTGGATGGACTCTTCGGCCAAGTCGAGGGACTTCACCTGCCCGTCCTTGATGTGCCTGGATCTGACGCTGTCAGGCTTGAGGCCGGCCGCATAGGCGACGCCGCTGAGCGCCACGAACAAAGCCAGGTAGCCGATGATGTTCGTGCGGATATGGGTATGGGTCTTATTCATTGGTGACTCCTTCCGGCGCTCAGATCGAGCGCTCGTCTTCACAGCCCTTTGCCTTGTCCCGCAACTGGGGCAGGGCGGTGCGCGCGATGGACAGCGTGTATTCGGTGATCCCCCCAACCCCCAGGAACACGACATCTGGCCCCGGCTCGTTGTTCGCGGCCAGGATCGCTCCCCGGAGCGAGCAATCGCCGTCTGCGCAGGTGTTGAGTGCCGGGTCTCCCGAGCGGGTGACAACGAACTCGGTTCCGCTCGCGGCCGGAACCAAGGTGCTGAACGCGGCGATCCCCAGGACCGCCGCGAGCAGCTTCTTGGCATGAACTTCGAACGACATTGCGCCAGCCCCGTTCGATCAGCCGTGCGACTTGATGTGGTCGAGAACGTGTTTGAACTCGTCCGTCGGCGAGAAGTCCACGTACTCCGTGTCCTCGAGCGCCTCGGGCGCGTGGCCCGGAGCCCAGTAGAACGCCTGCCCCGCCTCGTAGTCCTCGGCGCCGCCCGACGTGTGCATGCGCAGGCGTCCGGACAGCATGTAGCCCCAGTGAGGGCACTGGCACAGATCACCTTCGAGTCCGGTCAGCGCAGGTCGAAGATCCGCGCCCTTCGGCACCCGCATGAAGGCTGTGCTCATCCCTCCACCCAGCGCCTTGACTCTTACCTCCAGCCCGTCGCCCTCGATCTCGACCGGCGTCTCTTCTCTGGATGCTGCCTTCATGGCGTCTCCTCATCTTGGGTTCGCCCGGCGGGTGCCGAGCTGTGCCAGCATGGGGAAGCAGGTGTTCCCAAAACGTTCCTCCTTCAGTAGTTTCAGCTCCGGCGAGGTGCCATGACCGGTGACATTCGGGATAGGGGTGTTCGAATCGACGTCCTCGGAGCCTTTCGCGCATGCGTGAACGGAACCGAGGTGCCGGCCGAGGCATGGCCAGGCAGACGGGCCGTTGAGCTCGTGCAGCTCCTGTCGCTGGCCCAAGACCACCGATTGCCCAGGGACTCCGCGATCGAGGCGTTGTGGCCCAGCCTTGATGCTGGTGCCGGAGCGGCGAATCTGCGCAAGGCGGCACACCATTCGAGGCAGGCGCTTGGCGATCCCGAAGCTGTGGTCTTGCGCGGGGGGCAGGTCGCGCTCTTTCCCGGCGAGTCGATCGAGGTCGACGCGCACCTGTTCGAAATCCGCGCTCGCTCAGCGCTGAAGCGCGGTGAGCCGGCCGAATGCCTTGCGACGGCGGATGCCTACCCGGGCCCACTCCTGCCCGACTCGCTGTACGAGGAGTGGACGCTTGCCGAGAGAGAACGCCTTCACGGGCTGTCGTGCGACCTCCTGAGGGCGGCCGGCGCGTGGGAGCGGCTGGCCGCGCTTGACCCCACCGACGAGAGGGCACACCTTGAGCTCATGCGTGAGGAGCTGGGCGGCGGGCGGCGGGCGGCGGCCATCCGCTCGTTTGGCCGCTTGAAAAAGGCGTTGCGCCAGGAGCTGGGCGTGGTCCCGGGCCCAGAGACGCTGGCCCTGTACGACGAGTGCGTCGCGGGTCTCGACATGGGCGATGAGGCGCTCGTGGGTAGGGCGTTGGAGCTGGCGCGAATCGATGCACTGCTTCGAACCGGCGAGGACGCCGCGATCAATGCGGTCGCCGTACGAGGCCCCGCGGGTATCGGCAAGTCCGCCTTGTGCCGTGAGCTTGCGCGCAGGGCGGAAAAAGAGGAATGGACGGTCGTTCGCGCCACCGCCTCGGAAGCCGGCCCGCCCTACGCACCGCTCAGAGACGTCGTACTCGAGCTGACGCGGCGACCCGGGGACGCCGAGTCCGGTGTCGGCGCGAAAGGCCAGTCCGTCCTGGCAGCGATCGAAACGGGGGAGGTGCCGCCCGGCGAGACGCCAACGCGCCACCAGGTGATCGGGGCGGTCCGCAAGCTGCTCCTGGCTGCGGGGGGCGAGCGCCGAGTCATGTTCATCCTCGATGACGCACATCTCGCAGATGAGGCGACGCTCGATGCTGTCGGCCACCTGGGAGGCGTAGGAGCCGATCGTCTGCTCATCGTGCTCTCTTACCGTCCCGAGGCTGCGCCGGAAACGCTCATCCGAGCGGTGGCCAGGCTGAGGCGTGCGGGCAAGGACCTCGAGTTCGATTTGGAGCCTCTCGATCAGGCGGATTCCGCTGCCCTCGTCACTGCGACAGCGCCTGTCGAGCGCTCGTCCGAGGTAGTCGACCGGATCCTCGAGCTGTCGCAGGGAAACCCGTTTCTGACGCAGGAGCTCGCCCGCAGCGCGGTCGCGGGTGTCCCGGCTCTGGTGGCCACCGCCAAGGACGCGATCGCGGGCAGGTTCGTCGACCTGGACGATCAGTCGACCGCCATGCTGAGCCGGCTCGCGCTGGCCGGTGACGCCTTGGATACAACCGCTGCAGTCGCGCTTCTGGACGAGCCCGAAGAAGAAGCCTTCGCCCTTCTCGATCGGGCTCTGAGCGCCGGAATCCTGATCGTCGACGGTGGGCAGTACCGCTTTCGTCACGAGCTGGTGCGCTCCGTGCTCGCCGAACGCATGACCCCGCATCAGCGGTTGACCACGCACCGTGAGATGGCCGTGCGTCTCGCGGACGTAGGAGCGCCGGCGAGCATGGTGGCACGCCACCTGCTCCAGGCTGAGCAGCCTGAGGAGGCCGGCAAGTGGCTGTTGGCAGCGGGTGAGCAGGCGTTCGCGCTCGGTGCCTATGCCGACGCCATCGGGTATGTCGATCGGCTCCTGGAGTCGGATCCGCAAAACGCGAAGGCACTGTCGATCCGTGCTGAGTCTCTTGACGCCAGAGGCGATCGGACGGCTCCGGAGGCATACACACGCGCGGCGGCGGCTGTGCCGGGCCGGGCCGCCGACGATCTTCTGGCCAAGCGGGCGCTCGCACTGGTCAAGCTGGGCGATCCACCTGCCGGGCTCGAAGGGCTGGACGAGCTCCGTCCCGTGACCCTGATGGGTCAGATATCACAGGCGCTGGCGTTTGCCGGGGCGGCCGCGCTCGGTTTTGCGGACCCTGCCGAGGGAACGGTGCGAGCCGCTGCGGCGCGCAAGCTGGCGCTCGAGTCGGGTGACCCCGATGCGGTCGCAGTCGCGTCCTGGGCTCAGGCGGCGGCCGCCCACGCAAGAGGTGAGTTGCGCCAAAGCGTTCAGGCCGACCTGCGCGAAACGCACAACCTGTCGAAGCTGGCCGTGAGCGTGTTCGACGGTCAGCTCTGCATTACTCAGCGCCTCTTGTACGGGGCTCGGCCCTACGCCGACGTGATCAGCTTTGCCGATGCCTTCGTGGATGAGGCGGAGCGGCTGGGGGCGGCGCGAGGCGTTGCGTTCGGAGTGACGATCAGAGGTGAGGCCAGGCTCCTCGCAGGAGATCTGGAGGGTGCGGATGCCGATCTTCGGGTGGGGGTAGACCTCCATCAGAAACTGGGGGCCGCGACCGGCCAGGCCTTTGGGCTGCAGCGCCGTGCAGAAACTGCGTTGCGGCTAGGACGCCATGACGAGGCGGCGCGGCTCCTGAACGAGGCGCTCGCTATCGCGCGCGAGTCCGACGCCGGCTTTCACCTCTTGGATCGCATCTACGGGACGATGATCGAGATGGCGCCGAACCCGAAGGCCGCGTTGGCTGCCCTGGAGGAGGCCGAAGGCGCGGTCCGGGGGCCGGTCGAGACATGTCCCGGATGCAGGATCACCCTCGCGGTTCCCGCGGCGATCGCTGCGGCTCGCGCGGGAGATGTCTCGCGGCTCGACGAGTGGGAGCCCCAGGTCGACTTCCTGGCCGACGTGGTCATGCGTCTGCCTGCGTGGGACGCCGCGCGGACAGAGGTGCGTGCGAACCGCGCGCGGCTGGAAGGGGACGAGGACGCGGCACGTGAGCTGTTTGCGTCCGCTGCACGCGGGTTTGCCGAGGCGGGCCATCCCATGGACGAAGCGCGCTGCGCGGCCTTGGCGACCTAGACCACGTTCGCAAGGCCGGGTCGTGGGTCACCGTTTAAGTTTGCTTTCGTGCTCACGGACTACCACCTGCACCTCCGGCCGGACGAAACGGACGCCTTGGCCTCCGAATTCTTCACGCAGGCCAACGCCGATCGTTATCTGAGCGCGGCTGAGCAGGCCGGCATCTCCGAGCTCGGCGTCTCGGAGCACATCCACCGCTTCACCGAGTCCCTCGAGATCTGGGACCACCCGTTCTGGCGCGAGAACGCTCGCGACGACCTGGGCGAGTACCTCGAGTTCGCGCGCTCGGCCGGCCTGCGCGCCGGGATCGAGATGGACTGGGTCTCAGGCAAGGAGGACAGGATCGCGAACGTTCTCGACCGCCACGATCTCGATTACGTGGTCGGCTCAGTGCACTTCATCCGCGACAAGGCCGTCGACCACGAGGCGTACGACGTCTGGACCGAGATCAACGACCCCGACAAGGTCTGGGCCCTTTACTTCGAGACCTTCGCCGAAGCGATCCACACCGGCATCTACGACATCTGTGCCCACCCCGACCTGGTGAAGGTCTGGGGCGAGGGGCGCCCGCAGCCAAGGCGCGACCCCCGCTTTCACTACGAACCGCTGATCGAAGCGATCGCCGAGACCGGCACGGCTGTTGAGGTCTCGACCGCCGGACTTCGCAAGCCGGTCGGCGAGCTCTATCCCGCCGACGCGTTCGCCGAGATGTGCGTTGATGCCGGGGCCGCGTTTGCACTCTCCTCGGACGCCCACGAGCCCGAGAACGTCGGCTATGGGTATGACCGAGCGGTCGCGGCGATGAAAGGTTGGGGAGTGACGGAACTCTGCGTCTTTGAAGGTCGCGAGAGACGACTGGAGGAGATCGGGTGAGCACTCGGGTTGGCATCGGCTACGACTCGCACCGCTTCTCCGAGGGCGGAACGCTGATTCTCGGCGGCGTCGAGGTGCCCCACTCGCACGGCCTCGAAGGGCACTCCGACGCCGATGTCCTCGCGCATGCGATCACCGATGCCGTCCTGGGCGCAGCGGGCCTCGGCGACATCGGCACCCACTTCCCGCCCTCCGAGGAGGAGTGGCGGGACGCGGATTCGATCGACCTCTTGCGAACCGCCGTTGCGATGGTCGCCGGCCGCGTGGTGAACGTGGATGCGTCCGTGATCTGCGAGGAGCCCCGCCTGGGCGAGCATCGTCCGGTGATGGAAGGGATCCTCACCGAAGCGGTCGGAGCGCCCGTGAGCGTCAAGGCCACGACCAACGAGGGCATGGGCTGGATCGGCCGCGGCGAGGGCATCGCGTGCATGGCGGTCGCCTCGCTCGAAGTGGACTAGGGGTCAGGCCCCGCTCTCGGGGTCGGAAGCGGGCTAGGGGTCAGACCCCGCTCTCGGGTTGGGCACGCGCGTGTGGTTCGTTCCCGCTACTCCGGGTAGGATCGCCTCGTGATGAAAGAGCGCTTGGGGAAGGTCAAGGTGGGCTCGCTGGGCCTGCTTCCGGACGTCCCGTTCAATGTCAAGGTCCTGGTCAAGGCGGGCATCGTTCGCCCGACGCGGCCCGATCGGCTGGGCAAGGTGCTTCGCGAGCTCAGGCGGTGGGGAGCTTCGCCGGCTGCAGGGGTGAGCGCCGCCGCGATCCGTCACCCGGACGAGCCGATGATCATCGACGAGCTCGGTGAGCTCACTTTCGCGGAGGTCCAGGAACGCTCCAACAAGCTCGCGCACGCCCTTGCCGGAAAGGGAATTTCAGAGGGCGACGGGATCGCGATCCTCGCCCGCAATCACCGTGGTTTCGTGGATACGGTCCTGGCCGCATCCAAGCTGGGTGCCAACTGTCTCTTCATGAACACGATGTTCTCGGGCCCGCAGCTGGTGGACGTTCTGGAGCGCGAGGACCCCAAGGCCATCGTGTACGACGAGGAGTTCCTCGGCGTCATGGAGAAGGCCGACGTCGAGCTCGTGCGGCTCGTAGCCTGGTCGCAGGAGGGTTTGTCGGAGGACGCGACGATCGAGTCCCTCATCGACGGCGAAAAGGACGGATCCGACCTCGAGCCGCCGGAGAAGTCATCCAAGTTCATCGTCCTCACATCCGGCACGACCGGCACGCCCAAGGGCGCTCAGCGTGGCCAGCCCGACACGCTCGGCCCGATCGCCGCGCTTCTCTCTGTTATCCCCCTGAAGTCTCGCGAGACCACCGTCATCGCGGCGCCGCTCTTTCACTCGTGGGGCTTCGCGCATTTTTCGATCGGGCTCTCGCTCTCGTCGACCTACGTCCTGCGGCGAAAGTTCGATCCGGAGGAGACGCTCAAGGCGGTGCAGGACAACAAGGCGTCTGCCCTCATCGTCGTGCCGGTGATGCTCCAGCGCACGCTCCAGCTCGACGAGGAGACCATCGGCAAGTACGACCTCTCGTCGCTCAAGGCGACATGCGCCTCTGGATCCGCACTACCGGGTGAGCTCGCGACCGAGTGGATGGACGCGACGGGCGACAACCTCTACAACCTTTACGGTTCCACCGAGGTCGCATGGGCGACCATCGCAACCCCGGTGGACCTGCGCGAGGCGCCCGGCACCGCGGGCCGCATCCCGCACGGCACCGTCCTCAAGATCTACGACGAGGACGGCAAAGAGCTGCCGCAGGGCGACACCGGCCGGATCTTCGTCGGCAACGAGATGAAGTTCGAGGGTTACACGGGCGGCGGGAACAAGGACATCATCGACGGGCTCCTGAGCTCGGGCGACGTCGGGCATCTCGACTCGGAAGAGCGCCTCTTCATCGACGGCCGCGATGACGAGATGATCGTCTCGGGCGGTGAGAACGTCTTCCCCCGTGAGGTCGAGGACCTGCTCGCCGGGCACAAGGCTGTGGATGAGGTCGCGGTGATCGGCGTCGAAGACGAGAAGTACGGCCAGGCGCTGAAGGCGTTCGTCGTGACCACCTCATCCGGCTCGCTCGACGAGGACGAAGCCAAGAAGTACGTGAAGGAGAACCTCGCCGGATACAAGGTCCCCCGCGAAGTCGAGTTCATCGACGAGCTACCCCGGAATGCCACCGGCAAGGTCGTAAAGCGCGAGCTCGAAGAGAACGACGAGGGCGACGGCGACGGCGACGGCGAAAAGGGTGCGTCCGAGGACGATTCCTCGGACGACTGATTCGGCAGGCGGCTCAGGCCTCGGCGGGCTCGGCTTCGGCAGTATCCGCGACGCGCTTCTGGCGCTCGGACTCGATCAGCTTCTTGAGTTGCTGAAGGGAGAGGCGGAGGTCCTTGGAGATGCTCGGCGCCGCGACGCGCTCGGAGATCCACCCCGTCAGGCCGCCACCCGCGACGCCATAGGCGTAGCGCAGCTCGATGCGGGTGGAGCCGTTCCCGACGGGCCTGAGCCGAAAACGGCCGCGCTGGTCGACTCCGGTGACAGAACTCCACGCCATGTCGTTCGGCTCGTCCCACTCAACCATCTCGATCAGTCCGCCGATTTCCGCCGAGCCGACCCTGATGAGCATGCGCCTGCGGGCGCCGAGGCCGGTGGTCGCCTCGCCGTCCGCGTCCCATCTGGTGATCCCCGACATGAACTTTTCGTAGCTGTCGAGCTCTGCCAGATAGCTCCAGACGACACCTGGGGGCGAGCCGACCACGACGCTTTGCGAAAGCCTCATGCCGCTAGCCGATCACGGGGTAGCGCCGCTCTGCGGCGAGTCCGTCGAGCGCTTCCTGCATCAGGCCGGTGACGTGCTCGTAGACCTCGTCGATGTCCGGTTCTGAGCCGAACTGCTCACGGAGGTGGATGGCTGGGAGCACGTCGCTCGTCATCTTGGCCGGTAGCGGGATCCGGGGCAAAAAGTCGCCCACGGTCAGCCCCCACGGCGGCGCGATGAGTATCGGCAAGACCTTCAGTCGTGCGGTGCGATCAAGGCGAAGAAGTTTGGCCAGCCAAGCGCCGCGGTCGAGCCAAAGCGCGGTCTCCTGACCGCCGATCGTGACCACCGGGACGATCGGGACATCCTTTTCCAGTGCCAGGCGAATGAACCCGCGACGCCCGCCGAAGTCGATCTTGGAGCTCTGCCAACTGGGGCGGTGCACCTCCCAGTCGCCGCCGGGGAAGACCAGGACGGCGGCGCCTGCGTCGAGGGCGGCCAAGGCATTTTGGTGTGACGCGGCGACGGTGCCAAAGCGGCGGAGGAACGGCCCCATGGGCGAGGCGAGCACGAGGTTGTGGGCGAGCTGGTGGAAGCGCCGCTCGACGCCGAAGTAGGTCGAGAACGCGAGCGTGAAGAAGATCGTCTCGGGCGACATGTTGCCGCCGGTGTGGTTGCCGACCAAAAGCACCGGGCCCTTTTCAGGCACGTTCTTCAGGTTTCGGACCTCGGCGCGATACCAGATCGTCGCCGCTAGCCAGGAGAGCGGCAGGTTCTCGCGGATGTAGTCCGGGTCGCGGTCGTCGAGGTCGGCCTGAAGGCGCTTGGCCAGCGATCGAGCTGCGCCGCCGAGGGCTTTGCCCGCCAGCCCCTGGGCGACGCGCACGGTCTCGCCGGTGACGCGACCGACGCTGTCCGCCAGGCCCTCGAGCGGCATGCGCTCGGAGATCTTCGGGGCGCCGCCGTTGGTCGAGGCGCTGTGGCCGTTGGTCGAAACGCCCGTCGTCGGCTTCGGAGCTGATGCCATCGCGGGGATTGTATGGCGGCAGCGCGTGGGGGACACCCGCCGCCACCTCCTTCCGCGTCCATGAAACCTATGAAAGCGCCGAGCGGCGAAAGGAAGTACCAGGTGCGCAACTCAAGGCCCGGTGCGCCTGGACCTAGGATGGGGCCTCATGCGAGAGGTCAGGATCAAGGACACGTTGACCGGCGAGGTGCGAGCGCTCGAGCCCCGGGTCATCGGCAAGGCGGGTATCTACGCGTGCGGCCCCACGGTCTATGGGCGAATCCACGTCGGCAATGCCCGTCCCTATGTCGTCTTCATGCTGGTCGGGCGGCTTCTTCGCCACCTCGGCCTCGAGGCGACCGTCGTTATCAACGTCACCGACGTGAACGACAAGATCTACGACGCCGCGAAGGAACTGGGCATTCCCTCAGCCGAGCACGCAGCCGAGATGACCCGCCTGTATATGGAGGACACCGGTCTTTTGGGCATCGGGCGCCCGGACTCCGAACCGCTCGCTACCGAGACGATCCCCGAGATCGTCGAAATGATCGAGGCGCTCATCGAGCGCGACCACGCTTACGAGTCCGGGGGTGACGTCTACTTCCGGGTGCGGAGCTTCGACAGCTACGGGAAGCTGTCGAACCGCGACCCGGACGAAATGGATCAAGGCGAGGAGGCCGGGACGCAGAGTCTGAAGGAGAGCCCGCTCGACTTCGCGCTCTGGAAAGCCCAGAAGCCCGGCGAGGACACGGCCTGGGACAGTCCGTGGGGTCCGGGGCGGCCCGGTTGGCACATCGAGTGCTCCGCGATGGCCGAGAAGGTCCTGGGGGCCGATTTCGAGATCCATGGCGGGGGTGTCGATCTCGTCTTTCCCCACCATGAGAACGAGGTGGCGCAGTCCGAAGGAGCGCGTGGGGTGCCGCTGGCGCGCATCTGGATGCACAACGGGATGATCCGGATCGCCGACGAGAAGATGTCGAAGTCGGTCGGGAACATCTTCGGCCTGCGCGAGGCGATCGACGCCTACGGCCCGCAGGCCGTCGTCGCCTTCCTGGTTTCGGGGCATTACCGCCAGCCGCTCGAGTTCTCCGACGCGGCCCTCGAGGAGGCGCGGGCCAGGGTGGACCGGATCCGGAACTTCCTGCGCGAGCCGGCGGTCGAGGGCGAGGACGGCTTTGCGGCTGAGCGTGAGGACGCGTTCGTCGAGGCGCTCTGCGATGACTTCAACACCCCGCGAGCGCTTGCCGCCACATTCGAACTGATCGCCGAGGCAAACCGCCGCCCGGTTCCCGGCGCTCGAGCCGCGCTCGAGCGCATGCTCCCGCTGCTGGGCCTGGACGGCCTCCTTGAATCCGAGGGCGAGGCGGGCGAGGACGCGAAGGCGCTCCTTCGCGAGCGTGACGAGGCCAGGGCCGCACGGGACTTCGAACGCGCCGATCGGGCGCGCGACCGCCTGGCGGAATTGGGCTGGGAGGTCCGCGACTCGGCTGACGGCTCAAAGCTCGTGCGCCGTGGCTGACGTCGTCTACGGCAAGCGCCCGGTCGCGGAGGCCGAGCGCGGTCGGCGGAGAGTGCTGCGAGTGGTGACCGCCGACGACGCGAGCCCGGACGAGCTCACGAGGCTCGCGGGGTCACCCGACCACCAGGGGATCGTCGCCGAGGTCGAGCCGTATCCCTACGCGGACGCCGATGACCTGCTCGAGGTTCCGAACGCGATGATCGTTGCGCTCGACCAGGTTCAAGACCCCCACAACCTCGGAGCGGTGTGCCGTTCGGCTGAGGCGGCCGGCGCCACCGGTCTCGTGATCCCGGACCGCCGCGCGGCCGCGGTGACCCCTGCCGTCTGCAAGGCCTCGGCGGGAGCGGTCGAGCACCTGGCCGTGGCGCGGGTGCGAAATCTGGCCGACTGGCTCGAATCGGCGAAGGCCCGCGATGGCGTCTGGATCTATGGAACAGCCGCCGACGGGTCCGAGACCTATACGTCAACCGACCTCACGGGATCGGTGATCCTGGTCATGGGAAGCGAGGGCTCCGGACTTCGCCCACGCGTCGCGAGCGCATGCGATCTGCTCGTCTCGATTCCCCTGCGGGGGAGGGCGGCCTCCCTCAACGTGTCGGCCGCGGCCGCCGTGCTCATGTTCGAGGCGGTCCGCCAGAGGGATGCGTAAAGAGCGGCCCGGACGGACCTCGCCGGTTGCAACGGGAATTGCATTTCGAGGTCGGGGTTGACAGAACTACGCTTACCTGCCTAGACTTACACGCAAGTAAGGGTGAACTAAAGGTCGAGGCTGACTTGACCGATGGAGATCTCATTAGAGGGGCGCCCCCGGGGAGGAGTGGCGCCACCGAATTCAACCGAGAGGAATTCGCGTGGCTGTTTCTACTTCCCATGCTGTCAACGTCCCCCAGGCTGCTCCCGCGGGCGCCGCCGCTACCGCTCGCACCCGGAGATCTGAGGCTCAAGGTGAGCTTGATGATCACTACCTCGTGGCCCTCGCCAAGCGAGGATCGGCCGATGCGTACGACCGGCTCATCCGCCGTTATCGCGGATTCGTCCGACTCAAGGCGTCCTCGTACTTCCTCCTCGGAGGCGACTCCGACGACCTCATTCAGGAAGGCACCGTGGGTCTCTACAAGGCGATCCGCGACTACCGCACGGACCGCGAGTCGAGCTTTCGCAACTTTGCGGAGCTCTGCATCACCCGCCAGATCATCACCGCGGTCAAGACCGCGAGCCGCAACAAGCACGCACCGCTCAACCAGTACGTCTCGTTTGCGCAGACGCCGGCCGCCGCCGGCGACTCGGATACGACGCTGGAGGACATCCTGCCCGGCCCGATCTCTGATGATCCCGCGGATCGCGTGATCGCATCAGAGGAGCTGTCAAGCCTGGTGGCCTGCCTCGGCGACGTTCTCTCCGAGCTCGAGAGCGAGGTCCTCTCGCTCTACCTCGACGGCTACTCCTACGAAGTGGTCGCCGAGCGGCTCGAGTGCGACACGAAGACGGTCGACAACGCCCTCCAGCGCGTAAAGCGCAAGGTCTCCGCGCACATCTCGGGTCGCGAGGTCTTGGCCTAGGCACTAAACGTCCCGATCACCTCTCATACGGGAAGCGTGGGACGTTCGAGTCTGTCGACGGGATGGATAGAGGTGACGCGGGACGTTTCGCCGGGTCGCGATAATGGGTGGGGGACAGGCCCGCCTAGCTCAACTGGCAGAGCACTCGATTTGTAATCGAGAGGTTCTCGGTTCGATTCCGGGGGCGGGCTCTTGGACGAGCGCGACATCGACTGGCATGACGGCGACCGCACGATCCGCTTCGCCGACGGCGCGCTGGATGCGATTCCAGGCACGCTCTCTGACCTCGGCTGGGGCTCTTATGAGCTGTTCTCGACCGGGCGGGCGCTCGCCGGCTCGCCGGCAGCGCTGGCCGGGAATGCGAGCCGGGTCCACGAGGTGCCGCCCGGTGCCGTCAACGAGATCTCGGCCGATCTGATCGGAGCGGTCAGCTCCGACACCCTTGTCGCCTTCGGCGGCGGGCGTGTGATCGACACGGCCAAGGCGATTGCGGCGGTCAAGGGAGCGCGGGTCGCTGCAATCCCGACCACCCTCTCGGGTGCCGAGATGACGAGGATTCACAAGCTGCCCGACGGCCACAAGGCCGACGCCCGGAGCCGCCCTGTTCTTGTTATCGCCGACCCGGACGCGATGACCGCCCAGCCGGATCACGAACGGCGCGCCTCGGCGATGAACGCCCTTGCGCATGCCGCGGACAGCCTCTACACCCCTCGCGCCCACCCGGTCTCGCGGATGGCGGCGCTCGAGAGCGCGCGTCTCATCGCCAATGGTGTGGACGAGGGTGTCCGCCGCGACCTGGCGCTCGGGTCGCTTCTGGCGGGATACGCGATCGACACCGCGGGTTTCTCGCTTCACCATGTGATCTGCCAGAGCCTGGTCCGCGTGCTTCGCGTTCCGCATGCGGAGACCAACGCCGCGATCCTGCCGAGGGTGATCGAGGCCCTTTTGCCGCAGGGCGCCCGACGAGATGGCGGCGTTGGGCGGCGCGCTCGGGACCGCCCCCGCCGCTCTGCCAAGCCGGATCGAGGGCCTTTCGGCCGGCCGGCGCTCGCTCGGCGAGGTCGGAGCGGAGCGCGCGAAGCTCGATGACGCACTGGACGCGATCGAAGCGCGCGGCGAGCTGAAATCGACGCCGGAGACGCCGGATCGCGACGAGCTCCGAAGAATCATCGAATCCGCCTGGTAACCACGCACGCTCAGGCGTGTAGGCAAGTGGATGGAGGATCGTCCGCGAGCCTCGCCGCCGCCACGCGGTGACGAGGTCATAACCCAGGAGCGCTTCGACGCGTATCACCGCTTCGCGCGCGAACACGGCACGAACCGGTTCCTCTACACGATCGTTCGCTGCATCTTCTTGCCGTTCTTCCTCGTCTGGTTCCGGCTCGAGAGGCAGGGCCGTGAGCACGCACGCTTCAAGGGCGGCCTCATCGTCGCCTCAAACCACCGGAGCTTCCTCGACCCCTTTCTGATCGGCGCGCTCCTGCCTTGGCGCCGCTCGTTCCAGTTCGTCGCCAAGATCGAGCTGTTCGAGAAGCGCTGGCAGGGCTGGTTCCTGAACCGCCTGGGTGCCTTCCCGATTCGCCGAGGCCAGTCGGACGAAACAGCGGTCGAAACTGCGCGGCTCGCCGTCGAGCGGGGCGGCACCGTGGTCATCTTTCCCGAAGGGACCCGTATCCGCCAGGGTGCCCTGGCCCGCCCCAAGCGCGGTGTCGGCAGGCTCGCCCTCGAATCGGGTGTGCCGGTCATGCCGGTGGCGGTGATCGGTACCGAGCACGTCCGCTCCGGGTGGAAGATCCGGCCCCGCAAGGTCCGGCTGCGCGCCGGTTCGGCGATGACCTTTCCGCAGACCGAGCGTCCGTCGCCCAGCCTCGCCCAGACCGTCACCGAGCGGATCTGGCCGAACATCGAGCTTCAGTGGGAGTACCTGGGTGGTCTGCCGCCACTGCGAAAGGCGGCGGTGATCGGCGCCGGCAGCTGGGGGACCGCGGTCGCAGCCCTCCTTGCCCGCGGAGGTCTGGAAGTTCAGCTGGGCACCCGCGACGAGTCCAAGGCGGCCGAGATCTCCAAGCGCCGCGAGAACGAGAAGTATCTGCCCGGGGTCAAGATCCCCGAAGGCGTGGAGGTCAAGAAGGCCGCGGACATCGAACTCGCCGGATGCGACCTCGTGTGCCTTGCCATCCCCTCCAAGGCGATCCCGCAGGCGGTCGGCACCTACTCCGACAAAATCGGTTCGCGGGCAGCCGTCCTATTGCTGTCCAAGGGATTGATCCAGCCGATGGGGCTCCTGCCCACCGATTACGTCTCTGAGCGTGTCCGGGCTCGCGCGATCGCCTGTCTCGGCGGTCCCGCGCACGCACGAGAGGCGGCTGCCGGCATGGCGGCGCTGGTACTCGGTTCGGCCGACGCCGACCTGCGCGTGCAACTCGGCGAAGTCTTCGATCGCGCTGGCCTGGTGTGCGAGAGGACGGACGACGTCGTCGGGGTGGAGATGGCAGGCGTGGCCAAGAACGCCGCCGCCCTCGCCGCCGCTGCCGCGGAGCCGCACGGCTTGAACGCGGCCGGGATCGCTGCGGCCGGGGTGTGGGCCGAGTGCATCGACTACGGAGTCCTTCGCGGCGCCCAGCCCGAAACTTTCGCCGGGCTCGCCGGCGTTGGCGATCTGACGGCGACGATCCTGGCACCGGGCAGCCGCAACCGCCAGGCCGGAGAGCTCTTGGGCAAGGGCATGCCCGCCGAACAGATCCCCGGAAAGATCGGCCAGGCCTCCGAGGGGCTCGATTCGGTTCCGCTGATCGCGGAAACGGTCGTCCGAGCGGGCATCGACGCCCCCCGGCTGGTCGGACTCGCCTCGCTGATCGCGGGCGAGATCACGGCCGGCGAGTGGATTGCAGGACTCCGCCGAGCGCAGCGCACGAAGAGGGCGGCATGAGTAGCAACGCCATACGCTCACCCCATGACCCCGGGGGACGAACCGATCTCCAAGGCGGAGCTCGACCGCGAGTTCTCCGACCTCTACCGCGCCCATCTTCGCGACGTCTACTCCTATGCGTACTACCGGGTGGGCAACCACCACGACGCGGAGGATCTGACCGAACAGGCCTTCCTGCAGGCCTACCGTCACTTCGAGAGG
Source organism: uncultured bacterium (assembly GCA_963721645.1). GTDB lineage: Bacteria > Actinomycetota > Thermoleophilia > Solirubrobacterales > 70-9 > JALZKA01. The sequence continues at coordinate 1,545,110 of CAVRJK010000002.1, read as the reverse complement.
GCTCGCCGCGAGTCCGCGGGAAGGCCGATGCGCCCGTGGCTCATCCGCATCGCGCACAACCTCGCGTCCAACCTCTACCGCGACCGTGCGCGCCGGCCGGAATCGAACATCGAGGCGGTGGAGCCCCCGGCGCATCCGCACACGACCGAGCGGGTGGTCGAGGGACGCGAGGAGTTGCGTCTCCTCATGCGAAAGCTCGACGGGCTGCCGGAGGAGCGCCGCGAAGCGCTCATCATGCGATTTGCGCTCGGGATGGACAACCGCGAGATTGCGCGTGCCATGGGCAAGACCGATGGCGCCACGAAGGTGCTCATCCATCGGGCGCTCAGGCAGCTGGAGGAGCAGATGGACGCCGAGCGCGGAGAGGCTCGCGATGAGTGACCCGGGGAAGATGGATCTCGAAGCTCTGCTCGCCGATGCACTCCGTCCGATGGAGCCGCCGGAGGATCTGGCCGGTCGCGTCGAGACGACGCTTTCTGCGATAACCGAGCAGGCCGCCGCGGCCCTAGGGAGCTGGGCGGAGGAGCTCACCGACTCCGAGCTCCAGTCGCTTCGCGACCCGCGGAACTGGGTGCGACCCGTCGCAGCGGTCGCCGTTGGAGGCGCCGCAGCCGGCGCGCTTGTGATCGTGGGCGCCAGGCGGCGGCGCAAGCCGAACGGCCTGAGGGCAAACGCCAGCCGGGTGATCTCCGATCTCGGCGGCGAGCTCCGCCGCTAGGACGCTCGTTCGCGCCGTCGCGCAGGGCGGCGGGTGCGTTTCGCGGAGCCGCCAGACTTTGCTGTCGCTGCGCCGGCGGCAAGGCCCGTCAGCCCGAGAATGAGATGGAGGAAGTTGTCTTCGGTGTTGACCGGGACGGTCGACAGCAGCGAGCCGAACCCGTCCTCGATGACGAGGAAGCCCCAGATCGAAATCAGCGTGTAGGCGAGTCCGAGCGCCAGCGCGTAGGTCCGCGCCGCGTAGGCGGCGGCCGCGAGGCCAAGAAGCCCCGTGGCGATGTGGATCAGGTTGTGCCAGCCGTTCACTGCGAGGAGGCCGAGGACCTCATCCGATTCCCGCGCGACGGCCTTGCCCGTCGAGAAACCCGAGCTGTAGAAAAAGCCGAGAATCCCAGCCACGACAAGCGCTCCCCCGACGAGGGTGGCGTAAAGGCGTGCTGGGGTGGCTTCGTTCATGATCCAAGTAATCCTGTCCCCCGTATTCATATACGCACAGGTGCTTCATGAGGCTCGCGACCCGGTGGCGGGACACGGGTTGTGGACCTCGTGAAATCCCGAAGACCCACCCAAGAAACTTCCTTTGAAACGCGCTGAACTCATATCACTTGCAGACGAGGACCTCATGGTCCTGGTCGAGCGCAAGGACCCTGCGGCCTTCGAGATCCTCTATGACCGCCACGGCGGCGCCGCCTATTCGCTCGCCCACCGCATCGTCGGTAGCCCCGAGGCCGCCGAGGACGTCGTGCAGGAGTCATTCCTCTCGATCTGGCGGAGCGGCGCCCACTTCGACTCCACGCGAGGCAGCGTTCGCTCCTGGACGCTCGGCGTCGTGCGCAATCGTTCAATCGACTCCCTGCGGCGCCAGTCGGGCAAGGCGCCCAAGCTCAACTTCGATGACGACGCAACTCTCGAGGCGCAGGATTCGGGAGAGTTGACCGATTCCGAGGCGATCCGCCGTGATACCGCGAGCCGCGTCCGGGGCGCACTTCGCGAGCTGCCCGAAGAGCAGTCGGAGGTAATCGGCCTGGCTTACTTCGGCGGATTCACTCACTCGGAGATCGCCGAGATGCTCAGCATGCCTCTCGGCACGGTGAAGGGACGGATGCGGCTGGGATTGGAAAAGGTCCGCCTGCTTCTTGCAGAGGGGATGGGGATAAGGGACGCTTCGGAGGCACTGCCGTGAACGAACACCACGCATATAGGGACGAACTGGCCGCTTACGCACTGGACGCTCTCGAGTTGGCCGAAAAGCTCGAGGTCGAGCGCCACGTCGCCGGCTGCGACGAATGCCGCGAGTACCTCCATTGGCTTGACCCGGCCATCGATCTTTTGCCCTTGGCGGTCGACCAGCGCACGCCGCCGGCATCGCTCAAGCGCTCTCTGATGGGAGAGGTCGAAGGCGAGATCAAGGCGGAGCAGCGCGCCGAGAGGGCCCGCAAGCGCTCCGAGCGAGGCCTATGGGGGACGATCTGGCGACCGGCAACCGCCGCCGTTTTGTCCTTCGCCGTAGTAGTCGGCATCAGCGTTGGCTGGATCCTGGGCGGCAGCGAGCCCGCCAGCGAGTTCTACGAGGCGGAAAGCTTCGCCAAGATCGGGCCGCAGATGGAGGCCAGCCTCGAGGTCAAGGGCGACGAGGGCACGCTCCATGTCGTCAAGCTGCCCGGCCTGCCTCCTGAAACGGACTACCAGGCTTGGATCCAGCGAGACGGCGAGATGACCCCCTCGCGCACCTTCGACATCCGTGAGGATGGCGAGGTCCTGATCGAGGAGTCGCTCGACGGCGCCGAGGGCGTGTACATCACTCGTGAGCCGGAGGGTGGATCGGAAGAACCGACGGAGCCCATCCTCATGGGCGTCGAGATCTCCTGATCACCCGCACGCTCCCCGAGTAGATTTCGGCGGCCTTTGGCTACCTGCTACCGGCATCCGGACCGAGAGACCAACGTCGCCTGCTCCAACTGCGGGCGACCGATCTGCCCGGATTGCATGACTTCGACGCCCGTTGGAATGCGCTGTCCCGAGTGCTCGAAGCAGTCGACGCGCGTTCACCGGGCGCCTGCGGGCGAGATCGGTGGCGCACAGCCGATGACCCTGGGCCTCATCGGGCTTTGCGTCGCAGCGTTCATCGCTCAGGTGGCGGGCGGGATGGACATCGCCTCCGGCAGTCCCGCGGGATCGGTGACCATCGACTTCGGGCTGATCGGGTGGCGCCAGGTCGGACCCCTGCCCATCGACGCGATCGGCGTGGGGGAGGGCGAGTACTACCGGATCATCACGGGCGGGTTCCTCCACTCCGGGGCGATCCACCTGGGGCTCAACATGCTTGCCCTCTACTTCCTGGGCGCGCTCCTGGAGCGCGCGATCGGGGCCTGGCGCTTTGCCGGCATCTTCTTCGTCTCGCTTCTCGGCGGCTCTCTCGGTGCACTGATTCTGTCGCCGAACGATCTGACGGTGGGTGCTTCCGGCGCGGTCTTCGGCCTGATGGCCGCCGCCTTCTTTGAAGCCCGCGATCGGGGCCGAAGCGACGTTGCCTCGCAGATCGGCTTCTTCGTCGTGATCAACCTGGTTTTCACTTTCAGCGTCCCGAACATCTCGGTCGGCGGGCATCTGGGCGGCCTTGTCGCCGGCGGCGTGCTGACGCTCCTGTTGGCTCAGGCCAGGCGCTCTCGCGGCGCCGGCTCTCAGTCAATTGAGATCGCAGGGATCGTCGGCCTGGGAGTGGCTTTGGCCGTCGCCTGCGTTATCGCCGGCAACGCGGCCGTTCCGGCGCTTCTCTGATCAGGCGAGCGTCGCTTCGCTCGCCCCTTATGGGCGATCAGGCGAGCTCGACCGTGCGAAATCCGAGCCCCTCGGGTGCTTCGGCGAGCTCGGGATGCAGGAGGTGCGCGAGGAGCTCGACCCCATCCACCAAGCGTGGGCCGGGCCTTGAGAACGAGGAGGCAGCGTCCACCGCCCATATCGCCCCGGCTCCAATTCTCCCAAGCTCCGACGTGTACTCGGCGGCCTGTTCGGCGGCCTCACCGGCATAGAGTCCGCAAGGCATCACGACGACGACATCAGGGTCCGAGTCGCTGATCTCGTCCCAGGTCGCAGTGCGCGACTTGACCCCCGGCCGGCCGAGTACGTCGATGCCGCCCGCTGCCTTGATCATCTCGGGCACCCAGTGACCGCCGATAAAGGGCGGATCGAGCCATTCCAGGGCGAGGACGCGGGGCCGCTCGGCGCCCGCCACGGCGCCCCTGACGGCGTCGAGCCGCATGTCGAGTTCGCCACGCAGGCTCTCGCCCCGCTCGGGGACGCCGCACTCCGCGCCGAGGCGAACGAGGTCACCCAACACCTCGTCGAGCGTCTCGGGGTCGAGGGAGAGGACGCCGGGGTCTCCCGGCAGCGTGCCCGCGAGCTCACAGACGTCGTCGTAGGAGACCGCGCAGACGGCGCAGAGCGCCTGTGTGACGATCAGATCCGGCGCCAGGCGCTCGAGCTCGGCGGCATCCAGGCCGTAGATCGCATCCCCCTTGGCGGTCAGTTCGCGCACGGCATCGTCGATCTCACGGGGCGAAAGGCCTTCGGGGATTTCGCTACTGGTCAGTTGTGGGCGCTCGAGCGCCTCGGCGGGCCAATCGCACTCATGGGTTACAGCCACGACTCGGTCACCCAGCCCGAGAGCGAATAGCGACTCCGTTGCCGAGGGGACGAGGCTCGCGATGCGCATCGCGTCTAACGTGTCGCCGGCCGGCAGCAGTTGAAGAAGGCCCTGTGCATGTCTCCAGAATATGGTTGGGGCATGAAGCTCGACGATTCAGAGATCGAAAGCCGCCTCGCGGACCTCGAGGGCTGGGAGCGTGCGGGCGACGCCATCTGCAAGGAGTTCGAGCGAAACGACTTCGTCGGATCCGTGGACTTCGCAAGGGCGATCGTGGAACCCGCCGAGGAGATGGGTCATCACCCGGATCTTTCGATCTCGTGGGACACGGTCAAGGTGACGATCACGACTCACTCCGAGGGCGGGGTGACAGCCGCCGACTTCGATCTGGCGCGAGACATCGATGCTCTCGCCTGAGACACTTACCGCGGGTGTGACCCGCACCGAGCTCCGCTTCCGCTCCGGCGAGACCGAATGCGCCGCCGTCTACGTCCGTCCGGACACGACGGAAGCGGTTCCCTGCGTGGTGCTGGCCCACGGATTCGGAGCGCTCAAGGAAGGTGGGCCGGTCCGTATGGCCGAGCATTTCGCCGCGGAGGGCTTTGCCGGTCTTGCCTTCGACTATCGCTATTTCGGCGAAAGCGGCGGGGAGCCCAGGCAGTTCCTGAGCGTCAAGCATCAACTCGAGGACTGGCGCGCGGCGATCGCCTTCGCCCGGAGCTTCGACGATGTGGACTCCGAGCGCGTCGCGCTCTGGGGATCCTCGTACTCGGGCGGCCACGTGATGGGTCTCGCGGCGGACGATCGGTTGGTCAGGGCAGTTATCGCGCAGGTGCCGCACGCCGACGGGGTCAAGACCCTGCTCAACCTGGGGCCGATGCAGAACGCACGACTGACCCTTGCCGCCCTGCGCGACGTTGCAGCTTCCGCGCTTGGGCGCAGGCCGCAGCTGATCCCCCTGGTCGGTCCTCCCGGCACGATGGCTGCCATGACCACTCCCGACGCGGTGCCGGGCTACGCCTCGATCTACGACGAGGGCTTCGAGTGGCGGAACGAGTTCACGCCGCGGACCGCGCTCACGATGCCGCTCAACAGCCCGGGCAAGCGCGCCGGAGAGATCGAGTGCCCCATCCTGGTCCAGGTCTGCTCGGCCGACGCGATCACACCGCCGGGCCCCGCGATGGAGGCGGCCCAGAAGGCGCCGAAGGGCGAGCTCATCACCTACGCCGGCCTCGGGCACTTCGACATCTACCGCGGCGAGCACTTCGAGCGCGCCCTCGCTGATCAGGTCGGCTTTCTCAGGCGCCACCTGATTTGACCCGCCTCCTCCACGTCGTCGGCACGCGGCCGAACTTCGTGAAGATGGCTCCGGTCATCGCGTCCTGCCGGGAGCGCTTCGGAGAGTCAGAGAACGTCGTCGTTCATACCGGTCAGCATTACGACCGGGCGATGTCGGACGTGTTCTTCTCCGAGCTCGGCGTGCCCGAGCCCGATCACATGCTGGGAGTGGGTTCCGGCTCTCACGGCGAGCAGGCGGCGCGCGTGATCGAGCGCCTCGAGCCGGTCCTTCGCGACGAGCGCCCCGATGTGGTGGTCGTGCCTGGCGACGTCAATTCGACCCTTGCGGCCGCTCTGTGCGCGGACGGCCTCGGCATCCCGGTCGCCCACGTGGAATCCGGCCTGCGGAGCTTCGACCGGGGGATGCCCGAGGAGATCAACAGGATCGTGGTGGACCACCTGTCCCAGCTTCTCTTCATCCACTCCGCCGAGGCCACGGAGAACCTCGCGGCCGAGGGCGCACCAGCCGAGCGGGTGCACTTCGTCGGCAACACGATGATCGACACGCTCGCTGCGCTGGAAGAGCGCATCCGTGCGCGCGAGGCCGCCGCTCCGCTCGGGTTCGAAAAGGGGGCCTACCTACTCGTCACGCTCCACCGGCCGGCACTCGTGGACGGGCCGCTTCTGGCCGACACGATGGCTGCGCTCACCAAGGTCGCGAGCGATCTGCCGGTTCTCTTCCCGGTCCACCCGCGAACGAGGGCCAGGCTGGTGACACTCGGGCTCGAGTCGCAGCGCGGGGTGACGCTCGCCGAACCGGCCGGATACCTGGACTTCCTCTCCCTCGAGGCTGACGCGGCTGCCGTCCTGACCGACTCGGGCGGGATCCAGGAGGAAACCACCTGGCTGGGCGTCCCGTGCTTCACATTGCGCGACAACACGGAACGTCCCGTGACCGTTCGCGCGGGCACCAATACGCTTCTGGGGCTCGATCCGGCGAGGATCTCGGAGATCCCGGGGCTCCTGGGCAGCAGCGGCGCGAGTCCGCAACGTCCGGAGTTTTGGGATGGCCATGCGGCACAAAGAATTGCTGCGGTCCTTGCTGATTGCTAGCTTCCCGGACGATGGCGCTTCCCTCACTCATCCCCAAGGACAACGTCTTCTTCGATCTTTTCAACAGGTCGGGGCAGAACTCCCTGCGTTCGGCGCGCATGCTGCTGGAGATGCTCGAGGGCTGGCCGGCATCCGAAGGCCTTGCCCGGGACATCCTCCTGGCCGAGCAGGAAGGCGACAAGATCACGCACGAGCTGATCCAGCGCCTCAACTCCACTTTCGTCACGCCGATCGACTCCGAGGACATCTACGGCCTCGCCAGCGCCCTCGACGACGTCATGGACTACATCGAGGAGACCTCGGACTTCATGGTCCTCTACAAGATCGAGGCTCCGATGGAGCAGGCGGTCGGCATGGCGGCCGTGCTCGTCAAAGCGTGCGAGCAGCTCGCCGTGGCGCTCGAGCACCTTCGCGGCTTCAAGGACCTGGACTCGTACCTGATCGAGATCCACCGGCTCGAGAACGAGGGCGATCGCCTTTATCGCGACGCCGTGGCTTCGCTCTTTGCGAACGGAATCGACCCGATGGTCGTGATCCGCTGGAAGGACCTCTTCACTGTTCTCGAGCGGGCCGTGGATGCGACGGAAACGGCAGCGCACATCATCGAAGGAATCGCAATCAAAAACGCCTAGGACGGGCGCCCGGCTATGACTGAAGCCGATGTAATTCTCTACATCGTCGTGGCCACGGCGCTTGTGTTCGATTTCACGAACGGGTTCCACGACACGGCGAACGTCGTAGCTACGTCGATCTCGACGCGTGCCATGTCGCCGCGGGTCGCGGTGACTTATGCGGCGATCCTCAACTTCGCTGGCGCGTTCATCTCGCTGGAAGTGGCTGCGACCGTTGCCAAGGATGTGGTCCAGGGGGACATCATCACGCCGACGATCGTCTTCGCAGGCTTGGTCGGGGCGATCGTGTGGAACCTCGCCACCTGGTACTACGGCTTACCATCGAGCTCATCCCATGCGCTGATCGGAGGCGTCGTCGGTTCGACTCTCGCCGCAGTGGGAACCGGAGGCGTCCTGTCTGACGGGGTGATCGGCAAGGTCCTCGCGCCCGCGCTGATCGCGCCGATCGTGGCGTTCATGGTCGGAGGCATCGCGATCGTTGTCTGTTACCGGATCGTGGGCCGCCAGAGACCGGGGCCCGTGACGCGGGGGTTCCGCTTAGGCCAGGTCGTTTCCGGCGGCATGCTGGCGCTGGCGCACGGCACCAACGACGCGCAGAAGACGATGGGAATCATCGCCCTCGCGCTCATCGCGAACGGGAGCCTCGAAGGAGGCGCGGACCCGCCGACCTGGGTGATCGTCTCTGCCGCGACCGCGATCGCGCTCGGCACCTATATGGGAGGCTGGCGCATCATCAGGACGATGGGCACGCGCATCATCAAGATGGACGCCGCGCAGGGGTTCTCGGCCCAGGGCGCCGGGTCGGCCGTGATCCTCGCGTCGAGCCATTTCGGCTATCCGCTCTCGACTACGCATGTCATTTCGGGCGCGGTCATGGGCGCGGGGGCGGGCAAGCGTGTTTCCGCCGTCCGCTGGGGGGTCGCGGGCAACATGCTCGTCGCCTGGCTTCTCACCCTGCCGATGGCCGCCGCGATCGGCGCGCTCACCTATGGAGTGACGCAGATGTTCGGCGACGGCGCCCTTGGCCCCATCCTGATCTCGGCAGCCGGCTTGGCTCTCACCGCATTGGCGTTCATCCGACGTGCGCGAACGGTCGTGCCGGCATGAGCCTGCTCGCGACAATCGTCGACTGGAGCGCCCTCGGGCAGACCGTGCTCGCAGCCTTCTTGTCAGGCGTGGGCGTCGCGATCACCTTTTCGCTCGGAATTCTGGGCGTGGCGCGATTCACAGAGGGCACGGAAGAGCTGGGCCTGCTGGGATCGATCGGGTTCGGCTTCCTGGCCCTTTTCGGGATGGTGGCCACCGCGGCGGCGATCGTCTTCGGGGTCATCGTCATGACCTCTGGCTGAGACACTCCCCCCGAGCCCGTGACGCGTCGTAGGATTCGTGGCTCGTGAGAGCCGCACGGAACATCGCGATCATCATGCTCCTGGCGCTGATCGTCGCCGAGGTGCCGGGAGGGGGCGATGTCGCAAACGGAATCTTCGCCGCTTTGACCGTCGGCTTCCTCATCGCCATCGCCGCGACCGTCTGGTTCGCCTACCGTCAGAACCGCTTTGCCTATCTGACTCTCTCCGATCGCAGTCGCGCGATCCTGCTCGGTTCGGCCGGAGCGATCACGCTCGTCGTCGCGGGCTCAGAAGAGGTCCTGAACTGGCCCGGGGGGATCTTCATCTTCCTCGGGGTTCTCGGCGCCGGCATCTACGCCATCTTCACCGTCGTGATGGAGTCGCGCTCGGTCTAGCCCCGGCGCCGCCTCGAAAACGGCGCTGAATAGTCACATTCCGCCACCCACTCGCGCGCTCAAGCGGCCTAGCTTCGCTCGAGATGAAGCGGGTGAGCACAGAGAGGGCGCAGGCGTCGGCTGAACTCGTCGCGCTTGCTCCGCTCCTGATCTTCTGCGCTCTGGCCCTCGGGCAGGCGGTGATCGCCTGCTGGGCGCTCCTCAGTGCCGGCGAGGCGGCGCGTTCCGCGGCCAGGGTCGCGCACGTGGGCGGCGACGCCGAGAAAGCGGCGGGTGAGGCGCTGCCCGAGCTTCTGGGACCTGCCCGGGTGGATATCGACGGCGCAGAGGTTCGAATCGAAGTGCGCGCGCCGGCGATCCTCCCTGGCGTTCCCGGCATCCCGGTCACCGCCTCGGCAGCACTCGACCCGGAGGGCGGATGAAGGGTCAGGACTCAGCAAGGGCCGCGCCTACCAAGGGGTCTGACCCCCAGGGTGAGCCGGACTCAGCGAGGGCCGACGCGTACCAAGGGGTCTGACCCCCAGGCTGCGCGGGACTCAGCAAGGGCCCCGCGTACCAAGGGGTCTGACCCCCAGGCTGCGCGGGACACAGCACGAGCCGTGCGTTTTAAGGGGTCTGACCCCCTTGTGGGGTCTGACCCCCAGGGGTTGCCGCGAGGCGATGGCGGTCAGGCGTCACTCGAGCTCCTGGCCACGGTCCCGGCGATGGTTCTTGGCGCGATGATCGCGCTTCAGTTCGCGATCACCGGCTACTCCCTCCATCTCGCCGGGGGCGCGGCCGAAGCAGCGGCGCTTGCTTCCGCTGCCGGCACTGATCCGCAGGCGGCGGCGATCGCGGCGGTCCCCGGGTGGGCAGCCTCAAGCGTCGACGTCAGCGAGTCCGAGGGCCGCGTGGAGGTCGTGATGCGTCCGCCCGCGCCACACACGGCGATCTCGACTGCACTCGAGGTCAGCTCGAGCGCGTGGGTCAGGAGCGCCGATGGTGGATGAGGAGGCGCTTCTGGTCGCGGTCACCTCTCTGCCGGGCGCCGCAGGGGGCGCGGCCACGGCCGCGGCAGTCGGTGTCGCCATTGCCCGCGCCGCCGAGGACGAGCCGAATGGGGTGATCTTGCTTGACCACGACTCCGGGGTTCGCCGGCGTCCCACGCTCGTCTCGTCGGCTCCGGCTCGCTCCCTCGAGGCGAGGCTCGCCACCGAGTTGCCCTCCGCGGCACGGGGGACGCTCTGTGTAGTCGGCATCGCGGATCACAGCACGCAGGAGGCGATCGCGGTATGCCGTTTCTCGGGCGCCGCGGCGGTCGTGGTGCACGCCGGGCCCGCTACGTGGCGGGAGCTCGTCGACACGGGCGAGGTCGGAGCGGCCGTGCTCCGGGCCGACGCGGGGGAGTCGCGCGCGCTGACGGCCCTTGCGGTCCGCGACCTGATCCGCACCGGGGTGCCGACGGGGGTCGTTCCGCGTGCACCGGGCCTTGTCGCGACGCGGCGTGCTCTCGCGGGGATTGAGCCCGGAGGAGAACTGGGATTTCGCTCGGCGAGGATGGCAAGGCGCCTTTTGCGCTCGCAGTCCGGGCAGGTGATGCCAGTGACGCTCTGCCTGACGCTTTTGGCGATAGTCGCCGGCGTTCTGCTGGCGATCCTCGGCGCCGCTGCGTCCGGCGCCGCAGGCTTTCAGAACGCCGCTGACCTGGCGGCGGTCTCGGCCGCCCGATCGTTGCGCGACGACCACTTCCGGGTCTTTCTGCCGGCGACGCTCCCCAACGGGCTCCCCAACCCTGCGCACCTGAGCGATGCCGAGTACCGGCGTCGCGCGATTTCCGCGGCCGACGAAGCCGTTGCCGCGAACGATGCGCCAGACGCCGTGGCTCAGGTCACCTTCCCCGACGGCGGCTTCGCCCCAACCCGAGTGCGTGTCGCGCTGACCGCGGCTCCAACCGTTGCCGGAGATCGTTCCGGCGGCGAGGTGCGTGTTAGTGCTGTCGCTGAGGCTTATCCGGTGTCCCAAGCGGCGGCATCGCCCGCCCCGTCGGATGCGGCAGGCGGCGGCTACTCAGGGCCACTCGCGACGCGCCAGGGGGAGGGGATGCGTCCCGACGTCGCCTCTGCCTTTGACGCGATGGCCGCTTCGGCCTCGGGCGACGGTCATGCCTTGCTGATCAACTCGGGCTTTCGCTCCGATGCCGAGCAGGCGGCCCTCTTTGCCGCCAACCCGGACCCGCGCATGGTCGCCCGGCCCGGGACCTCTCTTCACCGCTGTGGCACCGAGCTCGACCTGGGTCCAGCGAGCGCCTACGGGTGGCTCGCTGCCAACGCGCAACGGTTCGGCTTCTTTCAGAGATACAGCTGGGAGGCTTGGCACTACGGATTCACGCGTGGGCCCGCACCTTGCTCGGCCGCCGGCGATCGCGTCGCGGCGAGCAGAGCCGCTGACGGCGCCGGCGCCGAAGCCGGGCTGCCATCGTTTGTCCCGGCGCGCTTCCGCGATCCGATCGCCCGCGCCTCGTCGCGTTGGAACGTCCCAGGGAACCTCCTCGCTGCTCAGCTCCTGGCCGAGTCGAACTTCAACCCGCTCGCCGTCTCGCCGGTAGGGGCGAGCGGAATCGCCCAGTTCATGCCCGCGACGGCCGCGTCGTACGGCCTTCGCGATCCATTCGACCCCGAAGCCGCCATCGACGCGCAGGGCCGCCTGATGTCCGATCTCACCCGCCAGTTCGGCGACGTGTCGCTGGCGCTCGCCGCGTACAACGCCGGTCCAGCGCCTGTCGCCGCGTGCTCTTGCGTGCCGCCCTATCCCGAAACGCAGGCTTACGTGACGCGGATTCTGGGGTTGATGGGCGGGGTGGGGGCGATTGGGCCACCCGAGCTGGAGGTTCGTCTCGTCGGCTGACTTGCGTACTCTGCCGCGCATGGATCTTCCAATGACCATCAACGGCATCGACGGCATGCAGGAGCTCGTCGGCGAATCGATCGGCCCGACGGAGTGGCGCGATGTCACCCAGGCGGATATCGACACATTCGCCGATCTCTCAGGCGACGACCAGTGGATTCACGTGGATGTCGAGCGTGCGAAGACTGAGAGCCCCTTCGGAACGACGATCGCCCACGGCAACCTGACGCTGGCGATGATCGACGGCTTCCGAATTCAGCTCATAAAGGTCGAGGGCGTCAAGCTCGGTGTGAACATGGGGTGGAACAAGGTTCGCTTCCCGGCTCCGGTTCCCGCGGGCACACGCGTGCGGGCGACAGCCGAGATGATCTCGGTCGACGAGCTGGACGGCGGCTGGTACCAGTCCGTCACGAAGTTCACCCTGGAGGGCGAGGGACAGGAAAAGCCCGTCTGCGTGGCCGAATCCGTGGGCCGCGCGCTCGCCGGCTGACGAGCGCGCTCGTCAGCCGCGCCGGCCTACTCGACCGTGAGGTCGCCCTCCATGCCGCCGTCGCGGTGGCCGCCGACCGAGCAGTAGAAGGTGTAGTCGCCTGCCTCGAGCTCGACCGTGGCCGTCGCGGTGTCCTCAGAGATCACGTCGGTTCCGCCGAGATCGCCCTCGGAGCCCTCGATGCGCACGTCGTGACCGAGCGCGGCCGGGTTGTCGAAATCGATCGTGACCGAGCCTGCTTCCGTCTCGACGGAAGTCTCCTCGTAGGCGAGACTCCCGTCGGCTGCGGCCGTGATGGCGATCGAGCCGCCCCCGCCGCCGGTGCCGCCTGTGGTCGGTTCCTCCGTTGTTGCTGCAGGACCTTCGGACGATTCGTCATCGTCGTCACCACATGCGATCAGGCCGAACGGAGCGATCGCTGTGACTGCCAGGGCGATCGAAAGCTTCTTCTTCACGAGGAGGTCCTTTCTCGGGGGTCGCAATGAGTGTAAATGCCTGGCCAACCGGGACAGCGGCGCAGGCAGAACCGGGAAGCGGCTGAGCCCCTGCCTAACCTTCAACGCATGGCGGATATCGAGATCGAGCGTGACCTCCAGTCGGCTGAGGGCGCCTCGATCGCTGAGCAGCGGCGCGCCCTGCCCGACGAGCCCGGCGTCTACATCTTCCGCGACTCCGACGGCAAGGTCCTCTACGTCGGCAAGGCCCGCTCGGTCCGAAAGCGCGTCGGCGGGCACTTCTCGGGCAAGACGAGAACTCGGGCGATGACCGAGCAGGCGTCGTCGATCGAGTTCCTGGTGACGAACACCGAAGCCGATGCGCTCTTGGCCGAGCAGCAGTTCATCAAGCACCACAGGCCGACCTACAACATCCGGTTGCGCGACGACAAGTCCTATCCCTACATCGCGATCTCTCTCGATGAAGAGTTCCCTCGCGTCTACTTCACCCGCGAACGCCACCGCTCGGCCCGCCTTTACTTCGGCCCTTACTCGAACGCCAAGCGCACCAGAGAGACGCTGGAGATACTCGGGAAGCTCTTTCAGTACCGCACCTGCGACGGGCCGGAACCGGGCCGCAGATCCGGTGTGCCGTGTCTCGACTACTACATCAAGCGCTGTCAGGCGCCCTGTGTCGGCTATATCGATCGCGAGGAGTACCGCCGAAACATCGATGCGATCTCGAGCTTTCTGTCAGGCCGCTATCGCGACGTCGAGCGAGACCTCGAGCGAAAGATGGAGGAGGCCGCAGGCGACGAGGAGTTCGAGCGGGCCGCGGTCTATCGCGATCGGCTGGAAGCCGTGAGATCGCTGATGGAGCGTCGCAGCGTGGTGGGGGATTCCCTCGACAACGCCGACGTCATCGCAGTCGCATCGGAAGACGACACCGCGAACGCCCAGGTCTTTCAGGTGCGCGACGGCATCCTGGCCGAGCGCCAGAGCTTCTACATGACCAACGCCGGCGGGCGCGAGGAGGGCGAGATCATCGAGGAGTTCGTCGCCCAGTACTACTCGGCGGCGCCGTCGATCCCGCGTTTGGTCGTGGTCGGTGAGGCGGTCCGCGACCGGGCCGTTGTCCTCTCCGATGCGCTCACGATCAGGCGGGGCGGGCCGGTAGAGGTTCGGGTGTCCGAGCGCGGCGACAAGCGTCGCGTGCGCGAACTGGCCGAGCGGAACGCGCACCTGGCGCTCAAGCAGGACAAGCTGCGCTCTGAGCGCAGGCGCAGTCAGCGCGTAGACGCGGTTGCGGCGCTCCAGGAGGCCTTGCGGATGGAGAACCTGCCGATCCGCATCGAGGGCTACGACATCTCGAATATCGGCGGCGAGCACACGGTCGCCTCGATGGTCGTCTTCGAAGGCGGGGCGCCGAAGAAGTCCGACTACCGCCGCTTTCGCATCCGCGGCGACCGGACCGGAGGACCCGATGACTTCGCCTCGATGAACGAAGTCCTCTCGCGCCGAGTCTCGAGGCTGGTCGAGCAAGCCGACCGCTCGCCGCACGACGCTGAGCGCGACCCGAGCTTTGCCGCCATGCCCGACCTGATCATGATCGACGGCGGTAAGGGCCAGCTCTCGTCTGCGATGAAGGCGGTCGGAACGCTCACGGACCGCGGCGTGACGGTGATCAGCCTCGCCAAGCGCGAGGAGGAGATCTACGTTCCGGGCCGCTCGGCTCCCCTCGCGGTCCCGCCCGACTCGCCGGCCTCCCACCTCATCCAGAGGGTGCGTGACGAGGCGCATCGCTTTGCCATCGACTTCCACCGCAACCGCCGCGACAAAGAGATGACCCGCTCGATCCTGGACGAGCTACGGGGCGTCGGTCCCGCCCGCAAGCGGGCGCTGATGACGCACTTCGGCTCGCCCGAGCGGATCGTTGCCGCCACCCGCGAGGAGATCGAGTCGGTGCCGGGTATTCCCGGCAAGATCGCCCGCGACATCCACCGCCAGCTCAATAAGGCCGGATGAAGAGGCGTCCACAAGACGAGCTCTTCCCCGAGCCGGTCGAGCTCTGGGTCATCACCGGCTATTCGGGCGCCGGTAAGTCCGAGGCGATCGCAGCCTTCGAGGACTCGGGATATTTCTGCGTGGACAACCTGCCACCGCGGATGATCGGTTCGCTGGGCGAACTGTTCCGCCACGAGGGGAGCGCGGTAAAGCACGCGGCCGTCGTTACCGACGTGCGCGGCGGCGAGTACTTCGACGAGCTCGAGGCAGTGGTCCGCGAGCTCGGGCAGGACGGGCTCGACCTGAGGCTCCTGTTCCTGGAAGCCGACGAGCCCACGCTCATGGACCGCTTCAAGGAGACGCGCCGGCGTCATCCGCTTGCCCCCGATGGGCGGATCGTTGACGGGATCAGGGCGGAGCGAGAGGTCCTGGGCCCCCTCCGTGAGACCGCCGACGTCGTCATCGATACCTCCGATCTCACGGGGGCGATGCTCAGACGCCGGGTCGCGAACGAGCTCCTCGGACCCAAGGACGAGCGCCGGCGACTGGCTCTCACGCTGCTTACCTTCGGCTTCAAGAACGGGCCGCCGCGCGACGCCGACCTGATGTTTGACGTGCGCTTCCTGCCGAATCCCCATTACCGCGAGGATCTGCGATCCCTCACCGGGATGGACTCAGCCGTCGCCGAGTACGTCGAGTCGGGCGATCTGGCGTCCGAGTTCTACACGCGGGTCCTGGGCCTTCTCGACTTCCTGCTCCCGGCCTACGTGGCAGAGGGAAAGACCCATCTCACGATCGCGGTCGGCTGCACGGGCGGCCGCCACCGCTCGATCACCGTCGCCAACCGGATTTCCAGGCACCTCCAGGACCGCGCCGAGATCACGGTGCGGGTCGTGCACCGCGATACGCGGATCGACTGAGCAAATGTCGTGTTCTGGAGTCAGGCGGCACATATAGCCGCTCTCTCGACTACAGTTAATCTGCAATCGGCAGGACGGGACCGCAGGGGTTCGGTCCGATAAGGAGGACATTGACTTGACCACGCGTGCATCCCAACCCATCACCATCGTGACGTTTGCGTTGCTAGCGGCTTTGGCGATCTTTGCTGCACTGGCATCACGAGAAGAAGTACCGTTTGCGACCGCGGGTGGCGGTTGCCCGAATGCCAACTCCGGACCCAACCAGGCCTCGAAACGAGAGTTCGTCAAGTCGATCACCTGCCTCATCAATGATGAGCGCACTAGTCGTGGTCTCAAGGCTTTCAAGAACAACTCTGACCTGAAAGGCATCGAGGCTGCCCACGTCAAGAAGATGGTCGATACCGACTGCTTCAAGCACCGCTGCCCGGGCGAGTCGAGCGTGAAGAGCCGGCTGTTCGAGTCGGGCTATCTAGACGGCGCCGACTCATACAAGTTCGGGGAGAATCTCGGCTACGAGACAACCCCAAACGAGATGATCGATCGCTGGATGACTAGCGGCTACCACGGGGGCAACATCCTGAACCCGAAGTTCAAAGACATTGGGGTTGCGGTGGACTTCGGCGCACCAAAGGCGGGCGTGGATGATGGCCCGTTCGTTACCTACAGCACGCTCATGGCCGTTGCGAAGGGGCCGTAGTCGGGCTCGGCTCATCCTGTTCTGAAAATCACAACGTAGAATCGCCGCCGTGGAGGCGGCGATTCGCGTTTCTGGCCTCCAGAAGGCCTATGGCCCACATCAGGCCGTCGGTGGCATCGACCTGGATGTGCGGCAGGGTGAGGTCTTTGCGTTTCTCGGGCCCAACGGCGCCGGAAAGACGACGACCGTCGAGATCCTCGAGGGATATCGCGAGCGCACGGCCGGCGAGGTCGAGGTACTCGGTGTCGACCCGAAGGACGGCGACCGGTCGTGGCGCGAGCGGATCGGGATCGTTCTCCAGGAGTGCCGCGTGGAGCCGCTCCTCTACCGTTCGCGAGACGCTGGACCTCTACGCGGGCTACTACGACGAGCCACGCGACGTGGACGAGACGATCGGGCTCGGTAGGCCTGGAGGGCAAGGCCGACGATCGCGCCGGCAAGCTCTCGGGCGGACAGCAGCGCCGCCTCGACGTAGCCATGGCGCTGATCGGCGACGCCGAGCTTCTCTTCCTCGACGAGCCGACGACCGGCTTCGACCCGTCCGCCCGCCGCCAGGCCTGGGAAGTGATCGCGAGCCTTCGCGACCTTGGCAAGACCGTCTTCCTCACCACGCACTACATGGATGAGGCGCAGTACCTCGCCGACAGGGTGGCAATCATCCGCGACGGGCAGATCATCGCCCAGGGCGCTCCGAATGAGCTTGGAGGCAGGGCGGAGGCTGCATCCAGGATTGCCTTCGCCATGCCCGCCGACATCGAGCTGCCCGACCTTGGTGGCAATGTGAGTACGCGGGGCGGCTACGTCGAGTTCACGACGACCAGCCCGACGCGCACGCTCCACGAGCTGACCGAGTGGGCAATGTCGAACGGTGTCGATCTACAAGGCCTCTCGGTGTCCCAGCCTTCGCTGGAGGACGTCTATCTCGAGCTGACCGAGGCGGGCGCATGAGCTCGCTCGCGCTCGTCGGCCATCAGTTCCGCTACGACCAGAAGGTCTTTTGGCGGAACCCGGCCTCGGTCTTTTTCACCGTCCTACTACCGCTCATCTTCCTTTTCATCTTCTGCTCGATCTTTGGCGGCGACACGATCGAGGAGCGGGGCAACGTTTCGATCGCGACCTATTACGTGCCTGGGATCCTGACCCTCGCGGTCGTCTCCGCGACCCTTGTGAGCCTCGCGATCGCTCTCGTCGAGGCTCGCGAGAGCGGTCGCTTGAAAAGGGTGAGGTCGACGCCGCTGCCCACCTGGGCGATCGTCGCGGGGCGTATCGGCAACGCGATGGTCGTTTCGCTCCTCATGACAGTGATCGTGACCCTGATCGGCCGTGTCGTCTACGGCGTCGAGGTGCCCACGACCACGATCCCGGCTCTCCTTGTGACGCTCATCATCGGTGCCTTCTCTTTTTCCTGTCTGGGATTCGCGCTGACCGCGCTGATCCCCAACGAAGACGCCGCGCCCGCGATAACCAACGTTGCGGTCCTGCCTCTCTATTTCCTCTCGGGCGTGTTCATTCCCGATACTGAGATTCCCGACGGGGTCCTCGACTTCTCCTCAATCTTTCCGATCCGCAATTTCTTCGAGGCGGTCTTCACCGCCTTCGATCCTGCGACGACGGGCGCCGGTTTCGAGTGGGGCCATCTCGGCATCGTCGCCCTCTGGGGGGTCGGCGGTCTGATTCTCGCGGTCCGGTTCTTCCGCTGGGCACCGCGCGGATAGATTCTCAAGCGTGATCCATCACGTCAGCGTCCAGGTCTCCGACCTCCCAACCAGTGGGAGGTTCTACGACGCCGTCGTCGGCGCGCTCGGATGGCGTCGTCACGTCGAATCGGAGGACAGAATCGGCTGGGGGATCGTGCGGCCTGTCTTCTACGCGTCGGCCAGTGACGCTCCGGGTCCCTCGACTGGGCATGTCTGTCTTGGATCGCCTGGCATCTCGGGCGTAAAGGGCGCCTGGGAGGCCGGCCTGAGCTCGGGGGGAACTGACGATGGCAAACCCGGTCAAAGACCCGAGTACGGAGCGACTTACTACTCCGCGTACCTGCGGGATCCCGACGGGAACCGCATCGAGATCGCTGTCGGCGCGCACTAATTCCCATAGAACCAACTAGGAGGAACGAGAGAAATGGCAACAGTCAAGGTCGGCATCAACGGTTTCGGGCGCATCGGGCGCAACCTCTTTCGCGCGGCGCACGAGTCCGATGCGGACATCGACATCGTCGCGGTCAACGACATCACCGACAACGCGACGCTTGCCCACCTTCTCAAGTACGACTCGATCCTCGGCCGCTTTCCGGGCGAGGTCACCGAGGGGGGTGGCTCGATCGCCGTTGACGGCAAGGAGATCAAGGTCTTCGAAGAGCGCAATCCCGCCGACCTGCCATGGGGCGACATCGGCGTGGACGTCGTGATCGAGTCGACCGGTCTCTTCACCAAGCGTGACGACGCGAAGAAGCATCTCGACGCGGGCGCCAAAAAGGTGATCATCTCCGCGCCGGCGACCGAGCCGGACGTGACCGTCGCCCTCGGCGTCAACTTCGACTCCGACTACGACGCCGAGAACCACCACATCATCTCGAACGCGTCGTGCACCACCAACTGCCTGGCGCCGATCGCGAAGGTCATCAACGACTCCGTCGGCATCGAGCATGGGCTGATGACCACGATTCACGCCTACACCGCCGACCAGCGCCTCCAGGACATGCCGCACTCGGACATGCGTCGGGCTCGCGCTGCCGCGCTGAACCTGATTCCCACGACGACCGGCGCCGCCAAGGCGGTCGGGCTCGTCCTCCCGGAACTGGAAGGACGACTCAACGGCTTCGCGATGCGCGCGCCCGTCGCCACCGGATCAGTCGTGGACCTCGTCGCCAAAGTCGGCAAGGAGACCTCCAAGGAGGAGATCAACGGAGCGGTCAAGGAGGCGGCGGAGGGTCCGCTTAAGGGGATCCTCTCCTACACCGAGGATGCGATCGTCTCGACAGACATCGTCAAGGACCCGCACTCGTCGATCTTCGATGCCGGCCTGACGATGGTCATGGAAGGCACCATGGTCAAGGTCGTCTCCTGGTACGACAACGAATGGGGCTACTCCAACCGCGTCGTCGAGCTTGCGACAAAGGTTCTCGGGTAGCCGAGCGGCTTGGCCAGCGAGTTTCGAAGCGTCCGTGAGGCGCCGGCCGAGGGCAGCTGCGTCCTCGTGCGGGCCGACCTCAACGTGCCGCTCGCAGACGGTGAGATCACGGATGACACCCGGATCAGGGCAGCGCTGCCCACCGTTCAGCTGCTTCTAAAGCAGGACGCGAGGGTGGTCCTGGTCTCGCACCTCGGGCGGCCCGAGAGCCGGGAAGAGCTCTCGATGCGCCCCGTGCGCGACAGGCTGGCCCGACACCTCGATGTGCCGGTCAAGCTCGCGCCCGGCGTGGTTGGTGACGAAGTCTTGGCCGCGGTTCAAGCGCTCGAGCCCGGCGAAGTTCTGCTACTTGAGAACAGCCGCTGGGAGGAGGGCGAGACCACGAACGACCCTGCGCTCGCCGAAGCGTTGGCGGGTCTGGCCGATCTCTACGTGAACGACGCCTTCGGCGCCGCCCATCGCGCCCACGCGACAACGGAGGGTGTCGCCCACCACCTCCCGGCATACGCCGGTCTTCTTTTGGAGCGTGAGCTCACCGAGCTGACCGCGCTTCGCGACGCCCCCGAGCGTCCGCTCGTCGTCGTTCTCGGCGGGGCCAAGGTCTCGGACAAGATCGGCGTCCTCGACCGGTTCCTCGACGTGGCTGACAAGGTTCTGATCGGCGGCGCGATGTGCTTCGCGTTCTTCCAGGCAAGAGGCGTTGGCATCGGAAACTCACTGCTCTCCGAGGAGGATGTGCCCTTGGCCGAGGAGCTGCTCGAGAAGTCCGAGCGCTCGAGCTGCGAGCTTCTCCTTCCAACCGACCTCGTGATCGGCGATTCGTTCTCGGCTGAAGCCGAACGGAAGGATCTTGAAGGGATTGAGGTTCCCGACGGCTGGATGGGGCTCGACATCGGACCCGAGACGACCAAGCGCTACGCCGAGGCGATCGAGGGCGCGGGGTCGGTCCTCTGGAACGGTCCAATGGGCGCGTTCGAGATGGAGCCGTTTGCAGCCGGCACGCGCGGCGTCGCCGATGCGGTCGCTTCCGCGCCTGGTCATACGGTGGTTGGGGGTGGCGATTCGGCCGCTGCGCTTGTCGCGTTTGGCCTCGACCAGGAAGTCGACTGGCTCTCGACGGGTGGCGGAGCGTCACTGGAGTTGCTCGAAGGGAAGGACCTGCCGGGCGTAGTCGCGCTTGCGCAGGACGATGCCGACCAAAAGGATGTGGGATGAGCGAGCGCACGCCGTACCTGGCAGCCAACTGGAAGATGCAAAAGACCGTCGAGGAGACCGAAGACTTCCTCGACCGCTTTCTCGGTGACATCGGCGAACTCGCCGACACCGACATCGTGATCTGCCCGCCCTACACATCCCTTGCCGCGGCCGCGGAGCGGTGTCGGCGCAGCCCCGTCCGGGTCGCCGCCCAGAACATGCACGACGCAGATTCCGGCGCCTACACCGGCGAGATCTCGTCTTCGATGCTCACCGCGATCGGTGTCGAGGCAGTGATCCTCGGCCACTCCGAGCGGCGCGCTTTGTTCGCCGAGACCGACGAGGGGCTCGCGCGCAAGCTGGTTACTGCTCTCCGCGCCGAGCTTCAGCCGATTCTCTGCGTCGGAGAGTCCGAGGTGGAGCGAGATGAGGGTGTGACCGAAGACGTCCTGCGGCGACAACTCGAGGCCGACCTCGAGCAGGTCGAGGACTCACAGCTTCAGCAGATCGTGATCGCCTACGAGCCGATCTGGGCGATCGGCACCGGCAAGACGGCGTCGCCCGAGCAGGCCGAGGAGGCGGTGGGTTTCGTCCGCTCGGTGGTCGCCGAGCGCGACTCGGGTGCTGCTGCCCAGATCCGAATTCTCTACGGCGGCTCAGTCAAGCCCGAGAACGCCTCCGAGCTGCTTGGTCGCGACGAGATCGACGGCGCGCTGGTTGGCGGAGCGAGCTTGGAGCCGGCCGACTTCCTGGCGATCTGCAAGGCAGCGTGAGCCTCCCGCCCGGACCGGACGAGCTGCCGGCTCCGTCGGTGGCGTTGGTGATTCTCGACGGCTGGGGACTTGCTCCCGACGGGCCCGGCAATGCCGTGTCGCTAGCCGATACTCCGGTCTTCGACGAGCTGTGGTCCTCGCACGCGCACACGCAGCTCTCGGCATCGGGACGCGACGTCGGCCTGCCGGACGGGCAGATGGGCAACTCTGAGGTCGGTCACTTGAATCTCGGTGCGGGAGCGGTCGTCAAGCAAGACCTCGCGCGGATCGACGACTCAATCGCCGACGGCTCCTTCTTCGAGACCGATGCCCTCCTCGCTGCGTGCAGCGCGGCGCGCGAATCTCCCCGCGGCCGGCTTCACCTGATGGGGCTTGTGTCCGACGGCGGTGTCCATTCGGGCTGGGAGCACATCGAGGCGCTGATCGAGCTGGCGGCACGCGAGGGCGTGCCCGATCTCGTCGTCCACGCGTTCACCGACGGTCGCGACACGCTGCCCAGATCTTCCGCCGGGTATATCCCCGAGCTCGAGCGCTGGCTCCGCCAGGCGGGAACCGTAGGCACCGTGAGCGGGCGCTACTACGCGATGGACCGCGACACCCGCTGGGAGCGCACCAAGCTCGCCTACGACGCCCTGGTGCACGCTCAGGGCGCACAAGCGGACTCTGCGCATGAAGCGATCAGCTCCGCACACGAGGCGGGGGAGACCGATGAATTCATAAAGCCCGTGGTCATCGGGGCATACGACGGCATGGCGCCCGGTGACGTACTCATCCACTTCAACTTCCGGCCCGATCGGACCCGGCAGTTGGTCCGCGCCCTCTCCGAGCCCGGGTTTCGACGAGTTCTCGCGCTCCGGCGCCTCCCGAGTTCGAGCTGACGACCCTCACCCAATACCGCGAAGGCTGGCCGTATCCGGTCGCTTTTCCGCCGCAGGCTCCGGCGACGACGCTGGCCGAGGTCCTGGCCGATGCAGGAGCGGCTCAGCTCCACGTCGCGGAGACCGAGAAGTACGCCCACGTGACCTACTTCTTCAACGGCGGTCGCGAAGAGGAGTGGGAGGGGGAGGAGCGGCGGATGGTCGAGTCGGCGCGCGATGTCGCGACTTACGACCTGAAGCCCGAGATGAGCGCCCGCGCCGCCGCCGACGCATTCATCGACGGCTGGAACGACGTCTCACCGCGCTTCGGGATCCTGAACTTCGCGAACCCCGACATGGTCGGTCACTCCGGCGTGATCCCTGCAGCGGTGAGCGCAATCGAGGTTGTCGACGAGTGCCTCGGTCGCGTCGTCGAGGCGGTTCATGCGAGTGGCGGGGCCATGATCGTCACGGCCGACCACGGCAACGCCGACAACATGCTCGAGCCGGACGGGTCCCCCAACACGGCCCACTCGACCAATCCCGTGCCATTCATCGTCACCGCCCAAGGCGTCGAGCTGGACGAAGGCGGCATCCTGGCCGACGTGGCTCCTACCGCGCTGTCGCTGCTTGGCATCGACCAGCCCGCAGAGATGACCGGGCGCTCGCTCGTCAGGGCTTGACGTCAGCCTTATATCTGCTATAAAACCACTTAGGTTTTCGGCCTGCGATGGAAGTAGGCCAAGAAGTAAGGCAAAGCGACAACAGGAGGCTCAAAATGGCTCTTGTCAAGTGGGATCCGATGCGAGAGTTCAGCGCGATGGGTGAGATGAATCGGCTGTTCGACTCGATGCTCGGAGCGCAGGCCGGTTCGAATGGCGCCGGCCGCCGCTGGGTTCCGGCAATGGATCTGGTTGAAGCCGGTGACTCGCTCGTGCTGAGGGCGGACCTGCCGGGGCTTCGCCGCGAGGACGTGAACATCGAGGTCAAGGACGGCGTCCTGACGATCTCCGGCGAGCGTAAGGACGAGCACGAGGAGAAGGTCGACGGCTACTACCGCGTGGAGCGCACGTTCGGCAGCTTCGCTCGCACGCTGACCCTTCCGAAGGGCATCGAGGCCGAGGGGATTGCCGCGGACTTCGCGGACGGCGTCCTCGAGGTGAAGATTCCCAAGCCTGAGGACCGCAAGCCGCACCGCATCGAGGTGGGCCCGCGAGCGGAGGAGCGCTCGATCGAAGGAAGCGCCGAAGAGACGTAGACCGGCGCCCCTAGGCTGGCGGGGATGAGAACCGACCCCGCACGCCTCACATTTGAGGTCCAAGCGCGTGACGGAGCCGCCCGGACAGGGCGGCTCCTCACTTCGCACGGGCCTGTTTCGACGCCCGCATTCATCCCGCTTGCGACGACCGGCGCGGTCCGGGGACTCGATACCGACGAGGTCGCCGCGCTCGGCTACGAGATGGTCCTCGGCAACACCTTCCACCTCGACCTGCGTCCCGGTCACGAGCACGTCCGCTCGCTCGGAGGCCTTCACAAGTTCATGAACTGGGACGGGGCGATCATCACCGACTCCGGAGGGTTTCAGGTCTTTTCGCTCGCGCACGGCAACGTCGCGGACGAGATCAAGGGCAGGCGCGGCAATGCGGGCAACCACGGTTCCATTCTGGATATCGCCGAGGAGGGCGTGCGCTTCCGCTCCTACCTCGACGGCGTCGAGCGCTTCATGGGACCGGAGGAGTCGATGGGTATCCAGGCGGCGCTTGGATCGGACATCGCTCTCGTTTTCGACGAGTGCACGCCCTATCACGCAGACCTCGACTACACGGCCCGCTCGACTGAGCGGACCCACCGCTGGCTCGATCGTTGCCTCGCGTGGCACGAGCGGGAAGGCCCGCAGCGCCAAGCCGTGTTCGGGATCGTGCAGGGTGGCGTCCACGAGGAGCTTCGCCGCAGCTCGGCCGAGCGTGTCAGCGCGGCGGGCGTCGACGGGATCTCGATCGGTGGCACGCTTGGCCGCGACAAGGAGGAGATGGGCGGAGTCCTGGGGTTCACGGTGCCGCTCCTGCCGGCTGACGCGCCGAAGCACCTGCTCGGGATCGGCGAGCCCGACGATCTCCTCAACTTCATTGCCCTCGGCATCGACGTCTTCGACTGCGCCGTGCCGACGCGCCTGGGTCGCCACGGCGTCGCGCTTGCGCCTCTACCCGACAACCGGTTCCGGATGAACGTGCGCTCCAGGGCGCTCGCCGATGACGAGGGCCCGCTCGTCGAAGGCTGTCCGTGTGCTGCCTGCACAAGGCATACCCGGGCATACGTGCACTACCTGGCTCGCGCCGAGGAGCTGACCGCGGTCAGGCTCCTGACGCTCCACAACCTCACGTATCTGGAGTTGCTGGTGCGCGGCGCTCGCGAAGCGATCGCCGCTGGACGCTACGCGGAGTATCGGCAGGCCGGCCTTGACGGCGCTCCGCCGTGGAGTTCCTGAGCGACTACTGGGTGTTGTCGCCGACGAGCTCTCGGAGCTTGTCGATCTGATCGTTGATCTCGTCCGAGATGAACTCGCCGAGGTCGGTGCTCTGGCCCGCATCGGTGACAACGAGGACGACGATCGCTATCACGGCCGCTAGCACCCCGACCAGGAACAAAACGCCGAGTGCGCGCAGGAAGCGCGAACCACCGGAGGCCTTGGCGGGCTGAACGGGCGCGGGCGCGGGCGCGGCCCGACGCGGCGGCCGGTACGCGGGCTGTGGTGAGATCGGTGTCGCGATGTCGGGCGAGTCCATTGCGCGTGTTGCGGCGGTAGCCGCCCCTCCTGCGATCAGCGCGCGCGTGGGCGCCTCGTCGGAGGCGAGCGGCGGCTCGCGGCCGGAGATCCCGGCGCGGAGGGCCGCCGAGAGTTCCTTCGCCGATGCGTAGCGGTCGGCGACGTCACCTTCGAGCGCCCGCAGCACGGCGGTCGAGAGCGTCTCGGGCACGGCGGAGTCGTATGAAGTGGGAGGGAGGGGGCTCTCCGACTCTCGCCTGATCGCAAGCTCGGCAAGGCTCGAGCCTTCCCAGGGCAGTCGTGCAGTCAGCATCTGGTAGATGACGACGCCCAGGGCGTAGACGTCTGCTGCGGGCGTTGCCTCGCCGCCGCGCGCCTGCTCGGGCGCCAGGTAGGCGGCTGTACCGACGACCGAGCCGACTTGCGTGATGCGCGTCTGCTCGGCTGCCCTGGCGATGCCGAAGTCGGTGAGCTTCACGGTCATCTCGTCCGTCTGGGGGTCGTGCGCGCCGCGCTGCTGCTTGCCCGCGGGGCCGCCGATCACCATCAGATTCCCCGGCTTCACGTCGCGGTGGATGATTCCCTGCCGGTGGGCGTACTCGAGGCCTGCGCATGACTGCACGCCGATCGAGACCGCTACCTCCGAGCCGAGCTGGCCGTTTCGCTGAAGCAACTGAGCGACGGAGCGCCCTTCGACGTACTCCATGACGATGTAGTGGCGGTCGTGGTCGACGCCCGTGTCATAGACCTGAACGATGTTGGGATGGATGAGGCGCGCGACCGCGAGGGCCTCACGGCGAAAGCGCGCGACGAACTTCTCGTCGTCCGATAGGTGCTCGGCCAGGATCTTGACCGCGACCGTGCGCTCGAGCACGCGGTCCGTCGCCCCGTAAACGGTGGACATGCCGCCGGCGCCAAGCCGGTCGCCCAGCTCGTAGCGGTCGGAGATCAGGCTGCTGTCGGACGCTGCCATCAGTCCTCAGCGCCTTCCTCGCCCGTGGCACCGGTAGTTGGTTCAGGCGGAAGTGGTTCCTCGGCCGGCTCGCATTCTTCGCGGACGAGCTGCACCAGGTTGCTACTCGCTTTAACGAGCGTTTCCTCGAGCTCGCCCTCGACGTTGGAGCCGAGTCCCTGGATCGCAGCCTGGATCTGCGTTGCCGTGGCCTCCGCGCTATCGCATTCGCCGGCCGCGAGTTCGCTGTCCAAGTCGCCTAGTTTGGTGACGATGGCTTCCCCCGTCTGCGAAGGAATTGTCCCTTCGTCTTTTTCGTCGGCGCCTCCGCATGCGATCAGGGAGGTGGCGCACACGATCGCACACATGGCGCCAAGTCTTGCGCGTATACCCGGCACTCGGGCGATTCTATGGAGTCGCCCGGGCTTCACTGCCCGACCGCCAGGCGGCGCCCGAGGTGCTCAGGAAGCCCCGCCTCGATGATCGATGCTGCGGCCACGTCGATGGGGTAGTCCACGCGAGCGTAAGTGGCGGTCCAGACCTCGGTGTCCAGGACGAGCCAGGATGCGCGAGGGTCACCGTCACGAGGCTGTCCGACGCTCCCGGGGTTCAGGAGCCAGCGTCCCTCACTCAGATCGAGAGTCGTCCCGGCAGCCACCTGCGCTCCCTGGGTGGCATCCGCGTCGCCGTCGTCGTCGGCTCTGAAGCAGAGCGCCACGTGGGAGTGCCCGACCATGGCGATGCGGGTCGCCTGACTCGCGATGCATTGCCCCGCCTGCTCAGGCCAAAGGACGTACTCCCAGACCGGGTCGCGAGGTGAGGCGTGGTAGACCGCGACATCCCTCGACTCGTCGGTTGCCGACAGGCCTGCGAGGAACTTGCGTGAATCGTCTGCGAGCTGGCCCCGCGTCCAGATCGCCGCATCTGAGGCGGCGGGCGAGAACGAGGAGATGTCCAGCGCATCGAGCGCCGCAAGGTCGTGGTTGCCGGCAAGACACAGATCGGCACGCTCCTGCATGATCCGGGCGCACTCGTTGGGCTGGGCGCCGTAACCGACAACGTCGCCCAGGCACCAGAGCTCGTCGGGCGGCTCCCGGTCGATCTCGGCCAGGACGGCCTCGAGGGCGGGCAGGTTTGCGTGGATGTCGGAGATCACGGCTACGCGCATACGAGCGCACTATCGTAGGTGCGGATGGCTGTTTCGGGCCTCCGTCGCCGGATCTCGGGCTCCCCGGCGGCCCGAGCGGGGCTCTGCTTCGCGGTACTCATCGTTGTTGCCGAGGGTGCCGTTCTGCTCCTCGCGCCGTCTGAGGTGGGCATTCCGCCAGTGCCGGTAGCCGCCGGCGACTATTTCGAGCCGTCTGCGCTTGAGCGTGCGAGCGACTACCGCGACGGCCAACGACTTCTGTTCGTCGGCGGGCTTTTGGCCCAGGCGATCCTGGTCGGCGGGCTGGCGGTCGGCCGTCCTCGCGCTGGACGAGACCTACTCGCACGCCTCTCGACGCGTCGCGTCTTGGGCACGGCTGCGGCGGGTGTGATCGTGGTCGTGGCCGCAGAGGCTGCCGCCTTCCCCTTCTCGCTCGCCGCCCACGAGCGTTCGGTCGACGCGGGTATCTCGACGCAGTCGCTGGGGCCCTGGCTCGCCGATCAAGGCAAGGGGTTGGCCATCGGTGCGCTGATTGCCGGCGCCGCCGCTGCGGCGCTGTCGGGGCTGATCCGCCGTTCGCCGCGACGCTGGTGGATCGGAGGATCGGTCCTGGTCGTCGGCTACGGGGCCGCGATGAGCCTGCTCGCACCGATCGTGATCGCGCCGCAGTTCAACGAGTTCGACGAGCTTCCAAAGTCGAGCGAACTCCGCGCCTCCGTGGTCGAGCTGGGTGATCGCGCGGGTGTTGATGTCGGCGACGTCTACAGGGTTGACGCAAGCCGCCGGAGCACCGCGCTCAACGCGTACGTTGCGGGTCTAGGCCCCACCAAGCGAGTCGTCCTCTATGACACGCTGATCGACGCGACGACCGAGCCCGAGCTCGAGTCGGTGGTGGCGCACGAGCTGGCCCACGTCGCCCACTCGGACATACCGCGCGGGATCTTGTTCGCGGCGCTCGTCACGCCCCTGGGACTTCTCTTCGTGCGCGAGTTGTCGGGAGCGATGGCTCGCCGCGGAGCAGCGGAGCCCGGCTCCGCTGCCGCGGTTCCCGCGCTGTTCCTGGCGATCGCCGCGGTGACGTTTGTCGTGAACGTGCCGGCGAACCAGCTTTCACGCGACGTCGAGGCCTCGGCGGATGCGTTCGCGCTGCGGATCACGGACGATCCGCAGGGGATGGCAGATCTTCAGGTGCGCTTGGCGGAGCGCAACCTGTCGGACGTCGACCCACCCGGGTGGGCGACAACACTTTTCGGCACCCACCCGACCACGCTCGAGCGGATCGGCTCCGCGCGGGCGTGGGAAAACCAGCGCTAGTCCGCTTCCGCGCGGGCCCACTCAGCCGTGACTCGGAGGCCTTCTTCGAGGCTGGTTTCGGCCGACCAGCCCAGGTGTTCGCGCGCACGCTCGGCTGAGATTGCAATTCGCTGCACCTCACCGGGACGGCTTTCTGCCATCTCGGGCTCGAAGCTCGTTCCATAAGCCGCGGCGATGGCATTGCCGACGTCGAACACACTGACCTCGCGACCGGTCCCCACGTTGATCGCGCCGGTGATATCACTCTCCGACGCGGCCAGAAACGCCTTGACAACGTCGCCAACGAATATGTAATCGCGAGTTTGCTCCCCGTCGCCGAAAACCTTTGGCGGCGAGCCGGCCAAGAGCGCGCCGCAGAAGATCGCGACAACGCCTGCCTCACCGTGTGGATCTTGGCGGGGGCCGTAGACGTTCCCGAGCCTGAGTGCCACGGTGGAGAGCCCATGGAGGCGGGAGTAGAGGTCCAGGTACCCCTCCGCTGCCAGCTTCGACATTCCGTACGGGGCATCCGGCAGGCGTTGAGCACTCTCGGGGAGGGGCAGATCTCTGCCGTCGCCCTCGCCGTAGATCGCGCCGCCGGTGGAAGCGAAGTGAAAGCGCCTGCAACCGCTCTCAACCGCCGCGTTCAAAAGGTTGATTGTGCCGCCGACGTTCACTCCGAGGTCGAAGGCCGGGTCTGAAACCGAGACCCGGACATCAATCTGCGCAGCCAGGTGAAAGACCTGTTGAGGTTGGTAGGACGCAAATGCGTCGTTCACTGTCGCGCTGTCAGCCACATCGGCTTCAGCCAGTACGGCCCCTCTCTCGATGGCTCCTTGGAGGTTCTCGGTCTTGCCCGAAGACAGATCGTCGAGGACGACGACCTCATCGCCGCGCTCGACAAGAGCGTCGACGAGGTTCGAGCCGATGAATCCGGCCCCGCCGGTTACCAGGGTTCGCATCCACTCCAGCATATTTGTCCTCGTAGACTCGCATCGTCCATGGCCGTCGATCCGCTCCTAGACTTGCGCGCGGCCGTTGACGCGGCCGTCGCCTCGACGGGGGCCGAGACGAGCCAGGAACCCGCGATCGAACGTCCAAAGCGTGCGGAGCAGGGCGACTATTCCACCAATGCCGCCATGCTCTTGGCGCCGGCCCTGGGAGAGCAGCCTCGGCAGATCGCCGAGAGGCTCGCAGGGGAGCTCGAGACAAGCCTGGGAGAGGGCGTCGAGCGTGCAGAGGTTGCCGGGCCCGGTTTCGTGAATCTGTTCCTCTCTGACTCATGGCATCGCAGGGGGGTCTCCGCTGTGCTCGAGACCGATCGGTTTGGTGAGTCATCGCCGGCATCGCCGGCGATCTTGCTTGAGTTCGTCTCAGCAAACCCGACCGGTCCGCTGACTGCGGCGGGGGGTCGCGGAGCCGCATTCGGCGATTCCCTCGGCCGCGTCCTGGAGATGGCTGGTCACGAGGTGTCACGCGAGTACTACATGAACGACGCGGGGACGCAGATCGAGGCTTTCGGCGCCTCGATCTCAACGCGAATGCGGGGCCTCGAGCCACCAGAGGGTGGATATCTCGGAGAGTACGTGGCCGATCTCGGCGACGAACTGCGCGCCGAGGGCGTGGACCCCGAGGATGCCGGCGAGTTGGCCCGAGCCGGCGTGGAGCGCATGCGCATGCGTATCGAGGCGACGCTCGAGCGATTCCGGGTGAAATTCGACACCTGGTCCTCAGAGCGGGCGCTGCACGAAAGCAAGGCGCTCGAAATCACCCTCGGCGAACTGACCAAGCGTGGTCATACCTATGAGTCAGATGGAGCGCTGTGGCTTCGCACCAGCGATTGGGGCGATGACAAGGATCGCGTCCTGATTCGTTCCGACGGCGAGCCGACCTATTTCGCGGCGGATATCGCCTACCACCGTGACAAGCTTGCGAGGGGCGCTGAGCAGATGATCGTGCCCCTGGGTGCTGACCACCACGGCTACGTCCCGCGGATGAAGGCCGCAGTTGGGATGCTGTGTGGCGACCCGGAACGCTACGAGGCGCCGATCATGCAGCTCGTCAACATCGTTGAAGGCGGCGAACGCTCCCGGATGTCGAAGCGGAAAGGCGACTTCGTGACGCTCGACGAGCTCATTGACGACATCGGGACCGATGCCGCCCGATTCTTCCTGCTCCAGCGCTCCAACGACACCGTGATTGATCTGGACCTTGAGCTAGCGCGCTCTCTTTCGCAGGAGAACCCCGTCTACTACGTCCAGTACGCGCACGCGCGCATCGCCGGAATTATCGCCAAGGCCGTGGCGGAGGGCGCGACCGGCAGCGAGAGGGAGATCCGTTCCGCGGTGTTCGAAGAGCAGGCGATGAATGCCTCGTGCGAACCGTCGGAGCGGGCGCTGATCAGACGAGTGCTCGAGTTTCCCGAGGAGGTGCGGGCAGCCGCCGAAAAGAGATCTCCCCACCGCATATCCGCCTACGCAACCTTGGTCGCTGCGGACTTCCACGCGTTCTACCGAGACTGCCGTGTCGTCGGCGCCGATGCCGAGTCAGGGAGTGAAGGACTCGAGACGGCTCGCCTGGGTGTCTGTATTGCCGCAAAGCATGCCATCGCCTCGAGCCTAAGCCTTCTCGGTATAGATGCTCCCGAGCGGATGTAGTCGTTGACGCAGGTTCGCGCGGCGCTGACCGTGGTCATGCCCTTTCACGGCGGTGACGACGACTTCGATCAAGCGATGAGTTCGTTGAGCCGTCTTCGGACAATCGAAGGCGACCAGCTTCTCCTGATTGACAACACGGCCGAGCGCCGCAGCTACTTGGAGGGGCAGATCGAGGTCATCAGCGCGCCCCTTGAGCAGTCGTCCTATTACGCGCGTAACGTCGGCGCCGAACACGCTTTGAACGTCTGGGTCGTCTTCATAGACTCCGATTGCCGACCGGCCGCAGATCTGCTCGACCGCTACTTCGCCGAACCGGTTGCAGATCAGGTCGCGATTCTCGTCGGCGGAGTTGGCTCGGACCCTGCGCAGACCGACTTAGTCGCACGGTATGCACGGAAACGCGATCACATCAGCGAGCACTGGCACGTCGAGCGCACGGCGCCGCACCCCTCGGGACCCACCGCCAACCTCGCTGTCAGGCGCGAGGCTTGGGACGCCGTCGGTGGATTTTTTGAGGGAGTGCGCTCAGGAGAAGATGTCGAATTCTGCTTTCGTCTTCAGGACGCAGGTTGGGAGTTGATCCACAGACCCGAGGCGAGAGTCGAGCATGTGCACCCCGCAAAGCTTCGCCCGATGCTCGTAAAGGCGCGCCGCCATGCCGCCGGCAGAACCTGGGTTAGGCGCCGCTACCCGAGTTCGTACGACGCCTTCCGCGCACCCACCCGGATCGCCAGGTCGGTCGGCGGAGTTCTGTTTTGGGCGCTCACGCTGAGATTCGAGCGGGCGGTCTTCAAGGCCTTGGACGGCCTTCGGACCCTTGCCGAGGCCGACGGCCTATACCGCGGAGACAATCGAGCGACATCCGCCACCCCGTCCGAACGGGAGCCCGATGACGTAGTCGTGCTGGTGGACGGGTTCCCGGCGCGCTCGGAAACTTTCGTCTATAACGAAGTCGAGGCGATGCAGGAACTCGGTCTTCGCGTCTCCGTCGTCTCCAGCGCCCGCCCGGCCTTGATCGAGCGGGCGGTTGCGCGCCGGGAGTCGGTCACCCATCTTGAGGATGAGCCCCCGCTAGGAAAGCTAGGCGCCGTGACCCGGTTGTTCATCAGGCATCCGATCCGCTGCACGAAGGACCTCATCGAGCGAAGGCGGTGGAAGCGTGAGGAGGAGGTCTGGCCGTTGGCCGCGCTGGCGCCGCTCGCGCTGAGGCTTGCTGACGCCAAGCCGCACCTCCACGCTCACTTCGCGGCAGGGGCAAGCCTGCACGCGATGCGGCTCGCGAGGATCCTTGGGCTGCGCTACAGCGTGACCGCGCATGCGTTCGACATCTTCCAGAAGCCCAGGAACTTGCGCGAGAAGATGGAGCGCGCGGATCTCGCGACAAGCGAATCCGATTACGCGGTCGAGCATCTGCGTGGACTGGTACACGCCCGCCACCGCGAGCGCATCGTGCGCGTTGCAACTGGCGTGCGGCCCGAGCTGTTTCGAAGGGAGTCGGAGCCACCCCGGATGGCTACGTGCTGGCGATCGGGCGCCTGATCGAGAAGAAGGGATTCGCGTACCTCATCGAGGCGGTGGCCGGTATGGCAGATTCAGATCGGCCAAAGGTCGTGATCGCAGGTGACGGGCCGCTGCGGAGTGCCCTCGAGCAGCAGATCCAGACCAGCGGTATCGGCGATTCAATCGAGCTCCGGGCGAATGTCTGGGGCCCCGGACCGGTTCGCGAAGCGCTCGAAGGCGCTGCATGTCTTTGTGTGCCTTCGGTGATCGCGGCAGACGGAGACCGGGACGACATGCCGGTCGTGATCTACGAGGCGCTGGCGATGGAGGTGCCGGTGGTGGCATCTGACCTCGTGGGCATACCTGAGGTCGTCAGAGAAGGCTGGGGGCGCCTCGTGCGGGCGGGCGACTCAGGTGCCCTCGGCACGGCACTGGGTGAGATCCTGTCCCAACCGCCAAGCGAGCGTCGCGAGATGGGCAGCCGGGGACGGGGGTTCGTGGTCGCGGAGCGAAGCCAACGCGACGAGACCGCCCGGCTCGCCGAGATGATCAGGGGGCTGCGAGCGCGATGAAGCTTCTTGTTTTTACCCCTTTTGCCGAGCGTTTGGGTGGCTCCGACAACATCCTTTGGAGCTATCTGCGGCACGTAGATCGCGAGCGTGTAGAGCCAATCGTCGCGTTCCGCGGCGAGGGCTCATTCCGCGAAGAGGTTTCAAGTCTCGGCATCCGCACGGAGACGATTCCAGCCGGTCGGCTCCGCCATCCACTGAAAACCCTGGCTGGAGTGAGGTCGCTCGCGCAACTCATCGACCGTGAGGATCCCGACTTGATCCTGAACTGGCTTTCGACCGCGCATGTCTACGGCGCCCCGGCCGCGATTCTTGCGAGGCGCAAAGACAGGCTCGTCTGGTGGCAACTGGACCTGGACCGCGGCGGTCCGCTCGACCGGGTGCGCGTGATGACGCGCCTCGCCAGTGCTCTGCCTGCGGTGGCCGTAGGCGGCTGCTCCGAGACGATTGCGGTGGCCGAACGTAAACGCCGCCCGAAACGGCCGGCGTTCTCTGTGCTCCCGGGCATCGAGTCTTCCGAGAGCCCGGCAGGCGACACTGGCTTCCATGCGGCCGACAACGACTTCGTCGTCGGGATCGTGGGGCGATTGTTTGGCTGGAAGGGTCAGGACCGCCTGATCGAGGCGGTCGCGCTCCTTCGGTCCAGGGGCGTGCCCGCCCATGGGCTCATCGTCGGCGGCGGAGGCCACCGGGGGGACGACGAGTACGAGCGCTCGCTTCACGACCTGGTACACGGCTTGGGACTCGAAGGTGCGATCACGTTCACGGGGCAGGTCCCGGACGCGCGGCCCTTCATTGAGCGAATGGACGTATTCGTGAACGCCTCGTCAAAGGAGCCATTCGGCTTGGTCCTTCTGGAAGCGATGGCCGCCGGAAAGCCTGTGGTAGCCGTGAATGCCGCAGGGCCAGTAGAGATCGTGTCCGACGGCGTGGACGGTCTCCTCCTCTCCTCGAACGAGCCGGCTGTCCTCGCCGCCGCCATCCAGAAGCTGTGGGCTGATCCCGGACTGAGGGCTCGAATCGCGAGCGCAGGCCGGAAGCGGTTCGAAGCCAGGTTCACGGCTCGGCGCATGGCGCGCGAGATGGACGACCGCCTCATAGAACTGGCGCAGGCCAGAACGCCGTGACAGAGCGGCGCACCGTCCTGATAGTTCTTCATTCCGACCTCCTGGGCGGAGCCACTATCTCGGTGCTGCGCCCCCTGCCGCTCCTCGAGGAGATGGGGTGGCGATTTGCCTTCTGGGTTCCGTCTCCGGGTCCGGCTCGCGAATGGATCGAAAGCCACGGCTACGAGGCACATGGGCTGCCGCGGCCTCTGGCCTCCAGTCTCACCGCCCTTCGCGAGCCTCCTGGCGTGTGGGCGCGGGCCAAAGCCACGCCCAGTTACCTGCGCGAGTTCTCGCGGGCACTGAAGGTGGTGGACCCGGATGTGGTCCACGCGAACTCGCTGTACTCGTTCCAGGAGGCCGCTGTGGCTAAAGCCCACCGAAGGAATGTCGTCCTCCACGTCCATGACATGCTCCCGGACTCACGCAAGGCGGGTCCGGCCAGACGAATCGCAAGACGCTCGGCCGACGTGACGATCGCCGTGTCGAGGGCGTGCGCCGGGTCTTATGCGCACGGCGGATGGAAGCCGTCCCTCGTCTACGAGGCTGCGCCGATTCCAACGAAGACGGTTGACATCCGCAAGGACCCCATGCCGTTCGTTGTCGGAACAGTCGGGGTGGTCTCGACTCGAAAGGGCAGCGACGTATTCGTCGAGGCTGCCGCAATCGCGACCGCTGACCTTCCTCAGGGCGCGGTGGAGTTCCGCATGATCGGCTCACCTACGGATGCGCTCGATTCTGATTGGGCGCGTGTGGTTCTAGATCGAGCGAAGGCAGCCGGGGTTCGCCATGAATCGAGCGCTGACGTTCAGCGCGCTTTCGCGTCATGGGACGCGTTCGTATTGCCTTCGCGCCGCGACCCGTGCCCGATCGCCCTTTTGGAGGCCATGGCAGCAGGCCTCCCCTGTGTCGGAACCCATGTGGACGGGATCACTGAGCAGCTTGCCGACGGCGCCGGAATTCTGGTGCCCACAGAGGATCCGCGCGCGCTTGCCCGCGCCATGGGTTCGCTTGTGAACGCAACCGCGGGACGAAAGGAAGCGCCTAGGGCTCGCGGCGCGCGACAGAGTCGGCGAGATGTTCAGCCTTGAAGACCAGGCGCGCGGCCTGGATCGTGCGTACCGCGAGGCTCTTGGCGGACGTTAACGTCCGCGTCGCCGCGTCCACCGGCGATAGTCGATCGCCCTACTCGCTCGTCGTCTGACTTTAACGAGTGGGTCGTCGCTGCGCTCAACGACCAAACGGACGGGCTCATCGTGGCTGAGGTCCCTTGCCGAAGGCCCGCCGGAAATACGGAGGAATACGCCGCTCAGCCCGAATCTGCCAATGAACCGCGCATCGCGGACAAGCCACGAAGCCTGAACCGCCGGCTCGACCTGAATCCAGTACGGATCATCATCCGTGTACCCCTCGTAGTCGTGCATGACGACTATGGAGCCGGTCGGTGTGAAGGGCTCAATCGCCTCGAGATCAGCGAGCGCGCCCCGAAACGAATGGTCGCCATCGACGAACACAAGGCCCGGCCTAAGGCTCGGCGCTGCTCTGAGGAGCGCTCTCGACGTCCCCTCGACAAGGGTGACCTTGTTCGAGACAGCGTGTCGGGCAAGATTCTCTGCCGCGACCGCCAAGCCTGCTGAGTCAATGTCTACCGAGATAATGCGTGCGGGGTTTCCAGCGGCCTTGAGGGCGCGGGCCATGACCGTAGTCGAACGGCCTCTGAATACGCCGATCTCGAGAATCGGCCCTGGCGTGAAGGACGCGAGCTCATAGAGCTTCATCGCGTCTTCGTCGTAGAGCTTTCCCTCGATCCCTGAGACGAGCCCCGCGATCGCCACATGCTCCTCGCGATCGCTGAGCGTGGAGTTCCAGGAAGGCAGAAACGAGGCATCGTGCTTCTCCGGGTAGGAGATCAGATGCGGCACGGAGCCGTCAGGCGTCCACGAGGGCGCCTCCAATGTCTCTTCAGTCGGCAGGGGGCGCGATGTTACGTCAAACGCCGCCGCGCCCCAAGAGGAAGGGGATCGTTCTGAGAAGGATCTTGATGTCGGCCCACAGCGACCAGTTAGCGACGTACAGGTAGTCGAGCTTCACCATCTCGGTGAGCGAGATGTGGGACGAGGACCCGAGGATCTGCCAGTGCCCGGTGATCCCGGGCGGAACCTCGAGGCGGCGCCGGTACCAGCCGACGATCTTACGGTCCTCTTCGGGAATGAGGGGACGGGGCCCGACTAGGCTCATCTCGCCCTTGACTACGTTGATCAGCTGGGGCAGTTCGTCGAGCTGCCAGCGGCGAAGGAGGCGTCCGACGCGGGTGACGCGGGGGTCGCCGCCGATTTTGAAGAGGCCTTCGGCGCCCTCGTTCAGATGGGATAGCTCAGGCTTCATCTCGTCAGCGCCCCTGATCATGCTGCGGAACTTGTACATCTCGAACTCGTCGCCCCAGCGGCCGACCCGCCGTTGCTTAAAGTGCACCTGCCCCCGGGAGTCAATTTTGATCGCGACAGCGATCGCAAGAAGCAGCGGCGAGATCAGGATCAAACCCAGAGAGCTCACGATGACGTCGAAGGAGCGCTTGATGGTCTTGGACGAGCGCGTGAACTCGAACCGGCGCACTCCCAGGAGCGTCAGCCCATGCAGGTGGTCGAGCTCGACGGCAGATCCGGCCACGCGCGAGGCCTCGGGCAAGACGCTGACACGAAAACCCTCGGCGCGCAGGGCGCGGATCAGGAAGAGGTGATTGTCGCCGCTTTCTTCGTCAATGGCGAGGATCACCCGGTCAATCCCTTCCAACGCCAGATGCTCGGAGAAAGCAGATGAAAGTGTGTGGCGTGCGTCCGGCGGGCCAACGGACGGGAGGTAGCCGACCAGCTCGGCGTTCACAGAATTGCTGACGCTGAACTTCCAGCGAAGCTCCGCGGCCAGATTGGCATCGCCGACCAGGATGCAGCGCTCGGCTGGACTCAAACGAACGACTGCCCACCGGGCTGCTGAGCGAAAGCAGATCAAGAGCACGAACAGGAGCGCCCAGGTGCCGACGACCTGCCGTCGGCCGAGCTCGCCATCTATCAGGAACCCATCCGAGAGCCACAGCAAGAGGGTGAAGAGGGTCGCGATGCCAAACAGAGCAGGAACCTCGTCGAGGGTGGTCTTGTGGAGCAGGTGCTCGTCCCGGTCATAAAGGCCGAGAGCCTTGGCCACGCCGACAAAGAGGAATGGAACTGCCAGGGTGCCGAACGCAAGCTTGTCGTCGCCCAGAACGATCGCGCTAAACGAGAGCGCAATCATCGCGGTGCTCATGTCGGCTATGGCCAGCAGGCGGCTCGAGGTCGAGTCCGTAGCCTGGACCCGCCCTTCGCGGAGCTTCTCGATGGACCCGGAACGTTGGCGGGAGCGGGAGTCCGACCCGTGCGAGAGCTGCGACTCTGTTTGAGCTGCTGGCTTGTCCTCTACTTGCGTCGCTTGTCCCCCGGCCATTAGATCGTTGTCCTCTCTGCCTAGAACGAGAACCTTAAAGCGGGCACTTATGGAACGCAACGGGGAACCGGCGCTCGCCGGCGCGGCGGGAGTTACTCGAGTGGGCCGGACGAGGGTGTCCGGAAGCGGTCGCGCACGGCGATGTAGCTGCGAACGGCAAGGCCGGCGATCAGGAGCGCCGCCAGGATGAGGATCAGCGTCGAGAGCGGGTAACCCGTGAAGGGCAGGTTGCCGCCGCCGTCATCGCCTGCGCCTGCGCTGGGGCCGGCGCCGCCGTCACAGGGAGGGTTCTCACACTCGCCCCCGTCGGGAAGCAGGTCGCTGTCACCACCACCACCACCACCGGGGCCGACGTCGCCATCGGGGTACTGCGTACCTGCGCCCTGCTGCGCAAAGGCCGTGTCGCTCGCGGCTGCGGAAGCCATGAATAGGATCGCCGTCAAGGCGAAGAGGAGCGCCGTCGCGATGACGAGAGGCCGGAAGCTTGTGCGTGCTGGCGAGTTCATGATGAAATTTCCTTCGAACCTTCGAATCGGTTCGTTCCCTTCCCTTTACTCCTTGAAGCTTAGCCCCATTTTTGATCCCAAATGTCCGTACGCCTATGCCCGGACTTGGTGAGACTATAACGTCCCGCCGGACGGCAGGCGCAGGTAGATCCTCGCACTCGCATCGGGGGTCGCCGTTCGAGCCGGCTGTTGTTTTTGTCGCCGCCGTGGCGATCCCTCTTTATCTTGGACTCCGGGGCGGCGGCTTCGATCTCGTCGAGCGCCAGCAGGCGACGCTCGCGATCTGGTGGCTCGTTGCGGTCGGGATCCTGTTCGGTCATTTCCCTAGGGCTCGGCCGGGGATCCGCGCTCGCGGCGCACTTGCCGTGTTCGCCCTTCTCGCCGCGTGGACCGCGGCGGGGCTTATCTGGACCGAGAGTGCGGAGCGGACCTACATCGAAGCGATCAGGACGCTGGACTACTTGGGACTCGTCGCGCTCGTGTGGTTTGGCGTCCATCGCCATTCCTGGCGCGCCGGGGCCGCGGGTCTTCTCACGGGCGCGGGGGTCATCGCCTTGCTCGCCGTCGCCTCCCGGGTGGCTCCTGACCTCCTACCAGCGGACACGGTCGCGCTTCAGTTCGGAGGCGAGCGCCTTTCGTATCCGCTCGATTATTGGAACGCGACCGCGTACTGGAGCGCTGCTGTCTTCCTCGCAGCGGTTGCCTGGAGCGCGCACACCACCGCGGACGGCGCACGCGCGCTTCTCTTGGCGGCGACTCCCGTCGCGGGTGCAGCCGTGTTCCTCAGCTACTCGCGCGGCGGCGCGCTGGTCTGTTTCGCGGGCCTCGTCGTGGTCGTTGCAGCGAGCCACAAGCGCGGCGTCGCGATCGTCCACGCCGTAGGCGCGACGGTGGGCACCGCTTCCGCTATTGGACTAATCGCGACGCAGCCTGAGATCGCGAATGGCACCGGTCAGAAGGGGGGAGGTCTCGTCGCTCTCGGCCTGCTCCTGGCGTGTGTCGCAACCGGGTCGCTCGCTAGATGGACAGCGAGGCCGCGGCTCCGGCGTAGAAGGGTGCGGCGTAGCCGGTCCCCGGCGCCTTCGGAGCCAGCGAGAGATGGGGCGCTCGACGCGGATCCGGGCCCGGTTACCCGCCGCACACTCATCCTCGGGACATCGGCTGTCGCGGTCGTGGTCGCGGGCGCGCTGGCGGTGTCGGCCGTGGAGAGCCAGCTTTCCCGAACGCCCTACGACCCCGGATCGGGGGGTGCCGCATCCCGCCTGCTGAACGTAAGCGATGGTCGCGGCGAACTCTACGGCTCGGCCTTGGACGCGTTCTCCGTCGAGCCTGTGACTGGCATCGGGGCGGGCACCTACGGCCTCTGGCACGAGCGCACCCGGCCTGAGGCAGACCGCGTCCAAGACGCGCACTCCTTCTATCTCGAGGCGCTCGCGGAACTGGGCCTGCCGGGCCTGCTGCTTGCGCTCGCTTCAATCGGCGGCCTTGCGCTCCTCGCTCTGAGCGCAGCTCGGAGGCTTTCCGGCGACGAGCGCTTCGGCCCGGGCCTCGCAATGTGCGCGATGTTCTCGGTCATCGCGATCGGAAGCGCCGTCGATTGGCTCTGGGAGGTTCCCGCGGTCACGGCGCTCGGTCTCGCCGCTGGTGCGATCGTCTGGGGCTCGCAAGGCGCTCCTCGCCGGCGGCGCCGGCTCAACTCGAAGCGCCTGGCTGCCGCGCTCCTCCTCATCGTGCTCGGGGTACTTCACGTTCCGCCTATCGTCTCTGAAGAGAGAATGGATGCGGCACTGTTCCAGCTCTCGATCGGAAAGGAGACGCGGGCGCTCGAGCTGGCAAACGAGGCCGTCGACGCCCAGCCGTGGGCAGCCTCGGCTCGGGTTACGCGGGCGGCTGTTCAAATCGAGCTTGGGGATCTCGAGGCAGCCGCAGACGACGCCGCAAATGCCGTCCGCCTGGAGCCGACGAACTGGCGGCATCGCGCTCTTCAGCGTCAGGTGGCGCTTCGACGCGGCGACACGGCGACCGCCGCGGAGGCCAGTGACGCGCTGCAGGGACTGATACGCGGGGACCAGGCGGCCCCCTAGAATCAGTCGCGCTCGGGACCCGCAGGGGGTGACGTCGGCCAGCGATCGCGGTCGGGCACCCTCCGGGCATCCGACCAGGCGGTTCCATGAACGATTCACCACGCTACGCAAGCATTCACGACTACACGCGCGTGTTGTCCAGGCACCGCATCCTGATTGCGATCATCACTATCGGGTTCGTCGTCGCGGCCTACGCGCTCTCCTCAGCGCAAACACCGGAGTACCAGGCAAGCGCTTCCGTTCAATTCCGTGACCCGCTGCAGGATCTTGGCTCGGTCAGTCCGAATGACACAGAACTCGAGGAGCCGCCTGCCGTCCGTTCCGCCCAGAACGCGGAGCTGATAACGAGACCCGATGTCACGCGCATCGTGGCGCGGGAGCTCGACACGGACCTGACCCAATCCCAGCTCGCCGGCTCCGTTTCGGCTACCGTCGACGCGGTCACGAATCTGGTGGTGATCACCGGCTTCTCGTCGGACGCAGAGTTCGCGGCCGACCTCGCCAACGCGTACGCCGAGGCCGCTCAGACAGCGGGCGAGCGGGACACGAGCCAGCGGCTCGGCCGGTTCGAAAAAAACCTCCAAGAGCAGATCGACGACGTCAAGAAGCGTGGTGGCGACTTCGTTCCGCTCCAGGTCGCCGCAATTCAGAACCAACTCCTTCGCGTCGATTTCCTAGCGCAGAACTCCCAGCCCGTTCGCATCGCCAGCGAAGCTTCGCCGCCTAGTTCGCCGACCTCACCGCAGGTGGGCCGCAATGTAATTCTCGGAGGCATCGTCGGCCTGTTCCTGGCGCTACTCGCGGCGTTCGGCCGGGATGTGCTCGACAGGAGGATCCACAATCCTGGCGACGCACATGTTGCGATGAGCCTCCCCGTGCTCGGTCGGGTCCCGGACACTGCCTTCGGCGGCGCTGGTCTCTTGAAGGACGCTACAGCGCCCATGATCGAAGCCGACTTCGAAGCGTTTCGGCTCCTTCGGATGAACCTCGCTGCTTTGAGGCAGAACGGTTCCGGCCTGCGTGCCCTAATGGTGACGAGCGGACTACCTCAGGAAGGTAAGTCCACCGTCTCCATGGCCCTTGCCAGCGCCGCAGCGCTGGGAGGGCAGACGGTTCTCCTTGTTGAGGGCGATCTACGTCGCCCCGCGTTCACCCGGCGCCTCGGGGTCAACCGGGAGCCAGGCCTCACCGACTACTTGATGGGGAGCGCAAGCCCTAAGGAAATTCTTCAGACCGTCGAGGTCGCTGGGCCTAGCTCGTCTCAGAACGGCCGTGCCGCAAGCACCGCGTCCTTCGTGTGCGTGACCGCCGGATCGGCGGTCGACAATCCCGCCGAACTGCTGCTCACTGACAAGTTTCGGGACTTCGTCGAAAAGGTCAGCAGGGCATACGACTTGGTTGTCATTGATTCGAGCCCGGTCCTGGCAGCGGCTGATGCTCTCGAAATCCTGCCGCACGTGGACGGCGTACTCGTTTGTGCTCGGGTGCAGCAAACCACCAGGGACGAAGCGCGAGCAACGAAGGCGGCGCTTGGGCACGTGACCGAGCGGCCGGCGGGTGTTGTCGTCACGGGCATGAAGCGGCGCGGACCGGACGCGTACGGCTATTACTATTATGAGTCGTCCTGACCCGTGCGATCTCGCCGGGGGAGACTCTTTCGTACTGCGGCGCGCTTTGCGAACTCGCGCTATGGTGCTGCTTCGAATGCTGTTGGGGAGAACTGGATGCGCTGGCCAGACGCGGCATAGAGCTGTGCTCAGAGTGGGCGCCTTTGGTGCGGCGCTCGTCTGCTTCCTTGCAGCCTCAGCGCCCGCGGTGGGGGCGAAACCCCTCGGATTCAACGTGCCCGCGGCAACTCCGAACGATCCCATCGGTGACGCCGAGCTCGCGCGTCGGTCAGCCCAGGCGGGCGCAACCATGGAGCGCTTCACCATTTCTTGGAAGGTGGTGCAGCGGACGGGGCCAAACTCGTATGACTGGTCTTTGTACGACCGGGCCTACGAGGCGATGCTCGCCAAGGGCCTCAAGCCGGTGCCGATCGTGGCGGATGCACCCGACTGGGCGGATGGGCTCATCTCGTGCCAGGGAGCCCACTGTCCGCCGGATCCGGGTTCCTATAACGCGTGGTACGCCTTCGTCGCGAAAGTCGCCACTCGCTTTCCGAAGTCGGCGGCGATCGAGGTGTGGAACGCCTCGAACACGAGGCACTGGTGGAACGTAATCGGGGGTCCCCACCCCGAAACCTACGCGGACGTGTACAGCGTGGCCGCCCGCGCCGTCAATGCGGTCGATCACACGATGCCGGTCCTCTTCGGAAGCTTGGGCTATTCGTATCGAGGTGACATCAGCGGGCAGATTCTCAGTATTCCGACGTTCCTTACGAGGTTCTACGACAGGGTCGATAGGTCGGTCCTGGACAACCGCGACGGCCTCAGTTTGTTGCTTTACCCAGTGCCACGAGAATTTCCGGAAATGCTGGACACGGAGTTCCAGTTGGATCAGGCGCGCCGGGTGTTTAGGGAGCGCGATCCGGGGCGGGCGATCTGGATTCAAGAGGCTGGGATATCGACCACCAACCCGGAAGGGGTCACCCTTTCCGATCAGGCCCGCGACCTGCCAATCATGATCGATTACTTCATGGGCGAACCCGATGTTGCAGCGGTCACGATTCACACGCTCTTCGACAATGCCGCTGAAGACCCGGCGGAGGCACGCGAGCTCGGCTATGGACTCCTGACCCGCCCCGTGGTCGGGACACCCCAGCCGAAGCCGGCGTTCTGCGTGCTCACGAAGCGGGCGGGGACCCCCGCGGCGGAGGCTGGTTGCCCGCCCTACGGCGGCGACCCGGATCCCGACCCCGACCCCGACCCCGACCCTGACCCCGACCCGGACCCTGACCCCGACCCGGACCCCGACCCGGACCCGGGGTCAAAGCGCTGCACGATCAAGGGAACGAAGGGGCCCGACACCCTCTACGGAACCAATGGCCGAGACGTCATCTGCGGAAAGGGTGGAAATGACGCGGTGCGAGGCGCTGACGGCAAGGACGTCATCCGCGGAGGTTCCGGCAACGACATCCTGCGGGGTGAAGCGGACGCCGACCGTGTCAGGGGCGGTCGCGGTCGCGACATTCTTTACGGCGGCCCCGAAGATCGCCTCCGTGGCGGCAAGGGACTCGACGAGATCGTTCGGCTCTAGCTACCCGCGCCACTTCGGGCGGTTGCGATCGCTCGAGCGTGAAGATCGGCCAAGCGATCGAGGCTGAACTTCGACTCCGCTCGGAGGCGTCCCGCGACGCCCATCAGAGCCCGATTGTCGTCGGCAACTAGGCCGGAGAGGCGATCGGCTAGCTCAGCTTCGTCGCCCGGGTCCACGAGGACGGCGCTTACCCCCTCTTCCACAAGTTCGGGGACGGCCCCGACGCGAGAAGCCACGACGGGTTTTTCGAGCGCCATGGCCTCAAGGATGACCGTCGGCATTCCTTCCGACCTGGCGACCGAGGCCAAGGCGAAGATGTCAGCCGCCTGCATCAGGTCGAGCGCGTGGCAGCCCGGGTCGATGATGATGTCCGCGCCGAAACCCGCCTCCTCGGCGGCCCTCGTCAGCGCTTGCTTGTACTTGCCGTGTGCCTGTGAGTCGGTGCCGAGGACTCTCAACGCGAGTTGAGCTCCTTCCTGTGCGACTCGGCCGGCCGCGCGGATGAGTGAGTCATGCCCCTTCTGGGGGTTGAGCACCCCCAGCGAAACGATGAGGACGTCGTCGGGTGCAACTCCAAGGGTGAGGCGGGCCTTGGCGCGAACCTCCTTGTCGGCCCGAAGGCGTGCAACGTCGACCGGAGGAAAGATCACGGTAAGTCGGTCACCGAGACCCATGGCCCCGGGGTGGGCTCGAGCAAGTTCAGCGCCCCACGCGGTCACGGCGCCCGCCGTGCGAAGGACGTAGGGCATTGCCAGACGCCGGAGCGGCATCGGGGCTCTCGTGTCGAGAAGCTGCCAAACGACGGGCGTGCCCGCTCTCTTTGCTGCTATCGCACCCTGCGGGTTCGTAGGCCCATGTACCTGCACGACGTCGGCCTCGGATTCTTC
Source organism: uncultured bacterium (assembly GCA_963721645.1). GTDB lineage: Bacteria > Actinomycetota > Thermoleophilia > Solirubrobacterales > 70-9 > JALZKA01. The sequence goes on along the minus strand of CAVRJK010000002.1, from coordinate 1,500,465 downwards.
GATGGCCTCCTCGAGGCGGCGCAGGTCTCCGCGAAGGTGGCGGGCGAACTGGCCCTGCGCGAGCAGGTCGGTCGTCGCGCGGAGCCGGCCGAGCGGAAGCAGGCTTACGTGAACGCCGCCCGCCTCGAGGCGGGCGGCGGCCTCACGCGCCTCTTCAGGCAGGACGACCCAGGTGTCGATGCCTCGCTCCCTTAGTGGACCGCTCAGAACGAGGGCTTGGTTGTGGGCCCCGCCAAAAGCCGGCCCGTGAATCACTGAAAGCAGCCGCACGGTCAGCCCCCCGGCTGGACGGGAGCCGCACGCCGCTCCGCCAGCGAGCGACCCGCCATCGCGACCGCCAAACCAACGATCGTCCACGGCAAGATCATCTGGAGCTGTTCGATGTAATTGCTCGAGTAAAAGAAGACCGCGAGACAGACCAAGGTGCCGCAGGCGCCGCTCGCATATAACGCGCTCTCGCGGTCGGCCGTCCGAATGACCTGGACCACCAGGCCGCTGAAGACGAGAAAGAGGGCCAGGCAGAAGAGCACCATCACGACGATGCCTTGTTCATAGGCGACCTTGACATAGGTGCTGTCGATGAACAGGAGGTCCGGGGTGAACAGCATGCGGGAGTTGCCTCGCAGCACAGATCCGGTTGTCCCCAGTCCGTGTCCGAAGGGATGCTGTGGCGCATCGGCGAGCACGCGGTCCCAGCGGGCCTCCCGCGCATCGACCGTGGGATCCTCGCCGGGAGTCAGTATCCGCTCGAACCGGGACTCGGTGTCGTCATCGCCCGAGACCGTGATGGCGTACGCGCCAAACCCGATCCCGGCCGCCAGTGCAACGGCAAGCACGAGGCTTGCCGCTCGGCGTCCACCTGGGACCGGCGCTGCGATGGCAAACAGGCCGAGCGTCACGACCACGCCGATCGCCGTACCGGCAACCCCGGTCCGGACATCGGCGGCGAACACGGCGAAGGCGAGTGCGGGTAGCGCCGCCAGGGCGACAGACCTCCAACGTCCGGTCCACATCAGGGCGACCGCGAGGGCGAACGGAATCAGGCTCGAACACCAGAGCGACATGTGTTGCGCGGTCGGAAAGCTCGAGAAGAACCGGATCTCGGAAGGCGGTAGCTCAGGAGCAGCACTCTGCGCGAAGGCAAACTCGTCCGCGCTCGGACCCACGATCTTCCGATAGACGGCGTAAAGGCCGACCAGGAGTCCCGCCGCCACGATCCCCTTGGCCACCGTGTTGATGCCCTTGCGGCTCAAACCGATGAATGCGATCACCCCCACGGCTGTCATCGGCCACACGGCGAGGCGGAAGGACTGCAAGCCGGCAGAGGTGTCCGGCGCCGTCAGGATTTCGAGAGCGGTGAGCGCGACGTAGAGAATTAGGCCGATGAGGGCGGGCCACAGGTAGCTGGGCTCACGGCGCCCGTTCAGGTGTGCGAGAACGGCTCCCAGCCAGAGCCCGGCCAGGAGGAAGTCGCGAATGTCGAGTGTGGGAATGGAAAGCTCCGCTTCGAGCGTTCCAGTCGCGCCCGACATCGTGATGAGAGAAATGAGCGCAAAGGTCGGCCACCGAGCGCAAACCACGGCCCCGATGAGGAGCGCGGGAACCACGGCGACCACTTTTGGGTTCTCTGGCACATAGAGAAGTGCTGCTCCCCCCGCCACCGCGATTGCGAGAAGCAACACCGTTGCGCCTCCCCAACCCTGTCCGACTGCGACGGCTGGGACCGGGCCGCGATCCAAAGGCAAGTTGGCCGGCCGCTCCATGGTGGCCAGAGTAGCCAGGGGCCGGGGCTAGGATGGCCACTTCAAGCGTGACCTCGGGGAAACCGATTCCGGATAGCACCGCCTTAGTTCACGACTACCTCCTAGTGCTCAGAGGCGCCGAGCGCACCTTCGCCGCGATCGCCGACTCGTTTCCCGCGGCGCCATTGTTCACCACCCTCTACTCCGAGGAGGGGACGGGCGGCCGGTTCGCGGGTCGTGAGGTTACGCAGTCCTGGCTCTCGCGCTTCGGGGTCGGTCAGCACGGGTTCCGGCGGCTGCTTCCGCTCTACCCCGGAGCGGTTGAACGACTTCCCGTCAGCGGGTTCGAACTCGTCGTTAGCTCCTCCAGCGCGTTCGCGCACGGCGTGAGGCCCGGATCGAATGCGGCTCACGTCTGTTACTGCCATTCGCCCTTTCGCTACGCCTGGCACGAGCGGGCGCGAGCGCTCGAGGAGACGCCCCGGCTGTTGCGGCCGGCCATGTCTCGGTTCCTCGACCGGGCTCGGCGGTGGGACCTCGAGGCGTCGCGCCGCGTCAGCACCTACATCGCGAACTCCGCGATCACCAAGTCGAGGATCGCCGACTTCTACGGTCGAGACTCGGTCATCGTGCACCCACCGGTCGAGGTCGAGCGGTTCAGCCCGGAGGCGCCGGAGGACTACGTGTTGGCTGTCGGCGAGCTCGTCCGCCACAAGCGCGTCGAAGTGGCGCTCGAAGCGGCCAGGCTCGCGCAGGTTCCGGTAAGGGTCGTCGGCACTGGCCCCGACCTCGAGCGTCTTCGAAGCCGGTTCCCGGCCGCCGAGTTCCTCGGACGGATCTCGGACGCCGAGCTGGCCGGTACATACGCCCGCGCGCTGGCGCTGATCGTCCCGAACGTTGAGGAGTTCGGGATCGCCGCGGTCGAGGCCCAGGCAGCGGGCCGTCCGGTGGTCGCGGTTGCCAAAGGGGGCGCGTTAGAGACGGTCAGGGACGGGGAGACGGGATTCCTCGTCGATGGCGACCGGCCCGCCGATCTCGCCGCCGCCCTCGAGCCCGACGTACTCGCGCGGTTCGATTCCGCGCGGATCGTCCGCCACGCTTCGCGATTCTCACACGAACGGTTCGCGCGCGAGCTTCAGGCTGCGATCGCCGGCGCCTGCGAGTTCAGACTTGGAAGTCCGTAAAGCCGTAGATCGCGACCGCCGGTAGCATCGCCATCCAGAGAGCCACCGCGACGACGAGGCCGCGACGCATCGCCGGGCTGCGGTTCCACAGGTAAGGGATCAGGAGCAGGGTTCCGAGGAAGATCCCGGCCGAGGCGCGCCCCATCGTGGTGTACGAGGACATCCAGATGATCTCGGCGGCGAACACGATCACGAACAGGGTGTTCGAAAGCACGCAAGCCATCTCGAGCCGGCCGCGCCCCTCCTTCCAAGCGGAGATAGACACGGCGCTGGCCAGCAACGCCGGGATCGCACAGAAGGCGATCATCACGGGCTGGCGCTCCAGCTCCCAGTCCGCGGTGAAGAGGCCGATGAACGGCGGCCCGAGATCTTTGGCGCCGGTCTCGGCCGGGCCGAGCCAGATCCAGAGGAAGATCGTCCAAGCCCCGATCGGGATCAGAGAGACTGCGCCGAACACGATTGCGCTTCGCCAGCGCTCCGATCTGCTCGCGTCCTCGTTCAAGGTCGCGTTCGGGCGGCCGAGCAGGATCGAGCCCAGATACAGCAGGGCGAAGAGGGCGGTAGTTTCCCTGGAGAGCGCCGCCAGCGCGAACACCCCCGCGGCGAGGTAGAGGCCGCGTTTGCCGCCGAAGTCGAAGAGGTAGATGGCACAGGCGAGGAGGGAATACCCGAAGATCTCTGTGAGGTCGCGCTGGAGCGCGATCGCAAAGCCGGGGTAGAGCCCGAAAAGGAGTCCCAGCCATGGTGAGAAACTTTTCCGCTTGAACCACGCCGCCATCGCGGCAGCCCCGAGTCCGAGGGCAAGCCAGTTCAGCGCGAGCATCGCGTACGGGATGGCGTCGGGATCGCCGCCGCCGAAGACGCGCGATGCCATCGGGTAGAGGATGCGGCTGTAGCGGTACGGAGGGTCGTCGATGTGGTGGTGCGCCTCCGCGGGGTCCGCGGCGATGAAGTAGTAGAACTGGCCGTCGAATCCGAGTCCCTCGCGCTTGTCGTCGCGATTCTGGGGATACTCGTAGTCGAAGTCGAGCGCAATCACGTCGCTCTCGGCACTCAGGTTCACGAAGTACGGTCCAAGCCTGATGAAGTCCCGAATCTCGTGACCCGCCGCGAAGAACGCGGCGATCCACGCGGCGTGGATCGCGAGGACGACAAGGGCCACCCGTAGCGGCGCCGGAAGGCACGCGAGTCGCGCCCTCATGCCCCGAGCTCCTCGCACGGGGTAAGTCCGTTGGCACCGGCCTGCGCGGCCCGGATCTCCTGCCCGTAGCGCTCGGCGGTCTCGTACGGCTTGCCCGTCTTCGGATCGGCGATGCCGAACCACTCCGCGGGATCCTCCTCGTTCTGCTCAGGCGACGTCCAGGTGTGTGGCGCGAGAGCTACCAGTCCGCAATCGGATGACGTCGCAGCGGCGGTGACCTCGGCCACATAGTCGGCTCGCGTCTCCTCCGAGACGGGCTCGAGGTAGCCCGGGAGGCTCCCCTTGGTGTCCCAGCCAAACTCGTTGATGGTCATCGGTGTTTCCGCGAACCCCGCGTCGTCAAGGATGCTGCGAAACCACGCGATCTCTTGCAACACGAGTCGAGGCTCCTGAGCGTATGGATGCGCCGCCACGACGTCGATCAACTCGGGCAGGTCGGGCTGGCGGTCGACCATTCTTTCGACGAACTCGTCCGCGGCCGTCTTCGGTGCGCCTGTCTCGAGTGGCACCGTCTCGTGGAAGTTCGCGAGCGCGCCAAGGATCAGCTTCGCGCTGGGATCGGCAGCGCGTACCCGCTCGGCGGCGGCGGTGGTGAGGTCGGCGTAGGCTTCGGGATCGGGGACCGGGCACCAGAACGCGCCGTGATTCTCCTCGTTCCAGAGCTCGTAGTGGGTGACCGGCAAATAGTCGAGGTCAGGGTTCTCTCGCCAGAAGGAGCCGCCCGTTCCGTATCGCTCCGCGATGGCCGCAGCGAGTGCTGCGAAGTCCTCGGTGCCGCTTGGCGCGGAGCGAAAACCGCAGCCCGTCTCCGGCGGAAGGCCGGCCCACGCCGGCGTCGGGATGCCCATGATCAGCGCCTGCCAGCGAAGTCCGTGCCGTGCGAGCGCGCCAACCCATGCGTCCAGGCCGCGGAGGTCGTATGAGCGCGGTCCGCCGAGTGGCGGCGGCGTCGGCTCGATCTCGGGCCAGATCAGGTTGGCGCGGACAAACCCCGCACCCAGGTTCGCGATTTCTGTGAGGCTGCGCTCCACGAGCGGACTGTCGGGCGTCTTCGTCTCCTCCTGCAGGAGAAGCTGGCCATTCACTCCGAACTGCTCACGGTCCCAGCGCTGCGCCTCAGCGGGCTCGTCATCCCCACATGACGCGAACGCGAGGGCAAGGAGGGCGAACATTGCGACTCGCAGGGTCACGCGGGGTTTCTGAAAAGCGCACAAACCGAAAGCCCGGCGGGGATACTCCACCCGCGGCCAAGCCAGCGCGCTTCCGCTTTCATCGGGAGGGAGAGCACACCGTCGAGCCACGGCGGTGTTCGCTCGAAATCGGATACCGGCGGCGCTCCTGAGCCGAGTTGGCGCTTCTGGACGGCTCGATGCGCCGCCGCTACCGGCAGCGCCAGCGAGTTGAAGTAGCTCACCAGGTTTGGGGCCCATCCGGCTGCGACCCCAGCCTCGCCCAGCATTGCCGCGTCGTAGCGGCGGCGATGGTCGTTGGCGACATCGTGGGGGCCGTAGAGCCGCTGGTACGCGGGGACGGTTACGAGGAGATGGCCACCGGGTTTCGTCACGCGCCGGAGCTCTGCGAGCGCGCCGACGTCGTCGTCTACATGCTCGATGACGTCCAAGGTCGCTACCACGTCGAACAGCGCGGCTTCGAAGGGCAGCTCCTCGATGACGCCCTCGACGACCTCGCCAACGCGTCGGGCTCTTGCGGCCTCGAGCGACCGCCCGGCGGGCTCGATGCCGACCACCGGGCCCAGCCGAGCAAGCTCTTCGAGGTTCCCGCCGCCTCCACAGCCCGCGTCGAGGACGCTCGCAGGGCGAGGAGGGTTGGCTCCGGCCAGCAGCGAGCGGATGATCGCCCGGCGCCCCCGGTACCACCAGTGCCGGTCCTCGACCGACAGCGTTACGCCGCGGTAGCCGTCTCTCACGAGCGGTCTTGCGCGCGCGGATCGGGCGGCGACAGGTTGCGCGTTTCGCTGATGACGTAGAGCGGACGGCGCTTGAGCTCTTCGTACGCTCGACCCAGATACTCACCCATGATGCCAATGGTGAGGAGTTGAATGCCTCCGAGGAGGAGCATCACGATCGTGAGCGAGGCGACCCCCGGCACGTACTCGCCGGCGATTCTGAGAATGACGACCGCCGGGATCGCAAGCAGCGCGAGGAAGCTCACGATGACGCCGAGGATTGCGGCGAACCGAAGCGGCAGGTATGAGAACGATGCGATTCCGTCGAACGCAAGCTCGATCAGCTTGTGGAGCGGGTACTTCGTCTCGCCGGCGAACCGCGCGTCGCGGTCGTAAGTGACGGTGGCTTGCTCAAACCCCACCCAGACCGACATTCCGCGTAGGAAGCGATTGCGCTCCGGCATGCTTTCGAGCACCTCGAGGGCCCGGCGATCGATCAGTCTGAAGTCGCCTGAGTTGCCGACGGTCTCGAGCCTGGCGAGCCGCCCAAAAAGCCGATAGAAGACACGGATCATCCTGAGCCGCCAGCGCGGCTCGCCGGCGCGGCGATCCCGGACGCCGTGCACGACGAAGGCGCCGCGCCTCCACTCGTCGATCATCCGCGGGATCACCTCGGGCGGATCCTGCAGGTCGGCGTCGATCGTCACAACGGCGTCGCCCCGAGCGCGGTCGAGCCCGGCGGTGATCGCGGCCTGATGGCCGAAGTTCCGCGAAAGGTGGATCGTCTTCACTCGCTGGTCGCTCTTGGCAAGGCGGGCAAGAATTTCGGCCGTGTCGTCGGAGGAGCCGTCGTTCACGGCGATCAGCTCCCAGTTCAACCCCTCGAGCGCAGACTTGACCCGGTCTACGAAGGCTTCCGCTGTGCCCGCCTCGTTGTGCATGGGGGCGACCACACTGACGAGGCCCAGATGCCGTTCGGCAGGCTGTGGGCGCGTGGCATCTGGCTGCTCGGACAAGATCGCGATCATAGGCTCTGGAACCTCGGCGGGGCGCAGTCCGGACCAGACCGCGGTGCGGTGGCCGGCGTTGAACCTCAGATCATGAGGCGCCGGGTCTTCGCGGCGACCGTGAGGGTCGCGTAGATCTCGACCAGGTCGTGGAGCAAGAAGAACGGCCACAAGCGTGGGCCGCCACCCTCGATGATCCCGCGCGCCCGCACAGCCCGGAGGTAGGGGATCGATAGCGCGAACCCGAGCCAAGGCACCCTGCGAGAGATCAAGAGCCCCGCCACCGCAAGCGTCAGGTGGAGGTGGACCGGCTTGCGGAACACTCCAAGGATGAAGTGCGCCCGGGCTCCGGGGTGGTGGGCGAAGGGCAGCGACGCCGTCTTGCGGGCGGCCACGCGAAGCTTGCCGCGCGCGCCGGCGTGAGTGACGGCGTGAAAGGTGAGGGAGCGGGGCTCGTAGATGGGGGGGACTCCCGACTCGATCGCCCGCCAGGCGAGGTCGGTGTCCTCTCCGCCGGCAGCCTCCGCGTACGTATCCGTGTCCCAGCCGTCAAGCGCCTCTAGCACGCCTCGCGGGTAGAACACGTTGGTCGCCGGGAAGTGTGGCCCGAGCTCCGCCACGTCCATGGTCCGTGACCAGGGGCCCATCTGGTCAAGCTGATCGGGACGCGGGGCGGTGCGCCCCTGCACGAACGCCCCGGGGTTCGCGGAGGCGGCCTCGAGGCCGCGTTCGAGCCACTCCGGGTCGGGCACGCAATCGTCGTCGGTGAAGGCGATCAGTGGCGCCCGAGCGACCCGCCAGCCCTCGTCGCGGCCGACGGCGGGACCGCTCGACGATGGCCGGTGGATCGGGCGCACGGCAAGGTCCTCGCGCGCAGCCGCCTCGTCGAGGAGGGCCTGGGTGCCGTCCTCAGACCCGTCATTGACAACGATCACCTCGAACTGATCAAGCGGGAGAGTCTGGCCGGGGAGCGCGGCGAGGAGCTCCGCGACGTCGGAGGCGCGGTTCCGGGTGGACACAACGATCGAGACGTCAGGCGGACGGGGAGGCGACACGGTTCGGAAAGGTAACCGCTAACCCGCTGGCTGCGGCTGGTAGATCCTGAATCCGTCGATAACGGCCAGCGGAGCCTCGTCCTTCAGGCATCCGCCAACCGAGTATCCGATCGCCTCCGTCCAGTTCGGATCCTCGAGGAGGATCACCCACCCGTCGCTCCTCAGGCGGGCAACCTCCGGGCACGGCAGCTTGGCTGGGATGAGCCTTATGTCGTGCCGGAGCCGATCGCCGGCGAGCGGCCCCGCAAGGAGTGGAGCCATCCAAATCGGTTCATCGCCGTCCCGGAAATCCTCGCGCGCGGACAGGAACTCGGCCAGGCCGGCATCGAAGTTGGCTCTGTGCTCTGAGTGGTGGCGTACCCAGCCGTCTGCCGGCAGCGCAAGAAGGGCAGCAGCCGCCGCTACGGCCGCCCCGGCGAGGAGTGGCCGCGGGACGGGGATCCTCCCGCGAAGGGGGATTGCTACGGAGGCGCCGAGCCCAGCACCCGCCAGAGCTGCGACGAGGATGGCGGGCTCCGGCGGCGACGCGGGGAACTCACCCGCAAAGAGCTGTCCCAGATTCCAGATCAAGGCGATCGATAGCGCACCGAGCGCAGCCAGCTCAAACCTTCGCGTCCCCCGGCTCGCCAGGGCGGTGACGACGGCTGCCAAGCCGATGGCCGGTACCAGGTAGCGGGTCTGGGACACGGAGCCGTCGAAGATCGGTGCGATTGCGGTACTCGGCGCCGATGCCCAGAGAAGCAGCAACCCAGCCAACAGGGCCCCCAGCCATCTGAGGGTGCGATCGCCTTTGAATAGAGCGAGCGTCAACGCCGACGAGAGGATCACGACCGCCCCCGCCATGAAGCTGGCATACAGGTCGAGCCTTCCCGCCAGGGTCTCCCGAGGGGCGCTGAGGAACGGCTCGTACGTCTGCAGGAACGGTGGAACGGGATCGCCCCAGGGCGCTGCTGCCCACGGCCAGAACGGAGAGCCATGTTCGACGAATGTCCGCACATACCAGAAGGCCCCGACCACGAAGAAGACTGCGAAGCCAACTGCGAGAACCCCCCTCATCTGTCGCAGGTTCTTCCGATGCAGGAAGAGTCCCGCGAGCAGGATCACAACGCCCAGCGGAAGCGCGATCGTCTTGGTTCCGATCGCCAGGCCGGTCGCGACCACAGCCGGGACCAGAAGGCGAGGGTTCGCCCTTGAGCACACGACCAGTGCAGCGCCGCACGCGAGCCACGAGAGGGCGGGCAGGTCGTTGAGCGGCCCGGCGAGCTGGATCAAGGCCACAGGAGTGGTTGCGACAGCGAGAATCGCGAGCACTCGCACGCCGGGCGAGATGCTGAGCCTCCTAAGTCCAACCCATCCAGCGAGACACAGCACCGACATGTTCAGCATGGGCCAGATCGAGATCGTGACCATGCTCTTGGAGATGCCAAGGCCCCACGTCTGGGCCACGGCGTTGGTCAGCGGATAGCTGCCTACCTCGTAGATGTAGTTGATGCGGTCAACAGATCCGGGCGCTCCGTCCTGGAACCACCGGAGCATCTGTGGAAGGTGGTAGTAGACGCCGTCCACGCCAACGACTGGCGACCAAAGAGCCCAGGCCGCCCAGAGCGCTCCGACCCCGAGCGCGCTGGCAAGCCCGACGATGGCCACCGTCGGGGCCTCTCTGAGCCAATCAGCGAGCTCGTCGCCGATCTTTACCTCGGATCGGGGGAGGAAGCAGAGAGCCAGCAAGCCGGTGGCGCCTGCTGCCAGCACGAGCGCGGCCTGGGTGCTCCCCAGGCCGAACATCCCCAGCGCCATCGTCTCGACCACGATCGCCGCCACGAAGAAGGTGGCGGCAACGAGTATCCGCTCCAGGCCGTGGTCGGCGAAGCTCGAGGCCAGGCGAATCGAGCCGGCCCCCAAAGCGATGGTGACGACTCCCAGCAGCAGGTGGTCTACGACGCTCATTGAAAGATCATGCGGCAGGGGCGGGACGTGCTGCGCGACGTAGGTAGCCGAACGCCTCTTTCAGCAAGACCCGCTCGGTCGCCCAGGTGGCCGCCATTGCGATGACTGCAAAGGCGAGGAGCTCCGCGCCAACACGCAGCGCGCCCCCGCCCGAGGGAAGCGCGGCGCGACTGACCAAGATGGTGAAGGCCGCCAGGATGCTGGGGGTGACGGCGCCAAAAATGTGGTTGACCACGTTGAGGGCCGGAAACAACCGGATCAGATAGTAGAACCGGACGCCGAGTGCAACCAGGGTCCCCGCCCCGATGCCCAGGGCGTAGCCGGAAAGCCCCTCCCAGATGAGCAGAGGTACGCCGACGCCGAGGACCGCGATCGAGACGAGTGCGCCCTGGACCGCGAAGATCCGCGTCTCCCCGCGCGCCCTGGCGATCGCGGTCCAGTTGAATCCGATCTGGTCGATCGCCGCGGCTAGACCAAGCACCTGGATGAGCGGCACCGCGAGCTCCCAATCGTCACCGAGGACCGCGACTACCAGCTGGTCCGCGAACAGCGCGACCCCGACGCCGACTGGAAACCCCCACATGACTGCCAGACGGTTGGACTTCGAAAACGACTCGAAGAGGAGGTCACGCTGGTCCTTCACGGCGCAGATAGCCGGGTAGAGCGCATGCGTGACTACCTGGTCCAGGCGCTTGGTGTACTGGGTGATCTGCGAGGTGAGCGTGATCGCCCCGATGGCCGCCGGACCGATGGCGCGCGACGCGATGGCGGCCGGCACCTGGAAGGTCACAACCGTCATGAGTGCGCTGGCCAGAATCGGCCAGGAAAAGCTCGTGTACTCCCTGACCGCGCCGCGCTCGTATCGCAGCCGCAGCTTGTACGGCGAAACGACCACAGAAGCGACCGCGCCGGCGACGACGCCGGCGAGGCTGCCGATGACGAGTGACCAAAAGCCCACTCCGGCCGCCGCCAGCGGGACCGTTACCACGAACATCACCGCTGGTCTGACCGCTGAAAGCAGGCGGGTGCGCGCGAAGTCCATGCGGCGGTAGAAAACCCACACAGGAGTTTCAAGCGCGATCAGCGGCATCGCGAGGGCGGTCAGCAGCCCCGGTAGCACGATCTCGGGCGCGTCGTAGAGGAGGGCACTCAGTGGGACCGCCGCAAGTGCAACGATCGCGAAGAAGACGCTCAGGAGCGCCTGCAGGGTGAAGGCAACCTGGAACGCCGCCTCCTGGTCCGGGTGGTCCTGCTGAATGTACTTGTCGGTCAGGCCGACCGAACTCAGAAACGCCAGCGTCCCGAAGATGATCAGCAGCAACCCCCACAAGCCGTACTCCGCGGCTCCGAGGAGGCGAGCGACGAGCAGGCCCTGGAAGATGGTCAGCGCGTTGATGCCGACCAGGAAAACGGCGTTGATGATCGTGCCTCTGGCAACGCGATGTCTGAGCGCTCCCTCTCCAATCTCGGCGCGGCGACGAAGTGCGGCATCGTCAGAGCCCAGCGAAGGCTCGTCGACGGGCGAAAAGCCGTCGACAGGGGCGTCAGCGTCTTCCCGCACGCGACCCGATGCTAACCCCCTCGTCAATGCCTCCGCGCCAGGCGTGCGCGAGCGCCGACGGGCGGGACATGGTCCTAGGATGAAGCCGTGGTGGGCCGCATCCTCATCGTCATCCCCGTCTACGGAGAGCAGGCGATGACGCACGCCGTGCTTGAAGATCTGGGACGAGAGCCGGAGTCCATCGACGTAACCGTGGTCGACAACCGCGGCGACTACGAGCGGCACGCCCAAGAGACGGTGCTATGTCCCAGGGAGAATCTTGGCTGGGCGGCTGGGACCAACCACGGCACCGCGGAGACGTTGACGCCGGACCACACCGCGGTCGTCTGGCTGAACAACGACACCCGCCTGGCGAGCGGCTTCATCCGGGGCCTCGTCCGATGCTGGCAGGAAGCCGGTGCCGGACTGGTCGGTCCGTCCTACGACTGTTACTGGAACCACCAGCGACTGCGAAGCCCAGCCGATGTGCATACCTACCGGCCAAAGGCCGTCACTTCACGGCGCCCTTTGTCGACGGCACGTGCATGTTCGTTCCGCGGAGCACTCTCGACGCCGTGGGCATGCTGGATGCCGACTCGTTCGCCCCTGTCGGGTATGGCGCTGATTTCGATTACTGCTTGCGCGTCCGCTCAGCTGGACGTCCGGTCGTCGTCACCCGTCTCTCGTACCTCCATCACGAGAAGCAGGTGACCGCACGATCTATCCACGGCGACCGACTGGGGGAGTACGGAACTCGCGGTGACTCCGTCATGGCAGCTGGCATGACCACCAAGTGGGGCGACGATTGGTGGCGGCTCGCGGAGATCAACCCCACCACGAAGCAGACTTCATCGCCGGGCTGGCTGCGCCGAGCAGGCCTCTGGCCCTCGCGCCTCTACAGGGTTAGCCGGACTTTCGCCAAAACACCCCAGAGCCGTCTATCGGAATGATCTCGTCGGTCACGCCCTTCGCGACGCGAAAATCGGTCACTGCCTTTCGGCAGGCCTCGATCTCGTAATCGTCAACGATTAGCCATCCGCCCACTGCGAGGTCGCCGTAGAGGTTCTCCAGCGCGTCCATCGTCGACTCATACAGGTCACCGTCGAGCCGAACGACCGCCCAGGTCCGACCGCGCAGACCGGGAAGGGTGTCGCGAAACCAGCCCTTGACGAACTCAACCTGATCGTCCAAGAGCCCGAAGCGAGCAAAGTTCTCCTTCACGGCGGGGAGGTCAACTGCGAGGCCGGGCCAGAGGTGGAAGGGAGACTCCCGATCAGCCGGGTAGGCCTCCGGGTTCGGAGGTGGCACGCCCTCGAACGAGTCCGCCACGTAAACCCGCCGATCGGTGACGTCATACGCTCTCAGCATGCCGCGCATGAAGATGGTCGTGCCGCCCCTCCAGACACCGGTTTCGATGAAGTCCCCGGGTATGCCCTCCTCCAAGACGCTCCGGACGCAGGACTCGACGTTGCCGAGACGTCGCGAGCCGATCATCGTCAACGGCCAGGGCGGGAGGTCGAACACGGAGAGCCTTCCATCCTCGTTTCGAGCTAAATCGATGCTCACAGGCTTGGCCAGGACCACGTCCTCCTGCGCGAGAACCCGGGTCAGCAGCCGCCTGGCCAGTCGACCGCCGGGCACGGTCTGCACCGGCTGGCACACGGTGACCGGTCCCGCGGTCTCGCCCAGCACGGCTCGTTTGAGAAGCTCGACATACGCCTCCGCCAGCGGTGGTGGGGCCCCTTCGCTCACGCGATGAAACCTAGCGGTGAGGTGCAGGCGCCGGCTTCGCACTCTCGTGGGCCCGCAAACGGCAACGTGCCGAAACTCCACGTAGCGTGCGCGGCTGAGGGTGAGTACGTCATTCACAGCGCGGCGATGCTGCACTCGGTGCTGAGCGCGCATCCCGCCCGGCTCCGTGGTTATCCACTACCTCCACGGCCCGGAGCTTCCGGAGCGAGTACGGAACAAGCTTCGGGAGATGGTGCTACGGAGCGGAGGCGAGGTGAGCTTTTGGGAGGTCTCCGAACGAGTGGGTCGCCGGCCTGCCCACCGAAGGCTTCACGCGAACGGCAACGTGGTATCGCGTTTTCCTACCCGGAGCTGCTCCCAGGCGTGCCGCGCGTCCTCTACCTGGATTCCGACGTGCTCGTCCTCGAGTCCGTGGCGTCGCTTTGGAAGATGGACTTGACCTCGAAGCCGATCGCGGCGGTCACCAACGTCTTACGACCCGCATCCATCGACCGTCCGAGGCCGTTGGATTTCCCCGCCTCTCAGGACTACTTCAACGCCGGCGTGATGCTCATGAACCTCGATCTGATGCGGCGGGAGCAAACGTCGCGGGCCGTGCTCGAGTACGGGAGAGCGCACGCCGACGAACTCGCGTGGCGCGACCAGGATGCCGTTCAATGTCGTCCTCGGCGCCAGTCGCCTTCCGCTACACCCTCGGTGGAACTGCATGAACGCCCTTTTGGTCTTTCCATGGAGCGTGGACGTGCTGGGGTCCGAGGACGTCGCCGAGGCGATCGAGAATCCGGCGATCCGCCACTTCGAGGGCCCGGGTCCATACAAGCCATGGCACTACCTCTGCGCTCGCGAATGGCGCGACCTCTACCAACGCCACCGGCACGCGACACCGTGGCCGCGGGTGCGACTCGAAGGCAGGAACCCGCGAAACATGTGGCACCGTATGCGCGGTCGCATCAAGGGAACCGGTATCGGGTTTATCGACGAGCCATCCCTGTCGGATCGGTGAGCTCGTCCTGACTGAGGCGGAGGCCGGGATGGCCGTGCAAACTGCGGCCAAGGCGTTCGCTGAAGGAAGCCGCCCGGATGGCAGGACGTCCGATAGAGCTGAAGCGTCGAATCCTCAAACTCCGGGAGCTTGAGATGGAGGCTTCTAGGTACACCCTGGGGCAGCCGCTCCCGTCCCTTACGGCCCTCCGTTGGTTCGCCGCTTCAGCGGTGTTCATGGCTCACGCGCGGATATTTCTCTTTGAAACCCCGCTCGAGCGCCCTGCCGAGGTGCTCGGCCGTCCAGGCGCCACGGGAGTCACCTTCTTCTTTTTGCTGTCCGGATTCGTTCTGGCCTGGTCGCACAAGCCCGAGCGCAGCGTCGCGGACTTCTACCGTCGCAGGCTCGCAAGGGTCGGGCCTGCGTACTGGATGACGTGCTTGATGGTGATCCCGGTGTTCCTCGCTTTCAACTTTGACCTCACGTGGGTCGATTTGCTTCCGATCACGCTCCTCCAGTCCTGGGTGCCGGACGCCAACGTTCACTACGGAGGTTTCGTGGTCGCCTGGTCGCTGTCCGACGAAGCCTTCTTCTATTTCCTTTTCCCGTTCCTGATCGGCCCTCTTGTCGCGTTGCGGGACCATCCCCGCTTGGTTCTGCTCGCTGGTCTGGTGGCCGCAGCCATCATGATTCCCCTCGCCCTTCATCCGCTGGGAGCGACCGGTGCGGGATTCTGGGCGATCTACATCTTCCCACCCACGCGGCTATTGGAGTTTGTGCTTGGCATGGGCATGGCAGTTCTCTTGCGACGAGGGGTACGGCTGCGCATCCCGCCCGTTGCGGCAATCGTGCTGGCCGTTGTCGCCTATGTCGCCGCCGGTCAGGGGCCGCTCTACCTGATGTGGGTGGCGGTGCCAATCATCCCGTTCGCGCTCCTCATTTACTCCGTAGCGGAGGCCGATCTCAACAATCGAGCAACCGGCCTTCGCCATCCCGCACTAATCCGCCTCGGACACTGGTCATATGCCTTCTACCTTCTCCACACGCTCGTCATATTGGTTGCGGGGAAGCTGGCGCCGGAGGTACCGGCGCTTGGCTCGGGGCTCCTCCTGTTCGGCGGCTGCTACCTGCTGGCTACGGGGCTGTCGGCGTTGATGTACGCCCGAATTGAACGGCCCTTGGAGGCGCGCATTCGACGAGGCCGAAGGCGCCCTACAGCCGCCTGACCCCCAAGCTCGAGCGAAGCCGTCGGCACTTGTTCCGAGGCTCCCCTCGACCCTCAAATCTTGAGACTTCAAGCCGCTTGATTTCGTGCTCGTGTAGGCGGTTCCGTCGAGCGCTTCCTGGCGCCGGCAGCGACTATCAATTCTCGTCGAGCGCGACGGTTGTTCACAACCGCTGTCGCCGCAGCGCAGGTAAGCGGACTCGGCGCGATAGGCGGTGCGACGGCCGCTCGACGGCGCGGTAGAAACCCTCAGTGAGAAGCAGCACAGGCGGGACTGCCGCGACGGCTAGGAGCGGGATGGTCGGTGCCCCGCCTAGCGCGAAGGCAGTTAACACGACGATCGGCGCCTGGACGAGGTAGAGGCTGAACGACCGCGTCCCGGACCACGCGACCGGGCGTGTCGTAAGGATGCGCCGCGCGCGAGGCCCGGCGATGGCGAGCGTGACCAGACCACATGCGCCCAGGGCAATCAATACAGGTCCAAGCCTGGAGGCGATATCCGCATCTCGATCCCCGATCCGCAGCCACCAGAACGCTGTCATGGCGAGCACCGACGCGATGATCATCGCGGGCTCGAATGCCGACATCCGAGCAGCACGAAGCTTGGCGATCCGTTCGTGCTGAAACGCCATGATCGTGCCAAGCGCGAAGCACGGCATGAACCGCGCCCAACTCTCGCCGTCGCTGAACAAGACGATTGCGAGAGCAGCTGCGGCCGAAGCCAGGTAGACCCGGGAGGTCAACTTGCCGAGTAACAAGAACATGGGCAGCAAGAGGGAGAAAACGACCTCCCAGTGCAGTGACCACAGCACGGCTAGGAGCGCGAAGGTGCCCGCGCCCTCTAAGAGCAACACGCTCTGCCAAACGTCCTGAAGCCTGAGATCAACCGTGTGTGCAGACAGCCACCATGTTTGGCCAACGTCCGACGACTCCACGACGAAGTGTGCGATGGCGGCCAAGCAGAGCGCTCCCCACACGGGCACGTAGAGGCGAAGCGCTCGGCGCGGATAGTAGGAACCCGGCTTGAACGTACCGCCGCGAGCGACCGGAAGCGTGAGCACGTAACCGCTCAGGACGAAAAACACGATCACCGCCTCGTAGCCGCCCCAAAAAAAGTGCAAAGGCGTGTAGGTGAGCGCCGATTCGAACGTCGACCCACCCTCGCTTCCGGGATTAAGCGTTGCGTCCGCGAACGTCGCATCGCCCGCCACGAAAAGGTGGCTCGTGAGCACGATCAGCGCCGCTACCCCCCGCAGCCCATCCAGCGCCAGGTCGCGAGAAGCAGTGCCCCCGGCCGTGGCAGAGCCAGAAGGGCCCTCGGATGCCGTCACTGATCTGAGTGACGGCATCGCACGCGAACAGCCAGTGGTCAGCGTGCTCGCTGAAGAAAGCCGCCAGGGTGGCACGACATGCCGTAGAGCTCGAGGTCTCGCTGAACGTGAAATCCCTCCCCTTCGGGCGAATCGAGCCAGTTGCTGAGGGCCGGCAGCACTCCGCGCGGCCAGGAATCATCCAACCGCATCTCCTCGACGTCAACGCACCCGTCTTCGACGACGAAGTAGCCGCCGACCGGCACGAAACGCGCGAAGCCCAGCAGCGCGGCGTAGGTGGTCTCGTAGACGTGGGCGGAGTCCTCCACGACGAAACAATGCGCGTTCTCTGGAAGGTGCCGTGCCACCACCTCCGGCAGTGCTGGGTCGCGGACGTCCGCCTCGAGCAAGGTGATCGTGTCCTCGTAATCTGAGTCCACGGCGGCGATCGCGGCGGCCGCTTTCTTCTGGTCAAGATCAACCGAGATGACCCGAGGAGCGGCTACGCGGTGATAGGCCTGCATCGTCTGAAGTCGATCGCGAAACCAAAGCGCACTCGCCCCGGACCATGTGCCGAGCTCGATGACGACGTTCGCCCGCATCCGCCAGAGCAAGTGCTCATAGGTCCGCAGGTCCTCTGGGAACTTGGCAAAGGGGATCTCGGCATAGGTGTCCGTCGTGTGCTGCCGCGCCCGCGCAAGCCATAGCTTGCGGGCACTCGACGAGAGGTCGAGCTCCACTATCGACGGGAGCCCGGCGCGATCATTCGCTGTAACTGTCATATCGGACCTGTCAGGCACCTGAGCCACAATAGACAGCGCGGGAGCCTAGGAGGTCGGAGGCCCGGGCGAATTTGCTTGGTACGTCCAGACGTCCTGGTGGCCGAACCAGCCTTCCCGGCTGAACGACACGAAGGTTAGGCCGGGTACGGCATCGGTTGTGTCTCGGACCCACTCGGGCATGGAAACGCTCAGCCCGAACGGATCCTCAGTCTCACCGTAATGGCCGAACGCGAATCCAGCGCGCCGGGCAGTGTCTGCCATGGCGGCGGCCTTGTTGCCCATGCCGTAATCGCCCGCCCAGGGACCGATTCGCTTGCCGCCCAGAAGGTTGACCGAAAGCTCGCCGTGAGTAGTGAATACGACCACGCCGCCCGGTGCTAGCCGGTCGCGGAAGTAGGAGAGGGTCGGCGCCCAGTCCGATTCGTCGAAGTGGGTGAGCAACGAACCGCACCAGAGCAGATCTTGAGCATCGCCTGCGTCGACCTCCCATAGCGGCTGTCGGCTAACGACCGGCCGAGCCCCGAACGTCTTCGCGCAGAACTCGACGGCATCCGGATTGATTTCCATGGCGGTGATCGCCGCGTCGGGCCACTCGGCTCGCAGGTGGCGAAGAACACGTCCGTAGCCGCAGGGCAGGTCCAGGATGCGCGCCGGTGAGGGCGCTCCCGCTGCTGCGAGTCCTGCCTTGATCTCGGCGAGGGCGGACTCGCCGACCTCGAAGTAATTGCGGAGGTCATCACCGCCGGTCAGCATGTCCTCAGCATCGGCGACGCGGGTGATGAGACGCGGGGTACGCGTCTTGGCCTGCGCTTTCGCGAGGGCGTTGATCGCCCTTCGCCTCGGCCGCAACTTGCGCCTGACGCGGTCGCGTAGATCCCTCCCGCGGACTGTCACTGGCGAGACCGCCACACGGTCAGTCCCTCCGGTCCACCGGGTCCGCTCGGCCGGTAGCCGCGGGCGCGAAGAGCCTCGCGCACTCCGGGAAGGATCGGGGTGAAGACTCCGTCGCCGACGAACACTGTGCCTCCTTCTGCCTCTCGCAGGTCTTCCAGAAGCTCATCGAGCTGACTGGGAGAGATGACGTGCACAGGGTCCCCGATGATCGAGACGTTCCGGACCTGGGCGCCCCTCGCGAGCAGATGACCATTCTCCCTGAGCATCAGCACCGCATCCCCCTCCTCCGTCTGTTCGGCTACGAACCGCTCCGCCTCGGGCAGCAGGTCGAACGAAGACGTGCGCTCACTGTCATCGGTGAGCCTCGCGACCTGCGTCCACGGCGCCGGGATCTCGAGGATGGCCGTCGTTGCCAGGCCGAAGCCGATCGTCGCGCTCACCGCGAGAGCGCCAGCCGGTCCGATAACCCGGCGCCAGTCCCCATCGGCGTCCGAGAGCCATCGAAACGCGGTCCAGGTGAGGAGCGCGAGCGCGAAACCCCAGGCGGGGAACAGGGCGACCATGGTGATTGCGTTGGAGCGCCCCGCGTAGTAGATCCCCGCGGCGAGTCCGAAGCATCCCGCGAACGCGAGGAGGCCCGACAGCGCGCGATCGCTCGAGCCTGACCGGTGACGGACCGCGGCAAGTACCAGCGCGCCGGCGAAGGTGACGTAGACGACAAGGTGGAGCCCCAGGGTCGGCATCGGCTGGAGGCCGAAGCCCTGCGATCCGAAGAGACGCGAGTAGTAGGTGAGCAGGTCAAGGCTCGGGAGAGATCCACTGCGCACCAGCGTGATCGCCACCACGAGGGCCGCCGCGCCGGCAACCCCGGCAACGAGCCATCCGATGAGCCGGATCGCAGCGGCTCGGGATACCTTCGCCGGCGTCCCGACCAGTAGGGCGAGGAACGACGCCAAGAGAGCCGGCCCCCCGAACTCGGGGTTGTTGAGGAAAGCGAGGCCGGCGACCACGAAGAGGCCCACCGGGGCCCGCGGCGAGAACCCATGCAGATGGCGGGCACAGAGCCAAGCGAGCAGACAGGGAGAAGGTATCTCTCGGGAAGGATCTGGACCAGGGTCGCGTTAGATGCGCGTTCGTCAACGATCTCTGACATGGGGCGCAAGCTGAGCGCCAAGATTGGGAGGTAGAGCAGCAGCCCACCGACCTCGTTGCGGACCGTCAGCGCCAGCGCGCGCCAGAGAGCCAGCAAGGAGAGCGCCGAGAGCACGGCCATGAGCGTGGTGAAAGCGACCGGCGAGTAGTCGAAGGCCGCGAGCACCGGATGGGCCAGCCAGGGAAGCAGGTTTGAGTACTGGCTGGCGAAGTCGGCCATCGGCGTGGCGCCGTTGCCGAACGCGGCGAAGTCGGCGAAGGTGAAAGGCAGGTGAAGGAGCGTCACGGGCGTTGCGTCGGGCAAGCTCGCGCTGCTGAAGACGGCAGGCAGCATGAAGATCGCCGTCGCGCCGACCGCGACGAATCCTGTCACCAGGGCGGTCTTCCGCGAGGCAGAATCCGATCGCAGCAGCGCCTGGCGCAGACGAGAGATCGACTGGGCATCGGGGGGCCGCAAGGCGACGAAGAGGATCGCGGCGGCCACGAGCAGCGCGACAGCCAGGTCGCGCTCACCGAAGTAGTGCGGGCTAAGGCCGAAGCTCTGCGGCTCCGAGCGCGTCAGCCATCCGACCGCGAGCACGACGAGGACGATCAGAGCGCCGACGAGGGGTGCGGAGCGGACGGGCCGCGATGCCCATAGCCCCGTCCGGGGGGTGCGCGCAAAGATCAGCACGGCGACTACGAGCAGCGGCGTAAGGACCGCGATCGCGAAACGTGCGAGCTCGGTCGGCTCAGGCGAGATCAGGGCCCTGACAGCGTCGTCCGGCCAGGTCTCGAGAGGCGCGGGCTCGAACAGCTCACCAAGCGCGGGGGCGAGCGCTAGCCCGGCCGCGAGCCCGAGTGCCCCAAGTCCCATCGTCAGGACCCAGACAAATGCCTCCGCCTCGGATTGGCGCGCTTCCTCGCCTACTTTCGGGTCTGTCACGCGCAAAGCTCGCGGTAGACCGCTTCGATCTCGTCCCCGTGGCGGGCCATGGGCTTGATGATGCTCGCGCGGGCGGCAAGGATCTTCTCGCTCAGGGCCGCGATCTGCTCGGGGCGCTCGACGATTTCGCGCATGATTCTCGCCAACTCCGCCGCTGAGCAGGAATGGTTCAGCCACCCAGTCTCGCCACTGCGCGTGTACTCCGGCATACCGCCGATTGCGTTTGCAAGCACCGGAATCCCCTTCGCCAGGAACTCTGGCCCAACGAAGCCGTAGGCTTCCTCCCAGATCGAGGGGATGATGCCGACGTCCGCCTCGTCGAGCAGGACGTTGAGCTGATCGTCGGAGAACGGGCCAGGGGCGCCGACCTCGATCTCCGCCAGCCGTTCGACCTCCGTAGCCACGTTTGGGTCTACGGGTCCGAGGGCCATTAGCCTGAAGCGCCCGGCCGGGACGGATTCGGACAAAAGTCGCACGGCCTCGACCAGGACCTTCGAGCCCTTTGCGTGTGACGACAGCCCTGCGACGGTCGCGAACATCACGGGAACCTCGCCCTGTCGGCGGCGAGGGCGTAGGCGTTCGAAGCGCCCGAGCGTCAGTTCGATCGTGGAGATGTTTGCCCGATTTACGCCGAGCAGCGAGTAGATCTCGGCGACGCGGCCCGACATGGCGATCAGCCGGTCCGCGCGATTGAGCCGCTCGACGTTCACGTCGCGACGGTTCTGGAAGGCTTGAGGCTCCGCGGCCGGAGGTGAGGGAACGCGCGATCCGGCCGCACGCGACAGTGCGCGGATCCGTGCGTGCGGCAGGCGCTTGAGCCCGCGTCGCGTGCGGAGTTCGTGCCACACGGTTCTCTCATAGAGCAATCCGGGCGGGCGTGGATCGGCAGCGATCGTCGCAACGCAGTCCGCACCCACCTCCCGCCGCAGACAGACTTGCCCTTCCGAATCGAAGAGCTTGAAGGTCGAGCACAGAGGGAAGTAGTCCGCGAGTGTCATCACCGTTGGCGTGCCGGTGCGCCGGACAACTTCGAGGAGTGAAGACGGGAGCCCCGCCAGCTCGTGAAAATGGACGACATGGGGTCTCACCCGCTGGAGGACGCCCTCGAAGAGGCGTTCGGTGCGCGGCTCGTCAAGCTCCAACTCCGGCTGGCGGCCGTGGTCGTACAGAGGGGAGTTGACGACCTCCAGCATCGTCACACCGTCGCGACTCCAGCGCCTGAGGCGCGGGCCACCGACGTAGGGGTAATAGCGCCCTGAGAAGAAGTACGCCACCTCGTCACCGCGGCCGACCTGCTCAGTCATGAGCTCTTCGATATAAGCCACGAGCCCACCCACTCGGAGCGGGCGAAAACCGGAGCCGACGTGCAGAACACGCATTCGCGGGAGCCTAGGTGACTTCTTGCAAAGCCGGGCTAGGCGTCCGGTTGGCGAATCCACATAGCGCACGGGATCCAGGTCTTGAACTCCGGCACTCCGTAGAGAGGTCCCCCGGGGTCTACGTCCTCGTAGAGGCTTGGAATCAACCCCGCTAGTTCCTCATGCCGGTCGCGAAATAGGGCTGCAAGTCCGATTTCGATCTGCCAAGCGCTGCCGGCTAGGAAAGCCTGGAGCAGGTACTGCTCGGTCAGGAACCCCGCCAGCAAGGGGTAATACGGCGGGTACTCGTACGGAAGGTGGATGTCGTGCAAGTGCACCCAGACACCGGGAGCCAACCGCGGCAACACCTCGAGGAACAGCCAGTTGACCTCGCTGTCGAGCTTGACTATATGGCTCGTGTCGATAAATAGGACGTCTCCGGACTCGAGCGCCTCGAAGCGGTCCAGGGGGAGGTCGCGACAGTCGACACGCTCGATGCGAGTGAGCCCGTCGATCGCCTGCTCGCGTCCCGGAACCTTGACCAGCCAGCCTGCTGCTCCACCTTCCTTCCGCAGTGTCGGACGCGTATCCAGAGCCAGCGTCGGCGTCGGGTCGACCGCGGTGAGGTCGCCTGGTGATCCTTCGCGCTGGTTCGCTGCCATCGCAGCGCTTGCGATCAATGTCGAATTGCCCGAGCCGATTTCCAGCACCTGCTTTGGCCGCAAATGGCGCAGGAGCGCATAGAGGACCTCGGCGTCTCCACCCTTGTAGAGCTTGTTCCAAACGTCGATCCCGTGTCCTCGGACATCGCGGTCGAACTCCTCGATGTACTTCACGAGGCATTCCTCGATGAATGTGAGCTGTGAGTCGAGATCGAACTGGACGCCAGCCAGAGAGCTGCGTCGCGACCAGATTGGGTCGTCGGCTTCAGGTACCCGCGGGATCGGGCTCCCCGGGCCGTGCTCGATCACCGAGTAGCCGTACCGGTTCCCCAGCCTCCACAGGAAATCCGGCATCCGCTGGCGAACCGCTTTGACTTGCCGGGGTGCGATCCGCTCCATCAGGCGCTTCAGCCTGGTCCGGGGTGCGATTCGCTTGAGGAGACGTCTCGTCACGGGTTGACCGATCGTAGTGACGGGCTCTGGGTCTGGGACCCTTGAGCCACGGCGCGAGTCAGCTCCTCCTCCACGGCCTCGTTGAAGACCTCGTCGGTGTGTCGCGCCGCTGTTTCCAGGCCGCCGCGACGAAGGCGGGCGCGCAGCCCGTCGTCGTTTGCGAGGCGCGTGAGGGCTGCCGCCAGTGCCTCGGCATCGTCCGCTTCGAAAAGCAGGCAGTTCTGCTCGTGACGCAAGTATTCCGCGGAGCCGCCTCGGCCCGTGGCGACGACAGAGCTTCCTCTGCCCATGGCTTCGAGCGGCACCAGCCCCCACGGCTCTTCCCAGCGGACGGGGAACAGGACAGCATCGGCGCGCCCGTAGGCCTCGACTATCTCGAGTCGCCCGTGCTGGCCGGCGAATTGCACACGGTCGGCGACGCCAGCGTCGTTTGCAAGGTTTCGCAGGCGAGCCTCTTCGGCAGTGTCGAAGCCACCGATCACTCTGAGTCGCGCCTGTTCGGGCAGATGCTTCATCGCCTTCACGGCCGTGTCGATTCCCTTGTTCGGGTCCAGTCGCCCGACATACAGAAGGCGCCAAGCCCAAGCCGCCTCCGGCGCCGGATCGAGGAAGTCCTTGTGGATTCCGGAGTGAGCGACTCCCGTATCGCGCAGCCCAAGACCGAGGGAAAGTGCGTGCTGGCGCGTGTGCTCGCTGACGAACACATACCTTGCCGCCTTCGCGAAGTTCGGCTGCACGGGCATGCGCGTGAGTCGCTCGGCCAAGGGAGCGAACCTTGACCTACGACGACCGCAGAAAGTGTGCGTCCAGGGGTCCGCCCAGCGGCCCCAGTCGAGCCACTCTGCGTGGACGAACGCGACCGCCGGCAGGCCGCGGCGAGGCGCCGCGTCGAGCAGGCCCAAAGTCAACCCGCCCATTGCCCACATGCTGACCACCTCAGGGCGGAACTCTTCCAGGTGCCGGTTGAGCGCCCGGTGATTGTGTCGCGCGATGTCGAGGCTCTGACGTAGGCCCACGGGCTCGAAGCGACCATCGCGCAACGTCCAGCGCAGCTCGCGGTGAACGTCTTCCTCGCGCTCGGTGTCAGGAGCACCAGTGCGAGTGTCGGACGTGAGGACGCGGACATCGTGACCGCGCGCGCGGAGGTGAGCAACCGCAGAATGCCACACGATCTCGTACCCGCCAAAGTGGTGCGGCGGGTAGAGATTGCCTACCGTGAGAACTCTCATGCGGTCAGCCGCCGGGTGGTCACGCGGTTCCCATCGGCCATCTCGGCGATCGTAACGTGGGCTGGACGGGGCTAGTTCACCCGGCGATCGTCACGACCTCGCGCTGGACCTGGCGTTCTTTAATCGGATGCACGGCGAGGGCGCCCTGCCGAGCGGCTTGCGTCGCCTCCTCTCGCGTATACGGTGGTCCGAAGCGGACGTGATCGAACAGGCTCGCGCCCTCTGGTGCGCCCACGACCCGGTAGCCGAGGTGGTAGACGACGGTCGGCACGTAAGCCTCCATGTAGCGCGGCAGATCCGCCGCCAGGCGGCAGAAATCCCCCAGCGCGTTGCGTCCGATCGTCATCCCATTGCCGAGCCCACCCCAGATGCTCAGGATGTCTTGATCTCGAATCGAGATCTCCCTCAGCCTTCCCTCGAACTCCTGGTCGTCAAGGAGGTCGATCCCGTGGGGCCAGTTGACGAGGGTATGGTCGGTGCAGCTCGGGGCGAGCAATCCCACTCGCTCCCCCGCCATGATGCCGAGGAGCTCCGCTTCGTATCGCGGCGAAAGCACGACATGGTCGTACTCCATGAGGTGCACGCTGCTGAAGGAATCGTCGACGGCAACGAACTGCTCATGCACGAGCTTCAGCACTTGGTTGTAAGACTGTCCGGCCCTGCTTCGCAATGCGGGGTCATCGATGAAGAAAGCGTCGGGCGTGCCGTCCAGCTCTTCGAAATCCTCTCGTGTGCCGCCGTAGGCGACGACGCAGCGACGGTCCGGTAGAACGCGCTCGAAGTCCTCCAGATACGCCTGGACCTCGGCGGCCGGACGGTGTGTGAGGGAGACGTAGAGGATCATCCCCGCTCGCATTCGGCGAGGCGAACATGCTCAAAAGCCAGTTCGTCCTCGGCCGTCCATCGAACCCTTGCCTCGCCGTCGAAGTCGCGGAGATGGACGCGGCCATCCTTGAGCGTGGCCCTCGCGTACCCGAGCGTCACTCCGCACTTACGGCAAACGATCGGGCGCCGGCGCATACTTGCCAAGCGCTGGGCCAAGAGACGGGCGCGACTCATGGACTAACGGTGATCGATGTTGACCAGGAATGAGCGCCCCGCCCAGTGAAAGTCTCGGTACGGGACCAGGCTGATCTGGGGATTGGCATTCAGCCACTCGCGACACGCGCGCTGCTCTCCGCGGTCCGGCCGGCCGTGGAAGCAGAACCAGTCATCGAACACTAGGACTGATCCATCCCGGAGTTGTGGCGTGAGAAAGTCGAGCACCGGGACGGTTGACTCGTAGAGATCGCAATCCACCCAGGCGACGGCGATCTTGTGCTTCTCGGCTTGGGGAAGCGAGGCATCGAAAAACCCTTCGGTCACAGTCAGCCGGTCCGCCGGGATGTGCCGGGTCTCTTTGTCGAAAAGATGCCGGGGACCGTGAAACTGCCCCTTCCTGAAAGGGCCATCTTCGTCGACGCCCTGCGCCGCGGGCAGCCCCTCGAACGAGTCGTACGCATGCATCTTCACTCGATGGCTGAGCCCGTAGCGCTGGATCGCTTCCCACGCTGCGGTGCACAACCGTCCCTCGAAAACCCCGAACTCGGCGTAATCGCCCTCGATTCCCTCTTGCTGCACGAAGCAGAAGGCATCATTCAACATCCGTGTGGCCTCCCACCGGTTTCCATCATCCGCGTGAAGGTGCCGCCCAAGGGGAAGCGCGAGCGTCCGCAGCAATCGAGGAGGGAACGCCCGTGCGTATCGATCCGACCATCGAAGGCGCGGCTTCTGAGGAGACGTGCGCGGGTGGGGCATCGTGCGCATGGTATCCCCGACGCACTCCCCGCAAGCGTCGCCCGCTGAGGGATACCTAGCTATCGTGCCGGGCCGGTCATGCCAGCCCAACCCGCCAGCGTCGACGAGGTCGCCCGCCAGTCCGGTGACCGCGAGAACGCGCCCACGGTGAGCGTCGTTTCCCTCGTGTTCAACAGGCGCGACGACCTGCGCGAGAGCCTGCGCCGTATGCAGGAGATCGACTACGACCCGGAGCTGCTGGAGTTCATCGTCGTCGACAACGCTTCATCAGACGGCTCGGCGGCGATGGTCGAGGCGGAGTTCCCCGACGTCCGGCTGATCATCCGCGACGTGAACAATGGGGTCAGCGGGTTCAACGACGGGTTCGATGCCGCCGCGGGCGATCTCGTCCTCGCCCTCGACGACGATTGCTACCTCCCGCCGGATGGGTTGAAGCGTGCGATCGAGGCCGCCCGCGAGCACCGTGCCGACCTGGTGTCCTTCGGAGTTGTGAGCTCCTACGACCCAGGCACCCGGTTCGACAAGAAGTACCCGACCGGCCTCCTGAGCTTCTGGGGATGCGCGGTCCTGATGCGCCGCGAGGTGCTCGATGAGCTCCACGGATACGACCCAAACATCTTCGTCTGGGCGAACGAGCTCGAGTTCATGCTGCGCTTCTTCGACACTGGCTTTCGTCATCTGCACATGCCCGAGGTGGTCGCGGTACACATGAAGGGCGAAGGCAATTATCTCGCTGCGTACCTGCTCAACGCACGCAACTTCGGATATATCGCAGGAAAGCTTCTACGGGGCCGCGACGCTGGGGGGGCGCTCGTCGCGCGCTTGGCAACGCACGCGCGCGATGTGGTTCGGGAGGACCCTAGATTCGTCAGGGCGATCCCGCGTGCGCTCGCAGGGTTCACACGCGGGCTGCGCGCGAGATCGCCGGTCGAGAATCGCGAGATCTCCCGCGTCTATCGTCGTCACTTCATCAGCTTCGCGAGCCCGTGGTGGCTATCGAGGTCTCCGATCGAGTTCGTTCGGGAGCGCAGCGGCACGCTTCGGCGCCGGACCGAGTTCTTCGACAACCGCTACCACCCCGAGAGCGAAGCGACCCTGGACTTCAAGCGCTAGGCGACCGGCTCGAGCGATGCGATCAGCTTGTTGGCGGCTGACAGCGCCTGGCCGACCACCTGGTCCATGTTCAGATACTGGTAGCGCGCCAGGCGGCCGACGAAGGTGACATCGGGAAGCTCCTCGCCCAGGGCCTCGTAGCGCCGGTAGAGCTCGCGCGTGTCGTCGCGGGGGATGGGGTAGTAGGGATCGCCCTCGGTGCGCGGATACTCGACCGCCACGGTGGAGGATGGATGGCGTTCCTGCCCGGTCATCCAGCGGAACTCCGTTGTGCGCGTATAGGGAACGTCCTCACTGGGCTCATTGATTGAGGTCGCGGGCAGCAGGTACCCGCCGTCCGGCGTCGGCTCGTTGCGAAGCTCGAACTCCAGCGAGCGATAGGGCAAAGCCCCGAACCGGTTGTCGAAGAAGCGGTCGATCGGTCCGGTGTAGACGAGGTGGCTGTGCTCGACCTGGTCCTTGACGTCCTCGTAATCGGTCTCGATCGAGACATCGATGAGCTCATGCTCGAGGATGCGCCCGATCATCGCCGTGTAGCCGTCGGCGGGCATCTTCTGAAACGGATCGGTGAAGTAGCGGTCGTCGGTGTTCGTGCGGATCGGGATCCGTGCGCAGACCGACGCGTGCAGCTCCGAGGGGTCGCGTTGCCACTGCTTGCGCGTGTAGCCGCGGAAGAACTTCTCGTAGAGCTCGCGCCCCACCTTCGCGACGACTACGTCCTCGCTGTTTCGGATGTGCTCCACATGCTCGGCTCGCCCCTCGAGGAAGTGCTCGACCTCCTCGTCAGTGGCAAGACCGAGGTCGTAGAGGACGTTGATCGTGGTGCGGTTGATGGGCATGGGCACCAGCTTGCCGTCCACACGCGCCAGCACGCGGTGCTCGTAGGACCGCCACTCGGTGAACTGGGAGAGGTACCCGACGACCTTCTGCGACGTGGTGTGGAAGATGTGCGGCCCGTACTTGTGGACAAGAACCCCGTGCTCGTCGTAGTAGTCGTGAGCGTTGCCAGCGATGTGGTTGCGGCGATCAACGACGAGGACGCGCTGCCCCGCGCGCGAGGCCAGCTGCTCGGCCATGATTGCGCCGGCATAGCCGGCGCCCACGATCAAAGCGTCGTACTCGGTGCCCATCGCGGGCAGGATACGCGCACTGATCCGGGCCCGCGCCGAGTGGAAGAGCCGCGGGGGCAACTAAGCAGAGCTAGCGCATCACCTAAAAAAGAGCCGTCGGAGCCCGCTGTTACTGTCGGCGCCGTTCCTGACCTTACGAAGGAGGAGTTCTCACGTGACCAAGGCTGAATTCGTTGAAAAGATTGCCGGAGAGTTCGATTCGAAGAAGGCGGCTGCCGATGCAGTCGACTCGATCCTCGGCGGGATCGAGAGTTCGCTCGTTTCAGGCGAAGACGTGAACTTCACGGGCTTCGGCAAGTTCTCGGTCGCCGAGCGCGGTCCGCGCCAGGGCGTCAACCCGCGCACGGGTGAGCGGATCACCATTGCCGGCGGCAAGGTGCCGAAGTTCTCGGCAGGCGCCGGCCTCAAGGGCAGCGTCAAGGCAAGCTGACGCAGCTTTCACGTACCGCCTTCGCGGATCGGCTCGCGGCGCTCGTAGAGGAGCGCGCGAGTCAGATCTGCGTCGGCCTTGACCCCGACCCCGCCGTCGCGGGGCGGGCATTTCCGGACGCAACAGGCGATTCGCCCGCCGTTCGGGCAGGGGATGCGGTCGCACGCTGGTGCGAGCGTGTCCTCGAAGCGGCGGGCCCCGCGTGCGTGGCCGTCAAGCCGCAGCTTGCGTGCTTCGAACGCCTCGGTGCACCGGGGTGGGCGGCGCTCGAGCGCGTTGTAAGCGCTGCGCACGCACACGGCCTTCTCGTCATCGCGGACGGCAAGCGCGGGGACGTGCCCGTCAGCGCTTCGGCGTACGCCCAGGCCCTGTTCGGCTCGACTCCGAGTCCGTTCGGCGACGTTCCCGGTCTCGGCGCTGACGCTGCCACCGCGAACGGCACGCTGGGCCGAGACTCACTCGCGCCATTGATCGAAGCCGCGGAGGAGACTGGCGCCGGTCTCTTCGTGTTGGTGAGGACTTCCAATCCCGGCGCCTCCGACCTTCTTGACCAGCCGGCGCCCAGCGCGCCTTTTCATGAGCGCCTCGCTGAGATGGTCGAAAGCCTCGGCTCTTCGCTCAAGGGCGAGTCCGGCCTGTCCGGCCTCGGTGCCGTGGTCGGTGCGACCGAGCCCGCGCACATCGCCCGTTTGCGCGAGCTCATGCCCGCGTCACCGTTCCTGCTTCCCGGCGTGGGGGCGCAAGGCGGCAGCGCCGCTGACCTTGGTGCGGCCTTCGGCTCGCACCCTGCATCGGCGATCGTCACCGCCTCGCGTTCGATCGCTGGGGCGGACGATCCGGCCAAGGCTGCGGAGTCGCTTCGCAAAGAGGTTTGGGAAGTGGCTTGCCGGGCTCTCGACACCGGCTAGACGGACGATGAAGCAGGGGTACGATCGCGACGAGCCTGGGGAACTCGAATCCGATGGAAAGCACCACCCGATCTTCATCCACGCTCGGCAGGCGGTCGATGTTCGCCCGGATCGTTGCCCTGCTCGCGCTCGTTGCCTGTGGCTTCGCGATCTACCTCCTCGTGACGAGCTTCACCGAATCGGGCGACACGGGTTCCGAGGGCGACAAGAAGAACCGCTCCGAGCAGCCAAAGAAGCAGAAGGCGGAGGCCTCTACGAGCTACACCGTTGCCGCGGGCGACACGCTCTCGGCGATTGCCAGGGAGACTGGCATCCCCGAGCCCAGGATCGAGCGGCTCAACCCGGAGCTCGACTCCGAGACGCTCAACGCCGGCCAGACGCTAGCCCTGCGCTGATCCGCGCCGTCCTCTTACTGGCGACCTGGCTGCTTTTCGCGCTATGGGCGCCTGGTGCAGCGGCTGCGCCACCCAGGCCGCCGTCCGGGCTCCCCGCAGCCAGTTGGCTCCTCGTCGATGGTGAGTCCGGCGACGTGCTCGCCGCCGAGGATCCGAAGACGGGCTATCCGATTGCAAGCGCGACGAAGCTCATGACCTACTACGTGGCCGCGGAGGAGCTCGACCCCGGGCGGGAGGTCGTTGCGGCGCCGTACGATCCCGAGCCGGGCGAGTCGCTCGCCGGATTCGAGCCCGGTGACAGCCTGACCGCGAGGGATGCCTTCTACGGCTTGATGATCCCGTCGGGGAACGACGCGGCGCTGACCCTTGCAATTGCCGTCTCGGGCTCGGAGTCCGACTTCGTCACGCGGATGAATGCTGCCGCTGACGAACTCGGCCTTGCCGAGACCGCGTTACACGGATCCGATTGGCCTCGACGGCGGAAACGTCTCCAGCGCGCGCGATCTGGTCACTCTCGCGACCGAGCTTCGCCGGCAGGCGATGTTTCGAAAGATCGTCGATACGCCCCGGACGACCTTGCGCTCGACGGAAAAGCCGATCCAGATCGTCAATCGCAACAGCCTTGTCCTTCAAGAGCCGTTCATCGACGGGATCAAGACGGGCACAACGCTCGAGGCGGGCTACGTCCTGGTTGGCTCCGGGACCCGGGACGGAGTCGGCCTCACCTCCGTCGTGCTGGGCTCGCCTGACGAAACCTCGCGCGACGCCGCGACGCTCGCGCTCATGGACTACGGCTTCTCGCTCTACGACACGAGAGCGCTGGTGAGGACCGGAGAGCGTCTCGGGTTCGTGTCGCTCGTCGGTGGAGGGCGCCTGGCTCTCAAGGCCTCAGGGAGCGTCAAAGAGGTTGCCAGGGCAGATCAGCGAGTCGAGGTGGAGCTGGGGGAGACCCCTGAGTTGGACGCCCCGATCGCCGAAGGCGAGAGCATCGGAGTCGCCGTGGTGAGCCTTGACGGTCGCAGGGTGGGGGAGGTCGATGCCGTTGCGGCTCGCGCCGTGGCGGGGCTACCCGAGGCGGAGGAGGGGAGCTCGGGGCTCCCGATGTGGGCCCTCGTCGTGTTCGCCGGCGCGGTCGTGATCTCAGCGGTGCTCGGCGCCCTTGCATTCGGCGCCCATCGCCGCGAGTAGCGGTACTCTTCTGAGACCTCCACGTGATTCTCACCGTCACCCTCAACGCAGCGATCGACCGCACGGTCGCGGTCCCAAATTTCAGACTCGGCCAGCGCCACCGCGCTGTCGAATCGCGCACGGTCGCGGGAGGAAAGGGAGTCAACGTCGCGCGGGCGCTCAAGCTTCTAGGCCGCCCGGTGATCGCGACCGGGCTGGTCGGCGGATCGGCGGGAACCCGCATCGTCGAGCGCCTGGGCGAGGAATCCATTCTCAACGACTTCATGCGGATCAACGGCGAGTCGCGAACGAACCTCGCCGTCATCGATCCCACAACCGGCGAGCAGACCGAGATCAACGAGCGCGGGCCCCAGGTGAGCGGCGAAGAAGTGGACCGCTTCGTCGAGAAGCTTCTGTACCTCGCCCAAGGCGCTTCGATCTGCGTCCTCGCGGGGTCGATTCCACCCGGTTGCGACCCCGACGTCTACGCCCGCCTGGTGTCCGAGCTGAAGGCGCTTGATGTCATCACCGTGCTCGACACGGACGGTGAGCAGATGCGTGCCGGGCTGCGGGCGGAGCCCACGGTGGTCGTGCCAAACGCGCTCGAGGCTGAAGAGGCGGTTGGATACGAGTTCAACGATTCGGACGATCGCGTTATGGCTCTGAGCGGCCTTCTGGAGATGGGGGCCGGCGAGGCGATCATCACGGGCGCGGATGGGTGCGCAGCGATCGTGGGCACGGGTCCTGAGCGTCGCCGGTACGAGGTCGAGACGGATCAGATGGACCCGATCTCGGCTGTCGGCTCGGGTGACGCGTTCCTGGCCGGGTACGTCGCCGCGCGCTTCGACGGCAGGTCTCCGCGGGACTGCCTCGCGTTTGGCGTCGCGTGCGGGGCGGAATCCACGCAGCATTTTGGGGCCGGAACCCTCGACCCGCGCGAGGTCGATCGCATCTGTTCGCGAGTCGAAGTGTCGGAGCTCGACGTGTCGGCGGGGGTTGCCTGAGCTCCGGTTTACCGCTGTTATCATCGCCAAGACCTTGGAGTTCCCGGGTCAGGTACCGAACATCACCAGCTGGATTCGCGCTAAAGCGCTCATAGGATTCCAGCAAAATGCGCGTTTCGAGCCCCTTTTCGAGGGGCTTTTTTCGTCCGCGATCGGACCTAGCCTGAGTGCTCACGAATTAAGGAGCTGAGAACGGGTGGAAGTCGAAATCGGTCGAGGGAAAAAGGGCAGGCGGGCCTACGGGTTCGATGACATCGCGATCGTGCCGTCGCGCAGGACACGCGACCCCGACGACGTCGACATTTCCTGGAACCTCGGCCCCTATCGCTTCGAGCTCCCGCTGCTTGCGTCGGCGATGGATGGCGTCGTCTCGCCTGCGACGGCCATCGGCCTGGGCGAGCTCGGCGGACTCGGCGTTCTCAACCTCGAAGGCATCTGGTCGCGCTATGACGACGCCGACGAGCAACTCGAGCGCATCGCTGCCACGCCGCCCGACCGCGTCACCCACCTCATGCAGCAGATCTACGAGGAGCCGGTCAAGGCCGAGCTGATCGCCAAGAGGATCGAGGAGATCAAGTCTGCCGGCGTCGTTGCCGCCGGGTCACTCACGCCCCAGAAGGTTTCCGGCCTTTATGAGGTCGCACTCGAGGCTGGTCTCGACATCCTGGTGATCCAAGGGACCGTGATCTCGGCCGAACACGTCTCGACCAAGTCCGAGCCACTCAACTTGAAGGAGTTCATCGCCGAGGTCCCCGTCCCGGTAGTCGCCGGTGGCTGCGCCTCGTACTCGACGGGACTCCATCTGATGCGCACCGGCGCCGTCGGCGTCCTGGTGGGTGTTGGCCCGGGAGCCGCGTGCACCACGCGCGGCGTCCTCGGCCTCGGCGTCCCGCAGGCAACTGCGATTGCCGATGTCGCTGCGGCCCGGGCCCAGCACATGCTGGAGACGGGTGAATACTGCAACGTCATCGCGGATGGCGGCATGCGTACGGGCGGCGATCTCTCGAAGGCGATTGCGGTCGGCGCCGATGCCGTGATGATCGGCTCGCCCCTCGCTCGCGCCAAGGAGGCGCCCGGGCGCGGCAACCACTGGGGCATGGCGACGTTCCATCCCTCGCTGCCTCGCGGCACTCGTGTCACCACGCGCCAAGACGGGACGCTCGAGGAGATCCTGATGGGCCCCGCTCACGAGAACGACGGCACCTTCAACCTGATGGGGGCGCTTCGCACCTCGATGGCCACCTGCGGCTACGAGGACATTCGCGACTTCCAGCGGGCCGAGGTGATGGTCGCCCCCTCGCTTCAGACCGAGGGCAAGCAGCTTCAGCGCTCGCAGTCGGTCGGGATGGGCTCGAACGGCAAGGCGGCCGTCACCAACGGGGTCACGGTCGCGGATGGATAGTCCCGCGTCGGCTACGGCCGCGCGAGAGATCGTCGAAGGCGAACCCGCTGCGCCTGAGACCGTCGACGTTCAGCCGCCCGAGTCAGCGCGGGAGGAGGTTCTGGTACTCGACTTCGGCGGCCAGTACTCGCAGCTGATCGCCCGGCGGATCCGCGAGTGCGGCGTCTTCGCCGAGCTTCTGCCCGCGAACGTGCCGCTCGAGCGCATCAGGGACCGCGCTCCGCGCGCTTTGGTCCTCTCGGGCGGACCGGCGTCGGTTTATGCGGAGGGCGCGCCTCAGATACGGCCAGAGTTGCTCGAGATGGGCATTCCGGTTCTGGGGATCTGTTACGGCATGCAGGCGATGGCCCTGGAGCTCGGCGGAACGGTCGAAGGTGCCGAGGCCGGCGAGTTTGGCCGGACCACTCTCACGCTCACAGGCGACGGCGGCAAGCTCCTTCGCGACCTGCCCCAAGAGCAGCAGTGCTGGATGAGCCACCGTGACTGCGTCATGCAGGCGCCCGAAGGCTTCGATGCGCTAGCGGCCAGCCCCGGCTCGCCCGTCGCGGCCTTCGAATCTTCCGAGCGCGGCCTCTACGGCATCCAGTTCCACCCCGAGGTCGTTCACACCCCTTACGGCACCGAGGTGCTCGAGCGCTTCCTGCGGGACATCGTTGGTTGCGAGGAGCGCTGGTCGCCCGCATCGGTGATCGAGGAGCAGGTGTCGAAGATCCGCGCCCAGGTCGGCGAGGCCGAGGTGATCTGCGGTCTTTCCGGAGGCGTCGATTCGGCTACTGCAGCGGCTCTCGTTCACAAGGCCATCGGCGAGCAGCTCACCTGTGTCCTGGTGGATCACGGCCTGATGCGAAAGGGCGAGTGCGAGCAGGTCGTCAAGGCCTTTCGCGAGGAGCTTGGAATCAAGCTCATCCACGTCGAAGCCGAGGAGCGCTTCCTCTCGAAGCTCGCCGGCGAGACGGATCCCGAGACCAAGCGGAAGATCATCGGCTCCGAGTTCATCCGGGTCTTCGAGGACGAGGCCCGAAAGCTTTCTGACGCGAAGTTCCTGGTTCAGGGAACGCTCTACTCCGATGTGATCGAGTCCGGGGGAGACGGCCACGGGTCCGCGACGATCAAGTCTCACCACAACGTTGGAGGGCTACCCGACGACCTCGACTTCGAGCTTGTCGAGCCCCTTCGGATGCTCTTCAAAGACGAGGTGAGAGCCGTCGCATCCGAGCTCGGCCTCGCCGACAAGCTCGTCTGGCGCCAGCCCTTCCCGGGGCCCGGTCTCGGCATCCGCATCGTCGGCGGCGAGGTCAACAGGGAGCGCCTCGACATCCTGCGCGACGCCGACGCGATCCTTCAAGAGGAGATCCGCGCCGCGGGTATGTACCGCGAGCTTTGGCAGTCCTTCTGCGTCCTGCCGGTCGTCCGCTCGGTCGGAGTCCAAGGCGACGGGCGCACCTACGCCTACCCGATCGTGATTCGCGCCGTGACCTCCGAGGACGCGATGACGGCGGACTGGGCGCGGCTGCCCTACGACCTGCTTGGAGCGGATCTCGAACCGGATCATCAACGAGGTTCCCGGTGTGAACCGCGTGGCGCTCGACATCTCGTCGAAGCCGCCGGCGACTATCGAGTGGGAGTAGTCCGCGCCGCTATGAAGTCTGCGAGACGGCAGTGGTTCGTTGCGGTACTCATGCTGGCGCTGGCGGTGCGGATCTTCGCGCTGGCCGAAACGCCAGACTATGAGCTCCTCACCGACTCGACCGACTACCAGCGGCACGCCGTGTCAATCGCAGACGGCAACGGGTACCCAGAGAGTGCGCTGGCGCCGGGAGGCGGTCCATCGGCCTTCCGCCCGCCAACGTACCCGTACTTCCTCGGGGGCGTCTACGCAGTTTTCGGAGACGATCCTCAGGCCGCCAGGATCGCCCAGATCCCACTGGGGGTAATCAACGTCGCACTCGTCATGCTGATCGCCGGCATGATCTGGGGAAGGCGCGTGGCGCTGGTCGCCGGTGCCCTGACGGCTGTGTACCCCCATTTTGTCGTGAACGGCACGACGATCCTGACCGAGCCTCTGTTCCTGTCGCTCGAGCTCGGTGCAATTGCAGCCGTCTTGGCGCACCGGCGGAGCAGTCATGAGTTTCGCTGGCTGGTCCTGGCCGGTGTCCTGGCCGGTCTTGCCGCATTGACGCGATCGAACGGGCTCGTAATCCTGCTCCCGCTCCTGATCCTCGTCTGGCCGTCTGGCGAACTGGGGCGCCGGCGGTTGGCGCAGCCAGCCTTCTTGCTGCTCATGGCAGGACTCGTGGTTGTCCCCTGGACGCTGAGAAACGCGATCGAGTTGGATGCCTTCGTGCCTATAGCGACTCAGTCGGGATTCGCATTCGCTGGGACGTACAACGACGAAGCGAGGCTCTCGCCCGAGGGCAACGCGATCTGGCTTCCCCCGACAGAGCTCGAATCCTTCTCGTCTGTGTTCGGGCCCGGCTCGGACATGGACGAGGTCACGATGGACAGGGAACTGCGGTCACTCTCCAGGGATTACGTCCTGGAGCATCCGTCCTACCCGCTCAGGGCTGCGTTTCACAACACGCTGCGGACCTTCGACCTGGGCGGACTCGACTATTCGAAGCGAATCGCCTCATACGCCGATGTACCGCCTCGTGCCGTGACCCTCTCGGTCTTCTCCTTCTGGGCCTTGGCCCTCGTGGCCGTTGGTGGAGCGTTCACCAGGTCGGCCCGACTGGCGCCGCGGGCGATCTGGCTTGTTCCGGTGCTGATGATCTTGAGCGTTGTCTTCATCGCGGACAGCGGGGGCAGGTATCGGATCCCGGCTGAACCATTCCTCATCATGCTGGCGGCGTTGGGCCTCGTCTGGGTCTACGATCGGCTTCGAGCGAGGGACGATGCCGCCCGGACCGAGCCGGCGATGTGACCGATACGAATATCGTCGAGTAGATGTCCGAGCGAAAGAGCGCACTGATAACGGGGATCTCCGGGCAGGACGGCTCCTACCTGGCAGAGCAGTTGCTCGAAAAGGGCTACGTCGTGCACGGCATCACCCGGCGCTCGTCGAGCTTCAACACCGAGCGGATCGATCACCTGTACCGGGACCCTCACGAAGAAGATGTGCGCTTCTTTCTCCATTACGGCGACCTGACCGACGCAAGCCGACTGGTGAAGCTAATCTACGACCTCGCTCCGGACGAGATCTACAACCTCGGTGCGCAGAGCCACGTCCGAGTCAGCTTCGATATCCCCGAGTACACGGCGGACGTCACCGCGATGGGGACCGTGCGTCTACTCGAGGCGATCCGGGAGACGGAGGTCCGCACCCGTCTGTACGGGGCCGCTTCGTCGGAGATGTTCGGCTCGACTCCTCCACCGCAGTCGGAGGAGTCGCCGTTTCACCCGCGCAGCCCTTACGGGGTCTCGAAAGCGATGGCCTACTGGATGACTGTGAACTACCGGGAGAGCTACGGGATGCACTGCGTCAACGGAGTCCTCTTCAATCACGAGTCCCCAAGGCGTGGCGAGACGTTCGTGACCCGGAAGATCACCCGAGCGCTGGCTCGAATCAAGCACGGCCTCCAGTCGACTCTCTACCTGGGCAACCTGGACGCATCTCGCGACTGGGGATACGCGCCCGACTACACGGACGCGATGTGGAGAATGCTCCAGCCAGACGTTGCCCAGGACTATGTGATCGCGACGGGTGAGACGCATACGGTTCGCGAGTTCCTGATCGAGGCAGCCGGGTTACTGGAGCTCGACTGGGAGGCAGTGACGAAGGTTGACCCTCGCTACTTCAGACCGGCCGAGGTGGATGTCCTCTGCGGGGACGCCACCAAAGCGCGGGACGAACTCGGGTGGCAGCCATCTGTGACGTTCGCTGAGCTCGTCCGGATCATGGTGGAAGCCGACATGTCGTAGGCGGACGTTGTCATCCACCTGCCGCGCGTGTCGGTGGCATCGGATTCAACCGGCGCAACCGGGCCCGCTTCCTACGACAACCTCGCGATGCGTCAATTCTTCGAGCAGTCAGCTGTTGTTTCGAAGTCGTCGCTGCGTGCTCCGTTTGCGCCTATCCGAAGTTCACCGAGGTGCCTTCTCCTTCGCCTCGGACAACGGCTATCCCGAAGAGTCGAACGCCCCGTCGGCTCGCGAAATGCTCTCGTTCTCGACGCTTACCGCCGGCAGTATCACTTCGACTCGGTGGCGCCGGTCATCGCGAACCTCTACGGGCCAGGTGACAATTACGACCTGGAGGACTCCCATGTGATCGCGGCGATGATCCGGAAGTTCGTCGAGGCCGCAGAGGCCGAGGAAGACGAGGTCGTTCTATGGGGCACCGGCAGGCCGACGCGCGAGTTTCTGTATGTGGCGGATGCTGCACGTGGGCTTCTTTTGGCGGCAGAGCATCTGGACTCGTCGGAGCCGGTCAACCTAGGGACGGGCAAAGAGACCTCAATCAAGGACCTGGCGGAGCGCATCCAGGCCCTCACCGGCTATGAGGGCGAAGTGAGATGGGACGACTCGCGACCGGATGGACAGCCATCCCGGTTCCTTGACGTCTCGCGTGCGGCCAGCCTAATCGGCTTCGAGGCGGCGGTTCCGTTAGAGCACGGCCTCGAGCGGACGATCCGGGCGTTTCGCGAGAATCGCTAGGTGGATCCTGAAACGCGCGCCAGGGCGTTCAGCGACCCGCCGTCTGGGATCTGTGCCCTGAGTTCGCTTGCCGAGCCTGGGAG
Source organism: uncultured bacterium (assembly GCA_963721645.1). Lineage (GTDB taxonomy): Bacteria > Actinomycetota > Thermoleophilia > Solirubrobacterales > 70-9 > JALZKA01. Next base: position 1,462,074 of record CAVRJK010000002.1, on the reverse strand, counting down.
CTGCCTCGAATCATCCATAGTGCGAAGCTCGTATCCATGCTCGTGCAGGATGTCGACTAGCTCTTCCAGACTGCCGGCCGTGTCCTCGAAGACGTAGGGCGCCAACTCGAGCAGGATCGGCGGCGAGCTCTCGGAGAGGACGCGGGTGCCGCCGCGCAGAACATCGCACTCGTGGCCATCAACGTCGAGCTTGATGAGGTTCACATCCCGGGGGTCGGCGACCAGTTCGTCAAGGGTTAGCGCGCGTGCTCCCGCCGTGGACTCGGGCCGGCCCCGGTGCTTGGGGTGCAGGTCGGCTTCGCCTGCCAAAGGCCAGCCGGAGTAGAGCTGTTCCGGGCCCTTCGCGCCGGGCTCTCCGACGACGATGGCTTGGCGGGGCAGCACTCGACCTTTGAGGTCGGGATTCAGCTCCAGGTTGCCCAGGAGCTTCTGGAATGCAAACTTGGTCGGTTCGATGGCGACAACCGTCCCGGTCGGGCCGACCGCCCGCGCGAGGTGCATGGTGTGAGCACCGACATTCGCCCCGACATCTATGACCTGATCGCCGGCGCTGACGATGCCCTCGTACGCATGTCTCGTCGAGGGCTCGAAGGAGCCGTTCAGCCAGATTGCAAAATCAATTCCCTCGCGAAGGTCGAGGGACCATCGCACCCCGCGTCGAACGACGGTGGTTTCCGGCCCCCGCCTCGCGATCCTACGCACCAGGATCACCGGAGCCGAGACTAGGTGGGCGGCGCCGATCTTCCACCGTGTTGGGATGACCATGCGCATCTAGGCGGCACGCTCTACGGCGACGAGACACCTGAACGCGAAGCACGAGGCCAGTGGCTGGACCCTTGGCTCGAACCGAGCAAGGCCGCCGACCACGCCGTCCGGCGCGAGCCGGTAGCCCTCAAGACCTCCACTCAATGGATACGCAAAGAACGCGAAACGCGATCGCTCCCCGACCGAGAGGTGGGGGAAGCTGCTGGCGAACTTCTCTAGATAGCGCCAGAAGAACAGGGTTGGAAGAGCGTTGTTGGCGTCGAGCGGATCCTCGCTCGACTGGGCGTCTCCGGCGAAGGGATCGACACCCATGTCTGCTCCCTCGCGATGGAGGTGCCTGTACGCGGCCCTCGAGATCAGCGAGCAGTACGGCTCCACCGCGACAATGCGTCCACCCGGTGCCAGCACCCGTTCCGCCTCTGCGAAGAACCGGAGCGGGTGCGGCAGGTGATGGAGGACGTCGAACATCACGAGGTTGCGAACCGAGCCGTCTTCAACCGGTAGGTCCTCCGCGTCGATCACAACGTCAGCCCACGGGGTCGGCGCCACATCGGAGTGGATCGTGCCGGACGCCGCCTCTCGAAACGCACCGAAACCGCAGCCGAGTTCGATGTTCTGACCCGGGCCCGTCGCGAGGCGGGCGATAGCCATCTGATGCCACGACCGGTAAAGCGCCCTGACGGCAGGTCGGCGGTCGTATGCCTCTGTTGCCGCTCGAGGCCGGCAACGAGATCCGGCGTCGAGTCGCTCAATCCGACACCGGGTTCACCCACAGCCGCTTATACCCCGCCGCAGCGAGTCGCGCAAGACGAGCACCCGCAGAGAAGCGGCGAATGTTCGTATCCCCATAGACCCGGGCGCGGTAGCGGATCGGAAGGTTGGAGATCTTGAGGCCCAGGAGCGCCCCGCCCATCAGGATTTCGAAGTCGCCGAACGGGTCCTCGGCGTCGAACTCATGGCTCCTCTCGGAGATCCGCTCCCAGTCGGTGCGATGAAGGACCTTCGTCCCGCAGAGCGTCCTTGACGTACTGACCCAGTACGAAGGTCAGGACCCCCGCGAAGGCCTTGTTGCCCAGCATGTTGAGGAATCGCATCGCACCCGGCTCCATGCCGTAGACCATGCGACTCCCATTGATCAGCTCGCCGTGGTTCGACGCCACGGCTTCGTAGAACTTCGGGAGATCCTCGGGCGGGACGGTCATGTCGCCATCGAGGATCATCAGGATCTCCTGGGTCGAAGCGTCAAACCCCTCCTTGACCGCGTTCCACTTTCCCTTCCCGGTCTGCACATGAAGCGTCAGGTTCCGGTCCGGACGTTCTGCGATGATCGACTCGATTCGCTCCCGGGTGTCGTCGGAGGACCCACCTTCGACGAACACGATCTCCGTCCCGGTGCCCATCTCGGGGACACGGTCCACGAGATCCGCTATGGATCCAGCCTCGTTGCGGCACGGGATTACGACCGAGACGCCGCTCTCGGAGCGGCTGCTCTGGATGGGGCGCGCGATCAGCCAGTACGTGGCGGTCAGCGCCCGAAGTCCGGGGAGGCGAGCGACGTAGCCGTTGAGGAGCCGGGAAAGGCGCCCGCCCTTGATGGGGGCAAGGATCTCCGAGCGTCTGGTGGTCACCTGAAAGCCGGCGAGCTCCAGAAGGTTCACGAGATCCTCTGGGGCAACCCAGTTGCGCACCGGGCGGTTGGGCCGGAGGCCGAACAGCGAGAGCGTCGCGAGAATCGGTCGCCAGAGGTTGCTGTAGCTGGAAATGACCAACCGAGTCCGCGCGTGGCACATCTCGGAAACCTTCAAAAACAACGTCTGGAGATCAGCGACGTACGGCACGGTGTCAACGAGGACGACGTAATCGAACGGTTCCTCGCGGACATCCATGGACTCGCCTGCGGCGCACACGAACTCAAGCTCGGGATGACGCGTCCGCGCCTGGTTGACCATTCCATCGCTTACATCCACACCGAGGCCGTTGGAGGGTCGCAGCGAAGAGAGGAGGTCGCCCGGCCAGAACCGATCTCAAGTACCCGCTGGCCAGGGGGAATCAATGAGGTTGCCGTAGATCGAACCAGATCGTGGTATCCGGAAGTTGTCTCAAGCCAGCGATCCTCCTCTGCGCTCAAGGTGTCGAAGAACGAACGGATCGTCTGGTAGTCGGCTCGCTCAACGCTGTCGGCCTGCTCGTGATTGGATTGCTCGGACACCGCCGGCAGTCTAGGGTGCTCGAGATAGGCTCGCGCCGGCCGGCTAGATCACGTCGTCGGCGGCGGCCAGCCGAGCTTCCAGCTCCTCGCCGGAACCGGGTTCGAGCGTCCTGCGAGCAGCGCCGGGGTGCCGGTAAAGGACGTACAAAGCAAGGCAAAGGGTGGCTGCGCTGAGCGAGAAGCCGATCTCGACGCGGCGGTACGCGTCGAGCGTCCGTCAGGTTCAGGCAACGAACACGAGGGCGGATCCAAGCCAGCAGATCGCGGCGCGTCGCGCCTGGCCCTGTGCAAGAGCCGCCTGGTTTAGCGTTCGGCTGCCAGGTAGAAGCCCATGCCGACGGCGACGATGACGAGGCCGGCGCGGTCGTACTCGAAGTTCTCACCGAAGGCGATCTGCATGGCTGCGGGCCCAACCGCTAGTAGGGCAAGCGAAACAGCCGCGGCGAACCCAGCGATCACGAGGAGGGTCATCCGTATGGACAGGGCGAAGGCCTCATCGCTCGTCTGGTCGCCGCGTGAGCGGAGCCGGGTCAGGTGTGGAAGGAGGCTGGTCGCGATCGCCTGGAACAGAACCACGGGAGCACGAGCGACCATGAGGACGTTGAAGATGAATCCGGCGGCCGCAGCGTTCTCGGCGCCTCTGACGAACAGGACTCCGCTGTTCAGGAAGCACCTGCTCGCTAGCATAATCACAAGGACGGCAGCGGCGAAGCCTCCTCCTTGGGCAAGGGTGAACTCGGCGCGCCGTCAGTCGCCGGGGCAATGGGAAGGGCGTCCCCGAGACTTGACCGGGCCGCCGCGCCGAGAAGCAAGTGCGAGGGGGACTACAACGAGGCTGGCTATCGGCGAGCGGCCACGGCTATGGCAATCAGGTCCGGGCCCTTGGCGATGCCGACCGCGACCACGAGGGCAAAGGCGAGCCGAACCACTCCGTCAACGAGGAGCAGCACCGCGTACAGCCCATCCGCCTGCTTCCCGCGAAGAAGCCGCGAACGCAAGTAGCTGGCGGCGAAGCCGAGGACCGCGACCACCAAGACCCAGAAGTACAACGAGTCTCCGTCGAACAACTCCTGTTCGAGAATGAGCGCAGACTGAGCGCGACCGCCACGAACAGAGCACCGATGGACAGCTGTATTGCGGCAGCGACACGCGTCGCGTGGCGAATCGATTGACCGCTTTCCTGGAGCTCGGCAACGGTCCGTGCGAGCAACTGCTCAACCGGGCGGAGAAGGATCGAGATGGTTAGAAACGTGACCGACCAGAGGACCACGATCTGTCCGTAGGCGTCCTCATTCAGGCTGTGTGAGGCGACCGCGAAGAACAGATAGGCGAGGATGCCCGCAGCGCCGAGTGCCACCGTGAGGAGGCCGGCCGTGCGGCCGTAGTTGCGCGCTGCCTCGCTCGCCTCCTTCGCCACAGGCGGAACCGTAGCTGCACGGACGCATTGGTTCGCCGCCTCTCCGTCCAGGCGTTGGCATGAGATTGAAGGGACAGCCGCACCCAGCCGATGACATGGATGCGCCCTGGTGCACGCAGGCGCTGTGGCTAGAGGAAGGAAGCGGCACGATGTTTCGGCGGCTCAAAACACTGGTTGCCGCTTCGGCGGTCTGTCTTGGGCTGGCTACTTCCTCAACGTCCTTCGCGCACGCGTTCGAGCCCCGGGTGCCTGAGACCTTCTTTGGGGTGAGTGCGACCGAGCTGTGGAACGAGACCGTTCTGAACCGCGACGCGGCTCGGGATGCCCAGTTGAACGGGATGAAGGCCATCGGCGCCGATTGGGTCCGCGTGGAGATCGGCTGGCCTGAGGTTGAACCCGTTGCGCCCTTGTCAGGCGTCCATACGTACAACTGGAGCGCAGCGGACCGGCTTGTTGCGGCCCTCGCTCAGCGCAACATGGAGCTCCTCGCAGTGCCAGGAGCGACACCCTCCTGGGCCGCCGGCGTCGATGGCGCCGCCGCCTCATGTGGCCGCCGCAGCGAGGTTGCAGCAGGCCGAGCGGCCGACTACGGATCCTTTGTGGGCGCGGTCGCTCGCCGCTATGGACCGACCGGAACATTCTGGGCGTCGCGCCCTGATCTACCCAAGATCCCGGTCAGGCGCTGGGAGTTGTGGAATGAGCCCAACTGGAACGGGTTCTGGTGCCCGAAGCCTGACCCCGAGATCTTCGCGACTTTGGTCAAGCGAGCTGCGGACTCGGTTCACGGCATTGATCCGGACGCGCAGGTGATCCTGGGCGGGTTGGCCGCGCTTCAGGACTCGAGGCACGAAGGTGATCGCTTGAAGGGAATGGCTGCCGACGAGTTCCTCGAGCGCGCCGTCGAGCGGGAGCCCGGCCTGACGCAAGCGATCGACGCGGTTGGGTTTCACCCCTACGACATCGACCCGGACGTTGATCTGGCCATGGTCGGTTGGTTGCGGCGCCATTTAGACGATCAGGGCTTTGGTAACGCCGAGATCGTCCTCAGCGAGTTTGGCTGGCGCCGGGGCACCGGCCTCGGCGCGCTTACGGAGCTTCTGCGCGCGGCTAACTACACGAACCTTGTAGGGAGGCTGCCCAGGACCGACTGCGGGATCTCCGCCGTCGCCGCCTATGCATGGCAGACCAAGGAGCTCGATCTCCTGAACCCTGACCATTGGTGGGGGATCAGCTCTCCGCTAACGGGTCTTCTCCACCCATCGGGGCAGGCGTATCGAGATCAGGTGGCCCTGTACGAGGGCCGGGGACCCACTCCTGCCCCCCGTTCGGTCATCGAGATCTGCGGTGCAGCCGAGCCGCCGGACAGCGACGAGGACGGCACGCCGGACGAGGAGGACGACTACCCGATTGATCCCGACCGCGACCGCGGATCCGGCGAGGACCCCCCGCCACCTCCGGAGGAGGACCCAGTCGAACCGCGAACTCGCGAGCCTCGCAAGTCCGACTCGTTCTTCGGCGCCACGATCGTGCAGCTTCCAGATGACTTCACGAGGCTGGGGGACGACTTCGAGGCGATGGCCTCGGTCCGGATCGCGAGCGCCAGGTTCCGCGTGGACTGGTCTTGGATCGAGCCCGTCGCTCCAACCGACCCCACGTATACCCAGAGGGCGCGCTGGAACTGGATGGACAGGGTGATCCTCAAGATGGGAGCCGAGGGAATTCGGCCCACGCCGGCTTTCGGGTCGATCCCTGGGTGGGCGCCGAGTTCAGGAACATCGTTCGATTCCGCGTTCTCGGCGTTCGTCTCGCGATTCGCGGAGCGGTACGGGCGGGAGGGCACGTTCTGGTCGGAGAACCGCAACCTCGACGAGGAGCAACTGGCGGTTCGCGACTTTGAGGTGTGGCAGTACGGGAACCTGACGGCTCACGCGGCCGATGGGGTTGCGACCCCCGCTGACTATGCAGCCACCTACTCGGCAGTCAGAGCCACTGTCAAGGGAATTGACCCTGGAGCCCGCGCCGTAGCGAGCCTGGGCGAGCTGGGCGTGGGAGGGCGGGCCGGCGCCTTCCTGCGTGAAATGCAGGCGGCCAGACCCACGCTCTCGGGTTCCGTCGATGCAGTGCATGTATGGGCAGAGCACTCGAGAACTTCGGCGAGCGTTGACGTCGTCATGAGGGACACCCGCCGAGGGCTGGAGGCCGCAGGCAACGCGCAGTCTCCAATGCTCCTTTCCTTCGGCGCGCCGACCGCCGGGGCGGGTGCGATGACCGAGAACGAGCGCGCCGCCTTCTTTGAGCAAGTTGTCTCCCGTGCCGCGCGGAGCGATTGCGGCGTAGGTGGAATCTTTGCCCACGCGTGGACCACCCCTGAGTCGAACCCGAACGAGCCATACGAATGGATGGGAATCGCCGATCCGGACGATTCGTCTTTAAGTGGCACCGCCATCGCGTATCGGGACACGGCGTCGTCGTTCCTTGGCTATGGATCGGTCGCCGCGCCTTCCGACGCAGTCCACCCGTGCGACGCCTTGCCGCCCGACACTGACGGCGACGGCACGCGCGATCCGGCTGACCCAGCGCCACTCGACCCGACGATCTCCACGCCGACCCAGGCACCGCCACTGGCTCCCACCATCTCTGGCGGGCCAAGCTCCCCGACAAATTCGCGCTCCGCGAGCTTCACGCTCACGGCAGCGGGCGCGGCCTCCTTCCAATGCAAGCTTGATTCCGGAGTGTTCGAGTCGTGTCAGTCCAACCCGACGTTCAGCAATCTCGCCCATGGAGCGCACACCCTTCGGGTCCGAGCGGTTGATGGGCTGGGGCTCGTTGGCGCTGAATCGGTGAAGACGTGGACGGTCGACGTCGTTGGTCCGAGTGTTGTGAATGTGAGCGGACCGATTCCAATCTCGCTGGACTCCCGAGTCACTTTCTCGTTTTCAACTGACGATCCCGGGAGTCAGGTTGCCTGTCAGCTCGATGGGCATCCGTGGGAGAACTGCGCCTCGCCGAAGGTGTATTCGTTCATTGGGGACGGTGCGCACGATTTCCGAACCAGAGCGGTGGATGTGGTTGGCAACGTCGGCCAAATTCGACTTACTCAGTTCGCGGTTCGCACGCAGCCAGGGGGAGCTTCGATCACCTCAGGCCCGGCATCGGGTGAAGTGACCGGTTCCCTTCCGGAATTTGGATTCTCAAGTGATTTCGCGGCCTCATACGAATGTCGGTTCGAAGCCGAATCATGGGCGCCTTGCTCCGATGCCACCAGGCATGTTCCCGCGGCGCCTCTCGAGCAAGGAATCCACGCATTCGAGGTGCGAGGAGTAGGCGGAACCGGAAAGCTCGGAATGTCTGCCAGCCGGACTTTCGAGGTGGACGCGACGCCGCCGAAGGTGTCGATCAACCTCGAGAAGGCGACGCGCAAGGCTGCGCGGTTCACCCTCGCTGTCGTCGACTCGTCAGGTGTCTCGGACCTCGAATGCAGCCTTGATTCGGGCAACTTCAAGACGTGCGGCAGCCCGCATGTGGTGAAGAAGCTCAAGCGGGGGCGACATGAGTTGAGCGTTCGCGCCACGGACACCGTTGGGAATACCGGCCAAGGCTCGAAGCGCTGGAGCGTTCGGGGCCGCTGAGCCGACGCTGCGCGGCAAGCCCCATCCTCTATCCTCACGGGCCCGCGCTGCGGCACCTTGCCGGGCGCGGCTTTTGCGCGTAATCAAGCCTTATGAAGACCTACGTAGCCACTCCCGAGAATCGCCAGCGCGGCTGGGTGCTCGTCGACGCCGAGGGCAAGACCCTGGGGCGCCTGGCGACTCAGCTCGCCGATGAGCTCCGGGGCAAGAACAAGCCCGACTACACGCCGCACTGCGACACCGGCTCGTTCGTGGTCGTCGTGAACGCCGACAAGATCGCGGTCACCGGCAAGAAGCTCGACCAGAAGATCTACTACCGGCACTCGGGCTACCCGGGCGGCCTGCGTCAGCGCACGCTGCGTGAGCAGATGGATCGCAGGCCAGAGGAAGTCATCCGCAAGGCGGTCAAGGGAATGCTTCCGCGCAACAAGCTCGGCCGCGCGCAGCTGACGAAGCTGAAGGTCTACGCCGGCCCCGACCACCCCCACACGGCTCAGCAGCCGAAGCCACTGGAGATCAAGTCTTGAGCGACGAACCCACGCAGGACGAGGGCGAAAGCCCGGCAGAAGACGCGCCCGTCGAGGAGCCCGCAGCTCCCGAGGAGGCAGCGCCGGCTCCCGAGGAGCAGGCCGCACCGCCCAACGAGGCGCCTGAAACAGAACCCGTCGCCGAGGCTTCTGATTCCGAGCCCGCGGCTGAAGAAGCTCCGGCCGAAGAAGCTCCGGCCGAAGAGGCTCCCGCAGAGGAAGCTCCGGGTGCAGACGAGCCTGCCGAGGACGCTCCTGCCGCAGACCCTGCCCCTGCCGAAGAAGTGCCCGCTGAGGCGCCCGAGGCAGCCGAGCCCGCCGCTGAAGAGGCTGAGGCCAAGGAGCCCGCCAAGGCGCCCGAGCCCAAGAAGAAGGACGTCGCACCCGGCGCAGATCTCGAGCCCCTCCTGATCGAGGACGAGCGCGAGCTTTCCGCTGAGGAGCGCGCCCGTCTCGAGGCCGAGCAGGAAGAGGCCGCCGCTGCTGCCGCTGCCGAGACCGACGTGGTCGCCGACGAGCCCGCGCTTCGCGAGGGCGCAAAGCTCAACATGGCCGCCGACGCCCGCATCCAGGCGACCGGCAAGCGAAAGACTGCCATCGCCCGGGTTGTCGTCACCAAGGGCAAGGGCGAAGTGCTCGTCAACCGCAAGTCGGTCGAGGACTACTTCCCCCGCGATCTTCACCGCACGATCGCCCGCCAGGCGCTCGTCACCTCCGGTTACGACAGCCAGGTGGACGTGAAGGTCCGCGTCCATGGCGGCGGCGTCTCCGGACAAGCCGACGCTGTGCGCCACGCGACCGCCCGCGCCCTGATCGAGATCGATCCGGAGCTTCGTGGCGAGCTCAAGCGCCGCGGCATGCTCACGCGTGACGCGCGTGAGAAGGAACGCCGCAAGGCAGGCCTCAAGAAGGCCCGCAAGAAGCCGCAGTTCTCGAAGCGCTAGAACAGGACCTAATGCACGGACCTGCTTCTTGCGTCGCCGAAAGGCGACGCACCAATATCTATGGCTAAACGGCTTTTTGGCACGGACGGCGTCCGCGGAGTCGCCGGTGAGGCTCTGACCGCCGAGCTTGCGGTGGCTCTCGGACGCGCTGCCGCCGCAGAGGCACAGGCAGAACGCCCGCAGGTCCTGATCATCCGCGATACGCGTGAGTCGGGCCCGATGCTGGAGGGCGCGCTGGCAGCCGGAGTCGCGCAGGGCGGGGGGGACGCCCTCATCGCGGGTGTCGTGCCGACGCCGGCCGCTTCGATCCTCGTCAGACGTCTCGGACTCGACCTCGCGGTCGTCGTCTCCGCATCTCATAACCCTTGGCAGGACAACGGAATCAAGTTCTTCGGCCGTGACGGCGCCAAGCTCTCCGACGAGTCCGAAGCGCGGATCGAGGCATCGGTCACGGCCGATCACGGCCCGCCGCACGCTGTCGGGCAGGTTCGCCGGTTCCACGGGGCGAGCGACGACTATCTGCGCGAGCTGGAGGGCGCCTTTCGCGGGAGGCTCGACGGGCTGAAGGTCGTGCTCGACTGCGCAAACGGCTCGACCCACTCGACCGGACCCGAGATCTTCAAGCGCCTGGGTGCTGAGACCGAGGTCATGTTCGCCGACCCCGATGGGCGAAACATCAACGAGGGGTGCGGTTCGACTCACCCCGAGGCGCTCGCCGAGCGTGTGGTTTCGTCGGGCGCCGACGTCGGCTTTGCGTTCGACGGAGACGGCGATCGTGTCTTGGCCGTCGATGCCACCGGTCAGGTGCGTGACGGGGACGAGTTGATCGTTCTCGCCGCCAGGCACCTCGCCGAGACCGGCGCTCTCGGCGGTGGCGTCGCGGTGACCGTGATGTCGAACTTCGGCTTCCACACCGCGATGAAGGAGGCTCAGATAGAGGTCGCGACCACCCACGTCGGCGACCGCAACGTCTCCGAGGAGCTTCGCGAGCGCGGATGGACGCTCGGTGGCGAGCAGTCCGGCCACATCATCTGGACGGGGTTTGCGCCGACGGGCGACGGCATCGCTGCCGCCCTTTTGGCGTGCCGCTCGCTCGCCGGCCGCTCGCTCGCCGACGCGATCCCGATGGAGAAGCTGCCCCAGACGCTCATCAACGTCCGCGTGGCCGACCGCGACGCGATCGAGGACGCTCAGGCATTCTGGGACGAGGTCGAGCGCGAGGAGGCGGCGCTCGAAGGCCGGGGCCGCATCCTGGTGCGCCCTTCGGGCACCGAGCCGCTCGTCCGCGTGATGGTCGAGGCGCCCACGCAGGACGAGGCGGATCAGGTCGCCGGGCGCCTTTCGGACTCGGTCGAGCGCGAGCTCGGCTGACGACACTCGCTTCTCACCGCTGATCGCCGGCTTGCATCCGCGCCCGGCATCCGCTGCGAGACCGAGCTCCTCGCCTGACCCGCTCTAACCTCTACGGACCATGTGCGGCATCGTCGGCTACGTGGGGAAACGGCCATGCCGTGACCTCCTGATTCAAGGGCTTCAAAAGCTGGAGTACCGCGGCTATGACTCGGCCGGGATCTCCCTGCTCGAGGACGGCCGGATCGAGAGCGTGCGCGCAGTCGGAAACCTCGCGAACCTGCGGGACGCGGTTGCCGCCGACGACATCGCTCAGGGAGAGGGCGGCGTCGCCGTCGCGGCTCCTCCTGCCACGATCGGCCTCGCCCACACCCGCTGGGCCACCCACGGCAGGGTCACCGAGGAGAACGCCCATCCGCACGGCGATTGCTCGGACGACGTTCACATCGTCTTGAACGGCATCGTCGAGAACCACTCCGAGCTCCGGGCTCAGCTTCGCGAGGAAGGGCACGTCTTTTCGTCTGAGACCGACGCCGAGATCGTTGCCCACCTGATCGAAAAGCACTATGCAGGCGACCTGACGGACGCGGTCCACGCCGCCTTCGCGGACCTGCGCGGCCACTACGCATTCGCCGCAATGCACTCGGCGCACCCGGGCACCCTCGTCGCAGCGCGCCAGGAGTGCCCGCTGATCGTGGGCCTCGGCGAGGACGAGACCTTCATCGCCTCGGCTATCCCGGCGTTTCTTGCCGAGACTCGCCAGGCACTCTCGATCGAAAACGGCGAGATCGTCACCGTCACGTCCGACGGCGCGAGCATCACCGAGGCAGACGGCACGGCCGTGGAGCGCGAGGCAGATGAGGTGACCTGGGACGAGGACGCCGCCGAGAAGGGCGGCTATGCGACCTTCATGCGTAAGGAGATCGACGAGCAGCCCGACGCGGTCGCCGAGACGATCGCCGACCGCCTGCCGGACGCCGATCGCGTCGATCTCTCAGAGCTGGACCTCGATCCCGAGTTCATCCTGGGCATGAAGCGGATCGTCATCGTCGCCTGCGGCACCTCGTACCACGCGGGGCTCGTCGGGCGCTACGCGATCGAGCAGTGGGCGCGGGTCCCGGTCGAAATGGACATCGCGTCCGAGTACCGCTACCGCGATCCGGTCGTAAACGAGGATGACCTCGTCATCGGAATCACCCAGTCCGGCGAGACCGCCGACACCCTCGCAGCGATGCGACTCGCGCGCGAGCGTGGCGCCAAGGTGCTGGCGGTCACCAACATCATGGGAAGTCAGGCGACCCGCGATGCGGACGCCGTCCTCTTTACGCGCGCAGGCCTCGAGATCGGCGTCGCGGCCACCAAAACGTTTACGTGCCAGGTCGCGGCCATGTACCTGATCGGCCTCTGGGTCGCGCAGCAGCGCGGCTCGCTTTCGGACGAGAGGCTCGCCGAGCTGATCGCCGAGCTGAAGACGATTCCTCACGCGATTCAAAAAACGCTCGATACGGTCGGAGACCAGGTCAAAGCCGTCGCGCGCGCGGAGCACAAGGGACGCTTCTTCCTCTATCTCGGGCGGAACATCGGCCTTCCCATCTGCCTCGAGGGCGCTCTGAAGATGAAGGAGATCTCCTACATCCCGTCCGACGCTTACGCGGCGGGGGAGATGAAGCACGGCCCGATCGCGCTGTTGGACGAATCGACGCCAGTTGTCTGCGTCGCAACGGACAGTCCGATCCTGGACAAGATGCTCTCGAACGTCGAAGAGGTGCGCGCCCGCGGTGCCGACGTGATCTCGATCGCGACCGAGGGCACGCCCAAGGTCGCGGAAGCCTCGGATCTGACGATTGAGATCCCCCGCACGGACTGGATCCTCCAGCCGATCCTCGCGATCATTCCGCTCCAGCTTCTCGCCTACCATGTCGCACGCATGCAAGGTTTGAACGTGGACCAGCCACGAAACCTCGCAAAGACGGTCACAGTCGAATAGCCGTGATGAAATCCGCCCTTCTCCCGTAAAGAGGCCATGAACAAAACTTTCCTTCCTTCCGCAGCCGCCCTTGCCGTCGCCTTTGCCTTCGCCGGCTGCGGTGACAGCGACGACTCCGAGGTGCTTTCCGGACCTTCCAGCGTGATGCCCGCCGACACGCCGGTCTACGTCGAGGCAATCATCAGGCCGGAGGGCGAGACGGCCGACAACGTGGACGCTCTTCTTGCCGAGGTCGGTGAGATCGGCATTCTCGGTTCGGTAGCCGATCCGGGCGATCTGATCGTCGGGCAGCTCGAATCCCAGGCCGCGGCCGCCGGAGTCGACTTTTCCTATGCCGAGGATGTCGAGCCCTGGCTCGGCGAGAGTCTCGGACTCGCCGTCTCCGCCCCGAGCGGCGAGGAGGACTCGTTCATCGCGGCGCTCGAGACCACCGACGAGGCCGCTGCGCGCGAGTCTCTCGACTCGCTCCTGGCCGAGGACGGGGTGACCTATGAGGACGGCGAGTACGAGGGCGTCAGCTACATCTCGGCGCCCGGCGACTCGTATCGCGTCGGCGTTTTCGGCGGTCACGTCGTGCTTGCGCCGCCCGCCGACTTCGAGGCGGCAGTGGACGCTTCGGAGGGCGACAGCCTCGCATCGGGCGACAAGCTTCAGGACAGCCTTGCCCAGCTCGAGGACGACAGTCTCGCCACGGTCTTTGTCGACCTCGGCCAGCTCGAGGGCTTCGTCTCGTCGCCCGAAGACGCCGAGGAGCTCGAGCAGGCCGCCGAGGTCGTTCCCGAGATCTTCGATGGCGCCATCGCGGTCTCTGCCGGGGTTTCCGCCGCCGACCAGATCTACCTCGACTATTCGACTCCCTTGATCGACGGTCAGCCCGAATCCGGAGCCAGCCCGCTCCTCGAGAGCGCTGCGGGCGACGCGATCGGGGCTTTGGCCATCGAGGACCTCGGCGCATTCGGGCCGCCGATCGCGGATCTGTTCGAGCGTGCCGCCGAGGCGGGCGCCGATCTCGAGGACTTTCCCGAGGAGGGCATCGCGGGGGCGTTCGAGGAGCAGACAGGCGTCTCGTTCGACGACGCGACCGCCGCCATCGGTGACGGGAGCCTCTGGGTGCGCGGCGACGTCCCGGACGGAATCGAGGTCGCCGGTGAGATCGAGGCGACTGATCCCGAAGTCGCGGCAGACCTGATCGGAGCGATCGAGCAGGAGATCGAGGACGAGGGCAGCGCTGAGCTTGGGCCGCCCGTGGGCGGCTCGGACGTCGGCTTCTCGGCGATCGAGGCCCAGACCGACACTGCGTCTGCCGAGTGCTCGAGCGTCGGCGACGTCGCGGAGTGCCTGCCGAGCGGCGGCGCCCATGCGGAGCTTCCGTTTTCGAATGTCGAGCTCGACGGCGACGTGATCCGGTTCGGCTTCTTCGCAGACGAGAAGGCCGCTGTCGACTCCAACGCCGACACGGCAGGGGACTTCGGCGACAGCGAGACGTTCTCTGCCGGCCAGGAGGCGCTCGGCGACGACTTCGAGTACCTCGGAGCGTTCGACCTCGGACCGGTCCTGGACAAGTTCGTGGACGGGCCCTCGATCGACGATGCGATCAGCGGCGCTTCGCCCGAGTCCTTGATCGGTGGTTTCCTCGCGCAGAAGCTTGGTGTTGTCGCCTACGGCGTGCGCTACGACGACGAGGTCTCGATCCAGCGCTACGTCGTGCGACTCGCCGAGTGACCGGCACGGGCATCGACCTGATCGAAATCGAGAGGATCGAGCGCGCCCTGGAGCGGCGGCCGGCGTTGGCCACGCGAGTCTTCACCGAGGGCGAGCTCAAGGCGTCCAACGCCCGACCGCGGCCGGGGCGCCACCTCGCTGCGCGTTTCGCCGCCAAGGAAGCGGCGCTGAAGGCGCTCGGCCTCGGCGGCCTGCGGTTGCACGAGGTCGAGGTCGAGGGCGGAGGAGATTTCCCGCCGACGCTTCGGCTCCACGGCTCGGCCAAGCAGGCCGCCGCCGAGCGCGGTGTCCACCTCGACGTCTCGCTGACCCACTCACGCGAACTGGCGGCAGCGGTAGTAGTCGCCCACCCGCGCTAGACCCAACGCCGGGCACACCCCCGAGGGGTCAGACCCCGCGCGTTATCGCATACAACCGTACGCTTCCAAATAAGGGGTCTGGCCCCGGGTCTGGCCCCTTCAGGCGTCCGCGCGCGCCTGCGCACGCCTGTGGGGTCTGGCCCCGGGTCTGACCCCTTTACCCTGCGGTCGATGACCCTGCCCGACTGGCTTGATCCGCTTCACGACGCCGCGAGCATGCGTGCCGCCGACTCCGAGGCGATCGACGAGCTCGGCATCCCTTCGCTCCAGCTGATGGAAGCCGCCGGCGAGGCGCTTGCCGAGACGGTTCGCGAGGTCGCGGCGCAGGGGCCGATCCGCGTCGTCTGCGGCAAGGGCAACAACGGCGGTGACGGGCTTGTCGCGGCGCGGCTCCTGGCCGGTACGGGCTTCGAAGTCGAGACGCTGCTGCTGTGGCCCGCCGACGAGCTCTCCGCCGATGCCGCCGTAAATCACGACCGCCTCGTCGAGCCGGCGCGCCTCGTCGAGCCGGCCGATCTGACAGCCGCTCTCGATGGCTCTGGCTGCGTGGTTGACGCGATCTTCGGCACCGGCTTCGACGGCGCTCCGCGCCCGCCCGCCGCGGACGCGATCGAAGCGATGAATGCCTGCGGCGCACCCGTCGTTGCCGCCGATATCGCATCGGGTGTCGACGGCTCCACGGGCGAAGTTGAGAGCAGAGCGGCCGCTGCCGAGGTGACCGTTGCCTTCCACGCGGCCAAGCTCGGCCACCTGATCGCTCCCGGCAAGCGTGCGACCGGTGAGCTGCGAGTCGTGGACATCGGCATCCCCGCCGGCTCGGGCACCGTTCCGCCCGCCGGCGCGATCACCGCGAGGGTGTTGGGGCTTCCGCCCGAGCGTGACGCCGACTCGACCAAGTTCACGTCAGGCCAGGTGGTGGTTGCCGGCGGCTCGCGCGGCCTGACGGGATCGGTGGTCCTCTCGGCGAGCGCGGCGATCCGGGCGGGCGCGGGTTACGCCACCGTCGCGGTCCCGGCTGAGCTCGAGCAGATCTTCGAGGTGAAGCTGACCGAGGTGATGAGCCATGGCTGTGCGTCGTCCGAGGGAGCTTTCGCAGCGGCGGCAGCCGGCGAGATCGTGGGCGCCTGCGAGAAGGCGGCAGCGCTGGTCCTGGGTCCAGGTCTTGGGCGCTCGGAAGCCGCGCTGGAGGTGGCGCGAGAGGTGACAGCCGGTGCAGATCTGGCTCTCGTTCTCGACGCGGACGGACTGAACGCGCACGCAGGCTCCCTGGAAAACCTGGCCGCCCGTTCCGCGGCGACCGTTATCACCCCGCACGCCGGCGAGCTTGCACGTCTGCTCGGCAAGAACTCGGACGAGATCGGCGCTCACCGCCTTGCCTGCGCGCGCGAGGCGGCAACCAAAGGCGACTGCGTCGTCGTCTTGAAGGGTGACGACACGATCGTCGCCGAGCCCGGCGGCCTGGTCGCGGTGAGTGCCGTCTCGGCGCCGGCGTTGGCGACGGCCGGAACCGGCGACGTCCTGGCGGGCACGATCGGCGCCCTTCTGGCGCGCGGCCTCGAGCCGTTCGAAGCGGCTTGCGCCGGCGTCTGGGCCAATACGAGCGCCGGCCGGATCGCGGCCGAGCGGGTTGGCGCGGCCGAATCGGTGATCGCGAGCGACGTGGTCGAGGCACTTCCCGAAGGGCTCAGGCCGTGAAGCGCGCCGTCGCGCGAATAGACCTGGGCGCGATCGAGCGGAACGTCGCTCACCTCGCGGGCACTCTGCATGGTGGGGCACGAATGTGTGCCGTGGTGAAGGCGAACGCCTATGGCCACGGGATGACCCCGAGCGCTGAGGCGGCGCTCCGCGGGGGCGCCACGACCATCGCGGTCGCTACCGCAGCCGAGGCGGTCGAGCTTCGTGAGGCCATACCCGATACACCGATCCTGGTGATGGGCTCGATCTCCGGCCAGGAGATCGGCGACGCGGTCGCGGCGCGTGCCGAGGTCTCGGTCTGGCGGGAAGCGTCCCGCGAGCTACTTGGGCGCGGTCGCGGCAGAGCTCGGAGCCACCCTTCGCGTTCATGTCAAGCACGACTCGGGCATGGGGCGCCTGGGCCTCCGGGACGCCGGTGAGGTCTCCGAGCTGATCGATGCCGTCGCCGCGGACAAGCGGATGGAGCTGGCGGGTGTGTGGACGCACTTCGCGACGGCGGACGACGACGAGGCCTTCATGCTCGAGCAGCTCGAGGCCTTCCGTGCGGTCGCCGAGCCGGCGAAGGAGCGCTACCCCGGTATCACGATCCACGCTGCAAACAGTGCGGCGACGCTTCGCGACCCGGAGACCCACTTCGACATGGTGCGCTGCGGCGTCGCGATCTACGGACTCGATCCGTTCGGCCGGGACCCGCGCGACCACGGCCTTGAGCCTGCGCTCGAGCTCGTCTCCTACGTGGCCGACGTCAAGCGATTCGATGCGGGCGCGAGCGCCGGCTACGGGCGGACGTGGAGGGCCACCGAGGAGACGTGGGTGGCGCCCGTCCCCATCGGATACGGCGACGGCTGGCGACGCGGGCTTTCGAACCGGGCGAGCGCGCTGGTCGGCGGCCAGACGCGGCCGATCGTCGGCACCGTCTCCATGGACAACGTCACGGTCGACCTCGGACCCGAGACGAGCGTCGCTGCGTTTGACGAGGTGGTCCTGATCGGCGAGCGCGCGGGCGAGCGCATCCTCGCCGAGGACCTCGCTCGCGAGCTGGGGACGATCAACTACGAGGTGACCACCGCCCTTTTGCCGCGAGTGGAGCGCGAGTACGAGGGCGGGTCGTGAGCCGAATAGGTGATGCGCTGCGCGAAGCGCCCGGCGTCGCAGAGGCGCTGGAGATCGAGGGCGAGGCCTGGATCGTGGGCGGCGCCGTGCGCGATGCCCTGATGGGGCGCGAGGTCGTGGATGTAGATCTCGCCGTCGCCCCCGGAACCGAGGAAGCTGCCGCGCGCGCCATCGCCAAGGCTGCGGATGCCGTGCCCTTTCCGCTTTCGGAAGAGTTCGGGACCTGGCGCGTGGAGGCGCGCGACCACTCGTGGCACCTCGACTTGACCCGGCTCCGTGCGGAGGGCATCGAGGCCGACCTTCGCCTTCGCGACTTCACCGTGAACGCCATCGCCGTCCCGTTGTCTGATCCCGACTCCGAGCCCATCGACCCAACCGGGGGGACGGCGGACGCCGAGGTCCGGGTCCTGCGTGCGGCATCCGATGGCGCCTTCGCCGACGATCCTCTGCGGCTCGTCCGCGCGGCCCGGATCGCGGCGACGTTGGGCCTCGAGATCGAGCAGCGCACGTTCGCCCTGGCCCGAGCCGAGTCGGCGCGGGCCGGCGAGCCCGCAGGGGAGAGGCGCCTGGCCGAGCTCCGCCTCCTGATCGCTGGGGACGATCCGCTCCGCTCACTCGAGCTGCTCGACGCGCTCGGGGCCACCGCGGGCCTTCTGCCGGAGCTCGAGGCACTTCGTGGCGTCGAGCAGAATCCGAACCACCATCTGGACGTCCATGGGCACACGGTCGAGGTCCTCCGGCAACTCCTCGTCGTCGAGTCCGACCTGGAAAAGTACGCGGGCGACTCGGCGGATGAGGTTCGCGCGCTCCTTGCCCAGCCGCTCGGTGACGACTTCACTCGCGCGGATGGCCTTCGCCTCGGCGCGCTCCTCCACGACACGGGAAAGCCCGCGACCAAAGGCGAGCACAACGGCTACGTGACCTTCATCGGCCACGATTCGGTGGGCGCCGAAATCGTCGACGGGTCGCTCGCGAACCTCAAGGCCAGCCGGGCGCTTCGCCGCTACGTGGCCGGGCTCACTCGCCATCACCTCCATCTGGGCTTCATGGTCCACGAGCGGCCATTGGCGCGCCGGCGCCTCTTCGACTACCTCTCAAAGTGCGGCGACGTCGCGCCGGACGTGACCCTCCTGACGGCTGCGGATCGCATGTCGGCGCGCGGATCGGGCGCCGTCGCTGCGCCCGAGATGATCGAGGCGCACCTGGAGCTCGTTCGCGAGGTCCTTCCCGACGCGCTCGAGTGGCAGCGCTCGGGTCCGCCGGCGCTTCCGATCCCGGGCGACGAGCTGGCGCGCGAGGCAGGAATCGAGGAGGGCCCAGGACTCGGAGCGCTCATCGCCGAGGTCCAGGCAGCCCTCTTTGCCGGGGAGGTCTCCGGGCGAGACGAGGTCATCGAACACGCTCGCAAGACGCTCGCGTAGGCTCCGCGCGATGAGCGATCCCGATTGCATCTTCTGCAAGATCGTCGCGGGCGAGTTGCCCGGCGAGATCCTCGACTCCGACGACAAGACCGTCGCGTTCATGGACATCAATCCGGCTACGCCGGGCCACGCGCTGGTTATTCCGCGTGCCCACGCGAAGGACCTGCTGGAGATCTCGGACGAAGACCTCGCCGCCTGCACGGTTGCGGCTCGGCGCTTGGCGAGAAAAATGGAGGGGACTCTCCATCCGGAGGGGTTCAACATTCTGAACTGCTGCGGGGCGGCCGCCTGGCAGACGGTTTTCCACTTCCACATTCATGTGGTGCCACGCAACTCGGACGACCCGCTCAAGCTGCCATGGATCCCGCGACCGGGCGACCCCGCAGAGATCAAGGCAACCGCCCAGACGATCAGAGGAGAAGACTGAAAATGGCAGCGATCACTTACACCGAGGAGGGGGACGTCGGCGTCATCACGCTTTCGAACGGCGATCTCAACTTCTTCAGCTCTGAGGCGTTCCACGAGCTCGAGGAGTGCGTGGGCGAGATCGAGAACTCCGACGTTCGCGCCGCGGTCTGGCGCGCGGACGGCGACGTCTTCTCGGCGGGCGTCGACGTTCAGATCTTCAAGGATGCGGCCGAGGCCGGGCAGGGGTTCCCCTCGCTTGTCGGCCCTGTCCAGCGCCTCGAGGCGCTGCCGATCCCTACGCTCGCGATCTGCCACGGCCTTTGCTTGACGGCGGGCCTCGAGGTTGCGCTCGGCTGCGACATGATCTGGGCTTCCGAGTCGGCAAAGTTCGGCCTCGTCGAAAAGGTCGTCGGACTGACGCCCGGCGCAGGAGGCACACAGCGCATGGCCGAGCGCGCCGGCCCGGCCAGGGCGCGCGAGTTCGTGATGACGGGTCGGCTCTTCGACGCGGAAACGCTTGAGCGATGGAACGTCGTCAACAGGGTCCTGCCGGACGCAGAGATCACCGAGAAGGGCATGGCGTTCGCCCGCGACCTCGCCGCCGGCCCGACTGTCGCTCACTCGAAGACCAAGCAGATCGTTCGCGCCTACCTCGACGGCGGCATCGACAACGCGGACAACGTCACCCCGAGCGTCTTCGCAGAGCTCTTCGAGACCGAGGACCTGAAGAGAGCCGTCGAATCGTTCCTGGCCGAGGGCCCCGGCAAGTTCAGCGACTTCCGCGGCAAGTAGCGGCCCGCGGCAAAAAGGGGCCAGACCCGGGGCCAGACCCCACCGAGGGGTCAGACCCTCACAAAGGGGTCAGACCCGGGGCCAGACCCTTACGCAACGCTCACAAACGCACTTACTGCGGCTTTTGCGGCTACGCTTCCGCGCGGATGGGCAAAGAAGAGAAGATCGAGATGGAGGGCGAGGTCACCGAGGCCCTGCCCAACACCATGTTCAAGGTGACTCTCGACAATGACCACGAGGTTCTTGGCCACATCTCGGGCAAGATGCGCCGTCACTACATCCGCATCCTTCCTGGCGATCGAGTCAAGATCGAGCTCTCGCCGTACGACCTCGATCGCGGCCGTATCACCTACCGCTACAAGTAGCGGCTAGCCCCGTAGCGACCAAAAGCCATCCGCGCCGACGTGGCGCTCTTCGGCGATGCGCCCTAGCGCTTCACGCGCGTCCGGGCGTGAGATGTCCATGACTGTTGCCACCTCTTGCGATGCGAGCGGCGTGCCTGCCCACTCCAGGACAGCCTCAGCGCTGTCCGGCGGGTCGCGTCGGTCCAGATCCGGCAACAGGTTCGCGAGGACAACGTCGTATGCGGCAAAGGGCTGAAACCCGGGCACGGAGATCTTGACCCCATCACTCAGGCGCTCGATCTCATAGCTCGGACAGGTGTAGCGCCGGCCGCCCGACCAGTTGGCGAGCTTGTGGTCGAGCACCCTCGCCGCGGGCATCGGGGCGCGAGCGAGATCCATGTCCTCGTGGAGCACGCGCTCGGTCTCCTCGTCGGCCATCCAGCGCTCGAGATCGTCTGGATCGATGCCTGCCGTAGCGGCTGCCGAGCGGATCACCTCGGGGTCGTCGAGCATGCCGCCCGCGAAGTGATCGACCCGCAGGCACCGAAGTAAGCTGGCGCTCCTCCGCGGGCGAGTTCAGACGCGCTGCGACGACGGCGCGGCACGCGTCGATGGTCGCCGAGAGGTCGTCATGCTCGCGGGTATCCATCGGCATTCCGTGGTCGGATGAGACCTTCTTGAAGTGCTCGGCCATCTTTGCGGGGGTGAAGCCCTTCTCCCTTTGCTCGGCGCGGGTCTTAGCGATGCCGACCACGTTGATCCGCCACTCGAGCCGTTCGCCGTAGAGCCAGTCCAGCCGGCGGCGCGAAGGCTCGGCGCTGAACGCCCAGGGACAACCAGGATCCGTGTACTCGGTGATCCGAACCTCGAGGTCGGGCATCAGTTCGACATGCGCTGCATGCCTCGCAGCGCGAAGAATGCGAAGAGAGCCATCAGGCCTGCAAGCGCCATGAGGCCGGGCCACGTCTCGCCCCAGGTCACGCCGCCGGTCACGAACCCCTGGCGGACCATCTCGAGGACCTGCGTCACGGGGTTGATCTCCGACACCGTCTGAAGCCAGGGCGCAAGGAGCGCCTTGGGCGCATACGCGGTGGTGAACAGGATCGCCACGAACATCCCGGCCTGCATGAGCGGCGCGGCAGCTTGAGTCCGAAACTTGAGCGCCAGGGCACAGCCGTAGAGCGCCGCGACCGTTCCCATCGCCATGACGCCGAAGAGGGCGATCAGGAGGCCGAGAAAGCCGGGCCAGCTTGCGCCGATCGCGAAGGCGACGCCCAGGAGCACGACGGCCGGGACCAGCGCCCGGACCGAGGCCGAGACCACCAGGCCCGCCAGGATCGCCGAGCGGGGGGCGGGTGACGCAAGCAGACGGTCAAACCACCCCTGTTCAATGTCGCGAGCGAGGTTCACTCCGGTCGCCGCACCGGTGAAACCCGCGCCCTGGAGAAGCGAGACGGGGATCAGGAAGCTCTGGTAGCTGTCGGTGGCAAAGCCGCGCAGGTTGGTGAGCTCGCCGAAGACCGCGGTGAGGCCCAGGAAGAAGATCGTCGGCGCGAGCACGCCCGGGATCGCGGCGCCCGGCACCCGCACGAGTTCGTTGGCCGACCGGCGCACCAGCGCCGCGACCGTCGGCCAGCCCGCCTGGATCGCCGCGGCGCTCATCCGCCCGTCCTCAGCCGGTGCCGCAGCGCGCCCGCACTCAGCGCGAGGCTGATCGCCGCGATTCCGATGATGGAGACAAACGCCTTCAGCGCGTCCTCGCCCGTGAGGGTCGAGATCACCGGGTCGCGCACTCCCTCGACGATGAACGAGACCGGGTTGTACTCGGCAATCGTCCCGGCGGGCTCCTGCATCAACTCGTAGGGGAAGAACGCGGAGGACAGGAAGAGGATCACGAAGACGAGCGGGAACAGGCCCTGGACGACGGAGGCCGATCCCGAGCGGATCGCGATGGCTGCGCCGATCCCTCCGAACGCGATCGCCGACAGAGTCACAAAGAAGATCATCAGGACGATGCCCAGAAATCCCTCCTCGATCTGCGCACCAAAGAGGAGCCCGAGGACGATGTAGTAGACGGCCGAGAAGGTGCCGAGCGCGGCGGTTCCGGCAAGGCGCCCGAGCACCATCGAGAAGCGCGAGATAGGCGCTGCCAGCAGGCGGTCGGTGAAACCCATCTCGATGTCCACGGCCAGCGCGATGCCGCCGCTGTTGCCCGCGAGGAGGCACGACTGGATCATCGCCCCGGCCAGCATGAAGTCCAGGAAGCCGTTCACCTCGGGGAAGCCGGGCAGGTCCACCGCCTGGCCCGCACCGCCCGTCTGGGCGGCCAGGAGGAGCGTGGGGAAGATGATGATCGGCGCCATCAGCTGCGGGCGCCTGAAGGTTTGGCGAATCGAGCGCCGGCCGAGCGCTGCGATCACCCGCGCGTTCTGGACGAGCGATCCCAAGCGGCTAGGTCCCCGCGGGCACGGCCTCGGCGTCGGGCGCGTCCACATCGTCGTCGCCTTCGAGGTGCCGACCCGTCTTTTGAACGAAGACGTCGTCAAGCGTCGGCTCGACCAGATCCAGCGACTCGACCGCGAGCCCCGCCTCGTCCAGCGCGCGAACGACGGGCGCGATGCCGGTCGCTCCCCCTTCGAGCTCGAGCAGGATCATGCCGTCCTTGGGCGGCAGGGGCTTGCCGAGATTCGCGACCACCTCGCGGGCGCGCTCGACCTCGCCGTCGCAGATCGCGATCTCGACGTGAGGGCGGCCGACCTCGGCCTTGAGCGCGCTCGGGGTGTCCTCGGCGACGAGGAGGCCGCCGGCGATGATCCCGACGCGGTCGGCCAGTTGATCGGCCTCCTCGAGGTACTGCGTGGTCAAAAAGATCGTCGCGCCGTCGTCGTTCAGAGCCTGGACCTCTTCCCAGATCGCCTTGCGGCTGACTGGGTCGAGGCCGGTGGTCGGCTCGTCGAGGAAGAGGACACGCGGCTGGTGGACGAGCGCTGAGGCCAGGTCGAGCCGGCGCTTCATGCCGCCCGAGTAGGTGCCGACCCGCCGGTCCGCGGCGTGATCGAGCCCGACCCGGTCGAGCAGAGCTTCGGCGCGCCTCTGGCCCTCTGCCTTGGGGAGTCCGTGGAGCGTCGCCTGGAGCCGGATGAGCTCGCGGCCGGTCATCAAGGGGTCAAGCGCCGCCTCCTGCAGCGCCACGCCGATGGACTTTCGTACCTCGCCTGCCTCCGTGACGACGTCGTGTCCGGCGACCCTGGCGGTGCCGCCGGTTGGGCGAAGAAGCGTGGTCAGCATGCGGACGGTCGTGGTCTTGCCCGCGCCGTTCGGGCCCAGGAACGCGTAGATCTCGCCCTCGGCGACGTCGAGGTCAACTCCGCGCACGGCCTTGACCTCGTCTCCGAACTCCCTCTCCAGCCCCCGGACTTCGATCGCATCCATGAGCCGTCGAGTCTAGGGAGAAAGCGGGAAGCGCCGGTTTGCTCCTGCACGCTCCTTCCCGGCTCGGCGACTGGCCAGAGGGTGATCAGGGCGTCTGGCTATCGTTTTCAAACCGCAACTTGAGGCCCCAAGCCCGTGTTGCCCAAGAAGAGATGATTTTGAAGAGACAGTTCATTTCAGTAGGCCTTGCACTCGCTGCGACCGCGCTGGTCGTAGGCGTGGGCATCACGTTTGCCAACGCAGCCGGCGGTGGCAAGAACGCGAAGGTCTTTGGAAAGCGCAGCGAGAGTCTCAAGCCCCTGTGCGGCCCGAAGCCCGACGATTCCTGCCAGGCGGTCGGCAGCCTCACGACCTTCATCAGCCGCCTCGGCGACAAGAAGCACCCCTTCGTGGCGCCCAGCAACGGCAAAATCGTCGCCTGGTCCATCGAGCTTGGCTCCAAGCCCAGCAAAAGGCCACCTTCGAATGACCCCGACGGGAAGAGCAACCTCGAGTTCTTCCAGGATCTGTTCGGCAATGAGAAGTACGGCAAGGGTCCGGTTGCCCGCCTCGCGATTCTGCATCGCCAGGGCAAGGGGGTCGAGTTCAAACTGAAGAGCCAAAGCCCCGCGATCAAGCTTGGGGGCACCTTCTATGACGAAGACACGATCATCACGCTCGACAAGCCACTCCCGATCAAAAAGGACGAGATCGTCGGCCTTTCGAGCATGACCTGGATTCCGATGCTCAAGCCCCACAAGGCCGGCGAAGGCAAGACGGGCTGGCGCGCGAACCTGAAGAAGGGCGATTGCGACGCGGACGGCATTACGGCCGGGAAGCCGCAGAAGAAGGTCGGCTCAACGCGCGAATACGGCTGCCAGTTCAGCGACCGCCTCTTCTACAAGGCGTACTTCGTCCCTAACTGAGAAAGGCTGCTCGCGGCTAGCCGAGCGGTTCTTGGCGCTTGCCGCAGTACGGGCAATCGGCGATGTCCACGCCGATCATCTGGTCGCAGCGCCCACAGAGCCTGAGGTTCTCGGGGCTGCGGATGAGCTTCGAAGGTCCCGCGGCCAGCGGCAGCGGCCTGGCAACAGGCTGCATCTCCTCGCCGGTCACGTCGTCAACGTAGACCCCGTCAGCGCGATCAACGGACGCGATCGCCTCGCGGCCGGAGGCGGGAGCACGTAAGCGATATGTCTCAGGCTTCTCCATCGCCGGGAAACCTATTTGATCGGGTGGCGGTGAAGCGCTTCGGGCCCGAGCTCGGAGGGGTTGGTGTAGCCGCAGAGGGCCATCGTCAGGTCGAGCTCGGCCAGGAAGCGGCGTAGAACCTCTTCGACGCCCGCCTCGCCACCGAGCGTGAGTCCCCAGATATAGGGGCGGCCGAGTAGGACGGCGTCGGCGCCGAGCGCCAGGGCGCGGAAAGCGTCGGCGCCCGAGCGGACGCCGGAGTCGAGGAGTATCGCGAGGTCCGAGCCGACCTCGTCCGCGATGGGGCCGAGCGCGTCGATCGTCGCGATCGCGCCGTCCACCTGGCGGCCACCGTGGTTGGAGACGACGATGCCGTCGACGCCGCGCTCGCGCGCCTCGACTGCGTCGTCGGGGTGGAGGATGCCCTTGATGAGGATCGGCAGCGAAGTCCACGAGCGCAGGCGCTCCAGGTCGTCCCAGGTGAGCGAAGGGTTGACGAACACGCCGAGGTAGTGGCCGACCGCCGCGCCGAGGTCCTCCTCGGGCGGCTTATCCAGGGCGGCGCGAAAGACGGGGTCACTGAAGAACTGCGCGACACCGATGCCCTTGATGAAGGGCAGCTCGGCTCGTTGCAGGTCTCGGGGCTTCCAGCCGGGGATGTAGTTGTCGGCTGTGACGACGATGGCGCCGGCGCCCGACGCCTCGGCGCGGTCGACCAGACTGCGCGCCACGCCCTCGTCCGAGGGCCAGTAGAGCTGGAACCAGCGCGGGCCCTCGCCGCCTGCTTCGGCGATGTCCTCCATGGAGGTGTCTGAGGCAGTCGAGACCACCATCGGCAGGCCGAGCGTCGCAGCGGCGCGTGCGGTCGCTCGCTCGCCGTCGGGATGGGCCGCGGTCTGGACCCCGATCGGTGCCAGCGCGACTGGCGCGGGAAGCTTTTGGCCCAGGATCTCTACCGAGAGGTCTCGCTCGGCAACGTCTCGGAGCATCCGCGGAACGATCCGGTAGCGCTCGAACGCATCGCGGTTCTCGCGATAGGTGTCACCCGTGCCGGCCGTGGCGTAGACGTAGTCGGCCGAGGCGTCGGGCATGGCCTCTTCCGCCGCGGCCTCGAGGTCCGCCCAGGCGACGGGCAGCTCGGGCTTCTCGCCCGCGAGCCCCTTCAGGTAGATCGCTCGGTAGTGGTCGCCGTAAAGCACGAGGCGATCCTAAAGGTGCCAGGCACGGTGCCTGGCACCCGGTGAGCTTTCGCAGCCGTTGAGGGTGCCTGGCACCGAGCTTGGTGCCTGGCACCCGGTCGGCGTAGCCTTGCCGCCGTGCGCGTTCTCATCTTCCACGGATACCTGCTCTCCGGCACGGGCTCGAATGTCTACAACGCGAGCCTGGCGCGGGCGATGCGGGGGCTGGGGCACGAGGTGCATCTCGTTTGCCAGGACCCCGCCGCGGCGGGGTTTGACTGGGTGGACGCGGTGGGGGAGTGGGATGACGGAGTGTTAAGGGTTTGTGAGGGGTCTGACCCCTCGGGGGGTTCGGTGACCGTCTATGTGCCTGATATCGGTGGCGTGTTGCCGGTGTTCGTGCGGGATCGGTATGCGGGGTTCGAGGTCAAGACGTTCGCCGAGCTGACCGACGCAGAGCTCGAGAACTACATCGAGCGGAACGCCCAGGCGGTGCGCGACGTCGTCGCCCTTGCGGGCGCGCCCGATGCCGCCCTGGCGAATCACCTGGTCACCGCGCCGCTGATCTTGGAGCGCGCAGGCCTGCCGTTCGCGGTGAAGGTTCACGGCTCAGACCTTTCGTACACGGTCATACCCGAGCTCGAGCGCTTCGGGCCGATGGCTCGTGATGGCGCCCGCGCTGCCACGGGGATCCTGGTCGGCTCCGACCACATCGCCGAGCGGCTTCGCGAGGCGGTGGACGAGCCCGAGGTGAACGCAAAGGTCAGGCTCGGTCCGCCCGGGGTGGACACCGAGCTCTTCGCGGCCATCGCGCGCGAGGACGGACCGGCGCGCCTTGAAGATCTCGCGACGGAGCTCGAGAAGGCCGGCGAAGGCGACGAGGATGACGAGAGCTCCTGGGCCCGCGACCCTTCCGAGGCCGCCGGGGCGGTGCGCTGGCTGGCCGACACCGAGGGACCCCGTGTCGTGTTCGTCGGGAAACTCATCGTTTCGAAGGGCGTTGATCTCCTGGCCGCGGCGTGGCCGCTTGTGCACGCCCGCCATCCCGACGCCCGGCTCCTCCTCTGTGGGTTCGGCGCCTATCGCGAAGGGATCGAGAACCTGATCACGGCGCTCGGCGAGGGCGACATCGAGGGCGCACGCGGCCTCGCCCACCGCGGGCGGGCACTCGAAGGAGGGCCGATGAAACCGCTCGAGATGCTGGCTGCCTTCCTGGCTGATCCACCGCCCAACTACGCCGAGGCCGCCCAGCGCCGCCGCCGGCTCGATTGCCCTGAGCGGCCGGCTCGAGCACTCGGAGGTCGGGCAGCTCGTCCCCGCCTGCGACGCCCTGGTCTTCCCCTCGACCCACCCCGAGGCGTTCGGAATGGTCGCCGCCGAGGCCGCGTCAGCCGGCGTCCTGCCCGTCTCGGCGGCCCACTCGGGTGCGCTTGAAGTCAGCCGCGCGCTGATGAACGGGTTGCCCGACGAGGCGGCCGGGCTCGTCTCGTTCCGCCTCGGGCCCGGAGCGATCGAGTCGATCGCCGCCCGGCTCAACATCTGGCTCGGCCTGGATCCGCATGCCAGGCGAATGACGCGGATGGCGCTCCGCGAGACGGCAAAACGGCTCTGGGGGTGGGAGGGCGTCGCTCGCGAGGTCCTCGCGGCATCGCGCGGCGAGCAGGAAGAGGAGGGGCGCCCGGCCTGAGCCGGTCGGTCCGGGGGGTTCTGGGCGTGGTCGGATGCGCCTCCGCTCCTGACGTATGTGCGGATCGTCGCCTCCGACGCCGCCCTCTCTGAATAGAATGCCGCGCGGTGACCCGGGCCACCTATATGAAGCTGATCGGACTGATGCTCGTCCTTACGGTCGTGCAGTCCGTGATCATGCTGATCCCCGACTGGAACGGCATGCAGGGATCGGCCGAGGCGGACGAGATCGACCTGCTCCTGGACGTGATGATCGTGCTCTCGTCGTTCGTCTTCGCGATCGTGATCGTGATGCTCGGCTACTGCATCTACAAGTACCGCGCCAAGCCCGGCGACGAGTCGGACGGCAAGCCGATCCACGGCAACACCCGGCTCGAGATCGCCTGGACCGTGATCCCGACGGTCATCGTGCTTTTCGCCGCGGCCTACTCGTGGGTGATCCTCGACGACATCGAGGCAGAGGCTTCCGAACAACTTCCCGTGAACGTGACGGCGCAGCAGTTCAAGTGGACCTTCGAGTACCCCGATACGGGTGTCGTCTCGGACGAGTTCCATGTCCCTTCAGGCACGCAGCTCGAGCTTCACCTGACCGCGCTCGAGGTGCTCCATTCGTTCTGGGTTCCCGAGTGGCGCATCAAGCGCGACCTGGTGCCCATCGCCGAGGGCAACCCGACGGACGTGGACAACGTCGTGCGCGTAACACCCGACGTGGAGGGCACCTACACCCTGATCTGCACAGAGCTCTGCGGTTGGGGCCACTCGACGATGCAGGCGAGGGTCGTGGTCGAGTCCCAGGAAGAGTTCGACGCATGGATGGCCGAGCAGGAGGCAGCGATGGCGGAAACTTCAACACAGGCGGACGACGCGAGCGCTTCGGGCGCCGCAGAACCGGAGGCAGCTGAATGAACGTCCTCTGGCGGAACCCCGGCATGATCCGGGCGCTCTTCGGTTTCGTCGTCGGCGGCGCCTTCGGCTTCGGCCTCGTCGTGGCGCTACGCGCGGTGTCGGGCCTCGAGATCTTCCAGACCGAGCAAACCGGCTACCCGCACGTGATCGTGCCGGGGATCACCGCTCCGCTCGGCTTCCTGGTCGGCATGGGCTGCTTCTCGTACTGGTTCCGCTGGGCCGGCGGCGCACCGACGATTCCCGAGGACCACGCTCAGCACGGGGCCAAGGAATGGAAGGACTACTTCCGCTTCAACACCGATCACAAGGTGATCGGCATCCAGTACATCGTCACCACCTTCTTCTTCTTCATCGTCGGCGGTCTCGCCGCGATGGCGGTCCGCGCCGAGCTCGCCCAGCCGGGCACCCAGGTCGTCGATCCGGGCTTCTACAACGGCCTGTTCTCAACGCACGCCGCGTTCATGATCTTCCTGTTCATCATCCCGGTCTTCGCCGGGATCGCGAACTACGTCTTGCCACTGATGATCGGTGCGCCGGATATGGCGTTCCCGCGCCTGAACGCCCTCTCTTTCTGGATGCTGCCGATGGCGGGCATCCTCTTCCTAGCCTCATACTTCGTGCCCGGCGGCGCCTTCGACGCGGGCTGGACGGGCTACGCACCGCTTTCGACCGGAGCGCCGTTAGGCCAGTCGTTCTTCAACCTGGGGGTGCAGTTCGCCGGCGCTTCGTCGGTGGCGACCGCCCTCAACTTCCTCGTGACAATCATCACGATGCGTGCGCCCGGAATGACTTTTTGGCGCATGCCGCTCCTGGTCTGGGCGAACCTCTCGACCTCGCTCCTCGTTGTCGCGGCGACGCCGTTCATCGCCGGCGTCCAGTTCATGGTCCTCTTCGACCGCGCGCTCCACACCAACTTCTTCAACGAGGCGACGGGCGGCGACGTTCTCTCCTACCAGCACATCTTCTGGTTCTACTCCCACCCGGCCGTCTACATCATGATGCTGCCCGGCTTCGGGATCATCTCCGAAGTCCTGTCCACTCACGCCCGTAAACCGATCTTCGGCTACCGCCTGATGGCGCTCGCCCTGATCGGCATCGTCGTCCTCTCCTACACGGTGTGGGCGCACCACATGTTCGTCTCGGGCATGTTCAGCTGGCTGCGCGTGCCGATGATGATCACGACCCTGCTCATCGCGGTGCCGACCGGAATCAAGATATTCAGCTGGTTAGCCACGCTTTTCGATTCCGTACTCCATTTGAAATCGACCTCCATGCTGTTCTCGCTGGGGTTCATCGTGACCTTCGTCGTGGGCGGGATCTCGGGCGTGATGCTGGGCATGGTTCCGCTCGACATCCACATGTCGGACACCTACTTCATCGTCGCCCACATCCACTTCGTGCTGTTCGGAGGCTCGGTCTTCACGATCTTTGCCGGGATCTATCACTGGTTCCCGAAGATGACGGGGCGCATGTACGACGAGCGGCTTGGCCGGGTGCACTTCTGGCTGACGCTGACCGGAATGCTCGGCACCTTCGTACCGATGCACTGGATCGGTCTCGAGGGCATGCCGCGTCGCGTTGCCGACTACGCGGAGCAGTTCGGCAACTGGAACCTCGTGATCACGATCTTCTCCTTCGTCCTCGGCCTCGCGCAGCTGGTCTTCATCTACAACGTGGTGGTCAGCTGGAAGTGGGGCCCGAAGGCGGGCGACAACCCGTGGCGCGCGAAGACGATCGAGTGGCTTGTCACCTCGCCGCCGCCGGTCTACAACTTCGACGAGATCCCGCGTGTCGTCGGCGGCCCGTACGAGTTCGGCGTGCCCGGCGCCCGCCACGCGATCATGGCCGGCGAGGAAGGCCACGACGTGGCCGAGCCCGAACCGGCAACTGTCAGCACCACGACGGGCGCATCGACGTGACCGACGCTGCCCACAACGGCGCAACGGGCGCGGCGCCCGACGTCTCCGGAGGCACTGTCCTCGTCTTCTTGAACGAGGTCGCGGGTGGGCGGAAGCTCCTCGCGCAGGTCCGTGAGCGGATCGAGGCGGGTGCTGAGCGCGTAGCGATCGCCGCTCCTCAGAACCAGCCGATCGCAGGACAGATCGTCGACCGGGCGGAGCTGCTCGATGCGGCGCGCAGCCGCGTCGAGGTCACCCAGTCCGTTTTTGCCGAGTTCGGCATTGAGGCC
The DNA here is from genome assembly GCA_963721645.1 of uncultured bacterium. Classification (GTDB taxonomy): domain Bacteria; phylum Actinomycetota; class Thermoleophilia; order Solirubrobacterales; family 70-9; genus JALZKA01. Next base: position 1,430,832 of record CAVRJK010000002.1, on the reverse strand, counting down.
GAGGGCGCCGTCATGGATCCCGACCCGCTCCTTGCCCTCGACGACTCGATCCGTGCCTACGAGCCGGCCGAGGTCTTGCTCTCGTGTCTCTCCGAGTCGCGCTACGGCCTGGTGCGCCGCAACCTCGTCGATTGGGCGCAGGGAGCCTTCGAGGTGCCGATTACCCACGTGCCGGTTCGCCTGGACGACGACGCGGTGCGATGGGACGTCACCCATACGCTCGTGGTGGCCACTCAGACCGTCGCCTCACGCGATCTGCTGGGCCGCCTCAAGTCGCGCGCCGCCGAGAGCCCGCACCGCTACACCTTCATCTGCCCGCGCTCAGGGCAGCTCTCGCGCGAGGAGGTGTGCGAGCGCCTCGCCCGCACCCTCGCCGAGATGTATCGCGCGGACATCGACGCCACCGGCCAGCCCATGAGCCCGGCGCCCTTCGCAGCCGTCCAGAACGCCGTCGAGCACTACCGCATCGACGAGATCCTGATCTCGACGCTTGCCGGCGAGCAGTCCGTCTGGCTTGAAGAAGGTCTTATCGACCGCGTCCACGACATCACGGACAAGCCGGTCGAGCACGTCGAGGCGGGTGGCGACGTCGCGCCTCCGGCGGTGCCGGAGGCGCACGCATCCGAGGCGGTCGGCCACGAGCACCACGAAGGCGTTGCCGTCGCAGATACCGCAGGGGAGGCGCACTGATGGAATCCGCATCTGTCGCAGCGGGCGGGCACACGCAAGAACACGAGCATCACGGTCCGCCCGAGGCTCACCAGAGCTCGCGGATCGATCGCCAGACGCTCGGGATCCTGCTCTTCATCGTCTCGGAGATCATGCTTTTCGGTGCCTTCTTTGCCTCCTACTTCTTCATCCGCGTCGTCGCCAACCAGGGCCCGTGGCCGCCTGAGCCATACGAGTTGCCCGTTGCGGTAGCCGGCGTCAACACGGCGATTCTGATCTCATCGAGCTTCACGATCCACCTGGCGCTCGAAGCCGCCAAGAAGGGCAACCGCCTCGCGATGCAGCTGGGCCTCACGGCGACCTGGCTTCTGGGCGCCACATTCCTCTTCATCCAGATCAACGAGTACGTACACATCGGCTTCTCGGCGCGTGACGGCGCCTTCGGTTCGATCTTCTACGGCCTCACCGGCCTACACGGCGCCCACGTCTTCGTTGGGCTCCTGCTTCTCACTTTTGCGAACATCCGCGCTTACAAGGGTCACTTCGGCACCGCCGCCAAGGACCACCTGGGTGTCGAGGTGCCGGGGATCTACTGGCACTTCGTAGACGTCATGTGGATCAGTCGTCTTCGTAACTGTCTACATCCTTTAGGGCACCTGCCAAGGTGACCTTGTGAAGATCACCGAGGATCTGATGTTCAAGGTCGTCCTGGTCGTCGGGATCGCGATGATCCCGGTGATCCTGCTCGCGGTGGTCGATCGACCCCCTGGCCGGGGCGATCCTGTTCGGCATCGAGATCGGCGCGGGGATCGGCTACCTCTACCAGCGCTACCGCGCGCTTGAGCCCCGCGACGCCGAGGTCGCACCCGTGCCCGACGACGGCGTCCACCGCGTTCTGGTCGTCGCAAACGAGACGGTGGGCGGGAAAGCCCTCCTCGACGCCCTCACGGCCCGCCTGGACGGCGAGACGCGCTCGGAGATCCTGCTCGTCGTGCCGCCTCTTGCAGGCTCTGCGGCCGAGCACTGGTCCTCGGACATCGATTCGGCCATTCCGGAGGCCAGGGAACGCCTGGAGGCGTCTCTGGCGGGCATGAGCGCCGCCGGCCTGGACGTCTCGGGCCGCTTGGGAGACCACCACGATCCCAACCAGGCGATCGAGGACGCGTTGAAGGTGTTTCCCGCCGACGAGGTCGTCATCTCCACCCATCCGCCGCAGCGCTCGCGCTGGCTCGAGTCGGGAGTGATCGAGAAGGCTCGTGCCGAGCTGCCTCAGCCCGTCACGCACGTCGTCGTCGACCTGGAAGCCGAGTCGGCCTGAATCCTCGGACGTGGTCCGCCTGGTTCCCGGATACCGGGAACTGGATCGACCACGTCGACGACGTCGGTCGAGGAGGAAGGTCGCCGCTCGCTCTTTCAGCGGCCCTCTGTCCTTCAGACCCTCCGGCGGTCTGAGCGCGCGCTAGCGGCCGCCGGTCGACTCGATGAGGTAGTCGATCAGTTCCTGCAGGTTCTCGTCGGGAATCGCGTTCTCGTCGAAGACGGGCATGATGCCGGACTCGAAGCCGGCGGAGAGCATCTCCTCCGGGTTGCGGATCGAGGTCTCGATCTCGTTCGCGTCCTGGCCGGGAAGCACCTCGTCGAGGTTTGGCCCGACGCCGCCCGCGGTGCCGGCCGCCTCGAGCGCATGGCAGCCGCCGCAGCTCGAGGTGAAGATCTCCTGCCCGTCACCAAGCGGCGGCGGTTCGATGCCCTCGACGCCGGCGACGCTCGCGACGTAGGCCGCGACGTCTTGCGCATCGGAGCCCTCGAAGATGCCGGCGGGCATGTAAAGAGCGGTGTAGTTGGGGTTCGTCTCCGCGACGGCGCGGGGGTTTTCGATCTGGGCCTCGACGACGCCCTCGATCGTGTCCTGGTCCATGCCGTTGGCGCGGGCCTGGAGGAAGGAGGAATCGAGGTCGGGCCCGATCGTTGCGCCCGACCTGGCCTCAGCTAGTGAATGGCAGGTTCCGCAGCCGTTCACGAAGAGGTCGCGGCCCCGGTCGAGGTCGGCCTCCTCCTGCGTATCGCAGCCCGCGGCGAGCCCTCCCGCAAGGAGAGCGAGCGAGGTGGCGATGACCGCCTTCCCGCGGGCGACTGACACGAGGCCTGGCACGTGGGCAATCCTATCTGGCCGAGCGGCAGCTCACGCGCCTAGCTACGCACAAATTCTGCAGCTGGGATATGTTTCGCGTCAATCCGCACTATTGACGACGCGAAGGGAGCTGGAGCAAACACATATGGAGGTCAGGGACGGAATGTCTGGAGTGGTCTTGACCGTCGGGCCGGGACACACCCTCCGCGAAGCCGCGCAGAAGATGACCGACCGCGAAGTGGGGGCCGCGGTCGTGATCGACGAGGAGCTGCCGGCGCCCGGCGTTCTGAGTGAGCGCGACATTCTGATCTCGCTCGGCAGGGGCGAGGATCCCGACACCGAGCGGGTCGGAGACCACTTCTCGGGAACGATCATCTCGGCTTCGCCCAACTGGAGCCTCGAGCGCGCGGCAGTCGAGATGTCGCGGCGCCACATCCGCCACCTTGTCGTCGTAGAGGGCGGCCAGCTCGTCGGCGTGCTTTCGATGCGGGACATCATGCGCGTGTGGACGTCCGACGGCGCCACGTCGAGCATGGAGTCGCCTGAGTCAGAGGCTTCGCACGCCTAGAGCGTGCCTGCGGCGCTCAGGCGCCGGTCTGAGAGTCTTTGCGGCGAACGGCGGGAAGTACCGCCGTGGTCAGCTTCTGGCGGCGCGGTAGGCGCTCCACGTTGTCCTGAATGCCGCGATACATCCGTACGGCCGCCGCGAGCGCGACGATGCCGCCGATGACTCCGTAGGGCCACCAGACGAAGATCCCGGCCACGACTGCGGCGAGCCCCATTGCCAGGAGTGGCGGGTCCCACGAGGGCTCGGGCACGTATACGAGTTCCGTCGCTGGTGCTTCTTCCTCAGTCATTTATGAGAGGTAGTAGGTCGCGAACACGAATGCGAGTGCGAACACTCCGACGGCAATGGCCGCCGCGAATAGGCCGGTCCGGAGATTCTTGTCAGCGAGTCGCCTGTCCATTGGTGCGGAACTCTATACGGCCCGGTCGATGGCCATCGCGGTAAAGAGGAGCGCGAGGTAGGCGAGCGACGAGAGGTAGAGGCGAAGGGCCGCCTTGCGAGAGGGTGAGCGCAGGAGCCGGACGGCGAGGGCCAAAAAGGTGCCGCCGAGCACGAGAGCCGCCGCGAGGTAGATGCCTCCGAAGAGCCCGGTTGCGACCGGTGCGAGCGTCAGGGCGACCAGGAGTACCGAGTAGACGATGATCTGGCGCCGCGTTGACTCCTCGCCCCGGACGACGGGCATCATCGGCACGCCGGTCCGCGCGTAGTCGTCCTTGATGAGGAGCGACAACGCCCAGAAGTGAGGCGGGGTCCACATGAAGACGATCGCAAACGGATAGAGGGAGTCGAGGGTGAGGCTGCCCGTCGCTGCGGCCCAGCCCACCAGGGGCGGCACCGCTCCCGCTGCGCCGCCGATCACGATGTTTTGAGGCGTCAGCGGCTTCAGCCACATCGTGTAGACGAAGACGTACCCGAGGAGGCCCGTCATCGCCAGGACGGCGGCCAGCATGTTCACGGTGATCGCAAGCTGGACGAAGGCAAGGACCCCGAGAACGATCCCGAACACGAGCCCGTGCACCGGCTCGATTCGCCCGGACACGAGCGGCCGGGAGCGTGTCCTTGCCATCCGGGCGTCCCGCTCCCGGTCGAGATAGTGGTTGATCGCGCCGGCTCCGCCTGCGGCGAGGTAGCCGCCGAGCATCGTCCAAAGGACGGTCGACAGGGCGAGGCCCTCCGGCATCGCAACGACCATCGTTGCGACGGTCGTGACCAGGAGAAGCGAGATGATGCGCGGCTTGGTGAGCGCGATGTAGTCGCGCACGTGGGCCATGAAGGTGGGCCGCGCCTCTGCGCCGTATCCGAGGCCTGCGTCGCGTGTCGCTGTCGCGGACTCCATCAGACCGTTGCCGCCTCTCCGGTCGCGTCGCGGTGCGGCAGTCGGGCCGAGCGCGGCGCGGGGATCGCCATCAGCGTTGTGTTGGCGTAGATGATCGTCGCCCAGATCACCGTGCCCAGGCTGAGGTGGGCAAGGATCAGGCCTGCGTGCTTGCCGAGCCAGACGTTGGCTGCGCCCAGGAGGATCTGTGCAGCCACGAGGCCGCCGACGGCGACGAACGAGCGGCTGGGAGCGCGTTGGCGGATCGCGACGGCGACGAGTGCCAGGACCGAGAGCGCGGTCAGATACATGAAGAGGCGGTGGACGAGCTGGATGTCGACGAGGCGGTCGACGCCGAACGGCATGAAGCCCTGGGAGATGCAGGTCGGGAACTGCTCTCCACAAGCCGTGTGGGCGCCCAGAATGGGCTCAGTGGGCGTCCCTTCGCCCTCAGTACCGGCGACGAGGCCTCCGGCCACGATCGTCGCCAGGATCAGAACGGCGGTGACGATCGAGAGCGCGCGCAGGAGGCCGCTGCCGGAGGCGGGCCTGGGCTCGGGCGAAGAGGCGAGGCGCCGAATCGCGAAGAGGGTCCCGAGAAAGATCATCGCCAGGCCGAGGTGCCCGGCAACCAGGTACTCGTGGAGGCCTTCCTCGACGGTGAGGCCGCCCAAGTCCCGCCTGGGCCAGGACCAGCACGCCCGCGGTCGCCGAGAGACCGACGATCCAGCGGTAATCGCGAAGGCCTCGCCAGGCGCGCCAGGCGACCATCAGCATCAGGACCGCCACGACACCGGCTGCCACCCGGTGCGAGTACTCGATCATGGACTCGGCGGAAGCGACCGGGATGACGCCGCCCTCACACAGAGGCCAGCCGTGCGTGCCCGACCCGGCCGGACCGCAGCCAAGACCGGAGTCGGAGACTCGCACGATCCCGCCGATCAGGATGAGGACGAAGGTCGCGACGATCGTGGCGGTGACGAGGCGCCGGAAGCGCCCCAGTTCAGCGGCCGAATCCATCGGGCTCAGGATACGGGCGGGCCCTCGCCGTCTGAGGGGCCTGACCCCTCATCGGGCTCGGATCCCGTTTCCGCCTCGGGTTCGGGGTCGGACCCCTCGCTCGTTTCCTGGGCCTCGTCGGACGACTCTTCCACTTCGGCTTCGGGGTCCGTGGACCCGGCTTCCGCGCCCGACCCTTCGGAGCCTTCGGCCTCGGGAGCTGCGTCCGTCTCCTCGGTTGCCTCCTCGGGCGCGGCCTCCTCGGAGACGATGTCCTCGGGGTCGGCGGTCGGCGCGTCCTGCGCGGCGGCCTCCTCGGACAGGCCGGCCTCGTCGCCGGGATCCGGTACGCCCACCTCCGGCGGAGCCGAAGGCTCAAGCGACGCGGGAGGAACGAAGGTCGCGGCCTGCACGCGGATCGCCTCGCGGATATCGCGGAGGGGCTCGGCGCTTCGCACGTCGGGGACGGCATCGAAGTTGTGGGGGGGCGGGGGCGAGAGCGCAAACCACTCGAGCGTCGAGCCGTGCCACGGGTCGTGACCGGCGAGACGGCCGCGCGCTGTATGAACGGACCAGATTGATCAGTTCGGTCATTACGCCGATGAAGAGGAAGAACGATGCGATCGAGGCGATCAGGTTGAGCGTCGAGACGCCGTCGCCCGTGAAGTAGCGGTAGACATCGACGGGCTGGCCTGCCAGACCGGCAAAGAACATCGCGAAGCCGTAGACGAGCGCGCTCACCAGGATGATCCCGGCCGCCGCCTTCGCTGGGCCCTCGTGGACCATCCGCCCGGTCACCTTCGGCAGCCAGTAGTGGAGGCCCGCGAACATGGCGAGCACGAAGCCGACGATGACCAGGATCGTGTCCTGCTGGGCGGCAACGGTGTTCTCGAGCAGGAGCCCGGCGCCCACGATGGATGTGACGAGCTCGCCGCCCAGTCCGAAGACGAGGGCGACCGCCGACGCGAGGGCGAGGGTGAGGGGCGCGCGGGCCGATACCGCGCCGTCCCACATCGTCATCGTCCAGACGAAGAAGATCAGCCCGATGGGGACGAGCATCGAAACGGCCATGAGCATCGCGAAGAAGGCGAAGCCCTCGGCCAGCGGACTGGCGTACAGGTTCTGCATCCAGGCGAGCGTTCCCAGGACGCCGATCGCGAGGATGGAACCATTGACCGTCGCGTGGCTGAACAACGGTTTGCGCGAGAGCGTCGGCACGATCTCGGAGATGACCGCGAGCGAGGCGACGAGCATGATCGTGTGGATGCCGGTGAAGTAGAGCCAGCTCAGATGGGCGAAGAGCATCGGCTCGCCGCCTTCGCCGGGGTCGAAGAAGATGCCGTCGAACTGGCGGTCGATCGCGAGCATCACCAGGGCTGCGACAAAGGCGGACCCCGTGACCAGGACGATGTAGGAAACGACGCGGGCGGCCGAGGCCAGCACCGGGGCGCGGCGCCACGCCATGCCCGGGGCGCGCAGGTTCTTGAGCGTTGCGACCATGTTGATCGCCCAGCAGACGAAGCCGAGTGTCGCCAGGCCGACGCCGCCGATCCAGGCGTCGACGCCACCTGAGGGCGAGAACACCTCGTCGGACATGGGCGGCAGCGGTGAGAGGCCGGTCTCGGGGACCAGGTAAAGGAAGCTGACGAAGAAGACGAGCGTGCCGGCCGCGTAAAGCCAGTAGCCGAGTTGGTTGAGGCGGGGGAGGGCGACGCTGCGGGCGCCGATCTGAAGCGGCACGATGTACCCGAGGAGCCCGAGCACGAACGGGACGCCGAACAGGACCGTGATCGAGGTCATCGCCGTCGTCGAGATCTGGCTGAAGATGTCCGGCCGCAGGATCGTCGAGTCGGGAACGATGAGCTGGATGCGGGTCAGGGCGAAAGCCAGGACCGCGATGGCAGAGGAAGGAGAGCGAGGTCCCCATGTAGAGCTTGGCCACGACCTTGTGGTCGGCACTCGTCGCCGTGGTGGTCCAGCCCTGGAGCCAAGCGGGCAACCGGCGTGTGACCACCTCGGGGCGGCGCTCGGTGATGGTGGGCGGGGCCATCAGCCGTCCTCTCCCGTCGCGTCGCTCGTCACGACGTCTTCCCTGGCCGGACTGGAGCTCGGCCTGTTGCAGATTCGTCGATGTAGTCCGCGTACTCGTCAGCGGAAACGACGCGTACGTTCGTGCGCACGGTCGGATAGCCCGTGCCCGAGTAAACGGTCGAGCGTCCTTGGTAGAGGCCCTCCTCGTCAGCGATGAAGGAGGTCTCCTGAATTTCTCCCGGTACCGCCCAGACCTGAGGCCCGAGCGCCGGCACGAACCATGAGTGGACGACATCGGTCGAGTCGATGTTCAGGTGGACGAGCGTGTCCACAGGCACGACGAGCTCGCCGTAGCTGAAGATTGTCGCGATGCCCTCGGAGACGCTGCCCTCCGCTTGCTCGGGGTACTCGAAGCGCCAGAGCCACTGTTGGGCTATGGCGTTGATCTCCAGTCTCCTCGACTCCCTCTTCGGCCGTTGCGTCCCTGACGCCGCTGGAGACGACGACGCCGAAGACGAAGATGCCGACGCTGACCAGGGCGAGGACGCCCCCGACCTTGGCGATCACGCCGCGGCCGGCAGTGAGCTGGCGCGGCTCGTCGGAGCGTGCCCGTTGCACGAAAGCGGCGGAAGGCGACGAGCAGGCCACCGATGAGCGCGATGCCCACGAGCGTGGCAACCGCGAGCATCACCCAGTAGGCGGTGCGCATGTCCTCGGCGTTGGGCGAGTGCGCGACGTCGGGAGCGATCGCCGCATTCGCGGGTTGGGCGAGCGCCAGCGCGGTCAGCGCTGCGGCTCCAAAAAACAGGCGACGAGACATGGGGGACGTCACGAGCGCCGCATTCTAATCCGAAGGGGCGACGCCCTTGCCTGCTCCTCCCTCCGAGCACCCAAAGTCTTCTTATACTCGCGCCTTCTTGCCTGGGTTTTCGCGTCCATCCCGCCGCTCCAGTCCCGCGCTTCGAAACACCCTGAGAGGGGGAGCCGCGCTGGCGATCGCCGCTGCGATCGTGGTGCCCCCGCTGCGCAAGCGTCTGCGGATGCGGCCAGCCGCGACGATCGCGATCTCCGTCGTCGGCCCGGCCTCGATCGCGGTCCTGTGGCCACGCAGTCGTGGGCGAGACGTGGCCATGTACGCGCTCCAGATGTGGGGCTTCGTGATGGCCCACGAGCTTCCCTACGACGATCCCGGCGCGCTGCGGCGCCGCCTGAAGATCCAGTACCCGATCACGGCCGACCGATTGATCGGTGCCGGAGAGCTGCCGACTATTCGCCTCCAGCGCGCCCTCGCCAACCCAGCCGAACCCAATGCGCTCGACCGCGTTCTCACGGTCGCCCATTGGGCGTGGTTCCTGGTTCCGCATCTGACCGTCGCGTACATCCTGATCCGCGACGACGAGCGTGAAGCGGGCGAGCTTCGCTTTCCGCGTGCCGCTCGCCAGATGTCGGCCACCTACGACCTGGGCGCCGCCGCCTACTGGGCGCTGCCGACGGCGCCGCCGTGGTGGGCCGCTGAGAACGGCCACCTCTCCGAGCCCGTCAGGCGCCTGATGATCGATGTCGGCGAGAGTGTCTGGGGTAGGGCTTGGCCGCGTCTCTACGACTCGTTCAACGGCAATCCCTGGGCAGCCTTCCCCTCGCTCCACTTTGGCTCCTCGCTGATGGGGGCCTTGCTCCTGCGCGAAACCGGCCCCAAGGCAGGTGCTGTCGGAGCCGCGTACGCGGGCGTTCTCGGGTTCGCACTCGTCTACCTGGGCGAGCACTACGTGACGGATCTCGTGGCCGGCGCGGCGCTCGTTGCGGCGATCCGGCTCGGCGAACCGCTCGGCGAGCCCGTTATGGACGAGGTTCGCGCCGGGCTGCATCGTTTGCAACAGATCGCCGCCTGAGGACACGCGAGCCTCCACGCCGCCACTCTGCCTGCGATCATGGATTCCCGGATGTCTCAGCGCACCGAAGCCAATGGGGGGCTCGGCTCTACCTCACGCGAAGAGCCGCTCGGCGGTGACGCCGAGGACGACTCCGACGAGGAGCCGAAGTTCTTCCAGGATCCGAAGAGCATCGCGATCACGATCGGCTCCGTAGTCCTCCTGGTCGCCGCGATCTACTTCCTCTTCCCGGCAATCGTCGGGGTCGAAGACGGTCTCGCGAAGCTCGACGAAGGCGAGCCGGTCTGGATCGCGGTCGCCGTCGGCTTCTGCTTCGTGATGTTCCTGGCCCAGATCACGCAATTCAAGGGAATCGTCGGCGGCGATGTCCTGAAGCTGACCTGGAGCGAGAGCTACCAGATCAACATGGCGAGCCTCGCGGCATCCCGCCTCTTTTCGGCGGGCGGCGCGGGCGGCATCATCCTCACCTACTGGGCGCTTCGCAAGGCAGGGATGCCCAAGGCAGCAGTCCGCGGCGCGGATGGTCGCGTTCCTGATCGTCATGTACGCGGTCTACATGCTGGCGCTCTTGATCGGAGGGATTCTGCTCCGGACGGGCGTCCTCGCCGGCGCGAATCCGCCGGGCCTGACGATCGTCCCCGCCGCCATCGCCGGTGGCATCTTGGTGCTCTTTCTCCTCGCGGCGCTCGTGCCGGGCGACCTCCAGCGCCGGCTCGCCCGCTCGACGTCCGACACCTGGTACGGCCGGCTGTCGGTCCGCCTCGCCACCGTCCCCGCGACCGTCTCGACGTCGACGCGGATGGCGATGGAGATCATCAAGACGCCCCGTCGAGGCTGGCTCGCCGTCGCCGGAGCGATCGGATTCTGGGCCGCGAACATCGGAATCATGTGGGCGAGCTTCGAGGCGTTCGGCCTGGACGTGGCGGGCGCCGTGATCGTGCAGGGATTCTTTGTCGGTATGGCCGCCAACCTCATCCCCGGAGCGCCTGGCGGGGTTGGGGCGGTTGACGCGGGGATGATCGGGACCTACGTCCTCTTCGGGCTCGACGGCAGTTCCGTCTTCGCTGCGGTTCTGATGTATCGCCTGATCGCCTTCTGGTTGCCGCTACCCCCCGGCGTCATCGCCTTCTTTCAGCTCCGCCGAACGATCAAGCGCTGGGAGGACGAGGAGTGTCCGAAGGATCGCACCGACGGGATCAGCGCCTTGCCGCAAGAGCGGGAACTCTTGGCCGCGTCCAATACTTCAAAAAGTAAAGTATCATCATGAGTGGACCCCAACCCCGTGATGCGGGGGGTCGGACTCCATCCGCGGGTTGGCTGAGAACTTGGAACGAAAGAGAGACAAGATGAGCGAGAAGAAGGTCGAAAACGTGATCATCCTGGGCGGTGGCCCCGCGGGATACACGGCCGCTCTCTACGCCTCGCGCGCGAACCTCGAGCCGCTCGTGATCGAAGGCTTTCAGTGGGGCGGCCAGCTTCAGAACACGACCGACGTCGAGAACTATCCCGGCTATCCGGACGGGATCATGGGTCCCGAGATGATGAATCAGTTCCGGGCGCAGGCCGAGCGTTTCGGGACCCGCTTCGTCACGGATGACGCCGACCGCGTCGAGCTCTCCGACGGCGGCGTCCAAAAGGTGTTTCTTGGCGATGAGGAGTACGCGGGCAAGACGATCGTGCTCGCCATGGGCGCCGAGCCCCGCCGGCTCGGTCTTCCGGGCGAGATGGAGCTCTCCGGCCGCGGTGTTTCCACCTGCGGCGTCTGTGACGGCGCCTTCTTCAAGGGCGAGGAGGTCATGGTGATCGGAGGCGGCGACTCGGCGATGGAGGACGCGATGTTCATCGCCAAGTACGCCTCGAAGCTCACGATCGTCCACCGCCGCGACGAGTTCCGCGCCTCGAAGATCATGTTCGAGCGCGCGCGCGACACCGAGAACATCGAGCTGAAGACGCCGTTCATCCCGGAGGAGTTCATCGCCGGCGAGGACGGCAAGCTCCGAGCGGTCCGGCTGCGCCACGCCGACACGGGCGAGACCGAGGAGATGGAGGTCGGAGGCGCCTTCGTCGCTATCGGCCACATCCCGCGCTCTGAGCTGGTTGCCGACCAGATCGGGACCGACGAGGACGGTTACGTCCGTACCGATGCCAAGTCCACGCGCACCAACCTTGCGGGCGTCTTCGCGATCGGTGATCTCGTGGACCACACATACCGCCAGGCGATCACCGCCGCCGGCACCGGATGCATGGGCGCCCTCGACGCCGAGTGGTACCTGCGCGACACGCCGCCGAGCCCGGAAGCCCATTGGGGCGCCGATCCGGGCGAGGTCGCCGAAGCTACGGCGTAGCGGGGGGCGGCGAGCAGGGCTCGTCGAGAACCGGTACCTGCTGCCCGAACTCCGCGGCGTTCTTCTTGTTCACCTTGATCTGAACGCTTTGGATGTTGTTGTCCTCGCCACCCGCCGCTACCTCCTGCAGGCGATTGATCGGATCGGTCCTGGCGACGAGGCAGTAGCGCCCGGGCCTCTTGAGCGCCGAGATGTTGAATTCCTGTCCCGGTGTGCCGGCTCCGTAGATGTCCGCCCAGCCGACCGAGATCCCGTGGATGCCCGACTCGGTCTGGCAGTTGCCGAAGCTGTAGAAGGGATCGTCGGCGGCTCCGGGAACATCTGGGTGGGGGTTGAGAATGTCCACGACGCAGAACGAGACCTTGTCGGAGGTCGCCTTAAGGGCGCCGGTCCCCATGCGGTAGAGCTCGTACTCGGCGAAGTCCTCGAAGTGGTAGTGACTGTGGATCTCGTGAAAGATCATGCAACCGACGGGGTTCTGCGTCGTCTCGACGTCGACGCCCCGCTGGAACGTGCCTGAGGAGTTCCCGTCCTCGTAGATCGTCTGATAGGCGACCAGCGCACGATCCCCGCGGTCGTTGCAGTCTTCGTCGTCCAGGTCGGGGTAGATCTCGAGCGGCCCCTGGCCGACGTTCGAGGTCGTGTGCGAAAAGCGCAAGAAGATCTCCTTGGAAGCTGGAGCGCCCTGGATCCGGATGTCGCCCGGCGGCTCGACGATGAGGTCGGGCAAGAGGCTTGCGCCTGAAGGGTTGCCCGCGGTGGCGTCAGAGGTAGAGAGAAGAAGCCAGGCGCCGATCGTGGAGATGAGGGCGACGAAGGTCGCAGCGACGATTCTGGTCGCGAAGCACATTCCACGTTCGACCCCGCCGTCCATGCCCAGCCAGAGTATCAGTGGGCTGAGGCCGCTTCAGGGCCCCACTAGCCTGCCTCCATGGACCGTCGCTCGTGGACTCTCGTCATGGCCCTGGGCGCGATTTGGGGGGCGAGCTTTCTCTTGATCGAGATCGGGCTTCGCGATATGAGCCCCTCCGTTGTCGCCTGGGCGAGGGTTGCGCTCGGCGCCGCCGTCCTCGTCCCGTTCGCTTGGTACACGGGTGTCCTGCGGGTGCCCGGCGCATCAGTCGGCCTGATCGCGTTTCTCGGCGCGGCCCAGGTTGCGGTGCCGTTCGTCCTCATCGCGAAGGGCCAGGAGGACATCACCTCGTCGCTCTCGGGGATCCTGGTGGCCTCGACTCCGCTGTTCACGGCGCTCCTCGCGATCAAGCTGGATCCGGCCGAGCGTTCCCGCGGGATTCAGCTATGGGGAGTCTTGGCGGGCCTTGCCGGGGTCGGTCTGCTGCTCGGAGTGGATCTCTCGGGTTCGGTCGACGAGGCCGTTGGCGGCGCGCTCGTCCTCCTGGCGAGCCTGGGCTATGCCACGGGCGGGCTTGTCACGAAGCTGAAGCTTCCCGGAGCCGCGGGCGTCGGCGTCGCCGCGTGGGTGACCCTCTCAGCGACGATCCTGCTCACGCCGTTCGCCGTCGCCGACGCCCCCTCGGAGGTTCCAGGCCTCGGGCCGCTCGTCGCCGTTATCGCCCTGGGAGTGGTCGGCACAGGCCTCGCCTTCGCGATCTTTTTCGGCCTGATGACGAGCATCGGGCCTTCGCGCACGTTCATCGTCACGTACCTGTCGCCGGGCTTTGCGGTCGTGTACGGCTCGCTTCTCCTCGACGAGCCGATCAGCGCCGCCACCATTGCGGGCCTGACGTTGATCGTCGGCGGCTCGTATCTAGCCGCGGGCTACGCCAGGTCCCGTAGCGACGCCGCGACGCCGTAACGGGCGGCTTCCCGCTCGCCGACCGAGTTATCGGCGAGCGTGTCGAGCGTTGCGACCACCAGTCCTGGGGTGAGCTCCTCGAGCCATTCGAACGGGCCGCGCGGATGGTTGAGCCCCAGCTTCATCGCAGTGTCGACGTCGCCGGCATCCGCCACGCCTTCCTCCACCGCATAGCTCGCCTCGTTGACGAGGCAGCTGACCACCCGTTCGAGGATTGCCCGGCCGGTCGCCTCGCCCGTCGAGCTCTCGCGCTCATCGACCTTCCGCCCACGCTCGTACGAGTAAAAACCCTGGCCGGATTTTCGCCCGAGGCGTCCGGCGGCGACCATCTCCTCCTGGATCGGGTGCGGCTCCCAGCGCGGTTCGGCGCGTTGCGCATAGAAGGACTGCGCAACCTTCAGGTTCACGTCCACGCCGATCAGGTCCATCAGCTCGAACGGTCCCATCCGGTAGCCGCCGCCTTCACGGATCGCACGATCAATCTCGGAGTGGCCGGCCACCCCCTCGCCCAGTATTCGCAGCGACTCGAGGGCGAAGGGGCGGTTACACCGATTGACGATGAAACCGGGGGCGTCCGCGGCGCGGACGGGCTCCCGGTCCATTGCCCTCGCCACGCCGGTCACCGCGTCGAGAGTTGCGTCGTCCGTCTCCGCGCCGGCGATGATCTCGACGAGCCGCATCAACGGCGGCGGGTTGAAGAAGTGCATGCCGCAGACCCTCTCGGGCGCAGGGACCCGGGCGGCGATCTCGGTAACCGGGATCGAAGAGGTGTTGGTAGCCAAGATCGCGCCGGGACCGCACGCGTCGGCAAGATCCGCGAAGAGCTTTCGCTTGATCTCGAGGTCTTCGGGGGCCGCCTCGATCACCAGATCACAATCTGAAAGGGCGTCCAGCGCGCCCGTCTCCAGCGCGCCCGAGGCACGCGCCGCGTCCCCTGGTGTCCACAGCCCCTTGCCGGCGCCCTTCGCCAGCGCCTGCTGCAGCCGGTCTGCGCCGGAAGCGAGCGCGTGCGGGTCCGGGTCGTGGAGCACAACCTCGAATCCCCCGAGGCACCCCAGCTGGGCGATTCCGGCGCCCATGGTCCCGGCGCCGACGACGCCAAGCCGCGAAACGCTCACGCCACCACCCGAGGGGTCAGACCCCTCACAAAACGCAAACATCGCGAGGGGTCTGCCCCCTCGGCCCTCCGCCTCACCGGCCGCGGAATTCCGGCCTGCGCTTGTCGAGGAACGCGGTCATCCCCTCGACCCGGTCCTCGGTCGCCATCGCGAGCTCGTAAAGGCGACGCTCCTGGTTGAGCCCGGCCTCGAGTCCGGACTCGTCAGCGGCGAGCACGGCCTGCTTGGCCAGCTTTGCCGCAAGCGGCGGGCCTGATGCGACGGTCCGTCCGAGATCGATCGCGGCGTTCAGCCATGCCCGTTCGATCTTGTTGACGATGCCCCAGCTGAGCGCCTGCTTGGCGTCGAAGCGCCGTCCGGTCAGGACGAGCTCCATCGTGCGCTGCTTTCCGAGCACCCGGGCCAGGCGCTGGGTGCCGCCTCCGCCGGGGATGATTCCCAGCGTGATCTCGGGCTGGCCGAACTCGGCCGACTCGGACGCGACGATCATGTCGCACGCAAGGGCGAGCTCACAACCGCCGCCGAGGGCGAAGCCCGAGACGCCCGCGATCAAGGGGGTGCGGCATGTGGATACGCGCTTCCAAAAGACGGACGTGGGGTGGAAGAGCGCCTCGCCGAAGGTCCGGTCGCGCAAGGCTCGGATGTCCGCGCCCGCAGCGAAGACATCGTCGGACCCGGCGATCACGATCGCGCGGACGTCGTCGTCGTGGTCGAGCCGCTCAAGCGCGGTGCCGATCTCTTCCATCATCTCGGGAGAGAGCGCGTTGCGGGCCTCCGGACGATCGAGCTTGATCAGGGCAACATGCCCGTGACGCTCCTCGGAGGTCAGCGACATCGTCAGTCGAACGGAAGGAAGGCCGAGATGCCGGTGGCGTCGCGACCGATGATCAGCTTCTGGATCTGCGAGGTGCCCTCGTAAAGCGTGGTCACCCGAGCGTCCCGCAGGTAGCGCTCGACCGGATGGTCGTCGACGTAGCCGGAGCCGCCATGGACCTGGATTGCGTCGTTTGCACACTCGATCGCCGACTCGGTCGCATAAAGCTTCGCGATGGAGGTCTCGAGGGTCGAGGGCTTGCCCTGGTCTTTCAGGATCCCAGCTCTCCAGACGAGCATCCGGGCGGCGTCGCGCTTGACGACCATGTCGGCGATGAGCGCCTGCACCAGCTGGAACCTGGCGAGCGGCACGCCGAACTGCTTGCGTTCCTTTGCGTAGGAGACCGAGGCATCGACGCAGCCGTCGATGATGCCGACGCAGCCGGCAGCCACCGAATAGCGGCCCGAGTCGAGCGCCGTCATCGCGACCTTGAAGCCCTCGCCGACCTCACCCATCATGCAGTCGTCCGGCACCTCGACGTCGTCGAGCGCGATCGAGGCAGTGTCTGAAGCGCGCAGGCCGAGCTTGCCGTGGATCTCTTGAGTCGTGAAGCCCTCTGAATCGGTTGGAACGAGGAAGCAGGCGAGCCCCTTGGGGCCGGACCCCGGCTCGGTCTGGGCGAAGATCATCGCCACGTCGGCGTGGTTTCCGAGCGAGATCCACATCTTCTGGCCCGAGAGCTTCCAGCCGCCCTCGGTCTTCACGGCGCGTGTCCGCAGGCTCGCGGCGTCAGAGCCGGTATCGGGCTCGGTCAAGCCAAAGCAGCCGAGGTACTCGCCCGAGCAGAGCTTTGGAAGCCAGCGTTCCTTCTGCTCTTGCGTGCCCCAGTTCTCGATGGAGAGGCAGACGAGTGAAGTCTGCACCGAGACGACGGTTCGCGCCGCGGAATCACCGCGACCGATCTGCTCGACGATCAGCCCGTAGCCGATGTAGTCGAGTCCGCGTCCGCCGTATTCCTCGGAGACCGGGGCGCCGAGGTAGCCCATCTCACCAAGCTTCGAAGCCAGCTCGCGGTCGAATTTCTCGTCGCGGTCGTTCTGTCGCGCCCGCTCGACAACCTCCTTGTCGACGAACTCGCGAGCCGTTTCCGAGATCAGCTTTTGCTCGTCGGTGAGCTCCAGATTCAAGGCGCGCCGCCTTGCGCCGCCGCGCCGAGCTCCGATTCGACCGCGCTTCGGAAGGCATCCATCGCGGTCGTCGTGTGCGGTCCGGGCCACTCCAGATCGCGTCCGTCGATCGCCGACAGCGGCTGCACCTCGCGGCCCGTCGAGGCCATGAAGGCCTCGGTTGCGCCCTGGAGGTCCGAAAGCTCGTAGATCCCCTCCTCGACGTCGAGCGCCCTGACTACCCGGTCGCGGGTGATCGAGTCGAGGATCGGGTTGTCCAGGGAGGGAGTCTTCAAGACGCCGTCCGTCCCTGCCCAGAAAAGGGACGAAGTAGGTGCCTCGAGAACGACGCCGTCGGGCGTTACGAAGATTGCCTCGTCGGCGCCGCGGTCCTTGGCGAGCCGCGTGGCGTGCATGTTCGCCGCGTAGCTCAGGGACTTCACGCAGTTGAGTATCACGGTCGGCTGATAGGTGATGGTGGCGACGGATGCGGAGTCGGCGTAGGGGAACGGTTCCTCGATCAGGAGGATCCGGCGGCCGCCCCGCGTGACCATGACGCGGAGATTCGCATCGACGTCACCCGCCTCTTCGAGCAGAGGCGGCAACTCGGTCTCGAGCGAAGCGCGGTCGACCGGCAGTCCGATCGCCTCCGCTGAGCGCTCGAGCCGATCCCAGTGCTCGTCCATTGCGAACGGACGTCCGCTGTAGAGCCTCGCAACCTCGAAGACGCCGTCGCCGCGGTAGAGGCCGTCGTCCGGGAGGGGTAGCGCGGCCTCGGTCGTGGGCGTGATCCGCCCGTCGATGCTCGCAAGCGCTCTTACCTCAACCGGGGCCACGAACGTGACGCTACAGGAAGCCACTGCTCATCTGATAGGGATAAATATCGCAGCCTGCGGTTGTCGTTTGACAATACCTGTAATGAGGTATTACGTTGGCTGAGTCAGCCAGTAACGGCTTTTATTGGGGAAACGGGATTCAGGTAGCTATCAAAGAGCCAAAGGAGGCTTCATGTCGGGTAAATCCAGGCTAGGAATGGCCATTGGGGGGGCGCTACTTACGATGGCGCTCGCGTTGCCGCAGGCCGCCAGTGGCGGCGTGCTGGGGGACGTCCTTGGAAACGTCGAGAACACAGTCAACGAAACCGTCGACGGAGTGCTCGGTGGCGCCGGAGGAAGCGGCGGCTCGAGCGGCGGATCCGCGCCTTCCCCTGCGCCCGCACCTACTCCCGCAGCGGGCGGACCGGAAACGGAGCCACCGCTCGACGGAGGCAACCCCCATGCCGAAGGTGCCGTCATCGACACCGACGTCGACAACCCCTTGCTACCCGACCTGGGCGTGACCGTGGGTGAGTCGCGCGGCGAGCAGGACGCACAGGGCAATTACAGCGGCGTGGTCAACGTGATCACCGTCACTGGGCTCGGCAACCCGATTCGGCTGGGCATTTCGACCAGCGAGGGCGAGACCGCGAGCGGCCCGCTCGGACCCATCAATGACGGCCTTGACGACCTCTGCACCGCGAGCTCGATCTGCCTGAGCGTCCTGGATTACGACTCAGAGACGACCGACAAGGGCTCGACGAACTCGTTCAGCGCCGCCAGGGCGAGCATCGGCGGCTCCGGCCTCCTCGTGCCGGTCGAAGCAGTGGGGGCCGGCGTACTCACGTCCGAGGGTGACATCTCGGAGACGAAGAAGTGCCAGACGGCATCGAGCAATTCCTCGGCGGCCGACGTCGGCGTCTTGGACGACACCATCAACGCCGATGCCCTCAACTCCGAGTCCGAGTCCAGGGCCTGTCGCGACAGCGCGCCGGAAGCAAGCGCTGATTCCGAAGTCGCGCAGCTCAACCAGGTCGGGTTGCTCGGTGTTCTCGGCTGCGACGAAGACGCCATCGACAGCGAGTTCCCGCCGGCGCCGCTCGACGCCGTGATCGACGGCGTCTGCAACGGCGACGACACCAACGGAGCGCAAGCAGACTCGCCGTACAACGTCCGTAAGGCTCTGGGAATCGACGTTCTGCCGGCGGTACTGCCCGTGGTCGGCGTCGGCGTCGATCTGGACGCAGCCAAGTCCGAGTCGATCGCAGTTGCGCCGGAAGCTCAGGATCCGCCGGATCCTGAGTGCCCCGATCCGAACAACCCGGACTGCGACGAGGACCCGGATCCCGAGTGTCCCGACGCTGACAACCCGGATTGCGACAAGGACCCGCCTGACGGCCCAGGGGGCCCAGGAGGCCCAGGTGGAGGCCCGACCGGCGACTCGCCCGGGAGCCTGCCGTTCACCGGTTCTGAGCTCACCACGCTCGGCCTCATCGGCGGAATCGTGATGGCGGCCGGGCTGGGACTCATGGCATTCACGGATCGGAGACGCCGGGCAGTTGCCTAGCGCCGTAAAGAGGGACACGGGCGCCGAATCGGCGCCCGTGTCAGCAGGGGCGAAACCCGACCGCCGCACCATCTGGCGGCGCCGGATTGTCCTGATGGCGTCCGTCGGCCTACTCGTCGCAGTACCCGTCACGATTTTCGCGAGCGGCGAAGCAGGATCCCCGACCGTGGACGATCCTGCCCCGATCGAGGTTCCGGACCCCGAGCTTCGAGCAAAGCGGGTGGAGAAGGACATCGGCATCTCGATGCGGATGCCCGCAGGATGGACTCGCCATCAGAAGGCCGGCGTGATCGAGCTCCGCAGTACGGATCGAACAGCGCGGGTGGCGATCTCGTCGCCCGGCCCGGCGGAAGACGCCGCTCAGCTTCATGCCGAGGTCATGAAGGGGCTTCGCTCCTCCTACCGCGAGTTCGATGTAGCCCGCAACCTGAGGAAGGCGCCGATCGGTGGACTCACGGGGAGCGCGACGGTCGCGTCGGGCAAGGTGCCCGGCAAGAACGGCGCGGAGCAGCAGATCCTGGTTGCGACGGCCGAGGGCAAAAACCGCGCTTATCTCGTCGTCGTCTTCACCGGGAGCGAGCCCAGTCCGGCGGTGGTCGAGGCGCAGGCGCTGGTCAACAACCTCCGCTTCACGAAGTAGCAAGAACCCCGACCAACCCTCGACGGTGTCAGGCCCTTTGGCGTGGGCGAGGGCTGGACCAGGCCTATGCGGCCGGGTTTTCGATCACGGTTGCGAGGCCCTGCCCGACGCCGACGCATAGCGCCGCGACTCCGTACCGGAGGCCTTCGCGGCGAAGTTCTCTGGCGAGGGTCAATGCGAGGCGGGCCCCAGAGCAGCCAAGCGGATGCCCCAGTGCGATCGCGCCGCCGTTCACGTTCAGGCGGTCGTTGTCGATTCCCAGTTCACGCTGACACGCCAAGACCTGGGCTGCGAAAGCCTCGTTGATCTCCACCCGGTCGATGTCCGTGATGGCAAGCCCAGCTGCGTCGAGTGCCTTGCGGATCGCCGGAATCGGGCCGATTCCCATCACGGCCGGATCCACGCCCGCGACGCCCGAGGCCACGATCCGCGCCAACGGCTCGGCGCCGAGGGCCGCGGCACCGGTCTCGCTGGACATGACGAGGCAGGCCGCGCCGTCGTTCAGGGTCGAGGCGTTTCCTGCGGTGACCGAACCGCCCTCTCGGAACACCGGCCGGAGCTTCGCGAGGCTCTCGAGCGAGGCGTCCGGCCGGGGACCCTCGTCCGTATCGACCGTCGAGGGGTGTGAGCCCTTGACACTGGGCCCTTCGATCGCGACGATCTCCTCGCGAAAGATGCCCCTTTCGGCCGCGGCGACGGCGCGCTGGTGGCTCTGCAGGGCAAAAGCGTCCTGGTCTTCGCGCGAGATGCCGTGGCGCTCGGCGACGTTTTCAGCGGTTTCACCCATTGATTCGGTCGAGTGCATCTCGGCCATCCGGGGGTTGATAAGTCGCCAGCCAAGGGCGGTGTCGTGCATCGTCTCGGGTCCGCGCGGGAGGCCCTTGAGCGGCTTCGGCACGACCCATGGCGCCCGGCTCATCGACTCGGCGCCGCCGGCCAGGTAGAGGTCGCCCTCTCCGAGTCGGATGGCTCGCGAGGCGGAGTTGACCGCTTCGAGGCCGCTGGCACAGAGGCGGTTCACCGTGACGCCGGGCACCTCTACGGGCAATCCCGCAAGGAGGCTGCACATCCGTGCGGCGTCGCGGTTGTCCTCACCCGACTGGTTGGCTGCGCCCCAATACACGTCCGAGACCTGCTCCGGCCGCAACCCGGAGCGCTCGACCACGGCTTCGATCGCGCGCGCGCCGAGGTCGTCGGGGCGGACGTGAGCGAGCGCGCCGCCATAGCGTCCAATGGGCGTCCGGACCCCGTCGATGATGAATGCGTCTGGCACGGGCGGGGATTCTCGCAGCTAACGTCTTGAGCCTCTTGGAGTTCATCCTCATTTCCTTCGGGCTCGTCGCTGCGCTCGTCTTGGTGCTCGTTCTCCTCGCGAGGGCGTACCCGGGAAGCGGCGCGGATCTTCTCGACTGGAAGCCCACGCGCTCGTATGAGACCGAGGCGATGCTCGAGATGGAGGATGTCCAGCAGATGATCGAGGCTCAAAACGCCTACCGCCGCAGGCGTGGGGCACCCGAGCTGACCGAGGCTGACGCCAACCGGATGGCAGACGAGGACAACGCAATCCGCGAGAAGGCGCGCGCCAACTACGACGAGCGCCTGGATGAGCTCGAGGACGAGTTCGGCGTCTAGGTGACGGGAGGCGGGGTCGTTTGGCGCGGGCACTGATCGTCGGCTGCGGCTGTCTCGGTGCGGAGCTGGGCTCGCAACTCGCCGGTGAAGGATGGGCGGTTCGCGGTACGTCGAGGACGCCCGGTGGCGTCCAGCGGATCGATGATGCCGGAATCCAGGGCGTCGTCTGCGACCCCGACCGGGTCGGGACGGTTCTCGAGCACGTCGGTGACGTCGCGGTTGTGGTCTGGGCGCTCGGCGGTGCTACCGGATCGAGCGCCGGCGATGTGAACGGCCCGCGCCTCGAGCGCATGCTCGAGCGCCTCGTCGATACGCCCGTTCGCGGCTTCGTCCTGGACGCCCACTCAGTTTCGGCGGAGGCTCAGGACCTGGTCGCGACAGCGCATACGACCTGGCACATCCCGGTGGGCATCGTCGACGTTCCCCGGGGAAGTCCGGGCGAGTGGGTTGGCGCGATGAGGAAAGCCGTAAACGGCTTCCTTGCGCCGGAATGAGCGCGCTACTGCTCGGTTGAGCGCGGGAAGTCGATGGGCGCAGGAGGCTTTTGCTCAGCATCTGCCCAGGGCGCGAACTCTTCTTGAACGGCCGGCGGCTGATCGAGCTCGTCGGCGAGGAGCTTGCCGCCGATGACCAGGCCGGCGATCACGGCCAGCGCGCCGCCGTAAACGAGAGCCTGTTTGGCGGGCGAGGCACCGTAGCGCTTGCCGCCGACCTGCCGACGTTTGTCCAGGCCCATCGCGTCTACGTCCGAAATCTTGTCCATGTCGAGCCGCTCGTCGGGCGGGACGTGCTCGATCGTCGTGTTCGGGCCGATCGAAGGCGCGGTGATGCCGGAAACGTTCTCCTCGTTGTCATCGGAGGCCTTGGATGCGCTCCCCGAAGCGGACGCCTGGGCGGTGCCGCTCGAGGACTCGCTCCTTGACGATCCGCTCGACTCCATGAGCGCGACCTGCTCGTCGGCATCCCTGACAGATTGCACGAGCTCGTCCTTGCTCATCGAACTACGCCCAGTGATCTCGTGCGCGGAAGCGCGCTCGCGCAATTCCGCGACGGTCAACTCGTCGAGGCTCTTCTCACTGTCTTCGCTCACTTCCGAGAACTGTAACCCGCGCGACGGCGATCCGCCACCCACAACCATCCGCCCGGTGATATCCAGCGCAAAACCCGGCCCCTATCGATGCTCGGGGAGGCGCTCGAGAAGATCGCCCAGGATGCGCGCGGTGGCGCCCCAGATGAGGTGTTCGGCCACGAGATAGGTGGGAGTGCGGATCGGAACGCCTCGCCGGACGAGGCGCCGCATCTCAAACCCCCGGCGTAGCGCGGCGATCTCAAAGGCGAGGACCGTCTCGACTTCGGTCGGGTTCAGGTCGTATTCGAGATCGGCTTCGACGATCCCGACGATCGGGTGCACCTTGTAGTTGGTCACGAACGTGCCGATTGGCGGCAGGGCCCCCAGGACGTCCACGGAGTCGGGTTCGAGCCCGATCTCCTCGTGCGCTTCGCGCAACGCGGTGCGGAGATAGGTCTCGCCCTCGTCTCGCCGGCCCCCGGGGAACGAGATCTCACCGGCGTGGCGACGCAGGTCGTGGCGGCGCTCGGTAAAGACCAGGCCGGGTCGCTCCGGCCAGCGGTAAAGAGGCACGAGAACGGCGGCATCGACGCCGCCGGACGCATTCATCTTCGCGGCCTCCTCCAAGGGCAGGAGGGCGTCGGCGAGGGCGTTTCTGGCCCTTGCCTGCTCGGCGCTCAGATGATCACCTGGACGGTTCCGCCGTCGACGCCCCAGGCGACGCCGGAGACGTAGGAGGCGGACTCCGAGCAAAGAAAGGCGATCACCGCGCCGATCTCGGCGGGCTCCGCTAAGCGCCCGATCGGCCTGGACGCCCCCGTTGCCTCGAGCGCCTCGTCGCGCGAGCTCGCGCCCGAGAGTTCCTTCGACTGGTCCAGGAGTCCGCCGGGCTCCATCCACATCTCGGACGCCGTGGGCCCGGGGCACACCGCGTTGACCATCACACCGCTACCGGCATGCGCCTCGGCGAACACCTTCGAGAGGGAGAGCTCGGCCGCCTTTGCGACGGAGTACTCGGGCATGTGAGAGGACGGGCGCTTGCCTGCGGTCGAGGACACGTTGACTACCCGGCCCCAGCCGCGTTCGGCCATCGCGGGGATCGCAGCGCGCATCAGCCGCATCGGCGCCATCACGTTCAAATCCCAAGCGGCCTGCCAATCCTCGTCCGGAATGTCGGCAAGCTTTCGCCACTTCGCCTGGCCTGCGTTGTTGACAACCACGTCGAGTTGCCCGAACCTCTCGGTCGCATCCGCCACGATCCTCTCGGCCGCGTCCGCTCCCGTGACGTCCAGTGCAAGGGTCGCGGTCTGGCCGGGTCCGTCGATCTTGCTGACCGCACCGGCGAGGTCTTCCTCGCCGCGCGCGACCATGAGGACCGATGCGCCTTCGCTCGCGAGTCGCTTTGAAACGTCGAGTCCGATACCCCTGCTGGCGCCGGTGACGACGCACGCCTTACCGTCGAGGCCGAGATTCATGCCTCGGTGCTTGGCTCGTCCAAGACGGTGACGACCGTCTCGCCCGCGAGCGCCTTGTGTACCGGGCACTTGCCGGCGATCACGCGAAGCTTTTCCATCTGCTCGGAATCGAGCTCTCCTGCCGGGCGCACGGTCACGTCGAAGCGAGTGGGCACGGGGCCGTCGAAGGCGACGTCGACGTCCACCTCGAGTGCACCCAGATCCCAGCCTTTGCGGTCGGCGTACATCTCGACCGTGATGGCGGTGCAGGCCGCCAGGGACGCGGCGAGGAGGCGGGTGGGGGAGGGGCCCTCATCGTTTCCGCCGGCGCCTTCCGGCTCGTCGGCGACGAGGGTATGACCGCCGTCGATCTCGACGTCGTGGGTAAAGCCTTCGCGCCTGCGGGCGACGACGCGCATCGGCTCAGGCGCCCCTGCCGCGACCGGCAAAGAGCTCGGGGTCGTCGACGTCTGAGTAGCGCGCCATCGCGAACAGGAGGTCGGAGACGCGGTTGAGAAAGCGGATGAGATCTTCGGAGGCGAGCTCGCCCGCCTGGCTGAGAGTGACGACGCGCCGCTCGGCGCGACGGACGATCGTCCTCGCAACGTCGAGCTGTGCGGACAGGGTGGTGCCGCCGGGCAGCACGAATTTGGGCGGCAGATTCACCTGGTCCATGTACTTGTCGATCAGGGGCTCGATCTCGGCAGCCATCTCCGGGGTGATCCGGCTGACGCCGTCCTCCAGGCGTTGTGCGGCTTCGGGGGCCGTCGCGAGCTCGGCGCCGGCGACGAACAGCTCGTCCTGGATCCGCAGGATGTCGGCGGCCAGATCCGCATCGTCCCCGGTAAGCGAGCGGGCTACCCCCAGGGCGGAGTTGGCTTCGTCCAGCGTGCCGTAGGCGTCGGTGCGGCCGTCGTCTTTGGGGACCCGCCCTCCGTACCAGAGCGACGTGGTCCCGTCGTCGCCCTTGCGCGTGTAGATCTTCATGACGCGGCGAGGCTACCCAAGGGGTCAGACCCCGCACAAATGTGAGCGTTTGATGAGGGGTCTGACCCCTCGGGTTACTCGAGTGGGTTGAAGACCAGTCCGGTCAGGAGCTTGGGGTAGAAGTAGGTCGACTTGGGAGGCATCGTTTCGCCGGCGGCTGCGACCGCACGGACCTGATCGACGGGCGTGGGGCGCATCAAAAAGACCGCGTCGGCACCCTCGCCCAGGCGGCCGATGGCCTCGTCGGCGGACGCCGTGTATGCCATACCCTTCTTGGCCTCGACGTCCTGCGGCGTCATGCCCAGAGCGCCGCGGAGGATGAGCGTCTCCAGAATGGCCGCGTCGAGCCGGCGGTAGTCGGCTGAGAACTCCGACAGCTCCGCGTCGACCACCGCCGGGTCTTTCAGGCGGAGACGGAAGCCCTTCTTGAAGTGCCGGTCGGCGTAGCCGAATACTCCGACGCCATCTTCACCGGCGGGGTCAAGCTCTGAGAGCGGGACCTCCTCGATCTTGAAGTGCTCGCGAAGCGCGGCAGCGAGCGCCTCCTGCTTCGCGGGATCACCCAGAGCAGTGAGGAGGCGGTGATAGCCAAAGACGGTCAGGCCGGGATCTTCGAGCGATACGAGAGCCATGAGGGTGTAGCGATGCTCGCCCTCGCCGCCCACCTGGTCTGCGTAGGTGCGCGCCGTCTCGTAGCGATGGTGGCCGTCGGCGATCAGCAGTTCTGAGTCCGCGAGCTCGGCCTGGACCGCCTCGATGACGGCGGGGTCGGCGATGCGCCAGACGCGGTTGACGGTGCCGTCGGCGTCGGTTGCCTCCCCCCAGGGCTCGCCCGTGGCGGCTTTGGCGAGGTGGGGCCAGGCGTTGCCCTCGTGGAGCGAGAAGATGGGCGAGAGGTTGTGGCGGGTCGCCTGCGTCAGGCGGAGCCGGTCTTCCTTGGGCCCCGGCTGAGTGCGCTCGTGAGGGCGGACCTTGCCTGGACCGTAGTCCGTCACCCGCACCCGGCATAAAAAGCCGCGCCGCGTGTGGCGCGAGCCGTCGGGGCCCTCGTACTCCTGTTCGAGCGCCCAAAAAGTTTCCTCGCGGTCGGCGCTCAGAACTCCCTGCAGCGTCCAGGCCTCGAGAGTCTGGGCGGCGTGCTCGTACTGGTCACGGCCGCTCGGCCCCTCCGGGAGGTCCAGCTCGACGACGTTGAACGGTGAGCGTTCGAGCAGCGCTGCGCGCATGGGCGCATCGATCACGTCGTAGGGGGGCGCGACCACCTCGCCCAGCGAGGAGACGGAGTCGAGCGAGTAGTGGAGAGCCCTCAGCGGGCGGACTTCGGCCATCGCCGCGCAACTGTATTTGGCGCGTCGCCGGACGCCGGCGCGAGAGGCAGGAGCGTGATCGTGATCCGAGGCCTCTCAGGCCAGCCGGCGCTCGAAGGTGGTCTCCAGCGTTTCCTCGTCCGTCTCTCCGGGCTTCGTCTTTTCCAGCTTGATCTCGGCGGTGCGTCCCTCGATATGGATCGTCGCCACCTGATTGTCGAAATAGGGACCCTCGGCGAACCGCCACCGCAAGTCTGGATCGGGCACCCCGGCGGTCTTGGCGAGAGCGCGAGTCAACGCCTCGGCTGGTTTGGTGGTGGCCAGCCTGATGACGCGGCGCTCCTTCGAATCGAGCGGGTTGCGAAACGGTGAGCAGACAGCCTGATAGACGGCGCTCTTGACGCCGTCGGAGCGGCGAAAGGCAACCTCGGCGAGATACGCGTGGTGGACGTCGCCCGAACAGACGACGATGGATGCGGGCGGCTCACCCCACTCGCCTGATCCGATGCGCCGGAGAAACTCGGCCATCTTTTGAAACGAGAAGCCGAACGCCGACCAGTGGTCGAAGTCGACGGCGCGGCGCATCTTCTCGCCGAGCCTCGACGCCTGTGCGCCCCAGGCGTTGCCCTCGACGATCTGTTCGTTCCAAGCCTCGATCCAATGGAACGAGCGCGTGAGCAGGAACGGGACGGACGTACCGATCAGGAGGTGGTCGAAGTCGCCCTTCGCCTTGTCCCAGACCCAGTCGCGCTCGGAGTCGTCGAAGATCGAGCGGCGGCCTTCCTCGAGTACGCGCCCGCCTCGGTTGTCCATCACGATCACCCGGGTCCTGCACAGGTCGCGGCAAAAGCTCCAGCGGATGCCGTCGCGGTCGTAGTGGGCGCGTCTGGCGTAGTCCATGACGACCTCGGTCGCGTCCTCACGGTTCGCGCGCACCTCGTTCCAGGTCTGATCCTCCGAAAGTTCTGACGGAGAGAGGTTTCCCATGTGCTGATAGAGCCAGTAGGTGGAAAAGCCCGCGAGCAGGCGAACCTGCCACCACTCCTTCGCCTCCATCTCCTCCACCCAGGTGCGCGAGATGTTCCAGTCGTCAGACATGTCGTGGTCGTCGATGACCATGGCCGTCGGGATCGTTGAAAAGAGCCAGCGAACGAGCGGATCGGTCCAAGACTCTCGGTAGAGGTGGGTGTATTCCTCGAAATCCAGGACTTCTTCGCCAGGCTCCTCGGATGTGTCGCGGCGCGCGCGAATGAACTCGCGCGTCTTCGGCGAGCCCTCGTCCACATAGATCTGGTCGCCGAGGAGGAGCAACAGGTTCGGCCAGCGGCTATGTGGGTCGCGGAGCAGCTCCTTGGCGAGGACGTGAAGCGCATCCACTTCGCGGCCCTCGTCGTGCTCGTCCTGGGGTTGGGTGTGCGGCGGCTCGTGCGGAACCGACATCCGACAGGAGCCAAATGAGACGCGGAGCTCGGTGTCTGGCGAGATCGTGCGGATGCACGGTGGCGGCAGGTCGGAGCCCGCCTCGGGCCAGGCCACCTCGCCGTCAAGCCTCACCTCATACGCATTCTCCGATCCGGGCTCGAGGTCGCTGATGCAGACCAGCGCAAAATGGTGCCCCTCCACGCAGAAGGTCGGCTCGGTGAATCCGAGTACCTCCACCTCGCACGCCTCGTCGGTCTCGACCCATACGGTCGCCTCCGTCTCGTCCGCGTAGCGGAGCATCGGTCCAACGATCACATCAGGCATCGAGACCCCATACCCGCATCGGGTGAGGTCGAGTCAAACGCTTGACGAGCCAACGTGGTGGGTAGGGGTGGCCGCGTGTCCGAAACGCAACTGAACGAGGGCGAGGCTTCGCACGGCGACGGCGACGAGTCGCACTCCGACCGGGTCAACCGTGAGCTCATCGAGCTGATCAACGAGCTCCGGGTGGCGCTCGTCGGTGTTCAGGTGCTGTTCGCGTTCCTTCTGGCCGTGCCGTTCGCCCAGGGCTTCGCCGACGTGACGAGCCTCCAGAAAACCCTGTACTTCGTCGTCTTGTGCTCGACCGCGATCGCTTCGGCGCTTCTGGTCGCGCCGTCTGCCTACCACCGCATCAACTTCCGTGACAGGGACAAGGAGCAGATGCTTCACACCTCGAACGGCCTGATGATCGGCGGACTCGTCTTTGTCGCGATCTCGGTGATCGGGGCCTTCGTGATGGTCGCCGACTTCATCTACGGCTCGACCGCGACGACCGTTTCCTGTGCCGCGGTCGGCATTGCGCTCTTCGCAGGCTTGTGGTTCGTGCTCCCGGTCGTCAGGCGAAACCCGGAGCGAACGCCGGACTGATTCTCGAACAGCGGAGCCTGGTTCTCTTTCATCGGGGTGCCCGGATTCGAACCGAGGACCTCCTGCTCCCAAAGCAGGCGCGCTACCAAGCTGCGCCACGCCCCGTGGCTAGGCCAGTGTAGTTCCGGGTAACGTCGAGAAAGACTTCGATCTACAGGAGGAATGAACCAGATGGTGGACTTCAAGAAGCTGAGCGCGCAGGCAAAGGACCTCGTCGAGAAGCGCGGCGGGACGGACGGACTGAAGAAGGACGCAGCCGAGCTTGCGGAGATTGCGAAGGGCAAGGGGAGCCTCTCCGACAAGGCGAAGGCGGCCGCTGCAGCGCTCAAGGAGACAGGCGCCAAAGATCCCGCTGAGCCGGCAGCCGCTGCGGCGCCCGCGGCAGAGGGATCACCCAAGCCGGACCCTGCCGCACCGGCACCGGGCGAGGATGCGAGCGCCGAGCGACAGGAGCAAAAGGCTGAGCGTCGCAAGGAGCGAGCCCAGCACAAGAAAGACGCCGAGAATCCGGCCGAGTAGGGCTACTCTCGCCCTGAGCCCCCGTAGCTCAGCTGGATAGAGCGCCGGCCTTCTAAGCCGGATGTCGCAAGTTCGAGTCTTGCCGGGGGCGTGACCCCTTGATTGACCACATCAACATAAACGTCCGCGACTTCGATACGTCTCGGGCCTTCTACGTCGCGGCCCTCAAGCCGCTCGGCGTCGAAGTGATGATGGAGTTCGGCCGGATGGCCGGCATGGGTAACGCCGGCAAGCCAGATCTCTGGATCTCGGAGAGAGGCGAGCCGAGCGGCCCGTCGCACATCGCGATCTCCGCTCCGGACAGAGCGACCGTAGACGCGTTCCACGAGGCCGCTCTCGCGGCCGGAGGTACCGACAATGGCGCCCCCGGTCCAAGGCCCCAATATCACGAGAACTACTACGGCGCCTTCGTCCTCGACCCGGACGGCAACAACCTGGAAGCCGTTTGCCACGGCCAGCCGGACTAGCCGGGAGCGGCCGCTTCCCGCGCTACATTGAACGTCCGCGGTGGGCGTAGCTCAGTTGGTAGAGCTCCGGGTTGTGATCCCGGCGGTCGGGGGTTCAAGTCCCCTCGCTCACCCTCACGAGATTCCCCTCGGCACGCAGGGGTTCGAAGCTGGGTACCCGGAGCGAGAAGCAAGACCCAGCCGGGGAGGATTCGACCGCGCAGCTCCCGCCATGGGCGGTTGCGACTGCGTTGACCATCGCGAGCCCCAGGCCGGTACCTTCCTGGCGCAACTCACTCGAGGCATCCGCTTGCCCGAACCGGTCAAAGATCTGGCCGAGCGCCTCCGGCGGGATGCCGCTGCCTCCATCCGTCACCTCTATCACCAGGGCCCCACGTTCCAGGCGGGATTCGAGCGAGATCATCTGCCCCGGGGTCGTGTGTTTGATCGCGTTCTCGATCAGTGCGTCGAGCGCGGCCGTGAGCGCGTCCTCATCCGCGGTCAGTACGCCGGATGCGAGCGCCTCCAGGCGCCAGTTGCGACCCACCGTGTCGGACCAGCGCACGAACCTGTCTTCGAGAAAGCTCTCCGCATCCAGCGGACGCGGGTCCATAAGTTCGGGTTGCTCGGCCCGCGCCATCATCAGCAGGCGCTCGATCATGCGGTCGATGCGCCCGAGCTCATCAAGGGCGACGCCCAGCTCAGGCCGGCTGCCCGCGCGGCGGGCATTGTCGAGGTGGCCCCGGGCGATGGTCACCGGCGTACGCAGCTCGTGCGACACGTCTTGAAGGAAGCTCACCTGTCGTTCGAGCTGTTCCAGGGCTGTCTGACGGCGGTTTTGCTCCAGTTCCAGCGCTACTGTCCGCACCTTGGCGTCATCGATCCGCTGCATGCGATCCGCGGCAAGCCGCCCGAGCAGGAGCACCAGCGGAAGTGGCGCGAGAGCCATCAGCGGGGCATCCACCGCGAGGCCCGCGGCGAGGATTCCGACGGTCGTGAGCGCGAGGTCAACCCCCCAGATTCGAAGCATCACTCGTACGTGCTCGCCCGGCACCGCCTTGATCGAGAGCAGTTCATGCACGCTCGCAGAGGCAAAGTCCGCGAACAGCTGAGCGCCGAATGCCAAAAGCACGACCAGCACAGTGCTCTGCGCTGCATCTCCGGACGCGAGCACGGTAATGACCAACGCCGGGCCTAGGGAGTGCATTGCGTCGCCGGCGCAAAAGACGGTGCGGTCGAGCGCCTGTTCGCGTCTTGCGTGCGCGATGAGTACGCCCAAAAGAAAGCCGGCGAACGCTAGGAGCGGGACATACGGAGCCGGTGCGACCACGAAGAGCGGCACCAGCATCAGCTGAGTCGGTGTGAACGATCCACCCGCGATCGGAAACTCGACAAGCGCCGCGATCGCGAATGCGGGCACCAGAGCCAGGACGATCGGTTCGATCCCGGTGACAGGCAAGGCGGTCAGGGCCAGTGGAATGGCCATTGCGAGGAACGCGGCCGTCATCCCCAGCTCCAGGCGCAGCTCCGATCCCCTGATCGGACGGGCACGAGCCAGCTTCCAGGCTTCCTCCGATGGATCGCCGGAGGCGGCGTCCCCCGGCGCGGGGGTTGCCGGGATGAGGGTGTCGAGGGCTGCGGCGGTCAATTTCGCTTGTAGGGATCGATGTAGACGTCGTCGATCAGCCAGGACGTCGACTTGCCGTCAATCTGGAATCTCAACTGGAGATCGTGAATGCGCTCGTCCTTGGGGAGAGCGCCCCGCAGGTGCACCTTCTCCGAGATCTCCCAGCGCGTGTACTCGTCATCGTGCTGATCGTCGAGCTTTGTCACCTTGGGCTTTCCCTTCGAGTCGGTCCACAGCGCCAGGACCTTCAGCCTTGAGGCGTTCCCGTTCGTCGAGCGGGCCGTGAAGCGGACATGTGGGAAGAAGCGGTTGATGCACATCGGTGGTGACGTGATCGAGTCACCCTCGTTGATCAGGACGGCGCTCGAGCTCGTCTCGCCGCCGACTTCGAACGGGCTGCCCTCTGCGATCAGCTCGGGCGATCCTTCCGTCAGCCAGCTGAGCGAACCCTCGAAGTCACCTCCGGGAACGCCTGCGTAGTAATCACTGTCACCCCAGGGGAGGAATACCTGCGAGGCGTTTACCTCTTCGCAAGCCGGAGCCGGCGTATTCGAGACGTATACGTCGTCGAGGAGCCAGGCTCCCGATCCGCCGTCTGCCTCGAAGTGAAGCGTCACCTCGCGGCTCATCACGTCCTTTGGTACCGCGGAGCGGAACGCGAGCGGGCTGACCAGGGTGGATGAGCTGAAGCGCTTGCCGTCGAGATCTGCGATGTCGGCGTCACGGACCTTGCCGTCGTCGGTGGCCCAGATCGCCGTCACCTTGAGGTGCGATCCCGGCTCGGGTGCCTGCGCGACGAAGCGGAGCATCGGCGCGTAATTGTTGATGCAGAAGCTCGGGGAGGTGGCGGTGGCCTCGCGGCCGAGCCGGAGGCTCGTCCGGCTGGGACCGCCCACGGAGTACGGGTCGCTTTCGGGAACCGGTAGGGCGTCACCCGTTGTCTGCCACGCCGCGTCGCCCTCGAATGTGCCGCCGGGCACGGGTGCATAGGAGGCATCGTCCCCCCACGGATTGAACACGGGCGCCACGTCGGAGTCCGCGCAGGCGGCAGCCGTCGCCGTCGAGGCATGAGCGAGCGTGGCTACGCCCGCAAGCAAGGTAAGGCAGAGAATGCGCGGTGCGCGTCCCCTTCCGGGTGCGGTCCAGTCCATTATTCCCCTAATCCAGCGTCGTTTGGACGCCCACGGGCCCGGATGCGTCACCCGGGCTCTAGTTTCGACATCAGAATCCCGACGATTGTCCCGGCTCAAAGGGGTGATCAGCACCCTGGGGTGGGTCGATTACCACGGCGGGGGCACGTGTATCCGTCCGGAACTACCGCAAATCGGGTATATCGGCGAGCCTCAAGGAGTGAGGCAGTAGCCGCCGTTTCTGACCGTCTCGATGTGCGCGCCCGGTCCAAGCTTCTTGCGGAGCCTGCGAATGCAGACGTCGACGACGTTCGTGCCCGGATGAAAGTCCATGCCCCATACCTCGGCCAGCAGCTGCTCGCGCGGGACCACGGTGCCGGCATTCTCTGCCAGGCACCGCAGCGCACCGAACTCCCGCTCGGAGAGCTTGGCGACGATGTCGTCAAGCCGCGCCTCGCGGCTCACGAGGTCGAGCTCGAGCCCGCCGACTCTCATAGTTGACTGATCGGGGTCGGCGAACGCACGCAGCTGAACGCGTACCCGGGCCAGAAACTCCTCGACGGCGAAGGGCTTCGTCAGATAGTCCGTCGCGCCGAGCTCAAAACCAAGCAGCTTCATCGGCAGCTCAGACCTGGCGGTGAGCAGCAGCACCGGCGTCTGGATCCTTGCCTTGCGGATGTCGCGGAGCACCTCCATGCCGTTCGCGCCGGGAAGCATGATGTCGAGGACGATCAGGCTGTGCCTCCCGCCCAACGCAGCCTCAAGGCCCGCGGGTCCGTTATTGGCCGTCTCGAGCTCGATCCCCTCAGCGTCGAGGGCGTCGCGCACGAACTCGCGGATACGAGGTTCGTCTTCGACCAGGAGCACCTGCATATACGTCAGCCCTCTCAATGACAGCGTGAAGCTGTCGGCCGCCCCGGCTGCGCCGGGAGCTGTCGCGGAGTCGATGACATCTTGGTCATTTACAGCCAGTTTGCCAATCGTCGCATCTACCGTCGCTCGCTCAAGCAACCGAGGGGACAAGATGCTGCAACCACAGAGCGTGAAAGCCGCTCCGAGCCGGGGCCGGAACAAGGAGAGGATCGAAAGGGTGCCGCGTGGCGAGCGCCTGCGATCGCGCCCCACGGTGACCGTTGTCGTTCCCGCGATGAACGAGGCCGACAACTTGCCGCTGGTCCTGCCGCGCATCCCCGCATGGGTCCACGAGGTGATCCTCGTCGACGGGAACTCCAGCGATCGAACCGTCGAGGTCGCGCGAGCTGCGTGGCCTGGGATTCGCGTCATCGGCCAGCCGCGTCGCGGCAAGGGCGCCGCACTACAGGCAGGCTTCAAGGCTGCGACCGGGGACATCATCGTCACGCTTGACGCCGACGGCTCGGCAGACCCTGCCGAAATCCCTCTATTCGTGAGTTGTCTGGTCAACGGGGCGGATTTCGCCAAGGGCTCCCGCTTTCTCCAGGGCGGAGGGACCGACGACATGGGGCCTCTCAGGCGGGCGGGTAACTGGGCCCTCCGGGGTTCCGTGAGGCTCTCGTTCGGTGGCCGCTACTCCGACCTGTGTTACGGCTACAACGCCTTCTGGCGACGCATTCTGCCGGCGATCGACGGCGACGCGGACGGCTTCGAGATTGAAACTTTCCTGAACGTCCGAGCGCTCGCCGCGGGATTGCGAGTCAGCGAAGTGCCGAGCCACGAGGCCGCTCGCGTCCACGGCGAGACGAACCTGAGAACCTTCCGCGACGGTGCGCGCGTCCTGCGGGTGATCGTGCGCGAGCGCCTTCTTCTGGGGCCGCCGCCCGCTCGCTCGCGCAGGCTTCCGCCCCCGGCGACAAGCTCGCCTCAAACCCTCGAAACCGTTGTTCAGAATGCTCGCTGATCCGCCACAGGAGGTGCGGCGCGCGTCTCTGGCACTCGCTCCAGAGTCGAGCCGCCAAGAGTGGAGTGGGCTCGTTGAGGCCGATCCCACCGGCCTTGTCAGCCAATCGCCCGAATGGCTTGACGCTTTGACCCGGATGGGTTACGAGGACGCGAGCCGGTCGTTTCTGTCCGAGCGTGGCGCTCGGATGGTGCTGCCGCTGGCGCGCCGGCTCGGGCAAATGCCCCGGACCCTTGCGCCCCTTGCCTCGATGCCCGCGGCGTGGGGGATGGGGGGGTTGCTCGCCGAGGAACCGCCCAGCGTCAGGGATGTCTCACGGGTGGTTGACGAGCTCGCCTCGATGCCATCGGTTCAGATCACGATCCGCCCAAATCCGCTGCACGCCGCACGCTGGGCTGCCGCGACACGCCGGCCCAGGATCACCACGATCAGGCGCCGCGCCCACGTTCTGGATCTCTCCGGCGGCGATGAACAGATTTGGAGCACGAGTTTCTCCTCCGGCGCCAGGCGGGCCGTGCGCAAGGCCGAGAACGCCGGCCTTGAGATCAGGGCAGGCAGCAGCCCTGAGCTCCTCTCCGACTTTCAGGCACTGTTCGAGCTCTCGTTGCGACGCTGGGCAGAGACTCAGAACGAGCCCGTTGCCCTGGCCCGGATGCGCGCCTACCGCCGCGATCCGCCGGCAAAGTTCCTTCATGTCGCCGACGTGATCCCTCGCGGCCTGCGCATCTGGCTCGCCTATCACGGCGAGACTCCCGTTGCCGGCCTGATCGTGTTGCTGGGGAGGAACGCGAGCTACACCCGTGGTGCCATGGACATCGCGAACGGCAGCGGGCTTGGTGCCAACGAGCTCCTCCACTGGAACGCGATCCGCGAAGCGTGCGCCCAGGGGTGCAACCACTACCACCTCGGCGAGACCGGGACCTCGGTATCCCTGGCCCGCTTCAAGGAGAAGCTGGGGGCGCAACCGTTGGATTACGAGGAGTACCGGATCGAGCGCCTTCCGATCACCCGCGCCATTCGGCCGGTCCGAGCCGTCGTCAAACAGGCGATCGGGTTCCGCGATGCTTGATTCCGCGCTCAAACCCGGCCAGGACCCGACACCCGCGCTTCCGGCCGGACGGGAAAGGGCCCTCACCGTCTCGGTCGTCATCTGCTCGTTCACCCTTGACCGGAGCGATCTCCTTGGGCGTGCCGCGCGCTCGGTTGGGCGCCAGACCAGGCCAGCCGACGAGATCATCGTGGTCACCGATCATGCGCCCGCCCTGCAGGCATGGGCGAGGTCGGCGCTGCCGGGCGTGACCGTGGTTGCCAGCGCACGGCCCCGAGGACTCTCCGGAGCGCGCAACACCGGGATCGAGGCTTCGAGCGCCGATGTCATCGCCTTCCTCGACGACGACGCGGTTGCCGACCCGGACTGGCTGGAGCGTTTGATGCCCCTTTACGAATCTCCTGAGGTTCAGGGGGCCGGCGGATTGGTCGTTCCCGCATGGCAGGCGTCGAGGCCGCCATGGATGCCCGAGGAGTTCGACTGGGTGGTGGGATGCAGCTACCGGGGCTTGCCGAGACGGCGCTCGGCCGTTCGCAACCTGATCGGATGCAACATGTCCTTCCGTCGCCCCGCGCTCGTGGCAGCCGGCGGCTTCGCCGACGGTCTCGGGCGCCAAGGCGAGAACCGCCTCGGCTGCGAGGAGACCGACCTTTGCATCCGCCTGAGAGCCGCAGATGAACGCACGGTGATCCTCTATGAGCCCGCGGCCCGGGTGAGCCACTGGGTCCCGGTCGATCGCTCGCGACTCTCGTATTTCGTGAGCCGCTGTCACGCTGAGGGACGCTCGAAGGCAGAAGTTGCGCGGCGCGTTGGCACGGACAGCGCCCTCGCCAGCGAGCGCGCGTACGCCCGCCGGGTGCTCCCGCTTGGTATTCGCGCGGGTCTGGCGGACTCGATCCGGGGAGATCGCGCCGGCCTTGCCCGCGCGATCACGATCGCCCTCGGACTGACATCGACCGTGGCCGGATTCCTGGCCGGGTCACTGGCAAGGGCGGTCGCGCGATGAGTGGAGTGAGCGTTGTGGTCGCGACCTGCGATCGCCCGCGGGAGCTGGACGCCTGCCTCAGGTCTCTGGTGTCCCAGACGTTTCCCGCCGACAGGATCGTCGTTGTTGACGACGCGCCCGGGGCGGGCCAGTCAGAGGCCGTCGTTGAGCGGTACGCCCACTGGGCGCCTGTCGTCTACGTCTGTGGCGCTCGCGGGGGTCTATCGGACGCCCACAACCGCGGCGTCGCAAAAGTGGACTCACCGGTCGTGGCGTTCACCGACGATGACGTGATCGCCGACGAGGAGTGGCTGCAGCGACTCATGGACCGTTTTCAGGACGATCGGGAAGTTGCCTGCGTGACCGGTCAGATCGTCCCGTTCGAGCTCGAGTCCAGGGCGCAACACCTGCTCGAGGCATTCGCCGGTTACGGGAAGGGTGCCGAGCGCCAGGTCTACGATCTCGGTCCGAACCGCCCAAGCGACCCCCTGTTCCCGTTTGCGGCGGGAAAGCTGGGCTCGGGTGCGAACATGGCCTTCACCCGCGCTTTCCTCGACGAGCTCGGTGGCTTTGACCCGGCGCTTGGCGCCGGGACCAGAGCGATGGGAGGTGACGATCTTTCCGCCTTCTTCGAGGTGATCCAGCGCGGCTACAGGCTCGTCTACGAGCCGGCAGCGGTAGTCAGGCATCGTCATGGCCGCGAGTACGGATCGCTGAGGCGACAGGTTTACGGTTGCGGTGTCGGACTGACGGCGTACCTCGCCAAGTGCGTGTTGGACAGGCCGTCCCTGCTGCCGCGAATGCTCGTCCGACTTCCGGCCGCGCTCCTTCATGTCGGGGGAGGCCGCTCGCCGAAGCGCTCTCGCCTGCCCTACGACTTCCCCCGCGAGCTGGTGCGGCTGGAGAGGGTCGGGATGATGACCGGTCCGCTTGCCTATCTGGCCAGCCGTCGGCATGCGGAGCGAGCCGCGTGATGCCGGCCGGCGGAGTACCGATCCTGCTGTACCACAGCGTGGCCCAGGACTGCGACCCACGATTTGCGAGGTGGTCGATCAGCCCGGGCAGATTTGGTGAACACATGGACTTCCTGGTCGAGCGCGGCTATTCGGGGCTGACCGTGCGTGAGCTCTACCGTCGCTTTTCTACCGGCGAGGCGATCCCTGAGCGCTCGGTTGCCATCACCTTCGACGACGGCTTCGCCGACTTCTCGACGGGGGCGTTGCCGCACCTGAGGCGAACCCGTCTGACGGCCACGGTGTTTGTCACCACTGCCTACATCGGCAGCGGCAGTCTGTGGCTGGACGGGCTCGGCGAAGGCCAGCGCCCCCTGATGAGCTGGAACCAACTTGCGGAGGCGCACGGGGCGGGCATTGAGCTCGGCGCGCACAGCCATACGCACCCGGAGCTCGACACCATCCGCCAGGTGGCAATCCGGGACGAGGTCGAGAGGAGCCGCGCGATCCTCGAAGTGTTCGGCAAGGTCACCTCGTTCGCCTATCCGCACGGTTATCACTCGGCCCGGGTTCGCAGCGAGGTCGCTCGGGCAGGATTTCATTGCGCCTGCGCCGTCGGCGGTGGAATAGCGACCGAGCACAGCGGTCGCTACGCGCTCCCCAGGCTCGTGGTCGGCCCCGAGACCGGCACTACCGAGCTGGCATCGATCCTGGACGGAAGCGCCGGCGCCGAGCGCCACGGAAACGTCCGGCGTGGAGCCTGGCGACTTGTCCGGCGTTCGGGCGCCACCCCCTATGTGGCGCCCCTCGCGGATTCGCTCCTGAAAGGCCGGAGCTGATGTCCGAGGTAACGGCAGGCCGCACCCGCACCCGCGCGAACTCGCGGCTTGGCTCCATGTGGCGGTCCAGGAGCAGCGTCCCCCTCTACCGCAACGGCTACGCCCTCGTGGCGGCTTCATGGCTCACCTCCGCCCTTGGCCTCGTCTTCTGGATCCTGGCCGCACACCTGTTCTCGGCGAGGGCGGTGGGAATCGGGGCAGCCCTGATCTCGGCGATGGTGCTGGTCGCAACGGTGGCGCAGCTCAATCTGAAGAGTGCCCTCAACCGATATCTGCCCGCGGCCGGAACGGGCAGCGCCCGTATGGTGCGCCGCGCTTACGCCTTCGCGCTGGTCACGACCTGCGTACTCGCGAGTGCATTCGTCGCGGGGACCGGGCTATGGGCGCCCGAGCTCGCCTTCGTCCGCGACCAGCCCCTGCTGGCGGTCTGGTTCGTGGTCAGCACGCTCACATGGACCGTCTTCGTGCTCCAGGACAGCGTCCTGGCCGGAATTCGCCAGGCGATCTGGGTGCCGCTCGAGAACGGAGTGTTCGCCCTCGCGAAGATCGCGATCCTGGTCGTGATCGCCGGTTCGGCAGCGACGGTCGGAGTGTTCCTGGCCTGGACCGTGCCGCTTCTGGCGATCGTCCTCGCGGTCAACTGGTTCTTGTTCCGCCGGCTGCTTCCCCTTCACGAGCGGCATTCATCCGCGTTGCAGTCGGTGTCGCGCCGAGCTCTGGCGCGGTACGTGGCGGCAGAC
The DNA here is from genome assembly GCA_963721645.1 of uncultured bacterium. GTDB lineage: Bacteria > Actinomycetota > Thermoleophilia > Solirubrobacterales > 70-9 > JALZKA01. Next base: position 1,392,006 of record CAVRJK010000002.1, on the reverse strand, counting down.
TCGCTTGCCTACGTGATCTGGGCGGGGACGATCGGCGCCCTGCCGCTGATCGTGATCGGGATCGTCGGCGCTGAGGCGACCGCGGGCTTCTTTACCTCCTGGGCCGTCGCCTACTCCCTCTACCTCGTGAGCAGCGGGATGGGCATGTCGCTCCTCGCCGAGGGGTCGCGTGACGAGACGAACCTCAGCCGGGATGCCGGACGCATGGCCTCCGCCGCGGCTCAGATCGTGGTCCCGGGAGTGGCCCTGGTCTTCATCGCAGCCCCGCAGCTGCTTGCCGCCTTCGGCCAGTCCTACACCGAGCACGTCGCGCTCTTGCGACTGCTTTCGCTGTCGGCACTCCCATATATCGTGGTCTCCACCTGGGTCACTGTCGCCAGGGTCCGCGAGAGAATGCGCTCCGTCGTGATCGTCTACGGAGCGCTGTCCGGCCTGGTGCTCGGACTCGGCATCCCGCTGTTGGCGACGATCGGCACCGTGGGGCTCGGGATCGCTTGGCTCTTGGCCCAGTCCGTAGTCGCAACCGTGATCGCCGTTCGAGACCCTGAAGTTCGAGCGCTCGTCTTGCGTCGTGCGCGTGAGGCGGCGATCTACAGCCGTCGGCTTAGGGCGAGGCCCGCGCTCTTGGCTGCGATCAGGGAGCTTCCCCGAAAGCTCGGAGTTCAGGGGCGCCGCTGGGAGCACCTTCGCACCTTCGAGACCGACGGAGACGTGACCGTTTCTGCGATCGGCCCCGGCCGCCCCGAAGCCGTGGTCAAGCGCGCGCTCGGAAGGGCCGGCGACGCCGCGGTGAATCGCGAGCGCACAGCGCTCCTGGCGCGCTCGGCGGACCCCCGGACATCGGGCTTTGGCCTGCCGATCCCAAAGCTGCTTGCTGACGGAGTTCTGCGTGGCCGAGCGTTCGTGGCCCAGTCGGTCCTGCCCGGCGTACCCGGCGATCAGCTGATCGCATCCGGCTCGTCGCCGAACCGGGCATTTGCCGTCGGCGCGGCCTCACTGGTCCCTCTGTACCGGGCCACGGGCGAGGATGCGGTCGTCGGCCCGGACCTGATCGAGGCGTGGGTGGATCGCCCACTCGAGGTCCTGGGCAGCGTTGCCGGGGGGCAGACCGTCGCGCTCAGCCGCCTCGGGGACGAGCTCAGGCGGACCCTCATGGGGCGCGAGGTGCGTACATGCGTCACCCACGGAGACCTCTGGCCCGCGAACATGCTGTTCGACTCGGACGGCTCCTCGGTGACGGGCGTCGTCGACTGGGAGCGCTCGTCATGGCAGGGGAACGCCGGGATCGACATGATGCACCTCCTGATCACGACGAGGGCGTCGGCCGAGGGTCGCGAGCTCGGAGACGTCGTCCGAGAGATGCTTGAGAGCGACCCCGATGATCACGAGCCGCTGGCTGGAGGACCGTTCCCTGAGCGCACTGCCCTGATTCTCGCCTGGCTCCACCACGTTGCCGGCAACGCGATCGCGCGGAAGCGGGTGAGTCGCGTCTGGGTGCGGCGGAACGTCCGTCCGGTCCTCGGCCTCTGGGGAGGCTGGAGTCCGTGGTTTGCGCGCTGGAAGAAGGGAATCCTCGGCTTCGGCGCGATCGCCGCCTCGATCGCGGTCTGGATTGCGTCCATCGCTCAGGCGGATCCTCGCGAGATGACCGACGGCGGCCTGCTGACCGTGCTCCCGTGGACCTTTGCGCTGCCCATCGTCCTCCTCTCCGCCAGCTTTGCCTTTCAGGTCTTTCAGGAGAAGAGGGCCCGGGGCGTCCTGGGCGGCCATCTCCTGGCGCTGATCGCGATCATCCACGCGACGCCGATCCTGGTTTTCGGCACCCTTCGCTACTCGTGGGCCTGGAAACACGTCGGCGTAATCGATTTCATCCAGCGCAACGAGGCCGTCGACACCGGTGCTCAATACCTCCCCGTCTACCACAACTGGCCTGGATTCTTCGGTCTCGATTCGTTCGCCACCGAGCTGGCCGGCTTGCCGAACGCGATCGGGCTGGCGACCTGGGCCCCGCCCGTGTTCAGCATCCTGAGCGTCGGCGCCGTGATCTTCATTTGCCGGGCGCTCACGCGGGACACCCGTGTGGTCTGGCTGACCGCCTGGTTGTTTGTGGTTACAAACTGGGTCGGGCAGGAGTACTTCTCACCGCAGGCCTTCGCGTTCTTCCTCTACCTGACCCTGATCGGAGTCGTGGTGCATTGGCTGGACAGCCGTCGCCCCTGGGCGCTGGCGCTGGCTATCGGCCTGATCATCGCAATCACCGTCAGCCACCCGCTCACGGCGGTCCTGACTCCGATCACCTTGTTTGCGCTCACGGCGACCGGCCGGTGCGCGTATCGCGCCCTCCCCCTGGTAGCAGCGGCGATCTTCGCAGTCTGGTCTCTCACCTTTGCCTCGGGATATGTCTTCGACAACCTTGCCTCGACCGCTGAGACGATTGCGCTGCCTTGGCAGACGACTGGATCAAGCCTCGCCCCGACGGAGATGCTCAGCGAGACCCAGGCCATGGTGGCCAACGTTTCGCGGGGCCTCGTGGTTGTCGTTTGCCTGCTCGCGGCAGCGGGCTTTGCCAGGCACGTTCGCTCTGGCGCGAGGCCGTGGGTCCCGCTCGCCCTGGCGGCGGCGCCTCTGGTCTTGTTTGCCACGGGTGACTACGGCGGCGAGATCTTGTTTCGCATCTATCTCTTTGCGCTCCCGTTCCTGGCCTTCTTCGGAGCGCAGCTCTTCAGTCGAGACATTCAGCCCTCTCGCCGACCCGTCGCTGCCGGTTGCTTTGCGCTTGCGACGATCGTGCTTGCGGGGGGGCTTCTCGTCGCCCAGTACGGCAAGGACCATCAGAACTACTACTCGGAAGACGAGATCGCCGCAGCCAGCTTCATCTACGAGAACGCACCTCCGGGGACGCTTCTCGTCGAGGGTGCGCGGACCTATCCGGGGCAGTTCAAGAACTATGAACGCTTCGAGTACGTGACACTTTCGCGGGAACCGGCCGAATCGCAGGCGAGGATCGTCGCTCGCCCTTCCGCGGTGCTGTCCGAGTGGGCGACGGACCCGTCCAGGAGCGCCGCCTACGTGATCATCACCGAGAGCCAGAAGGCGGAGGTCGAAGAGCAGGGGACGATGCCTTCGCGCTCGCTGGATCGAATCGAAGCGGCGCTCGCGGCATCCCCGCAGTTCGAGACCGTCCTTCAAAACAGGGACGCGGTCGTCTTCGCCCCGTCCCCGGACTCGCTTCGATGATGGATCGGGTCTGGCGCCCCGCGGTCGTCCTCGTGATTTGCGCCCTGGTCGGCTTTCTGGGCCTGATCGAGGCGGCCGGCCCGGTTCGGGTGGTAGCGGCGACCGTGTTCCTGCTGTGCCCGGGCCTGCTCGCCGTGCCCCTGTTCCCCGGCGAGCGCGGCCTTTCCAGGCTGATCGCGATTGCCGCCGCCAGCCTCGTTGCTGACACTCTCGCCGTCACGCTGCTCCTCGTTCTGGGCGGCCTCGACGCACGGCTGTGCTTCATGCTTCTCGCAACCTCCCTGACGGTCGTGGCAACCACTCAACTCATTCGCGGTCTGCAGGTAGAAAGCCGGACCGTTATTCGCGTCTTCGACTGATCATGCGTGTGCGCCAGGCTTTTTTCTAGACCGCGTCGCGCCGCCGCAGCACCGTCAGCGCCACGAGGTACGAGACCACGCCCGCGATGAACGCGAGGCCCGCGACCTGCTCCATCATCACGAGGCTGCGGGCGAACGGCTCGATCGGAACCACGTCGCTCAGCCCCGTGCTCGAGAGAACCGTGAAGCTGAGGTAGAGGAGCTCCATCCAGCTCCGGTCGCCCCCGGCGTCGACCGCGGCCGCAAAGCTGCCCGGCTCGATTGCCTGACACACGACGAACGTGTAGGCAAAGGCCCAGGCGACGAGCGTGAAGATCGCGCCGACCGCAAACAGCTCGTCGCGCGTCACCACATGGTCCGCGACGATCTGCCTGATCAGCGCTCCGGCGGCGTAGAAGTAGAGGACCGCCTCGAAGGCCGAGGAGTAGGGCAGGAGTGCGTCGTCGCCGGTCACCGCCTGGACCAGGAGGAGGATCGTGGCCGGGACGCCGACCAGGACTGCGATCCAGGTCAGGCTCGGCGTCGAGCGCACCGCAAGGACTACGAGCCCGAGGATCGCGATGCCGAAGAGGCTGAATAGCGCGCGCCCGACGTCGCTCCCCTCCATGAAGGGGTAGAGGAGTACCCCGGCGAGCTGGCCGGCGAGAAGCACGGCGGAAGGGTCCCGCTTGACGAACGACAGCACGCGCGGATCGTAGGCGCGGCACCGGACCCCACACCCGGGCGAAGCGGCCGAGGCGCTCAGCGTCCTCGAGGCCGCTGAGCGCTAGCGCAACTGCCGAAGCCCGACGGGATGGCGCGGCTTCCTATGCCTCACAGCCCTGCTCACGATCCTTGCCGGCGCCCCCGTCGCACCTGTCCTTGCCGGCGCCGCCGATCAGCTTGTCCCGGCCGCCTTCGCCGAAAAGCTTGTCGTTGCCGCCACCGCCGCGAATCTTGTCGCCTCCCTTGGCGCCGCAGATCGTGTCCTTGCCCCCCTTGCCGTTGATCTCGTCTGCGCCTCCGTGCGCGATGATCACGTCCTTGCCCGCCGTGCCGGTGAGCTGGTCGGCAACGCTGGTGCCGGCGATCGTCGCGGCCTTGCCCTGGCACAGGGCGGGATCCCGGGGCGCCCAATCCGCGTTGCCGTCGAAGGCCATGGGCGCGTCCAGGGTGAGCGTGAGGATCGGGCCTGTGTCGTCGGCGTCCTTGTAGACCATGGATCCCGTGCTCGTCAGGCCGGTCACCCAGGTGATCAGCTCGCCGTCCGGCGACCAGGCGCAGTTGTAGTCGGCTTCCGTCACCGTCTCATCGGAGATCTCCGAAGCCGCCCCTCCGCTCACATCCCTCACAAACACGTCAGCGTCGTTGGAGAAGGTGCCCTGCGTGTAACACATCCGGGTGCCGTCGGGCGAGAGCGCGACCTGGAACTGGTTGCCTGCGCTGTCCACGATCACGTCCGGAGTCGCCTGGCTGCCGTTTGCCTTCTCCCTGTGGATGTCCTGATCGCCGGTCAGACTCGTGTGGTAGTAGATGTCCTTGCCGTCGGGCGACCAAACGGGCTTGCCTTCCGTGACCGCGGGCGTCTCGGTCAGGTTGAGGAGCGCGCCGGTGACGAGGTTTACGACCAGAACGTCCATCTGGCCGCTCCCGTTTGTCACCTCGCTCTCGTAAGCGATCCTGGTGCCGTCGGGCGACCACGCAGGGCGGTCGTCCAGGACGGTGCTGTCGTGGGGGCCGAGCCGGAGCGTCACGGGCCCACCTACCGAAAGGTCGTCTATGAAGATCTTCTGGTTGTCGGATCCGCTTGCCCACCGGGCGTAGGCGAGGTGCTCGAGGTCCGGCGACCAGGTCGGGTGGCGATGCTGACCCGCATCGGTCGTGAGCTGGACCGGGGTGAAGGCAATCCCTTCGAGAAGGAACACGTCTGAGCTGGAGTCGTCACATGGCTCGGTGCAACTTCGCCCGCTGACCATTGCGATCTCACCGTTTTCCCCGGGAAACGTCGCCCAAGCCGGCGCCGGCAGTGCCGTGAGGGCCGCGACGGACAGCGCCAAGAAGATTCCCCACTTCACAGGGCAAGCGTAAACCTTTTCCGAAGAGCGCATCTTCGCCGCGCCTCGGCTCCTTCTGGGGCTAGGGATTGATCACGTTGTCCGGGTCCGGCCTCTCGTCTTTGGGCGCCTGGCTGTAGTCGCCGAATGGTCCGTCCCGCCGGGCCACCGCTTCGCCAACGCCCTTTGTCTCGGCCAGCTCGATAAAGCGCTCAGCGTCCGGGGTGTTTCGCATCAGGCCGTCGAGGATCGGTCCGAGCGTCTGAGTCGACGCGAGACCCATGTTTTCGTAGGCCTGGTTTACGACCAGCTTCATCGCCGCGAGCTGGGAGGCGGGGATCTCGGCGAGCTGCTCCGCCCGGGCTCTGACCGTAGCCTCGAGTTCCGGGAACGGAACGGAGTCGTTGATCAGCTCGACCTCCGCAGCCTCTCGGCCCGAGAGGGGCTTGCCCGTGAGCGCGTACTCCTTCGCCTTGGCCAGGCCAAGGCGATAGAGCCACATCCCAGTCAGGTAGCTGCCCCACATTCGCGAATACGGGGTGCCGATACGCGCATCGTCGGAAGCGATCACCAGGTCCGCGCAGAGCGCCATATCCGAGCCGCCGCCGACGCACCAACCGTGGACCTGGCAGATGACGGGTTTGGGTGAGCGCCAGATGGACATGAACTTTGGAATCGGCCCCAAGCTCGGCGCAGTCGCCATCGCGAAGTCCTTGCCCGGATCCCAGCGCCCATCCGTCGTCATCGCTTCGTCCCAGTGATGAAACCCCTGGCCGAAATCGAAGCCGGCGCAGAACGACCGCCCCGCTCCCCGCAAGACGATCACCTTCACGTCGCCATCTGCGACCGCGCGATGAACTCCCGCCTCGAGCTCGTCGGGCATCGGCGGCACGATCGTGTTGAGGCGGTCGGGCCGGTTGAGCGTGATCGTCGCGATTGCGCCGCTGGTGTCGTAAAGAATCGTCTCGTAGCTCACGAGACGAGTTATGTCAGGTCAAGCGCTACGGCGCGGGGACGATCCGGATGTAAGGGCGGGGGGACTCCCAGCCATCGGGGTAGCGCTCCTTTGCGTCATCGTCCGAAACGGAACCGGCGATGATCACGTCATCACCGGGCTGCCACTGCGCCGGAGTTGCCACCTGATTCGATGCCGTCAGCTGGAGCGAATCGATGACCCGGAGAACCTCGTCGAAGTTGCGCCCGGTCGTCATCGGATAGACGAGGATCAGCTTGATCTTCTTATCCGGCCCGACCACGAAGACGTTGCGGAGCGTCTGGTTCTGCGCGGGCGTCCGCTCGGTCGGGTCGCCCTCCGTGTCGGCGGGCAGCATCCCGTAAAGCTTCGCGACGTTGTAGTCGGTGTCCGCGATCAACGGGTAGTTCGGTGCCGTTCCCTGGGTCTCGGCAATGTCCTGGGCCCACTTCTCGTGGTTTTCCAGGGGGTCGACTGAGATTCCGATGATCTTCGTGTCGCGCCGGTCGAACTCGGGCTTGATGGACGCCATGTAACCCAGTTCGGTCGTGCAGACCGGGGTGAAGTTGCGCGGGTGGGAAAACATGACCGCCCAGCCGTCGCCGATCCAGTCGTGGAAGCTGATCCGTCCCTCGGTGGTCTCTGCCTCGAAGTCCGGGGCGGTGTCGCCGATCGTTAGCGCCATGGTGGTCTCCTTCCACTTGTCGAAAACGCCTAAATACTTAAAACTCGATCAGGATTCGAGTGTAGCGATCACCAGGCACGATCGACGCTAACCCAATGGTGCGTTTTGGCCGATGTGAAACTCAGAATGAGTCGCGCTCGGAATCAGACCTCCCCGATCATCGATCGGGCGTCGACGGACCTCGCTCTGATGGCGAGGGTCTCGGGCGTTCTGTATATCTGCGGCGCCTGGCTCGTGGTCATCTCCCTCGGGCTGCCCCACGCGCCGTCGGCGGAGGAGGGATTGCTGAGCGTGGTGGCCGTCTTCGCTGCCCTTTGCGGCGGGCTCCTCTACCGGTTCTCCGGCAGGGCATCCGAGGCGGTGCTCCACGCGACGCTCGGGGTGGCGTCCGTCCTGGTCTCGATCTGCGTATACCTGTCCGGCACCGCGGCAGGCGTCTACAGCGTGATGTTCGTCTGGGTCGTAATCGTCGCCGCATGCGTCTCCACCCGGCTGGCCCTCGCTCTCCACATCGCCGCGATTCTCGTCACGTACGGCATCGCGCTCTCCGCGCTAGAGGGACAGGCCGGCGGCTACTCGTCGGTCACCCGCTTCGTTCTCACCGGTTTTGCGCTCACGGCATCGGGCGCTGCGGTCACCTGGCTCGTCGAGGGTCGCCGAAGTGCCGAGGCGGGTCTCCACCGCGAGATCGAGACACGCAAGGAGCTTCAGCAAGAGTTGGAGCACCTCGCAAACCACGATCCGCTGACAGGCGTAGCCAACCGGCGCAGGCTCGAGGATCACCTCGGGTCGGTGCTTGCGGACGCCTCGCGCACAAGGGCCCCGCTCTGCCTCATCTCACTCGACCTCGACGGCTTCAAGAAGTTCAACGATGAGCACGGACACGCGGCCGGCGACCGCCTTCTGAAGTCGGCCGCGAGCGCGTGGATCTCGGTGCTCCGCTCGCACGACATCATCACGCGGATGGGTGGCGACGAGTTTCTCGTCGTTCTTCCCGATTGCCCCATCGAGGACGCCATCCAGGTTGCCTTGCGGCTCCACGAGGTCGTACCGGACGGTCAGTCCTGCTCGACCGGAGTTACTTCCTGGAACGGCGTCGACACGACGGACGAGTTTTTGCTGGCCGCGGACAAGGCGCTTTACCGCACCAAGCAGAAGGGCAACGGTACGGTTGCCGGATGAGGGACCCCCTGGGCCTTAACGAACGAGTCTTTGCCTGGTACTACCCGAAGGTCGTTGGCATCTCCGAGAGGTCCGGCCAGGCGGAAACGCGCCGAGAGCTTTTATCGGGCGCGAGGGGCAGAACCCTCGAGATCGGTGCGGGCAGTGGCTTTAACCTGCCCCATTACACGGCAGCGGTGACCGAGCTCGTCGTCTCCGAGCCCAGCCCGCACATGCGCGAGCATTTGCGCGAGCGGCTCGAATCGGAGGCGCCGCCGGTGGGGAGCTGGGAAATCGCCGACGCGAGCGCCGAGGCCCTGCCGTTCGCGGACGAGAGCTTCGACACCGTGACCGGCGGCTTCATCATGTGCTCGATTCCGGATCCCCCGAGCGCCCTAGCCGAGATTGCCCGAGTGCTCCGTCCGGGCGGCCGCTACATCTTTTTGGAGCACGTGCACGCTGGAGAGGGCACCGTCCTCGGCCGCTTCCAGGACCTGATCGAGATCCCGCACCGCTATGTGGCGGCGGGATGCCATCCGAACCGGCGCACGCGGGAGCTCATCGAGTCGTCGCCGCTGGAGATCGAGCGGCTGGAGCGCGGTCGGCAGCCGCGGGCAGTGCCGAGCGTCAGGCCCACGATCTTCGGGTCAGCCGTCCGGCCGGCCACCTGATCAAGCGGCCTCAGTCACCGTCCCGCCTTCTGCATCGCTACCCCGGCGATGACGCTTGCGGCGATCAGCGCCCCTGCGGCAAGAAGGCCGGCACGCGGGCTCTCCTCATCAAGGACGGCGCCCCTCTTTCCGGCCGACATCACCGATCCGAACGATGCCGCCGACATCGCCGATCCGAAGGACGCTGCCGAGGCGACCGACAGCGCCGACGCCGCTGAGCCGACCGAGCCGATCGATAGCACCGAGCCGACCGAGCCGATTGAGAGCAGGGAGCCTTTCGATCCGATCGAGAGAAGCGAGTCCTCAGAAAAGAGGCTGAGGGTCGATCCGTCGTCCACCGTGCGGAGTCTCGCAAAAGTTGGCGGGTCAGGCGTATCTCGGACAACGGGGTCATCGGCAGGGAGATCCGGCGTAACCGAACCTTCATGTACTTGCCGCTTGAACAGCGATACTCATCAGAAGTGTCGGAGGGAATCGACAGGCGGGAGTTCTTGCGCGGCGCCGCGGGCGTCGCAGCGGGCATGGCGGTGGCCCAGTTGCCTTCGAGCGGCCTTGCGACGGCGGCGGGCAAGGCGTCCGCACGACCGGTCAGGGGCGGAAAGTTCGTCCAAGGCGTCGCGTCGGGCCAGCCGAGTCATCGTGCGATGACCCTCTGGTCAAAGCTCTCCGAGGTCGATCTCGGGGGCGACGTCATCCTCGAGGTCGCGAGAGATCGAGGGTTCGACCGGGTGGTCGAGCGGCGGAAGGTCCGTTCGAGAAAGCGATTCGGTCACGCCTTCAAGACGCGGGTTCACGGCCTCGACCCACACGAGCGCTACTTCTATCGCTTCGAGGCGAATGGCAGAAAGCTCAGAGGTAGGACAGTTCAAGACGCTGCCGCCACCCGGCTCCAAGGCGCCGATCAAGATCGGGATCTACTCGTGCCAGGACTATGTCGCCGGGTTTTACACGGGCCACGCCGGGCTCCTTGCCGAGGATGACCTCGACCTGGTCGTCTGCCTTGGCGACTACATCTACGAGCGCAAGTTCTATGCGGAGCAGCGCGAGGACAAGACTGGCGCAAACCGCGATGGCGAAGTCCAGACCCTCGCGGAGTACCGCGATAAGTACGCGCTCTATCACTCAGACAAGAACTTGCGAAAGCTCAGGGCCAAGTACCCGTTCGCGGCCATCTGGGACGACCACGAGATTGAGGACAACTACGCCGGCGACCAGCCGGGCGCGGCAACGCTCGACCCTCGCGTCGACTTTCTGAAGCGCCGCAAGAACGGCTACCGCGCCTACTTCGAACACATGCCGTTCGCCGCGGCCGGCCACCGGCGCAAGGGCAACCGGTTTCGCATCTATCGCTCGATCAAGCTCGGCCACACCGCGGAGGTCCTGCTCCTGGATCAGCGCCAGTACCGCGACGGACAGCCGTGTGGAGACACGATCCCACCAACCCCTCCGTGCACGGACGCCGAGCGAAACGACCCTGAGCGCACGTTGCTGGGCGACGAACAGATGAAGTGGCTGAAGCGCCGTTTGCGCTCGTCGAAGGCGACCTGGAAGCTGGTCGGAAACCAGGCCATGATCATGGCGTTCGATGTCCCGGCCACCCAGCCGATCAACGTGGACCAGTGGGACGGCTACGGCGCGGACAGGGACGAGGTCATGGCTCATATCGCCCGGCACGAGATTCAGAACGTCTCGTTCCTCACAGGAGATATCCACACTTTCTTTGCCGGGGACGTATCGGAGTCAGGGCGTCAGACGGCGGGGGCCGTTCCGGCCTCCCTCGCCACGGAGTTCGTCGCCGGTTCGATGACCTCGCTGGGCATCCCCGAGACGATCAACGCGACCACGGGTGTCCCGATTCCCACCGAGATTCAGGTGATCATCGCCGACGGAGGGCTGCTCCAGGCAAACAACCCGCACTTCGCCTACTCGAACACCGAGCGTCGCGGCTACGGAATCGTCAAGGCCACCGGAAACAAACTCGAGGTTGAGTTCCGCTCGCCTACGACAACTGAGGCGCCCCAGGCCGACATCGAAACGCTCCAGGCATTCGAGGTCCAGGCTGGGACGCCCCAGGTCGAGCTCGTCTGATCGTTACTTCTTGACGCTGATGCCCTTCGCGCAGTGAACCTCGATGAACGCACCGGCACCCGGGGCACCTGCGTTGTCGTCGACGCCCACCCAGTAGACGCGCCCGGAGGTCTTACCGTTCGATGACGGCCGGATCTGAGAGAGGTAGCTGACGACGATCCCCTCGTCGGTGGCTGCCCCTCCGCCGATTGCGTTGCCGGCGCCCTTCGGGCACTTCGGCCCGACGACCGAGCCCATCGTGTCGGGTGGAACGACGGCGCTCTGGAGGTAGAAGGTTTGGATCTTCGCGCCGCCTCCTGCCCGCGTGACGGGCCCTGCCTTGGTCGCCGTCATCGGCTCGGCGACGATTCTCGGCCCAGCCTCGCGCTCGTCCGCGTCACCGCCCGCGATTGCAATGCCTCCGAACCCTGCCGCGGCAACCATCGCTGCCATTCCCCCGCCTATAAATGTTCGCTTTGTCATTTCCGCCTCCACTCGTTGGGACTTGATCTCACGTTTCGTGCGCCGTCATCGTTTCAAGATACGAAGATGACCCAGATGTCGCGGCGACCGTTCCAGGCCTTCCTCGACGAGCACCGGACCGCGGTGCTCGCGTTTCTGCGGGCCATGGTGGGGCCCTCCGACGCCGACGATTGCTTTCAGGAGACGTTCATGGCTGCCCTCAAGAATTACGAAGCGCTCGATGGACAGAACCAGAACCCCCGTGCCTGGGTGATGACGATCGCCCGCAACAAGGCGATCGATCACCACCGCGCAAAGGGGCGGCGCGCGGTGCCGAAGGGCGACGATCTTCCGGACGTCGCAGCGCCCGCTCCGGCCGAGCCGGACCCCGAGCTCTGGGCGGCGGTCGCCGGGTTGCCCGAGCGCCAGCGTGAGGCGGTCGGCCTCAGGTTCGCCGCCGATCTGCGATATCGCGAGATCGCGGGAGCGATGGAAACGACGGAAGAGGCCGCGCGAAGAAATGTCCACGAGGGTCTGAAAAAGCTGCGCCAACAAGTCAGCAAGGAGGAGCGATGAACGGGATGGACGCGATCGAGGCTCAACTCCGGAGCGGGGGGGACGCCGCCGGGCGCTCGGCCGATCTGGCGCGCCGCTTCGCCGAGGCCGCCGCCGCGAGCGGCGATGCCGAGGTCACCTACGCGACCCTTGACACACCGGTTGGGAGGACGTCGATCGCGGCGACACCGCGGGGAATCGTTTCCGTGGGACTTCCCAACCTTCCCATCGACGACTTCGTCGAGCGCCTCGCAGCGCAGATCTCGCCACGCGTGGTCGAGGCGCCAGGCAAACTCGATCTGGCCCGGCGCGAGCTGACAGAGTTCTTCGAGGGCGACCGCCAGGACTTCGATCTCCAACTGGACTGGACGCTGGTGCCGGGCGGCTTTTACCGCAAGGTGTTGGACGCGACGGCCAGACTGTCCTACGGCGACACGATGACCTACGGCGAGGTCGCTCGGACCGCCGGCAGTCCACGGGCCCACCGTGCCGCCGGAACGGCGCTCGGGGCGAACCCGCTGCCGATCGTCGTCCCGTGCCATCGCATCGTCAGGGCGGGCAAGGACCCGGGCAACTACGGCGGCGGCCGGGATCTCAAGCGCTGGCTTCTTCATCTCGAGGGCTCCCTCTGAGGTGCGTGTCAACCCTCGGACAACCTCAAGGGGTCTGACCCCGGGTCTGACCCCGCTTGGCAAGGGGTCTGACCCCGGGTCTGACCCCTGCTTGGCAGTTCCGTGCCTGAGGATGCTTGACAACAAGTTGACAGCCAAGTAGCCTGTCAAGCATGATTGACGAAACCCTCACCAAGCGCCAGCACGAGATCCTCGAGCGTCTCGAGCAGGACATGCCTGTCAAGAAGATCGCCACGGACCTCGGCGTTTCGCGAAACGCTGTCTACCTGCAGATCGAGCGCCTACGCGAACGCGGCGTTCTGCCCCGCGACTACACGCCATCGGGCCAGCCGCCGCGCGCCCCGATGCCGTCGCCGATGGCGGGCCTCGAGCTCGGCGCGGCCGTGCCTTCTCCCGGCTTCGGGCCAGGCTCGCTCACCGCCATGCGCTCTGAGCTCGCAGAGCTCAGACGTCCTGCGGCCGACAGCCCGCCGGCGGGCGAGTACGCCCGGACCATCGAGGCAGCTGCGGCTCGAAACGACGCCGTCGCTCTCGCGTACGAGCTCGGCAGGCTGGACGCGACGGAGGTCAACGAGCTCGCCACCGGTCTCGTAGAGTCGGCTCTCGAAAGACTCGGACACCTGCCGACCGCCAACTGATGGATAATCGAGCGGTTCTAACTAGACAAGGAGAATTTGGGGAATGACTGTTGTCCTGATCGTGGTCGGCCTGGTCCTGGTACTCGGCCTGATTTACGTCCTGATCCGGAACTCGATGATCGGTTCGCGGAACCGCGTTGACGAGTCCTGGTCCGGCATCGATGTCCAACTGAAGCGGCGTCACGACCTGGTCCCGAACCTGGTCGAGACCGTCAAGGGGTACGCGACGCACGAGCGCGAGACCTTCGAGAAGGTGACGCAGGCACGCGCGAACGCCATGCAGGCGACGGGGCCTGCCCAGGCGAGCCAGGCCGAAGGCCTCCTGAACGCGGCCCTCACCGACCTGAGAGCGGTGGCCGAGCAGTACCCGGACCTCCGCGCGACCGAGAACTTCCAGCAGCTGTCACGGAACCTCTCGGAGCTCGAGGACGAGATCCAGGCCTCGCGCCGGATCTACAACTCGAACGTCCAGGCCTACAACACGAAGATTCAGATCTTCCCGAACTCGATGGTCGCCTCGTCAGGCGGCTTCACAGCCCGGGAGTTCTTCGAGATCACGAACGCCGCAGAGCGCGAGCCCGTCCAGGTCTCGTTCTAGCTGCGACGTCGAACGGCGGCACACGGGCCGGTGGAGGAGCAAAAGCCAGAGTTCCTTGCCGGCCCGGGTCTTGCCCGGGAGGCGTATGAGTTCGCCCGCGGAGCCCACGAGGGCCAGGAGCGAAAGGGCGACGGCTCGCCCTACATAAACCACCCGATCGATTTGGCTCGGCTGCTCGACGCAACCGGTCAGGCCGACGAGGAGATATTGGCCGCGGCATTCCTTCACGACACGGTCGAGGACACGGACACGACGCTCGAGGAAATCGAAGAAGCGTTCGGCGGCGAGGTTCACGACCTCGTCATGTCGATGACGGAGGACAAGGACGTCGAGCCGTACGAGCGCCGCAAGGACCACCACCGCGAGCAGGTCGAGGCCGGGGGGGAGCGTGTCGTCCTGATCTATGCAGCCGACAAGGTCGCGAATCTGCGCGACATGCGAGCGCTCTACGCGAACATCGGTGACGCGGCTTCATCCCGATTCAAGGCGCCGATCGACGTGCGCGTACGCCTTTGGCACGGCGACGCCGAGATGATCGAGCGCATCCATCCGGGCCACGACCTTCTCACCCAGCTGCGTATGGAGCTGGATGCGTTCGACGCCGACCGGGCTACGAGCACGTGATCGTCGACTGCGCCCACTACGAGAGCGGGCAGCGCCAGCACGAGGGACCCATCGAAATCGCCGAAGCGGCCAAGCGCTGCGGCAGCGGCGCCAACAGCTTTGCCTGGGTCGGCCTCAAGGAGCCGAGCGCCGAGGAGCTCGAGCAGGTTGGGGAAGCGTTCGGTCTCCACAGGCTTGCGCTTGAAGACGCGATGTCGGCTCACCAGCGGCCAAAGCTCGAGGACTACGACGGTTCGCTCTTCATCGTTCTTCGGACCGCGCGCTACGACGACGCGAAGGAAGAGGTCGAGTTCGGCGAAATCCACCTCTTCGTCGGGCCCGACTACGTGATCGCGGTCCGCCACGGAGAGGCATCCGAGCTCGCGCCTGCGCGCAAGCGCCTCGAGGATCACGGCGATCTGCTCGAGGCGGGCCCGGGTGCGGTCGTCTGGGCGATCGTCGACAAGGTCGTGGACGACTACCAGCCCGTGGTCGCCGGCATCGACAACGACATCGAGGAGGTCGAGGACGAGATCTTCGGCCGACGGAGCGACTCGACCCAGCGCATCTACTTCCTGAAGCGCGAGGTGATCGAGTTCCACCGCGCGGTGAGACCTCTGCTGGCGCCGCTCGAGAGCCTCCAGTACGGCGGCCACCCCGGGGTGAACGAGGAACTCCAGCGCTACTTTCGCGACATCCATGACCACGCGCGCAGGGTGGATGAGCAGGTGTCGAGCCAGCGCGAGCTCCTGACATCCATCCTCGAGGCGAACCTGGCGCTTTTGGGCGTCCAGCAGAACGCGGTCGTCCGCCAGATCTCTGCCTGGGCGGCGATCATCACCGTCCCGACCTTCATGGCCTCGATCTGGGGAATGAACTTCGAGCACATGCCCGAGCTCTCGGAGACCTGGGCATACCCAGCGGCGCTCGTCCTGATGGTCCTGGCTGTTGGCAGCCTCTACATGTTCTTCAGGAGAATCAGCTGGCTCTAGCTAGCTCGAGCCGTCGTCTGGATCGGGCTCGCCTGCGCGGATCGCCTCGAGCTGGGCCGCGACCGCGATGCCGGCGAACAGGGCGAACGCGGTCAGAAGGGCCCAGAGCATCAGGCCGATGAAGCCCGCGAGTGGGCCATAGGTCTCACCGAAGTCTTTCGAGATCTCGAGGTAGCCGGCGAGGATCCCGGTGAACGCGAACCACATCAGGACCGAGAGGCCTGAGCCGAACACAAGCCACGATGGCTCAGGCTGGGAGCGGTTCGGGGCCTTCTCGAGTAGCAGCGCGGCCGCGGCGGCGACCATGACCGCACCGATTGGCCAGCGGGCGATCGACCAGATGGTTCCCAGCGTGTCGCTCCAGCCGTTATCGGTGAGAGCGCTTCGGAGCTCCGAGCCCGCGACGACAAGGATCAGGGCGCCCACCATCGCCACGCCCGCAGAAAGGGCCAGGAGCGTCGCCCGGGTGTACTTGGCGACGCTGGGCCTGTCTCGCTCTACTCCGTAGATCCGATTCGCCCCGCGCTCGATCTGGCCCATCGCAGTCGCTCCGGAGACGGTTGCGATCGCGAGGCCCAAAAAGAGCGCCAGGCCTCCGCTCGACGAGCTCGACTCGATCGTCTGCGTCAACACCTGGCCGGCCGGCCCGGGCGCGAGATCCTTGAAGGTCGCTTCCAGGACGCGGCTGAACGACTCCTGGTCCAAGACAAGCGTGAAGCCGACTACCGCGATCAGGGCGGGGAGGAGGGTGAGTACGAGTTGGAAGGCCAGGGCCCGCGAGTGGCTGAACGCGTCGGCCCGGCGGAAGCGGACGAACGAGTCGCGCATGAGCCGCTTGACACCTGCTTCTTTGAGGGTCGCGATCGCGTCATCGCCCTCGAGTCCGCGAGTCTCGGGCACCTGCGCTGCAGTACTCATGGCTTCATCGGTGGCCGCACCGGATGAGTCTTTCACGCCAGTACGCTCAGTCGTGAAATGAGCCTCGTCGCGCACGTCTCCTCAGGCGTCTTCGAGCCGCTTCAGCTCGCGGGATTGACGGCGTTCGGAGCGGCCTATGGCATCCGGGCGGCCAACCTCGCTCGCGACGGGCGGCCCGTGCCCACCTGGCGGATCGTCTCGTACTTCTCGGGGGTCGCCCTGATCGCGGTGGCGTTCATGTCGCCACTCGCCCACATCAGTGGCGAGCTGGTCCTCGCGCACATGATTCAGCACCTCGTGATCGGCGATATCGCTGCGCTTCTCATCGTTTTGGGCCTAACCCGCGCGGTCCTTCAGCCCGTGATGGCGATCAAGGCCTTCGACCGGCTGCAGGTACTCACCCTGCCGATGATCGCCTTGCCACTCTGGATCGCCAACCTATATATCTGGCATATCCCGGCCCTGTATGACGGCACCGTGACCAGCGAGCCCATCCATGCGCTTCAGCACGCGTCCTTCATCACCTTCGGCATCCTGATGTGGATGCCGGTCGCCGGGCCGCTTCCGGTGCCGTCGTGGTTCGGCGGTGGAGCGCAGGTCGGATACGTGCTCGTTGCCCGCCTCGCCGGAGCAGGCCTCGGGAACATCCTCATGTGGTCCGGCGTGGCGCTCTATCCCGCGTACGCCGCCGGACAGGCCTTCTGGAATATCTCGCCGGTGGCCGACCAGGGCACCGCGGGCGTGATCATGATGGTCGAGGGAGGGCTCGTTACGCTCGGGGCGTTGGCGTGGGCGCTCTTGCGCTGGGCGGCCCATGACGCGGAGAAGCAGCACCTGCTTGAGCTTGCAGAACGGCGGGGTTTTCCGCTCACGCCCGAGCGCGCGGAGCGAGCGGTAAATGCCGGGCACGGCGCCCGGCTCGAAGAGCGGATAGAGGCAGGGACCAAGACACTTTGAAGACGAACCGTTTCCTCTACCTGACGGTCTTTACCGTCGGGATATCGACACTCGGCGCCGAAATTGCGGCCGCCCGTCTTTTGGCGCCGTTCTTCGGAGCCTCCACGATCGTCTGGGCCAACACGATCGGAGTCGTCCTCGTAGCGCTCTCGATCGGCTACTGGTACGGGGGCAAGCTGGGCGATCGCTATCCGGAGGTGGGCAAGCTCTCCCTCACGGTCGTCGTGGGCGCTGTCTTGCTGACACTGATCCCGTTCATCGCCCAACCGTTCTTCGAGGTCGCGATTTCGGCCCTCGACGAGATCGAAGCGGGTGCGTTCGTGGGCTCGCTCTTTGCCGTCCTCGTCCTTGTCGCGATTCCCCTTTCCGTGCTTGGTACGGCCTCGCCCTGGGCGATCAGGCTGAGCGTCGACGGGGTCGAGAGCGCCGGGGCGGTCGCCGGACGCCTTTATGCGATCTCGACGGTCGGCTCGCTTTTGGGGACGATGCTCTCCGCGCTCGTACTGATCCCGCTCGTCGGGACCCAGCGCACATTCATCGCCTTCGGCGTGATGCTCGCGTTGGTTGGCGCCCTTGGTCTGCCCCGGCGCTACCTCATTGTCCCCGCTCTTATCGCGGCGACCCTGGCCATTCCGGTCGGGGCGATCAAGTCGACCGAGGACGGCGAGGTCCTCTACGAAACGGACTCCGAGCACCAGTACATCCGGGTCATCGAGGAACCGGATGGAGACCGCCTCCTGGAGCTGAACGAAGGCCAGGCGGTCCACTCGCTCCTACGCGCGGAGGGGACACTGACCGGCGACGTGTGGGACGGCTACCTCGTACTTCCCTTCGCCGGCCTTGACACTCCCCCGGAGCGCATCGCAATCCTCGGCAATGCCGCGGGAACCACGGCACGGAGCTACGGCGAGTATCTGCCCGAGACCCAGATCGACGGCGTCGAAATCGATCCCGAACTCGAAAAGGTCGGGAACGAGTACTTCGACATGGACTCCAACGAGAACCTGACGATCCATTCCGAGGATGCGAGGCCGTGGCTGCGGCGCTCCGAAGGCGGCTACGACGCCATCTTCGTCGATGCCTACCGCCAGCCCTACATCCCGTTCTACCTTGCAACCGAGGAGTTCTTCGCGCTTGTCCGCGAGCGTCTGGCGCCCGGCGGAGTCGTCGTCGTGAATGCGGGCCACCCCGAGGGGAACGACGATCTCGAAAAGGTTCTTGGCCGCACGATGTCCGAAGCCTTCCCGAACGTGATGCGCGACCCGATCGAGCCCACGAACACCCTCCTCGTCGCGAGTGAGGCAGAGCTCTCGGCCGACAGCATCAGGGCGGGTACCGAGGATCTTCCGCTCGAGGTCTCGAACCTCGGCGCCACTGAGGCGTCGCGCTTTGGCGAGCTCCTGGCGGGTGGCGAGGTCTACTCGGACGACCGCGCGCCCGTGGAGTGGCTGATCGACCGCTCGATCCTGGGCTACGCGGGCGAAGAGGGTTAGTTGGACCGGCTGCTCGCGTGGCTGTTGACCGGGCCCGTGGGGCGAGTGGTCGCCTTCTTCGGAGACCTCGGCGCAGCGCTCGGAGGCTGGGCACTTCGCCGAGCTGGTCTCAGACGAGACCCTGAGTAGGCTCGAAGGCAATGAAGACCGAGCTGACCGAACTGCCCGAATCGCGCGTCCGTCTGGACGTTTCCGTCGAGCCGGACGTCATCGAGAAGCGGATGAGCCGCGCCGCCAAGCAGCTCGCGAGTGAGATGAAGGTTCCCGGGTTTCGCAAGGGCAAGGTGCCGCCCCAGATGGTCATTCAGCGCATCGGCCGCGAGGCCGTGGTCGAGCAGGCTGTCCGCGACTCGCTGCCCGAGTGGTACGAGGAAGCGATTGTTTCGTCCGGGATAGTCACCGTCGGCGACCCGAAGCTGGACGTCGACGACCTCCCGAGTGAAGGGGAGGGACTTGCATTTTCGATTGAAGTCGGGGTTCGTCCGACGGCAGAGCTCGGCGAGTACAAGGGACTCGAGGTCGGAAAGCCTGAGGCGGAAGTTCCCGACGATCGCATCGACGAGGAGCTCGAACGCCTCCGCGAGGGCTTCGGCTCCCTCAACCCGGTAGATCGCGCCGCCGCAGATGGCGACGTCGTCGTCGTTGATTACGAGGGCACCGTGGACGGCGAGCCGTTCGAAGGCGGCACCGGCACCGACATGACGGTCGAGCTGGGCTCCGAGCGACTCCTGCCCGAGTTCGAAGCCGGACTCGTCGGCAAGAGCGCCGGCGACGAGGCCGATCTGGACGTCAACTTTCCCGAGGACTACGGCGCCGAGGAGCTTGCAGGCAAGGCCGCGGTGTTTCACGTCAAGGTGAGTGAGGTCCGCGAGAAGGAGCTTCCGGAGCTCGACGATGACTTTGCCCAGTCGGCGTCTGAATTCGACACGATCGAGGAGCTCCGCGGTGAGATCCGCGATCGGATGGCTGAGATCGTCGAACGCCGCTCAGAGATGGAGTTTCGCGACGCGGCCGTCGAGGCGGCCGCCGCGAACGCGACGGTCGATCTCCCGCACGACCTCATCCACGCCCGCGCGCACGAGCTCTGGGAGCGCTTCGAGCGCACGCTCCAGGCCAGGGGCGTCGATCCGCAGATGTACGCGCAGATGCAGGGCAAGGACCGCCACGAGATGATTTCCGAGGGTGATGAGTCCGCCGAGAAGACGCTCCGCCGCGAGGCCACACTCGCCGCCGTTGCAGAGGCCGAGGCAATCGATCCGTCCGACGAGGAACTGATCGAGGCGCTCGGCCCGGCCGACGGCAAGCAGAAGCCCGAGAAGACCCTCGCGAAGCTTCGCGAGAATGGCAGGGAAGGCCTCTTGATAGAGGAGGTCCGCATGCGCAAGGCAGCTGAGCTGATCGCCGACTCCGCCAAGCCGATCGCGGTTTCGCAGGCCGAGGCGCGCGAAGCGATCTGGACGCCCGAGGATGACGAGCAGGATGCTGGGGCCGAGAAGCCTGAAAAGTTGTGGACTCCGGGTTCGTAGACTGCGCTTGAGATGAGCCCACTTGTCCCAATGGTCGTCGAGCAGACCTCTCGCGGAGAGCGAGCCTTCGACATCTACTCGCGCCTGCTGAACGAGCGCATCATCTTTTTGGGGACCCCGATCAACGACGACATCGCGAATCTCGTCGTCGCCCAGATGATTCACCTCGAGTCCGAGGACCCGGACAAGGACATCTCGATGTACATCAACTCGCCCGGCGGGTCGGTGTACGCGGGCCTGGCGATCTACGACACGATGCAGTTCATCAAGCCCGACGTGCAGACCATCTGCGTGGGCGTCGCGATGTCGATGGGCGCACTGCTTCTTGCCGGCGGTACCTCCGGCAAGCGGATGGCGCTTCCCAACTCGAAGATCCTGATCCATCAGGTCTCGGGCGGCTTCCAGGGGCAAGCCACGGACATCGAGATCCACGCGAAGGAGATCATCGACGTGCGCCAGCGCCTCGACAAGATCATCGCGGAACACACGGGCCAGGATCTCGAGCGCGTATCGCGTGACACGGAGCGCGACTACTTCATGAGCGCCGAGGAAGCGGTGGAATACTCCATCGTCGACCGTGTGCTCGAGCAGCGCTAAACCGTCCCTCATCTTCATCCTCACCGTTGTGGCTTCCGTGGCCGCAATCGTGTCGGCCGCACCCCCGGCAACGTCGGATGGCGGGGGCTTCGAGGTCTACCGCTCCAAGGTCACCCCAGCGCAGGCGTTCTTTGCCGGCGAAAGGCCGGTCACCCTGCGTTTTGCGTTTCACAGCTCCGGGGAGCCACGCAGAGTGAACGTGCGCGTGGTCGGGGCCAAGACGGGAGACGCGTACGCGCGATGGACGTTGACCAGGGCGAAGCCGGGAAAGGTCTATAAACGATCCTGGAGCGGTTCGGACCAAGACGGCCGCGCTGCGCCGGATGGGCGCTACGCGTTCCGCATCTCCTCGCCCGGTCGCCGTGACTACCCTGGCGGCCAGTTCCGGCTTCACGGCCACAAGTTCCCGGTCGACGGCCCCCACGGAACGCGCGGCGGGATCGGAGAGTTCGGCGCGGATCGCGTCGACGGGCGAACCCACCGGGGCTTTGACGTAACCGCGCCTTGTGGCACGGACTTGGAGGCGCTTCGGGGCGGCAGGGTCGAGCGGAGTGGATACGACCCGGACCTCTACGGCCACTTCATCAAGGTGGATGCCCGCAGCTCACGGCTTGACTATTTCTACGCCCACATGCGCGAACCGGCGAGTGCCGGCGCCGGCGACCGGGTGAAGACCGGCGAGGATCTCGGCGAGGTTGGGCTCACGGGAAACGCCTCGGGGACGCCCTGTCACCTCCATATCGAGATCAGGGCCTCGGGCCGGACCATCGACCCGAAGCCCTATCTCAAACGCTGGGATCGCTACTCGTAGGGACTACTCCGCGATCCAGTCCACCTTCGTCTTGCAGTTTTCGCCGTTGCCGAAGTCGCCGCTCGACTTGAGGAATCCGACGACCTTCTTGCCGTTCTGCTTGACCTCACCCTCGACGTGGACCTTGGCCTTTCCCTTCTTGGCATTCCCGTCGAACTTGCCCCTGCCGTTGATCTTCATCTCGGAGATCTTTCCCTTGGCTTCGACGGGTCCGCCGGTGGCGCAGTTGACGGTGAAGTTCTCGAACTTGAAGTTCTTGATCTCCTTGGGTTCGTTGCCCAGCGATCGCAAAATGAACTCGATGCTGAGATCTTGGGCGCCCCTGGCAGCTGTTTCCTTGCCCACATCGTCCGCGCTGGAAGTCGCCGGGATCGCCGCCGCTCCCGCTAGGACCAAGACCATGAGAATCCGCTTCATTTCTGCCTCCAGTTTCACGGTTTACGAGCTAGGCGGTGAGGCTAGCGCTCGCCTGGCCACAACCTTGGCGACGTAGGACTGCTTTCCCGAATCGCATTTGCGCACAGTGCCGTTGAAGTCGAACTTGCCGTATACGTGGGCGGTCCCCTTTGCGCTCTTGAACTTGCGCGAGAACTTCCCGCGCACGATCGCCTTGCCTCCTTCTCCGTCCACCGAGCGCACGGCGAACGAGCGGTCGTCCAGGACCGGCGTGTTTCCGTCGATCGTGTAGCGGAGGCCGGCCGTAGAACCATCAGCGCAGTCGGCGTAGATGCGGTCGATAGCGATGTCGTGGACCTTTGGCTTCTTCCCGCGGTCGAGTTGAAACGAGATTGAGCCAGAGCCTGGCTCAGAGTCGAACTCGCCCGCGAAGTACTTCGGCTCGGTGTTTCCAGCCATAGCGACGCATGCCGCTGCCAGGGCGGCGAGCACGGTCAACGCAGCGATTCCCCTAACCAAAACCTTCAGCACTGTGACCCATTTAACCCGGTGGCCCGGGCATCGGAGCGGCGGTACCCTGGAGACAGCGGCGAGGATGCGGACTCCGACTCCGGCGGCTCCTGCTTCACGCTGTCAGGCTGCATGTAGTCAACCGCGGGAAGGGACGGCGCCAGCCGAGGAGTAAGAGACGACGATGGCACGCCCAACAGACTCCAATGAACAGCTCCTCTGCTCCTTTTGCGGGAAGTCGCAGCGGCAGGTAAAGAAACTGATCGCAGGCCCCGGCGTCTATATCTGCGACGAGTGCATCGACCTCTGCAACGAGATCATCGACGAGGAGCTCACCGCGCCGCCCTCGTTCGAATTGGAGACCCTGCCGAAGCCCGCTGAGATCAACTCGGTCCTCGACGAGTACGTCGTCGGACAGGAGAACGCAAAGCGCGCTCTCGCGGTCGCTGTCTACAACCACTACAAGCGGGTCCAGATCAAGCAGGCCGGCGACGCTGAGATCGAACTCCAGAAGTCGAACATCATGTTGCTCGGCCCGACAGGTTGCGGCAAGACGCTTCTGGCGCAGACGCTCGCCCGCATCCTGAACGTTCCGTTCGCCATCGCCGACGCGACCTCGCTGACCGAGGCCGGCTATGTCGGCGAGGACGTCGAGAACATCCTCTTGAAGCTGATCCAGGCGGCAGACTTCGATGTGAAGAAGGCTGAGACGGGGATCATCTACATCGACGAGATCGACAAGATCGCGCGCAAGGCCGACAACCCCTCGATCACCCGCGACGTCTCAGGCGAAGGCGTCCAGCAGGCGCTCCTGAAGATCCTCGAGGGGACGACCGCGTCGGTGCCACCGCAGGGCGGGCGCAAGCACCCGCATCAGGAGTTCCTGACGATCGACACGACAAACATCCTCTTCATCTGCGGCGGGTCGTTCGCGCAACTCGACAAGGTGATCGAGAAGCGCGTCGGTAATCGCGGGGTCGGATTCGGCGCCAAGATCGACTCGGCGCGCGAGAAGAACGACCTGGGCGACATGTTCGAGAAGGTTCTTCCGGAGGATCTCGTCGAGTACGGCCTGATCCCCGAGTTCATCGGCCGTCTGCCCGTGATGGCGGCGATTCACCAACTCAGCCGCTCGGACCTGATCACCATTCTCACGGAGCCCAAGAACGCGCTCACCAAGCAGTTCCAGCGCTTCTTCGAGTTCGACGACATCGAGCTCGTCTTCGCCGAGGAGTCGCTTTCCGCGATTGCCGATCGCGCCCTCGAGCGTGAGACCGGCGCTCGCGGCCTCCGCTCGATCCTGGAGGAGACGCTCATGGACGTCCAGTTCGAGCTGCCGTCCCGGCGAGACGTGCGCAAGTGCGTCGTCACCCGCGAGACGATCGCCGAGGGCCGCCAGCCGACGCTGGTGACAGAAGCGGTGGCCGACGAGTCCGAGGCCGATCCCGGCGGGCTCGAGGAGCTCGGCGAAGAATCGGCTTAGCGATTGAGGTCTGTTGCGTCGGCCAGTCGGGCGCGACGGACGACCCGCGCTCCTCAGCCCGCGTAAGCCAGATCGCGCTCCGGCGCGATGCCGTGTCGCTTGGCGACCTGCGTGAGGTCGTCTGTCAGACCCCACCGGTCGGGCGCGTCGTCGCCTTCGTGGTCGGCGCTGGCGCCCTTCAGCTTCATCGCGCCGGTGTTGTCGCCCAGCTCTCGCAGCTCCGCGACCTGTTCTGGCGAGAGGCGGCCGGCCAGGGGCAGCTCGGCGAGCTCCAGGCGCTTGTCCTCGACCCGGCGAGCGTCCGGGCCTGCCTCCTGGATGAAGGTCGGAGCGACGCAGGCGACGGCCGGGTGCGCAAGGTTCCAGGCGCACGCGAGCTGAATGTCGGTTAGTCCCGCCTCGGCGGCGATCGGACGCATTCGGCCGATTCGCTCGAGCCCGCGCTCGATCCAGCCGTCGGGCCGGAAGCGGCGATGGTCGTGCTCGTGAAGCGGTGTGTCTGCCTGAAGGTCGCCCCAAAAGAGTCCGCCGTAGTCGACGACGCGGGTGATGACCGAGACGTCCGCGGTGGTGGCGGCATTCAGAACGAGCTCGCCTGGCCATGGTTCGAGCGGGTTCAAGATCACCATCGCCCAGTCGATCACGTCGCCAAAGCGCTCCAGGCAGGCGATGAGGTCGAGAGTAAAGCCGTTTGCGGGCCCGGGGGCGACTCCAACCGCCCGTGCCAGGCCGTCCTCGCGTAACGCGGCCATTCCGTCCCAGACGGCAGCTGACTCGTAACCCGTGCGATCGGGGTTGTGGAGAAGCAGCACGTCGAAGAAGTCGATGCCGATCGCTTCCAGACTCCGTTCGGCCGCCTCGCGCAGGTAAGGGCCGTAGTCGTCAGGGCCGCGAAGATCCGGGTGAGTGAAGCGGGGGAAGCCCTTCGGACCCTGGCGCTCGCCATGGATGAAGTCGTGGCCGATCGCGCCGGCAACGCGGAAGGACTCCCGGTCGAGGCCCGACAGCGCGCGGCCGAGCGTGCGATCAGCCTCGCCCTCGCCGTAAACGTCGGCCGTAATGACCGTGTCGATTCCCTTGCCCGGCTTGAAGAGCGCCTCCAGGCGGTCGTCGGAGATCGCCTCTCCGAAGCGCATGTAGCGCCCGCCGCCCCAGGTCCCGATCGCGCTTTGGCCGAGCTCAGTCATCGAGAGCGAACGGTAGCCGGGCAGCGCGAGCCGATCGGACGAGTCTCAGCGCAACGGTCAAGGCTCGTTTCATGACGGTTCCTCGCAGTGTTTGAGTGGGACTCTCGCCCCTCACGGCCAGACTAACATCGAACGCGGTGGATGAAAAGGCCCGAAAAGCGCTTGAGAGCACGACTCGCTACGACCCCGCGGAGGTCGAGCGGCGCTTACTGGAGCGGTGGCTCGAGGGCGGCTATTTCCATCCGGTAGCCGAAGGCGATGCGGCCGACAACTTCTCGATCGCGGTGCCGCCGCCGAACGTGACGGGCGTCCTCCACATGGGCCACGCCCTGAACGGCTCGATCCAGGACTCCCTGATTCGGCTAAACCGCATGCGCGGCAAGCCGACTAGATGGATCATGGGCACGGATCACGCCGGGATCGCGACCCAGGCACTGGTCGAGAAGGAGCTGGCCTCGCAGGGAACGTCAAGGCGCGACATCGGGCGGGAAGCCTTCGTCGAGCGGGTCTGGGACTGGCGCGAGCGCCACGGCTCCCAGATCATCGAGCAGTTCAAGCGCCTGGGTGCCTCGGCGGACTTCTCCGACGAGCGCTTCACGATGGACGAGGCCTACGCGCGCGCCGTCACGAAGGTGTTCGTCGAACTCCACGAGCGCGGCTACGTGTACCGCGACAACTACATGGTCAACTGGGATCCGGGCCTGGGCTCGGCGATCTCGGACCTCGAGGTCGAGCAAAGGACGCTCACCGACACGCTGTACTCGATCGACTACCCGCTCGCCGATGGCTCGGGGTCGATAACGGTTGCGACCGTGCGCCCGGAGACGATGCTCGCCGACACCGCGGTTGCGGTCTCACCCGGCGACGAGCGCTACGCCTCGCTCGTGGGCAAGGAGGTCGTCCTGCCGCTGGTCGGGCGCCGTCTGCCCGTGATCGCCGACGAGCACGTCGATCCTGAATTCGGCACGGGCGCGCTCAAGATCACGCCCGGGCACGACCCGAACGACTTCGAGATCGGCCGCAAGCATGGGCTCGAGCAGATCTCCGTCATCGGCGAGGACGGCCGCATGACTCAAGCGGCCGGCGAGCCGTACGCCGGGATGGAGGCTCAGGAGGCTTGCGATGCCGTCGTGGCTGCACTTCGCGAGCAGGGCCTGATCTCTGCCGAGGAGCCCTACGTGCACGACGTGCCTCACTCCGCCCGCTCCGGCCGCCGCGTCGAGCCGCTGATCTCGCTCCAGTGGTTTTGCGACATGACCGAGCTTGCGAAGCCCGCGATGGAGGTCGTCCGCGACGGGAGGGTGAAGTTCCACCCTGAGAAGCCTTGGAAAAAGGTCTACCTCGATTGGCTCGAGAACATTCGTCCCTGGTGCGTCTCGCGCCAGCTCTGGTGGGGTCATCAGCTTCCCGTCTGGTACTGCGACGCGTGCGAGGAGATCTACGTCTCCGAGTCGGCTCCGGACCGCTGCGGCGCGTGCGATGGTGAGCTCCGGCGCGAAGAGGACGTGCTCGACACGTGGTTCTCATCCGGCCTGTGGCCATTCGCGACGCTCGGCTGGCCCGAGGAGACACCCGAGCTTCAGGCCTGGTATCCGACCGACGTCCTCTCGACGGCCCGGGACATCATCTTCCTGTGGGTCGCCCGGATGGTGATGATGGGCATGGAGTTCACCGGCGAGGTCCCGTTCACCGACGTGAACATCCACTCCGTGATCCAGGCGCCGGACGGGCGCCGGATGTCAAAGAGCCTCGGCACTGGCATCGACCCGCTCGAAGCGATCGACGAACACGGTGCCGATGCGCTCCGGTTCGGGCTCCTGGCGATGTCGTCCTCTCAGGACGTGCGCTACGCCGACGCGAAGGTCGCCCAGGGCCGCGATCTGGCCAACAAGCTCTGGAACGCCTCGCGTCTGATTCTTATGAACGCGGGCGACGCCGATGCGGCGCCATCTACCAGGGAGGTTGAGGACCGCTGGATCGCGTCCCGCCTCGAGCGGACGGTCGCCGAGGTCGACGCTCGCGTTGAGGCGTACGACTTCTCGGGCGCTGTCGGCGAGCTCTACCGCTTCTTTTGGTCCGAGCTCTGCGACTGGTACCTCGAGATCGTCAAGCCCCGCCTCTACGACTCGGAGCCTGAGGTCTCAGGCCACCTCGTATGGATCCTCGAGCGCTTCCTGGCGCTGGCTCACCCCTTCAC
The DNA here is from genome assembly GCA_963721645.1 of uncultured bacterium. GTDB lineage: Bacteria > Actinomycetota > Thermoleophilia > Solirubrobacterales > 70-9 > JALZKA01. The sequence continues at coordinate 1,364,265 of CAVRJK010000002.1, read as the reverse complement.
CCCCTTCGTCACGGAGGAGATCTGGAGCTATCTGCCGGCGGGTGCTGACGGGCCGCTCATAGTCGCGGCATATCCGGAAGCGGACGAGTCGCGGATGGATGCGGCCTCAGAGGCTGAGATCGAGGCCTCCATCGAGCTGACCCGCCAGGTGCGGCGCTGGCGAGACCTCGTCGGCGTGCCGGTGGCAAGCGTCCTGCCCGCCCGGGTGGGCGCGGGGGGTGTTGAGCCGCACGAGTTCGTTGCCCGCCTCGCCCGCCTTGAGCTGAACGGTGCGGGCGGCGATGCCCTCGCGAGCATCGGCGCCCTGGAGCTCCTCGGCTCGGAAGAGATCGACCCTGCGCAGGTCGCCGAGCGGATCGAGGCACGGGCTGCCGAGCTTCGCTCAGAGGTCGAGCGCGGCGAGAAGAAGCTCTCGAATCAAGGGTTCGTGGCCAAGGCCCCGCCTGAGGTCGTCGAGGCCGAGCGCGAAAAGCTCGAGGGCTACCGCGCCGAGCTGCAAGATCTGGAGTGAACTCCCGCACTCCCGGAAGCGGAGCGCAGAAGGGGGCGGGAGTGCCCGCCGAAGAATGGCTAGCTGGGCTCGACCCGATCGGGTGGAGGTTCGGGCTCGAGCGAATCACCGCGCTTTTGTCTGCGCTGGGCGACCCTCAACTCACTTTCGAGTCGATCCACGTCGTCGGCACAAACGGAAAGTCATCCGCGACACAGATGATGGCGGCGCTGATCGAGGCTTCGGGGCGGGCATCGGGCTCCTATCTGTCCCCGCACGCCGAGCGGTGGGCGGAGCGTGTGCGGGTCCGGGGCACCGAGGTTGACCCGAGCGCGTTCGAGCGGGCCGTAGCTGAGGTTGCAGCGGCCGTGCCAGGCGTCGAGGAGGGGTTAGAAGAGGGGGAATGCGTCACCCAGTTCGAGGCGGCCACGGCGGCCGCATTCGTCGCTCTGCGCGACGCGGGCGTGGACGTCGGAGTGATCGAGGCGGGGCTCGGTGGACGTCTGGACGCGACGAACGTCCTGGACTCGAAGGTGACAGTCCTCACCTCGATCGGGCTTGACCACACGCAATGGCTCGGCGATACGGAGCTCGAAATCGCGGCGGAGAAGCTCGCGGTGCTGCGCGAGGACACGGTGCTGGTGCTGGGCCGCGTCTCGGCGCAAGTCAGAGCCCTCGCCCACGAGACCGCGGCCAAGCGCAGCTGCCGCGTCATCGAACCCCTCCCCGGGTGGCAAACGTCCCACGCTCCCCCCTATAAGGGGCCAATCGGGACGTTTCGCTCATCCGCGCCCTATCTGCAGCGGAATTTGGCTGTCGCGGTTGCGGCGGCGGAGGCGTTCTTGGGCGAGTCGCTGGGTGACGAGGTGGTCGAGGAGGCGCTCGGGAGCCTCGAACTGCCGGGGCGTTTCGAGATGCGCGACGGCGATCCCCCGGTGATCCGCGACGCGGCACACAACCCCGACGGGGCGACGGCGCTGGCCGAGGCGCTGGCGGCCGAACTGGGGGAGAGACCCGTCGTCGCATGCCTGGCCATCCTGGGCGACAAGGACGCTGCGGGCATCGTCGGAGCACTCGCCCCGGCGATTTCGGCCGCTGTCGTGACCCAGATCCCGCCCGAGCGGCTCGAGGGCGCCGGGCGGCCGGGGACGACGTCGGTTTCCGCGCGCGAGCTCGTGAGCATTTGTGGGGCCGTGGGAGTGAGCGCTGAGGCGATCGAGGATCCGAGGCAGGCAGTCCGCCGTGCGCTGGAGCTCGCAAAGGAGGTCGACGGGGTGGCGCTGATCGCCGGATCGCACTACCTTCTGTCCTACTGATGGACCCCGAAGCACGCTCAGAACTTCTGCAGATGATGGGCCTGGTCGCCGCGGTTGTGGCGGTGGTGATCCTCGTCTTCTTTGGGCTCGGGTACCTGTTCGGGCGGTTGTTTCTGTAGGGAGACCTCCCGTGCATCCTCCCGTGTAAAGGCTTTTGCCTGCTCACAGAGAAGTAGACTCCTCGATTCTCATGGCCCTGACCATCGCGATCTTCGGCATCGAAAACGACGGCGTCAACCTGGCGATCAACCTTCTGATCCTGTTTTTGGTGGTCGTCTACCTCGCCCTCATCGCCTACACCTACCTGGATGCGAAGCGGCGTCTGGAAGACCCGGTCCTGGTCGGATGCGCAACCGTGGCCTCGCTCTTTCCCTTTGTTGGCGTGATCGTCTACTCGATCCTTCGTCCGCCGGAGTTCCTCGAGGATCGCCGCGAGCGCGAACTCGAGATCCGCGCTTCCGAGCTCAGGGTGCGCCAGCTAGAGGAAAACTCGTGCCCGAACTGCGAGCACCCGGTCGAGCGCACGTATCTGCGCTGCCCCAGCTGCCGAGCGCGCATCAAGGACCCCTGCGATTCGTGCGGCAAGCCCGTCGATCCGCGTTGGAGCCTCTGCCCGTATTGCGAGACGCCGACGCGTCGTGCCGAGCCCGAGACGTCGTCGTCTCGCCGCTCGGGGCGCAGAACAAGCTCGCGGCCGACCCGGGCGACGCGCCCGGTCGCGCGCACATCATCAGACGGAGGCGGCGAAACGGGGTCGTCGGCGCCCGCTCCGGCCAAGCGGACCTCGACACGCTCCGAGCCGCGTCCAGCGGCTTCCAGGAGCGCCAGCCAGCCGCCGCCGCGTCGCGCCAAGCCCAGCGACAGCTAGCGCTTCTTCTACATTCTCCGGCCCGGCTTTGCGCCGGCCTTCATCGACTTCCCAACGAAAGCGAGCCCTCGCATGTCCCGAACCCTGATCCTGGTCAAGCCCGACGCCTTCGAGCGCGCCCTCACCGGTGAGGTCCTTGCCCGCTTTGAGCGAAAGGGGCTTCGAATCAAGGCGCTGAAGCTCGTCACGGCTGACGAGGCGACCGCCAACGAGCACTACGCCGAGCACACCGAGAAGCCGTTCTTCGGCGAGCTGGTCGAGTTCATCACGGGCGGGCCTCTGGTCGCCGCGGTGCTCGAGGGCCACGAGGCCGTCCCGGCAGCACGCCAGCTGATCGGGTCCACCAATCCGATCGAGGCCGCCACCGGCTCGATCCGCGGCGACTTCGCGCTCGAAGTGACCTTCAACATGGTCCACGGCTCCGACTCGGACGAGTCCGCCGAGCGCGAGATCGGCATCTGGTTCCCGGAGCTCTAGGGGGAGCCGTCAACGGCGGATAGCCGTTTGCGAATAGGTGCTTTCGCGTGGAAAGCGCAACTACCCCCGGCACCTGCGGTGCGCCGCTAACGCCTAGGCGTCGGACTGCGCGAGCGGTGGGCCGACCACATCCATCCCGGCCTGGCTGCCGAGGCGCGCAAACTCCTCTTGGAACGACGCGCCCTCCGGCAGCTCGGCGAAGGCGAAGAAGAAGCGCTCCATCCCGGGTGAGGCCGGCGTGAACGTGACGAGCAAGCGTGCCGGCTGGGACCCGACCGACTGCCAGGTGTGTTCGACCCCGCGCGGAATAAAGGCGAACCCGCCCGTGGCGACCTCCTCGACATCGTCGTGGAGCTTGAAGCGAAGCTTGCCGCCGATCACGTAGAGGACCTCGTCCTCGTTGGCGTGTACATGCATCGGCGGGCCTTCACCGGGTGCCGCCACACTTTCAAACATCGTTAGCGAGCCGCCTGTTTCACGTCCGGTGAGCTTCATCGTCAGGTCTCCGCCAAGCGGGTTTCGGAGGGCCTGGCCCTCGCCGGGCCCTAAAGTCAGCGGCACGTCCTCGGGCATCGTGTCTCCTCCAGTTGGTTTGGAAAGACTCTATGGCTCCCGCGTGGCGGCCATCCGCTCAGGCGCGCCCAGTAGTCATGCTTGGAGAAGAGGCGCTATTCCGCCGGAGCAGCCGCGGTCCCGAAGAATGGTGATTTGTGCCTGATATATGGGCACAACTCGCCATTCGTTGAGCTACCGGGGCAACGCACCCCCATCCAGAGCGCCTAGGGGTGGTCTTAGCTCACTGGGCTACTCCATAAGTGGCAGGATGGGGTCCTGTCGTCCGCCTGATCCTCGCCTCCCGCTCCCCTCGCCGCCGGGAGATCCTGGGTTGTCCCAGAGTCCTAAGGGGAGACTGCACGAGCCGCCGTCGAGGCTCGCAGCTAGACAGACGGCCTGAAGCGTCAGGTGCTCACGTGACCGGGCGTGCCGACGTTGTCGCCATTTTCAGGTAATTCCTAAGCGCAAATCTCATCGATATCTCACCGGCGCTTCACTTCGCGCGGAGAGAGTCTGCGCCATGCCACGGAGAATCACGCTCAACTTGATTGCTGCCGCATCTGCGCTCGCGCTCGTCGTCCCCGTCCCGGCGTCAGCCGGTTCGTCGGAGTTGCCGCTCTACCTGGATGGGTCATTCGGTGGCAATGGAATGAAGGTGCTCCCGCTCGAGATGGAGATCACCGACATCGAACCTGATTCTGAAGGGAGGATCCTGCTCGGTGGCACGGATTCGATCGGCGGAACCCTGGTCCGCGTCAACCTCGACGGGACTATCGACCGGGACTTCGGCTTTGATCAGATCGGGCTGGTCCGTGACGTTCAGTTGGAGCTCCGGCCCGATGGGAGGATTCAGCTGCTTTCGAGCACCGACGAGGGCCGATACCTGTACACGTTGAATGAGTCCGGCCAGATTGTTCAGGGTCCCTCCCATTCCCCGCTGTCGCAGGGCGGCCATGCCGCTCCGACGCCAGAGGGAGGGCTCTGGTTGTGGCGCGACGAAGGCTCCTCGCTCGTGCTTCGACGTTTTCAGCCAGGGGGTGCTGCCGACAGCGGGTTCACCCCGCTCGAAGAGACCCATGGCGAATGCGAGGTTGGGGGCCCTTGCTACTCCCAGTCTGCCGCGGGGCTTGCAACCGCAGCAGACGGGACCCTGCTTCGCGTCACCGCAACGGTTTTTTCACGAGGGGGACGCCTTGTCTATCGGGTGGAGACGCTCTCGCCGGCCGCCACTACTCCACGGGAGGTGGCCCGCTACGGACGTGACAGTAACGTCGGGTACGACCTCTATCAGTGGACCGTACGGACGCCCGACGGTGGACTCTTGCTCGCGTTCACAGGCGGATTCTTTGATGACAATCAGGTCCAGTTCGTGCGGGTGGAAGCTGGTGGTGCGGAGGCGGAAGTCTTTGCGCAACCGCTCACTGAAGCCGAAGCTAGATCGAACGTCGCCATGCCCGGCTTTGCGCCGGGCGGTGGATTCTACGTTTCGGCCAGCTCCTCGGCAAATCACGCCAAGGCGGGTTTGAGGTACTTCTCAGGGCAAGGGGAACACGACGGCGCCTTTGCCCAGGCGGTTGAGCAAGCCAATTTCAAGCGCGAGGGGCTGGACGAATTCGACCCCGGCCGGGCGTTCGTGGATTCCATGGGGCGGGTGGTGGTGGTCGGCGTGGGCCGAGCCGAGGGCGAGCCCGACAGGGTGACGCTCGCGCGCTGGACGTCCCAGCCCGAGGCAGCGTGCGACTTCCTTGAGCTGAACTCGCCGGGCAGCCTGCGCCAGGCTGCTCGCAATGGAGTGGAATCGCTCGTGCGATGCACTCACGACGCGCGTGGCCGGCTCAGACTCAGCCTGACCAGGGCGGATGCCAAGCACTTCGGCCTCAGCTCGAGAACCATCGCAGTAGGCGCTCGCGAACTGCAGGCGGAAGAATCCGAGAAGGTAGTTGCACGTCTCAGGCGCGCCGCGCGGACCCGACTGGCCGAGTTCCCCGGCGCGACTGTTTATTTCAAGGCCACCGTCTCCGCGAGGAGCAGATGGACCGGGAAGCGGGTGCCCGGCTCCGTGAGGTACGGACAGTTCACAGTGGGTCGCTAAGGACGACCTGACAGGATCAGCGGGGTGGCTGAAGCATCCCGCCTGATCCTCGCCTCCCGCTCCCCCCGTCGCCGGGAGATCCTGGGTTGGCTCGGTATCGAATTCGAGGCTGTGGACCCGGACGTGGACGAGCTGACCGAAGGGGACGACCCGGAGGCTCTGGTGCTCGAAAACGCGCGCCTCAAGGCCGTCGCAGGGTTTCGAGGTGGCCGGGTCGCCCGAGGATGCCACGGTGCTCGGCGTGGACACGGACGTGTTCGTGGACGGGCGCATGCTCGGTCAGCCGGCGGATCGTGCCGCGGCCGAAGAGCGGCTGCGCACGCTGTCGGGCCGCGAGCACGAAGTCCTGAGCGGCGTCTGCCTGATCGGTCCCCGCGCGACGGGGATCCCGGGAGGCCCCCTGCGTGAGCGCTCGGGCGTCTCCCGCTCATCGGTCACCTTCCGTCCGCTCGACGAAGCAACGATCGGGGCCTACCTGGACTCCGAGGAGTGGCGTGGGAGGGCCGGCGGATATGCCATTCAGGGGCTCGGGTCGATCCTGATCGACAAAGTGGAAGGCGACTTCTCGAATGTCGTCGGTTTGCCCGTCCGTGTCCTCCTGGAGCTCGATCCCGCACTGGCACCCCATGCGCAGGAAAACCCTAAGGCGAAGAATTACCCTTAGGGTTTGCCGATAGCCTCAAGTTCGGCTTGCGGCTTGGAAAACCTGCGCTACACTCGGCCTCCGGACGGCATTGTCAGATCGGGGTCAGACCCCAAGAATCCGACCTGTTTGTGGCAGCCCGAAATGTTGGGGTCTGACCCCGAACAAACCCATTCACCCTGCGCCATCCTTTTGACGTTTCCTTCGCCACATCCATGGGCGGGCTGAGATCCCGTGTATCGCAAACAGGTACGCCGCCGGCGCGCCGTTCTCGTCGGCCTGATCGTGGGCTCGCTGATCCTCTTGTCGGCGCACTTCTCCGAGGCTGAGTCGGGGCCGCTCCACGTGATTCAGCGTGCCACGGCCACCGTCCTCTCGCCGCTCGAGGCCGTGGCCAATGCCGCGCTCAAGCCGGTCCGCGACCTGTTCGATTGGTTTGACGAGACCTGGGAGGCCCGCGGCGAGAACGAGGACCTCCAAGAGGAGCTGGCCGAGGTGCGAACCCGCCTCGCCGAGGCCGAGGCCGCCGACGCGGAGAACGACGAGCTCCGCGGCCTCCTCGGGCTGAACAAGGACGAGCTCTCTGGAACGGGCTATGAACCGGTGACGGCCCGGGTCGTGACGCGTACGGCAAGTCTCGTCAACGCGACCGTGGGCGTGAACGCCGGCTCTGCTGACGGCGTGGAGGTCGACGACCCCGTGATCGCGGCGGACGGCCTTGTGGGGCGTGTGAGCCAGGTGACCTCCGGAACAGCCCAGGTCCAGCTCATCACCGACCCGCGGAACGGCGTTTCGGTCGCAGTCGCCGAATCGGGTGGCCCGCAGGGCATCGTGACCGCCACCGCCGGCGATCCGGAAGAGCTGACGCTCGAGATCTTCTCCAACGACGACGAGATCTCTGACGGCAAGTACGTCGTTACCGCCGGCTGGGCCGACCCCGCAACGGGCCTCTCGTCCGCGTATCCGCCCAATATCCCGGTCGGTGTCGTCACCGAGTCCTCTTCGAACGAGTTCGACTTTCAGCAGGTGACCGTGGATCCCTTCGTCGACTTTCAGGAGCTCACAAACGTTCAGATCCTCACCGGAGGGCCCGAGGGGCCGGAGGTGGCCGGATGATCCTCACGCGCTGGATAAACGCGCGGCTGGCGGCGATCGTTCTCGTCTCCGTGCTCCTTCAGGTCGTTTTCTTCTCCTACCTGACGATCTTCGGCACCTCGCCGGACTTTGTCGTCGTGGTGGTCGCGGCCATCGGGCTGCTCGGGGGCGCCGTGATCGGCGCGGTCACGGGCTTTGCGGCAGGCCTGCTGCTCGACGTCGTCTTGCTCGAGACGCTTGGCGTTTCCTCCCTCGTCCTCCTCTCCGTGGGTTACCTGGCCGGGCGCTACCGCGAGAGCTTCGAGATCGACAGCGCGTTTGCGCCCGCCGCCGTTACCGGCGCCCTCGCGCTCTTTGCAAGCGCGGGATTCACGGCCCTGCAGCTGACGCTCGACGTGGACAGCTCCGTCAGCGGCGCAGTAGTGACCGATTCGATCGTCAAGGGTTTTCTGGCTTTCCTGCTGGCCTATCCCATCCACCCGTTGATCCGCCGCGCTTTGCGGCCCGCCCTGGTCCTGGAGGAGGCGCCCGCTCGCCAGTCGACCCGGACCGCGCCCGCTTCGCGCATGCGGCGCTCCGTTGCGGGGGGAGTGCCCCGATGACTACCTCTTCGTGTCGGATCAACCGCGGCTGGTGCGCGTCATGAGCTTCGGAGACGGCAGCTGGAACAAGGACCGGCGGGAGCCGGCCACCCTGCAGCGGCGGGTCGCGATCCTGGGCGGCGTCGCGCTGATCGCTTTCGGCGTCATCCTCTTTCGCCTCTGGTACCTGCAGGTCCTCTCGGGCGACCGCTACCTGGCCGAGGCACAGGGAAACCGCGTTCGCGAGGTCACGGTCCAGGCTCCCCGCGGTGAGATTCTCGATCGCGACGGCAAGGTGCTGGTCGGCAATCGCACGGCTCTGGCGCTTCAGCTCCGCAAGGACGAGCTACCCGAGGACTCGGGCGAGCGCGTGAAAGTCCTCGAGCGCGTCGCGGGAGTCACGGGCATGAGCCTGGAGAAGGTCCGCAAGGAGATCGAAAAGCAGACCAAGCTCCTGCCGTCGAACCCGGTCACGCTCCAGCGCGATGTCCCGGAGAGCGTCGTCTTCTTCGTTCGCGAGAACCAGGAGAAGTTCCAGGGCGTCTCGGTCGATCGCGTGTACGTCCGGCAGTACCCGGAGGGAACGACGGCAGCCCATCTCCTCGGCTACGTCAAGGAGGTGAGCGCCGAGCAACTGGAGGAGCCGGCCTACCAGGACCTCGAGCCAGGGGACGAGATCGGCCTCGATGGAGTCGAGCTCACGTATGACAACGTCCTTCGTGGCGTGAACGGCGAGACGCGAGTGCCCGTGGACGCATCCGGATCTCCGACCGGGCGCCCGACCAGCGCCCGTGAGCCGACGCAGGGGAACGATCTCGTGCTCTCGATCGATTCCGATCTTCAGGAGGCGGGCGAGTCGGGCCTCGTCGGTCGAAGCGGTGCCTTCGCCGCGATCGACATCGACAGCGGCGAGATCCTTGCGATGGGCTCCGCGCCGACCTTCGACCCGGCGGAGCTGGCAAAACCCGAGCTCTCCAACGCGACGTTCGAGCAGATCTTCGACCCCGAGAACACGCTTGGCACCGGCGCTCCCGCGTTCAACCGGGCAATCGCCGCCGGCTATCCGACCGGTTCGACGTTCAAGCCGGTGACCGCTCTTGCCGCGCTCGACGCGGGCGAGCTGACGCCCACGGAGATCATCAACGACGACGGCCTCTACAAGCTGGGCGAGCAGGAGTTCCGGAACGCGGGCGACGCCATTCACGGGCCGGTGGACCTCCACGACGCGCTTCAGGTCTCGTCCGACGTCTACTTCTACACGCTCGGAGGCCGCCTCCAGGAGAACATCGACGAGGACGGGGACGAGTTCATCCAGGACTGGGCGACGGACCTTGGTTTCGGCGATACGACAGGCGTGGACGTGCCGGGTGAGGCGCTCGGGCGCGTCCCGACGCCCGAGTGGCGCAACGAGCTCTTCGAGAACGGCGACACGGACCGGCCGTGGTCGGTGGGCGACAACGTGAACCTCTCAGTGGGTCAGGGCGACCTGCTTGCGGCGCCCCTCCAGCTTGCTGTCGCCTACGCCGCGCTCGGCAACGGGGGCACCGTAGTGACTCCGCATGTAGGGCTTCGCTCCGAGGACCCGGACGGTCAGGTGGTCCAGGAAATCGCCCCGCAACCCCAGCGTGAGGTCGAAATCGAGGATTCGTGGCGCGACACGATCATGGACGGCCTCGTCTCGGCGGCGATGGAGCCCGGCGGCACGTCGTACTCGATCTTCGGCTCGTTTCCCGTTGACGTCGCCGGCAAGACGGGCACCGCGGAGACGATCGTCGACGGCGTCCCGTTCGACCAGGGCTGGTACGCCGCCCTCATGCCTGCCGGCAACCCGAAGGTCGCCGTTGCGTACACGATCGAAAAGGGAGGGTTCGGTGTCGACAGCGCCGCACCGGCCGCGAAGCAGATCCTCGAGGAGTACGCGCGAAACTATCTTTCGGTCGCTCAGCGTCAAATCGACGAGGCAGCGGCGACTCCGACGGACACAACGGGTACCGTGGTAGCTGAGTAATGGCTGTAGTAAGCGGACCAAGGCCGCGTGTTCAACCCCGGCCTCGGCCCTACGCCGAGCCGCGCGAGAGCCTGCTCGAACGCGCCGGGGTTTTGAGGCTTGATTTCGCCCTGCTTGCAGCGGCTGTCGGCCTGATCGCGTTTTCGATCTACACGCTCGGCCAGGCGACGGCCGAGGACGTCCCCGGCAACCCCTACTTCTACGTCATCCGCCAGTCGATCTACGCCACCGTGGGCATCGCGCTCATGCTGGCACTTGCTCGTATCGACTACTCGCGTTTCCGCGAGTTACGCGTCGGCATCTACACGTTCCTGGTCGCCTCGATCTGCCTCGTCTTCGTCTTCGCCGAGGCAACCCGCGGTTCGCACCGCTGGATCGAGCTTCCGTTCTTCACCTTCCAGCCTTCAGAGCTCGGCAAGGTGCTCTTGATTCTTGTCCTGGCCGCCGTCGTCATCGACAAGTCGCACAGCGACTCGTCGTGGCGAAAGACCGGCCGCATCCTGCTCCTGGGAGCAATCCCCGGCGCACTCGTCTTTTTGCAGCCCGACCTCGGATCCTCATTGGTTTACGGGGTCGTGACAATCGCGGTGCTGTTCATCGCCGGCACGCCTTGGCAGCACCTCGCTGCCATCGGCGCTATGGCGGCGGCGGCCGTGACAATCGTCCTGGTGGTGGCCCCAGCGGCCAACGCTCCGATCCTTCAGCCTTACCAGGAGGATCGCCTGACCGCCTTCCTCTCGCCAAGCGAGGACTCGGCAGGCACCAGCTATCAGATCAATCAGTCCCTCATCTCCGTCGGCGCCGGTGGCAAGACCGGTCGCGGTGACGAGGCGACGCAAACGCGGGACGGCTTTTTGCCCGAGCGCCACACCGACTTCATTTTTGCGGTCGTGGGCGAGCGCTACGGATTCATGGGCGCCGCGTTCATCCTGTCCCTTTACGCCCTGCTCATCTGGCGGGCGCTGCGCATCATGACGCTTTCGAAGAACCGTTACGGGACGATTATCGCCGGCTCCATAGCCGTCGGCTTCTTGTTCCAGATCTTCGTCAACGTGGGCATGAACATCGGGATCGCACCCATCACGGGAATCCCCTTGCCGCTCATGAGTGCTGGAGGTTCATCCGTCATCGTCACGTTCTTGGCGCTCGGATTGCTCCAGAGCATCCATGTTCAGTCGCAGCTCGCCTCAGGGAGCCGGGGTACCCCGCTCCTGAGGTGAGCTAGTTGAAGAAAAAGATTCTCGTATCAGTAGACGCCGGAGAAACCCGCGTTGCGGTCTTCGAGGCCAAGGAAAAGCAGAAGTCCCGAGTCGCCGAGCTCTATGTCGAGCGCCGCGGCTCTCGCTCAATAGTCGGCAACATCTACAAGGGTGTCGTCGACAACGTCCTGCCCGGAATGGAGGCCGCGTTCGTCGATATCGGGCTCGAGCGAAACGGCTTTTTGCACGTCGACGAGATCGTCCTGCCCGGAGGCGAGAAGGTCCCGCGCCGTGGTCACGGCAAGGGCCGGCGCATCGATGAGCTGATCAAGTCCAAGCAGGAAGTGCTCGTCCAGGTTGTCAAGGACCCCTTGAAGACGAAGGGGGCCCGCCTCTCGATGCAGCTCTCGATCGCCGGGCGCTACCTGGTCTACATGCCGCAGGGCGCGGGGGTCGGCGCGAGCCGCAGGCTTCCCGACTCTGAGCGTGACCGCCAGCGAAAGCTGCTCCACAAGATCCACAAGGGCGACGGCGGCGTCATCGTCCGCACCGCGGCGCAAGGTGCCCAGGCAGACGACTTCGAGCGCGATCTCGCGTATCTCCACAAGCTCGCCGAGGTCGTCGAGCGCCGGGGTGGCGAGGTGAAGGCGCCCGACCTGGTCTTCCAGGAGGCTGATCTGTCGATCCGCGTGCTCCGCGACGTCCTGCCGTCCGAATTCGACAAGGCGATCATCGACGACGAAAAGCAGCACCAGCGCGTGACGAGCTTCTTCCAGCGCACCGCGCCGGAACTGGTCGAAAAGGTCGAGACCTACGAAGGTGCCGAGCCGCTCTTCGAGCGTGAGGGTGCCGAGCAGGCGGTGCGCTCAACGCTCTCGCGGAGGGTGGACCTGCCCTCGGGCGGCTACCTGATGATCGACTACGCCGAGGCGCTGACGGTCATCGACATCAACACCGGCAGCTTCACGGGCCGCGGCAAGGGGCGCCTTGAGGACACGATCACCCGGGTGAACATCGAGGCGGCCGAAGAGGTCGTCCGCCAGCTCCGTCTGCGTGACATCGGCGGGATCATCGTCGTCGACTTCATCGACATGGCCCGCGCCCGGAACCGCGATCAGGTCCTGAAGACGATGCGCGAGGCGCTCGACGAGGACAAGACCAAGACCTATGTGGTCGAGATCTCGCCGCTCGGGCTGGTCGAGATGACCCGCCAGAACGTCACCGACGGTGTGCGCGAGATCCTCACGAAGGTTTGTCCGGTGTGCGAGGGAGAGGGTGTGATCCTCTCCGAGGAGACCGTCGCGATCGACGTCATTCGAAAGCTTCGTGAGCTCGTGGCACAGAAGTCCGAGCCTGAGGCGTTCCTGATCCGTGTCAATCCGCGCGTTGCGGCAAAGCTGACCGAGGAGGGATCCGGCCTGATCGAGCTTGAGAAGGAGACCGGCAAGGACTTCCACTTCGAGGGAGGCGACGCGCTCTCGGTCGATACATACGAAGTCTCCGAAGAGGGAACCCGCACGGACATCGAGCGCATGGCGCTTCCGTTTGCGGTGGGGGACGAGGTCCTCGTCGCGATCGAGGAGCCCCACATGTACGAGGCCGACGACGCAATTGCGCGCGTGGACTCGTACATCGTGTCCGTCAACGGCGGCGGCAAGCACGTTGGCGAGCGGCGCCTGGTGCGGATCGACGCCGTGGCTCGTTCGCAGGCGTCGGCTTCCCTGGTGGACGCCGGCTCCGACAACGGCTCGGATGGCGACGGTGATGGAGGCGGGGAGGCCGCTGACGAGGGGGAGGAGACACCTCGCCGCCGCCGAGGTAACCGTGGAGGTCGAGGCCGCTCGGGTGCTCGCGACGAGTCGGCGCCCGCTGCCTAGGCCGACCCGGTCCTGCTGATTGCTCGGTAGCCGCGGGCTACACTCCCCGGCCGGATTCTTATGGCTGATACCTACGCGATAATCGAGGCTGGTGGCAAGCAGTACCGCGCCGAAAAGGGCACGGTTCTGGTTGTCGACCGCATGGCTGAGGACGAGGGCGCCAAGGTGACGCTCCGCCCGGTCATGTTCTCAGGCGACGACAAGTTCGTCGGCAGCGGCGCGGACCTCGAGAAGGTCAAGGTCGAGGCCGAGGTCGTCGAGCACTTCCGAGGCGAGAAGATCAAGGTCTTCAAGTACAAGGCCAAGAAGGGCTATCGCAAGCGTCGCGGCCACCGCTCCTCGCTTACGAGGCTCGAGGTCAAGGACGTGAAGATGCTTACGCGCAAGCCGGCCACCAAGAAGGACGCGGACGAGCCGAAGGCCGAGACGGCCGAGAAGCCGGCCGAAAAGAAGGCTCCTGCGGCCAAGGCGCCCGCCAAAAAGCCGGCCGCCAAGAAGCCCGCTGCCAAGAAGCCGGCCGCCAAGAAGACCGAGGAGGACTCGTAGATGGCCCATAAGAAGGGGCTCGGCTCCTCCCGAAACGGTCGCGATTCGAACCCCAAGATGCTGGGCGTCAAGGTATTCGCCGGCCAAGAGGTCGGCGGCGGCGAGATCATCGTTCGCCAGCGCGGTACGCGCTTCCGCCCCGGCGACGGCACGGGCATCGGCCGCGACCACACGATCTTTGCGACTCGCCCCGGCCTGGTCGAGTTTCACTCCGGCCGCAAGGGCCGCATCGTTTCCGTCGCAGAAGCGGAGTAGCTGCCCATCACGCAGACGGCCGACCACGAGTTGGTCGAGGCGCTCCGGCGTGGCGACCGTGACGCGTACACCAAGCTTGTCGATGACCTGACTCCCGCGCTCCTGCGCCTCGCGATGGCGCACGTACCGAGCAGGGCGGTGGCCGAGGAGGTGGTGCAGGACACCTGGGTGGGAGTCTTGAAGGGAATCGATCGCTTCGAAGGGCGCTCAGCCCTTCGCACGTGGATCTTCGGGATCCTGCTCAATATCGCCAGGACCCGCGGCAAGCGCGAGAAGCGGACACTGCCGATCTCGTATTTCCAGCGGCGAGCCGAGGAGGGAGGTGGCCCGGCAGTAGACCCTGACCGCTTCCACGGTGGCGCCGGAGAGCTCCGCGGCGCATGGGCGAGCCCGCCTGCCGAATGGCTGGAGCCTGAGCGAAAGCTGGCGACGGACGAGGCGCGCCGCACGATGCTCGAGGCGATAGCCGGATTGCCGCCGCGCCAGCGGGAGGTGATCGTCCTTCGCGACGTCCAGGGCTACTCGGCGGAAGAGGCGCGTAACGCGCTCGGCGTATCGGAGACCAATCAACGAGTCCTCCTCCACCGAGCACGCTCGAAGGTGCGGGCGGCTCTGGAGGACGAGCTCGACAAGGAAAGCCTTTCGATATGAGCGTCACCGAAAACATCGTCTGCAAGGACTTCGTAGAAGAGGTCACCAACTACCTCGAGGGAAAGCTCTCCGAGGCTGAGAAGCACTGGACCGAAGAGCATCTCGCGCAGTGCGACGCATGCGTCGCCTATCTGGCGCAGATGCGGGCGACCATCACGGCTCTGAAGGGTCTCCGCGAGACGGAGTTCGACCCCGAGCTTCGCGAGCGCATCCTCTCGCAGCTGCCCTAAAGGCGGCAGGTGGCGCCTGCCTCGGAAGGGCTGACCCCATCGGCTGGGGTCTGGGGCGCCACGTCTGCGCCAGTCCCCTTGGCAGTTGCTACGCAAGTTTGCCGCGCTGCCAGACTCAACGCGTGTTCTCCGATCGCGCGCGCATATGGGTTCAGGGCGGCAGTGGCGGCAACGGCGTGGTCTCGTTTCGACGGGAGGCGCACGTGCCGCACGGCGGACCCGACGGCGGGGACGGGGGGCGCGGTGGCCATGTCGTCCTGATCTGCGATCCGTCTCGACGAGATCTGGCCTCGCTGAAGATCGCGCGCCACTTCAAAGCCGGGCGAGGCAGACACGGCGAGGGCGCGCGCAAGCAGGGCGCGCGGGGAGACACCCTGGAGGTGCTCGTCCCGCCCGGAACGTCCGCAGAGGGCATCGACGGGACGTCTTACGACCTTGTGGAGCCGGGGCAGCGCGCCGTCGTCGCATCGGGCGGCGCAGGCGGGAATGGCAACAAGCGCTTCGCCACGTCCACGCGCCAAGCTCCGCGATTCGCCGAAAAGGGACTTCCGGGCGAGGAGGGCTGGATCGAGCTTCAGCTCCGACTCTTGGCGGATGCGGGGCTGGTGGGATTGCCCAACGCGGGAAAGTCGTCGCTTCTGGCGCGGTTGACGAACGCTCGCCCGAAGGTGGCTGACTATCCGTTCACGACCGTCGATCCCATCCTCGGCACCATCGAGGACTCGGATCGCCAGCTGGTACTGGCGGATATCCCGGGGTTGATCGAAGGAGCCGCGTCAGGGGCCGGGATGGGACACGAGTTCCTCGCACACGTCGAGCGGTGTCGGGTGTTGGTGCACGTCGTGGAGGTGGATCCGCCGGACGGGGCGCCCGAGCCTGCGGAGGCATACGCAACGGTTCGAGAGGAGCTCTCGGCCTATGGGGCGGGGCTCGCCGAACTACCCGAGATCGTTCTGTTCTCGAAGGTCGACCTGCTGCCCCCCGACGGTGCCGAGGAATGGGTCGGCGAACTCGCGGAATCCGTTGGAGCGGCCTCCGCGAGAGTCCTCGCGGCCTCGTCGGCAACGGGCGAGGGGATCGACGAGCTTGTCCACGCGATCTTCGAAGCCGTGCCGCAGGAAGTGCGAGCCGAACCGGCGGTAGGCGACGGGGAGGACCAGTTCGAGGCCGAACACATGGTCTACAGGCCGGCCGCCGACCAGGGCTTTGACGTTGTGCGCGAGAACGACGCGTGGCGGGTCGAGGGGCGGGGGATCGAGCTCCTCGTTTCGCGCCATGACCTCTCCAATTACGAGGCGCTCTCCTATCTGGAGGACAGGCTGCGCGAGATCGGCGTGGTAGCGGCGCTCGAGCGGGCGGGTTTCGAGCCGGGGGACGAAGTGCGGATCGGCGAGGACGAGTTCGAGTTCCACCCGGGCTGACCGGCCGCCAGCGCCTTGCGCTGCTCCGGCGGGCGCAGGGCGGCCGCCCCACGCGGCGCCGAGGAACCGGCGCACGTGGCGCGTCCAGGTTCTACGGTCTCCGGCGGGATGGGTTGGAAGTTAATTTCACTCCTCGCGGTTCTTTGCGCGCCGATGCTGTTGCCGTCGGTGGCACGTGCCGACGTACGCGCGGGAACTGCATCGGTTGACGCTTCGTGGCATGTGGGCGCGTCCGCCGGCCAGTACGCATCCGATGGGACTTTCGTGGACCCGGCCAGCGGCAACTACGACCCGACCGTTCATTCGTACCGACGAGCAGCGTCCTATGGGATCCAATCCCGCCTGAAGGCGCGTGCGATCGTCGTCGAGGGCGCTGATGGCCACCGCGTCGCGATCGTCAAGAACGACCTCTACATACCTCAGGACCTGGTCTGGCGCCGGGCGACGCAGATACTCGAGCAGGAAGGCGATTGCGGGATTACCGAGCAGACGCTGACGGTGGTCTCCTCGCACAACCATTCATCGCCCTTCTACTCCTCTACGGCATGGGGTGCATGGGCGTTCCAGGACATCTTCGATGTTCGCTTCTTCGAGTACATGGCCGAGCGCATGGCTCTCGCGGTTGAGAGCGCCTGCGACGAACTCGTCCCGGTGAGGATGGGCGCCGCGAGCGGCGCTTTCGACAAGACGCACCGCCATTCGTTCGGGCCGCAGATTGCGGACGACGGCACCCCTGCGGGCTACCCGTTCTCGGACACGGACAAGAACCTGGCAGTGATCCGCTTTGACGACGTGTCGAATCCGCAGGACCCCAAACCGCTGGCGAACCTCGTGAGTTGGTCTGGGCATCCAGAGTTCCTGAATGGCAATGACCTGATCTCGGCGGACTACATAGCGCCGCTGGAGCGGATGGTGGATCGCGACTCCGGCGCGACCACCATCTTCATGCAGCGCTCGGTGGGCACCGCAGAGCCCGAGCGCTCGACCTTCCATTCGGTCCATGAGCGATTGGAGTTCCCCCATCGCGAGTATGGCCAGGCCGAATACGCCGCGCGCCTGCTTGCAGACGCAGCACTTGAGCTTCGCGGCAACGTGGCGACCGGAGTGGCGCCAAGCGGCGGCTTGGTCGTTCCGTTCGCGCAGGACTTCGCAGTGGCAAGCGACGATCGCTGGTTTCCGGGCCCCTTCTCCCATCCCTACCCAGGCGTGTCGAACTGCAAGACCGACAAGGGTCTCGGCGGAAACCCTCAGCTACCCGTAGTGGGGCTGCCTGACTGCCAGGGTGTCCTCCAGGGCCTTGACTCGCTGAGCGGCCTGATCGGGCTGCCGGATCCGCCGACCGGCGGCGTTCCCGGCATCGACCCGGGCCTCACGACGGACGACTTCCAGGCGCTTGGGATACCCGTACCCGAGAATTACTCAGCCCCCTCGTACACCGGTCTCGCGGAAGACATCGATGTCCACCTCCAGGTGTTGAGGCTGGGCGACATCGTTCTTCCGATCTGCTCGTGTGAGCAGTGGTACGACCAGTCGCAGAACATCGTCACCAGAACGGATCGCGTACCTGACAACGAGTACGTCGGCTTCGACTGGAGCGCCCAATGCGATCCGGTCGGTGACGGCACCTACGAGCCCGACGGTTCAGGCAGTGGCACCTGGTCGTGCCCGGACCCAGGCAATCCCTCAGCCGACCTGCCTCCTGTCTCCGACCTCAAGCTCAAGCGGTTCCGCGCACAGGTGCGAAATCCGGCAAATGGCTGGAACAACGCCGAGAATGCCGCGCACGCGGAGTCGGAGCCGACCGACCCTCGCGAGATCAAGGGCAACTACTCCCACGATGACCGCTGTGGGGCTGGGCCGCTCTCCCCGGGCAACCGGGAGTGTCTCCCCGGCGAGGAATCACCGTCGGCCGCGATGGGGTACGGGTTGACGATCCCCGTCGCGATGGCCAACGACTACAACGGCTACATCGCGACATATCGCGAGTACCAGCGCGGCGATCACTATCGCAAGGCGCTCACCGCGTGGGGGCCGCATTCCTCGGACTACATGGCGAGTCGCCTCGTCCACATGGCTCGACGCCTCCGCCAGCCGGCTGTGCTTCCCCCGACTGACCAGTCCCAGGAGGCACTTCTGGCAGCCAAGGCAGAACTTGACACTTCGCTGAACGAGGCGCGGGCGCAAGCTCTTGGCGACGTGGGGGGCGCGGCGGTCGCAGCATTCGAGAACGCGATCCCAGACGAGGGTGGGCAAACGAAGGGCGTCTCCGAGCCCGCAGATATCGAGCGCTTCGGGGCTGCCACCTTCACCTGGAACGGCGGTTCGAACTTCACCGACAACCCGGAGGTGGCGGTCGAAAGGCTCGTGGGAACGAAATGGGTTGCGTTCGCAGACCAGTCCGGCGAGATTCCGGTGACGATCGAGTTCCCGGAGGGGGCGGATACGCCTAGCTATCTGACCGGAGGCCACAGGTGGCGCTGGACTGCTCATTTCGAGGCTTTTGTCTCATCCTTCGACCTCGGCGACCGCCCACGCGCGACGCCGGCCGGGACATACCGCTTTTCAGTCGCTGGAATGCGGCGAAGCGGTGGAGCAACGGTTCCCTACACGCTCAACTCCGAGGAGTTCAAGGTGAGTCCGTGGAGCGGCATTACCGCGTCTGACCTGAGGCTGGAGGGTGACCGGACGCTCTCTTTTGCGGTCGGTCCGAGAACCACTTACACGGTCGGCGGCGCCGACCCGAACGTTGAGTCAGAAGGCCCCGGACCCGAGATCGTCGCGGAGATCGGTCCCGTGGATTACCCCGACACGTACGACAGTGACGTTCGGTTCATTGATTTCAAGCGAACCGCCATCCGCGACCCTGCGGCTCCTGGCGACTCGTCCAAACTCGAGTGGTATTGCTTCGCGTGTTCGTTCAGGCCGTGGCTGGACGCGGGGGATGTTCAGACCGCGACGGTGACGATCTACGACCCGGACGGCAACCCGGAGGAGGTCGCCGCGCAGAAGGAAGGCGGACGCTGGGTGACGGCACGAACTCTGGAACCCGGAGAGTTGGCCGTGGTTGAGCGGGGCGGAACCCGCGATGAATGGGCGAACCTGAACGGCTTGCCGTCCAACGCAGTGTTCGGGGGCGACCCGCCTGATCCGCCGCCCCCTGGGCGAAGGTGTAGAGTCGCGATCCCGGGCACAGCGCTTGCTGATGTCTTGAGGGGCTCGGACCTGAGTGAGCTTCTTGCAGGCTTCGCGGGCAACGACCGAATGAGCGGGCGAGGCGGTGTTGACTGCCTTTATGGCGGTGACGGCGAGGATGTCCTTCGGGGCGGTGGGGGCGGTGACCGTCTCAACGGCGAGGGCGACCAGGACAAGCTCTACGGCGGCAAGGGGGATGACCGGTTGCGCTCATACGCAGGCGGGATCGATTTCGTGCGCTGTGGACCGGGCAAGGATCGGGCGACCGTGGGACCACGCGACAATGTGCGTGGCTGCGAGCGCGTGCGCCTCCTACCCAACTGAGCGCGCGCGGGAGCAACCGGTCGACTAAACCCGTCTGTCAGACGGTTAACGTCGACCGGTCGGCTGGCGGTGACGGGGCGCGGACCTACAATCGCTCGACTGTGACCGTCGTGGCAAAACTGGGCTCTTCGATCGTCGCCGAGCCGTCGGGCGACGTGCGCGGCGAGGTGCTCGACGGGGTGTGCGCGCAGGTCGGCGAGCTTCACGCCGGCGGCGAGGATGTGGTGATGGTCACGTCGGGCGCGATCGCTCTTGGCATGAAGCTGATGGGCTTCGACGCTCGTCCGCGCGCTGTGGATGAGCTTCAGGCTGCGTCCGCCGTCGGGCAGGGCTCGCTGTTTCGTGCGTATGAGTCGCGCCTGGCCGGCCACGATGTCCACGCGGCGCAGGTGCTCCTGAACTCGTCTGACGTTTCGACACGCGTCAACTACCTGAACGCGCGGGCGACGCTGAGGAGGCTTCTCCTCTGGCGCGCGGTGCCGGTCATCAACGAGAACGACACCACGGCGACCGACGAGATCACGTTCGGCGACAACGACTTCTTGGCGGCGCAGGTCGCGCTGCTCCTCGGCGCGCGCCAGCTCGTGCTGCTCACGGACACCGCGGGCCTTCACACCGCGGATCCCCGCCACAACCCGGATGCGCAGCTCGTGGAGCGCGTCGATGACTTCGGGGAGCTGGAAGCACTGGAGATCGGGGATCGGACCTCGCAGTTCGGCTCGGGCGGGATGCGCTCGAAGGTCGCGGCCGCTGAGATGGCGACGGCCGCGGGGATCGAGACCGTCGTATGTGACGGGACGCTGACGGACGGCTTGGTGCGGGCGGCGGCAGGGGAGAGTGTCGGAACCGTGTTTGCCGCTCGCGACGCACGGGCGCCCAGCTTCAAGCTGTGGCTCCGCTACGCGAAGCCGAGCCGCGGAGTCGTGAGGATCGACGAAGGAGCGGCGCGCGTTCTGCGTGAGCAGGGGTCGAGCCTGTTGCCGGTCGGGATCGTCGGCGTGGAGGGAGATTTCGAGGCCGGGGACGCAATCGACGTAACGGTGGACGGCAGCCTTGTCGGCAAGGGAATCGTCAACTACTCCGCGGGCGAGCTGGGGCGGATCAAGGGCATGAAGTCAGACGCAGTGCGCGAGCTCATGCCCCATGCGGCTGACGAAGCCGTTCACCGAGACGCCTTCGTTCTCGCCTGAGCCAAGCGCCACCACCCGAGGGGTCAGACCCCTCACGCAACGCTCACATTTCCCATCGCGTACGGCGGTACGCTTTTCGTCACGATGGCGACCACCGAGAAAACGACCCAGGACGCGCTCGAGAGCGCCAAGGCGGCTTCCGGGGCGCTTGCCCGTGCTTCGACCGAGGTCAAGAATGCCGCTCTGATTCGGCTGGCTGCGCTGCTCCGGGAGCGGTCCGGTGAGGTCCTCGAGGCCAACGCGGCGGACCTCGCCGATGAGCGAGCCGAGGGGCTCAGCGACGCGCTTCGCGACAGGCTGTCGCTGACGACAGAACGCGTGGAGGCGATGGCCGAGGGCGTGGAGGTCGTTGCTGCGCTCGAGGATCCTGTCGGCGAGGAGATCGAGCGCGGAACCCTGTCGAGTGGCATCGAGATGAGGAAGATGCGTGTGCCGCTAGGCGTGGTGGCTGTGATCTACGAGGCGCGGCCGAACGTGACTGTGGACTGCGCAGCTTTGTGCCTCAAGTCGGGGAACGCGATCGTCTTACGTGGCTCGAGCTACGCGGAGCGCTCAAACGGCGCGCTCGCCGGCCTGGTGCGCGAGGCACTCGTCGATTCCGGCCTGGCCGAGGGATGCGTCGAGATGCTCTCGGGAGACCGGGAGGAGCTGGCTGCGCTGGCGACGGCAGATGGGTTCGTCGACCTGGTGATTCCCCGCGGCGGCGGCGGCCTGAAAGCTGCGCTGAAGGAAGTGGCCACGGTTCCGGTCATGTATGCGGCGGCCGGCGTTTGCCACGTATACGTGCACTCCGAGGCGGACCTCGAGATGGCCGCTCGGATTGCTGTCAACGCGAAGGTGCAGCGCCCCGGCGTCTGCAACGCAGCCGAGACCTTGCTGGTTGATGGGGCAGTGGTGGATGAGTTCGTGCCGAAGGTGGCGCTGGAGCTCGCCGACGCCGGTGTCGAGCTGGTTGGTGACGACCGCGCTCGCGGTGCCTCCGGAAGCGCTGAGATGGCCGTAGCGGCTGAAGAGGACTGGGGAACCGAGTACCACGACCTGAAGCTGTCGATCGGCGTCGTGGATGGCGTTGACGAGGCGATCGCTCACATCAACCGGTACGGAACCGGGCACTCCGACGCGATCGTGACCGGCTCGGAAGAGGCGGCCGAAGCTTTCACGAGCGGCGTTGATTCGGCTTGCGTTTACGTGAACGCCTCGACCCGCTTCACTGACGGATTCGAATTTGGGATGGGGGCCGAGATCGGCAACTCGACCCAGAAGCTGCACGCTCGCGGCCCGATCGGGATGAAGGAACTGACGACTTACAAGTACGTGTTGCGCGGCGACGGCCAGATCCGAGGGTAGGACGGTCGCTTCTCGCATCGGCGTACTCGGCGGCGCATTCAACCCGCCCCACATCGGCCACCTGGTGCTCGCGCACGAGGCGGCCCACCAACTCGAACTCGATCGGGTGCTTCTGATTCCGGCGGGCGTGGCACCACATCGGAAGATCGATCCCGAGCCGGGTGCTGACGTGCGCCTCGAGATGGTGCGCCTGGCGGGGGAAGGGGACGATCTTTTGGAGGCCTCAGATGTGGAAGTCTCCCGAGATGAGCCGTCTTGGACGTTCCGTACGCTCGAGTTGTTGAATGAGGCAAGGCCAGGGGATGAGATCACGCTCTTGATGGGCGCCGATGTCGCGGAATCGCTCGGGTCGTGGAAGAACCCAGAGCGTGTTCTGGAACTGGCGGATGTGGGGGTAGCCGGCAGGCCGGGAACAATCCTTGACGAGGCTGAGAGCGTGCTCGAAGGGCTCGGGGGGCGCTACGAGACGATCCGAATGCCGGGGCTGGGCGTCTCCTCGACTCGCGTCAGGAGGCGGATCGCGGCCGGGCGACCGGTTCGCTACCTCGTGCCGGAAGCTGTGCGCGGGCTGATCTCCGACCGAGGGCTCTACCGATGAGCGAGCGCGAGGCGGCCGTGGCTAGAGCGCGTGAGGAAACGCCGGAGGCGTCCGTGGATCTGGCGCGCCGAGTTGCGGCGATGGCTGAGGAAAAGTTGGGCGAGGACATCGTCTTGCTCGATATGAGAGAGCTTGTGAGCTACACCGACTTCCTGGTCTTGGTGACGGCTCGCAATGAGCGCTTGGCTAAGGCGATTGCCGACGACGTCCACATGCAGCTGAAGGGCGAAGGGCTCATGCCAACGAGGACCGAGGGGGCCCAGGAGGCTCGCTGGGTGCTTCTTGACTACCTGGACTGCGTGCTCCATGTGTTCGTTCCAGAAGCGAGGGAGCACTATCGGCTCGAGCAGTTGTGGGGCGAGGCGCCGCGCGTCGAGCTATAGCTCGACTGGAGGGGGTCTCGGGGTTGCGTCCGTCCGCTCGGAGACTTAAGGTGCCGGACATCGCCCCCCGCGCCTTCAAGAGATCGCTGTTCGGCTATCGGCGCCAGGATGTCGACGATGCGATGGCGTGGCGCGACACGGCGATCGAGGAGGAGACCAAGCGGGCGACGGCGGAGATGGCCCGAGCCGATCTGCTTACGGTGCGGATCAACGACGAGACGCGGCGTGCTGACGCGGCGGTTCTCCGGGCGGCAGAGCTGGAGCGAGCTTCGCTGGACCTTGCCGGGCGGGTGAATGCTCTCGAGCAGGTGGCCGACCGGCTTGCGCTTCGTGTTTTGGATCGCGAAGCGGAGATCACGACGCTGAAGGCGCGCCTGGACGCTGCGTTGGGCGAGCTTCGTGGGCGGGTTGAAGCAGATGTGGCCGAGGGTGCCGGGGAATCGGTTGCCGATGAAGTCGATGTCGACGAGACCGACGCCGACGATGCCGACGTCTTCGACGGCCTCATCGAGGTCGATGTGGGGCCACTCTCGGACTTCGACCAGTTGGCGAGCTTCGAGGATGCGGCCGGTGGCATCGGAGGGGCTGAGGGGATCGCTGTGAAGCGCTTCACGCAGGGGAGGGCGACGCTCGAGATGCAGCTGAGCGAGCCTGTGGAGCTCCTCGTTGAGCTTGAGGAGCGGGCGCCGTTCGAGTTCACCGTGCGCGACACGCGGAGCGACCGCGTCGTGCTCGACGTCGACGACTGAGCCCGAGTGCGAAGCAAGACCCTCTGTTGGATTTACGGGCTGATTGCGCTGGGTGCGCTGATCGCCACGTGGTCGCAGAACATCAGGTTCTTTTCCGAGGAGGGCAACGGCGGACTCGGCGGGTTCATCGACGGGATGTACGAAAACGCGGCGGCCGCGTCGATCTCAAACGATCTGCTTTTCATGCTCCTGGCGGCGTTCGTGCTGATGTTCGTCGAGGGACACCGGCACGGGATCCCTCACCTGTGGCTCTACTTCGTCGGCTCGTTCCTGATCGCGGTGAGCGTGACCTTCCCGCTGTTCCTCCTGGCGCGCGAGCGAAAGCTCGCGAGCGAGGGCGGGGTGGAAGCGGCTGCGTAGGCGGCGTTAGAATGCCGCTGACTCCGAGCTCGGGGCTATAGCTCAGCTGGAAGAGCGTCGCGCTGGCAGCGCGAAGGTCGTCGGTTCGAGCCCGACTAGCTCCACTTGTCACAGGCGCTCATCGCATGGCCTGCTCGCGAACGGAACCGGGGCGAGAAACACCCTCCCGGCAACTAGTCCGGGCATGAATGAGAAACCTGCCCCCAGACACGTCACCCGCTTCGTCGAGGAGCTCGTCGAGTGCGGCGTCCAGCTCGCCCGCATGCTCGACCACATGTATATCCACGAGACCAACGACCCTGAGATTCCGCCGGCGCCCGAGGTCCTGCGCGATCTCGTCGCCAAAACCATCGAGCCCAGCGTCAAGCGCCGTAAGCACGACCTCTACACGGCCACCGCACTTCTGCTCGAGACGGGCCGGACGATCGAGCGCGAGCTCTTCCTCGTCGACATCGAGGCTTTGAAGGGCGACATCGAGAACGGGGCATTCCACGACATCGAGCCATGTGATTTCGAGGAACCCTACGACGACCACCTCCCGCCCGGAGGCGATCACTTGCACTAGGTTCCGCTGCATGAAGCAGCTCGCAGACGGCGTTTGGCAACTGTCCCTCTTCCCTCCGAACGCAATCAACGTTTTTCTTCTCGACGACGTCCTGATCGACGCATCGACAAAGTTCGCTGCGCGCAAGATCATCAAGGAGCTCGACGGGCGCCCGCTTTCCGCCCATGCCCTGACGCACGCGCACCCTGATCACCAGGGCGCCTCACACGCCGTTTGCGAAAAGTTCGGCGTCCCCTTCTGGGTGGGCGAAAAGGACGTTGAAGCAGCCGAGAATCCTGAGCTGATCGGCCAGCGCCAGCCCGACCACTTCATGGCCCAGCTCTTCGCCAAAACCATGACCGGGCCCGCGCATCGAGTTGACCGTGCCCTCCGCGAAGGCGACGAGGTCGCTTCCTTCAAGGTCATCAACGTTCCCGGGCACTCGGCGGGACACGTCGCCTTCTGGCGTGAGTCGGATGGCGTCCTCGTCTTGGGCGACGTCCTCAACTCGGCCGACGTCTACACCCTCCTCCCGGGTCTTCGCGAGCCCAAGGACTACTTCACGCCCGACCCGGCTGAAAACCGACGGTCGGCCCGAAAGCTCGCTGCCCTCGAGCCAAAGCTCGTCCTCTTCGGTCACGGACCGCCGGTCCGCGACACCAAGAAGTTCGTGGACTTCGTGAGCGGTCTGCCGGACTAAGACTGAGCTGCGGCCGCTTCGGCGGTCTTCGCCGCGTCGCATTGGCGCCCGACCGCCTCAAGCGTGGCCCGCACCTCGCATGGGTTCGAGCCGAGCGCCGGCAAGAAGTCCTCCGCGATTCCGCGCGCATAGACGGGCCACATCCGTTCAAGCATTTCGATGCCCTGATCAGTCAGCTGAATGTGAAAAGAGCGCCTGTCGTTCGGGCAGGTGACCCGCTCGACAAGGCTGTCCTTCTCCACCCGGTCGAGCAAGCGGCTCATGCCGCTATTTGAAAGCAGCACCCGCTCCGCCAGCTCAACCTGCCGAAGCCGATTGTCAGGCGCATCCCTCAGCGCGGCCAAGACGTCGTACCAGGGGAGTGGAGGCAGATCGGCCTCCTCGAGGTCCGCGCTGATCCGTCGCAGCATGGTCGAATGCGCGCGCAGGAAGGCGCGCCACGTCGCCAGTTGCTCTTCGTCCAGCTTCGCTCCGCTTGCCATAGAACGCACATGCTAACGCATTCGTTGAGCGCGCAACGGTCTGTGGTATATTAATTGCGAAAGCAACAATTGCTAACGCAAAGGAGTTCTGAACATGACCACCACAGCCACCAAGACTGAGATCCCCACCGGCACCTGGAGCGCCGATCCCGTTCACTCGAGCGCCTCTTTCGAGGTCGAGCACAACGGTTTCTCCCTCTTTCGCACGTCCTTCAGAGAGTTCGACGCAACGCTCACCTCGGGCGACGGGATCCGGATCGAGGGTGCCGTGTCCGTCGAATCGATAGACGTGACCCAGCCCGACTTCAGGGCGCATCTGCTCTCACCGGAGTTCTTCGACTCGGCGCGACATCCAAATCTCGAGTTCGCTTCGAGCAACCTCGTCCTTGACGGCGAGACCGCCACCCTTACCGGCGATCTCACGATCGCCGGGAAGTCCCGGCCCGTCAAGGCAACCGGTTCATACCGCGAGCCCATCACCGATCCAATGGGGGGCGAGCGAATCGCCCTCTCGCTGAAGGCCACGGTGGACCGCAACGACTACGGAATCGGTTGGAACATGGACCTCCCGAGCGGCAAGAAGGTCCTGGGCGACGAAGTCACCCTCCTGGTCGAGCTCGAACTGGTCAAGGAATAGAGCCATGCGCCTCCTGGCCATCTCCGGCAGCCTCCGCGCCGGCTCGCACAACTCGCGCCTCCTCCGCATCGCGGCGGAGGAGGCGCCCGCAGGCGTGGAATTTGACTTCTACGAAGGGCTCGCGGCCATTCCGCCCTACGACGCCGACGACGACAACGGGCATAGCCCGGCGCCGGTGCGCGAGCTCCGCGAGCTGATCGCTCAAGCTGACGGTCTGATCTTTGCGACGCCGGAATACAACTCTTCGATCCCCGGCGTTTTGAAGAACGCGATCGACTGGGCATCGCGCCCACGCTCCTCGACACCCCTCGCAAGCAAGCCTGCCGGTGTGATCGGCGCCACTACGGGCCAGTTCGGTGCGGTTTGGGCGCAGGCAGAGCTGCGGAAGGTCCTCGGCTCGACCGGCGCCCGTGTTGTCGACGCCGACGTATCCCTGGGCCTCGCAGACGAGGCTTTCGATTCAGAAGGCAGGCTCACGAACGAAGCGGTGATCGACTCGATCCGAGTCCTCGTTTCCGCAGTCGCCGAGGAAGCCGAGCAAGACCGAAAGCTCGCCCTAGCCGCCTAGAGCCGCCCGCTCGCCCTCGGAAAGCCGGCGCCGGACGCGCCATTCAGCGCCCGAGAAGTTCAGGTTCGCGACGGTCGCGAACCCCTCCTCGTCCTCACGGAGTGCGAGGAGTAGATGGGCGACCCGGTCGGCGGCCGGCAGCCCGCTCTCGTCGCCTACGCGAACGCACCACGAAAAGATTCTGCGACCCACGAGCGAGGGGCGCAGGAGAAATGCCCCCTGCTCGCCCACGAGCCAGTACCCGAGCTCGCCCCTGAACGGCGCCAGGCCACTTGTGCGCACGACGTCGATTCCGTCTCGTCCGACCAGATCTGCGAGGAGTCCCAGCGCCACGCACTCGGGGCCGGTCGTCTCGCCATCTCGCGAGGCAGCGCTCTTCTCGCTTCCCATCGCCACTACGGCGCCCGCGCCGCGGCGGGCCTGGAGCGCCGGAACCGCCAGCGCGTGGGCAAAGCACAGGAGTGCGACCGGAAACGTCAGCGGTTCGATCCACAAGAGCGCCACTCCCGGAACCGAGAACAGCCCGACGACCCACGCCGTCCACGCCGTCCACCGGCGCCCGTCGCGGCGGATCGTCCGTTTGGTTGCGCGCTCGCGGTTCCAGCCGAGACGATCAGCCTCGGGCAACCCCCGGCCGGTGCCGGGGGCTTCGAGCGGCGTGTCGGCCCGCTGCTTCAGCCGCCCACGATGGGTCGGCGGAGCGTCACGAGCTCCGCGTCTACCGGAAGCTCACGAACAACCTCGGCGCTTCCGTCGGAGTGGGTCGTCGAGGCGATGAATCCCCGCTCCAGCTCCAAAAGGAACGCCTCAGACGCGCGCTCCGTCGCAGCCTCGTCGGACGAGGTCCACTCGGCAAGCGTCGAGTGCCCTGTGCGATCCAGCCTGATCAAGCGTCCCATACGTCCTCCTACTCTCGAGTGAAGTCTCACTTTCACCATACGCCTCGAATCAAGCCCTGTCTCACTCTTTGAGGTCGCCATAAACTGGCCCGCGTGTCAGACGAGCCAGCCCGATACGACCCACAGGCCATCGAGGCGCGCTGGCAAGCCGTCTGGGACTCGGAGAGCACGTGGGAGGTTCCCAACCCGGGCGACCCGGGCTTCGACCCGGAAAAGCCCAAGTCATACGTCCTCGAGATGCTGCCCTATCCCTCGGGCGAGCCACACGTCGGACACCTGAAGAACTACGCCATCGGCGACGCCATCGCCCACTTCCGCCGCCGCCGTGGCTTCGACGTCATTCATCCGATGGGCTACGACGCGTTCGGCCTGCCCGCGGAGAACAACGCGATCCGCACCGGCGAGCACCCGGCGGAGGCGACCCGGAAGTCCATCGAGTCCTTCCGCACGCAATTCAAACGCTGGGGCATCTCGATCGACTGGTCGCGCGAGGTCTCCTCGGCCGACCCCGAGTACTACCGCTGGACCCAATGGCTCTTCCTGCGCATGTTCGAGCGCGGTCTCGCCTATCGCTCGGAGGCCCCGGTCCAGTGGTGCCCGGTGGATGCGACCGTGCTCGCCAACGAGCAAGTGGTCGACGGACGGTGCGAGCGCTGCGGATCGCTGGTCGAGCAGAAAAAGCTCGAGCAGTGGTTCTTCAAGATCACGGACTACGCAGACCGTCTTCTCGCGGATTTCGACATTCTCGAGTCCTGGCCCGAACACGTGGTGACGATGCAGCGGAACTGGATCGGCCGCTCTGAAGGCGCGGAGGTTGTCTTCACCTGTCAGGAAGCCGGGATTGACTTCCCCGTCTTCACAACCCGTCCCGACACCCTCTTCGGCGCAACCTTCTTCGTCCTCGCGCCCGAACACCCCGACCTCGAGGCGCTGGCGGTGGGCTCAGCCAACGAGGAAGCCGTGCGTAAGTACGCCGCCGAGGCCGCGCGCAAGTCGACCGAGGACCGCGCTGCCGAGGACCGGGAGAAGACAGGCGTGCGTCTCGGGCGGACGATCACCAACCCGGTGAACGGCGAGGAGATCCCGATGCTCGTCGCCGACTACGTGCTCATGGACTACGGAACCGGCGCGATCATGGCCGTCCCCGCGCACGACGAGCGCGACTTCGACTTCGCCAAGGCGTTCGACCTGCCCATCCGCCATGTCGTCGCGCCGGCAGACGACTCAGAGGTCGATCCCGAAACCGCATTCATCACCCACTCAGACGACGAGCGCCTCATCAACTCCGGCGACTTCGACGGCATGACCTCGCCGGAGGCCAAGAAGGCGATCATCGAGACGCTCGCCTCCGACGGTCGCGGCAAGCCCACGGTCAACTACCGCCTGCGCGACTGGCTTTTGTCGCGCCAGCGCTACTGGGGTTGCCCCATTCCGGTCGTTCACTGCGAGAAATGCGGCATCGTCTCAGTGCCGGACGATCAGTTGCCGATCGAGCTTCCCGAAGTCACCGACTACGCGCCCAAGGGCAAGTCGCCACTCGCCGCGGTGGATGAATGGGTCAATACGACGTGCCCCTCGTGTGCCGGCCCCGGGCGGCGAGAGACCGACACCATGGACACCTTCGTCGACTCCTCGTGGTACTTCCTGCGCTACCTCGATGCACACAACGCGGATGCGCCGTGGGACCGCGAGGTGGCCGACCACTGGATGGCCGTGGACCAGTACATCGGCGGCGTCGAGCACGCGATCCTCCACCTGATGTACGCGCGCTTCTTCGTCAAGGCGCTCGCGGACATGGGCCTGATCGGCGTCCAGGAGCCCTTCAACAACCTCTTTACGCAGGGGATGATCACCCGCAACGGGGCGAAAATGTCCAAGACCAAGGGCAACGTCGTCAGCCCAAGCGCGTTCGTAGACCGCTACGGCGCCGACACGCTTCGCACCTTTATCTGCTTCACCGGCCCGCCGGCCCGCGGCGGTGATTGGACCGACGAGGGGGTGGAGGGTGTCTTTCGCTTCCTGTCACGCCTGTGGCGACTCGCGCAGGAAGTGGCGGAGAACCCCGGCGGTTCCGGCACCGGAGATCCCGAGCCGCTCTTGCGCAAGGCGCACTGGGCAATCGACAAGGTCACGCACGACATCTCGACCGACTTCGCGCTCCACACCGCGATCGCTGCGGTGATGGAGCTCGTCAACGATGCGTACCGGCTCAAGGACGACCTCTACGGCTCGCCGGAAGGGGACGCCGCCATCCGCTTCGCTACCGCAACTGCCGCGTCGCTCATCTTCCCTTTTGCCCCGCATCTGGGCTCCGAGCTCTACGAATCGATCGAGGGCACTCGGATCTGGGAGGAGCCGTGGCCGGAGGCCGACCAAGCGATGCTCACGTCGGAGACGATCTCGCTCGTAGTCCAGGTGAACGGCAAGCGACGCGACGAGATCGAGGTCGCCGCCGACATGCCGGAGGACGAACTGAAGGAACTCGCGCGCTCATCAGAAGCCGTTGCAAGGCACCTCGACGGCAAGGAAATCGTCAAGGAGATCGTCGTCCCGGGGCGCCTCGTGAACCTCGTCGTTCGGTGATCGTTCGCATGGCAGCGGCCCAGGTCTGCTAAAACCGCCTCGTGCTCGTTCGCCGCTTCTCCGAGGCGCCCACTATCGAGGTGCATCGCCTGCGCTCGCACATCCTCATGGACGCCGGCGAGCTCGGCTCGCGAAATCTGTCCGTGAACTGGATCGAAGTACCCGCCGGCGCGTCCGAGGACCTGATCTCCCACGAGGAGGCCGAGCAGGTCTACGTCGTCGTTGTCGGCGCCGGCACGATGTCGGCAACGGGGGATACTCAGGAACTCGCTCCGGGAGATTTCGTGATGATTCCTCCCGCCACGGAGCACTCCGTCTCGAACGACGGACCAGAGACGCTTGCGCTCGTTTCGGTCCAGTCACCCGGCGTGTCTGCCGACGAGCTCTTCTCGATCCGCCTGGCCACCCAGGCCGCCGGATACGACGACGCTTACGAGGACGAGTAGGCCATCTCAAACGGGCCGACCCGCCGAAAGCGCGTGATCATTCACGGTCGCGTGCAAGGCGTCTTCTTTCGCGACACGATGCGCCGGCGCGCTGAAGCGCGTGGCGTTGTCGGCTGGGTGACAAACCGTGGCGACGGCACCGTCGAGGCGGCCCTGGAAGGTCGCCGGGCCGACATCGAGGCCATCCTCGGCTTCTGCAAGCAAGGGCCCTCCGGAGCTGACGTGAAGCGCGTGGACGTGCGCGACGAAGAACCCGAAGGCCTCACCAGCTTCAAGATCGAGTAGCTCCGGGGGCCAGGGGCCAGTGCCCACGGGGCACCACGCCGGGGCAGCCGCCGCCGCAACGCGCCCGGCAGCGCCCCGAGGCAACGCCCCGAGGGGTCAGACCCCTCACACTTCCTTAGCATTGTTAGCGGCTCGTGAGGGGTCTGACCCCTCGGGAGTTGGTGCAGGACTGTTCCAGAGTCGGCTCAGTGCGCGTGACACGCGTGCGCCGGGGCGGGGCAGCCTTCGGGCATGCCTGAGATGAGCCGAGCGCAGATCGCCGTTTACGCGGCCCTTGCCGTCGTTGCGCTCATGCTCGGCTCGCGCTGGATCCGAAGCGGGGGAGAGGCGGCGTCCGCCTCTCCGGGCGCATCTCAGGCCTTCGAGGAGGTGGCCGGAAGCGAATCGGGCGGCGAGGCAGGCCCCACATTCGAGGCGACTGGAGGAGACCTTGTCGTCCATGT
Source organism: uncultured bacterium (assembly GCA_963721645.1). Lineage (GTDB taxonomy): Bacteria > Actinomycetota > Thermoleophilia > Solirubrobacterales > 70-9 > JALZKA01. Next base: position 1,332,231 of record CAVRJK010000002.1, on the reverse strand, counting down.
CGCGGGAGCTGTCGAAGATCCCGGCGTCTACCGCATGCCGCCCGGCTCCCGCGTGACCGACGCGATCGATCGTGCGGGTGGCGCTACGCGTGACGCTGCACCGGACGCGATCAATCTCGCGGCTCCGCTGGCGGACGGTCAGCAGATCCAGATCCCGTCGGAGGTGGAAGGCGGGTCAGCGGGCGCGGCGGGCGCGCCGGGCGTCGACGGCCCGATCAGCCTCGGAACGGCGACAGCTGAGGAACTCGACACCATCGAGGGCATCGGGCCGGTCACCGCGGCGGCGATTCTCGAGTTCCGTGACCAGAACGGAGGCGTCTCGTCGGTGGACGACCTCGATCAGGTCAGCGGAATCGGGCCGACCACGATGGAGGCGCTCCGGGCGCGACTCCAGCCCTAGCGATGATCGCGTCGGCGTCGCTCGCGTATGCGTGGCGCGCGTTGGTGCTTTCAGGGTTGGTCGCCGGATTGGCGATCGCCGAGCCGCTCGGGCCCGTCCCTCCCGGAGGCCTGGCCGCCGCCGGCGCCCTCTGCGCCGTCCTCATCGTCGCCCGGCCACGGATCGGTCAGGCCGGGGCCTTGCCATGGCTCGCACTCGTACTTCTGGCAGCCGGACTGGCGGGCCTGTCGGCCGGAAGCGCTCGCCTGGCGGCGATCGACAGCAACCGGCTTTTGGCCCAGGCGGGCTCCGATGCGGAGCTCACCGGGACCGTCGTATCCGCGCCACGCACCTCGGCCGGCCTCACCCGCTTCATCCTCGAGACAAACGAGGGTCGTATTGCTGTGGAGACGCGACTCCCCGTCGCGATCGACGAAGGCAGCGTGGTGGCCGTCGGGGGGAGGGTGCGGGAGCCCGCGCCGTGGGAGAGCTCACAGATCGAGCGAAGAGGTGCCGCGCTGGTTGTGGCGGCCGACTCGATCGAGGCAACGGGCGCGGCCCGCGGAGGTCTGCGCGGCGCCCTGGACGATGTCCGCCGTCGCGCCGAGACCGCGCTCGAGCGTGGAACCCACCCGCCCGCCGCTGCGCTCCTACGTGGCTTCGTGCTCGGACAGGATGACCTCATCCCGGAGGAGGTTCGCGACGACTTCCGCCGCTCGGGGTTGGCTCACGTTCTCGCCGTGTCGGGTCAGAACGTGATGCTGCTCGCGATTCTGGCTACGCCGCTACTGGCGCTCGCAGGTGTCCCTCTCCGGTCTCGGCTGTTGGCGATCGCGCTCATCATCGCGATCTACGTTCCCGTCGCCGGCGGCGGCGCTTCGATCCAGAGGGCGGGGGTCATGGGCGTTGCCGGAGTGGTCGCGGCGTTGGCGAGCCGCCCATCCGCGCGGTGGTATGCGCTTGGTCTCGCCGCCGCCGTCACGCTCGCCATTGACCCTCGCGCGACCAACGACATCGGCTGGCAGCTCTCGTTCTGCGCCGTTGCCGGCCTGCTCGTCCTGTCGCAACCGCTGATACGCATCCTCGCCCGGGACTCCGCCGGCCTCCGGCGTGCCCTGGCCGAGGGGGCTTCCATGACTCTTGCCGCGACACTCGCCACCGCTCCGCTGGCGGCACACCATTTCGGCACCGTCTCGCTAACCGCGATCCCGGCCAACCTCCTTGCGCTCCCTGCCATCGCGCCCGCGATGTGGCTCGGGATGCTGTCCGGCGCGGTCGGGCAGGTTCCCGGTGCGCCGGTCGAGCCGCTGACCTGGCTGGGTGGCCTCTGCGCCGCGTTCATCGGCTGGGTCGCTCGGGCCCTGGGGCCTGAGTGGGCGCAGCTGGATGTGCCCGAGCCGGGGGTCGCGGTGGCGACCGCGTGGACAATCGTTTTGGTCGGCGGCGCGCGCATCGCCTGTCTCGTGGTCGAGCGAAGGGGTGCGATGCGCCCTGCGCCACGACTTCCGGGACGAATGGCGCTTGTCGCGCTCGGGATCACAGCCGCCTGCGCAACTGCATTGGCAGTGCACGGTGGCGCCACCCCTGCCGCAGAGCCACCGCTCATGATCCGCATTCTCGACGTGGGCCAGGGCGATGCGATCCTGGTCGAACCGAGGGCGCGCGCACCCGTGCTCGTCGATACCGGTCCGCCCGACGCGGAGGTCGGGGAGCGGCTGCAGGACCTCGGGATAGACGAACTGTCGGCGCTCGTCATCACCCACGATGACCTCGACCACTCGGGAGGCCTGGCGAGTGCGCTTGACGGAACGGATGTGCAGCGTCTCGTCACCGCCTATGAAGCGCCACACAGCTGTCGCTACCTCGACTGCCCGGCCACGACCAGGTTGTCGGCTGGAGCGAGGTTCCGCCTCGGGCGGGTGCGGTTTGAAGTTCTTTGGCCGCCGGCAACAGCACCTCCCGCAGCCAATCCGAACGAGACCTCGCTCGTCCTGCAGGTTTCCCACGGCGAGTTCGACGCCCTGCTGAGCGCTGATGCCGAGGCCGAGGCCGCAAGCTACGGCGCCGGCCCGGTGGAGCTCTTGAAGGTTTCCCATCACGGCAGCGCTGACTCGGGCCTCGACTCGCTCCTTGGCCGCATCGCTCCGCAGCTGGCAGTGATCTCGGTGGGCGAAGACAACACCTACGGGCACCCGGCACCGGAGACCGCCGGGACGCTCGAAACGCACTCCGTTCCGTTCCTGCGGACCGACGAGGCGGGCGAGGTAGCCATCGAGGTGGAACACGACTCGTGGGGCCTTGCCGAGCCATGACACGTCGGGGCTCGCAGGTAGGGTCAGGGCATCTTCCGGCACACGATTCTTCGCAGCAAAGCTGCTCATAGTCGACTTGGCTGATCTCGCTCCTGTCTACCTGTTCGCAGGCGACGATGCCGGCAAGATCGACGCGATGCTGTCACGGTTGCGCGCCCGTGCCGAGAGCGAAGGAGGGCCCGGGGCGCTCGAGTCGTTCGGCGCGGACGGTGTGCCTGATGCCGAGGCGTTGATCGGTGCGATCCCGGCCATGTCGCTCACGGCATCCCGGCGCTTCCTTCTGGCCGACGGGGTCGAGCGTTGGAGCGCAACTCAGGCGAAGCCGGTTGCTGCGGCGCTCGAGTCGCTGCCGCCCGATCTCACCATCGTCTTCGTCGCTCGCGAGGCTTCGCCCAAGCCAAAGGCGCCGAAGGTGCTCGTCGACGCCGTGACCAAGGCCCCCGGCGGCGAGGTCCGCCGCTGCGACGCGCCCAAGGTGCGCGACCTGCCTTCGCGCCTGCGCCAGGACGCCGAGAAGCGCGGCTTCAGCCTCACTCCCGACGCGGCCTCCTTGCTTGTCGAGCGCATGGGCAACTCGACCCTGCGGCTTCAGACCGAACTCGACCGGCTCGCCGCGTGGGCGGGCGAGGGGGGACGGGTGACGGTTGAGGATCTGGAAGCGATGATCGCGGACACCTCCGAGGAGGTCATGTGGACACTCTCCGACGCGATCGTCGACCGCGACCGCCCCGCCGCCGCCGCCGCCGCCGCGCGCCTCTCGGGTCAGGGCGAGTCGGTGACCCCGCTCGTCTATCAGATGGCAAAACGACTGCGCGAGGCACGGCTTGCGCTTGCCGGGCTCGAGGCGGGCCGCACACCGCGAGAGCTGGAAGCATCGCTCCCGATGCATCCCTACGCGGCGAAGTTGCTCCTTCGCCGCGTCAAGGGGGCCAGCACGACGACCCTTCGCGCATCAACGTGCGCGGTCGCAGATCTGGAGTGGTGGACCCGGGGTGGCTCCGACTACCCCGAGGAGGTCGCGCTGGCGCTCGCCGTGGCGAGAGCCACGCGCGGAGGCGGGTGAAAGCGGGAGGCGGTTCCGGCCTAGGAGGTCGAGCCGGCGCGCAGGCGCGCAGCGCGGGCCTTCTTGCGGGCGCCGGTGTTCCGGTGGATAGCGCCCTTCTGAACGGCCTTGTCGATCTTCGAGACGAGCGAGCTGTGCTCGGCGTCGGCGGTCTCGGAATTGCCCTCGGCGACAGCCGCCTCGAGGCGCTTGAATTGCGTCTTGACCGCGCCGGTGAAGTGGCGGTTCTCGGTCCGCTCGCGAATGGTGCGGGCGTTGCGCTTGCGTTGTGAGGCGATATTGGCCATTGAGCGACGGCGGATGATAGCGGCGTGAGCGAGGACGAAGAACTCGACGAGGAGGTCGCGGCCGAAGCCGTAGCCGGGCCCGATCAGCCGACCGAGCCGCGCCGCGCCGGGCGCCTTGCGCGCTCGACGGCCATGTTTTCGGCGGCAACCGCCCTTTCGCGCATCGCCGGGCTCGTGCGCGAGATCGTGGCCGCCTCGTATTTCGGCATCACCGCGCAGATGTCGGCCTTCACGATCGCCTTCCAGGTTCCGAACCTCGTGCGGAGCCTCTTCGCGGACGCCGCCATCCAGGCAGCCTTCGTTCCCGTCTTCACCGAGCAGCTCGAGCAGGGAAATCGCCGCGAGGCCTTCCGGCTCGCCTCCACCCTCATCTTCTTGGTGACGGCGATCCTCGGCGCGCTGACGGCCGTTTTCATCCTGCTGGCGCCCGTCATCATGCCGCTCTTCGTTCCGGATCAGTCCGTCGACGTCACCGATCTGACCGTCACGCTGTCACGGCTTCTCTTCCCGATCATCGTGCTTCTCGGCACCACCGGCATGGTCGTCGGAATCCTGAACTCCTTCGACCGCTTCGGGGCGATGGCGATCGCGCCGTTCTTTTGGAACGTCGTGATCATCTCTGTGCTCGTCGGCCTTGCCCCGGCATTCCCGGAGGAGGACGAGATCTACGCGTACGCGGTGGCGGTGCTGGCGGGCACCGTCGTTCAGCTCGCGATCCCGGTCTGGGACCTCAGGAACACACCTTTCGGTCTGCGTCGCGCGGGAAGGGCGCTACTCAGCTTCCGGCGTGCCGACTGGCACGACTCGAATGTGCGCCGCATCCTCGTCTTGATGCTGCCGGTGACGATCTCGCTCGGCCTCATCAACGTCAACCTCCTCATCAACTCGTCCATCGGCTTTTTGGTCTCCGACCAGGCGCCCGCGGCGATCGACAAGGCGTTTCGCATCTACATGCTCCCTCAGGGCGTCTTCTCGGTCGCGATCGCGACCGTCCTCTTCCCGACCCTGGCGCGCTTTGCGGCACGCTCGGACTTCACGCGGCTGCGTGCAGCGATGGCGAACGGAACCCGCCAGATCCTGCTGCTCCTGGTGCCGGCGGCAGCGGCGATCCTCGTCCTCGCCGAGCCGATGACGCGCCTTGTGTATGAGCGGGGCGCCTTTGACGCGGCGTCAACGGACCTTGTTTCCGAGGCGCTGTTCTGGTTTGCGTTCTCGCTGCCATTCAGCGGTGTCTTCCTGCTCCAGACCCGCACCTTCTTCAGCCTCCAGAGGCCCTGGGTGCCGACGCTTGTCGGTGCCGCCAACCTCCTGGTCACGGCCGGCGCCGCGTTCATCCTCTACGAGCCCTATGGGGTCGGAGGGATCGTTGCGGCAACGGGGCTCGCAACGATCATGAGCGTGCTCGTGGGAGGGGCGATCCTCCACCGTGAGCTCGGACGGCTCGAGTTGGGGCAGCTTTTATGGTCCGGATCGCGCATCGTCTTGTCAGCAGCTCTTCTGGCCGCCGTCTCCTACTTCACATGGGACGCGCTCGACGAGGCCCTGGGCCGCGGGCTCGGCGGCCAGATCATCTCGCTAGGCGTCGCTCTGGCGGCGGGCGCGATTACCTACGGCGCCGCTCTCACCATCTTGCGGGTGCCCGAGATGGCGCAGGTGTTCGGGATCCTCCGTCGCCGCGAGAGCTGAGGCCGGAAGCCGGGTCAAGCGCGCCAACGACGCCTGCGGGCGGTCTATTGCAAGCAAAGCGTGTGTGACTCCGGTCACACATTTGTTACTTGACCCGGTCAGGGTGTAGTTCCCCGTAACCCGCATTTTCGCGTCCTGCCCCGAAGGCAGGCGCCGCGGGGGACTTGGGCGCCGATCCTGGCGCTCAGGGCGCCAGACCGGCGCCCCACGGCGCGAGTTCCGCGCCCCGACCAGAGAGGTGATTCCCTCATGTCGTACCCGCGCTTCAAAACCCGACTGCTCATAACTGCCACTACCGCCGTCGCCGTCGCGACCCCCGCGCTGGCCGCCGGGGCTCAGAGCTCCGAGCCTGCCGAGGCCCTGCGGGTCGTCTCTCCCGGCTCACCCGCTGCCATCGCGATCCGCCAGGCTGATCTGGCGCGCGACGAGCGCCTGGCCGCTCGCGCCGAGCGCCGGCGCAGGGCCGCCCGGGAAGAGCGATCGAATCCAGGCCCCTTCGTGCCGGTTGTCGGCGGCGTCGACTACGGCACGCCCGAGAACGCGTTCGGAGCTGCGCGCTCCGGCCATGTGCACTCGGGCCACGACATGTTCGCCGCCTCGGGCACCCCGCTCGTTGCTGTGACCGACGGCGTGGTGGCCGATGCGGGCTCAGACGGCGGCCAGGGCAACTACATCCACCTCTACGACCCCGAGGGCGACCGCACCTTCATCTACATGCACATGGTCGAACCCACTTCGCTTCAGGTCGGCGATCGGGTCGAGGCCGGCAAGCTGGTCGGCGCCGTCGGTTGCACGGGCTCCTGCTCGGGCGATCATCTCCACTTCGAGATCCGTGCCGGCAAGGGCATGATCGGCGAGGCGAGCGATCCCCTGCCTTCGCTCAAGGACTGGGAGTCGATTCCGAAGCCTCTCTAGGACCGCGCGCTCACCCTCCATACTCAGCCGCGGCATGGAGCGCATCCGCAACTTCTCGATCATCGCCCACATCGACCACGGCAAGTCGACGCTGGCGGACCGCATTCTCGAGGTGACCGGGTCCGTCGATGCCCGCACACACGTCCCGCAGATGCTCGACTCGATGGACCTCGAGCGTGAGCGTGGGATCACGATCAAGGCACAGGCGGTGCGTGTGGATTACTCGGCCGAGGATGGCGAGACCTATCACCTCCATCTGATCGACACCCCCGGCCATGTCGACTTTTCCTATGAGGTTTCCCGCTCTCTCGCCGCGTGCGAGGGAGCGCTCCTCGTCGTGGACGCTGCCCAGGGAGTCGAGGCGCAGACGGTGGCGAACACGTATGCGGCGATCGAAGCGGGGCTCGAGCTCATCCCGATCCTCAACAAGGTCGATCTCCCGGGCGCGGAGCCAGAGCGCGTGACGGGCGAGATCCTCGACCTGATCGGTGGCGAGGCCTCAGACGTGCTCCACATCTCGGCGAAGACCGGGCTGGGGGTGCCGGAGGTCCTGGAAGCGATCGTCAAGCGCATCCCGCCTCCTCGGGGCGAGCCTCGGGCTGAGCCTCGCGCGCTCATCTTCGACTCGGAATTCGACCAGTACCGCGGCGTGATCGCCTACGTGCGAACGGTCGACGGGGCCTTCCGCAAGGGCGAGGAGATCCGTGCGATGCAGACCGGCACGCAGGCAGAGATCGACGAGATCGGCTTTTTCAAGCCGCAGATGGTGGCCGCGCCGGCGATGGCCGCGGGCGAGGTGGGCTACGTGATCACAGGGCTCAAGGACGTTTCGAAGCTTCGCGTGGGCGACACCCTCACAACCAGCGGCAGCACGACGACAGAGCCACTCCCCGGTTATCGCGAGGTCAAGCCGATGGTGTTCTGCGGCCTCTTTCCGATCGAGACCGAGCGCTACGAGGATCTCCGCGAGGCCCTCGACAAGCTGTCTCTGAACGATGCAGCGCTCTCGTACGAGCCGGAGACCTCGCAGGCGCTCGGCTTCGGCTTTCGCTGCGGCTTCCTCGGCCTACTCCACATGGACATCATCCGTGAGCGGCTCGAGCGCGAGTACGACCTGGAGATGCTCGCGACGACGCCGAATGTGAGCTATGAGGTCGAGCTCATCGGTGACGAGGTCGTCGAAGTCCACTCGCCCGTGGACCTTCCTGACCCTGGGTCGATCCTCCGGATCTCCGAGCCGTACATCCGCGCCAGCGTTTTGTGCCCCTCGGACAAGATCGGCGCGGTCATGGAGCTCTGCCAGGAGCGCCGCGGCACGCACGTGGATATGCACTACCTCTCGGCCGAGCGCGTCCAGCTCCGCTACGACCTGCCGCTCGGCGAGATCGTCTTGGACTTCTTCGATCAGCTCAAGTCCCGCACCGCCGGCTACGCGTCGCTCGACTACGAGCCGACAGGGATGGCCGAGTCAGACCTGGTCAAGCTGGACGTGCTGCTCGCGGGCGATCCGGTGGACGCGCTCTCGATCATCGTCCACCGAGACAAGGCATATGACGCCGGCAAGGTCCTGGTTGAGCGCCTTCGCAAGACGATCCCGCGGCAGCAGTTCGACGTCCCCGTCCAGGCCGCTGTGGGGTCTCGCGTGCTCGCGCGCGAGACGGTCAAGGCGCTTCGCAAGGACGTTACGGCCAAGCTCTACGGAGGCGACGTGACGCGAAAGCGGAAGCTTCTCGAAAAGCAGAAGAAGGGCAAGAAGCGGATGAAGCAGGTCGGCCGCGTCGAGGTCCCCCAAGAGGCGTTCCTGGCTGTGCTGGAGCTCGATCAGTGACTCGGCGCGATCGCTCTTGAGCGATTAGGATGCGGCGCCGATGGCACTGAATCACCTACCTGCACCTGTTGCTTTCGCACCTAGAGGTGCCCGGCGTTGAAAACCGATGCTGCGGGCAAGTCGTGGGACCCCGCCACCTTCGAGGTGACGGCCGAGCGGATCGGCCAGTACGCCGACGCCGTCGGCGAGTCGAGCCCGGTTCACCGCGATGCCGACTCGGCCCGCGAAGCGGGCTACCGCGACGTGGTCGCGCCGCCGATGTTCGCCGTCGTTTACTCCTCGCCCGCGATGGGCCCGGCGCTCTTCGATCCCGAGGTTGAGATGAACTTCGCTGCCATGGTCCACGGTGGCCAGGAGTTCGTGTGGGGCGAGCCGGTTTGCGCGGGCGATGAAATCTCTACCACCGTCACTTGCAAGTCCATCGACGAGCGGGAGGGCAAGGGCTTTTACGTCTTCGAGTCGGTGTCTGTGAATCAGGATGGTGCCGAGGTCGTTCGCGCGACCTGGACCAACATCGTGAGGGGGGTCGGATGACGAGCTTTGAGGCGGGCGACGATCTGCCCGAGATGCGTGTCACTCCCGACGCCGGTCTCACGAAGCGCTACGCGGAGGCGTCTGGCGACCCAAACCCGATCCACGTGGACGAGGAGTTCGCGAAGAAGGTCGGCCTGCCCGGCTGCATCCTCCACGGCCTGTGGTCGATGGCCCAGGTTGCCCGGGCGCACGGCGAGGCCGTCGGTGACCCAATGGCCCTGAAGCGCCTCCAGGTGCAGTTTCGCGGGATGGGTTTTCCCGAGCAGGAGGTAGTCGTTACCTCCCGGGTTGCCGAGGCGACTGACGGCCGCATCGTCACCGAGACCGAGGCAGCCCAGGGCGAGAACCGCATCATCCGCAACGCGAGCGCCGAACTCGCGGTCTAGCGCGTCGCGGCCTTCAGCCAGCGGACTACCTCGCCCGCGTGACGGTCTGGTGGGAACACGGGGTAGAAGACGTGCTCGATCGAGCCGTCGCAGACAACGATCGTCTGGCGCTTGAGGAGCGTCCGGCCTGCCACCTCGAAAGTCGGCAGGTTGAGGACGCGGGTCATCTCAAAGTCGCTGTCCGAGAGGATCGGGAACGGCAGCGAGAGGCGCTCCGCGAGCTCTCGCTGGTAGTCGGACTCCTGGGTCGAGAGGCCGAACACCCGCGCGCCGAGAGCCGCCAGCTCGGCATGGTGGTCGCGGAACCCGCAGGCCTCTGGCGTACACCCTCGAGCGCCGGGGATCAGATCCCAGTCCTCGCTCAGGAGCGGCCGGCCCGGCCGTCCGGTCCATGGGTAGGCGTAGACGATGCTCCGCCCGCCAAGTAGGGCGAGGTCATACGCCTCGCCGTCGGTCGCCCGAAGAGATGTGGGCGGCACGTTCACGCCCGGGAGGTGGTCGGCGGCACCGTCGTCCTCCGGAGCCGGCAGGTCATCGGGAAGGACCATCGGGTCGGCCATGCTCGGAGCCTAGAGGTGGCCCGCGCCCCGCACCTAGACTTGACGGGTGCTTTCAGAACGGCGACAGCGGATTCTCGAGCTGGTGGCAGAGGAGTACCTGCGTTGCGGCAAGCCCATCGGCTCGAAGGCGATCTCTGAGCGAGACGACGTCGCCTGGGGCGCATCCACCGTGCGGAACGAACTTGCCGCGCTTGAGTCGGACGGCTACCTGACGCATCCTCATACCTCTGCCGGGCGGATCCCCACGGATCGGGGCTACCGCTTTTATGCGGACGCCCTGCTCGAGACAACGCCTCCCGCTGCCGGCGAAGCGCCCGAGGAGATCGAGCTCACGCGCATGCGCCGAGAGGTCGAGGACGCTATGCGCGAAACGACTCAGGCCCTGTCCCAGATGACCGATCTCCTGGCCGTCGCAACCGCACCACCCCCGAGCGCAGCCCGGATCCACCGCGTCGAGGTCCTCCAGCTCCAGCCGTCCGTGGCAATGGTCGTTGTCATCGCGACGAACGGCGCCGTTGCGAAGCGGGTCTTCAACTTCGAGAAGCGGCTTGACCCGGGGCTCCTTCAATGGGCGTCGAGCTATCTGAACGAGCGCCTGTCGGGCCTCGCCCTTGGCGCCCGGATGACCAGCGACCGCATTGGCGACCCCACCCTCACGCGCGCCGAGTCCGGCTTCCTGGCGGAGATCGCGGCGGCCTTCAGCGACCTCGAGCGCCGCGCTGGGGAGGACCTCTACGTAGACGGCGCATCGCGACTGCTGTCCGACGAGCACGCGCCTGATCTTCCCGAGATCGAATCGCTCATGGGTGTCCTCGAGGGAAGGGCCAACCTCTTGCGAGTGCTCCAGTCGGCGCTCGACGAGCGCTCCGTCTTCGTCTGGATAGGCGAGGAGAACCCGGCGCCGGAGCTTCGCTCGGTGAGCGTCGTCGGCGCCAATTACGGACTTGGCTACCGAAACCTCGGCACCGTCGGCGTCCTGGGACCGACCCGCATGGACTACGCGACAGCGATCGCCTCGGTCCGCGAAGCGGCCTCGGACCTCTCCCGCTACTTCGAGTCGGTTTACGAGCGCTGACCCGCGGGACCGGCTCAAGCTCCGGTTTCACGAAAGGCCCGTTCCTAGACTCAGCCCGTGCCCCGCGATCCCTATCAGGTGCTCGGTGTCGAGCGCTCGGCCGAAGACGCCGAGTTGAAGAAGGCCTTCCGAAAGCTCGCGCGCGAGCTTCACCCGGACGTCAATCGCGACGACCCCGCGTCCGAAGAGAAGTTCAAGGAGGCAGCAGAGGCATACGAGATCCTCTCGGACCCCGACCGTCGCAGGACGTACGACCAGTACGGGCACGACGGCCTCCGCTCGAACGGGTTCGCCTCGCAGGCAGCGTCCGGCGGAATCGAGGACATCCTCTCCGCGATGTTCGGCCAGGGCAACTCCCCCTTCGGCGACATCTTCGGGTTCGGAGGCGGCCGCTCCGGCCCGGCGGCCGGCGGTGACATCGGCGTCTCTGTCTCGATTGACCTGGCCGAGGTGCTGACCGGCGCTTCGCGCGAGGTCACCTTTCAGGCCGTCACGCGTTGCGAGCACTGCAAGGGCAACGGCGCCGAGCCCGGAACGCCGATCCGGTCCTGCGAGACCTGCGGCGGCCAGGGTGCCGTGCAGCAGGTCACGAGCACGCCGTTCGGCCAGATGATGCGCCAGTCCGCGTGCCCGACGTGTAACGGCGTCGGCAAGATCCCGGACTCGCCGTGCGAGACATGCGACGGTCTCGGCCGTCTGCGGAAAGACCGCACATATGCGGTTGATATCCCGGCAGGCATCGAAGAGGGACAGCGGATACGCGTTTCCGGCAAGGGCCACGAGGGCGAGGCGGGCGGGCCCGCGGGAGATCTTTACGTCGAGGTTTCGGTGATCGGCGACGATCGCTTTGAGCGCCACGGCGAGCACCTCGTGACCCCAGCGCGGATCAGCGTCACGCGGGCGATGCTCGGCGGGACGATCGAGGTACCCACCCTCGAGGGCATGCACGAGGTCACGGTGCCAAAGGGCGCACAGCCGGGCCAGCAGGTGGTGCTGGCCGGCAAGGGCCTGCCGAGGCTCCGCGGCAGGCGCCGCGGAGATCAGGTCGTCGTCCTCGACGTGATCATCCCGGCAAAGCTCACCCGCAAGCAGCGCCACGCGGTCGAAGAGCTCGACGAAGTTCTCGACGACCCGCACCCCGGCGGATGATCCGGCTGGCGGTTCGCTGCCGGCCTGAACAGGCAGAGCTGGTCCTCGCCGAGCTCGTTCAGCTGGCGCCCGGGGGAGTGGAGGAGGAGGCCGGTCCCGGCTGGGTCGAGTACGCGATCTACGGCTCCGAGGGCGAGTTGCCGGACCTGGGTGAGGTCGAGGCGGCGGCGGGCGACGACCTGGTTGAGATCACGTCTGAGCGCATCCCGGACGACTGGGCCGACCGCTGGCGTGATTTTCACGAGCCGACGGTCCTCGCCGACGGCCGGGTGGTGATTCGCCCCGAGTGGCGCGACTCGCCGCAGCCCGACGCCCTGGACGTCGTCATCGACCCGGGCCAGGCGTTCGGCACCGGTGCACACCCCACCACGCGGATGTGCGTGGACCTGCTGGTCCTTCTCGCCGATCAGGGGCACGCGAGCGGCTCCCTCGTCGATCTCGGCACGGGCTCCGCGGTTCTCGCGATCGTCGCTGCCAAGCTCGGCTGGTCGCCCGTCCTGGGCGTGGATCATGAGACCCCAGCCCTGGAGGCGTCGCGCGAGAACGCGGCAGCGAACGGGGTCCAACTCAACGTCGAGCGGGTGAACCTGCGCGAGACCGGAGCTCCGAGCGCGCCCACCATCGTCGCCAACCTGGTTGCCCCCGTCCTTCGCGACGTGGCTCGATTGATGACCGAGCCTCCGCGGAAGCTCGTCATCTCCGGTCTTCTTACTGACGAAGCCGAAGAAGTCGGCAAGGAGTTCGCGCCACACGGCTTGGCCATGGCCGAGAGACTCGACTCGGGCGACTGGTCTGCGCTGCTTTTAACGGCTGACTGAGTTCACGGAGGATTCGACCCCTGGGCGGGGTAGTGTGCGCACATGGCCCTTGCTGTGCAGTTCTACGACGTTGTCCTGTGGATCCACATCCTGGCGTTCTTCATCGCCTTCGGACCTACCTATGGCTACGGGATTTTCATGGCCGCCGCCACGAAGGCGGGACCGGTCGCGATGGCAGAGGCCGTGAAAGCGATGATGAAGTGGGATCGCATCGCGATCACGACCGGCGCGATCATCCTCTTGGTCTCAGGGCACTACATGGCCGGCGAGCGCTGGGACTTCTCGAACTTCTTCGTCAACTGGGGCAACATCGCGATACTGGTCATCCTCGGAATGACCCACGCGTACTTCGTGCCTCGGGAGCGGCGGGTCATCGCGGCGCTCGAGCAGGGAAACGAGGACGAAGCTCAGGCGCTGGGCCAAAAGCTCGGCATGGTTGGCGCCTTCATGGGCATCTTCGTGATCCTCACGATCTATGTGATGACCGCGAAGCCGTTCCTTTAAGGCCGCCGCGCCAGGGATGCCTGACGGCCCCTCACCCGAGTCGCCGATCGGCGTGTTCGACTCGGGCGTGGGCGGACTCACGGTTCTTCATGAACTGCTCGTCTCGCTGCCGGAGGAGGACTACCTCTACCTCGGGGATGACGCGCGGTTCCCCTACGGCGCCCGCAGCCTCGACGACCTCGCCGAATGCGTCGAGCGCAACACGCGGTTCCTTCTGGATCGCGGAGCGAAGCTGATCGTGATCGCGTGTAACTCGGCGGCAAGTGCGGGCCTCGAGGCCGCGAGCCGAATGGCAGCCGAGCGCGGGGTGGGTGTTGTTGCGGTGATCGAACCCGAGTCCGAGATCGCAGCGGCCATCACTGATTCGGGGAGAGTCGGAGTGCTCGCGACGCTCGCAACGGTCGACGGAGGCGCGTATCTGCGCTCGCTTGCGGCCCAGCACCGCGAGCTCACTGTCACCCAGGTCGCCGCGCCGGACCTCGCAGCGATCATTCAACGCGGCTTTCCGTTCTCCGAGGCGGTTGTCGAGACGGTCCGGTCGTATTGCGCGCCGCTTCATCGTGCGGATGTAGACACCGTGATCCTGGGCTGCACCCACTATCCGCTCGTCCGCCCGCTCCTGCAGCGCATTCTCGGCCGGGACGTGCGCCTGGTCACGGCGGGTCACGCGATGGCCGCGACGGTCGAGCGAATGCTGGACGGTCACGATCTGACGACCGAGAGCCGTTCCGAGGGCTCATACAGCTTCGTCTGCACCGCCGAGCCCGAGCGCTTTCGTGAACTGGGCACCCGCTTTCTCCAGTTGCCGCTCGGCGAGGTCGAGTTGGTGCAGCTGTAGGTACCTGGGGATACCCTCAACCAATGGCCGAGTCCACGCTCGAACAGATCCAAGCCGACACGAAGACCGCGATGAAGGCGGGCGACAAGCCGCGCGTCGGCGCCCTGCGCCTGATCCTCGACGCGCTACAAAAGGACCTCAAGTCCGGAGGCGACGACGAAGTTGCGGTGCTCCGCCGCGAGCGCAAGCGCAGGCTCGAGGCCGCCGAGGCTTATCGATCCGGCGGCGACGCGGATCGCGCCGCGGCCGAGGAATCCGAGGCAGAGTTGATCACTTCGTATCTACCGGCCGAGCTTTCCGACGATGAGCTCGCCTCCATTGTCGACGAGGCGATCGCGGCAACCGGTGCGGCCGGACCGCAGGACACCGGCAAGGTCATGGGCGCGGCGATGGGCAAGGCCGGCGGTCGTGCTGACGGCAAGCGCGTGAGCGCGCTCGTTCAGGCCCGGCTTTCGGGAAACTAGAACCTTGGCTCGCCGTCAACTAACGCTCGAGAATGAAGTCGCAGCCGAGCTTGCCGGCTCGGGGGACACGGTTCTCCGCGAGCTCGAGGAGCGGATCGGCTGCGACGTGTTCCTGCGCGGCAACGTCTTGACGCTCGACGGCGACGAGACCGATGTGGGCAAGGCAGCGACGGTCGTCGACGAGCTCGTCGGGTTGATCGAGCGCGGACACGACGTGCAACCGCAGACGCTCGACTCGGTCGCCGGAGCGATCGGCGCCGGGCAGCCCTCTGCCCACGTCCTCGAGGACACCGTTTGGACCCACCGCAACCACCGGATCGCGCCCAAAACCGTCAATCAGAAGCGCTACGTGGACTCGATCCGCCGTCACACCGTCACCTTTGGCGTCGGACCGGCGGGTACGGGCAAGACCTACCTCGCCGTCGCCGCTGCGGTCGCAGCCCTGGAAGGGCGAGATGTCAGCCGCATCATCCTCACCCGTCCGGCAGTCGAGGCGGGGGAGAGGCTTGGCTTCCTTCCCGGCGACCTTCAGGCCAAGGTAGATCCCTACCTGCGCCCGCTCTTCGACGCCCTCTACGACATGCTCGACCCCGAGCGGGTGACCGTCTATCTGGAGAACGGCGTGATCGAGGTTGCGCCCCTGGCATTCATGCGGGGCCGGAGCCTGAACGACTCGTTCGTGATCCTGGACGAGGCGCAGAACACGAGTCCCGAGCAGATGAAGATGTTCCTGACCCGGCTCGGGTTCGGCTCAAAGATGGTGGTGACCGGCGACATCACGCAGGTCGACCTGCCGCGCGACCAGCGATCTGGCCTCGTCGTTGTCTCCGACATCCTCGACGAGGTCAAGGACATCTCGTTCGTCAGGTTCGGTGGCGAGGACGTTGTCCGCCATCAACTCGTCCAGCGCATAGTCGCCGCGTACGAGACCCACGGCAAGCGCGGCTCGAAGAACCAAAGCACCGGTTGACCGACCTCTCCGACGTCCCTCCTGAGCTTCACGACGCAGCCACGGCCGCTCTCGAAGCCGCGGGTGTATCCGACGGGCACCTTTCTGTCGAACTCGTGGGCGCCGAGCGGATCACCGAGTTGAACCGCGAACATCGCGCACTCGAAGAGCCCACCGACGTCCTGTCGTTCCCGATCGACGGCGCGGGCGAAGTCGCGGGTCCGCGCGAGCTTGGCGACGTCGTCATCTGCCCCGAGCACACGGCGGACCTGATCGAGGCCACCGTCCACGGCGTCCTCCACCTGTGCGGCTACGACCACGAGACCGACTCGGGCGAGATGCTCGAGCTTCAGGACCACGTGATGGCGGGCCTCGCGTGACCAGCTCCGGCTTCGTGGGCTTGGCCGGACGCCCGAACGTCGGCAAGTCCACGCTCGTGAACGCGATCGTGGGTGCAAAGGTCGCGATCATCTCCGATCGCCCTCAGACGACCCGGCGCGCGGTGCGCGGGATCGCGACCGATCTCGACGCGGGCTGGCAGATGATCCTGGTCGATCTCCCGGGAGTGCAGCGCCCGCGCGACTCGCTTACGGAGCGCATGCAGCACCGGGTCGAGCGTGAACTCGCGGACGCCGACACCGTCGTCTTCGTCGTGAACGGCGAGCAGGGAATCGGGCCCGGGGACCGCTTCATCGCCGACACGCTGCTCGAACGCGGGGGAGACACCCGCATCGTCGCCGTCGTCAACAAGTGCGATCTCCTCGACAAGGCGAAGACCGCAAAGGTTCTGAGCGGCGTGGCGGAGCTCGAGATCGCAGACGAGATCTTTCCCGTGAGCGCCCGCACGGGATACGGGCTCGACCCGTTGATCGAAGAGCTGGCGAAGAGCATGCCCGAGAGCCCGTTTCTGTACCCGCCCGAGGACCAGACGGATTCCGCCTCGGAGGTCCACCTCGCGGAGCTGATTCGCGAGCAGGTCCTAAAGAGGACGCGCGAGGAGGTCCCGCATGCCGTCGAGGTGTTCGTCGAAGGCCTCGAGCTCCGCGACGACGGTCTTTTCGAGGTCAAGGCTCAGGTCTGGGTCGAGACCGAATCGCAGAAGGCAATCCTCATCGGCAAGGGCGGGAGCATGGTGCGAGACATCGGCACCGCGGCCCGGCGCGAGCTCGAAGGCGAGCTCGGTGGAAAGGTCTTCCTTGATCTCCAGGTTCGGGTGCGTGAGCGCTGGAGGCGGGACGACGGTCTGCTCGACAGGCTTGGGATCGAGTGAGCACCTCTAGGTGTAGGAGCACCAAGTGCTGGTAGGAATCCGTTGATGCCGGAGATCCGAACAAGGCCCGCGACGGCGATCGCGCTGTGTATCGGGGCCGTGTTCTCGCTCGGGGTCGCCTCGCTTGCCGGCTCGCAGCTCGAAAAGCTCTTGAGCTCTCAGGGCGCCGCGACCGCGATTCTGGCCGTCTGGTGCATCCTCGGGTGCGCCGCGGCCATCGCCGCCGTCGTGGACGCCTACGCCAAGCCGGAGGGTGAGCGTCTCGGGCTCGCCACGACGATCGCGGCGACCCTCTTCGCGATCCTCGCCCTCGCCGTCATCGCGGGCGTCGTGGCGGGGGCCGCCGATCTCGGCAAGGCAGACGAAGTGGAGCAGGCGCTCAAGGAGACTGAAGGGCAATGATCCGGGGGTCAGACCCCTCATCGTTCCTTGGCATTGTGAGGAGTTTGTGAGGGGTCTGACCCCTCGGTGAACTCGGGGGTGGCTATGGCGAAGACGCCGATGCCGATTCCGCCCAGGAGCAAGACGACGCCCGCGATCCGCGTGAGCGTTTCGTCGAAGGCGAGCATGACCGCCACTCCCAGCACGAACACGACGGCAGCAGCGCGACTCACGATTTGTCCTCGGTGGCGCCGATGGGGTGGAACTCGGGATCGAGCCTGCCGGCGAGCGTCAGGCGAAACAGAAGGGCCAATGACGGCACGATCACCGCGAGCCCGACTGCGACGCTGACCAGGGTGGCGACGAGGGTCGCCTGGCTTGCCGCTGCTTCGCTGAAGGTGAGCTCACCAGGGAGGAAGTACGGGCTGCCTGCGACCGCCAGGCCGACCAGGATCGCCCCGACAGCCACCGACGCCGACAGCCGGGCAACGCCAAAGCGCGAGTTCCAGATCAGCCACATCGTCGTGACCCCAGCAAGCGCCGAGACGATTACCGAGGCCAGCGCCGGGCCTCCGATGAGCCCGTCGAACAGGTCCGGAGCGCCCGCGCTCACCACTGCGAGCCCGCCGATCGCGAGCGCCCCGGCAGCGACGCCTGCGCCGAGCGCCCGCGCCCGGAATGCGGCGATCAGATCGGGCAGGCCGGCTCGCACGGAGTCGGCGGCCATGAAGACCGCGGCCATGAACGCGCCTGATACGACTGCGGTCACTCCGGCGAAGAGCTGCACCGGCCCGGTCCACGACTCGATCGGGTCGCCCGCGACGCCCACGGGCACCTCGCCAACCGCAACCGCCCCGATCACGGTGCCTAAGAAGAACGGCGTGATCACGGACGAGAGCGCAAACGTGGCGCCCAGCCACCGCGCTTCGCCGATGGTCGCCGCCTCGCCGCGGAGCGCAAACGCCGCCCCTCGCAGCACGATCCCCATCCCCGCGAGGAACAGGGGCACATAAAGCGTCTCCATGATCGCCGCAAAGGCGGGCGGGAAGCAGGTCCACATGATCACCAGGACGAAGATGAGCCAGACGTGGTTTGCCTCCCAGACGGGACCCATCGAGCGCTTGACCATGCCACGGACGCGCGAGCCTTTCTCGGCGCTTCCGGCCGTCAGGTCCCAAAAGCCCGCGCCGAAGTCGGCGCCGCCCAGGACGGCATACGCGGTCAGGCCGATCACGAGGACGACGGCTGCGAGGTCGGCCGTCAAGGCAGTGCCTCTATCTCGACATCTCTTTTGCGGAGCTCGGCCTCCGGGCCTTCACGCGCGATCCGTCGCAAGAGGACAAATGCGACGGCGTAGAGCGCGACGTAGACCAGCGCGATCGTCGCGTATCCGACCGGTATTCCGTCGGCGCCGGTGACCGCCTCCTCGGTGCGCATGAACTCGTAGACGATCCACGGCTGGCGCCCGACCTCCGTCGTGATCCAGCCGGCGATCAGCGCGACGAGGGCCAGCGGTCCCGCGGCCACCACCGCGCGCAAAAACCAGGTGGAAGACGGCAGATCGCCCCGTCGCCACCGCGCCCAAAGAAACCAGGCTGAGATCGCGGCCAGGAAGGTGCCGACGCCGACCATGACCTGAAAAGCGTTGCGGACCACCGCCACCGGGGGCCTGTCCCCCTCGGGAACGGCGTCGAGGCCTTCGATCGTGGCGTCGGGTTCGTGGAATGCGAGCAGCGAGAGCAACTTGGGCACCTCGATTCCCCCGTAGACCCTCCCGTCCACATATACGCCGCCGATCGTCAGACCCGCGCCATCGGTGGTCGCGTCGAGCCCCTCGAGTGCCGCCAGCTTGACCGGCTGCTCCTCTGCGATCGTCCGCGCTGCCCAGTCGCCGACCACGATCTGCGCCGGTGCCGCGAGCGCGACGAACGCGAGCGGGATCACGAGACCGGCGCGGTAGTAGGTGCCGCGCTTCCCGCGAAGCGCGGCCATCGCGTAGACGCCGGCCACGAGAAATCCGGCCACCAGGAAGCCCGCGAGGTACATGTGGATCAGCTCGTGCCAGACGTTCGAGTTGAAAAGCGCCTCGAGCGGCCTCACGTTCGCGACTTCGCCGTCGACGATGTCGAAGCCCGACGGGTTGTTCATCCAGCCGTTCACCGAGATCACAAAGGCGGCACCTGTGAACCCCGCGATCACGATCGGAATGCCGGAGAGGATGTGGGCGCGCGGCGAGAGGCGGTCCCACCCGTAGACGTAGATCGCGATGAAGATCGCCTCTACGAAGAACGACACGCCCTCGAGCGCAAAGGCCATGCCGAAGACCTCGCCCCACTCCTCCATGAACTTCGGCCACAGAAGGCCCAGCTCGAACGACAAGATCGTGCCTGTCACGACCCCGATCGCAAACAGGATCAGCATCACCTTGGACCAGCGCACGGCGAGAGCCTTGTAGGCCGGGTCGCCGGTTCGCAGCCACAGGCTCTCAGCGAACAGCACCATGGCCGGGAACGCGATCCCAAAGCAGACGAGCGGGATGTGGACGCCCAAAGAGAGCGCCTGCATCTGCCGGGCCTCGAGCAGGTACTCCTGCATACGACATCCATTGTGCCTTGCCGGCCGCACGTAAGATGCCCCGATGACGGATTCGGCATCAGAGCAGGCGATTCGCTACGACGAGAAGGGTCTCGTCCCGTGCGTCGTGCAGGACTGGCGCACCGGCGAGGTGCTCACCCTGGCCTATATGAACGCGGAAGCTCTGCGCCTCACGCTCGAGACGCGGGAGGTCCACTTCTGGAGCCGCTCGCGCCAGGAGCTGTGGCGAAAGGGCGAGACCTCCGGCAACACCCTGGCTTTGAAAGGTCTGCGGATGGACTGTGACCAGGACGCCCTGGTCGCGCTCGCGGTCCCGGCGGGCCCTGCGTGCCACACGGGGGAGCGCTCATGCTTTTACCGCGACGCCGAGTCGGGTGAAGCGCCGGAGCCTGGTCTCCACGAGACGCTGGAAGCGCTCGAGCGGACGCTTCGGTCGCGGCAGGACGAGCGCCCGGAGGGCTCCTACACCGTCGAGCTCCTGGATGACCCCGGCCTCGTTGCCGAGAAGGTGCTGGAAGAGGCGGAGGAGGTCACTCGGGCCGCGCGCGAGGAGTCGGACGATCGGGTTGCGTCCGAGGCCGCAGACGTTCTCTACCACCTGTCGGTCCTGCTCCGCTCGCGTGACGTCTCGCTGGCCGACGTGTTCGGTGTGCTCGATGAGCGCCGACGCTGAAGGCGGGCAGATCGCGCCGGTCGTCGAGAGGCTGATCGACGATACGGAGACTCCGGTCTCGGCGTTCCTGAAGCTGCGCGCGGCCTTCGAAGGCCCGGCGTTCCTCCTGGAGTCGGCCGAGCAGGGGCGCCTCGGGCGCTACTCCTATCTCGGCTTCATGCCGCATCGCACGCTGCGCTGGTCGCTCGGCGACGAGGGGGACCCGTATCAGTTGGCTCACGAACTGGTCCGCGCGGAGGGAGTGGGTCAGTTCGACCCGGCGCACCCCTTCAATGGCGGGGCCGTGGGGATCTTCGGCTACGACCTGGTCCGCACAGTGGAGACGCTCGGTTCACCCAACCCGGACCCGCTGGGGCTGCCCGACATGGCGCTGATGGTCTGCGGGCTGATGCTGGCCTTCGACCACCAGACGCACGAACTCGCGATAGTCGTCTTCCCGTTCGAAGGCGTGGACCCGGCAGGGCTGATCGCGAAGGCGCGCGAGGCACTCGCCGAACCCGTTCCGCGAGCACAAGGCGTTACCCCGGATCGCGCCAACGGCGTCTCGTTTAAGTCCAACCTCACCCGCGAGCAGTTCGAGCAAAACGTGGCGACCATCGTCGATTACGTCCATGCGGGCGACGCTTTCCAGGTCGTCCCGTCTCAGCGCTTCTCGGCCGAGGTGCCCATGGAGGCGTTCTCGATCTACAGGGGACTTCGCACCGTCAACCCCTCGCCCTACATGTACTTCCTGGACTTCGAGGACTTTCAGATCGCGGGCGCGTCGCCGGAGCCGCTGATCAAGGTCACCGGGCGGCGCGTCGAGACGCGGCCGATCGCCGGGACATATCCGCGGGGCTCCGACGAGGAGGAGGACCGCCGGAACGCCGAGGAGCTCCTGGGCGACCCGAAGGAGCGCGCCGAGCACGTGATGCTCGTCGATCTCGGGCGCAACGATCTCGGGCGGGTGTCCGAGTACGGGTCGGTCGAGGTCGAAGAGCTGATGGTCGTCGAGACGTACTCGCACGTCCTCCACATAGTCAGCCGGGTCGCCGGGACGCTCAGGCCCGAGGTCGGCGCCATGGACGCGCTGCGCGCCTGTCTCCCCGCCGGCACGCTCTCCGGTGCGCCGAAGGTGCGGGCCATGGAGATCATCGACGAGCTCGAGCCTCACAAGCGGTGCTCATACGGAGGAGCGATCGGCTACCTCGGCTTCGACGGCGACCTCGACACGGCGATCCACATCCGCACCGTCGTCGTCAAGGACGGGGTGGCCCACGTCCAGGCGGGCGGCGGGACCGTTGCCGACGCCAAGCCCGACTTCGAGTACCGCGAGTCGGTCAACAAGGCGAAGGCGGTCTTCGCCGCGGTCGATCTCGCAGCAGGGCAGAAGGACTGGCCGTGATCCACGTGGATACCCGACGACACATGCCGCTTTCACACCTGAGGCCGCTGCCTTGAGAACTTTGGTCATCGACAACTACGACTCGTTCACGTACAACCTCGTCCAGTACCTGGGCGAGCTGGGTGCGGAGATCGAGGTGGTCCGAAACGACAAGGCCAAGGTCGCCGAGCTTCTCAGCGGAAAGCCCGATCGCGTCGTGATCTCGCCGGGCCCGTGCACGCCCGCCGAAGCGGGAATCTCCGTTCAGGCGTCGCGAGAGTTCCCCGAGGCGGGCATTCCTACGCTGGGCGTCTGCCTCGGTCATCAAGCGATGGTGGAGGCGTTCGGCGGCAAGGTGATCGTCGGCGAGCCGATTCACGGCAAGGACGCCCAGGTCGAACACGACGGCCGCACGATCTTCGCTGGACTCGAGAGCCCGATGGCGGCCGGGCGCTACCACTCGCTGATCGCCCACCCTGAGCTCCCTGACGAGTTCGAGGTCAGCGCCACCTACGGCGACGTCGTCATGGCGGTGCGCCACCGCGAGCTTCCGGCCGAAGGCGTCCAGTTCCACCCGGAGTCGATCCTGACCCCGGACGGCAAGAGGCTTCTCTCGAACTTCCTCGAGGGGTCAGACCCCTCATGAAACCCTCACAATGCGAGGCAACCTGCCCCTAGCCATGCCCAACGACGTTCTCACACGCGCGATCGACTCGGTCGCCTCCGGCACTCACCTGACAGCCGACCACGCCTCAGCCGTCCTCGACGAGGTCATGGAGGGACGGGCCTCGGAGGTGCAGACCGCCGCCTTCCTGGTTGCGCTTCGCGCAAAGGGCGAGACGGTCGCCGAGATCACGGGCCTCGCCCGGACGATGCGTCGTCTCGCAGCCTCGGTCGAGACCTCGCGGGACGACCTCGTCGACACCGCGGGCACCGGCGGCGGGCCGTCGACCTTCAACATCTCGACCGCCGCAGCGATTGTCGCGGCGGGCGCCGGGTGCCCTGTCGCCAAGCACGGCAATCGCTCCAACACGAGTCGCTCAGGGTCCGCCGATCTTCTGGAGGCGCTCGGCGTGCCGATCGAGCTCGAGCCCGACGACGTCTCCCGCTCGATCTCGGAGATCGGCTTCGGGTTCATGTTCGCTCCGCGCCACCACGCGGCGATGAAGCACGTGGTTCCGGTTCGCAAGGAGCTCGCCGTGCGGACCATCTTCAACTTCCTCGGTCCGCTCACCAATCCCGCGGGCGCCACCCGCCAGCTCCTCGGCGTCTCGGATCGCCGCTATCAGGAGACGATCGCCGAGGCGCTTCTTGCCCTCGGCTGCGAGCGGGCGCTGGTGGTCAGCGCGGAAGACGGGCTCGACGAGCTATCGATCTCGGGCCCCACACGTGTCGTCGAGGTCGCCGACGGTTCCACGACGGAATGGTTTGTCACGCCTGCCGACGTCGGGATCGCCGAAGCGCCCCTGGAGAAGATCGCTGGAGGCTCCCCGGAGGAGAACGCGGCTGTCGTCGAGTCGGTCCTTGACGGCGACGAGGGTCCGGCCCGCGACATCGTCGTTCTGAACGCCGGGGCGGCGATCCTGGCTGGCGGATCCGCCACGGATCTGGGCGACGGCATGGATCGGGCGCGGGAGGCGATTGACCGCGGCGCGGCCAAGGGAGTCCTGCACAAGCTTCGCCAGCTAGCCTCCCCAACCGGATGAGCAGGCTCGACGAGTTGGTCGATGCCGCGAGGCGCTCCGTCTCAGAGCGGAGCCGCGCGGTTTCAATGGAGGAGTTGCGGGCGCGCCTCGAAGCGCGCACCGAGGATCGCCCCTTCAAGGAAGCGCTTGTGCGACCGGGCGTTTCGGTCATCTGCGAGTTCAAGCGGCGCTCGCCGAGCGCGGGCGACATCCGCGCCGGCGCCGAGGTCCCCGAGGTCGTTGGCGCTTATGAGCGCGGGGGTGCAGCAGCGCTTTCGATAGTGACCGAGACGTCGAGCTTCGGGGGTGCGGTTGAGGACCTGCTCTCGGCGCGGGCCGGTTCGGGACTGCCGGTGCTCCGCAAGGACTTCATCGTCGACTCCTACCAGCTCCTGGAGGCGGCTGTTTTCGGTGCGGACGCTGTCCTTCTGATCGTTGCGGCGCTTGACCCGAACCACCTGGCCGACCTCCATGCCGAGGCTCGCTCGCTGGACCTGGACACCCTGGTCGAAGTTCACGACGAGGAAGACCTCGAGGTGGCCCTCGACCTCGACGTGGACGTCATCGGCATCAACAACCGAAGCCTGCGGAGCATGAAGGTCGACCTTGCGACGACCGACGCCTTGATTACGGACGTGCCCGCGGGCAAGACCGTCGTCGCGGAGTCCGGCTACTCAAACCGCGAGCAGATCGAGGAGCTCGAGCGAATCGGTGTCGACGCCGTCCTGATCGGCGAGGCGATCATGGGCTCCGACGATCCCGAGCAGGCCGTCCGCGACCTCTGCGGCGACGACATGCTCACGAGAGAGCACGAGATACCTCAGTAGGGCGTAGGCCGCGTGGCATCCTTGACCGACGATGCGGGTCAAGTTCTGCGGCATAACGAGGTACGACGACGCTGAGCACGCGGCGAGGCTCGGCGCGTGGGCGATCGGTCTCAACCACTGGGAAGGCAGCGCCAGGCGCTGCGACCACTCGGTTGCGGCGGAGATCGGTGCCGGGCTACGACGCAGTCTCGAGATCGTCGGAGTCTTCGTTGATCAGCCGATCGACGAGATCGTCCGCGCGGTCGAGAACGAGCACCTGTCGATGGTGCAGCTCCACGGCGGCGAAGGGCTCTCCTTTTGCCACGAGGTGACGCGCCGGACCGGGTGCAAGGTGATCAAGGCGATCCGGGTGCGCAGTTCGGCCGATATCGACCTGGCGCGATCGTTTCGCGTCAACTTCCACCTCCTCGACGCCTATCGCAAGGGAATGCCCGGCGGGACCGGACACACGATCGACTGGGAGCTCCTTCGCAGGCGGCGCTCGAATGTCCCCATGATCCTCGCCGGTGGCCTGAACGCCGAGAACGTGGCCGCGGCGATCGATCTGACCCGTCCGGGCGCGGTCGACGTGGCGAGCGGCATCGAGTCGGCGCCGGGGATCAAGGATCACGAGCTCATGACTGCGTTCCACGCCGCGGCCGAGGAGGCGGGCGGCCCTTCCGGCCCGCCGCCGCTCCACGAGCCCGATCACTTCGTCGAATCGATGGAGAAGGACATCGCCGAGCGCGAAGAGGAGGCCGCCAGGATGGCCGCTGAGCGCGCGGCAGCCGAGCGCGCCGAAGCGGCAGCGGCACGCGCGGAGGCGGCCGATCAGGACGAGGCCGCCCAAGCCGAAGTCGAGCAGGCCTCGCAGGACGAGTCCGAGCGTGCCGAGGCTTCCGAGCAGGCCGAGGCGCCCTCGTGAGCGAGGTCCTCGAGAGCCGCTTCGGCGAGTACGGTGGACGCTTCGTCCCCGAGGTTCTCATGGAGGCCCTCGACGAGCTCTCGAGCGCTTGGATCGAGGCTCGGAGCGACGAGGCATTCCAGGCCGAGCTTCAGCGTCTGCTCCGCGACTTCGTCGGACGCCCGACGCCTCTTTACCGCGCCGATCGCCTGTCCGAGCGCGTGGGGCGAAAGGTCTACTTGAAGCGCGAGGACCTCACCAACACGGGTGCCCACAAGATCAACAACGCGATCGGCCAGGCGCTCCTGGCCAAGCGGATGGGCAAGCCCCGCGTGATCGCCGAGACCGGCGCGGGCCAGCACGGCGTCGCGACTGCCGTCGCCTGCGCGCTCCTCGACCTCGAGTGCGTGGTCTACATGGGCACGGAGGACATGCGCCGCCAAGCCCCGAACGTCGAGCGGATGAAGCTCCTGGGAGCCACCGTCGAGCCCGTCGAAGCCGGCCTCAAGACGCTCAAGGAGGCAGTCAGCGCCGCGATTCGCGACTGGGTCACGAACGTGAGGTCCACGCACTACATCCTCGGCACCGCCGCCGGGCCCGCGCCTTACCCCGCTCTGGTGCGCGACCTTCAGCGGGTCATCGGCGATGAGGCACGCGAGCAGATCCTCGAGGTCGAAGACGCGCTACCCGCGCGCGTGATCGCCTGCGTGGGCGGCGGCTCGAACGCCATCGGGACCTTTACGGCCTTTCTCGACGACCCGGGCGTTGAGCTGATCGGCGTCGAGGCCGGGGGAGAGGGAATCGATTCCGGCAAGCACGGCGCCTCTCTTTCAGCAGGCACTACGGGCGTACTCCACGGGGCCCTGTCGGCCGTTCTCGCCGACGAGGACGGCCAGATCCTGGAGGCGCACTCGATCTCGGCCGGGCTCGACTATCCCGGCGTCGGCCCTCAGCACGCCCACCTTCGCGACACGGGACGCGCACGCTATGTCTCGGTCACCGACACCCAGGCCGTGCTCGCCTTCCGTGAGACCGCCCGCTTGGAAGGGCTGATCCCCGCGCTCGAGTCAAGCCATGCGATTGCCTGGCTATTGGCCGATGAGGACCCTCCGGCAGACGGTTACGACCTTTTGACTCTCAGCGGCCGCGGCGACAAGGACCTCGCCGAGGCGACCGAGCGCCTGGCAAAGCTCGACGGATGAGCGGCGCCGAAAGGATCGCCGCGGCGTTCGCGGCGGCCAGGGAGGAAGGTCGTGCAGCGCTCATGCCCTACCTCATGGGCGGGTTCCCCGACGTCCCCACGTCGCGCGCGGTGATCGAGGCCTACGCGGACGCCGGCGCCGACCTGATCGAGCTGGGGGTTCCATTCTCAGACCCGCTCGCGGACGGCCCTGTGATTCACGCAGCAGCGACCAAGGCACTCGCTGCGGGAGTGACCTTCGACGCCGTTCTCGAGCTCGGCCAATCGGTTTCATCTGACGTCCCCGTGATTCCGATGGTCTACGCGAACATGGTCCTGGCGCGGGGCGCGAAGCGCTACGCAGGGCTGCTGGCAGACGCCGGCATGGCGGGAACGATCATCCCCGACCTGCCCCCAGAAGAGGCAGACGAAGTCCGGACCGCCCTCGCCGATGCGGGAATCGCTCTGGTTCCGCTGATCGCCCCGACAACGCCTCCCGAGCGCCGTGAGAAGATCTGTCGCGACGCTTCCGGATTCATCTACGTCGTCTCCGACACCAGGACGACCGGTGAGCGCGACGAGATGCCCAAGGAACTGGGGGACCTCGTGCGCGCAGTGCAGGCCGATGCGAGCGTGCCCGCCGCCGTCGGGTTTGGCATCGGCACCCCCGAGCAGGCTGCGGAAGTGGGCGCGGTGGCGGACGGCGTGATCATCGGCTCGCGTCTCGTGCGCGAGGTTGCCGAGGCTTCCGGCTCAGCGGAGGTTGCGCAGCGCGTCGCCCGATTCATCGCGAGCGCTCGTGCCGCAATGATCGCCGCGGACCAGCCGAACTGACAAATCTCGGCTATCCCGCCTCGATCGCCTCTAGAACCCGGGCTTTCGGCGTGCCTTCGAGTGCCGGGGACGCCTCGGGGTTGGACCAGATGCGAGTCTCGAGGAAAGCCTTGAAGCCGTTCGCAGCCTCGCTGTCTTCGAAGTCGAGTTGAACCACGATGTACTTGTCGTCGTCGGTCGGTTGCATCACACGCTGGTTGCGGACACCCGCGTTGCGCCGAGCCTCCTCGAATCGGTTGAAGGCCCCGAGCCAGGTGTCGAGGTCGGTAATCGCGTGCTCGATGTGAAGTGTTGCCATGAATTCCTCCTGGGTGTCCGTAGTGACGTCCGTGTCGGATAATCTCCCACTTCTGTGCGCCTCATGGTTTTCAACGTCGTCGGGATCATGCTCGCCGTGACCGCCTATGCATTCGGCGCAGGCGGCTCGATCGCGACGATGATCTACCTCTTCGTTCTCCTCAACGGTGTTCTCGATCGCTGGGCCACGCCCATGATCGAGGCGATCAAGCGCTAGCGCACCATCTAGCGACTTGGCCGGCGCATACCGGCTGAGCCTCTAGCATCGCTTCGGTGAAGCTCGGAGTCCTTACGGGAGGCGGCGACTGTCCCGGCCTCAACGCGGTCATCCGCGCGATCGTCCGCAAGGGCGTCGGCGAGTACGGCCACGAGTTCGTGGGCTACCGCGATGGGTGGAAGGGGCCCCTCGAGGGGATTTCTCGCCCACTCGAGATCGCAGACGTGCGCGGGATCCTCCCCCGCGGCGGGACGATCCTGGGCTCGTCGCGAACGAACCCCGTGAAGGAGGAAGGTGGTATCGAGCGCGTGCGAGCAACGCTCGAGCGCGACGGCGTCGACGGGTTGATCGCGATCGGCGGCGAGGACACGCTGGGCGTCGCGACTCGGCTCACCGAGGAGGGGTTCAACGTCGTCGGCGTCCCGAAGACGATCGACAACGACCTGGGCGCCACGGACTACACCTTCGGATTCGACACTGCGGTCAACATCGCGATGGGGTCGATCGATCGGCTCCATACGACCGCTGAAAGCCACAAGCGCACCCTGATCGTCGAGGTGATGGGTCGTCACGCGGGATGGATCGCCTTCCACGCGGGATTGTCGGGCGGAGCCAACGTGATCTTGATTCCCGAGGTGCCGTTCTCCATCGACCGGGTCTGCGACTACATCGAACAGCGCTTTCAGGATCAGTACGCGCCGATCATCGTCGTCTCCGAGGGCGCGCTGCCGGAGGGGGGCATGCCGGCCGCCGACGAGTCAGCCGTTGACGCCTTTGGTCATGCCCGCCTCGGAGGCATCGGTACCTGGCTCGAGGGCGAGATCGCACGGCGCACGGGGCACGAGGCTCGCGCCACGGTGCTGGGGCACGTCCAGCGTGGCGGCACCCCGACGGCTTTCGACCGCGTGCTGGCGACGCGGTTCGGCTTGCACGCGATCGACGCGGCGCACGACGGCGCCTGGGGGAAGATGACGGCGCTCCGCGCCACGGACATCGTGCTGGTGGATCTCGCGGAGGCCACGAAGGAGCTGAAGCTCGTCCCGCCGGAGCTCTACCGCGAAGCCGAAGTCTTCTTCGGCTAGTGCGCCACCACTCCCACCGAGGCGAAACGTCCGACGCACCCCTCTATAGGGGGGTGATCGGGGCGTTTGCCCTGGTAATGGCCACGGCTTCGCTCGTGTTCGCGGGCTGCGGGCAGCCCGAAGCCGAGGGAGATCCGGTGCTCACTATCTATGTCAGCGCACCGCTGACCGGGCCCGCGGGACCCGAGGGTCGCGACGCCGCCGACGGCGCGCGACTGGCGCTCGCCGAGGCGGAGGGTGAAGCGGGAGGTATCGAAGTCAAGGCCGAATACCTGGACGTTGCGGGGAGGAACGAGAGCCGCTCGGACCCGGTTTCGGCTGGGCGGAACGCTCGCGCGGCGACAGAAGACTCGACCTCGATCGCCTACATCGGCGAGCTCGACTCCGCGCCCAGCCGCACTTCGGTCCCGATCACGAACTCGGCGGGCATCCTGCAGGTCGCACCCGGATCGGGAGCGACTGACCTTGTCGTCGAGGAAACCTTCGACAACTCGGTGCCTGAGGACGTCCAGGCGACGGGGGAGAGAACTTTCGCCCGGGTCCTTCCGTCCGACGACGAGATCGCTGAGCGTCTCGGCAACGGTCTGATCTCGGGGCCCGCCGATCCCAGGTCGCTGCCGGCGCCCGGTCAGGCGATGCTCAAGCGCTTTCGTGCGGAGTTCGATCGCGATGCGGGTCCGTGGGCTGCGTACGGATACGAGGCCATGGCCTCGGCGCTGGCCGCGATAGACCGCGCCGATGATCCGCTCTCGCGCTCGGCCGTGGTCGCCGCGTACTTCGACGGCACCGAGCGCGACTCGGTGCTCGGTAAATACACGATCACCGACGAGGGCGAGACGACGCTGGACGCTCCGATCGCCGGCTACCGGGTCACCGCCGACGGTCAGGTCGTTCTCGCAGGGGAATGATGTAATCTACAACCGTATGGTTGTAGATGCACCGGTCACGCGCAAGCCGGATCTCGCCTTTCAGGCCCTTGCGGACCCGACTCGGCGCGATATTCTCGCTCGCTCCGCCGTAGCCGGGCTCTCCGTCTCCCGCCTCGCCGACGGATATCCGATGAGCTTCGCTGCGGTCCAGAAGCACGTCGCCGTGCTCGAGCGGGCGGGGCTGGTCACCAAAGAGCGACGAGGCCGCGAGCAAGTCGTGCGCACCAATCCCGCAGGCCTCGACGCAGCCCGCAGGGCGCTCGAAGAACTCGAAGAGTCGTGGCGAGGCCGTATCGACCGAATGACCGGCCTCTTGGCCGAAGATCCCAATCAATAGGAGGAACGCCCATGTCAATTACAAGCCTCGAAAAGGACCTCGACGAACTGACCCTGAAGCTCGTCGCCGACTTCGACGCACCGATCGAACGGGTATGGGAGCTCTGGGCGGATCCCCGAAAGCTCGAGCGCTGGTGGGGGCCGCCCACCCACCCGGCGACCTTCGACAAACATGACCTGAGCGCCGGAGGCGAAGTCGCCTACTTCATGACGGGGCCCGAGGGTGAGAGGCACCGTGGCTGGTGGCGGGTCAACGCCGTCGACCCGCCACGCTCGCTCGAGGTGACCGACGGCTTCGCCGATGCGGACGGGAATCCGAACGATGAGATGGGAACCTCCGATATGACGGTGGAGCTCACCGAGTTCGAGGGCGGAACCCGGATGACACTCACCTCTGCGTTCGCGTCACGCGAGCAGATGCAAGAGATGGTCGAGATGGGGATGGTCGAAGGCCTTCGCGGAGCCGTCGGTCAGATGGACGCCATCCTGGCCGAGTAGGGGAGATGCCGAGCGGCCTAGCGGTCCAAGAGGTCGCGAAGCGCCGGCTCGAGGTCCGGGTGGCGGAAGGTGAAGCCCTTGTCCAGCGGCCGGCGCGGCACGACGCGAAGGCTGGCCGTGACGAACTCCGCCACCTCGCCGCCACGAAGAGCCTTGACCGCAAACTTGGGAGCCGGGAAGATGGCCGGGCGCTTCAGGACCTTGCCGAGCGTCTTCGAGAAGTGCCTGTTGGTCACCGGATTCGGGGCCGTGACGTTCACCGGGCCGGAGATGCCGGGAGTGTCGAGCGACCACAGGATCAGCCCGACCTCGTCGTCGATGTGGATCCACGGCATGTACTGATCACCGCCGCCCAGCGGTCCGCCGCCGCCGAGCTTGAAGATGGGTAGGAGCTGCTTGAGAAGGCCCGAGTCCGGGTCGAGCACGAGGCCCGTACGCACGGTTGCGACACGCACGCCGCCCTTGGCCGCCTCAGCCGCCGCGGCTTCCCAGTCGACGACCACCTGCGCGAGGAAGTCCGAGCCGGCGGAGGAGTCCTCGTCGAGGATCCGGTCGCCGTTCTCGAGCCCGTAAACGCCCACCGCGGCACCGGAGACCAGCGTTTTCGGCCGCGGATCGGCGGCCAGCATGCCGTCGACAAGATTCTTGGTGGCGCGGATCCGGCTGTCGCGAATCCGCTTCTTCACCTCGTCGTTCCAGCGCTGGTTGATCTCTTCGCCGACGAGGTTGATCACGCCGTCGACGCCTGCGAAAGCCTCTGCGGGTGGTCGCTCGGACACGGGCTCCCACGCGTGCCAGGTGACCGTCGGATTGGTCTGGCGCGCCTTTTCGGGGTTGCGCGACAGGCCCACCACCTCGTCGCCGCGTGCCAGTAGCGCGTCGCAGACGGCCGATCCGATGGCGCCGGTGGCGCCTGTCACGAGAAATCTCATCAAAGCTCCAATGCCCTATTCGAGGGTCGCGAACGTCCCTGTTTCTTCGGAGATCCTCGCGATGCCCTCGCGACGCGCCTCCTCTACAACCGCTTTGGCCACCGCCGGCGCGACATCCCGATCGAAGACGGAGGGGATGATGTAGTCCTCGGAGAGATCCTCGTCCGCGACGACCTCGGCGATCCCCTTGGCCGCCGCGAGCTTCATCGGCTCTGTGATCCGGGCCGCGCCCGCGTCGAGCGCGCCACGAAAGACGCCGGGGAAGCACAAGACGTTGTTGATCTGGTTTGGGTAGTCGGAGCGGCCGGTGGCCATGATCCGCACGAACGGCTCCGCCTCTTCGGGCATCACCTCGGGAGTGGGGTTGGACATCGCGAAGACGATCGGATCGGCACCCATCTTCTCCAGCGAGGCGGCCTGGAGGATCCCGGGCCCGGAGAGGCCGACGAACACGTCGCAGGCCTCGATCACTTCGTTCGGACCCCCGAGGAGCTTGTCGGGGTTGGAGTTCTCTGCGTACCAGCGTTTGATGTCGGAGAGGCTGCCGTCCTGGTAATCCGCCCGCTCGGTCGAGAGCGCACCCTGGCGGTCGCAGCCGATCACGTGCTCGACGCCTGAGGCCAGCATCATCTTGGTTACCGCGACGCCCGCGGCGCCGAGGCCGACGACGAGAACGCGCAACGACTCGATCGGCTTGCCGACGATCTTGAGCGCGTTGAAGAGCGCGGCCATGGTCACGACCGCCGTGCCGTGCTGGTCGTCGTGGAAGACGGGGATGTCGAGCTCGTCCTTGAGCGTCTCCTCGATGTAGAAGCAGCGTGGGGCGGAGATGTCCTCGAGGTTGATTCCTCCGAAGGTGGGCGCCATGAGTTTCACGGCCTCGATGATCCGGTCCGGGTCGTTGGTGTCCAGGCAGATCGGGAACGCGTCCACGTCGGCGAACTCCTTGAAGAGCATCGCCTTGCCCTCCATGACGGGCATCGCCGCCTCGGGCCCGATGTCGCCCAGGCCGAGGACGGCTGAGCCGTCGGAGACGACCGCGACCGTGTTCTTCTTGATCGTGAACTCGAAGGCCTTCTGGCGGTCGGCCGCGATCTCCTGGCAGACCCTGGCGACTCCGGGCGTGTAGGCCATCGAGAGGTCGTCGCGAGTCTTCAAGGGGTACTTGTTGTGCTGCTCGATCTTGCCGCCGCGGTGCATCGCCATCGTGCGATCGACGTAGTCGAGGACGCGGGCGCCCCGGGTCGAGCCGATCGCCCGCAGGATTGTTTCCCAATGGGTCTGGTCGCGGGCGTCGATCGTGAACTCGCGCACGCGCTTGCCCTCGGCGCCGGCGCCTGGCACGAGATCCACCGACTGAAGCGCGCCCCCGGTCTCCGCGATCGAGGCGGTCAGCTTGCCCAGGGGCTCCTGGCGCGCGTCCAGCTCGACGCGGACGGTCACTGAGAACTGGGCGGAGACAGACGAAGCCACGAGGCGAATATATGGAGCGGTGCCAGGTACCCGGTCCCGCGACACCCCTGATCTCGCCGATCGGGCTCGGTACCTGGCACCGGATATCTATCTTGGTTTGCCATGGCCGATCCCGAGGCAACCGTGCTTTACGACGAAGACTGCGGCTTTTGCAAGTGGAGCCTGGACAAGATCCTCGCCTGGGATCGATCTCACAAGCTGCGCCCGTTGCCAATCCAGAGCGAAGAGGGCCAGCGACTGCTGGCCGCCGTCCCCGAGGAGCGCCGGCTCGATTCCTGGCATCTGGCAGCCCCGTCGGGCGAAGTCCGCTCGGCCGGCTCCGCGGCGGCGCCCCTCTTCGACGTGCTGCCGGGTGGCCGGCCCCTGGCGGCCGTGGCCCGCGCGCTACCCGGCCCGACCGAGCGCGCCTACCGCGCGGTCTCTGGCAACCGCAACCGCCTCGCACGCCTGCTGCGGATCGACGCCAGCTGCCAGGTACGCAGGGGGTCAGACCCCTCATGATTCGCTCACACTTCGAGCCGTGTTAGCGGCTTGTGAGGGGTCTGACCCCTCCGCGTAGGATCGAAGCGTGCCGGCCCCGCCCAAGCCAGTCGACGGTGAGATCTTCCTGATCGACGGCAACTCGCTTGCCTACCGAGCCTTCTTCGCGCTCCCCGAGTCGATCGCCACGGCCGACGGAAGGCCAACGAACGCGATCTACGGCTTCGCCTCGATGATGGCCAAGCTCCTGATCGACCATGCGCCCGGAACCGTGATCGTCGCGTGGGACAGGGGAATGTCGGGCCGCGAGAAGGAGTACCCCGAGTACAAGGCGGGCCGCAAGTCGAAACCCGACCTCCTGCGAGAGCAGTGGCCGCACCTAGCGCCGCTCTCCGAGGCCTTCGGCTTTACGAACGTGGATGTCGAGGGCTTCGAGGCGGACGACGTGATCGCGACGCTCGCGACCCGGGCCAAGGAAAGGAAGCGGCCCGTGATGATCGTCTCGGGCGACCGTGACGTCTACCAGCTGGTCGGAGACGGCACCCGCGTGATGACGACCTCGCGCGGAGTCACTGACACGAAGGTCTACGACTCCGACGGGGTTGTCGAGCGCTACGGCGTGAAGCCCGAGTTGGTTCCCGACCTGATCGGGCTGAAGGGCGATACCTCGGACAACATTCCCGGCGTTCCGGGCATCGGCGACAAGACCGCTGCGCAGCTCCTCCAGCAGTTCGGCTCGCTGGAAGCGGTTCTGGACTCTGTCGACGAGATCTCGGGCGCCAAGCGCAAGGAAAACCTGACCAACCACGCCGACGACGCGCGGATCTCCAAGCAGCTCGCGACGATGAAGCTCGACGTCGGCGTTCCCGACGACATCCTCGATCGCGGCGAGTCGACACCCGACCTCTCGCGGCTCCGCGAGTTCGCCGCGGAGTTCGAGCTCCGAGCGGTGATCCAGCGCCTTGAGGAGGAGTACGCAGGCCCCGTCCCCGAACGGGAGGTCGACGAGACGATCGAGCTGGAGACGGCGGAGGGCTCGCCGGCCGAGCTCCCGAAGGGGCCGACCGGGCTGGCAATCACGTCGGGAAGATTCGCCGCCACCGACGGCGCCAGGGTTGTGACCGGCGACGCCGCTGACCTCGCAGCCCTCGCCGGGGACCTTAAGGACCGCCCCCTCGTTGCGCACGACGTCAAGGATCTGGGCGGCGGTCGCCACGGCCTGCTGGCGAACGCCGCGGGCGTCGAGATCGATCACGACACGATGATCGGCGCCTACCTGGTCGATCCCGCACGCCGCACGTACGTGATCGAGGAGCTCGCTGCCGATGCGGGCATCGCAGTCCGCTCAGGTGACGCGCCTGAGCCGGCAGCAGACGATGCCCAGCTCGAGCTTGGAGAAGACCCCGAGGCGACGGGCGACCCGGCGGTCGAGGCCCGCCTCGCCTGGGAGCTGGCTGAGCGCCAGCGCGCCCAGCTCGCGGAGTTCGGCCTCGAGCGCGTAATGCGCGAGGTGGAGCTCCCGCTGGTCGAGGTGCTCGTGGCGATGGAGCGCGAAGGGCTGAAGCTCGACACGCGAGCGCCTGGCCGCGATCGGCGAGGGGATGGAGGCTCGGATCGATGAGCTCGAGAAGGAGATATACGAAGCCGCCGGCCGCGAGTTCACGATCGGCTCTCCCTCCCAGCTCGGCGAGGTGCTCTTCGTCGAGCTCGGGCTGACCCGCAAGCGGCGCGGCAAGACGGGCTATTCCACGGACGCGCGCGTCCTTTCTGCGATCCGCGACGAGAACCCGATCGTCCCCGCGGTCGAGCAATGGCGCGAGCTGACCAAGCTCAAGAACACATACCTCGACTCGCTGCCCGGCCTGATCGACCCCGAGACGGATCGCATCCACACGACCTTCAACCAGGTGACGGCAGCCACCGGGCGGCTTTCGTCCACCAACCCGAACCTTCAGAACATCCCGATCCGCTCGGAGGTCGGCCGCCCGGTCCGCGGCTGCTTTGTCGCCGACACGGGAAACCTCCTGCTGTCGTGCGATTACAACCAGGTCGAGCTGCGGGTGCTCGCGCATGTGGCAGACGAGGACGTCCTGCGCAAGATCTTCTTGACGGGCGAGGACGTCCATTCGGCGACCGCCGCAGGGATCATCGGCGCCGATCCCGACGCGATCACACCGGCTGAGCGCTCGAAGGCGAAGATGGTCAACTACGGAATCGCGTACGGGCTGACCGACTTCGGCCTCGCGGACCGGCTCGGGATCTCGCGCATGGAAGCGGGCGAGTACATCGAGCGCTACTTCGAGCGTTTCCCCGCCATCCGGACCTTCATCGACGAAACGATCGCCAAGGCCACCGACGAGGGATTCGTAACGACGCTCCTCGGCCGCCGCCGCCGGATTCCGGAGCTTCGCTCCAGTCAGAGGCAGCGCCGTGGTCTGGGGGAGCGCCTTGCCGTCAACACGGTCATCCAGGGCACGGCGGCCGACATCATCAAGCTCGCGATGGTCAACTGCCACCGCGCGCTCACCGAGTCAGACCTCGAGACCCGCCTGATCCTCCAGATCCACGACGAGCTCCTCTTCGAGGGGCCCGAGGCGGAGATGGAGCAGGCCAAGGAGATCGCGGTGCGCGAGATGCGCGACGCGTTCGTGCTCGACCCTCCGCTTGAGGTCAACGCCGGCTCGGGCCCGGACTGGCTCTCCGTCAAGTAGCGGGTTTCGCCCGGTATCCCTTCATAGGATGCACTGATGGATCGCGGTATCGCAGTAGCCCTGATGGCGCTCACGGGCGGTCTCATCGCCATGCAGCCCGCCATCAATTCGGGCCTCGGCAAGGCCACGGGGAACATCGCGGCCGCGTTGGTCTCGTTTGCCATCGGGACGCTGCTCCTGGCCGTGATCGTCGCCCTCGCGGGCCAGTCGGGAGGGATAGGAGAGGCCTTCAGCGTTCCGTGGTACCTCCTCCTCGGCGGAATCCTCGGCGCCGCCTACGTCTTCACCGCACTCGTGACCGTCAGCTCGATCGGAGCGGGAGGCGTCGCCGCCGCGACCATCACCGGCCAGCTCACCTTCTCGATCTTCCTCGACCGGGCCGGTTTCCTCGGCCTCGGCGAAACGCCCATCACGCCCGACCGGATCCTCGGCGTGGCACTCCTCCTGGCCGGCACGTTCCTGATCGTCCGCTGAGGGGCCAGACCCTCACGAAACGCAAACAGGGGCCAGACCCTCACGAAACGCTTACACGAGCTCGGCGACGCGACTGGGCGCCGAGGTGCGGGCATGCTGCTGGGCGTAGTGCGGGTGGGCGATCCCGAGGTAGCGCTCGAAGGACCAATCGACGAAGCGTTTCCGCCCCGCGGCGGCGACAAGACCACGTTGAAGCCGCGCCGGGAAGCGCGGCACGGTCTTCTGCGCGCGCAGCATCACGTTGAACTTCCGTTCGTGCGCGTCGTTGAATGCGGAATAGTCGCGAAGCGCTTCCTCTCGCGTTTTTCGCCCCTCGACGACGCTTCGGAGCTCCTCCCCGACCGCGATCGCAAAGTAGAACGCGGTGCGGATGCCCTCGGCGGTCAGCGGTATGCAGTGCCCGGCCGAGTCACCGCAAAAGAAGACCCCGTCCTCCGCGGCGGGCCGGAGCTTGTGCGGGATCCAGTTGCCCTGGTACCCCACCGCTTCACGGTCGAGGTCCTCGGCGAGCAAGACGGTCGTGTCCTTCACGTGGAATTGCGGGTCGAAGGAGCCAACGCCGACCCGTGTCTCCTCGCCCGCCGGGAACGACCAGGCATAACCCGAGGGCACGTAGCGCCGGTCGATCCAGATCTCGAGTTCGTCACCGGAACCAGCCGGATGTACCTCGAGGCCTCGGGAGAGCGGCGCATCAGGCGGCTGATAGCCCGACGCTGACAGTACGCGCCGCCAGCCGAGCGCATCGACCACCAGGGGCGCGGAAACCTCGCCCCGATCGGTCCGCACGACGTGCGGGGATTCGAGGCCGAGCCGAAGGCTCGGAGGGACAGGATTCATCCTGTCCCTCGGGCTACGAGGCACCGAAACCTCGGCATCGGCCAGGGCCTCGGCCGGACCGGGCCCTCGGCCCTCGACCGTCGCAGTCTCGAACTCTGCATCGCAGCCTTCGAAGAGGATCTGGCAGAGTTCGCGATAGTCGAAGGTCGAGAGGGTCCAAGGGAGCTCGTACCGTGAGGTCCCGTGCGCCGTATGGACGACGAGGCAGCCGAATTCCTGCCGAGCCGAGGCTTCGACGCCCATCGCGTGGAGCCACGCGGTCGGGACGCCACAGGCGGAGGTCTGTCGCTCTCCGACGTCGTAGCGGTCGAGCAAAAGGACGCGAGCGCCCGAGCCGGTGAGCTGGCGGGCGGCGGTCAGGCCCGCAAAGCTCGCGCCGCAGACGATGACGTCGTATTCGCCTGCGAGCGGGGTGCGGTCCGCGCCGCGCTTGGTCGAGCGGGTTGGCACGGCCCGAGAGTATCGCCAGGGGGCCCTGATCGCACCGGGACGCGCGGCTACCGGTAGCTAAGCTCCGAAGCCGTGTCTACGCCTGAGACCGTGATCGACCCTGCCCCCGTCGAGGCCCCCGCCTCGAACGGGACCTCCGACGACCTCATGATCGAGGTCGATGGGAAGCTCGTACCCAATTACGCGGCCACGATCAAGCCGTTCGAGGAGGGCGACGTCGTAAACGGCGAGGTAGTGCGGATCGACAAGGACGAGGTCCTGGTCGACATCGGCTACAAGTCGGAAGGCGTCATTCCCGCTCACGAGCTCTCGATCCGCCGTTCGGTGGATCCGGCCGACGAGGTCGACCTGGGCGAGCAGGTGGACGCGCTGGTCCTCACCAAGGAGGACCAAGAGGGCCGCCTCATCCTCTCCAAGAAGCGCGCGCGCTTCGAGAAGGCCTGGCGAAAGATCGAAGCCGCTGCCGAGACGGGCGAGCCCGTGGAAGGCTCCGTGATCGAGGTCGTCAAGGGCGGCCTGATCCTCGACCTCGGCGTCCGCGGCTTCCTGCCCGCTTCTCTCGTGGACATCCGCCGCGTCCACAATCTCGAGGAGTTCCGCGACCAGACCCTCGAGTGCAAGGTGATCGAGCTCAACCGCTCGCGCAACAACGTCGTGCTCTCGCGCCGCGCAGTTCTGGAGGAGGAGCGCAAGGAGGTCCGGGAGCAGATTCTGGAGCGCCTCGAGCCCGGCCAGATCGTCGAGGGCAAGATCTCGAACATCGTCGACTTCGGGGCCTTCGTCGACCTCGAGGGCATCGACGGCCTCATTCATATCTCAGAGCTTTCGTGGAGCCACGTCAACCATCCGTCCGAGGTACTCGAGATCGGCAAGGACGTGCGAGTCAAGGTCCTCGACATCGACCGCGATCGCCAGCGGATCTCGCTTGGCCTCAAGCAGACCCAGGAAGACCCGTGGCAGAAGGTGCTGAACGAGTACCGCCAGGGCGACGTCCTGGAGGGCAAGGTCACCAAGGTCGTCGCCTTCGGTGCGTTCATCGAGATCGTCCCGGGCGTTGAGGGCCTGGTCCACATCTCCGAGCTTGCAGAGCACCACGTCGAGACGCCGGGCGAGGTCGTCACCCCCGGCGAGGAGAAGTGGGTCCGCATCCTGGAGATCGACGAGGAGCGCCGCCGCATCTCGCTCTCGATCAAGCGGGCGGAAACGAAGAACAACGCTTTCTCAGACCTGATCCCGGATGAGCTGAAGGCGAGCGTCCAGGCCGCCAGCGATGACGCCGCGGCCGCCGAGGCAGCAGCCGCAGCGGCTGAGCCCGAGGCTCCTGCCGCCGCCGCACCCGAGGCTGAGGACCCCGCCGGCGAGCCCGCCGCTGCCGAAGTCACGGAAGCCGTTACGGAGGCCGCCACGGAGGCGCCCGCCGACGAGGTTCCCGACCTCGGCCTCTCCGAGGACGTATTCACGGATGCGCCGGTAGAGCCGGCGCCCGAGGAAGCGCCTCCCTCCGCAGAAGACGAAGGCTGAGCGAGGCGCCTTGGGGGCGCCCCGGCCAGCGTTTGTCGGTCTGACCGGGGCAATTGGCTCCGGCAAGTCTGAAGCACTGCGCGCGCTTGCGCGGCTTGGCGCTTCGACCCTCTCGACGGACGAGGTAGCCCACGAGGCCCTCGCAGAACGGGACGTGGTGGCAAAGCTCGTCGAGCGTTGGGGCGACACGGTTGCAATCGAGGGCGTCGTCGACCGCAAGGCCGTTGGTGGAATCGTCTTCAGCGACCCAGACGAGCTCCGCTGGCTGGAGTCGATCACCCATCCCAAGGTGGGCGAGATGGTTTGGGAGTGGCGCCAGGCGCTTGCGCCCGAGGTCGAACTGGCGGTCGTGGAGGTCCCGCTGCTCTTCGAGGCCGGCATGGAGGCGGGGTTCGACGGAGTCCTGGTCGTCGTTGCCGGTGATCGGCGTGCTTCATGGCTGGAGGCGCGCGGCGACGCCGGCGTCGAAGGCCGGTCCGGCAGGCAGCTGACCGAGGCCGAGAAGTCCGAGCGGGCCACATGGGTTGTCGCAAACGACGGCAGTCTGGAGGACCTTGAAACAAAGCTCCAGGCCATCTGGCCTCAGCTCATTTCGGGAGCCGGGGGGTGAGCGCGACACGTCGCGGGCGCGTACTTCGTTTTGTCCTGCTGATCGCGGCGATCGGCGGCGTCGCCGCCTTCGTGATGTCAAGGATCGACTTCGGCGAAACGATCAAGGAGGTGACCCTGCCCCTGCGCCACGACGACATCATCATCCAGCAGGCCGAGCGCTTCGACCTGGACGCCGCCCTGATCGCGGCCATCATCAACCAGGAGTCTGGATTCGTCGACCAGACTTCAAGCGCGGGTGCGCGGGGGCTGATGCAGATCACGCCGGACACCGCCGACACGATCGAGACGCTTTCGGGCGGCCAGACCTTCGTTTTCGAAGATCTCGCGAATCCAGACCTGAACATCCGGTACGGCACCTTTTACCTGGACCATCTGCTCGAGCGGTTCGGCGGCAATGAGGTCGCCGCCCTGGCGGCCTACAACGGCGGGCCCGAGAACGCCGAGGCGTGGGGTGGATCAGCGCTCGAGGTTGATGACATCGAGTTCCCGGAGACCCGCTCTTACGTGGATTCCGTGCTCGAGAAGCGCAGGCTCTATGCGGATAATTACGCGGAAGAGCTTGGGCTCGACTGACGTCGTCTAACCCGAAGGCTCAGTTTTCGGTTGCTCGCCAGACCCAGATGATCGCGGCGAGCTGAAGCGGTAGGCGCGCCCAGAGCGACCAGCGCGGGATCCTGTCCAGGTCGAGCCCGCGTACCTGCTCGGGCGCCACGGCCATGTGGACGTTGGCGGGGAAGACGGCGACCAGCAGGGCGATCAGCCACCACCGCGCGATGTTCCTGGTCGCGGGCGGGATGACTGCGAGTCCTCCCGCCAGCTCGGCCCAGCCCGAGTGAAAGACCGCGGCCTCGGCGCTGATCGGAACGTAGTCGGGCACGATGGCCTCGTACGTCTTGGGAATCACGAAGTGCATGATCCCCGTGAAGCTGAAGAAGGCGGCGAGAGCTTTCTGCGAAATCGTCAAGGCGCTCGAAGCTACTCGACCGGAGTCGAGAGCCGGCGGGCGAGAGCTTCGTCGGGCGCGAGCGCGAGCGTCACGACATCGCCACTGCCCCCGACCGCCGCCCACCCGCTCTCGAGCGGCCGGACGCCGCCCTCGCCAGGGGCCGCTTCAAGCGAACGCTCGACGTACGCCGCGAGCGCCGTGCGGAGCTCGGCGGCCTCCCTCTCATCATCACCTCTCCACACGATCGCCAGCGCGTGGTCGGCACGGCAATGGATTCCGCACTCCGCCGGCGCGCCGGCCCGGCGAAAGAACCGGTACTCATCGCCGCCCCAGCCTGCGGCCGCGGCGTCGGCACCGATCTCTTCGGCATCCTGGCGCAGGATCTCGCGCGTGAAGAACTCGCCCACGGTGCCGTCGTCGGCCTCCTTCCAGCCCGGCCCCGCATCGGGAACGCCAGGCACCGGCAGAGCGCCTTCGTCCGATAGGTACTTCTCGGGGTGGAGGATCTGCTCGGTCGTCGCGGGAAGCCGCGCCTGGTAGGCGAAGTCCACGAGGTCCCAACCTCCGTTCGCGTTTGCGCGGAGCTCGTTCCACAAAGCGCTGTCCGCCGAGGTAGGCGAAGGTGACCTGCGCCAGAGCAATCGGCGGCAGATCGGCGGTTTCGCTCTCCAGCGAGCCCGAATCGCTCAGCAGGTCGGTGATGGCCAGGTGCTGGGCCGCGTACTCGGTCATGAGCGCGGTTGCGGACCCTTCCACCAGCGCGGACTCGGCCAGCACCTGATCGTCGGAGGAGCCAACCGACCCGGGCAACCCGAAGACCTGATCCTCCAGCGCGTGGTTCAGCTCGTGAGCAAGGACGAACTCTGCCAACGCGGGCCCGGCGGGCACCGCGTCGCCCAGCAGAAAGAGCTCCTTCTCCCGGGTGTCGTAGTAAGCCGCCGCGTCGGCCGTCACGTCCGTGGTCACCTCGGCGAGGCTCTCGTCCGGCTCGAGCAAGCCGAGCAGCTTCAGCTCGGCATCGCTCGCAGCGATGGCCTTGGCAGCTTTCGGCTTTGCGACCTCGTTCTCGGCCAGGGCCCTGAGCGCCTCGGTATCGGTCACCTGCGGCCCCGGGACGTCTTCGAATGCGATCCCTCGGATCTCCGCGACCCTGCGGGCGACCACGGGTGCCCGCCTCATGCTCAGCTCCAAGAGCTCCTCCGAATCAAGCTGAGCGCCTTCTCGGGTCGGAGGGCTGTCCGCTCCGACCGGCGTCTTCACTTCGTCCTCGCGGCTCAGCGCGACTCCGAACACGGCGATGAGCGTCGCGGCGATCAGCGCGAGGGTTCCGGCGAGGCCCATGCGCTCGTCGCTCATCCCTCGGATGTAAGCAAGGCGCGGCCGCCCGAACCCCGCCCGGAACGCGGGCTACAGTGAATGAGTGCCCGATTTCAAGCTGAACTCTGCTTACGAGCCGACCGCGGATCAGCCGAAGGCGATCGAAGGCCTGGCCAAGGGGATCGCAGCGGGAGACAAGTACATGACCCTCCTCGGCGCGACCGGGACGGGCAAGACGTTCACGATGGCGGCGACGATCGAGCGCGTTCAGCGGCCGGCATTGGTGATCGCGCACAACAAGACGCTCGCCGCGCAGCTCTGCAACGAGTTTCGCGAGTTCTTCCCCGAGAACGCGGTGGAGTACTTCGTCTCGTACTACGACTACTACCAGCCCGAGGCGTACGTCCCCGCGCAGGACCTGTACATCGAGAAGGACTCTTCGATCAACGACGAAATCGACCGCCTCAGGCACGCGGCTACCGCGGCGCTCCTTGCCCGGCGTGACGTTGTGATTGTCGCCTCGGTGTCGTGCATCTACGGCATCGGCTCCCCCGAGCTCTATTCGAAGCAGATGGAGCTCTTCAAGGTGGGGGAGGTGATCGATCGCGACGAGCTCTTCAAAAAGCTCGTGCGTATGCAGTACAACCGCAACGAGACCGCGCTCACCCGCGGGACGTTCCGCGCCAAGGGCGAGTTGATGGAGATCTACCCCGCATACGCGGAGTCGGCCTACCGCCTGAACCTCTTCGGCGACGAGATCGAGTCAATCCACCACTTCGACCCTTTGACGGGCGAGATCCTGGACGACATCGACCATGTGGCGGTTTGGCCGGCGAGTCACTACGTGACCGAGGACGAGACGATGGAGAGCGGCCTGATCGAGATCAAGCGCGAGCTCTCAGAAAGGCTCGAGTGGTTCAACGAGCGCGGCAAGCTGCTCGAGGCCCATCGCCTTCAGCAGCGCACCGAGTACGACATCGAGATGATGAAGGAGCTCGGCTTTACCTCGGGCATCGAGAACTACTCGCGGATCTTCGACGGTCGCGAGCCCGGCTCGCCACCGCACACGCTGATCGACTACTTCCCCGACGACTTCGTCTGCTTCGTCGACGAGTCACACCAGACGATCCCGCAGATCTCGGGCATGGCAGCGGGCGACGGTTCGCGCAAGCGCACCCTGGTCGACCACGGCTTCCGCCTGCCGTCGGCCATCGACAATCGTCCGCTCCGATTCGACGAATACATGAAGCGCATCAACCAGCTCGTGATGGTGTCGGCGACTCCCGGCGAGTTCGAACAGACCGAGGCGTCTCTCATCGTCGAGCAGATCGTCCGCCCGACCGGCATCGTCGATCCCGACGTCGAGGTGCGTGAGACGAAGAACCAGATCGACGACCTGATGAACGAGGTCCGTCGCACGGTCGACAAGGGCGAGCGTGCGCTGGTCACAACCCTTACGAAAAAGATGTCCGAGGACCTCACCGGGTATCTCCTCGAACACGGTTTCAAGGTTCGCTACCTCCACTCCGAGGTGGACACGCTCGAACGCATTCAGATCATCCGCGACCTGCGCCTCGGCGAGTACGACGTCCTGGTGGGGGTCAACCTCCTGCGCGAGGGCCTCGACCTCCCCGAGGTCTCGCTGGTCGCGATCCTGGACGCCGACAAGGAGGGGTTCCTCCGCGGCGAGACCAGCCTGATCCAGACCATCGGGCGCGCCGCGCGAAACCAGGACGGGCGGGTCGTCATGTATGCCGATCGCGAGACCCAGGCCATG
Organism: uncultured bacterium; assembly: GCA_963721645.1. Classification (GTDB taxonomy): domain Bacteria; phylum Actinomycetota; class Thermoleophilia; order Solirubrobacterales; family 70-9; genus JALZKA01. Next base: position 1,287,904 of record CAVRJK010000002.1, on the reverse strand, counting down.
CGCCTCGCGATCGCCGAAACAGACCGCCGCCGCGAGATTCAGCTCGCCTACAACAAGGAGCACGGGATCACCCCGGAGACGGTCCAAAAGGGCATCTCGGACATCTCGGAGTTCCTCTCGATGGAGTCGAAGACCTCGCCGAAGCGCCGCCGCCGCGTCAAGGTGGGCGACGAGGAGATCACGAGCCCCGAGGACCTCGCAAAGCTGATCGTCGAACTCGAAGAGGAGATGGTCGTCGCGGCCGAGGAACTCCGCTTCGAGGAGGCCGGGCGAATCCGTGACGAGCTGAAGGAACTCAGGCGCGACCTCGAGTCGCTCCAGGCAGGCGCCTGACGGCCGGAGAGGCGGCGTGAGGGCGCCGGAGGCGGCACCCGGCCCCAGGCTGGGCGCTAAGCGACCGGGCCCGGCTGAGACTGGGGAGGAGAGGGCAGGCCTTCGGCGCTCAGAAGAGACGGCACCTCGCGTTCGGTCACCGTGTCCACGCCCCGTTCATTTTGGATCGGCTTCACCCAGAGCTCATCGACCAGGATCACCACCGCAGAGAGGATCGGTACCGCGACGAAAAGGCCGATGAAGCCGAAGAGCTGTCCCACCAGGACGACGCCGATCGCGATCAGGGCGGGGTGGAGATTCACGCGCTGGGCCATGACGAGCGGGATGATCACGTTGCCCTCGATCTGCTGGACGACTATGTAAACGACAAGCGCCAGGATCGCGGTGGTCGGCGAGTCCGCGAGCGCGAAGAGGAAGACGGGCACAGCACCCAGCACCGCTCCGAAGTAGGGGATGACCACAAGGAGGGCCGAGAAGACCGCGAAGAAGATCGCGAACTCGAGTCCGATCAGGGTCAAGCCGAGGAACAAGAGGACCCCGGTCACGAGCATGTCTATGAGCACTCCCTGGAGCCAGCCCACCCACGCGGTGCGGAGACGAAGCGTCAGGTTGTTGGCAGCCTCGCGCCGGCCTGGAGGAAAGAGCGAAAGCATTCCGCGCACGAGTGGCTGCGGGTTCACGGCGATGTAAAACGCGGTGAGAAGCATGAAGATGAGCGCTGCAAGGATTCCGACGACGCTCAGGCCGATCTGGGCCAGGGGGCCGATCAGGCTCCCGGGGTCCTCGGTGTAGCGCTGGAGGAAGTCTTGAACGTTTTGGCCGACCTCCGCGGGTGAGATGCCGAACGTGTCCGCAAGCTCGCCCTCGAGGTCCTCGAGCGTGCCCGGCACCGAATCGACGAACTCCTGCGTCTGGTCGACAAAGGGCGGGATGACCAGGGCGACGGTTCCCGCGAGGACCGCGATCCCCAGGACCAGGGCCCCCAAGGCGCCGAAGAACCGCGGGACGCCGCGTCGCTCGAGGTTGTCCGCCGCCAGGGCCATGGGAATCGCGACGATCACCGTGATCAGGATCGCGACCATGAGCGTCAAGAGCTCGCGGAACAGCAGCCCCAGGACAAGGAGCGCCGCGGCAAGAAGTACCGCCCTGTAGAGCGGGTTGATCTCCCTGGGGGTTGGCATTCGCCTACTTCTACCCGGAAATGCGGCCGGATAATGATGGGGGCTCCGGATTCGCGGATGAATAGGGTGCGCCGGGTGTCGGCGCTTTCGGAGTTCTCGGCCGCGTTGTTGCCGCCCGAGGCCGGCGGACCGGACCCGCGCCGTGTCGCTTCCGCGGCGCGAATCCTTCTCGATGGCATGCCGGCGCGCCAGCGAATCGGCGTGGGTGCCGGCCTGGTCGCGATTCAGGCAGCGGCGTTGGCAACCACCGGAAAGCGACTCGGCGCCCTTCCCGGCGACCATCGCGCTGAGTTCATCCGGGGCATCGCGACGTCCGGGCCTCTCGGTTCGGCCGCGATCGATGCCTTGAAGACCCTGGTTCTCATGGGCGCGGGAGGTGACGAGTTCGCGCCTGAGATCCGGAGCACCGGCTCGCTCCACGCACCTTCACACCCCGACCCGCCGCTTTCGATCCGGCCCTCGAGCGATGTCGCCGACCGCGAGTCATTCGACGCGATCGTGGTCGGATCGGGTGCGGGAGGCGCCTTCGCCGCACTCGAGCTCGTGCGTGAAGGGCTCAACGTCCTGATCATCGAGGAGGGCGAGCGCTGGACCTCGGGCCGGATCCGCTCGACCCACCCACTCGAGCGATTCGCCTCGCTCTACCGCGAGGCCGGATCGACGATCGCCCTCGGCCTTCCACCCATCGCGTTGCCGACCGGCCGCGCTGTCGGCGGTACGACCGTTGTCAACTCAGGCACTTGCTATCGCCCTCCGGCTCCGGTTGTGGATGTCTGGCGCGGCGCCGGCCTCGAACTGGCCGGCGAGGGATTCCAGGACCGGCTGGCCGAAGTCGAGGAGATGATCGGGGTCGCTCCGGTGCCGATGGAGGTGATGGGGAGGAACGGCGAACTTGCGCTGGCGGGCGCCGCAGCGCTGGGCTGGAAACACGGGCCGCTGCGCCGCAATGCTCCTGGCTGCAGAGGTGCTTGCCAATGCGCGATCGGGTGTCCCAACAACGCCAAGGCGGGAGTACACATGAACGCGTTGCCCGCGGCCTGCAAGCTGGGCGCCACGATCGCGACGCGCCTTCGCGTGACCGGGGTGCTGACCGGGGGTGGGCGGGCGACGGGTGTCCGGGCGGTCCGCTCGGACGGCAGAACGATCGACCTGCGGGCACCGCGCGTGATCGTTTCCGGAGGCGCTCTCGAGACGCCGGCTCTCCTTCGCCGGAGCGGTCTGGGTGGTCATCCGCGACTCGGGCGGGGTCTCTCAATCCACCCGGCCATCGGCGTCTCGGCGAGGTTCGCCGACCCGGTCACCGCGTGGCATGGCGTCCTGCAAAGCGCCGGCGTCGAGGAGCTGCATTCAACGCGAGGAATCCTGATCGAGGCGACCTCGACACCCCCGGGAATGGGCTCGATGCTGACGCCCGGATTCGGCCGCGAACTGGTCGAACGCATCAACGACGCGGACCACACGGCCGCAATCGGCGCGATGATCGCTGACGCACCTTCGGGCCGGGTCTTCGGCTCGCGCACACCGGTCGTCGGCTACCGCCTTGCCCGTCATGACGGTCGGCGTCTCGTCGAGGCGCTTGACGCAATGGCGCGAATCATGCTGGCAGCCGGGGCCGAGCACGTCGACATGGGCTCCGGCACGCCGTTGGTCAGGGCGAACGCAGAGATCGCACCTGCGCTCCGGCAACTGCAACCGAAGAGCATGCACCTGGCCGCGTTTCATCCGACCGGGAGCGTGGCGGCAGGGGGAGATCCCGCCCGTCATCCGGTGGGGCCGACGGGTGCCCTGCGGGGCGTCGCCGGGGTCTGGGTGGCCGACGGATCGATCCTTCCAGGCTGTCCGGGAGTCAATCCTCAGGTCTCGATCATGGCCTTGAGTGGCGCGGTAGGCCGTGCTGCCGCTGTAGCCTGATGGTCATGGATGCAGCAAAGCTTCTTGAAGATGTGACGGGGCGGGTTCGGGCAGCGCTCGACGAGGCCGAGGACAAGGCGCGTGAGATCGTCGCGAGCGCCGAGGACCGGGCCAAGGAGCTCATTGCCGAGGCTGAGGACGAATCGTCCAAGATCCGCGAGCGGGCAGAGGGCGAGGCGCACGAGCGCCTCGCTCAGGTCCGCGAGGCTCTCGCGAGCCTGGAGGGAACGATCAGCCGCTCTCCCTCGTCGGAGGTCAATCCCGGTCCGGCCGAGGTACCCGAGCCGATGCCGCCTGCAGAGCCTGAGCCGATGCCGCCTGCAGAGCCTGAGCCACAGCCTCCGGTTGAACCCGAACCCTTGCCGCCCGAGCCGGAGATAGAGCCGCCGGCGCCTGCCGAGCCGGACCGCGATGCCCCTCAGCTCACCAACGGATTCACCGGATCCAGCGATCGCTCGCACGACTCGACCGCGGCCAGGATCGTCGCGATGAAGATGGCCCTTGACGGCGCCGCGCGTGACGAGATCGAGAACCACCTCGGTGAGAATTACGAGATCGACAGCTCGGATTCCCTGCTCGATGACGTGATGGCCCGCGCCAAGCGCTAGACCGCGCTCCCCCTCGGATCTCCAAGGGAACATCCGTTCGTGTCTCTAGACTGAGTAGTCATGGCCCGGTCGGAGAAAATCGTCATCTCGGGGGCCCGTGCGCACAACCTCAAGGGTGTCGATCTCGAGCTTCCGCGGGACGCTCTGATCGTCATCACGGGCCTCTCCGGCTCGGGTAAGTCGAGCCTCGCGTTCGACACTCTCTACGCCGAGGGTCAGCGCCGCTATGTCGAGTCGCTCTCCTCGTACGCGCGCCAGTTCCTGGGCCTGATGGAGAAGCCGGACGTGGACTCCATCGAGGGGCTTTCGCCTGCGATCTCGATCGACCAGAAGACGACGTCGCGGAACCCCCGGTCCACCGTCGGCACCGTCACCGAGATCTACGATTACCTGCGGCTCCTGTGGGCGCGGATCGGGAAGCCCCACTGTTACAAGTGCGGCGAGCCCATTCAAGGGCAGTCCCTCGAGCAGATCACCGACCGGGTGCTCGCGATGGAGAGCGGCACACGGTTCATGGTGATGGCCCCGGTCGTGCGCGGACGCAAGGGCGAGTACGGGCGGATGCTGGCCGAGATGCGCTCCCAGGGCTATGCGCGGGCCATGATCGACGGCGAGCTCAGGCGTCTCGACGAGGAGATCGAGCTCGACAAGAAGTACAAGCACGACATCTCGATCGTCGTCGACCGCCTGGTCATGAAGGAGGGCGTACGCAAGCGCCTCTCCGAGTCGATCGAGGCGGCCGCGCAGCTCGCGGACGGCCTGATCGCGATCCAGGACCCGGAGACGGGTGAGGAGCAGGTCTACTCCGAGCGGTTTGCCTGCCTGAACTGCGGCGCCTCGATGCCGGAGATCGAGCCCAGGATCTTCTCGTTCAACTCTCCGCACGGTGCCTGCGAGCGGTGCCACGGGCTCGGCTTCCAGCGGGTCATCGATCCGGAGTTGATCGTGCCCGACCCGACCCTCTCCATCTCGGCCGGCGCCCTGGACCCGTGGACAAAGGCGGCGTCGATGTATCACCGGCGATTGCTCGAGGCCGTAGCCGAATCGTCCGGGATCGATACCTCGACTCCCTGGCGCGAGCTCGAACAGTCCGAGCGCGACCTCCTGCTCGACGGGACCGGATCCGAAAAGCACACGATTTCCTACAAGAACCGCTTCGGTCGCCGGCGCACGTACAACGTGCGGTTTCCCGGCATGCTCGACTCGCTCGAGAAGCGCTACGAAAACACCGACTCGGACAACACGCGCGACAGGGTCGAGGAACTCATGGCGATGCAGCCGTGCCCGGCCTGCGATGGCGCTCGCCTGCGGCCCGAGTCGTTGGCCGTCACGGTCGGCGACCTCGACATCTCGGCGTTCACGCGCCAGTCGGCCAAGGCGGCTCTTGAGTGGGTCACGAAACTCGAGCTCAACGAGACCGAGCAGACCATCGCAAATCTCATCTTGCGTGAAGTCCAGGAGCGCCTGCGTTTCCTCGACTCGGTCGGTATCGGCTACCTCTCGCTCGAACGTGCGGCCTCGACGCTCTCAGGCGGGGAGGCGCAGCGCATTCGTCTTGCGACGCAGATCGGCTCCAGCCTCGTGGGCGTCATGTACATCCTCGACGAGCCGTCCATCGGTCTTCACCAGCGCGACAACGAGAAGCTCATCGGCACGCTCGAGCGCCTGCGCGACATCGGCAACACCGTGATGGTGGTCGAACACGACGAGGGCACCATGAACGCGGCCGACCACCTGGTGGACCTGGGCCCGGGGGCGGGCGAGCATGGTGGCGAAATCGTCGCCGAGGGAACGCCCGCGCAGGTCAAGAAGGTCGCTCAGTCCCTGACCGGGCAGTACCTCTCCGGCAAGCGCTCGATTCCGGTGCCGGAGAAACGGCGTCGTCCCTCTGGCGAGCTCAAGGTAAAGAACGCGCGCGAGCACAACCTGAAGGGGATCGACGTTTCGTTCCCGCTCGGCACGCTCACCTGCGTCACGGGCGTCTCGGGTTCGGGCAAATCCACGCTCGTGAACGAGATCCTCTACCGCTCGGCCGCCAACCGACTTCACAGGGCGCGGTCGCGGCCAGGCGCCCACGACGGCGTCGAAGGCATCGACCAGATCGACAAGATCATCAACATCGACCAGTCGCCGATCGGCCGGACGCCGCGATCGAACCCGGCTACGTACACCGGCCTGTTCGACGTCATTCGCGACATCTACTCCAAGTCGAAGGAGTCCAGGGCACGCGGATACAAGCCCGGTCGCTTCTCGTTCAACGTCAAGGGAGGGCGTTGCGAGGTTTGCCGGGGAGACGGGCAGATCAAGATCGAGATGCACTTCCTCCCGGATGTCTACGTGCCGTGCGAGCAGTGCCACGGCCGCCGCTACAACCGCGAAACGCTGGAGGTGCGCTTCAAGGGGAAGTCAATCGCCGACGTGCTCGACATGCCCGTGGGTGAGGCGCTCGAGTTCTTCGACGCGATTCCCAAGTTGAAGCGGCGCCTGCAGACGCTTCACGACGTGGGGCTCGACTACATCCGCCTCGGACAGCCCGCGACGACGCTTTCAGGGGGCGAGGCTCAGCGCGTGAAGCTCGCCACCGAGCTTTCGAAGATTGCGACCGGTCGCACTCTCTACATCCTTGACGAGCCGACCACGGGCCTTCACTTCGCCGACGTCGAGCGGCTGCTCGAAGTTCTGAGCAGGCTGGTCGATCAGGGCAACACCGTGCTCGTGATCGAGCACAACCTGGACGTGATCAAGTCGGCGGACCGCTTGATCGACCTGGGGCCCGAAGGTGGCGACGCGGGCGGCGAGATCATCGCGACCGGCACGCCCGAGCAAGTTGCCGGCGTCCCCGGCTCACACACAGGCCGCTTCTTGAGCGACCTGGTGGAGCCGGAGGCACCGACGGTCCGCAAGGCCTCGCGCTCCCGCAAGCGCGAGGCCGTTGCGGCCTGAGCGGAACCAGGGGGAATGTTCCGCCAGGCTTTGCCGCCGTTGGTCAGTCGACGGTGATCTGGTTGACCCCGCGCGGCTGCGGCGTACGGTTCTTCACCTGGTCGAAGTCGTAGAACTTGCCAGGAGTCGCGCCCTTCTCGCCGAAGCCGAAGCCGGCGTTTTGGAGCTGCTGCGCAGCGACGTTGATGTCCGTGAAGCCGACCGTGCCCTTATTGGGGGCGCCGGGCGCCTGCTCGGCATCGTCGTACTTCATGAACGCGCGGTCGTTGCCGAGCTTGCCCAATGACTGGCGGGCAAGCGCGCGGTGGACTGCCTCAACACCCATGAACTCGGCCGTGTAGCGAGCGGTGGTGCCGTCGCCGGCATCGCCGAACACAGTGGTCGCGATCATGTAGGCGTTGATGAAGATCTGGTCGCCGACCTCGAGGGTCTCGAGCAGGCTCTTCTTGTTCTTGAAAACGGCGTTCGGGACCCAGATCATCTTCGATGCCGGGACTCCGCCCAGGCTGTCGAGGACGTTGAAGTGAATGAGCTCCTCGTACGCGGCCGCCTTTACGTTGCGCTTGGTGACCTTGTCGAGCTTCACCTCTTCGGGACCGACGGTGTTGACGATTGTCGCCAGGACCTCGGCGGTCGCCGCGATATTCAGGATCGTCTGGGGATCGTTGGGACCGCCGCGCTTCTTCGAAGCGGCAAGAGCCACGCCGGGTACCGATGCTGCTGCCAGGCCGCCGAGCCCGAGAGCTGCGGCGCCAACGAGCTGGCGCCGGGTATGCGCGCTGTCGCCTGAGTACTCGCTGTCGACGGCCTTATAGGCCAGCTCGAGCGGATTCGTCTTTGGGTTCTTAGACATGCGTTTGCCTCCTGTGCCTCGCAATGCGAAGCACTGTCTCGCCTTGTTGCAACCAAAGGCCACCCTCCCGGCGCCTAGGCCACCTAGTGGGATCCATAGCGCTGCCGAGCGCGACTTGGATCACTCCCGTCTGAGAGGCTTAACGATCTTGAGACCGACCCCCGACCAATGGAAGCTGTGGCACCAGAAGCGCGCGTGGTACGAGCGGAATTCGTCGCGCGATCGCCGACGACGTCTCGATGCGCACGCGGCGCGAGGCGGATTTTTCGTCCGCCGGCCCCACGAGGGCGAGCTGCTCGACGCACTGGACGAGGGCCGAGCGAGCGTGGGGGAGGGCACGCTGTTCGAACCCGGCTGCTGGGTGACCCTGGGCCCGGAGGCCGAGCTCAGGATCGGCCAGGGGTGTTTTGTGAACCGCAACGTCATGCTCGCCTCCGTCGAGTCGATCGAGATCGGCGACCACACGATGTTCGCGAACGGCTGCTTCGTCGGTGACGGCGAGCACCGCTACGACGATCCGGATGTGCCGATCACATGGCAGGGGTTCAAGCCCCGGGGGCCGATCAGGATCGGCTCGAGCTGCTGGTTCGGCGTCAACTGCGTAGTCACGGGCGGCGTCGAGATCGGCGACAGGGCCGTGGTCGGTGCCAATTCGGTCGTCCTTCAGGACATCCCCGCCGGCACCATCGCAGCGGGCGCGCCCGCAAAGATCATCCGCGAGATCGAATTCAACAGCGCCCAATCACCCGACTGACCCACCCGAAGGATCCACCCGAGGGGCCAGACCCCGGGCCAAAGGGGCCAGACCCCGGGCCAGACCCCGGCGCGGGGCGATTTGGCGCCAGGGCTGGCGATTGGCCCGCGCGCGAGGCGAAAAGGGGTCAGACCCGGGGCCAGACCCTCATGCGTTGCTCACGTGGTCCTAACAGTTCGCTAAGGTCCGGTCTGGATGTGCCAGGCGGATCTCACGGTTATTCGCGGTCGCCTGTGGGGGCGCCTTGCAGCTCTTGCGGCGGTCGTCGCGGTCGCTCCCGCGCTTTCCGCATGCGGTGGCGACGACGCGCCCGAGCAAACGACGGCGCCGGCTCAGACGGGCGCAAGCACAAGCACGAGTGAAACCTCGGCAACCGATCCCGGTGAGACACCCGAGGCCAAGACATCCGGCGGCGGACCCGCCGACGACGAGAACGCGATCGTGGCGACCTTGGAGGCCGTGCTGTCAGGGAACGATCCCGCCGTGGCCTGCGGAGACTCCGTGACCGAGCGCTTCCTCCGCCGCTCCTACGGCGACGCGGCCGGTTGCGTTGCCGCTCAGAAGAACGCGAAGCCCGCGAGTGACGCGGGCGTGACGCAGGTCGTGGTCCTCCCGGATTCGGTCGCCCAAGCGCTGGCTCGTCCCAAGGGCGGGATCTACGCCGGCCAGAAGCTTCGCGCTGAACTGGTTCTGGACGACGACGCCTGGAGGCTCGACTCGCTCCGCTCGAACGTTCCCGTCGGGCCCTAGCCGGGCCCTTAAACACGGCGAGCCGGACCCGAAGGCCCGGCTCGCCGGTGCTGAGTGAACCTGCGTGTCGTCAGGCGCCGTGCGGGTGGGCGCCGCCGGAGAGGTGGAAGGCTTCCATCACTCTCGGGAGCATGACGAGCCCGGCGATGCCGATCACGACGTAGACGATGTCGGTCAGCGTCCCTGTGCCGAAGATCTCGGCGAGGACGTTGGTCTCACCGTCGGTGACTCCCAGGACGCCCCAGTTGAGGGCACCAAGGAACATGACGAGAAGAGCAAACGGCTCGAATCTCTTGAGGGTTTCCATCAGCGATACCTCGCCTTTCATCTGATGAGCGCTCTGTGCGAGACAACGGTGGGTTTCGCCGAGTGCTTCATCGTCGGTCCCGACACAATGCGGGACAGCACAGGCATTTACCCCGCGAACACCCCGCGGTTACCCGCAAAGGCCCTGCAAATAGGCCGCTAAGGACCCCAATCCCAGTCGGAGTGGCTGAAGGTTCCGGTTTCGCTCGAGTCCCGCTGCTTACCCAGGTAAGCGCGGAACTCAGAGAGCTCCGAAGGCTCGATCGCGTAAATGTGCTCGGGGCCCGGGAATGCGCCCGAGCGCACCTCCGTTGCGTACTGGGTGACGCCCGACACCATCTTCTGGCGTATGTCCGCATAGCGCTTCACGAACTTCGCAGCGTGCCCGCCGAAGATGCCGAGAAGGTCGTGGAAGACCAGCACCTGCCCGTCGGTGTCGTGGCCGGCGCCGATTCCGATGACCGGGATCTCCATGCGGCCCATCAGAGCCTCGGTGAACGCAGCGGGCACGGCTTCGAAGACGATCGCAAAGCAACCGGCCTCCTGAAGCGCCAGTGCCTCGTCGGCGATCTGCGCCGCACGCTCAGCCGTCTTGCCCTGCGCCTTGTAGCCGCCGAGTTGGGTTGCCGTCTGCGGGGTGAGGCCGACGTGGCCCATCACGGGGATCCCCGCCCTGACGATCGCCTTCGCGCGGTCAACGGACGAGCCGCCCCGCTCCAGCTTCACGGCGTCACAGCCTGCCTCTTTTATAAAGCGGAGCGCGTTCTCGACGGCCTGCTCGTCCGATCGCTCGTACGAGCCGAAGGGCATGTCGCCGACCAGAAGCGGTGTCTCGAGGCCGCGCCGTACGGCGCCGGCGAGCATCAACATCTCGTCCATTCCCACCGGAACGGTGGAGTCGTAGCCGAGCACGGTCATCGCGGCCGAGTCGCCGACCAGAACCACGTCGACGCCCGCCTCTTCGACGACCTGTGCCGACGGATGGTCGTAGGCGGTGACCATCACGATCGGGTCGCCCGCCGCCCTCATCTCGCTGAGCCGGGGCAGGGTCACCTTCTTGCGGTCGGCCCGCTGCCCGGCGTCTTCGGGTGGTCGCGTGCTCACAGTGACGCCTCGCTGGCGAGCGGTGAGTCCAACAGGACCTCGGGGTGGGAGTCGATCCGGGCGATCTCGTTGTGTCCGTCGACGTGGACGGCAATCGGCGAGTAGCTCTCGAGATCGGCCTCGTCGTAGGCGCCAAATGAAGCGACGATGATCGTGTGGCCCTCCTGTGTCAGGTGGGCAGCCGCCCCGTTCACCTGCATCTCACGCTTACCGGGCTCGCCCTCGATGACGTACGTGACGAATCGAGATGCGTTGGTCACGTCCCAGACGTGCACCTGCTCGTTCGGGATCAAGTCGGCGGCCTGCATCAGCTCCGGGTCGATCGTGATCGAGCCGACGTAATCGACGTCGCATCCCGTCACGGTCGCGCGGTGGATCTTTGACTTGAGCATCTGGCGTTGCATCGGTGGTTCTCCTTGTGCTCGTTATATCTCGGCGGTTGTTTGATGAGCGACTTCGTCGCGAAGCTGACTGGTATCCACGGTGTCTCGATCGGGGTCGATGACCACGTTGTCGATGAGGCGGGCCTTGCCGACCCGCGCGGCGACGGCGACGAGTACCGGACGTCCGTTGAAGCTTTGTGCGACCTCGAGATCGTCCGCGTAGCGAGCCTCCAGGTACTCGGGCTCGATCTCGGCTTCCGAGAGCACGGCGCTCGCTGCGCCGAGCGCGCGCTCGACACTCTCGCCACGCGTCTCCGCCGCCGCGTTGAGGGCGCGGCTGAGGGCAGTTGCGCGAATGCGGTCGTCATCGCTGAGATAGGCGTTGCGAGAGCTCAGGGCCAACCCGTCCGTTTCACGCACCGTGGGCACGACGACGACGTCGGTGGCAAAGTCCAGGTCGCGGACCATTCGCTGGATCACGATCGCCTGCTGGGCGTCCTTTTGGCCGAAGAAGACCGAGTCGGGCGCGGCCATGTTCAGGAGCTTTGCGACAACCGTCGTGACGCCGCGGAAGTGAGTCGCGCCCCGACGGGACGGATCTCCGCATAGGACGTCGGTCAGGCCCTCGACCTCGACGTGGGTCGCGAAGCCCGTGGGGTAGACCTCGTCGGCCGGAGGCGCGAAGACGATATTGGCGCCGGCCCCCGCTGCCAACTCGAGGTCGCGCTCCTCGTCGCGGGGGTAGGCCCCGAGGTCCTCGCCCTCACCGAACTGGGTCGGATTGACGAAGAGGCTCATCACGACCACGTCCGCACGGCGGCCGGCGGCTTCGATCAGGCTCAGGTGACCGGCGTGGAGCGCGCCCATCGTCGGGACGAGTCCGATCCCCTTTCCCTGCCGTCGTTCCGGTGTCAGGGCTGAGCGAAGGTCGGCGACGGAGCGGATTACCTGAAGCGCTGTCATTCCCCGGCCCCCAGCGCGCGGGTTCGGTCGGCGAGCGCCTCGTAAAGGGGGCGAAGCTCGGGAGCCTTCTCTGCGAGCGCTTCGAGATGGCGCGCCACGGTGTCCTCGTCGCCACGGGCGATCGGCCCGGTCAACGCGGCGCCCCCGGAATCCGCCCAGTTGGCGGCCGTGCGCAGGACGAGGGGAGCCAGGATCTCGCGCGCGTCCTCGACGCCTGCGGCCTCCATGAGCTGCGCCGCAGATTCCTCAAGAGCGATGAGAAAGTTCGAGGCCATGGACGCAGCCGCGTGGTACGCGGCTCGACCGGCCTCGGGCACTTCGAACGGGTGCATCCCGAGCTGCCCGGCCAGGGTGCGCGCTGTCTCCAACGCTCGAGGATTCGACGCCGCGACTGCGCACGGTGCGCCGGCGAGGTCCGACTCTGATGTGGGGATGGTCTGAAGCGGGTGGAGCGAAAAGGTCCCCGCGCAGCGGTCCGCTGCGGCGCTGAGCGCGTCGAGGCCGGTGGCTCCGCTCACGTGACCGGCAAACGCGCCCGGGCCGAGCGAGGGCGCGACGGCCTCCGAGACCTCGGCGATGGCTGCGTCCGGGACGCAGAGGAGGACGATGTCGGCGCCTGCGACGTCGAAGTCGCGCGAGCCGACGCTGACCCCGATGCCTTGATTGCGAGCGGCAGCCGCAATCGAACCGCCGGCGCGCCCTGCGCCAACGATCGCGAGGAGACCCGCGGCGGGCTCGGAAGTGTTGGTGGCTTCGATGTGGTCTCGTTCCAGTTCTCGCATCGGAGAATCCAGACGGCTGGTGTGGGGTGGACGCGGGTGCTGATCCTGGTCTGTGTCCACGCCTCCGAGAGGTCGCGGCACCCCTCAAGTGTAGTTTCCCCGTTATGCCGATGTACGAGTTCGACTGCGACGCCTGCGGAGAGCGCTTCGAGGATCTCGTCGCAGCGGGCACTGAATCGACGGAATGCCGTCTGTGCGCATCGCCCGATACCCATCGCGTGCTGTCCGTTCCGGGCGCTCCCTGGAAGCTCGTCAAGACGGTGGGAGCCGCAAGGCAACAGGAGGTTCGCAACGCAAAGCTCCACTCCGAGACCAAGGCTCGGTTCAAGGAGACGAGGCAGAAGCAGCGCGAGGCAAAGAAGGGCGGGGGCGCCAAGCCAGGTGGCTCGTGAGCGATCCGGAGGCACGGCGCAAGGGGCTCGTTGAGCTCTATCGCGAGGTCTCCGAGTGCGCGCTCTGTCCGCTCGCTGAGACGCGGACCAAGACGGTCTTCGGGGCCGGGAACGCCAACGCCGACCTGATGTTCGTAGGCGAGGCACCGGGAGCGGAGGAGGACCGCCAGGGGCTGCCGTTCGTCGGCCGGGCAGGCCAGCTTCTATCTGAGCTGCTCGGCGGGATCGGCCTCAGCCGCGAGGACGTCTTCATCGCGAACGTGCTCAAGTCGCGCCCGCCGGGCAACCGGGACCCGATGCCAAGCGAGATCGAGGCATGCCAGCCGTACCTGTGGAAGCAGATCGCGCTCATCCAGCCCACCGTCATCGCAAGCCTCGGCAACTTCGCGACGAAGCTCCTCAGCGGGAATCCGACGGGTATCACCCGCGTGCGCGGGACTCCGCAGGTCCACGAGCTCGGTGGACGCACCGTTTATCTGTTTCCCCTCCTCCACCCGGCCGCGGCGCTGCGCACGCCTGCGATGAAGGACACCCTGCGCGAGGACTTCGCGAAGCTTCCCGCGCTTATCGAGGAAGCACTCCCGCAGCCAGGCGGGGCGAAAGCCGATTCCGACCCCGCCGATCAGCTCGACCTGTTCGGGTGAGCGCGGCGTCCAGCACCAGCGCCGCCGAGACGGAGCGGGCGGGGGCCGAGCTTGCCAAGCGTTTGCGGCCGGGCGATCTGGCCGTCATCTCGGGCGAACTCGGCGCCGGCAAGACCACGCTCGTGCGCGGGGCGTGCCGCGCATTGGGCATCGAAGAGCCGATCGTCTCTCCGACGTTCACGATTGGCCGCAGGTACCGGACTCCGGACGACGTGCTCGTGGCTCACCTGGACCTCTACAGGCTTGCGGATATGGCGGCGGAGGAGGAAGGGCTCCTCGACGACTACCTGACGCCAGACGCGATCGCTTTTGTCGAGTGGCCCGCCGTCGGGCGCGAGGAGATGCCCGACCCTGCGGTGCGGGTGGAGATCCGCCACTCGGGCGGCGACTCCCGCCAGATCTCGATCGAGTGGACGGGCGGCGAGTCCCAGGGTCAGTACGCCGGGTAGCCGGCCGAGTTGTCCGTCTGATCCTGAGCGTCTTCCAGCGCTTCCGTCACGTCCTTCTGGGCCTCTTCGGCCCGCTCCTCGGCCTGTTTTCTCTCCTTCTTGCTCTTTTCGGAAGAGTCCAGGGCATCGCTTACCTTCTCCTGGATCTCTTGCCCGCTCTCGGGCTGAGCGCCGGGAGCCTTGTCGTTGCCGCAGGCGGCCAGGCCGGTACCGCCGATCGCAAGGACAAGGCTTGTCGCGATGGCTGCTGGGGCCTGAAACGCACTCATGGTCCCAATCATCGGCCAAGCTGGGCGTACGCTCAAGCCGTGGACCACGTTCTGGGGATCGACACCTCCACCGCTCACCTGAGCGTCGCGGTCACGGCGGGAGACGAAGTCGTGCGCGAGCTCTCCGTGGATCCCGACCCGACCGGACGCCCCCGCCACGCGCGCGAGCTTTTGATCGCGGCCGAGGAGGCTCTGAGCGGAGTCGGAGGCTGGGAGACGGTCGCCCGGATCGCCGTGGGTGTCGGCCCCGGCACCTTCACCGGTCTTCGGATCGGAATCGCAACCGCCCGAGGCCTTGCACAGTCGCGCAGCATCCCCCTGACCGGAGTTTCGTCGCTTCGGGCCTTGGGGGCGGGGGGAGGCGCGGGACCGGTCCTTGCCGTTCTTGACGCCAAACGCAGCGAAGTCTTTGCGGCTCTCTACGACGGCCAGGACGAGGTCTGGGAGCCGTTCGTGGTCGGTCCCGCAGAGCTTGCGGAAAAGCTCGATCAGACGTGCGCGGCGCCCAGAGCGGTGGGTGACGGGGCGGTACGCTTTCGGCAAGAGCTCGAAGCCTCCGGGGCTGATGTCCCACCTGATACGGATGGGGCGCACCGGGTGTGGGCACGGCATATCTGCCACCTCGCAAACGGTGTTGAAGGCGGGCAGCTCGAAGAGATCAAACCGACCTATTTGAGACGACCAGACGCGGAGCTTTGGCGTGAGCGAGATCGCGGAACCACAGGCGATCGGTAAAGAGGCTGAGCCGCTGGCGATCCGCCGGCTCGCCTACGCGGACCTGCCCGGCGTGCTCTCGATCGAGCGGCGGGTGTTCGTCACGCCGTGGTCCATGGCGATGTTCGTGCTCGAGCTCTCGAAGGCTTCCGGAATCTGCCTGGCCGCCTTCTCGGGCGAGTCGCTTCGCGGGTATCTGGTGTGCTCGCGCTACGCCGAGTTGTGGCACCTGATGAACGTCGCCGTCGATCCAGAAGTTCGCCGCAGGGGCGTTGCGACGCGGCTCATTCAGCACCTTCTTTCAGAGATCGACGGAAGCGACAAGATCATGCTCGAGGTCAGGGGCTCGAATGAGGGCGCCATCGAGATGTATCGCGGTTTCGGATTTGACGACGTGGGGCACCGCCGCCGCTACTACCAGGACAACGGCGAGGACGCGCTGGTGATGGAGCTCGAGCGCCACCCGCATCGATGATTCTCGCGATCGAGACCAGTTGCGACGACACCTGCGCTGCGGTCATCGACAGCGGGCGCATTCTCTCGAACGTCATCTCCTCGCAGGCGGAGGCTCATGCCGCGTTCGGCGGCGTTGTGCCCGAGATCGCCTCGCGTCACCACCTCGAGTTGGTCAACCCGATCGTCGATTCGGCTCTCGCCGAAGCGGGAGTCACGCTGGACGACGTCGAAGCGGTCGCGGTCACCCGCGGCCCCGGTCTGATCGGGGCGCTATTGGTTGGCGTCTCGACGGCCAAGGCCCTCGCGGCCGCCCGCCGGCTACCGATGATCGAGGTTGACCACCTGCACGGGCACGTCGCGGCCAACTTCCTTGAGCCCGATCCGCTCGCGCCGCCGTTCCTGTGTCTCGTTGCCAGCGGCGGGCACACGCTGCTTGCCGGGGTCAGGTCGAAGGATGGCTTCGAGACGTTGGGCCAGACCCTCGACGATGCGGCCGGAGAAGCGCTCGACAAGGCCGCCCGGGTGCTCGGCCTTGGATATCCGGGCGGCCCCGAGATCGAGCGCATCGCCAGGGAGGGAGACCCCACCGCGTTTGCGTTCCCAGTCGCGATGGCGCGCGACCCCGGACTCGACTTCAGCTTCTCGGGGCTGAAGACGGCTCTCGTCTATGCGGCGCGCGACCTGGGCGAGAACGAGCTCGTGGATCGGCGCGCCGATCTTGCCGCGAGCTTTCAGGCGGCGGTGGTCGGCCAGCTCACAGCCAAGCTCGAGCGAGCACTCGACCGGGGCGATTGGCCGGCGGTCGCCCTGGGTGGTGGAGTCGCTGCCAACGGGCCGCTCCGTGATCGGATCGGCGAGATCTGCGCCGAGCGCGGGTTGCGCCTGAAGCTCGTTCCGCGTCAGCTCTGTACAGACAACGCCGCGATGATCGGCGCCGCCGCGGAATGCCTTCTCCGCGTCCCGCACCCCGACTACCTCGACTGGGACGCTTTGGTGCCCGGATGAGCGCCCTCGGGTGCAAAGGCTGCAGCGGTCGTCCGTGATGGAGAAGCAGGTGATCCTCTACGGGCGCCCGGGGTGCCACCTCTGCGACGAGGCGCGACTCATCCTTTTGGACCTGGTCGCGGAGGCCACGGACATCGCGTTGGTCGAGCGGAACATCGACGAGGACGATGACCTCAATCGCGAATATCTCGAACGGATTCCCGTCATCGAGCTGGACGGGCACATCATCGGAGAGCTAGTGCCGGACGCCGGGCGCCTGCGCTCAACCCTGCTAAACACTTCGACGCTATGAGCCTTCAAGGCCCAGAACATCCGGAGGACTCGAGCGATACGCCCGGGAGCGACACCGAGCGCCTGTCGCTGGGGGTCGCGGCGCGGCTTTCGCGCTACCTCCAGGTTCTGATCCAGGCCCGGAAGATGGGCAAGGAAACGATCTCCTCCCAGGAGCTCGCCGAGTGGACGCACATCAACTCGACCCAGATCAGGCGCGACCTGTCGGGCTTCGGCAAATTCGGAAAGCGTGGCGTCGGCTATCGAGTCGACTCGCTGATCTCCGAGATCCGCAAGATCATGCGCACCTCGGGTCAGCACCACATCGCTCTCTTCGGCGCCGGGAATCTCGGCCAGGCGATCGCGGGCTCGGACATCTTCGCCGACCACGGGTTTCAGATCGTCGCGGTCTTCGACGTTGACGCCGAGCGCGTGGGTTCCGAGATCCAGGGTGTTCCGATTCTCGACATCTCGGAGCTCGATCGTGTCGTCTCCGAGCGGGAGGTCGTCGTCGGCGTCCTCGCGGTCCCGAACGACGCGGCTCAGGATGTCACCGACCGGCTCGTCGAGTCCGGCGTGAGGATCATCTTCAACTACTCCGAGCAGCTCCTTCAGGTTCCGCCCGAGGTGACGGTCCACACGTCGAGCCCCGCCGTTGACCTGCTCTACGCGCTCTACTTCTACCTCGCCTAGCCGGTCGGCGCCCTACCGATGAGCGAGGACTCAGGACTCGATCTCGGTCGCGCATTCCAGACCTTCGAGGAATCGCAGGACTTCACGGTCGGACTGGAGGAAGAGTTCGCGATTTTGAATCCCGACTCGCTGGAGCTCGCCCACGAGTTCCCGGCGATGATGGAAGCGTGCAAGGACGACGAGCTCCTCGCGGTCGCGGCGGCAGGGGAGCTGATCGACACCGAGATCGAGATCCGCTCGGGGCGCGGGGAGGACTTCGCCGGTGCGGCGCTCATGCAGGCAGAGCATCGCGAGCGCCTCTTTGCCCTGGCCGACCGCATGGGGCTTGGGCTCGCCTCGTGGGGCACACACCCCTGGGCGAGCTACCTGGACCAGCAGATCATCGATACCGAGCACTACAACCGGCTGCGCGGCGAGCTCCAGTGGGTCGCGCTTCGCAACAACACCTGGTCCAACCATGTCCACGTCGGCGTCAGGGGAGCTGACCGGGCGATCGCGGTCTGCGATCACCTGCGGGAGCTCGTCCCGCCGCTCCTGGCGCTGTCCGCCAACTCACCGTTCCTGGACGGCCATGAGACGGGCCTCCAGTCGATCCGCACACAGATCTTCACCCGTACGTTCCCCCGATGCGGCGTCCACGAGCCATTCGGAGACTGGGAGACGTACGCGGCGTTCATCGAGCGACTTCACACCACGGGCGCGATCGTCGAAGCGACGCAGCTGTGGTGGAGCGTGCGACCGCACCATCGGTTTGGAACCGTCGAGTTCCGGATCTGCGACGCCCAGACCGACGGTGATGAGTCGTTCGCCCTGTCGGGCCTCGTGGGGGCGTGCATAGCCCAGGCGGCGGCTGATTTCGACGAAGGCAAGCTGCCCGAGCCGCTGCCCGGCCGGGAGATCGAGGAGAACTTCTGGCGTGCGATCCGCTGGGGCTTGGACGGCGAGATGATCGACTGGCGCGGCAACGGCGAGATGGTCCCGACCCGCCAGCTCGTCGAGGGCCTCGCGGAGTGGAGCGCGCCTGCGGCCGCAGCGATGAGCGCCCCGGTCGAGCTGCCCGACCGTAACGGCGCAAGGCGATCGGTGGACGCGCTCGCAGACGGCGGGGCGCTCGGCGATATCTACCGTGACGCCGTGCAAGAGACCCGTCGCACCTACGCGCCGAAGCTGAGCGCGGGCTAGGCTGCGCGCATGGAAGCGACGCCGCCGCAACAACCGACCGAGCAGCCGACCGACGAGGAGCTACGCGCCCACCTCGAGGAGCAGCTCCGGCAGGTCAGGGTTCAGGACCTGATCGTCGAGAGCACCGCGTCGATCGTGAATCTCACCGTCAGGCGCATCGCAAAGCCCGACGAGCAGGACCTCGAGCAGGCGCGGATCGGCATCGAGGCCATCCGGGCACTCTCAGAGCTCGTCGAGGGCGAGGTCGCGGGCCAGATCCGCTCGGCGCTCTCGGACCTTCAGATTCTTTACGCGCGAGCGAGCAAGGGCGAGCCCCTCGAAGGACCCGACGGGGCGCCCGAGGAGTCCGGGCCCGAAGGCGCCCAATCCCAGCCGCCAGGCACGGATCCGCCGCAAACAGCACCGCCGCCGCCGGAGCCGCCACGGACCCGCACCGAGCCGCCGCCGAAGCTCTGGACTCCCGGGCGCGACTGAACCACCCGAGGGGTCAGACCCCTCACAAAATCCTCACACTCGCGGCCTGCCTGACGCAGATAGCTAAACTCGCCGCCGTTTTTCGGCCGCCCCCGTCTGGGCGGCTTTGTCACGAATCCCCCCGAAAACTCGTCCCGATAATCAACCGGAGGACTCTTCCTTGACTGACTTTCTGACCGATTACGGCGTCGTCGTTGCGCTTGTCTGCGCCGGCGCTGCCGTCCTCTACGGCGCGCTCATCACGCAGCGCCTTCTCGCGCTTTCGCCCGGCAACGACCGGATGCAGGAGATCTCCGGCGCCATCCAGGAAGGCGCCAAGGCCTATCTGAACCGCCAGTACACGATCATCGCGGCGGTTGCGATCCCTCTCGCGGTGGTCCTGCTGGTCATCCAGAGCGCCACCGTTGCGATCGGCTTCGTGATCGGCGGAGTGCTGTCCGGCGCAGCCGGCTTCATCGGCATGAACCTTTCGGTTCGAGCCAACGCTCGCGTCGCCGAGGCAGCGCGAGGCGGTGTGCCGCCGGCGCTCGACGTCGCTTTCAAGGGCGGCTCGGTCACCGGCATGCTCGTCGTGGGGCTTGCGCTCCTCGGCGTCGCGGGTTACTTCGGGATCCTCGTCCTGTCGGGCGAGGACGACAAGGAGGCCGTTGACGCGCTCATCGGCCTCGGCTTCGGTGGCTCGCTGATCTCGGTCTTTGCCCGACTCGGAGGCGGCATCTTCACCAAGGCGGCCGACGTCGGCGCCGACCTCGTCGGCAAGGTCGAGGCGGGCATCCCGGAGGACGACCCGCGCAACCCCGCCGTGATCGCCGACAACGTGGGCGACAACGTCGGCGACTGCGCCGGCATGGCCGCGGACCTCTTCGAGACGTACGCCGTGACCTCCGTCGCGGTGATGCTCCTCGGAGTCCTGACCTTCCCCGAGTTCGCTCGCGAGGTGTCGATCTACCCGCTCGTCCTCGGCGGCATCGCGATCCTCGCGTCGATCGCAGGCGCGCTCATCGTGCGAACGACGACCGACAAGGTCGAAGGCGCGCTCTACCGCGGAGTCGTCCTGGCAGGTGCCATCTCGGCGGCCGCGTTCTACCCGATCACCGACTGGATGATGAGCGACGCGCTCGCCGGCACTGGACTACGGCGTGTCTGAGCTCTGGTTCTGCGCGCTGATCGGAATCGCCGTGACTGGGCTCCTGTTCGTAATCACGGACTACTACACGTCAACCCGCTTCCGTCCGGTGCGCACCATTGCTCGCGCCTCGGAGACCGGGCATGCGACCAACATCATCCAGGGCCTTGCTCAGGGTTTCCAGGGCACAGCGGCCCCGGCCGTAGTACTTGCGCTCGCGATCCTCGGTGCCAACGAGCTCGCCGGGATCTACGGCATCGCAGTCGCCGTGGTCGCCCAGCTCTCGCTGACCGGTCTGATCGTCGCGCTCGACGCGTTCGGTCCGATCACGGACAACGCGGGCGGCATCGCCGAGATGGCGGAGCTGCCCGAGGATGTCCGCAACGTGACCGACCCGCTCGACGCGGTCGGCAACACGACGAAGGCAGTCACCAAGGGCTACGCGATCGGCTCGGCCGTGCTCGCAGCCCTGGTGCTGTTCAAGGCGTTCGAGATCGAGCTCGCCGAGGAGAACGGCGGGGAGTCTGTGCTCTTCTCGATCTCCGATCCGTCGGTGTTGATCGGCCTCCTGATCGGTGGCCTCATGGTCTACCTGTTCTCGGCCTTCTCGATTGAAGCTGTCGGCCGTGCCGGCGGCGAGGTCGTCGAGCAGGTCCGCAAGCAGTTCCGCGAGAAGCCCGGAATCATGGACGGGACCGAGAAGCCCGACTACGCGGACACCGTTTCGATCGTCACCGCTGCCGCGCAGCGCGAGATGATCCTGCCGTCGCTTATCCCGATCGTCATCCCCGTGCTCGTTGGCGTGATCAGCGTCAAGGCACTGGGCGGACTGCTGATCGGTGTCATCGTCGTCGGCCTCTTCATGGCTCTGGCCATGACTGTCGGCGGTGGTGCGTGGGACAACGCGAAGAAGTTGATCGAGGATGGCGCCCACGGTGGCAAGGGCTCGGAAGCCCATGCAGCGTCGGTGACCGGCGATACCGTCGGCGATCCCTACAAGGACACCGCCGGCCCCGCGATCAACCCGATGATCAAGGTCGCGAACATCGTCGCCATCCTGATCATCCCGATCGTCTCGTTCTAATCGGATCTGACACCTGAGCGAAAGCGGCCGCCTCCGGGCGGCCGCTTTCGCATTTCAGGGCTCAGTCGTAGAAGAAGTGGTTGAGGTCTGAAGCACTCCCAGTTCGCTTGCACGCCGGACCATTCGCTTCGCTTCCCGAATACGCTGCCCGCCGTGAGCGACCACCGCCAGCCCGTCAACGTCGCCGACTTCGAGCGTCTCGCCTCCGAGCGGATCGATGCAGGCCCGCTCGGCTACTTCGCCGGGGGGGCGGGCGACGAGCGGACGCTCCGGCGAAACGTCGGGGCCTACTCAGAGTGGGAACTGGTTCCGCGCGTCCTGGTCGACGTTTCTGCCGTGGATTCTTCGGTTGAGCTCTTCGGGTCCCAGCTTTCGATGCCGCTCGCTCAGGCTCCGGTTGCCTTTCAGCGGCTTGTGCACCCCGATGGCGAGGAGGCGATGGCCCGGGCGGCGGGAGCAGCCGGTACGGCAATGTGCCTCTCGACCATTGCGACGGCAACACCGGCGTCAGTGGCTGCCGCTGCTCCCGACACAACCAAGTGGTTCCAGCTCTACGTGTTCAGCGACCGGGCGGTGACCGAAGCGCTTCTCGCGGAGGCGATCGAGTCCGGGTATGAGGCGATTTTCCTCACGGTCGACGCCCCCTTCGCCGGGCGGCGCGAGCGCGACTTCCGCACGGGCTTCGAGGTCGACGTCGACGCTCCAAGCGTCACCGCGGCGATCGGATCGGACCGTCCGGTTTCCGTTAAAGAGGTGTTTGGCCTCGTGGACGCTTCGCTCGACTGGGACGACTTTGCCTCCCTGGTTGACGGATGCGAGCTTCCGGTGGTCGTCAAGGGCCTCATGCATCCCGCCGACGCCGAGATGGCGATCGAGGCCGGAGCGGCCGGGGTTGTGGTCTCCAATCACGGCGGTCGCCAGCTCGACGGCGTGCCGGCGACGATCGATGCGCTGCCCGCACGTGGCGGACGCGGTCGCTGGTCGGGTGCCGGTCCTGGTGGACGGCGGGGTCAGGCGCGGAACGGACGTCTTGGTAGCGCTTGCCCTTGGAGCGGACGCGGTGCTTGCCGGGAGGCCTGCCCTCTGGGGGCTCGCCGTCGACGGGGAGGACGGAGCCCGGGACGTCCTCGAGATCCTGAAGGCAGAGATTTGCCTCGGCCTGGCACTCCTGGGATGTCGCACCCCTGCCGACGTGACCCGGGGCCACGTTCAGCGCTTGCGCCGGGACTGAGGCACGGAGGGGACGCCCGCAGCTTGGGCGGGCGCCGCTCGTGCGCCTACTCCGAGAGTTTGAAGTGACCCGTGTTGTCCTCGTCGTCGCGGGTCTTCTCGATACGGCCGGCCTTCTTGGCCTGCTGGAAGCCGCTCTTGATCTCGGACTTCTCGACGCCGATCTGGCCGGCGATGTCGCCTCGGGTGAATTCATCCTGGCCGAGGGCCTTTGCGGCTTCGACTACCTGGTCTGCGGTTGTGTCCTGAGCCATCTTGGGGCTCCTTCCGGTTGGCGGGTTGAGCATGTAGCGTGGCAGGCGGCCGCAAAAAGGCCGGAACTGGGCTTGAACCGGCGCCCGTCTCGACGAACGACGCTAGCCTGCCACAGGATGCTGGGCCGGCGCAGACGAAGGGCAGTAGGAGTCGCTTTGGGCGCACTCGTGGGCGTTGCGGCGACGTTCGGCGGCGCTCCGGCAAGTGCCCAGGTCGTGATCCCGGGCATCGATCCGGGTCCGATTCCCAACCCAAGCGGCGCGGGCATGACGCCGTTCTTCGGTGCTCCCGTGAAGGCCGACCCGTTCTCGTTCCCGCCGACGCCGGAGCACCCTCGCATGGCGCCCAACGGGAAGTCGAATATTCATGTGGACGCCTACCAGACTGACACGAACACGATCCGCGGGCCGCTTGGCGAAACGACGACGGATTCCATCTTCTTCGCGCATGAGTGTGCGTCGATCACCTTTGACTCTCAGGGACGGATCGTGTCCATCTGCGTGGGCGTCGAGCGGCCGATCCTGGTCCTGATGGACCCGGACACACTGCTGCCGCTCGCCACGTACGAGTTGCCGGTGCGAGTGCCGGGAGCGGGCTCGAATCCGTTTTCGGACTTCTCGGGTGGCGGCTACTTCTACCTCGACGACAAGGATCGGGCGATCATGCCGACGACGGACCGACACGTCTACGTGATCGCTCAAACGGATGAGCCCGGTTTCGAGCGCGTTGAGAACTACGACCTGAACGGGCCCGTGACATCGGACGACAAGATCATCTCCGCTCTTCCGGATTGGCGCGGGCGGATCTGGTTCGCGACGGTCGAGGGCGTCGTCGGCTGGATCAGCCCGAGGACCGGCGTGATCCACTCGAAGGACCTGGGCGAGCGGAACGGCAATTCGTTTGCGGTGGACGAGAAGGGTGCCGTCTACGTGGTTACCGACGCCGCGCTCTACCGCTTGCGGGCGCGAGGCGGCAAGGTGCGGGTGCAGTGGCGCCGCAAGTACCCGAACACCGGGCTCGTCAAGCCCGGGCAGACGCAGGCGGGGTCGGGTACGACGCCAACGCTGCTTGCAAACGGGAGGCTTGTCGCGATCGCTGACAACGCGGACCCGGTGAACATCCTTGCCTTCCGGCGCGCGGTCAAGCCCCACCGCAAGCGACTCGTGTGCAAGGAGCCGGTGTTCGAGGAGGGCGCGTCAGCTACGGACCAGAGCCTGATCGGCGCAGGGAGGACCCTGATAGCCGAAAACAACCACGGATACTCGATCGCTAACACCGAGGGCGGCGGCACTACCCAACCGGGGCTTCAGGCGGTGCGTGTCAAGAAGGGGCTTCGCGGTTGCAGGACGATCTGGCGCTCGAACGAGATCGCCCCTTCGGTCGTACCAAAGGCCTCGTCGAAGACCGGCCTCGTCTACACCTACACGAAGCCCGAGGACACCGGGTCGGATGACCCGTGGTATCTGACGGCGCTTGACTTCGACAACGGCAAGACGCGCTGGAAGCGTCTCGCCGGCGAAGGCTTGGGGTTCAACAACAACTATGCGCCCATCACGATCGGACCGGGCGGTCG
Organism: uncultured bacterium; assembly: GCA_963721645.1. Classification (GTDB taxonomy): domain Bacteria; phylum Actinomycetota; class Thermoleophilia; order Solirubrobacterales; family 70-9; genus JALZKA01. Next base: position 1,263,217 of record CAVRJK010000002.1, on the reverse strand, counting down.
GATCTATCTCGGCGTCCTGGGCGGCATGGTCGCGTTCTTTCCCTGAGCGCGACCCGAAGTTGAGAGCGCGTTTCGCCGCGCCACGCAGCTGAATCGCACGATCGTTCTACGTCGCGCTAGTCGTCCGATGGGTTTGACTCGATCATCTCGATGCGGTACCCGTCGGGGTCGCGGACGAAGCAGAGGCGCGATCCGCCTTCGCGTACCTGGTACGGCGGCTTCTCGGGCTCGATATCGATGCTCGCCAGCTTCTCGAGTGTCCCGTCGAGGTCGGAGGCGGTGATCGCGATGTGGCCGTAGCCGGTGCCGATCTCGTAGGACTCCACGCCCGGGTTGTAGGTGAGCTCGAGGCGGGCGCCGTCGTTTGGAAGGCCCATGAAGACGTTGATTGCCCCGTCTGGCAGGTCCATGCGGTGGAGCTCTTCGAAGCCCAGCTTTTCGTAGAAATCGACTGACTTGTCGATGTTGGTGATCCGGTAACACGTGTGGATTAGTTCAGAAGCCATTTAACGACGATATACCCCGAGCTCTCGCCCCTAGACTCGGCGACGTGAGTAGCGCGGATGGCTGAGCGCATGCCGCGGGAGGCGGCGCTGCGAAGAGTTCACGGGACGGGGGCCTTGTTCTCGGCCGCGTACGGCAACGTCGGCTCATCGATCTACTACGCGCTCGGGCTGGTTGCGCTTTACGCGCTCGGTCTGACCCCGGTCACCTTCGTGATCGCGGGCCTTCTTTTCGCCTTCACTGCCGCCAGCTATGTGGAGGCGACGGTGCTCTATCCCGAGGCAGGCGGATCCTCGAGCTTTGCGCGCCACGCGTTCAACGAGCTGGCGAGCTTCTTGGCGGCGTGGTCGCAGATGCTCACGTACATCGTCACGGTCGCCATCTCGGCCTTTTTCGTCCCTCATTATCTCGCCGTCTTCTGGGAGCCGCTTGGGCATGGGCCAGGCGACGTGATCTTCGGTATCGGGCTGATCATGGCGCTCGCGCTTCTCAACATCAAGGGCACGGAGGAATCTGCGCGCCTCAATCTGGTGCTGGCGATCGCCGATCTGTTGACCCAGATCGTTCTCGTCGGGATCGGGTTGGTGCTGGTGTTCGACGGCGACCTTCTCCTCAACCAGATCGACCTGGGTGTGGCGCCGACGTTTGGGGACTTCGCACTCGGAATCGCAGTAGGGATGGTCGCCTACACGGGCATCGAGACGATTTCGAACATGGCGGAGGAGGCAAAGGACGCACACCGCACGATTCCGCGGGGGACGGGCTATGTCGTCGCCGCTGTGGTCGGCCTCTATGCGTTGCTGCCGGCGATCGCGCTTTCGGCGATGCCTGTGACGCAAGATGCGAATGGCGAGTTCACGACGGCGCTCGGGACGGAGTTCGCCGACGACCCGGTGCTTGGCATCGTTGAGAACCTGGGGCTGAGCGCGGGCCTGACCGATGCTCTTGAGATCTACGTGGGAATTCTGGCTGCGGTGATCCTGCTGATTGCAACCAACGCCGCCCTGATCGGGCTGTCCCGGCTGACGTTCTCGATGGGCCAGTACCGCCAGCTTCCCGAGGCGTTGCGGCAGATTCATCCGAAGTTCAAGACGCCTTACGTGGCGCTGATCGTGTTTTCGGGCGTCGCGATCTTGGTGATGGCACCCGGCCAGACGACCTTCCTCGGGACGATCTACGCGTTCGGTGCGACGTTGTCGTTCACCGTCGCGCACGTCTCTTTGATTCGGTTGCGCAAGCTGCGACCGGTCGAGGGGCGGCCCAGGGCAAGCGATGGCTCTCGCCTTTGGATCTCGCCTGGAAACGTGAGGATCCGAGGGGTCGAGGTCCCCGTTTTGGCAGTCATGGGCGGGCTTGGGACGTTTGCCGCCTTCATCGTCGCGTGCGCACTCGACCTTGTTGTTCTGGCGACGGGGGGTGGGTGGATGATCGCCGGAACGATTGGGTATGTGGCCTACCGGCGAAACCAGGGCCTGCCGCTGACGAAGACGGTGAAGGTTGCGCACCTGGCTCCACTGGGAGTGGAGGAACCGGAGTACCAGAGCGTCGTTGTCGCGTTTGAGAACGATCCGTTCAACGAGGAGATGGTCGCCACCGCGAAGGCCCTCGCGGCCAAGCGCCGCAGGGCGATTCACGTCCTGTCGCTGATTACGGTGCCGACGCACCTTGCGTTGGATGCCGAACTCGACGCGCAGGAGGGGGCGGCGCAGGCCAAGATCGAGCAGGCGAAGCTGATCTGCGGGCAGCGCGTCACGGGGTCGACGGTGCGGGTGCGGCCGGGCCAGGGCGCCGCCGCGATCGTGAAGACGGCAAAGACGCTGGGCGCTGCCGCGATCGTGATGCAGCTTCGCTACAGGGCGGGTGTGCCGGTGTACTCGAAGACCCTCCAGGCGGTGATGGCCAAGCGGCCTTGCCGAGTCCTGGTGACTGCGAACCCGGAGGAGGCTCGCTCGGGAATCGTGGCCTCACCTCCCGTCTAGAGTCGTCCTGAGTTTCATGCCCGCTCCACGTCCCGATGAGGTGTACCGCGGCGCGACCCGCGTGATGGCGGTCGTGGTCATGGTGTTCGGCCTCGTGATCGTGGCGCTGACGCTCGCGCGAGGAGGCGGCGTCGCGGCCACAGGTCTGTGGATTGGCCTCGTGTTCTGCGGCCTTGGCGCCGGGCGCCTCTATCTGTCCATGAGAACGTGAGCGACGCTTCGGGCGAGGCTGAGAGGGAGGCGCGCGCTTCGGGTGGGGCGATGATCTTCGCCGTCGCGTACTCGGCGGTCGGCTTCTCCCTCTATTTCTCACTCGGCGTTGTGGCCGATTACGGGCTTGGGCTGACGCCGTTGCTCTTCCTGGGCGCCGGCCTGATGTTCGTACTCGCGACACTTTCCTATGCGGAGGGCGGCTCGATGTTCGTCGAGCGTGGAGGCTCGTCGAACATCGCGCGCTACGCGTTCAACGAACTGGTGAGCTTCGTTGCCGGCTGGGCGCTGCTGATCGACTTCATCGTCGTTGTTGCGCTCGCGGCGGTATCGGCGCCGCATTACCTCTCCCCGATATGGGATGGGTTCGGGCATGGCGCGGGGGAGGTTTTGACCGCTGTTGCGATCGTGCTGGGGGCGGCGCTAGTGAACGTCCTTGGCTGGTGGGGGTTCCGGCGCCAGAAGCTCCTGGTGGCGCTTGCGGTCGGCGACATCGTCGTTCAGCTGCTCTTGATCGCCGTCGGCCTTGCGGTCGCGCTGGATCCGTCGGCGCTGACCGAGAACCTGAACCTCTTCGAGAGTCCTTCTGGGGCTGATGCCATTTACGCCTTTGTCATCGCGACCGTTGCGTTCGCGGGGATCGAGGCTGCGTCTGACCTGGCGCCGGATTTGGACTGGGACGTGCCGGACCTGCGGCGGGCCGTGACTGCCGGCGCGGCGCTCCTGCCGCTCGTCTACGCGGGTGTGGCGGCCGTTGCGCTTATGGCGGTTCCGGTAATGGCAACGCCTGAGGGCCCCGAGTCCGCACTGGGTAACGAGTTCATCGAGGAGCCGATCCTGGGAGTCGCGATGAGCTTCGACCCGGCGTGGGTGTCGGATTTGATGCAGGCCGTGGTGGTGATCGTGGCGCCCGTCGTTTTGATCTGGGCAGCGTCGACGGCGATGCTCGGGCTGTCACGCCACGTGTACGTCCTGGCAACCAACAGGCAGATTCCGAGTTGGCTGGGGAAGCTGTCGTCGAGGCGGACGCCGCATGTGGCGATCGCGGCTGCGACCCTGATCGCGGTTGGACTGGTGATTCCCGGCGACATCGAGGTGCTCGCGGGGATCTATGCCTTCGGCGCGACTCTCGCGATCGCGATCGCGCACGCGTCCATCCTCAGATTGAGGGCGAAGCGGCCCGATGTGGAGCGGCCGTTTCGGGTGCCGTGGGACGTGCGGATCCGCGGCAGCGATCTACCCGTGCCGGCGCTCGTGGGCTTCGTCGTCACCGGCCTTGCCTGGCTGAGCGTGCTGGTCTACCACGACGAGGCGCGCTGGGTCGGTGGTGGGTGGATGGCCTTCGGTCTGGTCGGGTACGTCGTGTATCGCAAGGGCTTTGAGGGCACGAGCCTCTTGAAGAGGGTTGAAGTACCTGCCTCGGCGCTCGAGAAGCAGACGGTGGACGTGGAGTCCAACGACATCCTCGTACCGATATTCGGCACCCATCTGGACGACGACATAGTTGGGACCGCGGGGCGACTCGCGGCTGCCGCCGAGAGAAATCTCGGAGTGGAATCGCAGCTTCGGATCGTGTTCGTCATCGAGTTGCCCCTGTCCGTTCCGCTGAGCGCGCCGCCGGCTCCGGGGCGAATGGAGGTGGCGAACGCCGCGCTGGAGCGGGCGCGACTGGTGGCGGAGGAGTACGACACCGTGGATGTCCAGGAGACGGTGGTGCGGGCGCGGAGCGTCGGTGCCGGCATTGTTCAAGCGGCTCGCGAGATGGGGGCCGAGATGATCGTGATGGGGGCAGAGCCGCCGACCAGAATCAAGGGCGGCGCGATCCTTGGCGGCATCGGCGGGCCCCGCCCGAATGAGATCGGGCCTGTGACCGAGTATGTGCTTTCGAGGGCGCCGTGCAGGGTGTTGGTGACGGCGCCTGCCGACGAAGGGCGCGGGTTCGCGTCGCGGAGCATGTCGGCAACCGACACTGAATAGAGTTGATCGACAGTGTTCATCGTCATCGTCGGATGTGGCCGGGTCGGCTCCTCGCTTGCGCGGACAATGCTCAAGGAGGGGCACGACGTTTCCTGCCTCGACGAGGATCCTGAAGCTCATGCACGCCTGGAGATCGGCCTCGACGAGCCGTGGGAAGACCTGGGAGGTCAGTTCACGGTCGGCGCTGCGCTCGAGGTCGAGGCGCTGACGGCCGCCGGGATCGAGAAGGCGGACCTGTTCGTCGCATCTACCAATGGCGACAACACCAACATCGTGATCGCGCAGATTGCCAAGCGCAGGTTCAACGTGCCGACGGTCATAGCGCGAATCCTCGACCCGCTGAGGGCAGAGTGGTACGAGCGCCAGGGTGTGCACACGATTTCGCCGACGCGCATTGCGATCGAGCAGCTCGAGGGCGAGGTTCGCGAGGCCGCGAAGCGGGCGACCGGGCGCGCGCCGAAGGCCGGGGCGGCAGACCACGAGGACGACGAGGTCTAGGGCTTGTGAGCGATCCGAAGAACCTCTACGTGATCGTGGTCGGCGCCGGCAAGGTCGGTTGGAACATCGCGCGCGAGCTGCTCGAAAAGGGTCATGAGGTGACGCTGATCGAGAACGATCGCGAGCGCTACCAGACCGTGGAGCAGGAGCTCGAGCACAACATCCAGTACGGCGATGCATCCGAGTTGTGGGTGTTGGAGCGGGCGGGCGTTCAGCGCGCCGACATGGTGATTGCGGTGACGGGCGACGACGAAGACAACATGCTGATCTGCCAGGTCGCGAAGGAGAAGTACCTCGTCGAGCGGATCATCGCGCGAGTGAACAATCCGCGGAACCGTGAGCATTTCGAGCTTCTTGGCGTGCGTCCCCTGGTCTCGGCGACGGATCTGATCATCCGGCTGATCGAGCATGAGGTGCCCGAGTACGGGCTCGTGCATCTGCTGGACCTGCCCGAGCAGCACCTGGAGATCATCGAGATGCACCTGCCCGCGGGGTCCCCGGTCACGGGTCAGAGGGTTGGCGACCTCCAGATTCCCGAGGGAACGCTTCTGATCTCGGTGTTGCGCGGCTCGGAGGGTTTGATTCCGAACGCAGACACGGTGTTGGAACCGGGCGACGAGATTCTTGCTGTCCTCGATCCGAAGATCGAGGACGAAGTGACGGCGTATTTCGCAGCGCCTGCTCATAAGCACGTCGAATGAGGGATATCGACTTCCTGCTGGTTGGGGGCGGGATGGCTTCCGCGTACTGCGCTGCGGAGTTGCGGCGCCAGGGCGCCGAAGGTTCTGTGCTGCTGGTCGGCCGCGAGCAGGAACCGCCGTATGAGCGGCCGCCTTTGTCCAAGGAGTACCTACGCGGCGAGGCAGAGCGCTCTGATGCCGTGGTGAACGGCGTCGATTGGTATGCCGACCACGACGTCGAGCTCTTGAGCGGCAAGAGCGTGATGTCGCTGGATCTTGATGAGCGGGTGGCCAAGATCCAGGGTGGGGAGGAGGTGCGCTTCTCGAAGGCACTGCTCGCCACCGGCGCGATGGTCAACATCCTGCGGGTTGAAGGCGCGGAGAATGAGGGGATCCACTACCTGCGCGCATTCGGCAACTCGGACGCGATCCGCGACGAGGCTAAGCAAGCCAAGAAAGCCGTGCTGATCGGCGGCAGCTATATCGGCTGCGAAGTGGCGGCCTCGCTGGTGGAGATGGGGGTGGAGTGCACGATCGTCATGCAGGAGGAGGTGGCTCTGTCCACCGGTTTTGGCGACGAGGTGGGGAGGTTCTTCCAGGGCGTGCTCGAGTCGAAGGGCGTGGAGTTTGTGGGTGGGACGGCGCTCGGTTCGTTCGGCGGTGACGGGCGGGTCAAGAGCGTTTTGACCGAGGACGGGCGCGAGATCGAGTGCGACTTTTGCGTTGTCGGAGCGGGAGTGCGCCCGGACACGATGCTCGCCCAGCGGGCGGGCCTGGAGGTGGACGACGGAATCGTCTGCGACGCAGCGCTCAAGACGTCGGCAGAAGGGGTCTTCGCGGCGGGCGATTGCTGCTCTTACGAGAGTCGGGTTCACGGTCGCCGGCTTCGAGTCGAGCACTGGGACGTGGCTCTGCAGCAGGGAAGGCATGCGGCCAAGGGGATGCTCGGCGGCACCGAGCCGTACTCGGCCGTCCCTTACTTCTTCAGCGACTTCAGCGACTGGACGGGCCTCGAGTACGTCGGGCCCGCTGAGGACTGGGACGAGGTCGTGGTCCGTGGGTCGATGGACGACGGCGAGTTCTCGGCTTGGTACCTGAAGGGCGGGGCCGTCGCCGGAGCGCTCGCGGTGGGCCGCTCAGAAGACCTCGTTCACGCGCGTACGCTCATTGAGACCGGAGCGGACGTGGGGTCCGAGAAGAGCCAGTTGCGAGACCCGCATTCAGAGCTGGAATCCGTCGGCACTTAGCGTGGCGGGCGCTATCTTCATGGCCGCACCTTCCGGGGTGGAGTAATCCGGCAACTCGCCAGTTTCTGGTACTGGAATTCAAGGTTCGAGTCCTTGCCCCGGAGTTAAATCGGCCTTGGTTCCGACCGATCGGTATGCGAACATATGTTCGCTAATGTCGAAATCCGGACCAATTCGACCCCCCGGCGACACGCGCGAACTGGTAGCTGACCTGCGCCGGCAGGGACTGTCCTACTCGCAGATCGCGGCCAAGATCGGCGCGACCAAGAGCACGGTCGCCTACCACGCGCGCAGGATCGGACTTCCTGCCAACGACACGTTTGCTCGACGCTACGACTGGCAGAAGATCCAGGAAGCGCACGATGCCGGGTTGTCCATGAAGCAGTGCCAGGAGAGGTTCGGCTTTCACGGCAGCACTTGGTCCCAGGCAGTGGCTCGCGGTGACATCAGACCTCGCCCGCGTGCTCGCGAACTCGGCGTCCTTTTCTGCGAGGGAAGCTCTCGGGATGGCCGCGACGGCCGCAAGAAGCGCTTGATCAGCGAAGGCATAAAGGAAGACCGCTGTGAGCAATGCGGGATAACTCACTGGCGCGGCCGAAAGCTCGGCATCCAGCTCCATCACAAGAACGGCGACGGCACCGACAACCGGCTCGAGAATCTCGAGATGCTGTGCCCAAACTGCCATTCACAGACGGACACGTACGGGGGTCGGAACGGCCACCGCCGACGAAAGAGGCCACGAAGGCCTGATTGAGCGAGTGGCGTGCGTTGACGAGTCGGCGCAGGAGAATGGGGGTATACGGTGAAGTGACGCTTTACGGTGGATTGGTAGATGGCTGAGATGGACATCTATATGCGCCGGCGCCTCGTGGCGCTGGGTGGGCTTGTTGCCTTCTTCATAATCTTCGTGCTGCTCGTAAAGAGCTGCGGGGGCGATGACGATCCTGAGCCCGTATCGCAGACCACCACGACCGGCGCATCCGGTGAAACCGGCGCCGCGCTTACGCCTGAGCAGTACATCGAGCAGGCAGACGCGATCTGCCGCCCGGCAAACCTCGCCGTGAGCGAGCTTGACCCCGCAGACGTCGCGACAGCGGCGCAACAGGAGTTCGTAATCACGCGACAGGAGCTGAACGACCTCCAGACTCTCGAGCCTGCCGAGGAGTCGCAGCAGGTCAGCAAATTCTTGAACGACCTGGGCGCTGTCGTTTCTGCGCTCCGGGCCAAGTCACAGGCCATCAAGTCAGGAGACGTCGCCGCCCAGGACGCCGCTCAGCTCGACATCGACACCGCCGAGGTGGACGCCCGCGCATCGGGCGAGGGCGCGGGCTTTGCCGACTGCGGCCAATTCCTGGATGCCGGCGAGGCGCCCACCGGAGGTGGAGGCAACGCGGCCGACGCTACGACCGACACCGGTGGGGGCATCGCGCCGACCGACACGACCGTGACTCCGCCCGCCGACACGACCGTCACCCCGCCTGCCGAAACTCCGCCCGCCGATACGGGCGACACGGGCGGCGGCATCACGCCTTAGGCGGCAACCTCGGCCCAGGCGCCGTAGAGGCGCGCGTAGGCGCCATCCGCCTCAATCAGCTCATCGTGCGTTCCGGCCTCGACGATCCGGCCGTGTTCCAAAACCACGATCTTTCCCGCACGCCGAATCGTGGAGAGGCGGTGCGCGATCACGATCGCCGAGCGTCCGTGAAGCAGGCGCGCGAGAGCCTCCTCGATCACCCGCTCAGTCCGCACGTCCACGTTGGAGGTCGCCTCGTCGAGGATCAGGATGCGAGGCTCGGCCAAAAGCGCCCTGGCAAACGAGACAAGCTGGCGCTGCCCGGCTGAAAGCTGGACGCCCCGCTCGCCGATCTCGGTGTCAAGGCCTTTCGGCAGCCGTGCGACGAACGGCTCGGCGCCCACGGCACGCACAGCCTCCTCGATGTCTTCATTCGGAGCGTCAGGACGCCCGAACGCAACGTTGTCGCGCACCGTGCCAGAGAACAGGTAGCCCTCCTGCGGCACGATCCCGAGCCGGCTCCGAAGCGCCGAGGAGTCCAGATCCCGCACATCGTTCCCGTCCACGAGCACTTCGCCTCGCTGCGGGTCGTAAAAGCGGGCGACGAGCTTCGCGAGCGTCGACTTGCCCGCGCCCGTCTCGCCGACGAGAGCGACCGTCTGCCCAGCGGGAATGTGCAGGTCGATCCCGCGCGTAGCCCACTCGTCGTTCGCCGTCACCTCGCGCGCATCGCCTCCGCCGGCGTACGAGAACCAGACGTTCCGCAGCTCGATCTCGCCGCGTATGTCTCCCGGATCGATGGCGTCGGGCTTGTCAACCATGTCGGGACGTGTGTCGAGGAGGTCGAAGATCTTGTCGAGAGCCGCCATCCCCTGCTGATACGTCGTATAGAGCTGCGAGATCTGCTGAATCGGATCGAAGAACTGGTTCAGATAGCCGATAAAGGCGACCACCACGCCGACTGCGATGTCTCCTTCGATGACCTGGTACCCGCCGTAAAGGATGATCGCCGCCGTTCCGATCGCCGAGAGGAGCTCGACCGCCGGGAAGTAGGAGGCGTTCAGGTAGACCGTCCGCATGTTGGCCTCGCGGTTCTCCGCGTTCAGCTCGGTCATGCGCCCGATGTGCCGGCTCTCCTGGCCGAAGCTCCGCACGATCCGCACTCCGGAGAGCGACTCCTGCAGATAAGCGGTGATGTTCGCGATCTTTTCCCGCGTCAGCCGGTAGGCGTCCGCCGAGATCACCCGGAAGACCACGCTCGCGATGAGAAGGAGGGGGAACGTCAAGAAGACCACCAGTGCCAACGGCACGTCGAGGAGAAGCAGGATGACCACGACACCCACAAGCGTCAGGGTCGACTGGAACAGGGTCACGATCCCGTCCGTGACCAGCGAGTCGAGCGCCTGCACGTCGTTGGTGAGCCGCGAGATCAGCACCCCGGTCTTGCGGCGCGTGAAGAATCCAATCGACATTGCCTGGAGGTGCTGGTAGATCCGCGTACGCAGATCCTGGAGGGCCCGCTGCCCCACCCAGCCCACGAGATACGTCTGCGCATAGCTCGCGGCCCAAAACAGCGTCGCCGAAACGAGGAATATGGCCACGATCATCGCCAGGGCGCTCTGGTCACCAGCCGTGATCCCGTCGTCGATCGCCCGTCCGGCAAGGTAGGGAGGCGCCAGCCCCGCCGCCGTGGCCACGATGAGCGTTCCGAACATCAGCCACACCTGCTTTCGGTACGGGCGAAGGAGGCCAAGCATCCAACGCACCTTGCGGCCGCGCTCGTCCTCGCCCCGGATCACACGCCAGAGGTCCTTGAACATCTCGATCGTTCCGCCCATGCGGGAGCCACTGTTCACAGGCGGGCCACCTCCTCGCGCTCCTCCAGGTCGCGTTGCAAGAACACGGAGTCCTCGCAGCCGTGCTCCGCGATCTCGCGATAGAGCTCGCAGCGCTCGAGCAGCTCGTCGTGCCTGCCGCGATCGACCACCCGGCCTTGATCCATCACCACGATCTCATCCGCAAGCGAGATCGTGGAAAGACGGTGCGCGACCACGAACGTCGTCCTCCCCCGCATCACCTCGGCGAGCCCGCGCTTGATCTCGGCCTCAGTGCGCGCATCCACCGACGACGTCGCGTCGTCAAGGATCAGAATTCGCGGGTCGGCAAGCAGCGCGCGAGCGATCGCGACGCGCTGGCGCTGCCCACCGGAGAGCGTGAGACCCCGGTCGCCAACGACCGTCTCGTACCCGTCGGGGAGCCGGCCGATGAAGTCGTGAGCCTGAGCAAGCCCCGCCGCCCGTTCGATCTCCTGCTGCGTGGCCTCGGGCCGCGCGTATGCGATGTTCTCCGCGACCGACGCGGAGAACAGAAAGCTCTCGTCCGCAACGAACGAAACGGAGCGCCTGAGCGAGGCAACGTCCACCTCGCGCAGATCGGCCCCGTCGATCGAGACAGAGCCGGAAGTCGGGTCGTAAAGACGCGCGAGGAGCGCGACAAGGCTCGTCTTACCCGAACCCGTTGGGCCCACCAGCGCGACGGTCGACCCCGCAGCGACCGCCATCGACACGCTCTCGAGCGCGGGTTCGGCGCCCGTCTCGCCGTAGGTGAGCGTCACGTCGTGCAGCTCGACCTGGCCCCGGCCTTCGGGAAGGAGGGGCGCGTCCGGTGCGCTTTCGATCCGCGGTTCGCGGTCGAGGATCTCGAACATGCGGTTTCCCGACGCGGCAGCCCTCTGCGCCATCCCCAGCGAGGTCCCCAGCATCCGCATCGGGCCCGTCAGCATGATCACGTAGGCGTAGAAGGCGGTGAACTGGCCCAGCGTGATGTCGTCGTTGATCACCGAGTTGCCCCCTACAAACAGCACGACCGCCAGTCCGATCGAGGGCAAGAACCCCATCAACGGGTTGTAGAACGCGCGGAGCCGCGTGGAGTACACGTTCTGGTCGAAAACGCGGCCGACCGAGCGCTGGAAACGATGCAGCATGTGCTCCTCGCGGGCAAACGCCTTGACCACTCGGATTCCGGACACGCTCTCCTCGGCCTCGGCCGTGAGCTCGGCAAGGCGCTGCTGCACCTCTTGCAGAGCCGGACGGCTGAGCCGGCTGTAGCGGGCAGCGGTTGCGACGACTATCGGCACGGGCGCGAGCGCGAGCGCGGCCAAGAGCGGATCGATCGCGAACATGACGATGCTTGCGAGGATGATCGTCAGGAAGTTCTGCGTCAAAAAGATCAGTCCGTAGCCCAAAAAGAATCGGATCGACTGCAGATCGACGGTTGCGCGCGACATCAGCTGGCCCGTCTGCTGGGTGTCGAAGAAACCCAGTTCCAGCCTCTGGAGCTGGGCGTACATGCGCTCTCGCAGGTCGAACTCGACCGCGACGGACACCTTCCCGGCGATGATCCGCCGCACGACCGTGAGGCCCAGACGCAAGACGCCCGCGCCCAGGATCGCGAGTGCGAGCGGCCAGAGCGCATCCTTGTCGAGGTCCGCGCCCGAGATGGCATCGACGGCCTTCCCGATGAAGAGAGGGATCAGCACCGTCACCCCCATTGCCAGCCAGGCGAAGAGCAGCGATCCCAGAGCCTCCCGCTTGTACGGGCGCAAGAAGCCGAACAATCGCCAGAGTGATGCCACTCCCTCTTACTATACGAAGTGAAGTATTGGCCGCTGCGGGCACTTAGGGCGCGATAATGAGCCCGTGAGCCCTCCCCGACAGCCCGCCGGCCTGTGCTCGTCCTGCGCGCATCAGCGTCTCATTCGAAACACGCGCGGATCGGCGTTTTCGATGTGCGACCTCGCCCGTGTCGATGCCAGCTACCCGCGCTACCCGCCCTTGCCCGTCCTTCGCTGCCCCGGTCACTCGCCGCGCCCCGAGGGAACGCCGCCGCCCGAAGGCCCTCGCTAGACCTCAGAGGGGTCTGGCACCGGTCAGGCCCGATTTCAGGGTGGTAGAGGCTCGGATTGGCCGGCGGCGCTGAGCGCCCCGGCACTTGCCGCCAGCACCAGGCCGATCGCCACGATCTCGCGAGGTTCCAGGCTCTGACCGAGCACTACGAAGCCGGCCGTGGCCGCAACGGCAGGCTCGATGCTCATCAGGACTCCGAAGGTCGATTCGGGCAAACGGCGCAGCGCCTCCAGCTCCAGCGAGTAGGGAATCGCCGAGCTCAGCATCGCGACGCCGAACGCGATCGCCAGGAGCTCTGCGTCGAAAAGGTTGCCGGCGCCGTCGGCAAGGCCGAACGGCAGCGTGACTGCCGCGGCGATGGCCATCGCGACCGCGAGTCCGGCCCCGCCAGGCAGCGCACGCCCGACGCGGGCCGTGACGATGATGTAGAGCCCCCAACACGCACCGGCGAACAGGGCGAAGGCGCAGCCCAGAGCGTCCAAACCCGAGCCCGGGGTGGGCGTGAGGCAAAGGAGTCCGGTCGCTGCCAGTGCGACCCAGATCAGATCTCGCCGGCGCCGCGAGCCGACGACCGCGACGGTCAGCGGGCCCACGAACTCGAGAGTCACGGCGATGCCGAGCGGAATGCGGTCGAGCGCCTCGTAGAAAGTCAGGTTCATCACCCCCAGCAGCAGCCCGAGCGCAAGGACGTCCTTCGCCCCTGCTTCGGGAATGCGCAGGGCGGGCCGCCAGAGCGCCATCAACACGATCGCCGCGAAGAAGATGCGCAGGAAGACGGCGCCTCCGGGCCCGATCTCGTCGAAGAGGGTCGTCGCGATCGCAGCACCGACCTGGATCGAGACGATCCCGCCGATTACGAGAGTCGCCGCGGTGCCGCGCGAGCCCTTCACCGGGGCACGCTCCGGTCAAAAGTCATTTCGCAGTCGCGCGCCGGTACGTAGCCGTCGAGATGAAGAAGAACACGACCGTGATCACGATCGTCTCCAGGAATGCGACCCAGACATCAGTGTTCGCCGGCGCGCTCTGCCAGAGGTGGCGCATGGCGTCCACGGCGGTCGTGAACGGGTTGACTTCCGCGAACGCCTGAAGCGCCGCCGGCATCGATTCGACCGGAACGAAGGCCGACGAGATGAACGTGAGGGGAAAGATCGTCAAAAAGCCGATCGCGTTCGCTGATTCGGGCGTCGAGGCGATCATCCCGATGTAGGCGAACACCCAGGAGAAGGCGTATCCCAGCATGATCATCAGGAGCACCCCCAGGAGGATGTTCTGGATCGGCGCGTCGAACGCGAAGCCGACAAGCAGGCCGACCACGGTCACGATCGTCATCGACAGCACGTTTGTCGCGATGTCGGCGATCGTCCTGCCGGCGAGCACGGCAGACCGCGCCATCGGCAACGAGCGGAAGCGGTCGATCAGGCCCAGCTGCAGATCCGCCGAGAGGCCGAGTGCCGTCGCGAAGCCGCCGAAGGCGATGTTTTGCACCAGGATCCCGGGGATCAGGAAATCGGCATAGCTGTCGAAGTGGGGCGGGACCTGGATGGCGCCGCCGAACACGTAGACGAACAGCAGCACGAACATCACCGGCTGGATCGTGAAAGCCGTCAGCAGGTCCGGCGCGCGGACGATTCTGATCAGGTTGCGTTTGGCCAGGACGAGGGTGTCGGAGATCGCGTGGCCCATCAGTCCGACTCCTCCGCGTCTTCGGGAGCCTCGGCAGCGTGCCCGGTTAGCGAGATGAAGACATCGTCCAGCGTCGGACGGCGAACGGCCAGATCGCGAACATCCACGCCGGCGGAGTCGAGACGCCGCACGACATCTGAGATCGATGTGCGCTCACGATCAAGCGGCACGCTCACAACACCGTCGGCGCACTTCGGCGTTTCCTGGGAGATCTCAGTAAGCGTCGCGACCGCAGTGTCGGCATCTGAACCATCCCCGAGCGTCACCTCGATCCGCTCGCCGCCGACCATGTCCTTCAGTTCGTCCGATGTCCCTTCGGCAATCACCTCGCCGTGGTCAAGGACCGCGATCCGGTCGGCAAGCCGGTCGGCCTCATCCAGGTACTGAGTGGTGAGGAGCACCGTCGTCCCCTCTTCGACCATTGCCTCGATCGTCTCCCAGAGCGAGTTCCGACTACGCGGATCCAGGCCTGTGGTCGGCTCGTCGAGGAAGATCACCGGTGGCTCTGCAACGAGGGCGGCGGCGAGATCGAGCCGCCTGCGCATGCCTCCCGAGTACGTCTTCACGAGCCGGTCGCCGGCCTCGTCCAGTTCAAAACGGTCCAGCAGTGCGCGCGCCCTAAGGCCCGCGCGCTCCTTGCCGAGGTGATAGAGGCGGCCGACCATCTCCAGGTTTTCGAACCCCGTCAGGTTCTCGTCCACGGCCGCGTTCTGCCCCGCCAGCCCGATCTGCGCGCGGAGTTCGGCAGCGTCCCTCTCGACGTCCAGGCCCATCACCGTGGCGGTCCCCGCTGACGGCGGCAAGAGCGTTGTCAGGATGCGGACGGCGGTCGTCTTTCCGGCTCCGTTTGGGCCGAGGAGCCCGAGCACGGTTCCGCGCTCAACACGCAGGTCGATGCCGCGCAGGGCCTCAACGTCCTTATAGGTCTTTGTGAGGCCGCGAGCCTCGACTGCGAGATCTTCAGACACGGCTGCCAACCTAGCCAGCGCTGCGGCGAGAGTTGTGAATATCGGCAACCCAGCTGGTCTCACAATCGGCGAATGTCTGGCCCGTCTACCTACGATCAGCGGATGGATCGGCCGATCTTGTGCGTGAACCTCGCCCGTTCGACCGAGCGCCGGCGCCGCATGGAGCGGCGCTTCGCAGAACGCGAGCTCCTCGACCGCGTGACTTTCGTCGAGGCGGTCGACGGCATGGCCGTCGGCAAGGAGGGAGACGGTTGGGCGAAGTCGGCGCGCGGATGCTTTGCCAGCCACTTGGCGGTCATGCGCATACTCGTCTCAGATCCTGCCTACGCGGACTCCGGCGCGATCGTCTTCGAGGACGACGTCCTCATCCACAGCGACTTTGCCGAGCTTTCTGAGGCGGCGCTCGCGAATCTCCCGAACGCAGCCGACCAGTGCCTCTTCGGATTCATGCTCGCGCCTCCGAACCCTGATCTGAAGTGGGCCGGGCGCGATCCGACACTCCACAACCTGGTCGCGATCGAAGCCGACAACATGTGGGGAAGCCATTGCTACTGGGCATCGCCCGCACGCGCCACTCGGGCACTCGAGGAGTACGGCGACATCCCGTTCGACGAGTTGCCGTTGGGAACAGAGCGTTTCACGATTCCGCGCTCGGGTTACGCAAGCTGGCCGGTATTCGCGCTCCAGGATGCGGCTGATTCCGAGATCCGCCCCGACTCAGAGCTCGAGGAGTGCCATCGTCGCGGGCAGACACGTTGGCCGCTTTCCGACTACCTCGGCGAAGGCGACGACGAGGCCGGCCTGAGCTTTCGAGGGAGCGCCAAGCCGACGATCGGTCTCGCCATGATCGTGCGAAACGAGGCTGCGGTGATCGAGCGCTGCCTGGATTCGCTCGCAGGCCTGATCGACACGTGGACGATCTGCGACACCGGGTCAGACGACGGCACCCAGGAGTTGATCGAGGCGCGCCTCGCCGGCATCCCCGGCACGCTCCACAACCGCCCCTGGCGGGACTTCGGCCACAACCGGACGGAGCTGGTGGAACTCGCCCGCGGCTCCGCGGACTATCTGCTCCTCCTCGACGCTGACATGACGCTCGGCTCGATGGGTCCGTTGCCCGAGTTGAGCGCCGATGCCTACGAGTTGCGCCACGAGGGAAGCCTCGCCTACTGGATCCCGCGCCTGGTCCGAGGCGACCTGGGCTGGCACTTCATCGGTGCCACGCACGAGTATCTGGCCCTCGACGGCGACCACACACGCGAGCGGCTAAAGGCGCTGACGATCGAACATCACGCGGATGGCGGCACCCGAGACGAGAAGTACGAGCGCGACCGGGCTCTCCTGGAAGCGGAGCTCGAGCGCGATCCCGACTGCGATCGCGCGACCTTCTATCTCGCGCAGACCTTTCGCGACATGGGGCTCACGGATGAGGCGATCGAGCTGTACAAGCGGCGAGTCGAGCTCGGCGGCTGGGACGAGGAGGTCTTCTACGCGGCGCTCCAGGTTGCAGTTCTCACGGCCGAGGACACGCCCGCGGAAGCAATCCCACTGTTCCTTCAAGCCTTCGAGTTGCGCCCGACGCGCGCCGAGCCGCTCCACGAGGCGGCCTACACCTGTCGACGCCTCGGCTGGAAGGAGTCGTCGTACGTATTCGCGAAGCGCGCCGCGGATATCCCGATGCCCGACGACATCCTCTTCGTCACCAAAAGCACCTACGACTGGGGCGCCAGGTTCGAGCTGGGCCTCGCTGCGCACGACACCGAGCGATACCCCGAGGCTCTCGAGTCCTATCGGGCGCTCCTTGCAGACCCTGAGCTGCCGGAAAGCATCGCCACGTCAATTCGCGAAAACCTGCGACGCATAGACAATCGAGCCGGGTACGGCGACCTTGCCGACAGGCGCTCTGAGCCCGCCCTCGAGGAGCTCGTTCCATCCACGCGGCTGGCGGAGATCAAGCTCGAGATCGATCCCGACTGGCCGCAGTTCAACCCCTCAATCGCTGCCGACGGAGATGGCTTTCGGGCCATCGTCCGAAGCTCCAATTACCACGTTGACAGCGGCGTCTACACCAGCTTCGACGACTCGGGTGAAGTGCGCACCATCAACTACCTCGCGCGGTTCGACCGCAGCATGACACTGCTTGAGGTCGAACCGATCCAAGACTTCGAGGGGGATCTCGACTGGCACGATTTTCCGGTCAGGGGCTGGGAGGACATGCGGCTCTTCCAGGTTGGGGGTGGCTGGTACGCAACGGCGACCTCGCGCGAACTCGACGCCGAGGGGGTTTGCCGCACCGTCCTTTTGACCCTCGAGGGTGCCCGGATTTCCGCCGCACGCGTGTTGCCCGGCCCCGACCCACACCGGCACGAAAAGAACTGGATGCCATGCGTCCAAGGCGACGACCTGCACTTCGTCTACAGCTGCGGGCCGACCGTGATCACAAGCGTGGATCCGGCCGGGGGAGACCCGGAGCCTTTTGCCCGGCACGATGCGCCCGATGCTGCGGCCAGCTTCCGCGGCGGTTCGCAGGGCATCGCGGTGGACGGCGGAACACTCTTTTGTATCCACGAGGCGTTCGACTACGGGGGGCCGAGGCGATACCTCCATCGCTGGGTTCTCCTCGATCCGGATTGGCGCCTCATCGGGATCTCTCCGCGCTTTCATTTCGCCGACGACGACATCGAGATCTGCGCCGGACTCGCCCGTCGAGGTGACGAACTGATTGCATCGTTCGGAGTTCACGACCGGTTCGCGGGGCTGGCCGTGATGAAGGAAACCGAGGTAGTGGCGACCTTGGTTGACGTCGAGTGAGTGCAAGAGTGCCTGCGATTGGATACCCTCACACGCATGGCTTCTGAGCAGGGATTCAACCGTCGTAAGTTCATCGCGTCCGGCGTTGCGTTGGGGGGCTCCGTCCTCTGGGCGCCGAGTTTCTCTGCCGCCAGGGGCAGCAGCATCGCCTCGCGGATTCAGGCGCTGCGCGACGACGTCGCCTCGAACAACATCCGTGACAATCGGCTTCGCAAGTCGATGCTCTCGAAGCTTGATCGCGCCAAGCAGGCTGTCAAGGACGGCGACACCGATCTGGCTTGCTCACTCCTGAAAAAGTTCATCCAGGTCGCCAACAGGAACGAGCCGAGCGACGACAACGGCATGACCGTCAAGGAAGAGCGCGGCTGGAAACAGGAGGCGCGCGGTATCCGCGACGACCTTGGTTGTAACGAAGGTCCGACAGGGCCGACCGGGCCCACGGGTCCGACGGGCCGACGGGCCGACCGGGCCCACGGGTCCGACAGGGGAGACCGGCTCCACGGGGGCTACCGGTCCCACGGGTCCGACCGGAGCCACCGGATTGACCGGTCCGACCGGACCTGCGGCGTAACGCGTCAGACCCATTAAGCGCCGAGCCCTGAGACATCAGGCTCGCCTGTCCGGCGGCCTCGTAGCCGGACGAGTTGATGCTCGCTAAAGGCGCGGCGGAGCACCTGACGTTCGTTGGCCACTCGACCGTTCTTCTGGAGGTCGGCGGAGCACGCATCCTGACCGACCCGATCCTCCGCGACAGGGTTCTCCATATCCGGCGTCATGCCGGCGCAGTCGCTCCAGAGGTGGTCGAGGGGATCGACGCGGTGCTCATCTCGCACCTCCACCCAGACCACCTTGACCCACCGTCGCTCAAGCGGCTCGGGCGAGAAACCAAGGTCATAGTTCCCGCAGGCTCGGGACGACTCCTCAGGAGATACGGCTTCAAGAACGTTGACGAGGTTGATGTGGGTGGGACGGTGGAAGTTGGGGGCGCCCGGATTACCGGAGTGCCGGTGAACCACGACGGCCGCCGGTATCCGATCGGCTCAGCCATCCAGGCACTGGGCTTTGAGGTTCAGGGTCAGACGAAGATTTTCTTTGCCGGGGACACGGCGCCGTTCGACACGAGTGGAATCGACGACATAGACGTCGCGCTCCTGCCGATTGCGGGATGGGGGCCGACGCTTCGCGAGGCGCACCACCTCGACGCGAGGCTCGCCGCCGAGGCGGCTGCCGAGATCGGTCCAAGGGTCGCGGTGCCCATCCACTGGGGCACGATGCTCCGCATGGGACTGGGTGACCGCGCGCACGACATCCTCGTCCGCCCGGCCGAGAAGTTCACGGCACGCATGGCCGAGCTCGCACCCGACGTAGAGGCGCGGGTGCTTCAGCCCGGCGAGTCAATGTCGCTCTAGGCCACGGACTCCCTTTCAGCACGAGGTGGCTTCGGCCACCTCGTGATCCCTTCGAGTGTGACGCGGTGGTTCGCCCGACCTAGAGGGGGATGCTTTGCTTCTTTCCCTTGCAGGTCGTGCCACCCGCCTGGGACCTTTGAGCCTTGGCGAAGAAGTCTTCCGCATTCTCGAAGTCCGATTTCCTGATGACTCCCGAGAACGCGCCCCGCTTGCTCGAAATATCACTGTCGATGACCTTGTTCTCACCGGGCTTCTTCACCACGAAATCGATCTCGCGGTACTTCTCGCACTTGCTTATCGAACGAACTTCGCCGACGAGAACGAACTCGCCTTGCCCATTATCGCCACCATCGAGCACGACCAGTTCGGTGTCCGCGCTACCTCCGCCCGCGATTGCCGGGGCTGCCAGCACAGCCGAGAGTGAGAGAACTGCCGTTACGAATGCCGCCTTGCGCATGCCGAAGCCTCCAGGGTCGTGGTTGGAGCGTAGATCGTATGCCTTACAGGCACAAGAACAGTCCGCGGCGTCCGGGCGACTTCTTCCGGGGTCAGGCGCCGGCGGTTCCTGACCCCGACCTCAGCGGTGTCACCGGCTTAGTTCAAGGACCCGCGATTACCGAGCCGGCTGCGGTGCGCCGGGCTGGTGCTTTTACCCCGGCAGCCCGGACGCCCGGAGGGCTTCGGCGGGATCGAGGTAGAACTGAACTCGGACGCCCTTTCCGTTGCGGAGGGTCCACAGGTGCGCCACGGGGGTTTGGGTCACTGCGCCGCTGCCTCGACCTCGCGTGTGCACAACCAGGAGCGCCAGCACCGAATCGCCGCAATCGATGATGCGTTCGACCTCGACGCGCCTTTCTTCGAAGCTCTCGCCGAGCCAGGCATCCCACTCGCGGACCCCTGCGTGGCCGGTAAAGGTTTTGGCCCCGGGGAAGTTCGGGTCCTGAGACCATTGGATCTCGGAATCCAGAAACGGCATGATTGCTTCCACGCCGCCTTCGAGCCACGCGGCATATCCACGCCGCATGATCTCCACGTTTTCCTCGGACATCGCCCGCGCAGTATCGCGCTTCAGGGCAGTTTCGCGATGCCGGAGGAGGGACTTGAACCCCCGACACGCGGATTATGATTCCGCTGCTCTAACCAGCTGAGCTACTCCGGCGGGGCTATGGATCCTAGAGAAGGGTCGCGCTGGCATTTGGTGCTGCTGCGCGGTAGTCTGGGCTTAAGTTCCACGCGAAGGGGAGGCCGGGTTGACCAGCGGAGTCCGCACAGGAGCGTTCGTCGTAACTTCGGCGCTCTTGCTCTTCGGAGCGACGTCGGTGGCGCAGGCGAGAACGATCACTCCGACTGTCTTCTTTGACGGAATGTCGAACACCGGCAACTGCACGCTCCGGGAAGCAGTGCAGGCATCAAACACGAATGCCGCCGTCGACGCCTGCCCCGCGGGCCATGCGGACAAGCGCGACACGATCGAGCTCGGTGCCGGCGAGTACAACCTCACGGTGGACGGCGACCTCGAGGACTCGAACGCGACCGGCGACCTTGACATGAGGTTCGACGTTGGGCCGCTCCGCATACGCGGATTGGGCATGGATACGACCGTGATCGACGCCGAGCACGACGATCGCGTGATCGAAAGTCTGTCCATATCCAACTCCCTCACGATCGAACACCTGACCGCGCTTGGGAACCACGACCGGGTTCTCAGCGGGGGTGTCATCCTTACCGAAGGCGCGATGGCTCTCGACGGCGTCGAGGTCGCGGACGGCGAGGCTCAGTTCGGCGGCGGTGTCTCATGCTTCGACTGCGACGGGGTGAAGATCATCGATTCGCTCATCCGTGACAACCACGCGACGACTTCGTCGACGGGCTCCCCCGGCGTCCAAGCGAGGGGTGGCGGCGTTTCAGCGTCCACGGACGGGCTCGTCATGCGCAACACCACGGTGCGAAATAACGAAGCCGTCGCCAATGACTCGCCCGCCCTCGGCGGCGGCATCCACCTGCGTGGTTCCGCCGACATCCGCGGCTCGACGATCCAGAACAACGACGCGCGCTCGTCGTCGAACAGCACTGCCGACTCAAGCGTCCGTTCGGGTGGGGGCATTCACATCGCCGACGAGTTTGAGAAGGTGACCGTGGAGGTCTCCAATTCAACCATCAGCGGGAACGTGGCGAGCTTTGCAGGCCACGCCTCGAGCGGCGGTGGCATCGCCGTGACCGGGGATGTCGCTTTGGGAGTGACCGCGACCACCTTCTCCAACAACAACGCTTCGTTCGGGACCCAGATCTCTGCTCTCGATGGCGGCGAGATGGAAGTGGATGGGTCGATCTTCGCTTCCTCTTCGAACTCGGTTCCATGCGCCCAGAACGGTGGCAAGATCAAGTCGAAGGGCTACAACGTGCTCGACGCTCAGCCCCCGCTCGCCGCCGCCTGCCTCGACGGACAGGCCAGTGCGAAAGACGTAATCGCTGAGCCCGCGACCAGCGTCATCCCCTTCGGCAACGGTGGGCCGACAGCGACCCATTCGATTTCCGCCGACAGCCCCGCCATAGATCTCGTCCCGAAGTCGAAGTGCAGGGGCGCCCGCAAGAGTGATCAGCGCGGCGCCGAGCGGCCCGCGGGCAAGGGGTGTGATGCGGGCAGCTACGAGCGAACGACCTGCGCGGGCACCCTGATCAGCGGGTCATCCATCTTCGGGACTTCCGGCAAGGATGACCTCAGCGGGACCGCAGGCGTCGATGTGTTTGCGCCGAGCGCGGGCGCCGACAGGATCAAGGGTGGCGATGGGGACGACCGCATCTGCGGCGGCTCCGGCGACGACAGGCTAAAGGGCGGAGATGGCGCTGACCAGCTAATCGGCGGCAAGGGCTCAGACGACTGCGACGGCGGCCCCGGCAACGACTCAGGTAAGTCATGCGAGAAGGAGAAGTCGCTCTAGCTCATACCCTCAGGGCATGAGCGATCTCGACCGTGCGATCACGACCGTGGTCGAAGAATGCTTGGCGGTCCGCGAGGGCGAGCAGGTTCTCGTCGTCTGCAACCCGTCGACGCTTGGCCTGGGCGAGCGGCTCCGCGGGGCCGCGGGCCGCGCCGGTGCGGACGCTCTACTGGCGATGATGGCTGAGCGGGCGACGCACGGCACCGAACCCCCCGCCGCGATCGCCGCAGCAATGAAGGCAGCCGACGTCGTTCTGTGTCCGACGGCGCAGTCCCTCTCGCACACCGCTGCCCGCCGCGAGGCGTGCGAGGCGGGCGCTCGGATCGGGACGCTGCCGCACGTCACCGAGGACATCCTCGGTCGGGTGATGCTCGCCGACATGGCCGAGCTCAAACGCCGCGGACGGGCCGTGGCAAAGATTCTCTCCGACGCAGAAGAGGTCCGGATCACTTGCCCGAATGGGAGCGATCTGCGGCTTGTCCTAGCGGGCCGGACCGCGATCTCAGACGACGGAGACCTCTCGGCGCCCGGCGCCTTCGGCAACCTGCCGTGTGGCGAGGGCTTTATTTCGCCCCTCCACGACGCCGGCGACGGGACGCTTGTCGTCGACGGCACGATGGGCTCCCTCGGGCTCCCGTCGGAACCCTCGACCCTGTCGGTGGAAGCGGGCAGCGCTCCAGAACGCGAGCGGCGAAACGGGCGCGAGGTTCATGGAGATTCTGCGCGGAGCGGGGGAGGGCGGCACCTTTGTGGCCGAGCTCGGGATCGGCACCAACGAGTGCGCGACCCTGAGCGGCAACCTGATCGAGGACGAAAAGATCCTGGGCACGTGCCATGTCGCCTTCGGCGCATCGGCCGGTATCGGCGGCGAGATCCAGGTCCCGATCCATGAGGACGTCGTCGTCATGAAGCCGACCGTCGAGGCCGACGGCAGACCCCTCATCAAAGACGGAGAGCTACAGGTTTGAGCGAAGCGCCAAACCTCCTCGCGGTCCCGAACGTCTCCGAGGGCCGCGACGCCGCAGCCATCGAGGGGATCCAGGATGGATTCGCCGCACACGCCGAGGTGCTCGATCGACACACCGATCCGATCCACAACCGCACGGTGTTCACCCTCGCCGCCGTTGGTGGCGACACGACAGCCTCCGTGATCGCGGGTGCGCGAGAAGCGATCGAAATCGATCGACCTGTCCGCTCACGAGGGCGCACATCCTCACATCGGGGCCCTCGACGTGGCGCCCGTGGTCTACCTCGACTCAGGGGCGATGGACGAGGCGCAGGCGCAGGCGCGGGCGGCGGCAGGTGCGATCGCCGAGCTGGGCGTCCCCGTCTTCTTCTACGGCGAGCTTGCCTCGATACCCGAGCGCCGCGAGCGTGCCTATTTCCGCTCGGGTGGCTTGACGGAACTCGCGGCGCGCATGGAGCGCGGCGAGCTCCAGCCAGACCTCGGGCCATCTGTGCCCCATCCCACGGCAGGGGCGACGCTGGTCACTGCCCGCCCGCCGCTGGCCGCGTTCAACATGGAGTTCGAGGGCATGACGCTCACGCAGGCGCGCTCGGTCGCCGCAGCGCTTCGGGAGGCCGGGGGAGGCCGTCCGGGGGTCCGGGCAATCGCCGTTGCCCTGTCCGATCACGTGACGCAGATCTCGACGAACGTGCACGATCCCGTTGCGATCCCCCTCTGTGAAGTCGTCGCACGGGCGCGGGAACTGGCCGATCCGCACGCAGGCGAGATCCGCGCCGCAGAGATCGTCGGCCTCGTGCCGCGAGCAGCGCTCGAGCGCTTCCCAGGGGACGTTCCCCTGCCTGGATTCGACCGCGCGCAAGGCGTGATCGAAGACCGGCTTGCGGCGATGGCGAGCGAAGAGTCCTGAGCCACTAAATTTGAGACGTGGCTCAGACCAAGAAGAAGCGCAAGCGAAAGCATCGCGGGACTCAGGGCGGCTCGATCAACCGCGCCTCGAATCGCCGGCCGCGTAATCGCGACGAGGCTCGCGCCCAGGCTCGGCGGAACGCCGACCTCCGAAAGACCGCGGCGCCAACCTGGCAGAGCGCCTTCAACCGGTCGCTCATCATGTCGGGAATCCTCTTCGCCCTGATGGCGTTCGTAGTCGGGCAGTCCATCGGAGCCTCAGCCGCGCTGTCGATCTTCATGCTCGCCATCTACACCCCGGCCGGCTACTACCTCGAGCGATTTCTCTATCGCCGCCGGACGGCAAAGGAACACGCGGCACGCGAGGCCCAGCGTGCGAAAGCGACAGGCCGCGCGCCGCGCCGCTAGGCCGAGGGGAAACAGTGGACATCCGGATGCTCACGGTCGGCCAGGTCGCCGAGAACACGTTCATCTTTCGCAAGGACGATTCGGACACCGGGCTCATCATCGACCCTGGCGAGGAACCGGATCGCATCCTTTCGACGCTGGATCAACTGGGCATCTCGAAGCTCGAGGCGATCCTGCTCACCCACACACACTTCGACCACATCGGCGCCGTCGCGCCTGTTGCGAAGGCGACGGGAGCGCCCGTCTACTGCCCGGAGCTCGAGGTCGAGGTCCTGGCCGACATCATGAAATACATCCCTTGGGAGGGATTCGGGCCGTATGAGAGCTGGGACGCCGAGGAGACGATCTCCGGCGGCGAGCACCTGGAGCTGGCCGGCTTTGAGATTGACGTCGTCTTCACCCCAGGCCACAGTCCCGGCCACGTGACCTATTCGATCCCCGACGAGCGCGTTCTCTTCTCGGGCGACGTCCTCTTTCAAGGCTCGGTCGGCCGCACTGATCTGCCATTCGGCGACTGGCCGACGCTGCTCGCATCGATCGGCGAGCTCCTCGACCGGTTCCCGGACGAGACCGGCGTCTATCCAGGCCACATGGGAGTCACCACCCTCGGAGCCGAGCGGGCGACGAACCCGTTCCTGCGCGAACTCGCCAGCTCTTCGTAGCTCTTTCGGCTCACTCCGCGCACCACCCGCGCGCCGCGGTAGGCCAACGTTGTGGCATGCGGGATGAGTTGCCATCCGGGTGCGGTGAGCGCACCCACAGGGCGACTCGGCGGGCAGCCGGCTTCGCTGCGCGGCAGGGCGGCCGGGTCACACGCCGGCAGCTGCTCGAGTGCGGACTGTCCCGGTGGCAGGCGGTTGCATGGATCAGCGACGGCGTGTATGCGCTTGGGCACCGCGCCGAAACCGAAGAGACGCCCTTGATCGAAGCCCTTCTTCGAGCCGGCAGGGGTTCCGCCCTCGCCGGCGCTACGTGTCTTTGGTGGCGAGAGCTCGTTCGGTTCCCGCCGCGCAGATCCATGTCGCCGCACCCGGGCGTAGCAGATCGGGCGGAGGAGTCGTCGTCCACCATCCCGATCGCATCGTGCGTGAATGGCATCGCGCGCTTCCGGTGGTTCCCGTGGGCGACGCGCTTCTGGCTTCAGCGTCCTGCATTTCGTTCGCCGGAGTCCGACGGGCCATCGCCTTGACCGACAAACGGGGTCTCTGTCCCTGGAGAGATCGCCGCGCGGGCGTCGCGCGGCGAGGCTCGCACCGTTCGCGAGGCGCTCGCAATACACATGCCGCAGCTGGCCGAGACGAAAAGTCCGCTCGAAGACGAGTTCCTCCTCTTCTGCGAGGACCGTGGCATCGAGCTCCCTCACCCAAACCATGTAATCGCGGGATACGAGGTGGATGCTGTCTGGCCTCGCCTCATGCTCGCAGTCGAGCTCGACGGTCGTGAGGAGCACGGGACTCCGGATGCGGTCGTCATCGACCGGCGCCGGGAGCTGGCCGTCCGCAACGCCGGGTTCGAGCTTCTGCGCTACGGCTCAGAGCAGCTGGGTCACCAGGGCGATCAAACCGCACGGGATCTCGCGGCGGCGATTGCGCGCGGTCAAGCACGATCGGCATAGCGAGACACCCTCAGGGTGCGGAGGGCGCACCCTTAGGGCAGGTCAGCCCGAGAAACCGGCCCTGCTTCGTCGCGTTAGGCTCGCCTTGCCATGGCCGCCAAGTTCAAAGTCCCCCGCGGGACGTTCGACATCCTGCCTCCGGACTCCGCCGCAAGGGCGCGGGTGTACGTGGCTGCGGCCGCCGCTTTCGAGCGCTCGGGGTATGGGCGGATCGATACGCCTTTGTTCGAGGAGACCGAGGTCTTCGCGCGCGGGGTAGGCGAATCGACGGACATCGTTCAAAAGGAGATGTTCACTTTTGAAGACCAGGGCGGCCGCAGCCTGACGCTCCGGCCAGAGGCGACGGCATCGATCTGCCGTGCGTATGCCGAGCACGGCATGCACAAGCTTCCCCAGCCTGTGAAGCTCTGGGCCTGGGGCCCCTTCTTTCGCCACGAGCGCCCGCAGTCCGGGCGCTACCGCCAGTTCCACCAGATCGATGCGGAGGTGATCGGCACGGACTCGCCGCTCGCCGACGCCGAGGCGATCATCCTCCTCGCCGACCTCCTCGCAGAACTCGGCGTCCCCGGTGTCGAGCTGAGACTCGGGAGCCTGGGATCGTTCGAGACGCGCGCCGCCTATCGAGACGAGCTTCGGGAGCATCTGAAAAAGCACGAGGCCTCGCTCTCGGACGATGTCCGCTCCCGCATCGAATCCAACCCGCTTCGCGCCTTCGACTCGGACCACGAGGGGACGCGTGAGGTGATGGCCGAGGCGCCGACGATGCTCGACCGGCTGGCCGCAGACGACGCTGAGCACTTCGAGGCGGTCAAGCGCGCGGTGGCGGACGCAGGCGTTGAGTACGTCCTCGACGGCACGCTGGTCCGCGGTCTCGACTACTACACACGCACCGTTTTCGAGTTCACCTCCGAAGCGCTCGGAGCCCAATCCGCGCTGGGCGGTGGCGGGCGCTACGACGGGCTCGTCGCCGAGCTCGGCGGGCCGGAGACGCCGGCAGTCGGCTGGGCTGCCGGAATCGAGCGAATCCTCCTGGCGCTGGGGGAGTCCCCGGTCGAGCCCTACCTTGACGTTTTCATCGTCGCGCCCGACAGCCAGCGCGAACGCGCCTTCGCTCTGACTACGGCTGCTCGGCGAGCGGGTGTTTGCGTCGACCTCGACCTTGCCGGACGCTCGGAGAAGGGTCAGATGAAGCAGGCGAACCGCTCCGGGGCAAGCCGGGCAGTCATCATCGCCGACGACGGGACTGCGAAGCTGCGGGACATGAGTAACGGGGAGGAGCGGCCGCTGGACCTGACGAATATCGCCGCGGAGATCGAGCAGGAAAGGGAGGCGGCCGGATGAGTGAGCTGCCCGGCCTGAGCCCCAACCGCTTCCGCGACAGCTGGTGCGGCGGCGTTCTGGAAGGGACGGTCGACACCGAGGTGCGGGTTGCCGGCTGGGTGCACCGCCGCCGCGACCACGGCGGCGTCGTCTTCGTCGACCTGCGCGACCGGACGGGACTGGTCCAGCTTGTCTTTCACCCGGACGAGTCCCCTGAGGCGTTCGCGCTCGGCCACACGCTGCGAGCCGAGGACGTCGTGTCCGTGTCGGGACCGGTCGTCCGCCGATCGGCAGAAACGGTCAATCCGGAGATGGCGACCGGCGACGTCGAGATTCGCGTTCGTGCGGCTGATCAGCTGGCGGACGCCGACACCCCGCCCTTCGAGATCGAGAGCTTCTCGGGTGAGGTGGGGGAGGAGATGCGCCTTCGGCACCGCTATCTCGACCTGCGC
Organism: uncultured bacterium; assembly: GCA_963721645.1. Lineage (GTDB taxonomy): Bacteria > Actinomycetota > Thermoleophilia > Solirubrobacterales > 70-9 > JALZKA01. The sequence continues at coordinate 1,235,226 of CAVRJK010000002.1, read as the reverse complement.
CGCGAGCCGCTCCAGCGCGCGATCAGGACCCGGGCAGCCGTCTCACGGGCAATGCGCGAGTTCCTCGACACGGAGGGTTTTCTGGAGATCGAGACGCCCGTTCTCACCCGCTCGACGCCTGAGGGTGCACGCGACTTTCTCGTCCCTGCGCGCCGCGAGGCAGGCGCGTTCTATGCGCTGCCGCAGTCCCCGCAGCTCTTCAAACAGCTCCTGATGGTTGGCGGTTTCGAGCGTTACTACCAAATCGCCCGTTGCTTTCGCGACGAGGATCAGCGCGCGGATCGCCAACCCGACTTCACGCAGCTGGACATCGAGATGTCCTTCGTCGAGGTCGAGGATGTCCTCGCCGTGAACGAGCGCCTCCTCGCACACGTCCTCGATCGGGTGGGCGGGCCCAGGCTCGAGCTGCCGCTGGAGCGGATCGGTTACGACGATGCGGTCGCCCGCTTCGGTAACGACCGTCCCGACCTTCGCTTCGGTCTCGAGCTCCGCGACCTTTCGGGCGCCCTCGCCGAAACGGAGTTCAAGGTGTTCGCGGGTGCGCTTGGGTCCGGCGGCGTGGTCAAGGGTTTGAACGCGGGCAAGCGCGAGATGCCCCGCTCGGCTCTGGACGGCCTGATCGAGCGTGCGCAGGAGCTCGGGGCCAAGGGCTTGGTCTGGGCGTTCCGCGAAGGGGATGGCTGGCGCTCGCCGACTGCAAAGTTCCTCTCGGAGGGCGAGCTCGCCGCGCTCAATCAGGAGCTTCAGGCCGAGGAGGGCGACCTCCTCTTGATCGTCGCGGACTCCCGCGGGACAGCCAACTCCGTTCTCGGGCAGCTTCGCCTGGACCTTGCCGAGCGCTTCGAGCTGATTGACCCGGACAGCCATTCGTTCTGCTGGATCGTGGATTGGCCCCTCTTCGGGCAAAACGAGGAAACCGGGCGATGGGATCCGCTCCATCACCCGTTCACCGCGCCCGCGGGCGAGCTGGACCCCGGCGATCCGGGCGCTGCGCGGGCGCAGGCGTACGACATCGTGTGGAACGGCCAGGAGCTCGGAGGAGGCTCGATCCGTATCTCCGACCCGGCGGTGCAAAAGCGCGCGTTCGAGGCCATCGGCATCGACGACGACGAGGCAGAGGCCCGGTTCGGGTTCCTGCTGGACGCGCTCCGGTACGGAGCGCCGCCCCACGGCGGCATCGCGTACGGCCTCGATCGGTTCGTCCAGCGCGTGCTCGACGCTCCCTCGATCCGCGACGTGATCGCGTTCCCCAAGGCCGCGTCGGGAGCGGACCCGCTCACGGGTGCGCCGGCGCCGGTTGATCCGGCGCAGCTCCGGGATCTGGGGCTTCAGGTGACCCGGTCCGTGGGCGCTCGGGACCAGACGCCGTAGATCGCGCTCAAGCCTTCGGCGATCTGAGCCGAATCAAGGGACGTGTCTGTAACGTTCTCAAAAGGCCCGGGCTTGTTCGCTGGCCGCTCACATCGTGAACCAATACAAACGCCTCGGGAGCTGAGCTCGGGTGTGGACCGAGTGCCACATCTGGCAGGCACCCACCTGTTCACCCAGGTTCGCAGGCTGAGCGGTAACGGCAAGCCGGGGCTCTTTATTCGCTTGACGCGCCTTCGGATACCGGCGCGAGCAGCAGCTGCCGTCCAACTGATCAACGGGTCGGTGGCCTGATGCGAAAGGCCATCAACAACAACCCCGTTGTTCAGATCGGCCTGCTCGGCGTTCTGGGCGTCCTGGTTGCCGTCGTGTTCATGTCGAGCATGGGCGGCACCCCGCCGCCTCCGGCCGACGAGGAGACGGCTACGACCGCAACCGCAACTCCAGCGGCTTCCTCCGCCGCCCCCGTGGCATCGGCAACCGCCGCACCGGATCCTTCCGCGCCCGTTACGCCCGCGGCACCCGCGGCAGGGAGCACGCCGTTCGAGGCGAGCAAGGGACTTCCGGCAGATCTCGTAAACGCCTACAACTCGGGCGACGTCGTTGTCCTGCTCGTCCAGCAGGCGGACGGATTCGAGGACCGCGCGATCCTTCGGGACGTCGAGAGCCTCGAGAACCGCGGGGACACGTCCGTGTTCATCACCGACGTCAACCGAGTGTCGAGGTACTCACGCATCGCAGAGGGCGTCTCGCTCGACCGCGTGCCGGCGATCATCGTCCTCTCACCCCTCGAGGGAGATGTCCCCAAGGGAGAGACCGCCCCGATGCCGACCGCGGCCGTCACCTACGGCTACCGCGGCAAGGAAAGCGTGACGACTGCCGTGGAGGACGCCGTCTACGACGGCAAGCAGCTCTCGTACGACCCGGGCTGAGCCGCACGCCCATCAGAAGCCGTCCGCGGGCTACCGTGTGCCCATGGACGGAAGCCCAGAACTCCTGAGTGAGTACGCGCGCGACAAGAGCCGTTGCGGACCCCCGCCTCACGGTGCCCATTCAGGAAGCGCGGGCGGTTCGGTCTGCGGCGACCTCGTGCGGATCTCGATCCGCGTGGATGACGGGCGCATCAGCGCGGCATCGTTCGACGCCGAAGGCTGTGCGGCGCTTCGCGCCTGTGCAGCTGCCGTGTGCGAGGAGGCCGAGGGCGTCGGCGTCCTCAACGCCGCGGCGCTCTCGCGCGACGACGTCGAGCGGCTGGTGGGCGGCCTCGGACCGCAGGGTCGGCACGCGGCAACTCTGGTAGCCGACGCCTTGGCCCGGGCCCTCGGCGCTCTGGCTTCGTCGGGCGAACCGATCGCCGGCAGCCCGGAAGGGGAGCGGGTGCTGGTCGCGGTGTCGGGCGGCGTCGACTCTGCCGTTGCCGTGCTCCGTGAGCGCGAGCGCGGCGCCGAAGTTGTGGCGGTGACCCTCAAGCTCTGGGCGGACGCTCGTACGGATGGAACCCAGGCCTGCTGCTCGCCGGAGGCCGTCCTCGGAGCTCGCGGACTGTGCCATGAGATGGGCGTTCCTCATTTCACGCTCGATCTCGAGGACGCGTTTCGCCGGGATGTAGTCGGTGCTTTCGTCGGCGGCTACAGGGCGGGGGAGACCCCCAACCCGTGCGTGATCTGTAACGGCGATCTGCGGATCGACGCGATGGTCGATCTGGCCGACCGCATGGGCGCCTCCGCGCTCGCGACCGGTCACTACGCGCGTGTCGCCGACGATGGGGACGGGCCGCTTCTGAAGGCCGCTGCCGATCCGGCCAAGGATCAGACCTACATGCTCTCGGGCCTGAGCCCGAAGACCCTGGCGAGACTTCGCTTTCCCCTGGGCGAGACGACCAAGCCGGAGGTGCGGGCGCTCGCAGAAAAGGCGGGTTTGGCCGTGGCCTCCAAGCGCGAGAGTCAGGACCTCTGCTTCCTCGCTGGAGAGGGCAAGCGCTCCTTCCTCGAGCGCCATGGAGGGCTCGCCGACACGCCTGGCGAAATCGTGAGCGCCCAGGGCGAGGTCGTCGGCGAGCACCCGGGCCAGCACCACTTCACCGTCGGGCAACGGCGCGGACTTGGCCTCGCGACCGGCGAGCCCAGGTTCGTCCTCGGAACGGATGCGAAGACCAACCGGGTAACCGTCGGCGCCAGGGACGATCTCGCTCAGACCACGGTGCGGCTTCGAAGCGCCCGGCTCCATCGCGGCTCGGAGCGAGCCGGCTCCGTCAGGCTCCGCTACCACGCACGCGCTATTCCCTGCCGGGTGTCGGCCGCGGAGGCGGGCGAGCACGCCGAGCTCGAACTCGAGCTCTCCGAGCCCGCCTACGGCGTGGCGCCTGGTCAAACAGCCTGTCTGTACGACGGCGACCTTGTGGTCGGCCGAGCGACGATCGCCGGCTCGGCGTAGGCCGCGCGCCTACCTAGACTCACCCGTCCCGTGATGACGACGGCCGAGATCCGCGAAACGTTCCTTTCCTTCTTCGAGGGCGAGGGCCACGGACGCGTGCCTTCAGCGTCACTCGTTCCTGCGCCTGACGACACGTCGACGCTTTTGAACGTCGCCGGAATGCAACCGTTCAAGCCGTACTTCCTGGAACGCGAGAAGCCGCCGGCCTCGAGGCTCACGTCGTGCCAGCGCTGCTTTCGCACGCCAGACATCGAGGAAGTGGGAAACACCAAGCGACACCTCACCTACTTCGAGATGCTGGGCAACTTCTCGTTCGGGGACTACTTCAAACGGGAGGCCACCCGCTTCGGCTGGGAACTCTCGACCAACGGGTTCGGCTTTGAGCCCGAGCTGATCTGGGTCACGGTCTTCGGCGGCGACGACGAGCTGGGGCTGGGGCCCGACACCGAGGCTGTGGAGCTCTGGCGTGAGCTGGGAGTGCCCGAGGAGCGGATCGTCTATCTGCCCCGTTCGGAGAACTTCTGGCAAGCAGGCGCCACCGGGCCGTGCGGTCCGTGCTCGGAGATGTACATCGACCGTGGTCCCGAGTACGGCTCTGAGTCCGATCGCCCCGGCGACGACACCGAGCGCTACCTCGAATACTGGAACCTCGTCTTCATGGCCAACGAGCTCCACGCGGATGGCTCGATCACCGACCTTCCCAACCAGAACATCGACACGGGCCTCGGTCTGGAACGCATGGCCCTGATCCAGCAAGGGGCCGACTCGGTGTTCGAAACCGACGGCTTCCGCCCGCTGATCGAGCTGGCCCAGGAACTCTCCGGCCGTGCCTACGACGCCGACCCCAAAACGACGCGGGCGATGCGCATCCTGGCCGATCACTCGCGCGGCATGGTCAACCTTCTCGCCGACGGCGTGGTCCCGTCCAATGAGGATCGCGGCTACGTGCTCAGGCGAGTGATGCGCCGGGCGATCCAGCAGGGCGGCGCCATCGGCCTGGACGCTCCGTATCTCGGTCGGTTTGCCGAGACCGCGATGGACATGCTCGCGGAAGTCGTGCCACAGCTCGAAGCAGAGCGCGAGACCGTGCTGGGCTGGGTCACGGCCGAGGAGGAGAGCTTTGCGCGCACGCTTGATCGCGGCTCCGAACTCCTGGGGCGCATCGTCGCCGAGGCCAAGGAGGCCGGCGCCGGCGAGGTTGATGCTGAGGATGCGTTCCGACTCCACGACACGTACGGTTTCCCCTTCGAGGTGACGCAGGAGCTCCTTTCCGAGGAAGGGCTTGACGTTTCGGCAGAGGGCTTTGAGCAGCACATGACCCTGCAGCGCGACCGCGCACGCAGTAGTGGCCGTTCTCAGGACGCTCCGGGCGGGCGCGAGGACGCGCTCGAGTTTGCGCGTAGTGCCCCGCCGACAGACTTCGTGGGCTTCGAGCGGCTCCGCGCCGAAACGAGCGTGGCCGCCGCCGACGGGGCCCTCGTAAAGCTGGAGGAGAGCCCCTTTTACCCCGAAGGTGGCGGCCAGGTGTCGGATAAGGGCGTACTGAGGTGGGAGGGAGGCGAACTCGAGGTGGTCGAGGTCGTTCGCTCAGGCGACGATCAGGCGCTCGTCCTGGGGAGCCGCGGCGGTGCCGAGACCGAAACGCACGATCAAGCTGGCGTCTTCCTTGAGGCCGGAGTTCGCGTGGAGGCCGAGGTTGATCACGACACGCGCCATCGCACGATGCGAAATCACACGGCGACGCACCTTTTGCACGCGGCGCTTCGCGAGCGTCTGGGCACCCACGTGCGCCAGGCCGGATCCGCGGTCCGGCCGGACAAGCTCCGGTTCGATTTCACCCATGGCCAACCGTTGACGCCCGAAGAGGTGCGCGACGTCGAGGACTCCGTGAACGACTGGGTCAAGGCCAGCAGGCCAGTGCGGGCGATGGAGATGGAGCGCTCCCAGGCAGAGGCCCTCGGGGCAATGGCCCTTTTCGGAGAGAAGTACGGCGACTGGGTGCGGATGGTCGAGATCGACGGCGTCTCTCGCGAGCTGTGCGGCGGTACCCACGTCGCGTCGAGCGCCGAATGCGGGATCTTTGTGATCGTCCAAGAGACCTCCAGCGCCGCGAACGTGCGAAGGGTCGAGGCCCTCACCGGCCCGGCCGCGATCGACTGGTTTCGCGACCGCAGCCTCGCCCTCGATCGGACCGGCTCGATTCTCGGCTCGGCACAGGATCCCGTGGCCGCCGCAGAGCGGGCTTCGGAGCGCCTCGCCGAGCTCGAGCAGACGGCGGCCAAGGCCGGAAGGGAGGCGGCCGGCCAGGAGGCGGAGGAGCTTGCCGCTGCGGCGGAGGACATAGCTGGCGTTCAGGTGGTTGTTGCCCAAAGCCGCGTCGCCGAGTCGAAGGCGCTGATGGATCTGGGCACAAGGGTCCGCGACAAACTGGGCGACGCGGTCGTCGTTCTTGGGGCTCCCTCCGACGGGAAGGTCTCACTCGTCGCCATCGCGAGCCCGCAGGCGGTGTCGCGCGGCGTATCCGCTGCCGCGATCGTTCGCGAGGCAGCGCCGGTGGTTGGCGGCGGCGGCGGCGGTCGCGACGAAGCGGCTCAAGCGGGCGGCCGCGACCCCTCGAAGCTTCCCGATGCACTCGACGCGGCGCGAGCAGCGATTCGCGCGGCGCTCGGCAACTGAGACAGGGATGCGAATCCTCGCGCTCGACCACGGAGAAGTTCGCGTGGGTGCCGCCACCTGCGATCCGACGGAGACGATCGCGACTCCGGCCGGGGTGCTTGGGCCCGACCCGGCCGAGGCGGCGACTCTCGTCTCCGAGAAGGCGGCCGAGATGGTCGTCGTCGGTCTGCCGCTGACGCTCTCCGGCGATGAGGGTGAGCAGGCACGGAGCGCCCGCGCCTACGCGTCGGCGCTCGAGCGCCTGCTCGACGTGCCGGTCACGACCTACGACGAGAGATTGACGACCCGGATGGCGTCGACGAGCTCCCGCTCCGGCGCGGGCGCGCCGAATGATGCGCTTGCGGCGGCGCATCTGCTTGAGTCTTTCCTCCAGCACCGGGCGGGACCGGGGCACCACAACCCATGAGCGACTGGCACGACCCCTTTGCGGACGACGAGGCTGCGCGTGAGCGCGAGGCTCGCCGCATCGAGCGCGAACGCAGGCGTCAGGGCGAAAAGGCGCGCGAGTCACTGGGTGAGCGGGTTCGCTCCGGCATGGATGAGGAGCCCGCTGAGCCTGCCCCGCCGCCGATCGAGCCGGTCCCACCGCCTGTCGAGCCGCCGGTCGAGCAGTCCCCACCACCGGTCGAGCCGATTCTGCCGGTTGCCCCACCGCCGGTCGAGTCGTCTGCGGAGCCCGTTGAGCCGGAGCGTGAAGCCGAGGTACCGGGTGCTTACGAACCTCCCACGGCTGACCACCCCGCCCAGCCCGTGCCGCCGTCTCTGCCTCCGAGGCGTCGATCGTCGGATGCAGTCCACCGCCGTCGCGTCTTTGCCCTCGTCGGGCTGGGACTCCTGATCTTCGTCGTTGCGGCGGTTGGGACGATCATCAGTCGCGGGGGAAGCGACGACGCTCCCGTGAGCGCGCCGAAGGAGAGGAAGACGATGGAGGTCGTGGTTCCGGAGGGCTACGACCGCACCCAGATCGCTCAGGTGGCAAAGAAGGCGGGGCTGAAGGGCGACTATTTGGCGGCAACGGAGTCCTTCAAGGGATTCGATCTCGCCGAATACGGCGCCGGGGATGCGCCCAACCTGGAAGGCTTCTTGTTCCCCGCTACCTACGAGCTGTTCAAGGGGGCGAAGGTGGAAGACCTCGTCGAAAAGCAGCTCGAGGCCTTCGAGGCCAACGCCGGTGAGGCCAACCTCGCCGGGGCGGCCAAGGATCAGGGCCGAACGCCAATACGAGCTGGTGAATATCGCTGCCATGGTCGAGCGCGAGATCGCTGTAGCCGAGGAGCGCGAACTGGCGGCGTCGGTGATCAACAACAGGCTCGAGAACGGCACGCCGCTCGGGATCGACGCGACTATCCGCTACGAGGACCAGAACTACTCAGGACAGCTAGTCCTCTCGCGACTCGAAGAGGACACGCCGTACAACACGCGGACGAACGCCGGCCTGCCTCCGGGACCGATCGGCAACCCCGGACTTGCGTCTCTACAGGCCGCCGCCAGTCCGGCCGACACCGACTTTTTTTACTTCGTGGTCAAGCCGGGCTCGTGTAACGAGCACACCTTCGTCGAGACCGAGGAGGAGTTCGCCACGGCCGAAGCGGAGTACCAAGCGGCACTCCAGGCAGAGGGCGGCTCCCCAACCGAGTGCTGAGGGCGTAGCCTCGGTTCATGCCGCGGCTCGCCGTCCTTGGCCAACCCGTTTCGCACTCGCGATCGCCCGCGATGCAGACCGCTGCCCTCGCCGAGATGGGCCTGGCTGGCGATTGGACCTACGACGCAATCGAGGTATCGCCTGAGGGATTCGAGGCGCTGGTGAGATCGTTACCCGGCCAGGGCTTTGCGGGTGTGAACGTGACAGTCCCGCACAAGGTCGCAGCCCTCGCTCTTGCCGACGAGGCGAGCGACGCCGCCAGGGAGATCGGGGCTGCCAACACGCTGACCTTCGCGGAAGGGCGCATCCACGCCGAAAACACCGATGCAGTCGCGATCGTGGACGCGCTTCCGGGCTCCCCGGAGGGGGTTCGAGCGCTGATTCTGGGCGCCGGCGGGTCGGCGCGGGCCGCGATTTGGGCGCTTCGCGAGGCCGGAGCCGTGGTGAACGTATGGAACCGAACGACGGAGAAGGCCGAGGCGCTCGCCCTGGAGATGGGCGTGGGACTTGAGACCAGGGACGCCCGGATAGTCGTGAACGCCACTACGGTCGGACTCGAGGCTGCGAATGGGGTGCAACCCCTAGCCGAACGGAGGGAGCCCGATCTCAAGCCATTTCGCGTCTTTGACGATGGTCTGAATGCAGAGGTGGTGATGGACTTGGTCTATGGCTCACGCGAAACCGATCTGATCTTGGCTGCGCATGCGGCAGGCGCCGCAACGGTCGACGGGCTCGAGATCCTCGCCCGCCAGGGCGCGGCGTCGCTTCGGATGTGGACACAGGCAGAGCCATCCCTGGACACGATGCGCCGTGCCGCCCGGAGCTCTGGATGACCGAGCGACCCGACTATCTGAAGCCGGTTCCCGACACCGACGGTGCCACCGCGCTCGCGCGCGATCACGCCGCCGCCGCGCCGGCTCCCGCTATGCCTGACAAGGTGCCCGCGGCCCCGCCCGGCACGAACGGCCTCACCGCTCCGCTCGGTAAGGGGCACTCCGGGATGTTCATCACGGACGTGCTGGTCGAGCTGGGCTTTGCCGACAAGGAGCGCGCGGCTCTGGCGGTGGAGGAGGCTCGGGGTGCAGGGCGCACTCCGGAGTCGATTCTCATCGAGCAGAAGGTGATCGACTCGAGCCAGCTTTCCCGTGCAATCGCTGAGCGCTACGGCCTGTACCACCTCGACCTCAACTCCTACAAGGTCGATATGGGCGCGTCCAACCTGATCTCGCCTGCCGCTGCGCGCCGCTACAACGCCGTGCCCGTGGGCTTCATGCCGGACGACACGGTGCTCCTGGCGATGTCCGACCCGTCCGACGTCATCGCGATCGACGACGTCCAGATGATCACGGGCTCGATCTGTCGTGTCGCCGTTGCGGCCCCGGAGGACATCGAGGCGCTCATCCGCCGCTTGAACACCCTCGATTCGGTCGTCTCGGAGGCCGTGGAGGAAGAAGAGGAGGCCTCGGGTGTAGAGGTCACCGATCTTCGGGAGTCCGCCGACGATGCGCCGGTCATCAAGCTCGTCTATTCCATCCTCGGGCAGGCGACGAACGACGGCGCCTCGGATGTCCACTTCGAGCCGCAGGACGAAGAGATGCGCGTCCGATTCCGCGTGGACGGCGTGCTGATCGAGGCGGCGAGGGTCCCAAAGCGCATGATCGCCGGGGTCATCTCGCGCATCAAGATCATGAGCGACATGGACATCGCCGAGAAGCGGGTTCCACAGGACGGGCGCGTATCCCTGAACGTCGAAGGCCGCAAGGTCGATCTGCGAATCACGACGCTCCCCACCCAGAAGGGCGAGGGCTGCACGATCCGCATCCTCGATACGGACCAGGCGATGCGCACCCTCGACGACCTGGGCATGGATGGCGAGGGACGCGACCGCTACGAGAACTCCTACCGCAAGCCTTATGGCGCGATCCTGGTCACGGGGCCGACGGGATCGGGCAAATCGACTTCGCTGTACGCGACGCTCAACGAGATCAATTCGGTCGAGAAGAAGATCATCACGATCGAGGACCCGGTCGAGTACCGGATGGAGGGGATCAATCAGATGGGCGTCAACCGGCGCGCCGGCCTCACGTTTGCGGCCGGACTGCGCTCGATGCTCCGTGCCGACCCGGACGTGATCATGGTCGGCGAGATCCGCGACGCCGAAACGGCGCGAATCGCGATCGAGGCTGCGCTGACCGGCCACCTCGTGCTGACGACCCTGCACACGAACGATGCGCCCGGCGCGATCGTGCGTCTTCAGAAGATGGGCATCGAGTCCTTCCTCACCGCCTCAGCGGTCGACTGCGTGATCGCTCAGCGTCTCGCGCGAAAGCTCTGCGATGTCTGCAAGCGCCAAGCAGTCATGCCGCATCAGGCCCTGGTCGACGCCGGTTACGACGTTGATGGCGACATGACCGTGTTCGAGCCCGTGGGCTGCACCCGCTGCGGCGGATCGGGGTATCGGGGCCGCATCGGCCTGTATTCGGTGATGGTCATGTCCGAGCCGCTGAAGGAAATGACTGTCGCGGGCGCATCCGAGGCCGAATTGACCGCCGTAGCCCGCCAGGAGGGCATGATCACCCTCACCGAGGACGGCCTGCGGAAGGTCCGGGCAGGCGTCACCTCGATCGCAGAAGTCGCTCGAGTCGCACGCTAACGGCGCGTTGATCGCGTCCCGGCTCTCAAGCCGGAGCGCCCACGCGCCGAAAGAGAGTCTGATGAGCCTCGACTTCGCAACGGTTCTCAATCGGATGGTGGAGGTAAGGGCCTCCGACGTCCATCTCTCGCCCGGTTTCCCGCCGGCGGTGCGCGTGCGCGGCAAGATCACCCCGCTCGACGACTATCCCGCGCTCCAGCCGCAGGACACCCGCGAGATCGTCTACTCGATCCTGAACGACTCGCAGCGCAAGCAGTTCGAGAACAACCTGCAGTTGGACCTCGCCTATGCCATCCCCGGCGTAGCTCGATTCCGAGTCAACGTCTTCTTTCAGCGCGGTGCCATCTCGGCCGCCTTCCGGCACATCCCGGAGAAGATCGAGTCGCTCCAGACCCTGGGCCTTCCGCAGGTGCTCGAGGAGTTCTGCCGCAAGCCGCGCGGGTTTGTCTTGGTGACGGGGCCGACCGGCTCGGGCAAGTCGACCTCGCTCGCGTCGATGATCGACCTGATCAACGAGGAGCGCGAAGAACACATCCTGACGATCGAGGATCCAATCGAGTTCCTTCACAAGCACAAGAAGTGCATCGTGAACCAGCGCGAGGTGGGATCAGACGCCACCGACTTCTCGAGCGCCCTCAAGTCGGCCCTTCGCGAAGACCCCGACGTGATCCTCGTCGGCGAGATGCGCGACCTCGAGACGATCTCGACCGCCCTCACCGCCGCTGAGACCGGCCACCTCGTGTTCGCCACGCTCCACACGCAGTCCACCGCGCAGACGGTGGACCGCATCATCGACGTCTTCCCGCCGCATCAGCAGCAGCAGGTACGGATGCAACTCTCGATTGCCCTCCAGGGGATCGTGACCCAGCAGCTTCTACCGACGTCCGACGGGTCCGGCCGCGTCTGCGCCACCGAGGTGCTCGTGCCGAGCCCGGCGATCCGCAACCTGATCCGCGAGGGCAAGACGCACCAGATCTACTCGGCGCTCCAGACCTCCGGCTCGGTCGGGATGCAGACGATGGACGCTCACCTGGCTCAGCTAGTGCGGATGGGCAAGATCTCCCCGCAGATCGCGTTGGCGCGCGCGTCGGTCCCGGAGGAGCTCAAGCGTCTGCTCGGTCCGATGCCTGGGACCGCCCAGGCCGGCGCTCAGCCTCAGCAGCCACACCAGCAGTCCGGCCCTCCAGTCCCAGCAGGGGTCTAGGCCATGGCGATGTTCGGATTCAGGGCAGTTGATCTCGCCGGCGTACCGTCCCGCGGCGAGGTCGAGGCGTCTTCGAAGGCTGCCGTCACCGAGCAGCTCCGCCAGCGCGGACTGATCGTTCTCGACGTCTCCGAGAAGCGCGAGGCGTTCAAGCTCGAATCGGTATTCCAGCGCTTCAAGAGCGTCAAGGCGCGGCCGCTCGCGATCTTCTCGCGCCAGTACGCGACGCTGATCTCGTCGGGCATGCCGATGCTCCGCTCGCTGTACACGCTTGAGGACCAGACGGACGACGAAATGCTCACCAAGGCGATCATCGCTCTCCGTCAAGACGTCGAGGCGGGAAGTTCGGTCGCGCAGGCGATGGAGTCCCAGCCGGGCGTCTTCGATCCGTTGTATCGCTCGATGGTGCAGGCCGGCGAGGGCTCGGGACGCCTTGAGGAGGCCCTCGACCGCGTTGCCGATCAGCTCGAGCGGCTCGACGCTCTGCGCCGTCAGGTCCGCTCGGCGATGATGTATCCGGTCGCCGTACTGGTCATCGCGATCCTGGTGATGGCGGCCGTTTGCGCCTTCGTGGTGCCCGTCTTCACCAACATCTTCATCGAGATCGCAGAAGAGACGCCCGGGGTCAGCTCGCAGCTGCCGCTGCCGACGCGGATCGTGGTCGGCATCTCGGATTTCATCACCGGCAGCTGGTACATCGTGATCGCAGCGCTTGCGGCGGCGGGGTACGGCTTCAGCCGCTGGAAGTCCACCGAACGTGGGCGCCACCAGTGGGACAGGATGAAGCTGAACTTCCCGGCACATATCGGCGACATCGTTCACAAGGTCGCGCTGGCCCGCTGGTCGCGGACTTTCGCGGGCACGATCAGCCTCGGGAGTCCCGATGCTCCAGGCGATCAAGATCGCCGGTCAGACGGCCGGCAACGCGGTTGTAGAGGAGGCAATGGACGATGTCTACGCCTCGGTGAAGGCCGGCGGCTCGATCGCCAAGCCCCTGCAGGAGAACGAGGCATTCCCCGCGATGGTTTCCCACATGGTGGCCGTGGGCGAGGACTCCGGGCAGCTCGAGACGATGCTGGAGAAGGTCGCCGACTTCTATGAGACCGAAGTGGACGCGAAGGTGAAGGCGCTGACCTCTCTGATCGAGCCGGTGATGATCATGCTCGTCGGTGGCGGCGTCGGCTTCATCGTGATCGCGATGTACCTGCCGATCTTCTCTCTCTACGAGAACATCCGGTAGGCAAGAGGCGGGCGTACCGCCTGCAATCTCCCGTTCAGGCTCCATAAGCAAGATTTAGCCGCAGGGAACGCCGCGGTTCCGGTGAACCCCATTCTCCTTGCCGTCGAGTACGGAGAAGGAAATGTTGAACGGGGGCTCACCGACAATGACGACGCACCACTCTCTGGTCGAGCACGACTGCAGGGATCTCGCCTTCGTCCCCGATTCGTCGATCAGCCTCGTCGTCACGCATCCGCCTTCGTTCGGCCGCATCCACGATTCCCTGGTGTTCGGCCAGTTCTCGGCAATTCCGGACTACGACGAGTATCTGGTCCAGCTCGACTCCGTCTGGGCAGAGTGCAACCGGGTGCTCGCACCCGGAGGGCATCTCGCCTACATCGCGAGTCCCGTGGCCCGGAGCTCCGACGATCTGCCGCTGGCGTCCGACATCCATGCGCGGACTCTGCGATATGGGCTGGAAGTGCGCCAAGCGATCCGTTGGCTGCCTTCCGACCGGGTTGAGCTCGACGACACGCCCTTCTACGGCCAGCCGAACCAACCTTGCGGAGAGTCCCTTTGCGAGGCGCAGGATGTCATCGTCATGCGCAAGCCGGGCGAGCGAGAGGTCTCGCTCGAGACCGAGGTGTCGTCACGGATGGGCGCCGACTACTTTGCGACATGCTCCTCGTCCGTCTGGTTGATTCCCTCCGCTGCCGACAGGCGTCATCCGCAGGTCCTGCCGGTCGAGGTTGCCGAGCGGCTCATTCGAATGTTCTCGTTCGCCGGCGACACGGTCCTGGACCCGTTCGCCGGGCTGGGCACGACGAGTGCTGCGGCAATGATCTCGGGACGGAACTCGATCGCAGTCGAGGTAGAGCCCCGGTACTTCGAATCCATGGCTGAGCGGATGGCCAGCGCCGAGTGGCCCGACGGCGAGATCACCGTGACCAGGGCTCCGCACGTGGCCCTCGGGCCCGCGATGGCGCTGGCCTCGCACGTTTGAGCGGCACTGCGGCGGGCAACGGCGTCAGCCATGCCGCGGACTCGCAGATCTGACCCTTCGGGCCCCGGCTACGGCCGCGTGGGCAGGGGGCGCGGCTTCTCCTACTGCGACGAGGGTGGGGATACGGTCAGCGACGAAGCCGTGCTGGATCGCATCAAGGCATTGGTCATCCCGCCCGCCTGGAAGGACGTGTGGATCTGCGCCGACGAGCGCGGGCACATCCAGGCAGTCGGGACGGACGCGGCCGGTCGGCGACAGTACCTCTACCACGACGATTGGCGCGCTCAGCGGGACCGGGCCAAGTTCAAGCGGTTGCCGGAGTTCGCCAAGCGCCTCGGCCCGGCCAGGGAGGCGCTCGAGAAGGACCTGGAGCTGCGCGGGCTTACGCGAGAGCGTGTGATGGCGTGCGCCATCCGCCTGCTCGACATCGGGCTCTTCAGGGTTGGAGGCGAGGACTACGCCGAGGAGAACGAGAGCTACGGGCTCGCGACGATTCAAAAGCAGCACGTGCGGATCAAGAAGGGCGCGATCGAGTTCGACTATGTCGCCAAGGGAGGCCTGGAGCGCTCATACACGGTCGAAGACCGCCTCGTGGTTCCCACGATCGCTGCGCTTAAGCGCCGGAAGGGCAAGCCGACGGACGAGCTGCTCGCCTACAACGAGTCGCGGGGTGTTTGGCGGGACGTGTCCTCGGGCGATATCAACGACTGGCTGAAGGACCTGATGGGTGCCGACTTCTCGGCCAAGGATTTCCGGACATGGAACGGGACGGTCCTCGCCGCAATGCGCCTTGCCGCGCGTGCCGACGAGGAGGACCGCGACAAGGCAGTCGTCGAAGTCGTGAAAGAGGTGGCCGAGACGCTTGGAAACACGCCGGCTGTCTGCCGCGCCTCCTACATCGATCCCAGAGTGATCTCGAAGTTCGAGCAGGGCACGACGATCCGGGCCGCGACAGACCGGCTCGCGAAGGCAGGCTCACCCAAGGACTTCGCCGACCTGGGAGGCATCGAAAAGGCCGTGATCAAGCTGATCAGCTAGGTCAGCGAGGTGAACGAGCGGTACGGGATGACGCGAGGCCCGGCGGCGCTGACGCACCACCCGAGGCCCCGCGACGCTACGAACAACGGCGGCACTAAAGGGAGGGGAAATCCGCGGCCTTCCGACAGTAAGAAAAACGGCGGCTCTAAAGGGAGCGATTCTCGAGAGCCCCGGGTTGATTTCGAAGTCCCTCGAGTGATCGTGGACAGTTGAGCCGCCCAGAGCGGTTGAAGTGTCCACGATCGGATCAGAGGGCCTCGTCAGCCCTCCCTTTAGTGCCGCCGTTGCGCTACTCCGGAAGGCTCCCTTATCCCGGGGTCTCACCAGGAGGCCTCCCTGTG
Source organism: uncultured bacterium (assembly GCA_963721645.1). Classification (GTDB taxonomy): domain Bacteria; phylum Actinomycetota; class Thermoleophilia; order Solirubrobacterales; family 70-9; genus JALZKA01. The sequence continues at coordinate 1,219,649 of CAVRJK010000002.1, read as the reverse complement.
CCCCTTAGCTTTCTTCCGGAAGGCTCCGGTGTTCCGGGGGGCGTGGCGAGGCTTCGTGGGGTTGTCTTGTGCGTGGGAAGCGCTCGCCTTGGGGCCTCAGCTGATGCGGTCATTGTTGCGCTTGCGGCGGCGCAGAAGGCGGTCGTCACCCATGCTCAGTTGCTTGAGCGTGGGGTGTCGCGTCACGAGATCGCGACGCGGCTTGCGGATGGTCGTCTGCGTGAGCTCCATCGAGGGGTCTACCTGGTCGGTCCGGTGGCTCCTCTTTACGCGATGGAGCAGGCCGCGCTCTTTGCGTGTGGCGGAGTGGCGGCGCTTAGCCACCTCACCGCGGCGGCGTTGTGGCGCCTGATCGAGCTGAACCGCCTTCCCGGAATTCCGGCGCTGACGATCCCCCGAGGCAAGCGTGTGCGCCGATCTCGCGTGGAGATCCATCGCCTTCCACTGGACGCGCGCGATACCCGTCGGCTCCACGGCATGCCTTTGACGAGCCCGCCCAGGACCGTTTTGGACATGGCGGCGGTTCTGGGCGACCCGTACGAGCTCGAGGCGCTCGTCGCCGAGGCGAACTTCAGGAACCTGGCGACGGAGGCGGAGTTGGTGGCGCAGCTCGAATGTAATCCGCAGCGCACCGGCATCCCGGCGCTTCGAAGTGTCCTCGCCATCCCCGGAGGTCCTCAGCGCACCCGCAGCTCAGGCGAGCGCAAACTGCTGCAGTTGTTGCGCGCCGCGGGCGTCACGGGCTTTCAGGCAAACGCGAGGATTCATGGAAGGGAGATCGACTTCCTGTGGCGCGATCTCGACTTTGGGCTCGAGCTCGACGGCTGGGACGGACACAAGGGCAGGATCGCCTTCGAGCGGGATCGCTTGAAGATCGCCGAGCTGAAGGCGCGTGGGGTGGACCTCATGCCCATCACGGGGCGCCAACTCCGAGACGACCCCGAAGCGGTCGTAGGGAGGGTGATCGCCGCATTGGCGGTCGCGGAAGCGAGACAACGGCGGCGCTAGGGGGCTCGCAAGGCCCTCTGATGGGATCGTGGACACTTCAACCGCTCTGCGCGGCTCAACTGTCCACGATCGCCGAGTGGCTTTGGCTTGCTAGCGGATTGCTGTTGCCGGGCGGGGAGGGGAGACCTCGATCGTGGCGATCTCGTCGTCCGTGCCCAGAAAGCGGACCGGGAAGGTGCCGTTGTCGCGCAGGAGAACGTCGAAGAAGGCGGGCTGCTCGGCGCCGACGTCCTCGGTTGGACCCAGGCCGGCCAATTCGATCGTCCCGGCCTTGCTGGAGGTCACCTTGAGCTGAAGCTGATCGCCGACTCGAACGCGGATCGGGATGGAGCGCAAGGCGGACGCATCGATCGACTGACTGACGAGTCGGGCCTCCGATTCCGCGTCGGGATCGGGAAGCCTTGGAGCCTCCGCGGTGCTCGTCGTAGAGGTCGAGGAAGTCGAAACAACCTTCGTTCCGTTCTGGACGGGCGCGAGCGCGGCTGCCAGGGAGGAGAGGAAGAGAAGAACGAGCAAAAGGGCGATTAGCCTGCGTGCGGCCACTTTTCCCGACTCCTTTCCGTGGTCTGACTAGGGGTCATCCCTCAGCATGGACAGATGTACACCCCACCAAAACTAAAGGCCTCATGAATCCTGCCCGATAGGTGGCTTGATGATTGCCAGTACCTCAGTGCCAAAGGCAAACTCGCCGCGAGGCGAGGACGCAAAGTCACGGATCTTCTCTCCAGAAGATGGCCGGACTGCCACGGGGTCCTGTGAGATTTCCGATGGCCTAGCGGCTGACGGGGTTCTGGCGCAAACGATAGTGCCCAAGGAGGGTAACTAAATGGTCCAGAAGTTCCGTGAACGGAGCAACGGCGAGGGCGGTTTCACGCTCGTCGAGCTCCTCGTAGTCATGCTGATCCTCGGCCTCTTGGCCGCGATCGCGATCCCGTCCTTCTTCAACCAGAGGGACAAGGCCAGCGACGCAGACGCCAAGGCTGGTGTCCGCACGGCTCAGACCGCGATGGAAACGTTCGCTACGGATAACGACAGCGATTACACCACCGCGGACGTCGCCGCGCTCGAAGGTATCGAGAACACGCTGACCGATGTGAACCTCTCAGTTGTTGCCGCTGGCACCGACTCGTATGAGGTCACCGTTGAGTCCAATACCGGCACATCGTTCTCGATCGAGCGCGAGAGCACGGGTGGGACGATCTACACCTGTGACGACCCCGGCCAGGGCGGCTGCCCGACCGGTGGCGAGTGGGCGGGTACGACCCCGACCCCGTAACCAGTACGCATAGCCGGCCCCGTAGGTCGGTAAGCAGCGCGAAGGGCGGCCCTGGGGGCCGCCCTTCGTCGTTCTGGCGCTCCTCCGTCCAGGCCCAGCGCCATATCGGTAGAGGGTGGCGCCGAAATGCCGATAGAGGGTTCAATGGTTCTCCGCACAGACAAGACCGCCCATCGCAGGAGGCCACGAGGGCGGCTTCACGCTCGTCGAGTTGCTGATCGTCATGTTGATCCTCGGCCTTCTGGCCGCGATTGCGATACCCGCCTTCTTCAATCAGAAGAACAAGGCAGACGACGCTGAGGCGAAGTCGTTCGCAAGGGCCGCGCAGACCGCCATCGAGATCTTCGCAACGCAGAACGAGGGTGCTTTCACGGGGGCAGACGAAGAGAAACTCCACCAGATCGAGTCGATCGTCCCGGATGGCGCACCGCTGGTGGTAACGAACGTGACGGAAGACACCTACACGCTGACCGTCACGTCCAGGACCGACACGACCTTCTCGATCACGCGCGCAGGCTCGGGCGCGGTCGCTTACGAATGCAGCGTCGAAGCCACGGGCGGTTGTCCCGACGGCGGCAACTGGGGCTAAGCCCCGGCATCGGACAACTGTTCACCCCCGATTACGGATTAGGACTCGGGTGCCGATAGAAAATCGAGGTGCGCACCCAAGCCCCCCCAAACCCGTACCCGGGCCAGGCCGGCTTTGCGCTGGTCGAGGTCATCGTCTCTGCCGTGCTGGTGGTGATCATGGCCTCCGGCACCCTGTTCGCGATCCAGGCAACTCAGCGAACCTCCGCCGAGGAGCGCCATCGCGCGACAGCTCACGGGATCGCGCAGGAGGACCAGGCACGAATGCGTGCCTTCCGAATCTCCTCGCTCGCCAACTACAACGAGACACGGCAGGTGATGTCTGACGACGGCCGCTACACAGTCCAGTCCCGCGCCGATTTCGTCACGGACTCGACGGGCACTGCCTCGTGCGAGCAGAACACGGCGGCAGCCGACTACATCAGGATCTCTTCGACGATCACCTGGCCGAGCATCGGGTCCAGGCCGCCTGTGGTGATCCAATCGATCGTCGCACCGCCCAACGGAGCGATCGCGGCGAATCGCGGCGCTCTCGCCATCGCGGTCAAGGGGGGAGCCGATCAGGCCATCCCGAATATCTCACTCAGCGGGTCCGGCGCGGGAAGCTTCTCGGGATCGACGAGTGAGAACGGCTGCGTCATCTTCGGAAACCTTCCCGCCGGCAATTACACGCTGACGACCAACGCACCCGGGTACGTGGATAAGGACGGCCAGCCGCCCGGAGCGGTCAATACGAGCGTCGTGGCGCTCTCGACCAACACCCTCGCGCTTCAATACGACGAGCCCGGTGGAGCCGAGGTCTCGTTCACGACTCTCAAGGACGGACAGCTGGTTCAGTCCAGCGCCGAGTCGGTCGTCGTCTTCAACACGGGCATGACGGCCGCCCAGATCTTCACCGCCACGGCGCCGGTCGAGTCCCTGACGGCCGAGCCGCTCTTTCCGTTCTCCTCACCCGACACCGTCTACGCCGGTGGGTGTCAGGCAAACAACCCGAATCCGGACAACGAGATGGGCTCGCCCGGCGAGGCGGCGCAGGCGAGCGTTCAGGTGGTGCCGGACCAGGTAGCGCCGGCCGAGATCCAGCTTCCCTCGCTGCGCCTGCAGGTTCTCAGCGGCACCGGCCCCGGCAATCCCGGCTCACCCGTCGCGGATGCGAGCGTGGTCCTCACCGACCTGGCGTGTGCCGGCGGAGGGCCAGACGGTCACGATCGAGCGGACCACAGACTCGAGCGGCGGCCTGGCGGATCCGGGGTTGCCGTGGAGCACCTACGACATCTGCGTCGCCAAGTCGGGAAGCGCGTCGACGACGCCGAACGTCAGCGTGATGGACCTGACCTCCGAGACTCCGGCGACTGTGTACCTCGGCGCGGCCGGGGCGGGGAGCTGCGCGTGATCAGGGCGGTACGACAAGAGGACGGCTACTCCCTCACCGAGCTGATCGTTGCGGCCAGCGCGGGAGCGCTCGTCCTGTTGGCACTGTTCGCGATGTTCGATATCGCGACCAAGAACTCCGCGCAGGTGACCCAGAGGGCCGACGCCAACGCGAGGGCGAAGCCCGCGATCCAGCAGCTCATGAACGACCTCCACTCTTCCTGCACAGGGCCCGCCATCGCGCCCGTTCTGGCCGGCAGCAACTCGACCGAGCTTCATTTTCAGGCTGCCACGGGCGTCTCGGTTTCGCCGACCCCCGAGAAGCACGTCGTGAAGCTGGCGAACGGCACTCTGACCGAGAGCGTCTATCCGGCTACAGGCGGGGCGAATCCAAACTGGACCTATAGCGCGACCCCGTCGTCGACACGTATTCTGATCGAGAAGGTGAGCGCACCGGAAACCGCTGACGGGCCAGTTTTCTCGTACTACGCGTCGGAGGCCGGCGTACTTCAAACCGCCGCTCTCCCGGTGCCTCTGAGTGCCGCTGACGCAGCGCGCGCCGTTCAGGTGCAGGTGGGTATCCAGGTCGCTCCGTCGTCGGCGCCCGTCGATGACCCCAACTCGAGCGTGACCCTGACCGACGCCGCGGTGTTTCGTTTCTCGCCGTTCTCCGAGGACCCGACCAAGGTGAACGGCCCATGCGCGTGATTCGCAAGATCATTGCCCGCGGCCGCTCCGAAAGCGGGTTCACGATGGGCGCGACGATCCTGGGTGGGGCCGTGATGGGTTTGGTCGTTGTGACCGCAGTCACCGCGGCCCGCGGAGAGTTGAACGTGACGCGGGCCGACCTCGCTCAAAAACAGGCCTATGAGGCCGCCCGCGCGGGGATCGCCGACTACGCCTATCACCTCAACCAGGACACGAACTACTGGACCCGGTGCGCGAACGTCCCTACGCCGACAGCCGTCAACCAGGCGGGTTCGACGACAAGGCGCCGCCCGGTCCCCGGCTCGACCGGCGCGGAGTATGCGATCGAACTGATTCCCAGGACCGGTCAGTCGAGCTGCTCGGAGGCGGACCCCGTCAACTCGATGATCGAGCAATCGGGCACCAGTGTCGGCACCTTCAGGATCCGCTCGACCGGCTACTCGGACGATTCGTCCACCTCCCTCGTCGCCACGTTCAAGCGGGCGAGCTTCCTCGACTTCCTCTATTTCACGCAGCTGGAGACCTCCGACCCCGTCACCTACAACAACCAGGCGACGATCAACGGCGCCTACCAGCAGTGCACCAAGACGATCGCCGAGGGTCGCTACAACCAGAACATCCCGGGTTCCAGCCCGACCCAGTCCTGCGACTTCATCTTCTTCGTCGGGGGGGAGCGCATCGACGGCCCACTCCACACGAACGATGCCTTCCTCGTCTGCAACGGACAGCCGATCTTCGGCAGGACCGCGACTGACATCATCTCCGTCTCGTCCGCGCCCCCTGGCTGGTACGGATGCAACGGAAGCTCACCCAACTTCGTGGGCACCTTCGTCACCAATGCGCCCGTCCTCACGCCGCCGCCGAGCAATACGTCGCTCAGGACGATCGCCCAATCGAGCTACCGCTACTCGGGACAGACGCGAATCGTCCTGAACGGCAACACCTACACGGTCAACGGCGGCGCATCCCAGCCCTTCCCGGCAAACGGGGTGATCTACGTCTCCAACGGGGCTTGCTCTGCCGCGTACAACCCATTCACCGTCACCTATCCGGCCACCTCGACCTGCGGCAACGTCTACGTGCGCGGTAACTACTCAGGACGACTCACGATCGCCGCGGAGAACGACATCATCGTCGACGGCAACCTGACCCGAAGCGGCAACGGCATGCTGGGGCTGATCGCAAACAACTTCGTGCGGGTCTACCACCCGTTCTCGACGCAGACCTCCCGCTCCAACTGCGGCAACGGATCGAATGGCGCCGGCTCGGTCACCAACCTCCGCATCGACGCTGCGATCCTCTCAATCCAGCACTCGTTCATCGTCGATCACTACTCGTGCGGCAGCCCGCTGGGCACGCTGACGGTCAACGGAGCGATCGCTCAGCGCTTCCGCGGCGCGGTGGGAACGTTCAACGCCCAGAACGGCCAGGCCGTGTCCGGCTACTCGAAGCGCTACGCCTACGACGATCGCCTGCGCTACATCTCGCCGCCGCACTTCCTCGACCCGGTCGAGTCGGCGTGGCACGTGCAGCGTGAAACCGTCGACTGAGCGTGGCAGGGCTTTGAGGGCGGGGCGTCGAAGGGGGCTCAGATGATTGGTGTAGCCATAGGGCTCTTCGCCCTGGGGGCCATCCTGGGCAGCTTCGCGACGGCTCTGGCGCATCGGATGCCCCGCGGGGAGAATTGGGTCTCGGAGCGCTCCCGCTGCCCAGGTTGCAACCAGGTGATCGGCGCCCGGGACAACATCCCAATCGCCTCATGGATGATCCTGCGCGGTCAGTGCCGCAACTGCAAAGAGCCGATCTCCCCGCGGTACATCATCGCGGAACTCACCCTTGCCGTTCTGTTTGCCGCCACCTATCTGATTCTTGGCGACGACGTGATGGGCGAACTCGTCCTCGGCCTCGTCCTCTGCTTCGTCCTGGTCACGATCACGCTGACGGATCTCGACCTCCGGATCATCCCCAACAAGATCGTTCTGGCGGGCTCGATAGCGGCCGTGGCCATAGCTGCGATAACCGTGCCCGAGACGCTCGACACGCGCTTCATCTCGGCGGGCATCGCCGGCGGCGTCATGTTCGTCGTTGCGTTCGCATACCCCCGCGGGATGGGCATGGGCGACGCCAAGCTGGTCGGGATGATGGGCCTCTTCATCGGCCGCGCAATCGCGCCGGCGACGCTGATCGGCTTTCTTTTGGGTTCCGTCGTGGGCATCGCCATGATCGCGCGCCACGGCGCTTCGGCACGCAAATCGAAGATCCCGTTCGGCCCGTTCCTGGCCGTGGGCGGCATCATCGGACTCTGGTTCGGGGACGACATGGTCCAGTGGTATCTGGACGAGTTCTTTCCCGAATAGTTCAAATGAGCACCTTTAGGTGCGAAAGCAGCATGTGCAAGCGCCGCAGGCGCGCGTAAGGGGTATTTCCGAAGCACGCGAGCTCAGCATGTCGTATTGCGACCGCCTTTAGCTCTCAAGGAATCGCTCCGGCGCGCCGATTGTGTTCCCAGGGGATACCCCCTGACCACGAATCATGGCTCGCCTAACCACCCAGAAAGTCAAGTCCACTGTGGGTCTCGATATCGAGACCGGCAGCATTGCCGCGACCGAAGTACGGGTCAACGGCACCACCGAGGTCACGGGCGGAGGCGTCATGCCACTGGCTCCGGGGATCTTCCGCGAGGGCGAGGTGGCTGATCCAGAGGCCCTCGGCCATGCGATCAAGGAACTCTTCTCCCGCGAGAAGCTCACGCGCGAGGTGCGGGTGGGGGTCGCCAACCAGCGCGTCGCAGTGCGCTCGATGCGCCTGCCGGCCATCGACAGCCGCGACGAGCTCGAGACCGCAATCCGCTTTCAGGCCCAGGACCACATCCCGATGCCGCTCGATCAGTCCGTCCTGGACTGGCAGGTCGTCGGCCACACGACCGACGAGAACGGCGAGCGAAAGGTCGATGTCGTCGCGGTCGCAGCCCGCCGGGACATGATCACCCAGATGCTCGAGGCGCTGCAGATCGCGGGCGTCCGGCCGATCGGAATCGACCACTCGGCCTTCGGCATGATCCGAGCGCTTGCCCGCGAGGTCGGCTCGCCGGTCGGCCCGGGTCAGTTCGTGACCGCTCCCTCTTACGAAGAGCGGGTCGCCGCTCACGCCCAGGGGGCGCCGGGCGTGGCCGTCGTCGAAAACCATGCGCCCGCAAAGCTCTTTTGCAACCTCGGCGACGTCACGAACCTCGCGGTCGCACGCGGCAGCTCGTGCCTCTTTACCCGTATCGCCTCCTTCGGCGTCGAGGGCATCGCCCAGAAGCTCGCCGAGCGTCGCCGGCTCACAGTCGACCATTCGCGCCAGTGGCTCACCCACGTCGGCCTCGAGCAGCCCGTCGAGGCAATCGAGGGCGACCCGGAGCACGTGAGCGCGGCGCGCGAGTGCCTCGCCGACGGCGCGGCCCGCCTCGCGGACGAGCTTCGCGTCTCACTCGACTACTACTCCGCCACCGACGGTGCGGTCCCTGTCGAGGGCGTCATCGTCTGCGGTCCGGGCACCCGCATCCCCGGCATGGTCGAGCGCCTCCAGCGCTCGCTCGGGCACGCTTTCAGCGTCGCCAAGCCGTCGGCTCTTGCTCATCTGGACGACGCCGCCGCAGTCCGTCAGACCCTGTCCTTCGGCCTGGCCCTGGAGCAGTAGGAGATGCGCCCCGTAAACCTCATTCCGCCAGAGGATCGTCGCGGCGACAAGGCGCCGCTCCGCTCAGGCCCGCTTTCCTACATTGTCATCGGCGCCCTGGCCCTGGTGCTCGTCGGCGTTCTGATGGTCGTCACGACCTCAAACGACATCTCCGAGAAGGAGGGGCAGGTCGCGCAACTCGAGGCCGATCTCGAGGCGGCGACCACCGAGGCCGAGCGGCTCGCGCCTTACGCCGAGTTCGCGACTCTTCGCCAGCAGCGCGAGGGCACGATCGCGACCCTTGCCCAGAGCCGATTCGACTGGGAGCGCGTGATGCGCGAACTCGCCCTCGTCATTCCCGAGGACGTGACCCTCACGAACTTGAACGGCTCCGCTTTCGAGAACGCCGAAGGCAGCGCCTCCGCTACGCCGATCGAAGCCCCGAACATGACGATCTCCGGCTGCGCCGCTTCGCACGAGGCCGTGGCCCGGTTCGTTGCTGCCTTGGAAGACATAGACGGCGTCACCCGTGTCGGCCTCGCCCGCACCGAAGCGGTCGAGGCCACGTCGAGGGATCAGAGGACAGTCTCGCCGACTCGACCCTCTGCGGCAACGCCCACACCTTCGACCTGTCCGCCGCCTTCGACAACGCCTCGGTGAGCGCGGAGGCCGCGGAGGCCGCATCCGCCGTGACCACGCCGGCGTCAGGGGAGGAGATCCCCGACACTCCGACCGAGACCGCCAAGAAGTCGGCGGCAAAACAGACTCAAAAGGCCAAGGACGCGGCCGGGATCGTTCCAGGAGTGGTGGCGCCATGAAGTCGTCTGATCGCGCCATTCTCGCCGGGCTCATCGTCGTGGGTTGCTTTGCAGCCTTCTGGTTCTTGGCTCTCGCGCCCAAGCGTGACGAGGCTTCGAAGCTGGGCGATCAGATCTCGCAGCTCCAGAGCGACGTCACCGCTCAGGAAGAGGCCGCAGCGTCGGCCCGTCAGGCCCAGTCCGACTACCAGTCGAACTTCTCCTCGCTCGTCGTCCTCGGTAAGGCGGCTCCTCCCGACGGCGACATGCCCTCGCTGCTCCGCCAGCTCGACGAAATCTCGGACAGCTCGAAGACCTCCTTCGGCCTGCTTCAGCTCGGCACGGCGCCCACTGAGCCGCCGCCTACCGCCGAAGCTACGACGACCGATGCAGCCGAGTCAGAGGAAGCACCCGCCGAAGCGGAGTCGACGCCGGTCGAGACCGCTGCGGTGCCCACCGAAGCTCTCGCTGCGTCGCTACCCATCGGCGCGGCGGTCGGTTCCGCAGGCCTCGGGCGCCTCGCGTACGACCTCACCTTCACGGGCGACTTTTTCCAGATCGCGGATCTCTTCGAAGGGATCGACGACCTGGTGGACTCCAAGAACGCGGACGTGAGCGTCGAAGGCAGGCTGATCACGATCAACGGCTTCAAGATGACCAAGGAGTTCGCCGACAGCCCCCTCAAGGTCGAGCTTTCGATGTCTTCTTACGTACTGCCCTCGTCGCAGGGCCTGACGGCCGGCGGGACATCGACCATGCCCCCGTCCAGCGTGCCTGTAGCCGCTCCTGTCTCCGAGGCGACGCCATGAAGCTCCCTGAACTTCCCAAGCGCAAAGCAAAGGCCGCTTCGACCGCTCGCGGCTCATCGATCAAGGCACCCGAGGCCGTTCAGGACCTCTTCAAGGACATGCGAGACCGGCGCCTGATCATCCCTGCCATCGCCCTCCTGATAGCGATCATCGCCGTGCCCGTCGTCCTCAGCGCTCCGACCGAGCCGGTCGTGAGCGCGCCCGCGCCTGCCGCGGATCCTGACGCGGTGGCGGTGGAGCCCGCGGTCCTTGCGGTGCAGGAAGTCGGCGTACGCGACTTCCAGAAGCGTCTTGCTCAATTGAAGCGAAAGAACCCGTTCGGCGACCGCTTTGAGCCGGATTCGCCCGCGGGCGCGGGCGCGAGCGTTGGCGCGCTCGAGGACCCTGTTGACACAGGGGACAGCGGTACGAGCACTGTGGACACGGGTGGCGAGCCGACCGGCACGTCATTCCCCAGTTCGGATCCGCCCGCCCCGCCGGCGCCGACGGGACCGCCGCAAGAGCCGTTTGTTCTCGTGCCGCGTGTGGACGTTCAGGTCGGCATCGTCGATCGCGATCGCCGCCAGGTGATCGAGGGGGTCAGAGCGGGGAGGTGCTGCCCTCGAAAAAGGCGCCAACAGCGATGTTCCTGGGTAACAGCGACGACTCCGAGAGCGCCGAGTTCCTCGTCTCGCGGGATGTCTCCGCTGTGAACGGCGACGGCCGCTGCAAGCCTGGCAAGAACAATTGCGAGTTCCTCACCCTCCGCGACGGTGACTCCGCGTATCTGCGGTTCGCCGACGGGAACCGCTACGTCATCACGGTGAAGAGCATCTACTTCGAACGCGTCAGCGAAGACCAGTTCAACCAGCAGGACTGACGCCCGCCCCCTGAGCGGGCCGCGGTTGGACGCATGACGTAGTTTCAGGGCCTACCGTCAAGTATCTCATCTGGGGGACCGATGGGCCGGATATGACCCGGCATCGTCATAACCGGGAGTGCAGGGCAAGGATCGCCCGCGAATCCGGCTTCGCGCTCCCGACGGTCCTGTTCATGCTGCTGGCCGCGTTCACGGTCGCAACGACAGCAGCCGTCGTGTCCATGGGGGCCCAGCGGGGAACGCTTCGAGACGCAGATGCCAAACAGGCGTTGGCCCTTGCCGAGGCGGGAGTGAGCGAGGCGCTTCTCCACTACAACCGGGTGGTCGCGAGCGGGGCAAGCAGCTGCGTCGTCTCGTCGGGAGGCACGGTTCAGGTCTCGGCCCCAACCGGAGCATGGTGCGCGCCCGTGACGGGTTCGGCGCCCCAGGGCTCGTTTGAGTACACGGTCGCGCCCACGATGGGACATCTCGAGATCGTCTCGCTCGGCGACTCGAACGGGATCACGCGCCGGATCCAGGTAAGCGCGGACTCGGTCTCCGGCCAGGGCATCTTCTCGACGGCGACGGTGAAGTCGCGCGACACCATCACCATGGACTCGAACTCAGAGATCCGAGCCAACGCCGCGACGAACGGCGACATGATCCTGAACGGCAACTCCATGCTCTGCGGGACCGGGTCGGTCGGCGTCGGACGCGCGTTCACACTCGCCTCGAATGCCAAGCATCATCTGGATCAGACCTGCGCCGGAACCGGGTCGCTGACCCGCGCACCGCTGTCGCTGCCGGCGGTGAATCAGGGCGATGCGGCGAGCGTGAACGACAACGGTCGCTTCTTCGGGTCGGACCTTCGTGCTGGCAGCAATCGCGTCTCGTGGACACCCTCGACGAGGACGCTGAGCCTCAGCTCCAATTCCTCAGTCACCCTTGGCGGCTCCGTCTACAGCTTTTGTCGCCTGACGATGTCGAGCAATACCTCGCTCTACATCGCCCCTGGAGCCTCCGTCACGATCTTCTTCGACTCGCCTGAGGCATGCGGCTTGCCTGCGAACACGGCGCAGATCGACCTCTCGTCGAACTCGCGGATCACCGCTACGGGTGGCGGGCCGGGCCGGGTCGCGATCCTCATGGTGGGGTCGGACTCGATCCCCAGCAGGGTCCTGCTGAGCTCGAACACCCAGGTGGCAGGTGCCTGCGAGCAGAACTTCGTCATCTACGCACCGCGCACCGATGTGAACTTCAACTCGAACTCGACCTACTGCGGCGCCCTGGCGGCCAACACGATCCGCATGGACTCGAACACGAAGATCTTCAACGACGCCGGCGCGATGAGCTTCGTCTTGCCGAACACGGCTCCGCACTACGAGCCGAGCGGGTTCGTGGAGTGCTCGAGCGCCGCGACCACGCCGCCGGACTCGGGTTGCTGACCATGGGGTCCCACCGACAAAGCATTCGCGAGGACGCGGCAAGGGCCGATGGCTTCACCCTGATCGAGCTTCTGCTGGTGATCTCGCTTTCGTTGATCCTGCTCGGCGGGACCGTCGGGTTGCTCATCGCCGGGATGCGCAGCGAGCCCCGGATCGCCGAGCGAACAGCGGACATCCAGGCAGCTCGAGTGACGATGGAGCGCCTGACCCGCGAGATCCGCCAGGGCGCGACCGTCATCACTGCGGCCGGCACCCAGCTCGCGCTGGTGACCAACGTGAACAGCTCGAGCTGCGGCGGCGCCCACTCGACCCTGGTCCGGATGTGCCGCGTCACCTACTCGTGCACAGCGGGCAAATGCACACGAACCGAGGGGAATCCCGACGGAACCGGTACATCGCAGCCGCACGAGGTCGTGCGCGGGCTCAGCACCTCCTCGGCGGTCTTCTCATATTCGCCGACGGCCGCCGAACCGGCATACGTCGAGGTGAAGCTGGAGTTTCCCGCGGCGGGCGGAGACGACTCGATCACGTTGACCGACGGTGTCTCGATGAGAAACTTGGGGATGGGGTGATGAGACCCTCTGCAACGAACTCCATCCCGAATCAGGGCGGCTTCACCATGATCGAGGTCGTCATCTCCACCGTGGTGCTCGCGCTCGGCTCGCTGGGCGTGTTGAGCGTGGTCGATGCATCGACGCGAAACAACTACCGCGTCGAGCAGAGCCAGGTCGTCGTGAACGTCCTCGAGCGCGAGGTGGAGAGCATCAAGCAGCTTCCGTACAGCGGTGTTGCACTGACCGGCATTCCTGTCGCCTCGACCGACGAGAACAACCCTGCCTGGCGGGTGAGTACCGGTCAGTACGCGATGTCGCGCGAGGGCACTGATCTGCGGCCGCTGGTGGTGAACGGAACGTCGCTCGCGGGCGGAGGCACGGTGGCAGGCGGGACAATCGCCGCGGCTCCGAAGCCTTTCGAATCGGGGGATGTCTCCGGCATGATCCACACCTACGTCGTCTGGATCAACGATTCGAGCTGTCCCGAAGCCCTCTGTCCGGGAACGCAGGATCTGAAGCGCGTGATCGTGGCGGCCACGCTGAACTCCGGAGGGGCCGTGAGCGGGCGCTCCTATCAGGAGATGCACGCCGACCTCGTCGACCCGGACGTGACGCCCGTTTCGGACGCGGTGCCGGAGGGCCCAGGCGAGGAGGGCTCCTTTGCGACCTTCTGGCTTACCGACACGCCGTGCGACAAATCTGAGCGCCAGCCGCTCACCGGCGACCATTCCACTCACAACACCCTTGGCTCCTGCGGCGCCGGCATGAAGACAGGGAATACGCCGGGTGCCCCCGACCTGATGTTCATCGAGCCGCCAAAGCTTGAATCAGGTCTGCCCCCCGATCAGCAGCCGCTCTACGACTATTCGACCGATGTGGAGCCGAGCACCGGTGGTGATTTCGACCGCGGTCTTCAGATTCGCAACTCAACGCTTCCCGGCTGCATCTTCTCGCCAAGCATCGTCGACGGAGTGCCGGGCCAGAAGGTGCATCGCTGGCTCTCACCAGCGATCCCCGACAGCTTTGAGCTTCTGCTTGACGGCGAGGCGACGCTGAGCCTGTGGACCCGCACGCTCAACGGGGCGACGCATCCAGGCCGGATCTGCGTCTTCCTGTTCGCACGGAAGCTGAACGTGCTGGGAATCCCAGTTGACGTGCCGATGGTGAACCAGGACATCACCAACGCCACCTGGTTCCCCCACGAGGAGGGGACCTGGCCCAAGGACAACTGGACGGAAATCTCGGTTGACATGGACTACCTCTATGCAGCGGGTGCGCTCCTGCCCGGCGAGCGGCTTGGGCTCGCGATCAGCGTTGAGAAGGGCGGCACGAATCCGGGCGACGGCCTCGAGTTCATGTACGACCATCCGAGCTTCGACAGCCGCCTCCAGGTGAAGACCTCGTCCCTGCTTCCGAGCTTCGACTGATCTGGGAGCAACGCCGAATAGTCTCTCGGCGGTGACCGGGTTTCGCTTCACAACTGCCGGGGAATCGCACGGGCCTGGTCTCGTGACGATCGTCGAAGGGCTGCCCGCGGGGCTGGAGCTCGACCGCGAGCGCATCGATCGCGACATGGCTCGCCGCCAGCTCGGTCACGGTCGTGGTGGCCGCATGAAGATCGAACGTGACTCCGTCGAGGTCCGCTCCGGCGTCAGGCACGGCAAGACCCTGGGGGGGCCGGTCGCGGTCCTCGTCGCCAACCGCGACTACCCGAACTGGGAGGAGCGGATGAACCCCTGGCCGGTCGACGCCGAGGTCGAGGAATCGCATCTTCCGCGCCCCGGTCACGCCGATCTCGCCGGCCTCCACAAGTTCGGTTTCACCGACGTCCGCAACGTGTTGGAGCGCGCGAGCGCCCGCGAGACGGCCGCGCGCGTTGCGGCGGGGCGCTCGCCAAGGAGTTCCTGCGCGCGCTCGGTGTCGAGATCCGCAGCCACGTCCTTCAGATCGCCTCCGTCGTCTCCGAGTCCGAGCGCGAGCTGGCGCTCGAGGACTTCGAGGGCGTGGACGAGTCGCCCGTCCGCGTGCTCGACGCCGGCATCGAGGCCGCGATGATCGAGGAGATCAACACGCTCCGCAAGAAGAACGAGAGCCTCGGCGGCGTCTTCGAAGTCCGCGCCTTCGGTCTGACGCCCGGCCTCGGCTCGCACGTGAGCTGGGAGGAGCGCCTCGACTCGCGGCTCGCACAGGCCATCGTTTCGATCCAGGCCGTCAAAGGGGTGGCCGTCGGTGAGGCGTGGGACGTCGCGGGCCTTCCCGGATCGGAGTCCCACGACGAGATCTTCTACTCCGAGGAGCGTGGCTGGTACCGCGAGACGAATCGCGCCGGCGGCGTCGAAGGCGGCATGACGAACGGCGAAACCCTCGTCGTGAAGGGGGCGATCAAGCCGATCTCGACCCTGACGAAGCCGCTTCGCTCCGTCGACACGGAGACCAAGGAGCCGGCGCAGGCCATGCGCGAGCGGACCGACTCGACGGTCGTGCCCGCCGCGGGCGTAGTCGGCGAGGCGATGGTTGCCCTCGTCCTGGCTCGGGCCTACCGCGAGAAGTTCGGCGGCGACCACATCTCCGACGTCCTCGCCGCGCTCAAGGCGTACGAGGAGCGCATCGGATGGCGTCGCTAGGGGCCGACGCCCAGACGCCCACGATCGCGTTCATCGGCTTCATGGGGGCCGGCAAGACCCGCGCGGCCAAGGGGGCTGCCTCGGTCCTTGGGGCCGAGGCAACCGACGTTGATCATGAGGTGGAGCGCGAACTGGGAAAGCCCGTCGCCGAGATCTTTCAAACCGACGGAGAGGCGCGCTTTCGCGAGGTCGAGGAGCGCCTGGCGCTGGAGGTGCTCGAACGCGGCGGCCTGGTCTCGCTCGGCGGCGGCGCGATCGAGTCGGAGAAGGTCCGCAAGGCGCTAGCGGGTGTCTTTACCGTCTGGTGCCGGATCTCCGAGGAAGCGGCGTGGGTCCGCTGCCAGGGCACGGATCGACCGCTGGCCCGGGATCGCGACGCCTTCACCCGGCGATTCGCCGACCGCGATCCCCTCTACGCGGGGCTCGCGGATGC
Source organism: uncultured bacterium (assembly GCA_963721645.1). GTDB lineage: Bacteria > Actinomycetota > Thermoleophilia > Solirubrobacterales > 70-9 > JALZKA01. The sequence goes on along the minus strand of CAVRJK010000002.1, from coordinate 1,203,538 downwards.
TGTCCTGAATGACGGTGGGGAGCGAGTCGCTCGCCTGGCTGCGCCGTGGCTTCAGGGGGCGGCGGCGCTCGACGGCGCTCGCCTCGCCTGGGCCGGTTCGAGCTCGGGCGAGTACCCGGCGATCGTTGCCGAGGGAGCGCTGAGCCTGTTGCCGGAGACGGATCGCTGGTTCTGCGTTGCGGACCCTGGCGCTCTCGCTCATCAAAGCGGGCGGCTGCCGAGCGTCGAGGCGACGATCGAGGCCGGAGGCGACGAAGCCTCCAAGACGATGGCCGAGACAGAGCGTGTCCTGCGCGCACTCGCCGCCGCCGGGGCACGGCGTGACGACGGCGTCCTTGCTTTCGGCGGGGGAGTCGTAGGCGACCTCGCCGGCTTTTGCGCCGCGACCTACCAGCGGGGCGTACCCGTCATCCAGGCGCCGACCACACTGGTCGCGCAGGTCGATTCTGCCTACGGGGGAAAGACCGGCGTCGACCTGCCGGAGGCCAAGAACTACGCGGGCGCCTACCACATGCCGACCGCGGTTCTGACCGAGCCCGGAGCCCTCGAGACGCTTCCGGCCGAGGAGCTTGCGGCGGGATTTGCCGAGGTCGTAAAGACAGCATTGATCGCCGGCGGCTCGCTCTGGGAGCGCGTCCGTTCGATCGAAACGCTTGACGCCCGAGTGCTCGGGGGACTTGTGTTCGACTGCGCGCAGGTAAAGATCGACGTCGTCGCCGAAGACGAGCGCGACTCCGGCCGCCGCCAGGTGCTGAACCTCGGGCATACGGTCGGCCATGCGATCGAGGCCGCCTCCGGCTATGAGCGCTATCGCCACGGCGAGGCCGTGGCCCTGGGCCTGATGGCGGCGCTCAGGTTGTCCGGCGCCGAGAGCCTGCGCGAGGAAGTGGGCGAGATTCTCACTCGCGGCGAGTTGCCTACACGGCTGGACGAAGGGGTGGGTACGGAGGCCGTCATGGCATCGATCGAGCGCGACAAGAAGGCGGATGCCGACGGCGTTCCCTTCGTGCTCATCGAGCGGCCGGGTGAGCCCACGATCGGTGCACGCCTTGGCGCGGATATCGTCCGCTCGGCCGTGGAGGAACTCAGGTGACTACGACACGCAACAGGGTCGAGGTGATGCACGGCGCCAACCTCGACATGCTCGCGTCTCGTGACCCCGAGCATTACGGCGCTCTCAGCCTGACCGAGCTCGAAAGCAAGATCGAGACCTGGGCGCGCGAAGCGGGGCTGAATGCGCGCTTCTTTCAAACCAATCACGAGGGCGATTTCATCGAGCACCTCCACCGGGTGCCCGAGACCGCCGACGGACTCATCGTCAACGCCGGTTCCTGGACGCACTACAGCTGGGCGATACGCGACGCGCTGGAACTGGCGGCGGTCCCGACGGTCGAGGTGCACCTGTCCGACGTGATGAAGAGGGAGGAGTGGCGCCACTTCTCGGTTTTCGACGGTCTCGTCCTGGGCGCCATCTCGGGCAAGGGTGCCGAGGGCTACAGGGAGGCGCTGGGGCTCTTGGGCAAGGAGCTGGGCGCTTGAGCGCGGGTTCGCGCGGGGACCGCCTGGCAGCACTTGCCGCAGAGGCGGACCTGGACTGCCTTTTCGTCGGCGACCTCGTGCGGCCCGGCGACTCCGGGCCGGACGCGATCGCGAACGTTCGCTGGCTCACGGGCTTCACCGGCTCAAGCGGGTTCGCGATCGTGGGCGCCGAACGGCGCGAGTTCTTCACCGACTTTCGCTACACCCAGCGAGCTGCCAGCGAGGTCGCGGGCGAGTTCGACCGCGTGGCGCTCGAGGGCCGGTTGGTGGCGGAGATCGCAAAGCGGTTCGAAGGCCGGGTCGGCTACGACGAGGACTCCACCAGCGTCTCCTCGCTCAGAAAGCTCGAGGAGGCGATGCCCGAAGGGGCCAGCCTCGTGCCCGCTACGGGCCTGGTCGAAACGCTTAGACGGATCAAGGACCCCGCCGAGATCGAGGCCATCGCCGAGGCGTCACGGCTTGCGGACGAAGTCTTCGAGTGGCTGGCCGACCGTGGGCTCGCGGGCAGGACCGAGCGCGAGGTCGCCCAGTCGGCTGAAGGGCGGATGCGCGAGCTGGGATCGGAGCCGTCCTTCTCGGCGATCGTCGGATCGGGCCCCAATGGGGCACTGCCTCATGCTGAACCAGGCGATCGGGTGATCGGCGAAGCCGAGCTCGTCGTGATCGACATGGGTGCTCGCATCGACGGCTACTGCTCTGACGGGACCCGCACGTGGGCCACCGGCGAGGTGACTGAGGAAGCCAGCCAGACATACGAGCTCGTGCGCGACGCCCAGGCCCAGTCGCTCGACGCGATCGCGGCGGGCGTGAGCGGTGCCGAAGCCGACCGTGTCTCGCGAGACCCCATCGTCGAGGCGGGTCGGGGAGACCTGTACGGCCACGGTCTCGGCCACGGGGTGGGCCTCGAGGTCCACGAGGCGCCGAGGCTCGGAAAGACCTCAGAGGACGTTTTGTCAGCGGGCGACGTCGTAACCGTCGAGCCCGGCATCTACGTGCCTGATCGCTTTGGCGTGCGGATCGAAGATCTGGTGGTCGTGGAGGACGCGGGGCTTCGGAACCTGAGTTCGACCCCCAAGGAGTTCAGAATCACCGGCTGAGAGCCTGAAGATCCCTCAAAACGGCGTCGAAACACGTGCCTCAGGCTCAAGCGGACCCTCCGCGAGGCCGATGGATAACCGTGATGAGACCGAGGTTCGCGGCGGCCGTTCAGGCTGCCAGGAGACGTTTGGCGTGCGAGGGGGGCTTCACCATCCCCGAGCTTTCCGTGGCGGCTCTCGTCACGGCGATCATCACTGCCGCTGGGCTCACGTTCGTGGTGATCAGCGTGCACCAGTGGGGCAATCAGGAGGGACGCGTCACCGCAACGGACCGCGCGAGGAACGCGCTGAACTCGATGACCACCGAGCTACAGGGACGCAGTCTCCGTCAGGCTGGTGGACGCCGCCACGGTGGAAGCCTCGGTCTGGAACGCCGACGGCTCCGTCTCGAACATCCGGTTCGGGTGCGCGGTCGCCGAAGGGAGCGGCAGTTGCACACGTACCGACATTTCAAGCGGTGCTTCGGAGACGCTCGTGGAGGGCGTCACCAACGGCGAGGCCTTTGCCAAGGTGCTCGGCTCAGACCTGACCGGCACGACGTCTGAGAACGGAGCGCTGGAGATCAGGCTCGATGTCGAGATCAGGGACACGACCTCCGATGCCGACCCCGATCGCCCGCTGAGCCTGCTCGCGACGGTCAAGCCCAGGAACTGCGTAGCGTCGCCCGCGGTGGGGGTGCTCAATCCGCCATGCTGAAGGCCCGTCTTTCCTCTGAATCGGGCTTCACGCTCGTCGAGGCCGCGGTTGCCGGCCTGATCCTGGTGATCGGGATCCTCGGCGGCATCAGCGTCTTCGACACGTCGCGGCGCGAGTCTGGTACCGGAGAGCGCCTTCAGGTTGCACAGTCCAAGGCCGCTTCCGAGCTCGAGCGAATGCGGGACGTCCCCTACGAAGAGCTTGCGACCGATGCCAGTCAGAGCTGGTTCTCGTCGGGACAGGAAGGCGATCCTGCGGAGCGGATCGTGGCGGGCGGCGCCCCTGCGTTCAAGACGTCGGACGCCGGCACCGAAGAGCTTGTGAGGACTCCGGGGGCTGGGATCGCGCCCTTCTCGCCACCGGAACTGGTCGACATCGGCGGCGCCCAGTTCACCGTGTCGGTTTACCGGTTCGTCTCCTGGCGTGACGTCGAGTGCCAGGTCGTGGACCTCACTTCGCTGAAGGCAGCGTTCAACGGCAGGATCGATGCGCTTCTCGCGAGGGTGGCTTCGGTCAATTCGCGCACGGACGCGCTGCTCTCAAAGCTTGTCGGCGGCATTCTCGGCCTGCCGCTCCTCTCCGGATTCAAGAACGATCTTCAGGCTCTGCAGGCGACGACCTCCGAGCTCCAGGCTCAGCTCAATGCGCTTCTCGCCGCGGTCGCGGGCCTGGACGAGCTCGATCCGTGCGACGCGGACATCGAGACTCTGGATGCGATCAACGAGACCCTCGACGCCCTGACGCCGGCGCTCGATACGTTGGACGCGGCGCTCCTCAGTGCCAATAACGCTCCAAGTTGCAGAGTCGTGATCGTCACCGTCGTCTGCCCAACGATCCCAGTCAACACGTCGACTCTCTACGGCACGGCTCGCGCTCAGATCACGGCGTTTCGAAACGAAGACTGGCAGGGGGACGTGGAGGGCGTCGTGGCATCCCTCGGGGAGCTGAGCTCTGACGATCACACCCAGAACACGAAGCGGGTGACCGTTGCCGTTGTCGTCGAACCCGAGAACGGGTCGGGGCCGTTCAAGCCCGTCTGGTCGACCTCGATCATCGCCGACCCCGACGCGGAGGCACTGGGCGGATGAATCGCCTCCGCTCGCAGGACGGATACGCCGTTCCCGTAGTTCTCGCGGTGCTCGTCATCGTGCTGGGTTTCGGCGCGGTCACGGTCGCGATCGCGACCCACAACGTGGACCGCTCCGAGCGCGATCGGGCCTCGTCGCGCGCGCTTCAGGCTGCGGATGCCGGGCTCGACGCGGCCGCCTACCGAATGGACAAGATGCTCCTGGCATCGAAGATCGACAACGTTCTTTCTCCGTCGACCGTGAGCGCGCTGATAGCCGAGGCGGGCTGCCTCCAGGTCGGGGTCGGCAACACCCTGAGCGCGTCGCTTACGACGGCTGCCAGCTGCACGCCCACGGAAGAGGAGGCACTCGATTCGAATGTCTCAGACGACGGCTTGGGGCCGCCCGCCCGGTTCAAGTACTTCATCAAGCTCAGGGCCAGAGTGCTGAGCGCCGGCCACAGCGTTATCGAGCGTCAGATCATCTCGATCGGCGAGGTCGACGGCGTAATCCAGCGGGTCTCCGGCGTGTATCGGTTCGACCTCGAAGCGCCCGCGACTTCGACGACGTCCAGGGTTTCTTACGCAGTTTGCACCGCGCGCGACCCGGAGCCCGGCGAGGATCCGGCCGCGGGCTGCCCTGCGCTCTGACCCCTGGCGGGAGTAGGCTCAGTGGCCTGGTGGAAGCCTCGACGCACTTCCGCACGTGCCCTTTCTGCGAGGCGACCTGCGGACTCCGAGTCGAGATCTCCGAGGCGGGCGAGGTCGAGTCGATCCGCGGCGATGCCGAGGACGTTCTCTCCGAAGGGTTCATCTGCCCCAAGGCGTTCGGGCTCAAGGAGCTCCGGGAAGACCCCGACCGCCTTCGCGCGCCCCTCGTGCGCCGGGACGGAGAGCTTCGGGAGGCGACCTGGGAGGAGGCGTTTGCCGCAGTTGAAGCCGGCCTGGCACCCCTTCTGAACGAGCACGGCCGCGACGTTGTTGCCGTGTACGCCGGGAACCCGAACGCCCACAACCTTTCGGCGATGGTCTACCTCCAGGTGTTTTTGCGGGCCCTCGGTTCGAAGAACGTCTATTCGGCGTCATCCGTGGATCAGATGCCGAAGCACTTCTCGGCAGGGCACATGTTCGGCCACTGGTCCTCAATCCCCGTGCCCGACGTCGACCGCTCCGATTACCTGATGATCTGGGGCGCAAACCCGCTGGTCTCGAACGGAAGCCTCCTTACCGCGCCCGACATGCGCGGCCGTATCCGCCGCATCCGCGAGCGTGGCGGAAAGGTGGTCGTGATCGATCCGCGTCGTACCCGGACGGCCGAGCACGCCGATGAGCACCACTTCATCCGTCCCGGAACAGACGCGCTCGCGCTGTCCGCGCTCGTCTCGGTCCTGTTTTCCGAGGGCCTCGCCGATCCGGGCGAGATCTCGGAGCTATGCGAAGGCCTGGGCGACGTTCAAGAGTTGACCGCGGGCTTTGAGCCCGAGCGGGTCGAGGACGCCTGCGGCATACCGGCCCTTGAGTTGAGGCGAATGGCCCGTGAGCTGGCTGCGGCCGAGCGCGCGGCCGTCTACGGTCGGCTCGGGACGACAGCGCAGGAGTTCGGGACGCTTTCGAGTTGGCTCGTGGACGTCCTGAACGTGATCTCGGGCAGCTTCGACAAACCCGGCGGGGCGATGTTCACCAAGGCTGCAGCGGCGCAGCGCAACTCGGTCGGCCTCGCCGGCAAGGGAAGGGGAGTTGTCTCGGGGCGATGGGGCAGCCGCGTGCGAGGACTGCCGGAGGTCCTCGGCGAGCTTCCCGCTTCGGCCTTGGCGGAGGAGATCGACACCCCGGGCGAGGGCCAGGTGCGGGCGCTGGTGACGGTCGCGGGCAACCCACTTGCCTCCACGCCGAACGCGGCGCGCCTTGCGAAGGCGGTCGAGGGGCTCGATTTCATGGTCGCCGTCGACATCTACTTGAACGAGACCACCCGCCATGCCGACGTCATCCTCCCGTCGCCCGACCCGCTGGCCCGATCGCACTACGACCTGGCGCTCTACCAGTTCGCCGCTCGGAACGTGGCCAACTATTCACCGGCGCTACTCGAGCGTGACGAGGGTCTGATCGAGGAGTCCGAGATCTTCCTGCGACTTACGGGAATCGTCACCGGACAGGGTGCGGACTGCGACCCCGAGGCGATCGACGACGCCGTCGCAGGCGCGCTCGTCGGGCGGGAGACCGGAACCGCGGGCGGGCTGATCGAAGGTCGCGACGCGGGCGAGATCCTTACCGACCTCGAACCCAGGCGCGGCGCCGACCGCGTGCTCGACCTCCTGATCCGCACGGGCGCCCACGGAGACGGCTTCGGCGCCGAACCGGATGGCCTGACCCTCGATCGCCTGGAGGAGGCGCCCCACGGCATCGACCTGGGCGCGCACGAATCTCGCCTCCCCGACGTGCTTCGGACCCGCTCGGGCAAGATCGAGCTCGCGCCCGAGGCGATCACCGCCGACATGCCGAGGTTGCTCCGGCGCCTCGACGAGGGGGCGTGGAACGGCTCCGGGCCCGAGATGGTCCTGATCGGCCGTCGCCAGCTTCGCTCGAACAACTCGTGGATGCACAACCTGAACGCCCTGGTCAAGGGCAAGGACCGCTGCACCGCGCTCGTCAACCCGCTCGACGCGGAACGCTACGGCCTGGCCGACGGTTCCAGGGCGATTCTCCGGTCCGCGGCGGGCGAGATCGAGGTCCCGGTCGAGGTCTCTGATGAGATGATGCCGGGAGTCGTCAGCGTGCCGCACGGGTGGGGCCATGACGTCGAAGGCGTGCGGATGGCGACGGCCGCAGCGCACCCGGGTGTGAACTCGAACTTCCTGGCGGACGAGTCGGGGGTGGATGTCCCCAGCGGCAACGCAGTCCTGAATGGCATCCCCGTCGAAGTCGAAGCGGCTCCGGCGGCCTGACTCCCGCTTACACTCGAGTCGTGGCAGGGATTCGCGTCGTCGTGCCGGCTCTGGTGTGGGCGCTCTTTGCAGCGGCTCCCGCCGCCGGTGCCGTGCCCGCGACCTGCCCGGGCCCCGAGGATCCGGCGCTTGGTGCGGTCACGACCACGACTGGCTCGTTCGACGCCTCAATGGAGAACAGTTACGTGCAGATCCCCTTTACCGTCCCTGCCGGGACGACCGGTGTCCGGATTCGCTACTGCTTCGATCAGCCCGATGTGGCTCTGCCGAACGGGCTCAACAACAACACCCTCGACATCGGCGTGTACGAGCCGCTCAAGCCCGGTAACTCCGTGCTCGGCCCGGATGAGCTTCGAGGCCACTCCGGCGGGGCGGTGAAGGATCTGACGATCGCGATGAACGGGTTCTCGAGCGAGGCGACTTATGAGGCGGCTCCGAAGGGCTACGTGTCCGGTCGCACCACCCGGGCGTACGAGCCCGGACCGGTTCCCGAAGGCGAGTGGGTCGCGGAGCTTGGGCTGGCAGCGATCTCGACCTCCAGCGAGGGCAACTTCGACAACGCGGTGGCCTGGCGCGTCGACGTGCAGACGACGACGAGCGCGACGTTTCGCCGACGATCCCTACGTGCCCGTCGCATACGACTCGAGCCCCGCGCGCGCGACCCCGGGCTGGTATGCGGGGGACTTTCACGTCCACGGCGAAGAGGAGCCTGGCAACGCGCTCGTTCGCGAGACGCTGGATTACGCCTTCCTGCCTGCCGCAGACGGGGGAGCCGGCCTTGATTTCGTCCAGTTGGTGGATCACAACAACACGGTCTCCTACGGAGAGATCGGAAAGCTCCAAGGCCGAATACGAGAGCTTCCTGGTCGCCCGCGGAACCGAGGTGACGACCTATCGCGGGCATACCAACGCTCTCGGTGGGCCCGGCCAGGTCGACTACAGGACCGCCCCCATTCTCCGCCGCGAGGTGGACGGCACCATGAGCCAGGTCCGCGCAGCGCGCCCGGTGTCCGAGATCTTCGACGAGGTCCACGCGGGTGGTGGCTTCACCCAGATCAACCACCCGACGATCTTCCCGTCAGAGATTCCGCTCCTGTCAGCGTTCTGCCGCGGCTGCCCATGGGACTACACGTCAGCGGAGACCGATTATTCGAAGGTGGATGCCGTCGAGGTCCAGACCGGCCCCCCGGGGCTCGACCAGCCGCCGCGTCCCGGTCCGAACCCGTTCACGCCCCTTGCGCATCGCGTTCTGGGACCAGGCGATCGACGACGGGGGTGCGAACTCCAACCACATCGCCGCGACCGGCTCCAGCGATTCGCACCAGGCCGGAGACCAGGGGTCCGTGCCCGACTCCATCCTCGCGTCGCCGATCGGCGAGGCGACGACCGTCGTTTTCGCGGACGAGCTATCGGAGTCCGGCATCCAGGAGGGCGTGGAGGCGGGCCACACCTATGTGAAGCCGTTCGGCCAGCTCGGACCCGACCTGCGTCTCAGCGCGGCCGAGGACGGGGTGCCGATGGCGCCGGCGATCATGGGCGACACCCTCGAGTCGCAGACCGGGTTCTCGGCCACTCTCAGCGCGGAGATCCTGGAGCTGAACGTGACACGGGAAGTGCGGCCCGGCCTTCTGTATGCGGTCGTCTATCGCGACACCGCGCCGGTGCTCGTCGTGCCGATTCCGCCGACCGGCGACACCTTTGAGTTCGACCTGCCGGTTCTCGGGTACGCGCGCTATCGCATCCAGGTCCAACGCGAGGGCGCGATCGAGGCGCTCTCGAGTCCGATCTACGTCGAGCCCGTCTCGGGCGAGCCACCGCCACCGCCACCGACCGACTGCAACGACGCGCCGGCGGTCCGCCTCGGATCAGGCGACGAGCGCTTCGATGGGACGCCTGCGCCAGACCGCGTAGCGGGACAGCGCGGACGGGATCGAATCCGCGGCGCCGACGGAGACGACTGCCTGATGGGAGGCCGCGGCCGCGACAGGCTGACCGGGGACGAAGGCGAGGATCTCCTGAAGAGCGGCGGCGGCTCGGACCGCGTCCGCGCCGTTGACGGTGAGGCCGACGAAGTGCGCTGCGGCACCGGCCGAAAAGACCGAGCCCGGATCGACGCCGGCCTCGACACCACGGCGGGCTGCGAACGCGTCCGCGAAATCTAAAAGGGGTCAGGCACCTCTTACATCTCTTTTGCTCGGAGGCCGGGCGGCCCCGTCACGGAAGTCCGGCGCCTAGCGGCTGAGGTCGAGGTCCGCGTCGAGCGACTCGGCGAACGCGACCAGGAGTAAAACGGTGTTCTCGACGTCGTCGAGATCCACCATCTCGACCGGCGAATGCATATAGCGGAGGGGGATGGAGACGAGTCCGGCCGGGATGCCCGAGCGCGTGATCTGGATCGCATCGGCATCGGTTCCGGTGCGGTTGCCAGAGCCGGAGAAGGTGTGTGGGATCCCGGACTCCGCGGCCACTTCGGCAAGCAACTCGAAGACGACCGGCGAGAGTGTCGAGCCGCGGCTGATCACGGGGCCGGTGCCCAGGTGGTGGCTTCCCTCCTGGTTCTCGTCGATCCCGGGAGCGTCGGTCGCGTGCGTCACGTCGACCGCAATTGCCAGCGTGGGCTGGAGGTCAAACGCTGCAGTGCGGGCGCCGTAGAGGCCGATTTCTTCCTGCGCGTTGGCGACGCCGGCTACGCGGCAGGACACCTTGTCGGATTCGGAGCAACGTCGCGCGACCTCAAGCGCCACATAGGAGCCGAGTCGATTGTCCATCGAGCGAGAGACCAGGCGAGAGCCCTGAACGCGCATCGGCTCGCTGCGGACGACAGCGGGGTCGCCGATCCGCACGAGCTCCCGTACAGCGTCGCCATCCGCGGCGCCGATGTCGATATGAAGCTGCTTGAGCTCGACAACCTTCTTGCGCTGATCGTCCTCCAAGAGGTGAATCGGCTTGCGCCCAGCGACGCCCGCAACGGGGCCATCCTTGGTGACGATCTCGACCCTCTGGCCGACCAGGATCTGAGGATCCCAGCCGCCAATCGAGGCGAACCAGATGAAGCCCTTGTCGTCGATATGCGTCACGACGAGCCCGATCTCGTCCATGTGGCCGGCGATCGCGAAGAGCGGCTGCGATTCGTCGTCGCCAACCACGGCAATCGACGAGCCGATGCCGTCTGCGCGAACCTCGGCGAACTCGCCGGCGGCCTCGCGCCAGACCGCACTGGCAGGAGCTTCGTAGCCAGAGGGCGCGGGGACGCGGAGCAAGTCGTCGAGGAGCTTTGGCGTGTCGGTCATGTCTTTTGAACCTATCTGCTGACGTTTTACGATGGTTGTGCGCGGTACCCGGAAAGCGAATGATATGAGCAACGAAAGGGACTGAAATGAGCGAGGAGAGCACTCACGGCGACGAGAGTTACGTCGCCGAGCAGGAGAGCGAAGCCGCACGTGAGGCGGGCGAGATCGGCGGCGACCCGGGAAACGACTATGGCGTCGAAGAGTCCGAGCGGGCACCCGTCGAGGCTGGGCAGGGCGAATCTGAGGGCTTTGAGCTGGCTGAGCAGGAGCTGGTCGAGAACGCGTCACACGAATCCGACTCGAATCCTGACCCGACGCACATGGCGGGCCAGGAAGAGGGCTCGGACCCGACTGCCCAATCGCACGGAGAGGCAGACGAGGTGGAGAAGGAAGATCTCTAGACCTCGACGAAGCTCTCGCCGCGTTCAATGCGAGCGAGGGTGGCGTTCGTCGAGCGGGAGAGCAGAGTCTGGGTGGCCCATGCGGCAGCAAGCCCAGAGAAGACGCGGCGGCGCCTGAGCATCGCGTGCTTGGCGCCGCCGGCCAGTACGTAGGCCGTAGGAGTCATGGCGCCGAGGCGTCGCGCGAGCTGGCGCGCTCGCTCGGGGCTCGCGATCCGGTCTTTGTCTCCATGCACGATCAAGATCCGCTGACCGTCGAGCCCTGCGGGAAGATCGGATGGGTAGACGTAAGGAGCCAGGGCCACAGCGCTACGAACTCCTGGGTGATCCGAGGCCAGGATCGCGGCACGGCCTCCCAGGGAGTGACCGACCAGGCAGACAGGCAGCGAGCGTCCCAGCCGCTCGGCCATCTCGTCCAGGGCCCAATGCGCGTCCTTGACCGGGGTGTGGCGGGTATCCCAGCCTCGGCGGGAATTGAGGAGGCGGAAGACGGCGAGCTCGCCGCTTCCTGCCCGGGCGATCTTCTTCGCGATCGGGATCATCCGCAAAACCGAGAGCTGCGTGGGGGAGACCATCACGTTCTCGCCACGGCTCGCGCCGCCGTGGAGCACGAGGACAGCCCCCTTCGGCTCGTCCGGAACGAGCACATCGATCAACCTGGGCTCGAGTCTCACTGCACTCCTCCCCTGAGTGGCGCTAAGGCGCCTCGGCGAGCGTGTGCCGAACCCTGTCGCGATTGTCGGCGTACCTGATCGCCTCGTAGGCGATCAGGGCGCACGCAACAGCGGTCAGGATCCCGAGGGTCGCGAGCGCCGGCAGCTCCACAGCCGCAGGGAGCAGGGCGAAGATGCCGATCCCGAGTCCGAAGCGCCGCCGGTTGAGGGAGTGGACGTTCCGCCATCGGAACGCCACATGCGCCAGCAGGTACATGGAAAAGCCGCCGATCAGCGCGGTCGCCGTCTCGATCTTCAAGGGCTCGTCGAAGTGCCCGATCGTCTTCTTCATGCCGAGTGCGACCAGCACGATCCCGGCGACCATCGGCAGGTGCAGATACGAGTAGGAGTCGCGCGCGGTCTCGTTTCGCTCCCTGCGATCCTCGATGCCGGCGAGGCGGCGCGCTGCGACAAGCGCCACGACGTCGAAGTAGGCCCACCACATCATCGCTGCGAGGACGACGCCGACTACCGCCGTGGCAACGACGCCCGCGGTGATCTCGCCGGTCACGCCTGCGCCGATCGCGACGATCGACTCGCCGAGCGCGATGATCATGATCAGGCCGTGACGCTCGGCGAAGTGCTCAGGCATGAGCTTCCAGCCACCGGCACCGAAGAGGTACGGGCCCGAGAAGTCGATAAGGATCGCCACCAGCCAGACCGCTCCCTGCGCCGGCCCGTCGAGGAAAGACGCAGCAACGAGGGTGCCGACCGCCAAGGCAGTTGAGATGGCGAGTCCGCTGATCGACCTGCGCAGCTCCATGTCGTCATCACTCGCCAGCCAGAACAGACCAATGTGGGCTGCGCGCACCACGCCGTAGGCGACCGCGAACAGCAGTGCCGTGTCGTCAAATGCACCTGGAACACACAGCGATGCCACCAAAAGACCCGCCATTGCCGCGAAGATGACCAACCGCACAGCTGCCCTCTTCAGGGTCCACGACCGTGGTCAGCCACGCGTAGCCGATCCACGACCACCAAAGCACCGCCAGGACCAGGAGGCCCTTTGCGATGCCCTCCCATGTCGGCTCGTTGGCCATCAGCTGGGTGCATTGCGTTATCGCGAGCACAAAGACGAGGTCGAAGAACAGCTCGAGTGGAGTGACCGACTCGCTCTGTCGGAGGGTGGCGCTCATCCGCCTCGACCGGGTGCTGACCTCACTCATCGCGCGAGAGGATGCCAGGGCGCGTCAGCTAGTCGTTCGCGTCCAGAAAGCTTTTGCGCACGACGCCGTTTCGAATCCGCTGCGGGTGCGCTGGGTTGCCGCCCGGCTCGCCAACGTCGATGTGATCGGTCTCCCGGCGCTTGCGGTAGGAGATGATCGAGATGTCGTCCGTCCCGGACCACGAGACGTAGCAGTACCTGCCGTTCTCAGACGTGGTCGACCAGTAGGGCTTGTCGCCTTCCTCGATCAGCTTCGGGCTCAACTCGGGCCTACGCAAGGAGCGGCGCCTGATCACGGTTGCATACGAAGACATCGTCCCGGCAATGCAGAGCCGCTTGTCGTCGCCCGACAGGGCGATCCCGTGATGCGCCGAGTCCAGTAGATACTGCTCGCGCGGAATCTCGGGAACCAGGTTCGGCAGGCGCGTGATGCGCTTTACCTTCTCCTTCTTCACGTTGTAGGAGACGACGCCATGGAAGAACGAGACTTGGAGAAACGCCTTTCGCTCGTTTGCCGTGATGGCCATGGGGCGGACCGCCTTTGACAGATTCGGGTAGCCCGCCTCTTCCAGCTTCTGGCCGATGTCGACGCGCGAGATGATCTCGCCCGTCTTGGCGTCAACGACCTGGAAGTAGCGCTCCCCCTTGTTGGTGTCTGTGTCGAAGACGTCCTCGTCGCCGGGGGTGTAGACGAGGCCGATCGACGCGTGGTAGATCTTCTTGCCGTTGGCCGAGTAGGTGTTCTCATGGGGCGAGTCCCCGGATGCGAACGTGCCTTCCTCCTCACCTGTCTTGGTGTCGAGAAGGTGGACGACGTTCCCGGTTGAGGCAGAGACGGCCACCTGCTTGCCGTCTGGCGAAACCGCCATGTGGTCTGAGCGCTGGCCGGCGACCTGGAAGCGCCAGGCGATCTGCCCGGTGTCAGGCCCCGCGATGTGGATGGCAACGACATCTCGAAAGCTGGGACGGGACACGACCAGGAGCTTTCCGTTCGGCGTCGAGTACATGTCGTCGACCAGCTGGTCGTTGCCCTCGCCGATCAGTTCGCGGATCGCAATGAAGTAGCCGAGGTCCTGGGGGTTGAGGCAGATCTCGGCGAGCCTCTCGTCGTAATCCGGGACGATGTTGATCCGGGTGAGCGTCCTTAGCTTTTTGCCCTTGGCCGCGATGACGTCGGCGGTCCCCTCCCAGTTGTTTCCCACGAAGATGACCTTGCGCTTCGGATCAGTGGGGCTGGTAGCGCTGGGATTCGGATTATTTGCGAGGGCATCCGGAGGCGCGGTGTTCGTGGGAAGGCAGGGAGGGAGGACGCCTGCCTTGGCCTGGCCGGCGCCTGACGAACCTCCGCTGCCTGCGAGAAGCATCAAGACCACCGCGCTCAAGATCGCAAGCAGGGCCGCCGTGCCAAAGCGCCGCGAAGCGGTCGGGTGCCCGGAAAAGAGATGCGGCATCGTGGGTGAGCGTACGCTGCGCCGCGACGGCGCGCAGCTCAGGCCGCCGCTGTCCTCGGCCACCGTGATCTCGACGAATCAGTTCAGGAACCTCCGCCGGTTCATACTTAGGGAATGTCGGCGGAGGACGCGGAACTGGTGACGCGCTGGTTCAAGGGATTGGGGCAGGGCAAACTCACTCCCGAGATCTGCGACCCGGAGATCGTCATTCGCAACTGGGATGAGTCGCCGGTGCCTGGGCCGTATCACGGCCATGAGGGCCTCGGCCGGTGGTGGGCTGACATCGCGGACGCGATCGAGGAGCTGCACTTCGAGCTGAGCGAGGCAACCGATCTCGGCGACGGCCGCGTATTGACCACCCAGAAGATCGTTGGGCGATTTCGTCTCACCGGGATCCCACTGGACTTCCCGTGGGGCTCCATCGTCACCGTGCGAGACGGGAAGATCCTGTCGGCAACCGGATATGCGACTCCCGGTCAGGCGGCGAGGGCAGCTGCCTCGTCGGAAAGCGCCTAGCCGGAGGACCGACGCGCGCCGCTACCCTCGGGCGCCTTGATCTCCACCAATCAGTTCAAGAACGGCGCCCACATCGAGGTGGACGGCCAGATCTACCGGATCATGGACTTCCAGCATGTGAAGCCGGGCAAGGGCGGTGCCTTCGTACGCACCAAGCTGCGGCGAGCGTCGGACGGCGGCGTCGTCGACAAGACGTTCCGCGCGGGCGAGAAGTTCCGCCCCGTGCGCACCGAGACGCGAAAGATGCAGTTCCTCTACGACTCAGGCGAAATGGCAGTCTTCATGGACACGGAGTCCTACGAGCAGACCGAGATCGCCCGTGACTCGGCGGGTGAGGACATGAAGTGGGTGCGGCCGAACGACGCCGTCGAGGTCCTTTACGTCGACGAGAAGCCGACCGGCGTCCAGGTTCCGAGCGCTGTCGACCTCGCGGTGTCAAAGACCGATCCGGGCCTCAAGGGCGATACCGCTTCCGGAGGCGGCTCTAAGCCCGCGACGCTCGAGACAGGCGTCGAGATCCAGGTTCCGCTCTTCATCGACGAGGGCGAAGTCGTCCGCGTGGATACCCGCTCGGGCGAGTACGTCTCGCGCGCATAGTCCGAATCCGGCTGCGCCGGTGCGGCTGCGCCGGCGCCGCGGTCCTGAAGGTGCCGCCTCAAGCCGTACGCTTGAGCTGTGCGTCGCTCCGACCAACGCAAGGAAGCAGTCTTCGCGCTCTACCAGCGCGACGTGACCGGCCGATCCCTTGTTGACCTTCTTGCCGGCGTGAAGCCGTTCAGCCGTGAGCTTGCCGAAGGAACCGACGCGAACATCGAGGCCATCGACGCGGAGATCAGCAACCTCGCCCGTGGCTGGTCGATCGAGCGAATCGCACCTCTCGACCGCGCGATCCTGCGGGTTGGGCTCTTCGAGCTCCTCCACTCAGAAGCGGTGCCGCCGGAGATCGCGATCGACGAGGCGGTTGGGCTGGCCGCCGAGTTCTGCGGTGCGGACGCGCCCAGGTTCGTGAACGGGATTCTCGGGGCCGCAGCCCGCCAGGCCGGAGCGGCGACATGAGCGACCTGAGCCAGACCACCGAACGCCTGTCACAGATCGCCGCTGAGCTCGGCGACAAGAACCTCACCGACGAGCGAGCCGAAGAACTCGCCCGCGAGGCCGCCGAGTTGGTCGGCGAAGCCTCGAACGACCTCGACCGCGCCCTGCGCGAATCCTCCTCAGACCAAGACTAAGAGGGGTCAGACCCCATACGCTTTGGGCTTGTGAGTGCGTATCCGGATGGGTTGCGGGAGCTCGTGGATGAGTATCTCGGGGGGCTTCGGTTCGGCGAAGGGGCCGAGACCGCGGGCCTTTCGGAGGCGATGCGGTACTCGCTCCTGGCAGGCGGCAAGCGAGTGCGTCCGGTGCTCTGCCTGGCGGCCGCAAAGTCCACGGGTGCCGAGCCCGAGACCGTTCTCCCCGCGGCGGCGGCCATCGAGCTGGTGCACACGTACTCGCTCATTCACGACGACCTGCCCGCGATGGACGACGACGATATGCGGCGCGGGCGTCCCACATCGCACAAGAAGTTCGGCGAGGACGTTGCGATCCTCGCGGGCGACGGGCTCTTTGCCGAGGCCATCAATCTCTTCCTGTCCGAGCAACAAGGGCGAACCGGCGAACGTCGCTGCGGCCCTTCGCTGCCTCGCGGCTGCCACGGGCGTCGGCGGCATGGTCGGGGGCCAATACATCGATGTGGCCGCGAGCGTCGAGGACGCGGACGGGCTGCGGAAGTTGCATGGATTGAAGACGGGTCGCCTGATCGCCGCCAGCGTGCTGATCCCTCTTCACCTCGCCGGCACGTCCGAGGCTGCCACACTTTCGTATAGAAGCTTTGCGGAAGAATTAGGTGTCCTCTTTCAGATCGTCGACGACATCCTCGACGTGACCGGGTCGGACGCCGAACTGGGAAAGCCACATGGATCTGACGAGCGACACGGAAAGCTCACATACGTTTCCCTCTTCGGGCTCGAGAGGGCGCGTGAGCTTGCAGTCGATTCCCACCGCAAGGCGCGACATGAGCTCGAAGCGATCGACGGCGACACGAGCGACCTCCAGATGATCACAGACTTCATACACACGAGACAGACATGAGCGCCTCCGGCTACAAGCCCGCGCCCGATGGATCTCGCCGGAGACTCCTGGACTCAATCGACGGCCCCTCCGACCTCACGGGGCTCGATGACGCGAAGCTGACCCAGGTCGCCCAGGAGGTCCGCGAGGACATCATCGACGTGATCGGTGAGATCGGCGGACACTTCGGCGCCAACCTCGGCACCTGCGAACTGGCGACGGTCCTTCATGCGCTTTGCGACTCGCCCACCGACAAGATTCTCTGGGACGTCGGCCATCAGGCCTACCCGCACAAGATCCTCACCGGACGGCGCGACCAACTCTCGACGATCCGCCAGTACGACGGGCTCGCGCCGTTCTGCTCGATCGAAGAGTCTGAGCACGACATCATGGGCGCCGGCCACGCTTCCACCTCGATCGGCTACGCGGTTGGCTTGAAGGAGGCGATGCGAAAGGGCATCGGCCAGGACGGCAAGGTAGTCGCGGTGATCGGCGACGGCGCACTGACCGGCGGCGTGGCCTTCGAGGCGCTCCACAACGCCGGCGGTCTGCAGACACCGATCGTGATCGTCTTAAACGACAACGGAATGTCGATCTCGCCAAATGTCGGCGCGCTTTCTCGCTACTTCAACTCGATCCGCCTCAACCGACGCCTGTACCACGCACGGGCCGAGACCGAGTCGCGCCTGACCCGCCTTCCGTGGGGCCTCGGGCAGCGCATCGAGCGCCTCGGCCCTGAGATCAAGGCGGCCCTCAAGGCGTACTGGGCGCCGGGACTTCTGTTCGAGGAGCTGGATCTCGCCTACGTCGGCGTGGTGGACGGTCACGACGTGCCGGCGCTCCGGCGCGCGCTGAGCGAGGCTCTCGAGGCCGAGCGGCCCGTGGTCGTCCACGTCCAGACCGTCAAGGGCAAGGGATTCGCGCCCGCCGAGGACGGTGGCCTCGAGGGGATGGAGCAGTGGCACGCGGCCAAGCCCGGCTCGATCGTCGACGGCAAACCCGCGCCGAAGAAGCGCACGCCGCTCAGCCGCCCGCCGATGGAGGACGGAAAGGAGGCGCCGCAGGAGACCGAGGACGCGCCGCCGGCGCCCACCACCCCGCCGCAGTACACGCAGGTCTTCGCCGACGCGATGGTCGCGGAGGCAAAGCTCGACCCGAAGGTGATCGGCATCACGGCGGCGATGGCGGGAGGGACGGGGCTCCAAAAGCTCGCCGACGAGATCCCGGACCAGTACTACGACGTCGGCATCGCCGAGCAGGACGCTGTCCTTTTGGCCTCCGGCCTGGCGCTCCAGGGCGCGAGGCCGGTGTGCGCGATCTACTCGACCTTTCTCCAGCGCGCCTACGACCAGATCGTCCACGACGTCTGCCTGCAGGAGCTCGACGTCACTTTCGCAATGGACCGAGCCGGCCTGGTCGGCGACGACGGGCCAACCCACCACGGCGCCTTCGATATCTCCTACCTGCGCTGCCTGCCCAACCTCGTCGTGATGGCTCCGCGCGACGAGGCCGAGCTCGTCCACATGGTCCGCACGTGCCTTGACCACCATGGCCCGGCCGCGGTGCGCTATCCGCGCGGGGCCGCCATCGGAGTTCCGCTTCCCGACCGTGGCGAGGCGATACCGATCGGGACGGGGGAGACCCTCCGCCGCGGCGAACGGGTCGCCCTTTTAGGCTACGGATTCGGCGTCAAGGTCGCGCTCGACGCCGCCAACGAGCTGGCCGAGCACGGAATCTCGGCCACCGTCGCCGATGCCCGCTTTGCCAAGCCGCTCGACACCGAGCTGATCGCAGCGCTCGCCGCCGACCACGAGCTACTGGTGACGATCGAGGACAACGTCGTCCAGGGAGGCTTCGGCTCGGCGGTCCTCGAGCACCTCGAGGACTCCCACGGCCCGGGCGCCGAGCGGGCCCGGGTGATCCGGGTGGGACTGCCCGACCGCTACGTGACGCACGGCAAGCCCGCACTCCTCCACGAGGAGGTCGGTTTGACGGGCGCGGCGGTGAGCGAGCGCATCCTCAGTGCGCTCGGCGCTCGTGACGAATCGCCGCGGTAGTCAAGCGATGACGGAACCGATCAAGCTCTTCGTCGTGCCCGCGTCGCATCCGTGCGTTGCCGTCGAGGCGGCGCTAAGGCACAAGGGGCTCGAGTACGAGCGCGAGGACCTCGCCTTCGGCCTGTCCAATTTCAAGCAGGTGATGCGGTTCGGAAACCGCACCGTTCCCGCCATGACCGTGGGACGCCATCGCGTCACCGGTTCGCGGCTCATCATGCGCACCCTGGAGGGGATTCAGCCCGACCCCGCCATGCTGCCGTCAGACCCCGAGCTGCGCGTCAGGGTCGACGAGGCAGACGAGTGGGGCGACTTCGTCCTTCAGGAGCACGCGCGCTGGATTTCCCTCGCGGCCGTCGCCAAGCATCCCGAGTGCTTCGATTCGTTCAACGAGGGGTATGACGCCATGACGTTGCCTGACTTCGCCGTCAAGCGGGCCGGCCTCGGCGTCGCGCTGGAGGCGCGGCTCCTCGGTCACGGCGGCAAGGCCGAGGCCGATTACCTGCCGGCGCTTCCGGGCCACCTCGACAAGGTCGACGCCTGGATTGCCGAGGGCGTCCTGGGCGGAACCGAGCCGAACGTTGCGGACTTCCAGATCGCAGCCAGCGTCCGGCTCCTCATGAACCTCGAGGATCTCCGCCCGGGCATCGAGGCTCGGCCCGCCGGGGAGCTCGCGATGCGCCTGATCCCGGAGTACCCGGGCCACGTGCCGGCCGGCGCGCTCAGCTCGCCGTTCGCTGACGCTGCCTGATCAACAGCAGATCCCGGGGCCGCGACCAGCCGCTCCACCAGCACGGGGCGTACTGGTAACGCTCGAGATGCTCGCCGACTTCGGCATCGACGCCGTGCAGGGCTATCACGTCGGCTATCCGGCTCCGGTGCCGGCGGAGCCTCAAGCCCTCGGCGCGCCTCAACCCCTCGGCAGCGCCTCAACGCTCCAGTCGGTCTAGGTCACACGCAGACACCGGACTTGGGGCGTGACGTTCCATGGTCGAGCTTCGAACGCTCAGCGGTCCAGGATCGTGATCTGTCGCCCCGCTAATGTCGTCCTGATGCCGACGTCGAACATCGAGAAAGCTCGCGCTCTCATCCTGGTCGCCGCGTTCCTCTCGTTCCTGCTTTCCGTGAGTCTCTTCTTTGTGACCGAGGACAAGACCGAAGGCATCTTCGTCGGCCTCTGGGTCCCATCGATCCTCGCCCTTGGCGCCGTCATTCTGCCCCCGCGGCGGTAACGGAATGACCGCGGGAATCTTTGTCTTCGGCGTCGTCGTAAGTCTTCTTGTCGCGGCCGCCTGCGCCTTGATCATCGAGGGGATCCGCATTGACAAAGAAGGGCGCGAGCAGGACGAGGCTCAACTGAGCGCCGAGCGCGCCCCTGAGAACCCGCCCGGACGCCCCTAGCCGCTTCTTCTTTGGTAGGTGGGTCCGGGTTGCGCTCGCCGCGCCGGTGAGCAGGGGGAGAGGGGATGCTCGTTGTCCGTAGTACCCATCCCACGCCTGGCGATGTCTCTAGGCGCCACGGCGCGCCCAAAAGCAACGACCCCGCCGAAGCGGGGCCGTTACTGGGTACAGGGAGGAGAGATATGTGTTTTTGGAGGTAGGTCGGCGGTACTAGGTGCCGCGGGGAACGCTGAACCGCGTTGAAGCGGTCAGCGCTGCCAATGCGACGCCGATGCCGACCAAAAAGATTGTTGCGCCCCAGGCGCCGGTGACGAGGCCGACGGCCACTCCGCCTGCGACGGCGAAGATGGCGAGTGCGTAGTCGAAGCTCGCGTGGGCCGAGATCGAAACGGAGCGCTGCGGACCAGGCACCTGAAGCGCGAGTCCGAGGAGGAGCGCGCCGGTCATGACGCAGATGACCGAGGCGGCGGGGCCGAAACCGAAGAAGAACGGTGCGGCCATGATCGCGGGAGCGGCGAAGGTTTCGACGCCCGCGTGGAGCCAGAGGGGGATTGTGCGGAAGGGGGTCATCTGGGAAGCGACGATACGAACGTATGTGCGATGCATGTGTGAGGCCCATCACACTGACCAAAGCCCACAGACATCGTTCCCATAGGTACTTTCCAACTGTGGCTCTGAAGCGCGCCGACTCAGTGATCGCCGAACGCGGTCTGACCCAGTCCCGGGCCCGAGCGGCCGAGGCGATCCGTGCTGGGCGCGTCCTGATCGGCACCGGCGGCAAGCGCGTCGCAAAACCGAGCGAGCTGATCGAGCCCGATTCCGAGCTCAGCGTGACGGAGGATCGCCCGTACGTATCCCGCGGCGGCATCAAGCTCGCGAACGCGCTCGACACGCTCGGCCTCGACGTGACGGGGCTCGATTGTCTTGACGTCGGCGCCTCGACCGGTGGCTTCACGGACTGCCTTTTGCAGCGGGGCGCACCGCGGGTCATCGCGCTCGACGTAGCGCACGGTCAGCTCGAATGGTCAGTTCGCAACGATCCCCGTGTCGAGGTGATCGAGCGCATGAACGCCCGGTCGCTCACCGCGTCCGATCTTCCGTACGAGCCTGCTCTGGCGACCATCGACGTCTCGTTCATCTCGCTCGTAAAGGTGATGCCGGCCGTGGCCGAGTGCGTAGCGCCCGACGGTCACGTCCTCGCGATGATCAAGCCGCAGTTCGAGCTCGGACGTGCTCGCGTCAAGGCGGGCGTGGTTCGCGGCGCGGCTGACCGCCGCGAGGCCCTGGTGATTGTCGCCACCGCAGCTGCGGAGCTGGGGCTCGCCGTGCGCGGCTTTGCCTCCTCGGACCTCCCCGGCCCTAAGGGCAACCAGGAGACCTTCTTGTGGGCGACTCGCTCGGGCGAGGGTCTCGATGCCGCCGGGATCGAGCGTGCCGCAAAGGGGATCGAGCCGTGAACGGACGCGCCCCCGGGCCCGCGGAGATAAAGACGGTGGCGCTTCTTTCGCACACCCAGCCCGAGCAGACCTCAGACGCGGTGCGCCTTGCGGTGGAGCTTGCGTCTGAGGCGGGTTGCGCTCTTGTTGCGAGCGACGCCGAGCGATCGAAACACGGCGCTGCGGCCGAGAGCGTCGGCTCCCTGGAAGACCTGGAGGGACATCCCGACGTCTGCATCGTCCTCGGCGGCGATGGCACGATCCTCAAGGGGCTTCGCCAGTTTGCGCACACCGAGGTCCCGGTGTTCGGAATCAACTACGGGACGGTTGGCTTCCTGGCGGCTGTCGATCCTGATGACGTGCGCGACGGGCTCGGGCACTGCCTCCGGGGTGAGTTCGAGGTGATGTCGTTGCCGGCTCTCGACGCGGGCGACGGACGCTTGGCGCTGAACGACGTCTCGTTTCACCGCCGCCCGCATGGGCGCGTCGCAGAGCTCACGTTCAGCCTTGGCGGCCAGGATGTCGGGCACGTACGCTGCGACGGTCTCGTCGCAGCGACGCCTGCCGGCTCGACCGGCTACAACCTCGCGAACAACGGGCCGATCCTGGCCTGGGGCGTCGAGGGCTTCGTGGTTTCGTTCATCGCGCCTCACACGCTGACCGCACGGCCGCTCGTCGTGGCGCCTGACGACGTCTTGATCCTTCGCAATGCGGCGGGACGGGAAGCGGTCGACCTGGTCATAGACGGCGAACACGTCGCCGACCTCGAGTCGGGCGACGAAGTCCAGATCCGCTTCCGCGACGACGTTAGTCGCCTGGCGCAGCTGCCGGGTGGCAACTTCTATCGCCGCATCGGCGAGAAGTTCGGCCGCCTCGCCCGCGGCGCGAACGGCTGATCCGGGCGAAACGTCCCGATTGACCCCCTATAGAGGGTGGCGCTGGACGTTTCGGGGGCCGCGTCGGATTCGAGGGGTCAGACCCCTTTGAGCGCGGGGGACCATCGAGCGCCTGAGGTCCAGGGGTCAGACCCCGTGGGCCTGAGGTCCAGGGGTCAGACCCCGTGGGGCGAATCCGTCGGGCTCGGCCGCTATCTCTTAACGGGATGCTCCTAGAGCTCCGAATCGAGAACCTTCTCCTGATCGAGCGCGCCGAGCTCCGCCTGGGGCCGGGGCTGAACGCGATCACGGGTGAGACCGGCGCGGGTAAAACCGTGCTCGCCCACTCGCTCGACCTGCTGATGGGCGGCAAGGCGCGCACTCAGGTGGTGCGGCCGGGCGCGAGCGAGGCCTATGTCGAGGGAGTGTTCGAGGCTGCCGGCCGGACTCTGGGACGACCCCGATCTGGCCGATCTGGCCGAGCGACTCCCCGACGACGCTTTGGAGCTGGTGCTGGCGCGGCGGGTCGGATCGTCGGGCCGAACGAGCGCCTACGTGCAGGGGCGCTCGGCCAGCGCAGCCGATCTGAAGCTTCTGGGCACTCGCCTGCTCGCGTTCTTCGGCCAGCACGAGCATCGCCGGCTGACGCTGGGGTCGGCGCAGCTCGACATTCTCGACGGCTTCGCGGGGCAGGATCACCTCGAACTTCGTGATGCGTATCGCGCCTCGCATCGTGCCGTTCGCGAGGCGGAGCGGGAGCTCGCCGACCTCGCGGACCGCGAGGGCACGCGCGAGCGCGACCTGGACCTGATGCGCTTCGAGCTCGACGAGATCGACACCGCGGCACCCGACACGGGTGAGCGCGCTGAGCTCGGCGCGGAACGCGAGCGTCTCCGCCACGCCGAGGGCCTTCGCGAGGCGGCCTCTACCGCGCTGTCGGCGATCGCCGGCGACGACGAGGACGGAGCGGGAGCGTCGGGGGCGCTTGCGGCCGCCGAAGGCGGGCTCGGAAACGCCGCGGGCGTTGATCCCGCGCTGGACGAGCTTGGCGAGCGGATCGCCGCCGCGGCGCTGGACCTGGCCGACGTCGCCTCGGAGCTTCGCGCCTACACGGAGGGGATCGAAGCCGAGCCCGGGCGCCTGGAGGCTGTCGAGGAGCGACTCGCGCTCATCGAGCGGCTCGAGCGAAAGCACGGCGGCTCGATCGAGGCGGTCATTGCCCACGCGGAGCGCTGCCGCGCCGAGATCGCTCGCCTCGAAGGCGCAGAGGAGCTTGCCGATGAGCTCGCGCTGCGGGTGGACTCGTCGCGCGCTGACCGGGCGGCGCTCGCGATGAGGCTCTCCAAGTCGCGGAAGAAGGCCGCGCCCAAACTCGAAGCCGCTGTTGCCGAAGCGCTCGCGGGCCTATCGATGGACGGCGCGAGCCTCGAGGTTTCGTTTGGCTCGGCGACGGAGGCCGACGGCTTTGGCCCGAGCGGCGCCGAGACGGTCGAGCTGCGAATCGCTACCAACCCCGGGATGCCCGTCTCGCCGCTTCGCGACGCCGCGTCCGGCGGTGAGCTCTCGCGCGTGATGCTGGCCCTGTCCGGGCTATCGGGCGGAGGTGGTGGCGCGACGCGCGTCTTCGACGAGATCGACGCGGGAGTGGGCGGTGCCACAGCCCGCGCGGTCGGCGAGCGCCTTCGTGAACTGGCGAGCGACGCACAAGTCCTCTGCATAACGCACCTGCCGCAGGTGGCCTCGCTTGCAACGAGCCACTTCCGAATCTCGAAGAACGTCGCCGACGGCGTCACTTCGGCGACGGTCGAGGCCGTCGCCGGCGACGATCTGGTCGGCGAGATCGTCCGGATGCTCGGCTCCGAGGCCGGCGATCAGGCAGCGACGAGCCACGCACGCGAACTGCTCGCGGCCTGACTCACCCCGCAATCTGCGGAAATCCGGTGTTGAAGTTCCGCCACCGGGACGTCTAACATCGCCGTCCAGAGTGAGTGGCCCGACCGAGACGCGTTTCATCTTCGTAACCGGCGGCGTCGTCTCCTCTCTCGGGAAGGGCATCGCAGCAGCGTCAATCGGCCGCCTGCTCGTCTCTCGCGGCTTCCGGGTGGCCCTCCAGAAGTTCGATCCGTACATCAACGTGGATCCCGGGACGATGAGCCCGTTCCAGCACGGCGAGGTGTTCGTCACCGAGGACGGCGCCGAGACGGACCTCGACCTCGGCCACTACGAGCGCTTCACCGACGAGAACACGTCGCGCGCATCAAACGTCACCGCGGGCGCCGTCTACAACTCCGTCATCCGCCGCGAGCGCCGCGGTGACTACCTCGGCGCGACGGTCCAGGTGATCCCGCACGTCACGGACGAGATCAAGCAGAAGATCCGAGTCGTCGCCGAGTCGCAGTCCGTGGACTTCGTCCTGACCGAGATCGGCGGCACGGTCGGCGATATCGAGTCGCTCCCGTTCCTCGAGGCGATCCGGCAGCTCTACGCAGAGCTTGGACCCAAGCGCTGCATGTTCATCCACCTGACACTCGTGCCCTGGATCGGCCACGCGGGCGAGCTGAAGACCAAGCCGACACAGCACTCCGTCAACGAGTTGCGGCGCATCGGCATCCAGCCCCACGCGATCTTCTGCCGTTCCGAGAAGGGCCTCGACCGCGATATCCGCAAGAAGATCGCCCTGTTCGGATCGGTTCACGAGGACGCGGTCATCTCGGCCCGCGACGTGGACAACATCTACAAGGTGCCGCTCGTCTTGCGCGCGGAAGGCGCCGACGATCTGGTGCTCGACCACTTCGGAATGGAGGCCCAGGCGCCGGATCTGACGGAGTGGGAGCAGCTGGTGCGCCGAGCGGACAATCGCGACGGCACGGTCAAGATCGCGCTCGTCGGCAAGTACACGTCCCTGGAGGATGCGTACAAGTCCGTGGTCGAAGCTCTCGACCACGGCGGCATCGAACACGGCGTGAACGTCGAGGTCGAGTTCGTGAGCTCCGAGGAGCTCGACGAGGGCATGGCCGACTGGGCCGACGGCATCTTGATCCCCGGCGGCTTCGGTGAGCGCGGGGTGGAGGGGAAGATCCGCGCGACGCAGATCGCGCGCGAGAACGACATTCCCCTTCTCGGCATCTGCCTGGGCATGCAGGTCGCCGTGGCGGAGTTCGCCCGCAACGTGTGCGGGATGGACGGTGCCAACTCCACCGAGTTCGACCCCGAGACTCCATTCCCCGTCGTCGACCTTCTTCCCGAGCAAAAGGAAGTCTCGGACATGGGCGGCACGATGCGCCTGGGCGCCGACCCCGTGAAGCTTCACGAGGGGACACGGGCGCGAGAGATCTTCGGCGGCGAGGCCGTCATCTACAAGCGCCACCGCCACCGCTACGAGGTCAACAATCAGCTTCGGCGCCGCATGGAGGACGAGGGGCTCGTTGCCTCAGGCACCTCGCCCGACGAGCGCCTGGTCGAGATCGTCGAGCTGCCCGACCACCCGTTCTTCGTCGCCTCGCAGTTCCACCCCGAGTTCAACTCACGCCCAACCCGCCCCGAGCCTCTCTTCCGTGATTTCATCGGCGCCGCAACCAAGCGTGCGGCTGAGAGTTCGGACGGTTTTGCGACCGAGGAGACGGCCGTCGAAGAAGCCTCGGACGCAGAGGATGTACGCGTCCACCGCGAAGTCTGAACTAGCCTGCCACTTGTGAGCGAGGCCGAGGACTTGGTGCGCGATGTCTTTTCGCGCTGGAATGAGGGAGAGCGGGACTTCGACGATGCGATCTTCGAGGAGTCTTTGACGATCCACTCTGCCTTGACGGGCGACATGTACGAGGGCGCGGACGGTCTGGAGACGTGGGCCGCCGAGATTGACGATCAGTTCAAGGACTGGAACGTCGTCCTGGATGAGGTTGATGCCGTGGAGGACGATCGTGTTGTCGCCAGGGGCGAGATCCGGATGACGGGCCGGCAGAGCGAGGTGGCAATACAGCAGCCGGCAAGCTGGGTGATCGAGTTCGAGGGCGAGCGCATCTCGTCGATCCGCAACTTCACGGGCCGCAAGGCGGCCGAGAAGTTCATCCGGAGCGAGGGATGAGCGAGCGTCTCTTCGAGACGTTCACCCGCCTTTGCGAGATACCCAGCGAGACCGGCCACGAGCGCGAAGTGGCCGATTGGATCAAGGCGCAGCTCGAAGGATTTGGATTCGAGGTCGAAGAGGACGATTCCGCCGAACGTGCGGACGCGGGCTCGGGCAATCTGATCTGCCGTATCCCCGGTCGCTCGGATGGGTGGATCTCGTTCTTCGCCCACATGGACACGGTCCCTCACCCCGAGCCGATAAAGGTCGTCTTCTCGGACGGCGTCTTTCGCAGCGCAGGCGACACGATCCTGGGCGCCGACAACAAGGCCGCGGTGGCCGTCTTGATGGAGCTCGCGGCGAATGCGCGGACTGAGGAGCCGGCCTGCGGGCTCGAGCTTGTGTTCACCGTTGCGGAGGAGGAAGGGCTTCGGGGGGCGCGGGAGATCGACGTCTCGGCGCTTCGCGCGCCGTTCGGATACGTGTTCGACCACGCGACGCCGATCGGCGAGATCATCACCGCCGCGCCCACTTACAACAAGGTGGTGGCGGAGTTCGATGGGGTGGAGGCTCACTCGGGCATC
Source organism: uncultured bacterium (assembly GCA_963721645.1). Classification (GTDB taxonomy): domain Bacteria; phylum Actinomycetota; class Thermoleophilia; order Solirubrobacterales; family 70-9; genus JALZKA01. The sequence continues at coordinate 1,176,140 of CAVRJK010000002.1, read as the reverse complement.
CGCCCCGAGGAGGGCCGATCGGCGATCAACGCGGCCGCCGCGGCGATCGGGCGTATGGACTTGGGCCGGCTCGACGAGGAGACGACGGCGAACGTCGGCGTGATCGAAGGCGGAACAGCGTCCAATGTCGTAGCCGGCCGCTGCAAGCTGGTCTGCGAGGCGCGAAGCCTGGACGAAGAAAAGGTGGCTGCGGCGACGAGCACGATCGTCGACGCCTGCACGTGGGCGGGCACCGAGGGCGGATGCGACGTGGACATCGACATGTGGGAGGTGTTCCGGCGCTACCGGATCCCGCCAGGCGCGGAGTCGCTGAGGGTTGCGCGTGAGGCGCTGGTGGCTTGCGGCCACGAGCCGCGCGAGCGGTCGACCGGAGGAGGGTCGGACGCGAACGCGCTGATCCTGCAGGGCTACGAGGCGCTCCTGCTCGCCAACGGGACCGAGGCGAACCACACGCCATCAGAGAGCGTCGCCGGTGCGCGGCTGGTCGAGAACGTCGCGATCTGCGACGCACTGGCCGCAGGCGTTGCAGCGACCGCTTCGGGCTAGGTCACCGCGTCAGCCGGACGATGGCCGCAGAGCCCGAGGAAAGCTCAGCGGCGAACGAGATGCCTTCCTCGCCCACCGTCAACCCCGATGCGTCGGTCGAGTTCTCGAGCTGAAAGGTGTCCCCGACGCGGGTCGCATTTCGATTGAGGCGAAGTAGCGTCGAGCCCGAGCCTTCGGGGCGTGAGCCGACCAGCGCGTAGAACCCGTCGCGGCCGTCCTTCGCGAGCCATCCATCGGAGAGGTAGGAGCGGCCGCCCAGAAGATCCGGGACGAGGAACAGGGAACGCACCTTCGCTCTTGATGAGTACCGCTCGAACTGAAGTTGATCCGGTTGCAGCTCGCTCTCGCTGGCAACGACGAAGCCGCCTCGCCTGATCGGTTCGAGCTCGATCGTCGAAAACACGCCGGGCGCTCGGAGGAGCTTGCGCCCTTGATTTCCGAAGGAGTTGACGACACGCCCCGACGAATTGAGCTTGCGAACGAAGGTGTTGCCCGAGCCGGCACCATTGCACAGCTCCAGCAGGTTGCCCGCGCTGTCCACATCAAGGTCAAGGCGCTGCTCGCAGCCATAGGTGTATGCGGTAAGAGGTTCGAAGTGGGCTCGTTGGCTGAGCCTGGCCAGGGTGCCCAGGCGCTCCGCGAACACCTGTCCCTTCGAGGCGTAGACGCGCCCCGCCACTTCCTCACGCCCGGCGTCGCCGAAGTCGGAGTCGACTTCACCGGTGTCGGCGAGCCTCGCCAGGGAGCGCTCGTCGTCAGTGATGCGTTCGGACACCAAAGCCCGGCCCTGCGGGTCTGCGATCAGCTGGGCGATGTCCCAGTCGCCCTTGCTTCCCAAGAGGTTGTTGTCCGCAGGTGCGAACACCTGATCGAGCGAACCGTCCAGGTCGAACGCGGCCACGGCTGTGGGCGTGTTCCGGCCGATCCGAGGCTCTGCAAGAACTCGGTAGCCGTTCTTTACGCGGATCAGGTCGGTCGGGTTGCTATCTCGCCTCAGCGGTGCCGTCGTGTCCTTTCGGCTAGGCGCGAGGTCTCCGTTGGGGTCGACGGCGATCAATGCAGCATCCGTATCGAGTGAGGCCGGCCCTACAGCTCCCCCGATGTAGAGATTGCCATCGGAGGCGGATCCAAGCCAAGCAGCGTTCACCGCGCTGTCATCCGCCGTGTGTGGCTCCAGGAAGCCTTGATTTCCAAAGCCTGGGTCCAGATCACCGGCGCCTGGACCCGCCGCCTGAATGGCAGCAACCTGAGTGCTTGCAGCAGGTGGCCCGTCCTGAAGGCCAACGAACACCCTGTCGGAGCCCGCAACGATTCCGAAACCGGTGGGAAAGTCGAACAGTGGCGGCTTGATCTCGGCCGTTCCAAATCTCGCGTCGTCCACGCCCGAAGAGCTGAACCGGGAGACCCAGAGTTCTTCTTCGCCTTCGCGGGCTACGACGACAGAGTCGTCCGGAGCCACCGCGACGCGGGCGTTGTACCCGGAGTGCTCGAGCACGCGAGTTCCGTCACCCGCGAACGACCCGTCCAGCTCGCCGTTCGGGAGAAAGCGCAGCACGGCCGGAAAGGAGGCCCCGTCCTCGTTCGACACGGTTGCGCCCACAACGGGCCTACCGGCGGAGTCAACTGCGATCGAGTCGCCTTCTTCATACCGGCCTGTCGTAAAGCTCACCTTGGTCGATCCATTGGCGCCAAAGTCCTGGCAGGGCGCTCCCGTCTCCAGAACCAGACACGACACGAAGATGTCGAAATCGCCACTTTGCGGCTGCCGCGTTCCGGTGATGTAGATACGCCCGTCGTCGATGGCTTGGTCGCGTGCGAACTGGTATTTCGTCTCAGGCATGCGGATGCTCGCGATTCCGAACTCCGTGTCACGAGCACCGTCGGCGTCAAAGCGGGCCACGATCGGCTCCGCGTGGCTCGAAATGAGAGGCGGTGGTGAGACACCCCGCCAGCCCGATACGTACACGTGCCCACTGGGGTCTACGTTGACTCGCTGCCACTCTCCGCCCCTAACCTCAAGTTGCGGCGCAGCGGCCACACCCGCTGACGCGAAGGTTCGATCGATCTCACCGCCCGGCGCGAGCTTCACAATCGACCAACCGTCAAATGCCCGTACCAGCGTCAGCGCGGATCCGTCGGGAAAGACGACTGCATCGACGACCTGCTCGTCGGGGTCTGACAGGTCAATCGATGAGATGCCGTCGCCGTCGAAGGAGGTGTCGAGGCTCAGCGCCGGTGCCGCTGCCGCCGTTTCAAGCATGATTCCCGCCGTGAGCACGATAAGCGCCCCAATCCTCCAACGCATGCGCCGAATCTAGGTTCGGGAGATGAGAGGCCCATGAGAGCGTTGTGAGATTGGCTCTTAGGGATTGCCGGGCGGCTCCGGCCTCCCAGATCGGTTAGGAATCCGCTATGGAGAAGATCCGGAGCGAGACGGTGTACGAGGGCAAGATCATCGACGTCCGCAGGACAGGTTCCGCTACGCCGACGGTGAGGAGGCCGACCGGGAGATCGTCACGCACCCGGGAGCGGTCGGGATCGTCGCCCACGGCGATGGAGTCGTCTGGCTCGTCCGCCAGCCTCGCGAGGCGACTGGCGACCCCGCACTTGCTGGAGGTGCCGGCGGGAAAGCTCGACGTCGAGGGCGAGTCGCGCCTGGATTGTGCGAAGCGCGAACTGGCCGAGGAGGTCGGCCTGGAGGCCGACGGAGTGGTCGGAGTGGAAGCGGTTCTTCACCAGCCCGGGCTTTGCTGAAGAAGAGGTGACGATCTTCGAGGCGACCGGTCTGACCCAGGTCGACGACTTCGAGCCGGACCCCGAGGAGCGGATCGAGATCGTCCGCTGGCCCCTCGCGGACCTCGACGGCGCGATCGACGCGTGCCACGACTCGAAGTCGCTCATCGCGCTCCACACGCTGCGCGCCTCTCGCGCGTAGGGGCCAGACCCGGGGTCAGACCCCACGGAGGGGCCAGACCCTCACACGACGCTCACATCCCGCCCAGTGCGCACGAACGGGTGCAGGGGGAGGGGCGCGGTCGGGGGCAAAGAAACGTGCCGCTATGGCCGTGGCAGTCAGACCCGCTCAGACGCGAAAGGTGGAGGCGCGCTTCGAGGCGCTCGTCCTCGACTTCCTTGCCTACCTCGAGTTCGAGCGGGGATTGGCGCGCAACACGCTCGATGCCTACCGAACGGATCTGTTGCAGCTCGGGCTCTATCTCGCGGACCGCAAGAAGGGAGCGACCGAGGTCGAGAGCGCGGACATCTCCGAATTCCTGGCGGACCTTGCGCTCGGTCGTCCTGAGAATGGCGACGACCCCGGTCGGCCCCCTTGCTCACCGGCGACGATCAGCCGCAAGACGGCATGCATTCGCTCGTTCTATCGACATCTTCGCCGCGAGGAGTTGATCGACGCCGACCCGACCGCGACCCTTGACCCGCCACAAAAGAGCCGAAAGTTGCCGAATGTCTTGAGCCACGGCGAGGTGACGAAGCTTCTCGACTCCGCCAAGGGCGCGGACCCGATGGATCTGCGCGATAGAGCGCTCCTGGAGCTGATGTACGGGTGCGGCCTGCGTGCTTCGGAGGCGGTCGGACTCGAGCTCACCGACATCGACTTGAAGAGGGGCTTCGTGCGCCCTCACGGCAAGGGGTCGAAGGAGCGGGTCGTGCCGCTGGGGAGCGCCGCCGGCGCAGCGATCACGCGGTATCTGCGCTCGTCGCGCCCGACGCTCGTAAACGGCTCGCCAGAGCGGCATCTGTTCGTCAATTTCCGCGGTGGTGCGCTGACGCGCCAGGGGCTCTACAAGATCATCCAGCGCCACGCCAAGATGGCTGGGCTCGAGGGGAAGATGAGCCCACACACGCTTCGCCATACCTTCGCCACGCACCTGCTCTCGGGCGGGTGTGACCTGCGCTCCGTTCAGGAGATGCTGGGCCACGCCGACGTAGCGACGACGCAGCTCTACACGCACCTGTCGACCGAGCGGATCCGCGAGGTCTACTTCAAGGCGCACCCGCGGGCGACCTAGCGCCGACCGAGTTCTAAGCTCGGCGAATGCCCGAGCTGCCCGAGGTCGAGACGATTCGCCGCCAGCTCGAGCCGGCCGTGGTGGGGAAGAGGATCGTGGCGGCGCGGGTCCTGGACGAGCGCTGGTCACGCCCCGAGGAGCCGGGGTCTGTCGAGAAGGCGGTGACGGGGCGCGCCATCGAGACGCGTGGGCCGGCGTGGCAAGTATCTGATGCTTGGCCTGGAGGGCAAGAGGAGCGTCGTCATGCACCTGCGGATGACGGGCAACCTGCTGTTGCGGCCGGCCGGGTCGGACGACGTGGCGATGGACTTGATGGACGCGCGTTTCGGCGCGCCGCGCCTTTACGAGTCGAATCCGGAGGCGCGGCACCTGCGCGCGGCATTCGAGCTCGACGACGGATCTGAGCTGTGGTTCACGGACGCGCGGCGCTTCGGACACGGAGTGGTCCTGGACGGTGATGACGTCGCAAATTATCTGTCCGCGCGCTTGGGCGTGGAGCCGCTCACGGGTGAGTTGACGCCGGAGGCACTGGCGGTGATGGCAGCGGGCCGAAAGGCCCCGCTCAAAAGCTTTCTGCTCGACCAATCGGGCGTCGCGGGGATCGGGAACATCTACGCGGACGAGGCGCTCCACCGGGCGTCGCTCCACCCGCTCTCGCCAGCCGGTTCTATGCGGGCGGAGCACTGCGAGGCGCTGGTCGAGGGCATCATTGCCGCCTTGGAGGCAGGGTTGGCGCACGGCGGCTCTTCGATCGACGACTATCGCGACTCGCGCGGTGAGAAGGGGTCGATGCAGGACGAGTTCCTTGTGCATACGCGGGAGGGCGAGGAGTGCCCGCGCTGCGGCGGCTCGATCAAGCGGATCGTGGTGGGCGGGCGCTCGACCTACTTCTGCCCGGAATGCCAGACGCGACTTCGGCGGAAGCGAAAGACTGCGGCGAAGCGATGAGCGAGCTCTTGGCGCCACCGGCCGGCTTTCGGATCGGCCACTGGACTGACGCGGTGGGCCGCACGGGCTGCACCGTCGTGATCGCGCCGGAGGGCACCCGGGGAGGCGTGGACGTGCGTGGTGGTGGGCCGGGCACGCGGGAGACGGACGTTGTCGGTCCGTTCGCAGGCACCGACCGGGTGAATGCCGTGATGCTCGCGGGTGGCAGTGCCTACGGCCTGGCTGCGGCAGACGGAGCGATGCGGTGGCTGGAGGAGAAGGGCTTCGGCTTTCCGACGCCCGCCGGCGTGGTGCCGATCGTCCCGTCGGCCGTGATCTTTGACCTGCCGGCGGGAGACGCGAAGGCTCGGCCGACGGCCGAGAGCGGTTATGCCGCATGCGAGGCGGCTCGCGAGGGCGTGCCGGAGCGCGGGCAGGTCGGCGTCGGGACTGGCGCCGGCGCAGGACAGATTCTTGGGCGCGAGAACGCCAGCGAGTCGGGCGTGGGGTATGCGGCTGCGCGTGGCGCGCTTGGCGAGACGGTGGCCGCGGTCGCGGTGGCCAATCCGTTCGGCGACGTAGTCGCCGCTGACGGCTCCGTATTGGCGGGTGCCCGGAGCGGAGGTGCGCCGCGGGCTTCGGATTTCGTCGCAGCGATGGATCGAGAGAGCCTTCCGGCTGAGCTGGACACGCGACAGAACACGACGCTCGTATGCGTGATGACGAGCGCAGCGCTCGACAAGGCTCAATGCGGGCGTGTTGCCCGTGCCGCGAGCGCGGGGATCGCGCGAGCGGTTGATCCCGTGTTCACCGACGTGGATGGCGATTCGGTGTTTTGCCTCGCGTCGGGACAGGGCGAGCCGCCGGGCTTGTTCGAAGTGATGCAGGTGCAGACGCTCGCGGCGCAGGTAACAGCCGAAGCGATCCGAGACGCCGTGGTGTCCGCGGGGTCAGGCACCTCTTAGAAACCGCACGCCCGGGGTCAGGCACCTCTTAGAAAACGTCCGCCCCGTACGGCAGCATGGCTCGCGTCATGCCGGGTTCGTTCAAGACGCAAGCCGTGGTGCTCCGGTCGATTCGCTACGGCGAGGCGGACCGGGTGCTCCACCTCTACACGGCCGCTCGCGGGCGGATCGGGGCGATAGCGAAGGGGTCGCGCAAGCCGCGCACGCGCTTTGGCGGCAGGTTGGAGCCGTTCTTCCGGCTCGACATGGTGCTCCACGAAGGGCGTGGAGATCTGGCGACCGTCACGGGCGTTCACACGGTGGATGGGTATCCGAATCTGCGCTCGTCGGGACCGGCGCTGGCCGCTGCGGCGCGCGGATGCGATGCGGTGCTTCGCCTGCTCGATTCGTCCGAGTCGAACCCGGCGGCGTACAACCTGCTGTGTCGTTACCTGGCGCTGTTGGACGGGCAGGAGGAAACCGAAGGGGTGCCCGAGGCGGACGGTGCTGCGGGGTTGGCGACGGCGCTTGCCTTCCGCCTGAAGCTGGCGCTCTCCGCGGGGTTCGCGCCGGAGCTCACGGCTTGCTCTCGCTGCGGCGAGGCGGATGGGCTGACGGCGTTCTCCGGAGCGGCCGGTGGTGTCGTCTGCGGAGCGTGTGAGCGCGACGGCTTTGAGATTTCCAAGGAAGCGCACCAGTTCATGCTCGACGCACTCGGCAGGCCCCTGGCGCAAGCTCCGATGGCAACGAACGGGGCGCTTCGCATGGCGGAGCGGGCGATCACGACAACGCTCGAGCACCACGCGCAGGTCCAGCTTCGCGCTGCCGCCTGAGCGCTCCGGGGCATCACGCGCAGGTGAGCGGTCATCATCGTTTGCGTGAGCGACGTCCCTGAAGAGACCGAGGTGGACAAGGCGGAGGAGGCAAAAAAGCCCTTCAACCTGCTCGAGGCCATGGGCGGCGGCCACGGGATCGCGGATTCGAGCCTTCCTGGATTGGCGTTCGTCATCGCCTACACGGCGAGCGGGCAGGACCTGCAGGTCGCCGTCTGGGCTGCGATCGGGCTGGGGATTGCGCTGCTCGCCGTTCGTCTGGCTCGGCGGGAGACGCTTCAGTTCGCGATCGCCGGGTTCGTGGGAGTGGCGATAGCCGCGTTCATCGCCCAGAAGACGGGCAAGGCGGAGAACTTCTTTTTGCCTGGGTTGCTTTTGAACCTCGGGTATGCCGTTGCCTACCTGATCTCGATCGTGGTGCGCTGGCCCTTGATCGGCGTTTTTGTCGGACCGCTGGTTGGCGAGGGGATGGAGTGGCGAAAGGATCCGCGACTCGTGCGCGTCTATACGCGGGCGAGCTGGATCTGGGTTGGCCTGTTCGTCTTGCGCCTTGGCGTGCAACTGCCGCTGTATCTGGCGGGCGACCTGGTGGCGCTCGGAGTGGCCAAGACGGCGATGGGTTTCCCGATATTTGCGGTTGCCGTGTGGCTTTCTTACCTCGTGTTGCGCAAGGACGTTGAATTGCGCGCATATCCTGAGCGGGGATGACGATCGCGGAGTCGTTCGAGGAGCGGATCCGCCGCTTCGAAGCGGAATTCCTGTGGGAGCGGGGGACGCCGTCGTATCCCGCCAAGCGCAGGTTCGACGAGCCGTCCTCGCCGGTGCGAACGCCGTTTCAGCGCGACCGGGACCGGATCGTCCATTCCAAGGCTTTCCGGCGCTTGAAGCACAAGACGCAGGTGTTCATCGCGCCAGAGGGCGATCACTACCGCACGCGACTCACCCACACGCTGGAGACCGGATGCATCGCGCGGACGGTGTCCAGGGCGCTCGGGCTGAACGAGGACCTCACCGAGGCGGTCGGCCTGGGACATGACCTGGGCCACCCGCCGTTTGGTCATATCGGCGAGGAGGCTCTCGACAGGGCGCTGAAGGAAAGGGCGGACAGGCGTTTTCGCCACAACGAGCAGTCGCTTCGGCTGGTCGAGGTGCTGGAGCGCGACGGCGAGGGGCTGAACCTGACCGAGGAGGTGCGCGACGGGATCCTGAACCACACGGGTTCGGGCATGCCGGCGACGCTCGAGGGGCGGGTGGTGCGCCTGGTGGATCGGGTTGCCTACATCAACCACGACATCGACGACGCGATCAGGGCGGGGATCATCACGTCGGATGACCTGCCCGCCGCGGAGATCGAGTTGCTCGGTCCTACCGGCGCCGCGCGGATCGACACGCTGGTGGCAGACATAGTGGAGGCGTCCCGGGCGGCTGGTGACATCGCGCAGTCGGACGAGATCGGCGGAGCGATGCTGAGGCTGCGGAAGTGGATGTTCCAGCGGGTGTATCTGGGCCCGGAGGCGCGTTCTGAGCATGAGCGGGTGGAGCGGACCCTCCAGGCACTGTTTGAGCACTACCTTGAGCATCCGGAGGCCGTTCCGAATACATCGTCGGAGGCCGATGAGGTCCAGCGCGTGACGGACTACATCGCCGGGATGACGGACCGGTTCTGCATCGCGGCGTTCAAACGGTTGGCGCTGCCGGAGGAGTCGCGGCTCTAGCCGCGGAGCGATGGCGCGGTTCTCCACGGAGTCGATCGAGCGGGTCCGCGACGCGGTGGATATCGCTGAGGTGCTCGCGCCGTATACGGAGTTGAAGAGGGCGGGGCAGAGGCTGCAGGGATTGTGTCCGTTCCACGACGAGCGCTCGCCGTCGTTCTCGGTGAATCCGCAGGACAAGCTCTATTACTGCTTTGGCTGCGGAGAGAAGGGCGATGTCTTCACCTTCCTCCAGGAGAAGGAGGGCCTGCCGTTTGCCGAGGCCGTTGAGACGCTTGCCGACCGGTTCGGTGTGGAGGTGGAGCGCGAGCAGGAGGATCCGAGGCTTGAGGAATCGAGGAAGAGGAGGGCGCGCCTGGCGGAGCTGCTCGACCGCACGGCGGCCTACTACACGAAGTATCTGTGGGAGTCGGACGAGGCAGAAAAGGCGCGCGAGTATCTCCTCGGCAGGGGGTTGAGCGAAGAGAGCCTGCGGGAGTTCGGAGTCGGCTTTGCGCCGAACAGGTGGGACACGATCGTGATGCGCGGGCAGCAGGGCGGCTACTCGCATGCCGAGCTGGTGGCTGCCGGGCTTGTCAAGAAGGGTCAGAAGGGCGGATGGATGGACCACTTTCGCGCTCGCATCATGTTCCCGATCAGGGATGGCCGGGGGCGGATGCAGGGATTCGGCGGCAGAGCGACGCGCAAGGAGCAGAGGGCGAAGTACGTGAATTCGCCCGACGGCGAGCTGTTTCACAAGAGCCGGCTTCTCTATGGGATCGACAGGTCGCGCGGCGCGATGGCCAAGAAGGGCCGGGCAGTGGTGGTCGAGGGGTATACGGATGTGATCGCGGCGCACCGGGCGGGCGTGGAGGAGACGGTCGCGGTGATGGGGACTGCGATCACCCCGGATCAGGTCAAGCTGCTCGCGGCGCACACCGGCGAGGTGGTGCTGGCGCTTGATGCCGACAGGGCGGGGCGCGAGGCGATGCTCAGGGCGCAGGGGGTTGCGGCGGGCAAGAAGGTGCGACTGCGGGTGGCGGCGATGCCCGAGGGCGAAGATCCGGCGGACATGCTTGGAGGCGACGGGCCGGGATCGACTGCCGCGGAGAGGTTTGGCGGGTTGGTGGATGACGCGGTGGACCTGTCGGTGTTCCACGCCGGGACGCTCCTGAACGACGCCGATCTCGCAACTCCCGACGGGCGGGACAGGGCGCTCGATGAAGTGGTGCCGGTGCTGAAGTCGATGCCGGACTCGATCACGCGCGACGAGCTGGTCCGCGACGTGGGGGAGAGGCTTGGCGCGGACCCGGGGCTGGTTGCCCGGCGGATGGCCGAGGCGCCTCGGCCTCCACGCCCAGCTCCGGTCGTGCCGGTGCCGGCGGATCCAGGCGAGGGCGAGGAGTCGCCGTTTGCCCCGGGCGAGGAGACAAATCAGGCGCCGCGCGTGCTCTCGACGCAGGAAAGGCGGGAGGCCGGGCTGCTTCAGATGTGCATCGCAGCGCCTGTGTACGGCCGCGACTACATCGACAAATTGAAGCGCGAGCATCTGTCGACCCCGACGATGGGGAGGGTGCGCGACTGGCTGGCCGGGCATCTGGACGACCCGCTGAAGGCTCTGCCCGAGGAGGACGTCGAGCTTGGCCGGATCGTCAAGAGGCTGACGGACAAGGCACAAGACGAGCCGGCGAGCCCCGAAGCGATGGAGCTGAGCTTTCTGCAACTCGAGCAGGGAGCGATCGAGCGCCGCATCGCCGAGGCGGCGGCGACGGGCGCCACGGCGGCGAGTGTCGAGCTCCAAAAGCGCCGGGCGGCGCTGGCGGAGAAGATCGCCCACCACCAGTCCGCGGCGCCGAGGAGCGGGGCCGGGGGATAGGGCCCAGGCTGAGATCGACGCCCCTGACGCCGGCCGACGCCGGCCTCAGTCCCTCGATACTCTGCTGTTGAAGGACTGAGCTAAACCTGTGACGGGGGGCGTTACTTGTGAGGATCGATAAGGGTCGTGCAGGAGGCAGGTTGATCGTGCTTGGGACGGCAGTGCTTGTCGCCGTGGCCGGAGCGCCTGCGTTGGATGCCCTTGCGAAGAAGGGTGACGCCAAGCTTGCGAGCCGGCAGTCGACCAATGGTGGAGCGATGGCCTCCAACAATGAGCAAAGGTCGCCGCAAGTGTCCGACGACGGTTCCGCCGTGATCATGACCAGCGAGGCCACCAACCTGGGTGGACCGATCGCCGCCTCGAAGAACGTTTATGTCTACGACTTCGCGAAGAAGAAGGTCCAACTGGTGTCGCGACGCTCCAAGAACAAAGGCGGCGGTGGTGCCGACGATGACTCTGGCAGCGCGGAGATCTCCGGGAACGGCCGGATTGCGGTCTTCAGCTCCGATGCTTCGAATCTGAGCGGTCCTTCGCTGCCGTTCGCGGATCAGATCTATACCTACGACCTCAAAAAAAAGCAGCTCGAGCTCGTCTCACGACAGGCAAAGGGTAAGGGCGGCGGCGCCGCAAACGGGAACTCAGGCACCCCATCGATCTCCGCTCGCGGGCCGAGATGTTGCCTTTGGGACCGCGGCCGACAATCTTGGCGGTCCGGACGGGCCGGCCGGCGACATCTACGTCTATGACCGCAAGACCGACAAGCCTTCGCTCATCTCGAGGCGCTCGAAGTCGAGGAACGGAAAGGGCGCGAACGGCAACTCGCAGCGTCCCTCGATCTCGGCCTCGGGGCGCTTCGTTGCGTTCGACAGCAACGCGACCAACCTCGTGGGTGCTGCCAAGAACGTCGTCAACATCTACGTGTACGACCGAAAGCGCAAGGAGCTCGAGCTGATCTCGCGGAAGTCGGACGGGGGTGCCGGAGTGAACGGCGACTGCGACAACGCAAGGATCTCCGCCGACGGCCGTCACGTGATGTTCCACACCTCGGGCGACAACCTCGGCGGTGACCCGACGCCGGGTAAGGGCAAGATCTACGTTTACGACCGAAAGACTGAGAAGGTCGAGCTTGTCTCGCGAACCAAGAGCGGTGCGCCCGCGAACGCCGACTCTGAGACAGGCCAGATCTCGGCTGACGGTCGCTTTGCTGGATTTACAACACAGGCCACGAACCTCGGGGGGCCGGCTTTCGCGGGTTACAACAGCTACGTGTATGACCGCAAGACCAATAAGCCGCGCCTCCTCTCGCGCCGATCCGCTTCAAGCGGCGGCGGCGCCTCCAACGGTAATTCGTTTCACCCCGCTGTCTCCGGCGATGGGCGGTTTGGCGTCTTCTTGACCGACGCGACGAACCTGGGAGGGCCGATCGTCATGGCGCCCAAGCAGGTCTATCGCTACGACCTGCTCGGCCCCTAGGTACGAACATACGTTCGTAAGTTCCATCCGATCCAGATGGGACCATCCGTCCATGGATCGAGACCGTCTGGAGCGCTATTTGGCCGAGGGGCTCTCGCTCGAGGCAATCGGTACTACTGGAGAACTGCATCCGTCGACCGTCGGCTATTGGATGCGAAGAGTACGGACTGACACCGAAGGCCGCGCTAAGCACGCGCGCAAGGGGGACGGTCGACGAGATGACACGCAGCTCACGGAATTGACAAGGCCTCAGCGATCGCTCGATCCCGGCAGAAATCGATCGGAGCGCCTGAGCCATGAGCCAGTCGAGCGTCAGACGTACGGCTTCAGCGCCATCGGCCATCAGCGGACCGAAGCCCGTCGTCGTCGGCACCTCGCTCTAGAGGCTCGCCTAGAAGGACAGATGCGTTATCTGGGCCGAGTGTCGCTCCATGGACAGACGACTTCTTCGCTTTCCCGAATGCGGAAGGTTGTAGTGCCGCAAGTGCATCTCAGAGGCTGTCCAGAGCTGTCGCCACAACCGCAAAGAGACTCCTGGCCACGAAGCAGGTGGCAAGGTGCGGATCTGCGGCTACGACACTACCTCGGCGGCTCTGCAGTTCCATCACCTCGACCCGACAGCAGAAAGAGTTCGGAATCGCCCAGAAGCGGGATCACGCGGGCGTCTCGAGAGATGTCGGGAAGAAGCGAAGAAGTGCATCCTCCTCTGCGCGAACTGCCACGCCGAGGTCGAAGCTGGGGGAGTGATCTGCCGTCCTATAGAATCGGCTAGGACGATCCAATCCGAAGTTGAATTCGGCGTTACACGATCGTGTAATCCCGGGTAGCTCAATTGGCGGAGCATGCGCCTGTTAAGGCGAAGGGTTGTCGGTTCGAGTCCGACCCCCGGAGTTAATCCGAATCGCTACGGTTCGGTTAACGATTGCGCCAGCGTCGCCCGTCAACGAGCCCTGCTGGACGATCGGATCGTTGTCCACCGCGTCGCGGAACCCGAAGTCCTCAACCAGCTCGGCACCTCGCGCTGCCCCGTCATGCCTCTCGTCCCATCGCGCGACCTCCCGCGCCTTCTCGCGGAACGCCCCGTCGCCCAAGATCCGCCGCACCGCCACCCGCAGTGACGCCCGGCCGAGCAGCCGCCACGGCAGTGCCAGCCCCACGCCCGCCCAGCCGATCCTCGCGCCATTCTCGGTCATGTCGCCGACAGCCGGGCAACACAGGACCGGCACCCCAGCGCCCAACGCGCGCGCCACGGTCCCATGCCCGCCGTGGCATACGACCAGGTCCGCTGCGGCCATCGCCTGCGAGTAGCTGAGCCAGCCGTACAGCCGCGCGTTCGCAGGCACCTCGATGCCCTCGCTCGGCATGTGCCCGTTGGTTGTCGCCACCACTCGTACCGGCTCGTCCGCAAGCGCCTCGAGTGCCACCCGCACCAACCGGCAGTCCGGATCCTGGGCTGTCGACGCGGCCACCAGCACCAGGGGGTCATCCCCCTCGGGCAGCTCCACGTCCTCATACGCCGTCTCAAACTCCATCGGCCCGGTCACATGCACGTGGCCGGGCCATCGCCGCGGATACTCGAGCTGCGGATACGTCGCCACCATCGCCAGCTCCTCGCTCGTCCCGCCGTGGAACCTCTCCGTCGGCGGCAAGCCGGCCTTCTCCCGTTCGCCGTTCAGCTCATCGCGGCCCTGGCGCAGCCCGGCCTCCAGCATCGGCACCGGTGCGCTCCACAGCCACCGCCCTACGGGCGTCCTCGGAATCCGCGCCCCGCCGAACGCAAAGAAGGGAAGCCCTGCCTCGTGTTCGGGATACACGTGTGGGATCAGCGTGGCCCACGGCACGCCGGCCTTCTCCGCCGCCAGCGCGGGCGCAAGCGTGAGGATGTCGTTCACAACCACGTCGGGTCGCAGCTCGTCAAGCAGGGGTTCAAGCGCCACCGCCGCCTCACCGGCAGACGGCCCATCGCCCTCGGACGGAGCAAACACCCGATACTCCTCGGCGGCGTGGAACTCGATCCCTGCCTCGTCGAGCACTTCCCGCCACTTCTCCCACGTCTCGAACACCACCTTGTGCCCCCGCCTTTGCAGCGCTTCGCCGAGGGCAATCCCCGGAAACGTGTGCCCCGGATCGCCGAACGCGGCGATCAGAACCGTCAGCTCCCTGGTCAAGATCCCGCCTCGGCGAAATGCAACATCTCTCCCCAAAACCCGCTCCAACGCCTGAAAAGAGGTCCCTCGCCGCTACACCTTGAAGAGTGAGAACCAGTCGCGAACGCCCCACGTACGACCTTCGCATCGCCGTCGAGCAGCTTCCCCAGCACACCAAGGAAGCCATGCTGAGCGGGATCGAGACGAACCGGATCATCGTCGGCGCCTACGTCGACTCCTCCTCCGGCGGTATCTGCCCAATGCTCGCGGCGCACAGAAACGGTGCCCGCACCTCCGTCGCCAACTTCGCCCGCGCCTGGGACGCCTACACCTGCGCGAAGCGCCCGCGCCGCGCCACACGCCGTGAGGTGCGCGCCCTTCGCTCCTTGCTCGAGTGGTCCCTTGACATCGATACCGACCTTTCCACGGGTTCCCTCGCCGAGGCCGCCGCTCAGATCCGCGCCGAGCGCGAGCAGTTCCGCTGCGCCGCGCCCGTCCACAAGACCGCTGCCGCCGACACCGGTGAGCGCCACCGCGGCCGAGAGCTCCGCCTCAGCCGCGACTGGGCATGGATGCGCCCGACCCGCAGGCTTGACGAATACAAGGACCTCCTCGCCGCCGCCGAGGAGCAGCTCTCCGAGCAGCGCGCTGCCGAGATCCTCGGCAACCCCGAGCTCGTCCGCCACTAACCCGCGCGAGAGCGCCCCTCAGGTCCCCAGCGCCGAACCGTCGCCGGGGCGCAGGAACACGATCTCGGGAACGAGGCACGCGCGAGACGTCCGCAACAGGAAGCGCACCGACTCCGCGATGTCCTCGGGGCGGATCATCGCGTCCGCAGCAACCTCCCCCTTCACGAATTCCGTCATCGGCGTGTCCACGAACCCGGGGCAGAGCGCCGTCACCTGAATTCCCGAATCACCCAGCTCGGACTGCGTCGCTTGCGAAAAGCCGATCACGCCCGCCTTGGTGGCTGAGTAGATCGAGAGCCAGCCCTGGCCCGCCTTTCCGGCAACTGAAGCCGTATTGACGATGAGTGCCTTCCCATGCTCTCCTCCCGCCTCGCGGAGCATCCCCAGGCTCTCGCGCGTCGAGATCACGATCGCGCGCAGATTCAAATCAAGCTGCATGTCGATCTTCTTCGTCGGATAGCCCTCGATCGCGCCGCCAAGGCCAACGCCCGCGTTGTTCACCAAGACGTCCATGCGTCCCCAGCGCTCACGATGCTCATCGACTGCGCGCACCACCTCCGCCTCCTCGGTCATCTGCGCAGCGACGGCATGAACGTCGATCCCGGCCGAGCGCAGATCGTCAGCAGCGGCCTCGAGCTTGTCGGGTCGTCGCGCCGAGATCGTCACGCCATAGCCGTCCTCGCCAAGCGCACGCGCTATCGCCAAACCGATTCCGCTCGAACCACCCGTTATAAGCGCCGCCCGTTCCGCCACGTTCCGCTCCTCTCGTCGCCAAATGTCCACGCAAGGCGCGCGGAATGCGCACCCTATCCACGCGCTCGACCGTTCAACCCTTGAGAACCCGTTAAGGCAGCCCTTCTACGATCGCCTGCCGTGTCTCCGACTTACAGGATCACCCTCACCTGCCTCTTCTCTGCACTCGCTCTCACCGGCGCGGGGTGCGGAGGAGATGACGAGCCGTCCCCCTCTGGCGAGCCGCCCACTGAAGCCCCCGTAGCCGCCGACTTCCCCAAGCCGACGAACGAGTCAATCGACGACCTGATCTCAGAGGTGGGGGAGACCAACGACATCGTCGCCTTCCCTTCGGGCGCCGTCTTCACTCCCGGGCCCCAGCGCTTCGGCTTCGCCCTTTTCGACGTTGCCGGCCCTCAGATCGATGACGCGGATGTCGCTATCTACTTCGAGGAAGAAAAGGGCGGCAAGGTTCTCGGCCCGTACACGGCCCGAACCGAATCGCTGGAAGTCCTGTCGCCATACAAGGCCGATGGGGCGCTCGAGGGCGACGCTTCGAGCGTTTCCGTCGCCGACGTTCGGCTGGACTCCGGCAACTACCGCGTCGCCGCGGTCGTACGCGACGACGAGGGATCTCTTGCCGCCACGAACTTCCAGACCACGATTTCCGTCAGCGATCAACCGGGCATCCCGGGCGAAGGGGACCCGGCCCCGTCCGTACACACGCCGACTCTCGACGACGTCGGCAACGTCTCGGACATCGACACCCGCAACCCGCCCTCGACGATGCACACCGACGATCTCGCAGACGTTCTCGGCAAGGAGCCGGTCGTCCTCCTCTTCGCCACACCCGCCCTTTGTCAGAGCCGTGTGTGCGGCCCCGTCGTTGACGTGACCGAGCAGGTGAAGGCCGAGTATGGAGACGACGCCTCCTTCATCCACATGGAGATCTATGAGGACAACCGCTTCGACCCGGAGAACCCCAAGCTCCGCCCGCAGGTCGAGGCCTTCGGGCTTCCAACCGAGCCCTGGCTCTTCGTCATCGACGAGGACGGCAAGATCGCCACCCGCATCGAAGGCGCGTACAGCGTTTCCGAGCTCGAGAACGAGCTCGACCAACTCCGCTAAGGCCGCCGCCCGAAAACGCCGAATAGGTCAGGTAGGAGTCATGCCCTTCCTTTCCCGAAAGCAAGCCGAGCACGAGTACGCGTTGGAGGTCGAAGCGCCGCAGATGGCGCGCGTCACCGCGCTCCTTTACGGCTGCGGCGCCGCGTTCGTCGGCGCGTCGATCTTTTTGCCGCATCCTGCCGGCGCGGATACGGAAGGCCTGTGGCTGGTCGCCCTCATCGCCATCACCGCGAGCATCTCGATATTCGCCCTGGCAGAACACTTCACCACCTGGAGCATCCACACCGTCCTTTGGGTCGGCTCCGGCCTCATCTCCACCTGCGTCGCCCTCTCGGGCTCGGCGTCGGGGGTCTACGCAGTCATGTTCATCTGGGTCGTCCTGGTCGCCGCCCGTTCCTTCTCCATCTACGGACTCGTCTTCCAGCTCTTCGGCATCCTGGCCACCTACGGCGTCGCGCTCTCGACCCTCGCGGCCACCCCCGATGAGTTCGCCATCTCCACGCGGTGGCTCTTGTCCGTGTTCGCCCTCTGCGTAACGGGCATCATTTCCCTCCGCCTCGTCTCCGATGCGCGAAGAAAGGAGGCGGAGCTGATCCGGTTGACGGGCGGGTCGAGGGCAGCTGGAGACGCGAGGGCGGTCGCCGCCGAGCACTCGACGGAGCCTCAGGGAGCGCCCGTTCGGGTCTAGCCGCCCGCTATTGGAAGCAGCCGATCGCGAGGCCCATGATCAGGAACGACGTGAGCTGGTAGCCGCCCTCGATGAGGAACGTGCCCAGCTTCGAGTGCATCTGGTTGAACACGATCTGCACGGCCTGCACCGAGCCGGCCAGTCCTGCCCACACAAAGGCAGCCAATGCCACACAGTCGCCCACGCTGTCCGCGCCGGTCATGTCGGCCAACCGCGCGAGCGTGTAGGCGATGACGAGCGCCAGTGCCAGCGCAAATACGTAGGGAACGGGCGAGTCCTCAGAGCCTTCGAAATCGGCGTCGGTGTACCCGCGAGCCTCCATCCACGACTTGGAGAACAGCGGCCCGTACCAGAGGAACCCGAGCGGTTGCGCGGCGATTCCCCCGATCAGAACGGCGAGATAGTTGACATCGGCTTCGAACACGAGAACCCCTTCCGTTGGACTTTCGTGACCGTAGACCTCGGGTAGGACGACCCGCCGGGTCCGCGCCGATCCGGCCGTTACGCTCGCGCGACGGGCCGGTAGCTCAGTTGGTTAGAGCAGCGGACTCATAATCCGTCGGTCGGTGGTTCGAGTCCACCCCGGCCCATGATCACTTGGTCAAGTCTCCTCGGTTCCCGCATTCGCGCTGAACGTCTCGTCGAGATCTGCCCACAGCATCGGCATCTCCTCCAGTCGATAGGTCTCCCGCCCCGGGAAACCGCGCCTGGCATAGAAGACATACTCGGACGAAATGCGCTCTGATGCTTGGGGCATTTCGACAGTCCGTTTCGCATGACCCTCTTCGTACGCCCACCGCACCAGGGAGATGTTCTCATCCGACACGGCCATAAGGTATCCCTGAGCGCCCCCGGTCACCCCCCAAAGGGATGGTGACCAAAGAAACGGCTGGATGATGGTCGAAGCACAGATTCGAGAGCGGCGGCGACTGCGCAGGCTGGAGGAGCGACGGCGGCGCGCTGCATTCCGTCGTCGCGTCGCTGCAGGAGCACTGGGTGTGCTGGCGACAGTCGTTGTCATCTCTGTGATCGCCCGGGGCTCAAGCTCAGTCCCAGCGTCCGAATCCGCGGATGCTGCGCTCACGAAAACCGAAGCCGGAACTGATGGAACCGAGGATCCGGGCGGGGCCTGCCCGGACTTGACGGAAGCGCCTGCAGGTCAGCCTGCCGCCGAGAAGGATCGCCGTCCCGTTCCGATTCTCATGTACCACGAGATCGCAGCGCCGCCGGCGAGTGCCAGGTATCCCGAGCTTTTCGTCGAGCCGGACGACTTCGCCAGTCAGATCAAGTGGCTCGACAGCGAGGGCTTCACGGCGATCACGCTTGATGAGCTCGACGCAGGCTGGTCGGCGGATGGACCTCCGCTTCCCGCTCGACCGATCGTGATCAGCTTCGACGACGGACTGCGAGGGCAGTACACGAACGCCTTTCCAGAGCTTTCAAAGGCCGGCTGGCCCGGTGTGCTCAACCTGAAGGTTGGGAGCCTCGAGCAGGGCGAGATCACCGAGGCGATGGTTTGCGAGATGCTCGCCGCCGGCTGGGAGCTGAGCTCCCACACCATCGATCACTCGGATCTGACGACTCTGAGCGGCGCAGCTCTGCGACGCGAGGTCCAGGGCTCGGGGAAATATCTCCGCCGCCGATTTGGCGTCCCCGTTCGCCACTTCGCCTACCCGGCCGGGAGACTCGACGAGGGTGCCGTTGCGGCTGTACGCGAAGCGGGGTACAGCGGTGCGCTTGGCACCGGCGATGGTCTCGCTACTCCCGAGACGAGATTCGAGCAGCGCCGCGTCCGCGTCAACCGAAGTGATGGCCTCGCGGGCCTGTCTGCAAAGTTGGAGGGGCTCGGCGGCTAGTCGCCTCCATCGAGACCCAGACTCACTTACTCCGCCGCCAGACGGAGACGAACTGCACCAACCGTGATGCGTCGGAAAAGCAGTCGCGCGGTTGGCGTCGGCCAGTCACCAGCCGTGTTACTGCCGCGCATGCCTGTTGCAAGGGCTACGATTCGTCGTGCCCGCTGGGATCTCCGTTTCCTCTTCCCGCCGAGTGCCATGTCAGAGGAAGCGCAACGTGGGAGGCCGCAATGCCCGACGTACCCCAGGTGTCTGAACAAGGCGACGATATGTCCAAGTCGCTCGGAGCTTCGCTCAACTCGGTCTGCAACCGGTACGCCAACTCTTCCCCATCGGACGCATCCGTGGAGCTCGACACCGGAGTCGTGCGCTGGTCCATGCCGGAGTCTTCGGCCGCCGATCTTCAGGAAGGCATCACCAACCGGGTCGACGACGGTGGTCCAGTCCGCACCATGGCCGGCTTCAAGCGCGAGACCGCAGACGTCATCGCCAAAGCGATGCACCGCAAGGTCACGGCCCGCTTCTCCAAGAAGATCCAGGATGGAATCGCCACCGAGGTGTTCGTCCTGGAAGTAATTCCGCGCAAGAACTGACGAGCGGCTAAAGCCGCCCGGCGGGTGGCCGATACGTCAGGCATGAGCGACGTTCCGCCCGTGACCTCCCCACCCGCGGGGTGGTACCCCGACCCAATCGAGCCCTCGGTGCTCCGCTACTGGGACGGTTCGCAGTGGACGGCCGACATGCAGCCGGCACCACAGTTCACGCCCACCTCGTCGGGGCCTCGGCTCACCAACCGCGGCGCGATCGGCATCGTCCTGGCGCTGGCCGCGGTGCTGACTCTGATCTTCGCCCTCTTCGGCGGTGGCGGCGGGAGCGGGGAGGAGGCGTCCCCTGAAAATCTGAGTGCCTCTCAGATCGACTCGCTTGACGCTGATGCCCAGATCCAGGTGCGAACGGCGCAGACCTCGATCGAGACGTTCTCGACCGACAACGACGGTCAGTACGCCAACGCAACGGCGGAATCACTTCGCCAGATCGAGCCGTCGCTCACCGGGTCGTTGACGGTCGAAGCCCAGCCGGACGCCTATCTCCTCACCGTCGAATCCGAGACCGGGACCTCGTTCTCGATGGCGCGCGATCCTTCCGGAGTCGTCACCTTGTCGTGCACGCCGGCGGGCGTTGCCAACTGCCCCGATTCCGGAGACTGGTCCCAGTAGGCGCCGGATGCGCCGCGTTCCTCAGCGGAGCCCCTTCATCGCCGGCTGCGCGCGATAGAAGGCCGCCTGCACTCCCGGGCCGATCAAGAGGGCAAAGGCGACCGTGCCAACTCCCACGGTGCCGCCGAGTGAGAATCCCACGACGAGCGCCGACAGTTCGATCACCGTTCTGACGAGCCGAAGTGACCGTCCCGTCCTCGCGTGAAGGCCGGTCATCAGCCCGTCACGAGGACCGGGTCCCAGGCGAGCGCCGAGGTAGATCCCGCCGCCGATCGCGACGAGAGCGATGCCGCCGCCGAGAAGGGCCCAGCGCAGGCCGGCGACGGGATCGCTTGGCAGGAGCGGAACCATCACGCCGATGGCGACCCCGACCACAATCGCGTTCATGATCGTTCCCAGGCCGGGTGCTTGGCGCAGCGGCACCCACGCAAACAGGACCACGAACGAGATCACGACAGTCGCGCCGCCGATCTCGAGGGGAGTGTTGTCGGCTACTCCTTCGGCGAGGACCGTCCAGGGCGAGTTGCCCAGATCCGCTGTAACGATGAGGGCCTCGCCCGTCCCGAACAACCAAAGCCCGCCGACCAGAACGGCAAAGCGAAGGGGCCCAGGGCGCCACAGGTGCGACGAAAACATCCTGCGACGCTAGCCGCGAGTCCGAGGAGCGCGTCGTCCCTCAAACCTGAAATGTGCGGCGTCTGTCCCTAGCGGCCTCGACGCATGTCCCGTCGGCGCCCCCCTGGCTTGGAACGCCCACGCTGGGCAAGCTTGCCGGGGCGAGACTCGAAAGCACTCACGGTGCGGAGCTGTCTCAATTCCAGCATCGGCTTGTCCTCGGCGCAGGTGCGGTGCCAATGTTGGTGCTCTGTTCCGCCCATGCGCCGGACGGTCTGGACGATCACGTGCTCCATCCCGATCTCGACCGCGCGCCCGCACCCGGGGCACCTGTAGAGCTTTTGCGAGATCGCCCGGACGAGCCACACTTCGTCGCCCTCGGCGTTCAGGCCGCGCAGGCTGGTCCGCGAATCGGGTAGTCCGTCGAAGTGCTGCACCTGATTGAGCGTGACAGCATCTAGGCTCCACCAACGATGGAGGAGGCGCCGCGCACAAACCGGACCGGGCTTGCCGCGGGCATCATCGGTGCGGTGCTGCTGCTGGCCGTCCTTGCGGTCATCTTCGATCTGGGACCCTTCGCCGACGACGAGCTGAGCGCTGCGGAGTTTCTGGCCCAGGGCGACGAGCTCTGCACGCAGGCCCACGACGAGTTCCTCGAGATCCAGGGCTCTGCGCCACGAACAGCCGAGGACGCCGAAGCACAGGTTGAGGCGCTGATCAGGGTCGCCGAGGAGGAGCGCGCCGCCATCATTGAGTTGGGCGCGCCCGATGCGCTCGACGCCGACGTCGAGGCCTACCTCAAGGACCGTGAGCGGGGCATCGAGATCCTCCAGGACGGGCTCGAGGCCGCGCGGGGCGATGACCCGGCCGCCTACGAGGAGGCGCAAGCAAAGCTCGCATCACAACAGGCAAGGCGACAAGCGATCGCGCAGGAAGTCGGTTTCAGCGAATGCTCTGAACCGCTGGTGGAAAAAGACGAGCTCGAGCGCCAGGCGCAGCCGCCGACCGGCAGCTAGCGGCTCCGGGACGCAAGCCAGCCGAATCCCAGCGCCATCGCGGCGTTGGCGACGCCCGCGAGGCGCAGGCCATCGGCAGCACCGGCCCTGCTTACCGCAGGAGAGCGGGCCCAGACGGCATCGGTGGCGAGCTCCGTTCCGCGGAGCCAGGCGAGCGCCCACCAATCGCGGCCCTCTCCCCGGCGATCGGCCACCAGGTGCGCGGCGGCAAACGTCAGCCAGATCGGTCCGCAGCGCCTGAACAGATGCTCCGCGTCCTCGGAAGGTGCGTCGTGGCCGATCACCGCGAGCGTTGCCTTGGGCGCGAGAAGCGCTCCCGTTCCGAGCGCCAGATCGAAGGCGATCATGTTGCGGTTGAGCCGGCGCAGGACGTCTTCGAGATTCATTGCCTGCGATCCAACCACAATTCGCCGGAAGGGAAACTGCCGACCGGGGCGAATCCATCCGCCGTGAGCAAGACTGCGACGAAGACACGCCCGGCTTCTTCGCCGACCCGTGCCGCTTCCCGCGGCAACGGCTCGGCGACTAGGACCAAGTCCAAGAAGGAAGCGAAGACCCTTTCCGCGTTCATCACTGAGCGCTTCGACGAGTTTTCCCGCTCGCAGAAAGATGTGGCCCGCTACATCGTCGATCATCTCGACGAGGCGGCCTTCCAGACGGCCGAGGAGCTTGCCCGCCGCGCATCGACCTCGTCGTCGACTGTCGTCCGCTTCTCACAGGCTCTCGGATTCGAGGGCTACCCCGAGCTTCAGCAGGCAGCGATCGAGGAGTACCGCACCCGGCCGTCCGAGAACGGGCCCGCCGAGAAGAGCTCGCTCTTCGACTTCGATCAT
Organism: uncultured bacterium; assembly: GCA_963721645.1. Taxonomy (GTDB): domain Bacteria; phylum Actinomycetota; class Thermoleophilia; order Solirubrobacterales; family 70-9; genus JALZKA01. The sequence goes on along the minus strand of CAVRJK010000002.1, from coordinate 1,152,901 downwards.
TCGGAGTTCGAAGCGTCCTTGGCCGCCGATTACGGCGATCTCGAGGACACCGTGAGGAATCTCTCCGCCGAGGAGATCGAGGCTTGCGTAGAGGCGCTCGCCGGCGCCAGTCGCGTGATGATCGTGGGCATGGACCAACTCGCATTCTTCGCGAGCTACCTGCGCCACCTGCTCGCACTGCTCGACATCCGTGCAGAGGTCGTCGCAAGTCCGCGCCAGGACTCGATCACCAGGCTCAGCCGCCTGGAGGAGGGCGCACTTGTGATCGCCTTCTCTGCCGGCCGCGCCCATCCAATCGTCGTGCGCGCCATGAAGCTCGCCAAGCATCGCCAGGCAACCACGCTTGCGATCACCGACGCGACGCTTTCCGAGGTCGGCGAGCACTCCGATCTGACGCTCTACTTCTCCTCGAACAGCCCGTCGTTCATCCAGTCGAACACGTCGCTGCTCGCGCTGGTCCAGGCGCTCGCCTACGGGGTGTACTCCCTTGACAAGGGCGCGTATAAGGACCGGATCCGGGCCTTCAAGCTGAAGTAGCGATGGCCCGGCGAGACCGAGCAACCAACGGAGCCGCGCGATCGCCGCTGGTCGAGCTCGAAGCCGAGCTCCGAGCGATCGACCGAAAGCGCCAAATTGCACTCCGCAAGGCTGAGCGCTCAGAAGCGCGCAACTTCGAAGCGCCCGAGCGGATCGAGCCCGGCTCCTGGTCCGAGCTCGAAACCACCGTCTACCTAGAACAAGCCGTCTAGCTGTCCTCGCCCAGGCATTCGTCCAGAGAGTGCCCCAATAGAGGCTCAGGTTGGACGATTTGCCCCCTCGTCGACCCGTCTAGGGCAATCGGCGAGCGTTTGCCCTTCGGGCAGCGCCTGCTTCCGTATCCTGAGTGGCGATGACCGAACGCGCCACATTCCGCGTCAAGCGCGGGCTTGCAGAGATGCTCAAGGGCGGCGTGATCATGGATGTCGTCACGCCAGAGGAGGCCCGCGTCGCAGAGGACGCCGGCGCGGTAGCCGTCATGGCGCTCGAGCGGGTACCGGCCGATATCCGCCGCGACGGCGGCGTCGCCCGCATGTCCGACCCCGCGATGATCAAGGGCATCCAGGCCGCCGTGTCGATTCCGGTCATGGCCAAGGCACGGATCGGGCACTTCGCCGAGGCGCAGGTCCTCGAGGCCCTCGAGGTCGACTACATCGACGAGTCCGAGGTTCTCACTCCCGCCGATGAGGCAAACCACATCGAAAAGCAGGCCTTTGAGATCCCGTTCGTCTGCGGCGCCACCAATCTCGGCGAAGCGCTCCGGCGCATCGCGGAAGGCGCGGCCATGATCCGCTCCAAGGGCGAGGCGGGCACCGGCAACATCGTCGAGGCTGTGCGCCATCTCCGGAGCATCACCGGCGGCATTCGCCACCTGCAGTCGCTCGACTCTTCAGAGCTTCCCTCGGCAGCCAAGGACCTCCAGGCGCCTCTGGACCTTGTGGCCGAGGTAGCCGCCGAAGGCTGGCTTCCCGTTCCGCTCTTCTGCGCCGGCGGCATCGCGACTCCCGCGGACGCTGCGCTCACGATGCAGCTCGGCGCTCAGGGCAACTTCGTGGGCTCGGGCATCTTCAAGTCATCAGACCCCGAGCGCCGCGCGCGCGCGATCGTGGAGGCAACTACGCACGCTTCCGATCCAGCCCGGGTCGCGGCCGCATCGATGGACCTCGGCGAGCCCATGCGCGGCGACGACATCGCGGAGTTGGCCGCCCAGGGCGAGCTGCTTCAGCACCGCGGAGTCTGAGTTTGTCCTCGCGCCCGCTGGTCCCGCCGCCCGGCGAAACCGGAGGCCTGCGCGTTGGTGTTCTCGCCAGCCAGGGCGACTTCGCCGCGCACGTGCGCATGCTCTCGGAGTTGGGTGCCGACGCACGCGAGGTCCGTACGCCCGACGAAATCTCGGAGCTGGACGCGCTGGTCATCCCCGGTGGCGAGTCGACCACGATCGCCAAGGCGATCGAGCGCGACGGCCTGGCGGAGCCCATCCGTGCGCATCACGCAGCCGGCCGTCCGGTCCTGGGCACCTGCGCCGGCATGATCCTCTGCGGCCGTGACCACCTCGGGCTGATCGACGCGACCTGTCGCCGGAACGCCTTCGGCCGCCAGCTCGCGAGCTTCGAGGCAGACCTTGTGATCGGAGGGATCGGCCCTGACCCCTTGCGCGCCGTCTTCATCAGGGCGCCGTGGGTGGAGGAGCACGGAAGCGGCGTCGAGGTCCTGTCCGAGATCGACGGGCACCCGGTTGTGATCCGCGAGGACAACGTCCTCGCCTGCGCCTTCCATCCCGAGCTCACCGACGATCCGCGACTACACGCGCTGCTCATGGCAATGGCAACCCGGACGGACGCGCCGTACCCTGCGCCGTCGGAAAACCGATGAACGACCCACGCGTACTCAATCTGGCAAAGATCCTCGTCCGCTACTCGACGAAGGTCGCAGAGGGCGACACCTGCCTCATCGAGGGCCCAACCGCCGCCGAGCCCCTGATCGAAGCCGTCTACGACGAAGTCCTGAAGGCCGGCGGCCAGCCGGTCCTGGCGATGGCCTTCGATCGCCAGCCCGAAAGCTTTTACCGCCTCGCTTCAGACGAGCAACTCGAGTGGGTTTCACCGCTGTCCAGGTGGGCTGCGGAAGAAGCTGACTGCCGCATCGTGATCGGCGCCGATGCCAACACCCGCGCCCTCTCGTCCGTCCCGCCCGACCGCCAGACGAAGCGCCAGGCGGCGACTCGCACGCTGATCGAGCACGTGATGAAGCGCTCGGCCGAAGGCGAACACAACTGGGTCTACACCCTCTATCCGACCAACGCCTACGCGTCCGATGCCGAGATGAGCCTCACCGAGTTCGAGGACTTCTACTACGGCGCCTGCCTGGCGGACGCCGACGATCCGCTCGCCGCCTGGGAAGAGGCGTCGCGGGAGACGCGGCGCCTGGCCGAGTACGTCACGGGCAAGTCCGAGGTTCACATCACCGGCGAGGGCACCGACATCCTCCTCGGAGTCGAAGGCCGCACCTTCATTCCCTGCTTTGGGGATCGCAACATGCCGGACGGCGAGTTCTTCACGGGACCCGTCGAGGATTCCGTCGAGGGTGTCGTGTCGTTTCACCTACCCGCAATGGTCGCCGGGCGCGAGGTCGCCGGAGTCCGCTTCCGGTTTGAAGCGGGCAGGATCGTCGATGCATCGGCCGAGCGCGGCGAGGAGTTCCTGATCGAGCTGATCGACACCGACGACGGCGCTCGGCGCCTGGGTGAGCTCGGCATCGGCACGAACTACCGGATCGACCGCGGCACGCGCGATGTCCTCCTCGACGAGAAGATCGGCGGCACGGTCCACATGGCCGTCGGCGCGGCCTATCCAGAGTCGGGCGGCGTCAACGAAAGCGCCGTCCACACGGACCTCGTCTGCGACCTTCGCCAGGGCGGGAAGATCGAGGTCGACGGTGAGCTCCTCCAGGAGAACGGCGTCTTCAAGCTCTAAGGGGGCCGGCGCATCGGCGCGGGCGCGTATGTGCGAAATCCTGTGAACCGCTGACGAGCAGTTGAACGGCGCAGCGAGTCGCGGTGGGCCCCCCGCCCACCGCGATCGCCTTTGGCATCCCTGTTCCAAATCCCTGCGCTTCAAGGTCATGAACACCATCTGGATGGTGAAGTTGCGCAGGCCTCCGCGCTTCTAGAATCGCCCATATGGCAGGACATTCAAAATGGGCGTCGATCAAGCACAAGAAGGCTGCGACCGACGCCAAGCGCGGCAAGCTCTTCACGAAGCTGGCGCGGGCGATCACGGTCGCAGCGCGTGAGGGCGGGGGCGACCCCGCGGGCAATCACACGCTGGCGGCTGCTGTCGAGAAGGCGAAGAGCTACTCGATGCCCAAGGACAACATCCAGCGGGCGATCGACAAGGGCACGGGTGATGGCGAGGCCGGCACGATTGAGCGCGTCCTCTATGAGGGCTACGGCCCGGCGGGCACGGCGCTCCTGGTCGAGGCGCTCACCGACAACCGCAACCGCACCGGTTCCGAGGTGCGTAACGCCTTCGACCGCCACGGCGGCAATCTGGGCGAGCCCGGGTCGGTCGCCTGGCAGTTCGAGAAGAAGGGTGTGGTCCTGCTCGACGGCGACCGCTACTCGGACGATGACGCCATCGTCGCAATCGACGCGGGCGCCGAGGATGTCGTAGCCGACGAGGACACGCTCAAGATCACGTGCGAACCGCAGGACCTGACCGCCGTCCGCGAGGCGCTCACGGATTCAGGGGTGGAGATCGAGTCGGCCGAGCTTTTGATGGAGCCGCAGAACCTGGTCGAGGTGACCGAGGCATCGGAGGCAAAGCGCCTCATTCATCTGATCGACATACTCGACGACCACGACGATGTCGACGAGGTGCACTCGAACTTCGACATCTCAGCCGAGTTGATGGATCAGGTCTGACCTCGAGACACGGATTTTCGTGAGAAGCGAGCTGATTTCGAGGGCATGACCCTCTCCGGGTGCCCTCTGCTGGAAGGGGAGAGGCCTACGTAAACCGCATGGCGATGCGGAATTCGACGTGGCTTAGGGCGCCGGACGGAAGGCACTACCAAAAAATAGGTAGTCGCCACTCATGACAGGGCGTGACTTCGCGTCGATAGTGGTTGGGCAATCACGGATCAACGCGGCGTCCGGGCCGCATACGAGGAGGAGTAAGAAATGAAGAACCCACGCAGCACCACGATCAAGGCAGTCTTCGGAAGCGCAGTCGCAGCGGTGGCCCTCATAGGAGCCGGCACGGCAGTTGCCGGCGCCCCCGTCACGGACTCGAAGGTGACGCTGAAGGAGGACCCGAACGCGAGCGAGTTCCGCGGCAAGGTCACGTCCGAGAAGCGCACCTGCGAGCGCAAGCGGACCGTCTACGTGTACCGCAAACAGGAGGGCGAAGACAAACTGATCGGTATCGACGTCACCGACTCGAACGGTAAGTACGTAGTCGACTTCAACCTGGTCGTCATCAACACCGCGCATTACGCAATCGCCAAGCCCAAGGAAACATCGAAGGCGATCTGCAAGGAATCGAAGTCCAAGCCGCTATTCCCTGCCGGCTAGGAGCTATCGGGACCGGGACGCCGCGGCTCTGAGGCCGCGGCGTTTTCCGTGTTCTGAGAGGCTTTCGGGGAGGCATCCGCCCCTGGGGCCAGAATCACTATCCATGGTGGTAGTTATGGGCATAGACCCGGGTTTGGCCAACACGGGCTTCGGCGTCGTAAGGGTGGCCGGAACGAGCATGAGCGCGATCGACGGGGGGGTTATCGAGACGCCCTCGAACATGCCCCCGGAAACGCGCCTCGGGCGCATCCATGCCGCGTTGAAAGAGCTCATGGACTGGCACGAGCCGGTTTCGGTGGGCCTGGAGGACCTCTACTTCGGCAAGAACGTGAAATCGGCCCTTGCGGTCGGCCAGGCGCGGGGCGTCGTGATGCTCGCCGCCGCCGAGCGCGGTCTGTCCTGCACGGATTACACGCCGCAGGCCGTGAAGATGGCGGTTTGCGGCTCGGGGTCCGCCGCCAAGGGCCAGGTCCAGCAGATGGTCGGCACGCTCCTCGGGCTACCGGCGCCGCCTGCCTCCGATCACGCAGCCGATGCCTTGGCCGTCGCGATCTGCCACGCAGGGCACATCGGTCGACACGAGGCCGCACAGCGTGCCGAGAGCCGAACGAAGGCGCTCGCGTGATCGCATCCGTCCGGGGAGAGGTGCTCACGCGCCGCGCAGACCATGTCGTCATCGACACGGGCGGCGTCGGGTATCGGCTCGCCGTCTCCGCCGAGACCCTGAAGTCCGTTCCGGCCGTCGGCAAGCAGACGACGCTCCACGCTCACCTTGTGGTGCGCGAGGACGTCATGCAGCTCCTCGGTTTCGCGACCGAGGATGAGCGCGATCTCTTCCTGTACCTCAACTCGGTTTCCGGCGTGGGTCCCAAGGTCGCGATGGCGATCCTTTCCGGCGGGACGCCTCGCGAGCTGCTCAAGGCGATTGCCCTGGGCGACACGAAGCGCTTCCAGGCCGTGCAGGGCGTCGGTAAGCGAACGGCAGAGCGCGTGATCGTCGAGCTCCGCGAAAAGGTCGCCGGGGAGCTTGAAAGCGCGCCGGCTGCATCGCCGGTGGCCGGCTCGGACGAGCCGCGCCTCTTGGCGCGCGACGGCCTCGTCGGCCTCGGTTACACGCTCATGGAGGCAGAAAGGCTCCTTGACGGCGCCGAGGGCGAAGCTCCCGAGGAGCTGATCTCGATAGCGCTGAAGCGCGCCGGAGATGCGACCGGAAGCAGGAATCCATGACCGACTCCGAGCGCAGCCCCGGCATCGTCCCCGACCCCTCGATCGAGGCGGCCGCCGAGATGCGGGTCAGGCGCATCGGGCCCGAAGAACCGATGGCCGAGGCGCGGGTAGCGGAGGGAGATGAGGAGCTCGATCGCTCCCTGCGGCCGCCGCGGCTATCCGACTTCGTCGCCCAGGAGGCCGTGACCGATCAGCTCGAGGTGTTCATCGAGGCTGCGCGCGGCCGCGGGGATGCGCTTGATCACGTGCTCTTGTCGGGTCCGCCCGGCCTCGGCAAGACCTCACTTGCCCACATCATCGCCGCGGAGATGGGTGCAGGCTTCGTGCACACGGCGGCGCCTGCGCTCGAGCGCAAGGCAGACATCGCCGCCTTCCTGACCTCGCTCGAGCCCGGAGCGGTCTTTTTCATCGACGAGATCCATCGCCTGAACGCGGCGATCGAGGAGACGCTCTATCCGGCGATGGAGGACCGTTGCCTGCCCGTGGTCCTCGGCCAGGGCGCGGGTGCGCGGACCGTCACGCTCGACCTGCCGCCGTTCACACTCGTCGGCGCAACGACCCGGGCCGGCCTCCTCTCCAAACCGCTTCACGACCGCTTCGGCGTTTCGTTCCGCCTGGAGCACTACGGCCCGGACGACCTCGCCGTGATCGTCCGCCGTTCCGCGGGCATCCTGGGGGTCGAGATCGAGCCCGGTGGTGAGGTCGCCATCGCCTCGCGCTCGCGCGGGACGCCGCGAGTTGCAAACCGCCTTCTGCGCAGGGTGCGCGACTTCGCCGAGGTTCGCGGCACCGGCGTCGTGACCCAAGAGATCGCAACCGAGGCCTTGGGCCTCCTCGACGTCGATGAAGCGGGCCTCGACCGCCACGACCGCGTGATCCTGGAAACGATTGCGATCAAGTTCACCGGCGGCCCCGTCGGCCTCACCACGCTCGCGGATGCCATCGACGAGGAACCAGACACGATCGAGGGCGTCTATGAGCCCTACCTGATCCAGCAGGGCTTGATCAAGCGCACGCCCCGCGGCAGGGTTCTGACGGAGCGCGGCTACGAGCACATGGACCTGCCGATTCCGGAAGGCGCCGCGACGCTCTTTTAGGCGTCGGTGAACGCCGGATGGAGGTGCCTGACCCGGCGATGGCCCGACGGCCGTCTCTCGCTACGCTTCCCGCGTGCCGTTTTTCATCTGCCCCAACTGCGGGAATCGGGAGTTGTCGAACTCCCGGACCTCCGGTTTTTCCGATCGGCCCAAGAGTTGCGCAAAGTGTGGGGCGGGTTTCATCTTCGAGTTGCTTGACGACTACTACCCGGCTCCGGACGCAGCCTTCTTCACCTGCGACAAGGACGGGCGGGTTCTCGACGTCGGCCGGGGAGGCTTCGAGTTGACCGGGCTGAAGGACGAGGATGTGATCGGACGCCCGGTCCGCGACGTCTTGGGCCTCGAGTGGAAGGGCGGCGACGACGTCCCGGAAGCACCGCCCACGGAGAACGGTGATGCTGATCCGATCGGCACCACTCTCGAGTGGGGCGTGCGCTCGCTGGGCCGCCGCGTACAGGTCAACGCCGAGGGCGACCTTCCCGCCGAAGCCGTCGCCGATGTCTTCCCCGCATATGACGATGACGGCGGGCTTCTGCTGGTCCTCACCCCTGAGTAGGTTCATGGGCATGGGTCTGGGGACAATCACCCCTGCAGGGGTCGTCTGACGATGGGTTCGCGTCGCCGCAGCCTCATCGTGCTCGGGCTGGTCGTAGTCCTCGTCGTCGTCTCGATCCTTGCGGTGACGTCGAAGCCGACCAGGCAGGGCATCGACCTCGCCGGCGGTACGGAGTTGGTTTACGAAGCGCGCGCGACCGGTGCGAACAGGACGATCGACGTCGAGGACGTGGATCGCTCCGTAGATCTCATTCGCGAGCGCGTGGACGCCCTGGGTGTTTCCGAGCCCGAGATCTCGCGGATCGGCGCGGACCAGATCTCGATCAGCCTGCCGGCAGTCCAGAACGCCCAGGACGCGATCGATCAGGTAGGCCAGACCTCGCAGCTTTCCTTCTACGACTTCGAGCCCAACGTGATCGCGCCGAATCCGGATCTGCCGAGTGCCGCGGAGCGCCCGTTCAACCGCCTGTACGACGCGGTGCTCGCCTCGCAGGACGAAAAGTCCGAGTGCTTCGAGAAGAACGGCGAGCCGCTCTGCACACACGACGGCCTCTTCTACCTCTTCGACGAGAAGACTCTCGAGGTCCTGGCGGGGCCGGTGTCGGAGGAGGAAGACCTCTACCTCAAGTTCGACGGTGAGGCACCGGAGGGATCGGTCGTCGAAGAGGTCCCGCAGGGCTACGTCGTCCTTCGCGAGGAGTCGCCACCGGACGATCCCGCCACCGAGCAGGACGAGTCGGAAACCGGGATCCGCGGCTACTTCCTTCTCCGCGACCGCCCAGAGGTCACGGGCGACGACATCCGCAACCCCGAGCAGAACTTCGATCCCGTGTCGAACATCCCGAACGTCACCTTCGACTTCACCGACAAGGGCCAGGAGGGATTCGCGGAAGTCACCGAGCGGATCGCTCAGCGCGGGGCACAGCGCGCAGGCGCAAACATCGCGGGCATCACGGTCGAGCAGGCGGCGAACCTCTCCGACTCCTTTGCGGTCGTGCTGGACGGCGAGATCGTCTCGCGGCCCATCATCAACTTCAAGGAGAACCCTGCCGGCATCTCGGGCGATACGGGCGCCCAGATTTCGGGCAACTTCACGATCACCGAGGCCCAGGACCTTGCCGAATTCCTCCGGATCGGCGCCCTGCCGGTCGAACTCGCGTTGATCAACCAGTCCACGGTCTCGGCCACCCTCGGCCAGGACGCGCTCGACGGCGCGATCACGGCGATGTTCGCCGGCCTCGTGCTGGTCCTGCTCTTCCTGCTCGCGTACTACCGCTTCCTGGGGCTGGTGGCAGCGCTCGGACTCGCCGTCTACGCCCTCTTTTACCTGGCGATGATCAAGACCATCCCGATCACGCTCACCCTGCCGGGCATCGCGGGACTGATCCTCACGATCGGCGTCGCAGCGGACTCGAACATCGTCATCTTCGAGCGAATAAAGGAGGAGGTCCGGCTGGGGCGCTCGACGCTCTCGGCGATCTCGCAGGGCTATCGCAAGGGCATCGCGACGATCATCGACGCAAACGTCATCACCCTTTTGACGGCCTTCATCCTGTTCGTCCTGGCGAGCGCGGGCGTCAAGGGCTTCGCGTTCACGCTTGGTATCGGAACGATCGTCTCGCTGTTCACCGCGGTCCTTTTCACCCAGGCGTTCCTGGCGGTCATGGGCCGCTCGCGCTTCCTGGGCTCGGCGCGCTTCCTCGGAGCCGGGGAGCGTCAGCTGGAATGGAAGTTTGACTTCACGGGGATGTCGAAGTACTTCTTCTCGGCTTCGGGGGTGATCCTCATGATCGGGGCGATCGCCTTCTCGACGCAGCAACTGAACCTCGGCATCGACTTCGAGTCGGGCACCCGGATCACCGCCGCCCTCGCCGAGGACGCGAGCACCGAGGAGGTCCGCACAGCCTTGAACGACGCCGGGATCGACGGCATCGACTCCGCCGAGATCCAGTCGGTTGAGAATGAGGACTTCGGCGCGAACGTCATCCAGATGCAGGCCAAGATCCCGCCGGATCAGGCTCCGGCCGTGCAGGCCGCGCTGGCAGATGCGTTCGGGCTAGAAGGCGACGATCAGGGCTTCCAGAACGAATCCGTCGGGCCGACCTTCGGACAGCAGGTGGCGGAGAACGCTGTCAAGGCGCTGATCATGTCCCTACTCGTGATTTCGGCCTACGTCGCGATCAGGTTCGAGGCCAAGTACGCCGTCCCCGTCCTCATCGCTCTCTTTCACGACATCCTGATCACAGGCGGCATCTACGCACTTGCGGGTCTGGAGGTGACCAGCGCGACCGTGGCGGCTTTCCTCACCATCTTGGGGTACTCGATGTACGACACGATCATCGTGTTCGACCGAATCCGCGAGAACGTCCCGCGCATGCCGCGTGCCGCCTTCTCGCAGATCGTCAACCGCTCGATGTCCGAAGTCTTGACCCGCTCGCTGATCACCGGCCTCTCGACCGTCTTTTTGGTCGGGATGCTGCTGATCTTCGGCGACGAGACGTTGCGCGGGTTCGCCATCGCGATGATGATCGGGATTGCCTCCGGTACCTACTCGTCGATCTTCATCGCAGCGCCCGTCCTGACCGAGTGGAAGGAGCGCGAGTCCACGTACCGCGCCCGTCGTCATCACATCGAAGAGACGATGGGCTACGTGCCGGTGTTCCCCGAGGACAACGCTGTCGCGAGAGTCGAGGGCCATGGCGAACTGGGCGACGGGCCCGAGCGAAAGCTGATCGGAGGCGGACCTCCGGTTGCGAGCGAGGTTCCCGCCGACGCCCCGGACGCATCGCCACCCACGGGAGCGCCTGAGACCGGACCGCTTCCAAGCGACGGAACGGAGGCCTCGCAAAGCGTCACCGGCCCGCCGGGGGCGCCGGAGACCGACGGCGCAGGCGCGGCGGGCAAGCAGGCTGACCCCGCGGTCGCGGACCAGCGAAGCAGCGCAGCGCGAGCGCCGCCGCCAGCGCCAAAAGCGCCGTAAGCACGGAAGGAACAGGTGATTCGCTGATGGCTGTACTCGTCTGGTTCACGACAGGTGTCGCGCTCTGGCACTTCACGGTGCTTTTGCCGGACCGCTTTTGGGGCGGGATCGTTGGAGCTCTTCTCGGTGCCGTAACCGGCGCCGTCATCACGGGCGCCGTCGCGCAGATCGCAATCGGGGAGAGCATCGGTCAGACCGGGATCGAGACCGTGATCTTCGCCGTGCCCGGCACGCTGCTCGGCCTGGGCGCGATCTACATGATCGGTTTGCGTTCCGAGTACGACACGTACGCCGAACCGGCTCCGTAGCGCGAGGGGCGATTCCGTCCCCGCCCGCTCCTAGCCTGGGTCGGTGAATACGTCAGGCTGGACCGCCTCTCAAAAGAGCTTTCGGCTCGCCCCGTACTCCTTTGAGGCGGCAGGCGAGATCGCGCAGGCACTCGATCTGCCGGAGCCGGTGGCGGCGGCGTTGGTGCGCCGAGGGCACGGCACCGTCGAAGAGGCCCGGGAGTTTCTGGCTGCCGACGAGCGTCACGAGCCCGGCGAGTTCGAAGAGATCGAAGCTGCCGTCGCGCTCATTCGCTCCGCGATCGCCGACGACAAGCTCATCACCGTCCACGGCGACTACGACGTCGACGGCGTCACCTCGACCGCGATTCTCGTTGGCGCGCTTCGCGAACTCGGCGCCGAGTGCGACTGGCTGATCCCAAGCCGGGTCGAAGACGGCTACGGCGTGAGCAAGGACGGAATAGACACGCTTGTGAAGCGCGGGACCGGCCTGATGATCACGGTGGACTGCGGGATTACGTCGGTGGCCGAGGTGGCCCATGCCAAGTCGCTCGGCATGGAGGTGGTCGTAACCGACCATCACCAGCCCGGCGCCGAGTTGCCCGACTGCCCCATCGTTCACCCGGTCGTTTCGAACTATCCATGCCCCGACCTTTGCGCGGCCGGTGTCGCCCACAAGCTCGCCGCTGCCCTCCTGGGCGTCGAGCGGGCCGAGCGGGACCTGGACCTCGTCGCGCTTGCCACGGTCGCAGACATGGTGCCTCTCACCGGCGAGAACCGCTCGCTGGTGAGGCGCGGCCTGGAGCGGATGCGCCGCTCGCCGCGGCTGGGCCTGCGCGCGCTGATGGAGGTATCGAAGGTCGCGCCCGAGCGCATCGGCGAGTCCGATATCGGCTTCCGGCTCTCGCCACGCATAAACGCCGCGGGAAGGCTCTACCGCGCAGACGCTGCCGTGGAGCTCTTCCTCGGCGACGATCCTGAGCGCGCGGCCGAGATCGCGGTCGAGCTCGACCGCGCCAACCTCGATCGCCGTGAGACCGAGCGCGAGGTACTCGCCGACGCCAACCGTCGCCTCGCCGAGCTGGAGGCAGAGCGCGAGCCCGGTGCTGCAATCGTCTTGTGGGGCGAAGGCTGGCACCCAGGCGTCGTGGGTATCTGCGCTTCCCGCATGGCCGAGCGTCACATGCGTCCGGCGATCCTGATCGCCATGGACGCCGGTGGGCGCGGCAAGGGCTCGGGGCGGAGCGTTCCCGGGTTTGACCTCCTGGGCGCGCTGCGCGCCTGCTCAGAGCACCTGGAGCGCTTTGGTGGTCACCGCGCCGCCGCTGGACTCGAGATCGACGAGGCAAACCTCGAGGCCTTTCGCGAAAGCCTCGTCGCGCACTGCGCCCAACTTCTGCCCGACGAGCCACCCGCGCGCGTAGAGGAGATCGACGCCGTCGTCGGCACCGAATCACTTGGGCACGAGCTCGCGACCCAGATGGCACGGCTGGGCCCGTTCGGCATGGGTAACCCGGAAGTGCGGCTCGTCGTGCCTGGCGCCCGAATCGACGATGTGCGTCCCATGGGCGAGGAGGGTCGGCACGCACGCTTCACTCTCCGCGGCGGGCCGGGCCAGGTCGGCGGCGTTGCGTTCGGAGTGGGGGGCACGCTCGCAAAGCGAGACTCCGTACCGGTCGACGTGAGCGTCCGCCTCGAGCTGAACGAGTGGAACGGCGCGACGGAACCCCGGGCCGTGCTCGGGACTCTCTACGAGCCCGCCGAAGAGCCTGACGAGGATGCCTGGCGCGCCGGCGACGCGGAGTGGGCGGAGCGCCTCATCTCGGCGCTTGACGGCCCTCTGCCGCTGATCATGGCCGGCCACGATCACGCCGCGTCGGGCGCGCCGGCCACGGCGCCAGGAGATTCGCCTCGGAACCAGCGCCGCGACGTGGTCGATCGGCGCAGGCAGTCCGGCCTTGCAGCAATCGGCGAGATTGTGTCCAGTGGCGAATCGGTGCTCGTGGTCTGCGCCGACGCGCTCTGGCGCCGTGGCATCGTCGAGAGCGCTGTGCATCCGGGCCGCTATGCAGGGATCCGTGGCGCGATCCTCGCCTCACGGGGCTCCCTGGCTGTCACGGGAGACGAGGTGCAAGGAAGTGAGCCATCGGGTGGAGGACGAGGGCTCGTCCTCGCCGACTGGGTCGCTCTCTCGTCGCTCCCCGAGCTCCCTCTGGACTTCAGGCACGTTGTCGTCACCGACCCGGCCTTGAATCCGGCGCTGGCCGAGCTCGTTGCGAAGGGAGACGGGTATCTGCACCTACTCGCCACAAAGCGCGAGCTGTCGCTGAGAGCGGTCGCCGGCGCTTTCCCCGGCCGCAAGGAGCTCGCGGACGTCTACCGCGCTGTCCGCGAGGCGGGCGGCCCCATGGGAGCCGGACCCCTGCGAGAAGCACTTGGGGGTCCGTCCGGTTCGGCGCGCTCGCCCGAGTCGTGTGGGCTGGCCCTGCGCGCCCTCGCGGAGATCGGCGTCGTGCGGGTTGAGCCGAAGGGCTCTGCGACGCGGATTGAGGCCGTATCCTCGGTCAGGGGCGACCTCTCATCGTCGATGAGCTTTCGCCTCATCGAAAAGGCCAGCCAGGAGTGCGTCCGATACCTGAATCACCCGGAGAAACAGAGCTCGACTCAGCTCGAGGCAGCGGCGTAAACGGCGCCGAGCCCGAACCTGCGGGACACACGCGGGTAGGCGCGGACGCCGGCGGCGCTCGTGCCACGCTGCCCGAGGACGAGTACACGAAGGATCTGACCGACGAGGAGCGCGCTCTTTTGGGGGACCTCTTCGCGGTCGTCGAAGAGCACTCCGACGCAGGCGCGGGGGCCGTGACGCGGCAGTCCGTCGAGCACGCCTTTGCGTTTGCCTGCGAGCGTCACGCCGACCAGCGCCGCCGCTCAGGCGAGGACTTCATCACCCATCCCGTGGAGGTCGCGAAGATCTGCGCCGGCCTTCGCCTCGACACCGAGACTCTGTGCGCGGCGCTCCTCCACGACACGGTCGAGGACACCTCGGCAAGCCTCGACGAAGTCCGCGAGCTCTTCGGTGACGCGATCGCCGGGCTTGTGGACGGCGTCACGAAGCTCACGGGAATCACCTTCCAGAGCCGCGACGAGAGCCAGGCCGAGAACTACCGCAAGATGATGGTCGCGATGGCGACGGACGTCCGGGTCATCCTGATCAAGCTCGCCGACCGTCTCCACAACATGCGCACGCTTTCGGCGATGCCAAAGCAAAAGCAGCTCGAAAAGGCCCGGGAGACGCTGGAGATCTACGCACCGCTTGCGCACCGCCTCGGCATCCACGCGATCAAGTGGGAGCTCGAGGATCTCGCGTTCCAGCGCCTGCATCCGCGCAAGTACGAGGAGATCAAGAAGCTGGTGGCGCAGCAGCGCAACGAGCGCGAGGCCTACGTCGACGCCGCCGGCGACTTCCTCCAGCAGGAATTGGCCGACGTCGGGATCGAGTCCGAGATCTCCGGCCGGGCCAAGCACTTCTATTCGATCTACGCGAAGATGACCAAGAAGGGCCGCGAGTTCAACGAGATCTACGACCTCACCGCGATGCGCGTGATCGTCGGCTCGGTCAAGGACTGCTACGGGGCGATCGGCATCACCCACTCGATCTGGAAGCCCCTACCCGGGCGCTTCAAAGACTTCATCGCGACACCGAAGCTGAACCTCTACCAGGCGCTTCACACGACGGTGATCGGGCCCGAGGGCAGGCCACTCGAGATCCAGATCCGCACCCCCGACATGCACCGGATCGCCGAGTACGGGATCGCCGGGCACGTTCTTTACAAGGAGGCGCCGAACGGGAAGAAGGGCAAAAGCAAGGACCCGGCTGACGAGGCCCGCGAAAAGATGACCTGGCTCCGCCAGCTCCTCGAGGAGGAGGGCGAGCAGGAGTCCGCCGAGTTCCTCGAGTCCCTGAAGGTCGACCTCTTCGAGGACGAGGTCTTCGTCTTCACGCCGAAGGGCGAGGTCAAGAACCTCTCGGCGGGCTCGACGCCGCTCGACTTCGCGTACGCCGTCCACACGGACGTCGGCCACCGTTGCGTGGGCGCAAAGGTGAATGGCAAGCTCGTGCCGCTCCACTACCAGTTGAAGTCAGGCGACATCGTCGAGGTCCTGACCTCGAAGGGCGAGCGCCAGCCTTCGCGCGACTGGCTGAGCGTCGTGCGCACCAGCCGAGCCCGCAACAAGATCCGCGCCGCGCTCACGCGCGAGAAGCGGGAAGACGCCGAGCGCCGTGGCCGCGAGGAGCTCCAGACCGCACTGAAAAAGCAAGGGCTGCCGCCGCAGCGCATCGCGGGTTCGCCGCTGCTCGCCGACGTGATCCGCGAGACGGGATTCCGCAAGGCCGACGACTTCTACGTTGCGCTCGGTGGCTCGAAGATCTCGGCCAAGACCATCGCCACCAAGGTCATGCAGCGCCTCAAGGGCGGCGAGGCGGTCGCCGGCGACGAGACCGAGGCACGTCTTGCCGGAGTGCTGGAAGGCCGTGACGAGCGCCAGCGCCGAACGCAGGAAGCCTCCGACTACGGGATCGCGGTGCAGGGGCAGACGGACGTCATGATCCGCCTTGCCAAGTGCTGCCGTCCCGTGCCTGGCGACGAGATCGTCGGCTACGTGTCGCTCGGACGCGGCATCACGATCCACCGCGACGATTGCAAGAACGTGAAGGCTCTCATGAAGGCTCCGGAACGGTTCACCGACGTCTCATGGGAGGGCGGCAACGAGGCCTCCTACCGCGTCGAGCTCGAGATCGACGCCTGGGACCGCTCCCGTCTTTTGGAAGACCTCTCGCGAAGCTTCTCCGAGAGCGGCGTGAACATCATCGAGGCGCGCTGCTCGACCAGCCACCCGATGGTCAAGAACCGCTTCGTCGTCGAGGTCGGCGATTCGGACCAGCTGCGCCAATGCGTTTCACGCCTGCGCCACGTCGAGGGCGTCTTCGACGCGTATCGCGTCACGCCGGGCGCCTAGAGCGGGGTGCCGAGGCCGGGGGTCAGCGTCGTCGTCCCGTTCGCGGGCGACGCGGAGGATGCGGCGCGACTGGCGAGGTCGCTCGCGGCGCTGGAGCTCGGAGGCGACGACGAGATCGTCGTCGCCGACAACTCGGGGGAGGGGTGCTTCGGCGAGTATTCCGGAACGCGAGTGGTACGAGCGACGGGGGAGAGGTCGTCCTACCACGCCCGAAACGTGGGCGCCCGGGCGGCGGCGGGCCGCGAGGGAGAAGCCGGACCGGAGTGGCTGGTGTTCACCGATTCGGACTGCGTTCCCGCTCCCTCTCTGCTCGGCGCCTATTTCGCCAAGGACGTCCCGGAGGACGTCGGCGCCCTGGCTGGGTCGGTCGCCTCAGACCCTGATCAGAGTCACTTCCTTGCCCGCTACGCGTCCGACCGCGGCTTCTTGGACCAGGACGCCGGTCTGCATACGGCCGACGACGCTGCGGCGACGGCGAATCTGGCAGTCCGCTGCAAGGCCTTCGACGAGATCGAAGGCTTCACCGAGGGCATCCGCTCCGGCGGAGACGTGGACCTGTGCCGGAGGCTGGTCGAGGCTGGATGGAAGATCGAGCGGCGTCCCGAGGCGATCGTCTCGCACCTCCACCGTGAGTCCCTGTCCGACCTGATGGGGTCGATCGCCCGCTACGCGGCCGGCGCCCGCTGGCTCAACGAGCGCTACCCGGGCACTGCGCCCGCCTGGCCGCTCGTGCCGGGGCTCGTCCACTGCGGAAAGGACATCGCGGGTGACCTCGCGCGGCGCCGGTTCGAGGAGGCGGCGTTCAGGGGGGTCGACGCAATGGGCATGTTCGCCCACACCATCGGCTATCGCCGCTCGAACACCGCTAGCTGAGCTCGGTACGGATCCGCTCGGCGACGGCAGATGCATCCGCATCCGCCTCGTACCTGGTACGCGGCCAAAAGAAGCCCTTCAGGCCGTCCTTCTTGACCCGCGGCACGACGTGGCAGTGGAGGTGAGGCACGGACTGGGAGACGACGTTGTTCATTGCGACGAACGAGCCCTGTGCGCCCATCGCGTCCCGGACCGCGACCGATAGGCGCTGCGCTCGCTCGAAGAACGGCTCGATCAGCTCGGGGGGCAGGTCCGCGAGGGTCTCGTGGTGGACGCGGGGCACGAGGAGGGTGTGCCCGTGGAATACGGGCCGTACATCCAGAAATGCGAGACACACGTCATCGTCGAGCACGACGTGCGCCGGTTCATCCCCGGCGACGATGCGGCAGAAGAGACAGTCAGGCAATGATCGTCAGAGCCGCGGGGGCGATACCCAGCTCGAGCGACTCGTGGTCGCCGATGTAGTCGCCGTCGACCTCCACGGGGAACGGCACGGTGTTGCCCTCCTCATCGGTGGTGAGCGAGTCCACTCGAGCTTCGCGCAGTCCGGAGAAGTGCTCGATCTGGCGATGGTCGATCGGCCGGAAGTCCTCCGACGTCGCGAGGCACCGGCCCATCAGGGTCGGGATGTCGCGAAGCGCCGCGCGCTTCAGCATTGCCAGCGAGAGGGTGCCGTTGTCGATCGCGACGTCCTCGCAGACCCTGACCTCGCGATTGCCGAAGTACGTGAACGGGTCGGAGTTCTGGGCGACGGTCGTGATCCCCTCGACCTCGCCCTTCTCGGATCGAAGGCGTAGGCGCGCGGGGGTGCCCATCAGGTAGTGGCGGTTGAAGCCGGTGATTGCCGCGTAGGTGTAGTACCACTCGCCAAAGCGCGTCTTCAGCTTCGGATGCGCGTCGACGCGCTTGACGACCATCGCGTCGAGGCCGGCGCCGCAGGCAAAGACAAAATGCCGGCCGCTTGCGAGGCCGAGGTCGATCTTTCGCGGCTGGAAGTTGTCGGCCAACCCCAGGAGGTGCTCGGTCGCGTCGACCACGTCGGCCGGGATGCCGAGGCTGCGGCAGACGACGTTGGTCGAACCCCCCGGAAGCATCGTCACGGGCACGTCGGTGCCGGCGAGTCCGTGGGCGACCTCGTTGAGGGTTCCGTCGCCGCCGAAGGCGACGACCACGTCGTACCCGCCGTCAACGGCCTCGCGTCCGATTTCCGTCGCATGGTTCTGGGCCTCGGTCATAACCGCCTCGACCTGGTAACGGCCTTGGAGCGCGTAGACGACGAGGTTCTTCAGCCGGTCGGAAACGGTCGTCGCGTACGGGTTGACGATGACGAGCATGCGCTTCTTCGGCCGGCGCTGAGTGCCGCCGTTCGACTTGGCGCTCTGAGCCGACGCCGGGTCCGAAAGTCTCGCCGAGGACTCCATGAGGGTGTCAATCGTGGCAGACGGCTGCATAGCGAACGACTTCCCCTTCCTGGACCTCCTGAACCAATCCTTCGTTCATCAGGAGATCGACGTGGCCGATCACCTCGGAGAGGGTCAGGAAAGCCTGGGTCACGGCGACGTTGCCCCAGAGCTTCTGGGCGATTTCATGGCCCGTGCGCGGCTCCTCGGAGATCAGCTTCCAGATCTTTTCCTTGCGACGTTCAGTCATCCGCATCCGCTCGTCGATCAGCGAGACATGGTCGGTGATCGGTTCTCCGTGGCCGGGCAACACGATCTCGGCGGGCATCTCACGAGTCCTTGAGAGCGAGTCGCGGTAGCTCACGAGCGCCTGAGTCCGCTCGTCCGAGCCGTCCAGGGGCCGGGTGATGAGCGGGTTCGACGAGATGTGGGCGATCAGGTGATCGGCGGCCAGGAGGATCTTCCTCTCGGCGTCCCAAAAGACGGTGTCTGAAGGGCTGTGGCCCGGGCGGTGGAGCACTTCGAGCTTTCGGTCGCGCAACTGGAGCGCCTCGCCGTCGGCGAGAGGCCGCGTCACGGTTGCACGCGAGCCCCATGCGCGGAAGCTTCGCGAGACGCCCTGAAGAGCTTCGACGACGTTTTCAGGGATGCCGCTCCGCAGCATCAATTGGGCGGAGAATCGGTCGTCGATCTCCGTGTCTTCGGCGAAGTTCGCGAGACGGCGAACGGCTTTGTCCAGGGCGGCAACCTCGGCGCCCGAGTGCTCGACGATGATCTCGACCAACCCGACGTGGTCGATGTGCTGGTGGGTCAGGACGACCAGCTCGATGTCGTCGATCGAGTGACCCAATTCCGAGAGTTGGTTCTGCAGTTCGTCGAGCGCCTTGCCGGAGTTGGGTCCCGTGTCGACGAGGGTGAGCGGATCGTCCTCGATCAGGTAGCAGTTGACTCGTCCGACCGCGAACGGCGTGGGTATGCGCAGCGTGTGTATTCCCGCTTCGCGGGCACGCTCGAGCGCCTCCTCAGGCGTCACGGATCTGGGCGAGAAGCTGGTCGCGCTTCGTCTCCATGTCTTCGTAGGAGACGAGAGATTCGAGGTTGAGGCGGAGGAGCGGTTCGGTGTTCGAGGGGCGCACGTTGAAGTGCCAGTCGGGGTAATCGACGGATACCCCGTCCATCCACGTCACCTCTGCGTCCGGATGGCTGTCGGCGATTTCCTGCATCTTTGCCTTGGGGTCTGCCACCTCTGAGTTGATCTCACCGGAGATGAAGTAGCGCGACCGTAGGTCGCCCACCAGCTCCGACAGGGGTTTTCCCTCCACCGAGATGAGCTCCAAGACCAAGAGCGCCGGGACGGTTCCGGAATCGGCCGAGTAAAAGTCCTGGAAGTAGTAGTGCCCCGAGACCTCGCCGCCGAAGGCTCCGCCGTGCTCTCGCATGGCGATCTTGAAAAAGGCGTGGCCGACGCGGTTGATCTGCGCCGTCCCACCGTGTTCGGCGACCGTGTCCGCAACCGCACGTGAGGCGCGCACGTCGTAGAGGATCGTCGCGCCTGGAACCTTTCGCAGGACCTGCTTGGCAAGGAGGGCGGTCAGGAAGTCGCCGTCGACGAACTCGCCCTGGTCGTCGATAAAAAAGCAGCGGTCCGCGTCACCGTCCCAGGCGATCCCCAGGTCGGCGCCCTCCGAGAGAACGCGGTCGATGACGAACTGGCGGTTCTCTGGCAGAAGTGGGTTCGGCTCGTGGTCGGGGAAGTTGCCGTCGGGCGTCCAGTACGTCTCGATCGTCTCGAGGCCCAGCTTGTCCAGGAGCGGGCCCGCCATCGGGCCTGCCATGCCGTTGCCGCCATCGAGCACGACCTTCAGCGGCTTGACCAGGCCTGGGTCGATAAAGGTCATCGCGTGAGCCTGGAAATCCGGGTAGATATCGACGTTCGAGATCGACCCGCCGCCCGGCGCCTCCGGTAGGCCCGCCTCGATCTTTCGGCGGATGTCCTGGATGCCTGCGTCGCCCGAGAGGGCCAGCGCACCCTCGCGGACGAGCTTGACGCCCGTGTACGCCTTGGGGTTATGGGACGCGGTGACCATCGCGCCGCCGTCGAGTCCGCGTGATCCGACGAGGAAATAGAGCATCTCAGTGCCGACCATCCCGGCGTCGACCACCTCGCAGCCCTCGGAGGTGAGCCCTTCGGCCAGACGTCCGGCCATCTCGGGCGCCTGCAGGCGCATGTCGCGCCCGAGGCCGACACGCAGGCTCGCGGTCGGCTTACCGCAGAGGTCTGCGAGCACGCGTGCGAAGCCCCGGCCGACGAGGTAGGCAGTCTCGCCGTCCATGTCCTCGCCGTAGAGGCCGCGGACGTCGTAGGCCTTGAAGATCTCCGGCTTAACCAAGGTCGTCCGACTCCGGCGCTTCTGACCCTGGGGCGGTCGGGTCCTCAAAGGCCCCGTCGAGTGCTTCGAAGGTCTCGTCGAGCGTCTGCGGCATTACTCGCGTGTCCGCGAGAACGGGCATGAAATTCGTATCGCCGCCCCAGCGCGGCACCACATGCATGTGGATGTGGTGCTCCACGCCTGCGCCGGCGACCCGCCCCTGGTTGAAGCCGACGTTGAACCCGTGAGGCTCGTACTTTTGCTGGAGGACCGAGATTCCCCGTTGGGCGAGCGACATCATCTCGGCGGTGATCTCCGCGGGAATGTCCTGAATCCGGCCGACGTGTTCGTAAGGCGCGACCATCAGGTGTCCGTTCGTGTACGGGTAGAGGTTGAGAATCACGAAGCAATGCTCACCGCGGTGAACGATGAGGTTCTGGGCGTCAGTGCCCTCGGCCGGTTTCGCGCAGAAGATGCACTCGTCCTCCGAATCCTTGGACGCGTCCTTCACGTACTTGAGGCGCCACGGCGCCCAGATGTAGTGCTTGGTGCCAATACGCCCGCATCCTAGGGCGCGCGTGCTCGCTCGCCGACCGAATGCGTCGGACCAGCGACTTTTCGCTAGAGCCAGCCGCGGCGTTTGAAGAACGCGAGCATCACGCAGAGCAGCAGGAGCATTGCGCCGACGACGGCGTAGAAGTCCCCGGCGTCGCCCTCGCCGGGCACGCCTACGTTCATGCCCCAGATCGAGGCGACGAGCGTGAGCGGAAGCACGATGACGCTGATGGAAGTGAGGACGCGCAGGATCTCGTTGACACGGTGTGAGATGACCGACTCGTTCGTGCCTTCGAGCGCCTCGACGACCTCCTTGTAGTTCTCGAGCATGTCCCAGATCCGCTCGTGCGCGTCGCCGATGTCGTCGAAATAGATCTCGAGCTCCTCGCCTTCGGGGGGCGCGAGGAACCGCTGCTTCGAGTTTTCGAGGTCGCGCAGGACGGCCCGCTGGGGGCGGATGACCTTGCGGAAGTTGATGATCTCCTGCTTGACGTTCGAGATGTCGCGGACGACCTCCTCTGCCGCTCCGTCGAAGATCTCGTCCTCGACGGCGTCGAGCTTGTTGCCGATCTTGCGAAGCATCGGGAAGCAGTAGTCGAAGGCGTCGTCGACGATCCGGTAAAGGAGAAAGCCCGAGCCCCTCGAGAAAAGCTGCTCGCGGAGCTCCTCCTTTTGGCGGCAGCGCTCGAACAGGTACTCGACCGGCTGAAGGGGCGTGTTCTGGATCGTGACGATGTAGTCGCGCCCCACGAACAGATCGAGTTCGCCGGCGTTCAGGCGGCCGACTGAGCGATCGAAGACCGGGAAGTGGAGGACGATGAAGAGGTAGTCGGGGTACTCGTCGATCTTCGGGCGCTGGTTTCGAGAGAGGACGTCCTCCAGGTCGAGGGGGTGGAACTCAAAATGCTCTTCGAGCCAGCCCGTCTCGAGCTGCCCGGGACGCTCGATGTTGACCCAGCGGAAACCGCCGCTGTCGATTACCTCGACGCGCGGAGTGCGTTGGGCCTGGTCAGTCGCCGCAGGGGCGATTGACGCCCGGGAGGGGCGACGCAGTCTCGGCTTCGGAAGGCTCGGCATCGGCCGTCTCGGATGTCGCGTCGCGGGGCATGGTCCAAGCAGATTACCCCGCTTGTGAGGAGTCCCTGCCACTGGTACGATCCCTTGCACATAACCGCTGCATCCAGAGGGGTGGAGGGACTGGCCCTACGAAACCCCGGCAACCACTGCGGATCGCAAGATTCAAAGCAGGTGCCAATTCCAGCAGGCGACGTGCCTGGTAGATGTGAACGGAAGTCCGGTCAGGACCTCTGTTTACGAAAAGCAGAGGTCTTTTTCGTTAATACGACCGACCGGACTGGAGGACTGAATACATATGGCACCCACCTCACTCAGGTGCAAGGAGTGCAAGACGGACTACCCGCTTGAAGCGAGGTACGTCTGCGAGGCTTGTTTCGGCCCGCTGGAGGTGACGTACGACTTCGGCGACGCGGATGCCTCCGAGCTCAAGCGCAAGATCCAGGCCGGGTCCGAGGGAATCTGGCGCTACGCCGACTTCCTGCCGTTCTCGGACCGGCCACGAGACCCGCTCGAGCCCGGCCTGACCCCGCTGGTCAAGGCGGACAGGCTCGCTGAGCGACTCGGCTTGGGCGAGCTGTGGGTAAAGAACGACGCCGCGAACCCAACGCACTCGTTCAAGGACCGCGTCGTTGCCGTTGCTGTCGCGAAGGCGCAAGAGCTTGGTTTCACAACCGTCGCCTGCGCTTCCACCGGCAACCTCGCAAACGCCGTGGCCGCCCATGCCGCAGCGGCCGGCCTCGAGTCCTACGTATTCGTCCCGGCAAACCTCGAGGAGCAAAAGCTTCTCGCGACCGGCGTCTACGGCACGAATCTGATCGGTGTCCATGGCAACTACGACGACGTAAACCGGCTCTGCACCGAGCTCTGCGAAGAGCGCCCGTGGGCGTTCGTCAACGTGAACCTGCGCCCCTATTACGCGGAAGGCTCCAAGACCCTCGCTTACGAGACCGTCGAGCAGCTCGGCTGGACCCTTCCCGACCGCGTGGTCGCCCCGATCGCGTCGGGGTCGCTCTTCACGAAGATCGGCCGCGGGTTTCAGGAGTGGATCGACCTCGGTCTCGTCTCCGGCGAGCTGCCGACCTTCAACGGCGCGCAGGCGAGCGGCTGCTCACCGGTGGCCACGGCCTGGTCCGAGGGCTGGGACGTGTGCAAGCCCCAGAAGCCGGACACGATCGCCAAGTCGCTTGCGATCGGCAATCCCGCCGACGGCCCCTACGCACTCGAGCTGGCGAAGCAGACGAGCGGCGGGGTCGATCAGGTATCCGACGACGAGATCCGTGCGGGCATTCGTCTGCTGGCCGAAACGACCGGCATCTTCACCGAGACGGCCGGCGGCGTCACGATCGCGACACTCGCAAAGCTCGCCGAGCGAGGGGACATCTCGCGCGACGAGCGTGTCGTTGCCTACATCACCGGCGAGGGCCTGAAGACGCTCGACGCTGTCCGGGAAGGGCACCACATGTACGAGATCGAACCGCGGATTTCCTCCCTCGACGAAGCGCTCGCTGCGACGGCCTCGGCCTAGTCGCGCTAGATTTCCCGCGCGATGCCAGTCACAGTCAAGATCCCAAGTCAGCTTCGTCCCGCCACCGGTGGCGAGGGCGAGGTCGAGGTCGAGGGCGAAACGGTCGGCGAAGCGCTCGACGCCGTCTTCGACCAGCACGACGGGCTGCGGGAGCGCATCACCGAGGACGGCACCCTTCGCCGTTTCGTCAACGTGTACGTGTCCGGTGAGGACATCCGCTTTCAGGACGGGCTCGAGACCGAGCTCACGGACGGTGACGAAGTGACGATCCTTCCGGCTGTAGCCGGTGGACACTAAGCAGTCCGCGGCGGATATTCCCGTCGCGATCCTCTGTGGAGGCAGAGGGACCCGTCTGCGGGAAGAGACGCACGCGATCCCGAAGGCGCTTGTGGAGATCGGCGGCAAGCCGATCCTCTGGCACGTCATCCACATCTATGCGGCCCAGGGCTTTCGGCGCTTCGTCCTCCTGACCGGGTACCTCGGCGAGATGATCGAGGACTTTGTGGCCGCAGAGGACTGGGGCGAGCCTCTTGAGATCACCTGTATCGATACCGGGCAGGACACGCCTACGGGAGGCCGTGTGGCTCGCGCTTCCGAGGTGCTCGACGGGGGGACGTTCTGCCTTACCTACGCGGACGGGGTCGCCGACATCGACCTCGGCGCACTGCTTTCTTTCCACGCGGCCAAGGACACCGCGGCGACCATGACCGTCGTCCGCCCCTACAGCCAGTGGGGGATCGCGGTGATCGGCGACGACGAGAAGATCGGCGGCTTCGAGGAGAAGCCCCGTCTCGACTACTGGATAAACGGCGGGTTCTTCTGTTGCGAGCCGGAGTTCCTCGACTGGGTGGCCGATGACCTGGTGTTGGAGCGCGAGCCGCTCGAGACCGCGGCTGCGAAGGGCGAGCTGGCGGCTTTCAGGCACGACGGATTCTGGGACTGCATGGACACCTACAAGGACGCGGTCGTACTCAACGATCTCTGGAACGGTGGGGAGGCTCCCTGGCGGGTCTGGGAGCGAAGCTCAATATGACCGTTTCGCTCGTAACCGGGGCGCGGGGCTTCGTGGGTGGCTGGCTTGCCAAGGCGCTTCTCGAGCGAGGCGATCGCGTCGTGTCCTTCGACAAGCGACGGCTGACCGAGAAGCCCTCGGCCGTGGGCATGCTTGGCATCGAAGACGATCTGATTCAGATCGAGGGCGATCTGTGTGACGCGGCCGAGCTCGAGCGGGTTCTCGCCGACCACGGCGTCGACACCGTGTTCCATCTTGCTGCCGAGACGATTGTCTCGACGGTTCAGGAGTCGCCCGTCCGCGGATTCGAGTCCAACGTTCGCGGTACCTGGGTGCTTCTTCAGGCGTGTCTCGACAACGGCGTCGAGCGGGTCGTCTTCGCCTCCTCGGACAAGGCATACGGCGCGCACGAGACGCTTCCCTACCGCGAGGACTTCCCGCTCCAGCCGACGGCCCCCTACGAGGCCTCGAAGGCGGCTGCCGACCTGATCGCACGCTCGTACTGGCATTCATACGGATTGCCGATTGCGGTCACGCGCTTTGCGAATATCTACGGAGGCGGTGACCTCAACTTCTCGCGGCTCATTCCCGAGGCTGTGAGCGCGGCTCTCGACGGCCGTGCCCCGGTCCTGCGATCAGACGGTTCTCCCGAGCGCGATTTCCTCTTCGTCGAGGACGCCGCTTCGGCATACCTCGCGATCGCCGGGGGGCTGGGCCGCGACGACGTGCGCGGCGAGGCGTTCAACGCGGGCGGCGGACGCTCCTATCCCGTGCTGGAAGTGATCGAGACGATCGCCCGGCTGGCCGACACAGGCGTCGAGCCGGACATCCGCGGCGAGGGGAACCCTGATGGCGAGATCGACAAGCAGTACGTTGACCCCGCGAAGCTCCGCGACACGCTCGGCTGGGAGCCGAAGGTGGGCCTTGAAGAGGGGCTGGAGCGAACGATCGAGTGGTACAGGGAGCATCCGGAGAGCTGGGCTCCGGCGCCCGACGCCATCTGAGGTCGATTGCGCTCGCCCCTCGGGCGAAAGTGAGCTCGGTTCGGAGGCGACTGCCCGCTACGCAGCGAGCTCGCGCTCGCGTGCCGCCAGCTTGCCGGAGCCGCTCGCGTCGGCAAGGTCACCGAGCGCTTCGTTGACGAGGTCTGGGTCCTCGAGAGGCGTCGTGTGGCCTGAGCCGGGCGAGACATAGAGGCCGACGGAGTGGGGCAGTCCCTGGTCGATTCGCTCGGCATGGGCGACGGGTGTGAGACGGTCGAGTTCGCCTGCGACTCCGACCGCGGGCACGTCGAGAGCGTCGAGCTCTGCGAGAAGCCGCATGCGGGACATCGCGACGGAGCAGCCCGTTCTTGCTGCCTGGCGGCAGTCGAGCGCCATCCGAAGGACGAGTTCGATGTCTTCGCGGCGGGCGTGGGGTGCGAGGGCCACGTAGGCGACGACGGCGCGGGCGATCGGAAGGGGCACGGAGCGGATCGAGCCCGGAGAGGCGAGTATCAAGTCCGCGAGCTTTCCCTGCGCGGTCCCGAAGGCGCCGGGCAGCTGACGAACCACCGCCGACTCTGTGTTGAGATCTTCGAGGCCCGTGGAGATGAAGGCTGCGCCCCGAATGCGCTCGGAAACGGAGCCGCGGTGGGCTTGACCCCACGCGGCGATGGTCATTGCGCCCATGGAGTGACCGGCGACGATCGGCAACTCACCCGGGACCGCCGTCGCCTCGAGGACCAACTGGAGATCGGCGGCGAGGGCTTCGAGCGAGTAGTCGCCGTCACGTGCCGGCTCGGACAGTCCGTGTCCGCGGTGGTCGTAGATGACGATCCTGAAGCTCTCCGCGAGCCCTTCGACCTGGCGATGCCACAGCTCCGAGGTTTCGACCCAGCCGTGTACGAGGACCAGCGTGGGAAGCTCGTCGGGACCGTGGACGCGCACGTGGCGAAAGCCGCCGTCTGCACCCTTGACGCTGACTGCGCGTCCCGAGTCCGACTCGGCGCGGCGGACCTTGCTTGCGCGGTCGGCTTGCCTCGACGTGTGCCATGCGTTGGCTCCGGCGACGCCTGCCAGCCCTGCGGCAAGCAGCGCTTCGTTTCGGGTCGGCTTCCTCATTCGCTGTGAGTATTGCGCCTTCGCTCGACCACGCGCATCGCCAGGAGGACGCCGACCACGAGGAAGGCGGGCACTACGAACGGGATCGCGGAGACCAGTTCGCCGTGGTCGGCGAGGAGTGTCAGCTCGGTACTCACGCGGTCACCTCCGAGCCGATGGTGGAACGCTCCCGGCGCCCGGCTTCCGATTGCTCGGCCGCTCCGCTCGGTGACTCGACGACCACCGCGAGGCGGTGAAGCGCCCAGGCGATCATCACGAGGAGCGCGAACGAGATCAGCGCGACGACGAGGTAGGCCACGACCGTCAGCCAGCCGACGACGTCCTTTTGCTCGCGCTGGAGAACCTCGTGGTCGGCTTGGAAGCTCCTTTCGAAGCTCGGCGACGCCGGTACGCCCTTGACGGGGATAGCCGGGTCGTCAGGCAGGTAGACGGGCATCGAGTTCAGCGTGTTGCCGCTCGAGTAGCGCACCATCGTCTTCCACGTTCCATCGACCGGAACGGGCGCAGCGGTGGTGTAGACACCCGGCGCTCCGGTTGCCTTCAGCTCTTCGATGACCAGGCCGCCGCCCTGCCACGCGGTGACATTTGCGAACTCGGCGCCGTCCAGGGCGTCGCTCGGTGTCATCCGAACCGTGGGTACGACCTCACCCGGACCGGCTTCCGCGAGCGTCACGCTGGCGCTGACGCCTTCGGCGGCGGGCTTGAACGCCGCGAAGCTGACGAGCACGGCGACGATGGCTGCGCCCGCGACAGCGCCATTTCGCGTCGAGCGCAACCGCGGCATCTGGTCGGAGGCCAGATGCGCACCGACCCAGACGCCCAGGAGGGATCCGCCTACGGCCGCGAGGAAACCGGCGATAGCACCTTCAGGCAAGAGGTCGGAGGTCCAGGGGATAGGCATCCAGATGTTCGACCAGGCCCACTCGGAGGCCAGGCCGATCGTGCCGATGCCGACGCCTGTCACCAGGCCGAGAGTCAGTGGGCGGGCGCGAGGGAGGGCGAGGAAGACCGCCTCCACCACGAGTCCCTCAACGATGAAGAGCGCGAAATGCGGCGTCGTCTCGCCCAGAACGGGGCCGACGATCACTGCCACGCCGCCACGGATGAGGAGGAAGAAGGCGACGGCCCCGATGGCCGCTCCACGCCCCAGCCACATGCGTGCGGCGGTCAGCGCGACACCGGCCGCGAGCATGATGAGCATGGGGCCGAAGATCATCCGGAACTGCGGCACCCCGAAGTCGAACTCAACGGGAAAAACCATGAGCCCGATGAGGAGGCCGCCGGAGAGCGCGACGCGCCGGATCCACATGATCCAGGAGTAGTCGCGACGCCCGCGCTCCGTCTGGGTGCGGCCGGCCTCGACCATCAAGATGGCGATCCCGATCAGCGTCATCGCGGCGCCGCCGATCAGCATCAGATGCGTGGGGCCCCAGAGGGTCACGTCCTGGCCGAAGATGCGGTGCCAGACGTCGTCGAGCGGAAAGCCGATCAGCGCGAACATGCCGCACGTCGCCATGACGACGCCGCCGAGCGGGGCATGCCAGTCGCCGACGATGCGCACCGCGCTCTTGGACGGCTTTGAGAGCGGCAGGACGCAGGCCACGAAGCCCGCCGTGAAGATTCCGAAGAGCCCGCCGAGGATGAGGTAGTGGGAAGGGTTGGCGAGGGGTCCCTCGTCGCGACCCGTGTCGATGTGGATGGAGACGTCCCACAAAAAGCCGAGGAAGGCCAGAAGAAGGGCGCCGGCCGCTATCGCGGAGGGGAGGGCCGCCCAGCCCGGGAGGCCGCTGACCCGCTCGGAGAAGTTCGCGAGGCGCCCCAGGTAGGGAACCTTGCCCGAGCGGTGTCCCAATCCGAAGTAGAGGAGGGCAGCCGTGAGCAACACCGCACCACCGGTCGCGAGAATGACCTGGCCGATCGCAGCGCCGCCCGCTGGCGGCGCCTCCTCGGTCGCCTGTGCGAGCGCGAGTGCGGGCGCGGCCAGCGATGTGGTGCCGGCGAGGGCGAGGGAGGCGCTGAGTAGTCGCTTCATGTGCGGGAACCTTCCTTATGCGTGGCGGAGATGGTCATGCGTCTGGGGCACCTAAACCCCGATGCCCTGGCATTGTTACATCAAACCATGTCACGTTGATAGATGTCGCATCATCGAGTGGTAGCGTTTTACGGATGGAGCGGGATCTGAAGGTCGTCGAGGAACCCGTGCCCGCCGACGCGCCGGGGCACAGCCTGACCGTCGAGCAGTTGGCCGCCGAGAGCGGCATGAGCGTCAGGAACATCCGCGCGCACCAGGCGCGGGGGCTTTTGCCGCCTCCGGAGGTTCGCCAGCGGGTCGGCTACTACGGGCCTGGACACTCTGCTCGCCTTCAGTTGATCTCGCAACTCCAGGCCGACGGGTTCAACCTCAAGGGCATCGAGCGGCTCCTGGAAGGGACGAGTGGCAAGGCGTCGGAGTCGATCATGAGCTTCCGGCGCGCCGTCACCGAGCCGTTCGAGTCGGAGCAGCCGCAGATCTTCACCCTTTCCGAGCTCCGCCAGCGCTTCGGCGAAGACGCGACCCCGCTCCTGTTGCGCCGTGCGATCAAACTCGATCTCGTCTCTCCGGTCGGTCCGGCGTCGTTCGAGGTCGCGAGCCCGCGCCTGCTCGAGATCGCGGCAGAGATGATCGAGCGCGGGGTGCCGGCGGAGGCGCTTTTGGACGTCGTCGACGTTATGAAGCGTTCGAGCGGGTATGTGGCAGAAGCGTTCGCGCAGCTTTTCGTCACCTGGGTGTGGCAGCCTTTCGAACAGAGGGGCCGACCCGAGGAGGAGTGGCCGGACGTGGTTGACTCGATCGAGCGGATGCGACCCGTTGCGACCCAGGCACTTGAAGCGATGTTCCAGATGACCATGACCAAGACCGTCGAGGACGAGTTCGGCCGCGAGCTTCAGCGGATCGGCAGCGAGCCGAGCAAGCGACGGAAGCGGCGTTAGCGATGGCCAACCTTCGCCTGCCAATCGATATCGGGCCGATCACCGACGGCCTTCGGAACATCTCTGAATCGCTGAGGTCGGTGCGCGACTCGGTGGCGCTGCTCCCAGAGGTTGCGAAGTCGCTAGAGGAAATCCGGAATGCGACGATCTCGATGGCCGAGGAGGTCCACCTGATGCGGGTGGGCGTGGATGCCCTTGGCGATGAGGTGGACGGCATGCGCAAGGCGGTCGAGCCGCTGGTGCCCCATATGGACGTGGTGGCCGAGCGGGTCGAACGACTGGAACCACGACTGGAGGACCTGAGCCTCGCGCTTCATCCGATGCGGCGCGCGACGGGCAAGCTGGGCCGACGGCGTGCCGCGAACGGCGAGATCGACGAGGAGCCGGCGACGGACGAGGCCGCTCAGACCGACTCTGGCGAGAACGTGTCGCAGTCCGACGGATCGCCTGAGGAGTAGCCGCGCTCGAACCATTCCCGGCGCTGCTCGGACGAGCCGTGGGTGAATGAATCCGGGTTGACCGACTGGCCCGCCTGTTCCTGGAGGCGGTCGTCGCCGATGGCCTCGGCGGTGTCGAACGCCTCGTCCAGGTCTCCTGACTCGAGGTCGCCCTCTGCGAAGACGGTCGCTGCCCAGACCCCCGCGTAGCAGTCAGCCTGGAGCTCGGTGCGAACGGACAACTCGTTCTCGCTGTCGGGGTCGTCCTGGGAGAGGCGAGCGACGCGCTCGTTCGTACCGAGGACGTTTTGAACGTGATGCCCCATCTCATGGGCGATCACGTAGGCCCACGCGAAGTCTCCGCCGCCGCCGAGCTGGCGCTCCATGTCCTTATAAAAGGTGAGATCGAGGTAGACACGTGAATCGGCCGGGCAGTAAAAAGGCCCGACCGCCGAGGTGGCGTTGCCGCAACCGCCGGTGGAGACGGCGGCGTCGTAGACGACCAGCTTGGCGTCCTTATATGACTGGTCTCCACTCTCGAAAGAGCTCTGCCAGGTCCTTTGCGTGTCGTCGAAGACGTATTCGGAGAACTCGAAGAACTCGCGCTGGGGATCCTGGTCCGGCGGGATTGGATCCGGGTCGTCGGCGCCTGGTGGAGTGGCTCCCGGGCCGAGGATCTGGCCGACGTCGAAGCCGGCCACGGAACCGCCGCCGAAAACCTGAATGCCCACGATGACCAGGGCGACAACCAGGCCGGCGGTTCCGCCGAGTCCGCCGATCGCGCCGCCCGGCAGCGAGATTCCGCCGAGTCCACCCGAGCGGCCGCTCGACCCCTCGGCGCCACGAATATCGATGACGTCGCCGCTCGACTTCTTGCGTGGCTTCCACTTCACGGGGCGGAGATTATTCGCCTCGCCCAGCCGATCCAGGCTGACTGGGAGAGCGAGGGCAGTCCGACCGGGTCAGGAGAGGCGGAAGCGAAGGCCCGCGGCGTCGAAGCGCTCGGCCGAGGCGACGCCGAGTGCCGCGGACGGGGTAAGGCAGCCGGCGCGATCCGGGGTGAGCGAGTCGTCGGCGAGCACCAGACCGGCCTCTCCCATCATCCGCGAGGTGGCGAGGTAGCCGGGGTGCCCTTCTGCATCGATCCTCACATGCAGAGTCTCACCGCTCTTGGTTGCCCCGTCCACATCCATTCGCCAGCGCCACTGTTCGATGCGATCTGCGCTCGGGCCAAATCCAGAGCCGGGGAGGACGCGTGTGAGGATCGAAGACGCGCGCTTGCGGATCGCCGGGCGGGCGCCTGCCGCAGCCGCTGAAGCGACCTGCATGCCGGAGAGCGCTCCGGCTGCGGCGAAACGGAATGGAAGGCTCGCTGATCCTCCGTCGATCGCCATGCCTTCCCGATAGACGAACACGGGGTGATCGGAGAGTGCGGCGGAGCGGTGGATGACTGCAGGGTTGATGAAAGCGGCCGGGGCCATGGGGGCGATAACCGCACCGTCCCGCGAGCGGCGGGGGCTGATCTTGATGGGGCTCGTGCGACGGATCTCCTCGCAACGGGCTTCGTCGAAGACGAGGCATGAGGGGTCGAGGAGCCGCTCGGCGTCGTCCTCGCCGAGCGCCTGAGCCAGGCTCTGCATGGTGCCGCCGGAGACCATGTCGGACGGGCGGGGGAGACCGGGCGGCAGCTGGAGGGTGCGAATCGTGACCTCTGCCGAGGCCAGCGCCTCGCCGTGGCGCTCCACAGCGGCATGGGCGGCGAGCGCGACGCCCATGTCGGGAGGGAGCGACTCGAAGCCGCAGACCTGGACGATCTTGACGCCCGCGCTGTGGGCAGCTTCGTGGACGTCCCGGGTGGTGCGGGCTACGAATGGCATCTCTCCGGAAAGATCTACGTAATGCGCTCCGCCGGCGACGCAGGCGTCGATGACCGGACGGCCATACGAGGTGTAGGGGCCGACGAGGTTCAGGATGACCTTGCTGCGCTCCGCCATTGCCTGGAGCGATGCGGGGTCCGTGACATCCGCGGCGATCGTCGTTGCCCCTTCGACACCCACGTCCGCGAGGGTCGCCGTGAGCTTCTCGGGGCTGCGCGCGGCAGCGGCCCAGGTGGCACCCACATCGGGCGCACGGAGCGCCAGGTATTTCGCGATCTGGCGACCGGTGACGCTCGTCGCGCCGAAGAGGGTTACGTCGATGTCTCGCTCGGGCATCGGGTCAATCCTAGGCGGGGCACCTCGTTGCAGAGCCCGTAACAGCGGTCAATCCGGCGAGGAGGGTGGCCGGCCACCCCGTAAGGCACCTACCCGGGGACAAACAAAGGAGTAGGCGGGTGTCGAGAATTCGGAGTTGGAACGGACGAAAGCGTCAAGTGGTGGTCGCGTGCGCGACGCTGGTGGCCGGACTCGCGCACTCATCGAGCGCGCAAGCGAGCGCTCCTCACGTGGTCGCGCCGGGAGAGACGCTCTGGTCGATCTCTGCCCAGAACAACCTCACGACACGAACCGTCGCGACTTTCAATGGCCTGTCCGAGGACGCGCTGGTCGTCGAGGGACAGACGATCCAGGTGCCGACGGTGGACGAAGGAGCCGCGGCGCTGGCGAGCGCCGGCGTTGCTCCGACCCCCGCCGGTTCGGGAGTTGCAGCGTCAGTGCCGGCAACCACTGGCACCTCGCACACCGTCGCGTACGGCGAGACGCTTTCATCCATAGGCGGTGCAAACGGTGTGACCGTGGTGGATCTCGCTGCGGCCAACGGTCTCGATCCGGCGGGAGTCCTGGTCGAGGGCACAACCCTTTCGGTCCCACCTCCGTCTGCGCCGGTGGTTCCGGCCGGAATGGGATCGGTTCCTTCACCGTCCGGCGACGTTCCGCTTGACCAGGCGGCCGCCGAGTCGTGGAACGCGATGCGCAACGATTCGCTCTCGAACTTCGGTGTCGATCTCTTTCCGGCCGGCCCTGCCTCGGGTTACCGGACAACCGAGCAGCAGCAGCGGCTCTACGACCTCTATCTCTCGGGACAGGGCGCGCCCGCGAACCCGCCCGGTACGAGCTCCCACGAAGTGGGCGTGGCCGTGGACCTGGCCGAGCCGGTCATGCGAGACGTGATCGATCAGATCGGCAGCGGCTACGGATGGGTGGGCACGATTCCGTCCGAGTGGTGGCACGTCGCCTATGGCCCATGAGCGGCTGACGCGCCCGGCAGGATTCGAACCTGCGACTTCCGCCTCCGGAGGGCGGCGCTCTATCCACTGAGCTACGGGCGCGAGACCGTCGAGTCTAGACCCGCCTCGCGCAGCTACGGTTCGGAACATGGACCTCGACGTTGTCTTTCTCGGCACCGGCGGCTCCGTGCCGACGGCACGGAGGGCCACCGCCTGCCTGCTCGTTCGTGCGGGCGGGGATCGCATCCTCATCGATTGCGGCGAGGGTGCTCAGCGCCAGATGCAGCGCTCGACCGGCCTCGTCCAGGTCGACGACCTCTACATCACGCACTTTCACGCGGACCACTACCTCGGTGTTCCCGGCCTGCTGAAGACCTACGAGCTGAACGGGCGCGAGGCGCCGCTTCGGATTCTCGGCCCACCCGGCCTCGAGGACCTCTTCGTCGCCCTGCGGCGAATCGTGGGCAACGTCTCGTACCCGCTCGAGCTCATCGAGTTGAGTGGTTCCGCGCCGGTCCGCTACGACACATATGAGATGCGCCCGTTCGAGGTCGAACACCGCGGGCGGGCGTTCGGATACGCGTTGGTCGAGGACGAGCGGCCCGGGCGTTTCGACCCGGCCGAGGCGACGCGCCTTGGCATCAAGCCCGGCCCCGACTTTGCCCGCCTCCAGGCCGGCCAAAGCGTGGACGGCGTCGAGCCCGCGCAAGTTGTAGGTGAGGCCCGACTCGGTCGCAAGATCGTCGTCACCGGAGACACCGAGCCCTGCGAGCTGACGCTGATCGCAGCCCACGAGGCGGAACTGCTCGTCCATGAAGCGAGCTTTGCCGACGAGGAGGCCCAGCGCGCGCACGAGACGAAGCACTCGACGGCCCGCCAGGCCGCAAGGCTGGCCGCCGAGGCGCAGGTCCGAATGCTGGCGCTGGTCCACATCTCGTCCCGCTACCACGTCGGCGCGGTGCTCGAAGAGGCCCGACAGGAGTTTCCTGGCGCTCTGGCGCCGCGCGACTTCGACGTGATCGAGATTCCGTTCCCCGAGCGCGGCGAACCCCGTCTGATCGAGCGCGGCGCAAAGGGCGGTTCACGCGACAGCGGGGAGACGGGCAGTCCCTTGTAGGAGCCAGCATCCATGCTTCACCGAACCGGCCGCCTTCAGCCGCGGGTTGACGGTCTAACGCACGAAAACGTCGCGGACGCCGTTCGTGTCGTCGCCCACCAGATTGGCTGCTGAAGAGCTGAACGCAACTCGATTCCCGTTCCCGGACAGAGTGGGAGCAAAGCTCTCGGCGTCGCCTTCGACGCCGGTCGAACTGACGCTTTCACGCTCGGTCGTCTTCGAGCGAACGGTGTGAACAAAGACGTCTCGAACTTCATTTTCGTCGGTCGCCACAAGGTTGGTCGCGTACGAATAGAACGCGACGGATCGCCCGTTGGCCGACAGCGATGGCGAGAGGCTCTCGTCATCAGCCTCCGTTCCGTCAGAGGCGATGCTGACGCGCTTCGCCTTGCCCTTACCGACGCCGCCCAGGAACACGTCGATAACGCCATTCAAGTCGTCCTCCACCAGATTTGTTGCCGAGGACGAGAACGCGACAGACTTTCCCCTCGCCGAGATCGCCGGCGCCCGGCTGTCGCCGTCCGGCTCATCGCCGTCAAGACCCCGACTGACCCTGAGAGTCTTTCGCCCTCCAAGATCGCGGACATAGACGTCCGCATATCCGTTCGCGTCGTCGTTGACGAGATTCGTTGCTTCCGACGAAAACGCCACGGACTTCCCGCTTGCCGAGATCGACGGCTGGTAGCTGTCGCCGTTGGCCTGGGCGCTCTTCGGCCCTACGGAGATCCGAGTCGTCTTGCGCTTTCTGAGATCGCGAAGGAAGACATCGGCACTCTCGTTTCGATCCTTGCGAACCAGATTGGTCGCGAACGAGGAGAACGCGACGAACCGCCCGTTGCCCGAGATCACCGGGTGAAAGCAACCACAGTTCGGCTCGGCTCCGCGTCTGCCCAGCGAAATCCGCTGGGTCTTGCCTCGTTTGAGATCGCGGACGAAGACGTCAACCTGGTCGTTTTTGTCCTTCTTCGCAAGGTTCGTGGCGCCCGAGATGAACGCCACATAGCGTCCGTTGTCAGAAAGCGTCGGCTCGGAGCTCGCCCCGTCCGCCTCGACGCGTTTCGGACCGACGCTGACGCGAGTCGTCTTTTCCTTCTTGAGGTTGCGGACGAACACGTCCGCTGCGCCGTTCGAGTCGTCGGCAACGAGGTCATCTGCCGCTGAGACGAACACCAGGGACCGACCGTTCGATGACAGGGAGGGTTGAGAGCTGGACGAGTTGGCCTCGGTCCCTTGAGAGCTCACGCTCGCACGCTCGGTCTGCGGGTTCGACCCCGCCAGGGCCACGGAGGCGCTCATCGCCAGTCCCGCCGCGGCGATCGCGACCCGACCCGCCCTTGATGTCAAGCCGCGCGCGCCCATCGCCTACGGGTCGATGCCGTCGCCAGGGACGTCGATCGCCTCCGCGTAGACGAGCCGGCGTTGAAACCTGCCGGTGCCGATCCCGACCTTGGGGCCGAACTGCTCGTACTCGCGAATCGCGATCCGGTACCGGCCCCCCGTCGGGGCGTTGATATCTCCCGACCAAGAGCCAACGGGCCCACCTTTCGAATCCTCGCGAAATTCGAGTCGAACCGGCGGCTCTCCGGGGACCGGCACCCAACCGAAGAGCTCATCGGTGAGTGGCATGTCATCGCGGCGCTGCTCCAGCTGCACTTCGATCGCCGAGCCGGGCGGGGTCGTGGCGCCCGGAGTCCTTCGGTACCGCCCGCCATCGTGGGCGATGCCGTCAACGTTCACGCTGACGCTCGAACTGTTCTGCCGGAACACGTACGCGAAGCGATTCGGGTAGAGCTGCATGTAGTCGAGTTGCACGACCGGCGAGAGTTCGAGACCGATGAGGGAATTCGGCTGATATCGCGCCAAGGCCAAGCGGACAAACGGGGTGTACGCATCCCCGGGCGATATGTCGATGTCGCAATACCAGCGCAGGTGCTCGATGTCCGGCCGTACTGCGTGTCCCGCAACCGTGAAAGTCCGGCTGCTGGGAGCCTCGGGCAGCGTCAGCCCACCCTGGGACTCGATCGCGGCCGGAAAGTTGATGCCGTACAACAGTTCGCGCACCGAGGATCCCTTCCAGATCGGGTCTTGGCCTGCGCGAGAGACCAGGTGTTCGACGCCCGATGAGCTGATCCCGTCGGCGATCACGACGCCCAGCAGCTCTTCGTCGCCGGATGACCACCAGGGCCGGTCCAGGAAGACGCGAAGCCCCGCGACTTCACGTGAAGCCCTGGTGATGTTGCCTATGGAGTCGGCCGTTCGCTTGAACGTCGGCATTGCGTACTGAATCTTGGGTGGATCGGGTCTGCGAGTGCTCAACGCCCTTTTGACGGTCGGTCCAGGGCTTGGGCGAGTGATCTCGCGCTTGATGTACGTGACCCGCACCTCGTCCGGCATGTTGTCGCGGCCGCCCAGGTCGAAACGGGAGATGGTGCCCGCTTCGTAGTCCATCGTGTAGTAGCCCTCGCTCTCGGGCTCACCCGGCTTCAAGCGCTCGAAAGTCTGCGTCCCATCTAGGCTCGTTACCCGCTCGGAGTCCTCGACGATGGCCTGACTGCCGGCCGCCGCCGGTCCGGAGTAGGTGGAGGGAAGACTGGCTCCGGGAGATGTGGACGGGGGCGAGACCTCTGCTCTTTCCGTGAAGTACTCCTTGAAGCGCGTCGTCGCCACGGTCCTGTACGAGATCGCCGGAATGTGCCGCGTGGTGTGCAACTCGTGCCGCACGTCGATCGGGAGCGAACCGTCAGGTCCCTGAAGGTCGATCGAGCGCTCGAAGACCTTCGAATCGACCGGCACTTCGCGCTCGGGTTCCCACCGCTCGGGCTCGTGCAGCTCGTCGACGCCGACGGGCAGGAAGTCCGTCTTTTCGACCCATTCCGCGTACACCTCGACTCGCTCGGTGCTCTTTCGCGACGTTGCCATCGTGTCCTCAAGCTGGATGTTTGTCTGCCCTCTCCGGCGCGTTTCGAGAAGATTCACGAACTCCGTCGGGCGAAGCGGCTGCCGCACCGCGTGGACGAGGCGGAGGTTGCGCGACGGCGTGGTCGCCCAGTGCTCGCCCTGTATGAATCGCGCTTGCAACGAGGGGGAGCCAAACCTGGCTATCGACATATGGCCGACGCGCGAAGCGACGAGCGAGGAGCTCAGCTTCACGTCGAATGTCTCTCCCTTGGGTAGTCCCACTCGCAGTTCGTCACCGACCAAAGTCGGCGCAACGAAGTTTGCGCTCTCGAACACCCGAAGCCGGATCGGCCTGACATTTGGCCAGGCCGCGCCGCCTCGGTAGATGTCGAAAACCTGGTAGTTCGCGGCCGGAGCCCCCGGAAGTCCCTTGAACGAAAAGCCTCCGCTCATCGGGTCGGCGAAGCGACGGCATCCTCGCAAGCGACCCTCCCTCGACCACGAATTGCGGAGTGTCCACGTCGAAGTAGGGCGCGCCGTAGTTCTGCGGATCCGCCTGCGCGTTGGGATGGACGAAATCGCCGGAAGAATCACGGGCGTCGTAGGTGCCTCCCTCGCGCCCAGCGATCTGGGCGTAGACGTCTGGTCTGATTCCGTTGGCGTCGTCGAACATCCCGTGGCACTCCGCGCGAAACTCGTCGTAGGAAGGCGGGAAGACGTGTCGATCGGACGCGACGGTGAGTCCCGTCGCCGTCCCGAAGTTGCTGCGGAGAACCACTGCGTCCGGCGACTCGCCCTCGGTCACCTGCTTGCGCATGAGCACGGTCGGAGGCGCAACGGGCTCGTACCGGCGAAAGTCCGTTTGGAGGACGTGAGGGCTGCCCAGCGCCGTCGCTTCATCGATCGAGATCGCGTCGCCCGCGAGGTCGATGGCACGGGCCCGGAACCGGTACGTCCTGCCGAAGCGCTGCGGCGGCAGGGAACCGGGTTCCGCGTCATAGCGCACGGACATCTTGAAGTCTTCATCAACCCTGGGAACCCTTTCGACCGCCTTCTCGTCGGGGTCGACGGACTTGCCAGGTCGCTGTGTGACCAAGCTCCAGCCATTCGCCCAGCTCGCGAAGGCTCCGCTGACCCGTCTGACGAGGTCATTTGGTCGGAAGCCCTTGGTCCAACCTCCGGAGACCCAACCCTCGTCCTGCCAGGTGATGTCCCCCGGCAGGGGCGCAGGGTTCGGATCGTCGGCCGCATCCCCGAAGCGCGCTCGCCCGACACGGCGACAAAGCGAATACCAGGCGTTCGACTGCGAATCGAAAACATCGACCGCGTAGCCGCGGGTGATGTCCTCGCGGTCCAGGTTTATGAATCCAGTCCCCAGCATCGCGCTGTTGATCTGAATCTGACGGTCGTAGCTCCTCTTCACCGTCTGGCCGCGGTCGGCTTCGACGATGGAGATGCCAGTTGTCCGCAAAGGCGGTGGCGGCGCCTTCTTCGGCGTGTAGGGACTGGTGAAATCGCCGCGGCAAGTGTGACGCTGGAGATTCGTGACGTACTCGACCGTTCGGAGGGTTGCCCCCTGAGCGTCGATCTGGCTCAGCGAGTACTTCTGCAGCCCGTTCGTGAGTCGGTCAGAGAGACGAAGGAGTCCGCGCTCGGTAGTGGGCGCCGAGGGTCGAGGCCTGGCCTCGAAAACGTTAGAGCTGAGCAGACACCAGGTCCGGATCTGAGGCGTCGGGATGATCTCGTTCGGGGGGAGCCGCGAGCTGAAGTCGGCGTCGATGTAGGTGAGGAACGGGCGAACCTGCGATCCCTGGAACTCAGGTGGGATCTGAAATGCGAAGTCGACCACAAGGCCCAATAGGCGCAGCAGGTACGGGTGGGTAGCCGCAGCGGCCACGGCCTGGTGAAACTCGAGGTTGGGTAGCACCGGAGGATCCCCGGGGCGGGGAGGCTGATCTCCCAGGATGCGAGCGGCACCGATACCCGATCTCGCACTCGCGCCGGCACGCGCAGCGTCGCACGCCGCCTGGAGGTTCTCCAGCGACGGTTCGGTCAGCAGAAGTGTCTGAACTGCGTCGAGATCGGGGCGCCCCGGATCGCTTCGGACCGTGCCACGCTCCGCCAGCTGATCGATGATCTCGGCGAGTTGATCGTCGACGTCGAGGCCGTCGCGGACAGGGTCGTAGAAGTTCAGGGCCTGGTAGGCCTCGCGTGCGGTGTCGGCGTCGGGCTCTTCGAAGTCCTGCGCGAGAGTCAGAAGCCGGTCCTCGAGATACCTGCCCGCCGACGCGTCCGGGGACGCGACCACGTAGCCGTCGTTGTCGTCGTTCGCACGCGGGCCGGCGAAATCCTCAAGCGGGGAGTCGGGCGGAATGAGTTGAGACCAGAGGCTGGAGCTCGGCGTCGGGCTCGTGATCGTGAGCTCCGGCTCGAAGGTCTGGCCGTCCGCCACGATGCCCAGGCGCCAGTCGATGCGATCTCTCACGCTCGCGGGCCAATCGAGCCAGTCCGGGAATTCCTCGAACCCGGAGGCCGACCCGCGGAAGGCTGCGCCTGTCCCGGTGGACTTCTCGAGCCGTGGCGTGATGAAGCACGTGATACGCGCGTTGCCCGCGGAATCGATTCCGCGGGGAAGTCCCGTGTAATAGATCCGCTGCCTGCCCATCAGAATGCCGCCGGCGCGAACGCCGACCTGTAGGTGTCCCAGTCTTGTGTGGTGTACAAGTCGGCGAACGAGATCGGCGCGGGCGGTTCGGCATTGCCCCCCTTGAGCGCCCGGGCACGCAGGCCGCCGCCACCGCCTTTCAGGCGCTTCTCCGCTTCAACCGTCACGCTCTTGGAGAAACAGAAGACCTCGACCTCGACGGTCAGCTTCGCACGGCCCCACGCCTCCCCGGTCTTGGAGTCGTACGTGAGCGAAAGCAAAAACTCCAGAGAAACGTTGATCAGGCCGAGAATGTCGAGCTCGCCCCGCAGCCGAACGAAACCGGTGAGCATGGCGTCCGATCCCTCGACCTTGATGATGATCCCGGCCATGACCTGGACGCTTCCTGAGGCGACGCCGAGATCGATTGCCGCCGCGGCTCCGAACTCGAGCGAGACGGTGAGCGACTCGACGCCCTTCGAATTGATCGCAACGTTGGCGAACCCGCCGCCTCCAAAGATCGTGTAGATGAGGAGGAAGGGACGCTCTACCTTGCAGAAGTTGAAGCGCACGGTGACCGGCTTGCCGTCGAACGGCACCTCGATCCCAGCGCCCAGCGAGATGTTCTGAATCGAGAGGAGCCCGGTGCTTATCGACGGGAAGTCCACCCCGTAGCTGGCGACGACGCCCCCAGGGGTGATGTCGGTCTGGATGCCGGTGCCACCGCTTGTCGACTTCATCAACTGGCGCAGCCCGTTCACGAACTCGAGCGGTCCCGCGAACACCACGTCGTCGACATCCACATGAACGTCGGGCTTCTGGTCGTTCCGCGAGCGGAACTCGAATCGGTTGAAGTAGACGATGAGGAAAGCGCTCGCATCGCCCGGCTTCCCGAACAGCGAGAGCCCGAAGTTCTTGATCTCGCCGGTCGTGTCCGAGCGGGGCTTTCCTGCTCCTTGCTCGGAGATCGGAACCACCGTCACATTCCGCAACAGCATCGTCGCCGCCCTGCCGGTCCGGCCCTCGGCGATGAAGACTCCGTTGCCCTTCAGCTCAGGCTCCCAGATGAACTCGGTTCGGATCTCCTTCGGGATCTTGCGCGAGAGCTGGCCGGTGCCGCCCTCGTAGATGGTCTCCGTGAGCGTCCGGGGCACCTTGGCGGCCAACGCTTCGTAGCCGGCCTTCGTGGGGTCGGGAAAGGGGATCGATTGAGGCAGGACGTCGGTGAACTTGATGCCGAGGAACGTCGCGCCGGCGAAAAAATCGGCAGGCTTTAGGGTCGGCAGCGTT
Organism: uncultured bacterium; assembly: GCA_963721645.1. Classification (GTDB taxonomy): domain Bacteria; phylum Actinomycetota; class Thermoleophilia; order Solirubrobacterales; family 70-9; genus JALZKA01. The sequence goes on along the minus strand of CAVRJK010000002.1, from coordinate 1,111,194 downwards.
CCGTTCTTGAGGTCTCCACCGAGCGGGCCGAGGGTCCTCGACAGCGCCGACAGGTTCATATTGGGCGCTCCGAGGGCGCCGGTCGCTGCTGCGCCAGCGTCCTTCGTGTAGTCGAGCGCGACCTTCTCCACCGCGGTCAGGTAAGCCTGAGCCGCGTTCTTGGCCTGATCGAAACCCGAGTTCAGGAAGGCAGTGGAAGGTTTGACGCGGAGCCTTGCCTCGGGACCGAGCGCCGCAAGCGCGGGCGTCGCGATCGTCGCCTCGCGAAGCCGGGGAAGGAACCTGGGCGTAAAGTTTTCGTTGGCCGCGGTAACACTCAGCTCGAAGACGTCGGTAGCAAAAGCCGTTTGGCGAGCCTTCCCCGGAATCGATTGCGCATATGCAACGGACTGGCCCCCGAGCGGTCGCCGCCGCTGCTGAGAGCGAGCGTCGTCGAGGTAGTAGTCCACGAGCTTCTGGCGACTCTTGCTATTGCTCTGCGCCGTCGCGAGGGAGTTCTTGACAAAGATCAGGGGGGCTTGAAACTCGACGCGGATGCCCTCCGGGTCTGTCCCCGCGAGAGTCCAGAGGTAATCACGGCCGCTGACGCGGGGCCAGAACGCCGCGCCGTTCACGCCGGGGATATTGCTGTTCTTCGGCTCGTCGAGTAGCGGTGTTATGTCATCGACCACGGTGACCGAGCCGAACGGAAACGCGCGGTTGGTGTACTGGCTGGTGTACCTCTTGGACTTCTCCTTGAGGACGAGGTACTGGCGCTTTCGTACGACTGCGTAGGAGTTACCGCTCCTGACCTCGATCTGCCGCTCGCTGATGGTGATCAACGAAGCCGCGTGGCCGAGCGGGAACAGGTAGCCGCTTTCGACGACCTTGACGTAGTGATCACGTCCGAGCGTTGCTCGGTTGCTCCAGTGGGTCACGTCGAAGTCGCTGCCCCTCAACTCGGGGAAGTCGAAACGCAGGTCCAGGGACGCACCCAGCGCGCTCAACGTCAGCAAGCGGGCTTTGCCGGTGAACGGGGCGTTGAACGTCTTGTGGTTGGACGAGAGGCTGACGATCTCACTGCGTGCCCTCGGCGTCAGCGCCATCGGCCGCGTGAAGGGCTCGGTTTGGGCCACGTTCTGGGGCTTGACACTCCAGCCCGGAGTCCAGACCGCCCGGATCTCGCTCTCGGGCTTAGCTTCCCCGTTGAGGCTTGATTCCCCGGTGGAACACAGGTTGTCGAGGCAGTAGAGATTCACGAGCCTCGTGTGCCAAAGCTCGGAGCGCTCTCCATTCAGGAGCGGGCTCGTGCGGTTCCGCCAGAACTGCTCGCCGGAGCCGTTCAGAGCCGGGGAGAGCATCATCCGGAAGGGCGCCTCGATGGATGTCTCCATGGGCTTCGGCTTCTGCGGACCCGCCCGTCCCTTGAGCTTTTTTCTCTCCTTCTCAGTGAGAGCCGCCGGGACGAGCAGCATCTTCTTGCTCAGAGGCGTCTGCCCGCGCTCTGCGCGAGTGTCCGGCGGTTGGATGTTGAGCGTGACGAAGTTGAGGAGCGACTGGTCTTCCAGGGAGAGCAGGCCGCGAACGGAGAAGGCGAGACGGGAGGGGCCGCCGACCTGGGACGCATGGGGCGGGGTCAGCGTTGTTACGACACTTCCCGTTGTGTCGAGGGGCTCTTCGGCGACGGCCTGCGGCCCGAACACGGCGACCATCACGAAATCCTCCCGCTGGGGGCCGTCCACGGGCGTGGGGAGCGCGTAGGGAATGCCGTCCCTCACCTCATATGAGGCCTCGTAAAACTCAAGGTCGAACGCCAGCATGTCTTCAGGGCGAAGCATGCGTGCCGTGAACGTGGGTTTCGGACCGCTACCGCGGAGCAGCCGTTCGAAGAGCTCCTGGTCGCGCTCGAACCGGGTGATGACGGCGACACCCGCGATGGCGCCACCGCCAATGAGTAGCTCACGCCGGCGAATACCCAGGGTGGGTTCGGCCCCCGGCCCTACTCGGTCCGTCTCGTCCGCGCCCTCAGGGCCTGTCGCCATGGGTACCTCGCACGCCCTCTCCTGACTCCCGCGAGATCAACACGACGTCTATCTCAATTGGCCCATCCGACACCATCGCGCCTTCCTCCGAACGCCCCCGCGTCCCTTTGAACATTCCTTGTCAGCGCCGACCCTAATGCTCCCGAGCGGCACGCGCAAGACCCCAAAGGGGTGAATGTGTCCACCCCTCGAGCGTCAGCCGAGGGGTGCTGCGAGGTCGGCTACGGCTTGGGCGATTTCCGAGGCGTGGTCTTCCTGCAAAAAGTGCTTGGCGGGGAGGAGGATCGCGTCGTCAAGACCGAGGATCCGCTGCGCCGCCTCGAGGCGGTCTCGACCGAGAGCCGGATCCTTCTCGCCCCAGACGGCGCGAACTGGGTATGAGCGTTCGGCGAGGCCCTCCCGGAAGAATCGCTCCTTCTCGTCGGACAGCTCGAAGCCGCGCATGATCTCGAGGAATGCCCGGCCGCGGTCGTGCAGGCGCAGGAGCGCGATGTGCGCGTAGATCTGGGAACGCGGGACCTGTGATCGCTCCGCAATGCCCTGGCTGTAGAAGATCTCGGAGAAGAGGTAACGCGGGCTGAGCCGGAGCCACACCTCGCCAAGACCCGGAATGGCGAAAGGCGCCATCGGCCAGGGGCGCTTGAAGCTCGCCACGTCGAGCACGGTGTTCAGAACCGTCACCGAAAGAACGCGGTCGGGGTTTCGGATGGCCCACTCGAACCCGATCGGCCCGCCGATGTCGTGAACAACGAGGTGGACACGGTCAAGCCCGAGAGCATCGATGGCGTCGCCTGTCCACGATGCGAGCCCGGACCACGAATAGTCGAACGGGGCCGGCCTATCGGATAGGCCGAGTCCCGGGAAGTCGAAGGCGGTCCCGCGAAGGCCCTGATCGGCAAGCACAGGAAGAACGCGCCGGTAGAGGAACGACGACGTCGGCACGCCATGAAGCAAGACGACGTCGGCTCCTTCTCCCTGCTGGCGCGCGAACGCCCGCACGCCGCCCGCCTCGAAGCGCATGCCGGCGGCCGAATGGCGCGCGATGGCCTCGTTCACGTCGCGGTCGATCTCCCGCAGGCGACTCGGCGGGCGAACGGTGCGGCGAGGCATATGCATCTTCCTCACAGGGGGCACAGGCCGGATGATGGCATCCGCAAGGTGCGGAATCAGCTTTGTCGCCCGCCGCAACCGTTGCTACTCTCGAATAGTCGGTTCCTTTAACCATGGTCCTGAGAGGCCAAGAAGGGGCGCGTGGAAGAAAAAGTCGTACTTGACCGTGATGACCTGCGCCGAACCCTGGTCCGGATCGCGCACGAGATCGTCGAAAAGAACGCCTCCGAGGCGCTCGCGATCGTCGGCATTCACACACGCGGTGCGATCGTCGCCCGCCGCCTCCACGCTCTGGTGGGTGAGCTGACGGGGGGCACCGTCCCGCTCGGCGACATCGACATCTCCTTTTATCGCGACGACATCGAGGCCCGCGGACCCAGCGATTCGCCGGTTGTCCACGCTTCCCACCTCGACTTCGAGATGGGAGGGCGCACGGTCGTTCTGGTTGACGACGTCCTCTTCACCGGTCGAACCGTCCGAGCAGCCATCGACGCGCTCTTCGACTACGGGCGGCCGGAGCGCATCCAGCTCGCCGTCCTCGCCGACCGCGGGCACCGCGAACTTCCCTTCCGCGCTGACTACGTCGGAAAGAACCTGCCGACCTCACGCGACGAGCGCGTCTTCGTGAGGCTCTCAGAGCACGACGACGTTGATGAGGTGGCAATCGGATCCGGAGCACCGGTCGGGGTCGCCGCAGAAAGTGAGGATGTATGAGGCATCTGCTCTCGATCGACGACCTGGACCGCTCGGACGTGGAGCGGTTGATGGATCGTGCCGACTCCTTCGCCGAGGTCGGTCGCCGCGACATCAAGAAGGTGCCGACCCTCCGTGGGCGCACCGTCGTCTCGCTCTTCTACGAATCTTCCACGCGCACCAGCGCGTCCTTCGAGCTTGCAGCCAAGCGACTCTCCGCTGACCTCGTCTCGATCAAGGCGGCCGGCTCGTCGGTCGACAAGGGCGAGTCGCTCAAGGACACGATCGCCACCCTTTCGGCCTTCGAGCCGGAGGCGATCGTGATCCGGGCGCCTCACGCCGGCGCGGCCAAGCTGGTGACAGGCTGGACCGACGCATCCGTCGTGAACGCCGGCGACGGCAAGCACGAGCATCCGAGCCAAGCGCTGCTGGACGTCTACACGCTCCGCAGCCGCCTCGGCGATCTCGAGGGTAAGAAGATCTGGATCGTCGGCGATGTCCTGCACAGCCGCGTCGCCCGCTCCTCCGCAATGGCATTTCGCCTGATGGGCGCCGAGATAACCCTGTGCGGCCCACCTACGCTTATCCCGCGCGAGGCCGCCTCGGCCCTCGGCTGTGACGTCACCTACGACATCGGCGGCCTGGCCGAAGCTGATGTCGTTTACGCCCTTCGCATGCAGAAAGAGCGCATGTCGGAGAGCTTCGTCCCGTCACTCCGCGAGTACGCGATCCAGTACCAGGTGAACGGTCGTCGACTTGGTCCGCGCCAGTTGCTGATGCATCCCGGCCCGGTCAACCGCGGGGTCGAGCTTTCCGGCGAGGCCCTTGACGGCCCCAACTCCCTGGTGAACGAGCAGGTCAAGAACGGTCTCTTTGTCCGCATGGCGATCCTCTACGAACTGCTCGCCGGCGGCGACCGCACCAAGGCCGACCGCATCGACGCCGATGCCGAGCTGCCGGCCCCCACGCCGATCGGAGAGCCGGCGTGAGCCGCTCCATCTCGAGCCTCGACTGGCGAGGTGCCGGCGGTCCTGCGGAAACGGTCGTCCTGCGGAACGCCCGCGCACTCGATCCGCGTGCCGGAATCGACGCGGCGCACGACGTCGTCATCCGCGATGGACTGATCGCCGAACTCGCGGCCGCGGGCAAGGCGGATGTCGACGGCGCGGAGGTTGTCGAAGCGGAGGGCCTCCTTGCGGTCCCCGCCTTCTTCGACCCCCATGTCCATCTGCGCACGCCGGGCCGCGAGGACAAGGAAGACATCGAGACGGGCAGCCGAGCCGCCGCAGCGGGCGGCTACTGCGGGATCATCGGCATGGCGAACACCAATCCGCCCGTGGATACTCCCGCCGCGATCGAGTCGCTCCGCGAGCGGGCACAGACAGACGCGACGGTGCCGGTCGGCTTTGTCGCGACGGTCACACGCGGCATGCGGGGTGAGGAGCTGACCGACATGGCCGAGCTTCGTGACGCCGGAGCCGTCGGTCTCTCAGACGACGGCTTGCCGATCAGGAGCGCCCGCGTCATGCGCCGCGCCCTTCAGTACCAGGCGCTCGCCGGCCTTCAGATCGCTCTCCACGAGGAAGATCCGGAGCTGTCCGGGCGCGGAGTCATGCATGAGGGCGAGATCGCGGCGCTGCTCGGGATGGCAGGCGTTCCCTCGATCTCCGAGTCGACGATGATCGCACGGGACTGCGCCCTGGCCGCGTATGAAGACGCACGCATCCACGTCCAGCACCTCTCGGCCCGTGAATCCATCGAGGTGGTCCGGATGGCCCGCGAGCAGGGGGTCCAGATCACATGTGAGGCCACGCCTCACCACCTGACCCTCACCGACGAGGCCGTTCGCTCCCTTGACTCCCGCTTCAAGATGAATCCTCCGCTCCGCTCCGAAGACGACCGACAGGCCCTGATCGAGGCGGTCCGCTCAGGTGTGATCGACACGATCGCGACCGACCACGCGCCGCACACGCTGGAGGACAAGGAAGTGCCGTTCGAGGAGGCAGCCATGGGCGTTACCGGCCTCGAGACGGCTTTCGCGGTCCTGAACACCGATCTGGTCGCGCCCGGAATCCTCGACCTCGCGACGGTGATCGAGCGCCTTTCCGCCGGCGCAAGCGCATTCGGTTTCGACCCGCCGAGCCTCACTCCCGAATCGGAGGCGAACGTCGCGCTGATCGATCTGGACGCCGAGTGGGAGGCCGGGGCAGACGGCTGGGAGAGTCGCTCCGAGAACTCGTGCTTTGCGGGAAGAAGGCTCACCGGACGCTCTCAGATGACCATCGTCGCGGGACAGGTCGCCTTCCGTCAGCGCTCGTTTGCCATGGGGGTCGCGACATGAGCGGCTTCGTCTTGTTGGAGGACGGCACACTGTTCGAAGGGGAGATGTGCGGCGCCGTAGGAAGACCGGCCGTCGGCGAGGTCGTCTTCAACACCTCGATGACCGGCTATCAGGAGGCGGTAACGGACCCCTCATACGCGGGCCAGCTCATCACCTTCACCTACCCGATGATCGGCAACTACGGCGTCGCTGAGCAGGCGATGGAGTCTGACCGCATCCACGCACGTGCCGCCATCATGCGCGACGCCCGAAACTCTGAAGACGCGGCAACGGCGGAGCGAGGCTGGCTCGACTGGCTCCGCGATTGCGGCGTCCCGGCCATCACCGGTCTGGACACCCGCGCGCTTGTCCGCCACATCCGCGACGCGGGCGCGATGCGAGGCGGCGTCTTCGGCGAAGAGACTTCCCAGGACGAAGCCCGCGGGCTGATTGAGGCGGAGCCCTCGATGTCCGGAGCCGACCACGCCTCTGCGGTTACCCCGGACGACGCGGTGACACTGGACGGCGACGGTCCCCATGTGGTTGCCCTGGACACGGGAATCAAGCTCTCGATAGTCCGGCAGTTCCGCGAGCGCGGCGCGAAGGTGACGCTCCTTCCGTGCACGACACCGGCCGGCGAGGTCATGGCCCTCGATCCCGACCTCGTCTTTCTGGCCAATGGTCCCGGCGACCCCGCCGCGCTCGACCAGGTGGTCAGCACCGTTCGGGAGGTCGTCGGCAAGAAGCCCGTCGTCGGCATCTGCCTGGGTCACCAGCTCCTTTGCCGAGCGATCGGCCTCGACACGTTCAAGCTCCCCTTCGGCCACCGCGGTGCCAATCACCCCGTGAAGGAGCTCGCCAGCGGCCGGATCGAGATCACTTCGCAGAACCACGGCTTCGCCGTTTCGCTCCCCGACGGCGGCCAGACGATCGAGACCGACGAGCCTGTGCGCTGGGACACCGACTTCGGTGCCGCCGAGCTGTCCCATCTGAATCTCTATGACCGCACGGTGGAGGGGCTGGTGCTGAAGGACGTCGCCGCCCGCACCGTTCAGTACCACCCCGAGGCGGGACCGGGCCCTCATGACGCCCGTCACCTCTTCGACGAGTTCCTGGAGATGGCGGCGTGATGAGTGGTGGCGCTTTCAGGGGCGCGGGTGGGCGCCGGAGCGCTTCCGCGGGCACTCAAGTGGGGTGTTCCCAATCGTTCGGAGACTTTTGCACCTATAAGGGGCACAACCCTCCGAACGTTTTGATTCGACAAGCGGCGCCGCTGGTTTCTTCGCCAGAACGTTCGCGTCGTCAGATTGGCTTGTGCTGATGCCCAAGCGCACCGACATACAGAAGATCCTTCTGATCGGCTCGGGGCCGATCGTGATCGGCCAGGCCGCGGAGTTCGACTACTCGGGCGTCCAGGCCTGCAAGGTCCTGCGCGAAGAGGGCTACGAGGTTGTCCTCGTCAACTCGAACCCGGCGACGATCATGACCGACCCGGAGTTCGCCGATCGCACATACGTCGAGCCGCTTACGCCCGAGTCGGTGGCCCGGATTATCGAGCGCGAGTTGCCCGATGCGCTCCTCCCGACGCTTGGCGGGCAGACCGCTTTGAACCTCGCGAAATCGCTTCATGACGACGGCACGCTCGAGCGCTACGGAGTCGAGCTGATCGGAGCCGACTACGAGGCGATCCACCGTGCCGAGGACCGCGAGGCCTTCCGCGACACCATGGAGATCGCCGGCCTGCGTGTGCCGTTGTCCACGATCGTTTCCAGCGTCGCCGACGTCGAGGCAGGTCTCGCCGATGGCTCGATCAAGCTGCCGGCAATTGTCCGCCCGGCGTTCACCCTGGGAGGCCAGGGCGGGGGAGTGGGGCACACCGATACGGAGCTGCTCGGCGTCGTTTCCGAGGGTCTCGCCGCCAGCCCGGTCAACCAGGTGCTCGTCGAGGAATCGGTCCTCGGCTGGGGCGAGTTCGAACTCGAGGTCATGCGTGATCACAACGACAACGTGGTGATCATCTGCTCGATCGAGAACATCGACCCGATGGGCGTCCACACCGGCGACTCGGTGACGGTCGCCCCGGCGCAGACCCTCACGGATCCGCTCTACCAGGAGCTCCGCAATCAGGCGATCGCGGTGATCCGCGCGGTGGGTGTCGAGACGGGCGGCTCCAACGTCCAGTTCGCGGTCAATCCGGAAACGGAAGAGATCGTCGTCATCGAGATGAACCCGCGCGTGTCGCGCTCCTCGGCGCTTGCCTCGAAGGCGACCGGCTTCCCGATCGCGAAGATCGCCGCCAAGCTCGCGGTCGGCTACGCGCTCGAGGAGATCCCGAACGACATCACGCGTGCTTCGCCGGCCTCGTTTGAGCCGACTATCGACTACGTCGTGACCAAGGTCCCGCGCTTTGCCTTCGAGAAGTTCCCCGGCGCCAACTCCGAGCTCACGACCCACATGAAGTCTGTCGGCGAGTCGATGGCGATCGCGCGGACGTTCAAGGAGTCTTTTGCGAAGGCGATGCGCTCGCGCGAGCTCGACGAGCCCGCCGACATCCCAGCCGACACCGAAGAACTGCTCGTTCGCCTCGAGACTCCGTCCGCCGATCGCTTCGACCTGATCGAAGAGGCATTCCGCCGCGGTTCCGATGTCGACGAAGTCAACCGTCGCACCAACGTCGACATGTGGTTCCTGCGCGAACTCCAGTCGCTGGCGGTTGACGGCGACGGCACCGAGGGCCTCAAACGCACCTTCAAGGCAGTTGACACCTGTGCTGCCGAGTTCGAGGCCCGAACTCCCTACTTCTACTCCTCGCACGAGCGCTCGCCGAAGGCGCTCGGCGGCGAGGTCCGCCGCGGAACCAATGCCTCGGTGGTGATCCTTGGCTCGGGGCCCAACCGGATCGGCCAGGGGATCGAGTTCGACTACTGCTGTGTCCACGCGGCAATGACAGTCCGCGAGTCCGGCCGCGACGCGGTGATGATCAACTGCAACCCGGAGACCGTCTCGACCGATTACGACACTTCGGATCGCCTGTACTTCGAGCCCCTTACCGTCGAGGACGTGCTGGCCGTGATCGAGGTCGAGCAGCCCGAAGGCGTGATCGTCCAGTTCGGAGGACAGACCCCGCTGCGCATCGCGCGCGCCCTGGAGGAGGCGGGCGTGACACTGCTCGGCACTCCCGTAGACGCGATCGATCTGGCCGAGGATCGTGGCCGCTTCGGCGCGCTCCTTCGGCGCTTGGAGATCCGCCATCCCAACTACGGCACCGCGTTTTCGGCTGAAGAGGCCCAGGTCGTCGCCGAGGACGTGGGCTTCCCGCTCCTCGTTCGCCCTTCGTACGTACTTGGCGGCAGGGCGATGGAGATCTGTTACTCGTCGGAAGGCCTCAACGCCTACCTCGAGGAAAACGTGAAGGCCGACCCCAAGCACCCGCTTCTCCTCGACCGGTTCCTCGAGGATGCGATCGAGGTTGACGTCGACGCCCTCTGCGACGGCTCCGAGGTCTCGGTCGCCGGGATCATGCAGCACGTCGAAGAAGCCGGCGTCCACTCCGGCGACTCCGCGTGCGTCCTGCCGCCCATGAGCCTGGGAGGTGAGATGCTCGAGCAGATCCGCGAGACGACCACGCGGATCGCGCTGGAGCTCGGGGTGATCGGCCTGATCAACATCCAGTACGCAGTGGCTCGCGGGGAGCTTTATGTGATCGAGGCAAACCCCCGGGCCTCGCGAACGATCCCGTTCGTCTCGAAGGCCATCGGCGCGCCGCTCGCGAAGGTCGCCTGCCGCCTCATGCTCGGTGAGAAGATCGCCGATCAGGACATTCCCGAGCTCCCGACCGAGCACGTCTCCGTCAAGGAGGCCGTCCTTCCATTCGCGCGTTTCGCCGGCGCTGACGCCGTGCTCGGGCCGGAGATGAAGTCGACCGGCGAGGTGATGGGCGTCGCCCGCGACTTCCCGACTGCCTTCGCCAAGGCGCAGGCCGCTGCGGGCATGTCGCTTCCTCTCGAAGGCTCCGTCTTCATCACGGTGACCGACGACGACAAGGCCGCGGCAACGCAGATAGCGGCGCGCTTCCATGACCTCGGGTTCGAGATCATCGCAACGCGCGGCACTGCCCAGGCCATCTCGCGGATGGGCATCCCGGTGCGGGCGATCAACAAGATCGCCGAAGGCTCGCCGCACGTGGTCGACTTCATCCGCGACGAGAACGTGGATCTCGTGATCAACACCCCGACCGGGTCGGGCGCCCGCTCGGACGGCTACGAGATCCGCAACGCGGCGGTCCGCGGAGGCGTCCCGTGCATCACGACCATGACCGGCGCATCCGCAGTGACGAGGGCGATCCACGCGGTCCGCACCCGGGATGCCGAACCCAGGAGCCTTCAGGAGCTTCACGGGATCGAGGCGCGCGGCGGCTCCCGCATCTCGTGAGCGCCCGCGTCCTCGCTCCCTTTGGCGCCCGCACGACGAGCATCGTGGCCCGTCGCGAGACAGGCGGCTACGTCGTCTTCACGGCCGTGGATGCAGGGGGACCCGATCCGGCACCTGGCCAGTTCTACATGCTGAAGGCCGCGGCCTGGGGCTCACGCGGCGGGCGACCGTTCCTTCCCCGCGCCTTCTCCGTTGCCGCGGCGGAGCGCACTGCAGATGGGGTTCGGCTCGAGTTCCTCGTCGAAGGCGTGGGACCCGGAACATCGATCCTCGCGTCACTCCAGCCCGGCGACGAGCTCGAGATAACGGGCCCCCTGGGCCGTCCATTTTCCGAGCCGGGCGAGGTCAACCCCGGCGCGCCGGGAGCGATCATGGTCGGCGGGGGCATCGGCGTCGCGCCGATTGCGATCTTGCGCCGCCACCTGACGGCTCAGGGTGTCCCGGGCCGCACTCTTCTCGGCTTTCGCGATGTGACGCACTCGGGTGGGCTGGAGCTGTTCGGGGCATGCCAGGAGGTCGGGCTCGCTTTCGAGGACGGACACCGCGGCCACCAGGGCTACGTGACTGATCTCCTTGAGGTGGCGCTGAAGGGCGATGGGTCCAGCGCCGCCGCCGTTTACGCGTGCGGCCCTCCCGCGATGTTGGAAGCCGTGCGCACGATTTGCGCTGAGCGTGGTGCGCGCGCGGAGCTGGCAATGGAGGCGCCGATGGCATGTGGCTTCGGCGCCTGCTTCGGATGCGCGGTACCGCTCGCCGACGGCGGCTACATGCGCCTCTGTGTCGATGGTCCGGTAGTCCGCGCCGAGGAGATCAAAACGGCACTCGTCGAAGGTTCGGGACACCGATGACCTACGAGATCGGCTCGCTCTCGCTCGAGCATCCGGTCCTGAACGGCTCGGGGACTTTCGACGCAATCGCTGCTCGTCGCGCGTTTGGCGACGCCCTTCTTGACGAGTTCCCGTTCAGCGCGTTCGTCTCGAAGACGATCACTCCTGAACCGCGCGCGGGGAATCCGCCTCCTCGCCTTTTCGAAACGCCGAGCGGGATGATCAATTCGATCGGCCTTCCCAACAAGGGCCTGGACGGATTCCTTGCCAACGACCTGCCCCAGCTCGCCGAGTTGCCGGTCCCCTTGATCGTCTCGGTCATGGCGACCGACCGCGCCGGGTTCGAGCGGCTGACCGACGGCGTCGGCGGCCGAGAGGAGGTCGCGGCGCTCGAACTGAACGTGTCCTGCCCCAACGTCAAATCGGGTCTGATCGTCGGCGAGCAACCGTCTGAGACGTACGCGCTCGTGGCCGCGCTCCGCGACCGGACCGACAAGCCTCTGATTGTGAAGCTCACCCCGAACACCGCGGACCCGGCGGCGGTCGCAGTCGCCGCGCAGCAAGCCGGGGCGGACGGCGTCTCACTCATCAACACGATTCGCGCGAGGGGCCTCGCCCCCGAGACCCGAGAGCCCTGGCTTGGAGCCGGTGCCGGTGGCCTGTCCGGGCCCGCTGTCAGGGCGATTGCGCTCGAGCAGGTGCGACGGGTGGCCGACGCCGTGTCGATAGCCGTGATCGGGATGGGAGGCATCGAGACCGCTGCGGACGCTGCTGAATTCCTTGCCTCCGGTGCATCCATGGTCGCCGTGGGTACCGCCAACTTCCTGAATCCCGCTGCCGCAAGGGAGGTCCGCGATGGGCTCGAAAACGCTCACGACGACGCCTCGACCCTCGACCTCAAGTTGAGGTCGAATTGAATTCAGGGCCTTAAGGCAGTTTCTCTTTGCCCATCGGCCGAAGCCGCGCTATAGTCGCCGCCTCGCATGGCTCTGAATCTCACCGACACCGCCGCTCCTGTTCCCGAAAGGACACACGACCAGAGGATGCGGGCGCTTGGGAGAGCCAACGACATCCGGACACGCCGCGCTCAGCTGAAGCGCGATCTCAAGGCGGGTAAGACGCAGGTAGACGGACTTCTCCTCGACCCGCCCGAGTGGGTGATGTCGGCAAAGGTCTTCGACATGATTCTCGCCGTCCCGAAGTACGGCCGCGTGAAGGCAAACAAGATCCTCGGCCAGTGCCGCATCTCTCCGTCGAAGACCATCGGCGGGCTCTCGCAGCGCCAGCGCGCAGAGCTCGTCCAGATGCTCCGTAGGTAGCGCCGGCCCCTCCCAGGGGGGCATGCGTCCGGCCTGCGGGGTTTGATTGGTTGTATGCCTCCTCGCGTCTTCGTCATTACCGGTCCGTCCGGGGTCGGAAAGGGCACGCTGATCCGCAACCTCCGTGATCGCGAGCCCAGTCTGGAGCTGTCCGTGTCGGCAACGACACGCAACCCCCGCGAGGGTGAAGAAGAGGCGGTGGACTATCACTTTCTCTCGCACGATGACTTCGCCGCCAGGGCGGAAGAGGGCGACTTCCTCGAGCATGCGACGTTCTCTGGCAACCGGTATGGGACGCTCCGCTCCGAGATCGAGCGAACGCTCGATGCCGGCAAATCCGTCGTCCTGGAGATCGAGGTCCAGGGCGCCCGGCAGGTGCGGGCTGCGATGGGAGACGAGGCGGTCCTGATCTTCATCGCGCCACCGGACCCGTCGGTTCTTCGCGAGCGCCTCTCCGGCCGCGGTACCGATTCGGTCGAGGCGATCGAACGCCGGCTCGAGACCGCCAAAGCAGAGCTCGAGTCTCAGCAGGAGTTCAAGCACGTCGTAGTCAACGAAGACCTCGAACGGGCAATTGGGGAATTGGAAGGCATCGTGCGCGAAGAGCTGGCCGGCTGATGACCCCTGCAGGCATGGGTATCCTGAGGGCCAATGGTCAAGCCAAGAGTCGAAAACCTTCTCGAGCGAACCGACTCGCATTACGCCGCCGTCCTGGTGGCCGCTAAGCGAGCTCGTCAGCTGAACAGCTACTACCGCGCGCTGGGCGAGGGGAGTTACGAGGAGTACACGCCGCCGATGGTGGAGACGAAGTCGGGTAACTACCTGACCATCGCTCTCGAAGAGCTCGCTCAGGGCAAGATCAACTACGAGTACAAGGCTTAGCCGCCTGGGCCAATGGCTCGGCTCCTCCTCGGTGTAACGGGCGGGATCGCGGCCTACCGGGCGCTCGAGCTCGCGCGCCTCGCCACCAAGAAGGGCCACGCGGTCCGCGTCGTGATGACGCCGGCCGCGACGAAGTTTGTCGGCACGGCGTCGTTCGAGGGCATCGTCGGCGCGCCCGTGCTCATCTCGGAATGGGACCGCGATCCCATGCGCGGTGGCTGGCCCGCCGAGGACGCCCCCACGCACGACCCGATCGGACACTTGGCCCTTGCCGAAGGCTGCGACGCGTTCCTGGTCGCGCCGGCGTCCGCAAACACGATTTCGAAGCTCGCGGCCGGGATCGCAGACTCGATGCTCACAACCTCATTTCTGGCTTGTGACGCACCCCGGCTCGTCGCGCCCGCGATGAACGACAGGATGTATCGCGACGGCGCGACTCAGCGCAATCTTTCGCTTCTTCGCGAACGTGGGGTAGAGGTGATCGAGCCCGACGAAGGTCCGCTCGCATCGCGCGGCGAGCACGGCACCGGCCGCTTGGCGCAGCCAGAAGCACTGCTTGCCCGGATCGAAGCCGCGCTCCCGGGTCCTGCCGGGCCGTGGGACGGGCTCCGCGTTTTGGTCACCGCGGGAGGGACCCGTGAGGCGATCGACTCGGTGCGCTTCATCGGTAATCGCTCCAGCGGCAGGATGGGAGTCGCGCTGGCAGAAGCTGCGGCTCGGCGCGGTGCAGATGTAACGCTGGTCGCAGCGAACGTGTCGCTCCCGATCTCCGCGCGGATCGAGGTGGTCTCAGTCGAGAGCGCGGCTGAGCTCGCCGCCGCCGCCCGAACCGCGTTCGAAGGTACCGATGTCCTTCTGATGGCCGCTGCCGTCGCAGACTTTCGCCCCGAGCCCACCGATGGCAAGCTCGCACGGGAGGGGAGTGGGGGCATGGAACTCCGGCTCACCGAGACCGAGGACGTGGTCGCCTCTCTTGCCGCCGGCCGCAGGCCAGGGCAGACCCTGGTGGGTTTCGCCGCCGAACACGGCGCCGAGGCCATCACGCGCGCGCGCTCAAAGCTTGAGCGCAAAGGCCTGGACGCGATCGTCTTCAACGACATCTCGCGTTCCGAGATCGGGTTCGACTCGGAGCGGAACGAGGTCGCGATCGTCACCGGTGGTGGCGAGACGGCGGTCCCGGAGGGAACGAAGGACGAGGTCGCCGAAGCGATCCTCGACGAGGTCGCGGCGGTCCGGGAGATTCGTACAATCAAGGGGTGAACGCAGACTCCACTTACACCCTGTATCGCAAGGGGTTGGAGTTGCTCGAAGACGGATCGTTCGCGGAGGCAACCGAGCCCTTGGCGGAGGCGGCCCGCCGGGCGCCGGGGAAGACCTCCGTGCGCGAGGCGCTAGGGCGGGCGTACTTTCGGAACCGCCAGTTCCCGGAGGCAGCGGCCGAGTTCGAGGCAGTCGTCGAGTCGGCTCCCGTTAACGATTTTGCCCACTTTTGCCTCGGCCGGGCGCTCACCATGACCGGCGAGACCACGCGGGCTCGTCATCATCTCGCGCTGGCCTCGAATCTGCAGCCTCAGCGCCGCGATTACCGGCTCTATCGCGACCGCGCGCGGCGCGCGGCTTAGGTCCGAACCCGGTGAAGGCGCTCGTACAGCGAGTTTCGTCTGCCCGGGTGACGGTCGACGGCGCCGAGGTCTCCGCGGTCGGTCCCGGTTTGCTGGTGCTCCTGGGCGTCGCCGGCGGCGACAGCGAGGACATGGCGGACCGGCTCGCAGACAAGGTGCGAGCCCTGCGGATCTTCGAAGATGCCGAGGGGCGGATGAACGAACCCCTCGGAGATCGCGAGGTCCTCTGCGTCAGCCAGTTCACACTGATCGCCGACACACGGAAGGGAAACCGGCCCAGCTATATGGCCGCGGCGAGGCCCGAAGACGCCGAGCCGCTCTACGAACGCTTCCGTCGGCGCATCGGCGCGAAGGGTGGCGTGTTCGGTGCGCACATGGCTGTCGAACTCGTCAACGACGGCCCCGTCACGCTCCTTCTGGAGGCGTAAACCGCGCTGCAAATCAGGCGTGTCGACTGGCTGAGCGCGGCTATACTCGTTGCACCTCTTACGTACCCGAACCCTGTCGAGGTGGGCCCGGGCCCACCTTATTTTTTGGCCTGAACCGGGTTGCGGAGAGGCCGAAAACCGACGAGAGAGACACATGGGTACGCAAGACAAGCTGAGCGAAACAATCGAAGAGCGCATCCGGGAGTTCGATCCCGAGGTTGAGCTCGTTGCGCTCGAGCGCCCGTCTGCCGGCACCATCCGTCTCTTCATCGACAAGCCCGGGGGGGTCGATCTCGCGCTGTGCGAGTCGGTCACCCGTGAGCTCCGCGATCTGAACGTGGACTACTCGCTCGAGGTCTCTTCACCCGGCGTCGACCGCCCGCTGACGAAGCCGGAGCATTTCCGGCGCTTCTTGGGGCGCAAGGTCCGCGTGAAGACGCGCGAGGCCATCGAGGGTCAACGCAACTTCAAGGGCACCCTGGCCGGGGCGGATGACGAAAGCGTCACCGTCGCGGGGGATGGGAACCTCGTACGCATTCCGTTTGCGGGCGTTGAACGGTCGAACTTGATTCCAGAACTTGACTTCGGAGGTGAATCGTGAGCCGGGAAGTGATTGACGCGATCAAGGAGCTCGCCGACGAGAAGGGGATCGACTCCGACGTGCTCATGTCGGCGCTCGAGGACGCCCTTCTCTCTGCCTATAGGAAGAAGCCCGACTCGGCCCGTTACGCGCGAGCCGAGATCGACCACGAGACGGCCGACTTCAAGGTCTTCGAGTTGATCCTGCCGCCGGAGCTCGAGGAAAAGCTTCTCGCTCAGGTCGCCGAGAAGCAAGAGCCGACGATCGATCCCGAGACGGGGGAGATGCGCGAGCCCGAGGAGCCCGAGCTCGACCCCGAGCTGCTCGCTCCCTACGAGGACCAGATCAAGACCCGGGACGTCACCCCCGGCGACTTTGCCGACGATCTCGGTCGGATCGCAGCCCAGACCTTCAAGCAGGTGATGCTCCAGCGCGTCCGTGAGGCCGAGCGCCAGATCATGTTCGACGAGTACCAGGACCGTGTCGGCGAGCTGGTCACCGGGATCATCCAGCAGTCGGACAACCGCTACACCCTGGTCCAGCTCCGGGAGCGCGTCGAAGCCCTGCTTCCGCGCTCCGAACAGGTCTGGAACGAGCGCTACGACCACGGCATGCGCGTGAAGGCCGTCATCACGGACGTCTCGGCCGAGGGCAAGGGTCCCTCGATCGTCGTCTCGCGCCGCAGCCCGGAGCTGATCAAGGAGCTCTTTGAACTGGAGGTTCCCGAGATCGCCGATGACCTCGTCGAGATCGTGGGCGTCGCACGCGAACCCGGGTTCCGCTCGAAGATCGCGGTCATCTCACACGCGGATGGCGTCGATCCCGTTGGCGCATGCGTCGGGCCCCGAGGCTCGCGCGTCCGCATGGTCGTCTCGGAACTTCGTGGCGAGAAGATCGACATCATCCCCCACAACGACGAGCCGGCCCGGTTTGTGGCCAAGGCGCTTTCGCCCGCTCGCGTGCGTGAGGTCATCGTCGACGACGAGACCAAGGAAGCGACCGTGATCGTCCCCGACGATCAGTTGTCGCTGGCGATCGGTCGCGAGGGTCAGAACGCAAGACTGGCCGCCAAGCTGACCGGTTGGAAGGTCGACATCAAGTCCGAGACCGACTTCGCGCAAGAAGACGCCGGCGATATCGAGGGCGAAGGCGAAGCCGACGACGGCCGCTGCGGCGCGATCACGTCGACGGGCCGCCGCTGCCCGAACGCATCGCTCGCAGGCTCGCGCTACTGCGGACTGCCCCAGCACCAGTCGCTGACCCGCTTCGGCACGAACAAGGTCGCCATCCTGGAGCCGCTCGCCGACGAGGAGGTTCAGGTTCTGGCGGACCCTGACGCAGACGACTCCCAGGTCGCCGAGATCGTCGCAAAGGCTGAAGCCGAATTTGTCGAGCCCGAGCCCGAGCCCGAGCCCGCGGCAGCTGAAGAGCCTGCGGCCGACGACGCCGAGATCGCGGAAGCGCCCGGCTCAGAAGAGGCCGTAGAGGAAGCGGCCGAAGGGGCCGGCGAGGAAACGCCCGCTGAGGAGGAGGCGGAAGTGCCCGCCGAAGAGGAGGCGGAAGTGCCCGCTGAAGAGCCCGCCGGCGACCCTGAGCCAGCTGCCGCGGAAGACGAGCCCGCCGCAGCCGAAGAGGCCGAAGAGGCGGAGATCGCCGAGGCACCCGGCTCGGAAGAGGCGCTTGAAGAGGCTGCCGAAGAGGCCCCCGCCGAAGAGGCAGCCGATGATCCCGACCCCGTCGAGGTCGATGAGGCACCTGAATCCTCCGACGCAGAGGAGGACGCACCCAGCTGATGGCCAAGAAGCGGGTCCACGAGATCGCCAAGGAGCGCGACCTGACTTCGAAGGAAGTCATCGCGAAGCTCCAGGCAGCCGGCATCGAGGTCAAGGTCGCCGCGTCGAGCGTCGACGTGGCCGCAGCCGCAAAGGTCCTCGACGGCGGCTCGACGGCTCCGGATCCGCCCGCAGCCAAGGCCGAGCCCAAGGCGGCTCCGGCCGAAAAGGCCGACGCGAAGGCCGACGCCGCTCCGACCCCGGAGCCTCCTTCCGACGGCGCAGCCGCCCAGCCGGTTCGCCCCGTCCGCCCGGTTGCAGACGGCGCATCCCCGGCTGCTCCAGGCGCAGCGGGCGGCAAGCGCCGCCGGGTGGTAATCGACTCCCAGGCATCGCGTCGCGACTCGATGGGGCCACCGCCCCCGCAGCGCCCTCCGCGCCGCCGCGGAGGCCGTCGCCGCCGACCGCTTCTTGAAGAACCACCGGTAGCGGCGCCGGTCGAGACCGAGATCCCGGTCATCAAGATCCCGTCGGGAGCGACCGTCAAGGAGGTCGCAGAGACGCTTGGGCTCTCGAGCGCTGAGGTCATCAAGACGCTGATGAAGCTCGGCGAGATGGCGACGCTGACCCAGACCCTCCCGGACGAAACGGTGGTCGTCCTGGCCGAAGCGCTCGATCGCAAGGCCGAGATGGTGAGCGCCGCCGAGGAAGAGGCCGAGGAGATCGTCTTCGAGGACTCGGACGCCGAGCTGAAGGGTCGCCCGCCGGTCGTCACGATCATGGGCCACGTCGACCACGGCAAGACTTCGCTTCTGGACGCCATCCGCGAGACGGAGGTGGTGGCCGGCGAAGCCGGAGGCATCACGCAGCACATCGGCGCCTATCAGGTCCATTCCGGCGACAAGACGATCAGCTTCATCGATACGCCCGGCCACGCGGCGTTCACCGCCATGCGCGCCCGCGGCGCGGACGTCACAGACATCGTCGTGGTCGTCGTTGCCGCGGACGACGGCGTCATGCCGCAAACCGTCGAGGCGATCGACCACGCCCGCGCAGCCGACGTTCCGATCATCGTCGCGGTCAACAAGATCGACCTCGAAGCGGCCAACGTCGACAAGGTCAAGGGCGAGCTCGCCAACCTCGACCTCCAGCCAGAGGACTGGGGCGGCGACACCATCTTCAACAACGTCTCAGCCAAGGCCAAGACCGGGCTGGACGAGCTCCTGGAGAGCATCCTTTTGGTCGCCGAAGTCGAGGAGCTCCGCGCGAATCCCGACGCCGAGGCATCCGGCTCGGTCATCGAGTCCCATCTCGATCCGGGCCGTGGCCCGGTTGTCACGCTCCTCGTGCAGCGCGGAACGCTTCGCATCGGCGAATCGGTTGTCGCCGGCGCCCAGTGGGGCAAGGTGCGGGCGATGCTCAGCCACACGGGCGAGCGGGTCGAGACCGCCGGTCCCGGCGATCCGGTCGAGGTCCTCGGATTCGACGGAGTCTGCGAGGCAGGGGAAAGGGTCGAGGTCGTCGACAACGACCGCCGTGCCCGCCAACTCGCCGGAGAGCGCGCACACCGCTTGAAGACCGAGGCCATAGCGCGCCGCGGCACCCGAAAGCTCACGCTTGACGAGGTCTTCGCCAAGGCGCAGGAAGGCGTCATCAAGGAGCTCAACATCGTCCTCAAGGCCGATGTGTCCGGCTCGCTCGAGGCGCTCATGGACGAGCTTGCCAAGGTTCCGCAGGAGCAGGTGCGGATCAACGTCATCCGTGCGGCGGCCGGCGGGATCAATGAGTCTGACGTCATGCTCGCCTCGGCTTCTGAAGCGATCATCATCGGCTTCAACGTCCGCCCGCTCGTCGACGCGCGCCGCGCCGCCGAATCGGAGGGCGTGGAGATCCGCTCCTACTCCGTCATCTACAAGGTGACCGAGGAGCTCCGTGCCGCCATGGAGGGCATGCTCGACTCAGTCGAGGTTGAGGACATCCTGGGGCAAGCAGAGGTCAAGCAGACCTTCCGGGCCTCGAAGGTCGGCATGATCGCCGGCTGCGAGGTCACCGACGGCATCGTGCGCCGCGGCGCCGATGTCCGGCTGGTGCGCGACGGCACGGTCGCCTGGACCGGACGCATCGGCTCGCTCCGTCGCTTCTCAGACGACGTTCAGGAAGTACCCGACGGCCAGGAGTGCGGAATCGTGCTCGAGGGCTTCGCCGACGTGAAGGTCGATGACGTCCTCGAGGTCTTCGCGACGCGCCAGGTTGAGCAGACGCTCAACTCGTAGCGCCGACTCGACGTATGGGAGATCGCCCTCCATCGATGGAGGTAAAGACACATTCGTCGATCACGGTCGTGCCTCGAGCCTGATTGTCGACCGGCTCGCCTATATGCTCAGCCGGCCATGGCCACGGACCGGATGAGACGTGTCAACGGCGTGATTCGCGAGGTGCTCGGAGAGTCGATCTCGACCGAGCTCGAGGATCCAAGGATCGGATTCGTGACGATTACCGCCGTTGAGACCAGCCCTGACCTTCGCTCCGCGAGAGTGTTCGTCTCCGTGCTCGGATCCGAGGACGAGAAGGAGTCGACTCTCAAGGCGCTTGCCTCTGCGCACGGAGTCCTCCAGTCGGCGATCGCCTCCCAGACGCACATGAAACGCACGCCGACGCTCACCTTCCACTACGACGACATGCCGGAGCGCACGGAGCGGCTCCAGCGCCTACTCGACGAATGAGTGCTCAGGCGGAGAAGGTGAGCGCCGACCTCGAGTCAGTTGCCGCGGCGATCGCCGAGCGCGACCGCTTCCTTCTGACGACCCACGAGGGGCCCGATGGCGACGCGCTGGGATCGCTGCTCGCGATGCACCGCATCCTGGGCCAACTCGGCAAGGACTCCGTGATGTTCCTCGACGCCAAGGAGTTCCCGCTTCCCCTCGAGTACCGATTCCTGCCCCTCACCGACGTCTTCCACGAGGCACCGGCCGACGTCGTGGAGCGCACCCTCCTCTTCCTGGACTGCGGCAACATCGATCGAATGCCGGTCGACTTCCTCCAGCAGGACGGCACCGACATCATCAACATCGACCACCACCACGACAACACGATGTTCGGCGGGGTCAACCACGTGGACATGAACGCTTCGTCCACCGCCGAGATCGTCTGGCGCCTGGCAAAGGTCGTTGGCGCTGACCTCACCCCGGAGATCGCGACGGCCCTCTATGTCGGGCTCATCACCGACACCGGCAAGTTCATGTACGAGAACACCGATCCGGACTCCCACCGGATGGCCGCGGAGCTGATCGAGGCGGGCGTGAGCGTCGACGACATCTACCGTCGTCTGTACGAGCGGGTCCCGATCGAAAAGGCAAAGCTCGTCGCACGCGCGATCGGAAACATCGATCGGTTCGACTCCGACCGGCTTGCACTCACCTATGTGTCGAACGACGATTACGAGGCCACGGGCGCGTCGGAGCACCTCACCGAGGGCATCATCGACAACGTGCGCGCACTCGACGGCACGATCGTTGCCGGCGTCATCCGCGACAAGCCCGACGGTGGTCGCGTTGCACGCAAAGTGAGCCTCCGATCCTCCGACGGCTCCGTCGATGTTTCGATCATCGCCCGTGAGCAGGGTGGGGGAGGGCATAAGCGTGCGGCGGGATTCGGCACCGACATGCCCTATCCCGAGATCATCGAGTTCGTCCGGACAGAGGTCGCAAAGCAGCTTGACTGACGAGCTCCGTGGCACGGGCCTCGTCGTGCTCGCCGACAAGCCGTCAGGCCCGACCTCGCACGACATCGTGGCGCGCGCACGGCGCGAGCACGGCGTCAAGCGGGTTGGTCATGCGGGGACACTCGATCCGTTTGCTACGGGCCTTCTGATCGTCCTCGTGGGTCGGGAGGCGACGCGCGAGCAGGCGCGGTTCATGGCGCTTCGCAAGACCTATCGGGTCGTCGCACGCTTCGGAGCCACGTCGACCACCGCTGATCGCGACGGCGAGATCACGCAGACGGGCAAGTTGCCGCCCACCGATGTCCAGCTTCCAACCGGCGAGATCCGACAGCGCCCACCTGCCTACTCGGCCGTCAAGGTGGGCGGTGAGCGTGCTTACAAGCGGGCCCGCCGGGGCGAGCAGGTCGAGATGCCCGAGCGGATCGTGACCGTGCACCGGTTCGAGGAGCTCTGCCGCGAAGGAGACTCGGGCGGAGTACGAGATCGAGTGCTCATCAGGCACCTATGTGCGAAGCCTGATCGCCGATCTCGGCGACGGTTATTGCGAGGAGCTCCGGCGTACCGCAATCGGCCCGTTCGAGGCAGACGAGGCCGAAGATGTGGGCGCGATGCCGCTTGCGGATGCCCTGGCGCGCGCAAATAGCTTCGAGGCTGCGAGAGTTAGGCGGCCATGACGATGGAAGTGACCCAGCTACCCGATGTAGGTCCCCGGCCGCGCAGGGTTGCGATCGGCACCTTCGACGGCGTCCACGTGGGCCACCGAAAGGTCATCGACGGAGCGGACACGGTGCTCACGTTCGAGCCGCATCCCGTGAGGATCATTCATCCCGAGGCCGCGCCGAAACTGATCATGGGGTTCGGTGCCAAGCGCGACGTGATCGCAGGCCTGGGCGTCTCCGAGCTGGTCGTGATCCCCTTCGACGAAGCCTTCTCGAGGATCACCGCCGAGGATTTCGTCGACGAAATCCTGATCGCTCAGTTGGGGGCGACGCAGGTCTCGATCGGCGAGAACTTCCGGTTCGGCGCCAAGGCCAAGGGAACGCCGCAGATGCTGTCCGAGCGCAGCGAGTTCGAAACGCGGATCGTTCCTCTCGTTGAGGCCGACGGCGAGACGATCTCCTCCACGCGCATCCGGGCCCTCGTGCTTGCAGGCGACGTCGAGGGCGCGATGCATGGGCTCGGGGCTCCGTTCCTCTTGGAGGGCGAGGTCGTGAAGGGCGACCAGCGCGGCCGCGAGCTCGGCTTTCCAACCGCGAACATCGTTCCCGACGACGACCTCGTCTGCCCGGGACACGGCGTCTATGCGGGGTTCGCCGACGGACACCCGGCCGCTATCCACGTTGGCGTGCGGCCGATGTTCGAAACGGGGCGAGGTGTCCTGGTGGAGCCGCATCTCATCGACTACGAGGGCGACCTTTACGGAAAGAACCTTCGTCTCGCCTTCATCGCCCGCCTGCGAGGTGAGAAGCGCTTTCCGTCCGTCGAGGATCTGATCGCCCAGATGCATCGCGACGTGGACGAGGCGCGTGAGATGTGCGCCGCCTTCCGCGGACCCGAGCCTGCCGCGCCCGCTAACCTTCGCCGCCGCAGATGAGCGTCACACAGGAAAAGAAGAAGGAACTGATCGAGCGCTTCGGCCGCACCGAGAATGACACGGGCTCGGCCGAGGTGCAGATAGCGATCCTGACTGAGCGCGTGAACGCGCTCACCGAGCACCTGCGTGAACACAAGAAGGATCACCACTCGCGCCGCGGCCTGCTGATGCTGGTCGGCCAGCGCCGTCGCCTACTGCGCTACCTCGAGAACTCGGACCTCGACCGCTACCGCCAGGTAGTGGCCGACCTCGGCCTGCGCCGCTAGCGCCCGCGCCCTTACCGCGACGATCCGGAGCAGTTGTCGGGCCACCCGGTGCCCCTAGCCTGCCCGTCGAACGTGGTCAAAGACGCCTTGTACCCTAAGCGCTGATCAAAAGATCGAAGCTAACGCGCTGCCAATCGGGCAGCCGAAAGGAAAACACGAATACATGAGCATGTTTGACGTGAACCGCGTCTCGGTTCAGATCGGCGAAAGCGAGATCTCGTTCGAGACCGGAAAGCTGGCGCGACAGGCGTCAGGTGCAGTCGTTGTGAGCTCGGGGGACACGATGGTCCTAGCCACCGCGACCGTCGGAAATCTTCGCGATGTCGACTTCCTCCCGTTGACGGTGGATGTCGAAGAGCGCCACTACGCCGTGGGCAAGATCCCCGGCTCCTTCTTCCGTCGCGAGGCTCGCGCCGGCGAGAAGGCAACCCTGACCGCGCGCATGATCGACCGCCCGGTTCGCCCGCTCTTTCCCAAGGGCTGGCACTACGAGACTCAGCTCGTCTGCCAGACGATGTCTGCCGAGCACGATCACCCCTACGACATCCTCGCGATGAACGGCTCATCCGCCGCTATCGCGGTGTCGGATATTCCGCTTCCCAAGCATGTCGGCGCCGTACGCGTCGGCAAGCTCGACGGTGACTTCATCGTCAACCCGGCCGAAAGCGTCTGGGAAGACCTGGAGATGGACCTCGTCGTCTCCGGCACGGACGAGGCCATCCTGATGGTCGAGTGCGGCGCCGATTACGTGACCGAAGCTGAAGTTCTCGACGCGCTCGACATCGCGCACGGAGAGATCAAGAAGCTCTGCGCAGCGTTCGACGAGTTGGCCCAGAAGGCCGGCAAGCCGAAGCGCGAGTTCGAGGCTCCGGTCGTCGATGAGGCCCTGATCTCCAAGATCAAGGACTCACACGGCTCGAAGCTCGAGGAGGCGACTCAGGTCAAGGAGAAGCTCGCCCGCCAGGACGCCATCAAGGCCGTCGAAGAGGAAGTCCTCGAGGCCCACGGATCCGGCGAAGGCGACGACGACAACCGCTCCGAGGTCGGCAAGGCGTTCGCGAAGGTGGAGAAGGACATGATCCGTCGCCACATCGCGATCGACAAGAAGCGCCCCGACGGTCGCGCTCAGGACGAGATCCGTCCGATCGAGACCGAGGTCGACATCGCCCCGCGTGTCCACGGCTCCGCGTTGTTCACCCGAGGTGAGACCCAGATTCTCTCCAACGTGGCCCTGGGCACGACCCGGATGGACATGAAGGTCGACAACCTGGGTCTCCAGGAGAAGAAGACCTTCTTCCACCACTACAACTTCCCGCCGTTCTCGGTGGGCGAGGCCGGCTTCATGCGCGGCCCGAAGCGTCGCGACATCGGTCACGGCGCGCTGGCAGAAAGGGCGCTTGCCCCGACGATCCCGTCGGAGGAGGAGTTCCCCTACGTCGTGCGTGTCGTCTCCGAGACGCTCGAGTCGAACGGCTCGTCGTCAATGGGTTCAGTCTGTGCCTCGTCGATGGCCCTCCAGGCCGCCGGCGTCCCGGTTGAGGCACCCGTCGCGGGAGTCGCGATGGGTCTCATCAAGGAAGGCGACGATTACATCGTTCTGACCGACATCGCCGGCGTCGAGGATCACCTCGGCGACATGGACTTCAAGGTCGCCGGCTCAGAAAACGGGATCACCGCCCTCCAGATGGACATCAAGATCACGGGCGTGACCTTCGACATCCTGCGCGACGCACTCGAGCAGGCTCGTCAGGGTCGCCTCTTCATCCTCGGCAAGATGGCCGAAGCGATCGAGGCTCCCCGCGAGCAGATGTCCGAGCATGCGCCGCGGATCGAGACGATCCAGATCGACACGGAGAAGATCGGCGCTGTCATCGGCAAGGGCGGCGAGACCATACGCGGAATGCAGGAGGAGTTCGAGGCCGAGATCGACATCGACGACGATGGCTCGATCCGCGTCTACGCACCCACCGGCTCGCAGGTCGACGGCTGCATCGCGCGCATCGAAGCGATGACGCGTGACGCCAAGATCGGCGACACGTTCAAGGGCAAGGTCGTAAAGACGACCACCTTCGGCGCCTTCGTCGAGCTCGTCAAGGGCACCGACGGCCTCCTTCACATCTCGAACGTGAAGCCGGGCGAGCGGGTGGACACCGTCGAAGACGTCCTATCCCAGGGCGACGAGATCGACGTGACCGTGGTCGAAGTGGACCGCGAGCGCGGCCGGATCGGCCTCAGGCTTTCCGAGGATCCCTCGGTTGCCGGCAAGACCCCTGAGGAGCTCGCCGCAGTCGGCGCCGGCTCCGGTGGTGGCGGCGGCGGACCCCGAGGCGGCGGCGGCCGAAGCGGCGGCGGCGGAGGCCGTGACCGTGGTGGCCGTGGTGGCCGCGAAGGCGGACGTGACCGCGGTGGTCGCGAAGGAGGCAGGGAGCGCCTCTAAAGGCGCTTTCACTCGCACCACGTTGTCCTCTTTGCCGGAGAACGTCCAGCTCACAACGCTTCCGAGCGGCGTACGGGTCGTGACCGAGGTTGTTCCCTCGGTCCGATCCGTCGCCCTCGGGCTATGGGTCAGGACGGGCTCGCGCGACGAGGCCCAGGGCCAGGAAGGGCTTTCGCACTTCCTGGAGCACCTGCTCTTCAAGGGAACCGAGCGGTTCTCGGCGATCCAGATCTCCGAGAAGATGGACGGCATGGGGGCGGCTGCCAACGCGGCCACCTCCAAGGAGTCCACGCACATCCACGCACGCTTTCTCGACGAGCACACCGAGGACGCCTTCGACCTCATGGCCGAGATGATGCTCGGTCCGACCTTCCCCGACATCGACTCCGAGCGCGACGTCGTGCTTGAGGAGATCGCGATGTATGAGGACGAGCCGTCCGATCGCGTCCACGATTTCCTCGCCGAGGCGGTCTATGGCCAGCACCCGCTCGGCCGGCGTGTGCTGGGCGAGGCGGAGGTGATCGCCGACACTCCGGTTCCGAAGATCGCCGACTACCACCGCAGCCGCTACGTCGCCGACAGCCTGGTTGTCGGTGCCGCCGGGCATCTAAAGCACGACGAGATCGTTGCGCTGGCTGAACGCTTCATCGAGGCGCCGGACGGTGAGGTCCCTTCGGTCAACGGCGGCGCTCCCAAGCGTGAGCCCCGCGTGTCTTTCAACCGCAAGGACACCGAGCAGTACCACATCTGCTTCGGGGCGCCGGGCATCGCCCGTGGCGACGATCGCCGCTACGCACTCGCTGTGATCGACTCGGCATTCGGCGGCTCGGTCTCGTCCAGACTCTTCCGCGAGGTGCGCGAAAAGCGCGGCCTCGCCTACGCGGTCGGCTCGTACGCCGAGCAGTACATCGACCGAGGCTCGGTTGCCACCTACGTCGGCACGCGGGGTGAAAACGTCACCGAGGCGTGCGAGATCATCGGCCGAGAGCTCGGAACGCTTTCAGGGGACGGCGTCCGCGGCGACGAGCTCGATCGCGCCAAGGAGCACGTGAAGGGCCGAATGGTCCTCGGCATGGAGTCCACGGCGGCTCGCATGGCCCGCGTCTCTCGCGCGACGCTCTTCGACCTGGAGGTGCTGTCGCTCGACGAGATGATCTCGCGCGTGGACGCAGTCTCAGAGGACGACGTTGCCGAGCTCGCCGCCGAGCTATACGACCCGGGCAATTTCAGCGCCGCATGTATCGGCCCGGAGGAGCAGTGCTTCACGCGGGCGGTCGGCGCGGTGTCCGAGGCTCTGGCGGCGTGATCAAGGTTGGGGTCGCCGGCGCCGCCGGCCGGATGGGTCAAGCGACGTGCGAGGCGGTCGAAGGCGCGGACGATCTGGAGCTTTCGGCGCGGATCGACCCTGAGCTCGGACTGGACCTGGTCGACGCTCTGGGCGATGTGGACGTCGTCGTCGACTTCACGACGCCCGACGCAGCGCCCGCCAACATCCGGGCCGCAATCGAGGCCGGCACTCACATCGTGGTCGGCACGTCCTCGGTCCCGCATGACGAGATGCGAGAGGCCGCGAGCGGGGGAGAGGCCAACGTGCTTGTGGTCCCCAACTTCGCGATCGGCGCAGTCCTGGCCATGCGCTTTGCCGCCGAAGCGTCGAAGCACATGCCCGAGGTCGAGATCATCGAGCTTCATCACGACAAGAAACTTGACGCTCCCTCGGGAACCGCTGCGCGCACCCGCGACATGATCGCGGAGGCCGGAGGCAATGTTCACGAACCGATCCACTCGATCCGCCTGCCGGGTTTGGTCGCTCACCAGGAGGTCCTTTTGGGCGGAGAAGGCCAGACGCTTTCGATTCGCCACGACTCGATCGACCGCACCTCGTTCATGCCGGGCGTGCTCCTCGCGGTGCGCGGCGTCGGCTCACTACCTGACCGCTACACAATTGGCTTGGAGGCCGTTCTTGACTGACCTTGCCCGTATGGACGCAACTGCCCAGGCCGAGCTGGTGCGCTCCGGCGAAGCCAGCCCGTTGGAGCTGGTCGACGCCGCGATCGCCGCGGTCGAAAAGTTGAACCCCGAGATCAACGCCGTCATTCATGAGCTTTTCGACGACGCTCGGGACCAGGCACGTGGTGAGCTCCCCGATGGCCCGTTCAAAGGCGTTCCCTTCGTTTTGAAGGACCTCGGCGCGACGATGGCCGGACAGCCGTTTCATCTGGGGATGCAGCTCCTAAAAGACGCAGACTTCCGCGCGCCGATGAACACCTACCTGGCTGAGCGCTTCCGGGACGCCGGATTGATCACGATCGGCAAGACGAACACTCCCGAGCTGGGAATCCTGCCGACCACCGAGCCCGTCGCCTACGGCGCGACCAAGAACCCGTGGAACACGGGGCACTCGGCCGGCGGTTCGAGCGGAGGCTCTGCGGCCGCGGTCGCCTCCGGGATGGTGCCGATGGCCCACGCGAACGACGGCGGCGGCTCGATCCGCATTCCGGCGGCGCAGAACGGCCTGGTCGGCCTCAAGCCGACTCGCCAGCGCATCTCCGAAGGTCCCCTCACCGGCGACAACCTCTCGGGGCTCACGGCCGAGCTCGTCGTCTCGAAGTCGGTCCGCGACACGGCGGCGATCCTCGAGGCCGTCCATGGTCCAGCCCCCGGCGATCCGTACTGGGCGCCGCCCCCTTCGCGCCCGTATACCGAGGAGCTGAACGCGGATCCAAAGGGTCTTCGAATCGGCTTTACGACGGCAGCCGCCGTGGACGTCGAAATCGACCCAGCTTGCGTAGCGGTCGTCGAGAAGACCGTGGAGATGCTCGAATCGCTCGGGCACGAGGTGAGCCAGGGCTCGCCCACGGACGCCGCCGCCGAGATGGGCGGTGCGATCGACATCGGTGACACCTTCCTGACTCGCTGGGCGGCAGGCCAGACCCAGCTTCTCGACACGTTCGCGATGCTCGTAGGGCGACCCGTGACCGAGGACGACGTCGAGCCGCTCACCTGGGCTCTCTCTCAGATCGGGCGTGAGCGAAGCGCGGGTCGCTACCTGCAGGATGTCGGCGTTCACCACGGTCTCTCGCGCATGATCGCCGCGTGGTTCGAGTCCGGCTATGACCTCTTGGTCACGCCGACGACCGCGCGTCCGGCGCAGCCTCTCGGCAGCTGGGACGATTCGGGCGAAGACCCAATGGATGCGTTCGATGCCGCGTTGCCTGAAGGTGCGTTCACGGCCATCTTCAACGTCACCGGTCAACCGGCGATCTCACTGCCACTGGGCGAGGCCGACGGCATCCCGGTCGGCGTGCAACTGGTCGCACCGTTCGGCCGCGAGGACCTTCTGATCCAGGTTGCCGCCCAACTCGAGGGCGCGGAACCATGGGCGGACCGCATTGCACCGACGTTCGCCGGATAGTTTCTGAGTCGATGACGCCCTTCCAAGGAGTCCTGACGGCGATGGTCACGCCATTCGCGAAGGACGGCTCGCTCGATACCGACGGCTCGCGCAAGCTGGCCGCCTTCCTGGTCGAGAACGGATCCCACGGGGTCGTTGTCGCGGGAACCACGGGAGAGTCCGCGACGCTTACGGACGATGAGAAGATCGAGTTGCTCGAGGCAGTGCTCGACGAGATCGGCGCCGATGCCACGGTTATCTGCGGCACGGGTTCCAACAACACGAGCCACACGGCAGATCTCACCAGGCGGGCCTCCAAGGCCGGCGCTCACGGCGTTCTGGTCGTCGCTCCCTACTACAACAAGCCCAGCGAGGACGGCCTCCGCGCCCACTTCGCCGAGGTCTCAGCGGCGGCGGCCGAGACGCCGGTCTGCCTCTACAACATCCCTTCTCGCTCGGTGATCAATATGTCCCCGGAGTTCATCGGCTCGCTTGCCGCCGAGTTTGGGAACATCGTCGCGCTCAAGCAGGCCAACAACGCCGAGATCGGCCCGATCGGCGGCGTCCAGATGCTCGCCGGCAACGACGATGTCTTCGCCCGCTGCCTTCGCGAGGGCGGGACCGGCGGAATCCTCGTCGCCTCGCATATCGCGGGGCCCAAGATGCGCGAAGTCTTCGATGCAGCCGAGCAGGATGATCACGACCGCGCTCTGGACGTCGAGCGCGAGCTGTCCGGCCTTTATTCGGCCTTGGCTGCCGCCCCTCCGGCCAGCTCGGTCAAAGCAATCCTTTCCATGCGCGGCCTGATCGGCGAGACGCAGCGCCTACCGATGGTGCCTGTTACCGGTCCTGCGCGCGAAGCCCTACTAGAGATCGCAGAGGACAACTGATGAGCAAGATCAAGATCCTGCCGCTTGGCGGCTTGGGGGAGATCGGCAAGAACATGACGGCAATCGAGCTCGACGGCCGGATCGTGATCGTTGATGCCGGAGTCATGTTCCCCACGGCCGAGATGCTGGGTATCGACCTCGTTCTTCCAGACTTCACCTCGCTCAGGAAGCGCAAGGACGACATCGACGCCCTGATCCTCACCCACGGTCACGAGGACCACGTCGGAGCTGTTCCCTACGTGCTTCGCGAACTGGGCCTACCCGAAGCGATCTACGGCGGACCGCTGACCCTGGGCCTGGTGCGCTCCAAGCTCGAGGAGCGAAAGATTCGCGACGCAAATCTCGTAGTCCTCGAGCCGGGCGAGCGGGCACAGGCCGGTCCGTTCGAGATCGAAACGGTCCATATGGCGCACTCGATTCCCGACGCGCGCGCCGTCGCGCTCCACACCAAGCTTGGGACGATCCTGATCACCGGCGACTACCGATTCGACCAGACTCCGGTCGACGGGCGGCCTGCTGACATCGCCCGCCTCGCGGAGCTCGGCTCCGAGGGCGTGCTGTGTCTCTGCGGCGACTCGACCAACGCCGACCGTCCCGGCGTCGGCGCGTCTGAGAGCAGCGTCGGTCCGGCCCTCCGGGAAGTCTTCTCCCAGTGCGAGGGCCGGATCATCGTCACGTGCTTTGCCTCGAACGTCCATCGGGTGCAGCAGGTGATCGATGCCGCGGTCGAACTGGACCGCAAGGTCGCGCTGGTCGGGCGCTCGATGCGCAAGAACTTCAACATCGCGTCCAACCTCGGGATGGCCAACGCGCCGTCCGGAATCCTGATCAATCCAAAGGAGATCGGAAACTTCCCCGATGACCGGGTGATCGCGATTTCAACGGGGAGTCAGGGCGAGCCGCTCTCGGCGCTTCGCCGTATGGCGTTCAACGACCACCGCGACGTCGAGCTTCACTCAGGCGACACGATCATCTTCTCGGCGACTGCCGTTCCCGGGAACGAACGCGCGGTGAACGAGACGATCGACCGCATCTACGAGATCGGTGCCACCGTGATCACCGCGGCTGAGGCTCCGATCCATGTCTCGGGTCACGGCTCTCGCGAGGAGCTGAAGCTGATGCTCAACCTGACGCGGCCCAAGTACGTGATGCCGTTCCACGGTGACCACAAGCGGATCCGCCTCCATGCCGAGCTGGCCGAATCGGTTGGTGTGCCGCCGGAGAACATCTTCAAGGGGCGGAACGGGCTGACGCTCGAGATCGACGAGAACGGCGCCCGGTTCACCGACGACGTCAAGGCGGGCGTGATCTTTGTGGACGGGGTGGACATCGGCGACCCGGACGACGTAGCGCTTCGTGACCGGCGGACGCTTTCGGGCGACGGAGTCCTGATCGTGGTCGCGACTCTCTCGGGTGAGGACGGGTCGGCTGCGACCGACCCGGAGATCATCTTCCGCGGCGTGCCCTTTATTGAGGGTGACGAAGCCGTGAAGCTCGTGGACGAGATCCGCGAGCTTGTCGGCCATGCTCTGGCCGACGCCGTACACGACAACATCACCGACGTCGGCGTCATCCAGGAGGACATCCATGACGACGTCGCCGAGCTCATCTACAAGCGCCTGAAGCGCCGCCCGATGATCCTGCCGGTCGTCGTCGAGGTCTAGCAACCGGGTAAATAAACGGCCCGCCGGCTCCAGGGAGGGGGAGAGCCGACGGGCCTAGGGGGTCTCGGCTACTTGAGCCAAGTTCTCGCCGGGGCTATGTCCCGCTCCGGCGAGGGGTGTCTCGTCCGCAAGGGAAACTACGCCCGGGGTGTAAACGACCCCTAAATAATCCTTGAAAGTTTCTTAGGAACACCCGCGGCGGTTTCGGAGGGGTCCGGAAGCGTCACGGTGAAGAGCGCGCCGCCGTGGTTGGAGGTCCCGACCGTGACCGATCCGCCATGTCGGATCGCGACCGCTCGGACGATCGCGAGGCCGAGCCCCGCTCCAGCATCGGCGGTAACGTCCGCCGGCCCGGCGCCACGCACGAAACGCCCGAAGACCTGACCGGCCATGTCCTGGGGGATCCCGGGACCGTCGTCTGCGACCTCCAGCACGGCGTTGTCTTGGCGTCTGAAAACTCGCACGGTGATGGTCGACCCGGCCGGGGTGTGGCGCACGCCGTTGTCGATGAGGTTGAGGGCGACGCGGTGGAGTTCGTCGGGATTGCCTTCGACTCCCGTCGGCTCGAGAGCGAGGTTGAAGGTGTGACCTGCTGCCGTGGGTCTGAGCTCGGACGCCGCAGCCTCGGTGATCGCTGCCAGGTCGCAGGCCCTGCGGGCGCCTTGACGCCCGGCGTCGGCGCGGGCGAGGATCAGCAGGTCTCCGACTAGGCGCCGCATGCGCTGGGAGGAGCGCAGCGCCGACGCGACCATCTCTGCCTCCTCGCCCTCTGTGGGGTTCTGTTCCAGAGCGGCCTGGAGCAGCTCGAGGTTGGCGAGGATGGAGGTGAGAGGCGTGCGGAGCTCATGTGACGCGTCCGCCACGAACTCGCGCTGGGCCTGGACCATGCCCTGGGCTTCGTTTCGCGCCGCGTCGAGCTCGCGGAGCATCTCGTCCAGCGTCGTCGCAAGCTCGGCGACCTCGTCCTCGGCCCTCGGCTTGGGCATCGTGCGGGCAGGATCACGAGTAGTCGCGATCTCACGTGCAGTCGAGGTGAGAGCGGCTATCGGGCGCATCGCGCGCCCGGCGACGGCGAGGCCGGCCAGGGTGGCAAGGATCGACCCGCCCGCAACGCCTATCCCGAGGAAGAGCCAGAGCCGGCCGATCGTGGCGTCGAGCTCGTCATGGTCACGCGCCACCTGCACATAGGTCACGCCCGCGCCGACGAAAGTCGTCGCGACCTGCGAGGTGGCGACGTCGAGCTCTCCGAAGCGCACGATCTGGAGCGGGTCGGGAGGGGGGAGGTCCACGTCGATGGTCTTGAGCGCCGGGCCCACGGGCGGGGTTACGCGGACCACCTCGTCGCCGACCGTCCGGTCGTCGATCGGCACCTCCACGCTCTGGGTCTCGGGGTTGAACTCGACCGTGAACGCAATGCGGTTGGCGGTGGCCTGAAGCTCGTTGTGAAAGTCGGTCTCCAAGCGCTCTTGCGAGAGCTTTCCCACGACCGCGGCGAAGGTCAGGAGGATGACGAAGGTCAGGACGGCCGAGACGCCGGCGAGGCGCCAGCGCACCGGCCAGCGCGACGGGGTAAGGAGGCGCACCCTGGACCGCGGTGGCCGCTCTTCTTCCGTCATCTATCCGGGTGGGCGCACGACGTATCCCGCGCCCCTCTTGGTGTGGAGGATGCGCTCCTCGCCGCCTTCCTCGAGCTTGCGCCGGACGTTCGAGATGAAGACATCGATCGTGTTGGTCATCGCCAGCGGGTCGTAGCCCCAGACCTCTTCCAGCAGGCGTTCGCGGGAAACGACGAGGCGCTCGTTGCGCATCAGGTACTCGAGCAGCTCGAACTCGCGCGCTGTCAGCTCGACCTCACGCTCTCCGCGGTGAACCTCTCGTGTAGCCGGGTTGAGTCGAAGGTCGGCGAGGACGAGGGTCGCCGAGCCACGAGGCGGGCGCCGGCGCATCACAGCCCGCATACGGGCCAAGAGCTCGGTGCGCTCGAAAGGCTTGACCAGATAGTCGTCGGCGCCCAGGTCGAGGCCCTCGACGCGATCCTCGAGCTCGGTGCGGGCGGTCAGGACGAGGATGGGCACGTCGTCGGATTCACGCAGGCGCCTCAGGACCTCGACGCCATCGATCTTGGGTAGACCGAGGTCGAGGATGACGACGTCCGGGAGGAACTCGGCGGCGGCGCTGAGCGCTTCCTCGCCGTCGCCTGCCGTGCGCACGTCGTGGCCCTCGGCGCGAAGCGTCCGCCGCAGGACGTCCGCGATCTCGGCGTCGTCCTCAACGACGAGCACGCGCCCCGTTTGAGTCTCGCTCTCGAGCATGGATCAAGGGTACGGACGATCCGTCATCGCGGGCTAAAGGGTCCTCGTCGCGCCAAGAACGTCCCAACCGGGAGGCATGAGCGCTCCCGAGACGTGCTTGCCGCACCGGGATCTTCGCCGATGTCCGGAGGCGGTCCGGATGTGCCTGCGAAGGGGACGAGGCGTGCGTGTCGAACCCGTCCTGCGATGGCCAAAGCCACCGCCAAGACTCGTGCGCCCAAAAAGGGTGCCAAGCGTTCGCCCGTGAAGAGGGCGCCCGTCAAGCGCACGCCTGACGTGCGCCAGCGGGCACGGGACGCGTTCGACGGGCTGGAACAGCGCCACTACGACCTGATCGGCCTGATCATGGTCGCGGTCGGCGTCTATTCGGCATTCGTCCTATATCTCGGCTGGGACGGCGGCGCAATGGGTGGATGGCTCTCCTCGGCACTCGAGTACACGGTCGGGAAGGTCGCCTACGTGGTGCCGCTGACAATCTTCGGTCTGGGTCTGGCGCTGATCGCACGCCCGATGATCCAGGCGCCACGTGCGCTTAATGCCGGCGCCGTGCTCGTGCTCCTCGCATTGCTTTTGGCCTTCGCGGCCGGAACGCTCGGCCTCGGCCCCGACAGACCCGTGCGCGACGGCTATTTCGACCCGGAGTTCTTTCGCAGCCACGGTGGAGCCATCGGCGAATCGCTCTACTGGGCCTCGACCTCGCTCTTCCAGCGCCTCGGTGCGCAGATCCTGGCCGTCTTGATGCTGCTCTCGGGACTCTTGCTCCTGACGGGCATGACGATCGCGAACCTCGTCCAGAGCGCTGGTACCGCCACGCGCCGCGCCTCCGGTTCGACCGCCGATCTTGCGCGGGCCGCCCGCAGCACCAACGGCATGCCGACCTCGCTTCCCGGATGGGATGAGCCTGAGGATCTCGACATCCAGATCACGCGTGCCAATACGACGGAGGTGCTCGAGAACGAGCCGATCTGGGACGAGCCCGAGGAAGACGACGATGAGGTCACCGTCGCAGACGCCAAGTCCGCAAGCGGCGAGGGCGCGTTCTCCTACGAGGACGCGCACGGGGACAAGGAAGAGCCCGCGGCCGAACCTGTCGCGACCCTCGGCGAGGGAGACCCCGACGCGGTCGCCGATCCGGAAGAGCTGACGCCGATGGGCAACAAGCGCACCGAGCTTGGGATCACGGTCTCAGACGAGGCCGACTATTCCCCACCGAACCCCAAGGTGCTCGAGAAGGGGAAGGGCGACCCAGGCCCGGATCCCAAGGAACGCGAAGCGATCGCGAAGTCGCTCCTCGAGTCGCTCCAGCACTTCGGAGTGGACGCGCGGATGATCGGGATGGTCTCAGGCCCTCACGTGAGCCGCTACGAGTTCCAGCTCGCGCCCGGGACCAAGGTCTCCAAGGTTGCGGCGCTGAAGGACGATCTTGCCTACGCGCTCGCTTCCACCGATATCCGCATCTTGGCTCCGATCCCCGGCAAGAAGGCCGTCGGCGTCGAGGTCCCCAACAAAAAGCGCCGTCTCGTCCGCCTGGGCGATATCTACGAAGGCAAACCGAAGGGCTCCTCGCCGCTCGTGGCCTGGCTTGGCAAGGACGTCTCCGGACACGCCTGCTGGACTGACATCGCGCTCATGCCGCACATCCTCGTCGCCGGTACGACGGGCTCCGGCAAGTCGGGTTGCATCAACGCGATCCTCTCATCGATCCTCCTCAACGCTTCGCCGAACGAGTGCCGTCTGGTTCTGGTCGACCCCAAGCGCGTGGAGCTGAACCACTACGAGAACCTGCCCCACCTCCTGACGCCTGTGGTCACGAACCCGCGCCTGGCATCGAACGTGCTCACCAACCTGATCGGCGAGATGGAGAACCGCTACGAGGTGATGGGGAAGGCGCGGGCCCGCAACCTCGCCGAGCTGAACAAGACGCGAAAGAAGAACGGCGACAACCCGCTTCCGCACATCCTCTGCGTGATCGACGAGCTCGCCGACCTGATGATGGTCGCGCCGGCAGAGGTGGAGGATTCCATCATCCGGCTCGCCCAGAAGTCCCGCGCCGTCGGCATCCATCTGGTTCTCGCCACTCAGCGTCCGTCCACGGACGTCATCACGGGAACGATCAAGGTCAATATCCCGGCACGCATCGCCTTCGCCGTGGCCTCGCAGGTCGACTCGCGGGTCATCCTCGACCAGGGCGGCGCCGAGACGCTCCTGGGCCAGGGCGACATGCTCTTCCGCCCGATCGGCACCTCCAAGCTACAGCGGATTCAGGGCGCCTTCCTCACCGAGGACGAGATCGCCCGCCTCACCAACCACTGGGCCAAGCAGGGCGAGCCTGACTTCGACCCCACGTTGCTCGTCGAAAAGATCGAGGACCAGGGCGTCGAGCCCGGAGGTGGCGAGTTCTCGCCTGACGAGGATGCCCTCCTGGAGGACGCAGCGCGGATCGTGATCGAGTCAGAGACTGCCTCCGTTTCGATGATCCAGCGCCGTCTCCGCGTCGGCTACACACGAGCGGGTCGCCTCATCGACATGCTCGAGCGCCGCGGCATCATCTCCGGCTACGAGGGCTCGAAGCCAAGACAGGTCCTGATCTCGATCTCCGAGCTGCAGCCGATCCTGAATGGCGGGAGCGCTGCTGCACCCTCTCCCGAGATCCTCGACCGCTCCGACACCCAGTCAGAACTGGAGCCGGTCGACGGCTGACGGGACAGGGGTGGGCAGACCACCCCTTTGAGGGTGTCTCATCGGTCCTTAGGCGATGTACTCTTGACCCTCAAGCTGGAGGGAAGAGCATTGGAGGCTCGATGAACGTGAAGACGCGTGCTGGTCGGATCAGGGGTGCTCTCGCGGGGTTCGCATTCGCAGCAGGGCTGGCTATCGCATTTGCCCCTTCGTCGGGTCAGGCGGCGCCGACGTTGTGGAAATCAGGGGACATCATCGTTGCCGACTCCAGCGACGCTCAGATCGAAACGGTTGATCCGGCCACAGGCGTTTCAACGCCCATCTCAAGCGGGTTCACCTTCCGGTTCCCCTCCGACGTCACCTTCGACGCGAACGGCGACATTCTGGTGGTCGACCGCGATGCCTACGTCGGCCCCGGTGCGATCATCCGGGTCGACTCGTCGGGAACCCAGACATTCGTCTCGAGCAATGCGATCTCAGCTGATGCAGGTGGCAAGGAGCTGTTCAGTGACCCGATCTCGCTCGACCGCAAGGGAAGCTCGCTCTACGTAACGGATTTCGGCGGCAAGCCCAAGCGCGTGATCAAGGTCGACATCGCAACGGGGAAGCAGTCGCTCGTTACCAAGGGCGAGAACATCGGCGGACCATTTGGCATCGACGTTGACGGCAACAAGCTCATCGTCGCTGACGCGGGCGGCAGGAAGAGCGATCTCGGAACTCGCGGCGGAATAGTCGAGGTGAACCCGGGCTCGGGCAAACAGAAGGTGATCTCCAGCCATGGCATCTTCGAGGGCCCCTCGGATGTGGTCGTCGAGGACAACGACAGCCTCCTGGTCATCGATCCTGGAGCCTTCGACTTCACCGGGGCTCTTTTTCGCGTTAACCGCAAGACCGGCGCACAGAAAACGATTCTCAAGAACAGCGATATCTCGAATGTGAGTGGGATCGCGCTGGCCGGCGCGAACACGGCATACGTCTCGGGCGCATTGCGGCCGAGCGTTACGAACGGTCAGCTGTTCAGCGTGAACCTGAGGACGGGCAAGGAGACGCTGATCAACGGATCGAGCTTCAACAACCCCCTGGGCATCACCGTCGCT
This sequence comes from uncultured bacterium, assembly GCA_963721645.1. GTDB lineage: Bacteria > Actinomycetota > Thermoleophilia > Solirubrobacterales > 70-9 > JALZKA01. The sequence continues at coordinate 1,073,135 of CAVRJK010000002.1, read as the reverse complement.
CCCTGACCCCGCGAAGCGGTGAACGCTCCGTAGAGTGGGCGCCGTGAGCGAAGGAGCTGCCAGACCCGTCCGGGCCGGCGTCGTTGTGACCGGTACGGAGGTCATCACCGGAACGATCCAGGACAAGAACGGTCCCTGGATCTCAAAGGAGCTGGCCTCAGGCGGGGTGGAGGTCTCGCACATTGTGATCGTCGGCGACCGGCCCAGCGATCTCGAGCACGCTCTCCGATTCCTGGGCGACGACGGCATGGACCTCATCGTCACGAGCGGCGGCCTTGGCCCTACGGCCGACGACCTGACCGCCGAAGTCGTGGGCACCTTCGCCGGGCGGGAGATGGTCTTGGACGAAGCGATGGAGGAAAAGATCGCGGAGATCCTCGCTGGGTTCGCCAAACGTCTGAACTTCGACCCCGAGGCCGTCCGCGAGGCCAATCGCAAGCAGGCGGTGATCCCGAAGGGCTCGACGCTCATCGATCCTGCCGGCACCGCACCAGGGCTTGTCGTGCCGGTCGACGACGGCCCGGTCGTGATCGTGATGCCGGGGCCGCCACGCGAGCTTCATGCGATGTGGCCAAAGGCGCTCGAGACAGATCTGGTTCGCTCGGTCCTCGATCGCGCCGAGCCTTACGCGGGCGTGATGCTCCGCCTGTTCGGGGTTCCCGAGTCCGAGATCGCAATGTCCCTTCGAGACATCGAGGAGGGCGGCGTCGCGATCGGCGACCTGGAAATCACGACGTGCCTGCGAAAGGGCGAGCTCGAGATCGAAGTGCGCCATCGCCCCGGAGCCGAGGAAGCGCTCGCAGCACTGGTCGCCGGCATCGACGAGCGCCACGGTCGCTTTCTCTTCAGCAAGGATGGCGAGACGATCGATGCCCAGCTTGCGGGCCTCCTCCAGGGGCACAGGATCGCTACCGCCGAGTCGTGCACCGGCGGGATGCTCGCGGCGCGCCTGACCGAGCGCGACGGCGCGTCCGCCTACGTGTGCGGCGGCGCAGTCACCTACACCAACGAGTCGAAGACGAAGGTCCTGGGCGTGCCGGCCGAACTGATCGCCGAGCACGGCGCAGTCTCGCCTGAAGTTGCCGAAGCGATGGCCGACGGAGCGCTGGCGCAGTACGACGCGGATGTCGGTGTGGGCATAACGGGGATCGCCGGCCCTACCGGCGGGACCGAGGAAAAGCCGGTCGGCTACGTCTGCGTATGCGTCAAGACCGCGGATGGATCAAAGCTCGAACGTGACCCGGTCATGCCCGGAACTCGCGCGGACATCCGCGAGCGCTCCGCGCTCCTTGCCATGCACCTCACGCGCAGGCTCCTCCTGGGCGAGGATTTTCCGCTCTAGGCGGCGTGTCGAAGCCGCGCCCCTACGAGATCTCGGTCGGCGAGAAGGTTCTCGAAGACCTCCGCGAACGACTCGAGCGCACACGCTGGCCTCAGGAGCCGAGCGTGGACTGGGAGTACGGGATGGACGAGGTCTTCCTCAGACGCCTTTGTGAGCACTGGGCGGGCGAGTACGAGTGGCGAGCGACCGAGGAGAGGCTGAACCGTCTCGAGCATGGGGTCTGGGACGGGATCCACTTCGTGCGCGCCGGCGAGCAGACCGGCCCGCCCATCGTTCTTGTCCACGGCTGGCCCGGCGCGGTTCTCGAGTTCGAGCGCCTGATTCCGTTGCTCGTGGACGCCGGGCACGAGGTAATCGCGCCGTCCCTTCCCGGGTATGGCTTCTCGGACGGCCCGGACACGCCCCTCAGCGGGAGCGCCGTCGCATCGCGGCTCCGCGCTTTGGTCGAGGACGGTCTCGGGGTCGAGCGCTACTGCGTTCACGGTGGCGATTGGGGAACCCTGATCGGGGCGCGTATGGCGTTCGACTCGCCCGAGCGCGTGACCGCTCTCCACGTCAACTCGCCATCCGTTCTGCCCTTTCCGCCCGACCTTTCGGATCTCAGCGATGCCGAGCAGGCTTGGCTTGCGGACGCCGCCAGGTGGCGGACGCGAGGAGCCCACTACATGCTCACGCAGGGCACCGCGCCGGATACGCTCGCGCCAGGTCTGAACGACTCTCCTGCGGGCCTGGCGGCCTGGCTCGTCTCCAAGTACCGAGACTGGTCGGATTGCGCGGGCGACGTCGAGACGCGCTTCTCCCTCGACGAGCTCTGCGACTTCCTCACGCTCTATTGGGCGACCGGCACTATCTCGAGCTCGATCCGCCTCTACGCGGCCGAGGCGCGCGACCGCTGGAAGCTGGCCCCGGGAGAGCGGATCGGGGTCCCGGCCGCGGTCTCCGACTTCCCCGCCGAGATTCTCCATCCCCCGCGTGAGTGGGCCGAGCGGACGCTCGGCGACCTGCGCCAGTGGACCGAGCACGACCGTGGGGGGCACTTCGCGGCCTGGGAGGAGCCTGAGCTCTTGGCCCGAGACCTCGTTGGCTTCCTGCGCGAGGTGTGATGGAGCGGCTTTTCGCTGCGCTGGACCTGCCGGACGCCGTCCGTGACCAGCTCGGCGAGTGGGGCGCTCGAGAGTTGTCGGACCCGGCCCTGCGGCCCGTGCGCCCGGAAGCGCTTCACATGACAGTCTGCTTTCTCGGTTCGACGCCGTCCGACCGAGTGGAGGAGGCGAAGGAAGCGATCATGGAGATCGAGCCGCGACCGGTGAGGATGCGCTTTCGCACGAACCCCGCTGCAAAGCCGCCGCGGCGGCCATCTCTGTTCGCGATCGAGGCCGACGCGCCGGCAGCGGCGTCCCTGGCCCGTGAGGTCTCTTCGCGTCTCTGCGAGGTGGGCCTCGCCGAGACGGAGAAGCGGCCCTTCTGGCCGCACGTGACGGTCGCTCGGGTTCGTGCCGAGAAGGGCGCGGGAAGGCGTCGCCCCCAGCGCGTCGAGCGTGCGCCCGGGCCACTCCCCGAAGACGTGGGGGGCGAGTTCTCTGCCGTCCGACTCTGTCTTTACCGTTCGATGATGCGGCGCGACAGCTCCCTGTACGTGCCGCTTTGCAACTTGAACTTGAGGTGAAAGAGAAGATGGCTGAACAGACAAAGGCAGACCAGAAGGCAGCGGAAAAGCAGGCGAAGGCACGCGAGGCAGCCCTTGAGGCCGCCAAGGCTCAGATCGACAAGCAGTTCGGCGCCGGCTCGCTGATGACACTCAGCGGGCACAACGCCATCGAGGTCGAGGCGATTCCCACCGGCGCGCTCTCGCTCGACCTCGCGCTTGGAGTAGGCGGCGTCCCGCGCGGCCGCGTGATCGAGATCTTTGGCCCGGAGTCATCGGGTAAGACGACGCTCGTCTATCACATCATGGCCGAGGCTCAAAAGCGCGGCGGCGTCTGCGCTTTCATCGACGCCGAGCACGCTCTCGACCCCATTTACGCGAGTCGCATCGGTCTCAACACGGACGAGCTTTTGATCTCCCAGCCCGACTACGGCGAGCAGGCGCTCGAGATCGTCGACGTCCTCGTCCGCTCCGGAGCGGTCGACGTGATCGCGGTCGACTCGGTCGCTGCGCTGACGCCCCGCGTCGAACTGGAAGGCCAGATGGGCGACCAGACGGTCGGCCTCCAGGCCCGGATGATGTCGCAGGCGATGCGGAAGCTCGCCGGCAACCTCAACCGTGCCAACACGGTCTGCCTGTTCACCAACCAGATCCGCGAGAAGATCGGCGTCACCTTCGGTTCGCCCGAGACGCAGCCGGGCGGTCGCGCGCTCAAGTTCTACTCGTCACAGCGCCTCGACATCCGGCGCATCGAGACCCTCAAGGAGGGCACCGAGGCAGTCGGCAACCGGGTCCGCATCAAGGTTGTCAAGAACAAGGTCGCGGCACCGTTCCGCCAGGCCGAGTTCGACATCGAGTACGGCGTCGGTATCTCCCACGAGGGCTGCCTCCTCGACCTCGCGCTCGAGCACGACCTGATCCAGAAGTCAGGTTCGTTCTTTTCCTACGGCGAGCTCAGGCTCGGCCAGGGGCGGAACAACACCAAGGGCTATCTGTCCGAGAACCCGGAGTTGGCGCAGGAGATCGAGACGAAGATCTTCGCGATCCTGGGCATGGAGCGAAAGCCGCGACCGATCGCGGCGGTGCCGGATGCGCCGGAAGCCAAAGAGGCGGCGCCCGAGGCGATCGCCGACGACGCCGAGCCCGAGCGCCAGGCGGCATAGCGCGGGCGGAGGCCAGGGCGCGTGCCAGGGCGCAAGAGCGCATTTGAGCTGGCAGTCCGTGCCCTGTCGCGCCGGGAAATGACGATCGCGGAGGTCCGCGATCGCCTTGTCCAGCGCGAGGCCGACCCGGCTGAGATCGAGGAGACGATCGAGCGCCTCGTCGAGCTGGGGCAGCTCGACGACGAGCGCTACGCGTCATTGTTTTCGCAGGACAAGCGTGAGCTCTCCGGCTGGGGGCCCACGCGCATCCGTGAGGCGTTGATTGAAAAAGGCGTCGCGCGAGCGATCGCCGATGCGGCCGCAGGGGGCGAGACTCACGATGAACTAGCCGAGCGCGCCGCCGACCTCTTGGACCGTCGAAACGACGATCTCGAAGATGACTCGGGGCGTGGGAGAGCGCTCGCCTTCCTCGCGCGACGCGGCTACGAGCTGGAAGTCGCCTACGCCGCCGTGCGCCTGGCCGAGCGCCGAGCAGCCTGAGCGCCAAGAATCTGGGTGCTTTGCACGGAAAGCACCTATCTCGGCAGGATGCACAAGCAGTTTTCTTTCTGTGAGACACGACACAAATGCCTTGCCAACCCGCTCCGTGTGTGAGACGGTGCGGGCGTTCGGGACCGACTAGGGAGGAAGGTCATGAGGGAAACGTTCAGGCGAAACTCGGCCTTAGTAGGTGTCACGACGGTGGCGATGCTTGCTGGAACCGTGACGGCAGGCCGCCCCACGATGGAGAGAGCTGAGTGATGATGACGTCCCTTCGCATCCGGGAGTCAAACAGTTTGAGCACATTACGTAGGTGGGGGGCATTGGGGCGGGGCCGATGGGTCTGGTTCGTCCTGCCAATAGCGGTCGCGATGACGCTGGGTGCTGCCACGGCAGGCGCGACCAAGGCCAAGTTGAAGGCACTGGACCCAATTTCCGCAGCGAGCCCGTACCCGAAGGATTGTGGTCCGGACATTGAAGGAGCTGGCCTTGGCGAGGGCTTCGAGGATGCCGAAACCGAGGCCACGATCGCTGTCGATCCAAATAATCCGCGGAAGCTGATCACATCCTGGATGCAGGATCTATATCTGGGTTACGTCGCCTCCCGTTCGCGTGATGGCGGCGCCTCATGGAGGGACGCCGAGGTCCCGGGGAACTCGAGCTGCTCGGGCGGCGGATTAGACATCGCGGCCGATCCTTGGCTTTCGATCGGCCCGGACGGTAGGGCGTACCTCGCGGGCTTCTCGCTCGACCTCCCCGACCCGAGTCTGCCGGTCCCCTACCGCACTCAGTTCCAGGTGAACACCTCCACGAACGGCGGTCGCTCGTGGTCGCAGCCCTCGATCGTGGCCGGGGGGTACGTGGCAAGCCACGACCAGCCGTCGATTACAGCTGATCCCGCCAAACCCGGTACCGCTTACGTCGTCTGGCAGGAGTTCGTCCAGGCCCTCTCGCCGGTTTCCCTAGATCTCCGCTTCTCTCGCACCCTCGATGGGGGCAAGAGCTGGTCAACTCCGCGCTCAACCATCATCCCGCCTCCGCCTGGAGCTCTGCTCAGGCCCGAGCTTCTGGTTCTTCCTGACGGGGATCTACTTGTGACCGCAGTATTGCTCCAGCCGGCGACGGCGGCCACCCTCTCGCCCGTCCCGCTCGGAGTCCGTCCGACCTATTCGATTCTGGCTCTGCGTTCCAGCGATGGTGGTGAGTCGTGGTTGCCCCCGGTGACCGTCGCGGAGTTCCGCGGTAGCGGCGGACCCCCGTGCTCGCCCTTCGAGGACCCCGAGACCGGCGAGCCCGTCCAAACATGTGAGCCCTTCTATGGCGCCGACGTCTCTCGCGACGGCACCGCGTACATCGCCTGGCGCCACGCCACCTCAGCTGAGACCGGGGAGATCCGGATCGCCAGATCAGGCGATGGCGGAGCAACGTGGAGCCGGACTGCGACGGTCGCCCGTTCCGGAGCGCAGATGTTTCAGCCGGCCCTTGCCCTAAGCGGCAACGGCACCGTCGGAGTGACGTATCACGACCTGCGAAACGACGTGCCCGGGGACCGCCCCTTCTCGACGGACGTCTGGTTCGCACACTCCCACGACCGCGGGCGAAGCTGGCACGAGCGGCACCTTGCGGGTCCCTACGACCTGCGGCGGGCCGGGTATCGCAAGATCCCCGTAGAGGGTCGCCACCTCGGCGACGACCCTCACGGGCTCGTCGGCCTTCCTGGCGGTTTTGCGACCGCCTTTGCGATGGCGGCGCCCAGAGCGACTGTCGGCGCGAGCGACGTGTTCTTCGCTCGCCTCCGGGTCGGGCGGAGCCAGAGATAGGGTCCGGTCGCAGATCAGGGTGCCGAGATAGATGCTTTGGACGAAAAGCGTCTATGTCGCTTTGCATGGAAAGCATCCATTCACTGATCGCGTAATACTGCTGCTCCCGTGGCGGCGAACGTAAGGCTCAGCAAGCGCTCCGCGAGATTCGCGCCGGGCTACGACGCATGGAGATACCTCCCGGTTTACGTGGCATGGCCCCTAGCCAAGCGAAGCGCCCGAGTGAGGGCCTTCTTTATTGATCTGCCGCCCTCACGCTTTCGAATGGCCTTTCTAGCTCGCTACTACTGGATTCTCCTCGACCACCTGCAAAAGGCCTCGTTCGGCGGGTTTGTCCCGGCCGTTCACCCCGAGGCAGTCTTGAACACGTTCTCAATGGGGAATTACACTGGCCCCCAAGCCTGGGGGGACGCCCTCATGGCGCTTCTCGAAGCCTTCCCAGGACTGAAGCTGGAGCTTCGCGAGTTCATAGATCTCGATGGGACGCGCTTCCTCGCGATCGGCGACTTCGGGGTTCGCGGCAGGGGGAGCGGAGTGGATATAAGAGCTGAGATCGCCCTTGAGGTCCAGACAGGCGACGGAATGGCGATCGCGGGGCGTCTGTTCAGCAGCCGTAAGGAAGCGCTGCAGGCCGTTGGTCTGAAGGAGCGAAGCCCGATCGCATCCGCCCCCCCAATGACGTTTCGCCCTTAGATGCTTTGGACGAAACGCTTCTAACTCCTTTCTAGGAGATACTGCGCGGGATGTCGCAGGCCTACGTGGAGATCGTGCGCCGTGGTTACCGTGCATTCAACGAGCGCGATGTCGATGCGCTCCGCGACGATGTGCACCCTGGCTTCGAGCTCGATTTCTCCGAGTCGCGCAGTCCGGATCGAGGGACATACACCGGCCTCGAGGGGATCAGGCAATTGTTCAGCCTTTACTGGGAGGCATTCGAGTCGTTCACTCTCGAGCCGGAGGAGTTCATCGAGGCGGACGACGCGGTCATAGCCCTCGTCCATGGTGCCGGCCGAGGCCGCGGCAGCGGGGTCGATGTCGAGGTTCGCGGTCCACATCTGTGGACGTTTCGTGATCGGAAAGTGATCGGCTTCACTCTCTACCAAGACCTGCCGGAGGCCCTCGAAGCCGCGGGATTGTCGGAGTAAGTGCTTTGGACGAAAAGCGCCTAGGAAGCGAGCTCGTCGCATAGCTGGCGAACTTTTGCCGTGGTTCCCGCTGACTGTGAGGCTCGTCCCGGTGCCCTCAGCCGTGAAGCTCAGCGCGAGGGTGTTGAACGTGCGAAAGAGGTAGTAGATGACCCCGCCCCTCTCACGCGTAAGGCGCGCCGTGTCATCTGTCAGGGGCGGATACCCGGTAGCCCCATGTGCCGAGGCGCGCGAGGAGCTCGGGCAGCGCTTCCGTTCGGAACTCATCGATGCTCTGCGCCGAACGGATCGTCGTTGTGAATTGCTCCATAGAGAGAAACTATCCGTCTTCGGGCTGCCGCGACGCGAGACGTCGAGGCGAATCAAGGAAGTTGCCCTTCGGGCGAAAAGCGCTCTCCTCAAGTAGTTGCGTCGAGCTTTAAAGTCGAGCTACTAGGTCAAGGGGTGGCGCCTCGGTTGCGCTGGGCGCCGACCAAGCCTGCGTTCGGTGGACGCTTCGTCGCGCAGCCTGAGCGTCACCCGGCCTCCTGGGCAAGCCAGCCCCTTGCGCTCGGGTTTACCATCGGTTGCGAGCCATATCCGGCCGGGACGGTCGGCGGCTCTCAAACAACGAACCAATCATGAACTCTGAAGACAAACGCGCCCGTTGCAGGCCCTCGCCTGCACGGGTGGAGGTGAAACCGAAATGGGACAACGCGCGCAACGCTTCGGCTGGCGCCGCGAGGACGAAGCCGGGGGGCTCGGGCCTAGCGCCGCAGGAACGCCGACAAACGCATCGCAGGACGGCAGCCCGGTCGATGAGCTCCAGGCTCGCCGGGCCGAGATCGCTCGCATGGAGGAGCTCGCACTCAGGGAAACGGAATCCATCGCGCTACGCCAGGCAGACATCGACCGCCGTGTCCAGGCGCTGGAGGACCGCGAGCGGAACGTAGCCCAGCAAAATGAGGAGCTCAAGCAGGCCAAGCGGGTTCAGCGCCGTGAGCTGGAGCGCATCTCCGGTCTGAGCGCTGCGCAGGCCAAACACATGCTCCTGGCCGATGTCGAACAGGAGGCCCAGCACCAGGCTGCGCTGAAGATCCGCCAGATAGAGGAGGAGGCAAAGCGCGAGGGCGACAGGCGTGCCCGGAACATCCTGGCCGTGGCCACCGGCCGGCTGGCCGCAAAGCACTCCTCGGAAGCGACCACACGACTCGTCGAGCTGCCATCGGACGAGATGAAGGGCCGGATCATCGGCCGTGAGGGCCGGAACATCCGGGCTCTGGAAAAGCTCACCGGCGTGGACGTGATCATCGACGAGACGCCCTCTGCCGTCGTCCTGTCGAGCTTTGACGGCGTCCGCAGGGAGATCGCCCGCCTGACGCTGGAGCGCCTGATTGCGGATGGCCGGATCCATCCGGCGCTTATCGAGGAGACCTACGAGCAGGCCAAGACCGACCTTCTCGAGCGGGTGACCGAGGAGGGGGAGACGGCCGCGTTGGAGGCACACGTCCACGGCCTTGACCCCGAGTTGACGAAGCTGATCGGACAGCTGCGTTTTCGCACCTCGTACGGCCAAAATGTGCTGGACCACCTGATCGAGTGCGCGAACCTGGCCGGCATCCTTGCCGAAGAGCTGGGCGCGTCGGCGGAGACCGCACGCCGTGCGGCATTCCTCCACGACATCGGCAAGGCCGTCACCCACGAGGTGGAAGGCCCACACGCCCTGATCGGTGGACGCATCGCGAGACGCCACGGCGAATCCGAGGCCGTCGCGCACGCAATGGAGGCCCATCACAACGAGGTTCCGATCAAGACGGTCGAGGCGGTGATCGTGCAGGCGTCAGACGCCGTGTCGGGCGCGCGCCCGGGCGCGCGTGGCGACTCCTTGGAGCAGTACGTGGGCCGGATGAAGGACCTCGAAGAGATCGCATCGCGCCACCACGGAGTCGAGCGCGTGTTTGCGATGCGGGCGGGCCGCGAGATCCGTGTCGTCGTCGATCCCGGGCAGGTGGACGACGACACGGCCGCCGTCATCTCCCAGGAGATCGCCACGGCAATCGAGAAGGAGACGACCCATCCCGGCCGTACGAAGATCACCGTGATCCGCGAGAGCCGTGCGACGGCCTATGCGGACTGAGTCGCTACTGAGCGCGGAAACGCGGATTCCGTGCCTGCTCTGAGATAGGATCGCGGCCGGATGAGCGACCTCTTCTACCTCTTCGGACTCGGCCTCACGGTGATGGCAGTGATCGTCGCGTTCGTGGGCATGCGGATGGAGACCTTTCCTTCGCGACCCGTGATGATCGGAACGCTTGCCGTGATGACGTTTCTCGTCGTCGGGTCGGCAGCGTTCGCCGTCGTGTTGTCCCGTGAAGAGCACGAAGTCCGCGAGGACGAGATCTTCGAATACCGCGCTGAGCAGGCCGAGGAGGCTGAAGCCGGAGAGGCGGACGTCGAGGAGGCTCCCGAGCAGGAGAGCGAGCCGGTGGACGGTGGGTCGATTGCATTGACCTCACCAGCGCCTGGAGACCTGGTCTACGACACCGACGTGCTCGAGGCCGAGGCCGGTGAGGTCGTGATCACGTACACGAACCCGTCCGAGGTTCCACACAACGTGGCTATCGAGGACGGCGGCGAGACCCTCATACAGAGCGAGACGGTCACGGGCGGCGACAGCGCCGACGCCGCCGCAGAGCTCGAGCCGGGCGAATACGTCTTCTACTGCTCCATTCCCGGGCATCGTGAGTCGGGCATGGAAGGCGACCTCACCGTCAAGTAGTCCCCACTGAGGGCGGCTTGGCTGCCCTTCGGTCCCTGACCCGGTCCCGTGGTTACCCTCCGCGGTGATGCCGCGCTATCACGTGACCACCTTCGGGTGCCAAATGAACGAGCACGACTCGGAGCGCATGCGCGGCATGCTCGAGTCGCTCGGATATTCCGAAGCGCCTGATCGAGAGGTCGCCGATCTCATCCTCTTCAACACCTGCTCCATTCGCGAGTCGGCAGATTCGCGGTTCATCGCGCACCTCGGGCACGCCAAGCGCCTGAAATCCGAGGATCCGAGCCGGATCGTGGGCGTCGGGGGCTGCTGGGCGCAGTCTTTGAAGGATGAGATTTTCGAGCGCTTCCCGTTCGTGGACGTGGCATTTGGACCGGGGCAGATCGGGCGGCTTGCGGAGTTCCTGACGACGGACTCGATCGGCGCGCAGGGCTTCTTCGAGTTCGAGGGCTTCGCGGGGCACCTGCCCATGAAGCGCACGCGCGAGTTTCAGGCATGGCTTCAGATCTCCCAGGGCTGCAACTGCGTCTGCTCCTACTGCATCGTTCCTTCCACCCGCGGGCGTGAGGAATCCCGTCCTGCTCTTGAGCTGATCGCCGAGGTCGAACGCCTCGCCGGCGACGGCGTCCGTGAGGTGACCCTCCTCGGCCAGAACGTGAACGCCTACGGACGCGATTTGCGCGGCGACGACCGGATGAGCTTCGCCGAGCTACTTCGCGCCGTTGATGCGGTGGATGGGATTGATCGCATCCGCTACACGAGCCCCCATCCAAAGGACATGCGCGAGGACGTGATCCTGGCCCACGCCGAGTGCGACGCCCTTTGTGAGCACATCCACCTGCCGCTCCAGTCCGGGTCGAGCCCGATCCTGAAAGCCATGCGCCGCACCTACACGCGCGAGCGCTACCTGGACCGCGTTGCCCTGATCCGCGAGCACGTGCCCGATTGCGCGCTCACGACCGACATCATCGTCGGCTTCCCGGGTGAAACGGACGAGGATTTCGAGCAGACCCTGGAGATCGTCGATCAGGTCGCCTACGACGGCGCTTTCACCTTCGTCTTTTCGCCCCGTCGCGGGACCGAGGCGGCGACAATGGACGGCCAGGTCCCACACCCGGTCAAGCAGGAGCGAATGAAGCGCCTCGTCGACATGGTTCAGGCCCGTGCCAAGGAGCGCGCACAGCGCTTCGTCGGGCGCACGCTCGACGTGTTGGTTGAAGGTCCCAGCCGAACTGACCCCACCCGGCTCCGTGGCCGAAGCCGCCATAACAAGGCCGTCAACTTCGAGGGGACCGCGCAGCCGGGCGACCTGGTCGAGGTAGAGGTCACCAAGGCCACCTCGCAGACCCTCCTCGGGCACGAGCGCATCCTCAGCCGCATCGGCTGACGGGACCCGCGATGGACGTCGTCGCGATCTTCGGGCCGACGGCCGTCGGCAAGACCGGCGTGGCCGTCGCCCTGGCCGAGCTTCTGCGCGATCGTGGGGAGGACCCGGTCGGGGTCGGATGCGACTCGATCCAGGTCTACCGCGGCCTGGAGGTCCTGAGCGGCGCTCCGACGGATGCGGAGCGGCGCGCGCTCGAACACCGCCTCGTCGGGATCGCGGACGTCACCGACGAGTTCTCGGCTGGGCGCTTTGCCGAGCTCGCCCACCGGGAGATCGACGCGCTGCTCGACGCGCGCAGACGGCCGATCGTGGTCGGCGGCACCGGGCTCTATCTGCGAGCAGCCCTGGCCGATCTTGAGATGCGCCCGCCTGTGCCGGCCGAAGTCCGCTCTGCGGTCGAGGGCGATCTGGCTGAGCGGGGCCCCGATGCCCTGCATTCAGAGCTACCCGAGGAACTGCGTTCGGGGGTCCACCCGAATGACCGCAAGCGGATCTCACGCCTGACTGAGCTGACCCGCCTGGGCATCGCGCCGCACGCATCGAGCGAGGGTCTCTGGACAGAGCGCCTGCGCCGTCCAGCGCTGTTGATCGGGCTAGCCCTCGACCGCGACGAGCTGCACGCGAATATCGACAAGCGTGTTGAGGGCATGGTCGTGGCGGGCGCCGCGGATGAGGCTCGAAGGGCTGAGGAGGCGGGTGCGTCCCGTACCGCCAGGGCGGCAATCGGGTTTGAAGAGCTACTGCGGGGCGATGTCGAGCGCATGAAGTCGGCACAGCGCGCTTTTGCCCGGCGCCAGCTCACCTGGATGCGCCGGATGCCGGGGGTAGAGCTGATCGACCGGACCGGCCAGAGCGACGAGGAGGTCGCTGTCTCGATGCTCCGGATGCTTGACGCTCAGCCGGGCGAGCGCAACGGCGCCTGAGCGAACTCGGCCATCCCCTCGTCGAAGCCGACGGCTGGCCGAAAACCCAGTTCCGCATTCGCCTTCTCGGTCGATGCGAAGACGTGGCGCACGTCACCCAGGCGAAACTCGCCCGTCACCTGCGGTTCGGGGCCGCCCATTGCGCGCGAGAGCGCCGCTGCCATCTCGCCGACGGTATGCGGAGTGCCAGAAGCCACGTTTAGGGCTCCGGAAACGCCGGCGGGCGCCGCAAGTGCCAGGACGTTTGCGTGGGCGACGTCGCGAACGTGGACGAAGTCTCGGCGCTGGCCGCCGTCCTCAAAGACGGCCGGAGCACGCGCGGACTCCAGCGCACTGCGAAAGATGCTTGCCACACCGGCATAAGGCGTGTCCCGCGGCATCCGGGGTCCGTAGACGTTGTGGTAGCGAAGAGAGGTCACCGCAGAACCTGATTCGCGCCCCCAGGCCGAGCAGAGATGCTCCTGGTTCAGCTTCGTCGCGGCGTAGACGTTCCGCGGGTCCAGAGCTGCATCCTCGGGAACGGCTTCGGGCGACAGGCTTTCTCCGCATACCGGGCAGGGCGGCTCGAACTCGCGGCGCTCGAGCATCTCTGGCGCGCGCGGCGCAGGGGCGACCACGCCGTGTTTCGCGCAGACGTAGCGGCCCTCTCCGTAGACGACCATCGAGCTGGCCAGGACCAAGCGGCCGCCGAATCCGCGGGAGTGCAGTTCTCCGAGCAGCACGGCCGTGCCGAGCGAGTTGTTGGACACGTAGTCTGGCGCGTCCTGGAAGTCCACACCAAGCCCGACCATCGCTCCCTGGTGCGAGACCGCCACGACGCCTTCCAGGGCCTTACGGACCGTTTCCGGGTCTCTGACGTCGCCCCAGACGTACTCGGCTTGGTCGGCCAGATAGTCCGGCTGGACCGAATGCGCCAGCCCGTCGAGCGAGTCGAGGACCCGAACCCTGTGGCCGCTCTCGACAAGCTCGTCGACGATGTGCGAGCCGATAAAGCCGGCTCCGCCCGTCACGAGAATGCAATCGGTGCTCACCAGATCGTCTCCACGTGAACGCCGATGACGATGGCGACGACTGCCTGAACGGCGAGAAGAGACCGCATCCAAGCCGTCGATGCGGGGAGGGAGGCCGTGGCCAGGAGCACCCAGATCAAAAAGGGAAGCCAGATCCGCTCGACTTCGGCCTTGGAAAGGCCCGTGACGTCGGCGATCAGGATCGCGCCGAGGCCGCCACCGACGAGAAGCCATGCCGACTTGTCGCGAAGCCTCGTGAGGGCGACGAATGCGACCGGCCCGATCACGAGTGCGATCACCGCGAGGTTGTTCAGCAAGAAATAATCGTAGGGGCGCGTGCTGGCGACGCTTTGCGAATACTCGCGCCGGGTGACGTTCAGCCCGTCCAGCCACCAGAACCCCGCGGCGAGGAAGGCAAGGACGACAATGAGGCCTCCCGCAGAGGCCACGGCGATCGGTCGCACGCGCCGCTTTGCGACCGCGACCGCCAACGGAATCAGCGCCAAGAGGACCAAGCCGTAGTTCAGGAAGATCGTCAGCCCCAGCAACAGACCTCCGACGAGTGCGAGGACGTCCGAGCGTCGCCCGGTGCCGAGAATCGCCAGAACCACGGCGCAGACCCCCCAGGCTCCGACGGCCATGTAGAGGGCGTCGGCCGTTGTTCCGATCGACAGCGCAAGCGGCGTCAGAACCAGGTAAGGAGCCGCCCTTCGGGCGCTGTCCTCACCGGCCAGGGCCCGCATCGCGATCAGCGCTGCAGGCGCAGCAGTGGCCGCGATTGCGAGGATCACGAACGCTGCCGCCCACTCCCCGCCGAGCCCGGCCTGGTCGAGCCCCCACAGTCCAAGGACCATCGCCGGCGGATGAGCTCTGACGTGGGCCGGGTAATCGTCGATGTTGTCCACGAACCCGGTGAGGAAGTCGCCGGGGTTGCCTACCTGGGGAACTGCCAGCAGGTACTGGGTGGAGACCAGGAGGGGCTCGGATATCTCCTGCGTACCGTCGATCAGCGCAAGCGCAAGCGGCCAGACGAAGGCGGAGACGGCGGTGGCAAGGAGGAGGATGCGCCAGGAGGCACGCTTCACCATCAGCGGCGCCGCCAGGACGAACGCGAGCGCAACGCCGACCGACCACAAGACTCCGGCGTCCAGGCGCGTCAGGAATTCGCCGTAAAGGGGTGGAGCGTCGAGCATGATCTCCACGCCCCGGTCGTTCAGGTGCGTGCCCCACAGGTATCCCGCAGCGATCAGGGCAGCCCAGCCGGCGATCGCAAAAGCGACCGTCCGGAGCTGTCCGGGATCACGATCTGGGAGGTTCGCCGTTTCCACTCTCGGTCTCAGTAGACACGAGAGGGCCGGGCGTTACGTCTCGCGTGTAACGAACGTCCCGTTCGGCGCACGCAGGTGTGGTGAAACTTTCCCGGTCCGCAGGTGAAGTCGACGTGATCCTTCCTGTCCTCGACGAGGTGGAGGCGATCCCCTGGGTCCTCGAGCGGATGCCCTCCGGGTATCGGCCGATCGTGGCGGACAATGGCTCCGAGGATGGATCGGGAGAGCTGGCGCGAAGCCTTGGGGCCGAGGTGGTCGTGGAGCCACGCCGGGGATTCGGCGCTGCCTGTGCGGCCGGACTTTCCGCCTCGCGCGCGGAGGTCGTCGCCTTCATGGATTGTGATCGGTCGCTGGACCCTCAGGAGCTGCCCAGGGTCACCGGACCCGTGCTGGCCGGCTCGTCCGACCTGGTGCTGGGCGCCCGCCGCGCCGAGCCGGGGGCATGGCCGATCCATGCGCGGGCGGCCAACAGAATCCTTGTCGAGATGCTTCGCCGTCGCACCGGCGTCGAGTTGAGAGACCTGGGTCCAATGCGCGCTGCCCGCCGGGAAGACCTCATCGGTCTCGACGTCCGTGACCGCCGGTTCGGCTGGCCCCTCGAGATGGTCCTCCTCGCGAGCAGCGCCGGGATGCGAATCTCCGAAGCGGAGGTGTCCTACTTGCCTCGTGCCGGTCGCTCCAAGGTGACCGGCACGGTGCGCGGAACCGCCCGGGCCGTGCTGGACATGTCGAAGGCCATGCGATGAGCGTCGACCTTCTCGTGATCGCCAAGGAGCCACGCCCGGGCCACTCGAAGACCCGCCTCAGCCCGCCGCTGACCGAAGCCGAGGCGGCGTCCGTCGCCGAGGCGGCCCTGGCCGACACTCTCCTGGCTGCCGCGGCGACTCCGGCCAGCCGTCGCATCCTCATCCTTGACGGCTCGCCGGGCGCATGGCTACCCGACGGCTTCGAGGTTGTCCCCCAGACCGCGGGCGGGCTGGACTCGCGACTGGCCGGCGCCTTTCAGGAGACGAATGGCCCGGCGCTCCTGATCGGCATGGACACTCCTCAGGTATCGGCGGCTCTTTTGACCGGGGCGATCGAGACCCTCTGCGATGCGGCGAACGACGCTGTCCTGGGCCCCGCAGAGGACGGTGGCTGGTGGGCCATCGGCCTGATGCAGCCGTCGCCCGAGGTGTTCCGGGGGATCCCGATGAGCTCGAGTCAGACCTGCCGCGCACAGATTGCCCGGCTTGACGCCCTCGGGCTCGCCTGGGCCGAACTCCCGACGCTCAGGGATGTGGACGAGATCGCCGACGCGCGCGCCGTCGCCCGCCAGGCTCCCGGATCGCTCTTTTCCACACGTCTGAGTCAGATCGAAGCCGCGTGGTCCGCCGCCGTCTAGCGCTCCTGTGCGCCGCCGTCGCCGGTCTCCCCGGCTGCGGTGATGGCGAGGAGAAGCAGGGGGACGGCTTTCCGCCCGTCGCCGAGCCGGCCGATGCGCCGCCGCTAGAGACAGAGCCGGCCGGAGAGGTCATCGAGGTCGGATCCGGCGCGGAAGGGCTGATCGTCGACGGCGAAACCGGCATCGCCGCACTCGGCGTTCGCGAGCCGCCCTCGCTGGAGCTGATCGACCTCGACGAGTTTGAGATCGCGAGAACCATCCCGCTCGCGTCGCACCCCCGGCACCTTCAGATCGCTGCGCCCGGCGGGCCCGTTCTGGTCCCGGCCGAGGACTCGGACGAGCTGTTCATCACCGAGCTGCCGACGGGCTCGGTGGAATCGGTGGGTGTGGGCGACTTTCCGCACGACGCTACGGCGCTCGGCGACCGGATCTTCGTCGGCGATGAGTTCGGCGACACGCTCTCGGTCATCGAGGACGGCGAAGTGATCGAGACGGTGGACGCTCCGGTGCAGCCCGGGAGCGTGATTGCGGCGGGGGAGCTCCTCGCTGTCATCGCCGTGGCCGAGCGTGTTCTCACGCTTTACGACCCCACGACTCTCGAACCGCTCGGAACGACCAGCGGGGGAGAGGGACCCACCCACATCCGGGCCATCGACGACCGGGGTTTCGTGATCGACACGCAGGGCGACGCGATCCTTGAGTTCAGGCTCCGGAAGAGCGGTCCGGAGCGCGTGGGCTCGACGCCGCTGGAGGGCACGCCGTACGGGATCGCCATCGACGAGGAGCGTGAGCGGCTTTGGGTCACGCTGACGGCCTTGAACGAGGTCGTTGAGTTCGAGATCACCCGAAACGGCATCGAGGAGCGTCACCGCTATCCGGCCGTTGAGCAACCGAACACCATCGCTATTGACCCCCGCGACGGCTCGGCCATCGTGTCCGGGGCCACCGAAGATGGAATGCTGCAACGAATACAGCCTTTTAGAAACTGAACCCTCACCATGTCCAAGCTGCCAAAGCCCTTTCCCGAGAAGCCGCCGCCAGGCCCCTTCCAGCGCGACTTCTGGAAGAGTCCGCTGCGCGGTCCTTGGCTCACGTCGATTCTGGGCTCGGCGCTCCTGCCCCTGATCCTGGTCTGTGCGCTCACGGGTTTTCTCTCGCACGTGGCCTACTACCCCGAGCTCGGCGAGAACTCGATCACCGGATCGGGCGCGGTCAACTTCGATCTCTACTTCTTCGACTGGCCGACCAGCCCGGCCTGGCTTTATGCGTTCACGCAGGGCCTACACATCATCTCCGGGGTCGCAGCCATCCCGCTTCTCCTGGCCAAGCTTTGGTCGGCGATGCCGAAGTTCTTCGAGTGGCCCCCGGTGCGATCACCGGCGCACCTGCTCGACCGGTTGTCGCTCGCCCTGCTCGTGGGCGGCAGTCTCTTCGTCTTCTTTACGGGTGTCTTCAACATCCAGCTCTGGTACCCGTTCGGATTCAGCTTCGTTTCCGCGCACTACTACGGGGCTTTCATCTTCCTCGCCGCGCTCGGCCTCCACATCGTGGGAAAGATCCCCGTAGCGCGTCGGGCCTTTCGCGAGCAGGGCGTGATCAAGCCGTTGCGTGACGATCTGAACCACACGAAACCCGAAACGTTCCAGGAGGGCACGAGCACACCCCAATCACCCAAGGCGCCGACGATCTCCCGCCGGGGACTCCTGGGGGCCGTGGGCGCGGGCTCATTGGGTCTGGGGTTGATGGCGGTCGGCCAGGTAGCCGGCGGCCCCTTTAGAAGCCTTGCCTTCCTGTCCCCCCGCGGCCGCGGGTTCGGGTCTGGCGCCAACGAGTTCCAGATCAACAGAACTGCGATGGAAGCCGCGATCGACCCGGCGAGCACGACCTCGGTCTGGAGGCTCGTCCTGGACGGCGGCGCAGGACCGGTGGAACTGTCGCGCGATGAGCTCCTCGCGATGGAGCAACACACGGAGTCCCTCCCGATCGCGTGCGTCGAAGGTTGGTCCACGACCCAGGACTGGACCGGAGTGCGGATTTCAGACCTTGCCGCAATGGCCGGAATCGAAGGCGGCGCGGAAGTCACCGTTCAATCGCTGGAGGAGGGCGGCAGCTTCAACCAGGCGACGCTCGCAGATATTCAGGTGGCAGACGAGCGGTCGCTTCTCGCCCTCAAGGTGAATGGCGAGGATCTATCCCTCGACCACGGCTTTCCTGCGCGCGTTATCGTCCCGGCGCTGCCTGGCGTGCACTGCACCAAGTGGGTCTCGTCGATGACGTTCACGGTGGTCTGAGGTGGCGAAGCTCCGTACGGGATATGGGGCCGGCCCTCTGCATCTGATCGCCGTGATCGCGAGCTTCGCCGTTGCGACGTATGCGTTCCTCGAGATAGCCGACACCGCGCATCCGGTCAACTTCCTGGTCTGGTTCGTCGGGGCCATCGTCGTGCACGACATGCTGGCCTTCCCCCTCTACTCGATTCTCGGCGTGATCGCCGGAGCGGGACTCCAGCGGCCCGATCTGACCCCGGGACTCTTCTCGATCAACTTCGTGCGGATCCCCGCGCTCCTTTCGGGCTTCGTGTTCATCGTCTGGTTCCCCGTCATCCTGGGGTTCTCAGAGCCCGAGATCGTGGAGTCGACGGGACTCGGTACCGACCCGTTCTTGGGTCGCTGGCTCCTCCTCACGGGAGTCCTCTTCTTGGGCTCCGGGGTGCTTTACGCGGTGAAGCTCAGACGCGGGTCGCGGTAAGGGCGAGCGCTCTCTCAAGGTCCCGCCAGAGGTCGGCGGGGTGCTCGCAGCCGACGCTCAAGCGCAGTAACCCGGGCGGGGTGTCCGCGGCGCAACGCCAGCGTCCGTGACGTTCGATCAGGGTCTCGACGCCGCCGAGGCTCGCCGCGTGGGTGATGAGCTCCACCGCCTCACAGACTGCCTCGGCTCGCTCCGGGCCTCCCTCGAGCTCGAAGGCGATCATGGTGCCGGGTCCCGACAGGAGCCTCGCGGCGATGGGGGCCGACGGGTCGCCCGGCAGGCCGGGGTAGCGGATCCACTCGACATCTTCTCGGCCGGCCACCTGCGCGGCCAGGTAAGTGGCAGTGGCCTGCGCGCGCTCGATCCGAAGGGGGAGGGTTCTCAAGCCGCGAAGGGCGAGCCAGGACTCGAGCGTCCCGGGAACCGCACCGAACATCGTCCGGGCGTCGACGAGACGGCTCGCTGTCGCGGCAGAACGCGCTACCGCAACGCCCAGGAGCAGGTCGGAGTGCCCTCCGATTGCTTTGGTCGCGCTGTGTACGACGAGGTCGGCGCCCAGGGCCAGGGGCCTTTGGAGCATCGGCGTGACGAGCGTCGCGTCGACAACAACAAGTGCGCCCACCTGGTGGGCGGCTCGGATCAGGTGATCGAGCTCGGGAACGTCGAGCAAAGGATTCGTTATCGAGTCGAGCCAGAGCATGTCCGCGCCGGGCAAAAGCGCGATCGTGGCGTCCACATCGGTCGGGTCGGCAAACGTTGCCCGCAAGCGCCCGGCTGCCTCGCGTTCGGCGAGCATTCCGCGAACTTCGGAGTAAGCCGAATCGGCCATGACCACGTGGGCGGTCGGCGGCAGGGTCTCGAGGATCGCCGTACTCGCGGCCATGCCTGAGCTGAAGGAAACGGCGGTGCCGCCTTCCAACGCACCAATCGCGGCCTCGAAAGCCACCCAGGTGGGATTGCCGTCACGGGCGTAGCTGAGCTCAGAGCCGGCGTGAAAGGAGGAGGCCAAGACCGGAGGAACGCTCAGGGGGCCTCCAGGCACGCGAGCTGCTCTGCCTGCCGTGACAGCCAAGGTTGAGGGGTCAAGTTCTGGAAGTTCTGGGGGCACCGTTTGTTCCGTACGCCGACGGTACAAAGTGTTACGCGCCATATGTTTCCGTGAGTGCGATTCGAGAAGTGGCAAGCGCTTGGAAATGACTACGTGATCGTGGAGGCTGCCGCGCTGCCCTTCGCTCTGACGCCTGAGCGCATCAGGCGGATCTGCGACCCACACTTCGGGGTCGGTTCGGACGGGATTCTTCTGCTCACGCCCGTCGAGGATCCGGAGTACGTGGCCGAGCTCCGGATCTTCAATCCCGATGGCACCGAGGCAGAGCTATCGGGCAACGGTGCGCGCGAAGCTGTGCTCTACCTGCGCTCGGCCGGCTGGACCGAGGCGGACGAGTTCTCGGTCATCACGAAGGCCGGTCCAGTGCGGCCAATCATCACCGGGCCGGGAACGGTGCGAATGCACATCGGTGCCGCACGGGACGAGGGCATGGGCAGCCTGGTTTCGGCGGGCAGGGAGTGGTCCTACCGGGCGCTGAACGTCGGCAATCCGCAGTGTGTGGTCAGCGTGGGCGATGAGATCGAGGAGCTCGATCTGGGTGCGATCGGCCCCGGCATCGAGTCCAACACGGATCTGTTTCCTGCTCGAACCAACGTCTCGTTCACTCGCGTGGACGGATCGACGGTCCGTGCGCGCATCTTCGAGCGCGGAGTGGGAGAGACGCTTTCCTCCGGCACCGGGGCCTCAGGAGCTGCCGTCGCCGCCTTCCTCGAAGGGGCTCCAAGCCCGATTACCGTGCGACTTGACGGTGGCGAGCTCACCGTGGAGATCACGGACGAGCTCGAAATGACGTTGACCGGGACCGCTGAACCGATCCTGACCGGCGAGCTCTCGCGCGATCTCGTGGCCGCGCTTAAGCGCCTTGGATAGCCTGCGCAACCGCATGGCACGCACCGATCCATCGCAGCGCCTCGAGGCGATCCCTCCGTACATGTTCGCCGAGCTCGAGCGAAAGGTCGCCGACAAGAAGGCTGCCGGGATCGACGTGATCTCGCTCGGGATCGGTGACCCGGATACCCCGACTTTCCCGCACATCGTCGAGGCACTGAAGACCGCTGTCGAGGACCCGAGTACCCACCAGTACCCCTCGAACAGGGGCCGGGCGGAGTTCCGTGAGGCGCTGGCTCGTTTCTACGAGCGCAGGTTCGGCGTCGCGATCGACCCGGAGACCGAGGTCATCCCGGCGATTGGCGCCAAGGAGTGCATCTACAACCTTTGCTTTGCCTTCCTGGATCCCGGAGACATCGCGCTTGCCTCTGACCCCGGGTATCCGGTCTACACGGGCGGACCGGTGCTCGCCGGGGCAGAGGCTGTCGTGCTGCCGCTCGACCCCAGCCTCGGCTTTGTGCCCGATCTCGACGCCATCGACCCGATGGCCCTGTCCAAGGCGCGGCTGATGTTCCTCAACTATCCGAACAATCCGACCGGGGCCGTCGCACCCGAAGGGTTCTTCGAGCAGGTGGTGGAGCTTGCTCAAAAGCACGAATTCCTCGTAGTCCACGACAACGCGTACTCGGAGACGACGTACGACGGCTATGTCGCGCCGAGCTTCCTGGCGACGCCTGGTGCGAGGGATGTCGGGGTCGAGGTGTTCTCCCTCTCGAAGGGCTTCAACATGACCGGCTGGCGCTGCGCCGCGATTCTCGGGAACGCGGACGCGATCCAGACCTACTGGCGGCTGAAGACGAATGTTGATTCCGGGCTGTTCGAGGCGGTTCAGCTGGCCGGCGCCGCAGCGCTCGACGCGCCGTCTGATGCGATCGACGCGATGAACGACGTGTACTCCCGCCGCCGCGATCTGGTCGTCACGGCGCTTCGCGACATCGGCGTGGACGTCGCCTCGCCCAAGGGCACGATCTATGTCTGGGCACCGGTGCCGGATGGTCATACCTCGACGTCGTTCGCCGAACTGGCGCTGGAGGAAGCGGCCGTGATCATCTCACCGGGTTCGATGTACGGCCCGTCGGGCGAGGGCTTCTTCCGCATCTCCTTGACCACGCCGGACGAGCGCATCACCGAGGCAGTCGAGCGGATGCGCGAGCACCTCGCGGCCTGAGTGCCGTGGAGCTCGAGGACCGCTACGGGTACCGCCGGGCGATTCAAGCCGGCGACAGGGTACTGGTGTCGGGTACCGCGCCGGTCTGGCCCGACGGGCGAGTAGAGCTTGACCCGAGCGTTCAAGCTCGAAGGTGTTGCGAGATCATCGTCGAGGCTCTCGAGGCCCACGGAGTGACGGCTGCCGACGTGGTCAGGACTCGCATCTTCATCACGGATTCGGCTGTTGCCGACGCTGTCGGAGCAGTGCACAGCGAGGTCTTCGGAGAAGCCAGGCCGGTGACGTCGATGGTCGTGGTTGCCCGGCTGCTGGACGAGCGCTGGATGGTCGAGATCGAGGCGGAGGCGCTGAAAGCGTCCAAATAAGTCCAGAACCTTCAAGCGCAAGCACGATCGGGTCGAAGCCAATTGTGCTGTGTCGGAACTAGGGATCATCTTCGCCGTCGCCTCGGCCCTTGCCGCCAACGTGGCGATTCTCTGCAAGCACCGCGGTGCCACAAGCGCACCGACCGTTCGCTTCACCCGCCCACTTCAGAGTGCGATCGCTCTGTTTCGCTCCAAGTGGTGGCTCATCGGCTTCGCGGTCGCCGCGGTCGCCTGGGGTTTCCACGTTGCCGCCATGGCGCTCGCGCCGCTCTCGATGGTGCAGGTCGTCACGGCCGGCGGATTGGCACTCCTCGCACTGCCCGCGCAGAAGTTCTTCGGGATCCGTCTAGGCCGTCGTGAGTGGGCCGGGCTTTTCCTCTCGGCCTTCGGCCTCGCTTGGCTGGCGGTCACGGCCGAGGCCTCAGAGGTCCACTCCGCGTACTCCTTCGCCGCGCTTCTTGCCTTTGAAGGTGGCCTCGTAGCGGTCGGCGCGATGCTCCTTCACCGCGGCTCCAAGGGCGCCGACCACGAGCGGAGTGGCGTCATGCTCGGTGTCGCTGCTGGAATCCTCGTGGGCGTCGGCAACGTGTCGACGAAGGCGCTCACTGGCGGCGTTGCCTCAGACGGCCTGCTGGCGCTCGTCAGCCCATGGAGCGTCCTCACCGTCATCGCTGGACTCCTGGCCTTCTTTGCCCTCGCTCGCGGGCTCCAGATCGGCCCGCCGATTCAAGTCATCGCGCTGTCTTCGATCGCGGCCAACATCTCGGCGATAGCCGGCGGGATCCTCGTCTTCGGGGATCCGATCGGCGCCGACGCGCTGGGCATCATCGCTCGCGCCGCGGCCTTCTGCGCGGTGATAGCGGCCGCTGTCCTGATCCCGGCACCTCGCACCTCGGACCGCATTCCAGCGCCGGCCTGAGCCTGCCGATGAACCCTCTGTGAAGCGAGGAGCTCTCATCGTGTTGGCCGCCGCCACGAGCGCGGTCTCCCTTGCCTGGGCAGGTTCGGCCGGCGTTCCGGAAACCGGCATCAACCAGAACAAGACGCCGGAGCTCGAGAAGACGATCCCCATCACCAAGAAGGGAGCGCCCAGGACCATCGTCCAGGTTCAGAGCGACGACCTCGGCCCGGTGCAGGAAGGGGACACGCTGGAAGCCTTCAGCGAGGTGGAGGTCTCGGTCACCTGTCTGGAGCCGATCCCCAAGTGCGTCGGCAAGATCTACCGCTACAGCCCCAAGGTCGACGCCAAGCTGGTGCTCGCTGACGGCAAGAGCAGGAAGGGGACGCCTGTCGGAAACCCGGATCGAATCACCTGCTCGCAGGATCTGCCCAACCGCAATCACCATTGCGTTCTCACCCTGCACCGCTCTGAGACTCTCAAGCGCACGCCCCCGTGCGCTCCGTCCTGCTCGCTCAACCTCGTTCTCGAGGCTTCGCATAAGAACGCGGTCAGCGGTAACAAGCTCGTGATCGGTGCCGACCAGGACCAGGGAATCGCCCAGCGGCGGGCGACGCTGAGCGTCGGAGTCTTCTCGCCCGGCGAGACGTACGAACACGAGGAGTCGAAGTCCACCAGGCCAATCGTCAAGAAGGTGGATATCAACCCCAACGACACCCGCGAGGTGACTGTCGCCTCCATTCGGCTGGACCGCCTGACGCAAGGTGAGGTACTGGCCGTCGAGGGCCGCGTCACGAGCTCGATCGGCCACCTCCCATACAACGTGCTCACCCAGGGTCAGGTCGTCCTCTCTGAAACGCGAGGTTCGTCCAACAACCACGGCATCCCGCTCTCCGTAGCCACCAGGAATGGACTCGTCACCGCAAAGAACGGCTTCAACTGCACGCAGGGACGAAGCGGATTCAAGTCGCCGTGCGCGATCGAGAAGGGTGCCTTCGTCCGAATTCTCGCCAACTCGAAGCGCCATCCGAACCAGGACGAAGGGCCGTGGGTGCCCCTTTACATGAACTTCTTCGTCGGCTTCCAGGAGGAGTACACGACGGGCCGCACCTGGAGGCCGGGGGACGTGGCCAAGATCCGGAGCGCCCGGCTGGAGATACGGCGCTACACGCCGTAGGCGGCTAGAGCTTGCCCTCGGCTTCGAGAGTCTCGCGCAGACCGCGCTCGAGCGGCCGCGGCTGATATCCGAGCTTGGCCTCCGCCTTGTCCGAGGAGGCCCAGAAGGTGACGCCGTCGGATGAAGAGATGAGCTCACGCATATTGGGCGGTTGACCCATGAGCTTGCCGATCACGGGCCCGGCGGGAGCTATGGCCTTGAGCAGGCCGGTGGGGATGTTTCCGCGGGGCTCGCGCCTTCCCATCACCTTGGCAGCCGTGTCCATGATGCCGCGCATCGTCGTGATCTCTCCGCCGAGGACGTAGGACTCGCCGATCTCTCCCTTGTCGAGCGCCAGCAGCACGCCTGCCGCGGTGTCTTCGACATGGACCATGTTCATCCCGACGTGAGGGAACGCGACGAACGGCATCCGGCCCGAGGCGAAGTCCAGGATCTGCTTGCCGATGGCCGAGTGGTCGTCGGGGCCGTAGACGCCACCCGGCTGAACCATCACGCAGGGCAGTCCGTCGGAGATGAGGCCCTTGGCAACCTGATGCGCTTCGTACTTGGTCTCCTCGTAGTAGGAGGTAAAGCCCTGGCCCGGGTGGTCGTACGTTTCGTCGACGACCTCGCCGCGCGTGTTGCCGAAGGCACCGATCGTCGAGACGTAGACGACTCGCGGAATGCCGGCGTCAAGCGCTGCGCCGAGCGCGTTCCGGGTCCCGACGACGTTCGCCTCGTACATGGGCTCGCGCCTCGACCTTGGGATGCCGATCTCGTAGATAGCCGCACCGTGGATAGCCGCATCGGAGCCCTGCATCGCCGCGGCGAGCTGCGCGCGCTCAGAGATATCTCCCTCGACGAGCTCCGCGCCGAGGTCGCTCAGCGCGCGGGCCTTCTCGGGCGAGCGAACCAGCGCTGTGACCTCGTCGCCACGTTCTCGGAGCATCCGCACGACGTGACCGCCGATAAAGCCGGTTCCCCCGGTGACGAAGACCCTCACTGGGTTCAAGCCTATCCTCAGCCTCTGTGGGCAGGCAGTCGATATCGAAGGTGATGCGACCGGCGTTGATTTATGCCCTGATGGTCTCGGCGACGCTGGCAGCGCTCGCACCTCAGGCCGGCGCCGGTGGTTCGGGCAACCCGCTCCTGACCGGCGCCGACTCGTTTGCCTTCGGCATCGGCAACGGGATGCTGGCCGGCAACGCTTCCGAGGTTGCGGACCGGCTCGGTGCATACGACATCGTCGTCGTGGATGGGGAGGAGGCCTCCGCTGCCGAAGTCGACGCCCTCAAGAACGAAGGAGCCACCGTTCTGGCCTATCTGAGCGTTGGCACGATCGAGAAGTGGCGCGGCTGGTACTCAGATGTCAAGCGCTACCGCCTCGCGGCGTGGCAGGACTGGAAGGACGAGTGGTTTGCCGACGTTTCGAAGCGGGGTCTCCGCGACCGGCTCGCCGGCGAGATCGCGCCGGACATGCTCGACAAGGGCTTCGACGGCCTCTTTCTCGACAACGTGGACATGATCGAGCCAAACAGACACAAGGAGCAGCGAGCGGGAATGCGCGACCTCGTGTCCCGCCTGGGCGACCTCGTCGACGGGGGAGACCGGCTCTTGTTTGCCCAGAACGGCTACTGGGGGCTCAAGAAGTTCGGAATCCTCGACGACGGTCATCTGGACGGGTGGAACCGCGAGGACGTGACCTGGACCTTCGACTTCGACAAGCGAAGGTACGTGCGCAACTCGAGTCGCGATCGCAACGAGGCACTTGGAGATCTCACGCGGATGAACGACCTCGGAATCTTCACCACGGCCACCAACTACACGAAGCGCTCAGCGGGGTCCGCGGTGGACGAATCGGTCGAAGACGCATGTGGCGTGGGCGCGCTGCCCTTCATCGGCGACATCGGCCTGACCGCCAAGCGGCTGCCGAGCTCACCCTACGTCTGCCCTTAGGAGGGCCGTAGTCGCGCCTACAATCGGTCGGGTGGAGGCAACCGACAGGTCCAAGGGCTCGCAAGCACTTCTGCGCAAGCCGCGGGCGCGTCAGCGCGCGCTCGCGATCGGCGCTCTGCCACAAGCCGTTGCGCTCGACGACGACCCGCTCGCCGAGCTGAAGGAGCTTCTGCGCACGGCCGGCGTCGCCACGACGGGAGAGGTGGTCCAGATGCGCGACAAGCCAGACCCCGACCGCTACCTGGGTCGCGGCAAGCTGGCGGAGGTAAAGGACGCGATCAAAGCTTCGGGCGCGAACCTCGTCGCCTGTGACGACGAGCTGATGCCGCGACAGGAGCGAAACCTGGAGGCAGCGCTCGATGTTCCCGTGATCGACCGGACCGCGGTGATCCTGGACATCTTCGCCGACCACGCCCACTCGGCCGAGGGGAAGCTTCAGGTGGAGCTCGCCCAGTTGGAGTACAACCTCGCGCGTATGCGAGGGCTGTGGACGCACCTCGAGCGCCTTGGCGCTGGGCGCATGGACGGCGGCATCGGCACCAGAGGACCGGGCGAGTCCCAGATCGAGACCGATCGCCGCCTGGCGCGTGACCGGATCACCGCGCTTCGGCGAAAGCTCGAGCACGTCGAGCTGGGGCGCCAGACGATGCGCTCCAAGCGCGAGTCGTCGGCGGTCCCCGCGGTGGCGCTGGCCGGCTACACGAATGCCGGCAAGTCGACCCTGCTGAACGCCTTGACGGGCGCGGAGGTTGGCGTGGGCTCGCGCCTCTTCCACACGCTCGATCCGACGACCCGCGCCTACGAGCACGAGGGGCGCCGCTACCTCCTGACCGACACGGTCGGGTTCATCCGCAAGCTCCCGCATCAGCTGGTCGAAGCCTTCAAGGCAACGCTCGAAGAGACCCGGCTCGCGGACCTCATCGTCCATGTGGTGGACGCTTCCGAGCCCGACGAGCAGCGCGCAGGCTCGATCGCCGCGGTTGAATCTGTTCTGGAGGAGATGGAGGCGGGCGACCGGCCCAGGCTGCTGGTCTTCAACAAGCTTGACCTGCTCGACGATGCGGAACGCCGCCGCGTTCTCGTCGGCCGCCGCGACGCCGTCGGGATCTCTGCCGAGACGGGAGAGGGCCTCGACGAGCTGCGCGAGCACATCGCAACCGAGTTCGAGCGCACCTTGGAGCCGATGGAGCTTTTGGTCCCCTATGCGGAGGGCGCACGCCTCGCCGAGCTCTACGAGCTTGCAGGCGACCTCGAGCGCGAGGAAAGCCCGGAAGGCGTGCGGGTGCACGCCAAGGTTCCGAAGGCGCTTGCGCACCGCTTCTCCGAGTTCACGGCCGACGGCCGGGCGGCGTCGTGAATCTCCCGGTTCGGCGTCTTGTCGCGACCGCCAAGCTGCCCACCCGTGCCACGACCGGGGACGCCGGCCTTGACCTTTACGCGTCCGAGCCGGCGCGCATCGAGGCCGGTGCACGCGCCGGCGTCGGTACGGGGGTCGCGGTTGAGATTCCGGAAGGGCACGCGGGTCTGGTGCTTCCCCGGTCGGGATGGGCGGCCAAGCACGGCATCTCTCTGGTCAACGCTCCGGGACTCATCGACGCCGGCTACCGCGGCGAGGTCCGCGTGCTGCTCCTCAACACGGATCGCGACGATGCGTTCGAGATCGCAGAAGGTGATCGGATCGCTCAGCTCCTCGTTGTGCCTTTCGCGTCGCTCGAGCCGATTGAGATGGAGGCGCTTTCCGACTCGGAGCGGGGCCAGGGAGGCTTCGGCTCGACGGGCCGATGACGGACACGAGCGAGGAGGATGACCGGGGCTACCGGATGCTCTAAAGAGCTCTAGCTCGCAGGATCGGACGGCCGGATCCCGGAGCACAGGATGCGGATCCAGTTGATTCGCCCGCCCTCGGTCGTGAAGTAAGCCTGCTGTTCGACGACGTACGGGCCCTCTTCGTTCCGGCCCCGGAAGCTGTACGCGACGGTCTCCCGGTCGGCGAAGCTCCCGGTTTCGACCGAAATCATGCCCTCGAGTTCGTGCTTCTCCCCGAACCACTCCCGGAGAGCCGTCTGCACCACCTCGTCGGGGCCGGTCGCCTGCCAGTTCATGTTCGGCGTCAGCGCCCTGAAATCGACGGCCGGATCGAGCAGTCTGGCCGCGCTGTCGAAGTCCTTTACCGAAAGCGCCTCGGCAAACGCTCGGCCCAGATCTTCCGCAGTTCTGCCCATGCCCCTGGACATTACGCAAGCGGACTCGGCGACAATGGGGCGGGTGGTCATCCAAGCATTGTCCGTAGCGGCGCGAGAGCTCACCACCGAGGAGGCGGGCTAGGCCCGTGGATGCGTTGGAAGTTTCCCAGGAGCTGATCGGGGCGGCCCGAGCGGGCGAAGGCGACCGAGCGAGGGTCTTCGAGTCGCAGTTGGAGGAAGTCGATCCCTTTCGCATCACAGGCGACGAGGCGAGGCTGGCCTTCTGGCTCAACCTCTACAACGCGCGAATCATCCGGGAGTTCACCGAGCGGCCGAAGAGCGGGAACCTCCTGCGGCAGCGCTCCATGTTCAGCAAGGTGGGCTACCGGGTGGGTCCGGACCGCTTCTCCCTCAACGACATCGAACATGGGGTTCTGCGTCTCAACGCCCGCCCGCCGTACTCGCTCCGCCGGACCCTTGGCCGCGGCGACCGCCGCCGGGAGGCTGCGCCGGGCGAGCTCGACCCAAGGATCCACTTCGCGCTCAACTGCGGCGCGGTGTCATGCCCTCCAATCCATGTGTATGAGCCGAGCCGCGTCGACGAGCAGCTGGATGGTGCAACGCGGGCATATCTCCAGACCGAGACGGTGGTCGACCGGGAATCCGGGCGCGTCGAGTTGCCGTACCTGATGAAGCTCTACAAGGCGGATTTCGGCGGCCTTCGACCCTCCGATCTCCTGTCCGGCTTTGCCGCTCGCTACCTGTCCGAGCCCGATCGGACCTGGATCTGCTCAGACGACTTCGACGGGCGGGTCACCTACAACCGTCGCTACGACTGGACGATCGCGGTCCCCGGCGAGCATTAACCGCGCATCGCGGCGGCGCGAGCGTTTTCGTGCCCTGCCGCCTCGAGTCCGTCGTCGAGCGGTTCGAGCTGTGGCTCTGAGCCTTCGCTTCTTGCGATCGCAAGCTGGATCAAGCGATCGGCCAGCCACGCGTTCTTGGGCAGAAGCGGGCCGTGTAGGTAAGTGCCGAGGAGATTGAGGCGTCTTACGCCCTCGAAGCCGGAGCGGCCGTCGTTTCCGTGCCCCTTGATCACTCGGCCAAGTGGCGTGGCGCCCTCTCCAAGGTGTGTCCGGCCGCCATGGTTCTCAAAGCCCGCGAGGGTCCGCGGCCCGATCCCGAGGTCGACCTCGATCGCGACGTTCCCGATCAGGCGCGGGCCGTCCGAGCGCACCGTCTCGAGGTCGGCGAGGCCAAGGCCTTCGATGCGCTCGTCGCCCAACTGGTAGGAGTGGCCCAAGAGCTGATAGCCGCCGCAGACGGCCAGGAGAACCGCGCCGTCCTCGACCGCTTCGGCCAGGCCCTGTCGCTTGGTCGCGACCATGTCGGCAGCAACGAGTTGCTGGTCTCGGTCCTGTCCGCCTCCGATGTAGATCAGGTCGTGCGCGGACGCATCCACCTTGTCCCCGGGGCCGGCGCTCGCGTGCTCGAAGCCGATGCCCCGCCACTCGCAGCGCCGTTGCCAGAAGAGGATGTTGCCCCGGTCGGCGTAGATGTTCATCTGATCCGGATAGAGAGTCAGGAGGCGGAGCGTGCTCATTCGGAGGCCTCCAGGAGAACGACAGCCGAGCCGACGTGGATGTCGGTCGGCTCGATCTCGCGGCGGCCGGCAGGGCGAAGGCCCTCCTCGGCAGCCTCTGCTTCCACCAGACCCGGATCCAGGACCGCAAGGCTGAGGCTCTCGCGCTCGTCCGTCAAGTCTCCGTCCGGCGCGACGATCTGTCGCAGCCGCGAGATGATCAGCCGCCCGCCATCGGCGCGGACCTCGATGGGCAGGCTGGAGTAGACCCAGCCGTCGATCTCGACCACGTCGGGCAGGGGAGGCCCGAGGTCGATTCCCGCCGGTTCGGCGCCCAGATCGCCCTCGACGATGGCTAGCGCGATGAGGCCGCGGGGGGCCAGCAGACTCTTCATTCCCCCAAGCGCCGATCTGCGCTCATCGGGACCATCAAGCAACTGGATCGTCTGCATGGGGACGATGATGAGGGAGAACTCGCCCAGAACATGAAGATCGCGGATGTCGCCGACCTCGGCGCTTGCCTCCAGGCGGCGAGCCTCGGCTCGCTCACGAAGCGCCTCCACGAACGGGGGCTCGATGTCCACGCCCTGCACGTGATGGCCGTGTCTCGCGATCTCGAGGGCAACCCGGCCGGTTCCGCAGCCGATCTCCAGAATCGGGCCGCCGGATCTCCGCGCAAGCTCGAGCCAGAGCTCCAGGTCCGCGTCGTAGGCGCCGTTCTCGACGTCGTGCCAGATCACCGCCTCGGTATTCGCGTCCCCGCTCATTCCCAGTAGGCCTTAACGAGTCCACGCTCCGAGAGCAGCGTTCTCAATTCCAGCAGCGCTGTATACGTCGGCAGCGCGAAGAGACGCTCTGGCGCGGCCCTCACGGCCAGGTCGAGCGACGACGCGATGTCCTCGTGGACCACGATGCGGCTGGAATCCAGCCCTGCGTACTTCAACCTCACCGCCATCTCAGGGGCGCGGCTGCCCGCGCAGGTGACCCGTGCGACCGACCCGGCCAGGAGCTCGAAGTCGGCGTCCCACACCCACGAGACGTCGCGACCGTCGGCGATGCCGTCGTTCAGCGCGATCCACAGATCAACGCCTTTCGAGCCGCCGTACTGTTCGTTTTCGAGGCGAAGGGTTCGGATCACCTCGTTCGCGCCGGCCGGATTCTTGATCAAGAGGATCGAAACGGGCTTCGCTTCGACCTGGACGGTCTCGACGCGCCCGAAGGCGGCCTTTGTCCGCTTCAACCCGGCGACGGCAGTCTCGGGCTTCACGCCCAGCCGCAGGGCCGTCGCCAGCGCGCCCAGCGCGTTGTAGACGTTGTAGAGACCGGGGAAGGGCAGGTCGAGCGTGAGTGACCCCTCCGGCGTGGAGACCTCCACCGTTGAGCCGCGCATGCCGTCGAGCACGATCCGGGTCGCGGCAACGTCGGGCGCGGGCCTGTCGGCGTCGCAGTTCGGACACGAGTAGTGGCCGAGATGGCCGACGAACGCACGCTCATACGTATACGGGGCGCCGCAGCGGCGGCAATGCTTCGCGTCGTGCGCGTGCTGGAGGCCGGGAAGCGCCTGAGAGGCGTCCTCGATCCCGAAGTATGTGACGCCGGCCCTGCGTCCGAGGTCCCGGTCGCGGCCGAGGTCGGCCACGAGTGGATCGTCGGCATTCAGGACGAGGCCGGTGGGCCGCTCGGCCACCATCTCGGCCCACTCATCGGCGAGGCGCTCAAGCTCGCCGTAGCGGTCGAGCTGGTCGCGGAAGAGGTTGGAGAGGACGATGAGTCCGGGATCGAGAGCGTCGACCATCTGAGGCAGCCAGGCCTCGTCCACCTCGAAGAGGCCCTCGGCGCCTTCCTGCTCGAGGAGCGCTGTCGCGACGCCCCAGCTCATGTTCGATCCGGCGCGGTTGTGGATTGGCGAGCGGCCGGCCTCCGCAAGCACTGAAGCGAGCATTCCGGCCGTCGTCGTCTTCCCGTTCGTGGCGCTGATCACCGTTGCTCCCGCGGTGAGCCGGGTGCCGAGCCGCTCGATCGCATCGGGCGCCATTCGCAGGAGCATCCGCCCGGGCAGAGTCGTACCGCCGCCGCGGCCCGAGCGCCTGGACATGTTCCCCGCGGCGCGGGCGATCGAGAGCTTGGCTCGAAAACCGAGGCTGTTGTCGCCGGGCGCGCTCAATTGACGGAGTCGGGCGGGACGATCACCCGCAGAGCGCCCGGCAGGATACGCACGGTCGCCGGAAGATCGGCGACAGGATCACCATCCGCGTAGACGGAGAACGGTCGATCGGACTCGATCGTCACCTCGCTCGCCTGCCAGGTCTGAACCTGCATCGTCTCGAGGTGTTCACCCTTGAAAACCTGGCCCAGCCCGCGGAGGAACCTGAGCTTGGACACGTTCCCGCTGGCGCTGATCTCGAGCAAGCCGTCATCCGGGACCGCAGACGGCACAGCGATCATGCCACCGCCGTACGCCTTGGTGTTGGCCGCGGCAACGCTGTAGCCGGTGACCTCCACCGGCTTGCCGTCAAGAGTCAGTGTGAACGTTGCGGGTTTCCAGGCGGCCAGCGCGCGTAGCGCCGCGTAGGCATATACGGCCTGCCCCTTCACACGCTTGGATTCGTTGGCGATCCGGTTCGCCTCCGAGTCGAACCCACAGCTGGCGATGCAGAGGTAGCGCACGCCGTTTGCCTCGGCGACGTCGATCTGGCGCGTCGCTGCCGCCGCGATCATGCCCGCGGCCTCTTCGACGTCGTCGGGGATACCCATGACCCGCGCAAAGTCGTTGCCGCGGCCGCCCGGGATCACTCCGAGCGCCGACCGGGTGTTCGCGAGCTCGCCGCCTACCTGACCGATGAGGCCGTCGCCGCTCATGACGATCACGGTCTGACCCCGCTCGGCGGCCGTCCGAGCCTCCTCGCGTCCGTGAGCGATGTTCTGGGTAAGGACGAGCGAGTGCTCGACGCCGCCGTCCGAGAGCGCCGCCTGGGCCTGCGCGAGAAGCTTGCGCGCCCGCCCGCCGCCCGCCGAGGGGTTGACCAGGAGGAGGTGCGAGGACTCCGCAGGCACGGCGCCCAATCTATTCCCGGGCGCGGATCAGTCGGCGCGCCGCCCGACCCAGTAGGTGCCGGGCCCGGCTTCGCCCACCACGTGCTCGGAGATTCCATGGCGGGCGAAACCGCGCCGCAGCACCGCTGGGGGCGTGTAGAACGGCGTCCCCTCTCCCCAGCTCGCAGCGACCACAACGCTTCCTCCCGGCCGCAGAACCCGCGCGATCTCGGCAAAGAACGGCGGCACGTTCATCTGCATCACGAGGTCGAACGAATCGTCCGGCCAGGGCACCCGGGCTGCGTCGGCGACCTTGAACGCAATCCGCCCGTCCGGGTCGAGTCCGACCTTTCCCTTGGCCACCGCGATCATCTCGTCGGAGAGGTCGATCCCGCGAACGCTGGCGCGGGGGAACTCGCGCGAGGCGAGGAGCGCCGCCTCGCCCGTTCCCGTGCCCAGATCGAGCACGCGCTCCGGCGCGGGGGATACCTGAAGCAAGGCGGACGCGATCGAGGTGAGATGCGCGGGCGAGCCCGCTCCGGTCCGCTCATCCCAGTCCCGCGCCAGGTCGTCGAAGTAGCGGCGCATCGGATACTTCATCACGGGCCAGAGCCACGGAGCGCGGGCGACGGCGCCGTTAAGGGTCCGGCCGACGACTCGGACGCGGTCGTAGCGTCCGCGGTGCTTCGTCTCGCCGGCTTGTGTCACGACTGAATCATGCCACCGGGCCTGCGGATAGCCTTGAGCGCGTGCCCAAGCCGATGATCCCCTTTGCGGCCCTTCTGGTCGCGCTCGGACTCCTTCTCAGTGCCTGCGGCGGCGACGATGAGGGCACCTCGACGCCCGCCGAGGAGGGGACGGCGGCGACCGAGTCGGATTGCGAGAGCGTCGAGCTGCCCGAGCCGACCGAGTTCGACCTCGACCCGCCTCCGGCAAAGCCCTCCGCATCGGATCTGACGGCAGTCGTGGACACGAGTTGCGGCGTCTTCGAGATCGCGCTGGACACGGCGGACAACCCCAGGACAGCCTCATCGTTCGAGTACATGGCGAAGAACGGCGTCTTCGACGGCACGCCCTTTCACCGGATCATCCCGGACTTCGTGATTCAGGCAGGTGATCCCGCGGGCACCGGATCCGGCCCCGGCCCCGGCTACTCAGTCGACGAGCCGCCGCCGAACGACACCTCCTATACGGAAGGCCTGGTCGCGATGGCCAAGACCGAGGTCGAGCCGCCCGGCCGCTCCGGCAGCCAGTTCTTCGTCGTCACCGTCCCGGACGCCGGCCTGCAGCCCGACTACGCCGTCGCCGGCGAAGTCACCGACGGCATGGAAGTTGTCGAGGCGATCGAGGCACAGGGGAGCCCCGACGGCTCCGGCGCGCCCCTCGAACCGGTAGTCATCAATTCGGTAACCATCGAAGCGGGGTAGGCGGTGGGGGAGGAGCCGCGAGCTTTTGAGGTTCGCGCGCCCGGAGGGAATGTCCTACGCGGCGATTCTGCGGGCTCCGGGCCCGTTGTTCTTCAGGCGCACGGGATAACGGCCGCACGGCGTTATGTAACCCACGGGTCGCACCTCCTGGAGCGGCGGGGCTTTACGTCGGCCATGTACGACGCGCGCGGCCACGGAGCGTCCGACGGCGGACCTGACGGCGAGGAGTACACATACGCGTCGCTCGCCGCCGATATGGCCGCCGTCGCCGCGGAGGTGGGGGAGGGGGACAGGGTCGTTCTTGCCGGCCATTCGATGGGGGCGCACACCGCCACGGCGCTTGCCCTTGCCGAGCCCGACAGGGTGGCGGGGCTTGTCGCAATCGGACCGGCGTCACGCGGCACGGAGCCTTCTCGGAAGACGATTGACTACTGGGCAGGCCTTGCCGGTGGCCTCGACCGGGGAGGGGTGGAGGGTTTCATCGAGGTCTACGACGACGGCACCCACAAGCCTGAGTGGCGGGACGTGGTGCTACGTCTGGCGCGAACGCGGTTGGAGCTCCACCGGGATCTCGGCGCCGTCGCACAGGCTCTGCGCGAGGTGACGGCCTCGGTCCCGTTCGACGGCCTGGAGGCGCTCGAAGGGCTCGAGGTGCCGGTGCTCGTGGTCGCCAGCCACGATGAAGCCGACCCTGGACACCCGTGGGACGTCGCGGTCGAATGGACCGAGCGCATCCCTGGCGCCCGGATGGTCAGCGAGGAGGCGGGGGAGTCGCCGCTCGCCTGGCAGGGAGGCAAGCTGTCGCGCGAGATCGCGGAGTTCTGCGCCGAGGACGCGGTAGTCGAGCGGCTGGCGTAAGCCAACCTCAATCAGGGGGCCGCTTGAGCCGCTTCGCGCGCAGGGAGTCGCGGCCTTCCTTTCGGTAGACGAGCCGGAGCCCCGACCACGTTTCATCGATCGCGCAAACTTTGTTGTCGACCAGGCCGAGTGGCAGGCAGACCTCTCGAAGCGTGTCCTCGGTGATGTCGGTCTCGACGCCCGAAGCGCGCTTCGGCCACGAGATCCAGAGGCCGCCGTCGACATCGAGCGCATCCATCAGCTTCGGCAACCGCCTTTCGAGCTCGGAGCGCCGGGTAAAGAAGGCGATAACGACGTTGAGGTCGCCTCCCGTCCGACTGTTCCGCGGAACAGTCGCGCGCGTTGTGACGCTCACGCCGTCGGGCAGCTCGCCGAGAGTGGCACGAAACCCTTCGGGCTCGCGAAGCACCGCCACCCGGTGACCCTCCTGGATCCCGAGCTTCTTGGGCAGCGGGGTGCCGGAGTAGCCGGATGGCCCCTGAGCTGACACCCCCACAGGATGCCACGGACCGTCAAACTCCCGAGCTCCGGGCTACCCGCCTTCGCCGTCGCTATCGTGCTGATCCGTGCCTGACTCAGAGCTGAAAGCGCTCGGCGAACTGGCCGGGCGATACGCCGACGAAGCGCTCCTGAGCCCCATCCAGGGCGTCCATTCGGCGATCTCCGACCGTGTCTTCGGGATCCTCGGCGACGGACTGGCAAAGCGAAGCCACGATGCGGTGTCGGCGGGTGTGTATGGCGCGCTTAGGCTCGGCGGGAAGGGCGCCGGCGCCGCGATTTCCGCAGCGGGCCGCGTCGCAGGCGGGACGGAGGAGCGAACCGCGGTGAGCAATTCCGGGTTCGGCCGCGGCGCTCAGGCGGCGATCAACGGCCTGATCGGCGATCGGCTCGAGGACGAGGGCAGCCCACTCGCTGTGAGGATGGCGCTTCGGCTCCCTAATCGGGACGTCGAGTGCACCCGCGAGTCGATCCACGAGGCATTCGAACGCACAACTCCACGCCTCGCGATCTTCCTGCACGGTCTTTGTGAGACCGAGGAGGCATGGTGGACGGGAACCAGGGCAGACCCGAGCGCTGAGGGACCCCGGCCGCGCACGTATGGGCAAAAGCTCCGCGACGACCTCGGCTTCAGCCCGCTCTACCTGCGCTACAACTCGGGCCTCCACATCTCCGAGAACGGACGCCGGCTCTCCTGGCTCCTCGAGGAGCTCTGCCGGGAGTGGCCGGGCGGGGTCGAGGAGGTCGCCTTGATCGGGCACTCGATGGGGGCGCTCGTGGCGCGCAGCGCCTGCCATGAGGCGGCCGAGGCGGAGCGCGGGTGGGTCCGCGACACCAAGCACGTCATTTGCCTCGGCGCTCCGAACACCGGCTCGTGGCTCGAAAAGATCGTGAACGTCGGTGGCGCGACGTTCAAGCGAGTGCCGGAGGTCAAGCCGTTCGTCGACTTCCTGGAGCTGCGAAGCGACGGGATCAGAGACTTGCGCTTTGGCTATCTGCGCGACGAGGACTGGCTCGACAGGGACCGCGACGAGCCTCTTCGCAACCATTCTGCGCCGCTCGCACCCGTGCCTGGGATCGGCTATCACTTCGTCTCCGGATGCCTGACTGCGTCCGAGCGCCATCCGCTCGCCGCGCTGTTCGGCGACGTCCTGGTCCGCAAGGCAAGCGCCGCGGCGCCCCTCGGACCAGACGGCAAACCTCACGGCGATTCGAAGCACGTCCAGGGCGCAAGCCACTTTCACCTTTTGAACCATCCGCAGACCTACGAGCACATCCGCGAGTGGCTGGGCGCTCGCGCCCTCGAAGCGCCCTCCGCCGGCGACACGCTCGTATCCTCAGGCTCGTGAGCGACGAAAGCACAGAGCGAGACGACGGCATCGCCGTCCATTACTCGACCATCGCGAAGGGGACGCCGATCTACAGCTCCGACGGCGTCGAGGTGGGCAAGGTGATCAGCGTCTCGGACAATGCCCGCGAACACATCCTGGACGGGTTCGTCTTCGAGGACCCGCATGGGGCGACGAAGTTCGTCGACGGACCCGAGGTGCAGCGGACCTTCGAACGCGCAGTCGAGCTCAACATCGACTCCGCCGCCGCGGCAGAGCTCGGGCCACCGGAGAAGAACTCCGGGCTCGGCCGCCTCTTCGGTCGCTAACCCGAGTCGAGCTCGGCGACAAGCTTTTTCGGCGCTCGCCGGCGCCAAGACTCGATCAGGATCTCCCGTAGCTCATCGTTCGGGACCGCGTTCAAATCCACGAGCATCATCGGGTGGTCGCGGTAGTGGTCGGTGACGATGTAGGCCTCGGGGTTCTCCTGGTTTAGCGCCTCGCGCTCCATGAGGTCGATGAAGATGGCGATCCGATCCGCATCTTCCTTCAGCCGGGCGAAGAGCTTCCCCCTGACCTTTAGCGCCGGCGTTCCGTACGAAGTGGAGCGCTCAACCTCCAGGAGCTCCCGTTCGCACAGTGAGACGACTTCATTCCAGCTGGCCATAGCCGCACCGTAGCCGCTCCGATTAGAGTCCTTGACATGGGTTACGACGAGGAATTCGCCGACCGTGTGCGGGACGCGCTCTCGATGCGTGAGGGTCTCAGCGAGCGCAAGATGTTCGGCGGCATCGGCTTCATGCTCAACGGCAATATGGCCTGCGGAGTGACGAGCACGTCAGAGCTCATGGTCCGGGTTTCGTCTGAGGATTACGTGGCAGCGCTCGCGGAAGACCATGTGGCGGAGTTCGAGATGTCCGGCAAGAAGATGTCTGGCTGGCTCCTCGTCGCCCGCGAGGGCCTCGAGACGGATGAGGATCTGGCGGGGTGGGTCGACGCGGGGGCCGATCGGGCCGCTTCCATGCCTCCCAAGTGATTTCAGGCCTATGCCTGATAATGGTGGTTATGTAGACCTGATAGCGCCGAGAGAGCGATGAGTCGCCAAATAGGCGCCTCAGTCCATTCTCAGTGGCTCAAGGCGGCTTCCAGCGCCTCTTTTGCCCCGCTCAGCACCGGAGCGCCGTGTAAAGGCACGATCGCATCGATTTCGCGCTCCAGGAGCGGTCTGAGGGCCGCTTTGACGGAATCCACGGTGTTGAGTCCCGCAAGCCACGCTTGCGGGCATACGCGCAGTTCCGTCGCGCGTTCTCCTTCGGCGCCAATCAGCACGTCGCCTGCAACCACGGTGCGAATCGGCCCGACATACAGCGTGATTTCGCCTTGAGGCGCGTCCGAGACGAGCGCCCTGACGCCTCCTGGGAGCTCGGTGTCGCGCTCGACGGGGTGATCTATCGCGAAGGTGATCCGCTCCGTCGCCTCCACTGCCACCGCGTGTGCGAACGTCGAGACCTGGTGCGAGTTGACATAACGCAGGGCCGCTTCCCCGGCCGAGCGCGCGTGCCACGGACACATCGTCACGACCGCCACCGTGCTGCGGTCCCCTGCCAGCGCGTCGATCTCTGCCCAGTCACCGGCTTCGACGAGCGGATCGATCAGGACGAGGGTCTCCTCGCCGGCCCAGGCAACACAGGCGACCTCTTGAGCCCAGCCCTCGGGTCCACCCTGGTCCGGCGTCCAGTCCGGCACCTGTGAGGTCCACCGGTGAAGGCCCGGCAGGATCTCTTGGAGGGCCGGCAACTAGTTGAGGCTGGGGTCGAGCGGCATGCGCGAGATGAGGGCGTACGAGCCGCCCTTTCGCTCGAGGACGTCGCTCCAGAGCGCTTCAGGGTCATCGGGAAAGAGTTCGGCCGGAAGGGGCGCCTCGACGATCCAGGATTCCACATCGATCTCCAGTTCGAGCTGTCCCGGACCCCAGCCCGAGTAACCGGCGTAGAAGCGCCCGCGACGCACGGTTTCATTGAGATCATCGAAGTCGGCCTCAGAGGAGGCCAGGCCGACGTCGGCTACGACGATCCACGCTGCGGCCTCGGGATCGGCGAACTCGGCCAGGAGCACGACCGCCTGGGGCTGCACAGGGCCGCCGATGAAGAGCGGGTCGTCGTGAGCGATGTTCTCAAGCGCGGGCATGAGCTCCCGGGCCTCGGCATCCGCCGGCCGGTTGAGAACGATCCCCATCGCACCGTCCTCGGAGTGTTCGGTCATGAGGACGACGGAGCGTGCGAAGTTGGGATCGGTGAGGGTCGGCGACGCGACCAGCAGCTTGCCTCGTAGGGAATCGTCCATCACAAGAGTCTCCTGCCCCGAATGGCAGATCGCAAGCAAACATTGTGGGTACGCTCGTTTTCGTGATTTCAGACGTCACCGAGGCGGATTTCGAGGCCAAGGTCGTCGAGCGCTCCCGGGAAGTCCCCGTGGTCGTCGACTTCTGGGCCGAGTGGTGCGGCCCGTGCCGCGCCCTGGGCCCTGCAATCGAGTCCGAGGTCGGAAAGCGCGAAGGAGCTATCGATCTCGCGAAGATCGACGTGGACGCGAATCCCGGGCTCGCCCAGGCCTTCACCATCCGGGGTATCCCCGACGTGCGCGCCTTTCGCGACGGCAAGATCGTCAGCCAGTTCACCGGAGCACTGCCGCCGGCGCAGATCTCGGCGTTCCTCGACACTCTCCTTCCCTCCGATGCGGATCTGCTTGTCAAGGCGGGCGACGAGGAATCTCTACGCGCCGCTCTGGAGGCGGACCCGCGCCACTCCGCGGCCGCGCTCGGCCTCGCCCGCATCCTCCTGGCCCGGGGTGAGAACGACGAGGCACGCAAGCTCCTCGAGGACAACGCGGGCGGCGACTTCGCCGCGCGCGGCCTCCTGGCGCGGATCGATCTCGAGGAGCATGAGGCCAAGGCCTCGAACGGAGACGGCCCGACCGCAGCGCAGACCGCTATCGCCGCCTGGACCGAGGGCGACGTCGCGCAGGCGCTCGAACTGTTCCAGGACATCATCGCTTCTGAGCCTGACGCCCAGCGGCGCGATCTCGTGCGCCGCATCATGGTCGCGATCTTCACCGAGCTCGGCGACGACCCGCTCGCGACCGAGCATCGCCGACGGCTCGCTGCGGCCCTGAACTAGCCGGCGTCGATGAGCGACCCCGTTTCAGGTGCCGATGTCCCGGTCGCGTTCATCGCGGGCCTGGTCTCGTTCTTCTCGCCCTGCGTTCTCCCGCTCGTTCCGGGCTACCTCTCCGTCATCACCGGCGTCAGCCCGGGCGAGATCGAAAATGCGGACTGGCGGCGAGTCGTGGTACCGAGCCTCTTGTTCATCGCGTCGTTCTCGACGATCTTCATCCTGCTCGGTCTTGCGGCGACCCAGATCGGCAGCTCGCTCCGCGAGAACCAGGACACGCTGACCGATATCGGCGCAGTGCTCCTGATCGTGATGGGCGTGCTCTTCATCGCGGCCATGTTCGTGGACCGCCTCAATCGCGAATGGCGCGTTGACTCCCTGATGGAGCGTGCGGGCAAGGGCGGGCCGATCGTCGCCGGGGCCGCCTTCTCGATCGCTTGGACCCCGTGTACCGGGCCCGCCCTGGGCGGCATCCTCACCCTTGCGGGGGTCGGTGGCGAGCCGGCTCACGGCGCCTTCTTGCTGGCGGTCTATTCGCTCGGCCTGGCGGTCCCGTTCTTCCTCGCCGCCGTGGCGTTCTCGCGGGCAACCACGGCCTTCGACGTCGTGAAGCGTCACTACCGAGCGATCACGGTCGCCGGTGGCACCATCCTGATCGCCATGGGACTTCTGATCCTGAGCGGCGGTTTCACCGATCTGAACAACTGGGCTCAGCGGCTGACCAACGAGCTGGGCCTGAACCTCTAGGTCAGACCGGGAATTCGGGCCGCTCGATGGGCGCCTCGGGCGCCCCGACCCTCACGGGCTCGCCAATAGCCTCGACCTGTTCGAGCTCCTCGTCACCTTCGCCGTCACCGGAGCAGACGATGTTGAACCGGCCGGTTGCCACCTGGGGGTCGGCTACGACCGGCAGCCCCCGGATCTGATCCCAGCCGAGCCGCTCGAGTTCGAACGGGTTCATTCTCACCTCGGATGCCGGATACGGGCAGTTCGAGTTGTGCTGGTCGATGGCCTTGGAGATGGCCTCGAGATTCTTCGCCTCGGAGCTCACGCAGCAGATTCTAGACCGCGTGAGCTCCGGGCGAAGGCCTACTTCGAGACCAGGATCGACCCGGTGCTGCCGAAGCCGATGTCGTTCTTGGTCGCCTGGGTCAGGTCGAACTCACGGTTGCCGTGGTACGGACCGCGATCGATTACCCGAACCTGGACCTCTCGCGAGCCCTTGCGGATCGAGAGCTTGGTCCCGCAGGGAAGCGTCTTGTGCGCCACGCCGCGGGTCGAGGGCGTCAGCGTCTGGCCGCACGCGGTGCGGTTGCCGAAGAAACCAGGCCCGTACCACGATGCCTGTGCGTAGCGATACGCGGTCACCTTGCCGCCCGAATCCTTCGAGCCGCTTGCGTCCTTGTTCTTCTTCGCCTTCGCGCGCACGCTGTACGAACCGGCCGACGAGGGCTTCCAGTCGACCTCGAAACGACCCTTCTTGTCGGCGCGTGTCCGTTTGGTGTCACCGCCGACTTCGACGACCACGTCGCGTTGCCCGGCCGGCGCGATACGGCCGCGGATCTCGATCTTCCTTCCGGCCACGACATCGCGATCGGAGGGCTTGACCTTCGTGATCGACTGGACCCGGATCAGCTCCGAATCGGACTCGGAGTCCACAGCGGGTCCGCTCGCAAGCGGGTCGCCGGCGGGTTCGTTGACGAGCCTCGCTCGCCAGCTACCGGTGCGCCGCGGTTTTACCCGGGCAGACCAACGTCCGCCGGCGCCCGTCCGGGCGGTGCCGACGCGCTTGAAGCGCCTGTCGCCTGAGGGACGGTTGAGAATCGCTATCTCGGCCTTCCCGGCATCGGGGAACTCGCCCTTGATCGTGGTTGCATTGCCGATCCGAACGGAGTTGGGCGCATCAACGGTCGCCTTCCGCTGCTCGGCGGCCGGCGAGGCTTGGCCCCACCCCATCGGAATCATCACTGCCGGCACGAGAGCGAGCGCGAACGCACGCCTGCGCCGGATGCGTTGTTTGCGCATCACGGGTATTCAGTCCTTTCTTTCGCCGCCTGGAAGGGCCGCTCGCCGGGACTGCCCGGAAACCGGAATTGGTGTGCCCTTCGGGCCATGGGGCTTGCCCCACAACGGACGACGCTTGAAGAGGCTCTGTGCCTCAGGGGTCTGACCCCTTAGCGCCGGAACGTCTGGCCGCTCGGCTGACTATTCGCTATCTCTTATCCCGCCGAACGGTAGAGGCGAACGTATGTTCTATGTGTGACTCCGGTCACGGTCTTAACGGTTTGGCAACGAAGCGTGCAGGCCAGATGATCTGGAACACTCGTCCCATGGCTTCCGGCGACCGTCTGAGCGGTCTCGACTCCTCGTTCCTCCATCTCGAGGACGGGCCCGCGCACATGCACGTCGCCTCGACGACGCTCTTCGAGGGGCCGACACCGGACATCGAGGAGCTCCGCTCCCACATCCTCGCCCGCCTTCATCTGGTCCCACGGTTCCGGCAGAAGCTGAAGTTCGTCCCCTACGGCCAGGGCCGTCCGGTCTGGATCGACGACCCGCAGTTCAACATGGACTACCACGTCCGCCACACCGCCCTGCCTGAGCCGGGTTCCGAGCAGCAGCTTCGCACGCTGGCGGCACGCATCTTCTCTCAGCGCCTCGACCGCTCGAAGCCGATGTGGGAGATGTGGCTGGTTGACGGTCTCGACGGGGGGCGCTTCGCGCTCGTCACCAAAAGTCACCACTGCCTGATCGACGGCGTCTCCGGGGTTGACATAACGACGGTTCTCTTTGACTCGAAGCCGGACGCCCCCTCCCCCTCCGCCGAGCCCTGGGCGCCTGGCCCCGAGCCTTCGGACGCCCAGGTTCTAGGCCGAGCCTTGGCAGAGCGCGCCACGACGCCCGGCGAAGCGGTGCGCGGAGTCCGCGCGGTGTTCCGCAGGCCGCGGCGCGTGGCTCAGGCGCTCGTGAACGGACTCGAATCGGTCGGCGCGCTCGCTCGCGCGGGCGTCGCCGCGCCCAGTTCGCCCTTCAACGTCGAC
Organism: uncultured bacterium; assembly: GCA_963721645.1. Lineage (GTDB taxonomy): Bacteria > Actinomycetota > Thermoleophilia > Solirubrobacterales > 70-9 > JALZKA01. The sequence goes on along the minus strand of CAVRJK010000002.1, from coordinate 1,029,343 downwards.
ATCAGCCCATACCGGCGCTTCGCCTGGGTCCGAGGCGACCTGGACGACTACAAGCGGATCAAGAACACCGTCGGCGGCACGGTGAACGACGTCGTCCTCGCGGCGGTGGCGGGAGCCCTCGGCCGCTTCCTGCGCGCGCGTGGCCATGCGACAGCGGGCTTGGAGCTGAAGGCGATGATTCCCATCAGCGTCCGCCAGGCCGACCAGCACGGCGACCTCGGTAACAAGGTCTCGACGATGTACGCGACGCTCCCCGTTGGAATCGAGGACCCGACCGAGCGTCTCAAGGCCATCTCTGGCGGTATGGGCGACCTCAAGGAGTCAAAGCAGGCGGTCGGAGCAACTCTCTTGACCGAGCTCGCCGACTTTGCTCCGCCGACGATCCTCAGCCAGGCCGGCCGGCTTCAGTCACGCCAGCGCTTCTTCAACGTGGTCGTGACCAATGTTCCCGGTCCCCAGTTCCCGCTCTTTCTCATGGGTCGCGAGCTCGAGGCCATGTATCCCATGGTTCCACTCGCCAAGCGTCAAGCCGTCTGTTTCGGGATCATGAGCTACAACGGCCAGGTCAACTTCGGCCTCATCGGCGACTACGAGGCGATGGCGGATCTCGACTCGCTCGCATACGACCTTTCCGAATCGCTGGCCGAGCTCAAAGCGCTGGCTCCCGTGAAGGCAAAGTCGAAGCCGAAGACCGGCGCACCGAACCGCCAGGTCCGAAACCCCGGGTGAGCATCGAGGTTCGAGATGCCGAGCTCGGCGACGCCGAGGCGATTGCGGCAATCCACGACGAGGCGGTCGCGGCCGGTAATTCCACGCTGCGTACAAAGCCACGACCGCTCGAGGAGGTCGCGGCTCTGGTCGGCAAGGTCCGGCCGTTCGTCGTTTGCGTCGACGGCGGTGTAGTTGTCGGCTGGGCCTCGGCTGGGCCGTACGAGGAGTCAAATCCGTACTACTCGCGCGTTCGCGAGGCGGCCGTCTACGTTGCCTCATCGGCCCGCGGCCGTGGTGTCGGCCGGGCGCTTCTCGACGGCCTGGGTGAAAAGGCGCTCGAGGAGGGCGCCTTCAAGCTCGTCGCGAAGGTCTTTACGACCAACGGTGCGAGCCTCCGCCTGTTCGAGCGGGCGGGATACTCAGAGGTTGGGCGTCACCTGCGCCATGGTTTGCTGCGGGGCGAATGGAAGGACGTGGTCGTGTTCGAGAAGCTCTTGGGGGAGGCGGCGCGAACGTAGCCTGTCGCCGGGAGACGGGGCGATCTAGAGTCCGAGGTCGCGCAGGAACTTGGGCTTGTAGGAGCCGAGCATGACGAAGCCGGGGCTCTTGATGCCGGGGTCCTCGCTTGCCATCCGCTCGTCCCGGGCGCGCTTCTCGGCTTCGACCTCTTCAGGCGTCTGAGGCAGCGGCTCCGCGACGTCTTTCCAGTCCTGCTCGACGGGGTGCCAGCGGGTGGAGCGGACCGTCGCCGTCAACTCGTCCTCGGCGATCAACTCGCGCACGACGCGCTCGGCTTCTTCGCAGCTCGACGGGCTCGCGGCATACAGAAAGAGGTGCGAGCCGTCACGCGTAACGATCACCTGCGACCCCATCCGCTCGCGTGCCTCGTCGTCGAGATCTGCAGAGCGCAGCCGCTCGCCCAGCGTCAGATGGTGGTCTTCGTCATCGAGTTCGACCTCGACACGAAACTCCTCTTGTCCTTCGGGTTCATTCATCATCTGATCTTGAGCTTAAAGTCCTCGTTGTCGCGCGTGTAGCCGAACTCGCCAAAGGTGGGCTTCGCGCCCGTGACATGGCCGTCCGCATTGGTGACGACGGCCGTGATCCGCTCATAGGACTGCGCGTCGGCAAGCATCACCTTCTTCTTCTTCCCGCCTTCGGAGTAGCCGACCAAGCGCTCGACGTCTCCGCCTGTCGCGCTGCCGTTCCGAGCTACCAGGGCGATGCTCCACTGCAGACCGCCGCCCCCTGTCTTGCCTTTCAGCTTGATCTCGTCCGCCTTCTTGGGATTGACCTTGAACAGGGCGTAGCTCGTGTTGTCGAGTGTCTGGGTTACGGGGTCGCGGTTGAACTTGAGCTTTCCCATCCGCTTCACGTCGGGGAGCTCTGACGCGTCGGGAAAGTCACCGTCGCCCGTCCTCCACTCGGCTGTAGCGGCCGTAAACGCGGCGAACTCCTGTGGGAAGCCGGCGCCGCCCTCGTCCTTGATTGCGTCGTCATAGGCGCCCACCGCGTAGTCCTTTGGCGTCACGTCGCGCGAGGACTCCCATGCGTTAAGCACGACGTCCGGACCAAAGGCGTGGTCGCCGTACTCGAGCCAGTGATTCCATACGGCGGAGCCGTAGATACGGAACTTGGGGGCCGTGATTGAGGTGAGCGACCCTCGGGTCCAGTCGTCCATGTAGGAGCGGACCCAGTCGTCATCGTCGGGAAAGACCTGCTCCTCGGACCAGGTTGCCGTCGACTCGAACATCCAGGTGTCCTGATTCGCGTCAAGGTTGAACTGGAGCACGTGGTTGTACTCGTGAGCGGTTGTGACTCGCAGCCCGAGTTCGCCGCCCGAGGCGCCGAACTCGTCATAGTCGTTGTCCAGTACGAGGTGCGCGCTGCACTTGAACGGCGCCGAGTTACAGCTGGCAGAGTTGTCGTCGGGATCGGCGAAGCCGAAGACGCAAGGATCGAAGTCGCTCTCGTCGCACAGGTCGGAGAGGTAGACGTCGAAGCGGTCCTCCTCGCTAGAGCCCTCGGGCTCGCCGGTCTCCCCGTCGCCCTTCGGCAGGGGCCAGCCCAGCTCTCCGTTTTGCACCGCGATCGACTCGTCGACGGCATCGACCGTCGCGTCGACGTAGTCGGGTATTCCGTTCATGTCGGAGTCCGCGAGGTCGGGCTCGTCGCAGTTCGCGTCCGGATTCGGAGGGGACGCGTCGCAGCCAGGCACCTCGGCGTAGTGGACGACGAACGCCGGGGTCTCGACCGTCTTTTCGACGGCGTTGTTGGGCCAGCTGCCGCCGTAGGGCGAGCCGCCGTCGGGTGGCCGAGAGAGAATCGCGCGCGCACGCTGCTTCGCGGCGCCGTCGAGCTCCGGGAGCGCGAGCGCGAGGTTGCGAAGGGCGATGGTCGGGTCGACTCGAAGCGGCCCTTTGCCGGCTTTCTCGACCTCTCGAAGCTGCTGCCTCGCCTCTGCCTGGGTATCTGCAGTCGCGCCCGAGGCGACCCCCGGCGCGGTTGCCAGGCAGGCGCAAACGAGCGCGATCCCTGCTCCGACCTGCCTGATACGCATTCCGCTCCTCCGTCTCGAGATGCCCCGCCGAGCCCTACGCGAATGACGATACATACTCTCCCTCTGTGGCAGACAGAGGCTTGAAGCTTGCGCTTGCGCAGATCAACCCCACGGTGGGAGCCGTGGCGGAGAACGCCGCGATGGTGCGCTCCGGCATCGCCAGGGCGAGGGATGAGGGCGCGGACCTGGTGCTCTTCGGAGAGCTCTGCATCTCGGGCTACCCGGCCGAGGACCTCTATCTGAAGCGCCACTTCCTCTCGCGCTGCGCGGAGGAGCTGCAGGCAATCGCGGCCGAGACGCAGGGCATAGCCGCGCTGGTCGGATTTCCTGAGCCTCGCGGCGCCGGCGGCGAGGAGGGTGCCGACGACGCGCCGCGACCACGCCAGGCTCACAACTCGCTGGCACTGCTGCGCAACGGGAAGGTCGAGGTCGTCTATCGCAAGCAGCGCCTGCCGAACTACTCCGTCTTCGACGAACGTCGCTACTTCGAGCCCGGTACCGAGCCCGTGGTCGTCGATGTGGCCGGGATCCGCGTGGGCCTGACTATTTGTGAGGACGCCTGGGAGCCGGGCCCTCCAGCCAGCGCCGAAGCCGAGATGGGCGCTGAGTTGATCGTGAACGCATCGGGCTCTCCGTACCTGCGGGGCAAGCGCGGCGCCCGTGAGGAGATGTTCGTTCGCAGGGCACGGGAGTGCGGCACCGCAGTCGCTTTCGTGAACCTCGCCGGCGGCCAGGACGAGTTGGTTTTCGACGGCTCGAGCCTTGCGATCGACGCCGGCGGTGAGGTGATCGCGCGCGCGAAACAGTTCTCCGAGGACTTTCTGATCGTCGACTTCGCCAATCCCCCCGCACGGGTCGAGGAGCCGCTGTCGGACCTCGACGAGGTCTATGGCGCGCTCGTCACGGGCTTGCGTGATTACGTCGAGAAGAACGGCTTTCGGCACGTGGTCGTCGGAGTGTCAGGCGGTATCGACTCCGCGCTCGTCGCGCTCGTCGCCTTCGACGCGCTCGGCGGCGAGCGCCTGACCGGCGTGGTCATGCCTTCCCCCCACTCCAGCGGCGAGACCCAGGCGGACGCTCGGGCGATCGTCACCAACCTGGATGCGGAACTGATCGAGATTCCGATCGAGGGCGCGATGGACGTTTACGCGGGAGCTCTCGAGGGCAGCCTCGCCGCCTCCGGCGGGCTGGGAGGGATCACGGCGGAGAACCTGCAGGCACGGATCCGGGGCAATCTGATGATGGCGCTCTCGAATGCCAGGGGCTGGCTCGTCTTGACAACGGGCAACAAGAGCGAGATGTCTGTCGGCTACGCGACCCTCTACGGCGACATGGCGGGCGGGTTTGCCGTGATCAAGGACGTACCGAAGACACTCGTCTACGACCTGGTCAGGCACCGCAACTCGAAGGCGCCCGAGCCCCTGATTCCACCCGCGGTGATCGACCGCCCGCCGTCTGCAGAGTTGCGCCCCGATCAGAAGGACGAGGACTCTCTCCCTCCTTACGAGGTCCTCGACAGAATCCTCGACGCCTACATCGTTCAGGACCGCTCCCGCGACGAGATCGTCGCTGGTGGCGACGACCCGGCGATCGTCGACGAGGTGATCCGCATGGTCGACCTCTCCGAGTACAAGCGCCGCCAAGCGCCTCCGGGCATCCGCATCACCGCCAAGGCGTTCGGGCGCGACCGCCGCCTGCCGATCACCAACCGCTTCGGCGGCTAGCCGAGGGGTCAGACCCCTCACACAACGCTCACATCGCCAAGCCTGCCGATGAGCGACGTTGCCTGGCGGCGGTTTGTTAGCGAACGATGAGGGGTCTGACCCCTAGGGGGCTTCGCGCACCGCGACGGTCATTCGCACCATTGCGGCGAGCTTTCCGCCGTCGTCGGTGAAGTCGACGTCCCAGAGCCAGGTCGTGCGGCCGGCGTGGCGCCTGGTCGCGACCGCGTGGACGGTGCCTTCGGTGATCGGGCGAAGGAACGTGGCCGAGTTCGACTGGCCCATCGCGATCTTGCCTTCCGAGGCGACGGCGAGTGCCGTTGCCGATGAGCAGATGCTCTCGGCGATCGACGAGTAGACGCCGCCGTGCACCAGGCCGAAGGGCTGTTGGATCGGCGGCTCGACGGGGACGCTGGCCTCGACCCGCTCATCTGTGACCTCGCCGTAGACGAGCCCGAAGGCGACGGCAGGGCCGTCTTGGCCGGCTTTTGAGATATCCGGGGAAGATGGCATGCCCGCGAGATTATCCATGCGGCTTAATCGACAATTAGCGCGGGTTTACCCGCGACTCCATACCCTTGATCCATGCCTATCAGTGCCGACCAGAGCGCCGTGCTCGAGATGCTCCTGACCGGAGGTCAGTCCTACGAAGACCTCGACGACCTGTTCGGAGTCGACGAGGGCGAGACGCGCGAGCGCGCCCGCTCTGCGCTGGAGGCGATGGGCGGAGCCGATCCTGACCGCAACGTCGGCCTTGCCGACTACCTCCTGGGCCAGGCCGATCCGATCGGCCGCGCGGATGCTGTGCGCCATCTCCGCCAACACGCCGACGATCGCGAGCTGGCCGACGGCATCGTCTCCGAGTTGCAGAGTCACTTCCCTGATGCGGCAACTCCGAAGCTCCCCCAGGCGCCCGCCGGCAGCCGCTTTGGCGGCCGGCAGAGTGCTTCCAGCCCGCAGCCCGCCGGTGAGCCCTCGCCCGCCGAGGACTCCGGATCGGGCTTTACGACCCGCCAGACCCGCATGTTTGCGGCGCTGGGCGGTGGGGCCATCCTCCTGGTTGTCATCGTCCTCGCGATCGCCGGGGTCTTCTCGGGCGACGAGGCAGCTTCCGGAACCGGCGACAGCACGGCTTCGACCGAAGGTCAATCGGCGCAGAACGCCTCGGAGATCGACCCGTCCACGCCGATCCCGGACGGCGAGGAGGTGAGCACGGTCGCTCTCACCTCCCCCTCCGGGGGCAAGGCCGGAGGCGCTGCGATAGTGGGAATCTCGGGTGGCACCCAGCCTTATCTCGACCTCGTCCTGTCGGACCTTCCCGACCCGCCCAAGAACAAGGCCTACCTCGCGTGGTTCATGTTCGACGAGGAGCGCGGGTATCCGATGGCAGCGGCAATCGTCCCCCAGAACGGGGGGTACGAGAACCGTCTCGCGATTCCTCAGGCCGTTGCCGGCCCAATCGCACAGTCACGAGCGATCGAGATCTCACTCTCGGACCCGGAGGAGATCCTGACCGCCGCCGAGAGTGCAATCGACGAGGGCTCGCTCGAGATCGTGCGGCCCGGCGAGACCATCCTTCGCGGCGATGTCCCACGGGAGCCGGCCGGCGGCTCGGACGATCAGCAGGCGCCCGGCGAGGGCGGCGGCGCCGATAACGGCTAGACAGAGAGGTCAGATCCCGAGCTTGCCGGGGTTCATGATCCCGGCGGGATCCAGACGCTCTTTGAGCCCGCGCAGCGCTTCGAGGCCGACCTCACCGACTTCCGCCTGCATGTAGGGCGCGTGGTCGCGTCCGACGGCGTGGTGGTGGGTGATGGTGCCTCCCGCAGCGACGATCGCGTCGCACGCGGCGCCCTTGACGGCGCGCCAGTGCTCCAGCTCGGCGCCGGGCTTGGACGGAGCGATGAAGGTGTAATAGAGGGACGCCCCGTCCGCGGTAGGCATGCGAGAGGTGACACATGACGATTCCCGGCGTCCCTTGCGCTTCGAGTGCCTCGCGGAGGGCCCTGCGAACGGCGCCGTAGAGCTCCTCGTAGCGCGCCCACGTGTGCGAGGTCTCGAGCGTCTCGACGAAGTAGCCGAGGCTCATCAGCTCGTCACGGAGGTACGGACCTTCGAAACGCCCGTGCGCCCAAGCCTTTCCCGGCGCCGAGCCGAGCGAAACGGCGCCACCGCGGCGAAGGATGCGCGCCGACACCGAACGCCGCCGCTCGACGTCTTCGGGTTCGCCCTCCCACCCTGTAATCAGCATGCACCCGCCCGATTTCTTTCGCAAGCGAAGGTAAGCGTCGAAGGCGGTCTTCTTTGCGCCCTCCATCCCGGCCATCGCGAGCGAGATACGGGTCTCCTCGGGGTCTGAGAGGCGGGTTACGTCGGGCAGGGCGTCGGCGTGGGCGAGCGCGCGCACGATTGCGGCGCCGGCAGCGAAGTCCTCGGCGATCCAGCCCTGGTACTGCTTCTTTTGCGGTGCGGGGCGCACCCGCACGGCGACGTCTGTGATCACCCCGAGCGTCCCCTCGGACCCGACGACGACCTCGCGGAGCGCAGGCCCCGCCGCGGTGTGAGGGGTCTCGAGCGTCCTGAGCATGCCCGCCGGGCTGACCATCTCGATCGCGCTGACGAGCTCGTCGAAGCGGCCATAGCCGGCCGACGCCTGGCCGGCCGAGCGGGTGGCCGCAAAGCCGCCGATCGTCGCGAACTCGAACGACTGGGGGAAGTGGCCGAGCGTCATGCCCTCCCTGGCCAGCGCGGCTTCTGCCTCCGGCCCACGAAGCCCGGGTCCAAGCCTCGCGGTCAGCGACACGGGGTCGACCCGGCACCCGCGCATGCGCGAGAGGTCGAGTGAGACGACGGCCCGGTGAGGGCCCCGGAACGCATCAACGCCGCCGACGACGCTGGTCCCGCCGCCGAACGGCACCACCGCTACCCCCGTGGCCGAGCATGCTTCGAGTACGGCCTGCACCTCGGCAGCGCTCGCAGGCAGGATCACGGCGTCAGGTGCAGCCTCGACAGCGCCGGTACGCGCTCTCACCAGATCCGGGTAGCTCTTTCCCCCCGAGCGCAGGAAGCGGTCCTCGTCGCCGGTGAGGACGGCGTCGGCGCCGACGGCACTCACGACGCCTTGCGGAATCTCTACTGCAGCCGGCAGGCGAACCTCTTCGAGTCCGACCGGCTCCGCCGGTTCGGCGCTGCCGAGCTCTCCGCGAAGCATCTCCTGGGCCTCGGGTCCGAGCTCGTTTCTCTTTCCGGGAGCGCCCCAGCCCCACCACTTCATCGGCCCCCCGGCGATATCGCCGCTCACGCCGAGGGCTCTCCCACCAGCGCCCGCTCTATGCCTTCGAAGGCCTCGTCAAGGCGACGGCGTGTGGCGCCACGCATCATGGGTCCGCCCAGACGCGAGAGACCCTTAAGCGATTCGTCGCTCGTCAGGCTGATGTTCGTCTCCTCCGGACCAGTCGGCTCCAGCTTGATCTCGAGCGCGGACTGGGTGAGGATCCGCTCGAAGGCTGTCCCGGCCAGGTCCTGAGACCAGGCGTAGCGCTGCTCCTCGGTGGATGCCGTACAGCGAAAGTCCGCCCGCACGCCGTTGCCCGTGTCGGTCTCGAGCACCGATGTCCACCGTGAGCGCTGACCACGCCCGGTCACGTCCTCGACGCGCAAGACCTTCGGCCACCAGCGCGGCAGGCTGTGTGGGTCTGAGACGAGGTCCCAGACGGCGCGCGTGGGCGCCGCGACCTTGCGCGTGCGGCTGACCTTCATCGGTCCGGGGAACCCGCTCCGAGCGGGATCAGACCTCGTCGCCCTTGAGGCGGCGAAGGTCGCGGACCAGGAGTAGCTGCTTGAGGTGGCCGCAGACGGCTGCAAGGTTTTCGAGGTTCTCCACCGCCTCGCGCCTGCGGGCCGGGCTGCGGGAGCGAAGGGACGCGCCGAGGAGCTGCTCCAGGAGCGCTGCCTCGCGGTCGGCCGAGGTACGAAAGACGCGGAGGTTCCTGCCCGCGACACCATGCTGGGCCAACTCGGCCGCGGCACGAACGATCTCGAGGTCGGTCTCGTCGAAGCGTGCACGTCCGTCGGAGCGATCGGGCTGGACGACGCCGTACTCGCCGAGCTCGCGCAAGAACTCGGTGGTGACGCCGGCCTGCTCGGCGAGCTCCTCGGGGTTCATCGTCTGGACCTGGGAATCGACGGTCAGCGCGCGGCGCTTTTGCCCTACGTCGGCTGCCGGACGGCGTTCCGCGTCGAAGGTTCCGGTCGCAAGCTCCTGGCGGATGACCCGCAGCGGCAGAAACTCATCGCGCTGCATCCGGAGGATCGCCTGAAGGCGCTCGACGTCGGCTTGCGAATACAGGCGGTAGCCGCCGGGAGTGCGTCGCGGCGCGAGCAGCTTCTGGTCTTCCAGGTAGCGGATCTTGGAGATCGAGATGTCGTCGAACTCTTGAGAGAGGATCTTCGCGACCGCGCCGATCGTCAGCGCCTTTCGCGGCCGCGAGTCGCGGCGGGGTGCGTCCTGGGCGTCCGTCGCTTCGCGGCTTTCCATGGTTGCCATCTCAGGCCTCCAGGTAAGAGAGCTTGTACTTGCCGATCTGGATCTCGTCGCCGTCTGCGAGGAGGTGCGACTCGATTCGGTGGCGATTCACGTAAGAGCCGTTCAAAGAGCCCAGATCGTCGATATAGATCCCGTCCTGGCGGCGAACCAAAAGCGCGTGGTTACGCGAGACGGTTACGTCGTCGAGGAATACGCCGGCGTCGGGTGTGCGGCCGATCGACATGCGGTCGCCCGTGATCTGGAAGCTCTCCCCCGCCCGGCCGCCGCCCGAACGGATGACGAGCGCGGCTCCCGCGTCCTCGACCTCTTCCTCGATGTCCACGGGCGTGTACTCGCCGGTCTCGTCGACCTTGTAGGTCATCGTCGTGGGCTCGTCCGTTCCTTCGGGACGACCCAGGTATGCGCCGCACTTCTGGCAGTAGTTAGCCCCCTCGGGATTTACGAATCCGCACTCGGGGCAGTGCACCGCCATCAGCTCTCCTCCTCGCCCTCCTGAGCGGCGGTCGGAACCTTGCCAAGCAGGATGTCGGTGAGCTGCTGGACGTCGGCGCCGGAGAGGAGGTGCTGCCCGCCCTCGCGCTTGGACTTCAGGCGATTTACCAGTTCGGCACGCAAGATGTCGATCTGACCGTGGAGGACGCGGCGTCTGTACGAGACGTCTCGCTCTTCGTTCGTCAGCCGCTCAATGGTCTCCTTGAGGTCGGCATCGTCCATGGCGCCAATGTCTGGGAACTCGTGTTCGAAGGTCATCGCTCGCGAGTATACGCCTCAGGGAAGAACGTCAAGTTGAGCTTGAGCGTTCGGCACAAAACGCCCAACTATCCACGCGCCGAACTCATCATCTCGCGCGCCTGCTCGGCCAGGAATCGCCTCGATGCCCGGGTGTAGAGCCCCGTCGCGATCCAGCCGAGGGTGACGCCGATCAGGAACATCGCCACCGTTATCCAGGAGTCGAAGACGAGGGTCCAAAAGAGTCCGCCGAAGGTGAACAGGGTCGCGAGGCGCCCGATCCAGCTGATCTCGAGGTCCACGCCGCTCCTCAGCGCCATGCGGGCGAGCACAAGGGTCGCCACTTCGCGGACTGCGAGCGCGACGAGCGCCCAGTGCGGCAGTAGATCGAAGTGCCAGCACACGACGACGCCGGCGAGCGCGGCCAGGCGATCCACCGCAGGGTCGAGAAGGGCTCCCATCCGTGAGTACTGGCCGGTCGCACGAGCCAGGAATCCATCCAGGAGGTCGCCGAGTGTGATGAAGAGGTAGAGAAGCGTTGCCGCCGTGACGCGCCCGTCGTCGGAGCCGAGCGCCAGGACCAGGAACACCGGAATTGCCGCCAGCCGCAGGTAGCCGACGATGTTCGGAAGCGTCCACGGGTGGAGCGGCGCACCGGCCTTGGTCGCGGCGGGGCTCGGCCCGGAGCGGTCGAGGCCCACCAATCGCCTGCGGCTCAGCCGCTGGCGTACGGTTGGCCGCTCGGTTCCCATTGACCTATCTTGAGGCATCGAGGAGCGCCAAAGCCTGCCCCGCGACGTCTGAGAGCTCGATCCGCTGATCCTCGCCCGACGCTCGGACCTGCGCCTCGACCTGACCCTCGGCGAGGGTTCGCTTGCCGACCACGATGCGAAGCGGGCATCCGACCAGTTCGGCGTCCGTGAGCTTCTCCCCCGCACCCGCGTCGCGGTCGTCGTATAGGGGGTCCAACCCGGCCTCGGAGAGCTCGGCGTAGATGCGATCGGCAGCCTGGCTCGCCTCGTCATCTCCCCGACCCAGGCTGACAAGCTCGACGGGCCAGGGGGCGAGTGCGCGCGGCCACACGATGCCGCGCTCATCGGCGCCCTGTTCCACCGCGGCGGCTGCGATCCGGGCGGGGCCGATGCCGTACGAACCCATCACGATCGGCTGCTCCTTGCCGTCCGCGTCCAAGAACGTGGCTCCGAGGGCTTCTGAGTAGCGGGTGCCGAGCTTGAAGATGTTGCCGACCTCGATCGCCGGAACGATCGTGATTTCTGCGCCGCTGTCAGTGGTGTCGCCGGCCTCGACCGAGCGCACGTCCATGAGCTCGAAGGAGAAGTCGCGGCCAGGTTCGACGCCGATCAGGTGTGAGTCAACGCGGTTGGCCCCGCAGACGTACCCGCCGACCGGGCTGACCGCGGAGTCGAGGACAACCGGCACATCCGCGCCGACGGGGCCGATAAACCCGGCGGGTCCGATCCGCTCGGCGATCTCATCGGCGCTCGCCTGGCGAAAGCCTTCGCCCAGGGCGTTTGTGAGCTTTACCTCGTTCAGACGATGATCGCCGCGGACCAGCACGAGCACCATGCCGCGCTGATCAGCGATCACCGGCACAGCCTTCAGGAGCGCACCCGCGGGGACGCCCAGGGCGCCCGAGACGTCCTCGACCGTGGTCAATTCCGGCGTGGGTACCTCGCGCGGCTCATCCAGCTCAGGGGGCATCTCGACTGGCTGAGGGTTTGCGCTGGCGACCTCGACGTTCGCGGCGTACCCGGTGGCCAGGGCCACGTCGTTCTCGCCTGCCGGGCATGGGGCCATGTACTCATGAGCACCCGAGCCGCCCATCATCCCCACGTCGGACTCGACCTCGTAGAAGTCGAGTCCGCACCGCTCCATGATCCGGCCGTAGGCGCCCCTGTTTCGCTCATACTGCTCGCTGAGGCCGGCCTCGTCGCGGTCGAACGAGTAGGCGTCCTTCATCACGAACTCCCGGGTGCGGAGCACGCCGGCGCGCGGGCGCGGCTCGTCACGTTCCTTGACCTGGAACTGGTACAGGAAGAGCGGCAGGTCGCGATAGGAGCGGATGTCATGGGACATGTGGAAGGCCAGGCCCTCCTCATGCGTCATCGCCAGGACGTGGGGCGAGCCCTTGCGGTCATCGAGCTTCATCAATTCGTCGATCTCGTAGCGGCCGGTGGCCTCCCACAGCGCGGCGGGCTGCAGCACGGGCACGAGGAGCTCCTGACCCCCGATTGCGTTCATCTCCTCCCTGACGATCCCGATCACGTTCTGGAGGACCCTGTGTCCCGCCGGCAACCAGGTCCAAAGCCCTGCACCGAGCTGGCGCACGAGCCCTGCGCGGACCATCAGCTTGTGCGAGATCGCCTCGGCGTCCGCGGGGTCGTCGCGAAGCGTGGGCATGAAGTATCCGGAGAGTCGGGTCAAGGCGCCGCTGAGCCTATCTGCGCCGCCGGAATGCCTTGGCTCGCGCGATGGTGCCGATTTCAGCGAATCGCGCTGACAGCCACAACCGCCGGACGTCAGTCGGCTCCAAAGCCGGGGCGATGGACGATCTCGAGCTTCAGGCCGTCAGGGTCGTAAAAGAAGACCGCGTAGTAGCCCTCCGTATACGTGTGCTCCTTCGGGCCCGACTCGAGATCTGCGCCCCGGGAGCGAAGCCAATCGGCGCGCTCGTCCACCTGCATGCGCGACTCGGCTCTGAAGGCAATGTGGTGAAGGCCCAGGTCGTAGCGGTCGTAGGGCTCGTCTCGCGCGGTCGCTTGGCGCTCCCGAAGGCTCAGTGCGTATCCGCCGTCCCGGCCGATGTAGAGGACGCGCTCGCCGCGCTCCCCCTCGATCTCCGCCAGACGCGAATAGCCGAGCGGGCCAAGGAGCCCCTGGTAGAAGGCAAGGCTTCGATCGAGGTCTGAGACGACCAGGTCGAGATGATCGACGCCGCCGGACAATGTCCGCTCAGGCGCGGGTGAAGCGGCGGCCGGCGGTCGGCGAAGCATCCTCGGAGAGGCGCTCGCGCTTTCGCTCTTCCTCCCGTTCGGGCGAGGGTACGGTGATGTCCTCTGCGATGCGGGCGGCTTCTGCCTCCATCGCGGCGATCTTCTCCGGCGTCAGGTCGCCGGCGTTCTCCTCCTCGATCTTTGCGAGCCACTCAGCGCCCTCGGCTACCTCGGTGGCGTCGGAGACGACCTCTCCCCCGCGCTCGACCGACTTGTCGATCTCCTGGAAGAGGCGATCCACCAGTTCCTCCTGCGGCACCTTCTTGAGTGGTTCACCGTGGGCAAAGATCAGGCCCTCGTTCTTGGCGCCGGTGATCCCGAAGTCCGCGTGCGAGGCCTCGCCGATGCCGTTCACGGCGCAGCCGAGCACGGCGACCTCGATCGGGTCGTCGTAGGCCTGCAGTCGATCCTCGATCTCGGACACGACCGTGTCCATGTCGAACTGGAGGCGGCCGCAGGTGGGGCATGCGATCAGCTCGGGGCCGTGTTCGCGGAGCTTCAGCGCCTTCAGGATCTCCCATGCGACCTTGACCTCTTCCTCTGCGTGGAAGGTCGAGAGCGAGATGCGAATCGTGTCGCCGATCCCGTCGGCCAGGAGCGTGCCCAGACCGACCGCGGACTTGAGTGACCCCGACCACTTGGTCCCGGCCTCGGTGATGCCGAGGTGAAGCGGATAGTCGATCCGCTCGGAGAGAATCCGGTTTGCGGCGATCGTGTTGGGCACGTTCGTCGACTTGATCGAGACCTTGAAGTCCGTGTAGTCGAGCGACTCCATCAGCCCCACGAAGCCTTCGGCGGCCTGCACCAGTGCCTCGACCGGGTTCTCGCGCTCGAGCTCGTGTAGGTGCTTGGGCAGCGATCCCGAGTTGACGCCGATACGCATCGGGACCTTGGCGGCCGTCGCCTCCTTCGCGACCTCGGCCACCTTCTCGCGGCCGCCGATGTTGCCGGGATTCAGGCGAATGCAGTGGGCACCCGCGTCGATCGCCTTGAGCGCGAGCGTGTGGTTGAAGTGGATGTCGGCGATGATCGGGATCGTCGACTCGGCGACGATCTTGCGAAGTGCGTCGGCATCCTTTTCACGCGGGACGGCCACGCGGACGAGGTCGGCCCCAGCCTCGGTGACCTTCTCGATCTGCTCCATCGTGGCCTCGAGGTTGGCCGTCTCGGTCTTGGTCATCGTTTGCACGGCAACGGGGGCGCCCCCACCGATCAGGACCCCGCCGACGTTCACCTGGCGCTTTGAAGGCATGTATTGATTGTGACAGCGGGCTCGTACTTTGCGGACATGCGCAGAGACGGACGGCTCGATCGACGGAACGCCGGCCAAGTACGCCTGGAAGATCGTCAAGAAGTAGCGGCGGGCCCCGCCCTCCGCCTGGGCGATGTGGCGTCAGCCTTCGTACAGCTCCTCGATCTCGCCCGAGTACTTCTCGGCGATGGGCTTGCGCTTGAGCTTCATCGTTGGCGTGAGCTCGTCGCCGCCAGGCATCCACTCGGTCGGCAGGACCTTGAACTTCTTGATCTGCTCGACGCGCGACATCTTGGCGTTCGCCTCATCGACGCCGGCCTGGATGGCCTCGAGAACCTGATCGTTCGTCGGCGAGGGCCTCCGGTGAGGCGTCGGCGAGGCCGTGCTTCTCGGCGAACGCCGGCGCGAAGTCGGAGTCGAGGACGATGAGCGCCGTGTTGTACGGGCGCGCGTCGCCGATCGCCGCAGCCTGCCCGATGAGCGGGCTTGCGGCCTTGAGCTTCGACTCGATGTTCGCGGGCGACATGTTCTTGCCGGCCGCGTTGATGATCAGCTCCTTCTTGCGGTCGACGATCTTCAGATAGCCGTCCTCGTCGAGCTCGCCGATATCGCCCGTGAGGAGCCAGTCGCCGTCCATCGTCTCCGCTGTCTTCTCCGGCATGTTGCGGTACCCGGCCATGATGAGGTCGCCCTTGACCATCACCTCGCCATCGTCGGCGAGCTTGATCTCGACGCCGGCGACGGGAGGTCCGACCGTCCCGAGCTTCACCTTGCCTGGCGGGTTGACGGTCGCCGCGCCGCAGGTCTCCGACATTCCCCATAGCTCTCCGATCGGGATCCCGATCGCGTGGAAGAACTCCAGGACCTCCACTGGCGTGGGCGCAGCGCCCACGTTGACCGAAAGCGCCTCGGCGAGACCGAGTGCCTTACGAAGATGCTGGAACATCGCCTCGTCGGCAGCGGCGACACCCGCCGCAAGCTCCTCGGGGACATCCTCCCCGGCCTGCTCCAGGCGTAACCTTCTTGATCGCAGCGTCGAGTCCGGCGCGAGCCTTCTCGCCGTCCTCGCCGGGGATCGCGTCGAGCTTTGCCTCGAGGCCGGCCTTGACCTTCTCCCAGATCCGGGGGACGGCGAAGAAGAAGGTCGGGTTGACGGTTGGAAGCGCCTCGACGACCTTCCGGGGGTCGGCACAGATCGTCGCCGACGCGCCCTTCATCATCGGCAGGTAGTAGTTGGCTCCTCGCTCGGCGATGTGGGCGGCGGGCAGCCATGAGATGACCTTTGAGCCGCGATCGGGGAACTCGATCATGTCGTCGAGGCCCGCGACGAGCGTCATCAGGTTGCGCTGCGTCAGCTGAACACCCTTGGGCGGGCCGGTGGTGCCTGACGTGTAGATCAGGGTCAGAAGGTCTTCCGGGCCGATGTCCTCGGCCGATTCGCGGCCGTTGAACTCGGGGTCGATCCCTTCGAGGTCCTCAAGGGTGTGGGTGCCACCGTCCCCTCCGATCACGATGACGTGCTCGAGCTTCGGCAGGTCCTTCTTTGCCTCGTTGAAGACATCCAGGAAGTCGGGCTCGATGATCATCACGGTTGCCGCCGCGTCCTCGCAGACGTACTGGATCTGCTCGGGCGAAGACGTCTGGTAGATCGAGAAGGGGACGGCCCCGAGATACGCCGCACCGAGGTCGATCGGGATGAACTCCCAGCGGTTGTTGAGCATGAGGGCGACTGTGTCGCCCTTTTCGATGCCGAGGCTCTTCAGGCCGCCCGCGACACGGTAGGCCATATCGCGGGTCTCTGCAAAGGAGAGCTTCTTGTCCCGCGTCGGGTCGATTACGGCGTCGTCGTCCGGAATGCGGTCGACCTGGGCCTCGAATGCCAACGGGAGATTCGGATGATGCATCTCCTTGGGCGGCCCTCCGCTCGCATGACGCGTTCCTGCCGTTGCGACCTCCATCAAGCTCTCCTCCTATTCACCTAACAGCACATGCTGCTCTCGCAGCTAAAGCAGCTCATCGATATTTCTCTGAGCACCCGCCGACCATTCGGTCAGCTGGCCAAAAACTACCGCAGTTAACGAACGTCGAAGCCTTCACCCGTCAGACGGCCGATGTCGTTGGAGAGCCCGATTGCGAAGAGCACCGCCACAAGGAGGATTCCGATCACACTCGCGCGCTCCATGACGCTGAAGGAGACGGGGCGCCCGCGCACCTTCTCGACGATCGACCAGAAGATGTGGCCGCCGTCAAGCGGCAGGAACGGGAAGAGGTTGATGATCGCCAGGGACAGCGAGATCACGCCCAGGATGAACAGGGCGCGGCGAGCATCGAACTCGATCGCCTGGCGCGTCGTCTCATACGAGCCGACGACACCTGAGATCTGCTTGCGCTGCTCGGCGTCGAAGATGTTCGCGAAGACTTCGGCCGTGCCGGACGTGATCGCCCACATGGCATCGGTCGAAAGACCCACGGCCTCCGAGGCCGAGATCGGCGCCGTGCCCGGCTCGAAGCCGACCAGCATCCGGGCGGACTCTTCGCTGTAAGTGGGCGCGACCGTCCTGGTGATCTCCTCGCCGTTTCGCAGAATCGTGATCTCGGCAGCCGTCTCGGCCTCGCAACCGTC
The DNA here is from genome assembly GCA_963721645.1 of uncultured bacterium. Lineage (GTDB taxonomy): Bacteria > Actinomycetota > Thermoleophilia > Solirubrobacterales > 70-9 > JALZKA01. The sequence continues at coordinate 1,012,187 of CAVRJK010000002.1, read as the reverse complement.
GGTCTCTGCGTCGCCGGCGCACGTGTGCGTGGCGATCTGGGCTCTCAGATCGTTGAAATCGCCCGTCTTTCCGTCCACTGCCACGAGCTGGTCGCCCGGCAACAGCACTCCCGCCGCCGCACCGTCGTCGATGACCGCGGACACCTCGTTGGTGCCTTGGCTGCCGGTTGAAAAGAGGGCGAAGAAGATGACGAAGGCCACCACGACGTTCACGAACGGCCCAGCGGCGATCACGAAGATGCGCTTCCACACCGGCGACGCGTAGTAGGCGCGGTGAGCGTCTTCGGCGGGGATCTCCTCGTCGGGGTTCATGCCGGTGATCTTCACGAAGCCGCCGAGGGGAATGGCCCCGATTCCGTACTCGGTCTCGCCGCGTGTGATCGAGAAGATCTTCGGCGGAAAAAAGAGGAAGAAACGCTCGACCTTCATACCGACGGCCTTGGCCGCAGCGAAGTGGCCTGCCTCGTGCAGGATGACCAATACGGCGAAGCCCGCGAAGGCTAAAAACCAGCTCATGAGGGCTCGGCGGCTACCGCTTCGGCCGCGCGGCGACGGGCCTCGGAATCGGTCGCGATGAGGTCGTCGAAGTGGGTCGGAGGCTCGGCAGGCATCTCTTCAAGCGTACGAGCGACCACCCGAGGAATCGCGGTAAAGGGGATCTCGCCCCCGAGGAAGGCTCCGACGGCGACTTCATCCGCGGCGTTCAAAACGCAGGGCGCGGTTCCCCCTGCTTCGCCGGCTTCGCGCGCAAGACGCAGGCACGGAAACCGATCGATATCCGGTTCCTCGAAGGTCAGGCTGGCGAGCTGAGCGAGGTCGAGCGACGGCAGCGGCACGTCGGCCCGGTCGGGGTAGTGAAGCGCGTACGAGATGGGCACACGCATGTCCGGATACCCCATATGCGCCATCGAGGCACCGTCGTTCAGGTGGATGAGCGAGTGGATGATCGATTGCGGGTGAACGACGACGTCCATGTCTCGGTACGGGACGTCGAAGAGGTGGTGCGCCTCGATCAGCTCGAGTCCCTTGTTGAAGAGGGTCGCCGAGTCGATCGTGATCCGCCCGCCCATCTCCCAGGTGGGGTGCGCGAGCGCCTCCTCGATCGTGACTTCGCTCAGGTCCGCGCGCTCGCGGAACGGCCCGCCCGATGCGGTGAGGACGAGCTTCTCAACGGTCCCGGGTGCCTTCTCGGCGTTGATGAGCTGAAAGAGGGCAGAGTGCTCGGAGTCGACCGGGATGATCTGGGCCTGCGTGGCCTCGGCGAGCGCGGTGATCAGCTCGCCGCCGACGACCAGACTCTCCTTGTTGGCGAGCGCGAGGTCGATGCCCTCGCTGAGGGCGACGATCGTGGGCCCCAGGCCGGCCGAGCCCGTGATCGCGTTCAGGACGAGGTCGGCTTCCGAGGTTGCAACGAGCTCCCGCACCCCCTCAGGGCCGGCAAGCACGCCAGGGCGCTCGGCACGACAAAGCTCCGCGGCAGCGGGATCGGCAATCGCCACGCGCTCGACGCCGTGCTTGTCGGCTTGGGCAGCCGCCTCTTCCCAGCTCGTCTGAGCCGAGATCCCTACGAGTTTCAGATCCTCCCCCGCCGCCTGGATCACCTCGAGCGCCTGGACGCCGATCGAGCCGGTGGAGCCCAATACGACGACTCGCTTCATGGCGGGAAGGGTACGCGGAGCTCAGTAGACGAATGCGATCGACAGGTAGTAGCCCGCCGTGATCGTGAAGAGGACAGCATCCAGGCGGTCCAGGAGGCCTCCATGGGGGCCGACGGCGGTGCCTGAGTCCTTGACTCCCAGATCTCGCTTGACCGTGGATTCGAAGAGGTCGCCGATGGGCGCGACAAGCGCTATGACCGCGCCCATCGCGAGTGCCTCTGCTCCTGGCAGCCAGTCCTGGTAGAGGCCGGCGAACCAGAAAGCTGCGGTTCCGCCCACCACGCCGAAGACGAGCCCTTCGACGGTCTTCGAAGGTGAGATCGCGGCCGCGAGTTTGTGGCGGCCGAAAGCTCTGCCGCCCGCATAGGCGGCGGTGTCGGCGACGATGGTCGCCACGAGTACGTCGATGAGGAGCGCTTGGCCGTGGTCGGGGAGCTCGATCAACAGCACGGCGTGCGCGAACGGCAGGCCGATCCAGACGATGCCAAGGACTGTCACTGCGGCCGCCCCCGTTACCCCGGTCACGCGCCCTCGCAGGACGATGAAGATGAAGAGAACGGGGAAGCTCGCCACCAGAGCCATGACCATCTGGTACTGGTCTCCCCAGTAGGCGGCGGCGATCATTGCGGCCGTAGCGAGCATCGCCACCGCCGGGAACGGCCGCGCGGCCCTTGCCATCCCGAAGAGCTCCGAGATGCAGATCGCGGCGATCACGAAGATGGCGCCCGCAAAGATCACGCCGCCCGTAACGATGACCGTGATCGCGAGCGCTGCCCAGGGGATCGCCCACAGAAGCCGAGCCGTGGTCTCGGGGGCCAAAAGCGGCCCACGCCGCGGCTGGTCCAGGGTCTCAGGCCCGGGCGCGGGTCGGCGTCGCCTTGGTCGCGGGGGCGGCTCGCTCATGTGCGGAAACTACCTCTACCGGCGCCCGAAGCGGCGGCGGCGGTTGTCGTACTCGGCGAGCGACGCCTCGAATGCCTCTCGGGTGAAGTCGGGCCAAAGCTCGTCGCGGAAGACGAACTCCGAGTACGCGCACTGCCACAGGAGGTAGTTGGAGATCCGCTGCTCGCCCGACGTGCGGATGAGGAGATCGGGGTCGTGCATGTCCGGCGCATAGAGACGCGCGCGGAACTCTTCCTCGGTGGAGCCGCTGAAGCCCCGCGCCGCATCGACGATCTCGGCGCGCCCGCCGTAGTTGAAGGCGACGAAGAGAGTGATGCGCTTATTCGAGGCGGTGGCCTCCTCGGCCCAGTCCATCAGCTCGGTCAACTCTGCCGAGATGCCCTCACGCCTGCCGACGAAGCGCATACGCACGCCTTCGGCGTCCAGCTCGGGCGTCTCCGAGCGGATGCGCTCGGCGAACATCTGCATGAGGCCCGCTACTTCGGCCTCGGAGCGCTGCCAGTTCTCGGTCGAAAACGAGAAGACCGTCAACTCTTCGACGCCAAGGCGCGCGGCGTCGCGAAGGCGCTCCTTGACGATGTCCGCGCCCGCCTGGTGGCCCTCGAGAGTCGGCACCCCCTCGCGCTCCGCCCAGCGGCCGTTGCCGTCGGTGATGATCGCGACGTAGCGCGGGCCCGCGCCGCTCACACTTCCAGGATCTCTTCTTCCTTGGCCTTGAGGGCCCCGTCGATCCCCTTGATCGCCTCGTCGGTCAGTCGCTGCAACTCCGATTCGGCCCTGCGTTCGTCGTCCTCACCGATCTCGCCATCCTTCTTGAGCTCTCGCAGATCGTGCATGACGTCGCGGCGAACGTTGCGGACAGAGATCTTTCCGCCTTCTCCCACGCCGTGAACCACCTTGACCATCTCGCGCCGGCGCTCCTCGGTGAGGTCTGGAATCTGGAGGCGGATCACGTTGCCGTCGTTCGACGGCGTAAGCCCGAGGTCGGACTCCTGAATCGCCTTCTCGATCAGGCCGATCGAGTTCTTGTCAAAGGGCGTCAGCGTGAGCAGACGCGCATCCGTCGCAGCGACGTTCGCGAGCTGTTTCAAGGGAGTGTCGGCACCGTAGTAGTCGACGACGATCCGATCGAGCAGATGAGGACTCGCACGCCCGGTCCTGACGGTCGCAAGCTCATTGCGACAGGACTCCACCGACTTGTTCATGCGCTCCTCGGCCTCGTCGAGGAGCACGTCCGAAATTGCGTCGTCTTCAGTCATTGCGCAACCTTATTGCGAGCCGCCCACGATCGTGCCGACGCGCTGGCCGTGGACGATCCGCTCGATGTTCTTCTCATCGGCGAGGTTGAAGACGTGGATCGGCAGCCCGTTGTCCATGCAGAGCGAGAGCGCCGTCGAGTCCATCACGCCGAGGCCCTGCTCGATTGCCTGCATGTGCGTGATCTCGGGAAGGAATGTGGCATCGGGGTTCTCCGTCGGGTCGGAGTCGTAAACGCCCTCCACCCCGTGCTTTGCCATCAGGATCGCGTCGGCGTGGATCTCGAGCGCGCGCAGAGCGGCGGCCGTGTCGGTGGTGAAAAACGGGTTGCCGGTGCCGGCGGCGAAGATCACGATCCGGCCCTTCTCGAGGTGGCGCATGGCGCGGCGGCGGATGTACGGCTCCGCGACCTCGGTCACTGAGATCGCCGACATCACGCGTGTGTAGGAGCCTTGCTTTTCGAGCGCGTCTTGCAGGGTCAGTGCATTCAGGACGGTCGCGAGCATGCCCATGTAGTCGGCGGTGGCACGATCCATCCCGACCGCGGCGCCGGACAGTCCGCGGTAGATGTTTCCCGCGCCGACGACGACGGCGACCTCCACCCCGCTCTTTGCCAGGCCGGAGACCTGATGAGCGATCTCCTCGATCCGTTCCGCGTCGGTCCCGTACTCGCGGGAACCCATGAGCGCCTCGCCGGAGAGCTTTAGAAGGATCCGCTGAAAGACAGGCTCGGCCACGCGGGACGGCAGCCTATCGCGGGGCTTGCATTCGGTTGAAATTCGGGGTAGCTTCCCGTCATCTGGGGGAAGTTCGGACACGGAAAGTTTCTAATGCTCGCGATCGCAGCGGTGGTCGCAACGACCCCGCCTGCGGCACATGGCGCCAAGCCGCACTTCTTCAAGTGCAAAGAAGCGCCCGGCGGCAAGTGCGGCACGGTCAAGGTGCCTCTGGACAGGCTCGGCACCTCGTCGAAGAAGATCAAAATCTTCTTCGAGTACTACAAGCCGACGGACGGCAAGAAGTCGAACCAGGCGATCGTCACGTCGGGGGGCGGGCCGGGTCTCGGCGCCACGCAGGAACCGTTCTATTCGGACTATCTGAAGGATTTCGTGTTCGCGCCGCTTCTCCGCAGTCAGGCGTTCGTCGTCGTCGATCAGCGCGGTGTCGGCAAGTCGGGCGCGCTCAACTGCCCCGACCTCCAGCACCCCTCGCCGGGGCCCCACGGCGATGAAATCGTCGGGGACTGCGGCGAGTCGCTCGGCCGCAAGGCCCAGCTCTACGGGACGGGCGATGTGGCACTCGATCTGGAGGAGGTTCGCAAGGCACTCAGGATCAAGAAGCTGAACCTCTTTGGCGGCTCTTATGCGGCGACCGACGTCCAGGCGTACGCGATGCGCTTTCCTGAACCGGGTTCGCTCCGCCGTTCTCGACTCGCCTACCGCGATCCCCGGCTACGACCCCTTCTTCCCCAAGGGCGTCGCTGCGCACAACCGGGCCGCTGACCTGATCTGCGAGCGCTCGCTCAGCTGCGGGCCGGATATCGATGTGATGGAACGGCTCGACTGGCTCGCCGAGCGACTACGCACCGATCCGGTCGAAGGAACCGCGCTCGACCAGCACGGCGACGAGCAGGCTGTCGTTGTGGACGAGACCTTTCTTGCCTGGAACCTCATGTGGACGACCCAGGGTCTTTACGTCTCGCTTTCCGAGATCGGCGCTGCCGCCAGCGCTCTCGAGACGGGCGACGAGGCGCCCCTCTTACGCCTCGCGGCCGAGCACGCACCTCGTGGCCTCGAGGACGAAGGCCCGGTCAAGGTCTATTCGGCCGCGCTCAGCTGGGCTCGGTACTGCACCGACGTAAACAGTTTTGCCTGGGACAAGTCGACTGATTTCGCGACCCGTTCCCAGGCGTTCGAGGACGCCCGCGACGATCTGCCCGACGACACCTTCGCGCCATTCTCCGTCGAAGGGTGGCTCGCACCGCTGCCCGACGGCTTTTTCGGCCCCGACCCGTGTATCCGCTGGCCGGCACCGGACGGCCCGGTTGAGCCGTGGGACGAAGGCTCATTCTCCGGAGACGTGCCGGCGCTAATCCTGTCGGGTGATCTGGATCTGGACACGCCGACCGGCGAAGCGGAACAGATCGAGGCGGCCTGGCCGGGCAGTGAACTGATCGAGTTCGTCGACGGCGACCACACAGTCGTCACCACCGGCAGGAGTCAATGCGCGATCTCGATCCTGCGCCGCTTCATCAAGAACTTCGAGACATCGGACACCTCATGCGCATCCTCTCCCGACGACATCTCCCTCCCAGCCGTCGGCCGCTTCCCGGAGTTGGCCGCGGACGCTTTGCCAGCCGAGATCCGTAACGCGGGCAAGGACGAGTCCACCGAGAACGATCGCAAGGTGGCAACCGTGGCCGCTGCCGCAGTTACCGACGCCTTCCGGCGTTTCTTCTCTCAGCGGCGCGGCGTGAAGGGCCCCGGGTTGCGTGGAGGCACCTTCAAGCAGGGGCCCGGCACCCCGTCGTCGGTCGCCATCGTTTTGAAAAACGCGGCCTTCGCCGAGGACGTCGCGGTATCGGGCGACGGTGTCTACGACTTCGGAACGCAGGCGGTCAAGGCTGAGATCGATGTCGATGGCCCCGGACCGCACGATGGTGGGCTGAGGATCAAGGGGGTCTGGTTCAGCTTCGGCCTGCCCCCGACCGTCCTCAGGATCTCCGGCGAGATTGACGGCCGCGAGGTATCGCTCGAAGTCCCGTCAGGCTGAATGAAGCTAGACGTGGTGCCAGGCACCGTGCCTGGCACCGGGCTACGCGGAACCACTTTCGGTCCCGGCAGCTAGACGTGGTGCCAGGCACCGTGCCTGGCACCGGGCTAGGCGCGAGCCTGGGACCGGGTCATTCCTCTTCGCCGACCTGGAAGCGCGCAAAGCGGGCGACGACGATGTTCTCGCCCGTCTTTGCAGCCAGTTCCTCGCGGAGCTTTTCGATGGTCTTGCCCTCGTAGCGGTCGGAGCGGATGTGCTCCTGCTCGAGTAGCGCGATCTCTTTGGACCACTTGGCGAGCTGCCCGTCGATGATCTTTTCCACGATGTGCTCGGGCTTGCCCTCTTCGGCCGCCTTCGCCTGGAACACGCGGCGCTCTGCGTCGCGGGCCTCGTCGGTGATCTCGTCGGCTGAGACGTAGTGAGGCACGGAGGGCGCGCCCGCGATGTGCAGGGCGACCTCACGGGCGAACTCGGTGAAGTCGTCGTTGCGGGCGACGAAGTCCGTCTCGCACTGGACCTCGACCATCACGCCGACCTTGCCGTTCGCGTGGATGTAGGTGGCGACGGTGCCCTCGGAGGTCGAGCGGCCGCTGCGCTTGGCGGCGGATGCCTGACCCTTGACTCGGAGGATCTCGATTGCCTTGTCGAGATCGCCGCCGGCCTCTGCCAGGGCGGACTTTGAGTCCATGATCGCCGCGCCGGTGCGTTCGCGAAGCGCCTTTACGTCGGCTGCTGAAACCTTTGTGTCGCTCACTTGGAGCCTCCTTCCGGGGTTGCGGGAGCGGCGGCTGCAGGCTGAGCAGGCGCATCTGCGCCGCCGGCGGCTGCGGCCTGTGCCTTGGCGGCCTTGGAGGCAGCCATCTCGGCTTCTTGAGCCTCTCGGCGCGCGGCGTCCTCGGCCTCGCGCGCGGCCCTCTCCTCGGCTTCGCGCTGACGCTTTGCCTCCTCGTCGGCGCGGCGCTTCTCCTCGGCAGCGCGGAAGTTGCCCGCGGCCTCTTCGACCGCTTCGCCGATCGTGCTGATCACGAGCGAGCACGAGCGGATCGCGTCGTCGTTGCCGGGCACGGGGAAATCGATCGGAACGGGGTCGACGTTCGAGTCGACCAGGCCGATGAGCGGCAGGCGGAGACGCTTGGCCTCCGCGACGGCGATCGTCTCGCGGTTGAGGTCGAGAACAAAGACCGCGTCGGGGACCTTCTTCATGTCGCGGACGCCGCCGAGGTTGAACTCGAGCTTGGCGAGTTCGGCTTCGCGCGCCATCCGCTCCTTGGTCGGCAGGAGGCCGAGCTGACCGCCGTCCGCCAGCGTGCGGAGGTCGTGAAGGCGCTCGATGCGCTTCGACATCGTGTGAAAGTTGGTGAGCAGCCCACCCAGCCAGCGCTTGTTCACGTAAGGCATTCCGCAGCGATCGGCCCATTCCTTGACGGAATCAGCCGCTTGCTTCTTCGTGCCCACGAAGAGGACGGTGCCGCCCTTGCCGGCGATCTCGCCAGCAAAGCGGCGGGCCTCGGCGAGCAGGTGCTCGGTCTGGAGGAGATCGATGATGTGGATACCGTCGTGCTCCCCGTGGATGTAGGGGCGCATGCGCGGATTCCATCGGCGCGTCTGGTGGCCGAAATGCAGACCGGCTTGAAGGAGTTCTCTGACTCCGGGCTCTGACACTTGATTGTTCCCTTCGGATTTGACTTGAATAAGCCCGCGGCGCTTTAAGGGACCCGGTCTTCGGCTGCGCTAAGCGGCCGGGCCGGGCAGGGCCCTTCAAGCGTGGATCCACGGGGTAGTGGATTTGTCGAACGTCCTGAGGTTAGCCGCGTCCGCCCGGCTCTTCCTCGTCCGGGGCTCGGTTACGCCGCTTGGCTCCCAGCAACTCGGCGTCGGCACGCTCCAAGAGCTCCTCCGCCGTCTCTGATCGGTTCCACTGCGCGACTCCGGCACTGACCTCAATCAGCTCCGAGCTCGCCGCGGCCAGGCGGTGAGCGACTTCGGTCGCATGAGTTTGATCGGAGTCGCCGAGCATGATTACGAACTCGTCACCGCCCCACCTCGCCAAGAGGTCGGGCGTTCGCACGAGTGACGACCACATCTCAGCCACCGCGACGAGCAGGTCGTCTCCGGCCGCGTGTCCCTGCTCGTCGTTGACGGCCTTGAAGCTGTCGAGATCAAGGCAGATCACGGATACCTCACTGCCATCCCGCATCGCCCTGGCGAACTGGATGGTCGCCTGCTCCAGCCAGAATCGGCGGTTACCGAGCCCGGTCAGTTCGTCTCGGCGCACCTCCGCCCGCAGTCGAGCCGTCAAGACGAGGTTCTCCTCGGTAGCCGCCCGATAGCGGAGCTCGTCGGTCACGAGCTCGGCCAGATCGGTGAGCGCCGCCTCATCGTCGTCGTTCCACGCGCGCGGCTTGCCGTCGATCGCGCAAAGGGATCCGAGGAGCTCGCCGTCGGGAGCGTAGAGCGGAACCCCGAGGTAGGCGATTACGCCGAGCTCATCGATGGCCCGGTTGCCCTCAAGAAACGCCTCGTCGCGGGAGTCGGTGACATTGAGCGACTCGCCCCGCAGGACCACGTGCTGACAGAACGAGTGACTGAGCGGCGTTTGGCGCTGTGACGCGAAGGGCTCGACGCCGAATCCGGTCGCCGCGACGAAGAACTGACGCTCGTCGTCGACGAAGGTTGCCAGGGCCACCGGTGCTCGGAGCAGACGCGAAACCAGGCGCGATATCCGCTGCATCGACTCGGTAGCAGGAGCGTCCGCCAACCCGGTGTTTGCCACGGCGGCGAGCCTTGCTGGACTGTTCAGATCCGAGCCTGGCATGCCTAGACCCTAGGTCTCGGCTGGCGTGGCGGAGGCATGCCCGCTCTGGCGGCTTCAACCACGTCGTGAAGATCGGACGGCAGGTCGCTTTCGAACCGATGCTTCTCTCGCGTTACCGGATGGGTGAACCCAAGCCTTGCCGAGTGGAGGAACTGGCGCTCGAGTCCGTGGGCCTTTCTTCCCCCATAGCGACCGTCGGCAACCAGCGGGTGCCCGATCGCGGCGAAGTGAGCCCTGATCTGGTGGGTCCGCCCCGTCTCGAGCCGGACCGTGACGAGCGTCAGGGGCCCGAGCTTTTCGGCCACCTCAAAATGTGTCCGGGCGTCCCGGGACCCCCGACCCCCGACCGCCCGGCGCTCTGGCGCGCGGAAATCACGGCCGAGCGGTGCGTCGATCGTTCCGGAGCGCGAGCGTGGAGTGCCATGGATCAGGGCCAGGTACTCACGCTCCACATGGCGCTCCTTGATGGCCTCGGAAAGCGCGCGGTGCGCGTCATCGCTCCGTGCGACGAGCATGAGACCGGATGTGTCCTTGTCGAGCCGGTGGACGATTCCGGGCCTTTCGGTGTCCTCACCGCCACCCAGGAGGTCCCCCAGGGCGTCCACGAGGGTTACTCCGTGATGACCGGGTGCCGCGTGAACCACGAGGCCCGCCGGCTTGTTGATGACGGCCAGGTGATCGTCGCGGTGGACGATCACGACATCCGGCGGCTCAGCCCGAGGGGCGATCGGGATCTCCGTCAGCCTTCTCACCGACCTTGGGGGCAGCGAGCGCGATGATCGCGAGCGTCACGGCGCCGAGGGTGATCGCGATGTCTGCGACGTTGAACGACGGCCAGGCTGGGAAGTCGATGAAGTCGATGACGCCCTCACGCGTCAGGCGATCGAGGAGGTTCCCGATCGCTCCGCCCGTGAGGAGGCCCACTGCGAGCCACGCAAGGGGCCGGTCGCGGTTGAATGCGTACCAGCCGACCACAAGCGCAAGGGCGGCGAATGTGACTGCAAGGACGACGCCCTGGCTCGACTCACCGAGGAAGCCGAACGCGACGCCGTCGTTGACCACGTGGACCACGTCGAGGAACGGCAGGACCTCGCGAGTCTCGCCGCGCCCGATCGAATTGACCACAAGAGCTTTCGTGATCTGGTCGATGGCGACGACGAGGCCCGTCACGAGCAACATCCAGCCCCACGAGCGGGCGCTCGAGCCCCGCACGGTCGCACTCACCCTGCGATTGCGTTGACGACCAGGCTCTGAAGGATGAGGAGCAGGATGATTCCGATCATCGGGCTCAGATCGATACCCATGCCACCGCCGCCGATCGGAGGAATCCAGCGCCGGAAGACGTTCAGGTAAGGATCGACGCTCTCCTCGACGAACCCGATTGTGGCCCGCAGCGGCATGTTGTAGGGAATCGGCCTGAACATCTGAATCCAGCTCAAGACGATGCGTGTGATGATCAGGATCAGGAACACGGTGAACAGCGCGTCGACGTAGTTGGCCACGTCCACCCGGTCGATCGCGGCCAGAGCGCTCACCTGAACCTCGCCAGAGACGCTTGGACGGCGCTCTCGATCGCATCTGAGAAGCCCGCCTCGTTCAACGCGTCGAGGCCCGCTTCCGTGGCGCCCCCCGGAGGCGCGACGGCCTTGCGGATTGCTTCGGGGTCGCGCTCTCGAAGCAGCTCCGCGGTGCCCTCCAGGGTTCCAGCGACGAGTTCCAGTGACAACGCCGGCTCAAGACCGTCTTGGGACCCCGCGTCTGCCAACGCCTCCGCGAAGAGCGCGACATAGGCGGGCGCACACGACATGACCGCCATAGCGGCGTCGATCGTCTCCTCCGGCAGCTCGAACGTGCTGCCGAGCGCGGGCAGCAGCTGGACCAGCGCCTCCGCGCCCGGCTGAGGCGCCGCGTGGACCATGACGCCGCGCCCGACTTCGGCGGGCTGATTGGGCATCACGCGCAATACCGGAACGCCGGGAAATAACTGATTGATGCGCTCCACGGAGGTCGCTGCGATCACCGAGAGAATTGGAGGCGCCTTGCCCCCCAGATCGCCGGCAACCGACTCGAGCGCCGCGGGCTTGACGGCAAGCAGCAAGGCGTCGCAGTCTGCGACAAGCGATTTCAGGTCACCCCGCGTCTCACCTCCCACCTCAGCCGCGAGACTTTGCGCTCGCTCGGCATCCAGGTCGGTGAAGAACATCTGGGGCCCGTCAGGAGAGCGCGCCCAGCCGCGGGCCATGGCAGCCGCCATATTTCCCGCGCCGACGAACCCGAGCTTCACGGCCCGGATTCTAGGCCCGACGCTACGACTGGTTGAAGAACGTCTTCTCGACGAGCTGTGCGGTCTGCTCGGCCGAGACCTCGACGTTGCGGGGCGTGAGCATGAAGGTCTTCTCCGCGACCTTCTGCATGCCGCCGTCGAGGGCGTAGGTAAGGCCGGAGGCGAAGTCGATAAGCCGCTTCGCGAGTTCGGAGTCCGTCGTCTGCAGGTTCAGGATGACCGGGGTGTCGTGCTTGAAGCGATCCGCCACCTCCTGAGCGTCGTTGAAGCTCGTGGGATTGACCAGGTGGACGCGGACGTCCGCCCCGCCTCCGCCGTTACCCACCGGTCGCAGGTTGCGGCGTGGAGGCGGCGAGTCGTCGGCGAAGATGTCGTCGATCTCGTCCTGGCTGCGGCGACGGTCGCCCAAGCGGGACACCGAGGCACGAGGCGCCGGGGCCGAGTCGTAGCCAGTTGCGGCGTGGGTGCCGGTCTCGGGCTCGTACAGATCGGGCTCGTGGTATTCGGGGTCCTCGGCCAGGCCGAAGTAGACGAGCGAGCGGTGCCATGTATCTCTGAGTGCCATTGGTTGAGCCTGTTCGCGCCTTCGGGCACGTTTCCTCTACCCGATTATGACGCCAAACCCTCGCGAATGCGAACGTTCATGGTCGCAGGAGGGTGGAACCGAGGCGGATGATCGTCGCGCCCTCGGCAACGGCGACCCGCCAGTCCTGACTGGTTCCCATCGAAAGCTCGGAAAGCCCGTGCTCGGCGGCGAGTTCGGCCAGGCGCGAGAAGTGAGGCCGGGAGGCTTCGGGATCATCGGCAAACGGAGGCATCGTGGCGAGCCCCGCCACTTCGGCCTCGCTGCCCGCAATGAACTCGCCGAGCTCCCCCGGGGCGATGCCCTCCTTGGCGTCGTCGCCCGCGACGTTCACCTGGATCAGGATCTGGGTGTCCTCATCACACCTCGAGTTGATCTGGTCGAGCGCGGACTGGGATGCGACTGAGTGGATCAACGTGACCAGAGGTAGAACGCCCTTGACCTTGCGGCTTTGGAGCCCGCCGATGAAATGCCACTCAAAAAGGTCTCCGAAGCTCACGCGCTTCCGTTCCAGGTCGTCGAGTCGGTTTTCGCCGACCAGGTCCACACCTGCCTCCGCCAGGGCCGGCAGGTCGGCATCGGGCACGTACTTCGTCGCGACCAGGACCCGAGTCCCCTCCCCCGCCTCGGCGCGAACCGCGGCGAGGCGCTTTTGGACGAGCGCGGCGTCGATGTCCGTGATCAGTTCAGCCATGCCAGCCCCGCCTGACGGCCGGTGACGCCGTCGTCGCGCCTGTGGGAGTAAAAGAGACCGGGTTCGCAGCTTGTGCAGAGCTCTGAGCGCTCGACATCCATGACGCCGGCTTCGCGGAGCAAGCGCTCGCACACCAGGCCGAGGTCGAGCATTCGCCCTTCGGCCAGGTCGTCGCCCAGATGCGCGAACTCGGAGAGCACCTCCTCGCCGACCTCGAAGCAGCACCGGCCGATCCCGGGCCCAATCGCCGCAGCGGTGGCACGGACCTCTCGGACTCCTCGTTCAACGATGCCCGCCGCGAGGCCCCGCCAGCCGCAGTGGATCATCGCGACGCCGTCCGGCCCCGCGAGGGCTACGGGCAGACAGTCCGCCACGTAGACGAGCGGGCTCAGGCCTTGGGCCGACGTCGCCCACCCGTCGACCTCCTTTGATTCACCCTCGGCGCCGAGGATCCAAGCCGAGCGAGCACTCGCTTCGTTTTGGCGAAGCACCTCGCCGCCGTGAACCTGAAATCCGGAGATGATCAGCGCAGGGTCCCGTTTGAGCGCCTCGCACATCTCCGCTCGGTTCGCGTGGACCGTGGCGGAATCGTCATCGGTCAGCAACCCGAGGTTGAGTGAGTCGAAGGGACCGGCGCTCATGCCGCCGATCCGCGTCGTGAAAGCGGCTTGCGCACCCGGCAGATCCGCTCGAAGCCATTTGAGCCCGCCGCTCGTTTGCCAGTCCATGCTCCGAGGCTACGTGGCAGACGCAGCGGCAAGGGCGACGCGGAGTTCCTCTTCACGCGTCTTGATCTCGCCGTCAAGGCGTGCCCGCAGGGCAGCATCCAGGCCACGGCCGACCGCGGGGCCCTCCGGGACTCCCTCATCCAACAGCGTCGCACCATCGATCTCCAGTGAGACCAGTCGCCACTCGCCCGCCCACGCATCGAGCCATTCAGCCCCGGCGATTCGCGCGACGGCGAGATCAACCGGTCGCATGCCCCTGACCAGGGCTACTCCGTCGGACGGGTGAGCGGGAGTGGCCTTTGTTAGTGCCCCGACCGCCCGCCGCGTGCGCTCCTGCGGCCGAGCGGCTTCGAAGATCGCATCCGCTTCGCCCACCACTTCCGCCCAGGCGGAACCGGCCAGGAGCTCACGCAGAGCGCTCACCCGGGCGGCGGCCCCTTCGTCGATTCCCGCAAGTCCCCACCGGGCGAGCAACTCAAGGGCTTCGGGGGCTCGCTCCTCAGCGAGAAGGCGCAAGAGCTCGGCCTCCACCCGGTCCTCGGAGACGGTGCCGAGGTCAGCCGAGGACAGGTATGCCGCGGTCTCGTCCTCGAGGGCCATATCGAGGCGCGCCGCGTAGCGGGCGGCGCGCAGAGCACGCGTGGGGTCGTCTACGAATGAGCCCGGATGAAGCACGCGGAGCACCCCGGCCTCGAGGTCGGCGCGGCCGCCGTGCGGGTCAATCAGCTCGGCCGGGCCTTCAAGGGGAAGCGCCATCGCATTCACCGTGAAGTCACGCCGCGCCAGATCGTCGCCGATCGTCGCGGGCTCGACGTCGGGCAGGGCGCCAGGGGCGGCATATATCTCACGCCTGGCAGCGGCAACGTCCACGCGCACACCGTCCACCTCGACCGAGGCTGTGCCAAAGCGGCTGTGGGCCTGTGCGTCTGCGCCTAGCGCGGTGGCAACGCTCGTTGCGTCGCCTTCCACCACCAGGTCGAGATCGGCCTTGGTACCTCCCAAAAGGAGGTCTCTGACCGCGCCGCCAACCAGCCATGCGGGTTGCCCCTGCAGCCTCCCACGAACGGTGGCGACTCCTTCGAGTACGTCACGTGCCGCCCGGAGGCGTTCGGGTTCAGATGCTGTCAAGTTCTTGACCACCGCACCTCTTACTACCATTTCGTAGTCCCCGTGACCTCTCTTCGCAGGATCTGGAGCTCCTGGAGCCCCCGCCGCCGTGCCGTCACGGCAGCAGCAGCCGTGCTCGCAAGCGCCGGGATCGCGGTCGCGGGCTATTTCGCTTTCGTCAAACGTCCGGAGGACGTGTCCAACCCCGGGGTCGCGTTCGAGGCGCAAGAGCCGGTCAAGATCCCCAAGCGCTCTGAGATCAAGAACAACGACTGGCCTATCTACGGCCTGAATCTCGAGCGGACCCGGTACCTGCCAGGCAAGAACCTCGACCCGCCCTTCGGGTCGTCGAAGTGGTCACTCCCGCTCGGTCACCTGATCGAGCACGGACCGATCATCGTCAAGGACCGGCTCTACATCCTCGATCTCGAGGGGATCCTGTATGGAGTCGACAAGAAGACGGGCAAGGAGCTGTGGCGCAAGGACTACGGCGAGCTGAGCGCCGCCGCGCCTGCCTACTCGCGTGGAGTCGTCTATGCGCTCATGCTTAAGCCGGCCAAGATCGTGGCGGTTCGAGCCAAGGACGGAAAGGAGCTCTGGACCAAGGAGATCGGCGAGCCCGGCAGTGAATCGTCGCCGCTGATCGTCGGCGACAAGCTGATCTTTGGGTGTGAGTGCGGAACCGTGCTCGCCGTCGACCCGAAGACGGGCAAGACGATCTGGCAGACCGCTACGGCAGGCGAGGTCAAGGGTGCTGTCGCGTACCACGACGGCGTCATCTTCGGCTCCAACTACGGCGGCGAGTTCTACGCGATCAACGCGTCCGACGGCAGCTTCAAATGGCGAACGCCGATCATCGGCGGGGCCTTCGGGCGCGGCGGTGGCGCCTACTCCACTCCCGCGGTCGCGTTCGGCCGTGTCTATGTCGGCGCGTTCGACGGGCGCGTGTACTCGCTCGACGAAGAGACCGGCTCGGTCGCCTGGACCTTCTCGACTGGAGGCGAGGTCTATCCGGGCCCTGTCGTAGCCGACGTCAAGGGCTCGCCGCCCGCCGTCTACATCGGGTCGAGGGACAACACCGCCTATGCGCTGAACGCGAAGACCGGCGGTGTCCTGTGGTCACATGACATCGGCGCCCAGATCACCGGCTCGGCGGTCCTCATCGGCAAGACGGTCTACTTCTCGAAGAACGTGAGCACAGGCGGAACGATCGGCTACGACGCCGCTACAGGCAAGCAGGTCTACACCAACGACCTCGGCCGCTACAACCCTGCGGTCTCTGACGGCGAGCGGGTCTATTTCACCGGCTACGGGACGGTTCGTGCGTTCGAGTCGGAGGCGCTCAGCGCGAAGAAGGACAAGGAAAAGAAGATCATCCGCAAGGCGCGCAAAAAGGCAAAGCAGCAGGCGCAGGGCGCCGAGGCTGCCGCCCCCCAGTCAGGCGGTTAGATCCTCACCGGGATTCCGGAATCCGCCATGTGTCGCTTGGCCTCGGCGACCGAGTAGTGGCCGTAATGGAAGATCGACGCGCAGAGGACCGCATCGGCGTGACCGTCGAGGATCCCTTCGGAGAGGTGCTCCAGCGCGCCGGCTCCTCCGGACGCGATGACCGGCACGCTCACCGTGTCCGCAACGGCGCGCGTCAGCTCGAGCTCGTAGCCGTCGTTCGTGCCGTCGCGGTCCATGCTGGTCAGAAGGACCTCCCCCGCTCCGCGCTCGGTGGCCTCGCGTGCCCAGCCGACCGCGTCCCGTCCGACTACCTTCGCGCGACCCCCCTGGACGTATACGTCCCACCCGGACTCCTGACGTTTGGCGTCGATCGCGATCACGACGCACTGGGCACCGAACACGGCCGCCAGCTCGCCGATCAGCTCGGGCCTCTCGAGTGCCGATGAGTTGACAGAGACTTTGTCGGCGCCTGCGTCCAACACGGCCTGCGCATCATCTACCGAGCGGATTCCGCCGCCGATGGTGAACGGGATGAAGACGTTGTCGGCCGTGCGTCGCGCGAGCTCGGTGATCGTGTCCCGCTTCTCATGGGAGGCCGTGATGTCGAGGAAGACCAGCTCGTCTGCGCCGGCCGCGTCGTAGCGCTCCGCCAACTCGACCGGGTCACCCGCGTCGCGGATGTCCACGAAGTTCGTGCCCTTCACGACGCGCCCGCCATCGACATCGAGGCAAGGGATGACTCGACGTAGGGCGCTCATACGCGCGGGCGCGCGCCGCTGAATCCCTTGCGGACCAGGTCCTTGAGGCGATCTACCTCTTGGCTCGACAGATTTGCCCTGCGTCCCTTCGACTTGCGAAGGACGTCCCCCATCTCCCTGCGCTCAGCCGCAGTCAGGTTGTCCCAGAACTGCTGTCCCTTTCCGTAGAGCCACATTCCGGACTTGTAAAGAGCGGTCCAGGACATCGCGCGAGCGCGCGAAGAGACGAGTGCACCGAGAACAGCCATGGGTTCGAATCTACCCGGCGCAATCGCCGGGTAGACGGGTCGGGCCTCTGGTCGCCTAGATCTGTCCGAAGAGAATGGACAGGCCGCCGAACACGAGCGCGGCGACGGTCAGCCTCACCATGAGACCTCCCCGCCGGCCGGTCGCCGCGACGTAGAAACCGAGGAGTGCGGCGAGGCCACCGAGGAGCGCCGCGGGAGCGGCCGCAATCCGGGTCGCGGTATACATCCCGCTGGACGAGTCGATGCACTCATTCGTGGGTCCGAGCGAGGCTTCTCCCGACAAGACGTCGGCGCAGAGTGGCAGGTCGTCTGGATTGATGGCGACAATGGCCATTACGGCCACGCCAAACAGCAGGAGCAGGGAGACCACGACGGCGAGAATCCGCATGGGGCCGCTGGCCTTCGGCTCCTCTGCGGAGGTCGTCGCCGGAGCGGTTGGAGGGGGTGGCGGAGGCGGGGAAGCTGCTTGGGTCTCAGACATCTGCGGGACTCTACTTGCGTTCCCACCGATGGGTTCAGGCGAGTAGCGCAGCGATGCCGTCCGAGACGTCGAAGCGGCCCTCGTAAATGGCCCTGCCGACGATCACGCCACCCAGAGCGGGCAACTCGGCCTTGGCCAACGCCTCCAGGTCTTCGAGCGTTCCCACGCCACCCGAATAGATGAGCTCGGCGTCGAGGTCGTCGGCGATCACACGGAGCTGATGAAGCGGAGGACCCTCCATCGTGCCGTCCACCTCGATGGGAGTCCAAACGAGGCGGCTGACACCCCGCTCGGCGAGGCTCCTTATGAGAATGTCCGCCTCGGTCCCGGAAGTCTCAGTCCAGCCCTGAGTCGCGGCCATGCCGCCGCGGGCATCCACGCCCACCACGATCCTTTGTCCGTGTTCGTCGAGCATCCTGTCCAGGAATTCGGGGTCTGAGAGCGCCGCCGTGCCGATTACGACACGCTCCGCTCCGGCATCCAGGGCTCGTGCGACCGCGTCGTCGTTGCGAAGGCCTCCGCCGACCTGAACCGAGGCTTCCGTGCCCGTCGCGATCCGGCGCACGTGCTCGAGGTTCTCTGAAGCTCCCGAGCGAGCACCGTCGAGGTCCACGACGTGAAGCCACTCAGCTCCCTGGTCGGCCCATCGAGCGGCGGCGTCGAGAGGATCGGCGTCGTACGCCGTCTCACGCTCGTAGTCCCCTTGAACCAGCCGAACGGCGTGGCCGCCACGGATATCGATTGCCGGGTAGAGGATCAAGCCGGAATGGGAGCGCAGATCGCCGTGAAGTTCTCGAGGAGTCGCAGGCCCGCGGAGCTCGATTTCTCGGGGTGGAACTGGACGCCGAACACGTTGCCCTTCTCGACAACCGCGGCAAAGGTCTCGCCGTAGTTCGCAGTGCCGAGCGTGTCCGCCTTGTCAGTGGGCCGGGATGCGAGCGAGTGGACGAAATAAAAGGGCTCCCCGGGCTCCAGGCCTTCGGTCAGCGGTGACTCGCGGGTCCAGGTCACCGGCGCCCAACCGATGTGCGGGACCTTCTGGCCCTTTGCATCGAGATCGGTGACGTTGCCGCCAAGCAGAGCCAGGCCCTCGGCGCCCGCAAGTTCCGTCGAGGAGCCGAAGATGAGTTGCATTCCGAGACAGATGCCGAGCACCGGGACGCCCGCCGCGGCGCGTTCGGCGATCAGGGCGTCGAATCCCTGGGCGCGGATGCGAGACATCGCCTCCGGGAAGGCACCGACTCCGGGCAGGATCAAGCCCTCGGCGTCTCGAGCGGCAACTGGGTCCGTGACACGAGCCGCATCCGACCCGACCCGGGCGAGCGCCTTCTCAACCGAGCGCAGGTTGCCCATGCCGTAGTCGCAGATCGCGATCAAGTCAGCGTGCCCTTCGTCGATGGGATGCCCGGTCTCCTCGGGATCGATCGAGACGGCCTCGCGCAGCGCGCGGGCAAAAGCCTTGAAGCAGGCCTCGATCATGTGGTGGGCGTTCGATCCGTAGGCAACGCCGACATGGAGCGTCATGCGGGACGTCGATGCAACGGCTCGGAAGAACTCTTCGGCGAGCTCGTTGTCGAAATCGGCGACCGTTCCCGGCGGGAGGTCGGCCTCGAAGACGCACAACGGCCTGCCCGAGATGTCGATCGCACACGAGCCGAGCGACTCGTCCATCGGGATCCGGGCGTTGCCGTACCGCCGGATTTTGGAGCGGTCGCCCAGCGCCTCGTCGAGGGCCTGGCCGAGCGCGATGCCGACATCCTCCACGGTGTGGTGCGCTCCGGTTTCGAGGTCTCCCTCGGCCTCAACCTCCAAACCCAGGCGCCCGTGGCGCCCCAGGAGGTCCAGCATGTGGTCAAGGAAACCCACTCCCGTCTTGGCGGAGACGGTGCCCCCGTCCAGGTCGAGCTTGAGGGAGACCCTGGTTTCCCCGGTATTGCGCGTGATGTCAGCGGTGCGTGCCATCGGCTTCAAGTTACCTGCAAATCACGAGGTTTCCGGTTGCATCTGCGCGATTGCCGACTCCCCGTGCACGGGGAGTCCTTCGGATCTGGCGATCGTGTCGGTCGCCTCGAAGAGCTTCGCGGCGGCACTTCGAGGGACGTCCACTATCGACATCCGGCGCATGAACGCTCCGACACCGAGCGGTCCAGAGAATCGCGCGGCGCCTCCGGTCGGGAGGATGTGGTTGGACCCTGCCGTGTAGTCGCCAAAGGCGGTGGCCCCGGCGCCGCCGATAAAAACGCATCCTGCGATCCGGTTGGCGGCGACCTCGTCGGCGCGTGCGAATCGAAGTTCGAGATGCTCCGGAGCGAAGGCGTCGGAGAGCTCCAGCGCCAGGTCCAGGGTTGGTGCCTCGACCAGCGCGACCGGTGCATCGGCCACGGACGGGCGGTCGCCGGCCAGCGTGACGAGTGTGCCGGCCAGCTCGCCCAGAAGCTCCGCTGACGGGGAAATCACCACAACCGGGCTGTCGGGCCCGTGCTCTGCCTGCGCCAGCGCATCCAAAGCAACCTTGCGGGCACCGCCCGCTTCGTCGGCTACCACTACGAGCTCCGAGGGACCCGCGAGGCCGTCGATGCCGACAGTGCCGAACAGCTGGCGCTTTGCTTCCGTCACCCAGGCATTTCCCGGTCCGGCGACGACATCGACTCGCCTCACGGCGTCGGTCCCGATCGCGAGCGCGGCAACGGCTTGGGCACCTCCGATCGCGTAGATCTCGTCGGCGTCGGCGATGCGCGCTGCGGCCAGGACGGCTGGAGGTACGGTGCCGTCGGGGCTTGGCGGCGAAACGAGCACGGTCCTCCCCACGCCGGCGGTCCGTGCCGGGATCAATCCCATCAGGACCGACGACGGGTATGCGGCTCTGCCGCCGGGCGCGTACACGCCTGCGCTTGCGACCGGCCGCTCCAAAACAGAGACCTCTTGGCCCTGGCTCAGTTCCGTGTAGACGGGCAGCCGGAGCTCCGCTTCTGAGACCTCGCGGATATTGGCCGCCGCCAGACTCAGCGCCTCGGCCAGGTCCTGGTCGAGCGCTGCAAATGCCTCCTCGGCCGCATCGGCGGGAACTCGAAGCGACTGTGGCGCCCGTTCGGCTCCGTCGAGCTCGACGCTCATCTGCTTGAGGGCAGTGTCGCCGTCCGAGCGCACTCGCTCGATGATCTCCGCGACCTTTTCGGAAAGCTCAGCCGGGGGTGAAGCGGCGTGACGAAGGCGCGCGGCAAGTACCTCTGGGTCCGCGCCGTCCCAGGCAACACGCTCGATCCTCACGACGTCGCTTCCTTCAAACGCTCGACAAGGCCGTCGATCTCGCGTGCTCGGAGCTTGTGCGAAACACGGTTGGCGATGAGACGGGCGGTCGACTCGACGATCACCTCGCGAACCACCAGTCCGTTGTCCCTGAGCGTCCGGCCGCTGTCCACAAGATCGACGATTGCATCCGCCAGGCCCGAGACGGGCGCCAACTCGACGGAACCCTTGACCTCGATCACCTCGGCGGCCCTGCCCGTGTCCTCGAAGAAGCGTTCGGCTATTCGCGGGTACTTGGTTGCGATCCGGATGGCTCCGAGGCGGCGAGCCTGTGCGGACACACGGTCGTCCTCGCCGTCCGGCCCCGCCAGGACCATCCGGCATCCGCCGTAGTTGAGGTCCGACAGCTCGTAAAAGACGCGATCCGACTCGAGCAGGACGTCCTTGCCGGTGATGCCGACGTCGGCCGCACCAGCTTCGACATATGTGGGGACGTCCGAGGGGCGCATCGTCACGAAGATGAGGTCGTCGGTCTCGAAGATGAGCGAACGCGAGTCTGAGCGCACACCAGCCGTGTCGGCGCCGATCTTGTCCAGGACGTCCAGGGTCTCATTCAAAAGAGCGCCGCGGGGCAAGGCCATGCGAAGCGGCCCCGATTGGAGCGCGGCGGTTGGCCTGGCCACGCCGCTCAAGCCGATCCCTCCTCTGCGATCCGCTCTTCCTCGGCTTGTGCGATGTGAAGGCGCTCGAGGTTGAGGGCAAAGCCGACAGCCGGGAGGCGCTTGCCGAAGCGTCCCATCAGATCGTCGTAGCGTCCGCCGCCGCCCAGGACATGCCCGAGCGCCGGGTCGTACACCTCGAGGATGGCGCCGGTGTAATAGCCCAGGTCGCGAAGCAGTCCGAGGTCGAGCTGCACTCGCTCCGCGATTCCGCGGGCGGCGATCGACTCGTAGGTGTCCATGACGCGCTGGACCGCTCTGGCGACGGCCTCCCCGCCGAGGCTCTTGGCCTCGTCCAGGACCTCAGGGCCTCCTCGGAGCGAGGGGATCCGGCGGAGCAGCTCGGCGCTCGAGTCAGAGAGATCGAATGAGGAGAGCTCCTCCTCCAGGCCCACCAGGTCTCGCGACGCCAGGAGCCCCAGGATCACCTCCTGTTCGTCCTCGGCGATGCCTAGCTCTGTGAGTAGCTGGCCATACAGCGCCGCGTCGCCCAGGCCGATCACCGCGCGATTGAGGCCGGCCGCATCCAGCGCGGCGCTCAAGACCTCGACGACCTCAGCCGTGCCGTCGGGGGCCGGAGACCCGATCAACTCGACGCCCGCCTGGAAGAACTCGCCGGTCTGTCCGCGCTGCGGGCGCACGGCCCGATAGGCACGGGCGTTGTAGAAGAAGCGAAACGGCGGCGCGGCGGTGGCGTATCGGTTCGCCACGAGGCGGGCGATTGGAACCGTCGAGTCCGCCCGCATCGCCAGCACCCGTCCTTGCGCGTCGAAGAATCGGTGTGCCGTCGCCATTCCGGTGTCCTCGCCGGTGGTGAGGACGTCTTCGAACTCGACCGTCGGCGTAGCTACCTCCCCGTATCCAAAGCTCTCGAAGACCTGCGCGAGGCTCGCTTGGAGCAAGCGGAGCTCGCGCATCTCGTCGGGCAGGATGTCTCTGCTCCCGGGTGGGATCGGGTGGGTCATTCGGGCCTTCTTTCCCGGCTACGCGGGCACACGGTCGGCCGAGACACGCTCGATCCGCGCACCGAGACCACGCAGGCGCTCGTCGATCGACTCGTAGCCGCGGTCGATCTGCACGATGTTGCCGATCTCGGAGCGCCCCTCCGCGGCGAGCGCCGCAATGAGGATCGCCATGCCGGCGCGGATGTCGGGGCTTTCGACTCGCTCACCGTGAAGCCGGCTCGGTCCGCTGACGATCGCCCTGTGGGGATCGCAGAGCGTGATCCGAGCGCCCATCGCAACGAGCTTGTCAACAAAGAACAGGCGGTTCTCGAACATCTTCTCGAAGATCAGCACGGTTCCCGAGGCCTGCGTGGCCAGCGCGAGGGCAATTGAGGTCAGGTCGGCCGGGAAGGCGGGCCAGGGGCCGTCCTCGATCTTGGGAATCGCATCGCCCAGATCGTCCTGGACACGCAGGTCCTGGCCGGGCGGGACCAGCAGATCTTGGCCGTCCGCCTCGGTCTTCAGGCCCACCCGCTCGAAAGCGCGGCGAATCATGTGGAGATCGTCTACTCCCGCGTCGCGGATGCGAAGGTCTCCCCCGGTTGCGGCGGCGAGTGCCATGAAGCTTCCGACCTCGATGTGATCCGGGCAGATGCGGTGCTCGGCGCCGCCCAGCTTGTCACGGCCGTGGACGGTCATCACGTTTGAGCCGATGCCGTCGATCTTCGCGCCCATCTTCACCAGGAGACGTGCCAGGTCTTGAACGTGCGGTTCGGAGGCGGCGTTTTGGATCGTGGTGGGACCGGGCGTGAGCGCCGCGGCCATGAGCGCGTTCTCGGTGCCCATCACGGACGGCTCGTCCATGAACACGGCGCAGGGCTTGAGACCGCCGTTGGGCGCGGTGATCTCGATCATGCGCGAGCCGGAGATCTCGGCGCCCATGTCGATGAATGCGTCGAGGTGCGGGTCGAGGCGCCTGCGCCCGATGAAGTCGCCCCCGGGCGGAGGCATGCGCGCCTCGCCGAAGCGGGCTATGAGCGGGCCGGCCAGAAGGAAGGAGGCTCGGATACGGGCCGAGAGCGCCTCGTCGGGGGAAACCTCGGTCACACCCTTGGCCTGCAGCAACAGCTCGTGGTCGGATCCCCACTCGGCGCGGACGCCAAGACCCTCCAGGATCGCGATCTGGGCCTCCGTGTCGCGGATCTTCGGCACGTTCGAGAGCCGAAGCTCTTCGTCCGTGAGGAGGCAGGCGGCGAGGATCGGCAGGGCAGCATTCTTGTTGCCCGCAGCGGTGATCTCGCCCGTGAGGGGCTGGCCGCCGTCGATCAGGAATTTGTCCGCCATGACCGGGGTTAGCCTACGGGACATGCCTACCCGCGAGGAAGCCTGGAAGCTTGTCTGCGAGTGGGTCTCCTCCGAGGCCCTTCGCAAGCACATGCTCGGCGTGGAAGCCGCGATGGTCGCGTATGCCGACAAGTGGGGCGAGGACACGGAAAAGTGGGCCGTGACGGGTCTGGTGCACGATCTCGACTACGAGCGCTTTCCGGATCTCGACGACACCGAGAACGGTCACCCGCGGACCGCTCTCAGGCTCTTCGAGGAGATGGGCTGGCCCCAGGACGTGATCGACGCCGTCGCAGGTCACGCGACGTTCCTCGGGGTGCCGCGCGAAACCCAGATGGCAAAGGCGCTCTTCGCGGTGGACGAGCTGTCGGGGTTCATCGCCGCTTGCGCTCTGGTTCGCCCTACCGGCATCGAGGGCATGGCCCCCAAATCAGTCAAGAAGAAGCTCAAGCAGCCGTCGTTTGCAGCCGGTGTCAACCGCGACGAGGTACGCCAGGGCGCCGAGGAACTGGGCGTGGACTTCGACGAGCACGTCCAGTTCGTGATTGATGCGATGGCCGGAAGGGCTGACGAGTTGGGCCTCGGGCCCAAGGACGGATGAGCCCAGGATGACCCGCATCAGCAGCGAAAGCGGCGTAGGCAGGCGGCTGCGATGAAGGCCCGGTGGAAGGTCTTGGCCAGCCTGTTCGTGTTGCTGGCGATCCTGCTCGCGGTCAACACGGTTTCAACGCAGAGCCAGACGAAGGAGGCGACACAGACCGTGGACGGCTCGCGCATCCTTGAGCTCTCGTCCGGTGATGTTCAGGTGACGGACTCGGGCCAGGGCAAGGGTCAGCCGGTCGTGCTCCTTCACGGCTACGCGAATTCCCTTCAGTGGTTTGACGGGTTAGAGCCCCTCCTGGCCGAGAACCACAGGGTGATCCGCATGGACCTCCTGGGCTTCGGGGGTTCGGAGAAACCCGAGTCCGGCTACTCGATTCCGGAGCAGGCCTCCACGGTCGCGGAGGCACTTAACGTGCTGGAGGTCCAGGGAGCGATGGTGGTAGGCAACTCGATGGGCGGGTCCGTAGCGACGTCGCTTGCCGAGCAGGCATCGCAGTTGGTCGATCGCGCGGTCCTGATCGACATGGCGCCGAGCCGCGAGGGCTTCGGCGATGGCCTGCCCTTCCTCGCCAAGCTCGGCTACACACCGGTTCTGGGCGAGGCGATGTGGCGAATGACGCCCGACTTCGCTGTCAGGGACGGCTACGGCGAGGCATTTTCGCCCGATTACGACGTCGACGGCGCCTTCGAGAATCCCGATCAGGTCGTCGACGACTTCCGGGCCATGACTTACACGTCCTACGACGAAGCGGCGGCCGAGGCTGACGAGTTCACGAAGGAGCTGCCGCTCGACGAGCGCTTCAAGCGCACCCCGGTGCCGCTGATGGTGATCTTCGGCGCTGAGGACCAGATCTTCGACGCGGAGCCCTCACTCGCCGGCTTCGAAGACGTGAACGGCGTCCAGTTGGAGTTGATCGAAGAGGCCGGCCACGCCCCCCAGGTCGAAAAGCCCGAAGAGGTCGCCGAGCTCTTAGAGAGCTTCGCAGCCCCGGTACCAAGCCCAAAGAAGAAGCAGAAGCCGGGGTCTGACCCCCCGAAAAAGCAGAAGCCGGGGTCTGACCCCAAGACCCCCGCGAAGAAGCAGAAGCCGGGGTCTGACCCCAAAAACCAAAAGCAGAAGAAGACCAACAACAAATGAAGGGGTCTGACCCCCAGTCCCAAGCCGTCCGCTGCGCCGACCTGTCGCGCCGCTACGGAGAAGGCGAGGCGTCGGTTCTGGCCGTCAATTCCGTCTCCCTGGACTTCCCGCACGGGCAGCTGACCTCGATCGTCGGGCCCTCCGGCTCGGGCAAGTCCACGCTGATGCACGTACTGGCCGGCCTCGATCGACCAACCGAAGGGCAAGCGTGGGTTGACGGCACCGAGATCACGGGCCTGGGCGACTCTGAGCTGACCCAGCTCCGCCGCGACAAGCTCGGCTTCATCTTCCAGTTCTTCAATCTGATCCCGGTTCTGACGGCGGAGGAGAATGTGACCCTGCCGATGCGGATCGCCGGCAAAAATGCAGACTCCGAGTGGCTCGATCAACTGCTCCAGACGGTCGGTATCGCGGACAGGCGAAAGCACCGGCCCGCCGAGCTCTCGGGTGGCCAGCAGCAGCGGGTGGCGGTCGCTCGAGCCCTGATCTCGAAGCCCGCCGTGGTCTTTGCGGACGAGCCGACCGGCAACCTCGACTCAACCTCCTCGACGCAGGTACTCGAGTTGCTGCGCCGCTCCGTTGACGAGCTGGGACGCACCGTCGTGGTCGTGACACACGACCCGCGCGTTGCTTCGTATGCCGACCGCGTGGTCCTTCTGGTCGACGGCGAGGTCGCGCAGGACACGCCGGTCCAAGGCGAGGACCAGGTGCTCGAGCTCATGCGTTCCGTCTAGGCAGTCGTGCTCAGCCTGGCGATCAGAAACCTCTTCGCCCGCAAGTTCAGGGCGATCTCGACCGCCCTGTCGGTCTTCTTCGGCGTCGCGATGGTCTCCGGGACTCTGCTCATCTCAGAATCGGTAAACCGGTCGTTCGACAGCCTCTTCGTCGAGATCAACGCGGACATCGACGTAACCGTTCGCGACAAGCAGGTGGTCGAGGACCCGTTCGACCAGGGGCCTCAGGGCGGATTCGACAAGGCGGTTCTGGGCCAGATTGCGAGGGTGGACGGCGTCGAGATCGCCGAGGGCGTCATCTTCGACATGAGGATCTCGATCCTGGGCGATGACGGCGACCGCATCGGCCCTCCGTCCGGGGGTCCGCCCCACTTCGCAATCTCGGTCACCCAGGACGAGCGGTTCTCGCCGCTCACGGTGGTCGAAGGCGACTACCCCGATGAGCCCGGTGAGGTTGCGGTCGACGTCGACTCCGCCGAGGACGAGACCTTCGCAGTGGGCGACGAAGTCACGATCACCGGCCCGGCCGGCGCGAGCCGGTACGAGGTCGTCGGAATCACCCAGTTCGGCTCGGGAAACACATCCCTGGGCGCGAGCCTCGCGCTCTTTACGCTCGAGGAGGCGCAGCGCCTGACGGAGAAGCAAGGGCGGTTCGACGAGATCGATGTCGCCGGCACAGACGGAACCACCCCAGAGTTGCTCGCATCGCGTATCGCGAAGGTCGTCGGGCCGAAGTTCGAAGTGAGGACAGGCGCGGAGACGGCGTCTGCGGACTCAGGGGACATCACCGACGACTTCGGCTTTTTGACGACCGCGCTCCTCGTCTTCGCAGGCATTTCCGTCTTCGTCGGAGCCTTTCTGATCTTCAACACGTTCTCGATCACGGTCGTCCAGCGGACCAAGGAGTTCGCCATGCTGCGCACGCTTGGCGCCTCGTCTCGCCAGGTTCTGGGTGCCGTTCTCGCGGAGGCTGCACTGATCGGCCTGCTCGCTTCGGCGCTGGGAATCATCGGCGGCTTCGGTTTCGTTGAGATCGTGAAGGCGATGTTCGGCGCCAGCGGCTTCGAGCTGCCGGTGACGTCTCTCAGGTTCACGGTCGAGGGCGTGATCGTTCCGCTCCTGGTTGGCGTCCTGGCGACGATCGTGGCCGCCATGATCCCCGCGGTCCGCGCAACCCGGGTGGCTCCGCTCGAAGCGCTGCGCGAGGGCGGCGGGTCGACTGAAGTTCAGGAGCGCACCTCGCGAGCGCGCACCGTGATCGCCGTCCTTCTTCTTTCGCTCGCACTCACGCTTCTGGGCCTCGGCTTGTTCGTCGCGGACGACGAGGGCGCTGCGCTATCGCAGATGGGCGGCGGCCTGGTCCTCCTCTTCATCGCGCTCGCGATGCTGGGCGGACGCTTCGTGCCGCCGATCGTGAGCGTCATCGGGGCGCCGATCGAGAAGCTTCGCGGCGTGACGGGCCGCTTGGCACGAGAGAACGCCCAGCGCGAGCCGCAACGCACGGCAACCACGGCCGCCGCGCTGATGATCGGCGTCGCGCTCGTTGTCTTCGTCGGGGTCTTTTCCGCATCGCTCAAGGCCTCGGTCAACGACGCGATCGACAGGCAGCTCGCCGGCGACCTCGGCATCCTGAACAAGGACGGCTTCTCCCCCCTGCCGACCGGCGTCAGCGAGGGCGTCGCCGAGATCGAGGGCATCGGCACGGTCGCCCCGACAACCAATGTGCCCGCTTTCATCAGGGAGGCGGGTGACGACGAGCTGATCTCAGGGCTAGAGCCGGAGGGGGCGGCGGAGGTCTTCAACCTTGACTTCGTGGAAGGAGACGAGGCGACACTTGCCGGCTTGGCCCCCGATGAGGCGATCGCTGAAGCCGGATGGGCGGATGAGAACGGCGTGTCGGTCGGAGACACCGTGACCATCACCGGACCGCGCGGTGATCGCATCAAGGTCGAGATCGTCGGGAGCGTCGACGATCAGGCCGGGCTGATCGTCCAGTCGCTTGCGATCCCGCGCCAGACGACGTACGAAGCTTTAGGCGCCCAGGCGGATGCAAGCGTTTTGATGACATACGCCGACGGGGCAGACGCAGCCGCGACCCGCGAGCTCGTGGACGACTTCCTCGCGGAGCGTTTCCCGGACACCGAGAGCCGCGACCAGGCGCAGATCAAGGCCGACCAAGGCGATCAGATCGACCAGCTCGTCGCGCTCATCTACGTCTTGCTCGGCCTGTCGGTGATCGTCTCGATCTTCGGCGTCGTGAACACCCTTGCGCTGACGATCCTGGAGCGAACGCGAGAATTGGGGATGCTCCGCGCGATCGGCACTTCGCGCAGCCAGGTGCGGCGGATGGTGCGCTACGAGTCGGTGATCAACTCGCTCCTGGGCACGGTCGTCGGAACGGTGGTGGGCCTTGGGCTTGCCGTCGCCGCCGTCAGGGCTCTCGAGGACGAGGGCCTGATCCTGTCGGTGCCGGTCGTGCTTCCGTTCGTCGTCCTCGTCGCGGCGGTCATCCTGGGCGTTCTGGCAGCAATCCGTCCGGCGCGCAGGGCTTCACGCCTGGACGTGATCGAGGCTCTCCAGTACGAGTAGCGGCTTTCAGCCGCCGTGGGAGCGGAGCTGGTACGTGCCCTCGGTCGTGGCGACGACCTCGCCCGCTTCGTCGGTCAGGGTTGTCTCGAACAGGAACTCCGCCTTGCCGTCGGCCGCGGCCTTCTCCGCCAGCTCGGCAGCGAGCTCGTCGGTGATCGAGGCCTCTGCGAACACGGCGCCCGTTGCCGGCCGCCGGAAGTTGATGGAGAGCCCCTTGACGACGGGGTAGAACTTCGACATGTCGAAGGTGGAGAGCGCGATCGCTCCCCCGAGCAATTCGGCAGCTGTGAACAACACACCCGCGTACATCGTCCCGATGTGGTTCCCGTTGCCCTCGAACGGTGTCTTCGACTTCACGTAACCGGGCCGAAGCTCGACGACCTCGATCCCCATCTCCGCTGCGCGAGGGATGGTCTGGGCGAGGATCGAGTTGAAAAGGTCGGGCGTAATGGGGGGAGTCTCGGTATTCACGGTGGGGCACCCTACATGTACGGTTTGCACACGTGGATCCGAACGACGGGAGGGCAGCATGCGACAGGGAATTGCAAGGGCAGCGGCGATCGCGGCATTGGCAGTGGTGCCGGCGGTCGCGCTCGCAAGCTCAACGACTTACGAGGGCAAGGCGAACGGCGACCCCCAGGCCAAGATCAAGCTAAAGATCAGCGACGGGCAGGATCGTGAAGTCAAAAATGTGGTTGCCAGAAAGCTCAAGTACCTGAGCAGCGCGGTGAACTGCACGGAGACCGGTCGCACCGCAAGGATCGTCGTCAAGGACAGATGGCGGGTCAAGGGCAACGGCGACTTCCGGGTCGTCGGCTCGTTCGACGGAGGCAGCGACCCGGTCGGCGGTGGGCAGCTGAACGTCGTCGGCACCGCGACCCCCAGCAAGGTGACTGGGACGGTGAAGTTCACATACGGCAAGACGGGCTGCCAGACCGAGAAGGTGGAGTTCAAGGCGACGAAGTAAGGCCTGCGACCATTCGCTCATGGCGCAAGAGCAGGATCTGAGTGGAATCGAGGCAACGCTGCGTGGGCGGCTCGCCGAACTCGAGGCGGAGATCGGGGAGCTGACCAAGCCGCCCGAGGACGCGGGGAGCATCTCGTTCGGCAAAAGGGTCGGAGAGGGAACGACCCAGGCCATTGACCGGTTCGCAGAGGTGGGCGTTGCCCAGGAGCTCCAGCCGATCAAGGAGCGGGTCGAGCGGGCGCTTGAAAAGCTCGCCGACGGCAGCTACGGCGAGTGCGATAGCTGTGGCTCGCAGATCGCCACCGGCCGCTTGGAAGTGGCGCCCGAGAGCGCGCTCTGCATCGACTGCGCCCGGAACGCCCGCTAGGGCGCCCAGCGGCCCCCGGCCTTGGCCCACTCGACCATGTGATCGGATGAGCAAAAGGCGTCCGGAATGCGATGCGCGTCGCGGTGGCGGACGAGCACCACATGCGCCTCGCCGAGCTCGGCACCGCAATGGACGCACTTGGTGTGCGAGTCCGTGCCCTCGGGCTCGGCGAACTCGCCCGGGTCCCAGCGCGCTCCGCGGATGCCCCACGGCACGACATGCTCCAGGCGGCAAAACGCTGCGCTCCGCTCGCCAGCGGGCTCATACGCGCGAAATCCGTCGCCGGCCTCGACGTCGCCGCCGCACCAAGTGCAGGTTTCAGCGGTCATCGGGATGATCGGCGCGACGCGACTTTGCCACGGCCAGGGCGAGGATCAATACGGCTACGAAGACCAACTCGATCGCGATCTCCCAATGGTCGAACATCCAGTCGATCACGCACTGAAGTCTAGACGCGCGTCATGAAGTAGCGTCGCGCCGATGGAGCCCATTTGCATCGTCGCACTCGACGGCGACGAGACCGGCCAGGAGCTGCTCGAACAGTCCTTGCGGCTGCTCGAACCCGAGTTGCTTGGAATGGAGATCGAGGTCGAGCGCTACGACCTGTCTCTGGAGAACCGCCGCGCGACCGACAACAGGGTCTGCGCCGACGCGGCGAAGCGCATGGCCGAAACCGGTCTCGGGCTCAAGGCCGCAACGATTACGCCAGAGGGCGCCGACGATGTCGGGAGCCCGAATCGGATCCTGCGTGAGGCCATCGGCGGGAAGGTGATCATGCGCACGGGGCGGCGCATCCCCGGGGTCACCCCGGTGGCGGGTGTCCATCACCCCATCGCCGTCTGTCGCATGGCGGTAGGCGACGCCTACGGCGCCGAGCAGTGGCGCGAGGGCGAGGGTGCGCAAGAAGTGGCGCTTCGCACCGAGCGAATCGTGCGCGGCGACTGCACAGCCGTCGCCGAGTTCGCGTTCCGCGAGGCCGAGCGGATCGGCGGCCGGGTCTACGGCGGTCCCAAGTGGACGGTCAGCCCGGTGTACGAAGGCATGCTGAAAGAGGAGATGGACGCTGCTGCGGAGCGCCATCCGGCGATCGATTATCAGCCGGTTCTGATCGACGCGACGCTCGCGGGTCTCGTCACCGGAGCCGGCACCGAGCCTCTCGTCATTCCATGCCTCAATCGCGACGGCGACCTGCTTTCAGACCTCGTGCTCCCCCTGTTCGGCTCAATCGCGGGGGCCGAGTCGGTGTTGCTGGCGCTCGACGAAGACCTCAAGCCGTCCGCGGCGATGGCGGAGGCGCCGCACGGGACGGCGCCCGCGCTGCTCGGCAAGGACATCGCGAACCCGATGGCGATGATCCTCGCCGTAGCCGCTCTTCTCCATTACGGCGGTGCGGACGCCCAGTCCCGAGCGGTCTACGAAGGCGTGCTTGAAACCGTCGCGGCGGGTACAAGAACGCCCGATTTGAAGGGCCATGCGGGCACGAACGAGTTCACCGATGCAGTGATAAAAGCCGTCAAGCGAAAGCTTGTGGCGTAATCCGGCCTCCGTTCGGCATAGGATCACGCACGGTATGGAAGCTGGTCAGATGACGGGCGCGCCTCGCACCGGCCTCGGGTCGGTGCGTCATTGGGCAAACGAGAACCCCGCGTGGGTGGCGCTGGGGATCATGGTCTTCGTCGCAATCCTCCTGATCATCGGCGAGGGGCTCGACGATTGGGGCCAGCGCACGGTCAACGGGGTCGTCACCGGTTCGTACCTAGCGCTCGGCGCGATCGGCCTCACGCTCGTCTACGGGATCCTGAAGCTCGTCAACTTCGCCCACGGCGACATGCTGACCTTCGGCGCGTACATCGCCTTCACCTTCGACGTCACCCTGGACATGCCGATCGCCCTCGCTCTTCTCGCGGGCGTTCTGGCCACCGCAGCGTTCGGCATTGCCACGGAGCTCATCATGTGGCGCCCGATGCGCAAGAAGAAGGCGGGGATGCTTCAGCTCCTCCTGATGGCGCTCGGACTCGCCTTCGTCCTTCGCAACATGATTCAGTTCGCCTGGGGTGCCAGGCCGCGCCAGCTCGACACCGACCGCACTTCCACAGTGGGCTGGTTCGAGGACCTGACGGGGCTGACGATCGGCACGACCGAGCTCTACGTGGTCGTGATCGCGTTCGTCGTCCTCCTCTCGGTGGCCGCGATGCTTCGAGCCACCTCAGCGGGGCGTCAGATGCGCGCACTCGCGGACAACTTCGACCTGGCCGAGACGACCGGCATCGACACGGGGCGCGTGGTGCTCCTCACATGGCTTCTCTCCGGCTCGCTCGCCGGGCTCGCGGGAATCCTCTTGGTGGCTGCGAGCGGCGGCCTCTCTCCCAACACCGGCTTCTTTATCTTGCTGCCGCTCTTCGCCGCTGTCGTCCTGGGCGGCATCGGAAACGCCTATGGCGCGCTGGCGGGCGGCTTGGTGATCGGCTTGGTGCAGGAATGGTCCACCCTCGTGTTCGCGCCCGAGTGGAAGGTCGCGGTGAGCTTCATGGTCTTGATCGTGGTCCTCCTGGTCCGGCCTGAGGGCATCTTCGGCAAGGAGCGATCGCTTTGACCGAAGCCCTGCCTCTCGCGGTGTCGCTGGACTTCCTGTCAGCGTGGGACTTCTGGATCGGCGTCGGCATCCTGGCCGGGATCTACGGAATCTTCACTTTGGGCCTGCAGTTGAACGTGGGCTTCACGGGCGTCCTCAACTTCGGCCAGGCCGGTTTCATGGCAATTGGCGCCTACTCCTCGATCATCCTCACGGTCGACGTCGGGTTGCCGTTCTACTTGAGCCTCCCGCTCTCCGCCGGAATCACGATCATCGCGGCGCTGATCATCGGCATGTCTTCGCTTCGGCTTCGTGCCGACTACTTCTCGATCGCCACGATCGCCTTCTCGGAGATCATCCGCGACGTGGCCCAGAACGCCCGTGACCTGACGGGAGGCAACCAGGGAACGATCAACATCGAACTGGCCAACGACAACGGCTTCTACACGGACACGTGGTACGAAGCGTCCGACTGGATCCAGGCCAACATTCTCGATTCGATCGGCTTCTCGGACCAGCAGTTCTCGGACCTACCCCTATTCCTTGTCGTCTGGATAACGCTGGGTCTACTCGCCTTCGGCTTGAACCGCCTGATCCGATCCCCTTGGGGTCGGGTTCTGCGCGCGGTTCGCGAGGATGAGGATGCCGCGCGAGCCCTGGGCAAGAACGCTTTCTCCTACAAGCTTCAATCGCTCTCGATGGCGGCCGTGCTGGGCGCCGTCTCCGGCTGGTTCTTGGCCATCAATCTCGAGTCGGTCTCACAAGAGTCGTTTGAGCCGCTCTACACGTTCCTCGGCTTTGCGATCCTCGTCCTGGGCGGCCTTGCGAGCTTTGGAGGTGTGATGCTGGGATCGATCATTCTGTGGACGCTCTTGGAGGGCATGCGCTTTGCCGATCTGCCGTTTTCCGACGACAAGGACGCCGCGCTTCGCTTCGTCCTGGTCGGGATGATCCTGATCCTCTTGATGGCGTTCCGCCCGCAGGGAGTTGCCGGGAAGAAGGAGGAGATGGTGCTCGGTGACTGACGCCGCGGGCGCACTGGACGCCCAGTCCCACCAACGACAGCAGGCGCTTGTCGTCCGCGACGTCTACAAGAGCTTCGGCGGCATCCACGCCGTGAACGGTGCGACCTTCTCGGTCAGGGATGGCTCGATAACCGCGCTGATCGGCCCGAACGGCGCGGGCAAGACGACGCTTTTCAACCTTGTCACCGGTTTTTACAAGCCCGACGCGGGAGCGATCACCTACGACGAGCGCTCGATCTTTCGCAAGGCGCCGTACACGATCGCCCGACGCGGGATGGTGCGCACCTTCCAGATCACCAAGGCGCTGGCCGCGATGCCGGTCATCGACAACATGCTGCTCGCAACCTCAAATCACCCAGGCGAACACCTCGCCACGCTCTTCGGCCGGCCGCTGGCCTCACGCGCTCGCGAGAAGGATGCGGTTGAGCGCGCGCACGAGCTGCTTGAGACGTTCAACCTGCAAAAGAAGGCTGACGACTACGCGGGCACGCTCTCGGGCGGCCAGCGCAAGCTCTTGGAGCTCGCTCGCGCCCTGATGACGGAACCTCGCATGGTTCTCTTGGACGAGCCGATGGCGGGGATCAACCCATCGCTCGGCCGCCGTCTCCTGGAGCACATGGAGCGGCTTCGGTCGGAAAAGGGGGTGACGTTCCTATTCGTCGAGCACGACATGGACGTGGTCATGAACCACTCGGACGAGGTCGTGGTGATGGCGCTCGGCAAGGTCATCGCCCATGGGCCGCCCGAACAGGTCCGCTCCGATCAGAAGGTGATCGACGCCTACCTCGGCATGGACGAAGCTCAAAAGGAAGAGATTGAGAAGGCCAAGGAGCTCCGCGATGAGTGAGGCCGGAACCTCGTCTGCGATGCCCAAGGGCAACCCGGTGCTGAAGGCATCCGGCGTCGTCGCCGGGTATACGCCCGAGGTGGACATCCTGAACGGCGTGGACCTGGAGGTCTACGACGGCGAGATCGTCACGATCGTTGGCCCGAACGGCGCCGGCAAGTCGACGCTCATGAAGTCGATCTTCGGCCTTGTCTCTCCGCGGGAGGGCTCGATCACGCTTCGCGATCGGGAGATCACCGGACTTGCGCCGCACTCCGTCACGCGGGCAGGCGTCTCCTACGTCCCTCAGCTCGACAACGTCTTTCCAAGCCTGACCGTTCAGGAGAACCTGGAGCTGGGAGCTCTTGCCGGCGGCGAGGGCTCGGTCGATGAGCGGATGGAGCGCATGTTCGAACTCTTCCCTCGCCTCGAGGAGCGCAAGCGCCAGGCTGCCGGAACGATGTCGGGCGGCGAGCGCCAGATGGTCGCGATGGGCCGTGCGCTCATGCCCGGTCCGGACATCCTGCTTTTGGACGAGCCCTCCGCAGGCCTCGCGCCCGCGTTCGTGGACGCCGTCTTCGAGAAGGTGCTCGAGGTGAACGCCGCGGGCGTGACGATCCTGATGGTCGAGCAGAACGCTCGCCGCGCGCTTACGCTGAGTCATCGCGGCTACGTGCTCGACCTTGGCACCAACAAGTTCACGGGCCCGGGCCCCGAGCTGGTCGCCGACCCCAAGGTGGCCGAGCTCTACCTGGGCGGCGGCGCCGGTCGCGTCGACGCCGACGAGTCTGAATAAGCCCGGTACCTGGTACCGCAGGCGTACCCGGCACCGCGGGCGCCCTTCACCAAGTCCGGCGCCTGGTAGCCTCAGGCGCCCTTAACGAGAAACGGCGTGGCGCCCGAAGGCGCCACGCCGTCCCGTACGGGGTTGGAGTGAGCGCTACTCGCTCGACTCCTTCTCGACCTGATCGGTGACCGAGAACGCGCCCTTGTCGTCGTACGCATAGATGTCGTACGTACCGAGGATGGGATCGCCGTTGTCGTCGAGATCGAGGTTGCCTGAGACACCCTCGAAATCGATGTCTTCACCGGCCTGGAGGGCCTCGATGGCGTCAGCCATCGTCGTGAAGTCGTACTTGTCACCTGGTGCCGAAGAGACCGCCTGGATCTGCTCGGCGATGTCCGGGCCCTCGGTCGAACCAGCTGCGATCGCCGCGAGCGCACAAAGCGTCACAGCGTCGAAGTTCTGGGAATCGAACGAGTTCCGCTTTACGTTCGCCGGCTCAGCGTCGCTGAACAGCGTGTCGAACTGCTCGCCGATATCGCTCTCGGGCGTCGCCGGGCGTGTGCCGTTGGCGCCGTAGAGGGAGTCAGCAGCGATCGAGTCCGGAATGCCGTCCTCAAACGCGAGGCCGTCAGCCGTGAACATGGTCGACGCATCGAAATCGCCGGTCCGCGCGAGCGCGGCGCCCATCTCGTTGTAGGGCTCCTCGAAATCGATGACCACATACGCATCCGGGCTGTCCGCAACGATCGACTCAGCCTCGGAGTTGTACGAGGAGAGCTCCACGTCGTAGAGCACCGGGGAGCTGTCAGTGACGGTTCCGCCCTTCTCCTCCCATGCCGCCGTGAACTCGGTGGCGATGCCTTCACCGTACGCGTCGTTACGAGCGGCGACTGATACGACAGCGTCGGTACCGGCCTCCTGCTCCATCGCGTCGGCGAGAACCTGACCCTGGAGCGCGTCAGACGGGGCCGTGCGGAACACGAAACCATCGTCGGGGAGCTCCGTGATCTCCGGACTGGTCGCGGACGGCGAGATCAGCGGGGTCTGCTCGCGAGCAGCCACTGAACGGCCGACCGGAACGGTCTCACCGGATGACCAGGGACCGATCAGACAGCTGGATCCACCCGAGATGAGCTTGGTCGCTGCGGACTGTGCAGCGGCGGGCTCGGTCTGGGTGTCCTCCACGCTGGCCTCGATGGTGATGCCGTCGGCACCTGCTTCCTTGAGTGCGGCAGCGGTCTGTTCAACCGCGACATTCGCGGCCTTTTCGCCTGCGGGTCCGAACGCGCTGAGGTCACCGGTCTGCGGGACCAGTACTCCGACGTTCAGGTCAAACGACGCGTCCGATACTTCCTCGCCTCCGCCTCCACCGTCGCTGTCGTCATCGTCGCCGCATGCAGCGATTCCGAACGAGAGCGCAGCGATGGCAGCGGCGGTCGAAACCAACCTAAGCCTATGCATTCATTCTCCTTGGTTTGAGACACACGGGTTCCTCTTCCCCGTCCCCCACTTCTATCAGAGGGCGCAGGGGAAATGCGATGCTCAGGCAGTTCTTGAGAGATATTCCCTACGCGGTCTGGCCCGTGGAGTCGTTGTTCGGAACGGCAACTCGGCGCCATTCGGCGATCGCTCCGTCCTCGATCACGAAGCTCGTCTGAGCGGTGTTTCCGGAGCCAGGGCAGGCGGGAACTCCAGGTCGTTCGGTGAGCAGGAAGGTGGCTGTGATGAATTTGCCCTCGGAGCTGGTCGACTCCAGTTCGGCCCCGCATGGCAGGGATTCGTTGAAGAGCTCGGCGTCGGCAGCCGACTCGATGTCGATCGAAATCCCGTTCTCGGCGACAGATGGAATGGCGAAGAACTCGGCGGCCGACTCGATATCCGACTCGGTCAGTGCCTCGGCCCACGAGCGGATGACCTCTACGTCCTCGGCGGAGCCTTCGAGGGCGGCTTCAGCGTCTGTCTCAGACGCGGAAGAGTTGTCGTCGTCGCCCCCGCAGGCCGAGAGGCCCATGACGGCAGCAATAAGGGAGACGGTGATGAGGAGGCGCCGGGCCATGCACTGAGTATCGCTGGCGAGGCCCGATCGGTTCACCGCAGCCCGATGGCGTTGTTCGCATTTCGTTGGCGCCTTCGGCGACCGTTTGACACGTATGCGAACATGTGTTCGTATGGTCGCCTGTGCCTTGATTCCGCGCTTTGAGCTGCGTGCCGCGCTTGCCGGGCGCAAGGAGATGATGGCGCGGCCGGTAGCGATTGCTCCCGAGCCGGGCGGCGTGCAGGTGATCGGTGACGCGTCGGGTGCGGCGGAGGCTTACGGCGTGGTTTCGGGCATGCGCCTGGGCGAGGCGCTCGGGCGCTGTCCGGCGCTGGCTCTGGTGCCGGCCGACCCGCAGCGCGCCGAGGAGGCCTGGGAGCGCTCGCTCGTGACGCTCGAGGGGATCGGTGCCGCGGTCGAGTCTCAGCGCCCCGGAGAGGCGTTCTTCGGCCTTGACGGCCTGCGTGCTCTTTGGGGACGGCCCGAGCGGGCGGTCGAGCGGGCCCGGCACCTTTTGGGCCACGGCGTGCGCCTGGGCGCCGGCCCCACGCGCCTGTGCGCGTTGGCGGCCGCGCTCCGCTCGCGGCCCGAGGCGGCGTGCGGCGATCGTCTCGGAGCGGGAGGCGCGAGCGTTCCTGGCTTCGCTCGAGGTGTCGGTCCTGCGCGAGCGGATGGGCGACGAGTGGACCGGTGTGAACCTCGTGGACACGCTGGAGCGGCTCGGCGTCAGGACGCTGGGTGAGCTCGCCTCTATCCCCCGTGACGCTGTCGCCGATCGCTTTGGCGAGCCGGGTCTGCGCGCGCTGGGAATGGCGTGCGGGGTCGAGGAGCCGCTACGGCCTCGCCAGCCTCGCGCCGAGCTCCGCGAGGAGATCGAGCTCCACGACGCCGCTACGGCCGGACAACTCGACCGTGCGCTGGAGCTCCTGGTGGACCGCCTCCTGGCGAACCCGCTCCGTCGCGGCCGGAGCTTCAGGCGGCTTCGCATCGAGGCGCGGCTGGCCGGCGGCGGCGGCTGGCGGATCGAGGCCCCCACCCGCCAGGCGACGGCCAATCGGGAGCGCCTTTTGCTGGTCCTCGGGCCCAAGCTGGGCGCGCTCCCTGCGCCGGCGGTCAAGCTTGCGCTCCGCGGTCTGGAGCTCGGCGAGGTGCCGCCGCGCCAGCCCACCCTTCAGGCGGACGAGTCCGAGGAGCGCCGCAGCCGTGTGGCCGAGGCGGTCCGCCACGCGCGCGCCGCAGCGGGCAGAGGAGCCGTTCTGCGCGTCTTGGAGGTCGATCCGGGTTCTGATGTGCCCGAGCGCTGGGCGACCCTCACGCCGTTTCCGGAGGACCGCCGGTGACCGTTCTTCTCTACGCGCCCAGGCCGGCTCGGGTTCACCTGGACCAGCACGGCCGGCCCGTCGAGGCCGGCGGCATCGCCGTCGAGTCGGTGCGAGAGGAGTGGCTGGTCGAGGATCGCTGGTGGACCCCCGAGCCCATTCGCCGCCACTACTTCGAACTGGCGCTTGCCGACGGGCGGTGCGAAGTCTTCTTTTGCGACCAGGCCGGCTGGTTTTGCCAACGGGCATGAGACACCTACCTGCTCGGGTGATTACGGAAATCCGCGCTGTCCGCGGGAATCCCCAATCGCTGGTCCCCACTACCGGGCTCGAGATCCAGGGGGCCGGATGGGTTACGTAGAGCTTCACTGCCATTCGGGCTTTTCGTTCCTCGACGGCGCCTCCTCGCCCGACGACCTCGCCGCCGCCGCCGCAGCGCAGGGCCACGAGGCGCTCGCCATTACCGACCACGACGGCGTCTGGGGGGCGATGGAGTTCGCCTCCGCCTGTCAGCCGCTGGGAGTCCGCCCCATCGTGGGCGCAGAGGTAACCGTGGCACCCGAGGGGTCAGACCCCTCACACAACCCTCACACTCCCCCGTTCCACCTCACGCTCCTGGTCGAGTCGGCCGCGGGCTGGCGCAATCTCTGCCTCCTCCTCACCGAGGCGCACGCCCACACCCGCCAAGTACCCGCGGAAGGCCGTAGGGGTTCGCGGCAATCGGCAGCCGGTTCGCGCCGGGGCGGTTCGACGGGATGCCCTCTCCCCCGTGCTGTCGCTCTCCTCCCTTGAACAACGCACCGAGGGGCTCGTCTGCCTCTCGGGCTGCGCTCGTGACGGGGCGCTGGCTGGGATCTTCGAGCGCGCCGGCGGTGTGCCATCCGGCGCCGACTCGGCTCGGGCAGCCGCGCTTGGTGCGCGCTTGGTGCGCGCCTTCGGGCGCGACGGCTTTCGGGTCGAGCTCCAGCGCCCGCTCTGGCGCCGTGACATGTCGCGAAACCGCTGGCTCAGCGGTCTCGCGGAGCGTCTTGGGGCGCCGTGCGTCGCCACGGGCAACGTGCATGCGCACGATCCTTCGCGGGCGGCGCTTCAGGATGCGCTGGTGGCGATCCGCCTGGGCGGCTCACTCGACGAAACGGGCGCGCTCAGACGCGGAAACGGACGTGCCGTGTTGCGCCCACCGGCAGAGATGGAGCGGCGCTTTTCTGCCTATCCGGACGCGGTGGCGGAGTCGGGACGCATTGCCGAGCGCCTGCACTTCAACCTCGGCTCGGACCACGGCTACCGCTACCCGGGCGCCGAAGACGAGGGGGCCGACCGCGAACTGGCGGAGCTGTGCGAGGCGCGTTTTGAGGGCCGCTACGCCGGCACCCCCGAGCGCCGCGAGGCCAAGCGGCGCCTGGAGGACGAGCTCCGTGTGATCCAAAAGCTTCGCCTGTCGGGCTTCTTCACCCTCCACGCCGATCTCTTGGAGTTGGCGCGTGAGGTCGCGCGTGAGGTTCGCGGGCCCGACTCGGCGCGCGGGGTACTGCCCCCGGGACGCGGCCGTGGGTCCAGCGTGAGTTCGGTTGTCTGTTATCTCACCGGCCTCTCGCACGTCGACCCCGTGCGCGCCGGGCTTTTCCTCGGCCGCTTCTTGAACGAAGAGCTGACCGACGTACCGGACATCGACCTCGACTTCCCCCGTGACGTGCGTGAAAAGCTGATCCCCCGGATCCACGAGCGCTACGGCGCCGAGCGCTCAGCGCTGGTGTGCGCTTTCCCGACCTTTCGCGTCAAGGGCGCGATCCGCGAACTTGGCAAGGCGCTGGGACTGCCGCCGACGGAGATCGAGAGGGTGGCCCGTTCGGTGGACGGGTGGGCAGGCGAGAACTTCGAGGCCGACGTCGAGATAGCGGTAGGGGGAAAGCGGGCGGACTCCACGCGCTGGAAAGCGCTCGTGCGGCTGGTGCGCGAAGCGTGGGGGCTCCCGCGACACGCCTCGCAGCACTCGGGCGGCATGGTCCTGGCGACGCGTCCCTTGAACGAACTCTGCCCAATCGTTCCGGCCGCGATGGAGGGGCGCCAGATCGTCATGTGGGACAAGGACTCGTGCGCGGACGCAGGCTTTTTGAAGATCGACCTGCTTGGCCTGGGGATGCTCTCGGCAGTCGAGCGATGCATCGACGAGGTGGCCCGCACGCGCGGCGAGCGCCTCGACCTCTCGCGCATCCGCCTGGACGACCCAGAGGTCTACTCGGCGATCCAGAACGCCGAGACGACCGGCGTCTTTCAGATCGAGTCCAGGGCGCAGATGCAGATGCTGCCGCGAAGCCTGCCGGAGAACCTGGACGATCTGACGGTGCAGGTGGCATTGGTCCGCCCCGGGCCGATCCAGGGCGGCGCCGTCCACCCCTACCTCGATCGCAAGGCAAGGCTTCGAGAGAACCCCGACTACGTCATCCCCTATGAGCACCCCGCGCTGGAGCCGATCCTCTCCGACACCCTGGGCGCGATCGTCTTCCAGGACCAGGTGATCCAGGTGGCCATGGCCCTGGCCGGTTTTTCGGCGGGCGAGGCGGAGGGGCTTCGCCGCGCGATGAGCCGCAAGCGCTCCGACGAAGCGATGGCCGCCTACGCGGTGCGCTTCGTCGAGGGAGCGGTCACGAACGGGGTGCCACGCGAGACGGCTACGCGTGTTTTTGAGCAGGTGCGCGGCTTCTCGGGCTTTGGCTTTCCCAAGTCTCATTCGGCGGCGTTCGGCCTCCTCGCCTACCAGTCCACCTGGCTTCGGGTCCACCGTGGGCCCGAGTTCCTGTGCGCGCTCCTGAACGAGCAGCCGATGGGCTTTTATCCGCCCGATGCGCTGGTCCATGAGGCCCAGCGCCGTGGAATCGAGCTCCGAAAGCCCGACGTCAACCGAAGCGGCGTCGAATGCAGGGTCGAGCGGACGGGCGAGGACTGCCTCGAGGTCCAGATCGGTCTGGGATATGTGAACGGGCTGCGCACCGATGACGCGCTTGCCGTGGCCGAGGAGCGCGAGCGCTCGGGCCGCTTCTCGAGCCTGGCCGAGTTGGCCTCGCGCGCCGGTATCCGCGACGATGCCCTGTCGCGCCTGGCTTGGGCGGGCGCGTGTGAGTCGATCGAACCCGATTCCGAGGGAGCAAGGCGCGAGGCTCGGCGGATCAGCCTGTGGCGCCTGGGCGTAGCTTCAGGAGGCGGCCCTCGTGGCCAGCTCTCCCTTCCACTTCCACTTCCCGACGCCCCCGACCTGCGTGAGCTCGACGAATGGGAGGTCGCGGTGGCCGACTACGCCTCGACGGGAATGACGCTCGGCGCACACCCCATGGAGCTCCTTCGCGACCAACTCGACGACGTCGTGGTAAATGCTGACCTGGCCGTGATTCCCGACAAGCGCTCGGTGACGGTGGCCGGAGTCGTTGTTGCGCGCCAGCGCCCGGGAACGGCGAAGGGGATCGTGTTCATGCTCCTCGAGGACGAGACGGGAGTGGCGAACGTGATCGTGCCACCCCCCGTCTACACGGAGTGCCGTCTGGCGGTCCGCACGGCCTCCTACGTGCGGGTGGAGGGCCGCTTGGAGCGCCGGGGCAAGGTGATCAACGTTTTGGCGCGCGCCGTAAGGCCACTCGCGATGCCTGGCGAGCCTCAGGCCGAGGTGCGAACGATCGAACCGGACCCGGTCCACGAGACCGGTCGTCCCCTCGAACAACTGAGACCGGTACGGATCGCTGCAGCCGGCGCTCTGGCGGCAGTCGCGCCCGCACCGCAGAGCTTTGGCGGTAGGGGGTGAGATCGCTTGTTCAAGCCCTTTACTCGTTCGGCTGCAAGTGATCTTGCAGCATCCTCGGTCCGTCCGGTGCCATCCTCATAGTGCGAACCCATGTTCGAATCAAAGACACACATCAGGACCCGCCTGATGGACACAATTGACCTTGTCGTCGACTTCGCCACCCTCGGCGAGTACGGGCTTGAGACCGTCGAAGCGGCCAAGACGGCTTGCGCCGGCGAGCGTTGCGAACTGGACGGTCGCCGAGCCGCCTGGGAGGCAAGCGCGACGCTTCGCCGCGGAAGTCAGTGTGCCCCTCAGCGTGTGACGTCGCGCCTCGAGCGCAGTCACCGCTAGCGGTCCGCCCCGCCTCCGTCAATCGCGGTAGCGACAAGGCGCACGGCCTCTAGCGCCCTCGCCAGGACGTCCTCGTCGAGATTCTCCGGGACATCCTGCACCGTGTGATAGTTCGGGATCGTTTCGTCCTGAGCACTGATCGTGGCGGCTCGGCCTCCTCGCGCCATCACAGGAGTGGCGTCATACGTCAACCCCGCGAGGTCCTCGGCCGCGCGAAGCCCAAGCTCAGGGTGATCCCGGGCGGTCTCAGCGAGAACGGCGATCAATCCCGGATCCGCGCCATACATCCGCCCGACCCCCTCCCGAGGGAGGTAGCGAAGCGTGGCCGGAGCGCCGACGCCGTCGATGTTCAGGAAGAGCCAGTCGTCCCACTCCCCCTTGTAAGTGTCCAGGAACGAGCGCATGCCTGCGGTCCCGGACTCCTCGCAGCCGGTGGCCAGGAAGACAACGCGGGTCGTGGCAAGAGGAGTACGGGCAAACTCGCGAGCGAGCGCCGTCGCCACCGCGACACCTGAGGCGTTGTCGTTTGCACCAGGGACGTCCCGGCCGCGAATCTCACGCTCGAGCAGCAAGGCCAGCCCGGAGGCCAAAACCGCCGCTGACAGGCGGTTGGCACGCCCGAACGCGCGCAGCGCCACAGCCGCTGCCATCGTTGCGTTCAGCTTTCGCAGATGAGGCGCGATGGAGGGGTGAAAGAGAAGCCCGCTCCGCGAGGAATCGAGGTGCGAGACGAGCACAAGCGTGCGCTCCTCTGCACCCGACGCGCTGATGTGGGCGACGACGTTCTGGGACTCAGCGCGCGAGAAGAGGCGCGAGAGCGGTTCGAGGCGCAGGTCGCTCTCGATCGCCCCCAGCCAACAGGGCCAGCCTGCGCATACCCGGCGAGGCTCAGCGCAGGCGGTGCCGCTTGAGCCCACGCAAAGCTCGTCGGCCCCCGGAACGGCTCGAGGCGGGCATCAACGCCCGCCTCTGAAAGCTCTTCACGGATCCGAGCGGCCGCCAGGCGCTCCGCCGGGCGAACCCGGACGCCGCGGACCGATCCCACCGGCCAGATCCTCGATCAGGCCGGCTGCGTACGCGTGGGACCTACTTGTTGCGGCGCTGACGCTCGGCTCGGCGTTCGTCACGGTCGGCCTTCTCCACTGGAGCATCAACCGACTTCTGAGCCTTGGACGCCGCGGGCGAGATTTCGCCGGCAAACCGCTCATAGAGGAACAGCAGGAGCATCGCGCCGATAATTGCGCCGATCAACCCGCCCAGGTCGAAGGCGTCCTCGTCGCCGATGTCGAGGAGCTCCGCGAAGATCAGGAAGCCCACGAATGACCCAGCCAGCCCGAGAAGTATCGTCATGAGGAGACCCATGCTCTGCTTTCCGGGAAGGAGGGCGCGCGCGATGAAGCCCGCGAGGACGCCGAGGACGATTGCACCGAGTATTTCTGAGAAGTCCATGTGAGGAACCTACCCTGCTGCGTCGACGCCAACCATGGCAGATGACCGACAACCCGCATGACCAAGCCAAGAACGACCAAGCCGCCCCGGAGGGCGGCTTGGTCAAAGAACCGGCGGCGACCTACTCTCCCAGGCCCGCGAGGGCCAAGTACCATCGGCGCTGAGAGGCTTAACTGCTCTGTTCGGAATGGGAAGAGGTGTTTCCCTCTCGCTATAGCCACCGAATTTGTCGAGACCGAGACGCCACGAGTGGCGTCCGGCCCCCGAAGAGGCTTGAAAACTGCACCGAGACCACGAAGGAAGATCAAAAAACAACGTCAAGCCCTCGACCCATTAGTACCGGTCAGCTTAGGCAATTACTCACCTT
Organism: uncultured bacterium; assembly: GCA_963721645.1. Taxonomy (GTDB): domain Bacteria; phylum Actinomycetota; class Thermoleophilia; order Solirubrobacterales; family 70-9; genus JALZKA01. The sequence continues at coordinate 967,296 of CAVRJK010000002.1, read as the reverse complement.
GTACCGCCGGCCTATCAACCTGGTGGTCTACCAGGGGTCTTACTCCCTCAAGGGGATGGGAGAGCTCATCTCGAGGTCGGCTTCCCGCTTAGATGCTTTCAGCGGTTATCCGATCCGTACGTAGCTAAGCAGCGGTGCCCTTGGCAGGACAACTGCTACACCAGAGGTACGTTCATCCCGGTCCTCTCGTACTAAGGATGACTCCTCTCAACTCTCCAACGCCCACAGAAGATAGGGACCGAACTGTCTCACGACGTTCTGAACCCAGCTCGCGTGCCGCTTTAATGGGCGAACAGCCCAACCCTTGGGACCTACTCCAGCCCCAGGATGCGACGAGCCGACATCGAGGTGCCAAACCGCCTCGTCGATATGGACTCTTGGAGGCGATAAGCCTGTTATCCCCGGCGTACCTTTTATCCGTTGAGCGACGGCGCTTCCACTTGCAACCGCCGGATCACTAAGCCCAACTTTCGTTCCTGCTCCACCCGTCGGTGTCACAGTCAAGCTCCCTTTATGCCTTTACACTCTACGCGCGATTTCCGACCGCGCTGAGGGAACCTTTGGGCGCCTCCGTTACTCTTTAGGAGGCGACCGCCCCAGTCAAACTGCCCGCCTGACACTGTTCACATGCCGGATAACGGCGATGTGTTAGAAGCCCGGTACATCAAGGGTGGTATCTCAAGGTTGGCTCCCCCACGCCCGCAAGCGTGGGTTCAAAGCCTCCCACCTATCCTGAACAGGATGTCCCAGACTCCAATATCAAGTTGCAGTAAAGGTGCACGGGGTCTTTCCGTCTTTCTGCGGGTACTCGGTATCTTCACCGAGACTCTAATTTCACCGAGTCCTTCGTTGAGACAGCGCTCGAGTCGTTACGCCATTCGTGCAGGTCGGAACTTACCCGACAAGGAATTTCGCTACCTTAGGACCGTTATAGTTACGGCCGCCGTTTACCGGGGCTTAGCTTCGCTGCTTCGCGCTCCGAAGAGAGCTAACAACTCCGCGTAACCTTCCGGCACCGGGCAGGCGTCAGCCCCTATACGTCGTCTTTCGACTTAGCAGAGGCCTGTGTTTTTGGTAAACAGTCGCTTGAGCCTAGTCACTGCGGCCCCCTCGAGCTCCACCTGCAAGAGGTTTCACTCTACCGGGGCGTCCCTTCTCCCGAAGTTACGGGACGATTTTGCCGAGTTCCTTAACGAAGGTTATCTCGCTCACCTTAGTATTCTCTACTTGTCCACCTGTGTTGGTTCTCGGTACGGGCACGAGCAGTCTGCCTAGAGGATTTTCTTGGAGGCATAGGTGCAGGGACTCGCCGGCGGTCAAGCCAGCTGGCATAACACCTCGCTTTATAACGCCGCGACGGATTTGCCTATCGCGACTGGCTACGTGCTTGCCCCAGGACAACCATCGCCTGGGTTCCCTTCCCTTTCCCCGTCTCCCCATCGGTCATAACGACTGCGACGTGGTACAGGAATATCAACCTGTTGGCCATCGGCTACGCCTTTCGGCCTCGCCTTAGGTCCCGACTAACCCTGAGCAGACGAACTTTACTCAGGAAACCTTGGACAATCGGTGGGGGCGATTCTCACGCCCCTTGCGTTACTCATGCCGGCATTCTCACTTCCAGCCGCTCCACCAGTGGCTCACGCCCTGGCTTCAGCAGCAACTGGAACGCTCTTCTACCACTCAGGAGATCCGCAGATCTCTTGAGTTCACAGCTTCGGTGGTTGACTTGAGCCCCGTTGAATTATCCGCGCCCGAACACTTGACCAGTGAGCTGTTACGCACTCTTTAAAGGGTGGCTGCTTCTAAGCCAACCTCTTGGTTGTCTGTGCACTCGGACATCGTTTACCACTTAGTCAACACTTAGGGACCTTAGCTGGTGATCTGGGCTGTTCCCCTTTCGCGTACGAAGTTTATCCCTCGCACACTGACTCCCGAGGTGAACGTAATGGTCTTCGGAGTTTGCCTGAAGTCGGTAACCTGGTAGGGCCCCTAGTCCAAGCAGTGCTCTACGGCCAAAACGTACGTTTCTCGAGGCTATACCTAAATATATTTCGAAGAGAACCAGATATCTCCGAGCTTGATTAGCCTTTCACTCCTATCCACAGGTCATCCGCCCACTTTTCAACGTAGGTCGGTTCGGTCCTCCACGAGGTCTTACCCTCGCTTCAACCTGCCCATGGATAGCTCGCTCGGTTTCGGGTCTGCGGCCAGTGACTGTGTCGCCCTATTCGGACTCGCTTTCGCTGCGGCTCCGCTCATCGCTTAACCTTGCCACTGACCAGCAACTCGCCGG
>CAVRJK010000002.1:0-962500 GCA_963721645.1 uncultured bacterium | reverse complement strand
TGTTTATGTGCCGACCGGGGCAGTTGAACCCTGGTAGCCGGCTTCCTCTTTCATTTTGAGCCTGTCATACATCTCGCGGCCTTCCATACACAGGAAGACCCGTATGACGGGATTTGCTGATTCAGTCTGCCCATGCATGATGGGCAGGTCGAACCTGGACACAACAAGGAATAGGCATCCTTGTTGCGCGCTGCTCAGTTTTCAAACACCGCTCGCCGTACGCACAGGATCTCTGCACGAACGACGGACCGCTCGAAAGCGGCTGCGGAGTATAGCGCTGCTGAGTTCGTTGTTCAAGGCCTTCGCAGGGGGGCCTCAGGCGTGGCTCGTGGCCTCAAATCAGGCGTGCAAAACGGCGTTTTCCGAGCTGGACGACCCGGCCGCGCAGCTCGCCGGCAGGCAGGTCGAGCGCGTCCGGGGCCACCGCTTTGCCGTCTACCTTCACTCCGCCTTGGGAAAGCAGCCTGCGGGCCTCGCTCGAGGAGATGCCGAAGGCACTCCCAAGGAGCGCCGGCATGTGGACCGTCTCCCCTTCGCCCAGCGCCACATCGGGGATGTCCTCGGGGACCTCGCCACGCTTGTGGACCGAGTCGAAGCGGGCCTCGGCAGCCTCCGCGTCCGTGGCGCTGTGAAAGCGCGCCACGAGCTCGCGCGCCATCGACCGCTTCGACTCATTGGGATGGGCTGCGGTATCTAGTTCGCGGCCGAGTAAGAGCAGGTAGTACTCGGCCATCACGTCGTCGGGGACGCTCATCAGCTTTCCGAACATGTCGCCAGGATCGTCCGTGACTCCCACGTAGTTGTCGTATGACTTCGACATCTTGCGGACTCCAGAGGTGCCCACCAGGATCGGCATGGTCAGGACGGACTGCGGCGCCTGGCTGTAGGCGACCTGCACGTCGCGTGCGAACAGGAGGTTGAAGCGCTGATCGGTGGCCCCCATCTCGATGTCCGCGTTGATTGCAACCGAGTCGTAGCCCTGAAGCACCGGATAGAGGAGCTCCAGCGCGGAGATGCCCTGCTGGGCTTCCATTCGCTTTTGGAAGTCGTCGCGCTCCAGAAGGCGCGCGACGTTGAAACGCCGGACGACGTCGAAGAACTTGCCGCTCGGCATCTCGAGCCATTCGGAGTTGTGGCGGACCTCGGTGCGTTCGCGATCCAGGACCTTGAAGGCCTGATCCTGATAGGTCAGTGCGTTGGCCTCGATCTCCTCCGGGCTCAGTTCGGGGCGAATGTCACTGCGGCCTGAAGGGTCGCCTACGCGTGCCGTGTAATCGCCGACGATCAGAACAACCGTGTGGCCAAGGTCCTGAAACGTGCGGAGCTTTTGCAACACCACGGTGTGGCCGAGGTGGATGTCGGGCGAAGTCGGGTCCATTCCGAACTTCACCCTCAGCTCCCTGCCGCTTGAAAGCTGCTCCGCCAGGCGTCCAGCGGGCAGGGCATCAACCGAGCCCGCGAGCACGCGTGTGAGTGCTTCCTGCCCTTGAGATACGGCTTCTCCCATGGTCGCCAATGCTACTTTCGGTAGTCGATGGGCTTGAACGACCGACGCAAGGAGCGCGCTGCAGCGCGCCTCGAGCGCCGCGCATCACGGGGGCCGAACGCCCGCGAGCGGGCGATCGAACGCATGCGCGAACGGAACGGCGAGCCACCCGTGAGGGAGGTCGCAACCGAGAACTCAAACGGCGACGGTGGCAACGCCGCCGGCTCGAATAGCGGCGAAAACAACGGGAAGCACCCGCGCCGGCGGTTTCGCGTACTTCCTGGAGGTGGCGGCAACGGCGCCAGCGGGGACACCGACGAACGCGCGAAGCCCCGCCTCAAAAAGCTGCGGGCCGCACTCGTCTTCATGGGCTTGGCTTTCCTCGCTCTCATCTCCTGGATCTTCGGGATCATGACGGCGGTGGCGGGCGACCTCCCCGCGCTCGAGAATCGCGCTCAGTTCGAGCGCGCGGAGAACTCGATCATCGTCGACCGCAACGGCACCCGCTTGGCCACCCTGACCAACAACGAGGGCCGCGTGCTGGTGGCATCGGATGAGATTGCCCCGGTGATGAAGGAAGCCGTCGTCGCGATCGAGGACAAGCGCTTCTACGAACACCGCGGAGTGGACTACCGGGGAATCGCCCGCGCCGTCTACCAGGACATCCTGGCCGGCTCGGCCGAGCAGGGCGCCTCGACCATCACCCAGCAGTTCGTCAAGAACGCACTGGCCGCACAGGACGACCGCACCGTCTTTCAGAAGCTGCGTGAGGCAGCGCTTGCCTATCAGCTCGAGCGCCACTGGACCAAGGACAAGATCATCACCGAGTACCTGAACTCGATCTACTTCGGCGAGGGCGCGTACGGCATCGAGGCCGCCGCGAAGACCTTCTTCGGCTCCACGCACGAGGGCTGCGGCGAGGAAGGCCAGCCCACCTGCGCCTCCGAGCTCCTGCCCTGGGAGGCCGCTCTGCTTGCCGGCATCATCGCCTCGCCGGACGCCTACGGTCCCGCGCGCCTGGCATCCAAGAACTCCGAGGACGAGAACGCAGCAGCCACGGAGCGGCGGAACCTCGTTCTCCTGAACATGCGAGACCAGGGGTTCATCACCGAGGATGAGTACGTCGACTACACGGCACGGGTTCTCCCCGCTCCCTCGGCGATCGAGCCCCCCACAGACGATTCGGTCTCGCCCTACTTCACGTCCTGGCTCCGCCAGCAACTCGTCGACAAGTACGGCGCGGGCGAGGCGTTCGGCGGCGGCCTCGTCGTCAAGTCAACGCTCGACCTCGAGCTTCAGGAACAGGTCGAAGCCCTCGTTTCCTCGAGGGTGGACGGCGTCGGCCTCGACTCCTCGGTGGTGGTCCTCGACAATGAGACGGCAGGCGTCTTGGCGATGGTCGGCGGGAACGACTACGAAAAGGAGCCGTTCAACCTCGCGACCAACGGCTTGCGCCAGCCAGGGTCGTCGTTCAAGCCGATGACGCTTGTGGCCGGCCTCGAGGACGGCCGCTCGACCGACGAGGTCTTCAACTCGGCTCAGATCGACATCCCCTTCGAGGTCAAGTTCTCCAAGAACAACGGCAAGACCAAGACCCTCCCCGATCTGTTCGAGGTGAACAACTACGCCGACACCTATCGCGGACCCATCTCGCTCTTCACGGGAACAACCTTCTCCGACAACTCTGTCTACTCACAGCTCGGCACCGAAGTCGGTCTCGAGCAGATCGCAGGCACGGCCAAGGACCTGGGCGTCCGCAGCGACCTTCGGGCCTACGACGAGAAGGGCAACGTCCTCAACTTCTCGGTGAACGGGGGCGATTTCGACCCTTACCCGCCTTCGATGATCCTGGGGTCACAGGTTGTGACGCCGCTCGAGATGGCGCATGCGTACAACACGATCGAGGAGGACGGTGACCGGATCTCCGGCACCATGGCCTCTTCAAAGGGCGGACCCGTCGCGATCGAGGGCGTCTACGACGCCGACCCCTCCCAGGGCGGCGAGCCCGTGGCTGACAAGAACGGCAACTCGGGCGAGAACGAGTCCCAGCGCGAGCAGGTCATCTCGCCCGAAACCGCCGACGCCGCCGTCACTGCGCTCACCAGCGTCGTCACCTCCGGAACCGGAAAGCGCGCTATCACCGGCGAGCCCACCTGGGGCAAGACCGGCACGACTGATGACAATGGTGATGCGTGGTTCTGCGGCGCCACTCCCGACATCACTACCTGCGTATGGGTCGGCCACGCCGACTCACGGGAGCCGATGCTGACCGAGTTCGGCGGTGCGCCCGTGGACGGCGGCACCATTCCCGCCCTGATCTTCGCCGACGTTGTCGGCGCCTACCTCTCGGTGTTCGACCAGGAGGCGGCACCCGTCGTCCCGGTAGAAGAGGAGGCGGCACCCGTCGTCCCGGCCGAGCCGGTAGTGCCCGCCGAGCCCGTCCCCCCGGTCGAAGAGGTCGTGCCCGAGGAAGTCGTGCCCGAAGAGGCGCCGGTCGAAGATGCCGGGGGCATTACCGAGAAGGCTCGTAACCGCCGCTAGGACACTGGGATCGGCCGCGACAGGTAGCGGCTCCCGACGGCGCAAAAGCGCCACTCAAGCTCCGTCGCCCGCGTGATCCCGATTCGGGGTGCGACCCCGACCACCTCAGCGTCCCAGTCCTCACCGCGTTCGCGGATCTCGAAGGGGTCGGCGTCGAGCCTTGCCGTGTTGAGATCAAGCCCGATCGCCAGTGCCTGGGTCAGTTTTCCGGGGCCCGAGCAGAGGTCGCGCTCGTCCTCCAGGCCACGGCGCGCTCTCATCTGCTCGATTCCCCATCGCGGCTCGATTGCCCGGATCAAGACCGCGGCGGCCTCGCCTTCTGGCTCGACAACCGTGTTCAGCATGTTGTGGACGCCGTAGGAGAGGTAGACGTAGGCGTGACCCGGCGGACCGTAGAGCGGCGCCGTGCGCTCGGTCAACCCGACGTAGGCGTGACAGGCAGCCTCGGACACGTGGTAGGCCTCGGTTTCGGTGATGATCCCGCCGACGCCGTTCACCTTCAGGGCGCATCCGACCAGATCCCGTGCGACCTCCACCACGGGGCGGTCGTAGAACTCGACCGAAAGTTCGCAGCTCAAGTGCCGGAGAGGCTTGCCAGCGCCTCGCGAGCGGCGGAGATCTGCTCGGCCACCCGCGCGGATGACGTGCCGCCCGCTGAAACCTTCGACTCCAGCCAGGCGTCACCGGCAAGCACTTCGTAGTACTCCTCATCGAGAAGGTCCGACTCGGCTGCAATCTCCTCGCGCGTCAGCTCAGACAGCGAGCGCCCGGACTCCACCGCTGTCCGCACGAGGGCTCCGATCACGCCGTGGGCCTCACGGAATGGCATTCCGCGCCGCACCAAGAGATCGGCGACGTCCGTGGCGGCGAGCATCTCGTCCGAGGCCGCCCCGGCGAGTCGCTCGCGGTTGAACGTCATGCCTTCGAGCATGCGGATCGCGGCCGCAAGACAGGTCTCGATGGTGTCGACTGCGTCGAACAGCGCCTCCTTGTCCTCCTGGAGGTCCTTGGCGTAGGCGAGCGGCAGCGCGTGAAGAACGCCGATGAGCGTCTGGAACGAGGCGGACACACGAGGCGCTTTACCTCTCAGGAGTTCGGCAGCGTCCGGGTTCTTCTTCTGGGGCATGATCGAGGAGCCCGACGAGAAGCTGTCGGCGGGCTCGCAGAATCCGAACTCTTGGCTCGACCAGATCACGAGCTCGGAGCCAAGCCTCGAGAGGTGAGTCGCGCAGATTGCCGCCGCGCTCAGATAGTCGAGGGCTGCGTCGCGGTTGGAGACGGCGTCGATCGAGTTCGGCGAGGCCGAGGTGAAGCCGAGGTCCTCTGCCGTGGCGTGACGGTCCAGGTCCCAGTTGAGCCCCGCGAGGGCGCCCGAGCCGAGCGGCATCTCTGCCATGGCTGCGTCGCGCGCGGCCTGAAAGCGCCGGACGTCGCGGCGGAACATCCAAAAGTAGGCCAGAAGATGGTGACCCAGATAGACCGGCTGCGCGCGTTGCAGATGGGTGTAGCCGGGCATCGGCCAATCCGCGTGACGTTCGGCGACTTCCAGGATCACGTTCATGAGGCTCGCGGTCATCGTGAGGCCGCCCTGAGCGTGCTCCCTGACGAAGAGCGCCAGATCGGTTGCCACCTGGTCGTTACGTGAGCGACCCGTGTGGAGCTTTCCTCCGAGCGCTCCGACGATCGTCGTCAGGCGGCGCTCGATCGCCATGTGGATGTCCTCGTCGTCCTGTTCGAAGGCAAACTCGCCACTCGCGAGCTCACGCTGGATCTGCTCAAGCCCAAGGTTCATGGTGTCGAGCTCGTCCTCGGTGAGCACGCCGGCACGCTCCAGGGCGCGCGCGTGCGCCATCGAACCCTCGATGTCGTGTGGCCACAGCCGCTGGTCGAAGTCAACGGACGTGTTGATCCGCTTGAACAGCGGGTCCTGAGGTTCGTCAAGACGGCCCATGGCTATGGGTTGAACACCTGCAGCGCTTTTACGGGACATGGCCGGATGACAGGCCACACGTCGCGGGCAGAGTCGTCTGCGTAGGCCATCAAGCCCAATCCTTTGTGCCAAGCGCCTCAGCGACCGCTTCGCACACGGTTTCGATTTGATCGTCGGTCATGGCCGGGAAGAATGGCAGCGCGAGCGAGCGCTCGGCGACTTCCTCTGCGATCGGAAACTCTCCGCCCTCAAAGCCGAAGCGCTCGCGGTAGTGGGGCATCAGGTGGATGCAGGGCAGATAGGCCTTCGATTGGATGCCCCTCTGGGCGAGGTCGGCGATCACCGCCTCTCGGTCGTAGTCCTTCGGCACGCGCACGGTGTAGACAAACCAGCTGCGCCGCTCGGCACCGCGGTCTGAGCACGGCAGGACGAAGCCGTCGGGGTCCCCCTCGCCGGCGGGCGCTCCTCCGATTGCGCTCAGGCGCTCTGAGTAAGCGGCGGCCACTCGGGAGCGGGCGGCCAGGAGCTCGTCGGCCTTTTCGATCTGCGCGATACCGAGTGCGGCCTGGAAGTCGGTCAGTCCGGTAGTTGAAGCCAAGGCGGTCGTGGTCGAGCCAGTCCATGTCGATCGCTCGGCCCTGGTTTCGCACGGAACGGAGCTCGGCGGCCTCATCAGAGGTGCGTGGGACGATCATGCCGCCCTCCCCCGTCGTGAGCTGCTTGTTGGCGTAGAAGGCAAAGGTCGACAGATGGCCGCGCGCGCCGAGCCCTACGCCGTCTCCATCCGCGGCTCCGGGCGCCTCGCACGCGTCCTCCAGGACCCCAAGGCCATTCGACTCGGCCAGCGCGCAGAGTTCGGGCAGGGCCGCCGGGTAGCCGAAGATGTCCACGGGCAGGATTCCGGCGGTGTTCTCCCCCACCGCGTCCGCCGCCGCATCGGGGTCGAGGTTCAGCGTCACCGGGTCGATGTCGACGAACTTCGGCGCCGCGCCTTCGTAGAGGAGGCAATTGGCCGAGGCGACGAATGAGAACGGTGAGGTGATCACCTCGTCTCCCTCGCCCCAGCCGAGCTGGCGCACGCCCAGATGAAGAGCTGCAGTGCCGGACGAGACCGCCACCGCATCCTCGACGCCCAGCCACGCGGCGAACTCGCGCTCGAAACGCTCCAGGGTGGGACCAAGCGACAGTCGCCCCGAGCGGAGCACCTCCAGAACCAGTTCCTCCTCGCGCGCGCCGATCTCGGGCTTTGCGAGCGGGATGTCTTCAGGGGTCGGCACGACGGCCAACTCTATGGAGATAGCTTCGATCCAGGAGCAGATCGCGAGGCCGAGCCAGCCCTGGTCCGGGCTCGGAAGCCCGGCCGCCTCGTACCCCTCGGCCGGATCTCCGCTTGATCGGCGCTAGTCGCTACGAACGGCGGCCGGCTGGAACGCGTACTCGAGCGACTCGACGAGCGCCTCCCACGAGGCCTCGATGATGTTCTCTGAGACGCCGATCGTGCCCCAGGAGCGCTGGCCGTCGGATGAGTCGAGGAGAACGCGGGTGATCGCGCCGGTGCCGTCGTGCGAGTCCAGGATGCGGACCTTGTAGTCGGTCAGCTCGATCTCGGCGAGGTGCGGATGGAAGTCGCAGATCGCCAGGCGAAGCGCCTTGTCGAGCGCGTTGACCGGGCCGTTCCCCTCGGCCGTGCGGACGTAGCGATGGGAATCGACCCAGATCTTGATCGTCGCCTCGGTCTCGACATGGCCGTCGGCGCGTTTCTCGGTGATGACCCGGAAGCTCTCCAGGCGAAAGAGCGGCGAGTACTGCCCAGCTTCGCGGCGCAGAAGAAGCTCGAAGGACGCATCCGCGGCCTCGTACTGATAGCCGCGGTGCTCACGCTCCTTCACGTGCTCGAGGGCGCGCTTGGCGGCATCGGCGTCCAGGTCGATTCCGGCGGCCTCGGCCTCCGAGAGCACCGAGCCCTTTCCTGAGAGCTCGGAGATCAAAACGTCGCGCCCATTGCCAACCAGTCCCGGGTCGAGGTGCTCGAAGGTGCGGGCGTCGGCCTGAATGCCGGCAACGTGCATGCCGCCCTTGTGTGCGAAGGCGTTGCGGCCCACGTAGGCCTGGTCGGGGTCCGGGGTGACGTTCAGGAGCTCGTCGACGAAGTGGGACGTCTCGGTTAAGAGGCGGATCCGCTCGGGCCCGACGACGTCGAAGCCCATCTTGAGCTGAAGGTTCCCCAGGATCGAGATCAGGTTCGCGTTGCCGCAGCGCTCGCCGTGGCCGTTCACGGTGCCCTGGACGAGGCCGGCGCCCGCATCGACCGCCGCGAGCGAGTTGGCGACCCCACACTCGGCGTCGTTGTGGGTGTGGATGCCGACACCGGTGTCCGGATGCGTCTTTGAGAATTCCTCGACGACCGTGGCCGTGGCGCTCGCGATCTCGTGTGGCAGCGAGGCGCCATTGGTGTCGCAAAGCGTGACGTTCTCGGCGCCGGCCGTGACCGCGGCGCGCAGGCACTCGAGCGCGTACCCCGAATCATCTCGCCAGGCGTCGAAGAAATGCTCGGCGTCGTAGATGACGCGCTTTCCCTCGGCTCGGCAGTGGGTTACGGAGTCGAGGATCATGTCCAGGTTCTCCTCCCGCGTGACCTTCGTGACCTTCTCCAGATGGAGGCCCCAGGTCTTGCCTACGAGCGTCACGACGGGCGTGAACGAGGCGACTAGCGTGCGAAGCGCGTCGTCCTCGGCTGCGGCAATACCGCGGCGACGCGTCATGCCGAAGGCGCAGATCTCGGCCGTCTCGAGGCGCTCGTGCGAAAGCAGCTCGAAGAGCTCGGCCTCCTTGGGGTTGGACGAGGGGAAGCCGGCTTCGACGTAATGGACGCCCAGGCGGTCGAGTGCCTTGACTACGCGGACCTTCTCGGCGGCGGAAAGGGACATGCCCTGGCCCTGCATTCCGTCGCGGAGGGTGGTGTCGTAGAGCTTTACGGTCGAGGTGGTCACTGGTGAGCCTTTCTAGACGGTACGGATCGAGCGAAAGTCGGGCGCGGACAGGCCGCGCGGGCCACGGCGTCAGGCCGCGGCGCGGGTAATTCGGTCGATGCGTGAAGAAAGGAACGTCATGAACTCTCTGAAGCCACCTTACTCGGCACTTCGATCACGTCAAGCCATTCCGAATACTCCGGGGCGCGCCCGTGCAGGGCGTCCTCGAACTTCGACTGCACGGCCTTGGTGATCTCGCCGGGCCCCCCGAGGTCGTGGTCGTCGATCTCGCGCACCGGCACGAGCTCGGCGGCAGTGCCGCAGAGGAACATCTCCTCGGCGAGGTAGAGCTCGGAGCGCGAGATCTCACGCTCGACCACCGGGTAGCCCAGGTCTGAGGCGATCTGCATGATCGAGCGACGGCTGATGCCGTCGAGGATCGAGGCGGTGTGCGGCGGCGTGACGAGGCCTCCGTCGCGAACGATGAAAATGTTCTCCCCTGAGCCCTCGCAGACGTGGCCCTGCTCGTCGAGCAGGATCGCCTCGTCATAGCCGGCGTTGTGCGATTCGGTCTTGGCGAGGATCGAGTTGAGGTACTGGCCCGAAGCCTTCGCGTGTGGGATCAGGCCCTGGGGCGAGATACGTCGCCAGGACGAAACCTTGGCGCGGATGCCGTTCTTTTTGCCCTCGTCGCCCAGGTAGGAACCCCACGGCCAGACCGCGATGGTCACCTCGATCGGAGACTCCTTTGCGAAGAGCCCCATCTCGCCGTAGCCGCGGAACGCGAGGGGGCGGATGTAGCAAGAGTTGAGGCCATTGCGCCGGATCAGCTCATGGGTCGCGTCGCGGAGGGTGTCCGTCGAGTACTCGAGCGGCAGGTAGTAGAGCCGCGCAGAGGTCTTCAGGCGCTCCAGATGCTCGCGATGGCGAAAAACTGCCGGCCCCTTGTCGGTCTCATAGCAGCGGATGCCCTCGAAAACCCCGGTGCCGTAGTGGAGGCCGTGGCTCAAGACGTGGACCTGCGCTTCGTCCCAAGCGACGAACTCGCCATTCATCCAGATCCATTCAGACTTTTCCACGGTGCTCCTTGCTCAGCGGGTTTGAGAACGCGTGAGAAGTATTGCTGACCCACGCCAATCTGCGGAAGCCGAGTCGAGGACCCGGCGGCCGAGCGCAAAAAGTGCTTACGGACCTAGGCGGCCCGCGGCGAATCCGCGGTTGCATGGCCGAGTGAGCGAAAGTTGACCGCAATCACGATCCCCAGGATGATTGCGAACGCAATCAAGACTCCTGGATCGTCGCCGGTCGGCTTGATCACCATCGCCGCGGCCACGACGAAGAGCGTCGTCAGCTCGAAGTTGTCGACCGCGGTCATGCGCTTCGAACGGCCCATCGCCTCGGCCATCCCCGCTTCGCCCTGCTCGGCGAGCGCTGCGATCTTCTCGCTCTCGGGCTTGAAATAAAGGATTCCGATCCCGAACGAAAGGAGCCAGCCCGTGAGTCCGATGACGATCCACGGCTGGCCGAAGTCCCAGTTCCCTTCGATCGCTGCGAGCAGACCAAAGATGAACGTCGCCAGCGACGCCGGAATGAACAGGACCGGCGCAAGCCTTTCGATATCGGCGTGATAAGACGCTTCCCTCGCTGCATCGGTCGCCCGCCTCGCCATGGTGAGCAGGACCGTGAACACGACCCCGGCGCCGAGCCAGGTGATCGCGGCGAACACATGCAGAAGGAGGAGCGTCTCGTAAAGCGTCATGGCGCGATCCTCTCACGCCGGACGACTGAAAAGCAAGACCCGTCGAGGCTGCGCGTATCAGCCCCATGCGGAGCTCGGCACGTCTACAGGTGGCTGAGCACTGCCTGCGTCATCTCGTCCGTCCCGACGACGCTCTCGGCATCGTCGCCGCCTGCGAGATCGGCGGTCCGCAGGCCGCTCTCAAGCGCCGCATCGACCGCAGTGTCAATGCGCACTGCCTCGTCTTCAGCGCCCAGCCCGTCGCGCAGGAGCATTCCCACGGAGAGGAACGTCGCCAACGGGTTAGCGGTGCCTGTGCCTGCGATGTCCGGCGCGGAGCCGTGGACTGGCTCGAAGACTCCGGGGCCGCCTGAGCCGGTTGGGCCCTCCCCCAGGCTCGCTGACGGCAGCATGCCGAGGGATCCGGTGAGCATCGCGGCCTCGTCGGAGAGGATGTCGCCGAACATGTTCTCGGTGACGATCACGTCGAAGCGGGTTGGGCCGGAGACGAGCTGCATCGCGGCGTTGTCGACGAGCATGTGGTCAAGCGCGATGTCGGGGTAGTCGGCATGGACGTCGGTGACGACCTCCCGCCACAGTCTTGAGGTCTCGAGGACGTTTGCCTTGTCGACCGAGGTGACGCGGCCGTTGCGCTTGCCGGCGGCCTCGAAGGCGACCCGGGCGATGCGCTCAATCTCTGAGCGGGTGTAAATGCAGGTGTCTAGCGCCGAGTCGGGCTCGCGCTTCTTCTCGCCAAAGTAGATCCCGCCGGTGAGCTCGCGGACGACGAGGATGTCAGTGCCCCGGATGATCTCGGGCCTGAGTGGGCTTGCGTCGACCAGCGCCGCACTCGGACGGACAGGGCGCAGGTTCGCGAAGAGGCCAAGACCCTTCCGGAGACCCAGAAGTCCCTGTTCCGGCCTTGGCTTGTCGGGATCGGTCGTGTCCCACTTGGGCCCGCCGACCGCGCCAAGTAGGACGGCGTCGGCCTCTCGGCACTTCTCGAGTACCTGGTCGACGAGCGGGATACCGAGCTCGTCGATCGAGACCCCGCCGATCGGATGCTCCTCGTAGGTGAAGTCGCCCACGGCGTCCAAGACCCGGCGCGCGGCCCCGACGATCTCGGGGCCGATGCCGTCGCCCGGCAGTAGTGCGATGTGGCCGGAGGCGCTCATCTCGGGAATCACCTTAGGGACTGGCCTCGATCCAATCCAGCGTCTTGTGGCACAGGCTCTTCGCCCGCGCCGCCGGAATCGTCCGCACCTCATGGTCCGGCGATTCGGAAACCAGCACCACGGGTCCGATCTCGTCCGGCCTGGCGTTGCCGCTCCCTGGCTGGGTGAGGCGCGGCCCCTCGTAGACCAGGGTGAGCTGGTGAGGTCCGGATTCGAGGGACACGGAGCCAAGGTCCACGTAGAGCCCGGTGTTGTTGAGCGCGTGACGAGCCGTGCCGATCCTCTCGCCGTCGATTCGAGCCTCGATCCTTCCGCGCACCGATCCCTCCACCCAGAGGTGCCAGGTACCCGCGGTAGGCACGTTCAGGAACGCTTCTGCTTCCCCGTCCGCTGAGGGAGCCAGAGTTGCGTCGCCCTCCCTCCAAGCCGCCGGTGCTGAGAGGTTGTTCGCGTCGAGCCTGACGCGGGTTGGGCCTGGCGCGTACGCGAGACCGCCGGCGCCCTGCGCAAGCCTTCGCACCTCTTTGCACGACGCTTCTGCGACAGGTGAACCCCTGCCGCCCAGTGCCAGGCGCTCGCCCGGCGGATCGGTGGCCTCGGCGGGGCGCTGCCAGACGTCGTAGTAGTCGCCCGAGCTGACGAGGTCGTAGTCGCTCGGCGGACGGCTCTGCTCGGGCGACGAACGAAGGACGAGCGTCCGGTATTCCTGAAGCGCGCCTGGATCGAAGTCGTCCGTGTCCGCCCAGAGACCCTTCTCGAGCGAGCTCCCGTCTTTGAGAGGAATCAGGCGACGGCGGAGCTCGGACGCGCCCTCGGCATCGGCCTCGCGCAGGAAGTGCCTGGCGCCGAAGGGGTTGTACTCGGTCATGAGGGCCGGCCCTTCGCCGGCAATGTCGTCGCCGATCCGCTCCAACTCGCGGAGCTGCTCGTAAGGAGCCAGGTTGGCGTCGCGCATGGCAAGCGCGTTCGACCACAGGACGCCCGCAACGAGCCCTGCGACGGCCAGCCAGCCCCAGGGACGGTAAACGCCGGCAATCAAGGCGAAGGCGCCCGCGACCGCCAGGGCAAGCAGTGCCGGCGATGCGGTGGCGAGAGCCTTGCCGTCCACCCACGGTGAGCCGAACACGTAGAGCAGGGCGAAGCCCGTGAGCGTGCCGAGGACGTAGGTAGCAAGGCCGGGCCGCTCGGCGCGAAACGCAGCGACAAGGCCGCAGATCGCTGCGGAAAGGACCAGAGCGACCAGAAGGAAGGCGAGCGTCTCGTCGGCAGCGCCGAGTCGGAAGTCGCCGGCCGGCCAGATACCCGCGAGCCGCTCGAGGCCGAGCGGCTCGACGAGGTTGCCCTGGGCGCTGTCGCTGGCCAGAGAGGAGGAGGTCGGCGGCAGGAGGCGGCCCTCGGTGACAACCGCGACGAGGAGTGGCAGGCTGATGGCGGCCACACCGCCGACGAGGAGGCCGGCACGCTTCAGCACCTCGCGGCGGCCTGTCCTTCGGTGGAGGAGCCAGGCGCAGATCAGGAGGATCGGCAGCACCCAGATGAGGCCGCCCAGGCTCAGCACCGCGAGGAGCGCGGAAACCGACACTGAAAGCGTGGCGATCCAGCCCCCGGCCGAGTTTTCGCGCGAAACGCGGAGCGCCAAGGCCGCGCACAGCGCGATGAGGGGCGCAGCGGCGACTTCCTTGATCCCTCCCCACTGTGCGTACCCGACCAGGAGCGCCGGTTGCGCCGCGATCGCCACCGCCAGGGCGCGCGCCGGCCTTGCCTTGACGATGCCGCCGAAGAGCTCCCAGAGAACCGGCACGAGCATCGCCGCGAGGAGCGAGATGTAGGGCTGAACGATCCAGGCCGGGTCGATCCCGGTGAGGGCAGAGCCGATCCCGAGCGGCACGAATACTCCGACCGGATAGCCCTCGCCCAGGTTGAAGGCGAGGGTCGCCTCATACGTCGATGGCGCGAGTCCGTCCAGGCTGTGACCGTGCTCCATCACGCGGTCGGTCAGCGCCAGCCACGTCGCGGTGTCGTCGAGGCGGATGTAGCCGAGGAGCGTCGGCTCGCCCGAGAGGATGACCGGGGCGCCGTAGGCGAAGAAGACCACCATCAAGGCGCCGACGAGCCAAGGGTCCGGCCGAAGCCTGGAGACGCGGGTTCGGCCGAGCAGAAACCCTGCCAGGGCGAGCGCGATGACGACCGGCACGGTCAGCTCGGCGGTGGGGTCGGTCGCCGTCGTGATCTGCCCGGCCGCAATCATCGTGGCCGCGCCAACCGGCAAGAGGAGCCCTCCCGGCAACTCAATTCGGGCGATCCGCTCGAGGAGTAGGCCCAGGCCGAGGGCCAGCGCGATCAGGAGCGCCGGGAAGAGGATCCAGGCGCCGGTCATGGGCCCTCGCCCACCTGAGTCGTCAGGCCCGAGCCGAGATGTTGAGGCGGACGTAGTTCACGGCAAGCGGCCTGGGCGACGTTTCGAGCACCGCGCGGATGAACTCGTCGTGGAGGCTCTCGGGCAGCCGGTCGAGGTGCCAGGGCAGGATCACGGTTGACACGTAGCTTCGCGGATCCTTCGGTGTGACCGGCCAGGGCTCCGTCCACACGCGGATGTCGGTAAAGCCCGCTTTGGCAAGCCTCAGCTCGGTGTCGCTGACCGAGGCGTAGTTCCACGCCTCGCGCTCGCTTCGCAGGTATGGCGCGAAGCGCTCGTCGCCCGCCAGAGCCTCCAGCGCCCGCTCGATCTCGACGATGTTGCCGTCGCCCCCGCACTGGGCCTCGAGCCTTGCGCCTCCGCGCATCGCGCCGTGGAGCGATCGAAAGAGCGCCTCGTGGTTCTCGATCCAGTGAAAGACGGCACTGGAGTAGACGGCGTCGACCTTCTCGGGGATCTCGAGCCTCGTGAGGTCCTGGTGGCGGAGGTCGAAGTCCTTGCCGAGATGCTCCCGCGCCCGTTCGAGCATCGCGGTCGAAGCGTCGACGCCGATCACGTGGCCGTCCGGAACGCGCTGGACGAGGTTCTTGGTCAAACGACCGGTGCCGCAGCCGGCATCGAGGAGCGTCTCGTCGCCCGTCAGCTCGAGCCGTTTGAGGATCTGCGCCTGCCATTCCTCGTGGGGCACGGACTGGGCGTCGTACTCCTCGGCCTTCCACTCGACTGGTCGTAGCGGAGCGCTCATCGGAGTTTGAGCGTTCTGTGAGGGGTCTGACCCCTCGGGGGTTGGCGGGCGCTCATGGGTAGAAACCGTGCCTGAACCCATTCAGAGTGCGGTCGTCACCGGTGCACGGTCGGCCTTGCCCGCCGACTCGAAGGCGTCGATCGCCTCGACGTTCTTCAGGGTGACGCCGATGTCGTCGAGACCGTTCAAAAGCCGGTGCTTGATGTCCGGCTCGATCTCGAAAGAGTACGTCTCTTCACCTGAGGTGACAGTTTGGGCGGCGAGGTCGATCTCGGCGGAGCCGGCCGCGGCGACTGCGCGGCATTCGGCCTCGGCGAGCACGACCGGCAGCAGGCCGACCTTGGTGCAGTTGGAGAAGAAGATGTCGGCGAACGACGGCGCGATGAGCGCCTTGAAGCCGAAGTCCTCGAGCGCCCACGGCGCGTGCTCACGCGACGAGCCGCAGCCGAAGTTCTTGCCGGCGACCAGGATCGGGTTGGGCTCGAGCTCGATCTCGCCGTCGCGGAGCCAGTCGTAGAACAGGAACTCGCCGAAGCCAGTCCGCTCGACGCGCTTGAGGAACTGCTTGGGGATGATCTGGTCGGTGTCCACGTCGGCCCGGTCGAGGAACGAGACGGGGCCTTCGATCCTTGTGACTGCGTCCATCACAACTCCCGACACATGCCTGTTTCGCAGCTAAAGCAGCTCATTTCTCTATTCAGCTCCAATCGCGGATGTCGACGAAATGGCCCTCGATCGCGGCTGCTGCCGCCATCTTGGGGCTCACGAGGTGGGTGCGCCCGCCCTTGCCCTGGCGTCCCTCGAAGTTGCGGTTTGAGGTCGAGGCGCAGCGCTCCCCTGGGCTCAGGATGTCCGGGTTCATCCCCAGGCACATCGAGCAGCCGGCCGAGCGCCAGTCGAAGCCGGCGGCGCGAAAGATCTCGTCGAGGCCCTCCGCCTCGGCTTGCGCCTTGACCTGCACCGAGCCGGGCACGACCATCGCTTCGAGCGAGGACGAGACCTTGCGGCCCTTGACCACCGACGCGGCCTCACGCAGGTCGCCAATCCGCGAGTTGGTGCACGAGCCGATGAATATTCGCTCGAGCGGGATCTCCTGCATGGGCGTGCCGGGCTTGAGCGCCATGTACTGAAGAGCTCGCTCTTCCACCTCGTCGGTCGGCTCGGGCACGGAGTCCGTGACCTGGACGACCTGGCCGGGCGTGGTGCCCCAGGTGACCATCGGCGAGATCTCGGCGGCGTCCACCTCGACCTCGGTGTCGAAGGACGCGCCTTCTTCGGTCGGCAGCTTCTGCCATTCGGCGACCGCCTCGTCGAAGTCGGCGGGCGCAGCGGTGCGGCCGTCGATCCACTCGAACGTCGTCTCGTCCGGGGCGATCATGCCGGCGCGGCCGCCGCCCTCGATCGTCATGTTGCAGATGGTCATGCGGTTCTCCATCGAGAGGCCGTCCATCGTCTCCCCCGCGTACTCGACCGCATGGCCGACCATTCCGCCGGTGCCGAGCTTGCCGATCGTCGCGAGGATCAGGTCCTTGGCGACAACGCCGTGTCCGAGCTCGCCGGAATAGGAGATGCGCATGGTCTTGGGACGCTTTTGCAGGAGCGTCTGCGTCGCCAGGACGTGCTCGACCTCCGAGGTGCCGATACCGAAGGCGAGTGCCCCGAAGGCGCCGTGCGTGGAGGTGTGCGAGTCGCCGCAGACGATCGTCATGCCCGGCTGCGTCACGCCCAGCTCGGGGCCGATCACGTGGACGATGCCCTGGCGGTCTGAGCCCAGCGAGTAGATCGGCACGCCGAACTCGGCGCAGTTCTGCTCGAGGGTCTCGACCTGCTTTCGCGAGAGCTCGTCGGTGATCATCTTGGCCGTGGGCGTGCCGTCAGTCGGCACGTTGTGATCGGCCGTCGCGAGCGTACGGTCGGGGCGGCGGACCGGGCGCCCGGCCAGGCGGAGGCTTTCGAACGCCTGGGGTGACGTGACCTCGTGGACCAGATGGAGGTCGATGTAGATGAGGTCGTCGCCGACCGCGTGGTTCTCCCAGATCTTCTCGAACATCGTCTTCGGCATCGGTACCTCCTATGAGCGCCGCAGGCCTGCGGCAACTACGGCGACGAACTCGCAGGGCGAGGCGTCGCGGTTTTCGAAGTGGTGTGGCAGATCGGCGTCGAACGTGACGGCGTCGCCTGTCTGGAGCGTATGAGCTTCGGAGTCGACGATGAGCGTCAGCCGGCCTTCGAGGACAAGCGCGGTCTCGCGAGCCCCCGCCTCGTGCATGGGCGGGTCGGATGGGCCGCCGGTCGAGGCTCCGGGATCGAGCGTGTGGCGCGAAACGTCGGCGCGCTGGCCCGGAAGCGCCGGTGTGAGCTCCTCGAGGCTGTGACCGCCTCTGCTCCGCGAACGGCCCGAGCCCTTGGGCACGACGACAACGTGTTGGCCCTCGTCCAGACGAAGCAGTTGCGAGAGCGTGAGCTCGAGGCCCGTGGCGATCTTGCCCGCAACCGTGAGCGTCGGTGAGGTGTCCCCTCGCTCGACCTGCGAGAGCATCGGCGCCGAAACCCCGGAGCGCTCGGAAAGCTCGCGGAGCGACAGGTGCATCGAGCGCCGAAGGGCCTTGACTCGCTCGCCGACCGCCCCGTTCTCTGTTGCAATCGCACTCATAACGGCCCGTACGTTATCGCATACGCTCGTACGCGACACCACGAAGGGGTCTGGCCCCGGGTCTGGCCCCTCTTGGCCGCTGTAGGCACGACCGCCGCCGGGAGGGGTCTGGCCCCTAAAGCGCTGCTAAGCGCTTTGGCCACGACCTTCGCCAGGCGCGCGGGGTCCTCGACTTGCGGATAGTGGCCGAGGCCCGGCAGTTCGTGGACGGGCGCCGCGGGGCGCAGGTCGCGCACGGCGGCCAGGACCTCCACGGTCGCGACCGGGTCCTCAAGGCCCCATGCCAACTCCAGGCGGCCCTGCCAATCGCGGATCGCTCCGTGCCAACGGGGCGCAAGCTCGATCCGCTGGTCGATGTAGGAGATCGCGCGGTGGAGGTTTCGGTTGCCGGCGTTGTGGCTGAGTAGCGCCCACTGACAGCGCAGCTCTTCGGCGGACGCCGGGTGGGCCTCGGAGAAGGTGCCACCAAGGCCGCGCTTGAGACTCAGCGGGTTCGAGAGCGCCGCGAGCACGACCCCGGCGTGCGAGCGGAGCATCTTCTGCTCCCAGGTGAGGGACGCGCGCTCGACCACCATCGAGCCATTGAAAAGGAGAGCCGCGTCGCAACCGAAGGGGAGCTGCCCGTCGATGTCGCGCGCCATCAGCTCGTTTGCGACCGAGGTGCCCATGTCGTGGGCGACGATCCGCACTCGATCCAGCCCCTGCTGGGCCAGTATCGCTTCAACCAAATCCGCCTGGACGCGCAGGTCGTTGCCGACACGCGGCTTCTCTGACAGCCCGAAGCCGATGAAGTCGAGTGCGATCCAGGCGCGGTCGCCGAGCTCCTCCACCACTCCCCGCCAGTCAAACGACGACGAAGGAAAGCCGTGGAGAAGCAGGAGCGGAACGCCCTGTGAGCCACCGCGGACGACGAACACCTCGCGTCCGTCCACGTCTCGCATCTCGCCTCGGTCGCGCCAGCTTGCGACCAGGTCCGGCAGCGCCATCGCCGTCAGTGGGTGGTACTCGGGCGCACGAGGATCTCGTTGATCGAGACGTGCTTGGGCTGGGCGAGCGCGTAGACGATCGCGTTCGCGATGTCCGCCGACTCGAGGACCTTGCCCGTCTGCTCCTTCATCTTCTCGATCCGCTCGACTACCAGTGGGTTTGTGTTGTGGCCTTGGAGTTCGGTCTCGACGAAACCAGGCTCGACGCAGGTGACCCGGACCCCGATGTGCGAGCCCTCCTGGCGAAGGGACTCTGAAAAGCCGACAACGCCCCACTTGGTCATGTTGTAGACGCCCGATCCAAGTGCAGCAGTGCGGCCGGCGACCGAGGACACGTTGACCACGTCCCCTCCCCCGCCGTCCCGGATGATGGGCAGCGCGTAGTGCGTGCAATACAAAAGGCCGAGGCAGTTGACGTTGATCATCGTCCGCCACTCCTCGGGGTCGGCACCTTGAAGCGGTCCGAGGAGCATCACGCCGGCGTTGTTCACGAGCCCGTCGAGGCCGCCCATCGCCTCGTTCGCCTCTTCAACGAGCTTCTTCGCGTCAGCCTCATCGCCGATGTCGGCCTCGATCGCGTAGGCGTCACCGTCGAGACGGCCGGCAAGCTCGTCGAGCTTGTCCTTGCGCCTCGCGCCGAGCGCGACAGCACCGCCCTCAGCGACGATCGCCTCGGCGGTCGCCTCGCCGATCCCGGAAGAGGCACCGGTGATCAGAATCTTTCGGCCGTCTAGTTGTCCCATGCGCCGGACTCTACGGCCCGGGAGTTGCCGGCAACTTCGCCGACTCCTCGGTGAGGCCCTCGGCCTCGCGGACCGCAGCGCCGTCGAGCGCGTTCGAGAGCGCCCTCACGTATGCGCGGGCCGAAGCCTCGAGGATGTCGGTCGCGACGCCTTGCCCCGAAGCGAGCCGGCCGTGGGCACGGAGCATCACGGTGACCTCGCCGAGAGCATCCTCGCCCTCGGTCACAGCGGCCACCGTGAAGGAGCGGAGCTCGCACTCGGTCGGGATTGCTGAGCGGATCGCGCCGAATATGGCGTCGATCGGGCCGTCGCCGGTGGACTCGCCGATCGACTCCTCGCCGGATGGCATCCGAACCGAAACCTTTGCGTGCGGCTCTTTCTGAGAGCCGGCCTCGACCTCGAACCAGCCGAGCCCATAGGAGTCGGTGCGCTCGCGCATCTCATCAGAGACGATTGCCTCCAGATCAAGGGCGGTGACCTGTTTCTTCTTGTCAGCGATCTCCTTGAAGCGCTTGAACGCCTGGTTGAGTGCCGAGCCCTCGACCTTGAAGCCGAGCTGTTCGAGTGCGTCCTTCAGGGCGTGGCGCCCCGAGTGCTTGCCCAGGACGATCGAGTTCGACTCGAGCCCGACCTCGGTCGGGTCCATGATCTCGTAGGTGGTCCGTTCCTTCAGCACTCCGTCCTGATGGATGCCCGACTCGTGAGCGAAGGCGTTGCGGCCGACGATCGCCTTGTTCGGCTGCACCGGATATCCGGTCAGGCGCGAAATCATGCGGCTCGTGCGGGCCAACTCGGTCGCGTCAAGGCTCGTGTCCAGCCCGTGTTCGTCGGTGCGCGTGCGGAGCAGCATCACGATCTCCTCGAGCGAGCAGTTGCCGGCCCTCTCGCCGATCCCGTTGACCGCGCACTCCACCTGACGAGCGCCCGCCAGAACGCCCGCGTAGGAGTTGGCGACGGCGAGGCCCAGGTCGTCGTGGCAGTGGACCGAGACGGTCACGCCGTCCAGGCCGGGAACCAGCTCGTACAGGCGCTTGAGGTAAGCCGTGTACTCCTCGGGCGTCGTGTAGCCGACGGTGTCCGGGATGTTGATCACGGTCGCGCCTTCGGCAACGGCGATCGAACACACCTCGGCGGTGAAGTCCACGTCGGCTCGCGTCGCGTCCATCGGCGAAAACTCGACGTCTGAGCAATACGACTTGGCGAGCACGACCGCCGCCCGAGCTTGACCCTTGACGTCCTCGTGGGTCGTCTGGAGCTGGTGCTCGATGTGGATGTCGGAGGTGGAGATGAAGGTGTGGATCCGCGGGCGCTCCGAGTCCTTGATCGCGTTCCACGCTGCGTCGATGTCGGCCTTGTGCGTGCGTGCGAGCCCGCAGATGACGGGGCCTTGGACGCCGCGGGCGATCGCCTCGACGGCCTCAAAGTCTCCCGGCGAGGTGATCGGGAAGCCGGCCTCGATCACGTCCACGCCAAGGCGGGAGAGTTGCTGAGCGATCTCGACCTTCTCCTGCGTGTTCAGCGAGATGCCGGGCGACTGCTCGCCGTCCCGAAGCGTCGTGTCGAAGATCTCGACCCGGTTTGAATCCGATTGGGGCTTGGTGCCCATGAGTTGCTCCTTCTCCGTCAAGTCCGATGTACCTGTGCTGGGTGTGCGGCTCGCGCGCCGCCGACGATTAATTCCCCCAGCGGGGGAGGAAAAGGAGGAGCGACAGGTTGAGCGTGCGGCAGGTCATCGGCTTCGGAGAGTATCAACGCGTCGAGCCCAAAGCGAGTCCGGCGTGGCGCGTCGTAGGGCGCCGATCGCCGCGATGGGCCAAACGAAGACCCCGATCGCGGCGAGCCAGAAGTGACCCTTCGCAGCTGCGATCAGCGCCAAGATGAGCCCGACTAGGCCGACCACGGCAAGTGCTGCGAAGACCCCGTCGGCGATCTCGTCGGCCGTCTCGACCCAGACCCGGAAGCCGGTGACAGCGAGCAGAGCAAGAATCCCAACGATGATCACGGCATCGATCGAGCTGCGGCCCTCCTTCTCCCAGTAGACGTCGCGGAGATTCAGCCAAAGCGCGAACTCGTCGAAGGTGAGCCCGGCCCCGACACCAAAGAGAGCGACCAGGACGTAGTAGGTGGGCTGTTCGCGGATGCCCTCGACCAGTCCCAGGTATCCGCAGACGACGATCAAGAGGATCCCCCAGACCAGGTGGTGGATATGGGTGCCACCAACTGAGACGTTGCCTGGCCACCAGCTCACCTTGGCCTTGATCATGTGCGTCGAGGTGCGGATGAACGCGAACGTTGCAAGGAACGAGACGAGGAAGATGAACTCCGGTTCGTGCCCGCTTTCCTGGATGGCGTTCAGGGGACCAGAACGACCTTGCCGATGTTCTTGCCCTCGCCAATGAAGCGGTGGGCGGCGGGCGCGTCGTCAAAGGAGAACGCTTCCGCCACGACCGGCACGTAGGCGCCCGAGGCGATCCCGGCCTCGAGCGGCTCGAGCGCGCGGCCCAGGCCCTCGCGATCCCACCAGCTCAGCATGTTGAGTCCGAAGACGCCCTTGTTCTCGCTCATGATCGAGAGACTCTTCCACCAGGGCATCGTCGCCAGCGGCATCCGGACGAGGCCTTTCAGAACGGCGGGCAGATCGCGCTTGTCCCCCGTCTGAACCTCGGAGAGGCCGAACATGATCAAGCGCCCGCCTTGCCTAAGCACTGCGTACGAGCGCTTGAAACTCGAGGGCCCGACCGCGTCCATGACGACGTCCACGCCCTCGCCTCCGGTGATGCGCATGACCTCCTCGGCGAAGTCGGCCGAGCGGTAGTCGATTGCGTGATGGACACCCTGGGCGCGGATCGCGTCGTGCTTGGAGGCCGACGCGGTGCCGAAGATCTCGGCGCCGATGTCCTTGGCGATCTGGGTTGCCGCGATTCCGACGCCACCGGCGGCTGCGTGGATGAGAGCGCGGTCGCCCTCTCGGAGGCCGCCCATCATCACGAAGCCGGCGTAAGCCGTGGCGTAGTTGACGGGGATCGCCGCACCCTGCTCGAAAGAGAGCGAGTCGGGAAGCCGGAGAACCTGGCCCTCGACGGGCACGCTCACGAGCTCGGCGTATCCCCCGAAGCGCGTCCCGGCGACAACCCGGTCGCCGATCGAGTAGCCCTCCACCCCATCGCCGACAGATTCGATCTCGCCGGCGACCTCGTAGCCGACGACCGAGGGCGGCTTTGGCGCGTCCGGGTAGACGCCCGATCGAGCCATCAGATCGGCGAAGTTGATGCCGGCGGCTTTCGTCGCGATGCGGACCTCGCCCGGCCCGACCGGCGGATCGGGTCGCTCCTCGACCTTCAGAACCTCGGGACCGCCGTGCTTGGTGATGACTACCGCGCGCATGGAGCCACCCTACGCGAGCGGTGGTTTGTTAGCGGTTTGTGAGGGGTCTGACCCCTCGGGGGGTGGCGAGGGCGTTCTAGAGGTCGATTGCGTGGCCGTCGGAGAAGCCCGGCATCTCGAGGATGCGGTCGATCGTCGACTGCTCGACGGATGCGCTCGTGGTCAGGACCATTACCGCCTGCCCGTCCTGGGACTCGGCGCCGACCGCAGCGGAGATGATGTTCACGCCTTCGGTGCCGAAGCAGGTTCCCACCTGGCCGATCATGCCCGGCTGATCCGAGTAGCGGAACACGGCGAGATGCTCGGCAAGCGGGATGTAGAAGGCCTCGCCCCAGACCCCGACGAGGTACGGATCGTTCCGTGGTCCGACCCCCGTGCCCGAAACCTCGACCGCGTCGTCCCCGGATCCGACGCGGACGGTGATGAGCTCTGTGAAATCGCCGGCCGAAGCGTCGATCAGCTCGGTCAGTTCGATGCCCCGCTCTTCGCCGAGCGCGGATGCATTCACGAGGTTCACCTGCTCCTCGGTGTGGCCCCGGAGGACCCCGGCGAGGACCGAGATGCCGAGAACGCGCGTGTCGTGCTCAGCGATGCGCCCGCGGAACTCGGCCTGGACCCGATCCACACCACCCGCCGCGAGACCCTGCGCGAGCGTTCCGAGGCGGCGGCAGAGGCCGACGAAGGGCGCGACCGCCTCGGGCAGCGGCGCGCCGAGGTTCACGGCATTCGTCACGACACCGCCGTCGAGTGCGGCCTTGACCTGCTTGGCCGTGTCCGTGCCTGCGCGATCCTGTGCCTCGGCGGTCGAGGCACCCAGGTGTGGAGTCACCACGACGTCGTCGCGGCCGAAGAGCGCGTGCTCGGTCATGGGCTCCTCGGGAAATACGTCGAGCGCAGCGCCGGCGACCTTGCCCGAGTCGAGGGCTGCGCCGAGCGCTTCGAGGTCGATCAACTCGCCGCGGGCGCAGTTGACGATCCGTACCCCGTCCTTCATGCGGGTAAGGGCCGTCGCGTCGATCCAGTTGATCGTCTCCGGCGTCTTCGGAAGGTGGATCGTGATGAAGTCGGCGCGCTCATAAAGCTCGTCGGAAGTCTCGACGCCTTCGACTCCCAGATCGCGGAAGCGCTCGGACGTGACGAACTTGTCGAAGCCGATCACCTCCATATCGAATGACTGGGCGCGGCGGGCGACGAGCTGGCCGATGCGGCCGAAGCCGATCACGCCGAGCGTCTTGCCGTAGAGCTCGTTGCCCCCGTAGCGCGAACGGGCCCATTCGCCACCGACCAGCGCTCCGTGGGCCTGCGGGATGTTGCGCGCAAGCGCGAGGGCCAGCGCGACCGTGTGCTCGGCGGCAGCGACGGAGTTCGACTCCGGCGCGTTCACGACCAGGATGCCCCGCTTCGTGGCGGCGGCCAGGTCGACGTTGTCCACGCCCGTGCCGGCGCGGCCGACGACCTTCAGGTTGGAAGCCTTCGCGATGAGCTCAGCGGTGACTTTGGTCGCCGAGCGGACGATCAGCGCGTCGAACTCGCCGATCCTCTCATCGAGCGTCTCTTGATCCCAGTCGAGTCCAAGCTCGACGTCGAAGTCTTCCCGCAGGAGGTCCACGCCCGTCTCGGCGATCTTCTCCTTCACCAGGACCTTCATCAGCCTGAGCTCCTCACGTCGCCGTTTTCGATGACCCAGTCGATGCACGCGGTGAGCGCCTCGACATCTGAGGGATCAACGGCGGGGAACATCCCGATCCGCAGCTGATTGCGTCCGAGCTTTCGGTACGGCTCGGTATCGAGGATGCCGTTGGCACGGAGCTCGGCCGCGAGTGCCGCGGCGTCGATCTCGTCGGAGAAGTCGATCGTGCCCACAACCAGGGAGCGCTTTCGCTTGTCCTGAACGAACGGCGAGGCGTACTCCGACGCCTCGGCCCAGCCGTAGAGATGGCCGGAAGAGCGGCCCGTGCGTTCGACACACCAGCCGAGCCCCCCGTTCTCGTTCATCCACTCGAGCTGGTCGGCCAGGAGGATCTGCGTGGCGACGGCGGGCGTGTTGTACGTCTGGTCCTTGCGCGAATTGTCGAGGGCCGTCGAAAGCTTCAGGAACTCGGGCTGCCAGCGACCCTCGGCGCCGTCGAGCTCTTCGATGCGAGCGACTGCAGCGGGGCTCAGGAGCGCGAGCCAGATGCCGCCGTCGGACGCGAGGCCCTTCTGCGGTGCGAAGTAGTAGACATCGGCCTCGCTTGCATCGAGCGGCAGGCCGGCAGCACCCGAGGTGGCGTCGATCAGGACAAGGGCGTCGCCCGCGTCGGCGGGGCGCTCGACCGGGATCATCACGCCAGTGGAGGTCTCGTTGTGTGCCCAGCAGATCGCGTCGACGCCCTCGTCGCCTCGCGGCTCCGGCGCGTCGCCGGGGTCGGCCTCGACGACTACCGGGTCGGCCAGGTGCGGGGCGCCGGCCGCGACCTTCGCGAACTTGGACGAGAACTCGCCGAAAGTCAGGTGTAGCGAGCGCTCGCGGACGAGGCAGGCGGCAGCGGCGTCCCAGAAGGCCGTGGTGCCTCCGTTCCCGAGCATCACCTCGTAGCCGTCCGGGAGCGAGAAGAGCTCGGCCACGCCGCTTCGAACACGTCCTACGACGTCCTTGACCGCGGGCTTTCGGTGCGAGGTGCCCATCACGTCGTTCGCCTCGGCAAGGCGTGCAAGCGCCTCCGGGCGGACCTTGGACGGTCCACAACCGAAGCGGCCGTCCTGCGGCTTGAGCTCGGCGGGGATCTTTGTCTCGGTGAGGGGCGTCATACAGCGAATCGCGCAGGGTATTAGGGTGCCTCTATGGCTTCTGATGAAGGAACGAACGTGGTTTCCGGTGACGGCTTTGCCGTCGCCTCCCTGGACGAGCTGGGCGAAGGCCCCGGATTTCGCAAGATCCGACGGGGGCTCGATGTCAAGGAGTTCGGCATCAACGCGATCGTGATGCCGGAGGGAATGTCGTCCGGCTTTCACTTTCACGACGAGCAGGAGGAGCTCTATTTCGTCCACTCAGGCCAGATCGAGATGGAGTTCGGAGACGGCTCGAAGCATCGCCTCGATGCGGGCGGGATGGCGCGCGTTGACGCGGCTACTCACCGCAAGGTCGAAAACGTCGGCACGGGAGAGGCGGTCTACGTGATCGTCGGCGCGAAGGACGGCTACGTCGGCCGCGACGGCCAGGTGCCGGATGGGGACGAGAGGGTCCGCGGTCCGGAGCCGCCGGCGGCTGCTGACTAGCGCTTGCTGTTCAGCACCGAAAACACCGTCTAGAGCTCGCCCTGGTCGATCCAGGGCATCATGCCGCGCAGATCGGAACCGACGGACTCGATCTGCGAGTCAGCTGATTCCTTCCGCATGCGGTCGAAGTTCTCGCCGCCGGCGCGGTTCTCGGCGATCCACTCCTTGGCGAACTCGCCCGACTGGATCTCCGAGAGGATCTGCTTCATCGCCGCGCGGGTCTCGTCGGTGATCACGCGCGGTCCGCGAGTCATGTCGCCGTACTCGGCCGTGTTGGAGATCGAGTAGCGCATGCCGCCAAGGCCCTTTTCGTACATGAGGTCGACGATCAGTTTCAGCTCGTGGAGGCACTCGAAGTAGGCGAGGCGCGGGTCGTAGCCGGCCTCGACGAGCGTCTCGAAGCCGGCCTGGACCAGCTCGGTGGCGCCACCGCACAGCACGGCCTGCTCTCCGAAGAGGTCGGTCTCGCACTCGTCTTTGAAAGTCGTCTCGATCACTCCGGCGCGGCCGCCGCCGACGCCCGAGGCGTAGGCCAGGACCTGCTCGCGGGCTGAGCCGGACTCGTCGACGTGGATAGCCATGAGACAGGGAACGCCTCTCCCCTCCTCGAACTGGCGACGGACCAGATGGCCCGGTCCCTTGGGGGCAACCATGCCGACGTCCACGCCCGGGGGCGGCTCGATCTGGTCGAAGTTGATCGCGAACCCGTGGGCGAACATCAGGAGATTGCCCTCGGAGATTCCGTCCTTGATGTCGGATTCCCAGATGTCGGCCTGGCGCTCATCCGGCAGGAGGATCATCACGACATCGCCCTTCGAGGCCGCATCGGCTACATCCAGGACCTCGAGGCCGGCCGCCTCCGCCTTGGCGCGCGACGAGGAGTCGGGTCGCAGGCCGACAACCACATCGTGGCCCGATTCCTTGAGGTTCAAGGCGTGCGCGTGTCCCTGCGAGCCGAACCCGAGGATCGCGATCGTCTTCCCCTTCAGCGCATCGGGGTTGGCATCGGCGTCGTAGAAGATTCCATCGTCTGGCATGGCGCGGCAGGTTACTCCGTAAATACCTCCGCGATTCAGCGCGAGCGACAGGGACACACGACTAATTCACGATCCGGGTACCCGTGGGTATCTGCGAGGTACCGCTGGGTACCCGGAGTCAGAATCGGAACTCCTACCTAACGGAGGATCGAGCGCATCAACTTGCCCGACGCGGTGCGCGGGAGGTCCGAAACGAACACGAAGCTCTTGGGCACCTCGTAGCGGGCCAACTCCTGGGCGCAATGCGCACGAATGGCCTCGGGATCCTCGGTCGCACCGGGCGTGAGCACGACGACGGCTGTGACCGCCTCCTGCCACTCGGGATCCGGTCGGCCGACGACGGCCGCATCCAAGACATCTGGGTGCGACTTGATCGCCTCTTCGACCCTCTCGGGCATGACGTTCTCGCCGCCGGTCACGATGAGGTCGCCCAGGCGGCCGTCGACCCACAGGAAGCCCTCGGAGTCGATCGTGCCGAGGTCCCCGGTTCGTAGCCAGCCGTCTTCGCCCGCGGAGCCGGGCGCGACGACCTTGCCACGGACCATGATCTCGCCTTCGTCGATGCGGAGCTCCGCGCCCAGGAGCGCGCGGCCCGCCGAACCTGCCTTGCGCTCGGCGTCCGCAATTTCGAGCAGAGTTATCTGCGAGGTCGTTTCGGTCATGCCGTAGACCTGGATTACGGTTGCGCCGCGAGCCGTCGCCTCCTCGATCGCGTCGATCGGGATCGGGCCGCCACCCATGATCAGAGCACGTGGGCCGGTGAGGTCGACGTCGGCGTCGAGGAGGCGGACGAGTTGTGTAGCGACAAGCGAGACGAGCGTCACATCGTCCTCTTGGAGTGACTCGGCAACCCTGTCGACGTCGAAGCCGTCGTGAAGCACGGCTCCGATGCCGCAGATGGCAGCGCGCGTAAGAATCGAAAGGCCTGCGACGTGATGAAGCGGGACGCAGCAGAGCCATCGGTCCCGAGGCGACACCCCAAGCGCAAACGCGGTTCCGGCGGCGCTGTGGAAGAAGTTCGCGCTCGTCAAATCGACTGCGCTCGGCTCACCGGTGGTGCCGCTTGTGTACACGCGGCAGAGCGCATCCGGCGTCTCGCAGCGATCAAACGTCCCAACTGGCCCCCTATTGGGGGGATCGTGGGACGTTTGACCCCCTGGCGGCCCGGTCGGTGGTGGTGTCGAGCCCTTGCGCTGAGGCGCCGCAACGGCCCCGAGCTTTGCGACCGCATGGAGGCGCGCTACAAACTCGGGACCCGGTGGCTCATCGAGGGGGATCAGGGTGCCTTCGGCCGCGCCTTCGTCTCGCAGCCGCTTGGCGTCCGAGCTTGCCTCCCGCTCGAGTTCGGCGTATGTGAGATCGACGCCGCCAGCGCGAAGCGCCAGGCGATCGGGCATGGCGGCGGCGCGCTGGGCTAGCCAGGTCTGGCGGACTGCTTCGGTCACCCCGCCATAATCCCCGACGTGCCGACGAGACACCGCGACGCCCCGCCCGAAGAAAGCCTCTATGCGCCGATCGAGTGGGCCCAGGCCCATGAGTACGGCGATCTTCTCTACGAGAAGGGTGACGGGATTGCGAAGATCTCGATCAACCGCCCCGAGGTCCGAAACGCCTTCCGCCCGCAGACGCTTGCCGAGCTCCGCGACGCCTTCAACCGAGCGCGCGACGACACCGAGGTCGGTTCGATCATCTTCACGGGAGCCGGCGACAAGGCGTTCTGTTCGGGCGGGGACCAGCGCATCCGCGGGAACGACGGGTACATCGGCGACGATGAGGTTGCGCAGAAGGGCGTCGGGCGTCTCGACGTAGGCGACCTCCACGTACAGATTCGCCGGCTGCCCAAGCCGGTGGTGGCGATGGTCGCGGGCTATGCGGTCGGGGGCGGTCACATCCTCCACCTCGTCTGCGACATGACGATCGCCGGCGAGAACGCGGTGTTCGGACAGACCGGACCTCGGGTCGGCTCGTTCGACGGCGGCTTCGGCGCTTCGCTTCTGGCGAACAACGTCGGCGTCAAGCGGGCCAAGGAGATCTGGTTTCTGTGCCGCCTGTATGGAGCGGACGAGGCGATGGACATGGGTCTCGTCAACACCGTCGTGCCGTTGACAGAGCTCGAGCGCGAGACGGTCGCCTGGTGTCGCGAGATGAACGCCCTCTCTCCCCTCTCGCTGCGCCTCCTGAAGTCCAGCTTCAACGCAACCGAGGACGGCCTCACCGGCATCCAACAGCTCTCGCACGACGCGACGCTCCTCTTCTACATGTCCGAGGAGGGCCAGGAGGGGCGCAACTCCTTCCAGGAGGGGCGCTCGCCAGACTTCTCGAAGTACCCCAGGCGTCCTTGAGCCCCTTCCGCATATGGATGATGGCCGCACGGCCTCGAACGCTGCCGGCGGCGGTCGCGCCGGTCCTGGTGGGTACCGCCGCTGCGTACTTCGTGATCGAAAACGCGCAAACGGCCATCGCCGAGGCTGTGCGGGTGAGCGCAGATGACCCCGCGATCAACTGGCTTGCGTTCGCGGCGGCGCTCGTCGGCTCGATCCTGATCCAGATCGGGACCAACCTGGCCAACGACTACTCGGACGCCAAGCGCGGCGCCGACACCGCCGACCGGCTGGGTCCTGTGCGCGTGACCTCCGCCGGCCTCGTAGCGCCGAAGCGCGTCCTCCACGCGACCTGGATCGCCTTCGGCCTCGCTGCGCTCACTGGCATCTACCTCGCCACCGTTGCCGGGCCGGAGATCATCGCCATCGGACTTCTCTCGATCCTCGCCGGCGTTCTCTACACGGGCGGGCCCCGGCCCTACGGCTACGCCGGCATGGGCGAGGTCTTCGTTTTCCTCTTCTTCGGTCTGGTCGCCGTCAACGGCTCCTACTACGTCCAGCTCGAGGAGTTGGACTGTCTCCCGCTGCTCCTGAGCGTGTCGGTCGGATTCCTCTCGACCGCGATCCTGGTCGTCAACAACGTCCGCGACCTGGAGACCGACGCACGAGCCGGCAAGAGGACGCTGGCCGTGCGCCTCGGACGCGAGCGCAGTCGAACGCTGTTCGCGGCTCTTGTTGCCGGCGCCTTCGTTCTTGTGCCCGTTGCGATAGCGCTTGGCGACGGGCCGTGGCTGGCCCTGATCACGGTCGGCGCATTGCCGCTTGCCATCGGACCCCTTCGCGCCGTGCGGACCCGCACCGACGGACCGTCGCTGAACGGGGCGCTGGCCGGCACCGGCAGCCTGCTGGGCGCGTTCAGCCTCTTGCTCGCGCTCGGGCTCGTCCTGGGCTGAGCATGCGAATCGAGGAAATCGAGACGGTCACGTACTCGCTGCCGTTCGCCGCGCCCTACGTGACGGCTCGGGGCTCGATCGACGAGCGCCAGATGGTGCTCTTGCGACTTCACACGGACGCGGGCTTCGAGGGCTTGGGCGAAGCGGTTCCGCTGGCGCTCCGCGGCGACAAGCCGCTTCACGCCGTTGCGGCCGAGGTCGAGGACGCCGCGAGGCGGCTGACGGGCCTGAACCTGGAGGAGGCGCTCGACGACCCACGCGCGTTTGCGGTCACCACCCGGGTTGAGCTCGGTCTGGCACGACGGGTCTCCCCCGCCACTTCGG
This sequence comes from uncultured bacterium, assembly GCA_963721645.1. Taxonomy (GTDB): domain Bacteria; phylum Actinomycetota; class Thermoleophilia; order Solirubrobacterales; family 70-9; genus JALZKA01. The sequence continues at coordinate 931,841 of CAVRJK010000002.1, read as the reverse complement.
CTGCGCTGGAGTGCGCGATCTTCGACGTGGTCGCCAAGGCCGCCGACATCCCCATGTGGAAGCTCGCCGGTGCCCAAGAGGCTTCAGCCATCCGCTGCAACGCCACTCTTGCCGCCGGCCCTCCGCACGAGGTGGCCGCACGGGCGGCCGAGTGGGTGGCCGACGGCTTCACGACCGTGAAGCTGAAGCTGGGGGCCGGCGAGGACGACATCGCAACAGTCGAGGCAGTGCGCGAGGCTGTCGGTCGTGACGTGGCGATCCGCGTGGATGCAAACGAAGCGTGGAACCCACGCCTTGCGACTGACCTCTTGAACTCGATCGCCCCGTTCAAGATCGAGCTCGCCGAGCAGCCCGTGAGCGGTCTTCGGGCGATGGCGCGCGTTGCAGCCTCGACTGAGGTGCCTCTGGCGGCCGACGAGTCCGTCTCCTCGGAGGCGGAGGCGCACCGCGCAGCCCAACGCCGTTCGTGCCGGTTTGCGACGGCCAAGCTCTCGAAGGTCGGCGGTGCCGGGGCCGCGCGGCAGATCGCGCAAGTCCTCCCGACGTACCTGTCCAGCGCACTTGACGGCCCCGTGGGTATTGCCGCCGCCGCCCACACGGCTCAGATCCTGCGCCACGACGGCACGGATCCCGGTCTGGCTCACGGTCTGGCTACCCAGCGCCTCTTTGCCGGGGCCATCGCATCGCGCGAGTGTGAGCTCCGCGACGGCGACCTTCATCTGCCGGACGGCCCCGGGCTCGGCGTGGAGCTGGACGACGACGCACTCAGGCATCGGCGGCTCCGCCCATGAGGAAGGATCTCAAGGAGAACCCGTCCACCGGACAAAGCGGCCTTCTCGGTTAGCGTCCGCGCCCGTGGATCCCACCAACCGCAACACCGCCCTCGCCTCCGCCTTCACCGAAGAGCTCGCACGGTCCGGCGTGGAGCGCGCCGTCATCTGCCCCGGGTCGCGGTCGACGCCCTTGGCGTTGGCACTCCTGCGGGAGCCCGGGATCGAAACGACGAGCGTCGTCGACGAGCGCTCCGCGGGCTTTTACGCGCTGGGCGCCGCACTAGCGACGGGGCGGCCCGTCGCTATCGCCTGCACCTCCGGCACCGCGGCGGCGAACCTACACCCCGCCGTCGCCGAGGCCAATGAGGCGTCCGTGCCGCTGATCGTGTTGACGAGTGACCGGCCGCCCGAGCTCCGTGATGTAGGCGCCGGCCAGACGATCGATCAGGTGAAGCTCTATGGATCGAACGTTCGCTGGTTCTCCGAAATGGGTACCCATGAGGCCGACGACGCCGGCCTCCTCCATATGCGCTCGTCTGCGTGTCGCGCATACGCTGAAGCCGCAGGCGACCCTCGCCCTGGCCCTGTGCACGCGAACCTCTCGTGGCGCGACCCCCTGGGGCCCGAGCCTCGCGACGGCGATGTCACGGCGGTCTCGGCGCTTGCCCTCCATGGCCGCAGTGATCTACCGCTGAGCTCGGTCCACGCTCCCGCGGCCGCTCTCTCGGCCGATGACCTGGACGCGATCTCCGCCGATCTTGCTGAGACCGAGCGTGGCCTGATCGTGGTTGGACGCCAGACTGACCTCGAACTGGGACCTGCCGTTGCGTCGCTCGCAGCCGCATCCGGGTTCCCGGTGCTTGCAGAGCCGACCTCTCAGCTCAGGCTCAACCCCGATGTCGGTCCAGATGTGGTTTGGGCGTACGACTCGATCGCGCGCGCAATGCCCGCCGAGCTTGCGCCGGAGCTCGTCCTTCGCCTCGGCGACATGCCTACCTCGAAAGCGCTCCGCCAGTGGCTCGCCTCGCTCGAAGACTTCGCGCAACTTGTCGTCGACCCGAACGGCACCTGGAACGACCCGACGCGTACCGCCGGCCTCACGCTGCGTGCCGATCCAGTCACGATCGCCCACGGCTTGGCCGAGCGTCTCGTGGAGGAGCAGGAGACCCCGTTCGCGGCACGATGGCGCCTTGCGAACGAGTCCGCATCCGCGGCGATGAGGGCCGAACTCAGCCGCTTTGGAGGCGTGCCGACGGAGCCGGGCGCCCACATGTCGATAGGAGCCGCTCTACGTGACGGCGACCTCGTGTTTTGCGCCTCATCCATGCCGATCCGCGACTCTGAGTCGTTCCTGCCTGCCTCTGGACGAGACGTCCAGTTCTTCTCCAACAGGGGCGCGAACGGCATCGACGGCACTGTCTCATCGGCTGTGGGTGCCGCGATTGCCGCTGACCGTCCCGCCTGGATCCTGATCGGCGATCTCGCTCTACACCACGACACGAACGGGCTGGCGCTCCTTCGCCACGCGCGCGAGCCGGTACGGATCGTGTGCCTCAACAACGACGGCGGCGGCATCTTTGAGTTCCTCCCGCAGGCATCCCAGGTCACGCGCGACGAGTTCGAGGCTGTGTTCGGAACACCTCTCGGACTTGACCTTTCGACGCTGGCATCCCTTCACGGCATCGAGCATCGCCGGGTCGGGTCACTTGACGAACTGGCCGCTGCCGGCACGGGTGGCCACGTCCTGATCGAGGTGCCGATCGACCGCTTCGGAAACGTCGCGATCCACGACACGCTCTGGCAAGCGGTCGCCGCCGCCCTTTCCTAAGAGGGGTCAGGCACCTCTTAGGAAGTCTCGGAGCCGTCGAGCAGAGGCTTCGCCCACTCGGCCATCCGCTGGACCGCTGTCGCAGCTTCGGGGAGCATCCCGGCGTGGGACTGGAAGTCGTGCCACATCCCGTCGTAGACCTGAAGCTCGACCCGAGTTCCCGCAGATTCCATGCGGGAGGCGAGCTCTGAATTTTCCGAGAGGAAGAGGTCGTGGCCCCCAGACTGAATGAGCGCCGGGGGAAGGCCCGAGAGATCAGCGTTCAGCGGCGAGATGCGCGGGTCGTGGAGCGCCAACCCGTTGGCGTATGCCTTCGCGAGCGGAGGAAGCAAGCGAGCACGGAGAATTGCGTCCTTCCCGTCATTCGACCGGATCGACTCGCCCGACATGGTGAGGTCCGCCCACGGCGACGCCAAGAGCATGCCGGCGGGCAGCCTCTCACCTGCATCACGCAGCGCGATTGCAGTGACGATCGCCAGGCCGCCGCCCGCCGAATCGCCCGCGAGGATCAGCGGCTTTGAATGGTCGGCCGCTGCCCGGTATGCAGCCATCGCGTCGTCCGGCGCGGCAGGGAACGGATGCTCGGGTGCGAGCCGGTACGACGGCACCACCGCGCTCACGCCGAGTGCCTTGGCGACGTGCGCCACAAAGGTCGAGTAGGTGCGCGGTGCGTTGAAGCAAAACGCGCCGCCATGGAGCCACAGTATGCGCGCGGCGGGATCAGCTCCGTCCGGCACGATCAGGCGCGCCCGCTCGTCTCCCGGCACGCCCTTGTGGATCTCAACGCCCTTCGGCGCCGGATCCAGAAACGCGATGGCGTCGATTGCGAACCTGCCTGATCGGTAGCCCATGCCGAGCGTCCGAGACAGAACATGGCGGTCGAATGCGCGGACTAAACGCTTAGGGGGTCTCATAAGCGAAGTGTGAGGGGTCTGACCCCTCGGGACGGCGGCACGGGCGGCGATCATTAGCGAAGTGTGAGGGGTCTGACCCCTCGGGGATCGTCGGGGGTCCTCGCGGTGTCTCGGGGGATGCTTGGGGTCACCGGAGGTAGATCGGGTTCGAGTAGATCCATGGGCGCTCGCGCTTTCGCCAGTTCACATGGGCTTCGATCCGGTAGGCGCCGGGCTCCGTCACTTGGTGCTCGATCGTCTGCCCGTGGGTCTCGGCGACAGGACTGCCGTTGTGGAGAAGGACGAGCCGCGCCTCGCTCGGCGCGGAGGCGCTGAGGCTCCAGGTACCCGAGGGGTGTTGCTCGCCCATCATCGCGTGCGTGCCGTCGGCTGAGTTACCCCAGAAGCGAAACCCGCGGCCAGAGGCGATCGCGTCAACGGAGATGAAACAGCGCCCCTCGCGAAGAGCTTCGTAGACGAGCTCGAGGTCTTCTGAGCCGTGCTCGCCACCCCTGGGCTCCTCGGTTATCGACACGTAGGTCGAGAGCATCGCGAAGTAGCGGTCGTTTCGCATCGGGCTCCACAGGCGCCCCCGCACGCGGATGCCGTGCTGATGGGCGTCGAGGCCTCCGATCGCCACAAAGCGCCGCGTCTTACAAAACCTGTCCCACGCGGCGATGTCCTCGGCACGAGGGCCGTCGAGCTGCTCCTCGGGATCTCGCATGTAGCGAACGGCATCGACGGGCCCACGCCATTCCTCCGACGCATCTGTGGTGAGACTCCAGAGCTCGATTCCGGCGACGGCGTCGAGTTCCAGGTCATTCCAGCCATGAGGCAGGCCGCGCTTTACGAATCGGCCGTAGCGATCCAGGATCCGCGCGCCCTTGGACCAAGGATGGGCGATGAAACCGAAGCCGCCCGCATCGGCGACAGCCGAGACGATCTCCGCCTCGGACAACCCCTTGTGCTTGATCTTCGTGTCCAACCCGAAAGCCAGGAAGTGGCCTGCGCGCGGAGTCACCTCCACTCCGACACCCAGAAGGACATCTCCGTGCCATCCCTCGTGGCCGTCGTCCTTCGCCCCCAGCGTGTCGTGATCGGTCAGCAGCACGACGTCTCGCTCAGCCGTCCGAGCCGCTTCCATCAACTCGGGGATCGTCGCGGTGCCGTCCGAGTAGTCCGAGTGGAGATGAACGACACACGCCAGGTCGTGGAGCCGAGGCCGGCGCACGGCGGGCACGGCGGGCTGTGGTACGGACATCAGCCTGGTGAGGAGGCCGGCTCGACCCGGTCCGCCGCCGCGTAAGAGATGAAGTACGACATGCCCGACATGATTGTGACGGCTGCCGTGGCGGCGATGAGGAGTTGTGGTGCGGCGGCGATGGGATCCGCCACGTACAGAAGCGTCGCGATGGTGAGTGACTGAAGCCCGGTCTTGGCCTTGCCGAACGCGTCCGCGCTGATCACGATCCCCTTGCCCTTGGCCACCAGGCGCAGCGCGCTGACCGCGACCTCACGGCTGAGGATCACTGCGACAACGGCCACCTCGATTCGGCCCATCGCGGCGAGGCAGACGAAAGCGGTGCCGACGAAGAGCTTGTCCGCGATCGGATCCATAAGCTTCCCGAAGTCCGTGATCGGTCCGCGTGTCCGGGCTATGTGGCCGTCCAGGATGTCGGTCAACATCCCAGCCAGAAACACGACAAGCGCGAAGTTGAGATTGCCCTCGGCGAGCGCGAAGACGAGCACGGGAACCAGCGCAATGCGCGAGAGCGTCAGCGCGTTGGGGGCGTTCATGCGGCCTGCCTGCGGGTACACGTCTGCGAGGGTTGGCAGATGAGCGTGGCCGAAAAAGGAACCCCGCGTACCGGACGCCTCTCAGACCTGCCCGCAAGGCTCGCGGTCGCTCTGCCCGGCGCGGCAGTGGTCGCGACGCTCCTGGTGGTCGGCGGCGCTGCCTGGGCTGGGCTCATTGCCCTCGTCGCGGCCTTTGCCGCGTACGAGGCAGTGCGGCTGCTCCGCGAGAGCCGGGCGCTGTCGCTCGCGGCCGGGGGGCTCAGCGCCGGCATCGTCGTCGCGGCGGCGATCGATGGGCGCGAGGCACTGTTCACTGCGCTTTGGGTCTCTTTCGGAATCCTCGCCGTGATCGTGTTCTCGCTCATCCGATCGGAGGGTAGGCGGGGGTCCATGCTCGCCGGATCGCTCTGCGTCGTGTGGGTGGGAGCAGCTCTGGCCCACGGCGTGCTGCTGCGAGATCTCAACGATGGCGCGGTGCTCGTTCTGGCCGTCCTGTTGGCCACCTTCCTGGGCGACACGTTCGCGCACATCCTGGGATCGCTCTTCGGACGCACGCCGCTGGCGCCGTCGGTCTCTCCCAACAAGAGCGTCGAGGGCCTCATCGCAGGCGTGGCAGGAGGCACCCTTTCAGTGGTCGTGCTCGCTGCCGTCATCGACGAGCCGTGGCTGAGGCTCTGGGAAGCGGCACTTCTTGGAGTTGCGCTGACGCTCGCAGCCGCTTGCGGCGACCTTTTCGAGTCAGCGATCAAACGTCGGGCCGGAGTCAAGGATTCGGGAACGCTGCTTGGCGCACACGGCGGTGTGCTCGACCGCGTCGATGCGCTCTTGTTCACGGTGCCGCTCGGCTACTACCTGGCAACTGCCCTGGTATGAGGGTGCGGCTCCTGCTCGGAGCCGACAGGCGAGTGGTCAGGCGCTCGGCGCCCCAGACGGCGAAGCCGCCGATAAAGAGGCCGGCAAAGTCGTCGACGATGTAGTGCCAACCGAAGTAGACGGTCGCGACCATGGTGCAGGCGAGCATCGACCAGAGGCCGTAACGGATGCCGGCGTGGGATCGCGAGCGGTGAGCTACCAGCGCCGCGGCGAAGAGAACGCCGGTGTGAAGCGAGGCGAACGCCGCAATCGACTGGACGGCGTTGGTCGAAGCTGGATCGGCGAGCACCTCACGGCGATGCTCGAGCAGGGTCGCCTGGAGCTGTGCGACGCCGGTATCCGGTAAACCCGCGAAGACCTGTGGGTCGGCAAACACCGGTCCGAGCGCGGGAAGGATGTAGTACGACACGGCGCCGAGGATCCAGCAGATCGAGAGCGCTGAGACGTAGGTCAGGCCGACGCGCAGGCGGCTGGACCAGATCAGCGCGATCGCCAGTGAGATCGGCACGAAGGTGAGGAAGGCGAGGTAGATGGCCGAAAGGAACTCAGCGGTGAAGCCCGAGCCGAGCAGGTTGTGGAGTAGCTCCGCGGGATCGTTCCCGAAGAAGATCCAACGCTCGGCCGACAGGAGTTCGCCGTCGAAGTTTGCGTCCGTGACAAAGGGCAGAAAGCTCTTCAGGTTTCGGTACGAGATGTAGGTGACGTAGAACGAGAGGAGCGCGGCGATCACGACCAGGCCGCGCCGGCCCCACCAGCGCTCTTCGAAGACGCCGATGAACGAGGCCGGGAACGAGGTACCGGTCTCGCGAGCGCGGCGCCATCCGCGGGGGAAAAGGTCCAAAACGAGGAAGATTCCGGCGATTACGCCGATCAGGGCCAGCGGCGATCCGACGTAGCGCGCATCCGGGTCGCGGATCGGCAGGCCCTCCGATACGGCCACGATGAGCATCAGGCTCGCGGAAAATACGGCGATTGCCACCGGCCCCAGCCAGGCGCGACCGACATCGTCATCCGACGAGTACGCAGGCGCATCAGCCGCCGGCCGCTTTAGGTTGCCTTTAAGCATCAGGACATTGTAGGGACTCAAATCGGGGACGCGCCGGTCTTTGGCGGCGTGCCAAGCCGCTCGCGCTCGGGGATTTCCCGGCCATGAGCGCCTAGCCGCTGACGAGAGGCAGCAGGGCTGCCAGCTTCAGTTCCGTCTCGGCAAGCTCCGCCTCGGGGTCCGAGTCCGCGACGATGCCGGCTCCCGCGAAGAGGTGGGCCGTGCGGTCACGAAGCAACGCGGAGCGCAGGCCCACGCAGAACTCGCCGTCCTCGACGGCGTCCATCCAGCCGATTGGCCCCGCGTACCAACCCCGGTCGAGATTCTCGAGGTCCGGAATGGCAGCTACCGCCTCGCGTCCCGGCTCGCCGCCGACGGCCGGCGTCGGGTGGAGCATGCCCGCCAGCTCTATCGCTGAGCGCGGGTCGGCCAGCTGGGCGTGGATGGGGGTCGCGAGGTGTTGGATGTTCGCGACCTTGATCAGTTCAGGCTCGCGGCCGGCCTCGACCCAAACCGAGTGGGGCCGAAGGGATCGCTCGATCCTCTTGACGACGATCGCGTGCTCCTCGCGGTTCTTTGCCGAGCGCCTGAGCTGTTCGCCCAGGTGATCGTCGACCGCAGGATCCGCGCTCCGGCGTGTCGATCCGGCAAGTGCCACGGTCTGCGCCCCGGCACCCCGCCGCCTGATCAGGAGCTCTGGGCTGGCTCCGAGGAAGGCCGCCTCCGGCGTCCCGACGCAAAAGCAGTAACAGGACGGGAACAGCTCCCGGAGCACGCCAAACAGGGCGGCTGGATCGTGCGCCCTGGGTGCTTCGGCGCGTACCTCGCGCGCCAGCACCACCTTGCTGAGCTCGCCTGCACGGATTCGCTCGACCGCACGCGCCACGGCCCTTTCGTACGCGGAGGGATCGGCGGCGCTCTTCACCACAACACTCCCGGTCGCGGCGGGGTCCAGCATGGGCAGCGCCCGGTCCGAAAGGCCGGCGATCCGCGCTCGAAGCGGCGCGAGACGGTCGGTGGGATCGTCGCCTGGCATGAGAATCGCCGAGGCCGTGACGTAGGTTCGCTCCGCATCACGGACGATGGAGAGCTCCGGCAGAACCAGAAGTGCCGGTGGGAGTGACGACCAGGGTGCCGATGAGCCTCCATCCTCGGCAAAAGCGAGGCCACCCATAAAAACCGGCCCGGCCCCGGCCGGAAGGCCGACTGGCTCGTCAGAAAGCCGGTCGCGCAGAATTCCGGCAGCGCCCTGCGAGAGGTCCCCGATCCGGCCCTTGCCGCGCGAGACAACTTCGGCGGCCGTGCCAAGACCGGCAAGTGCAAATCCGCGCTCCGGCTCCTCCCACGCAAACCAGCGATCCGAGGCGAGCCGCGCGGCAACAACCGAGCCGACCGGATCCGCCATCTCGATCTCGGCGGTCGCGCTCATAAGCCTCCGGGACTTACCGTTCCACCGAGCAGCGAGCTCGTCGAGCTTTCCCGTAAGGGTCTTGAGCCCAGCGGTCAGGCGTCCGGGCGCGATTTGGTGATCGCTACTTCGCCGGTGCGGGCCATCTCGATCAGACCGTGGGGGCGAACCATGCGCTCGAACGAGTCGATCTTGTCCTGCGAGCCGGTGACCTCGATCGTGAGAGTGCGGCGCGAGACGTCGACGATGTTCGCGTTGAAGATCTCGGCGAACTGCATGATCTCACCGCGATTCTCGACGGCGGCGTTGACACGGAAGAGAGCCATCTCGCGAGCCACGGTCCCGTCGGGCTCCATGTCGCGGATCTTGATCACGTTGACCAGCTTGTGAAGTTGCTTGGTCACCTGGTCGATCGGGTGAACTGCGCCGTCGAGCGTCAGGGTCACACGTGAGACGTCTGGATCCTCGGTCGGGCCGACCGCGAGCGTGTCGATGTTGAAGCCGCGACGGCTGAAGAGGCCCGCGATGCGCGCGAGGACGCCCGGCTTGTTCTCGACCATGAGGCTGAGGATGTGCTTGCGCCCCGACAGGGCGTTTCCGACCTGGAGGTCCTCCAGCTTGACCAGCTCTGGTGTTCCGGGTTCGCCCATGGATCTATCCCACCATGTCCCGGGCAGCCGCGCCGGCGGGAATCATCGGGTAGCAGTTCTCTTCCTTGGAGACGTGGACGTCCAGCAGGACCGGGCCGTCGGTCTCGAGCGCCGACTTCATCGCGTCGCGCAGATCGCCCTTGTCGTCGCAGCGCATCCCGGTCCAGCCGAACGCGTCGGCGAGCTTCGACCAGTCGGGGCTGGGGCCCATCTCGACCGAGGAATACCGCTTCTCCCAAAAGAGCTCCTGCCACTGGCGCACCATGCCGAAGTGACCGTTGTTCATCAGGAACATCTTCACCGGGATGTCGTGCCTCGCAGCGGTCGCCATCTCCTGGCAGGTCATGATCAGCGAGCCGTCGCCCGAAAGCCCGACCACGGTTTCGTCGGGGCACGCGACCTTGGCGCCGATCGCCGAGGGCAGGCCGAAGCCCATCGTGCCCAGGCCGCCCGAGTTCAGCCAGCGGCGCGGCTTTGCGAAGTGGTAGTACTGCGCGGCCCACATCTGGTGCTGGCCGACGTCTGAAGTGATGATCGCGTCGCCCGAGGTGGCCTCGTACATCGCCTCGACCATGAACTGCGGCTTGATTTCGGAGTCCGAGGAGTCCTCGTAGCGGAGCGGGTGCTCGGATTGCCACCCGCGGATTCGGTGCCACCACTCACCCAGGCGAGCCGGCTCTGGGTTGAGCGCCTTGTACTCGTGCGCGAGCTTGGTGAGCACGTCCTTGGCGTCGCCGACGATCGGGATGTGCGCCGGAAGGTTCTTGCCGATCTCTGCGGGATCGATGTCGATGTGGACGAACTTTGCCCGCGGAGCGAACTCGGAGAGCTTGCCCGTGATCCGGTCGTCGAAGCGGGCGCCGACGCAGACGATGAGGTCTGCCTCGTCCATCGCGTAGTTGGCTGTGCGGGTCCCGTGCATGCCGAGCATCCCAAGCCACTGTTCGTCGGGCGCGGGAAACGCTCCCAGCCCCATCACGGTGAGCGTCACGGGCAACTCGTCGGTGCGGCAGAACTCGCGGAACTCCTCCGAGGCGTTGGCGTTGATGATCCCGCCGCCTCCGTAGATGACCGGGCGCTTGGAGTTGGCCAAGGCCTTGGCGGCGATCCGGATCTGCTTGATGTTGCCGTCGGTCGAAGGCTTGTAGCCCGGCAGCTCGGGAGAGCCCTGCTGGGGTTGGTAGTCGATGTCGGCGCGGATCAGGTCCTGCGGCACGTCGACCAGGACCGGGCCCGGCCTGCCTGTCGAAGCAATGTGAAACGCCTTGTGGATGTAGTCGCCGATCTGGCGCGGGTCCGTGACAAGCATCGAATGCTTGACAATCGGGAGGGTGATGCCGACGACGTCGGCCTCCTGGAAGCCGTCCGTTCCGATCAGGTCCGTGCGGACCTGGCCGGTGATGAAGACGGTCGGGACCGAATCCATCATCGCGTCTGCGATCGGCGTGACGAGGTTTGTTGCGCCCGGGCCCGATGTCGCGATCGCGACGCCTACGCGCCCCGAGGCCTTGGCGTAGCCCTCGGCCATGTGGCCCGCGCCCTGCTCGTGGCGCGCCTGGATGTGCTGGAACTCGGCGTCATAAATCGCGTCGTACAGGGGCAGGTTGGCGCCGCCGGGGATGCCGAATACGTGTTCGACCCCCTCGTTGGTCAGTGCCTGGCAAAGTGCGTCCGCGGCGCGCATGGATTCGATGGTAGCCAGGGCATCGAGGTACGAAGGCCGGGGTCTGACCCCTGCACCACCGCGACCGCCCTCAGGCAGACGCTAGGGGTCTGACCCCACGGTCGGCGCGGGCTCCGGCTCCGCAGTCGCGTCCGTCAGCTCACCGGGCTTCCACAGGGTGGTCGGCATGATCGCCGAGTCGATCACGCGCTCGGCGTGCTGCTTGATGATCCCCAGGAGCGAATGGACGAGCTCCTCGCCCAGAAGGTGCGGCTCGAGGCCCAGGTCACGCAGCTTCGTGTTGGTCGCGTTGTAGTAGTGCTCCTCAAGCTCGACGCGGGGGTTCGGGTACTTCTTGATCTCGACGTCGAGCCCCACCTCGCCGGCACTCGATCGCACCAGCTCGGCCAGCTCGCCCACCGAGAACTGCTCCGTGAACTGGTTGAAGACCCGGAAGTCCCCCAGCTCAGCCGGATTGGCGACCGCGAGCTCGACGCACTGGAGGGTGTCGCGGATGTTCAAAAAGCCGCGGGTCTGCCCGCCCTCGCCGTAGACGGTGAGCGGGTGGCCAATCACGGCCTGAGTACAAAAGCGGTTGAGAACCGTGCCGAAGTACTGGTCGTAGTCGAAACGGGTGATCAGGCGCTCGTCGCCTGCCGACTCCTCCGTCTCGACGCCATAGACGACACCTTGATTCAAGTCCGTCGCACGGAGGCCCCAGATGCGGCACGCGAAGTGGATGTTGTGAGAGTCGTGGACCTTCGAGAGGTGGTAAAGCGAGCCCGGGAGCTTGGGGAAGGGCAACGTGTCCTTGCGCCCCTTGTGCTCGATCTCGATGTAGCCCTCCTCGATGTCGATGTTGGGAGTCCCGTACTCCCCCATCGTTCCGAGCTTGACGAGATGGCAATCCGGCACCTGGTCGCGGATCGCGAACAGCAGGTTGAGCGTGCCGATCACGTTTGAGTACTGCGTCTCGACCGCGGTTTCGCGCGACTTCATCGAGTAGGGAGCCGACGGCTGCTCGGCGTAGTGGACGATCGCCTCGGGCATCGTGTCGGCGATCACAGCGTCGACGAAGGTCGCGTCCTCCATCGACCCGACGAACGAGCGGATGCGATTCTCGGAGCGCTCGTGCCAAGCATCGAGACGCTCGTCGAGGCTCGCGATCGGGGTCAGCGAGTCGGTGCCGTTCTCGGTGTGCCAACGGCGTCGGGCGAAGTTGTCGACGATGGAGACTTCGTGGCCCTTTGCGGAGAACCGCATTGCGGTGGGCCACCCGAGGTATCCGTCGCCCCCCAGGATCAGGATGCGCATCGCGGGTACGGTAGCGGAGGGTCAGGCGTACCGACAGCAGCGCATCTATCCTGCGCCCTTCGTGGATTTCTCCCTGCCGACAGCCGCACTCTTCCCTGACGAGTTCACCGCCCTTCGCATCGGAGGCCTGGTGCTGGCCGTGGGACTTGCCGCATTTGCGATCTCGCGCAGACGCTCGCTCCGCAACGGCGACGTCCTGCTGCTGCTCGGAATCGCGCTCGGCCTCGCGCTCGTCACCGGCACGGAACTGCTGGACGCGGTTCTGTCCGCCTTCTCGTTCGACCGCGAGAATGGCACGCGAATCGTTGGCGTCGCGGTCTTCGCGATCCTGATTCTGTTCGCGCTGGTCCTGCGCGCACTCGCACAGGGTTCGCGGGTGACGCGCGAGCTTCAGGCTGTGCTCGAAGGACTTGCCTGGGAGCGTTTTCGCCGTGACGGACATCCCAGCCACTTCGCCGGCAAGGTGGCGATCCTCATCCCCGCGTACAACGAGCGCGAAAACATCGGCGTTGTCTTGGAGAAGCTGCCCTCGAATGTGTGCGGCCGCTCCACGGCGGTCCTGGTGGTCGATGACGGCTCGCGCGACGGGACAGGCGACGTCGCCGAGCACGCCGGCGCTGTCGTCGCGAGGCACGTGATCAACCGCGGCGGGGGCGCGGCGCTTCGCACCGGCTATCGCCTGCTGGCCGACTCCGGCGCCGAGATCGTGGTCACGATCGACGCGGACGGGCAGCACCTGCCCGAGGAGATGCCGCGCCTGGTCGAGCCCGTCCTGAACGGCGAGGTGGACATGGCGCACGGCTCACGCGTACTGGGCGAGGCAGAGCCCAACACGCGCTCGCGAGAGCTCGGAATCGTCTTCTTCAACCGCCTCGTCTCGTTCATCACCCGCACCAAGGTGTCGGACTGCTCGAACGGCTACCGCGCGGTACGCGCATCGGTGTTGCCTCAGCTTGTCCTGCGGCAGGAGCAGTTCCATACGTCCGAGTTCATGATCGAAGCGATCAAGCGCGGGATCCCCGCCAAAGAGGTTCCCGTCACCGTCGTCGCGCGCCTCCACGGTCACTCGAAGAAGCCCGCGGTCATGCGATACGGCGCGGGCTTTGCGAACGCGATCGTCAGGACCTGGCTTCGCTGAGCCGGCCGGGCCTCAGGCCTGACGGCTTAGCGGCGGCCCGATCATCAGCGGCTTCTTCAGACCACCCGTTGGCGTCCCTCGCGCACGGCCTGCGGGTGCCTGACCTCTGAGGGATCGGGCAAGAAGAGGTCCTCGCCACAACGCCGGCAGACCTGGACGTAGAGCTTTTGCACCCTGCCGCAACGCGGACACATGCGCTCGGGCTCGTCCACGTCGGAGCGGATAAAGATCGCGGCCAGGATGCCGATTCCGGGCAGGCAGGTTCCGACCATGAACCAGATGAAGAAAGAACCGCCCTTGGCACGGCCGATGATCGCTGTCGCGACGCCGAACGAGAAGAAGATGATCAGGGGGGCGAGCACACGCTAAGTATGCGCTTCCGCACCACGAACTCACCCGTTTCGTCGCTCACGGCTCCGCGCAGGACTTCCGTCGCTACTCGAGAGGCCGGTGAGTACCGCCGCGCTCATACACCGCATCCGTCAGCGGGCGAGGGTGCCCGATCGAGCCGACCTCGGCGACATCCCGCCCGAACGGGAGTCCGATCGTCCAGTCGGCCACCGCTCGGAACTTTCGCGCGGTACCAGGTACCTGGCTCATGTGGTAGCTCCGCGCCAGCCACCAGGCCGGGAACCCCCGGAAACGTTGCGAGCCGAGCTGGCCGACCGCCTTGTAGCGGCCCAGGTTTACGAACGCGGCCTTGGCCCGGTAATCAAAGGCGCGTGGAGACGTTGCGACACCCAGCTCCGCGGCGATGTTGTGAGCCACCGACCTGCCCTGGCGCACGGCGTGCTGGGCCGTCGGAGGGCATGGCTTGGCACCGTCGTGATTGGGGTCCGGCACCGCGGCACAATCGCCGATCGCCCAGACGCCGTCGTGTCCGCGGACGCGCATGCACTCATCCACGTCGACCTTCCAGTCGTCGGTCAAGGGCAAATTGAGGGCCCTCAGGCTCGGGTGCGGCGCGACTCCGGCCGTCCACACGATCGTCTGTGTCGGGATCTCCTCGCCGGTCGAAAGCCGGCACGAGTCCTCCCGCGCTTCTTCGAGCCGGGTGCCGAGGCGGATGTCGATGCCCCGGCCACGCAGCTCTCTTACTGCGTAATCGGCAAGCCCCTGATCCACCTCGGGCAGCACGCGATCCATCGCCTCGACCAGAATCCATCGCATGCCGGTGAGCCGCGCCCGCGGGTAACGGTCGACGGCATCGGCGGCGAAATCCTGCAGCTCGGCAAGGGCCTCGAGTCCCGAGTAGCCACCGCCGACGAAGACGAAGGTGAGCAGTTCCTGACGGCGCTCGGGCTCTTCCGATGCGTTGGCGCGCTCGAGCATCTCGATGACGTGATTGCGAAGCCAGATCGCGTCGGCAAGGCTCTTGAAGCCAATCGCGTGCTGGTCGAGGCCGGGAACCGGAAGCGACCTGGAAACCGAACCCACGGCGACCAGGAACTGGTCGTAGCGAACCGTCTCGTCTTCGCCCTCATGGGTCGAAATCGAAACGGTGCGAGCCTCGGGATCATGCCCCGAGACGGCACCCAGGCGCAGGTTGGTGCGCTTGAGCATGTCGCGAAGCGGCGTGACGACGTGGCGAGGCTCGAGGGTCCCGGCCGCCGCCTCGGGTAGAAACGGCGTGTACAACATGAAGTTGACGTCGTTTACGAGAATCAGGCGCGCGGACTGCTTCGGCAGAAGCTTTTCGAGCTCTCGCGCGGCCGAAGCACCGGCGAATCCGCCTCCAGCTATGACGACGTTCCAGGCCATGCCCTTCAGTATGGCATAGTTTGTGACACCTCGTTACAAACTATCTTTGGCCGCCAGTCAGGGTGAGATCGTCGCGCGAGCGGCATGTGAACGCGCCTTGGGCGTGGTCTGATCTAGATTGTGCTTACGAGCGGGCGATCGCCCGCTAGAACCGATCGGGGAGGACCCATGCGCCGGACGACCCTGCTGCTCCTGCCGCTAGTTCTGTTTGCGGTTCCTGCCACCGCCCATGCCGCCTACCCCGGTGCGAACGGTTTGATCGCCTACGCAGATCAGGATTTGAGCGACGAGGCGGACATCTTCACGATGAAGCCGAACGGTTCGGGTCAACTGAACCTGACCAACTCGCTCGCTATCGACGGGGGGCCCGTCTTCTCGGCAAACGGCAAGAAGATCGCCTGGGAGACCGAGGGCGAGGTCTGGGCGATGAAGAGCAACGGCACAGGAGCGAAGGAGATCGTCGCCGACACCTTCGGCTCAAGCCATGACCCCTCGTGGTCCCCCGACGGAAAGAAGCTCGTCTTCATTTCCGATCCGGACGGCGACGACGACGTCTATACCGTCGGCGTGAAGGGCCCCGGCGCGCCAAAGATCCTCAAGGACACGGATGGGGATGCCGGCGAGGATGACCCGGCGTGGTCGCCGAACGGTAAATGGATCGCATTTGAAAGTGATCGTCGCGATCAGGTCGATTCCGACGACGACATATTCGTGATCAAGCCGAACGGCAAAAAGGAGCGCCGGATCACCAGTGGCAACTCAGACTACGACGATCCCGCCTGGAGCCCCGACGCGAAGCACATCGCGTTCCACGCCAACAAGGGGGACAATGCCGACGATATCTATCTCATGAAGCAGGACGGATCGAAGCTGAAACGCCTGACCAAGACGACATCGAAGGACGAGGAAAGTCCTGCTTTCGCGCCCGATGGCAAGGCGCTTACCTTCGAGAGCGAGAAGGCAAACGGCTCCGACGACGACGAGATCCGCATTCTGACCTTCAAAAACAACGAGAACAGGAGCACCGGCGTACTGGGTGACGATCCGGACTGGCAGCCCAAGCCCTGAAACGGGGGCCGGCCCCTGGGTTAAAGGCCGAGCTTCGAGCGGACAAGCGCGGTTACTTCCTTGCCGTCCGCGGCGCCCCTCGTCTCGCGCATAACGAAGCCGATCACCGGACCGATCGCCTGCATTCCGCCTTCGCGCATCTTCTGAGTCTCCTCGGGATGGGCCTCGAGGGCGCGATCTACGATCGCCTCCAGCTCGCCAGAATCCTCCATCGCTCCCAGGCCTTCCGAGTGGATGATCTCGGCGGGGTCCCCCCCGCTCTCGGCGAGCCTCGCCAGAACCTTCTTTGCCGCTTGGTTTGTGACCTTCCCCGCCTCGACCAGTCCCACGAGGGATGAAAGCGCGGCCGGCTCGACCTCTCGCGCTTGCGCCTCTCCCGTCATCCAGTTGGCCACCGCGCCTGGAGTCACCGTGCCTGCGGCGATGGCTGCTTCGAACAACTCGCCAAGCTCAGGGTCGCGCGCGAGTTGCCGCGCGTGTGCCTGGGACAACTCAAGCGCCGAGATGTACCGGTCCTCGCGCTCGGCCGGAAGCTCTGGCAAGGCCGCGCGCGCCTCGTTGAGCATCTCCTCGGTCGGAGCGATGGGCACGAGGTCGGGCTCGGGAAAGTAGCGGTAGTCGTGGGCCTCCTCCTTGGAGCGAAGCGAGGTGATCGAGCCCGAGCGGGGGTCGAAGTGAAGCGTCTCCTGAGTCACCGGCTCGCCACGGCTGATCATCTCGCGCTGGCGCCCCAGCTCGGCATCGATGCCGCGCTCGATAAACCGGAACGAGTTCATGTTCTTGAGCTCGGTCTTCGTTCCCAGCTCCGTGGTGCCCTGAGGCCGGATCGAGACGTTCGCGTCACATCTCAGGCTCCCCTCCTCCATGTTCACGTCAGAGACACCGATCGCCTTGATCGTCGCCCGCAGGAGCTGGAGCCATTCGCGCGCCTCCGCACCGCTACGGACGTCGGGCTCGGTGACGATCTCGACCAGCGGCGTGCCTCCCCGGTTGAAGTCCACGAGCGAGGAGCCCGATGCGGAACCATCGATTCGACCCGACTCAGAAACGTGGACGAGCTTCGCGGCGTCCTCCTCGAGGTGGACGCGGTGGATGCGGATATCCCCCAGACGCCCGTCCGTGGCCAGCGGGATGTCGTACTGAGAGATCTGGTACGCCTTCGGATTGTCGGGATAGAAGTAGTTCTTGCGGTGAAATATCGAGCGCGGAGCGATCTCGCAACCCAGCGCGAGCCCAATCTGGATGCCGTATTGGATTGCCTGCGCGTTGACCACCGGGAGGCTTCCCGGATGCGCCAGGCAAACCGGACAGGTGTGCACGTTCGGCTCGTCTCCGAAGGAGAGCTCGCAGCCGCAGAACATCTTCGTCCGGGTGCGGAGCTGGACGTGAATCTCGAGGCCGATGACCGCCTCGTAGTCGGCCGAGCTCATCCGAACCCCAGGCTGTCGATGTGTTGCTCATTCATCCCGAAGTGGTGGCCGATCTCGTGGTAGACGGTCCGCTTGACCTCCGCGGCGTTCGGGTTGGCGTCGCGGAAGACGACCACCCGCTCGAGCCCTCCAACCGGGTCGTAGATGCCCATGATCCCATCCGGGTGCGAGTCCTCGACGATCACGGCAACCTCGCCGATCTCCTTGCGCACCCATTCAGGCATCGAATCGAGGGCCTCGCGCACGGCGATCTCCGTCTCCTCGATCGACATCATGAGCTCGGCTTTCCGTCGAATGAAATGGCGCCTTCGATCGCATGTGCGGCTTCGAGCAGGCGGGTCTCGGAAAAGGCCGGACCCGCTATCTGAAAGCCCACGGGGAGTCCCGAGGCGGCCCCGAGGCCGGCTGGGATCGAGATCGCCGGGATCCCCGCCAGGGACATCGGCACGGTGAAGTAGTCCGAGAGGTACATGGCAAGGGGGTCCTGCGTCCGCGCGCCACGCTTGAACGCAACCGTAGGCGAGGTGGGCGTGACGACGAAGTCGCAGATGTCGAATGCCGTTGCAAAGTCCCCGGCGATCTTTGTGCGGACGCGCTGGGCCTGGCCGTAATAGGCGTCGTAGTAACCCGATGAAAGCGCATAGGTCCCGAGCATGATCCTGCGCTTCACCTCGGCGCCGAAGCCGTGTGAACGGGTGCGCTCGTACATCGTTCCGAGATCATCGTCGCCGTCGACTCGAAGGCCGTAGCGAACGCCGTCGAAGCGTGCGAGGTTGGCCGACGCCTCCGCCGGGGCGATGACGTAATAGGCAGAAAGACCGTGGCCGGCGTTCGGGAGTTCGATGTCGACGATCTCACCGCCAGCTGCCTTGATCAGGTCGAGCGACGATCGAAAGAGCTGCGCGACGTCGGGCTCGACTCCCTCCGCCTCGTCTGAGAAACCCGGAGCAACCCCGAACCTGACCCCGGCAAGGTCTCCGCCCGTGGGGACCTCAACGCCGCCAGGGATTCCCGTCGAAGTGGAGTCACGAGGGTCGCGCCCCTCCAGTTCGCGCAGGAGGAGTGCCGCGTCAGCAACGCTGCGCGTGAGCGGGCCGCACTGGTCGAGCGACGACGCGAAGGCGATCATCCCGTAGCGCGAGATGGCGCCGTAGGTCGGCTTGAGCCCAACGATGCCGCAGAGCGCCGCGGGCTGGCGAATCGAACCTCCGGTGTCCGTGCCGAGAGCGACGGGTGCCAGGCCCGCGGCGACCGCCGCGGCGGATCCTCCCGAGCTTCCGCCGGGCACACGATCGTGATCCCAGGGATTCAGGACGTCGCCGTAAGCCGAGTTCTCATTCGACGAGCCCATCGCAAACTCGTCCATGTTCGTTTTGGCGAGCGTTTGCGCGCCCGCAGCCTCGAGGCGGCCGACCGACGTCGCGGTATAGGGAGGTACGTAGCCCTCCAGGATCTTCGAGCCCGCAGTCGTCGGGATGCCCTGCGTACAAAAGATGTCCTTGACGGCAACCGGGATGCCGGAAAGCGGGCCGTCGCCGGGGTCGGGAGCTTCGTCTCGGGCCCAGAGGAAAGCGTTCAGGCCGTCGTTCAGAGAGTCGAATGCGCTTGCGTACTCGGCCGCGGCCAGATCCCCGGCTCCGATTGCCTCCAGCGCCTGCGAGGCCGTCAGGCCGCGGATCTCGTCGCCGCTCACGAAGCGCCGGGAGACGGGACCCGGAAAGCGCCGTTGGCTGGATCGGGAGCATTCGCAAGGGCCGCGCCAGGCTCGAGGCTGGCGCTCGGCTCATCTGCGCGAAGAACGTTCTCGAGTTCGACCACATGAGAGGTCGGCTCGACGCCATCTAGATCGAGCTCCGAGATGCGATCGACATGCTCGAGGATTCCCGAGAGCTCTGACACCATCTGGCTGACTTCGGCGTCGGATAGCTCGAGCCGGGCGAGCTTTGCGACGTGGAGGACCTGCTCTGAGTCGATCACCGCGCCCATGTTAGAAGCGCAAACGACCGGCGACCGCTTGGAGGCGGCCGCCGGTCCTTCGAATCTGCGCTTGGCTTCAGGCCGCTGGGCCCGGTGGCGGAGGCGGCGGGGCGCCGCCGCCCTGGTCGGATCCCTGCATGCGATCTGCCTGATCGCCGAACGAGGTCCCCTCTTCTTCCATCGCACGCCAACCGCCGTAGCCAACTCCGGCGGCCGCGATCAGTCCGAGGAACACGCCAATGCCGCGACCCACGTCGATGGCATCGCCTGCGCCGCCGTCCGGAGGGCTGATGATCCTGAACAGCACGAGGAGCGCCGCCAGGCCCCCGAGGCCTGCCGCGAGCGCGCTCAATGCAACCGGCATATTGACTTGCGTTTGCGTCGCGGAAACGACCGCTAGCCCAATTCCAGCCAGCGCGGCGAGAAAGAGAATGAAGCGGATCAGCTCCAAGGTGTCCCAGGCGTTTCCGCCGAAGCTGAAGCCCCCGGCGTCAACCGTGAACCAATCGACGATAAACATGATCAGAAGAAGCGCGACGCCAGATGCTCCCGCGATCTTCTCACCCGTGGTCAGTTTGGACGTGTCCATACGGATCCCCTTTCAGGTTTGTTGACGGAACGTTTGAGTTCAGGCCGACGGTGCGGGCGGCTCCGATGGCGGTGGAGCCGGCGCAGGCGGGGGCGGTGGTGCCGTGCCAGTACTGACGGCAGGGCCGGCCGGGGTGGCCCCGCCGGCGCCCATCATCAGATAGCCGCCGTAGGCGATCCCGGCCGTGGCCAGGGTGCCTACGAAGATGCCGAGTCCGCGCGTGAGGCTGACATCGAACTCCACTCCGTCCGGGACGCCGCCGGGGACGAGGTCTGGAGGCGAGATCAGCCTGAAGAGCAGGAGCAAAAGCGCGAACGCACCGAGACCGGCAACCGCCATGGCCGCGGTTTCCGGCACGGAGTTGCCCGTCGCCCTGGCAACCGCGACGCCGAGCGCGGCGATGATGGCCACGAGCAGGATCAAGTCGATGAAGCCGAACGCCTCCCAGGCGTTGCCCGAGGTGTCCTCCCCGCTCTGCTCGGCGAGGTCGTCCAGGTCGCTACCGCTCAATTCGACGCCACCGCCGGGACCTTCGACCGAGATGCTGTCGATGCTGTACCAGCCCAGCGCGAACATGGAAACCAGAAGTACGAGCGCCGAGGCGGCAGCGACTTTCTCTCCGGTACCGAGGCCCGAGGTGTTCATGCCGTCTCTCCTTCGTCGATGCTCGCGGGAATCTGGGGTGACCCTATACCCCGGGCGCGGCGGAAAGCCGTCGACTGCGAGCCGCGTCGAGCGTGTTGCGAAGAAGCATCGCGATGGTCATCGGGCCGACGCCACCGGGGACAGGCGTGATCGCGCCCGCGATCTCCGCCGCGGCTTCGAAGTCCACATCGCCCACGAGCCCGCTTTCGGTGCGGTTGATCCCAACGTCGATCACTGCGGCACCCGGCGCCACCCAATCGCCCTGAATCATCCGGGCTGAGCCGACGGCGGCGATCAGGATGTCCGCGCCGCGACACACGGCACCGAGGTCCCGCGTCCGCGAGTGACACACCGTGACCGTGGCGCTGGCGTTGGTGAGGAGTGCGGCCATCGGGCGGCCCACCAGGATCGAGCGGCCGACGACGACCGCATGTGCCCCGCTGACCTCGGCACCGGCGTCGCGGAGAAGCTCCATCACGCCGAGCGGCGTGCAGGGAACCAAGCCGGGGCGACCCTGGGCGAGGAGACCAGCGCTGATTGCCGTCAGGCCGTCCACGTCCTTTGCGGAGTCGATCGCGGCGACGACTGCGTCCTGATCCAGCGTGTCCGGCAGGGGCATCTGGACAAGGATCCCGTCGACATCGTCGTCCGAGTTCAGGGCGGCGATCAGGTTGAGCAGGTCTGCTTGTGAAACGCCCGCATCCAGGCCGTGGTGGAACGAACGGACTCCCGCTTCTTCGCAGGCCTTGATCTTGTTGCCGACGTAAACGTGCGAGGCGGGATCGTCCCCGACAAGGACGGTTGCCAGGCCCGGAACCGTCTCATGCTCGGCCTCGAACGCCTCGACGCTGTCGGCGACCTCGGCGCGGACCCGGGCGGAAACCGCCTTGCCGTCGATGATTCGAGCGCTCACGAGGCCTTTTTGAGCGGCGCGTAGTCCGCCATCAACTTGCGTTCCCCGCCCTCGGAAGCAAAGCGGACGACGACCACCGATCCCGGCTCGACGGAGGTGACGACGCCCTCGCCAAAGCTCGCGTGGACGACGTCGTCTCCGATTCGAAACTCGGCATCCGGCGCCTGCGGCTGCGCCCGCTGCGGGCTGCGGAACTCCCCGGCACCGCCGAACCCGAGGATCGTGTCGCGCCTGGAGCCGCCCGCGCGCTCCCCCTGCCAACCGGTCTGGACCGCCATCGCCTTCTTGTCGACCAGCTCGTCCGGCACCTCTCTCAGGAACCGCGAGGGGAGGTTCCAGCCCGACGTGCCATGGAGGCTCCGCCGCCTCGCGCACGTCATGTAGAGGCGCTGCTTGGCGCGGGTGACACCTACGTAGGCGAGGCGGCGCTCCTCCTCGAGGTTGCCCTCCTCGACCGAGCGGGCATGCGGGAAGACTCCCTCCTCACAGCCGATGATGAACGCCGCGTCGTACTCGAGGCCCTTGGCGTTGTGAAGGCTCATGAGCGTGATCAGGCTCTCGGTGTCGCGGAGGCCGTCCTGCTCGGTGAAGAGACGGATCTGAGCCAGGAACTCCTCGAGCGGCGTGTCCTCGCGCTCCTCACCCTCGACCTTTCGGTTGACGTCGAACTCGCCGGCGACACCGACGAGCTCCTGGAGGTTTTCCATCCGCCCCTCCGCCTCGAGCGTCCGCTCTGCCTCGAGCGAGTCGAAGTAGCCGGTGTCGTGAAGTACCGACTCGAGGAGTTCCGCGACCGAATCGCCCTCGGCCCGCTCGCGCAGACCGGCCATGACTGCCGCGAAGCGAGTCACCGCCTTCACCGCGGCCGCTCCAAGCCCGGGCACCGCCTCCGGGCGGGACATGACGTCCCAGACGTCCTCGCCGGTGGTGTTGGTGTGGGAGAGGATGCGGCTCTCTGTCTGACGGCCGATGCCGCGTCTGGGCGCGTTGATGACGCGGGTGAACGAGATCGCGTCCGCAGGGTTGGCGAGAAGCGAGAGGTAGGCGATGGCGTCCTTTACCTCGGCGCGCTCATAGAACTTGGTACCGCCGATCACCTGATACGGCACCTCGTAGCGAACGAGGGTGTCCTCGAGGACGCGGCTCTGGGCATTCATCCGGTAAAAGACCGCGATCTCGTCGCGCCCGTAATCCTCGTCAGAGACGAGCCGCTCGATCTCGCCCGCGACGTAGCGCGCCTCGGCGTGCTCGTCGTCGAGTTCCGCGACCACGACCGGCTCCCCACGCCCCGCGTCGGTCCAGAGGTTCTTCTGCTTTTGCTCGGTGTTGTTGGCGATCACCGCGTTGGCGGCGTCCAGGATCGTCCCTGTGGAGCGGTAGTTCTGCTCGAGCTTTACGACCTCGGCTCCGACGAAGTCGTGCTCGAACTCGAGGATGTTGCGGACGTCGGCGGAGCGGAAGCTGTAGATCGAATTGTGCGTCACCAAGCCATTGGCAACGAAGTTATGGGTGTCGGCGACATCGAGGTCGTACACCGGCTTCTCCATTTCAACCGGATCGACCGACTCCACCACGTCGTATGTCCCGTCTGCCAAGAACATGGCCATCCCAGGGCGAACAGACGCAGCCGGAATACACGGCAGTGAATTCGTGCCGTACTGCCCTTTCGCGTTGGCACCGAAGCGGCCGACACACCGAACAGCAATGTCGAGTTCGCTGCTGATCCGTCCGACTATCCGGACGGCTTCCGTGAAGTTGCTAACACATGTTTCGTACTTCCACGACTCGACTTTCTTCTTCGCAGGGCGCACCGAAAGCCCAATCCGCTCCAGCGCCGCCTTGTCATCAGGCTCGCTGATCGCCATCGACAACCGATGCATTGGCGTCTGATTTCGGCGCTCGCCGCACATCGTCAGGGTCACGACGCGTCGTCGACCCGTGAAAGCGCCCGCCTGATGATGCGGGTGCTGAAAACTCAGGCCCTCATCCGAGATGAGCCGGTGCCCAGCGGTCTCAGTGTCAACTGACGAGAACAGATGGTCGAGGTGGGTTTGACTCGCCACCATGCTGTGAGTTGCCTTGCTTCCCTTCCGAGCGACGAACGGCAAAGTGGGCAAGCCGTACTTGGCGGCAGTGACGGCTTCTGCAAGCCGCGCCTCTACTTCGTTCTCGTGATTTGAAAGGACCCAGACGGCATCGGCCGCCTCCGTAAAGCACCGAAGGCGTATGCCGATGACTGGCTTCCGTTGACCCGCTGTGTAAACCCGCGTGGTCCCGACGCGAAAGCCGGAGCCGCGCTTCCACATGAGATAAGTCAGATGCATCTGAGGAGTTCGACCTAGCTGATAGCCCGCGAAATGCATGTGCTCGTGAGTGCTCGTTAGTTCTCGCCCCCCATGCGTGGTGATGCGAGTGCCGTGCTCGTCGAACGCCTTGTAAACGCCTGCCACCGTGGCTGCTCTGAATTCGCCGCTTCCATACGACGAGAGCACCTCATCGCCTATCTCAACTCGCTCAACAGGCCGCTCGGAGCCATCGGCCATCGAGATGGATGTGCCTTCGGCCACGCACTGCGCATCGTCCCCCACCACCGTCAGGTTCTTCTGTTCGCCCGCGAGCAGCTGGAGCAGGCGGTACTGGGCCCGGTTCGTGTCCTGGTACTCGTCGACGAGGAGCCAGCGGAAGGTGCGCTGGTAGCGGTCGCGGACGTCGGCGAAGAGCTCGAAGAGGTTCACCGTGCGGACGAGCAGGTCGTCGAAGTCCATTGCCGAGGCCTCGACCATGCGGCGCTCGTAGAGCGAGTAGACCTCGGAGACGACCTCTTCGAAGTAGGTCGCCCTGCGATCTGCGAATAGTCGGTTGAGTCCTCGAGCCGGTTCTTGGCGCCGGAGATGGCGCCCTGGATCGAGCGCGGCGTGAAGCGCTTGGGATCGACGTCGTTCTCCTCCATGCAGCGCTTGACCATGCGGAGCGAATCGGCCTGGTCGTAGATCGTGAAAGAGCGCTTGTAGCCGAGGCGCTCGGCGTTGGCGCGCAGGAGGCGCGCGCAAGCGGAGTGAAAGGTCATGACCCACATCAGGCGCGAGACACCGCCGACGAGTTCCTCTACGCGGTTTCGCATTTCCTGCGCCGCCTTGTTGGTGAACGTGATCGCGAGGATCTCCGACGGATGCGCCTGGCCGGTCGCAACCAGGAAGGCGATTCGCCGTGTCAGGACCCTCGTCTTGCCCGATCCTGCGCCCGCGATCACGAGGAGTGGGCCCTCGCCGTGCTCGACGGCGCGGCGTTGCGGCGGGTTCAGGCCTTCGACGAGGCGCTCGATTGCGTCTGCGCCTGGGCTGATCGGGGCGAGGTTCTCCATCTCATTCAAAGATAGACCTGCCCCCGGCGGGCGCCGAGCGGCGAGGGGTCTGACCCCTCGGGGGTGGGCGGCGTCGGACGAGTGTGAGCGTTTTGTGAGGGGTCTGACCCCTCGGGGCTTGCGGGGGCGGTGTTCAGCCGCCGGCGGAGCTTGGTCCCTGTCTCGGCTTGAGTTCTCGCACCTCGGCTTCGGCCGCGCGGCCGTCTATTTCGGTCAGTCTCGCTTCGATCGCTGCGAGGCGGTCCGAGAGGCTTCTCATCGCGTCTGCCACGGGGTCGGGAAGGTGGATCCAGTCGGCGTCGGGGCCCTCCGGACGCTTTCCCTCCACCCGCACGGGATGACCCGGGTTGCCGACGACGGTCGAGTTCGCGGGCACGTCCGAGATCACGACCGTGTTCGCCCCGACCTTGGCACCGTGGCCGATCGCGACCGGACCCAGGAGCTTCGCGCCGGAACCCACGGTCACGTCGTCGCCTACGGACGGGTGTCGCTTGCCCCTGGCGAAGCCGGTGCCTCCCAGCGTGACGCCCTGATAGAGCGTGACGCGGTCGCCGATCTCGGCCGTCTCGCCGATCACGACGCCGGCGCCGTGATCGATGAAGAACTCGCTGCCGATCTGGGCCGCCGGGTGGATCTCGACCCCGGTCACGGCTCGACTGCCGAACGCGACGGCGCGCGGCACGAGGGGCACCTCGGCCTCGTACAGGGCATGCGCGACCCGATGCGCGAGCAGCGCCTGAACGCCGGCCCATGTCGTGAGGATCTCAAAACTTCCCACGCTGCGGGCAGCGGGATCGCGGTCGCGCGCGGAGGCGACGTCGCTCCTGATCTCCGATGCGACACGACGGAGTGCTCCCAAGCCGAACATCGAGCACGAAGGTTAGGTGAGACGAAAGCTACTCTCGACCCATGAGCGAGCCCGAAGGGGAAACCGACCCCATCCGGGACGCCAGCCAGCAGATGGAACAACTGCTGATGGACGTCCTGAGCAACCTCCCCGGCACGGCGATCACCGTGTTCGACCGAAGGCTGCGCGTCCTCTTGATGTCCGGGTCGGCGCCCAAGGAGATGGGTATCGACCCGGCGACAGCGACCGGCCGCTCGCTGTCCGAGCTCATGTCGCCGGCCGAGTTCGTCCGCCTCGAACCCGCCTACCGCGCTGCCCTTGCCGGCGCATCGCGAACCGACGAGCAGTCCAACCTCGGTACGGAGGGTGTGTGGTGGCTCCGGACCGCTCCCCTTCGCACCTCGAGCGGGAAGGTCTATGCCGGTCTCGCAATTGCTACCGACGTCACCGATCGCCGGGTCGAGGAGCTGAGGCGGCTGCGGATCGACGCCCAGCTTGAACGCGCGAGGCGTCTCGAGGCCGTCGGCAAGATGGCTGGCGGTGTCGCGCACGATTTCAACAACCTTCTCGCCGTCGTCCTCAACTACGCAGACTTCATCGCGGACGCTCTCCCCGGGGACTCAGAGCTCCAGGAGGACCTGGCCGAGATCCGCAAAGCGGGCGAGCGCGGCGCCTCCCTTACCCGCCAGCTTCTGATCTTCAGCCGCCGCGAAGTCGCGACTCCCGAGCTCATCGACCTCAACGCGATCCTCTCCGACCTGAAGAAGCTTCTCGAACGAACGCTCGGTGAAGACGTAAAGCTCACGATCACCCAGGGCGAGGACATCTACCCGGTCGAAGCCGACGCGGCGCAGGTCGAGCAGGCGCTCGTGGGAATGGCTCTAAATGCGCGTGAGGCCATGCCCGACGGTGGCTCGCTGACGATCGAGACGGAAAGTGTTTCGCTCGACGAGGACTACGTGGAGGCGAACCCGCAGGCTCGCACCGGCCCGCATGTGTGCCTGTCGATCTCGGACACCGGCGTCGGCATTCCGCCTGAGTTGATCGAGCGGATCTTCGAGCCCTTCTTTACGACCAAAGCCAGGAGCACGGGGACCGGACTTGGCCTGGCAGCCGTTCACGGAGTAATGGCCAACGCCTCCGGTCACATCACCCTCTATTCCGAGCCCGGACTCGGGTCGGTCTTCCGGCTCCACTTTCCCGCCGCAGCTCCCCTGGGAACCAAGACGCCGGATCCCGGCGTCGCGGAGCCGGCTGGAGCGATCAAGGTGCCGCCCGGCACGCGCGTCCTCGTGGCCGAAGACGACCCTGCCGTGCGGCGCGTCGCCACGCGTGTGCTCGAACAGACGGGGTTCGAGGTCGTCGCCTGCGAGGACGGGCGGGAGGCAATCGAGGTGCTCGAAGCCGGACAGCGGTTTTCGCTGATGATCACCGATGTGGTGATGCCGCGCGCCTCGGGTCGCGAGCTGGCCGACCGCGCTTATGAGATCGACCCATGGATGCCCGTGGTCTACATGTCCGGGTACACGGAAGACATCATCTCCTCGCACGACATCGCGACCCAGGACATGTCTTTCCTCAGGAAGCCGTTCACGGCCCGGGACCTACTCGAGACCGTCGGGCTCTCCCTCGGCCTTTCCGACTAACGCGGTTTCGAGCCCGGCGGGCACCCTGATGCGGAAGATGGATCCGGAGCCGACCTCGCTCTCGATCTCGAGCTCCCCCCGGTGGAGATCGACCAGCTCCTGAGTAATCGAAATCCCGAGCCCGGAGCCGGACGCATCTCCGGCCGTCGAGGCACGGAAGAAGCGTTCGCCGAGCCGTCCGATCTCGTCCTCGGGAATGCCGACGCCCTTGTCGACGACTTCGATCCAAAGCTGGGAGCCGACCTGGCGCGCACGGATCAGAACCGGACCGCCGCCCGGCGTGTACTTGATCGCGTTGGAAACGAGGTTCGCCACCGCCTGCTCCAGCCGCTCTTGATCCACGACCCAATCCAGGCCTTTGGGAGCTTCGACGATCAGGGTCACGCCGTTGTCGCGCGCCATCTGCCCGAGATCCTCGCGGAGGACCTCGAGCGCCTTCCTCAGCTCCAGGCTCTCGGGGCGAAGCTCCAGTTGCCCGGCCTCGACACGGGAAAGCAGGAGGAGATCCGCGATCAGGAGCTCCAGCCGAACCGTATTGCGCAACGCCACGGCCGCAAGCTCGCGCTGCTGCGGATCGAGGTCGCCGCCTTCGCCTTCGATCAGCGCCTCGACGTAACCCTTTACGGACGTGAGCGGGGTGCTGAGCTCGTGCGAGACCCGGGTGACCAGCCGATCGCGGACCTCGCCCGCCTCAAGGAGGAGATCGGTCTGCTTCACGAGCTGCTGCTGGGCGACCTGCGCGGTCGTAACCGCGTCCATCAGGCCGGCCTCGGAGCGACCCGCACGCGTGCTCAGCCAGATCATCGTGAAGAGCGTCGCCAGCGACACGGACGCGATCATGATGATCTCGGCCACCTGGGCTGCAGTCGCCGGAGCGTCGTACACAAGCGGCGCCGAGATCACCAGAAAGATCCAGGCGATCAAGCCACGCCGAACCCGTGGGCGATGCGGGGCGATGCTCGACGCCACCAGCGGAAGGAGCAGCGGATAGGGGGATTCGAGACCGCCCGTCAACCAGCCGAGGGTGCCCAGAACGCCCGCCGCGTGAATATTGGATGCCGCGAGTGCCCGCGTGGAGACGTCGGTCCGGGTGGTGAACAAGAAGCCGATGACGACGACGCTGGCCACGCACGCCAAGGCGAGCACCCATCCCAGATCGCCAATCGGTCCCGTTGGCTCGACGACCAAGAGCAGCGGGGCGGTGACGATGGGCAGAAGCAGCGCCTGCAGGCCGGCGACCCTTGCTGTTCGCTCGATCGACACGCTCGCTTGAGGGCGCGTTCGAGCCTCCTCGTCAGAAGGCTCTATGAGCATCGAGCCGAGCTCGCGCAGAAGCTGCCCGATTCTTTCGCCGGCCTTTGTCTCGTCGCTGTTCACAGACGTCCTTGTACCCACCGTGACTCGGTCCATCATCTCAGCCGTCGCCCAGGTGCCGGGTGCGTGGCCCTAGGATCGGCAACGTTCTGACCACGGGTGCCACACAAGAGACTTCGCGGCCGACGGTGCTCGTCGCCGACGACGACGCGGACATTTTGCGTTTGATCTCGCAACGCCTGACCCATCGCGGCTACCAGGTCGTCACAGCGGTAACCGGTGAGGACGCGCTCGCCCAGGTCTTCGGCAAGCGACCCGACGCGGCCGTTCTCGACGGAATCATGCCGGGCATCGAAGGCCACGAGATCTGCTCGAGAATGCGCGCCGACAGCCGGACGGCCGAGATCCCGGTGATCCTCCTGACGGCTGCCGCCGCTGACGCGGACCAGCGAGCAGCAACCGAGGCAGGCGTGGACGCCTACATCCTGAAGCCGTTCAAGATCGAGGAGCTCGATCAAAAGCTCAAGGAGCTTCTGGCTAGCGCACGGGTGCGGCGCCAGTAGCCGGCGCCTGGGACGACTCGGGCGCTGCGACGACGCGTCCCTCGCCCTCGCCCAGCATGGTCAGGCTCGTCGACGGCGGCTCGATGTACTGCTTGTCGGCCACCAGGGTCCTGAGCGTTTCCAGGAGGATCGCCATATCGAGCGAGATCGAGTGGTGCTTCACGTAGTAGAGGTCATTACAGAGCTTGAATGCTGTTCCCTCCAGGCTGCCGGCGTAGCCCACCCGGACCTGCGCCCAGCCGGTGATGCCGGGCTTTGAGACGTGGCGCTGCGTGTAGAAGGGGATCTGCTTCGAGAGCTGGTCAACGTAGGCGCCCTGCTCCGGCCTGGGCCCGACGAGACTCATCTCACCCTTGATCACATTCCAGAGCTGTGGGGCCTCGTCCAGGTGGCTCTTCCTCAAGAAGCGGCCGACGCCCGTGACCCGCAAATCGTCTGCCTCGGCCCAGACGCCCTCACGCTCAGGTTCGTGGGTCATGGTTCGGAGCTTGTTGATGAGGAAGGGCTTGCCGCCCAGGCCAATCCGCTCCTGGCGGAAGAACACGGGACCACCGTCCCGTCTGATCAGCAGCGCGCTAACGCCGACTACGGGCGCCAACGCCACCGCCGCCGGGACCGCGATGAGCAGATCAAGACCTCTCTTCATTACTCGCGACAGCGGCCTGTAGTGCGAGCCTGCCAAGCGGGTGAACCACGCGTAATCGATCTCGGCCAGGGGAACCGAGCCGAAGCGGTGCTCGTGGAACTCGTGCAGCTCCATGACCTGGACGGGGCGGGCGACCACTTCGGCGAAGAGCCTGCGATCAACCTCGGCGCGGTTGAACTCGCGAGTCACCACCAGGGCCTCCAGGTCACGGTCGTCGATGGCGTCGCCGATCTGCGAGAGCGCGCAAAGGTAAGGAGCGTCCAGAGCTGACGGGTCGAAGTCCCAATCGTCAGGGACGATGGTTGCCGCGACCTCAAAGCCGCGGGAGTGTTCCCTGTCCAGTTCCGAGCGCAGCCTAAGGGCCGATTTTGGCGAGCCGATGACGCCCACGCGGATTCGGGTGGACTTCGAAAAGATCCGGCCGGTAACGACCTGTGCGGCCCAGCCCGCGAGCGCGGCAAAGGCCAACGGCACCACCGAGGGGGTATCGCCGATCACCAGGAGGGCAATCACCGAAAACGCCGTGCCCAGAAAGGCCATGATCCCGTACGCCAGGAGCCCCGCCATCGGCAGGAGCCAGCGCCAGCGGGCGGCACGGGCGCTGTACCAGCCCGCGATCAGGTACGCGCCCATGACCACGGCCCCGGTCGAGTTGTCGCCCGTCTCGATGGCACCCGCGACCAGGCCCGCCGCAAAGGCGCCACAGAACTGCGGCAGTAGAGCGGCCATGCGCCGCAACCCCGCTTGAACACCGCCGATCCCGAACTCGTTGCTCATTCCATAACCCCTATCGGCATCTTAGGCGTGATTCTGGCCTCCCTTGAGCGTAAAGTGGCGGTGTGACGGAGGACGCCCAGCGTGGAAAGATCTCGGCACTCGTTGCCGACGACGACGACCAGAACGCCAGATTGCTTGTTCGCATCCTCGAACGGGGCGGTTACGGCTCGGTCGAATGCACCACCGAATCCCCCAAAGTCGTGCCCATGTGCCGGGAGCATCAACCGGATCTGCTCCTTCTCGACGTCTCGATGCCGCCTCCGAACGGCTTCGAGATCCTCGAGGAGTTGGCGGTGGTCGAGGACCCAAAGCCCGTCGTCGTGATCCTCACCGGCCACGACCACCCCTCGATCGAGCGCAAGGCGCTCGAGTTGGGCGCCAAGGCCGTGGTCGGAAAGACCGTCCTCATGGACGCGCTGTTGAGGCGCCTCGACGAGGTCCTCGCGGCCGCCGGGAAGCTGCCGGTCGAGGATCTGGGCCAGTAGCGCTACCCGTCCAAGAAGAACGGCAGCGACATGTAGCGCTCGCCGCCGTCACATGCGATCGTGACGATGCGCTTGCCCTTCATCTCCGGGCGTGCCGCGACCTCGAGCGCCGCGCTGACGGCGGCGCCGGCCGAAATGCCGATGAGAAGGCCTTCCCGCGAAGCGACGTCACGCGCCGTCTGTAGCGCTGCCTCGTCTGAAACACGAATGGTCTCGTCGATCACCGATCGGTCGAGAACATCCGGGACGAAACCCGCGCCGATCCCCTGGATCTTGTGAGGACCGGCCTCTCCCCCGCTTAGCACCGCCGAACCGCTCGGCTCGACCGCAAAGCACTGAAAGCCGGGGCGCCTGTCCTTCAGCACCTGCCCGACGCCCGTGATCGTGCCGCCCGTTCCGACGCCGCAAACGAGCGCATCCACATCGCCACCGGTATCTCGCCAGATCTCTTCTGCCGTGGTCCTGCGATGCACGTCCGGGTTTGCCGGGTTGGAGAACTGCTGGGGCATGAATCCGCCGCGCTCTGAAACCACGCGGCGAGCGAGATCGATGGCCTCGCCCATGCCTCCCATCGATGGCGTCTCGTGCACCTCGGCGCCGTAGGCCCGAAGGAGCTTGGAGCGTTCTCGGCTCATCCCCTCGGGAAGAGTGAGGACGAGCTCGTAGCCGCGCGCGGCGCAGATCATGGCCAGGGCAATGCCCGTGTTACCGCTTGTGGGCTCGACGATCACGCCCTTGCCACGCTCGATTCGCCCATCTCGCTCAGCTGCGTCCAGCATCGCCACGCCGATCCGGTCCTTGACCGAACCGCCTGGATTCATGTACTCCAGCTTGGCCAACACCTCCGCCCGTCCGGGCTCGCCGACCCGTCCGAGCACGGCCATCGGCGTGTTCCCGATTGCCTCGGAGACCTCGGTCGCAGGAGTCCGGCCCGGGCTGTCGCTGGCGGCGCTCACAGCTCCAGCTCTATCACGCGCGCGCCTCGCGGTTCAAGGACGTTGAACTCGACGGTCTCGCCATTTCGCCCCTCGACCGCGTCGCAGTACTCGCACACGCCCGTGATTCTATTTCGGGTTCCGGCGCTCCTCGACGAAACGCCCCAGGTCGTGAAAGCCCGGTCCAGCTAGATGTAGTACATGCCGGCGCCGGCCTCTGACGCCTCGCGGCTCGCGATATCGGCGATCGTCGTCGAGCGGAACACCTCGCGGAGCGCGCCGACGCCTTCTGCCCAGATGCCGCCTGCTTCGCGCGCCTCCTCGCCGACCTTGCCATCCAGAACCTGGACAACTTCGAGGACGGTTATCTCCGAAGCCGGTTTCGCCAGCGAGTACCCGCCCTTGACTCCACGCTGACTGGTCAGAAGGCCACCACGGCGAAGGGTCGAGAAAAGCTGCTCCAGGAACTGGACGGGCATGTCTCGGCGCTCGGCTATCTGAGCGATGGGAACAGGGCCGGCGTCTCCCGTGCGGGCGAGCTCGGCCATCGCGACGACGGCGTAGCGGGATTTGGAAGTAACGGAGATCATCTGACAATCACGGGTTCAACTTCTACAGCACGAAAAGGTCGCTCCTAGCGGGTCGACTGGATTTGGTCGCGAGCCATGCGGGATAGGCTCCCGGCATCCGGTCACCGGCCGGGGTCGTGCCTCGAGGGCTCTGAGCCCTCATGAAGAGCCATTTAAGGGGTCTGGACGAGTTGACTGAAGATCGTCGATGTCTTGTCGTGGACGGCCACGCCGTCACGAGAATCGGCGTGCGCCGACTCCTGGAGCCGGATTTCGATGTCGAAGAGGCCGTCGACTGGCGAGAGGCGATCGATACGCACACCGCCACGGGCACCTTCGACGTCGCGGTAGTCGAGCTCGACTGCCGCTCAAAAGACGGCGATCCTGCCGGCGGCGCTCTCATCAAGGTGTTACGCCGCGCGATGCCGAGCACGGGAATCGTTGCGTTCGCTCGGCGTCCGGAGCGACATGCCGCCAGCGAGGCGATCGACGCGGGCGCCTCGGCTTACGTCGCCAAGACGTCACCACCCGAGGCGATCCGCACGGCGGTCGCGGCCGCAGCGGAGTCGGGCAAGTTCATCGACCCGGCCGCGCGGGCCGTCACCGGCAAAGCGATCCTGACGCGGCGCCAGCGCCAGACCCTTCAGTTGCTCGCCGACGGCCATTCGACGGAGGACGCCGCCCACCGGCTCCACCTCAGCGCCGAAACCGTCCGCACCCATACGAAGGCGACCCTCGCTCGCCTAGGCGCACGCGACAGAGCCCATGCGGTTGCGATCGCGATGCGTTCCGGCCTGATCGAATAGCTACTGAGCGCGCGCCTCACTCACGCGCGACGCTGCGCTCGGCGACACGCCGGTGGTCCTTAGATCCAGCCGCGGTCGTGGGCGATGAGGACAGCCTGCGCCCGGTCCACCGCACCGATCTTCTTATAAACGTTGTGAAGGTGGGTACGGATCGTCGAGACCGACAGCGATAGCTCTTGGGCGATCTGCTTGTAGACCTTGCCCTCAGCCAGGCCGCGCAAGGCGTCAATCTCGCGCGCCGAGAGCGGACACGGCTCCGAGGCGCGCCGGGGATGCTCGCCCGAGTGCGGGTATTCGAAAAGGAGGTCACGCAGGCCATCTTCGTCGAGGCCTACCCGGAGGGCCGAGCTCCGCAGGGCGGTCGGCGAAACGCGGTCACCGGCGGCGTGGTGGACGATCAGGTCGGCCAACTGCACAACCGCAGCGATACCCGTGGCCTCTGACGAGTGATGGCGCTCGACAGCTGTTGCGATGGGCGACGGCAGACCCCAGCGGCGCACCAGGACGGCGCCGACCAGCGCATGATCCACGCCCAGCTCGCGGCGCTCGCGGCGAAGCCTTTCCTCCGGCCCGTCCTCGGGTTCCGGCCCCATCCCGAACTCGTGGCCGTACAGGTCACCCAGCACAAGGCGCCCGACGTCGTGGACCAGCGCCGCAACGGCAAGCTCGTCACGCTCCGCAAGGCGTGTCACCTCCGCGATGCGATCGGCCGCCGCGCGGACGGACGCTGCGTGCCGCCGGAAGCGTTCGAATCGCTCCGAACCCGATCCGGCGGGCCCCAGAAGGTCGTAGGTCTCCATACGTGCGGCGATCGCGACGACGCGGGTCGAGGAAAGGGAGTCGATCGCGGCCGGGACGCCACTGGTGCGGCCGCGCGGACCGTTCCCGTTGTTCGCGGCCTGCATGATCGCTATGGCGATCGCGGCGTCGGATTCGACTACGTCGGCGATCTGCCCCGATGAGGTCGAGGGAGTCTCGGCGATAGCCACCAACCGCTCACGGGCCTCGGCAAGCGCCGGCAAGCTGGAGATGGAGTCAAACGACGCTGCAAGCCGGCGTCCGCCGGCGCCCATCGGGCGCGCAGCTACGACTCCAGCGGCACTGCCGGCAACCGTCGCGGTATCGCTCATGACTCGTTCATCGGGAATGTGTCCAGGTCTGCTGCCTGGGCTCAAGCCCGTTATCGGCACGAATGCCTCTACCTATTAACCCTGAGAAATGCGCGAGATGCGGGAGAGGCTTTCCTCTTTACCCAGGAGGGCGAGCGAGTCGAAAATTCCGGGAGAGATAGTCGACCCGGTTATGGCCACGCGAATCGGCTGATAGACCTTCCCGGGCTTGAGCCCCAGCGTTTGAACGGCGGGTTCGAGGGCACTCTCCAGGGCCTCGGGTGTCCACCTTTCGGCTCCCTCCAAGGCGCCCAGAACGACCCGGAGCGCCTCGATTCCGTCTGCCGTCAGCCATTTTGCTCGGGCCTTCTCGTCATCGACTGGCTCGGTGAAAGCAAAGCGGACGAGCGGCCAGACTTCGTCGAGAGTCTGCGCCTTCTCCTGAGCGATGCGGCATGCCTCCCCGAACTGCCCGCGGTCCGCAGGCAGATCGACTCCCGAGCGGCCGAGGTGTGCGGCCACCAGGTCCGCGTACTCCCCGGGGTCGAGTTCCCTCATGAACCGTCCGTTCAGCCAGCGGAGTTTCTGCTCGTCGAAGATCGCGGAGGCCCGCCCTATTCGGGAGACGTCGAAGCGCTTGACCAACTCCCCGGTGGACATGATCGTGGTGTCGTCGTCCGTTCCCCACCCGAGCAGCGCCAGATAGTTGCGGACGGCGGACGGCAGGTATCCGGAGTCGCGGAGCTCCTGGACGGATGCCGCGCCGTGCCGCTTGGACAGCTTCTTCCCATCGGGCCCGTGAAGAAGCGGCAGGTGCACGAACCGCGGGGGCGCATGGCCGAGCGCCTCCAGGACCATCGCCTGCTTGGGCGTGTTCGAGAGATGGTCGTCGCCCCGGATCACGTCGGTGATCCCCATCTCGGCATCATCGACGGCCACGGCGAGGTTGTAGAGCGGCGTGCCGTCGCCGCGCGCGATGACGAAGTCGTCCTGCGAGTCGTTTGGAAAGGCGACATCGCCGCGGAGAAGGTCGTGGATCACCGTCGAACCCTCGTCGGGCACGCGCAGGCGCGTCGCGGCTCCCGGCTCATCGCGCGGTTCTCCGCGGTAGCCGCGGTTGCCGTGGAGGGCCTTCCACTCGCGAACCTCCTCGGCGCTCGAGGGGTCGAGGTAGGCCCGGCCCGATTCGACCAGCCTGG
Source organism: uncultured bacterium (assembly GCA_963721645.1). Lineage (GTDB taxonomy): Bacteria > Actinomycetota > Thermoleophilia > Solirubrobacterales > 70-9 > JALZKA01. The sequence goes on along the minus strand of CAVRJK010000002.1, from coordinate 895,819 downwards.
CAACGGCGACGGCGTGCCGATCGCGGCGCTCCCATTGAGAGATCGGCTCTCCCTCCCACTCCAGCTCGAGCCATTCGAGCGCGTCGATGATCTGCGCCACGTTCTCGGGAGTGGAACGCTCGCGGTCAGTGTCCTCGATGCGAAGGACCATGGAGCCGCCCGAACCCTCGGCGGCCAGCCAGTTATAGAGCGCAGTACGTGCGCCCCCGATATGGAGGGCGCCCGTCGGCGAAGGCGCAAAGCGGACCCGTCTAGGCTCGGAGGAAGTGCTCATCGGTGCGCATGTATCCATAGCGGGCGGGCTCCCCAACGCCGTGACTCGCGGGGTCGAGCTTGAGTGCGACGCGATCCAGATCTTCAACCAGAGCTCCCGCGCGTGGAAGTCACAGAACCACTCCGACGAGGCGGTAGCCGAGTTCACGGAGGGAATCAAGGCGTCGCGGGTCGGCCCCGTCCTGATCCACGCCGTCTACCTGATCAACGCGGCCTCGCTTGAAGACGAGGTGCGCTCGAAGTCGCTCGCGGCACTCAAGGCCGCCCTCGCCCTGGGCGATCGCATCGGGGCCGCCGGAGTGGTGCTCCACCCCGGCTCACAAAAGCAGCAGGACCACGACAAATGCATGAAAGCCGCAGGGGAAGCCATCCGCGAATGCCTCGCCGAGACCGAGCGTTGCCCGCTTCTCCTCGAGGACACGGCCGGCGCAGGCGGGACCCTGGGCCGCGACATCTCCGAGTTGGCCCGGCTGGTCGAGCTCGCAGGCGGCGACGAGCGGATCGGCCTCTGCCTCGATTCCTGTCACCTCCTGGCCTCCGGCTTCGAGGTCAGGGAGCGCGACTCGCTTGCCGAGATCGTGGATGAGCTCGACCTGAAGGTCGGACTCGACCGCCTGAAAGCGCTTCACATAAACGACTCACAGATGCCCCTCGGCTCCAATCGCGACCGGCACGCGAGCCTGGGTGAGGGCGAGATCGGCGACAAGGGTCTTCGTGTCTTCCTCTCCGAGCCCCGATTTGAGGGACTGCCCGCCGTCCTTGAGACCCCGGGGCCCGGGCAGAGCGGCACGGGACCGGATCTCGCCGAGGTCCGGAAGGCGAGGCGACTGCGACGTGAAGGCGCTCGCAACCGCAGGCGATAGCGGTCGGACTCCTGATTTCGAACGAAGTCCAACTTTGTGAGCCAGCGCGAGAGGCCCCAACGCGTGATCGGCCCCGTTACGTACGAAGACGCGCCGGCCACCCTAGTGCCGGCGCGTCCACCCGAGAACGCCCATATCTCCGATTACGCCCCTGAGGGCGCCTTACCCCAACGGTTAGCCCAAGTCTCGCGGCTCCCGGGAGACGGCCCTTTGCAGGGCCAGTCCGAGGCCGGCGACAGCGAGCGCGACGGCCAGCATCGCGATCACGTCAAAGCCTGTGAAGGGCAGCGGGCCGACCGACTCGTTGAGGCCCCCACTCGATCGCTCCTTGAAGGTCTGGGGCGGCGGGTCGTACTGGTCAGCGGTAGGTCCGACGCTGATCGAGTCCTGCGCCGTGGCCATTGACGGCACGGCGCCGAGGCTCAGCACGGTTACGACGAGCAGTCCTGCGATCCTGGTTTTAAGGGTGTTTTTGTTCATGATCGGCGGGTGTTCCTTCCCCCGTTGTGGGTGTTCTCGTGGATTCCAAGGTAGGAACGGGCCGTGAGAGCAACGTGAGGAGCGGATGAGAGTTCGTCTCATAAAGCGCCTCGCCCTCTCATGCCTGTCTCATCCGCCTCTCATGATGCGCGGGCAACCTCACTGTGTGTACGCGCACAACTCTCTGAAGGCTGATCGATGAGCGGCCGATACCGCACGGTCGCCTTCCAGGCAGTAGGCGTAGCCGTGCTGGCCGCCATCGTGTTCGTCGCATTCCTGCGCCCTTCGGAGCCCGCCGACCTGTCGGGAATCAACGCTCCGGGCGGCGGAGACGGCGGCCGGAACGTGGTTGTCGAGCCCCCGGACAAGCGTAAGAAGAACGACAAAAAGCCGAGCAAGCAGGGAAACGGGCAGAACCGCCAAGACACCGGCCGCGGCAACGGCGCAGGGCCCGGCGGAGGCGGCCCTCGCGGCGGAATCGATGGCGGGAGCACCGGAAGCGCCGGTGAGTCCGGCGGCGACTCCCCCATTTCGCCACCCGACGTCGGCCCGGACGGCGACCAGTACACCGACCTCGTAACGGTTCTCATGAGCGAAGTTGGCGACCCACGGCTCTTCAGGGCGCTGCGCAGGGAGCTCGACGACTAGGCCCGGCGCGCCGCACGATCGTGCCCGGTGGCTCTCGTGTCTTGCCGCCCGGGTCGTGGCGCGAGTATCTTGGCCTTTCCCATGGCGCCCGCTCGCGAGGACAGCGCCGTCTTGGCGGACACCAACATGCGGGCGGCAGTGAGCCGGCCCCCGGACGACCCACGCGCGAATGGCGATGAGACGGGTCGCCAACCGTTCTTGGGAGACGTCCGCACCCGGGTCCTCGCCTCCTTCTTCGTCCTCCTGGTCGTTTCGACCGCTGTTTCGCTTCTGGTCCTGCGCCAGGTACTCATCTCGAGAATCGGCAATGACGTCCAGGAGGCCCTCACCGAGCAAGTCGGGCGGCTCGGCTCGATTGCACAAGCCGGGCAGGATCCCGAGACCGGAAAGCCCTTCAACGGAAACCTCGACGAGATCTTCGCTTCATACATGGGCCAGGAGCGGGCGCCCGACGACGGATTCCTCGCGACATTCATCGAGGGCCAGCCAAGCCAGACGGAGCCGGCCGGTGCCGTGCTCCCCGGGAGTCTCGCGGCGCTCGCAAGCGTCACGGAACCCTTGTCGGACCGGGTCCCGTTCCAGGGCGAGGAGTTCCAGTTCGTAGCCGTCCCGGTCACCGGAGGCGGGCGCTCAGGCGCCTTGGTGGCCGCCGAGAGCCTCGAGGACGAGCGCGACCAGGTCGAGAGCGCGGTCACTCTGGCGATCGCCGTCAGCGTCGTTGTGACGCTTCTGGCGTCGCTCTTCATCTGGTTGGCGGCCGGGCGGGCGGTACAGCCTCTGAGAGCCCTGGCCCGGACCACCCGCACGATCACCGAGACCGACCTCTCGAACCGCGTGGACGTGCGCGGCGGCGATGAGATCGCCGAGCTCGGCCGCACCTTCAACGGCATGCTTGATCGTCTCGAGGCGGCGTTCGAGGATCAAAAGGGGTTCCTGGCCGACGTAGGGCACGAGCTCCGAACTCCCATCACCGTCATCAGGGGCCACCTCGAGACACTTGGCGACGATCCGGCCGAACGCGCCGAGGCGACCAGCGTGATCACGGACGAGCTCGAGCGGATGAGCCGCCTGGTCGATGATCTCCTGCTTCTCGCCCGCTCGGACCGGGCCGACTTCCTGCGCCCGGAGCCCCTGGATCTCGACCTGCTCACGCATGAGCTGTTCGCCAAGGCCCGCTCTCTCGGAGTGAGGCGATGGAAGGTCGATCGGGCCGACGTCGCCTTGTTCGAGGGAGATTCCCATCGCCTGACTTCGGCGATGATGAACCTCGCGCAGAACGCCGTCAAGCACACGCGCGGCCACGAGGTCATCGCGATCGGATCGGCGCACGAGGATGATCTGATCCGCCTCTGGGTTCGCGACGAGGGCGAAGGGATCGAGCCTCACGAGAAGGAGCGCATCTTTGAGCGCTTCGCGAGGGGCGGGCCGCGCCCAGGGCACGGCCATGGCGCCGGCCTGGGCCTCGCGATCGTCAAGGCAATCGCCGAGGCGCACGGCGGCTGGGTCGAGCTGGAGTCGACCCCTGGCGTCGGCTCTACCTTCTCGGTGATCATTCCCGCCGACCCGGAGCTCGAACCAGAGGAGGCGACGTGGCACGCATCCTGATTGCCGAGGACGAGCCACGCTTGGCCGCCTTTCTCGAGAAGGGCCTGCGCGCCGGCGGCTTCGCCACGACCGTCGTCGCCGACGGCATCGGTGCCAGTGCGATGGCGAGGGACGAGGACTTCGATCTCCTGATCCTCGACCTCGGACTGCCCGGTCGCGACGGCCTGGACGTTCTGCGGGACGTGCGGGCGGCCCAGAACAAGCTTCCGGTGATCATCCTCACCGCCCGCGACGACACCTCTGACCGCATCGCAGGGCTCGAGGCAGGCGCGGACGACTACATCGGCAAGCCATTCCACTTCGAGGAGCTCGTGGCCCGCGTTCGTGCCCGACTACGCGGCGATTCGGGCTCCACCGAGGAGCGCCACCAGATCTCCGAGGCTGGAATCACCCTGGATCTCCGCACGCGCTGGGTCAGCTCCGACTCGACGACCGTCGAGCTCTCGGCCCGCGAGTTCGAGCTGCTGCGGACCTTTCTTGAGCACCCAAATCAGGTCCTGAGTCGCGAACAGCTTCTTGCCCACGTCTGGGGTTACGACTACGACCCCGGTTCGAACGTCGTCGACGTATACGTCGGCTACCTGCGCCGAAAGCTTTCCTCGGAGTCGTTCGAGACGGTTCGAGGAGTCGGCTACCGCTTCCGGGCTTAAGGCGCCCGTCCGCGCCTACAGAGCGTTCCGCAGGTCGAAAGCCCGGAGGCCTTCGGGGCCGGCATCCGAGGCGTCGAAGAAGCGCCTGTTGACGCACTGGAACTCGTCCCCCGTGCCGGCGAAAGCGGGCTCGACGGAGAACTGGCACTGGGGCATCGGTTGGCCCGTCACCTTCAGGCCGCCAAAGCCTCCGGAGTTCTCGGCCAGCTGGAACATGTCGACGTCTACCTCGGCTCGGAAGACCTTGCGGACGCAGCCCATGTACGTGTTCCCGGTGAACTTGTCCTCGTAGGAGTAGAGGTACTTGCAGCGCACTTCCACGCAGCCCCTCGGCTCAACCACCTTGTCGCAGAAGGTGCCGCATTTCCGGCACTCGCCGAAGCCCGTCTTTGCGCGTTGGTCTAGCGCCACTGGCGAAGTGTATGTGTGGAAGGGGCGGTGCGGTGTCGCCTAAGCGGCGAGCGCGGTCGGCCCGAGGAGCTGGTCGAGCTCCGCGCGCAAGCCGTGGTTAGGTTCGACGCGGTAGCCGTCCCCGAACCTGAGCTTTCTGGTGCCCTCGCTCGTCTTCATGACGAGGGTGACCTCGGTGCCGCCGGGGTAGGTCTCGAAAAGCCCCTTCAGATCGGCGATCAGCTCCGCCCGGAATCTCGATGCGTCGATGTTCAGGGTGAGCTCCGTTGGTTTGGCGTTCTTCTTGGCGCGAGCTATCTCGATCGCGTCAGGCTCGAAGATCTCCGCGTCCTGCACGCGGATCGAGGTCTGACCTCGCTCTTTGTGATCCAGGCGCCCGCGCACGATCACGACGCGGTCGACAGCCACGGCTTGGGCCACCTCGGAGCTTGCGTCGGGTACAAACAGCTCGACCTGGCCCTCGAGGTCGTCGAGCTTGGCGAACATCACGTGGTTGCCCGACCGGGTTCGCACCTTCTTTGCCTCGGCGACGATCCCGCCGACGGTCAGCCAGGCGCCGTCCTGCTTCTTCTCCAGCGCAGGCAGGTCGCAGTCGACCTTCTCGCGAAGGGCCTCGCGGACCTCCTTCAGCGGATGCGAGGAAAGGAACGTCCCGAGCGTCTCCTTTTCGAGCGAGAGCAGCTCCCGCTGATCGAACTCGCCCGCAGGGACGGGCGGACGCTGCGAAGCGAACGCACCGGCCAGCGGATCGTCATCGGCCGAGGAGTCCCCGAAGTCGAAGATCGAGCCCTGGCCGCGCAGCGCATCGTCTTGCGCCTTCTGTCCCGAGGCCTGCGCAGCAGGCAGAACCTCCAGCATCCCGCGCCGCGAGGCCTTGGTGGAGTCGAGTGCGCCGCACTTGACGAGGCACTCGATCGCCCGCTTGTTCACAGCTCGCGCATCCGCCCGATCGCAAAAATCCCAGATCGACTCGAAAGGCCCACCGCGCTCCCTGGCGGCCATGATCACGTCGACCGCCTGGTGGCCCACGTTCTTGACCGCGTCGAGGCCGAACCGGATCGAGTTGCCCGCGACTATGAAGCCGTGTTCCGAGGAGTTCACGTCCGGCGGTAATACCTCGATCCCCATCTCGGCGCAGCGGTTGACGAAGAACGGCACCTTGTCCTTGGTGGACATGACGGACGAAATCACCGCGGCCATGTACTCAGCGGGGTAGTTCGCCTTCAGGTAGGCGGTGCGGTAGGAGATCATCGCGTAACACGCGGCGTGCGACTTGTTGAAGGAGTAGTCGGCCGCAGCCGTCATCAGTCCCCACAGGTCGTCGGCGACGCGGCGTTGCGTACCGGAGGCTGCGCAGCCGTCGATGAACTTGTCCTTCATCGTCGCCATGAGGTCACGCTTCTTCTTGCCGATGGCCTTGCGCAGATCGTCAGCTTCGGCCGGCGAAAACCCGCCCAGCTGCTTGGAGATCTCCATCAACTGCTCCTGGTAGATGCAGCAGCCGTACGTCTCCTGCGTGATCGGGCGCAGCCGCTCGTCCTGGAAGCTGACGGAAGACGGGTCCCTCTTGCCGCGCGCGTAGTCGGGAATGAATCGCATCGCGCCCGGCCGGTAGAGCGCGCCGATCGCGACGATGTCGTTGAACTCGGTCGGGCGGATCTGTTTGAGCGCCTCGCGCATGCCCTCGGACTCGAGCTGGAAGACGCCGACCGAATCGCCGCGGGCAAGCATTTCGTAGGTCTTCACGTCGTCGAGGGGGATGGACTGCATCTCGACGTCCACGTCGCGGGAGCGTTTGATGATCGCGACCGCGTCCTCGATCACGTCCAGGTTGCGAAGGCCGAGAAAGTCCATCTTCAAAAGCCCGATCTCCTCGATCGGGCCCATCGAGTACTGAGTGACGATCTTGTACTGGCGCTGGGGCTTTCCGCCCGCGCCGTTGACGGCGGGAGCACCCCGGTCCTCGGCCAGCTGGAGTGGAACGATCTCGTGGAGCGGCCGGTCGGCGATCACGACGGCGGCGGCGTGGATCGAGTTGTTTCGGACCACGCCCTCCAGACCCTGTGCCACGTCGACGATCCGTTTGGAGTCCGGGCTCGCGTCGACCTCGCGGCGGAGGTCGGCATTTGACTTCAGGCACTCCTCGAAGCTCGGGCTCCTGCCCATGATCGGTTCGGGGATCAGCTTTGCGAGGCGGTCGCCGGTGCCGTAGTCGTAGCCGAGAACGCGAGCTGCGTCGCGCGTGGCGGCGCGCGGCGCCATCTTGCCGAAGGTGATGATCTGCGCCACCGATTCGCGCCCGTACTTCTCCTGGACGTAGCGGATCACTCGCTCCCGCCCGCGGACCGAGAAGTCGATATCGATGTCTGGCATCGACTTGCGCGCCGGGTTCAGGAATCGCTCGAAGAGGAGATCGTTCGCCAGCGGGTCCAGGTCGGTGATGTCCAGGCAGTAGGCGACGATCGAGCCGGCGGCCGAGCCACGTCCCGGTCCTACTGCGACTCCGTTGGACTTCGCGTAGGTGACGAAATCCCACACGATCAGGAAGTAGGACTCGAAACCCATGTCCGAGATGACCCCGAGCTCGAACTCCATCCGCTCCGAAGCTTCGGCCGGCAGCGGATCGCCGTAGCGGCGGCGCATGCCCTCGTACGCGAGTCGGCGGAGCATCGCTCCCGGCTCCTCGCCGTCGGGCGTCGGGAACCGTGGCAACAGGAGCTTGTCGAGTTCGATCTCGGTGTGACAGCGCTCGGCGATCTCGAGCGTGGTCGGAATCGCCTCGGGCCACGGCTCGAAGTCCTTCGCCATCTCTTCCGGGCTCTTCAAATAGAACTCGTTCGTGTCGAAGCGCATCTTCGGCTGTTCGAGCGTGGACTTGGTCTGCACGCAGAGGAGCGCCGCGTGGTGGTGGTAGTCCTCGCGAGTGAGGTAGTGGACGTCGCCGGTTCCGACCAGGGGCCTGCCGATCTCTTTGGCCAGGCGGACGACGCCTTCGTTCACCTTGTCCTGCTCGGGGATGCCGTTGACCTGGATCTCCATGTAGAGGTTGTCGCGCCCGATCGCCTGGACGAGATCGTCGAGATGCGAGCGGGCGTCGGCGGGACGCTCCTCGAGGATCCGCCGGGACAGACGCGACTGAAGGCACCCCGAGAGCGCGATCAGTCCTTCCGAATAGCGCTCCAGCAAGCCCATATCGATGTTCGCCTTGCCACGACCGAACCCCTCCAGAAAGCCGGCCGAGGAGAGCTTGACCAAATTCCGGAAGCCCACGTCGGAACCGGCGAGGAGAGTCAGGTGGTTTCGCTCACCCCTGCGATCAGACGCCTTGTGATCATCGACGAGATAGGCCTCCATGCCCAGAATCGGCTTGATCCCGGCCTTCTTGCACGCCTTGTAGTGGTCCACCGCGCCGTTCATCGCACCGTGATCGGTGAGCCCCAGCGCCGGCATACCGAGCTCCGCAGCCCGCTCTGCCATCGGGTAGACCGTGCCCTTCGACGTCTTCTTCTCGATCTGGCAGTGGCCATCGAGCAGCGAGTACTCGCTGTGGACGTGTAGATGTGCGACCGTTCCGCTCACCCACCCCATACTGCCAGCGAGGCCAGATGCCAACTGGTTGCGATTCCGGACTTTGGGGCCTCCGGGAGGCCAGATTCGGGTGTCTCAGCGGTGAACCACGAAATCCAGCAGCTTGCGCTCGGCGATGGAGATCTGCTCGGCCGCTGCAGCCTCCAGGTTGAGCGCTTCGCGCATGCGGGACTCAAGTTCGACCGCGTTGCGGGCCATCTCGGCTGAGCGAGCGGCTTCGCGCTCTGCCGCCGCGGCGCGCCGCTCCAGTTCGGCGATGCGGGCGGTGGACTCCTCGACCCTGGCGACTGTCGCTTCGGCTCGCTCCAGCGCATCCGTCAGACGCTCGCCCACGCCCGCGACGGCCTCTCCCGCACCATCCGCTCGCTCGTCGATCCTCCTGACTGCTTTATCGGCCACAGCCGCCAGCTCTTCTCGCGTCGTCTCGAGAAACTTTCGGCGCTCGGCGTCGGCGAGCTCTCGCTCGGACTCCAGATTCTCGAGGGCTCCCTTGATCCGTCTCGTTGTCTCGGCTTTGGCGAGGCGAAGCTCGCGGCGCTGCTCGCGGCGCTCCAGATGCTTGGCGATGCCCTCAAGGTCAACGCGACTCTTGGCGGTCACCCCGTCCAGGTCGGCGCGCGCCTTTGAGACCACTGCATTCCCCTCCGAGCGCACCCTTTCGAGCGCTTCGGAGAGCCTTTCCCGAGCGGCCTCCTCCTGAGCGTCCTCGAGCTCGGCACGAGCACGTTGCGCCTCTGCGGCAGCGGCTTTTTCTGCCTCGGCGATCCGGTTCTCCAGGCGAGGCCTTAGCTCGCAGAACCTGCGCTCGGACTCGGACTCGGCGACCACCCGTGCGGCCTCCTCGGCTTGAGAGCGACCTTGATCGGCGAGTTCCGCCGCGCGCACGTCCAAGGATGCCGACTGCTTTGCAGCGTGCTCAACAAGACGTGAGGTGTGGTCCGCCATCCGCGTCGCCGTACTCTCGTCCAGCTTCCGCTCGACGCTTTTCAGGCCGGACTCGAGCTCTACCCGTACTTCCCCGGCAATTTTTGCGGCGGCAGCATCGAGTCCAGTGGCCAGCCTGCCTTCGAGCGCCGTGTCGAGCCCGTCGCGATGCTCGCGCATCAGACCCGCTGTGTGCTCACCCAGCTCACTTTTCACACGCTCAAGGTGTGTTGCGTGCTCGTCCCTCAGCGCGTCGAGACCGGCCTTGCGCATCTGAGCGTCTTGGGCTTTCAAAGACTCCGCCGCCCGTTCGGTCCGCTCCGAGAACTCCTTCGCTGCTTGCGCCACCACCCGTTCGTGAACGTCCGCGGTCGCCCTGTCCACGCCCGCGTCTATCTCGTCCCGAGCGCCCGTGAGCTGGCTCTGGAGTTCTTCGCGCAGCTCCGCCGCGATCTTTGCCTGGCGCTGTTCGGCGGCACGCGCAGTGGCTGCGTCGGCAGCCTTCTGGTTTTCCTTGACCTCGGAGCGCAGGCGCTTCTCGGCCTTCGCGGACCGCCGCTTGACCTCGCGCGCGGCCTCCGCATGGGCGGTCATGAGAGCGGCTTCGACGGCCGCGGCGTTGTCCTTGGCCAGTGACTCGCGGGCAGCTGCGGCGCGTTCGTCCACCATCGCCTGGGCGCTTGCGTGCGTCACCTCGAGGACCTCCCCCCTGGTCTTCTCACTCCAATCCGCTAGCGACCGGGAAAGCTCTTCGCGGAGTCTTGCCGCCTCCGCTGCTGTCGCGGCGGCGTTGCGTGCCGACAGTGACCTGTCGATGACCTCGAGGCGTGCGCTTGCGGCTTTTGCCAGGCGAGCTTCGGTCTGGGCATGCGCCGCCGCGGCGGCCTTTTCCGCGGTGGCCTGGGTCTCCTGCGCTTCTGCGCGGAGGCCGGCTGCCTCGCTCACAAGCTGGGCCTGCGCCTGACTCGCAGCGGACTCGATGGCGCTGCGTTCCTGGCCGAGCGCCGTTTCCAGGGCAGTGCGCTCCTCGGCAATCGCCGTTTCGAGAGCGGTGCGTGAAGCCTTGATCTCCTGCTCGATCTGGGCGCGAAGCGCGTGCGCGTCGGTCTCGATCAAGGCCCGAAGCTTTTTCTCATCAGCCTCACGCCTTGCGTGCGCGGCCGCGGTCTCTGCGTCGACCTCGCCTTGGCGTGCACGCGCCTCGGCTTCGATCGCGGCCTGACCCGATCTGGCCTCGGCCTGCAGAGCCTGGCTTGCCTCCGTGATCGACGCGGTGAGCTGCTCCGTCAGCTCGTAGCGGGCCCGTTCAACCGTCTCGCTTCCCAGGCCGCGCATCTCGGTGAGAGCAGCTTCGTGCTCACTGCGCAGGCGGGCCTCGATCTCCGCCAGCCGTTCCTCGGAAGTACTTTGAGCGGCGGCCTCCGCCTTCGCGACTCCCTCCTGCGTCGTGCGCGACGCGATCGCCGAAAGCTCAGCCAGGTGCGCGGCCGCCCTGCTGTCCACCAGCTCTTGCGCCGTCGCGGCCAACTCGGCGGTCAGCTCTCGCTTCGATTCCTCGCGCAGGCCGGCATCGCGCGCGGTCAGCTCCGATTCGTGGCGTTCAGCCCTGGCCGCCAGCTCTCCGGCGAGCCGCTCCTGGGCCGCGGACATCGCCTCGGCGGTGCGGCCTTCGAGCTCATGAGATCGTGCTTGGGCCTGCGCGCGCAGCTCCTCGTGCAGGGCTTTGAGCGAAGCGGAGGACTGCTCCTCGACCTCGGCCAGAGCCGAGGCCAGCCTTGCTTCCATCTCCTTGCGGTGCTCCTCGGCCCTCGCCCTGTCGGCGGCGGCGGCTGCTTCCTCGAGCTTTGCGGTGTGCTCGGAGAGGCTCTGTGCTGCCTCGGCTTGGATCTTCCCGGCCAGCGCCTCGATCTGCGCCTCGGCTGATTCGCGGCCGTCCTCCCGGGCCCGGAGGGTGGCTTCGGCGAGATCGCTTTCGGCGCGCTTGGCGTGCTCGGCAAGGATCTCGTCCAGACGTTGCTTCGCGGCATCCTCGAGGCGCCCGCGCGCAGCGGCCAGGTCCTCGGAGAGATCGGCCGAAAGGGTTTGAGAGTCCTTTTGCGCCTGTGCGCGAAGCTCCTCGTGGACGGCCTTGAGCGAGGCCGCGGACTTCTCCTCGGCGGCCGAGATCGCCTCGGCGACCGTGCTCTCGAGTTCGGCTCGGATGTCCTCGGTTCTGACCCTGTCGGCGGCGGCGGCTGCTTCCTCGAGCTTTGCGGTGTGCTCGGAGAGGCTCTGTGCTGCCTCGGCTTGGATCTTCCCGGCCAGCGCCTCGATCTGCGCCTCGGCTGATTCGCGGCCGTCCTCCCGGGCCCGGAGGGTGGCTTCGGCGAGATCGCTTTCGGCGCGCTTGGCGTGCTCGGCAAGGATCTCGTCCAGACGTTGCTTCGCGGCATCCTCGAGGCGCCCGCGCGCAGCGGCCAGGTCCTCGGAGAGATCGGCCGAAAGGGTTTGAGAGTCCTTTTGCGCCTGTGCGCGAAGCTCCTCGTGGACGGCCTTGAGCGAGGCCGCGGACTTCTCCTCGGCGGCCGAGATCGCCTCGGCGACCGTGCTCTCGAGTTCGGCTCGGATGTCTTCGGTTCTGACCCGGTCGGCGGCGGCTGCTCTCGAATCCAGGCCCCTCGCGTGGGCGATCAGCGCCTCCTCGCTCTCGGCGCGGATCACCGCCGCGGCAGCTCTGACGTTGGTCTCGGCCGCCGTCCGAGCCTCTTCGGTTGCCCGATTCGTTGCCTCGCCGAGCCTCGTCTCCAGACGCTCTGCATGCTCTGCGAACATCGCTTCGAGCCGTTCCTTCGCCTCGTCCTCGAGGCGCTTCATGGCCTGGGCGTGCTCCTCGACCTGCCTGCGCTCTGCGCTTACGGCGATCTCTGCGAGGCGCTTCGCGATGGAATCGCGCACGCCGGCGACGCGGTCGGATGACTCGTCGTCGGGCGTAGGCTCACCTTCGCCCGGAAGGGGCCGATCATCGCTTGAGGCCAAGGCTCGCCGACCCTACCGGCAGCGTCGGCCGTCGAAACAGCCGTTTGTGGGGTTACCTTCAAGCCCATGGCCGACGACCCATCACCTTCCTCGGGCGTCGTTTCGGCAGAACCGGGCCCTGGAACCCGTAGGTGGACGCTGATCGCCGCGTGCCTTGCCCTGGGCCTGGTCGGGAGCACGCTCACGTGGTGGGCCCTCAAGGACGGTGGCTATTACGGCCGGGTCATGTACCCGGGCGTCGCGTTGCTCGGATTGGGGGTGATCGTGCTCCTCGCGACCGCTCCCTGGCGGGCGAGCCTGGCCGTCTCGGGTCCAGCCCGGATGGCCCTTTTTTCACTCATCGGCCTCGGCCTGTGGAGCCTTGCGTCGGCACTGTGGTCGCCAACCCCGGACATCGCCGTCGAGGACGCTCAGCGCATCATCGGCTACGCGATCTTCTTCGGATTGGCGATCTGGGGCTGCGCCCTGCTCGGTCGCCGGATGGAGTTGTCGCTCCTTCCAGTCGTAGCCGCGGCGGGAGTGGCAGGGGTGGTCGCTTTGGTCGCGATGGCCGGCGCCGACGCGCCTCTCCCCTTTCTCGAGGAGGACGGCACGTTCCAGTTCCCGCTCGGCTACCGCAACGCCAACGCCGCTTTCTTCCTCGTCGCTCTCTGGCCGGCACTCGCTCTGGCCGGTTCGCCTCGTGTTGCAAGGGCCATCCGGATGGGCGCCTTCGTAACCGCAACGGCGTGCATCGAGATCGCGGTCCTTTCACAAAGCCGCGGCTCGATCCCGGCGGCACTGGTCGCACTCGTCGTTTACGTAATCGCGTCGCGCGATCGGCTCAACGCCGTCGCTTGGCTGATCCTGGCAATGGCCCCTGCCGCGTTCAGCATCTTCGACGCGGTCTCGCTCTTCGACGCCGCCAAGGGTCCCGATGGCCTGGAGGGCGCCGTGGACGAGTTGAACTCGGCGGGCTCCTCCGGGCTCCTGCAGCTTGGAGTCGCGGCGCTCATATGTGTCTTTGCGCTGCGAATCGAACCACGGCTGAAGGTCCCGGTCGCGAAGCAGAACCTCGTCGTTGCAATCGCCGCCGCGTTCGCCGTCGTCGCGGCCATAGTTGTCATTGGAAACCCCGTCAACTGGGCTTCTGAGCGCGCCTCGGAGTTCGCCGACGGCGAGGCGGACCTCACCGAGAACTCGAGCAGGCTTACGTTCGACGCCGGATCCAACCGGTCGGAGATCTGGAGGGTCGCCGTTGAGGTAAGCGGGGACGACCCGATCTTCGGCCAGGGCGGTGGCGGCTTTCAGTTCCGCTTCACGCGTGAGCGCGACGACCCCGGCCAGCTCGCGCGAGACGCCCACTCGGTTGAGCTCGAGACGCTCAGCGAGCTCGGCATCGTGGGGCTTGCCCTCTTCTTGCTGGCAATGATCGGCTCCTTCGCCGGGGCGATCCGGGCCAGAAAGCTGGGGCCGGCGTCCGCCCAGCTGTCGTGCGGTGCACTCGCCGGCGGCGCCTATTGGCTTGCCCACTCCTCGATCGATTGGTTTTGGCCCTATCCAGCGGTCACGGCTGCCGCGTTCGCGCTTCTGGGCGCTGCCGTGGCACCCACTTTGCTGATGCCCGAGCGGACATCTGCGGCCGGGGGACGCCGGGCGCTGATCGCGGTCGTCTTGGTCTTCGTGGTCTCACTCGTTCCGCCTCTCCTTTCCGAGCTCCTGGTGGAGCGAGCCTTCAACACGTTCAGAGCCGAGACCGAGCAGGCTTACGACGACCTCCAGCTGGCCGCGACCCTGAACCCCGCTTCGGACCTGCCGGCGCTGTCAGAGGGTTCGATCGCGCTTGCGCTCAACGATCCCGAGCGGGCGGTCCAGGCCTACCGGGAAGCGATCCGCATGCGCCCGGAGGAGTACGTAGGACACTTCTTCCTGGCGCTCCTCTACAGCAAGACCGATCCCGACAAGGCCAGAACCGAGCTGGCAGTAGTGGAAGAGCTCAACCCCCTTGAACCCAGAATTGATTCGATCCGCGCGAGGATCGAGAAGACGGAGCGAGCCGAGGGGCGCTAGTCGTCCAGATCGATCAGGCCGCTGACGAGAGCGAGCGCCACTGCCTGAGCCCGGGTCCGGGCGCCCAGCTTGGCCTTTGCGTTCCTTACGTGAGTCTGCACCGTGGCAGGCGAGAGGCTCAGGACCTCGGCGATCTGCGTGTCGGTTGAGCCGCGAGCCAAGAGTGCCAGGACTTCACGCTCACGACGGGAGGGCTTCCTGACGCCTGGTCTGCCACCTTCATCGCTCCGGCGGGTTGTCCACCCGCCGACGATCGGCTCGTCCTCGATCCGCGGCAGCACGAGCAGGTGGCCGTCCGGCAGGTTGAGGCTCTCGACGCTCCGTCCGACGATCTCGGATCGGGTCAATCCGAGTATCCGCGAAGCGGCATCGTTGACTTCGACGCATCGTTGCGAAGCGTCGACGATCAGGACCGGAGGGCCCTCAGTCACGACCGAATCGACACCGCCCGGTTGGGCGGATGGGCCGCCGCTGTCGGCGGCCCTGAACCGTTCGCTCACATTGCCCCGTCGGTCCTCGACGCCTTACGCAAACCCACCCCGGCTCCGACGAGTCCGACGGCCGCAAGTGCGGCGAGTCCGACGTCGTAGCCGCTGAACGGAAGGCCGCCCCTGTCAGTCGCCGGCGGAGGTGCCGGCGGGCAGTACTGATCCTGAGTCGGGCTCGGAATCACGCAATCTGCGGCGTTTGCTGCGGGCGCACCCCCGAAGAGGAAGGCGGCTGAGGCGAGGAGCCCCACGATCTTTGTGCGTTTGGCTGAAGTAGTCACTTCGGCAATGCTCGCTTGTTCCTTGACCTCAACGCCCGATTCCCGGGCCATTTCTCCCCACTCGGAGTGATATGCATTACCGCAAATCGGTTAGTGGTATGGTCGGAATCCGAGGGGGGAAAACGAACCGACGCTTCCGTCTGACTCAAGCTCCATGCCCGAAGCCAAACCCGACAGCGCCTCATCACTTCGAGCGCCTGGGACTGCCAGTCGTCCGTTGAGCGCCCGCGAGCGAGAGGTCCTCGGCTACCTGGCGGACGGCCTCTCCGGCGCCGCGATCGCCGAGCGACTGGTCTTGTCGCCTGAAACGGTCCGTACTCACGTGCGAAACGCGATGGAAAAACTCGGAGCCTCGACCCGGTCGCAGGCGGTGGCGATCGCCCTTGAAAGCGGCGTCATAGGCGACCCGCCGCCGGAGAAAGCGGGACGCCCGCGTGGCGGATCCAGGGTCGCCTCCCCGGTCGGCCTCGAGAAAGGACCGATCCTGACCGCGCTTCTCGCCGGCGTCGTCGCTCTGGCGGACATCGAATCCGGGGCGATCTACAGCGCCGAGGATGGCGGAATGCTGCTGCGTCTCGCCGCACACGCCACCGGCGGCGCGGGACCCGGCACCCAGCCCGCCGCCGAGATCACGCTGGGCGACGCGGGCATCGGCAGGGTTGCCTTGGAGCGCCGCGCCAGACTGATCGGGTCGGGCAATGCGGGTTCCCACCCCCTCCTGGCCTCGCCCATGTCGTCGGGCGGCAAGCTCACCGGCGTCCTGGCCCTGGGCATCCGCCCGTCGCGTCCCGCTTCACGCCGAGAGCTGCTCCTGATCGAGGCCTTCGCAAGCCGGATCGCCGAGATCATCGCCGCGGGATCCGACCCGCAGGCACTGCGCCTCGCCCTCCAGCGCTTCAAGGCGTCCTGGACCGAGACGCTCGACGTCTAGAAGCGTCCGGCTAGGCGCCTTCAGCGGCTTCGATGCCGTCGCCCTGGGACTCGACGAGGACGGCGACGCTGCCGATGTCGCAGAGCTCGAGGACCTTGCGAACGCCAGATCCCTTCGGGACCACGACGGTGAAGATCTGCCGACGCGCCGAGAGGCGGCGAGCGAGCTCGAACAGAAGCTCCACGCCGGTGGAGTCGATGTAGGTCGTCTTGGTCAGGTCCATGATCAGCGAACGCGCGGTAGACGGAACGCGCTCCGCGACGGCGCGGCGCAGCTCCGCTGCGTTCGAGCCGTCGATGTCGCCGGAGACCGACGCCACAATGGTGTCAGCGCGGACCTCTTCGAAGCCGACCTCTGCGAGGCGGTCGCGCATCAAACCTGAGCCATCCCTTCCATCTTGCGCCGCATCCTTACAGTCGTCCCGGCGATACCGCGATCGATCTCGAGCGAGTCGGTCAGTTGTTCGATCAGAGCCAGTCCTCGGCCGCCCGACCCGCCGCGTGGCGGGCGCCACGCGCCGAAGTCGCCGACCTCGATCATGAGCTCGGGTCCCTCGCGCACAGCGCGCACGGCGAAGTGGGCGTCGCCGGGCGGGTACGCGTGAGCGATCGCGTTCGCACAGGCCTCCCCACATGCGACCTGAAGCTCGTAGGCGTCGGCATCGCCCACGCCCATCGCGCGCAACCAGCGCCCCAGGCCTCTCCTGACGCTGACCAGCGAAGTGGGGTCGGCGGGTACCACGAGGTCGAGGGTAAGCGGTGGGGCCTCGAGGCGAGCTACGAGGAGGGCTACGTCGTCGTGGGCGAGCCCGTCGGCGAGTAGTCGATCCAGCAGCGCCCGGCAAGCTTCGTCGGGCTCGTCGGGGAGACTCAGGCCGAGGTCGGCCAGGATGCCCATGCCGACGTCCAGAGGCTGGTCGGGACGTTCGACGATCCCGTCCGTGTACAGGACCAGTGCCGAACCGGTCGGCATGGCCATCACGGTCTCGTCATAGCTTGGGAAGAGCGAGGCGCCGAGCGGGTTTCCGGCGGGACCCTCCGCGAAGCTCGAGTTGCCGTCCGGATCGACGATCAGAGGCGGCGGGTGACCGGCCGAGGCGAGCCTGACCGTTTCCGCATCCGGATCGACGACAGCGAGGAGAAGTGTCGCCGTGCCCCGGCTTTCGAGCTCCTGGACGAAGCCGTTCATGCGCTCGAGGATCAGGGAAGGCCGCAAGCCCTCCAGCGCGTATGCGCGGACCGCGCTCTGGAGGTGCGCCATGCGTGCCGCCGCCTCGATCCCCCGGCCGACCACGTCGCCGATGACGAGCCCGACGCGTCCGTCGCGGAGCGGAATCGCGTCATACCAGTCCCCGCCGATGCGGGCCTCGCCTGATCCAGGCAGGTAGCGCGCCGCGAGCCTCAGCCCCGGAACGTCGGGAAGGCGCTCCCGCAGAAGGCTTCTCTGCAGCGTCTCCGCAGTCGAGCGCTCGACCTCGACCTCTTCGGCCGCACGGCGGAGCCCTTCCAGCGCGGCACCGAGGATCGCGTCGCCGCCAGGGTCGGCCGGCCCACCGTCCGGGAGGCTCGCCCCTTCGCCCTCGTTCCGCATACGCTCAGCCACGGAAGCGAGTCTAGACGTGCTTCGGGCCACGCCGCTGCTCCCGCCGAGGCGTGAACTAGCTTGCTCAGTGATGAACGGTCGTTCTCCGGGTGCCGAGATCGCGCGGTCGCCGGCCGCGTGGGAGCGCCTTGCCAAGAACTGGCTTCTCGAGGTCATCGAGCGAAGTCCCCTGGAAGAGGTTGATGACCTGCCTCTCGGTTGGATCTCCCACGAAGCTGCGCCCTTGATTGCGGAGATCCTGGGGCTCCTCTCTGATCCGGGCGCCGCGCGCGAACTGCGGCTCTCGCCCGTCGCTCTGGAGCGAGCCGCTTCGCTTGCCGCTCAGCGCGACGCGTCCGCGATGACCAGACGCCTGCCAGGAGAGCTCGCAGCCCTACAGACGCTTTTGATCGAGGCTCTCGACCGCGAGTTGCCGGAACGTGACCGCCGCGAGTTCACCCGCGCCGTCACCCGTCTGGCCGAGGTCTTCGGCGCCGTCCAGGCGGCAGCTTTCGAATCCGTCACCGGCGGCACGCCCACTGCCCCCGAAGTCCTCGCGACGCCTGAAGCGACATCTCCTGACCTAAGCGCTCCAGACGGGTGGCTCGAGTCACTCGTCGCCGAACAGCATCGCACCGGCACCCCCTTCGCGGTCGCGCATTTCGAAGTCGAGGGGGTCGAGCGCATCTCGAAGGGTTACGGCTCCGACGCCGCCGACCGGATGGTCGATGCGGTCGCCGGCATCCTCGAAGGCCAACTTTCGGTGGGCGAACAGGCATTTCGCACCGGCTTCGGTCAGCTCCTCGCAGTGATTCCGGGAGCCGAGGCAGCGGATGCCGTTCAACTGGCAGGCAGCGTTTCCGACGTTGTCGAGCGCTCACAGGCTGGGCGTGGCCCGCGGGTGGAAGTGGCCGCGGGCCTGGCGTCATGCCCGCTCCACGGGACCTCGGTCGCCGTGCTCCTCGAAGCTGCCGAGGTCGCGGCATGGGACGCCCGCGCAGGTGGCCGCGGAATCGCGATTGCGAGCGCGCCTGTGAGCGAACACCTCTAGGAATCCGCCTGCAAGATCGCTAGCAGTGGGCGCGGATTTACTTCAAAAACTTGTGTAAACGGCCCAAAAGCGCGAAAACTCTCCTATGAACGGAATCCGTACCAGCGCTGCCGCTGAGATGCTGGGCGTCAGCCCATCGACGCTTCGTACCTGGGAGCGGCGCCTGGGCTACCCGAAGCCTCGACGCACACAGGGAAACCATCGCCATTACGAGCTCGGTGAGATCGAAGCCCTGCGTGATGCCCTGCGAGAGACGAACAACATCTCGTCTGCGATCGAGGTTGCGCGCCGCCGGGGCCGCGGACCCTCCTCCCCGGCACGGCTGCTCGCGTCCTTCGACCGTTTTGACGAGCGCGGCGCGGATCGCGAGCTCGAGGAGAGCCTGGCCGTCCGGACTCTCGAGCGGACGCTCGAAGAGGTCCTCCTCCCCGCTCTCGACGGGGCCTCCTCACGCCAGAACGGGGAAGCCGAGCTCGAGTACGCGTGTCGCTGGGCAACCGGTTGGCTCCACGGCGCCCGCAGGCTCGCCCCGCCCGCAAGCCGGCCACAGGGCGTGCTGCTTTTGGATTCCGGCCCTGCCCTGAGCCCAGAGGCAGTCCACGCGCAGGCCTTGGAGCTCTGCCTGCGGCGCTCCGGCCTTCGTGCCCTCCTCCTTTCAGCCGACCTCGCAGAGCGCCGTTACTCCACCGCGCTTCGCGCGCTCGACCCGGTCGCGGTCGTCATCTGTGGAGCGGAAGCCCGCCTCGACGTACTCGGTGAACCGCTCCGCCGCGCGATGCGCGACGCCGGCGCCGTCCCCTTCTCCTACCGAGCCGCACAGTTGGTGGGCGGCCGCGACGGCATGCCGGGCCTCGGATCCAGGCCCGGAGAAGCGGCGGCGCTCCTCCTGGCCGCACTCGAACTGGCCTAGGGCGAAACCCACCCGGTCTCGGCGAGCGGTCGCGCCCGCGAAGGCCGACCCGCGACACGCAAGTCTTCATTCACCCTGTGGGCGTTGCGCAGGTTTGGCGGTCCAAACCTATGCATCGATTGAGCGCGGGCCGCCAGCCGGTTGCGCGGCGCCCTTCGTGAGCCGAAGCTCTGACCGGAAAGGTCAAGTTTCGGGTGGTTCTCGAAAGGAGGGTCACCCGGGCACGAGCGAAGGGAAGCGCAATGGAGATAACGGCAAGGCTGCTCAACGTGGGGCAAGCCGCGGCATACATAGGGGTCAGCGCGGCCTCGCTTCGCAAGTGGTCGAACGAGGGCCTCGTCGCGGTATACCGCACACCCGGCGGCCAGCGCCGCTACCACCGTGACGACCTCGATGTCTTCATGAGCTCGATGCGCGAGACCTCGCCCGCCGACCACGCTGTCCCCCGGCTCGGCCGTGGTTCCGCGTCGGCAATGACCGGCTGACCTGGCCGGACTCCCGGAACACCCACAACACCTAGGCACCTATGCAGGGTCGTCCCTCCAAACTTGTGGTAGCAGCCGAATGGCTGTTGCTTGTCATTGCGGTCGCCGCCGGATTCCTCTTGGCGGGCGATGCCAACTGGGACCCGGCCCTCTTTGCGATCCTCCTCGCCTCCGCGGTAGCCAGCGACCTGCGGGCTGTCGAGCTGACCGGCCTGCGGGTCTCTGTCTCGGGCAGCTTCCTGGCGATCGTCACGGCAATCGTCCTCATGGGCGCAACTCCGGCGGCGCTGATCGCGGTGATCACGACTCTTGCTTCCTGGACGGCAAAGCGCTACGCGCCTCTGGATCTCCTCGTCAACGCCGTCGTCTACATCTCGTTCCCGCTCATCGCCGGCGCAGCCTTCCACGCCGTCACAGACGCTCAGGGTGTTGGCCCGACGGACGCGAGCTACTACCTGCTCGTCTTCGGGCTCTTCGTGGTCGCCTTGGCGCTCGACTTCTTCGCGATCTCGGCTTACACGTCCTACGTGGAACGCTCGAGCCTCCGGGCGCGGTTCAGGCGCTTCCTGATACCCGTCCTGCCGTCCGAGCTTGCGGCCGCGATGCTCTGCCTGGGAATCACCTTCGCCTACGAGAGGCTGGGATTGCCGGCCGTAGCGCTATTCGCGATGGTGCTGCTCATCTTTCAGTACCTCGTCCGGGAGCTTTTGCTCTCCCAGGAGCGGGCCGTCGAGCTCGAGCAGCGCGCGAAGCAACTCGCGGGGTTCCAGGTCGCGCTCCTCGGCGCGCTCCTTCGCACGCTCGACCTTCGCGACCGCATGACCGCCCGCCACTCGGCCGCGGTTGCCCGCTACTCGCGTGAGCTCGCCGTCCGGGCGGGTCTTTCGGAAGAGGATCAGGAGCTCGCCCACACCGCCGGGCTCCTTCACGACATCGGCAAGTTCGTTCTTCCCGACCAGATCCTCAAGTCGCGGGGCCGCCTGCTTCCCGACGACTGGGACCAGATCAAGCGCCACCCGTACGAAGGCGCACGGATCGTCTCGCAAATTGACGGCTACCGGCCGGTCGGCGACCTCATCATGGCCCACCACGAGCGACTCGACGGCCTCGGATACCCCCGCGGCCTCGTGGGCGAGCAGATCCCGATGATCGCCAGGATCATCGCCGTGGCCGACACTTACGACGCGATGACCGCGCGGGACTCGTACGGTTCACCCAAGAGCTCGTTCGAAGCGATCGCAGAGCTCAGGCGCGTCTCGGGCACCCAGCTCGACGGGGATCTGGTCGATCTCTTCGCGGAGATGCTCGCGGACAAGGATCTCGCCTACCGCCACGGCGAAGATGCGGACTTCGAGGCCGAGTTGGCGCTGGACAAGCGGATCCACGACTACGTGGACCGGGCGACCGCCAACCGCTGATCCCGGTTGGGCCGCCGCACGGGCAGGCCCTGAACGACAACGAACCCCGGCAGGGGCTTCTGGCTGGGCGTCGAAGGACGCCTCACGACTCGCGCTGCGAAGAGCGCGACGTTCAAGACTCGGAACCTACGAGCGACGGATGCCCATTCAAACCACTCCTTTCGTGACTTCAAGCGAGCGGGCAAGTGCGCCCGGATCGCGATTTCGCCTTGCAAGGATGACACAACTTGTCGAAACTTGCAAGAACTTGTCTCAACTTGCAACAACTGTGAGTTCTGAATGAGGCCTCGGCGAGCCCTGGCCCCACTCTCTTTGCCGGGCTTCAAGCGCCTCGCGGCGTCGTACTTCACGAACGAGCTCGGCAACTGGCTGGGAGAGATCGCACTTGCCGTGCTCATCTTCGAGGTGACCGGCAGCCCGATCGCGACGGCCGGCCTGTTCGTCGCGATGCAGTTCGTGCCGGCCATCACGACTCCCCTGCTCGTTGCCCGGATCGACGCCTGGAGTCACCGCCGGGCGCTGGCGAGCCTCTACGCGGCCGAGGCCGCGGCCTTCGTGGCGCTCGCGGCCCTTGCGAACGCCGACGCCTTCGTATTGGCAGCCGTCCTGGTGATCGCG
The DNA here is from genome assembly GCA_963721645.1 of uncultured bacterium. Classification (GTDB taxonomy): domain Bacteria; phylum Actinomycetota; class Thermoleophilia; order Solirubrobacterales; family 70-9; genus JALZKA01. The sequence continues at coordinate 873,550 of CAVRJK010000002.1, read as the reverse complement.
GCGATCGACGGCACCCTCGCGACCGCTGCGCGTGCCAGGACGCGTGCGGCGGCAAGCACCGTCCTCGAACCGAACGGAATGCTCCGCGAGGGCAACGGCATCCTGAACGTCGGCTTCACCGCGGGAGCTGCGGCAGGCCCTGCTCTGGCGGGCGTCCTTGTCGCCACGGCGGGCGTGCAGGTAGCCCTCCTGGCCGATGCCGCTTCGTTTCTCTTCGTCGCCCTCCTCCTGGCGACGTCAAGCGTGTTCAAGAAGCCTGCCGACGCGGACGCCCGCGACGAGGTGGCCTGGACGACACGCCTCCGGCTCGGCTTCACATACGTCCGCGAGCGCCCCGTCCTGCGGAGCCTCCTCGCGGCGGAAGCCATCGCCTTCGTCTTTTTTGCCCTGGTCCTACCGATCGAGGTCGCCTTCGCCAAGGAGACGCTCGACGCCGGCGACATCGGCTACGGGCTGATCCTGGCGTCATGGGGCGCTGGAATGGTCGTGGGCAGCGTCTTGTTCTCCGCGCTCGGCAAGGCGTCCCTGGTGTCGCTCCTGGTCGGCGGTACTGCCGCTATCGGCGCGGCCTACCTGGGCACGGCGCTCGCCCCCACCCTTCTCATCGCATGTCTCGCCTCGGTTGTCGGCGGCGCCGGGAACGGCGTCCAGTGGGTCGCTGTGATCACTGCCATCCAAGAGGTCACGGCCGAGGCCTACCAAGCACGTGTCATCGGACTCCTCGAGTCACTGGCTAGCGGCCTTTCGGGAGTCGGTTTCCTCCTCGGCGGCGCGATTGCCGCGATCCTCTCGCCCAGGGCGAGCTTTGCAGTCGCGGGCTTTGGGGTCCTAGCCGTGCTCCTGGTGGCCGTGACGGTCCTTCGAGGCCTGCGCTGGGAACCGGCTGAGCGTGCCGCGTTGCCGGCACCGGTCGAACCCGCGTAGCGCGGGCTCAGGTTCAGCCCGCGCAGACCCAGGCGGCAGGTCCGGAGTCCGCCCAGATCATGGCCGCGATGCGGTGTTGCTCGGCCGGCGAGGCCTGGTGAGGGAGGCCCTTGCCGCCGTACGCCGCCCAGGTGGACGGAAGGATCTGGTAGGCGCCCCCGGCGCCCGACGATGAGTTCAGCGCCTGGAAGTTGCCGCCGGACTCGCACATGACGATGGCTTCCGGAATCGCCCACGGACCGAAGCTGTTCCAGTTGCCTACCTCGTCCGCGGCGTCCTCCTGCGGAATCCGTTCGAGCTTTTGGACCTGGTCGGTCCAGCCGCTCACCCGCCCCTGAAGCTCGTCGAGTGACGCGGTCTGCGCTGCCCGGGCGTCGGCCACCGCGGCGGCACGGGCCTCGGCGGCGGACCTGGCGGCGGCGATCTCGTCGCGCGCTGCCGCAACCTCGGCGTTCAGCTGGTCGGCGCGTTCCTTGGCGCGCCCAACGCGCTCAACCTGGCCTTGGACCTCGGCCCGCAGGTCGCGGACGCGAGTCGCCAACGCGCGATCTGCCGCCTGGATGCGCCCCAAGAGCTCGGCGCGGGTCGCGAGATCTTCGAACCCCTCGGAGTCGAGGAGGACCTCGACTGCGTCGATCCCGCTCGACTTGTACATCTCGATCAGGCGTTCCGCCAAGACGGCCTGGGCGCGCTCCAGGCGCTCCTGGGTAGCCGCGAGTTCTGCCTCCGCATCTTCGAGTTCCCGGGCTAGCGCGGCAGAGCGCTCCTCACCCTCGCTCAGGACGCTGGTCAGCTCCGACTCGCGGCCGGCCGCCTGCTTTGCGTCGGTACGCGCCCTCGCAAGGGCGACCACGTTTGCCTCGATCGCGCCGTTCAGCTCCTTGGCCTCGCCGCGAGCATCGGCGATCTTGCCCTCGAGCCCGCCGATCGTCTCGGCGTCCGCACGCGCGACGGGAACGGCGAGCGCCACTCCGCAGGCCAGCACGAAGACGGCCCTGGCAGCCAGCCCGGGGCGCTGCGCGCGCAGGAAAGCGGTTCGTTCGGAGATGTCAGAGCGGCCAATGGGCACGAAGGCGGCAATGCTAGCGATTCGTTAGCGTTTGCCAATCATTTGCTCAGGGTGGCTACATAATCCGGGCAGGATCTTGCAGAACCGCTGCATGTGGTCTATTTTCCTCCCGCATACCGGGAACCCGATCGACCACGTCCTCACGCAGGCCCCCTCCCCGCCTCGTGGTAACCCACTGCCCCTTTACAGGTAGATGCGAGGTACGTCGCACCTTTTAGCGGCAGGGGCAGCCGAGCCTCCTGACAACCTCTCTTGCAGTGTCTCCGAGATCGCTCAGAGCTGGTTTGGCCTTGGCGTGCGCCGTCGCGATGCTCGGGTTCAGCGCTCATAGCTCGGCGGCCACGCGGGCTACCCCGGACACCTCGCTCGGCGGCGACGGTTCACTGGTCGGGAGTCTGCCCATCACCGTCACGGATGCGACGCTCGACCCTGACGGGCGGATTGTCATCGGCGGGATTCGATACGGGCAACCCTCAGTGGCGCGACTCCTTGCGGACGGGTCTCCAGACCCGTCGTTCGGCGGAGACGGAGAGGTCCACGAAGGCTCAGTCGACGGGACGAGAGACGTCGAAGTAGAGGTGCAGGCCGACGGTTCGATTCGCGCCCTGGCCCTGGTCGAGTCCGGCGCCAGCCGCTACCTGCGCATCGACTTCGCACCGTCCGGCGCGCAAACCGGCGCCGTTCGCTTTCCTGAGTCGGCGGGGAGTGCGGATCTGACTGAGGACGGTGGCGCGGTTGCCACCTTCGTGAGAAGAGGACATCGTCGCTCGCCGGTACGGGTTCCTGGGCACCGAAGATCCGGTTTTCTCGCCCGAGCCCGAGCCTGCCACCCAATGCGAGTCCGGCGGCTTGCGCTGCCGCATTTACGTCCCGACCGAGGTAGCGGTCAACCACAAAGGCACGGTTGTGCGCTCAGTCAAGAATCTGAACAGCTTCACCCAGTGCGACGGCACCGAGTTCGTCAGGTCTCTGGCCCCCGGGGCAACCGAGTTCGGGCGGACTCGAGGGTTCACCGGCTGCGGAGTGAACGATGTCTTCTCGATCGAAACCGACCCGCTCGGTCGTTTTCTGGCTTCCGGCTGGGGCGCTCCTCCGGCCAAGGCCCAGTTCGTGCGCTACACCCGGAACGGTCGCGTCGATTCCTCATTTGGAAAGAACGGGATAGCCAAGGGGCCGACTCTCGATACGGACAACCTCCTACTTCCCGATCCTGCGTTTGCGAAGCGAGGCGCGTTCTACACGTCATTTACAGAGCCGCGTACGCCCACCCTCGAACTGCTGCCCACACGCTTCAACGCATCGGGAAAGTTCGCCCCGCGCTTCGAGAAGCGGTCTAAGAAGGTCACATTCGACGCCGCTGACGGCGTGACGGACTTCGCCCCTGCCGTGACGCTCCGAGCGGCCGACGGTCGCATCCTGATCATCGGAACCGGCACCTCAGACGCCGGTCCTGTTCCCGCGATCGCGCGCTGGCGCGCTCGCTGACGCACCCAAAGCGCTCACTGGGAGCGCTCTGAGGCTCAGCCCTCCGGCGGGCTCTTGCGGCTGAGCAGGTAGCCGGCGGCCCCCGCCAAGAACAGCGCAGCAACTCCCGCTATCTGGATCTGGCGGCCGAAGCGCCACCAAACAACGCGCACGACGGTCCGGCCGATGTACTCGTAAACGGCTGCCATCTAGTCCTCTTTCCCTTCTTGGCGCCCGCGAATCCGATGCGCCATCCGACTTTGCAAGGTGTGCAGTTCGATGAATCCCGGGCTGGCGGCCTGGGAGAACTTGCCCCCAGATTCGCCGAAGCTTGCCAGGGACTCGTCGTACAGGGCATAGGGGCTCGTTCGTGCGACGACGCGGATGGACCCCTTGTAGAGCTCAACCGTGATCTCCCCCGTCACATACTCGTTCGCCGAAAGCATGTAGGCGTCGAGATCGTGCCGGAGCGGATCGAGCCAGAGGCCCGCATAGACGAGATAGGCCCACTTGCGGTCGAGCACGTGCTTGTGCTCGTTCTGGTGGATCGTGGAGACGAGCTTTTCGAGGTCCTGATGGGCCGTCAGAAGGATCGCAGCCGCAGGCACCTCGTAAAGGTCACGGACCTTGAGGCCGACGATGCGGTCCTCGATGTGATCCACGATCCCGACGCCGTGACGGCAGCCGATCTCCGCAGCACGCTCGATCAACGCGACGGGCTCGAGTACCTCGCCGTCAAGCGAAACGGGGACGCCGGCCTCGAAGCCGACGACGAGGCGCTGGGCATCGTCGGGCGCATCGCGTGGATGGGTGACCAGTTGGAACACCTCGTCCGCCGGCGGAGTGTCGAGCGTCTCGATCTCCCGCCCCTCCGACGAGCGACCCCAGAGGTTGTCGTCGATCGAGTACGGCGGTCCCTCGTTGGAGCCCTTCACGGGGATGCCGTGCTCATTCGCGTAGGCGATCTCCTCCTCGCGACCCATCGACCACTCGCGGACGGGCGCGAGCACTTTCAGTTCAGGGGCGAGCGCCGCGATGGTGCCGTCGATCCTGACCTGGTCGTTCCCCTTGCCCGTGCAGCCGTGGGCGATCGTGTCGCAGCCCGTCTGACGTGCGTGCTCGACGGCAAGCTTTGCGATCAGCGGACGGGCGAGCGCGGTGAAGAGCGGGTAGCCCCCGCCGTAGAGCGCGTTCGCACGAATCGCCGGCAGTACGTAGTCGCGCGCGAACTCCTCATTGGCGTCGGCGCGGATGGCGTCGATCGCACCCAGTTGCTTCGCCTTTCCGACGACAACCTCCCAGTCCTCGCCAGGCTGGCCGAGGTCCACGGTCAGGGTGACGATCTCGGCTCCGTAGCGCGCCTGGATCCAGTGGAGCATCACGGATGTGTCGAGCCCACCCGAATAAAGCAGCAGCACGCGGCCGATCTGGGCGGGGTCTGCCTGGTACGAGGCGATCCGAGGCGCGGCTTCCTGGTCGTTCCATTCTTCGCTCATGGGACGCGAGAGTGTCGCATGGGGCGCTCGCGAAACGTCTCGTGGCGCTTCCGCCACACGACTACGCGATCATTGGGGGTCAGTGAGCCGCCTGCTTCGCATCATCTCGACCGCCCTCATCACCGCGGGCCTGGTTGTCGCGCTTGACGTGGGACTGACTCTCGTTTGGGAGGAACCGCTGTCGAACGTGTACGCGTCGGTCAAGCAGGGTCAGGCCGAGGACGATCTCAGGAACCTCGAGAAGTCCTTCCCCGAGGCCGGGGATTTCGACGCGGTCGCGGGCGCCGGCAGCCTGGAGGAACGGGTCGCCGGACTCGCGGATCGCTTCGAGGCCTCGGACAGCTTCGAGACGGGCACCGGGATCGCGCGTATCAGCGCGCCCTCGATGGGCGTCAACGATGTCACGGTCGTCGAAGGCACGGACACGTCGTCGCTTCAGCGCGGCCCGGGCCACTACACGGCCTCTGACAACAAGCTGACTCAGGAGGCGGGAGACGGATCAGCCTTTCCGGGCCAGGGGAAGACGGTGGGAATCGCGGGTCACCGCACCACCTACGGAGCGCCCTTCAACCGCATGGACGATGTGGAGCCCGGCGATGAGATCACGCTGGAGATGCCGTACGCAACCTTCACCTACGTGGTTCAGAAGGTGGAGATCGTCGATCCGAACGAGATCAGCGTCGTCGAGAACGTCGGTTACGAGCGTCTCGTTCTGAGCGCCTGCCACCCCCTTTATTCGGCTGCTCAGCGCATCATCACCTTCGCGAAGCTGAAAGAGATCAGCCTCTTTGGCTCAGGCGAGCGGATCTGGCAAGACCCCTAGGCGGGTCCGAGGATGTCGTCCACGACGGGCCCTGCGTCCTCAAGTTCGAACTCCTTGCGAAGCTCGGCCTCGATTTCTGTGCGCGAGCTTCCGGCAACCGCCATCTGGGTGGCCCGCAGAACCGCTTCTTCCGGTGGGCCCTGATCAGAGGTGGGCTCACCGGCCTCCCTGCCGGGATAAGCGATGGGCTTGGGTCCATTCGGAGGCTCAGAAAACTTGGGCTTCTCCGCGCTCGGCGTCGACGCGATCGGTTCGGCCGCGGGTGACGGAGCGTCCACGGTCGGCTGAGAATCAATTTGCGGAGACGCCTCAGCGCCCGCGCTCTGGGATGTGCGCTGGGTCAGCTCAACGAGCTGGAGCGTCGCGGCCTCGAGCTCGTGCATCAGGGCCGCCGCTTCCACTCGGAGGTTCTCGACCCTCTTGGTCAGTGGCTCGGCAACCGCCGCGAGCTGGGAGGCGCTTTCCGAGATCAGCCGGCGGGACTCGACTTCGGCCTCCTTGCGTGCTTCGGCTCGGATCTCTGCCGCCGCGCGCTCGGCATCATCGATGATGCCTTCGATTTTCAGCGAGGCATCGGTGATCGACGACTTGAGCTGAGAGCCCGGCGACGGGTTATCCATCACGTTCGGACGCCTTGATCGTGCCGTTCGGCGCCTCGCCAAGCAGTTCCGTTGCGTCCTTCACACCGAACTCGTCGCGGAGCCTTGCTGCGATCTCCTCGTGCGTCGAGCCTGCGACGGCCATCTGCGTCGCCAGTAGGCGGAGACCTTCAGTCGAGCGCTCCGCGGGCCGCGCGGTCTTGGTCGAACTCGCGCGCCGCTTGAACCGTGAGGGAATGCCGGTTTCAGGAGACTGATCCTTGAAGCGCTCGGTGACCTTCGCGGACAGAGCGCCACTCTTGGAGAGATTGCCGCTCTTGGGCGCAACGGGGGGTGCTGGAGGCGGGGTCGTGGCCGCGGGGAGCGGCGAAATTGGTTTGCTCATGCCAGTGGCACTACCCACCCCAGCCTTGACAGCATCAGATTTACCTGTTCCCTGCGATGGGCCCACTTCCCTTGTAGGCGGGGGAGCCATTGCGTCAAGGCGGGTGGAAGCTCTTTCCAGGACGTCGGCGAGGTTGGCCGCATCCCGGCTCAGCTCGTCTGCACGGGCGATCAGCGACTCGGCAAGCTCGGCAACCAGGCGCTCCCGCGAGATCTTGCTTGTTTCGTCGCCCTTCATCCCTGGACTCGAGCGCACCTTGGCGTCGATATCGGTGGCGGCGCGCTCGGCGGCCTCGACGATCTCGCGAATGCGCTCGGACGCCACGCCCAGGACGTCTGAAACGGATCCGTCGCCGCTGCCGGGGTTCAGCGCGGGGTCGCGCTCTCGCTGGAAAAGCCTCATACGACCACGGTAACGCAACAAGCTGGGCACAGGCATCAAGTTCGGCGCGGTGGGCGGGATCACTCTTGCAGCAACGAAACTTGCAGGAGAGGGTCGCGCTCACCCTGCCAGAATCCGGGTATATGGATTCGACGAACGGATCGGGGGACGGGTCACGCGCTGCTGCCGTGAGCGGTGCCGACTGGATGAAGCCCCCTGTCGAGCAGGAGGGGCTCAAGCGCTACGTCGGCACGCTGCGCGAGAGAATCTGGATCGTCATCGCGACGATCGTGATCACGACGGGCATCGCGATCCTCTATGTGATGACCGCGACCGAGGTCTACCGCGGCGCTACCGAGATGAGGATCACCCCGGCGCCGGATCAGGGCACGGGCGTCGTCGCATCGCTTCCCCTTCTGAGAAAGTCGGCCGACCCGACACGCGACGTCGAAACCGCGTCACGGCTGATCACCAATATCGACGTCGCCGAGCGAGTCAGGGAAGAACTCGACTCTCCCTTCTCGGCTGAAGCCCTTCTCGGCAAGATCACTGCCGAGCCGGTTGCCCAGTCCGACATCGTCGTCATCCGAGCGGACGCCGGCACGCCGGATGAGGCCGCGGAGCTTTCCAACACGTTCGCCGAGCAGGCGATCGTGGAGCAGACCGAGGAGCTCCATTCCGCGATCAAAGAGAAGATCCCGGGGCTGGAAAAGCAGTTGCGCCAGGTGGGCGCCTCGGCAAGCGGCAACACCATCGCCCAAGACCTCTCAGAGCTTCAGGCATACCTCAATGGTCCCGACCCCACGCTTTCGATTCTCACCGAGGCGACTCCCCCGTCTGCGCCGATCTCGCCGAAGCCCGTCCTCAGCGTGATCGGCGGCCTCTTCGCCGGGACGATTCTCGGCATCGCCGCCGCCTTCGCCGTCCAGGTCCTCGATCCGCGCCTGCGCCGGGAAGAGCAGCTCAGGCGCCTCTACCGCCTGCCGATCCTTGCTCGCATCCCCAAGGAGATCAAGAAGACCGACAACCCGATCGATCCCCTCGCCCTCTCCCCCGCCGCTTCCGAGGCGTATCGGACCCTTCGCGGGACCCTGGCCGTCCAAAAGAGGAATCACGGGGACTCCGCCCGGGTGATCCTTGTGACCGGCTCCTCTCCGTCGGAGGGCAAGACGACCACGGCGGTAAACCTCGCGACATCGCTCGCCGCCGCCGGCAACAGCGTCATTCTCATGGAGTCGGACCTTCGCCGGCCCTCGATCGGCAGGGCGTTGGGCGTCAAGCCCACCTATGGCATGGTCAGCGTCCTGATCGAATCGATCGACCTCGAAGATGCCCTCGTGACCACCGGTGAGTTCGGTGCGAACTTCGGCCTTTTGCTCGCCGACTATGAAGGCGGTTGGATCTCGGAGCTCTTCGCCTTGCCCGCCGCTCGACAGCTGATCGAAGACGCACGCGAGATCGCTGATTACGTGATCGTCGACTCCCCGCCCCTGACCGACGTGGTCGACGCCCTACCGCTCGCCAGCTATGTCGACGATGTACTCCTGGTCGTAAAGCTCGGCAAGACGACCCTCTCCAAGCTGGCCCAGCTCGGCGAGCTGCTGGCCGAGAACGGCATCAAGCCCGCGGGGTTCACCGTTGTCGGCACGCCGCGACCCTCCCGCTCGGATTACCACTACTACGGCGCGCGCCAGGGCAGCGTTCGCGACCGGCTGCCAGTCGGCAGCTCAAAGAGCTAAGCCATGTCCCGCGCGTTCGCGCGCTTCGATCCCGCTGAGTTCTTCGTTCCGATCGGAGTCGGCCTCAGCGCCGCCATGCTCGGCGGCCTGGCCGGCATCGAGCCGAAGCTTGCCGTCGGCGCAGCGCTGGGCATCGCGTTTGCTCTCATCACCCTCGCGAACCTGCCCATCGGGGTCGCCGCATTCACGCTCGTCATGTTCTTCGAGCTCTCCCCCATCGCCGGTGGATCGGCGCTCAGCTTCACGAAGCTCGCGGGGGCGATCCTCGTCATCTCCTGGATCGCCTCGTTCACCACGCGCATACATGGCCAGAACACCCTCTGGAACCGCCATCCGATTCTGAGCTTTGCGATCGTCGCGTTCTGCGCGTGGGTCAGCCTCAGCTTCCTGTGGGCGGAGGATCCAACCGTCGTGCCGCCGGAAACACTTCGCCTACTCCTGACGGCGGCTCTATTTTTGATCCTGTACGAGGCGATCCGTACTCCGCAGCACATCCGAATGGTGCTGGGTGCGTTCATCACCGGAGCGACCTTCGCCGCGCTGTACGGAGTCGTCGTGACACCGGACGCGTCCGCAGTTCGCCTACTCGGCCGGCTCGGAGGGCCTCAACCGCATCGCGGGCACCGTGGGCGACCCCAACGTCCTCGCCGCAACACTCACTGCCGGCCTGATGATCTCGGTGGCCATGGCGTTCTCGCAAGGCCGCTCGTCGGCGGTTCGCGTGCTGTGCCTGATTGCCGCGTTCCTATGTCTCGCAGGTGTCTTCCTGACCGGCTCGCGAGGGGGTCTCGTGGCCTTGGCGGGTGCGGTCCTCGCAGCCATCCTCTTGGCACCCAGGCATCGCGTTCTCGCCGCATTCGTGGGAGTGGTGATCGCAATCGCTGGGACGTACTACTACGCCGACCTCGCCCCTCAGGCCGCCCGTGACCGTCTCTCGCTGGCGGACGGCGGAACGGGCCGAACCGACATCTGGAAGATCGGCTGGCGAATGATCGAGGACAAGCCGCTCACGGGCGTCGGGGCCGCCAACTTTCAGATCTCGTCGATCCACTACCTGCTCATCGAGCCAGGCGCCCTCCGAGACGACACCTACGTGGCCGACAAGCCCGCGGTGGCCCACAACGCGTTCATCAGCGTCCTGGCCGAGTACGGCATCCCTGGATTGGTCTTCTTCATGATGATCGTGATCGGATCGATCGCTGCTGCCTATCGAGCCGCCAAGGAGTTCGGCAGGCGGGGCGACGCCGGCATGGAGTTGATCGCTGCCTCCGTCGCCGTAGCCCTGGTCGCACTGCTCGCGGCGAATCTCTTCGTCTCAGAGCAGTTCAACAAGCAACTCTGGCTCTTGATGGCTTTGTGTCCCGCCATGCTTGCCGTGGCGCGGAGCCACCGCAGCCGAAGACTAAGCGGAGTCGCGAATCCCGACTCCCCAGCCGCCGTATGCGGGCTCCACCCAGGTCTTGAACCCGAAGCCACGCAGCGCCTCGATGCAGTCCGCTTCGGAGAACCCGTAATAGGGGTGGAACTCAACCTTGATGCAGGCGACCCGGTGAATCCAGCTTTCAGCCGCCGCAAACATCCGAGGCTCCGTGCCCTCGATCGTCACCGACATGTAGTCGATCGGTCCGTTCGGCATGTGTCGCTCGAGCAGGTCGTCCACGCTCAGTCCCGGAATCGTGATCGTGTTGGGCGCGTCCTCGGGCCCCAGCGGGCGAACCGTGTACCCAAGGGTCTCGTCGCCTTCGACCACGAGGTCGGCCGAGTCGTCCCAGATCGCCGCCTGAACCACCGTGCAGCGGTCGCCGAACTGCGCGGCGTTCCGCTCAGCGATGGCGAAGGTTTCGGGGTCGGGCTCGATGCCGAGCAGCCGGGCTTCGGGATATGCCACGGCCAGCCGGGCCAGCCCGCTGCCGCCATTCGATCCGAGCTCGACGATCTGCCGAAGCCCGCGGTCCGCAAGTTCGGGCGGCGGAAAGATGATCCTGCCGTGATAGTTGAAGAAGGCCATGTCCAGATCGGATGTCCCGGGACGGATCCAGAGCGAGCCTCCCTCGAGGTCTCGTAGCACGAGTTCGATCGGTTCGGGGTCAGGCTCTCGCCTGATCAACCGTCCCAGCTTGATCGCAGCCACCCGGCGGCGGCCCGAGAACCCACGGATCTGCGACATCGCCCAGGCAAAGGCAACGATGCGACTCCAGATGATTATCCCGACCCGTTTGGTGTTCCCCGCCAGCTTGCGCAAGCGTAAGACTTTAGTTCCCGGCGAATCCTCGCGAGCCTGTGTCCGCCTGCAGCGATCACCGGTGGGCGGACCGCGGTTCATCTGGTCCCGTGACCAGGATCTTCATGTGGGCGTGTGGAAGGATCTTCCGTGGGCCTGAACTCGACAATCCGATCGCGGCTTACCCGCAGCCCGCGCCTGTACAGCTTTGCGCGCCGGGCGGCGATCCTCGGGCGCTACGCGCGAAAGCGCGTCCACGAGCCGGACTTCGAGTTCTTCCGCGGCCGTGGCGACGGCACGGGGATGCTCTTGGACATAGGAGCCAACGCCGGGCAGTCCGCGCTCTCGTTCCGCGCCGTCAACCGAGGTCCGATCATCTCGATCGAACCCAACCCCGGGCATGAGCGTGACCTCAAGCTGGTCTCCAGGATCATCAAGGACTTCGAGTACAGGCTGTGCGCGGTCGGCGCCGAGCCGGGGCGCGCAACGCTTTTCGTGCCGGTCTACGGACGCATAGAGCTGACCGGCGAGGCGTCGCTTCTTGCCGACGACGCCGGGCGAGGCTTTTGGGTCGAGTCACACACCGCTGACGACGCCTCCGAGCTGGAGCTCCGCGAGATCGACGTCGAGGTCGTGCGGATCGACGACCTGGGCCTGGCCCCCGCGTGGGTGAAGATCGACGTCGAAGGCGCCGAGATGGAGGCCCTACGGGGCATGGAGCGAACGCTTACCGAACATCGTCCAGTCCTGATGGTCGAAGGCTCGGACACCTCGTACGGTGATCTGCTGCCCTGGCTTGCCGATCGTGGGTTCTCACCCTTCGGCTACGACGCCAAGAACGGAACGCTGTTCGAGAAGGGCGACGTTCCCACCCTCAACATCTTCTTCATCCACTCCGGCGACCCGCTCATCGCCGATCAGACGAGCCTCTCGTAGAGCTCCTCGAGGCGGCGCGCCCACACGGTGATGTCGTAGTCGGCGGCCTGGCGCTCGCGACCCGCGTCGCCGAGTCGCTTTGCCAGCCCCTCGTCACCCAGGACAGCAGAGATTCCGCCGGCAAGCGCCGCTGCATCGCGCGGTGCCACGAAGACCGCACCGTCGGCGCCAAGGAGCTCCGGCAGGCCTCCGACGCGAGTCGCCACCACGGGCAGTCCGGCCCTCATGTACTCCATGACGGACAGCGGCCCGCCCTCGAAGTCCGAACAGCAGACCGCAACGTCGAGGGCCGCCAAAAAATGCGAGACGTCCTCGCGTGCGCCGACCAGCTCGACCGACTCTGCGAGCCCCTGCGACCGGATGAGGCCCTCAAGCCTCTCCCGCTCGCCGCCCTCGCCCGCGATCAGAACCTTAAGTCCGGATGGATCCACCTGCAGGACCGCCGCGGCCTCCACGAGAACCTCGAACGCCTTCTCGGGGCGCAGGTGGCCCACGCTCCCAACGACGCGATCCCCAGGCGCGAGGCCGAATCGCTCACGGGCCTCGGCGCGCGCGGGCACCTCGACTGCGGGGATGCCGTTGGGTATGACGACGATGTCGGTTGGGTCGAGGCCTTCGGAGGAGACCATGAGGTCGCGGCCGGTGTCCGAAACAGCGATGAATGCGTCGGAGCCGCGGGCGATCAGATGCCGGTCGATCAAAGCTCGCGAACGTCCGCCGTCATAGGACCACATGTGCTCGTGGGCGACCACGGCGGGCACCCTGCAGATCCTGCCCAGGATCGTGGCCCACACGTTCGAGCCGAACATGTGACCGTGGAGCACGTCGACACGCTCCCGGCGCAGCAGCCTCACCAGCGGGAGCCACGCCGCGGCCGAGAGCTTGCCCGAGCGCTCCAGGCCGATCACCCGGACACCGTCGCTCTCAAGCCCGGCGATGAGCGACGCGGCCGGTTCCATAGTGCGGTGCTCGGGATCGAAGCGGGTTATGCACAGCGTGCGCTCGAAGCGCTCCGGATCGAGCAGCCGCGCGTTTTCGACGGCAAGGCGCTCACCGCCGCCCGGATTGAGCAGGCTGTCCACGAGGACGACGACACGGAGCTTTCGCCCATCCCGGGAGCGGTTCATCGATGCCGGAGCGTATGGGACGCTTTGGCCACTAAGTGAGTGAGCCAGGCCGGGAGGGCCCGAACCCACCTCAGGAGGTTCCCGCCGGCCTGGCGGGAACGGTTCTGCGCGGCGCCGGACTGGGCGGTGTCGGCTATGGCATGTCGCAGGCGCTCACGCTCGTCACCTACATCGTGCTGGCGAGGCTGATCACCCCGGAGGAGTTCGGCGACTTCGCCGCCGCGACCGTGCTTATCGGCTTCACCCTCCTGATCACCGAAACGGGGATGATGTCCGCGATCGTCCAGCGGCGAAGCCGCGTCGAGGAAGCCGCCAACACGGCGTTTCTCGCGACGATCGTGACCGGATTCGGGTTCACCCTGGTCCTCCTGGCGCTGGCGCCGGTGCTCGGAGCATTCTTCGACTCGGACGACGTCTCAGCGCTCGCAGCGGCTACCAGCGGCATCATTTTTCTCCGCACGATCCAGGCCGTTCCCGACGGGCTCCTGTGGCGGCAGTTCTCCTTCTTGCGACGGCTCGTCATCGAGCCGGCGCAAGCCTTGGCGTTCGGAATCGCCGCGATCCTTTGTGCCACCTCCGATCTCGGCGCCTGGTCCCTGGTCGCCGGGCAGTACGCGAGCCACGGTGTCGAGGTGATCCTCGTCTGGTCGCTCGCCCGCTGGCGCCCACGGCCGGGCCTTGCGTCGTTCGGCATGTGGAGGGAGCTGGTGGGTTACGGCCGCCATGTCTTTGTGGCTACGACGATCTTGCGCGCCGGGGAGCAATCCGATGCGGTCATCGTGGGCAAGATCCTGGGCGCTGGGCCGCTCGGGCAGTTCCGATACGCGTACCGTGTCGCGTCCACCCCTTTTCTCTTGATCCTGGCTGCCGCCTCGTTCTCGATCTTTCCGGCGTTCGCCCGGATCGCCCACGACGCCGAGAGGATGAGCGCCGCTTTCCTGCGCTCGCTCCGCTGGATGATGGCCGTGGCGGCGCCGGCGGGCTTGATCCTTGTCGCGCTCGGCCTGCAGCTGACGGTGCTCGTATTCGGTGACGTCTGGCGACCCGCCGGCTATGCCGCGATGGCGATGGCCGGCTTTGCGGTGGGCGGGGCGGTTACCTCACTTGTCTCAGAGCTCTTGCGCTCCCAGGAGCGGCCGGCGGCCCTGACCCCCATGCACAGCGTCACCGCTGTCTCGACGATCGTCTCCATGGCCCTCCTCGCGAACATCAGTCTCACGGCTGCCGCTGCGGGCCTGACCATCGGTCCGCTGCTTGGCGCCGCGTACGGTCTTCGCGTGGCGACTCGGATAACGGGAATCGGGCTGAGGCCTTTGATCGGCGCGATCTTGCGCCCGGTAGCGGCCGCCGCTGTCATGGCAGGCAGCGTTCTGGCGTTCGACCGTCTGCTGATTGATGCCGCCGACCGGGCAACCTTTCCCGGGCTGGCCTGGGTCGCCGCCGAGGGACTTCTGGCCGTCGTCATCTACGTCGCCGCGTTTCGCATCATCTCTCCCGCGACGGCCACGGACCTGGGAGACTCGGCGCGTGGAGGCATCGCCGGATTGCGTTCGCGCCTCAGTCGAACAACCGAGAAGCACATCCCATGAGCACCGCCCCCACTTTCTCGGTTGTCGTTCCCGCCTACAACGCCACTCGCACCATCGGCGCGACGATCGGCTCGATCCTGCGCCAGACGCACAGGGATTTCGAACTGATCGTGGTCGACGACGGCTCATCGGACGGGACTCCCGCTCTGGTCCGAGAACTCGGTGGCGCTGACGATCGCCTCCGGCTGATCGAGCAGCCGAACGCGGGCACGGCCGGTGCGCGGAACACGGGTATCGCCGCAGCCCGAGCCGACCTGGTCGCATTCCTCGACAACGACGACATGTGGATGCCTACCTACCTGGAGGCGATGGCCGAAGCCCTGGGACGCGCGCCCGATGCAGGCTTTGGTTACACGGACGCTTGGGTCCTGAGCGACACCACCGGCCGGATCCTGCGAAAGCCATCCCTCGCGCACTACCCAGAGGTCCCTGACCCCGCCTCGGCACCCGACGTCCTGGAACTACTCCTCAGCCACGTCAACTTCGTGATGAGCTCGACCACGGTCAGACGCGCGGCACTGGAGGCCACCGGGGGATTCGACCAGCGCATCCGCGGTGCCGACGACTTCGACCTGTGGATCAGGATCGCCGCGAAGGGGTTCGGCGCGGTGCGCGCCCAGGGCATAAACCTTGTCCAGCGCGACCGGATGGACTCGCAATCCAAGGACCTGGCCATGATGATCGAGAACGCCCAGGAGGTCTTGCGCCTGGCGAGCCAGAGCGAGGATCTCGCCGAGCCCGACCAGGCAACGGCGCGCGACTCGGCCGACGATCTGGGGCGTTTCCTAGGCACCCTGACCGGTGAGCGCAAAGCGTCATCCCTCGCATGGCGTGTTCGCCGCCGCGTTGGCCCGGTACGCCAGCGCCTGGCGCGCGAGCGGGAGTGGATGCCCGAGCCGCCGCCAGAGGTATCAGCCGCACTCCCGGAGCTTGCAGAGCACAGACCCCGATGAAGGTCGCCTACATCGTCTCGCGCTTTCCAAGCTCTTCCGAGACGTTCATCGCTCGCGAGCTGAACCACGTCGCCGCGATCGACGGGATCGAGATCGAGCTCTTGTCGCTGTTCCCGCCAAAGGAGACGCTGGTCCACCCGAGCGCCGAGCCGTGGATGGGCAACGTCCAACGACCCACGCTGACGGAGGGCATCCGAGACTTTGGCTGGTGGCTCACCCGCAGGCCGCTCAGGGCCCTGTCCCTGATTTCGGGCGTCATCGGCGGATGCTGGCGGTCGCCGGGTTACCTGGCACGCTCGCTCGCAACCCTGCCGGTGGCAGCCTCCGCCGCCAGACGGATTCGCGATTCGGGGGCAGACCATGTGCACGCCCACTACGCGACCTTTCCCGCCCTGGCGGCGTGGGCCTGCCGCAGGCTGACCGGAGTCCCCTACAGCATCACCGTGCACGCCCACGACATCTTCGTCACTCAGGCGATGCTCGCCCGAAAGGTCCGCGACGCCGAGTGGGTAGATGCAATCTCCGAATTCAACCGCGACTTCCTGGGGCCGTACGGCGGCGGCTCGGACACCCCTGTGCATGTCATCCACTGCGGGATCGAGCTGGATCGATACGCCTATCTCCCCAGGAGCACGCCCGCGTCAGGACCGATTTTGGCGCTCTGCGTCGCCAGCCTCCAGGAGCACAAGGGCCAAAACGTTCTCCTCGAGGCGATCGCCTCGAACGAAGAGCCCCTCTCGCGCGTCGCGTTGACCCTGGTCGGCGACGGTCCTGCGCGCGAGCGCCTCGAAGAGCGATCTCGCGAGCTCGGAATCGCGGACCGCGTGATCTTTGCCGGTACAGAGCCAGAGGATGAGGTCAGGCGATACCTCTCGGAGGCACACATATTCATCCTGCCCAGCCTGGTCGCAAAGGACGGCCAGATGGAGGGCTTACCGGTGGCACTGATGGAATCCCTGGCCTGCGGCGTGCCGACCGTCGCCTCTGATCTGTCCGGCATCCCCGAGATCGTGCGGGACGGCGTCACCGGCTACCTGGCAACTCCCGGCGACGCGGCGTCTCTGCGGGATGCGGTGAGACGTGCGGTCGCAGGCAGCAGCGATCCTGCCGAGGCGCGCTTGCTGGTCGAGGACGAGTTCGACATCAGGAAATCGGCTGCATCGCTTGCAGCCCTTTTCTTCGATTCGGCACCGGAACGAGAACGAGGCCCCGGGGGCCTCGTTCAACGATCAGGGTCTGACTAGGACCCGGATGAAAGTCTCGCCGGCATCAGAGGGCGAGTCTTTCTGGCTTTCGTAAATCAGGTACCGGGCTTGACGACGCGGAGCTTTGAGTCCCAGTCGACGCCCGAGGCGATGTTGAACCAGAACTCGTCCTGGCCGTTGCCGTTGTAGTCGACCGGTTCGAAGCCCTGGCCCCGCGCGATGTCAACGAGCGGGTCAGGCTCACCCTCGGCCTCATAACCGGCGGCCGACTCGAACTTGAGGCTCCACTGGCTGGCATCGCCCGTGGTGTCGCCGACATACGCGCCGTACTTCTTCCACGCGGCGAGGATGGCGGTCTTCCACCTGGGGAACTTGCTGATGCGCTTGCGGGACATCTTGAGCTGGAGGAGGTCGCCGTTCTGCAGCGCGTTGTGGGTCGGCATCCCGGCATCGGAGCACTCGAGGGCACCCTTGGTCGCGGGCCACGTGAACCCGTCGGTGCAGGGAACCGTGAGCGAGAGTGCGTGATCGATCTTGCCCTCCTCGAGCTCCTCGGCGCGGATCAGGCCGGCGGCGGCACCGAAGCGGGCTGCCACAGCGTCGGAGCCCAGGCCGTCGCCGTCCACGCGGGTCTTGCCGCCCCACTTGATGACGATCTGGCCGTTCTTGATCGAGCGGATGTTCCAAAGGTCGTACTCCCAGCCCGTGGTCTGATCGACGACCGTCAGGTGCGAGTCATAGTCCGCGTCCGGAGTCGGCAGGGGCCACACGCCGGAGGGCTCGGCACCCTCGGGGAGGTGAATCTGCGCGCCTTCGACTGCGCAGGTGCCCCAGGGCTCGGTGCAGTGGACCGTGTAGACCGGATCCGAGGAGTCTGAGTAGTACATCGCGACACCCCAGTCGCGGGCCTCATCGCCGGCGACGAAGTGCGAGACGCCGTCCGAAGCCGAGGTCAGCTGGTCGATCGTGCCGTTCGAACCGTTCTTGACGTGGGGGCGGCGCGAGATCGGATCATTGAAAGGGCTATCGGATGCGTAGGGACGCCAGCAGGAGCTGGGAAAGACGCCGTTGCCCAGCTCGCCATAACCGCCGCCGTCGTGCGAAGCGGAGCAACCGCCCTTTGCCTGTGCGGCCTCGCCGCCCATGGCGAGCGAGACGAGCCCGGCTGCGACCATCGCCTTTAGTGTGGTCCTGGCCCGGTTGATGTTGGTGTTCTTGGTGTTCATTCCCGACTCCTGATGCCTTGGCGGCGAAACCTTTTGGGTCTTGCCTGTCAGAAGGGGGATCGGGCAGGAACGGGCAATCGGCCACGAATGGCCAAGAGATTCGGACGGGTGTCCAGCCGATGACTAGAACAAACGTCCAGTGCCGGAGAGGCTCAAGACCCTGTCATAGGTCTCAAACACCTCAGAACACCAGTGTTCAAGGGAAAAGTGTGCCGTGACGGCGTCATGTGCGAGGCGTCCAGAGGAGCCGTTGGAAGCGTCCAGATGCATGGACGCATTCAGAATCGCCCTGGCCATCTGTACCGGCTCACGTCCGACCAGGACCATTCCGGGGACACGCTCGGACACGAATCGGTGGGAGGGAAGATCGCTCGCTACGACGGGCAGCCCGCTCGAGAGCGCCTCGAGCACTGCCAGGGGCGTCCCGCCCTCTGCGCGCGAGGCGGCGACGAACACGTCTACAGCCGCCATCAGGCCCACGACGTCGCTTGTCTGGCCGATCAGGCGGATCGTGCCGTCCATGCCCAGGCTGCGGACGAGCTTCGCCGCCTCGGGCGCGCCGGTCGAGTGGAGAGCGACGACCCGCCGGTCCGTGCTCGCGGCGAGCTCGGCCGTCGCGCGCTGAAAGAGCTCGCCGCCCTTGAGGTCCCAGTGCCAGCCGAACGAGAGGATCACGAGTGCGTCGGGCTCGATTCCATGGGCCTCCCGTGCCTGAGCACGCCTGGCGGGATCGATCACCGGAAACCTGGTGGCGTCGATCGCGTTTGGCACGAAGCGCACTCGTTCAGCGGGCGCGCCACGCCCGATTACGGCTTCGGCCAGATCAGGGGCCGGGCAAAGGATCGCAGCCACCCTGCGACCGCCGAGGCCGAACTTCAAGCCGTTTCGCACGACCATCTGGGCTCGGGACGAAAGGGCCGTGTGCTCGTGCCAGACGACATCCAGGCTGCCCGGTTTTGCGGCCGCGGCCATGGGGAGGTCGTAGCGCGTGAAGTGGGTGTGGACGATGGTGCGTGAGTGCCGCTCCCTTGCCAGGGCACGCGCCCACCGCACCAGCTCCGAGCGCGATCCGGCCGGAGCACTGCGATCGACGATTCCGCGCTCTCGCAACTCGGCGAGCCAGTCGTAATCCTCGGCCGGGCGGGCGAAGATCGCCTCCGCATCCCAGCCTTGCTCTCGCGCGTACTCGACAACGGCCGCGACCATCGGAACGAACGATCCGGCCTGAGGGTTCGCGAAGTTGCAGAGCTGGATGAGGCGAGGACGCGGCTCTGACCCCCGCCTTCCGGCACCGGACGCGGGAAACGAGGGGGCAGACGCCCTGGCACCGGTGCCCGACGCCTGCCCCTTGACAGGCAGCGCCTCCTCGTACAGGCGGATCACGCGCTTCGCGACGGGGGCATGAGCCAGGTTCTCCTCCATCCACGCATGGGCGTCCCGCGCTTCGCGATCCGCCTCTTCCGGGGTGCGGTCGAGCGTTTCCCTCACGGCATCGGCAAGCTCGCGCGCATCGGTCGCCGTGAGCCGGCAGGCGTCTACGTGCTCGCCGATCACGGCGTGACCCGGAATCGCCGTCGCGACAACTGGTGTCCCGCTCGCCAGTGACTCGAGGACGGCGTAGGCCATCCCCTCCTCGCGACTCGACGAGACCATGACGTCGGCTGCGCCGTGAACGGTGCGGACGTCTTCGACGGGCGGGATCAGACGGAAGCGGTCGGCGATCCCGAGCTCGGCTGCGAGCTCGGTCATCTCCTCCCCTCCTCCACGGTCGATTCCGACGACATCGGCGTCGCCGGCCGCAAGCTGTCGCAGAACCTCGAGGAAGATGTCGGAGCCCTTGAGATGCCAGTGCCAGCCGAAATGGAGGAGGACCTTCGCATCAGGAGGGATTTCGAGTTCCCTCCTCGCCGCGGCGCGCCACTCTGCATCCAGGCGCGGAAAGCTTTCGAGGTCCAGGGAGGACGGAACGAAGTGGGTGCGATCCCGTGGCGCCAGGCGTCGCTTGGCGCCGTCGACGATGTTCGGCGCCGGGCACAGAAGGCCGGCCGCGCTGTGTCCCAGCGCGCCGAACTTGAGCGCGGTCCTGGCGACGACCAACGGCTCCCGAGGCAGCGCGGAGTGGACGTGCCAAAAAACGGCCGCATCGCGCCCCCGGGCAGCAATGAGCGCAGGAACATCCCAAGTCGTGAAATGCGTGTGGAGCACGGCGGGCTCCTCGTCATCGCCCAGGTAGCCCCCCAGCCAGCGTCCGAGCTTTAAGCGGCTACCCGTGTCCGGGCCGATCGTGACCCTGATGCCCGCCTTCTCGAAATCCTCGATCCAGGGCATCCCCCTCGCCGTCGCGCCGAAAACAGCTTCGGTCCGGTGACCCTGACGCCGCGCCTCGCCGAGGAGCCCCAAAAGCATGGGAACGAACGACCCGGCGTGCGGGCGGTCGAAGTCTGAAATCTGGACTATCCTCACGCACTGACCTTCGGGGGCGGGCACGCCTCCCCTCTAAGAAGCGCTGGGCGGGTCGGGCATGCGAATTCTCTTCCTCTCACCACGGTATCCGTATCCGCCGAGGCGCGGAGACCAGGTTCGCGCCTATCACCTGGCCAAGGGGCTCGCCAGGCACGCCGAAGTAACGCTGCTCTCGTTCGGAGACGGGCCGGCGCCGCCGGACTCGAACCTCGCGCTCCGAAGCGTCGAGCCGACCGTTACGGGCCGGATCGCCGGCAACCTTGCCGCGCCGAACCCCGCGCTCCCCCTCCAATCACGGCTGTTCGCCCACTCGGCGATGCGAAGGACGGTACGGGAGGAGCTCGCCAAGAACCCTGACGTAGTCCACGTGACGCTCGCGCGCATGGGGACCTACCTCCCTGCGGCCTCTCCGGGCCTCCACCGTCACCTTGACCTCGTCGATTCGCTTTCGATCAACATGCGCACCCGCTCGCAGGCCTCCAGCGGACCGTCGAGGGCCGTCTTTGCTGCGGAAGCGCGGCTCATGGCCCGATACGAGGAGCGGCTAGCCACCTTGGCTGATTCGGTTTCCCTTGTCTCTGCCGCCGACCGCTCGGCGCCTGGTCTTTCGCATGCGGACGTGATCCCGAACGGGATCGTCACGGACGAGGCCGGGTTCGTCACACGCGGCGATGGACGCGCTCCGGTACTCGCGTTCTTCGGCAACCTCGGCTACTTCCACAACGCTGAACCCGCGCGATTCGTGGCGGAGGATGTGCTGCCGCTCGTACGTGAGCGCATCGCCGACGTCTCGTTGCGGCTCGCCGGGGCCCGGCCCGCGGCGGACGTACGTCGCCTAGCCGGGCTGAAAGGAGTCGAGCTCCATCCCGATGTCCCGGACATGGGCGCTGAGCTGGCCGAGGCGACCGTGGCCATTTTGCCGATGTTCTCGGGGTCGGGACTGAAGAACAAGGTTCTGGAGGCGTTTGCCTCGGGGCTGCCCGTGGTGGCAAACCGGATGGGGATGGACGGCGTGGAAGGTGCCGAAGCAGGCGTTCATTATCTCGCGGCGGAGAGTGCTCAGGAGTTTGCCGTCGCATCCGCCGGCCTTCTCGAGAACGCCGCTCGACGAGAGGCGCTCGCTCAGGCCGCGCATGATCTCGTGGTGGAGCGCTACTCGTGGGAGCACCAGGTCGAGCTCCTCCTCCGGCTGTACGGCGCCGGCAGGTAGCTTCCGCGCCGTGAGCACCTTCCGCAATAAGGCAGCCCAAAACCCCATGCTCCGCTTCGCCTACCGGGCGCGCGTTCTGGCCGGTGAGCGTGAATCGGTGCGTGAGCGCCCTCGCGACAGCGCGCGATTCCTGTTCCGTGGGCGTGAGGTATCCAACTTCACTTACGAGATCGAGAACATGGCCGACCTCGCCCGATTCGCGCAAGAGGTCACCGGGTCGAGCGTTGCCGAGGTGGAAGGTGCCCTCGCGGAGCTCGCCGACGACGCTGCGCTTGTGAGCGAGCTTCGCTCCACGCTTGACTCCAATCCGCGCCGTGAAGTAGAGCCGCTGTTCGGCTATCGGCGCGCTGCTCACGCGATCGCACGGCTTGCAAAGCCACCACGTGTGATCGAGATCGGCACGCATGATGGGCTCGGCTCGGTCGCAATCGCCGCCGCGCTGGAGCGAAACGCAGCGGAGGGCCGGCCGGGCCGGCTTGCGACGCTCGACATCAACCCCGATGCCGGGTGGTTGATCCCGGAGCGCTTCAAGGCGGTTTCGCGCATGCACATCGGCGAAGTAACCGACACCCTGCCCATCGTTCTCGCCGACGAGCCGCCAAGCTTCGTCTTTCAAGACGTCGGCCACGCGTTCGACCACGCGCAGTTCGTCTTTGAATCGGCCCTCGAGGCAACCCGCGGCCGGCCCCTGATCCTGATGTCCGAGGTGGACGACGCCACCCACCTTCCCGACCTGTGCGCGCGGGAGGGGGCCCCCTACTTTTCGTTCACCGAGCGCCCCCATCGCCACTTCTGGCACGGCCACACCTGGGGAGCGGGGGTATTCGGCGGATAGGACCCAGCGACCGACCCGGATGCCTTCTCCGGCCGCGGATGCTCAGGCAGGATGCCCGTGCGCCTCGACCGTCTCCGTCCACTCCTTCGCACCGAGCCATTTGACGCCATCCAGCTCGAGCATGCGGAAGATGTCGCGCTTTCGCAAAGCGCTTGCGAGCGCAATCGCGTCGCGCGGAAGGTCGAATGTCTCCCGTCTTCTGTCCAGCGAGCGGCCATGGAGCGTCACGGTCGGCGGCACACCGGCCCGCGCGAGGGTCTCGAGCGGACTGAAGTCCACGCCGGCGATCCCATCGAGCGTGCCCACCAGCGTCTCGCGGACTGCACCCGGCTCCGCCAAAGGCGCCGGCTCCGGCTTCAGCCAGGAGACCAGCCCGAGCCTGGCTGCCGCAAAGCGGGCCCCCTTCCCATAGGTCCAGTCCACCGCAACGAAGGTCGGTGCCTCGCCAAGATTCGATCGCTGCCACTCCTTGACCCTTCTGAGCGTGTCCAGGGCTTGGCGCTCATCCAGCGGCTCGTATTCGTGGAAGTCGATCTCGCCACGCTCCAAGGCCTCAGGTACAAGCCCAAGAAGGCCGTGGCACACGGGCTCGAGAGCTCCAGCCTCCACACCTGTGCGCAATGCGTTGATCGCCCTGGGCCAGACCTGTTGCAACGGGACGGGCTGCTTGGTGTCACCAAGCGCCTCGCAGGCAACCGCGATATTGAGGACTGCGTCGTTTGCCTTGGCCGCCTTGGACAGCGCCCTGGCGAGGTTCGTCTGAGTCCTGTCACCCTTGGCTCGCTCGTCAAGCTGGAACTCAGCCGTACCCGGAATATCGTCGATGCGGATACATCCGATCGGGGGAAGCTTTCGAAGCTTAAACTCGAGTCGATCCGACACGAAGCGGGCCAGCGCGTCGGCGACCCAGGCGAACCGAAGCGTCCCCCACTCGCCGTGGGCCGGCGCAGCGATCGTCAGCAGGTTCCCGTCTACCGCCGCGTGCACGCCAAGCGAAGAGCGCGCCCACGCCTCGCCTCGATCGTCGAGAACGCCGAAGCTCCCGCGGAGGCGCATGCCGTTTTCGAAGCGCGCCTCCCCCCTCGCCTTCCTTGCCTCGGGGTCGAACACGACCGCGCCTGTGAGCTCACCTCGTTCCACGCGCGCGCTGAGCGTCTCCCGCTCGTTGACGGCACCAATGCCGACCCTGCCGCCCGACGGGCGCCACAACCACTCCAGAGCCGAGGAGAGTGGAGCAAGCGGCGAGCCCCGGTTCACCTCGAAAGCGGGCTCCGGATCCGCGCTCACTCCGCCTCGTAGCGATCCGGGTCCAGATCGAACGCGGACACCGCTCGCTCGTGTTCGTCGCGGGTACCGATGTCGAACCACTCGCCTTCGAAGCGGTGTGAAACAACCTGCTCCCCCTCGGCCAGAAGCTTCAGCACGAGGTCGGGAAAGTCGAAACGGCCCTGCGGCACGTGGTCGAGCGCCCACGGCGAATAGGCGTAGATCCCCATGCTTACGTGGTAGTTCAGAGTCGGCTTCTCGACGTATCCGGTGACTGTCTCGCCCTCGGACTCGATTACGCCCAGGGCCAGCGGTATGTCCTTGCGGTGGGTCGCGATCGTGAGTGCTGCGCCACCTTCGGAATGGCCGTTCAGGAACTCGCCGTAGTCGAGGGTCGTCAAGATATCGCCGTTCATGACCAGGAACGGCTCCTCGGGCCGCTCGATGAGGTGCAGGGCTCCAGCCGTGCCGAGCGGCTCCTCTTCCCACTGGTAGTGGACCTCGAGGCCCTCCGGGACGACTCCCGACTCGGAGAGGTAGGCGCGGATCAGGCCGCCGAGATGCCCCACGCAGAGATCGGCACGCGTGAACCCCGCTGCGTGGAGCTGATTCAAAATCAGCTCCAGGATGGGCCTCTCGCCGACCGGGACGAGTGGCTTCGGCAGAACGGTCGTGTACGGCCGTAAGCGGGTCCCCTTGCCCCCGGCAAGGATCACGGCGCGCATCGGCCTAGTCGTCGCCGGGCGGCGTCTCGCCCGGGATCACGACGGAGTGGTTGGTGTAAAAGCCCGGCCGGGCGTCGAAGTCGTCGAACACTCCCTGCTGGATCGCAGTGACGAGGGAAGCCACCGTCTCCGGAACACGGTGCTGAGGTTCAAACCCGAGCTTCTCGCGGATCTTGTCGAAGTTGACGCGGTAATTCCTCGGATCCCGCCCGCCTTCCTCGAACGACACGGACCCCGCGCCGCCAAGAACGTCCTGGACGACGTCCACGACCATGCGCTTCGTGTAGTTCTCATCAGAGTGCCCGACGTTGAAGACCTCTGAGCGCACAAGCTCAGCATCCGAGGCAAGGGCCGTAATCACTGCGCCCGAGATGTCCTCGACGTGACAGTAGGGCCGCCACGTGTCCGCGTCGTAGACGACGAGTTCGTCACCCACCGCGAGGGTGCGGGTGAACTCGGAGATCGTCAGGTCGAACCGCATCCTTTGCGAGAGCCCGTATGCGGTGGCGATCCGCAGCAGGGTCGGGCAGAGGTTCCAGTCAGAACGGCCGAGAACGAACTTCTCGAAATCCACCTTGAGCTCCGCGTAGAGCGAAACCGGCGAAAGATCGGATTCCTCGGTGGCCGGCTCATCGGTGTCACGCAGGCCGTAATTGGAGCAAGTGGAGGTAAAGACGAGTCGGTCGACCCCAGCCGCATCGGCGCGCTCGGCGAGGCGCTTGCAGCCGTCGTTCACCTTCCGGGCAAGGTCCGGGTACTTGCCGGCGATCGGGTCTCCGACGAGCGCGGCGAGGATCACGACGTCCGTCGCTCCCTCGAGCGCCGTACCAACGGCATCGTCGTCGTTCAGGTCCCCGAGCTGAAAGCTGAAGTCCGGATCCTCGACCAGGCCGGAGAGCACGGTTCCGTGGTCGAACAACAGGCGATCGAGCACGCGGACTCGGTGGCCCTGCGCCAAAAGCTTTCGCGTCAGGACGCTGCCGACATAGCCGGCGCCACCCACCACGAGAATGTCACGGTTTCCACTCTGATCGGTCATCGTGACACCCTATTGAGTGACACAGAGGCCACGGTGCCGGGATAGGATGCCCGGGTGGCACGGAGGGCCTTGAGGCGCGTTGGGGTCGTCGCGACCATGGCGACGGTCGCTCTATCCCTGCCCGCGACCGCCGGCGCGCACGGAACCGGCCCCACGCCCGCGATGGACCATGGCGAGGAACTGGAGCTGCTCCACGAGTTGGCGAAGCGCGAGGAGCGCAAGTGGAAGGCCATGACGCCCGCGGAACGCCGCGCCAAGGCAAGAAAGGCTGAGCGGAAGTCGCGCCGGCTCGCCCGAGTCACTGCCGGAGACCCCGCTGAAGTGGGCGAGTGGACTCAGTCGCCTTTCAACATGCCCAACTACGCGGTCCACTCGGCGCTTTTGCCCACGGGCAAGATCCTCTTCTGGGGTATCCCGTTCTTCAACGATTTCACCAACCGCGGCGAGGCGGCCCTATGGGATCCCTCGCTCGGATACGGGCCCGACGCGTTCAAGGAGGTCGATCCGCCGCTCGTCGATCCGGATGGGCCCGGGGGGCCACAGGGCCTGGTTCCAGCGCCCATCTACTGCTCAGGACAGTCCTTCCTCCCCACCGGCGAGCTCCTGGTCACCGGAGGCAACCTTTCATACCCCTGGAAGGACGATCTCTTCGAATCGCCGGGGGGAACGCGGTTTGCCTTCACGTTCGACCCGTGGACCGAGACCTGGACCCAGCAGCCGTCCATGGCACAGGGCCGCTGGTATCCCTCGCAGCTCGAGCTCGGTGATGGCACAACGCTCGTGGTCGGCGGCTACTCCGACGTGCCGCCTGGAGGGCTCAACAACCCGGACATCGAGGTGTTCGTGCCCTCGCCGGTCAGGGGCGGCATCGGGACGATCGGCAAGTACGGAAGCGCAGAGCGCGAGACGAACCTTTACCCGCACCTGGCGACCTTGCCAAACGGGGATGCGCTCCTGGCCGGGCCCGGCGACCTCGACTCGGCGATCCTGCCGATGTCCCGGCTGGGTGAAGGCCCCCTTCAATGGCAGCAGCTCGGCAAGACCGCTGGCTACCGCATCGGCGGATCCGCCTACCTCCACCCGGTCCAGCGCGACGGTTCGTGGAAGGTCTCGCAGATCGGCGGCTACGGAACACTGCCCGAATCGGATGGCATGGCCGAAGCGTCGGCTGATGCCGAGACGATCGACGGGGCGAACCTCTCGAATGGTTGGCAGCCCGACGGCTCGATGAACCTCGGGCGCTCATTTCAAAACACTGTCCTCCTCCCCGACGAGAGCATGGTCGCGATCGGTGGCGGCACCGGTTTCACCGCGACGAACGGCAACTGGACCATCGACCCCTCCGGCGAAAGGCGACGGGTCGAGGTGTTCGATCCCGCCACGCGCACCTGGGAGCTGGGGCCTGCGCAACTCGAGGACCGCTCGTACCACTCGGTCGCCCTCCTTATGCCCGACGGCCGCGTGTGGTCGGCCGGAGACGACCGCTACCCGCTGACGAGCGACGGCACCAAGTCGCGCTCGGAAACGGCCGAGATCTACTCGCCGCCCTATCTCTTCCGCGGGCCGCGCCCGGCGGTCGAGACCGCGCCGGCCTCGACCAAGTACAACCACCAGATTCCCGTCTCGCTTGCCGATTCTGGCCCAGCCGCCGAGAAGTTCGTCTTGATCGCACCCGGCGCAACCACTCACGGCGCCGACATGCAACAGCGGATCGTGCCGCTCCCGGTGGTGGGGCGAAGCGAGAACAACTACACCCTCCGCGCTCCTCCCCGCTCTGAAATGGCGCCGCCCGGTCACTACATGCTGTTCGCGATGTCGGCCGACGGGGTGCCCGCCGTTGCCCGCTGGATCCGCCTGAGCTACTAGCCGGAGGGCTTTCAAGCCAGCGAGTCATCGAAAGCAGGTAAAGCGTGAGAGCCCGTCTCATCCGGGCCTCATAGCGCTCTCATTTCTGCAACCAATCATGCATTGCATGGCACGGAAAGCTCTGAGGGGGGCGCTCGCGGCGATCGCCGCGGGAACCCTCGCGATCATTCCTGTCGGAACTGCGGGCGCCCACGAACCGGAAGGCGCCGCGGCGATGGACCACGCCAAAGAGCACGAGATCCTGTTCAGGCTGGCCCTGCGCGACGAGCGCCGCTGGGACTCGATGACCCAAGCCGAGCGCGCCGCAGAGGCCCGGACCGCCCAGGAGAACGCCCAGGACTACGCGCGTCAGGCGAAGGGCAACCCGGAGATCGTCGGCAAGTGGACGATGGCCCCGTTCGACCTGCCCAACTACGCGATCCACGCCGCGATGCTGCCGACGGGAAAGATCCTCTTTTGGGGATATCCCTTCTACGACGACCTCAAAAACCGTGGGGAGGCGTCGCTCTGGGACCCGAGCAAAGGCTATGGGCCCAGCGCCTTCGAGGACGTGGATCCACCCAAGGTCGATCCCGACGGAGACGGCCCTCAGGGAATGGTCTCGGCACCGATCTACTGCTCCGGGCAGTCCTTCCTCCCCACCGGCGAGCTCCTCATCACGGGCGGCAACCTGGCCTGGAGCTTTCAGGACTCCCGCTACGAGTCGGCCGCCGGGGCGAACTTCGTGTTCACCTTCGATCCCTGGTCGGAGAGCTGGACCCAGCAGCCGTCCATGGCCGATGGCCGTTGGTATCCGTCCCAGGTCGAGCTCGCCGACGGCACAACGCTCATCGCAGGGGGGTACTCCGATGACGAGCCGGGCGGTATCGACAACTCCTCAGTGGAAGTCTTCGTCCCCTCCCCGGTTCGCGGTGGCATCGGCACAATCGGCGAGTACTCGAGCGCGGAGCGCGTGACCCAGCTCTACCCGCATCTCTTCACCCTTCCGAGCGGCGACGCGCTCCTGGCCGGCCCCGGGCACGAGGACTCGGCGATCCTGCCTATCTCCGCCCTCGGAAACGGCACGCCGCTCGCCTGGCAGGACCTTCCGGAGTCGGGCGGGTTTCGCATCGGCGGTACCGCGGTGCTCCATCCCGGCTCCCCCAGCGGATCGTGGAAGGTGACCCAACTCGGCGGGTACGGCACGATCCCGCAGAAGGACGGCATCTCGAGGGCCTCGATGGACTCGGAGACGCTGAACGCCCGAAAGCCCGACCAGGGCTGGGAGGCAGGCGAAGGTCTCAAGCTCGGCCGTTCGTACCACAACACCGTCCTGCTGCCCGATAAGAGCATGGTGACCGTAGGCGGCGGCACCGGCTTCTCGCGAAAGGACGGCAACTGGACCATCGACCCGAGCGGGCGCAACCGCCGGGTTGAGGTCACCAGGCCCGGCTCGGACAGGTGGCGGATGGGCCCCGCGCAGCTCGAGGAGCGCTCTTATCACTCAACCGCCCTATTGATGCCCGATGGGCGCGTCTGGTCGGCGGGCGACGATCGCTACCCGCTCGAGTCGGACGGTACGAAGTCCCGCTCCGACACTGCGGAGATCTACTCGCCTCCGTACCTGTTCCAGGGCCGGCGTCCGAGGCTGGCCGGAGCAACCGAGTCGGCAACATACAACCAGCCGTTCTTCGCCACGACCCGGGGAGCTTCGCCGGCTGCACGGAAGTTCGTACTGATCGCCCCAGGAGCGACCACCCACGGTGCGGATATGCACCAGCGCCTGATCCCGCTCGCGGTCGACCGTCGTGAGGGCACGACGACCGCGCTTCGCGCTCCGGCGAACTCAGCGATCGCGCCGCCGGGCCGCTACATGCTGTTCGGGCTGTCCAGGAAGGGCGTCCCGTCGGTCGCCCGTTGGATCAACCTCTCCTACTGAGACAGACGCGCCGGCGGCTTGTCCGCGATCACCCAGAAACCGGCGACCGCAAGTTCGGTGACCG
Source organism: uncultured bacterium (assembly GCA_963721645.1). GTDB lineage: Bacteria > Actinomycetota > Thermoleophilia > Solirubrobacterales > 70-9 > JALZKA01. The sequence goes on along the minus strand of CAVRJK010000002.1, from coordinate 844,027 downwards.
AGAGCGAGCGAAAGCGCGGCAAGAGGCGCGGACGGACCTTCTCGACTGCTCCGAGCGGCGCATGGGCCGGAAGTCCATCCTCGGCCCGAACGTGCGGCTCTACCTCCTCCTCGATCCCCGCCAGATGGGTCGTCAAAAAGGCGGTCTCGTATCCGCGATCGGCCAGCACGCGCTCGTAGTAGCCCTGCAGGCGGCGGTTCGGCAGTCCGGCGGACTGCTCACCCATCCACCCATAGACGCGATCCGAGACCGTCAGGAACTCAAGCGCGTCCTGCCCGCCGTCGGTAAAGAGGCCGTGGTCGCGTAGGTCAACCTTGTGTGCCATCCGCCCGCCCGGCTTGAGCAGGCGATGCATGGCGGCAAACGCGGTGTCGAGGTCGAAGACGTGTTCGAGGACGGCACGGGAGATGATCACGTCCACGCTCGACTCGCCGATCTGCGCAGGCGCCTCCTCGATCCCCACCCCCGCGCGGACGTCGATGCCAACCGCCTCCAGGTCGATCCCCGAAGCAGTCAGGACCCCGTCGACGCGAGCACGCTCGTCGGAGCTCATGCGGCTGAGGACGCCCTCGTAGATCGCGCGCTGCTGACCTGAGTCGCGGATCGGGATGAACCGGTCGGCAGTGATCACCTTCTCGGCGCCGGCGGCGATGAATCTCAGCGCGACACCGAATGAGTCGCCGGGCCCGAGCTCCAGGATGGTCTTTCCCTCAATCTCGTCGCCGCTCAGGCCCGCGTAGCGCGAGTAGTCCTCGAAGACGGAATCGATGTAGTCCAGGCTGTCCTCGAGCGCAATGCCCCGGTGGGTCGCACCCATCGGGTTCTCCTTGCGCCCCATCGCACGGCGCAGGTCCCGTGCACGCTCAGAGCCGATCCGCCCGCCGATGACGCCAAGGCGCGAGCGCTTGACAGTGCGCTTGAGTCGCTCGCCCGTTCCATCTGACCCTGCCATCAGGGGCTGATCCCTCCGCCGGACCCGCCGCCGCCTGATCCTCCGCCCGGAGTTGGCTCCGGTTCAGGTTCCGGCTCGACCGGCTCAGGTTCCGGCTCGGGCTCAGGTTCCGGCTCAGGTTCCGGCTCGGGCTCGGGCTCCGTCGTCGTGGTTGTGGTCGTGGTGCTGGTGGTCTCGGTAGTCGACGAGGAGGAAGTTGTCGTCTCGTCGTCGCCGTCGTCCCCGGAGGCGATCACTGCGAAGGCGACGCCGAGGCCGATCACCAGCGCCGCGAGGATGATCAAGGCGGCCTTCATCCCTGAGGACATGCCACCATCGTCGGGCGGGCGCCACTCGGGCTCGGGGTCCTGCGGGTAGTACTGGTCCGGTTCGCGGTCGGGCTCGGGAGGCATGACTCGCGTCGGGTCGTCGCTCATGCCGCGCGAGTGTACGGAGACTTCCGCGTTTTGACGTGATCGGTTCGCTCAAGACGGCGTCTCATCGAACCCTTCGATATCGCCCGGAACCTGTTCACTGCCGGGAGCCTCGTTTGGCGGCTTCTTTGAGCCGCGTCAGCCGTGAATCGTCCGCACCGACCATGGCAGCGACGATCGCCTCGACGCTCGCGAGATCGAGTGTCTTGTTCTTCGCCATCTCCTCGATGTCCGCCCAATCCCGGGTGCGGTCGAACATCGCCTTGAACACGGCGAGTTCCGTCGGCCCCAGGATGGGGATCTCCGTACCGGCGAACTCGACATATCGGCGATTGGCCTCGGCGTCCCCGTGAATGCGGTGGTAATCGAAGAAGAGATCGACGGGCGTTTCGTCCCACCAGAGACGGCGCTGCCCATCACGCTCGATCGCCTCGCGATCCTCCTGATCCCAGGCGATCTCCGCAGGAAGAGACCGGAGCCCCTCTTCGCACCGCTCAGCTGCGAGGAAGACGTTGACGTCTATGTCGCTCGTCCCCCTCGGGTTCTCGGTCCAATAGGCGAGGGCGATCGCACCTCCGAACGCATGAGCGATTCCTCCTGTGCCGAGTGCTTCGTGGATTGCCACGATCCGGTCCGAAAGATTCAAGGCGTGTTGTCCGGGAGTCTCGGGTACGCGAGGTCGGCATCGTGCTTTACCGGCAAAGCCTCGGCGAGGGCGAGCACTTCGCCAAGTGTTCGCGCGGTTGCTGCCTGGCGATCGGGAGCAATGGCAGCCTCCCCCGGGAGGTCGGCGACCACGAGACGGGAGCCAGCCGCCCCGAGCAACCGCTGAAGGACTCTGATCGTCGGCGCTTTGGCGCCGTGCTCATACGCGGAAAGAGTTGCCTGAGACGTACCGGCGCGACGCGCGAGCTCCTTCTGAGTCAGGCCGGAGCGCAGACGCGCCTGAGCGATGACGCTTGGGGTGTTCATACAGTGAATATATCTACTCAGATATATGCGTGTCCAGGATCCGAAGGCCCTCTGCAACGTCTCGGGCGTCGACGATCAATGGCGGCAAGAGGCGCAGCATCCCAGGGCCCGGGCAGTTGAGAACGAGACCGGCTTCCAGGCAGCGGTCGCGTACCGCTGACGCGTCGATCCCGTCTTCGAGCGTGAGCCCGATCATCAGACCTCTGCCCCGAACCTCCGCCACGCCGTCGATCGCTGCGAGACCTTCCATGAGCTCGGCTCCACGAGCCCGCACGTTTGCGAGCAACTCGGCCTCGCCAATGACGTCGAGCGCCGCGAGAGCCGCCGACGCCGCCACCGGCCCGCCGCCGAAGGTCGTTCCGTGATCGCCCGGCTCGAGAATGTCGGCGAGCTCAGGCGCGGTGACGACGGCGCCGACGGGCAACCCGCCACCAAGCGCCTTGGCGGCGGTCATGAGGTCTGGCTTTACGGTGAGCTGCTCATACGCCCACAGGCTTCCCGTCCTCCCCATTCCCGTCTGAACCTCGTCGAGGATGAGTAACGCTCCCGTCGCGTCGCACGCCTCCCGCGCGGCGACCAGCACCTCGTCTGAGATCGGGAAGATCCCGGCCTCGCCCTGGATCGGTTCGATCATCACGGCGGCGGTCTCTTCGGTGACGGCGGCGCGTAAAGCGTCGGTGTCGTCGCGCGGCACGGCGTCGAATCCCTGAGGAAGCGGCCCGAAGCGCCCCTCGTCCGCCAGCTTCGGGGTCGCCGCGAGGGCTCCGAGCGTGCGGCCGTGGAACGCCGCCGTCGAGGCTCACGATGCGCGGGGTCTCGACGCCCCGCGCGTGGGCGTGCTTACGCGAGAGCTTGATCGCGCACTCCGAAGCCTCGGCGCCGGAGTTGCACAAGAAGACCTTGCCGCCGAGCGACGTCCCCGAGATGCGCTCTGCCAGGCGCAGCGCAGGCTCTGAGAGAAAGAGGTTCGAGGAGCCGTTGAACTGCCCGGCCTGCTCGGTGATCGCAGAGACGATCCGTGGATGGCAGTGTCCCGCGTTGTGGACCGAGAGTCCTGCGAAGAAATCGAGGTACTCCTTTCCGCCCGAGTCCCACAGACGGGCGCCCTGGCCGCGCACGAACTCGACGCCCGCACGCAGGTAGGTCGGCATCGTGTAGCGCGACTCGAGGTCGCGGAGCTCGCCGGCGTCGCTCACGGCTTGAACCTCATGACACTGATCCCGCCTCGATCGAGGATCTTCGCCCGGTCGTTCGGGTCGAAGCCCGCATCATGTTTTGCCTCGCTCGCCATCACCAGGTTCACGAACAGCGGAACGGGCCTCCCTCGGCCGTCTCGCGCGTCGTCTCCGAGGCGCACGACCCCGACCTTGGAGGTGCGGCAAGGCGACCTCGGCTTACCGCAGTTGAACCCGTTTGCCTCGGACATCTCCGCGCCGCCGACAACCACGCGCCGCGCGATCGGCCCCGGACGGACGGCGTTCGGGCTGTCGGTCAGGACCAGCTGCGCGCTGGACCGAGCATCGTGCGGCAGGTGCCGAACCTCCATGAACGCCTTCGCCTCGGCGGCAAGCTGGTCCTTGGCATCAAGCCCCGACACCCGCTTCGAATAGACGACCCTGAAGCGCTCGTCGAACGGCAACCCGGTGAGCCTGCGTTTGCTCGTCGCCTCCTCCTTGGGACGCGGCTGGTCCGCGGGCCGGTAGACGATCGCGTTCACCCGGCCGCGATCCTGTGAGATGTCGCCGCTCGGCGGCGTGCCGCCTATGGCCAGCAGGTTCCCCGCTCGCGCGTTCGGGTTCGAGGCGGACAAGACGACATTGATCCGACACTCGGCCGGCAGACACGGAGGACCGCCGGGACCCACCTTCATCCCGCCCTGCGTGAAGGTGATGACGCAGTGATGCTCGCGGTGCGGGGTGCGCCCGAGGCAGGTGTGGCGCTTTTCACGGGTCAGGCGGACGGCCTTGCCCCCACCCGTGGCCTCGGCGCCACGCGCGAGCACGAGTTGGACGCGCAGGTCGACGTCGTATTCGTACGGACGTCCCGAACAGCGTGGCTCCTGCCGGTAGCAATCGAGGGTCACCTGAAGCTCAGACGTGACATCAAGGCGATCGCCCTCCTCGAGGTCGGGCAGACGCCCCGGTCTCATGGACATCACGACCTGCTTCTTGGCCGGGTCACGAGACACCTCGACGGTCTCCCGGGTCTCGGAGCTATTGCCGCTCGTCGCGACGATGACCTTGTCGGCCTGGCCGGCGCCTGCGCTGCGAGCCGCGTCCGAGGGCGCCAGGGCCGCCGCCGACAAGACCGCCAGCGCCAAGATGGCGAAACGTCCAGCGCTACCCCGTATAGGGGAGCGTGGGACGTTTGGGCCGCGGCCGCCTCACGGCGTGATCTTGGTGCCGACGCCGCGATCCGTGAAGAGTTCGAGCAGGATCGAGTGCGGAAGGCGGCCGTCGACGATCTGAGCCGAACCGACGCCGCCCCGGATCGCCTCGACGCAGGCGGAGAGCTTGGGGCGCATGCCGCCCTGGATATCCCCCAGGACGCGCTCGACCTCGTCAACGCGCGCGGTCGAGATCAGCGTCGATTCGTCCGCCGGATCCTCGAGCCACCCCGCGACGTCGGTCAGGAACATGACCTTGTGCGCTCGGAGCGCCGCGGCAACCTTGCCTGCGGCCGCGTCGGCGTTCACGTTGTAGGAGTTGCCCCGCGCGTCGGCAGCAGCTGAGGCGACGACCGGGATGTAGTCAGCGGCGATGTGGTTGATGACGTCGACGTCCACCCGCTCGACCTCGCCGACGTTCCCCACCTCGTCCGAGTTGGCGACCGGCCTCACGGCGAACATCGAGCCGTCCTCGCCCGATAGTCCCACCGCGGGCTGCCCGTGGCGGTTGATGCGCTTGACGATGTCGGAGTTCACCTTGCCGAGCAGGACCATCTTGGCCACCTCGACGGTGTCGGGGTCGGAAACGCGAAGGCCCTCGTGGAACTTGACCTCCATGCCGAGGCGTTCCATGTAGCGGGTGATGTCCGGCCCGCCGCCGTGAACCACGACGGGGTTCATCCCCACGTATTTGAGGAGGACGATGTCGGTCGCGAAGGCGTCCATGAGCGCCTCGTCGGCCATCGCGGCACCGCCGTACTTGACGACGACCGTGCGCCCGTGGAACTCCCTTATGTAGGGAAGGGCCTCAAGGAGCGTCTCGACGCTCACATGCCCGTCGTCATCAATGTGCTCGGGGCTCACGTCGTGTACTCCGCGTTGATGTTGATGTACTCGTGGGTGAGGTCTGAGAAGTAGACGTGAGCGCTCGCATCGCCGCGCCCGAGATTGATCCCGATCTCGGCCTCGTCGCTCTCCTCGCCCAGCTCCGAATAGGAGATCGAGTGTGGACCGGGCTCGGGCATCTCTTCACCGGCAAGCGCCATGCCGGCGGCTTGGGCGATCCGGCCCCAGTTGGCGTCGCGGCCGGTGAGCGCCGTTTTGACAAGCGGGGAGTTGGCGATGGCCCGGGCGACGCGCTCGGCCTCGTCGGCGTCGCGTGCTTCGGTCACGGTCGCACGGGCGATGCGCTCGGCGCCCTCGCCGTCAGCGACGATTTCGAGCGCCAGGGCCAGCAACACGCAGTCGAGGAGGCCGGTGGGCATGGGCGTTTCGGTCTCGCCCGTGGCCTGCAGAACCACGGTGTCGTTCGTCGACATCTGGCCGTCCACGGTGATCCGCTCGAACGAGTTGTCGACGGCGCGACGCAGGGCCGCTTCGGGATCTTGAATCTGAGCGTCGGTCTGCACGAAGCAGAGCATGGTGGCGAAGCCCGGCTGGATCATGCCTGCGCCCTTGGCCTGGGCGGAGATCGTCACCCCGCCGGCCTTCACGCTCACGTTCTTCGGCGAGCGATCCGTGGTCATTATCGCGCGCGTAAAGCCGGTAGCCCGATCCCTGGCGAGGCTCTCAGCCGCCTTTCGCAGACCCTTCGTCACGCGGTTGATCTCAAGCGGCACACCGATCACGCCGGTCTCCGCCACTACGACCTCGCGCGTGTCGAGTCCGAGCGAGTCGGCGGTCGCAGACTGCATCTCGAGAGCGTCCTTCAGCCCCTGTTCGCCCGTCGCGGCATTCGCATTGCCCGAGTTGACGGCGACCGCGCGCACCGCCGCCGGATCGAGGTTTTCGCGGCAAACACGTATGGGTGCCGCGGCCGCGGCATTCCGCGTCAAGAGAACCGACGAGGAAACTTCGGCCGCGTCACAGACCAGGACCGCTACGTCGGTCTCGCCGCCGTCCTTCAAGCCACAACTCGTCGCGCCTGCCCTGAACCCGGGCGCGAGCACCCCTGGGTCGAGCTCCTCGGCTCCGCGCGGCAGGTTGACCCAGCGCTTGTCGAAGAAGCTCGTCATCCGCCGATTCCTGCGCCCTCGTCGAGTCCGAGCATGAGGTTCAGGTTCTGCACGGCCTGCCCCGCCGCTCCCTTCCACAGGTTGTCGATCGCAGAGAAGACGATCGCCCGTTCGCCCCCCCACTCCAGACGCGGGTGGATGCGGCAGTAGTTCGATTCGCGAACGTCCGCGACGCCCGGAGGCTGATCCACGAGCTCAACGAAAGGCTCTGCGCCGTAGAGATCTTCGTAGAGGCCACGGAGCTCCTCGGCGTCCAGCGGGCGCGAGAGCTCCACATAACAACTGGCGAGCAGGCCCTGATCGATCGGCAGGAGATGCGGGATGAAGGTGAGCGGTCCCTCGGCGCCCATCGCGTGGAGCTCCTGCTCGATCTCGGGCAGGTGGCGATGGCCATCAACGCCATACGGCTTGACGTTCTCGGATACCTCGGTGAAATCTCCTCCACCCTTGCCGGCGCCGGAGACTCCGGACTTCGCGTCGATCACGGCGCTCGTGATGATGCCGGCGCGCGCAAGCGGCGCCAGAGCCAAAAGGCTCGCGGTGGGATAGCACCCCGGGTTGGCGACGAGGCCGGAGCCTGCGACCGCTACCCGGTTGAGCTCGGTGAGGCCGTAGACGGAATCATCCATCAGCTCCGGCGCGCCATGGTCGCCGTACCACTCCCCGTAGGTGGCCAGGTCGCGGATCCGAAAGTCGGCGGAGAGATCGACGACGGGGACGTCCTGAGCGCGAAGGGCTGAAATCACGGGCGCCGCGGCGCCGTGGGGGTAGGCGACGATTGCTGCGTCATAGGCATCCAGGCCGTCCAGGTCAAGCTCCTCGAGGGCCAGCGGAACGCGGTGGCGCGGGTAAATCGAGTCCAGCCGCGCACCGATGTCGGAGCGCGCCGTGATCGACGAAAGCTCCAGGCCGGGATGACGATGGACGATGCGGGCAGCAAGCGCGCCGGCGAACCCGCTGGCTCCGGCGATGAGGACCTTCGGATCAGCCACGAAGCGACCCCCCGATGCCCTCCAGGGAGTCTGCGATCGCGCTGCGGACGGGAGCAACCTCCTCGTCGGTGAGAGTGCGCCCCGCGGCGCGGAACTCGAGGCGGAGGGCGAGGCTCTTGCGGCCTTCGCCCACCTGCTCGCCACGGTAGAGATCGAAGATCTCGGCGCTTCGAAGGAGATCCCCCGCGGCCGCGACGATCGTCTCGCGAACGCGCTCCGCTGAGACTTCGTCGGGCACGACCACGGCCAGGTCCTGAAGGAGCGCCGGGTGTGTCAGGAGATCCTCGTACACCTCGTCGCCGGAGCTTGCGGCCTCCAGGAGAGGCGCAACGTCGAACTCGAAAGCGACGGCCGAAGGCAGATCCCACTCCGAGGCGACGGCGGGATGAAGCTCGCCGAGCCAGCCGGCCTCGGTGTCGCCGAACGAGATCGATGCGGCACGAGCCGGATGGAGGAAGGGCTGAGTTGCGGGCGCAAATGCGGGCTCGACACCAATGCCGCGTGCGAGTACCTCGATGACTCCCTTCAAGGCGAAGAAGTCGCCGGGTGGCGCCTCGCCGCGCCAAGTGGCGGGAGCGAGCGACCCGACGACCACTGCCGCCAGGCGGTGGGGCTCGCGGTCCGGCGCGGGTAGGACGCCCGGGAAGGCGCCCGCCTCAATGCTTCCCACTGCAGGCGGCGGCTCCGCGATGTACGCGCGCCCGGACTCGAACAGGCTCGCCCGATCCGACCCATGTGCCAGGTTCCGCCGTGCGGCGTCGAGAAGACCGCCGAGAAGCGTCGTTCGCATCGCGGACAGCTCCTCCGAGAGGGGGTTGGCCACCTGGACCGCGCTGCGTCGCGGGTCATCCTCGGCGAGCCGGAGAAGATCGAACACCGCGGGCGAGACAAGCCCCCAGGAGATCGCCTGGTCGAAGCCAAGGTCGCGCAGGTCGTCTTCGAGCCGGCGTCTAAGCGCCTGGCCGCGACTCAGCCCGCCGCGCTCTCCGTGGGCTGGGAGCGTCCGCGGAAGCTGATCGAGCCCGTGAAGGCGAGCCACCTCCTCGATCAGGTCGATCTCGCGCGTGACGTCGTAGTGGCGATCGGGCGTGATCTCGGCAGTGAGATCCTCGCCTTCGCGGCCGACCGCGAAGCCCAGGCGGGTCAGGTTCTCCTCCGCTTCCTCGACGGGAATCGAGATCCCGAGGATCGCCTCCGTCCGTGCGGAGCGCAGGGCGATCACGTGAGGCGCCGGAGGCTCTGTGGCAACGTCCAGCGTGCCCGGGACGAGCGTGGCGCCCGAGTTCTCGCAGATCAGTCTTGAGGCGACACGCTGCGCACGCATCGCCAACTCGGGATGGAGCTGCTTTTCGAAGCGGGCCGAAGCCTCCGAGCGCAGGCCCAGCTCGTTCGAGGTCTGAAGGATGTTGGGACCGTCCCAGGTCGCAGCCTCCAGCAGGACCCTCGTCGTGCTGTCGGACACCTCAGACTCACGGCCACCCATCACGCCGGCGATTCCGCCGGCTGGCCCATCGGCATCGCAGATCAGGACCATCTGAGAGTCGAGTACGCGCTCGGTTCCATCGAGAGTCGTGATCTTTTCACCGTCAGCCGAGGCACGGACGACCAGGACGCCCCCTGCGACGCGGTCGAGGTCGTAGGAGTGAAGCGGCTGCCCGGTCAGGAGCATCACGTAGTTGGTCACGTCGACGATGTTCGAGATCGGCCGCTGCCCCGCAGCGATCAGGCGAGCGCGGAGCCAGAGCGGCGACGGTCCCATCTGGACGTTCTCGAACGCACGTGCGGTGAAGCGCGGACAGAGCTCGGGCACCTCGACCGTGATCTTCGCCAGATCCTCGACCGAGCCGGAGCCCGTCGCGCCATGGTCGTCAGCCCACGGCGGCGGCGCCAGACCCGCACCGGTGATCGCGTGGACCTCGCGGGCCACGCCGTAGATGCCGAGGCAGTCCGAGCGGTTCGGGTTGAGGTCCAGCTCGAGCACCTCCTCCGCGATCGGCAGGACGTCGGCGAGCGGCGTGCCGGGCGCCGGAGCGCCATCGCCGGTAGCGAGGACCATGATCCCGTCGTGATCGCTTCCCAGCTCCAGCTCGTCCTCGGCCAGGATCATCCCGGCCGATTCGATCCCCCGCAGCTTGGCCTTGCCCAGCTTCTGCCCGCCGGGCATGACAGCGCCGGGTAGAGCGACCGCAACCGTCTGGCCTGTTGCGACGTTGGGAGCGCCGCAGACGATCGTCCGCTCGCCTTCGCCGTCGTCGACCAGGCATACGCGCAGGCGATCGGCATTCGGGTGCTGCTCTGCAGAGACGACGTGTCCGACGACAAAGCCGTCCGGCGAAGGCGGGCCGACCGTCGAGACCCGCTCGACCTCCACTGCGCGCATGGACAAAAGATCGGCGAGCTCCGCTACCGGTAGACCCGGATCGCAGTACTCCTTGAGCCAGGAATAGGGAACCTTCATCGGTTAGCGCCCCCGGGTTCGAATGCGGCGCGTGCCGGCGTGCGTGTCATGCGAACTGCCCCAGGAATCGCGCGTCGTTTTCGTAGAACATGCGCAGGTCGGGGATGCCGTGCTTCAAAAAGGCGATCCGTTCGATCCCCATGCCGAAGGCGAAGCCCTGGACCTTCTCGGGGTCATAGCCGTGCTCTTTGACGAAGCCGAACACGTTGGGATCGATCATGCCCGCGCCCAGGATCTCGATCCACCCCGTTCCCTTGCACACCCCGTCCCGATCGCCGGTCGGAAGAACTCCCGAGCCGCCGCAGCGAAAGCACGAGACGTCCACCTGGACGCTGGGCTCGGTGAACGGGAAGAAGTCCGGCTTCAGGCGGGTCTCGCGCTCCTCCCCGAAAAGAGCCCGTGCGACCTCCTGAAGCGTGCCGGCAAGATCCGCGAGCGTGATGTCCTCAGCCACGGCTAGGCCCTCGACCTGCGTGAACATGGGCAGGTGAGTCGCATCCATCGTGTCGCGGCGATAAACGGTGCCCGGCACGATGATGAAAAGGGGCGGCTCGTTTGACTCCATCGCCCGGACCTGGTTTGGCGAGGTGTGGGTGCGAAGGAGGACGTCGCGCGGACCGGGAGGCAGGCCGTCCTTGCCGACGACGCCTTCCGGCAGCGAGGCGGGGTCCACGTAGAACGTGTCCTGAACCATCCGCGCCGGGTGGCCCGGCGGGTGGTTCAGCGCGGTGAAGTTGTAGAAGTCGTGCTCGATCTCGGGCCCGTCCATGACGCGATAGCCCAGCGCGACGAAGATGTCCTCGATCTCTCGGCGCGTACGCGTGACGGGATGGATGTGACCGACCCGCACGGGCGGCGTGCCCGGGAGCGTGACGTCGATCGTGTCGGCAGCGAGGCGCGTGTCGAGCTCGCCGGCCTCAAGCGCTTGGCGGCGCGCCTCCAGGGCCGCCTCCAGCTCCTTGCGCGCCTTGTTGGCTCCGCCTCCGACCGGCCCGCGATCCTCTGGCGGCAGATCGGCGATGCCGCGCAGGATCGAGGTCAACTCGGACTTGCGACCCAGGAAGCGGACCCGGAGCTCTTCGAGCGCGTCGGAATCGGCCGCCGCGGCGATCGCGGCAGCCCCCTCGGCCCGAAGCTCTTCGATTCGATCGACTGCGCTCATGGTCATTTACTCGCCGACTCTCGACCCTATCCGGCTCAAAGCGATCGCCGCCGCGGCAGCGACGCCCAGCGACTCGACGGCGTCGCGACGTATCGGAATGGTCCACGTCGCGTCGGTCGCGTCCACGATGTCCTGCGGCAGGCCGTCGCGCTCGGCCCCCAGGCAGATCGTCCGACTGCCGGCGGCGGGCTGCCGGTCACCGCCGTGGGCGACCAGGGCGACGCGCGGCACGGGGGTCTCATCGAAGCCACAACGGCTGACGGGGACCGTGAAGATCCCGCCCATCGATGCCCGGACCGCCTTGGGCCCGAAGGGATCCGCGCAATCGGGACCCAGCGCCACCCAGGCATCCGCGAGCGCCCCGGTGCTGCGAATGATGCTCCCGACATTCCCGGGATCACCGACGCCGTGCAAATACACGCAAAGCGTCCCCTCTGTCGCATCCGTGCTCCCGGGTTCGCCCCGTTGTCCGGAGTGTCTGGGATGTTCCGCTTCGGCGGCGGGTTTCTCGATCAAGGGGAGAGCCCATAAGGCGATTGCGCGCGTGCCCGAGCCGAGCGACGCCACCGCGTCGAGGAGTTCGGCTTCGACTTCTTCTCCACCCAGCCCCTCTCCCTCGCGCGTCAGGAGGGCAGCGGGCTCATGGCCCGCATCACGACCAGCCTTCAGCAGGTCTTCGCCCTCGGTAACGAAGAGGCCTTCGCGCTCGCGGTGCTTGCGATCGGCCAGCTTTCGCACCAGCTTCAGCTTGTCGTTGTCCTTGCTTGTGATCATCGTGTCAACTGCATGTCTTTCGCGCGCTTGGTGCCAGGCACCGTGCCTGGCACCCGGGGCTTGCGCCAACAAAAAGGGCGCCTCTTGGGCGCCCGGGTGGATCCTGGTCGGCGGTCGAGAGTGTGTTCAGGCCGCCGCGGCCTCCCGGGCTAGGTCGGTAAAACGTCGGAACGCCTCGGGATCGCGCACGGCGATGTCGGCGAGCATCTTGCGGTTGACCTCGACCTCGGCCAGCTTGAGGCCGTGCATCATCTCGGAGTAGCTCATGCCTTCTTGGCGGGCCGCGGCGTTGATGCGGACGATCCAGAGTCGGCGAAAGTCGCGCTTGCGCCGGCGGCGATCGCGGAACGCGTAGTTCCCCGAGCGCATGACCTGCTCATTTGCGAAGCGGTAGCTCGAGTGCTTGCGGCCGTAGTAGCCCTTGGCCTGGTCAAGAGTCTTCTTCTTGCGCCGCTTTCGAGCGACGGCATTCGTAGCGCGAGGCACGGTGCTACTTCCTCTTCACGAGCAGGCGGTTCACGCGCTCAGTATCGGCCGGAGCGACGTTCGTCGGCTTGGCCATGCGGCGCTTTCGCTTGGGCGACTTCTTCTCCAGGATGTGGCTGGAGTACGCCCGACGACCACGAAGCTTGCCCGTGGCTGTCTTGCGAAAGCGCTTCTTGGCGCCTGAGTGGGACTTCATCTTCGGCATGGCGAACGGACTATTGAAGCAGGTCGGCGTACGGCTGCTCGCGGCAGCCGTACGCACGCCCAAACGTCCTACTCGCCGGTGAAGGCGTTTCGCGCGGTCTCGAAGAGGCCCTCGCGCATGCTGGTCGGGCCCTTCTTTTGAACGAAGGTTGTCGAAGACCCGCTACATGAGATCTCGTCGTCGCTCGACTCCGGATCCTCGGGAACCTTGTCGCCGTCATCGATCCAGATCCCGGTTGCAACGATGCCGACCAGGACGTCACCGTCGTTGCCATTGGGCGCCTTCGCCTTCAGGCTCGCGTCGACGAACTTCGTGGATTCCTCCGCGAGTCCCTTGGTGCGGTAGAGCCGGGCTGCCGATCCGGGACCACGCCGGAAAGCCACTCCACCGAAGCAGCCATCATTACTGGCCGCCAACTCGAGCAACTCATCGTCTCGAACAAGCTTCTTTGTGTTGCCCAGCGCCCCCTTCGTGTCCCACTTGGCGCCCTTCAGCTTGAAGCCCTCGGTTTGGAAGACACCCATCACGAAGATCCGTCCGCTGTCGATTGAGTTCGTGCCTATCGTTCCGATGCGAGCCTTCGAGGTCTCACCGCCACCGACCTTGTCCTTTGACCAGTCGAGCTCTCGCAGCATGTAACAGCCACTGAGCAGCTGCGTGGCAACGAGCGCGACTACAACCGCAAATATCTTCCCCTTCAAAACAGTTCCCTCCCAATTTCGAGTTACAAGTCGAGCGCCATTTGTAGCGCATTCACAACCGTGTCGATCTTTGCCTCATCCAGGCTGGCGAAAGGAGCGTCACCGCGGCAGCGGCAACACCCCTCGTTCCCATGATTCGTGCTCCAAGTGCGTCTACTCGCCTGCCAGAGCGGATTCGATTGCATCCATGACGCTCGTGCCGCTCCGCGGCATCACGGGTCCTCCTCCAACGGCGGGCAGGAACGTAGTCGTGGAGCCGGTGCACGAGATCTCGTCATCAGTCGTATCCGGATCCTCCGGCACCTTGTCACCGTCGTCGAGCCAATCACCCGTGGTCACGAATCCGATGTACCCGATGGACTCGTCCGACGTCTTGAGCTTGAACGTCGCATGCGGCAGCTTTCTCGTCGCAGAGCTGACGCGCTTCTTTGTCCGGTAGAGCGTCCCTTCGAGGGTCGGTGCGAACTGGCAGCCAACCTCCTCATAAGCAGCAGCCAGCGCCGGATCTTCCACCATCTTTACCGGCTTCTTCGCCAAGGTCTTCTTGCTGTCGAACCTGACCTTCTTGATCGTGGTCCCGTCGTCGATCAAGGCTCTGTCGAGGTAGACCCAGAAGTACGACTTCTCGTCGCCGGGAGCGCCATTGCCGATCAGCGTGATGTCACCGGTGACGTTGTCGCCCGCCTTCACCTTTCCATCGCTCCAGTTGAACTGCTGGAGCGCGAAACACCCACTGAGGAGCTGCGCAGCGACTAGAGCGCCGACAACAGCCAAGATCTTCTTTCCCACGATTCCTCCCTGTCAGTTGATTCCTAGCCCCTGAGTACGCGGGACTCTACACCTGCTCGAGGGCGGATTCCAGCGCGCCCACCACGATCTCGATCTTCGCGTCGTCCATCGAGGGTGAGAGCGGCAGCGCAAGATGGCGGCCGGCGATCTCCTCGGCGACGGGCCGCTCGTCCTCAGGTCGCTTGGGTTCGTAGACGGAAAGCTGTGTGAGGGCCGGGTAGAAAGTCGTCTGGACGCGCTGCGCGTGCATGGACTCGCGTACGGCGTCCCGCTGCCTCGAGGTCCGCGACCAACACCGGGAAGGCGAAGTGGCCGCTCAGCTCGACCCACTCATCGGGGAAGGGCACCTCCACTCCGTCGACGACGGCCAGGCGTTCTCGGTATGAGTTCGCGACCCGTCGCAGCTCGCCCAGCGCACCGTCAAGCCTGCCCAATCGAGCCATCGCGAGCGTCGCACGCGGCTCATCGATACGGAAATTGAAACCGAGGCGCGTGACGTCGTAGGTCTCGGCGTGACCGCGGTGGCGGTCCCAGGTGACCGAGGTCATGGCGTGCGAGCGCAGCTTGCGGAGCTCGACCGCGAACTCCTCTGAGTCGGTGACCATGATTCCGCCCTCACCGACGCCGAGCTGAGTCTTCGAAAAGAAGGAGAAGCAGCCGCAGACTCCGGCCGTACCGGCCATCGAGCCGTCGCGCAGCTTGCCGCCGTCAGCCTCGGCGCAGTCCTCGATCAGCGCTATGCCGTGCGTATCGGCTATCGCCTGCAACGCCTCGATATCGGCCGGATATCCAAACATGTGGACGGCGATGATCGCCTTGGTCTTGTCGGTGACGAGGCTCTCGACGTGGGCCGGGTCCATCAGTGGCTCCGTGGGCGAGACGCAGTCCGCAAGGACCGTCTCGCCCCCGGCGATACGACCCGCATGCGCGTCGGCCACGAACGAAAGTGCGGGAGCGATGACCTCGTCGCCGGGTCCGACCTCAGCGGCCAGGCACGCCATGTGAAGGGCCGCCGTGGCGCTCGAGACGGCGACCGCGTGTTCGGCGCCTGTGTACTTACAGAAGGCCTTCTCGAGCTCCAGGGTCTTTGGCCCCATCGTCAGCCAGCCCGATCGCAGAGTGTCGAGGACCGCCTCGACGTCTGACTCGGGCAGCGAGATCTCGGTGAGCGTGACCTTCCATGGCTCGCCGTTCATGCGCCCGTGCCGTTCTCGAGGATGTACGTGACCGACTCAGCCACCGCTGCTGCCACGTGCTCCTGAAGATCGTCCGGCATGTGCGGGTAGAGCGGAATGGAGAAGAGGCGAGACGCCGCGTCCTCGGTCTTCGGCAGGGAGACCTCGCCGAACTCACGGACGTAGCCGCCGAGCTGATGGGTCGCGGGATAGACGGTCGTCTGGACACCGTGCTCGTCGCGCAGACGGTTTCGAACCGGCTGGCGGACAGCCGGTTCGACGAGGATGCCCATGAGGTAGCAGGAGGATCGGGTCTCGTCGTTACCTCGATACGCAATCCCAAGGCCCTCCGTCTCGTCCAGAAGCTCGCGGTAGCGGGCGATCAGCTCGCGCCGGCGCTCGATCTCCGCTCCGAGGCGGGCAAATCGCGGGCGGATGATGGCGGCGCGCAGGTCATCGAAGCGGTAGTTGAACCCGACCTCGACGACGTCGTAGCTCATCGCGTTGCCCCGGTGGCGGTCCATGGTCGTTGCCGTCATACCTTGTGATCGAAGGCGTCGCACCCGGTCGGCAACCTCGTCCGAGTCGGTGCAAAGCGCGCCGCCCTCCCCCACTCCCAGAACCTTGTTCGGAAAGAACGAGAAGCAACCGGCGAGCCCATAGGTACCGAGCTCCTTCGATTCGTAGTGAGCCCACGGGGCGTGCGCGGCGTCCTCGATCAGGACCAGGCCACGGCGCTCGCACAGCGCGACCAGGTCCGTGATCTCGACCGGGTATCCGGCCCAGTGCACCGGGATCACGGCCTTCGTGCGGTCAGTGATGAGCGCCTCCACAGCCTCGACATCCATGTTGAGGTCGTTGCCCTCGCCGCCGACAATGTCGCAAAAGACGGGTTTTGCGCCGCAGTAGCGCACAGCGTTGGCGGTCGCGACAAAGGTCAGCGAGGGGACGATCACCTCGTCGCCGGCCTCGACCCCGGCCGCGATACAGGCGAGGTGGAGTGCAGCGGTGCAGCTCGACAGGGCAAGCACATGCTTGGAGCCCAGGTGCTCGGCGAACTCCTGCTCGAAGGCTTCGGTCTGCGGCCCGGCGCTCAGCCAACCCGAGCGAAGGGTTGCGGCTACGGCCTCGAGTTCCTCATCTCCAACCCGCACGTCAAAGACGGGAATCTGCGGTACTCCCGCCTCCATCGGCTGCTCAGCCGGTTGCGGCTTCCGGCTGCTCGGCCGGCTCTGCGTCAACTTCGTCGGCAGGCGCGTCCGGTTCAGACGGGGTCTCGGCTTCGGGCGCGGGGTCCGGCTCGGACGGGGCTTCCGGTTCCGGCGAAGATTCCGGCTCAGACGCAGCCTCAGCCTCGGGCGCTACCTCAGCCTCGGGCGCGGGTTCCGCCGGCGCCGTGGCCGGTGCTTCTGAGTCCGTGGCGGCTTCAGCCTTGGGGTCCGGCACTGCGGGCTGCTCGCCGGTCTTGCCCTTCTGCTCGCGCAGAGCCTCCTTCGAGGGCGCAACGAGCATGTGCATGTTGCGCCCTTCCTGAAGTGGGTTCTGCTCGACCACGCCCATGCCGTCGAGATCCTCGAAAAGACGCTTGAGAAGATTCCGCCCGCGCTCGGGGTGAGCCTGCTCGCGGCCACGGAACATGATCGTGACCTTGACCTTGTCGCCGCCCTTGAGGAAGCGCTCGACGTGGCCCTTCTTCGTCTCATAGTCGTGGTCCGCGATCTTGGGGCGGAGCTTGATCTCTCGCACGTTGATCTGCTGCTGGTGCTTACGGGCCTGCTTGGCCTTTTGCTCCTGCTCGTACTTGTACTTCGAGTAGTCGAGTAGGCGCGCCACGGGCGGGCGCGAGTCGGGGGCGACCTCGACCAGGTCGAGGTCGCGCTCCTGGGCCATGGACAGGGCTTCCTTGGTGGCGATCACGCCGATCTGCTTGCCGTCCTCATCGACCAGGCGAACCTCACGTACACCGATTCGCTCATTGATGCGGGTCTGGTCCCGTTCCGGCATCCGGCGGTCAAAACGACGAGGGACCGGCACTAGATGAAGCTGTTGCGGCGCGTCAAGTCGTTAATTGCGCTGCGAGGTGTTGGGGAACTCCATCTGCGGGGAGTATAGAAGTACGCGCAGTGCGCTGCCGAACGGCACCCGAGCACAGGGCGTGATCGAGCTCGGGTGAGCCAGGCAGGGTGCGGCGCTCGTACCCTCATGTGAGATGTCGTGGGACGCCCTCATCGCTCTGATCGTCGCTGCGACAAGCCCGATCCCGGCCACCACCTCGACCACGACGTGCAACAACACCGTCGATCCGGTCACGTTCTCGGCCGAGAACCCTCCACCGGCCTGCTGGCGGCCTTACCGCCGTGAAAGCCCGTTCAATCTCAAGGTCCCGCGCGGCACGGATCCCCTGACCGGATCCGAGGAGATCTCCGGAAAGCTCGTCGAAAGTGGACCGATAGGACCAATTCCCGCCGGTGATCCGGAGCGCGACTTCGGCATTGCGACCTATCACACGCAGCCGGGCGACCCGACCAAGACGGTCACGTGCGTTGAGGACTATGGCGGCCAATGCGACCTGGAGGGCGTCGAGGTCCCGATGCCACCCGGAGCGCTTCCATCCGGCGTGTGGCCACTCGAATCACCCGACGACGATTGGGACTCCCACCTGACCGTGATCGACCACGAGTCCGGAAAGGAGTACGACCTCTGGAACATCCGCGCGATGGACTCGGAGACCGTGACGATCAAGTGGGGCGGCCTGGCGAATGTCCGCGGTTACGGCCTCGGCTCAGACGCCGTCGCCTCGCGAAACGGCGCGATCGCGGGCATGGTCCGCGCCGAGGAGCTACGCGCCGGGAAGATCGACCATGCGCTGGCGATGTTCGTCCCCTGTACGGAAGGCTACGTCTACCCGGCGACCAAGGGCGGACTCGACTGCTCGGACAGCGGCTTCGACCCCGAAGACAGGCCGGCCATGGGCGCACACTTCCAGCTGCCCTCCGATCCCGCCCTGCTCGCGGCCGCGCCTCCGTGGAAGCGCGCGATCCTGGAGGCCCTGGACCGCTACGGCGCATATGTCGTGGACACGAGCGGCACCGAGGGCGTCTGGGGCGTAAAGCACGAAAGCCCCGTTGGCTATACGAGCCAGGGCGAGAAGGACCCGTTCGTCGAGCTCGCGATCGACTCCGGCCTTTCGAGCGGCGACACCGACGAGAACGGCTTCGCCGAGTACTTCTTCAACTTCGGTTTCGGAACGGACTTCTCGGGACTGCGGCTGGTGCCGCCCTCGATCGAGCCCGTGCCCTAGCTGAGCCGTTCGGCAAGCGCCGCGGTGCTCATCGCGCCCAGGTCACCGTCCTGGTGGGAGCGGACCGAAATCTCGCCCGACTCAGCCTCGCGGTCGCCCAGGATGACCATGTAGGGGAGCTTTGCCAGCTCCGCATCCCGGATCTTTCTCCCGACCGATTCGGTGCGATCGTCGATCCGCGCACGCGCTCCGGAGCCGACGAGCTCGGCAACGATCTCGGCGGCCTTCCCGTTGTGGCGATCGGCGACCGGCAAAACGCCCACCTGGACTGGCGCCAGCCAGTCGGGGAACCGACCCGCGTAGTGCTCGATCAGGATGCCCGCGAAGCGCTCGAGCGAGCCGAGAAGCGCGCGATGGATCATCACCGGACGATGCTCTGAGTTGTCCTCGCCCCAGTAGGTGAGCTCGAAGCGCTCGGGCATCTGGAAGTCGAGCTGACAGGTGCCGAGTTGCCAGGAGCGTCCCAGCGCGTCGGTGACGTGAAAGTCGATCTTGGGCCCGTAAAAGGACCCGTCTCCCGGGTTCAGGACGTACTCCCTGCCCTGCCCCTCGAGCGCTTCGGTCAGCGCGGTCTCGGCCGCCTCCCAATCAGCATCCGAGCCGATCGATTTCTCGGGTCTGGTCGACAGCTCCACGCGTACGTCGGTGAAGCCGAAGCGGCTGTATAGCTCGTCGATGGACTCACAGATCGAGTCGACCTCGGCTCTGACCTGATCGAGGGTGCAGTAGACGTGGGCGTCGTCCTGGGTGAACGCACGGACACGGAGGAGGCCGTGCAGGACGCCCTCGCGCTCGTGGCGCGAGACGTGCCCATACTCGGCCAGGCGTAGCGGCAGGTCCCTGTACGAGCGGCGCTCGGCGCCGAATACGAGGCACGCACCCGGGCAGTTCATCGGCTTGAGCGCGAACTGGCGGCCGTCCACGTCTGAGAAGTACATGTTCTCGCGATAGTTGTCGTAGTGGCCCGAGCGGTGCCAGAGCTCCACGTCCATGATGTGCGGCGTCTTGATCTCGGCGTAGCCCCTCTTTTCGAGCTGTGCGTCGACCTCGGCCTGGATCAGGCGCAAAAGCACCGTGCCCTGAGGTAGCCAGAAGGGCATACCCGGCGACTCGGAGCGCAGCATGAAGAGTCCGAGTTCGCGACCCAGACGGCGATGGTCACGCTCACGCGCCTCGTCGAGAAGGCGCTCGTGCTCCTCGAGGTCCGACTTCTTGAAAAAGGCAGTTCCGTAGATGCGGCTGAGCATCGCCCGGCTCTCGTCTCCGCGCCAGTACGCCCCGGCGACCGAGGTGAGCTTCACCGCCTTGATGCGCTTGGTCGTGGGGCCATGCGGACCCAGGCAGAGATCGGTAAACGGACCGTTGCGATAGAGCGAGACTGACTCGACGCCCTGGTCGCGAACGAGGTCTTCGATCAGCTCGACCTTGTACGGCTGATCTTCGGCCTTGAAGCGCTCGAGAGCCTCTTCCGGCGTCACGTCGGTCCGCTCGAACTCCTCGTCGGCGGCGATGTGGCGCGCCATCGCTTCCTCGATCTTGGGCAGGTCGTCAACCGAGGGCCGGTAGTCGTCGGGGAACTCGAAGTCGTAGTAGAAGCCGTTGTCGATCGCGGGTCCGATCGAGACCTTGGTGCCTGGCCAGAGCTCGACGACGGCGGCCGCAAGAACATGGGCGGCATCGTGGCGGATGAGCGCGAGCGCCTCCGGATCGCGGTCAGTGAGAATCGAGATCTCCGCCCCGTCGGGCAATGCGGCAGAGAGGTCGTGGAGCTCATCGCCGAAGCGGATCGCCAGGGCGGCCTTGGCCAGGCCGGGGCCGATCGCTGCGGCGGCGTCGGCGCCGGTGGCCTCCGCGCCCAGCTCGAGCGCGGTGCCGTCGGGAAGCTTCACTGTGATCTCGGCCATCGCGGTGATGCTATTCGCGAGCTCAGTCGGCGGGTTCGGCGCGGTCGCCGTCGGCTATGAACGGGCAGCCGGGATCCGATCCCACGAGCTTCGCGTCGTAAAGCGTGTACTCCAGACCGCCGCTCGTCTCGGAGTCAAGAAGATCCAGCCTGCCGACGACTGGCAGCGGTTGGTCTAGTTCGCCGATCACGACAACCGCCTCGAAGGCCCTGTCCGAGACGGTCGCGGCGGACACCTCACTATTGGAAATCACGCATACCTCCCGGCCTCGGAGCTCCCAGGTCACGAGGTCGCGACCATTCGAGTCCGCAAACTCGTCGTCGATGACGGCCAGGACCGTTTGACCCTCGGCCTGGGCCGAGAACTCGAGCAGCGCCGGCGTCCAGGAGGAGGGTCCGACAGGCCCGTTCACCAGGGCGAGGGCACTCGACCCTCCCGCACCCACGAGGAAGGCGAAGGTCAGCGCGGGTGCGACCAGGAGGCGCGCCGGCACGTCCCTCAGAGTGTGCAGTTGCGGCGTCTCCTCGAGACAGCCGCGCGCCGCGACCAACATCACCACGGGCGCGACGATGGCTAGCGCCTTCGCCTCCTGATACGGAGTGCCGGCAGCCAGCGCGTACCCGTAGAGCACGCATCCGGCCACCAGAGCCGAAGCAAGGGTCGTCTCCCCCATCTGGAGCGCGCGAACCAGTCCGAGGAGCAGGGCGATCCCCGCAATCGCGCCACCCAGATAGAACGCCAAGGCCGGCGCGAAGCCGTCCCCGGGCTCGACGCGGAAGTCGCCCGAGGGCCAGATACCGAGGGCTTCGACCGCAGAGATCGGGTTGAAGAGATTGCCCAGTCCGGCGCCGTCGGGGTTGAAGGTCTCAAAGCTCGCGAAATCGAGCAAGCGGGTGATCTCAGGCGCGGCCGCCACAGCGACCACGGCGATCCCGATCACCGTCGGAACGACCGCCCCGCGCAAGGCGCCGAGTCCCCTGGCCCGGATCACCTCGGCCACGGCGAAGACGCCGAGGGTCCCCACGAGCCAGGTGAGCCCGGGAAAGCTGTAGGCATAAAGGGAGCCGATCGCGAGTGCGGCCGGCGGCACCCCCTTGAAGCGCTGCCATCGCGATCCGGTGTTCCCGGCACCCGTCGCCAGTTCGGCGAGACCGATTGCGAATGCGAGCAGAAACAGCGCCTGCATCGTTTCCTTGAACGCGCCCTGGATGAAGTAGGAAGCGGCCAGGTAGGCAACTGCCACAAGGAGCGCGGCCCCGACCCGGACGGTCCGCCCGAGGTCTTTCAGCAAGCCGAGCGGCGCAAGCGTCGCCGCGACGAGCGTGGCGAGCATCAGGCCGCCAAACCCATGGACCAACGACGGGCCGAGCTTGGAGATCCCTGCGACCAGGGCGTGCGGGCCGAGCGGGTATCCCTCCTCGATGAGGCGCTCCTCGCCCCCGTTCGCGATGCGGTCGGTGGCGAAGAGGTGCTGCGACATGTCGGGGTTGAGGGATGTGCCGAGGATCCCGAACCGCAGCTCGACCAGGAACGGGATGGAGCCGAGGAGGACTGCGCCCGCTGCCGCGGGGAGCGCGCCGGTGCGCTCACCGGTCGGAGGTTCGAAGTGCAGCAGGGTCGCTGCAACAGCGGTCAGGACTACTACGGCCCCGAGGCCCGCCCAAGCCGAGGACGCGACGTTGGCGGCAACCCACGCGGTCGCGCAGAGCAGGCCGAGGCCGACCGCCGGGGCCAGGTAGGTGCGTTCGCCGCGCCCGCAGGCGCAGAACACCGCCTGACCGACGACAAACGAGGCGCCCAGGATGAGTGCCAGCGAAACGTAGGTGCCGAGCATCGGGCGGCGAGCCTACAGCCGCGCGCCCCTGGGCCCCGGCGCCAGGAGGGACGGCGGTACGAGAGGTGCGGAATTACGTGACGAGAATGATGATGATGATGATCAGGAGCAGGGTTCCAATACCGATGTACATGTGGCTCTCCTTCCGTGGGCGGAACTACGGGTCGCCCACCCCTACCCGGTAAAGGCGGGGGTCAAGCGAAACCGCCTTTCAAAGCTTCCTTTCGTAGAACAACATCACCGGCCCGTCGGGCGAGCCCTCGCGATTCGTGAAGCCCTCACTCTCGTAGAGCGAGCGAGCCGCCTCGTCGTCCTCGCTGGTGCCGAGCTCCATGAAGGTGGCTCCTTCGGCCCGAGCGACTTCCATGGCCCCGCGCAGAATCGTGCGCCCGATTCCCTGCCCGCGGAGGGCGGGCACGACGTAGAGCTCCTCGAGGTAGCAGTCGAGCTTTGCGGTCCAGACTGACTTGCGAAAGCGAAGCTCCGCGAATCCGTCGGGACCTTCGCCGGCCAGCATCACGATCATGTCGCCGCCGGCGATCATCTCGCGAGCGTTCGCGGTCAAAACTTCGACTCCGGGACTGAAGTCGTCGAACTCCGTGTTGAAGTCGTGGAGAAGTCGCGCCACATCGGGGGCGTCCGCGGGTGTTGCGCGACGGATCGCGGTCACGATGGGCACTACTGGGCTCGAACCAGTGACCTCCGCCTTGTCGAGGCGGCGCTCTCCCAACTGAGCTAAGCGCCCGAGGCGGTCGATGTTACCGCCACCGGGCAGGCATGCCGAGGGCTCCTGGACAACTTCTGCAGCTTTGGTGGGGCTATGGCAACAGCAATGCTGCATCAGTTAGCTTCCGGCGCGTGATTGCACTTGTGACAGGGGCTTCGAGCGGCATTGGCGAAGCGACCGCGAGGCGCATCGCCCGCGAGCCCGGAGCCAAGCTGGTCCTTGTTGCGCGCAGGCAGGATCGCCTCGAGGCGCTGGCCTCCGAGATCGGCGGCGCCACGGTGATCGCGGCCGACCTGACAGAGGATGACGCTCCCGCGGAGGTGGCCGCGAGGGTTGAGGCCGAGCATGGCCGGCTTGATCTCCTGGTCAACAACGCGGGCGCCGCCTGGCGAGGCACGTTCGGTGAGACAGGCTGGGAGAACCTCGAGCGCCACATGAAGCTCAACTTCGACGCCGTCGCGCGGCTGACGGAAGCTCTTTTGCCCGTACTTCGCCGCTCGGCGCCGAGCTCGATCGTGAACGTCGCCTCCACCGCGGGCCGGATCTCCCGCGGCAACTCCGGCGCGTACTCGGCCTCGAAGTTCGCCCTGGCGGGCTGGACCGATGCGCTCCACCTCGAGGAGCGCGAGCACGGCGTACACGTCGGCCTGGTGCTCCCCGGATTCGTCACGACCGAGGGCTTCCCCCAGGCAGAGCTGAACGAGAAGCCGCTCACCCGCTGGATCGTCTCCACGCCCGACAAAGTTGCGGACGCGATCATGGACGCAGGTCCCGGCGGCAAGGCAGAGCGCTACGTGCCGCGCCCCTACGCGTTGGTGGCCGCGTCTCGCGTGGTGATGCCCTCGGTGGTGCGCCGCGCACTTTCGGGCGGGGGCAAGACGTTCACGCCTTCGACCGCATCAGACGACTCCTGACGAGGCAAACGTCCCGATTGCCCCCTATAGGGCGTGGCGTGGGACGTTTTTTATCAGCGGGGTTGGGCGGGGCCGGCGGCGGCTTCCGCGGCCTTGCGGTCGCCCTCTTCGAGCGCCTTCTTGACCTTGTCCGGGTAGCGGAAGATCTGGTCGAGAGTCGCGTCGGGAACCTCGAAACCGAGTGATTCGAGATAGCCGGACGACTCCAGGCCGACCATGTCGTGTTCCTTTGGGCGCTCAGCCGCACCCGGCGCTGCGCAAGGCGCGGTCTGCGCCTCCAGGAACTCGTACATGGGTAGCTCAGCCGGCTCGAGATCGGGTTTTTTGAAGTTGAACGAGCGCCCGATGTTGGAAGCGAATCTGTGGCGCATGTTGAGGTGTCCCAGTTCGAACTTGTAGGAGATGAGCTTCAAGATCGACTCGTGAGTCACCGGCATGTGGCTGACCCGGCCTCCCTTCGTGAACGGGGAGATCGCAACACCTGGGACCCGGAACCCCGTGAAGCCCCAGTCGTTGTCGATGTCGGCCTGGTTTCGCCGGTCATCAGGCACGAACGGGGGCTTGACGTGGTCGAAAAAGCCGCCCCATTCGTCGTAGTTGATGAACATCGCGCCCCGCTCGTAATGGGGGGACTCGATGAAGGCATTGGCGACGTCCGACATGAAGGCCTGACCGAGGCGGATATCGCCATGCGGGTGTTCGTCGGCCGAGAGCCCATTACCGCCGCCGCCGTCCCGGAAGGGCGGGTCGACGAAGCAGATATTGGGCAGGGTGCCGGCCGCAGCGTCGGAGTAGAAAGTGGACACCGGCTTGGTCCACGCGACTCCGCGGGCCCCGTACAGAGCAGCAAACGGAAGGTCCGAGTTGTAATAGGTGAACGAGATGCCGTTGGCCTCTGCGCGGTCGGCGATCGTCTCCCATGTGAAACCCGTCTCCATGCCCGGGACCTGTGGCGGAAAGAGGTTCGACTTCTGGCCACCGTTCTGTGCGCCCCACTGATAGTGGCGGTTGGGATAGGTAGACGCCATGAGTGAGCAGAACCAGCGGTCGTACAGCTGATAGCCCGCGGCCGCGGCCGGGAGGAAGGGGACGTCCTCCTCGAGGTAGTAGCCCGCGGCGAACTCGTCGCTACCGGTGCCAGCTTCGTTCCCGAACACGAAGCGGTCGTTCTTCCCGCGGTTCCACTGGAACCGGCCGCCCGTCCAGCCGTGGTCCGGATCGGGGTGATCGCAACCCTGGAAATCCGGGGAGAGGCGGTATGTGTCCACCGTTCCCCCGCCCGGAGCGGGATACGTGAAGTCGTTCTTGGCGTCCGCGTTGGGGTGCCAGCCGAAGTAGTGATCGAACGAGCGGTTCTCCATCATGAGAACGACGAAGGTGTCGATCGGCAGGTTCTGCGGACTCGGGAGCTTGCGGTGAACCGTGCGGCGGGCGGCCTCGGCCACCAACTCCTCCGCGGGCAGATACGAGGCGAGCGCGGCCCCACCGGCAACCGCTGCCGTGCGCGCAAGGAACTCCCGTCGCCGAAGCGTCGCCTCCGGTTTCAAAGCCATCTCGCGCTCAAGCACGCCCGGGTCGGCCAGCTCCCCGCGGTTGAAGTAGTCGGAATGGTCACTCGGCCGCCTCATTCGTTCAACACCTCCACGTTCTCGCAATCGAAAAGCCCGTCCTCCTCCTCGTCCGCCAAGACCGTGTCATTGCCCGGTCCGCAATCGATCTGGTCCGGCTTTCCATCGCGGACGTGGATCTCGTCGTCTCCCTTGCCGGCGCGAATCTCGTCGAAGCCTTTGCCGGACTTGATGAAGTCATCGCCCTTGTTACCGATGACGAGGTCGCCTCCCTCGGAGGAGCGCAGGATGTCGTCACCGCCCTTGCCGATCAGCTTGTCGCCGTTCTTCGAGCCGATCAGCTTGTCGTCGCCCGAGGTCCCCTTGAGCACCTTCGCGAGCGCCGGCGCGGCCATAACGAGCGCGCAGACGAGCAAGATTCCAGCCGCCCCGCTGCCAAGCCGCTTCATCGCTACAGGTTTTACACGCTCGCGGAGCGGCGCGTGTCACTTCTGGGTTATCGGACTTCCCGGTTTACGGTCACCATCAGACCGTCAACCGAAAGCACCGTCCCGCGCTCCCCCTCAAAAAGGGGGTCTCCGGGATCAGCTCGCGCTTTCCACAACTCGCCGCGCACGCGCACCAGTCCTTCAGGGTCGCACGCCTCGACCACGGTCGCCCTCTCGCCCAGCATGCCCTCCACCCCGCCGCGCACGCGGTAGCGCTCCAGGAACTTGATCCACAGGTAGACCTCGCCGACCTCGAGCACCAGCGCGAACCCGAACAGGAGCACATTCCAGGGTCCCGGCAGGATGAAGAGCCCGACGATCGAGGCGGTGAGGAGCATCTGTGGCGAGTCTAGGTCCGCCCGCTCGGTGGGACTCTTCTAGCCTCCGCGCCGTGAATATCGCCGTCGCCACATGCACCGTGATGCCCGACCAGTTCACCGACGACCAGCTCGTGATCTCCGAGCTCGAATCGCTTGGCGCTGAGGTCACCTACGAGCCGTGGGACGCCGAGATCGACTGGGCCTCCTACGACGCGGTCGCGGTCCGCTCCCCGTGGGATTACTCCAAGCGCCGCGACGAGTTCGTCAAATGGGCGGACTCAGTAGGTCCGAATCTCCACAACTCGGCCGAGCTACTCCGCTGGAACTCGGACAAGGCCTACGTCGCCGACCTCGACGCCGCGGGTATCCCGATCGTCGAGACGCTCTTCGTCAAGCCCGGCGAGGGCTGGGACGGAGACGGGCGCGAAGTGGTGGTCAAGCCTTCGGTTTCAGCGGGCGGACGCGACACCGGACGCTTTGGTCCAGGCCTTGCTACGGAGGCGCGAGCCCTGATCGAGACCATCCACGAGAGCGGGCGCACCGCGATGGTCCAGCCCTTCCTGTCTTCCGTCGACGATTCCGGGGAGACGGCACTCGTCTTCATCGACGGCGAGTTCAGCCACTCGCTCCGCAAGCGCTCGGTACTCCGCCCCGACGAGGTCGCGCCCGTGCGGAACACCGATCTGATGGTCGCCGAGGCGATGTACGACCCCGAGCTCGTCCTTACGGGCACTTACGAGCCCGACGAGCTCGCCCTGGCCGAGCGGATCGTCGGGCACGTCACCGAACGCTTCGACTACGTGCCGCTCTACGCCAGGGTCGACATGCTGCGAGATGAGGAGGGGGCGCCGGTTCTGTTGGAGCTCGAGGCGGTCGAGCCCAACCTCTACTTCAACGAGCGCCCCGACGGTGCGGGGCGGCTGGCGCGGGCGATTGTGAGCAGGGTGTGAGGGGTCTGACCCCTCGGATTGTGAGCAGAGTGTGAGGGGTCTGACCCCTCGGGGGTGGCGCTCAGCGCAGGACGATCGAGTTCTCGGCGTGCCAGCCGAGCTTGATCTTCATTCCGGGTTCCCAGCGGTCGTCGGCTGAGGCGCGGTAGGTCGCCTGCTCGAGTGCGACAAGCCGTGAGCCGTTGCCCAGGCCGACCGTGATCTGGGTCGAGACGCCGAGGTAGACGCGGCCCTCGATAGTCCCTTCCAGGCTGACCATGCCCTCCTCGATCTCGTCATCGATCGCGATCTTTTCGGGCCGCACGGAGATCTGAACCGTCTCACCCTGGCCGCAGTCCGCGGGTATCGGGGCGGGAATGCGCTCCCCGGTTCCGATGCGAACGGTCGTCTCGTCCTGGACGACTCCTTCGATCAGGTTTGAGATCCCGATGAAGCCGGCGACGAACTCTCCGGTTGGATGCTCATAGATGTCCTCGGGCGGGCCGCACTGGGCGATCTTGCCGCCCGACATGACCGCGATCCGATCAGACATCGAAAGTGCCTCCTCCTGGTCGTGGGTCACGTACACGAACGTGATCCCGACCTCGCGCTGAATCTGCTTGAGCTCAACCTGCATCTGCCGGCGGAGCTTCAGGTCGAGAGCCCCGAGCGGCTCGTCGAGGAGTAGCACCGAGGGGCGATTGACGAGGGCGCGAGCCAGGGCGACGCGCTGGCGCTGCCCACCCGAGAGCTTTGTGGGTCGATCATGGGCGCGGTCGGCCAGCCCGACGAGTTTGAGAGCATCGGCGACGCGCTCGGCGATCTCGTCCTTCGGGCGCTTCCTGCGCTTGAGGCCGAAGGCGACATTGCCCTCGACGTCCAGGTGCCCGAACAGCGCGTAGCTCTGGAACACCATGTTCACGTTTCGCTCGTAGGGCGGCACATCCTCGACGGGTTCGCCCTCGAGCAGGATGCGGCCCTCGGTCGGGACCTCGAAGCCCGCGAGCATCCGCAGCGTCGTGGTCTTTCCGCAACCCGAGGGCCCGAGCAGGCTGAAGAACTCCCCGCTTGGAATCGCGAGGTCGATGTTGTCCACCGCGGTGAAGTCCCCAAAGCGCTTCGACACCCCCTCGATCGTGATCGCATCTGCGCTCATCTCATCCTCCCTCCTGTCCAGTCAGCACCTTGATGCCAGACTCCTTGCGGCCGAAGAAACGCGGGATCAAGACGGCCGCGACCACAGCCGAGATCGAGATTGCCATCATCAGCGTTCCGATCGCGTTGATCGTCGGGGAGACCCCGAACCGGATCGCCGACCAGATCCGCACCGGAAGCGGCTGCGAGTCCTCACCCGTGGTGAAGAAGGAGAGGACGAAGTCGTCGAAGGAGAGGGCGAAGACAAGCAATCCAGCGGCCACCACGGCCGGCCACAGTTCCGGGATCAGCACCAGGCGCACCGCTCCCAGCCTTGTCGCGCCAAGGTCCATCGCCGCCTGCTCGACCTCGTCGCCCATCGACGAGAGCCGGCCACGGACCACGATCGTCACGTATGAGATCGAGAAGGTGATGTGAGCGATCACGATCGTCCAGAACGAGAGCTGGACGCCGATCTGGGAGAAGATCAAAAGCGCGGAGATCCCGGCGACGATTTCCGGCGTGACCAGCGGGATGAGCATGAGGACGTTCGCCGCAGGACTCCAGCGCGTGCGGGCGCGAACCAGTCCGATCGCGAGCGCCGTGCCCAGAAAGGTCGCGATGACCATCGTGATCAATGCGATCTCGAGCGAGATGAAGAGCGACTCGCGAAGTGTCGAGTCGGAAAGGAAGTCGTCATACCACTGGAGCGAGAAGCCCTGGAACGACTGCAGGGACTTGACCGAGTTGAACGAGAACAGGACGACGACCCCGATCGGGATGAAGAGGAACGCGTAGACCGCGTATGCGTAGATCCGTAAGAACCTCGGCCGGTCGAACGCCATGCCCCTACACCGCCACCGGATTGCGCGCCTCGCGGGCGGCGGAGCGCAGGTAGCCCACCATCCAAAAGCCCAGGAAGATCATCATCACCACGGTCAGAGCCGAGCCGAATGGCCAGTTGTTGGCCGTGAAGAACTGGTCTTGAATCAGGTTCCCGATCATGTAGGTGTTCGGCCCGCCCAGAAGCTGCGCCGAGACGAAGTCGCCGACGGCCGGCAGAAATACGAGTACGCAGCCCGCCAGGATTCCTTGCTTTGTCTGCGGCAGCGTCACGTGGATGAAGGTCTGAAAGGGGCGCCCGAACAGGTCCTTGCCCGCCTCGACGAGCGACGGGTCCATGCGCTCGAGCGAGGCGTAGATGGGCAGGATCATGAAAACGAGATATCCGTAGACGAGTCCGCCGATCACCGCGTACGGAGTGTTGATGAGCTGGATGCCGGTTTCGGAGAGGTTCAGCGAGCTGAGCGCCGAGTTGACGAGCCCCTCGTCGGCCAGGAGCGCCACCCACGCATAAGTGCGTACGAGGTAGTTGACAAAGAACGGGATCACGAGGAGCGCGATCAGGATGTGCTTCTTCGAGCCTCCGTACCGGGCGATGTAGTAGGCGACCGGATAGCCGATCAGGAGGCAGAGGGCAACGGTCGCGAGAGCAAAGCCAACTGAGCGAAGAAGGACCGGGATGTAGAGGGGGTCGAAAGCCTCGGCGTAGTTCTCCAGGTCAAACGCGTAGACGGCGCGGCCCAGACCATCGGTGAAACCGAACGACAGGGCGAGGACGAGCGTGAGGGGAACCGCGAACAACAACAGGAGCCAGAGGCCCCCGGGGATGAGGAACCGAGACCAAAAACCTGATGCGCGTGCCGTCAAGTTGCCTTTACCTCAGTCCAGATCTTGTTCCAAAGCTTTCGGTCATCGGGGCTGTCGAGGCGGTACTCGAGCCCACCGTCGTCCAATTGCTCGAGATCGACGTCGATTGCGGGCTCTTCCTTGACCAGCTCGGCGAAGGCCTCGAGCGCGCCGTCGTAGGGCTGGGGGTAGCCGTTCCACATCACGTTCTGAGCCGAGTTCTCGGGATCGAGCATCCAGTCGATGAACAGGAGCGCCGTGCCCGGACTTCGTGAAGTGACCGGGATGCACATCAGGTCCGTGCCGACGGGCACCCCCTCCTCGCAGGTCTGGTACTTGAAGTTTTCCGGGTTGTCGACCTGGTTCCTGACGTTGACGATGTCGCCGTTCCACGCCTGATGGATGGAAGCCGAGCCGTTGACGAGGTTCTGCGTCGAGTTCGTCGAGATCCCCCGGGCAAACGCCTTTTGCTCAAGAAGCGTCTCCTTCGAGATCTCCAGCTCGCTGGCATTGGCCGTGTTCAGCTCCCAGCCGTTGATGAGGTTCGCCTCTCCGATCGCCTCCTGGAAGTCGTCGAGAATGAACATCCGCCCCTCGCCGTCGGGGTTCGTGAGGTCGTTCCACGAGCCGGTCATTCCTGAGACCTGGTCGTCGCGCCAGGCGATCCCTGTCGTGTAATAGGCGTAGGGGACCGAGATCTCCGAGTTCGGGTCCCACCAGCCCGTGTCGTAGTAGCTGGAGATGCCGTCCGCGTTCTTCAGGTCTGAACGGTCGAACTTGGCCAGGAGACCCTGCTGGTTCAGACGGAACGCGTACTCGGGCGTGGGCCAGATCATGTCGTAGCGACCGCCCGCTCTGAGCTTGACGACCATCGCTTCGAGGTTGTCGTAGTTGACCTCGTTGACCTCCACCCCGTACTTCTCCGAAAAGCTCTTCTTGAGCGCGGGATCCATGTACTGAGCCCAGTTGTAGATCAGGAGGTCGCCGTCGATCTCCGGCTTGACCGAGATGCCGCCCTCGGGTACGTCGAGCTCTCGCGACACGGTGCATCCGGACAGGCCATACGCGCCGAGAGCGCCCACTGCTACCGCCCGCAATCCTTGCCGGCGTGTGAATGGTGCGCCGAGATCGATGATGCTCACTCGGCGATCCACGCTACTCCGATGTGCCCGGGCTCGCAACCTCGGGCCAGGGAGCCGGTGTCAAAGGACAGGCCCCTTGGCGGTCACGAAAGCGATTCCGGCTCGATGCCGAGAAGCGGCGCCAGGGTCCCGGCGACGAGCGCGCGGCCTGCCTCGACGTCCATGGCGGGGTCGGCGACCATCGCGCGTATCCCGGCGCCGTCCAGGAGGGCCATCGCAATGTCGGCGATCTCCTCCGGACTCCGCTCGAGCGTGAACTCGCCGCTCTCGGCGCCCGCGAGAATCATCGCTGCCAGCCAGCGGCGATAGCGCCCGTAGAGCTTGGCCGCGACCTCGCGAAGACCCGGCTCGCGAACGGCGCGCAGCCAGAGCTCGACCCAGAGGACCCACTCGCGCTCTGCCTCGCCCGCGTAGGGCAGGCATTCGCGGATCGCCAGGCCGAACGTCTCTGTCGCCGAGCCGGGCAGTGGGTGAGACCCGTCGCCGAAGCGGTCGTCGCCGGCGCGCTCGAAGGAGTGGACGAGCGCCTGTTCGAGGAGCTCCTCACGAGTCGAGAAGTAGTGGTGGACCAGGCCGGACGATGCGCGGGCCCGGGTGGCAACTCGGGCGATCCGGACTTCGTCGATCCCCTCCTCGGCGATGATCTCGCAGGCTGCGTCCAGAATTCGGTCGGCTGTTTCCGTAGCCACAGCGCTCACACTCTCACCTCAGCCGGATCGGAGCGCCTCCACGTAGCGCTCGGCAACCATCGCGTCAAAGGCGTGGACGTCGCCTTCGTCCGCCGAGTAGCGACCCGCTGTGTAGCCGCGGGCCCGTACGCCCTTCTGGGTGAGCTCGCAGACCCGCCAGTCCTCGCGATTCACCTGATCCCAGAAGTCGATCGCATCCGACGGATCGAACCCGTCGGCCTCGATCGTTCGCGGCTCGAAGTACCACTCGCAGATCACGTCCGTGCGATCGACCGCGCGCGGCCACAGGGTGTGGAGCATCACGTAGTCGGGATGAAGCGAGAGCAAAGCGTTCGGAAACAGCGCGAAGTAATAGATGGAGCTGTGCTCGGAGGGATCGAGCCCCTGGATGGGCGGACGCTGGAGATGGCCGTCTCGGCCCATCGTCTCGGCGCCGTCGTTCAGCTCCATTGACCCTCCGCACCACGCGCCCGGGCCGGACTGCGAGCTCCCCGATCGATAGTCGGAGAGAGCGTTCAGCTCCGGGTGGACGCCGGGGCAGTGGAGGCACTCGTTGTAGTTCTCGGCGATCGCCTTCCAGTTTGCGTTGACCTCGTAGGCGCGCGAGCCCGCGCGTTCGAGATCCGCAAGGCGCCAGCCGGCCATACGGTCGCCGAAGTCCCCGACGTGCGCCAGGGGATCGCCGGCCTCTCCGCTCAGATCGGCCAAGAGGAGTCCCGCGACGACCGCGCTGCTTATCTCGATCAGGCCAAAGCACGAGCGGTCGAAGTCCTCGACCTCGTCCATGTGCGGCGCGGCAGCCAAGCTGCCGTCAAGCCCGTAGGACCACGCGTGGTAGGGGCATTGGATTCGCCGGCGGACCTGACCCTCGGACTCCTCGACCAGGCGTGATCCGCGGTGGCGGCAGGTGTTCAGGAAAACGCGCGGGGCGCCGTCGTCGCCTGCCACGGCGAAAACGCTCGTCTGGCCGATCTCACGCATCAGATACTTGCCCGGCTCGGCGACCAGCGAGGCGTGACCCAGGCAGATCCAGCCGCCGTAGAGATGCTCGATCTCCCAGGCGAGGACCCCCGGGTCGGCGAACGCCGCGGGAGGCAGCATCGACGCGCGCTCGACAGGCCGAAGCGTCAACTCGACGTCAGCGACGTCCAGCGGCAAGACCTGAGGGGTCAGACCCGGGGTCAGACCCCTTTGACGGTTTTGTGCCTGAGGGGTCAGACCCCCATTGGGGTTCTGTGCCTGAGGGGTCAGACCCGGGGTCAGACCCCCTTGGGGGTTCGCGGCTGTTGATCTTGTAGTCAATTGCGCAATCTCATGTTAGAGTGTCCCGGCGATGGAGGCAAGCGCAGCACTCGAAGCCGTCGAAGAAACCCCCTTCGAGCTCACGGGCAGGGCTCGCGACATCCAGTCGCGCTCGCGCAGGTTCGTCGAGGACGTGCTCATGCCGCTCGAGGAGCAGGCGGAACGGGCCCACGGCCGGCTGCCCGAGGACGTCGTCGAGCAAGTGAGGTCAGAGGCTGCAAACGCGGGCCTCGTCGGTGGCCTCCACAAGCCCGAGCACGGCGGACAGGGTTGGTCGACGCTCGAATGGGCGCTGGTCGAAGAACAGTTCGGGCGCTCCACGAACGCGATCCACTGGCACATCCCGAACGCCTACAACGTCTGGCACCACGCCTCTGAGGCTCAAAGAGAACGCTACCTCCTCCCCGCCCTCCGTGGCGAGATCCGGGACGCCTACGCCGTCACCGAGCGCGACGCCGGATCTGACCCCAGCCGCATCGCCTCGACGGCCGTGCCCACCGCCGACGGGTTTCGCCTGAACGGCGAGAAGTGGTTCGTCACGACAGGTGACGTGGCCACCGTCCTAATCGTCATGGCAAACGTGATCGACGGCGGCGAGAGCCTCCCCACCCTGTTCGCAGTCGATGCCGACGCCGCCGGGGTCGAGATGATCGACGATCCCGCCTTCACTCACTCCTATCCGGACGGGCATCCAACCTTCGTGTTCAAAGACGTCGAGCTCGCCTCCGACTCGGTCATCGGCGGTGTCGGCCAGGGCGACGACCTACAGCGCGCCTGGTTCATGGAGGAGCGCCTCGGCATCGCGGCCCGCTGCGTCGGCGCGATGTGGCGGCTCCTCGACGAAACCGTCGCGTGGGCGGCCGGCCGCGAGCAGGGCGGCAGCCGGATCCTCGACTACCAGGGCGTGTCCTTCCCGCTCGCCGACTCGGCGGCCGACACGGCAGCCGCCCGTCTTCTGACCTTTCAGGTCGCCCTGCTCTCCGACCGGGGTGCGGACTTGAAGCTGGTCCACAACAAGGCCTCGATGGCAAAGCTCTTTGCCTCGGAGCGCGCTTGGGTTTGCGCGGATCGCTGCGTCCAGGCCTTCGGCGGCCGCGGCTACCTGCGTTCGAATGTCGCCGAGCGGTTCCTTCGCGAGCTGCGCGTCGACCGCATCTGGGAGGGCACCTCCGAGATCCAACGGCTGATCGTCACGCGCGGCCTCGAGCGCCGCGGTGTCGAGCGGATGCTCCACTGAATGCGGAATGAGCAGCCTCTGCCGCGATAGAGGCACGTACCGGTGGGCCTGATGGATCTCAACCGCCTCCTCGAGCCACGCTCCATCGCCGTTGTAGGGGCGACCGACCGTCCCAGCGCCTACGGCGACATCATCCTGCGAAACCTCGAGCGCATGGGGTTCGACGGGCCGGTCTGGGGCGTCAATCCCCGCCGAGACCGCATCCGCAACATCGAGTGCTTCCCGTCTTTGGCGCACCTTCCCGAACCCGTGGACGCCGTTGCCGTCGCCGTCCCGGCCCCGAACGTGCCGGCGACCGTCGCTTCCGCGGCCGAGGCCGGTTGCGGCGGCGCCATCGTGATCTCCGCGGGCTTCGGCGAGGTCGAGGTAGGCCGTGAGCTCGAGCGCGAGCTGCGGGAGACCGCGCTCGACCGATCGTTCCCGGTCTGCGGCCCCAACGGCAACGGGATCATCTCGTTCGCCCACAACACCGCGATCTGGGGCGACGCGGTCCAGCCGCTTCCCGCCGGACCGGTGGCGATGATCTCCCAGAGCGGCAACGTCGCCGTGAACGCACTCAACACCCGCCGCGGGATCAACTTCCACACCGTCATCTCGACGGGGAACGGCGCGGTATGCGACCCGGCCGACTGGCTCTTGGCGCTCAGCGAGCGCGACGGCGTTGGGTCGGTCGCGATGTTCCTCGAATCCGACGGCGACGGCCGAAAGCTCGCCGAAGCGCTGGCATGCTGCGTCGAGCGACGGATCGGTGTAGCGGTTCTCAAATCCGGCTCATCCGAAGCGGGCGCCGCAGCCGCCGCGGCGCATACAGGCGCGCTCGCCGGCGACGAGCGAATCTTCCGGGCCCTGATCGAAGAGGCCGGCGCGTCGTGGGCACGCAACCCGCACGAGCTTTTGGAGCTCGCGCGCGTCCTCGCCGAGCCGCGTGCTCGCCCTCGTGGCGGCGGCGGCCTTGCCATCCTCACCTGCTCGGGCGGCGACTCCGGAATCGCAGCCGACGAGGCCGATCGCATGGGTGTCGAGCTTCCGCCCCTGGCCGATTCGACCAAGGCCAGACTGCGCGAGCTCCTGCCCGACGCGGCCACTGTCGCGAACCCGCTCGACTACACGCCGCTCATCTGGGCTCAGACCGCCTTGCTCGCAGAGATCGTCGAGGTCGACGGGCTCGGACCCTGGCATCGATCAGGTCCTGGTGATTCACGACACGCCACAGGACCTGCCCGACGACTCGGATCCGTCATGGTCCGCTCACCGGTCCGGAATCGCTGAAGGGCTCGACCGGGCGAACGCAGCCCCGCTGATGGCATCGACCCTTCCGGAGCTGACGGACGGGGATATCGCCCAGGAGCTTGCTGCGCACGGAATCGCATCGGTCGGTGGAGTCTCGACCGCGATCCTGTGCGCTCGTGAGCTGCGGCGCTCACACGCCAGCCCCGAACGGCTGCGGGCGATCGCGTCGAAGGTCACGCCCAATCGCACGGATCCGGGCCTGTGGCTGTCGGAGGCCGGGACGAAAGGCTTACTTCATGCCGCCGGAGTTCCAGTGCCCGAAGGGCGCCGGGCGCGGAGTGCCGAGGAGTGCGTACGACTCGCAAAGGGGATCGAGTGGCCCGTCGCACTCAAGCTCTCCGGCCCGACGATCCAGCACAAGTCGGACGTCGGTGCGCTCGCCCTTGGCATCGCGACCGAAGCGGAGCTCGCCGACGAGGCAGCGCGCATCCTCTCCCTCCCAGAGGCCCTTGGCGCCGAGCTGCTGGTCGAGGAGATGGCTCCTCCGGGGGGTATCGAGCTGATCGTCGCCGCGCGGGCCGACGGCGTCGTCCCGGCACTTGTGATCGGGCTCGGCGGGATCTGGACCGAGGCCCTCGACGACGTCATCGTGATACCCCTGCCCGCCTCCCCCGCACGCGTCGAGGAGGCCCTGGGATCCTTACGGGGCTCGAAGCTCCTCCAAGGCGGCCGCGGCAACCCCGGCGTGGACGTAGCCGCCGTCGCCATCGCCGCGACCCGGATCTCCGAGCTCATGCTCGAAGAGGACCTGAGCCTCGTCGAGGTAAACCCATTGCTGGCCGGACCAAACGGTGTGGTCGCCGTCGACGCCCTGGCGCGCCGCTAGCCGCAAGGGGGCGTCGATGTGGATCGAGGACAATTCGACCGCCTGAAGCGGTTCAAGTGCCCAAACTTGGCGCTCTCGGGGCGCGCCGCTAGCCCGCGACGTCGGCCGGGATTCCGGCTTCAAGTCGCTCGGCTGCGTGAGTGAGTCCGTCGCGGAGGATCTCTGTGATCTGCTCGAAGAGCGCTACGTCGGCGACCAGAGGCGGCGCGATCTGGACGATCGGCTCGGAGCGGTCGTCCAGGCGACAGATCATCCCCTTCTCGAACAGACGATCTGAAAGGACGCGCTTGAGGAGCCAGTTCGCCTCAGCCTCGGTGAGCGGCTCCTTCGTGGCCTGGTCCTTTACGACCTCGATCGCGAAGAAGTGGCCCATGCCACGGACGTCGCCGACGATCGGGATGTCCGAGAGGCCGTCGAGCATCTCGCGCGCCTTGGGCTCGTTGTCGAGAACGTTCTCGAGGATCCCCTCCCGCTCGATAGATCTCGATCGCCCCAAGGGCGATCGCCGATCCGACGGGATGGCCGCCGAACGTGATGCCGTGTAGGTAGTCGGCCTTGCCGTCGAGGAAGACGTCGGCGACCTTGTCGGAGATCATCACGCCGCCCATCGCGGCGTGGGCGCCGGTCAGGCCCTTGGCGAAGGTGATGAGGTCCGGCGAGTAGCCGAGGCGCTGGGCGCCGAACCAGGTACCGAGGCGGCCGAAGGCGCAGATGACCTCGTCGGAGACCAGCAGGATGCCGTGCTTGTCGCAGATCTCGCGCAGGCCGTCCCAGTAGCCGGCGGGCGGAACGATCGAGCCGCCGGCGTTCTGCACCGGCTCCATGATGATCATCGCGATCGTCTCGGGCTGCTCGAACGCGATCGTCTCCTCGATCTCCTCGAGCAGCACGCGGGTGAACTCGGCCTCGTCGCCGCCGGCCGGGTGGCGGTACGCGTTGGTCGAGGCGACATGGGAAGTCGGGACGGGCAGCGGCTCGAACGGCGTGCGGCAGACAGGGATACCCGTGAAGGAGAGGGCTCCGAGCGAAACGCCGTGATAGGCGTCGCGGCGCGCAATCGCCTTGCGGCGCTGGGGCTCACCGTTTGCCTGGTGGTACTGGACGGCCATCTTGTACGCGGACTCGACCGCCTCGGCACCCCCCGAGGTGAAGAAGGCGCGCTCGAACCCGTCCGGGGCGATCTCGGCGAGCTTGGTCGCCAGCTCGATCGCAGGCGGATGGGCGACGGTCCAGTTCGAGGTGTACGGCAAGGTGGACATCTGCGCCGCTGCCTTCGCGCCGAGCTCCTCGCCGTGGGAGTGCCCGAGGTTCAGGCAGTAGAGGCCCGAAAGGCCGTCGATGTAGCGGTTCCCGTCGTCGTCGTAGACGTGCGAGCCCTCGCCGCGGACGATCACCGGTATGTCCTCCGGCGCGACGGTCATGTCGGAGAAATGGAGCATCAGGTGCTCCTTCGCGAGTTCCTGGAGTCTCGTCACGCACGACATCGTACCTGTCGTTGACTTTGTAGTCAATCGAACGAGTGTGCTAGCGTGTCGTTCAGATGGGCACCTGGGATGCGATCGTGGTCGGAGGCGGGCACAACGGCCTGACCACTGGCGCCTACCTCGTCGAAGGCGGGCCTCAGGACGCTCATCCTCGAGCGTCGCCACATCCTCGGGGGCGCCTGCGTGACCGAGGAGGTCTGGCC
Source organism: uncultured bacterium (assembly GCA_963721645.1). Classification (GTDB taxonomy): domain Bacteria; phylum Actinomycetota; class Thermoleophilia; order Solirubrobacterales; family 70-9; genus JALZKA01. Next base: position 805,566 of record CAVRJK010000002.1, on the reverse strand, counting down.
GGGTGCACGCGTATCTCGCGCCTCGTACGTCGTCTCGATGCTTCAGCCAAAGGTCGTCGCCGATCTCGAGCTCAAGCGCCACGGCTACGAGGCCTATCCGCTCGACCCCGCCTATGCGGCCATGACACCCGACGGCCCGATCGTCTTCCACGACGATGTCGCCAAGACCTGCGACTCGATTGCCAAGTTCTCCAAGAAGGACGCATCGCGCTACGAGGAGTTCGAGGATCTCCTCTTCATGGCCGCCGGCTTCGTCCGCCCGATGATGATCCGCCAGCCCCCCGCCCTGGGATCGAAGGCGCCCGTCGACATCGCGGGAATCCTCAAGGAGGCCGGGCGCATCGCGGGCATGTCCCAGCGCGACGTCCAAAAGCTGGTCCGCATCTTCACGATGTCCGTCGGCGACATGCTCGACACGTTCTTCGAAAACGACTACCTCAAGGGCTCGATCGCTTCGACCGGCGTGGTCGGCGTCTGGGCCGGCCCCTACACCCCAGGCACCGCCTACAACCTGCTCCACCATGCGCTCGGAGAGCTCGACGGGAACATCGGTTCCTGGGGCCAGGTCATCGGCGGGATGGGCGCCATTTCCGAGGCCATCGCTTCGAGCGCGCGCGCCTCGGGCGCAACGATCCAGACCGACGCCGAGGTCGTCTCGATCGACTCGTCCGGCGGCCGCGTCATCGGAGTTACGCTCGCCGACGGAACCGTTCACACCGCACCGATCGTCGCGTCGGGCGCCCACCCCAAGACCACCATCCTTGACCTTGCCGGCGCCGAGAACTTCCCAGACGAGGTCTCCGAGGACATGGAGGCGTACCGCACTCGCGGTGCCTCGGTGAAGGTGAACATGGTTCTGAGCGAGCCGCCGGTCTACGAGGGGCTCACCGAGGAGGACTCGAAGCACCTGCTGACGGCCGGCGTCAACTACTGCCCCTCGCTCGACTACCTGGAGCGCGCCTGGCAGGACGCCGTTCGGGGGGAGCCGTCAGCGAATCCATACACCGAGCTCGAGGTGCCCAGCTCGATCGACCCGTCGCTCACCGACGACGATCGCTGGATCGCGACGATGTTCACCCAGTACGGCCCGACCACCCACGACGAGTGGCCCGAGGGTGCCCGCGAGCGCTACGGCGATACCTGCGTAGACAACATGGCGCAGTTCGCGCCGAACCTCCCCGGCGCGATCCTGGAGCGGGAGGTTCTGGCGCCGCCGGACCTCGAAGACATCTTCGGCCTCCAGGGCGGCTCCATCTTCCAGGGTGAGCAGGACCTCGCGCAGATGGCGTTCATGCGCCCCTCCCCCATGCTCGCCCAGTACGCGACCCCGCTCGAGGGTCTCTATCTCTGCGGCGCGGGCACGCATCCTGGCGGCGGAGTCATGGCAGCTTCCGGACACAACGCGGCACAGCGGATCCTCAAGGACAAAAAGCGCGCGAGCGGACTGCGCGGGCGCCTCCGCTTTCGGAACCGGGCTGCCGCTGCGGCCCGCGCTCGCCCGGTACCACCTCGGGCAGACCCCCGTTGTCCGAGACAGCGACCTCGAGTCCCACGGCAAGCGCTTCCTTGACGACGTTGCCGAGCCCCTCGGCCTGGCCCGCTTCGGTCGTCCGGCTAGGAGCGACCAGGACGTCTGCCCGCTGGAGCGCCTCGAGCACGAAATCGCGATCCCTGGCTCCGAGGAAGGTGACCTGCTCGCCGACGCCAAGTGATCGCGCCAGATCTTCCAACTCTGCCCGCGCAGGCCCGTCACCGATGACCGTGAGCGTCGGCGGACGGAGACGTCCCGCCTCCTTGAGGAGCGCGACGGCCCGGAGCGCCACATCGAGCCCCTTGTACGGCACCAGCCTGCCGATAAAAAGCAGACGCAGCTCATCATCCTGGTGCTCGTCAGGCCGAGGGCCCCTAAACGGAAAACGCTCCAGCCGGATCCCTGACGGGACCACATCCACTCGCGCGTTGCAGCCCAGGCTCACGAGTCGACCCCGGATGTAGTCAGAAGTCGCGAGGATCGCGTCGGCTTGATCGAAGAGCTCACCGTAGACCTCTGCAGGGGATGTCGGATTTACACCCCCACCCTCGTGCGCGCCAAAGCCGAAACGCGGATACACCGTCGCGTCATAACCGTGAAAGCTCGCAACGAGAGGGATCCGATGGCGTCTCGCCGCCGCCAGGGCCTCGGCGGCCGTCCAGCCAAAATGCGCGTGGATCAGCGCGGGGCGCACGGAGCTGATCGACGAGCGGAGCCACCACGCCGGATCGGACCGGCGCCGACCGGAAAGTCGTGCGCCGAGCGCGGCCCGTCGAGAAGGTTCGAGCACACGGGCCGCTGGGGGAAACTCGGGTTCCGCGTCGGGCAGGATCCATTTTGCCGCGACCCACGCCTCCCATCCCAGGCGCTCCAGTTCGATCATCCGGTCGGTGATGAAGGTCTCGGAAGGAGCCCCGAAACCCCAGATCGCGTGGAGTACGCGGGATGTCTGCGGAGCGTCCGTCAAGGGATCGTCGCAGTCCCGGTTTCGGACGGCTTCTTCCCAGCGCGTGACCGGCTCAGAAGTTGCCTGACGGCCGAGATCAGCTGGCCGAATGCCTGAGGAAAGGCCAGCCGAAGCGACGCGAGATAGGCGGTCGCGACCACGCCGCCCACGACGACCACCTCGACGACACCCGGCGGGTCCTCCAGGATCCACTCCTGCACACAGGCGCCGGCGGCGACGGCTACCCCAGCGGACACGACCGCCGGAGCGAGATCCGCGACGAGGGCCCTTCGCGGTACGCCGGCAATCGGCCGGAGCAAAAGCTCGTACGAGGCCACGAACCTCAGCATCCGCAGCCCCAGGACCGTCACCGACAGCGCGGTCAGCCCATGTGGCGCCACGAGGTAGACGCCGATGCCGAGGACCACGATGTTGCCGATATTCCAGCGGAGCATCGCGCCCGGACGTCCGAGGGATGCGATCAGCGGGCCGACGCCGGTTTGAGCCGCAGAGATCAGGCCGGCGACGGCAAGGATCTGCGTCGGTACCACTGCCGGCTCCCACCGCGGCCCGAACACCGCCGGCACGAGGATCGGCGCGAGCAGGATGAGCGCGACGAGCGGAGGCGCGACCACCAGCGTCTGAAGCCTGACGAGCCGTGAGCGCAGCGCGAGCCGGTCGGCCAGATCGTCGAGCCGCGAATAGAGCGGGAGCCCGAGAGCAGCCAGCACGCCGCTCAGCTTGCGCTGGGTCTCGACTCCCAGCTGGTAACCGCGCCAGTTGAGCGGCGCAGGGGCCCCGCTGAACTACTCGCTTTCGTAGGGCGCGTAGCGGCTGTGCAACATCAGGTCGTTGCCGTCCGGGTCGCGCAAGATCGCCATGTGACAAACGCCTGTGTCCAGGGTGTCACCCATGAACTCGACGCCCTTGGCCTCGAGCTCCGAACGGGCAGCGCCGACGTCCTCCACGTGGAGCGCTGGGTGAGCGTTTCGCTGCGGCTCGAACGGCAGGCCGAACTTCTCGGGCTCCCAGATGCCAAAGCACGTGTCGCCTGCCCAGAAGTCGTACGTTGGCGTTCTCGTCGGGCTTCAGGCCTAGGGTGCCGACGTAGAAATCCTTGGCCCGGTCTGGATCTTGAGTGGGGACACCGATGAAGTCGACTTTTGTGATCAAGGTTTGCCTCCTGGAGATGTTGCGGTCGGGAAACCCGAGACTACGCTCCCCGCTCTGAACGTGGCGCCCCCATCAGATTCACCACCAATGACCGGAGACGACACCCTCTGGTCGCTCTTCCTGCGCTTTCTTCGGTTCGGCTGCCTCGCCTGGGGCGGACCGGCCGCGCAGATAGCGATGATCAAGCAGGAGTGCGTCGACGAGGAGGGTTGGGTATCGGAGGAGACGTTCACCAAGACGCTCGCCGTCTACCAGGTGCTCCCGGGTCCAGAAGCCCATGAGCTCTGCGTCTACTTCGGCCGCTTGCGTGGCGGCAAGCTGGGCGCCTTCCTTGCGGGGCTCGGGTTCATGCTGCCCGGCTTCTTGCTGATCCTGGCGTTCTCGATCCTCTACGTCGAGGCCGACCTCGCGGACAGCCTCGATGAGATCTTCTACGGGTTGACCGCTGCCGTCGGAGCCCTCGTAGCGCGCGCGGTGGTCCGGCTCAGTCGAACCTTCATCAGCGACGTCCCGCTCGCCTTGATCGCGATCGCCGCGTTTTCGCTGACGATCTTTGCTTCCGCCGGGTTCGGCCTCGTCCTCATAGGCGCGGGCCTGGCCTACGAGCTCTGGAAGAACGGCGAGCGGCTCGCGCACCGCGCCAATTCGATCTCGCTAGCGCCTCTTCTCGTCGGTTTTGCGCTCGGCACCGTCTCGCTTTCACTCACCTCGGAGATCTTTTGGGAGGGCTTGAAGGCCGGCCTCGTCACGTTCGGTGGCGCGTTCACGGTGATCCCGTTCCTGAACGACGCAGCCGTGGGAGGACACGGCTGGCTCACCGAGAGCCAGTTCATCGACGGCTTGGCGATCGGAGGCGCGTTGCCGGGACCGCTCGTGATCTTCTCCACCTTCGTCGGCTACATCGCGGGCGGCCTTTCAGGCGCCCTTGCGATCACCATCGGCATTTTCATCCCCGCCTTCGTGTTGCCCATCTTCTTTCACCGCGGCCTTGTGGCAATCGCTGAGAACCAGCGAATCCAGCCCTTCCTGTTTGGCGTTGCGGCGGGCGTGACCGGCCTCATCGCCGCCGTCACGGTTGACATCGTCGACACGAGCGTCGTCGATGTTCCTACGGCCATCCTCGCTGTCGGCGCATTCATCGCCTTGATGCGCTGGCATTCGAAAGCTTCGATCGTCTTCGTCCTCCTGGGATGCGGAGCGATCGGCGCCACGCTGCAACTGAGCGGCCTCGTCTAGCCGGTCGAGTCCTTTTCACGCCGCGCAGCGCGCTCGGCGCGCGCGAGCTTCACGGGCGTGATCACGGCCATCTCGGTCGCGTAGATGCCTACAAGGAGGAGCCCGACCACCAAAAGGACCCTGTTGTCGGTGGATGCGCCCACGATCAGCAAGGGGATCCCGATCAGGCCGGGCAGGATCTTGAATGCGATGTAGCTGCGGCTCACCTGTCGAGTGTGGCGATCGCCGTAGGCTGTGCAGATGCCCGAGATCAAGGACGCAGTTGCACTCGTCACCGACCCGGTGAACGTCTCCCCTCTTCCCGTCACGGGCGAGACCGAGAACTTCAGCGTGAACTCAAAGCGCGTGCTCAGAGCACTTCGCGACCAGGGCGCCGGCAAGGCCGAGGCGCGAGAGCTGGCCCTGAAGGCGCTCCAGGAAGCAGGCGGCGACGCCGAGATCCGCTCCACGCGAGGCTCGCAGGTCGCCGGCGGCCGCGGGGACTCGAACTCCGAGGACTGGTGGGTTCCGAAGTCCTCGGTGCGCTTCTAGGCCAGTAGAGGCGCCTGCCGGAATCGAACCGGCGTAAACGGCTTTGCAGGCCGCTGCGTAACCACTCCGCCAAGGCGCCGAGGCGTGGGCAAGGGTAGCCTCGGGCAATGGCCCACTACCGCGAGACCCTTCCGGACGGCGAGGAGACCGCTGACCCCGTCCTCTTCGTCCACGGCTTCCCGGAGTCGTCGCGGATGTGGGTGCCGCTGATGAACGCATTGGCTGCGCAGGGCAGACGCTGCGTCGCGCCCGACCTCTTTTGCCTTGGAGACTCCGACGATCCCGGCCCCGCAACGTTCGAGCGCAACCTGGAGGCAATCGGCGCGCTCCACTCGGAGGCAGATTTGGGCCGCGTCGCGATGGTCGTCCATGACTGGGGCGCATTCGTCGGGCTTGCCTGGGCTTGTGAGAACCCAGACCTGGTGTCAGCGTTAGTGATCGCGGACTCGGGATTCTTTGCCGACGGCAAGTGGCACGGCATGGCCGAGATCATGCGCTCCCCGCAGGGCGAGGAGGTCATGGGGGCGCTCGACCGCGAGGGCTTTGCGGGGCTGATCCGCGCAGACGGGGCAGACTTCTCCGAGGAGGACGTTGATGCCTACTGGCGACCCTTCGCCGAGGGGCGCGGCCGCGACGCGACGCTCGAGTTCTACCGCTCGATGGATTTCGAGAAGCTCGCCCCGTACGAGGGAAAGCTCGCCGAGCTGGGCGTTCCGACGTTGCTCGTCTGGGGCGCCGACGACCAGTTCGCGCCCCTGGCCGGCGCGCGGCGCTTCGAGCGTGAGATTCCGGATGCGCGCCTCGTCGCCATCGAGGGTGCCGGACACTTCGTCTTCGACCAGGAACCCGAGAGGACGACCGAGGAAGTCACAGGCTTTCTGTCCTAGGATCGAGTGAGGAGAGCGGATTGACAGGCGAGGACGACGAGAGCGAAACCACCCATCGCATCAGCCGCCGGCGGCTTGTCGGTGGCGCTGTCACGGGCGCTGCCGGGATCGCCATCGGAGCCGATCGCAGCGCGGCGAAGCCGAGGCGCCGTCGAAAGCAGGCGGACGTGGTCGTGGTTGGTGCCGGCCTCGCTGGCATGACCGCGGCGCTCGAGTTGATGGAAGCCGGCCAGTCGGTCGTCGTTCTCGAGGCCCGCAACCGGGTCGGCGGCCGGGTCCTCAACCACAAGATCTCAGGCGGCGAGATCTCGGAGAAGGGGGGCACGTTCACCGGGCCCACGCAGGACCGGATCCAGGCGCTGGCCGATCGCTTCAACGTCGATACCTTCCCGACCTTCGCGACGGGTGACAACGTATACGTGAACTCCCTGGGACAGCGATCGACGTACTCGGACAGCCTCCCGACCGGTACGGCTCCGCCCGATCCCCTGATCGCAGCCGATCTCGCCACCGTGATCGCGCAACTCGACCAGATGGCTACAGAGATCGACGTCGAGGCGCCGTACGACGCCCCGCAAGCCGCCGAGCGCGACGGTCAGACCTTCGAGTCGTGGATCAACGACAACGCTGTCTCGCCGCAGTTCAAGGCATTGGTACCCGTCGCGACCCGCCCGATCTTTGGCGCCGAGCCCCGGGAGCTCTCGCTTCTCTATGTCCTCTTCTACATCGCCGCCTCGGGCAACGAGGAGAACGTGGGCACGTTCGAGAGAAACTTCAACACGAGGGGAGGCGCTCAGGAGAAGCGATTCGTCGGGGGCACCGGCCTCATCTGCGAGCGGATGGCGAAGGCCCTGGGCAAGCGCATCGTGCTGAAGGCGCCCGTGGAGCGGATCAGGCAGTCGAAGAAGGGCGTCACGGTTCATGCAAAGGGCATCACTGTCAAAGCCAAGCGCGCGATCGTCGCGATCCCGCCCCCTCTCGCCTCGCGCATCGATTACAAGCCGTCTATGCCCTCGAAGCGCGACCAGCTCACCCAGCGTGTCTCGCAGGGGACCCTGATCAAGGCGACTTGTGTCTACGACGAGCCGTTCTGGCGCAACGATGGCCTGAACGGCACGGTCGTCTCCTACGAAGGCCCGGTAAACGTGGCTTACGACGCCTCGCCACCCGACGGCTCCCCAGGCGTAATCTTCGGGTTCGTCGGGGGCGACCTAGCCCGGGACTTCCGCGAGATGAAGGCAAGCGACCGCAAGGCCGCCGTCCTTGCGAATTTCACGAAGTACTACGGCGCGGAGGCCGGGAGCCCGAAGGAATATTTCGAGTCGGACTGGCCGAGCGAGGAGTGGTCGCGGGGCGGGCCAGTCGGGTTTACGTCGCCGGGCGCGCTCTTCGCGTACGGCAGGGCTCTGCGAGAGCCCGTCGGTCGAATCCACTGGGCAGGGACCGAGACTGCCGGGTACTGGGTTGGCTACATGGACGGCGCGGTTCGCTCGGGCGAGCGCGTCGCCACCGAGGTACTTGCGAAGCTCTAGCGCGGTGTCTCGATCAGCCCCTGCATAGGTGGGTGCGCCATCATTTACCGCCTACACGGCGTCTTTTGAGGGCGATTTCGCCGTTTAGCGGGCCCGGTGATGGGCATTCGGTTCAGGCGTCATGGAACAGCTGAGTACAAGCGAATCGGCACCATCTGCGGGGATCGGGAACACACCCCTTGTCCCGCTCCGGCATATCTCGGAGCGATACGACATCGACGCGTGGGCAAAGCTCGAGATGGAGAATCCAGGCGGAAGCTCCAAGGACCGCTCGGCAGCCCGGATGGTCGACGACGCTCTCGCCCGAGGTTTGATCCGAGCGGGCTCGACGGTGATCGAATCGACCTCGGGCAATCTCGGGGTCGGACTCGCTCGTGCCTGCCAGCGACACGGCATGAGCTTCATTTGTGTCGCAGACACTCGAGCGGACCCCACAAAGCTTGAGAAGATCGCGAGCCTCGGCGGTGACGTGCGCGTCGTCTCGGAGCCCGACCCGCGCACCGGTGACCTGCTGACCGCCCGCTTGGCGCTCGTCGAGCGCCTCCTTGCCGAAACGCCAGAGTCCTGGTCGCCCGATCAGTACTCGAATCCCTCCAACCCGGCCGCGCACGCACAGACGATGGCTGAGATCGACGAAGCCCTTGACGAAGATCTGGACTGGCTGTTCGTCGCGACCAGCACGACCGGCACGCTGGTGGGCTGCTGCGACTACCTCGCCGAGCAAGGGAGGGACACAGGGGTGGTCGCGGTCGACGCCCTTGGCAGCGTCCTCTTCGGCGGCGAGCGGTCCGCCCGGAGGTTGCCCGGCTTGGGCGCCGGTGTGGTCACCAGGCTGTCAGAGCGAGCCTGGTTCGATCGCCTGATTCGCGTTTCCGATCTCGAGTGCGTGATCGGCTGCCGGCGCCTCGTTGCACGTGAGGGAATCTTTGCCGGGGCATCCTCGGGCGGCGTGGCGATGGCGCTCGAATCGATAGCCCCGCTCCTCGAGCCGGGAGCGCGGTGCGCGATGATCTTCGCCGACGGCGGCGACGGCTACGTAAACACGGCCTACGATGACGCGTGGGTCGAACGAGAGCTGAAAGTGACGCCGGCCGAACTGGAACTACTGGCCGGGACCAAGAGCTCTCGCATTCGCGCCGCTTGAGCGACTCGACGGCCCCGTTGAGGGTCGCGATCGTCGGATGCGGCCCGAAGGGCCTCTACGCCCTGGAGCGCCTGCTCAGCCTCGCCCGAGCGGACGTACAACCGGGCGCCTTGGCGGTAGACGTCTTCGAGCCCCACCCCGCTCCTGGGGCCGGGCCCAACTACGACCCCGGCCAGCCCGAGTATCTGCGCATGAATTTCGCCGCCGAGATGGTCGACATGTGGCAATCTGGCAGGCCTGACCCTGACCGTCTGTCGTTTACGGAATGGCGCCGGAATCGGGACGACGTGAGCCAGGAGGCCTATCCGCCCCGCGCACACGTAGGGCGCTATCTCCTTGATGGCTTTCGGAAGATCCAGACAAGCGCGCCCGGTCAGGTCCTGCTCACCATGCGAGCCGAGGCCGTCAGCGCAGTCCGCAAATCACCTGGCGGTTGGTGCGTCGCGGCGTCCACTGAACGTGAGTACGACGAGATCCTCATCGCAACCGGCCACGCATCCGACTGGGACGGCGCGCTTGCAAAGGCCCCACCTTTTGGTCTGGACGTCATCCCGGCCGTCTTTCCGGTGGAAACGAATCTCTCTCAAGAAAAGGTGCCGCCGGGTTCTGTCGTGTCGATCCGCGGCTTTGCGCTGACCATGATCGACGCGTCTTTGGCGCTGACCGAGGGACGGGGCGGAACGTTCCGCAAAGAGCCCGGGCCGCTCGCCCTCGCCTACGAGGGTGGACCCGGCGACGTCGAGCGGATCCTGCCCTACTCGCGCACGGGTCGGCCCATGCTCGCCAAGCCGGATCCGGCGCGCGCCCTGTCCTCCACCGAGCTCGACACGATCGCGGCAGACGGCCGCGCTGCCTTGGCGGCGACACAGGAGGGCAGCCGCCTGAACCTTGCCGCCGCTGTCGTTGTCGACGTGGCCGAGCGGAGCCTCCGATCCGTAGGCGGTGGTCAGGACGAGGTGGGCGTGGTCGGGCCTCGCGTCGCGAATGCGATCGAAGGCCGCTCGACTTCCACGGACCGCTCTCCTGTCGAGGAGATCGAACGGTCGATCGAAGTCGGGGTCGGGGTCGGCGAACCGGGTGCCGACTGGGCCTTGGGCCACGCGTGGCGAGCGCTTTACCCGGTGCTCGTCGATCGCCTTGGAGCCAGGGGCTTGACCGACGAGGAATGGCCGGCTTTCCGGCACCTTGCGGCCGAAATGGAGCGCGTCTCGTTCGGCCCGCCGCCGGTGAACGCCGCGAAGCTGCTGGCGCTGATCAAATGCGGGAAGGTCGATCTCTCCGGGCTGAACGATGGGCCATCGGGTGAAGCGAGTGTCGTCATCGACGCGGTCATCCCCCCTCCCGGCGCCCTCAGCGCCGGGGACCTGCTCCTTCGCTCCCTCGTCGATCAGGGTCACGCGACGGTTCCGCCCGCGCGGCGCGGGGTTGAGCTCACCCCGGACGTAACCTGCGTTGGCCTAAGGGGCAAACCCAGCCATGGCCTCGGGGCCATCGGCCGGCCAACGGAGGACTGGGTCATCGGAAACGACACGCTGAATCGCTCTCTACACCCGCAGGCCGAGATCTGGGCGAGGCGCGTCGTTTTGCGGGCGGCGAGCCGATGAGCGATCTCCGCTCGCGTTGTGTCGGTGTCGTGCCGCTCGAGGGCCGCCTGGAGGCATGGCACGAGGAGCTCGCGTCCGATCCGGAGCTCCTCGAGCGCTGGATGGCCGAACACGGGTCGCCGGTGAACCTCATCAGCCCTCATCCGATGGCCCGAAACGCAGCCGATCTCACCGATGCGGCTTCTTTACGCGATGTGCGGATGCGCTTGTTCTTCGCCCGCAAGGCAAACAAGGCTCTCTCCCTCGTAGACGAGGCGAAGGAACTGGGCCTGGGGATCGACGTGGCCAGCGAGCGAGAGCTACGCCAGGTGCTCGACCGAGGCGTCGCGCCGCAGGACATCGTTGTCACGGCTGCGGTCAAACCCCGCGCCCTTCTGGAGCTGTGCGTGGCGACCGACGTCACCGTCGCGGTCGACAACGGCGACGAGCTTGCCCTCATGAGAGCGGTGGCCGCCACGCGGAAGGCCCGCGTTGCGCTGCGTCTAGCGCCCGAGTCTCTGCCTGCCCCCACCCGCTTCGGCATGACCGCAGGCGAGATCGCCGCCGCCGTCTCCGACCGCGCTCTCGACGCGTTCAACATCGCCGGGGTCCACTTCCATCTCGACGGCTACGACCCAGGGGAGCGGGTCGGCGCAATCGGCGAGTCGCTGCGTCTCATCGACTCGTTACGCGAACAGGGCTTTCAGCCCGGGTTTCTCGATATCGGGGGCGGCATCCCGATGAGCTACCTCGAGTCGGCCGCCGAGTGGGCCTCGTTTTGGGCCGAGCACAACCGCGCGACGGATGGGGATCGTCCTGAGATCACCCTTGGCGGACACCAGCTCGGCAAGGTCTATCCCTACCACCAGGCTCCCGTCCGTGGCGAGTGGCTGGGCGGGATCCTGGACTCGTCGCTCTTCGCTTCGACCGTTGCAGACGAGCTTCGGTCCCGCGGCCTCGAACTGCGGCTGGAGCCCGGGCGCTCGCTCCTCGACGGCTGCGGCATGACGGCTGCGCGGGTGGAATTCAGAAAGCAACGCTCGGACGGGACCTGGCTGATCGGTCTTGCGATGAACCGCACTCAGATGCGATCGACCTCGGACGACTTTCTGGTCGACCCGCTGCTTTTGCGGCCGTCGGATGCCGGCTTGCCCACGGAGCCCATCGAGGGTTACCTCGTGGGCGCCTACTGCATCGAGCGAGAACTCATCAGTTGGCGCCGATTCTCCTTTGCGGATGGGGTCGCGGTCGGCGACATCGTCGCGTTCCCGAACACGGCGGGCTACCTCATGCACATCCTGGAAAGCGCCTCCCACCAGATCCCGCTGGCACGGAACCTTGTCGTAAGAGACGGCAAGGCGGGTCTCGATCCGATCGATCGCTAGCGCTCAGACCTGGCCGGCGTAGAAGCCGTGTTTGGAGAGGGGTTCCACGAGCTTGTCCTCCTCGTAGGAGAAGTGCGCGAGGAGCGCATCACTCAGCTCGCCCACCGCACGCTCGATGCCCTCGAAGTGAGTCGGCTCATTCATGTGGCGGACCAGCTCGGTGTCCACCGCCTCGATTGCGTCATGGATATCGAGATGCTCTGAGGCGAGGCGATCGAGCACGGGGCCCAATGACTCATCGGCCTTGACGGAGGTGCGGGAAGATGCTCTCGTCCTCGAGGTGATGATGATGCGTGACGCCGCTGCAGTAGCGCGAGCAGACCGCTCCGAGAGTCCAGTCGTTCTGGCGCATCGCCATTGCGTTCAGACCGGTGCGTGCCTCGCCTGCGCTCATCGCGCCATCGCGCACATTGGCGAGGAGCTCTCGGAGCTCTTCGAGCTCGCGACGGAACATGTCGTGGACGTCGACTAGATGCTGCCCTGGATCGGTCACGTTGAGAAGTCTGGCGATGACCTTGAAAAAGCGGCTGATCGGATTCGAACCGACGACCTACACGTTGGCAACGTGTCGCTCTAGCCAACTGAGCTACAGCCGCGTGAGCCGACGAGTTTAGTGGGACGCGTAGCCTCCGGCCATGCCCTCCCGTCGCCGGTGGCGCGCGACCACGCCCCCGATCGTCGGTTGGGTGCTCTACGACTTCGCGAACACGATCTTCTCGTTCGTGGTCGTCACCCGCTACTTCAACGACTGGATCATCGACGAGCGCGGACAGCCGGACATCTACGTCGGCCTGATGACCGCCGCCGTGTCCATCGCGCTGGTTGGGACCCTGCCGCTCATCGGCGCCCGCGCCGATCGCGTCGGGCACATGCCGATCCTCGTTTCGTTCTCCATCCTGTGCGCTGCGGCGACGGCGCTCCTGGGCGTGGTGGACCCGGTCTGGCTCGCGCTCCTCGTCGCCGGGGTCGCGACCTACGCCTTCAATACAGCCGACTCTCAGTACCACCCGCTGCTTGCGGTCGTAGCCCCGGAGCGCTCCCGTGGACGCATCTCCGGAATCGGCGTCTCGCTGGGATTCGTGGGATCCCTGATCGCGTTGTTCGCCCTTGGCGCCTACATCGACGACGGCGAGGCACAGAAGGCCTTCATTCCGGCGGCGGCAATGTTCGCCGCCTTCGCTTTGCCCTGCTTCCTTCTCGTTCGCGATCGAAAAGAGCGGCGGGCAAGGGAACCGAGTGCAGGAACCTCCTTCGCCAGGCTCAGATCGTCCTTTCGGCGCGCGCGTGCCGAACCGTTCGGGCGACTCCTCCTGGCCCGCTTTCTCTATATCGATGCGATCGCGACCGCGATCCAGTTCACGGGGATCTACGCCCGGCGAACGGGCGACTTCGACGGCAATCGGATCGACGCTCTCCTGGCGATAGCCGCAGTGGCCGCGATCGGAGGCGCGGTAGGCGGCGGACTTGTCGCCGAGCGAATAGGCCCCCGGCGAGTTGTCCTGGCCACGCTCGCGATTGCGGTCGCCGCATTGGCGTTGACCGCGGTGACCGGGGCGAGCGCTCTGCTCTGGGTAGCCGGCCCGCTGATCGGCGTTGCCCTCGGCTCGCTGTCGGCGGTCGACCGCATCTTCTTGCTCCGCCTCATCCCCGAGGAGCGGCGCGGCGAGGACTTCGCCCTCTACGCGTTGGTCGGCAAGCTATCGAGCGGGTTCGGCCCGCTGATCCTGTGGGGTGGAACGATCCTCGTCCTGACCGAGTTTGCGGGCATGACTGAGTTCGGCGCCAGCCGGATCGCAATCGGCGTACTGGCGGCGTCGGCGCTGGCAGGCCTCCTGGTGCTCCGCCCGCTCAGCGACCGAGACATCTCGCAGCGCCCGGCAGCAGATCGCGACCCGGGCTGAGGCGCGCGCAAGCGGCTTTCGCCAACCAGCGGCTAAAGCGTCGAGTGCGCGTCGAGCGCTTGATTTACGAGCGCGTCGGCCTCGGCGTTGTGCTCGCGCCGCACGTGGTTGAACGACCATGCGCTGAACGCCGAAAGCGCTTGGCGTGCCTGGGCGTGGAGCGGCTTCAAACCGGCATCCTTGACTCGGTACTCGCCGCGCACCTGCTTGACCACGAGTTCCGAGTCGCCGAGAAGCTCAACCTCGGTCGCGCCGTGTTCGGCCGCGAGCTCGATCCCTCGCAGCAGCGCGCGGTACTCGGCGACGTTGTTGGTCGCGGTCCCGATCGGCTCGGCCGCGTCGGCGATCACGTCGCCGCCGTCGTTTCGAACGACTACCCCGACCGCGGCCGGCCCCGGGTTGCCCCTGGCTCCGCCGTCAACGTTGACGACGAGCTTCACCCTGCGTCATCCGCCGGCGCGAGACCGCTCGCTGAGTGCTCGATCCCCAGCGCTTCGGCAATCTGATCAAGCGCGGCGCTCTCGGTGTTGAGGTCAGCCTTCTTAGTCACCGGGCGAACTTAGCGAGGCGTCGGCGGGATGAGTGTGTGAGCGTTGTGTGAGGGGTCTGACCCCTCGGGTTATGCGGCCTGGGTTTCGGCCTGGCTCTGGGCGATGATCTTCCGGGCGATCTGCCCGGGGACCTCCTGGTGGCGGAGGAACTCGATCGTGTAGTCGCCGCGACCGCCGGTAATCGCGCGGAGGTCGGGCGCGTAGTCCAGGATCTCGGCCATCGGCACCTCGGCCTTGATCTCCGTCATCGACGCCTTCGGCTCCATCCCGAGCGGATGGCCGCGCCGCGAATTGAGGTCGCCGATCACGTCCCCCACGGAATCCTCGGGCGTCGAGATCGTCATCTCGACGATCGGCTCGAGCAGATAGGCCTCAGCCTTTGCGGCCGCCTCCTTGAATGCCATGGAACCGGCGATCTTGAAGGCCATCTCCGACGAGTCCACCGTGTGGTACTGGCCGTCGTAGAGCCGGACGCGAACGTCCTTCATCGGATACCCCGCCACAACGCCCTTGGCCATCTGCTCGGAGATCCCCTTCTCGACCGCGGGGATAAAACCGCCGGGAATCGAGCCTCCCTTGATCGCGTTGACGAACTCCAGCCCACAACCGGGCTCGCCCGGTTCGATCTCGATGTGGCAGTCGCCGAACTGTCCCCGGCCTCCGGTCTGCTTCTTGTAGCGGCCGTGAGCCTTTGCGGGCTTTCGGATCGTCTCGAGATATGGGACCTGAGGCGGGTGGAGCTCAATCTCGGCGCCGAAGCGGCGCTTCATCCTCGCGACGATCACCTCCACGTGGACCTGCGTGAGCCCGGCGATGATCTGCTCGCCGGTCTCGGGGTCGCGGTGGACGTCGAGCGTCGGGTCCTCCTCCTCGAGGCGATGGATGGCGGTCGCTGCCTTCTCCTCGTCGCCCTTTGTCTTCGGCTCGTAGGCAAACGCCATAACCGGCTCGGGCAGGTCGAGCGGCGGGAAGTGGATGTCGGTCGGCTTCTCGGCAAGCACGTCGCCGGCCCGCGTGTCCTTGAGCTTTGGGACGGCGCCGATGTCGCCGGGCCCGAGCTCGTCGACAGGATCCATGTCCTTACCCCATGGCGAAGCGAGTTGACCGATGCGTTCCTTCGTTCCCCGTGTCGCGTTCACCAGGTGTGAGTCCGAGCGAAGGACGCCCGCCTCGACCCGCAGCAGGTTGATCCGGCCCGTGTACGGGTCGGCGGTGGTCTTGAACACGTAGGCGAGCGTTGCCGCATCCTCCTCCGGCTCGATGTCGGCCTCCGACTCGTCTGCGCCGAGCGCGTGGATGGCACCACGCATCGCCGGCGAAGGCAGATCCTCCAGAAGTGCTTGGAGCAGGCGGTCGGACCCGAGGTTCTTCGTCGCAACCCCGCACGTGACCGGGAAGAGGTGCCCCTCCGTGACCCCCTTCTTGAGCGCGGTGACGATCTCTTCGTGCGAGATCTCCTCACCCTCGAGGTAGCGCTCCATCAGCTCATCCGAGTTCTCTGCGACCTCGTCCATCAGCTTTTCGCGGTACTCCTGGGCCAGTCCCGCGAGATCCTCGGGGATCTCGGTCTCCATCGAGTTTCCGCGTCCCTCGCCCTCATACACAAATGCCTTCATGTCGATCAGGTCGATGACGCCCTTGACGTCTTGCTCCGACCCGATCGGGATCTCGGTCGCCACCACATGCACGCCGAAGGCCGCCTTGAGGGACTCGAGGGTCTTGAAGAAGTCGGCCCGCTCGCGGTCGAGCATGTTCACGAAGATCAGGCGCGAGAGGCCCTCGTCGATGGCCCGCTTCCAGAGGCGCTCGGTGTGGACCTCAACCCCGCTGACGGCATTCACCACGACGACCGCGGAATCGACGACCCTGAGCGCCGCGAGCGCGTCGGCGACGAAGCTCGGATCGCCCGGTGTGTCGATCAGGTTGATCTTTCGGTCGTGAAAGTCGATCGAGGCCACCGCTGCGTCGATCGACATCTGACGCTCCTGCTCGTCCGGCTCGTGGTCACAGACCGTCGTGCCGTCAGTGACCGACCCAAGGCGATTGATCTTGCCCGCCTCGAACAGCACCGCTTCGGCGAGACTCGTCTTGCCGCTTCCGCGGTGCCCGATCAGGGCGACGTTTCGGATCCGGTCGGGAGCACGATGGCCCATCGACCTGAAATCTAATACTTGGCGGGGTTCAGAGCGGCGCGGCCTGGAAGCGCGACCGCAGGGCCAGGACGGCCTTGGTGTGTAGCTGCGAGACGCGCGACTCGGTAACGCCCAGGACCTCACCGATTTCCCGGAGGGTGAGGCTCTCGTAGTAATAGAGGGCGATCACCAGGCGCTCGCGCTCGGGCAGCGACTCGATCGCATCGGCAAGGCGGTCCTTGAGCTCGGCTGTGTTCGCCTCGTGCTCGGGATCGAGGGCGTTCGGGTCCTGGATCGTGTCCAGCACGGAGATCTGGCCGCCGCCGCCCTCGGGGTCTGCAAAGGTCCAAAGGTCGTCGAGCGCAAGGACGGAAGAGTTCGCGATCTCGAGCAGCACGTCGCGAAACTCGTCCACCGTCATCTCGAGCTTGACCGCCATCTCCTCGTCGGTCGGGGCGCGGCCCAGAGTGCTCTCGAGCGCGGCATGGGCCCTCTCGACGTCGCGGGCCTTGGATCGCACGCTGCGCGGGACCCAGTCGAGCGAGCGGAGCTCGTCGATGATCGCGCCCTTGATGCGCGCGACTGCGAAGGTCTCAAACTTGATCTCGCGCTCGAGGTCGAAGCGCTCGATCGCGCCGATCAGCCCGAGCAGCCCGTAGGAGACGAGATCGGCCTCCTCGACATGCGAGGGAAGTCCCGACGCCATGCGGCCGGCGATGAACTTGACCAAGGGGGAGTACGCGACCACGAGGCGCTCACGGGCGCGCTCGTCGCCGTCGATCTTGTAGCTCCGCCATAGCTCGCGAAGTTCGACTGCCTTTACGTTGATCTCCATAGCGCTCTCTTCGGGTTCCTAAACCTACGCGCTCACGCGCGCGGGTGGCTTCGTTGGTACGCGTCTCGCAAGGTCCGTGGCTCGACCCGGGTGTAGATCTGGGTGGTGGAAACGGTCGAATGACCAAGGAGCTCCTGAATCGATCGGAGGTCCGCCCCGCCTTCCAAGAGGTGAGTGGCAAAGGAGTGGCGAAGCGAGTGAGGCGATACGCGGCCGTGCTTGGAGAGCTCCCTGACCCAGATCTGGAGCCGCCGCCGCACGTCCGAGGTGGAAAGGCGAAGCCCGTTCCTCGACAGGAAGAGCGCGGGAGTGGCAGGGCCGACCGTGAGTGCGTGGCGAGCCGTCTCGACATAGCGGCGAAGCGACTTCTGCGCGGGCTCGCCGATCGGGACGAGGCGTGTCTTGGAACCCTTGCCGGTGACGCGCAAGCTCTCCGACTCGAATTCCACCGAGTCGAGATCAAGGTTCACGATCTCCTCTGCACGAAGGCCACACGAGTACGCGAGCTCGAACATCGCGCGGTCACGCGCCTCGAGCGGAGTCTTGACCGGAATGCGATCGAGCAGCTCGGCGACGTCGTCGCGCCCGAGCGTCCGCGGCAGGCGCTGTTCCTTCTTGGGCGTCGGCAGGAGCTCGGCGGGATTCGAATCGGCATGACCCGCGTCGACGAGGAAGCCGTGAAACGTCCTCACGGCCGCGAGCTTTCGGCCCACGCTCGACTTCGCGAGCCCGCGTTGCGAGAGCTGCGCGGCAAAACCGCGCAGGTCGCGGTACCGCAGTTCGCCCGGGTCGGCCCCACGGGCGGTCGCCCACTCAGCCAGCTCCGCGAGGTCCGAGGCATACGCCCGCTTGGTTGCAGCGGCCGCGCCACGGCGGCCCTGCTCACGCGCGAACTCGAGGAGGGCGGCCTCCCAGCGGGGGCTCAACTCAGTCCCCTCCACGCCATCACTCGCAGTCGCGCTTCCCATACTGGACTCGTAGTTTCCGGCCCGCCCCGCGGTTACCTACCCACGCAACGAAACTGCCGCAAAAGCTTTAGCTATCCGATGTAGATCGGGGTGCCGACCGGGACCTGGTCGTAAAGCTCGATCACGTCAGAGACCGCCATGCGGACGCAGCCATGAGAGGCGGCGCTGCCGAGCGAGCTCGTGTCGTCGGTGCCGTGGATGCCGGCGCCGTCGAAGATCCCCATCCAGCGGGCCTTGAGCGGGTTGTTGGCCGCGCCGCCGGGAACCACCTTGCCCGCGAGGTTGCCGGCCCAGTCGGAATCGGGCACGCTCCAGGTCGGATCGACCGCCTTGTTCTGAATTGCGTACTCGCCGGTGGGAGTGTCGTAGCCGGCGGCGCCGATCGCGACCGTGTAGGTCTTGGCGAGCTCGAGGTTTTCCCAGAGCTTGAGCTCGAAGCTCGATCGATTCACCGTGAGATAGACCGGATACTGATCAGCAAGATCATCGGTCGTGACCTCGGGCAAGGTCTCCTGGACAAGCGCCTTGATGGGGCCGTCGGCGGGCGAGCTGACCGCCGCCATGACCTTCTCGCGCAGGTCCTCCTGGCGAACCGCGTAGCCGACCTGTTCGCGGACCGGCTCGATCGAACCGGCCGTCGGCTCCACGGATGCGTTCACGGGGGCCTGGTGGACGTCTGCGGCCACGATCTCGATGAACTTGTCGATCTCGGCCTGGTCGAAGTCGACTGCCGGCTTGATCTCCTCATCGACCTCGCCACCGGTGGCGTAACGCCAGATCCGCGTCGGAAGGCCTCCCTCCTGGCTTGCGTCGAAAGCCTTCTGGACGCTGGAATCGATATCGGCGCTGACTGCAAGCTTTTCGGAGCTGAGGACGTACTTGGTGCCCTCGTATCTCACGACCACGTCCTCGTCGAGCGGCTCGACCACCGTTTCGGACACAGCCTTCTCGGCCTGGGCCTCGGTCATACCGCCGACGTCCACGCCGCCGATCGTCACGCCCTCGGCGATCTCGTCCGAGCGCGAGGTATCCCACGCGTACGCGCCGACCGCGCCGACCAGGAGCAGCACGACGGTCAATACAACTGCGATGTAGAACTTGCGGCCCACGTCGACAAAGGGTACGGATGGCCTCCCTCAAACGACCCCCCTCCTACCGATCCGCAATCGACCTTTCAGATCCCCAAAAGGTCGCCGTCGGCCTCGACGCCCGTTTTGTCGCCCTTGCGGTCACGCTGGACGTGCGGGCTCCAGCGCAGGAACTCCTCGACTTCTCGCTCGTACCGGTACCCAGCGTCCACTCCGCGCATGACGGGATCGAGGCGCAGATGCTCCCCCAGGCGGGCCACGGTCTCGCGTGACGTTTGGCCGTATTCGAAGCCCGTCGCCTTGAAACGGCGGTTGTCGAGCCCCCGGCCGAAGCGCATCAGGTTGAGCATCTCGCTCGGCACCTTGAAGCCCAGGCTTCGGAGCGGCCCGGCGACCAGTCCCGTGCCCCAGGGCGGGAGGATGGGAGCCGTCCGCTTACCGAGAACCGATGCCGCCTCGCTCAGGGCGAGAACGCCGTCGGCCGCGACGTTGAAGACGCCGGGGGTGTCGTTGAAGACGCAGTGCTCGAGCGCGTGAACGACGTCGTCCTCGTGGACGAACTGGACCCGGGGATCGAAGCCCAGCACCATCGGCACGGCGGGAAGGTTGAACATGCGGGTGAACGCGGTGTCGACGTCGGGGCCGAGGACATTCGCGCAGCGCAGGATGGTCACCTCGACCTCGGAGCGCTTCTCGGCGAATTCGGCGACCGCGGTCTCAGCTTCCACGATGTCGCGCTCGAGCGGGGTGCGAGGCGGGTGCGGGCGCAGCATGCCTTCGTGAAAGAAGGACGGATCGTCCTGTTCGGATCCGTAGTAGTAGGCAGAGCTCTTGAAGATGAACTGTCGCACCGGGGAATCGGCGCCCGAGCACGCGGTCAGGATGTTCATCGTCCCGATCACGTTGTTCTCATGCGCCTCCCGCGGCCGTGCCGACACCGAGTTGACGGTGAGACGGGTGTCGATGACCGTGTCGATCTCGGCGGCACGAACGATCCGCGCGAGGAGCCCGTGCTGATTCGACACCTTTACGTACTCCGTCCGCTCGAGCTCGACCCTCGGCTCGATCGGATCGACTCCGATGATGGTCTCCACTTCCTCGAAGGCCTCGAGCGCCTGCGCCAAGCGACCTCCCCAGTACGTCGAAAGCCCGGTAAGGAGGATGCGTGTCATCCGAACCACACGCTTTTTCGCTTGCCGAGCATCTCGTGGAGATTCTCCTGGATGCGGGCGCGAACCTCTTGGGCGACCGTCTGAACGAGTGCCTTGTCCTGCGCCGCCTCCTTGCCACCGAGCTCGGCCATGTCGATCGGCTCGAGGAACCGGATCTTGAACTTGGCCGGCAGGTAGCCCATCATCCCCAGCGGTCCCAGCCAGGGAAATGTGGGCGTGATCGGAAAGTAGATGAGGCCGGTCAGCTTCTGCAACAGGGGGACCTGGGCAAAAGCGGGCATCGCCTCTTCGGCGCCGACCACGCAGAGCGGCACGAGCTTTGCCTCGGCGCGCATCGCTGCCTCAACGAAGCCGCCGCGGCCGAAGCGCCGCAGGCGGTAGCGGTCCTTGTAGAGCTTCTCGGTTCCCTTCCGCCCCTCGGGAAAGACCAGGACGAGTTGCTCCTCGTCGTGAAGCAGGCGATGCACGTTGGCGGGATGCGCGGCAACGCCGCCGATCTTCGGCACCAGCATCGAGAATCCCGGGTAGCCCTTGAAAAAGTGCTCGACGGTCAGATACAGAGGCCTCGGGCGTGGGTGCTCCTCCTTGATCGCCTTGGCGATCATTCCCGCGTCTGGCGGTAGGGCGCCCGCGTGGTTGGAGACGAGGAGGGCACCTCCCTCGGAGGGGACGTTCTCGACCCCTTCGACCTCGACGCGGAACCAGTAGCGGTAGAAGAACTCGAAGAGCGTCTGATCCATGAAGCCCTCGACGCGCTCGGATCGTCCCCAATCGTTGAGGGTCCGCTCCGGCTCGATCGGCGACATGAGCTCGGCGTTCCGCTCTGCGGGAACGAGCTCCTTGGACTCCGCGAGGTCTGCGAGTGGGCTGCGACCGCGGGCCATCTCAGCCGGTGATCGCGCCCATGGACGCGCTGGAGACGGTCGCGGCGTACTTGGCCATCACGCCCGAGCGAAACGGAGGCTCCGGAGCCTCGTAGGCGGCGACCCGTTCGGCGATCTCCTCGTCGCTCAGATCGACTTCGATCGTTCGTGCCTCGACGTCGATGGTGATCTGATCGCCTTCGTTGATGGCCGCGATCGGGCCACCCTTGACTGCCTCCGGAGCGACGTGGCCGATCATCAGGCCGCGGGTCGCACCGGAGAAGCGCCCGTCGGTGATCATCGCGACGTCATTTCCGTGTCCGGCTCCGACGATCGCGGCGGTCACGGCCAGCATCTCGCGCATGCCCGGGCCCCCCGTCGGGCCTTCGTTCCGGATCACCACGATGTCCCCGGCGTTGATCAGATCCTCCTTGACCGCCTGGAAGGCGTCCTCTTCGCACTCGAAGACTCGCGCCGGACCCGTCTGACCCATGCGCTCGGTTCCTGCCACCTTCACGACCGCGCCTTCCGGGGCGAGGTTGCCGCGCAGGATCGCCAGGCCACCCTGGGCCTTGACGGGGTCGGACACCGGCCGCACGACGTCCTGGCCCGGCGTCTCCGAGACGGCGTCCGCCTCCTCCCCGACGGTCCTGCCGCTGACCGTGATCTGGTCGCGGTGAAGGAGGCCCGCTTCGGAGAGACGGTTGAGGATCAGCGGCACGCCGCCGGCGGCAAAGAGGTCGGTGGCGACGTAGCGACCGCCGGGCTTCAGATCGGCGTACAGAGGCGTCTTTCGCGAGATCCGCTCGAAGTCGTCCATCTCGAGCTCGATCCCCGCCTCTCGCGCGACTGCAAGGAGGTGGAGCACGGCATTCGTGGAGCCGCCGGACGCGCAGACGCAGGCGATCGCGTTCTCGAGCGACTCCTTTGTGATGATCTGGCTGGGTCGGAGGTCGTCGGCCAGGACCTGCATGACGAGTTCGCCGATCTTCTCGGCGACCGTGGCCTTTGAGTCCTCTTCGGCCGGAACCATCGCCGAACCGCCCGGCGAGATCCCGAGGGCCTCGAAGGCGCACGCCATGGTGTTGGCGGTGAACTGAGCTCCGCAGGCACCGGCACCGGGGCTCGCCACATTCTCGAGCTCGGTCAGCTCCTCCTCGGTCATCGTGCCGGCGTTGTGTGCGCCGATCGCCTCGAAGACGTCGAGGATCGTCACGTCGCGGCCCTTGTAGCGCCCGGGGGCGATCGAGCCTCCGTAGAGCATCACCGACGGAATATCGAGCCGCGCGAGCGCCATCACGCAGCCGGGGATGGTCTTGTCGCAGGCGCTGAGGGCGACGATGGCGTCGAACTGGTAGCCCCGAGCGGTCAGCTCGATCGAGTCGGCGATCACCTCGCGGCTGACCAGAGAGCTCTTCATGCCCGCCGTGCCCATCGTGATGCCGTCGGAGATTGCGATCGTGTTGAACTCCATAGGGGTGCCGCCCGCAGCGCGAACGCCGGCCTTGATGTGCTGGGCGAGACCGCGCAGGTGGAAGTTGCAGGGCATCGCCTCAATCCAGGTGTTGGCGATACCGATGGTCGGGCGTTTGAGCGCGGCGTCGTCGAAACCGATGCCCTTCATGTAGGCGCGGGCCGCGGCACGGTCAGGGCCGTCAAAAACGGCTGACGAGCGCGGGCGCGGCAGGTCGGTTTTCGTCTCGGAGTTGGCCTCGCTCATCGATACGAGTCTATGGCGAGACCTCGAAGGTCCGATCGCGCCGGCATTCGCCATCCGGTCGACATCATCCGTCTCTCACACGGCCAGCGTCGACCGGTCGGACCTAGGAGGCGTCGTCTAGGCGCGGCGGGTCAATTTCGCGGCGTCTGATTCGCAAGACGTCGACCGGGCCGGGGCCCGCGCCGATCTCGCGCAGGCCGTGACCTACGGCTTCGGCGGCGATCTCACGCGCCCAGCGCGCCGCCTCTGAGAGCTCCATTCCACGCGCGAGGAGAGCCGCAACCGCCGAAGAGTGCGTGCAGCCCGAGCCGTGCGCGGCGCCATCGGCGAATCGAGGCCCCTCGATCTCCAGATGGCCGCTGTCGTCGACCAGGACGTCGGCGCCCTTCTCCGTGTGACCGCCGGTGACGATCACGGCTTTGGGACCGAGCCCGAGAATCGTCTCACCGAGGTCGCGCTGGTCTCCTCCCTCCCGCCGCCCGGCGAGCTCTCGTGCTTCTGGCAGGTTGGGCGTCACTACGGTGACCAGCGGAAGCACTCGCTCGATCAGCGCTGCCTTGGCATCGGGATCGAGTAGCGCGGCTCCGCTTTCGGCGACCATCACCGGGTCCAGGACCACCGGGACCCCGCGGCGGTACGTGTCGATGAGCTCCAGCGACTCGACAACCGCGCCGATCGTTGCCTCGTCGCCCAGCATGCCGATCTTGACGGCGTCAATGCCGATGTCGGCTGCGACGGCCCTCACCTGCGCGACGATCATCTCGGGCGGGGTCGCAAGCACCGCTTCGACGCCGACGGTGTTCTGTGCGGTGATCGCTGTGATTGCGGTCGTTCCGTGGACTCCGCAGCGCGCGAATGCCTTCAGGTCGGCCTGGATCCCCGCGCCGCCGCCCGAATCCGAGCCGGCGATCGAGATCACGGTCGGGACACGGGGTTCGGCGGGCATCGCGGGTCAGGGTAACGGCGGTGAGAGCTGCGTTCGTGAGTAGCGACCCACCGAGTCGCCGGCGACGTAGCCCATCAGCTCCAGACGAGCCAATGCGATCGCGGCGTCGTTCCCGTCAAGGCCCAACTGGATCGCGACGGCGTCGCAGGTGCCGGCACCCGCCTCGACCTTGTAGAGGGCTTCGAGCAGGTGCGCTTCGAGCTCGGGGCCCAACCCGCGCACCTGCGTCTGGCCCGGGCCGAGGACATGGTCGAGGAGATCCTGCGCGTCGCGGACCATGAGGGCGCCCTCGGAGAGCAACTGGTTGGGAAGCTCTGAGAGCGAGGAGGTGACGGGTCCCGGCACGGCAAGGACCTCCCGGCCCAGCGCTGCCGCCTGCTTGACGGTGTGCTGGGTGCCCGAGCGGTGGGCACCCTCGACGATCACGACAAACCCGCCCAGGGCGGCCATGATGCGGTTCCGGGCAGGAAAGAGGCTCGGGTAGACCTCCGTCCCCGATGGTCGCTCTGAGATCACGGTGCCGCCTGAGCGCAGAATGCGGCGATAGAGCGGCTCCTTGGAGCGCGGATACGGCGTGTCGGCCGGGCCGCCCAGGACGGCGATGGTCGCGCCTTTGGCGTCGAGCGCTCCCTCGTGTGCCGCGGAATCACAGCCAAGCGCCATCCCGCTGACGACGACCAGCCCCGCTGAGGCGGCACCGAACGCGAGCTCGCGCGCCACCTCGCGCCCGTAGGAGCCCGACCGCCGCGACCCGACGATGGTGACCGTCCGGTCGGGGTCGATGCCCGTGAACAGGCTCCGCTCGCCATATCCGTAGATGGTCTTCGGCTCCCGCTCGTCGACGGCGGGAAGCTCGGAGAGGCACTCGGGCCATCCCTCCTCCCCGCGCTCTACCTGCCACCGGCAGGCCCCGGTAGTCATGCCCCGCTCCTCCTTCGGAACGCGAGCGCGCCGTCGATGTCCTCGGCCGTCACATCAACCCGTCCGGCCAGATCGGCGAGGGTGCGGGCGACACGGCGCACGCGGTCGTGCCCTCGCCCCGAGAGGCCGAGCGTGCGGTGGCCCGACAACAGCTCGTCGCGAGCCTCCTCCGTCAGCGAGACGTGTTCCCGAAGCGCCTTTGGACCGAGCGCGGCATTCGCGCAGCCCTGCCGCGCCACCGCCGTCTGGCGGGCGCGAACGACTCGCGCGCGCACCACCTCCGAGGACTCGCCGGGCTCGCCCGCGAGCGCTTCGGGCGTCGGCTGCTCGATCCGGAGCGAGATGTCGATGCGATCAGCCAACGCTCCCGAGATGCGGTTGCGGTAGCGCTTTGCCTGAGCCGGGGAGCACTTGCACTTCGGCGAGTCCTCGCCGTGTCCGCATGGACACGGATTCGAGGCCGCGAGCAACACGAACCGGCTGGGCAGGCTCACGGAGTGCCGCACCCGGGAGATCGTGACCTCACCGTCCTCCAGCGGTTGGCGGAGCGCTTCGAGCGACACGCGCGAGAACTCGCCGAGCTCGTCCAAGAAGAGGACTCCGCAGTGCGCGAGGGTCACCTCGCCCGCACGTGGCGGATTGCCTCCACCCACGAGACCGGCTGGAGAGATCGTGTGGTGCGGTGCGCGAAAGGGTCTTGAGGCCCGGTGCGCAGCCGCTTCCGTTCGGGCGAACCCCGTTCCGCCCGCACGCGCTGGCGATTCTCAGCACCTCCATCGCCTCGGGGTCGTCGAGCGGCGGCATGATTGTCGGAAGACGGCGTGCCGCGAGGCTCTTTCCCGCCCCAGGGGGACCCAGGATCAGCATGCCGTGGCCGCCCGCGGCAACCGCTTCCAGGGCGCGGCGCAGGCTGGGTTGACCGCGAAGCTCCTCCAGGTCGATGCCCAGCCGGGGAACCACCTCGGGATCGAGGGGTTCCTGCGTGTAGGACGGTTCGCTCGTGGTACCGAGGAGGCGCAGGTCGCCCAGCGAGTCAATCGGCACGACGCGACAAGAATGCGCACCGAGGGCCGCCGGCATGGCCGCCTCGGCTGCGCTTGCGCGAGCCACCACGATCTTCTCCAGCCCCAGCTCTCCGGCTCGCTCGGCCATCGCGATGGCGCCCGGAACGGCGCGCACGGAGCCGTCGAGCGCCAGCTCCGCGGCCATCGCGCAGCCGCGGAGCGAATCCCCTGGGAGCTGCGCCGTGGAGACCAGGATCCCGGCCGCGATCGCGAGGTCGAATCCCGGCCCCGCCTTCCGCAGATCGGCGGGCGCGAGGCTCGCGACGATCCTCGAATCGGGGAACTCGAATCCCGAGCTCTTGACGGCCGAACGCACGCGCTCGCGCGACTCCCGCACTGCCGTGTCCGGAAGACCGACCAGGGCGAACGCCGGGAGCCCGTTGGCGACGTCCACCTCGACCGTCACGTCGAACGCCTCGACGCCCAGAAGGGTGAAGGTGTGGACCCGCGCAATCACTGTCGGCGACGCTAAGAGGCGCGAACGCGCGTGTGGCGCGTGAAATGTGGCGGAATCGCTCCAATTCGCGCCCCACCCGCGCGCTGCGCGCTCCTACGGTCCGGGAATGACGCTGGCGAGACAGATCCTGGGCCGCGAAGGCGAACGGATTGTCGCCCGGGAACTCGAGCAACGCGGATGGCGGATAGTCGCGCGGAATGCGCGCGTGGATGGCATCCGCGGCGAGATGGATGTAATCGCGATCGACGGCGGGACCCTCGTCGTCGTCGAGGTCAAGACGGGCCGTGCATGCGCCCGCTCCGGCCCGGTCTCGATGCTCGAGATGGTCGGGCCGCAAAAGCAGCGAAGGCTCAGGACGCTCGCCACGGCATGGCTCCGCGCCAACCGCACCGAGCTACCCCGCATCAGCGACCTGCGGATCGACGTGATCGGCCTGCGGCTCGACCACGCGGGCCGCGTCGCTTCCTGGGACCACGTGAAGGCAGCGTGTTAGAGGGCGAGTTGCGTGTAGGCGATCGACTGGAAGGAGCGGCGATGGAGATCGCTCGGTCCGTTGGCGATGATCGCCGCGCGGTGCTCGGGAGTCGAGTAGCCGGCGTTGAGCGCGAAACCGAACCCGGGATACTCCGCGTCGCAGCGCTCCATGAAGCGATCGCGCGTGACCTTCGCTATCACCGACGCCGCAGCGATTGCGGCCGAGCGGGCGTCACCGTTGATCACCTGGCGGTGCTCGACACGACAAAGAGGCAGGCGAAAGCCGTCGACGAGGCAAACGCCCTGCGGATGAGCGACGCGCTCCAGGCTCCTGGCGAGCGCCTCGCAATTCGTCACGTGGAGCCCGCGCGAGTCGATCCCGGCGACGCAGCGGACGGTCACCGACACGCGGGTTGCCGCTCGGATCACGGCCGGGTAGAGAACCTCGCGCTCATCCGGCGATCGCTTCTTCGAGTCGTCGAGCTCCGAGAGAGCTCGCCGGTCGGTCATCGAGAGGGCGCCGTAGTCCAACAGGACCGCAGCCGCAACCAGCGGCCCCGCGAGCGAGCCGCGGCCGGCCTCATCGCAGCCGGCGACGTAGCGCACGCCGAGTTCGCGGTCGAACTTGAAGAGCTTCGCCGCTTGCCTGTGGCGGCGCTTCAGGGCCTTCGTGGGCTTCGCGCTAAAAGGGGCCGAACTCGGACGGGGGCCAGTAGCTGAAGAAGGCCTTGCCGATGATCCAGTCTTGGGGGACGGGACCCCAGAAGCGGCTGTCGTCTGATGCTCCACGGTTGTCGCCCATCATGAAGTAACTGTCGGCGGGGATGGTGATGGGATCCTCCAAATTGCAGTTCAAGCCGCCGCCGCATTCGCGGATGAAGTCCTCTTCGGCCATCTCGCCGTTGACGACGGGGTGCCCGTCCTCGATATAGAGCTCGTCGCCGGGACCGGCCACGATGCGCTTGATGAAGTTCTGATCGGAGGCCTCTGACGTGCCCTCGGGGCAGACCTGCGACTGGGGCTTCTCGACGCCGCATTCCCTGCCGCCGCCGCCGTCGGCCCCATTCGGGTGGGTGAAAGACCACCACATCGCCCACCGACGGGTCGCCACCGATCGTGTAGGCAAGACGGTTGACCAGAACACGCTCACCCTCGACCAGGAGCGGCTTCATCGATTCCGACGGAATCTGGAAGGGCTTTACGACGAGCGCCTGGATACCGAGCGCGAGGCCTATCGCCATCGCGACGATCACGACCAACTCGAGGACCGCCCCGAGGGGTGTGTCGGGTTTGGGGATCAGTTCGAGTCTGAGTCCTCGGAGCCCTTTGCCTCTTCGGCTTCGGTCTCCTCGGCGGACTCAGCTCCGTCCGGTTCAGCGGCTCCCTCGTCGTCGGACGTGACACCCTCTTCCCCATCCGCCTCCGGCTCTGCCTCAGCGGCTTCGTCGGCTTGCTTCATCTCTGCCTCGGTTGCCTCCTGGGCACCCTCGGCATCGGCCGGGACTACGGCCGCACCTTCGTTGATCGGTTCCGACTCGGGCGCCTCGTACTCGACCGGTTCCGCTTCCTCGGGCGGCTCCTCGAATTCGACCTCGCCGGGTGCCACATCGGTGGCCTCAAGATCTGCGGCTTCAGGCATCACGGCCTGCTCGACCTCGCCTGACCAGGCGCGCTCGGCGACCCTCGCGCGCTTGCCGACACGGCCACGGAGGTAGTAGAGCTTCGCGCGACGGACGTCGCCGCGGGCGACGACCTCGAGCTGGTCGATCTTCGGCGAGTGCAGCGGGAATATGCGCTCGACGCCTACGCCGAAGGATGTCTTGCGAACGGTGAAGGTTTCGCGAGCGCCGGAGCCCTGGCGGCCGATCACGATGCCCTCGAAGACCTGGGTCCGGCGGCGGGTTCCCTCGATTACCTGGAAATGGACACGAACGCGGTCACCCGGATCAAACCGGGGAACTCGGCGCAGCTGTCGCCGCTCGATGCTTTCGATGATCGTGCTCATGGTGCAAGGGAGTGATGCGGAAGTGTTCGGTGGCAGACCTCAAGGCTGAGATCCATGCGGGCGCGAATGGTAGCGATCACGACTGCGTGCCAAACGCCACTCACGCACCTTCGCGTGGTCACCGGACAGGAGGACGTCCGGAACACCCCATCCCCGGTGCTCTGCGGGACGGGTGTAGTGCGGGTATTCAGGCGCCCCGTCGAGCGCGGGCGAGAAGGACTCCTCGATTGCCGAGTCGGCGTGTCCCAGGGCGCCGGGCAGCTTGCGGGTGACCGCATCGGCGACCACCATCGCCGCCAGCTCTCCCCCCGCGATTACGTACGGGCCGATCGAAACGACGTCGGTCGCCAGGTGATCGTGCACCCGTTCGTCGAAGCCCTCGTAGCGCCCACACAGGAGCGCGATGTGGTCCTCGGCCGCGAGCTCGGCCGCAAGCGCGTCGTCGAACTGGCGGCCGGTCGGCGCAAGCACGATGGTCCTCGCGGGGCGCGTCCCATCGTCATACGCGGCCTGGAGCGCCGCGTCGACGACATCCACGCGAAGCACCATGCCGGCGCCTCCGCCATAGGGCGAATCGTCAACCTGCCCGCCTGTGAGCGGCGTGGTCTCGCGCCAGTGGAAAGTCTGAAGCTCGGTGCCGGTTTCGAGCACGTTCGCCATGTGGCGCTGACCCCGATACCAGTCGAACCACTCGGGAAAGAGGGTGAATACATCGATCCGCATGTGTGAAGGGAGTGTGAGGGGTCTGACCCCTCGGGGCCTAATCCTCGACGATGTCGACGGAGATGCGGCGCTCTTCGCGGGCGCCGGCGGCGCGGGCGATCGTCCGGATCGACTTGGCGACCCGGCCCTCCTTGCCGATCACGCGGCCAAGGTCCTCATCGGCGACCTTGATCTCGAGGATCAACTCATCGCCCTCGTCGAACTCTTCGACCTCGACGGAGTCGGGTGCCTCGACGATCGCGCGAACCAGGTACTCGACAAGCTCGGTCGCGGGCGAGGCCATTCGGTCGCTTTACGGCTCAGGTGCCGGAGACGCCGATGCCCTTGGTGCGAAGCAAGCGCGCGACCGTCGGGCTCGGCTGAGCGCCGTGGTCGATCCAATGCTGGGCGCGCTCCTCGTCAAGGACGATGGTCGACGGCTCGGTCTGCGGGTTGTAATGGCCGATCGTCTCGATCGTGCGGCCGTCGCGCGGCGATCGCTTGTCTGCGACGACAACGCGCCAGATCGGGTTCTTGCGTGAACCCACCCTTCTGAGTCTGATTCGGACGGCCATAAGCGACGTCGGAGGTTAGCGGGGGGCCGATGCCGCCCCTTCACCTGCCGCGCATGAGCTGCTGCATGTCCGGCATCTTGCCCTTCGCGAGCGAGGCCATCATCTTCTTCATCTGGCCGAACTGCTTGACGAGCTGATTCACAGCCTGGACGGTCGTCCCCGAGCCGCGGGCAATCCGCTTTCGCCTTGAGCCGTTGATCACCTCGGGGTTCGCCCGCTCGGCAGGCGTCATCGAGAGGATGATCGCCTCGACGCGGTCGAGTTCGGAGTCGTCCACATCGGCTTGGCGTAGCTGCTTCATCGCCTTGCCCATGCCGGGCATCATCCCCATCACGCTTGTGAGTGGTCCCATCTTGCGCACCTGGCGCATCTGGGTGAGGAAGTCGTCAAGGGTGAATTCCTGCTTTCGGATCTTCCGCTCGAGCTCCGCTGCCGAATCCGCGTCATGGACGGCCTCGGCCTTCTCGATCAGGGTCATGACGTCGCCCATGCCGAGAATGCGAGTCGCCATCCGCTCGGGGTGGAATCGCTCCAACTGCTCGATCCGCTCGCCCACCGACGCGTACATGATCGGCTTGCCGGTGACGGCCTTGACCGAGAGGGCGGCGCCGCCGCGCGCGTCGCCGTCGAGCTTGGTCATGACCACACCATCGAACTCGGTCCGCTCACCGAACGCCTCCGCCACGTTCACCGCATCTTGGCCCGTCATCGCATCGACGACCAACAAGACGTTGTGCGGCTTCGTGCGCTTGCGGATTGCCACGAGCTCGTCCATGAGGCCCTCATCCACGTGGAGTCGGCCTGCGGTATCGACGATCAGGACATCGCGCGCCTCCCTCTTGGCCTCCCCGAGGGCCCACTCGGCGATGTCGACAGGACTCCGCTCGGTTCCCTGCTCATACACGTGGGCGTTTGCGCGCTTGCCCATCGTCACCAGCTGCTCGACCGCGGCGGGCCTCTGCGTGTCGCAGGCGACCAGCGCGACGTTCTTGCCCTGCTCTCCGAGGAGTCGCGCGAGCTTCGCGCAGGCCGTTGTCTTGCCCGACCCCTGAAGGCCGGCCATCAGGATCACCGTCGGGCCCGTAGGAGCGAGGACGATCTCGCGGCTGGCACCGCCCATGAGCGAGGCAAGCTCCTCATTGACGATCTTTATGACCCGTTGCCCGGGGTCGAGGGCACCCAGCACCTCGGAGTCAAGGCAGCGCTCCTTGACCTTCGCCGTGAATCCCTTCACGACCTTGAAGTTGACGTCCGCTTCGAGCAGAGCGAGGCGGATCTCCCGCATCGCCTTGTCAACGTCGGCCTCGGTCAGCTTGCCGCGGCCTCGGACGTCGGAAAGGGTGGCCTGAAGACGATCGCTCAGCGCGTCAAACACGCGCTGAGCTTACGCCTACCTCACCTCTTCGACTTCGCCCACCGCGCGCTCGAGAGCGGCCGCAAGCGCCAAGAGCCCTTCGAACTCCTCCTCCGTGCCGTCCGCGGCGACCAGACGCCCGCTGATCGGCTCCGAGCCCTCTTCGAGCTCGAGCCGCAGCAAGATCCGGCCGCCGCGCGCCTCCAATGACATCTAGTTCTTCGGCGTCGTGTACTCGACCTCGAGCTTGAAGCACTCGAGGGTCCCCGCGCTGAACTGGTCCGTGTCGGAGGCGATCAGCTTCCACTTGCCGTTCAGCTTCTTGCCGTCGAGATCCTCGAGTCCGCCGATTTCGTTCGAATCCACTTCCTCGGGCTGGTAATCGTCGTCGTCGAAGAACGTGCGGTTGATTCCTTCGTAGGCATCGACCTTGAGCACGGCCTCGTCGTCGAACCTGACCGCGCTGGCGCAATCGCCGCTGCCATAGCCGTTGCCGGCGTCGCCGTTATTCGAGCTGAGGTGAATCGTCTTGCCGCTCGGGTGCATCAGGTAGAGCGCATAGTCCCCGTTGAACGTTGTGTCGAGCGCTACGAGAACGTTCACGTCTGAGATCGTGCCCTTCGTCTTCACTTTCAGGTTTTTGACTGCGACCCCCTCGTCCGGGATGCCCATGCTGAAGTCGCCCGTCGAGAATGTCTTCTCCTTCGTCGCCGCGACGGCAGTCGCCACCGTGATGCTCGCGAGACCGGCAACTGCCGCCATCGCGATCCTTCTGCTTCGTCCGTACATGTCAGCGCCTCCTGGCAGTCGTTTCCTCATTGCCAAGCCAGTGTCTGCGCTTTTGCCGCCGGTGTCATGAGTGGAGACCACTCATCTTTCGAACGGCCCGTGAGTACCCCCTAAGCCGGGTCGAGAGAAAGGGCTTGACCGAGTCCGGAACGCGACGTGATGTCGAGCTTTCGGTAGACGCGGCTGAGGTGATTCTCGACTGTGCGCGTCGACAGGAAGAGCGTTTCTGCGATCTCGCGGTTGGCCAAGCCGTCTGCGGCCATCTGGGCAACCCGGCGCTCCGCGGCCGTCAGGGAGTCGGCTCCTGAGAACTGAAGACGCCTGGGCTTGGCGCCGGCGACCTTCAGCTCCTCGTGTGCCATCGACGCCAAGCGCGCCGCGCCACACCGTTGTGCGAGTTCAAGCCCGGCCGTCAGATGCTCGCGCGCCTCCTTCCTCTCACCTGCCCGCCTGAGCGCCGAACCCAGATTGATCAGCGCGAGCGTGGACTCGCGGCGGCTGCCCGTCGGTTCCAGCACGCCTACGGCCTCGCGCAGGTCTTCGATGCCATCGCTGCCCTTGGCGAGACCGCCCGCCCGCAGGGCTTGGCCCATCGCAGTCGCCGTTCCCCACCGCTCGGCGAATGCCATCTCGTCCGCCGCCAGCTCGTTCGCAAGGTCGCGATTGCCCTCGCGAAGAGCCGCCCCGACCGCCACCGGTCGCCACGGCACCGCCGAGTTCATGATTCCCAGCCGCAGATTCCGGCGGTCGAGCTCGGCGAGGTCGGTGAGAGCCTCGTCGCACCTGCCCTGTGCCTCGTGCAAGGCTCCGCGCGCGAAGAAGGCCATGTTCACCTGCATGAGCTCAGGCAACTCATACGCATTCCCAAAACGCCCCAGCTCCTCCTCAGCGGCATCCAACTCCCCCTTGTCGACGAGCGCCAGCGCCAGGCAGGCAACGATCAGCGGCAGGATGAAGGGTGGAGCGAGGCCGGGTTCGAGGGCGCTGCGGGCCTGCGCTTCAGTGCCGGGCATGTCGCCTCGACGCCAAGCCAGCACCGATGACATCGCGCAAACGGACCCGAAGGCGACCGCGGAGCCTCCACGGCGTGCCTGGTCCGCGGCTTGGTCGAGGTGAGTCTGGGCAGCCTCGTGGCGGTCGGCAACCATGAGCACAAGCAGCGCTATGTGAAAGGCAACCGAGTCGGCCCCTTCGCAAGCGAGCAGCCGCCCGCCGTCGAGCGCCGCTTCGGCAATCGCCGCAGACTCGTCTGCAGATCCGTCAAGGGAGCGATAGGTGGCCAAGACTCCAAGCTCGAGGAGCGCTCCGATGTCTCCTCCTGACGGATGTGCCGCGCGATCCTCGATCAGCTCGATCGCACGGTCCCGCGTGTCCGGGTGAAGCAAGCCCAGCGCCGCATGCTCGGCGCGAAGGCGTGCTGCCGCCTCGCCGGTGCCGGTGCCGGCCGCTTCGATCTGGCCCTCGAGGACGCCGAACGCCGACGGGACATCTCCGGTGGACGCGACGGCGCGAGCAAGAGCGATGGCCCGGGTTGCTCGCTCGGATGGGCTCCAGGCACCGTTCAACCCTGCTCGCAGGTCTTCGATCAGGACGGCAGGGTCGCGTCCCGAAAGCCATCCCGCGACGCCCAGTTCGTAGCGCAGGCCCGCCTGGACGTCCGCGGAAGGAGGTTCAGCGAGAGCGCGCAGGAGATAGGTGACGGCTGCCTCTGGAGCGCCGCCGCCAACCGCATTGGTCGCAGCCTGGCGAAGAGTGGAAACAGTCTCGCGCGCGCCGAGCCGTGGCGCGTCGAGAAGATGGTGAGCGATCTCGTCCGGCTTTGCACCCTCGGTGCGAAGGAGCGCGGCGGCCCCGGCATGGAGGGCCTCACGTCGCGCCAGAGGCAGTTCGGCACGCACTGCCTCGCGTAAAAGCGGGTGGACGAAGCGCAGAGGCCGCTCGCCGGCCAGAATGCCCGCGCGCTCGAGCGCTTCGAGTGGCTCGAAAATGGCGTCCGGCCCGATACCGGCAAGTGCGGCCGCGAGGCGGGGCTCGACCTCCGACCCAAGGACGGCGATCGCCGCGGCAAGGTCGCCGCAGGGCGCCGGCATACGGCCGATGCGCATCAAGACCGAGTTGACGACCGCCGCCGGCACGAGGTTTCGGACCCGCTGAGCGTTTGCGTCCACCGGCTCGATGCTGTCTGCGACAAGACTCTGAGCGAGCTCGGAAAGCAAGAACGGGTTGCCACCGCTGGCCTCGTGGCAGGCGCTTGCGAAGCTTTTCTCCACCGGCTTTGCGAAGGCCTGCCCGAGGAGCGCGCGGGAGCCCTCGTCGCCGAGTGGCCCGGGGACTACCCGCTTGACGTCCGGCCCGCCAAGGATCGCTCCCATCGCCGCGGCCCGCTCCGGCGCCGCCGGCCTCGAGGCGACCAGTAAAAGCACGGGCAGATCGCCAAGGCGGGGTACCAGGTACGTGAGGAAGCGAAGGCTCGGGTCGTCGCACCAGTGGGCGTCGTCGACCACCACCGCCAGAGGCCCCTTCTCGGACAGACGCGCGAGGAGCCAATAGAGGCCATGGATGACAGTGAACGGAAGATCGACACTCGGCTCCGCGGTCCCTCCCATCTCCCCCTCTCCTGTCTCGAGTCCCAACGCCGGAGCGGCGTGTGCTGCAGCTCCTTCCAGCAGGCGGGCGCGGGTCTTTGCGCCCTGACCGGTCACGCGACGCTCGAAGAGCTGGCGAGCGACGCCGAAGGGGAAGTCCAACTCGAACTCGCCGCACCGCGCCTGGATCGTCCCGATCCCGGCGTCCGCGATTCGTCCCTTGGCGCTCTCCAGGAGCGCCGTCTTGCCAATTCCCGGCGGCCCTTCGATCGCGACCGCCCCCCCAACGCCTTCGCCAAGGCGCTCTACTGCGGCGCCGAGAAGCTCAAGCTCCTCTTCGCGCTCGAGCAGGTTTCCTTTGGCCACCCCTACCTACTCCCCGATCAAGGCCTCGCAGAACTCGCGAGCGTCGAATGGACGCAGGTCCTCCAGACCTTCGCCTACGCCGATCATCTTGACCGGCGTCCCCAGTTCGGACGCGATAGCCAGGGCAATGCCGCCCTTCGCCGTCCCGTCGAGCTTCGTAAGCACGACTCCTGTCACCCCCGCGGCGTCGGCAAACGCACGCGCCTGCCGCAAGCCGTTCTGACCGGTCGTCGCGTCGATCACGATGAGCGTTTCGTGCGGGGCGCCCGGAAGGCGCTTGTCCGCCACGCGCCGTACTTTCGAGAGCTCCTCCATCAGGTTTGCGTGGGTATGGAGCCGTCCGGCGGTATCGATGATCAACACGTCGGCTCCGCGCGACTCGGCGGCCGCGACCGAGTCGAAGACGACGGCGCCGGGGTCACCGCCAGGCTGCCCCTTGACGATCTCCGTGTCAGAGCGCTCGGCCCAGGTCTCCAGCTGCTCGATGGCCGCGGCGC
The DNA here is from genome assembly GCA_963721645.1 of uncultured bacterium. Taxonomy (GTDB): domain Bacteria; phylum Actinomycetota; class Thermoleophilia; order Solirubrobacterales; family 70-9; genus JALZKA01. The sequence continues at coordinate 769,653 of CAVRJK010000002.1, read as the reverse complement.
GATAGGTATCCGCCGCGCCCACGATCGTCTTCAGGCCGAACTCGGACGAAACCAGCTTTGCGAGCTTGCCGATCGTGGTCGTCTTCCCGGTCCCATTGACGCCGACCACCATGATCACGGTCGGGCCCTGCGTGAGATCGATACGGGGTGCCCCATCGGGTTGCGCGACCTCGGCGAGGAGCTCGACCAGACGGGTGCGCGCCGCTTCACCGTGCTCGACGGCGCCCGAGCTGACCTCAGCCTCAAGGCGCCCGACCACGTCCGCCGTCACCTGGGCGCCGACATCAGCGAGGATCAGGGCCTCCTCCAGGCGCTCGAAGGCCTCCGCATCGAGCCGATCAAAGAAGCTTGCCGACACCTCGGCGGTGAGCGCCTGGCGGCTGCGCGAGAGGTTGTCGCGGAGCCGGGAGAAGAACTTGCCCCGAGCGGGCTCACCCGCGACCGTCTCGGGCTCCGTCGCGGCCTGCCTCGCATCGGGCAGGATGAACACGTCGCTCCAGCCGGTCGCCACGATTGGCAGCGTAGTCCTAAGCCGCGTCTTCGAGCGTCGGCTCGCTGGTCGCCGGCATCCGGCGGGAGACCACCTTCGTGATGCCGCCGCGCGCCATGGAGACCCCGTACAAGACGTCGGCTGCGTCCATGGTGCGCTTCTGGTGCGTCACGACGATGAACTGGGCGCGATCCGAGAAACGCCTGACGAGCTGCAGAAAGCGATCGATATTCGCGTCATCGAGAGCTGCCTCTACCTCGTCCAGGATGTAGAAGGGCGACGGGCGCGCCATGAAGACCGAGAAGACGAACGCGAGGGCGACCAGCGACTTCTCGCCGCCGGAGAGGAGCTGAAGCTTTCGCATCGCCTTACCCGCAGGCGTTACCTCGATCTCGACTCCGTGTCCGTCGAAACTTCCGTCCGCGGTCTCCTCAACGTCTCCTCCGGCGGCGTCGGGATCCGAGGCAGCGTCCTCGCTCACCATGGCGGCAGCCTCGCCAGGGGCCTGTGCTCCTCCGATTACGGGGCGCGGTGTGCGCTCGGTGACCAGGCGCAGGCGCCCCCGGCCGCCGGGGAACAGGTGCTCGATCAGTTCTTCGAAGTTTTTACGTGCCGCCTCGAAGGTCTCTTCGAAATCAGCGGTGATCTTCCGGTCGGTCTCAGCGATCAGGCCCTGGAGCTCCTTCATCGCCTCCTCGAGGTCGGTGCGCTGCTCCTCGAGCTCGGAGACATAGGTCATGGCCTCGTCGTACTCGCGCTCGGCCAAGGGGTTGACCGGACCGAGCGCTTCCCGGCGGCGAGCGAGCCGCTCGAGCTTTGCCTCGACCTCGGTCCGCTCTGCATCGGCTAGCGGATTCGAGGCCGGCTCGATGTCGCGGCCAAGGGCCTCGGAGATTCGCTTGAGCTCGCCGGCGGCTTCGTCCGAGCGGTCGCGCAGGTGCGCAGCGCGGACCTCGGCCTGCGTCACCTCTTCTGCTGCCGCCCTGAGGCGCGCCTGAATCTCGGCGTCCTGGCGCGAACATTCGCGGAGCGCCGTCGTTGTCTCGTCAGCCTCGGACTGGCTGAGCGTGCGCGCTTCGAGCGCCGTCGCACGTTGTCCGGTTGCATCGCGAGCCGACGCGGCGGCTTCGCAGAGTGCCTCGACGTCTTTCAAGAGGTCGCCCTCGACGGTTATCCGCCGCTCGATCGAGTCCTGGCGACGGCGGCCGAGCAGATCCTCGACGCGCCGCGCGGTCCGAGCCGCGAGCTCCAGGGAGTCACGGGCGCGACTCACCTCAGTCGCCCGCTCGCCCTCGGCCTTGGCTTCCTGAGCGCGTCCGAGCGCTTCAAACGCCTCGCGCGTAGCCGTCACGGCGCGCTCGAGGCCCACGTCGATCGGGTCTCCCCCAGCCTTTTCAGCTTCGGCTGCGATCTCTGCCGCCAAGGCGCCGAGTGCGTTGCGTCGGCGCTCGAGCTCATGGCGAAGGTGGTCGCGGCGGGCGGCGAGAGCGTCGGCGCGAGCCGCGAGCCTCTCGCCTGCCGCGCGCAGGCTGGTCAGACGGCCCCAGGCCTCGGTGCGTTCACGGTCGCGATCCTGAAGGCGCGCCTCGATCTCCGAGCGCTTCTTGGTGACCACAGCGAGATCGGCTTCGACCGCTTCGCGCTGCTTGCGGGCAGTCGCGGCACGCTTTTCGGCGGCGCGCAGCTCTCCCGCGCCCGCCCCGGCCTCCGCAGCGAGGAGCTTGGCGCGAAGCTCATTCGACTCGCGTTCGAGCCGGGAGTGGATGTCGGCGGCCTGGGCCTGCTGCTTGAGGGGCCGGAGGCGACGACGCGCTTCGCGCTCGACGTCGAGCGCTCGATCAAGGTTGTCCTGGGTGCGCTCCAAGCGAAGCTGTGCACGGCGGCGGCGCTTGCGGTGCTTGGAAAGACCCGCGGCCTCCTCGACCAGGATGCGGCGGTGCCGGGGCTTTGAGTTGACGATCTCCTCGACACGGCCCTGGCTGATGACTGAGTGCATCTCGCCGCCGAGGTTCATGTCGGAGAGAACGTCCACGACATCGGCGAGGCGACACCTCGCGCCGTTCAGTCGGTACTCGCCGTCGCCCGAGCGATCCAGGCGCCGCCGTACCGCGATCTCCGAGAAGCCGAGCGGCTCCGCGTCGCCCTCGTCGGTCGCAAGGACGACCTCGACCTCCGCGTAGCGGCTGGGTCCAACGCCCTCGCCTCCCGTGTAGACCATGTCCTGCATCGACTGGCCGCGAACCGACAGTGGGCTCTGCTCGCCGAGCGCCCACAACACCGCGTCCGTCACGTTGGACTTTCCGCAACCGTTCGGGCCGACGATCACGCTCACGCCCGGAGCAAACTCCAGGTTGGTGCGATCGGGGAACGACTTGAACCCCTTGATTGAGATCGATTGCAGATGCATAGCGCGGGCTGAGAGAGTGACAAGCGTCGCTTGCGAGTCGGACGGAAACGTCAGTCCGACATGCGCTCGAGCGCTTCGGCTGCCGCTGCCTGTTCGGCCGCCTTCTTCGAGCGGCCGGATCCGGTGCCGATGACTTTGCCCTCGACGCTCGCCGCAACCTCGAAGTTGCGCTCGTGCGGCGGCCCGTCCTCCTCGGTGACCTCGTATCGAACCCGGCCGCCGTCGCGTGCCAGCCGTTCCTGGAGCGCCGACTTGAAGTCGAGGACCGTTTCCGATGCCAGATCGACCTGGGTCGCGAAGGCGGCAACCACCGCGGGGGCTGTCACCTCGAAGCCGTGGTGGAGGTAGCACGCGCCGATCACCGACTCGCAAACGGATGCCATGGCCCGCTCCGAGGCCAAAAGAGCCGGAATGTCGATTCCACCGTCGAGCACCTGTGGCTGGAGCTCGGCCATCATCTCCGGGAGCCCGAGCTCCAGGGCGACCTCCGCGCACGCACGGCCCGAAACGGCCTGGCCGTGGACCTTGGTCAGGTGACCGATGTCCGAGCGTGGGTGGCGCACAAACAGGTGCTCGGCGATAGCCAGCCCCAAGATGCCGTCTCCAAGAAAGGCGAGGCGACCGTACGAGTCGGCACGGTGGTCTACCCACGACGAATGCGTCAGGGCCGGCTCGCGCGCCTCGGGCGGTAGCTCGTCGAGAAGTGACCTCAGGGCAGCCGGGCCCGGGGGTCGCTTGGCGCGCCCCGCAATCCCCCCGCGTCCAACCGCGCGGATGCCGTCTGCCATCAGCTGGGGTCTTCGGCCCTCGCCGCCACGAAGTCGACTGCCTGTCCAACCGTTTCGATCTGCTCGGCCTCCTGCTCGGACATCTTCACGCCGTAGGTGTCCTCCAGTTCCATGACGAGCTCGTAGAGGTCGAGCGAGTCGGCCTCGAGGTCGTCTCGGAAGTGGGTCTCGTCAGTGATTGCCCCGCCGTCGATGCCGAGCTCGGACGCGAGATGGGATCGGACCTTCTCCAAGACGATGCCGCGATCCATGCTCATGGGGGAGTTCCTATCAGAATCAGCCTCAGCGAAAGCAGATCCAGCTTTCGCGGGAAGCGTCCATCAGGCGTTGAGGTCTGCCCTGGTTGCGCCGGCCGAGGCGAGTAGCTCGCCGGTCCGCTCGGTGGCACGCTCTGAAACCGCTCGTGCGGCGAGCCGGATCGCGTTCGCGACACCGTCGGGACCGGAGCTCCCGTGTCCGACGACCGCGACGCCCCGCACACCGAGAAGGATCGCCCCTCCGGTCATGTCGGGATCCATCTTGCGACGCAACTCGCCGAGGGCGGGGCGAAGCATCAGCCCGCCGATCGCGGAGAGCGGATTCGAGCGCGCGGCCGCCCCAACCGCCGCGCCCACGGTTTTCGCAGTTCCCTCGAGTGTCTTCAGGGCGACGTTGCCCGTGAACCCGTCGGTCGCGATCACCTCGGCCTTGCCGGACAGGAGGTCGCGCCCTTCGATGTTGCCGATGAAGCGGATGCCCTCGAGCGCGGAGAGCTCGGCGTGGGCTTCGACCACATCGGTGGTCCCCTTCTTTGACTCCTCGCCGACCGAGAGCAGGGCAACGCGAGGATCTGCGACACCAAGGACGGCGCGCGAAAACGCAGCGCCCATGACCGCCGACTGGACCAGATCCTGGGGGCGCGACTCGGAGTTCGCCCCAGCGTCCAGAAGAAGCGTGGGGTCGCCGTCATGGCCGACCGTCGGCAACTGCACCGCCAGCGACGGCCGCCTGACGCCGCTGAGGCGACGCAGGGCAAAGAGCGCGGCGGCCATGGTGGCGCCGGTCGGACCGGCGCTCACGAGCGCATCCGAGCGCCCGGCGGCAACGTCTGCAGCCGCCATCACGATCGACGCGTCCTCGCGCGAGCGCACGCTCGAGACCGGGTCGTCATCGTTTGAGATCGCGCCGGGCGCGTCAACGATCTCGGCGCCGATCTCGCCCAGAGGAGCAAGTTCCGCTGGATCGCCGAAGACTCGAATGGCGATGCCGTCGCTCAGCGCAAGCTTCGCGCCGGCGACAAGTACGTCAGTTCCCTGCTCGACCCCGCGACCGTCTAGCGCGACGGTGACCACGGACTAGGCCTGATCAGGGCCGCCGAGTTCCTCGCCGATGTCCGGGCGGATGACCTCGCGGCCCGCGTAGGTCCCGCATGTCGGACACACGCGGTGCGGCAGGCGCGGGCTGTGGCAGCGCACGCAGCTGTTCGTGCGCGGCTTGGCGGCGGTATGCGTCGCGCGACGCTTGTCGCGCCGGGTGCGGGAAGTTCTCTTCTTGGGGACTGCCATATGAGCCGAGGATGGTAGCCGGGCCGGCAAGAGATCCCCGCCAACCCCTAGGGGTCAGACCCCTCACAGTTCCCTAACAATCACCCCCGGCACGCAGGGGGCGCCACAAGCCCGCCCGGGGTTGTCACTCACATGCCCCGAAAACCACGCCCCAACCTGCCCGGCGGGATCTACCACGTGACCGCGCGAGGAATCGACCGTCGACGCCTGTTCGTCGATGACCAGGACCGTCGTCGCTACCTGGGAATCCTCGGCGACGTCTGCGCCGAGCTTCGCTGGAAGCGGCTCGGCTACTGCCTGATGGACAACCACGTCCATCTTCTCCTCGAGACGTCAGACGCAAATCTGAGCCGCGGCATGCAGAGGCTTCAGAGCAGTTATGCGCAGCGCTTCAATCTCCGCCACGACAAGAGCGGGCACGTTTTCCAAGGGCGCTTCCATGCAACGGTCATAGCCTCCGACGCTCAGTTGGTTGCGGCCACCGAGTACGTGGCGCAAAACCCGGTCGAGGCTGGGCTCTGCGACGCGCCCGACGGTTGGGGTTGGACCGACGTCGTCATCGCGCGGGCCCGGTGTCGGCTGAGCTTTTGAGCGCTGGGCGGCGGAGTGTGAGCGTTTTGTGAGGGGTCTGACCCCTCGGGTCAGTCGGTCAGGTCGCGGAGCTTCGCCCACCTGGGGTCGGGCTCGCGCTCGTGGGTGTGCTCGTCCTCCGGGATGCCGTTGAGCGGGATGCCGCACTCCGGACACAGACCCTTGCAGTCCGGACGACACAGCATCGCTACGGGAAGCGTCAACGCGATCGCATCGTGTGCCCACGCTGCGATGTCGAGCTCGTCGAGGTTCACGTACGGACTCGCGAGCTCCTCGTCGCCGGTGCCCGGCTGATCGATCTCGCGCGACTCGACCTCAACGTCGAACTCGGAGGGCGTGAGACAGCGCATGCACAGTCCGTGAAGGGTCGCGGTGAGACGAAGACGCATCGCGTGCCCCGACGAGGTGCGCGAGACATCCAGCTGCCCCGGTACAGACTCGCCGCCGAAGCCGTAGGTCTGACCGCCCATCTCGAGGTCCTCGGGGATGAGCTCGAAGTCCAGGCGTCGGCCCTCGCCCGACTTGAGCGCCAGGGTCGCAAGATCGATGGTGTTGAATGGCGCGGGCACGAGTTGAGAATGTAGAGATGGCCTTCTGAATGAACCCCTTACCCAATCGAGACCCGGACAGCTACCTCGAGCGGATCCTCGAAGAGGTCCCGCGTTACGAGGACCTGCAGGTTGCCGCGCTGGACGCCATCCCCTTCGAGCCCGCACGCGTCCTGGAGCTCGGGTTCGGCACCGCCGAGACGACGCAGCGCCTGCTCGACCGCTTTCCGGACGCTCGCATCACTGGATACGACTCGAGCTCGGAGATGGTCTTCAAGGCAAGGGAGCTTGGTTGGGAGGACCTCAGGCTCGGGCGGATCGAGGACCCGCTACCCGACGGCCCGTGGGACCTCGTGATCGCCGTCCTCACCGCTTCGGAGTTGGACCCCGACGGCGTGCATCAGCTCTTCCGCCGTGTTCGGGACCATTCGCAAGCAGTCGTTATCGGCGACGTCCTGACACCGGAACAGGCAGCCGAGTGGGCCGAATGGGCCAGCGGCGAAGTCACATGGGCTGAGGACGGCCTGGCAGTCGTCCGCGCCGTCTACTGACCGACTGGAGCGAGCGAAAAGCAAGCCGCTCGGAGGACGCAGGCCGATCGGCGAAGTGAGCGTTCATGCTCGCACGTGAACGAGGCGATCGGCCGAGGGCGACGAGACGCGCATCTCTGCGCCGCCTGATCGCTAGTCGAGGGGTTCGTCGTCGCGACCGGCTAGACGGTCGCGGCCGCGCTGGACTGCGGCGAGGAACTTCTGAAGATTGACTTCGAGCGTCGAGAGAATCTCGTCGGCATAGTCCTCGGCACCGAGACGGATCTGGCGCTCGGTCTCGCGAGCGTCCTCGATGATCTCTTCCGCGGCACGCTCCGCCTGCTTGTAGACCTCTTCGTCGGAGATCAGGCGTGACTGCTGGTCACGGGCCTCCTTGACGACGCGCTCTGCCTCGCGCTTGGCCTCGGCAAGCATCTCCTGGCGCTCCTTGACGATCCAGCGCGCCTGCTTGATCTCCTCAGGGATCGTGGCACGCATCTGGTCGAGGAGGTCGTAGATCTCCTCGCGATCGACGCGAACCTGATCCGTGAGCGGCACCGGCCGCGCGTTGTGGATCAGGTCATCGAGTTTGTCTATGAGAACAAGGACGTCCATTTGCAGGGGGAAGCTTAGGTGAGAACGCTGGTTGCAGGAGTGCCGGGGGCTTTTTCGCCAACTTGTTGCAAGCTCCTGCCCACGATCTACGAACGCTGGACGCGCTCAGAGAGGGCGCCAGCGACCTCATCGGGGACAAGGCCGGTGATGTCTCCGCCGAACGTCGCCAGTTCCCTGACCCCGGTCGAACGGATGAAGCTGTACTCAGCTGAGGCGAAGATGTACACCGACTCGATGTCGGGAGCCGCCTTCCGGTTCAGCTGATTCATCTCGAACTCGTACTCGAAGTCCGAGATCGCCCGCAGGCCCTTCACGATCGCCGTCCCGCCGCATTCGCGGACGAACTCGACGAGAAGGTTGGTGAAGATCCTGACCTCCACATTCTCGAGTCCGGCTTCGGCGATCGCGCGCTCGAGAAACCCCTGGCGCTCCTCTGGCGTGAACAGGCTCTCCGATTTACGGATGGACTGCCCGACGACGCCGACCACAACGCGGTCGAAGACCCTCGAGGCGCGGCCGATGATGTCGAGGTGCCCGTTCGTCACGGGGTCGTAGCTGCCAGGGCAGACGGCGACCCTCTCGATGCCCTCCGAGTTCACGACGCCGACCAGATCCGGATCGAAGCCTCACCGTAGGCGCGGTCGTCATCAAGTTTGAGGTCGAGCTCCATAGGTGTGTGAGACGGGCTTTCGGTGACCAGGCGTCCTCCTTCGCGGAGGCGGGCCGGCACCAGCATTTCGAGGTCTCGGGCCACGCGGGCGGCGAGTGTATATGGCGGATCGCAGAGGATCAGGTCAAACGTGGCTGTAGCCGATCCCAGGTACTCGAACGCGTCGCGACGCACGAGGTCCACCCGCTCCGCGATATCGAGCGAGTCCACGTTGGCCTGGGCCGGGGACGTGTCGTCGTCGACCAGCACCGCGTGGCGCGCGCCCCTGGACAAAGCCTCGATGCCCAGAGCCCCGGTCCCACAGAAGAGGTCGCAGACATCGGCGCCTGAGACATCGCCCAGAATGGAGAAGAGCGCCTCGCGCGCACGATCCGAAGTAGGCCTGACAGCAGTGCCTCTCGGCGCTTTCAGGCGCCGCCCTCCGAACTCGCCCGCCACGACCCTCATGCGGAGATGCCCTCGACCCGCTCGTCGCCGAAGCGCAAGCGGGCTGCGTCGAGCAGGGGGCCGAGCTCAGGGCTCTCGAGCGAGCCGTGGAGTCCCTGGAGCGCGATTGCGGCTCGGCGTGCATCCACCAGGAGCGGCGCGTCCTCGGGAAGCCGGGCGGCGCGAAAACGCGGCAGCCCGCTCTGGAGGGTGCCCAGGATCTCGCCTTCTCCCCGAAGGGACAGATCGACCTCGGCGAGCTTGAACCCGTCGCGCTCGCTCGCGATCGCCTCGAGCCTTCGTCGCGCGGTGTCCGAGGCCGGATCGCCGAACAGGATGCAATACGACTCGTGCTCGCCGCGCCCCACCCGGCCACGTAGCTGATGGAGCTGGGAGAGGCCGTAGCGCTCGGCCCCTTCGACGACCATCACCGTCGCGTTCGGGACGTCGATGCCAACTTCGATCACGCTGGTGGCGACGAGGACGTCTGCCTCGCCCGCGGCAAACGCCTCCATGGCCGACGCTTTATCGCGCGAGTGCATCTGACCGTGGAGAAGGGCGACGCGAAAGTCGCGCATCTCCCCGTTCGCCAGTCGCTCGGCCTCCTCCGAGGCTGCCTTGGCCTCGAGCTTCTCCGAACCCTCGACCAGCGGACAGACGAAGAAAGCCTGGCGCCCCTCGCGCAGGCGCTCCCGCACGAACTCGTAGGCGCCCGCTCGCTTCTCCTCCCCCACGGCCCACGTCTTCACTGGACGTCGACCGGCCGGAAGTTCGCGAAGCGTTGTGGCATCGAGGTCACCGTACGCCGTCAGCGAGAGCGTTCGCGGGATCGGGGTCGCGGTCATGTGGAGGACGTGAGGCGCCGCGCGCGTGCCGTCGCCGAGCTCAGGCCCCTTGGCGTCAAGCGCAGCGCGCTGCTTCACGCCGAAGCGGTGCTGCTCGTCGACGACGCATACGGCCAGCCGCGCGAAACGCACGTCCGGCTCGATCAAGGCATGCGTGCCGACGATCAGGCTGAGCTCGCCCGACGCGAGGCGTCCCAGGGCGTCGCGCCGCGCGGCCGCCTTGGTGGCGCCCGTGAGGAGGGTGAACGGGAGGTGCGTCGGGGCCAAGAGGCCGTTCAGGGTGTGGGCGTGCTGCTCGGCGAGCGTCTCCGTCGGTGCCATCAGCACGGCCTGATGACCGGACTCGACGGCCCGGAGCATCGCGAACACGGCGACCACGGTCTTGCCGGAACCGACCTCGCCCATCAGGAGTCGCTGCATCGGACGGCCTGATGAGAGGTCCCCGTCGATCTCGGCGAACGCCTGGCGCTGACCGTCCGTGGGCTCGAACGGCAGGGAGGCGATCCAGTCACGGGTGAGCCGGCCCGGCGGTTCAAGCGGGATCCCCGGCCGCTTGTCCTCGCGGCCCTTGCGCCGGGCAGCGAGCGCCACCTGATGGAGGAAGAGCTCCTCGAAAGCCAGCCGGCGCCTCGCCCCCTCGGCATCCTTGGCGCTCCAGGGGAAGTGGGCGGCAATTAGCGCATCGGCAACGCCAGCCAGACCATGGTGGGCACGCAGCTCGGCCGGAAGCGGCTCGATCGAGTCCCGCCCCGCGGCGGCGCAAGTCCAGACCCACTCGCGCACCCGGTCCGCGCTGAGCCCGTCGGTGACCGAATGGACGGGGACGAGGCCCACCGTGTGAATCCCGCGCTCGCGCACGCCGTCCGCACCGATGATCTCGTGAGCCGAGACCTTGAAGGCCGAGCGGTCGAGCTTGCCGGAGAGGAGCAACCGCGTACCCGGCCTGAGGCGCTCGAGAAGCCAGGCCTGGTTGAACCAGATCGCCTTCGTTCCCCCCGACGCGTCCGCGACGTCCGCCTCGACGATCCGAAGTCGCCGGTTACGCGTGGGCCGCACCCTTGCCTTCCGGACCTCGACCAGGACCGTCGCCTCCTCGCCGATGCGAAGTTCGCCGATCGTAAGCACATTCGAGCGGTCGCGATAGCCGTGAGGCAGGTGCCAAAGAAGGTCGCCGACGGTCTCCAAACCGATGCCCGCCGCCCGAGCCGACAGCTTGGGCCCCGCGCCCTTGAGGCTCTTGACGGGGGCTTCGAGTTGCGATGGTCTCGGCCTGAAGCGAAGCGGAGCCTCGCGCAGAGTCTCGCGATCCTGCGCTTCTCCCGAGCCGATCGCACGCGGCGGATCGAGGGTTCGCGACGGCGGCTCGGTGGTCTTGACGGGCACGAGGCTGAGGCTACGCTCAAGACAAGATGGAGTCAGTCTGGGACTACCCGAGACCGCCGCGAATCGAGCCGAGCGCACGCCCCGTCAAGGTCGAGTTCGCGGGTGAGGTGATCGCCGAGTCCTCGAAAGCCCTGCGGGTCCTGGAAACCGCGAGCCCGCCGACGATCTATGTGCCCAGCAGGGATGTGCGTATGGAGCTCACACGGCCGGCCGGCGGGCATACCCACTGCGAGTGGAAGGGTCAGGCGAGCTACCTCGACCTTGCGGTCGACGGCGCGATCTCCGAGTCGGCCGCGTTCTTTTACGCCCATCCCAACCAGTCGTACGCCCAGCTCCTGGACCATGTCTCGTTCTATGTGGCCCGCGTCGATGCCGCCTACCTCGGCGCCGAGCGGGTTCGCCCGCAGCCCGGGCGGTTCTACGCGGGGTGGGTCACCGACGACATCCAGGGCCCGTTCAAGGGCGAGCCCGGCACTCAGGGCTGGTAGGACGTCAGGCCGTCGCGGGCTCGCGTACGGGCTTGCGATATGCGGCAAAGGTGCGCTCGACCCAGCCAAAGGACGGGCGAGTGCGCAGTTCCGCTTCGAATGTCTTCGCCGTCGCCGGTACTCCCGTGATCGCGCGCGGCCCCTCGGGCGGGAGGACCATCGGGTAGAGCAACGCCGCCGCGGTCAGGTCCGCGACCGAAAAGGAGTCGCCTACCAGGTGCTCACCGCCGTCGAGCTCCGCTTCCAGCCGATCGAGACACTCGCCGATCACACGCCGGGCCTCCTCCTCGGCGGCAGGCTCTGAGACCTTGAAACGAAGGTTTGCGAAGGTCGATGCGAACGCGTTGATTCCGGCGCGCGCCGGACCGAAGTTGCGAACCGGGCCGGGCAGGTTCTTCTCCGTCACCTTGCCGAGAAGCTCGGAGTCCCGGCGCAAGTGGTGCCAGCCGAAGAGCCGGACGGCGGGTCCGAGGTTCTCATCGAAATAGCTCTCCAGGTCGAGGGCATGGCGGCGCTCGACCGGATCCTCGGGGTATAGCGGCGGATCGGGCCAGCGTGCCTCGAGCGCCCCGATAATCGCCGTCGAGTCGAGAATCCGCTCGCCGTCAAGTTCCAGAACGGGAAACGTCTTGGTCTCCCCCCGGCTCCACCAGAGCGCAAGCCCCATGTGGACGGGCGGTGGCGGCTCGCGCCTGTCGTGCTCGACGTTCTTCCAGTCGAGTGCCCATCGCACCTTCTCGGAGTAGTGCGAGACGCCGATGTGCCAGAGGACAGGCTTCCTTGATCCGCTCATGTCGCGAACCTACTGCGCTGCGATCAGCCAATACCAGTTCGGCTGGCCGCCTCTGTGGAGCTCGAGCTCTACGTCGTCGGGCAGGTCGAGGTTCAGATCGCCGAGCGCGATCGGCGGCATCTCGCCCTCCACCACGGTCACGATCTCGGCGCCCTCCGCGAGCTTGGCGACCGTTGCCGCAAGGGTCGAGCCGGTGCCACCGAACGCGATCACCTCATCGCCTTCGAAGCCGACCGTGTCGCCGCGAACAAAGCGACCGTCTGGATCGTCCTTGGCGGCCGGCGCGACCCCGCCCACCCTGACGTAACCGAGGGCTTCGGCGAGGCGCGCTGCGTTGTCCTCCGCCGAGGCCGAGGGGTCGTGCTCGACCAGCGCGGCGAGCGCGCCCTGCTGCGACGTTGAGTGAACGACCCTTGCCTCGCGCTCGGACAGGCGGGCCGCCTCCTCGGCGGCCATGATCACGTTCTTTGAGTTCGGCAGGACGACGACTTCGTCGGTGCCGACCGCCTCGATCCCCCGAACGAGATCGTTGGTCGACGGGTTCATGGTCGGCCCACCGTCGATCACCTGCGCTCCCAGCTCGGAGAACAGGCGCAGCATTCCGACGCCCGAGACGACCGCCAGGACACCGGTGGTCTCACGGAGGCGGGCCTCACGCTCGGCGATCTGCTCGCGCATGTCGGCGACGTCTTCCCGCTCGATCGAGCCGATGCCTTCGAAGACCGCACGTGCCGCTGCCGGGTCGTCCGCGTGAACGTGGACCTTGAGCGTCGCCTCGTCGCCTACGACCAACACGGAATCCCCGATCTCCTCCAGGTCCTGTAGCTGCGCCGTGGTCGAGAGGCCTTCGCCCAGGACGATGAAGTTGATGCAGAAGCGGTACTCGGACTCGGCGTGATGGACGTCCGAGAGGCGGGCCGGAGCGAAGTGCTCGATCTCGGGCAACGTCACAGACTCTCCGGCCAGCGCGGCAAGAGCGCCGCGAACGATCACCACCAAGCCGAGCGCGCCGGCATCGACTACACCGGCATCCGCGAGGACCTTGAGCTGCTCAGGCGTGTGGCGGAGCGCCTCCTCCCCGGCGAACAGCGCGGTGGCAAGCATCTCGCCCAAAAGAGCGTTCTGCTCGTCCGCTGTCGCGTCGGTGTCCAGGTGGTGCGTGTTCCAGCTCGCGCGGCGATCGCGAACGGCCTCGGCCATCGCGCGCGCGACCGTGAGCATCGTTCCCTCGGCCGGCTCGCGCACAGATGCCCAGGCGGCGTCCGATGCGTTCATGAGCGCGGCCTCGATCATCTCGGGGTCGATCAGGCGGCCGGGAGGCGTCGCGAGCTTCTCCGCGGCACCGCGAACGATCTGGCTGAGGATCACGCCGGAGTTTCCGCGTGCGCCCATCAGCGCAGCTCGCGCGACCGCGCGGACGATCTCGGGCCTCTTCGGGTCGCCGTCGTCAGAGGCTTGCTCGAGCCGGTCGAGCTCGTCGATCACGTGGCGAAGGGTCAACGCCATGTTGTCGCCGGTGTCCCCGTCGGCGACGGGAAACACGTTCAGGTCGTTGATCTCCTGGCGCCTCTCCTCGAGGTGCGAATAGGCGACGGAGATGACCGCGCGAAAGCGCTCGATTGAGGGATCAACCATTGCGGGCCATGAGCATATTCCCGACGAATGCGGGAGAACCGCAAGAGGGCTGCCCTCTCGGGGACTTGGGCGAGTTGCGGGCGAGTGTGAGCGAACCGTGAGGGGTCTGACCCCTCGGGGTCAGTCGAGCCAGATGTGCTGAAAGACGAGGGAGCTCTTGGATGCTTCGGCGGTCCCGAACGAGTGGTGAGGCGCGCGCCTTCGCTCGGTCGGGCTGCCGGGGTTGAAGATCTGGAACCCGGCCTCTTCCTCGTGGACCGGCAGATGGGAATGGCCGAAGATCACGGCGTCTGCGCCGGGGAAGAGGCGGCGCATCCTGGCGAGCCTGCCTTTCGCCGCACCCGCATCGTGGACGACGGCGATCCGCCAGCCATTGGCCGTGAACTCGATCGATTCCGGCAACCGCTCGCGGACTTCAACCGAATCGACGTTTCCGTGAACACCGTGGAATGGCGGCCCCAGCGACTCCAGCCAGTCGAGCAATTCGGCTGAGCTCAGGTCGCCGGCATGGACGATGAGGTCAGCGGAGCGCAGCGTTTCCGCGCACTCTGGAGGGATCCGGCGACTCCCCCGTGGCATGTGGGTATCGGAGACGATCGCGATGCGCACGGCCCGCGTCCGAGGTCAGGCGTGCTTGGTGACCTGGCCGGCCTTGAGGCAGCGGGTGCAGACGTAGACGCGCTTGGGGCGTCCGTCGTCCGAGATGCGGACCTTCTGGAGGTTCGGGTTGAAGCGACGCCGGGTCGCGACCATCGAGTGGCTTCGGTTATTCCCGAACGAGGGGCCCTTTCCGCAGGTATGACAGACCTTGGCCATGAGCGCGGAAGGGTAGCGAGCGAGATCCGGGCCGCTTGCCGCTAGCCCAGGACCTTGCGGCGATTGAGAGCCGAACGCATGACCGCGTAAGCGGCCTGGCGGCCCTGATCACGTTTGCCGCCGCCCGCGCGCGCCTCGGCCTGCTCGCGTGTGTCACAGGTGATGACCCCGAACGCACAAGGAACCCCGGAAGTGAGCTGCACGTCCATGATGCCGCGCGCGGCCTCGCCACAGACGTAGTCGTAGTGGTCGGTCTCGCCGCGAATCACTGCCCCCAGGCAGGCGATCCCTGAAAAGACTCCGGCGCCCGCACAGACCTTTGCCGCGTAGGGCAGCTCGAAGGCTCCCGGCACCTCATAGGTCTGGATCGACGCGAGCGTGACGCCACCCTCGGCAAAGCCCTCGGCGGCGCCACCCACGAGTCGTTCGGCCAAGTCGTCGTAGAAGGTCGCTACGCAGATCGCCCACTCGTTGCGGCTGAGGAACTCCTTCTCCTCGTCGGATACGTCGAAGGCGAACGCCTCGTCCGTCATGTCGTCTGAGCTCAACTCGAATCCTCCTTGTCGCGGCGGTGCTCCTCGTCGATCATCTCGTCGTCGAACGGGAGTCCCTGGTGGTGAAGTACGTGGCCCATCTTGTCGCGTTTCGCGTCCAGATAGGCCTGGTTGTGGGGGTTCGGCGTGGCCTGGATCGGCACCTGCTCGCTCACCGAGAGGCCATAGCCCTCAAGGCCGATGATCTTCTTCGGGTTGTTCGTCAGAATCCGGATCGAGGTGAGTCCGAGGTCGCCCAGGATCTGAGCGCCGATTCCGTAGTCGCGAAGGTCTGCCGGCAACCCAAGCTTCAGGTTCGCGTCAACCGTGTCAAGGCCCTCCTCCTGGAGCTTGTAGGCGCGGAGCTTGTTGAGGAGGCCGATGCCGCGCCCTTCCTGGGAGAGGTATAGGAGGACTCCCCTCCCCTCCTGCTCGATCATCGCGAGGGCGGATGCGAGCTGGTCTCCGCAGTCACAGCGAAGAGAGTGAAAGACGTCACCGGTCAGGCACTCGGAGTGGACTCTGACGAGCACGTCGTCGGTGCCCGCGACATCGCCCTTGACCATCGCGACATGGTGCTTGTCGTCCACCAGCGAGCGATATCCCACGGCGGCGAACTCTCCGAACGCCGTCGGGAGGCTCGTCGAGACGACCCGTTCGACGAGGCGGTCGTGCTTGCGGCGGTAGGCGATCAGGTCGGCGACCGTGATCATCTTGAGGCCGTGCTGCTCGCAGTACGGGACGAGGTCGTCGACCCGCGCCATCGTCCCGTCTTCATTCATGATCTCGCAGATCACGCCGGAGGGATTGAGGCCGGCCAGGCGCGAGAGGTCGACTGCGGCCTCGGTCTGGCCCGTCCGCTCCAGGACTCCCCCAGGCTTTGACTTGAGCGGGAACACATGTCCGGGCTGGACGAGATCTCGCGGCGTCGAGTCGGGATCGATCGCGACCTGGATCGTCCGGGCCCGGTCAGCGGCCGAAATCCCTGTTGTGACGCCTTCGGCTGCCTCGACCGAGACGGTGAACGGGGTCTCGAAGGGCGACTCGTTCTTTGCCGCCATGAGGTCGAGCCCCAGCTCGTCGCAGCGCTCAGGCGTAAGCGAGAGGCAGATAAGGCCTCGTCCGTGCGTGGCCATGAAGTTGACGGCCTCGGGAGTCACGAACTGGGCGGCCATTGTCAGATCGCCTTCGTTCTCACGATCCTCGTCGTCGCACACCACGACCATCCGGCCACGGCGAATCTCCTCGAGGGCTTCCTCGACCGTGGAAAAGACGCTGGTTTCTGTTTGGGCTTCACTCATGGCTTGTTGCCTTTCTCGTCGAAGCGTAGGAGCCTCTCGACATATCGCGCGATCACGTCGAACTCCAGGTTGACCTTGTCCCCCTTCTGCGTGGCGCCAAGCGTGGTGCGCTCAAGGGTCTCGGGAACCAGCGAGACCTCGAAGCCGGCTTCGGTGAGAAGCGCCACCGTGAGGCTCACCCCGTCCACCGTCACGGAGCCGTGCTCGACGAAATAGCGGCGGTAACGCTCGGGGACGTCGACCGCGATCCGGGTCGCGATGCCATCGGGGGTGACGGCCACGACGTCTCCCGTGCAATCCACATGGCCCTGCACAATGTGCCCGCCCAAGGCGTCGCCCGCCCGGAGGGCGGGTTCCAGGTTCACCTGGTCGCCCCGTTCGAGCCCGCCGAGACTTGTCAGGCCGAGCGACTGGTTCATTACGTCAGCGCTGAAGCCTTCTGACGAGAGCGAGGTCACCGTCAGGCAGACGCCGTTGACGGCAACCGAATCGCCTTGCTTGAGATCTCTTGCAAAGCCGGCACCGATCTCGAACCGCGCCCCCTCCTCTGAGCGCTCCACGGTGCCGATCGTTCCGAGCTCCTTCACGATGCCGGTGAACATCTCCTCACCACTCCTTCATGCGGGCGGTTATCAAAAGGTCCTCGCCGACGGTCTGGTGGCTGACGTTCAGCGCGCGCTCGGCGTCGGCGATCGTCGGTTTGCCTTGGCCGCCGGCGAGCGGCCTGGCGCCGGCGCCGCCCAGGAGGACCGGTGCGACGAACAGCCGGAGCTCGTCCACCTCGCCGGCATCGACGAAGGAACCGGCGAGCCCGGCGCCGCCCTCGACCAGCAGGGAGGTGATCTCCCGCCGCCCGAGCTCGACCAGGGTCGCGACCACGCGGGCGACGGGGTCGCCGTCCACCACAAGGATGTCCACGCCTGCGGCGAGGAGGGGCTCACTGCGCTCGGCGGGGGCGTCCGGGGATGCGACAAGAAGGACGGGTGCTTCCGCTGCGCTTGCCACCATCGCCGAATCGGCGGGCAGCCGGGCCGCCGAGTCGAATACGACTCGAAGGGGCTGGCGAGGGGCCGGAGGGTCGAGGTCGCGGGCGGTCAGGAGGGCGTCGTCGGCGATCGCTGTGCCGATGCCGATCGCTACGGCGTCTGACTCGGCGCGCCAGCGGTGGACGAGCCCGCGGCTCTCAGGTCCCGAGATCCACTTCGAATCGCCACTCTCGGTTGCGGTCCGGCCGTCGAGCGTCAGCGCCGACTTGAGAGTGACGAGCGGACGGCCGGTGCGGGCGTGCTTTCGGAAGGGCTGAATCAGGAGGCGGGCTGCCGCGGCTTGGGGGCCTTGAGCCAGCTCGACCTCGATCCCGGCGTCGCGCAGGATCCCCGGCCCGCGCCCGCCGGCCTTCTCGGACGGGTCATCGGAGAGGTAGACGACCCTTGCCACGCCGGCCGCGACGAGCGCTTCGGCGCACGGCGGCTGGCGGCCCTCGTGTGCACACGGCTCGAGCGTGACGTAGGCGGTCGCTCCCTTCGGATCGTTGCCGCGCTCGGCACAGTCGGCTAGCGCGGCGCGCTCGGCATGAAGGCCTCCGAGCTCGGCATGCCAGCCCTCGCCGAGGGGCCCACCGTCGCGCGCAATCACGCAGCCGACCATGGGGTTGGGCGAGACCGATCCGCGCCCGCGCTCTGCCACCTCAAGCGCCCTTGCGAGGTGCGTACGGTCGTCTCGAGTGACCGCAGTTGCCATGTGAAAAGAATGGTACAGGCCGGTTGACTGACTAGTCAATCAAGCGGACGACTTCCGTTACACCCGCTGCGAAGTGCGCGCGGAAGGTGCCAGGCACCAGGCGTGGGGTCTGACTTCCCGCTTGAGGTCTGACCCCGTGCGTGGATACCGTGAGGCGATGACCGAAATGCGCCCCGGGGCGGAGACGAGGCGCTTCGGGCGCACTGCAAGCCTCCTTTCCGCGGGCGTCGGCGCGGCGGGGCTACTCACATACCTCTTCTTCTCGCTGGCCTCGCACAACCTCAGCGCGACCGACTACGGCGAGATCGTCGTCTTGTGGTCGGCCGTTTTTGTGACCATCTCGGTCGCCTACCGCCCCGTCGAACAGCTTTTGTCGCGGACGCTCGCGGATCGGATAGCGCGCGGCGAGGACACCGGCCCCGCGATCCGCACCGCCGCCCGGATCCAGTCGACGGTTGCGCTCGGCTTGGCGATCGCCGTCCTCCTCCTTCGCAAGCCGCTCGAGAACAGCCTTCTATCCGGCTCGGAAACGCTTTATTGGGTCCTCTTCGCCGCCGTCGTGACCTTCGGCGCTTCCTTTTTCGCGCGGGGCTTCCTCGGGGGTACCAGGCGATTCACTCTCCTCGCCGGGCTCCTGGTCGCAGAATCGGGCGCAAGGGCGCTGTTCGCGCTGGCCCTCGCACTGGGCATCGCCGAGGGACAGACGCCGGTCGCGCTGGGAGTCGCGGCGGCGCCCCTGGTGAGCCTCATGATCATCCCTGTGCTGGTGCTGACGCGCGGGAACGGGCGCGGCGAGCACGGCGAGCGTTCCCGCCCGGTTTCGCTGGCGGCCGGCGGAGGCTTCGCGGGCGCGGTTCTCGTGATCATGGTCGGCGAGCAGGTCTTCTTGAACGCGGGGCCCCTCCTGGTCCGGGCGTTTGACGACGCCGCCGCAGCCGGTTACATCTTCAACGTCCTCATGGTCGTCCGCGCACCCGTGCTGATCTTTCAGGGAGTCTCGGCAAGTCTCCTGCCCCACCTCACCCGCATGCGAGCCCGTGGAGGGGACGATGCCTTTCGCGGGTCCATCAGGGCAACGCTCACCTTCGTCGCCGGCTTTGCCGTGATCACGCTGATCGTCGTGGTCGCAGCCGGACCAGCGCTGATGCAAATCGCGTTCGGCGACCGCTTCGAGTACGACCGTGCGGACCTTGCCATCGTCGCCGTCGGGATGGGCTTCTACCTGGCCGCAACGACGCTTTCCCAGGCCGCACTCGCGAGGGGCGCCGCCGCCACCGCCGCCCGATCGTGGGCTCTCGCCGCCACGGTCTTCTTCGCCTGGTGCCTATTGCCCGCGATCGAAGACGTCGATCGGCGGATCGAGATCGGCTTTGCCGCCGGCGCGCTGTTTTTGGCAGTTCTCCTCGCGCGGGCCTACAGGCAGGCCTCGGGCGCGGGAATCCTCCCCGACTCCACCGACGAGCTCGAGGCGCAGCTGGCCGCGATCGACGAGGGTGCGTAGTGAGCCATGTCTGACGGCGAACTGATCCTTGTAGCCGGCCTCCTGATGGCGGCGGGCCTTGCGGCCGCGAAGGTGGCAGATCGCGTGCGTGTGCCCGGCCTGCTCCTGTTCCTCGGCCTGGGGATGCTCGTCGGCACCGAGGGGATCGGCGGTGTCGAGTTCGATGACGCGGAATTGACCAGGACGCTAGGAACGATCGGGCTCGTCCTGATCCTTTTCGAAGGCGGCCTCGCCGCAGGGTGGCGGGAGATCCGCCCGGTCGTGGGCTCCGCGGTCTCATTGGCGACGCTCGGCACGCTTCTGACCGCCGTCATTGCCGGCGGCGTGGCCACATGGCTCTTCGATCTGGATCTCCTGGAGGGGTTGATCATCGGCGCCGCAGTCGCCGCGACCGACTCAGCCGCGATCTTCACGGTCCTTCGCGGCTCCCGCCTCCGCCGTCGCCTCGCGCGGGCTCTCGAAGGCGAATCAGGCATGAACGATCCGATCGCGGTCCTTCTGGTCGTTGGCTTCATCGACTGGATCGAGCTCCCCGATTACGGGCTCGGAGACATGGCGATCGAGTTCGCGCTGAAGCTCTCGATCGGACTCGCCGCCGGCATCGTGATCGGCATTGCCGCTCGCGCTGCCTTTCGACGGCTTGACCTGCCGTCGCCCGGCCTCTATCCCGTGGCCTCGCTCGCCACCGCCGCGCTCGCCTTCGGCGTCGCCGAGGTCGCGCACGGATCCGGCTTCCTCGCGGTCTACATCGCGGCGCTGAGCCTCGGCACGGGCCCCATCCCGGCGCGCGGTTCCACGATCGCGTTCCATCAGGGGATGAGCTGGACCGCGCAGATCTCGCTCTTCTTTTTGCTCGGACTACTCGTCGTTCCGAGCGGCCTCGGCGATATCGCGCTCGAGGGCCTGATTCTCTCGGCCGTCCTCATCTTTGTCGCCAGGCCCCTCGCCGCGGTCGTCGCAACCGCCGTCTCCCCCTTCGAGATGAGGGAGCGCCTGATGCTGGGCTGGGCCGGCTTGCGCGGAGCCGTTCCCATCTGGCTGGCGACCTTTCCGGTCATCGCAGAGGTTCAGTCCGCCGAGCTGATCTTCAACGCGATCTTTTTCGTCGTCGTGACGTCGACCCTGGTCCAGGGTGCGACGTTCAACGCGTTGGCGGTGCGTCTGGGCCTCACTACCGACGAGCCTGCGGTCCCGCCCGCGGTCATCGAGACGGGCACCGTTCGCCGCCTCGGAGGCGACGCGTTCACGTATGTGGTCAAGCCCGGCGACGCCGCCGTCGGGGCGGTGATCCGCGATCTGCGCCTGCCCCGGGAAGCGCTCGTGAACCTGATTGTGCGCGACGGGTCCGCGGTTCCCCCCAGGGGCTCGACTGAGATCCAGTCCGGCGACGAGCTCCACGTCGTCGCGCGGCGCGAGGCCATGCCGGCTGTCATCGCGCTCACCGAGCGCTGGGCGACTGGGCCGCTCGGCGAGCCTCCGCCCCCGCCGCTGCCGCTCCGTGCCGCACCACAGGTCTTCACCGTGCGTCGCCGAGTGGCCGAGGACGGCGATCCCGGCCACCCGGATGTGATCGAAGGCGCCGCGGTCGCCGCTCGCCTGCGTGTCCGCCGCGACGAGACGGGGTCGCTGGTCGCCCTGGCCGACGGTCGCTACGCCGTGATCGACGCGACGATGCTCGCTGTTGGAGGTCGCAGCCGCATGGCCGAATGGGTGGCACGCCGCGTCAGGCGTGCCGGGTTGAGCCCGGCCGAGCGTGCGTGGTGGGAGGAAGTGGCCGGCGCACTGAACACGCCGGTGCCCCGAGCCGGCGGCCCTGAGCACCAGAAGCCCCCGGAGAGCTGAGCGCTACTCCGCCCCCGCGGCTTCGGCGACCCGCCGGTATGCCGCGGCGGGGTCCGGGTCGCCGAAGACGGCGGAGCCGGCAACAAGGAGGCCGGCACCCGCCTCGACCACCTGCGGGGCGGTGTTGACATCGACGCCTCCGTCGACTTCGATCGCGCAAGCTTCCGGCGCCAGCTCACGTAGACGCGCGATCTTCGCCGGCGAGGAGGCGATGAAGGACTGGCCACCCCAGCCGGGATTGACGCTCATGGCGAGCAAGAGATCACACTCGGACGCCAGTCCAGACACGGCGTCCGCGGGGGTGCCGGGGTTGATGGCAAGCCCGGCCAGGCACCCCGCGTCACGGATCGCAGCCAGGGTCCTGTGAGCATGCGGGTCCGCCTCGAGGTGGATCGTGATGCAGTCCGCGCCCGCAGCCGCGAAGAAGTCGACCTGCTCCGCCGGGCGCTCGATCATCAGATGGACGTCGAGGACACCCCCGGCCGCGTGAACGTCGTCGGCGATGGATGACGCGATGAGCGGGCCGATGGTGATCGGCGGGACGAAGTGGCCGTCCATCACGTCCACGTGGATCACGCGGGCCCCGACATCCATCACCTCGGCGACCTGCGCGCCGAGCTTCGAAAAGTCCGCGGACAGGATCGAGGGCGCAATCCGGGGGGAACCGAAGAGCTCGCGGGCTGCGGTTGTCATACGGGCCTGAGCATCGAGTGGCGGCAATGCTGGCACACCATGTCCTCGGAACGGCTGAGCCTCACGATCGTCTGGTGCTCACCGCAGTTCTCGCAGGCTGACGTGATCTCGTAGCGCTGGAGACAGAACACGCAGCGGAACCGTCCGGGCAGGTTGGTCGGTCGTAGCCAGGGCTCGCCGCAACCGGGGCAGTCGGGACGGTCGGCGAGCTTCGTATCGCCCTCAGCCATCCGTCTCGCCGTCTCGGAGCTCAGAGATGAAGAAGCCGTCCGTCCCGTCGCGGTCCGGGCTTATCGCCTGGCGCCGGATGTCTTTCAGGCCGGGATGGGCGGCAAGGGCGGCGTCGACGACCTTCTCGTTCTCCCTCGCGGAGATCGTGCAGGTCGAATAGACGAGCGTTCCGCCCGGCCGAAGCGCGCCAATCCCACTCGCCAGGATCTCCGCCTGCAGGACGCTCAGCCGCGCGATCGTCTCGGGCTCCTTGCGCCACCGCGCATCGGGACGGGACGCGAGCGTTCCGAGGTCTGAACAGGGCGGGTCCACCAAGACTCGATCGTAACCCCGCTCCTCCGCCCCGCTTTGGCGAGCGTCTGCGCACGCAACCACGACGTTCACGGCCCCGGCGCGCTCGCAGAGCTCTTCGACCTGGCGTGCGCGGCCGCCGTCCTGTTCGACGGCGAGGATTTCACCGTCGCCCGCCAGTTTCGCCGCGATCGCGACCGTCTTGGTGCCCGGCCCGGCGCAGAGGTCGAGCACCTTGTCGCCCGGCTGCGGATCGAGGGTCTCGATCACCGCCTGAGCGCCCCGGCTCTGGGCGAACATGCGCCCGTCGCCGAGCGCCGCGAGCGCGGCTACGCCGAGCGGCCCTTCCCACACGAGCGTCTCGGCGGGGTGAAGGCGGGCTTTATGAGCGTCGTGTGAGGGGTCTGACCCCTCGAGGGGTTCGCCGGCGGCTTCGAGCTCCGCCCGAAGCTTTGCGGGGTCCGCTCTCAGTGTGTTGACGCGCATCGCGGTCTCGGCGGGCTGGTTCAGCGACGCCAGAAGCGACCGGGCCCCCTCGGCGCCGAGCTCCTCCCACCACATCTCGGCCAGCCACTGCGGCACGGAGTGCGCGATGGCGGCATCTGCCGGGGTCCTGTCGGTGAGGGTTGCCAAGAGCGCGTCGCGCTCGCGCACGGCCCTGCGGAGCACCGCGTTCACCAGCCCTCCGGCGCCCGCGGCACGCTTTGAGCCACCCCGATTCATCCCGCCCTTGGCAAGCTCGACGGCGCCGTTCACGGCGGCGTGGTCGGCTCCCTCGCTGAACAGGACCTCGTAGAGCCCGAGGCGAAGCGCCGCTACGACCGGGGCGTCGAGGCTCCTCAGCGCGCGTCCTGACAGCTCGGCCACCGTGTGATCTGTGGTGCCGCGACGCTTGACGGCGCCATAGGCCAGGCTCTGCGCCTGGGCGCGCTCGCGGCCTTCGAGCCCATGGCGCTCAGCTGCGGCCGGAAACGCCCGGTCAGCCCACGCGTCGTGTTCGAAAACGCGCCGTAGGACCTCGAACGCGGCTCGGCGCGCTGGAGTGGCCGCGATGCTCAACGGGCCAGGTGTGGCGATGGGGTGCCGCGCAGGTAGTCGGCGACTGCCATCTCGCGCTTGCCCGCAGGCTTGACGACGCCCAGGCGTAGCGCGCCCTCAGATGTGCCGACCACAAGGCCTTCGCCGTCCGCCGTGAGCTCGCCCTGAGCCGGTCCCAGGGGAGCGACAGAAGCCTCGATCACGCCGAGGCGCTCACCGCCCTCGAGTTCCAGGTAAGTCCCGATGTGAGGCTTGAGCGCACGGACGATGCGCTCGAGCTCAACTGCGGGCAGCGCCGGATCGAGCCGACGCTCGTCGCCGGTGATCTTCTCCGCATAGGTGAGCCCTTCCTCCGGCTGCTCGATGAACTCGAGCGCGCGGCCGGCGTGAAGCTCCAGCGCGCGAACCGCCATCTCGCCGCCGAGCGCCGCCAGTCGCTCCGAGAGCGACCCGTAGTCCTCGCTGGGCTCGATCGCCACCTTCTCGGTCAGCGCCACCGGGCCTGAATCGAGGCCCTCCGTGAGGCGCATGATCGCGACCCCCGTCTCTCGGTCGCCCGCCATGATCGCGCGCTCGATCGGCGCCGCGCCGCGCCAGCGCGGCAGGAGCGACGGATGCACGTTCAGCATCTCGACTTCGTCGAGAAGCGCCGGTTTGATCAACTGCCCGAAAGCGCAAACCATCCCCGTGTCGATCCCCGCCGCGCCGAGGGCGCCGGAGGAGTCCTCCGCGTTCACGTCTGCAGTCTGGTGAAGCTCGAGGCCCAACTCGGCGGCAGCACGGGCGACCGGAGGCGGCGAGAGCTTGCGGCCCCTCCCCTGCTTGCGGTCCGGCGGCGTGACGACGAGCGCCGGACGATGGGGACTCGCGGCTATGCGCCGGAGCACCGTCGCAGCGAAGTCAGAAGTGCCGAGGTATGCGAGCGGCATCTCGCTACGACCGTCTCACCCGCGGGCGGGCTCTGGCTCCGCGTCTTCGTCTTGCTCCTCGGAGTCGTGGTCGAACGGGGTGAAGCTCGTGCCCTCGCGAAGCGCACGCATCGCCCCCTTGCGCTGCTCCTTCTCCGTACGGTCGAGAATCAACACGCCGTCGAGGTGGTCGATCTCGTGCTGGAGCACGCGAGCCTCGAGGCCCGAGGCCTCGATCAGGATCGGATTGCCCGCGATGTCCGCGCCCGAGACCCGGACGTGTAGCGGCCGCTCAACGTCGACGATCACCCTCGGCAGCGACAGGCAGCCCTCGGCGGCGGTCGCGAGATCCCCGGAGTGCCACTCGATCACCGGATTCGCGAGCGCGGTGGGAGTCGCGTCCGGCCCGGCCTGAAAAACGAGTAGACGCCTGAGCGCCCCGAGCTGCGTCGCGGCGAGGCCGACGCCCATCGCGTCGCGCATGATCGAGATCATGTAATCGGCCTCCTCCCGCAGGGCCGGCCCGAACTCGCGCACATCGGAGGCCTTCGAGCGCAAGACCGGGCTGCCGAAGACGACGACCTCCGCGAGCGCCTCGTCGCGGCGACGAAGATCCTCCTCGGTCGGCTCATCGGGGGTGGCGTCGCCCTCGGCATCGCCCTCGATCGGACCTTCGATCGGCGCGTCCGGCTCCACGTCGGGGTGCTCACTCAAGATGCCGCGAGTTTAAACGGGGTCAGGCACCTTTCATGAGAGGTGCCTGACCCCGCTTACTGCGGGTCGACGTCCACGGAAAGCTGGACACCCTTCATCACCTTCGATGCGATCGCACCGTCCACCGCCTCGCGGACGGCATCCACCGTCTCGGCGCGGTCCGCCGCCTTCACCAGCACCTGGCGCCGCTCGCGGTCACGGAGGCGGAACCGTGGCGCCGGCCCGAGCAGCGTCGCATCGCGAGGCAAGAGCGGACGGAGGCGGGCAGCGGTCTGCTGTGCGGCGCTCTCTGCGGCTCGCGCCTCCTTGGCTGCCATTTCCACCCGGACGAGCGTCGCGAACGGCGGATACGAAAGCTCGCGGCGCCGTTCCAGCTCGCCAACAAGGAACCCCGCGGCGTCGTGGTTCGCAGCGCGCACGATGGCCTCGGCACCCGGTGCCAGGGTCTGCACGAGCACCCGGCCGGCGCCCCCGCGACCGCTCCGCCCCGCCAACTGCGAGACCAGGGCGAAGGTCCGCTCCTCGGCCCTGAAGTCGGGGAACCGGAGGCTCGAATCGGCGTCCACGACGACCGAGAGGACAACGTCTGGAAAATCGTGGCCCTTGGCGACCATCTGCGTGCCGATCAGCACCCCGGAGTCGGCCCGATCGAACTCTCCGAGAATGGCCGCGTGGGCTCCCTTGCGCGAGGCCGAGTCAGAGTCGAGGCGCATGACAGGAAGCGGCGCGACGACGCCGGCAACTATCTCCGCCACCTGCTCGGAACCCGCGCCGTGCCGTGCGATCGAAACCGACGAGCATTCCGGGCAGCTCTCGGGCACCCGCTCCGAGTGGCCGCAGTGATGGCAGCGCATGATGTCGCCGGCCCGGTGAAGCACCAGCGAGACGTCGCAGTTGGGGCAGTACCAGGCGTGCCCGCAAGCCCGGCAGTCGAGGAACGGGGACCAGCCCCGTCGCGGCACCATGACGATCGCCTTCCCGCCGGTCTCGGCGAGGCTCGACAGGGCCTCGCGTGTGCGCGCGTGGAGGGGTCCCTCCCGGCCGTCGCGCTCACGCATATCGAGGATCTCGATCCCCGGCATCGGCGAGCCGTCGGCTCGCTCGGATAGCTCGACCCGCTCAAGCCGCTCCCAGCTCTCCGGCCGGGGTGTCGCCGTGCCGGCCACAAGCATTGCCTGCTCGGAAGCAGCTCGGCGCACGGCGACGTCACGGGCGTCGTAGCGCGGGTCCGACTCCTGCTTGTAGGACGAGTCGTGTTCCTCGTCGACGACGATCAGGCCAAGCCCCTCCACCGGCGCAAAGACCGCGGATCGGGGTCCTACGCACACCCTCGCCTCACCGCGACGGACGCGCAGCCACTCGTCGCGTCGTTCCCCCGCGCTCAGCGCCGAATGAAGAACGGCGACCCTGTCGCCGAACCGCGCCACGAATCGAGAGACGGTCTGCGGCGTGAGCCCGATCTCCGGCACCAGGATGATCACGCCCCGTCCGCGCTCGAGCGCAGCTTCGGTTGCCGTCAGATAGACCTCGGTCTTGCCCGAGCCGGTGACCCCGTGGAGGAGCAGATCGCCGCCTTCGCCGTCGAGGCCTTCGACGATGCGTGAAAGCGCGGCCTCCTGAGCGGCGGTCAGGACAGGGCGCTCCCCGCGCGCACCGACCGCCACGGACACCGGCCGCCTGGAAACCTCTTCTTCGGCGAGCTCCACGAGCCCACGCGGCTCCATTCGCTTCAGTGCATCGCGGTCGTCTCCCGCGGCAACCGGGCCGTCAGCGGCGGCCAGCCGCTCGAGGGCCTGGCGCTGCTTCGGTCCAAGACGCTCCCCCCCGAGGAGGGCCGCCTCTCCTGCGGCCGTAATCGTGGCTCGTAGCTCGGTGCGGGCGCCGACGCCCTTCCCTCCACCAGGAGGCAGGACGAGCTCCAAGCCGCGAGAGGGAGTGGAGCAGTACTCCCGCGCGACCCAGAGCCCGAGGTCCACGAGGCCTCGCGGCAGCGGGAGACCGAGCGTCGCGATCGGCTCTGCCAGGCGCTCGGCGGGCAACTCAGACGTCTCGGACATGCCGACGACCACGCCGCGGAGGCGCTGCCGGCCGAAGGGAACAAGGAGAAGGCTCCCGACTCCCACGTCAGCGAATCGCTCGCTCAACCTGTAGTCGAAAGGCCCACGAAGAGCGCGAGCGGTGGTGAGCGGTTCGACTTTCGCGATCACCTGTATGTCTTAGCGCGTTGTCGAACGGCAACCCGAAAAGCACGTGCGTAAGTGCGGCTGTCGGCTATCCGGTGGGCCTTCGATGTAATCTCCGGGCCGTGGCGCCCAAGCTTGGACCTGGAGAAAGAGTGCTCTTCGAGGGACACCCCTCTTGGCGTTCGATCGTCGACTTCTACATCAAGGGGCTGCTCGCCACAGCAGTCATCTGCTTTCTCGTCGCGATCGGCACCGGCGTCATCGACGAACGGAATGACAGTCTGGTCGTGATTCTGGCGGTCATCGGAGTCGGTGTCACCGTGCTCGTCGGGTTCATCAAGCGAGTGGCGACCAGTTACACGATCACGAACCGTCGCCTTCACATCAAGAAGGGCATCGTCTCCCGGACGATCCAGGAGACGCGCCTCGAGCGCGTGCAGAATGTGAACGTCACCCAAGGCGTGATCCAGCGCGTCTTCCAGATCGGCGACGTCGACTTCGACACGGCTGCGGGAGACGACTACAACTTCATCTTCGCCGGCGTCTCCGAGCCTCAGGACGTCGTCGAGAAGGTCGACGAGGCAACCCGCTCGCTCCAGCACGCAAGCGGTCCCGGCGGCCTGGGCGACGAGCAGCACGGCCACCAGCCACCCCCCGCAGGGGTCTAACACCCCGAGGGGTCAGACCCCTCACCGTTTGCTCACACTGTTAGCGCTTTGTGAGGGGTCTGACCCCTCGAGGAGCTAGGCGACGGCTTCGGCGCCCGCGGCTTCGCGCAATGCGTCTGCCTTGTTCGTTTCCTCCCAGGTGAAATCGCCGTCCTCCCGGCCGAAGTGCCCGTACGCGGCCGTCGGCTGGTAGATCGCCCGGTGGAGCCTTAGCTCCTCGCGGAAGGCGCCTGGGCGCAGGTCGAAGTGCTCGAGCACGAGATCGTTGAGGCGGGCCCTCGAAAGCTTGCCGGTGCCGAAGTCCTCGACCATGACCGAAACGGGATGAGCCACGCCGATGGCGTAGGCGACCTGCACCTCGCAGCGGTCCGCCAGGCCCGCGGCCACGATGTTCTTGGCGACGTGGCGCGCGGCGTACGCCGCCGAACGGTCGACCTTGGAGGGATCCTTGCCCGAGAACGCACCGCCGCCGTGGCGGGCCATGCCGCCGTAGGTGTCGACGATGATCTTTCGGCCGGTGAGGCCTGCGTCGCCAACGGGGCCGCCGATCACGAAGCGGCCGGTCGGGTTGACGAGAAGGTTCTCGTGCGTGTTCAGCTCGGCCGCGTCGAACATCTCCGCCGGAAGCACGGGTTCGATCACGTTCTCCCAAAGGTCCCCGCGGATCTGGTCAAGCTCGACGCCCTCGGCGTGCTGCGTGGAGATCAGCACCTTCTCGATCCCTACGGGACGCCCGTCCTGGTATCGCACCGTTACCTGGGTCTTGCCGTCCGGGCGCAGGTATGCGAGGTCCCCGTCGTGGCGCACCTTCGCTAGACGGTGCGCCAGCTTGTGGGCAAGCGAGATCGGCATGGGCATCAGTTCCGCCGTCTCGTTCGACGCGTAACCGAACATCATCCCCTGGTCGCCGGCTCCGGCGACGTCGCGCTCGTCGTCGTCGTCTGAGTCCTCGCGCACCTCGAGGGCTGCGTCAACGCCCTGGGCGATATCGGGTGACTGCTTGTCGATCGCGTTGATGACGGCGCAGGAGTCGGCGGAGAAGCCGAGCTCGGCGTCCGTGTAGCCGATCCCCCGAATCGTCTCGCGGGCGATGTCCTGGATATCCACGTAGATCTCGGTCGAGATCTCTCCCGACACGACGACGAGGCCGGTGTTCACCAGCGTCTCGCAGGCGACACGCCCGTAAGGATCGTCGGTGAGCACCGCGTCCAGGACGCCGTCTGAGATCTGATCGGCGACCTTGTCGGGGTGACCCTCGGTGACCGATTCCGAGGTGAAAAGGAACTCGTTGTCCTGCAGCGTCTCGCTCATAGAGCGGGCACGATACCTAGATCAGGGAACTGAGATACGCAGTCGGGCGTCGCTTGAAAGCAGGTCTTCGCCGGTTCCGACGGTGATCGCAAAAGTCTGGAGCCTGCGGAGGTCCTCCGCGAACGTGGCGAAGGGCCCTTCGGCGCCGGCACCGAGCCGCTCAGCCACCGCGACGAGGCCCGCGAGGTCCAGGTAGGCGATCACGGACGGCTGTTCGGCGAGCCCTTCGATCGCGGCGCCGTATCCCTCTGATCCAGCGAGGCCGGAGTCGGAGTCGCCGTCGAACCGCTCGATCGGAGCGATGTCGTCGGCGATCACGAGCATCTGCTCGTGGATCGCGTAGGCCAGGACGTCTGTGGGCGAGCGTTGGAGAACCTGAGCCGTCACGTCGCCAAACGACTCCTCCCTGAAGATCGGGTCTTCGATATTGGGATCGACGGACCCCGCCAGCTCGCCCTGCAGGCGGGCGAGCGCGTCCGCCGCGGCTTCCTCGTCGACGTCGCCTGCCAGAAACTCGAGGTACGGAACATCGGACTGGCCGCCTTGGACCGTCTCCGGAGCGCCCGGCGCCTGAAGGCTGTCTGTCACCTCGTCGCCGGCTGGATCGACCGCGCTCGCATCCGTCTCGTCAGGACGGGGAGCCAGCGCAATCGCCCCTTCCCCGTTCAGCGCAGGCAGAAGTTCCTCGGCCAGATCCACCCCCGCGTCCTTGCGCAGGCGATCGATCAACTCCGTGATCCCGGTTGCGATCCCCGGGGCTCGGATGGTCGCTTGACCCAGCAGGCCCGAGACGGTTTCGTCGGCATTGCCGAATCCGGCGTACGCCAGCGTGTCGGGCGCGAGCTCGCCCGCGAGAGCCGGCGTGAAGGGCTCGAACGCAGCAAAGAAGCCGCCGGAGTCGGGGTTCCGGTCCGGATCGAGGACGCTTCGCGTCGCCAGTTCATAGCCGTCTTCGTCAGCAGTGAGCGCAAAGGCTGCGCCTTGCGAATCACCCGAGTCCACGAGCGGCTCGACCGGAGCCAGCGCGCCATCGGACAGGCCGAGAAAGCTGTCGATGCCCTCGGCCGACAGGTATGCCTGGGCAAAGCTGTCTTCGGGGAGCTCTCCAAGCGCTTGCTCCGCCGTTTCGTCGTCGGAAAGAGGCTCGGCATCGTCGGCGCCCGCTGAGACGTCGATGGTGGACCTAACGCCCTCCGCGGAGCCGATCACGAGGAAGTTGCCGACGATCGCGCTCGCCAGGCCTCGATCGTCCTCGCGTAGCTCAACGCCCTGATAGTCCTCAGGTTCAGGCTGCCCTGCGCCGATCGAGGACTCGTACTCGCGGGCTCCCTCCGTGTCCTCAACTTCGAGCAGCTGGACTTGCTGGGTGCCGGCACGGCCGGGGACGACGGCGATCGCGATCTCGCCTCCAAACCACGGCTCGATGTCCTTGGAGAACACCGGCGCCTCGCCCGCCGCGCCGAGCAGGAACGGCGTCACCCGATCCAGGACCTGTTCGGTCAGGAGCGGCGTCCGCTCAGCAACCCTGACGGCATCCTCGGCCTGGTCGCCGCCGGCGTCGATGTTCACATGGACATAAGCGAGAGCGTCCGTGGGGATCAGGGCTACCGCGTCGTCGTCGGGTGCGCACTCGTCGCCCCCGGGTGCCCCGCACGGGAGGTTCGGCACGACGACAAGGGCGACGAGAAAGATCAAGGCGATCGCTCCGCCCACTACCGCCGCCCTCAGACGCCATTGCGGCGAGATCGAGCCCCAGGCGGAACCAAGGCGCTGGCCAAGTCCTCGAAACGGCCTGCTGACCAGATACCCGAGGTCGGCAAGGAAGTAGCGCACGTCGCGGAGGCGCGCTGCGATCGAGCTCCAGATCCGCGCGATCATTCGGACCCCTCGCGCTCCATCGCGGGGGGTCGGCGGGACGAGCGCGAGCGGCCTTCTGAGGCCTTGGGCACGAAGTCGATGATCAGGGGCACGCCCTCGAGCGCGTAGTGCTCGCGCATCTTGTTTTCGAGGTAGTAGGCCCAGTCCTGGGTGATGAGGCGGCGGTCGTTCACCTGAATCGCTATTCGCGGCGGAGACGTTCCCACCTGCGCCGTGTAGTACAGGCGCAGGCGCTTGCCCCGCTTCACGGGAGGCTGACGGCGTGCGACGACATCCGCGACGAAGCGGTTGAGCTTTGGCGTCGGGATCCGCTGGGCTCGGCGGTCGGCGAGTTCGATCGCGGCAGCCAAGAGCTTGTCGACGTTGCGGCCGTTGATGGCGGAAGTCGTGATCACCGGCGGTCGCTGTCTCACCCGGCGAGCGATCCGCGCCTTCACGTCTTCGAGGTCCATCACGACCTCGTCCCACTTGTTGAGCGCAAACAGGGTTGCGCAACCCGACTTCATCGCCAGGTCGGCGGCTCGCAGATCCTCGGTGGTGAGCCCTTCGGACGCGTCCACAACGACGATCGCAACATCGGCCCGCTGCGCCGCGCGCTCGGAGCGGATCTGGGCGTAGAACTCGACGGAGCCGGAGACCTTCGAGCGCTTGCGAAGGCCGGCCGTATCCACGAGCAGCACAGAGCGGTCGCCAACCTGGAGCTCGGTGTCGATCGCATCGCGGGTCGTGCCCGCGATCTCGGAGACGATCACGCGCTCGGAGCCGAGGAAACGGTTCACCAGCGACGACTTGCCGACGTTGGGGCGCCCGATCAGCGCCAGACGCGGACGATCGGGTTCCTCCTCGGCGTCGGGGTCGGGCGCCGGCAACTCGGCGACGAGCCGGTCAAGCAGATCGCCCGTCGAGCGGCCCTGGGCAGCCGAGACGCCGACCGGGTCGCCCAGCCCGAGGCTGTAGAGGTCGGCGACCTGTGGCTCCTCTGCGGGCCCGTCCACTTTGTTTGCGACGACCACCACCGGAACGTCAGAACGCCGCAGGATCTCGGCGACCTCGGCGTCGCCCTGGCGCAGGCCCGCCTTTGCGTCCAGAACGAGAGCTACGACATCGGCGTCGGCGATCGCAGCCCGAGCCTGCTCCTGAATCGCCCTAGAGATCTGATCCCCCGCCTCGAAGTCGAGGCCGCCGGTATCGATGAGGATGAACTCGCGGCCGTTCCACTCGCACGGGAGCTCCTTGCGGTCACGGGTCACCCCGGCCTCTTCGTGCACCACGGCCTCTCGCCCGCCCGAAAGCCGGTTCACGAGAGTGGATTTGCCCACGTTCGGAAATCCGACAACGGCGACGCGCGGCGTGCGGCTCATGCCAATCCACGCTCTCGCGCAAGGCCGGCGATGTGCGCGACCACCTGGTCCGGGGTGAGCGACGTCGTATCCACGGTCACCGAATCCCCCGCGGCGCGCAAAGCGCCGTGCTCGCGCTCGGAGTCGCGGCGATCACGGTCGGCCAGATCGCTCGAGACCTCATCGATCGAGCGGCCGGACTCGGCGGCACGGCGGCGTGCGCGCTCCGAATCGTCGGCGACGAGGAACACCTTCAGTGGCGAGTCGGGGCTGACGACGGTCCCGATATCCCGGCCCTCGGCGACGTAGGGGCCCTGTGAGATCAGGTCGCGCTGGCGCATCACCATCGCTTCGCGAACCTCGGGATGCACCGACACCCGCGAAGCGAGGGCGGAAATCTCGGGTGTTCGGATCGCCTCAGAGACGTCGACGGAGTCGAGGAGCACCCGCGCGTCGTCGAACGCGATCTCGATATCGCTCGCCACGCCGGTCGTCTGTTGAGCGTTATCGGGATCGGCCCCGGCACGGCTCACCGCCAAAGCCACGCAGCGGTACATGGCCCCGGAATCGAGGTACGTGATGCCGAGTTCGTCGGCAAGCCCCCGGGCAACCGTGGACTTGCCGGCTCCTGCAGGGCCGTCGATCGCGATCACCATGGCTAACGAGAGGATAGATTGACGTTCATGAAGGCATGGAGCGTTGCCGACATGGACGTCGAACCTCGCCATCCACTGGTGCTCGACTCATCCGATGAAGGAAGGTTGATCGTGATCGAACTTCCTGCCGGCGAGGAGTTGCAGGAGCACCGCGTCCACGAACGCGCGTGGCTCATGGTGGCTCGGGGAGCGATCGAGATCGACGATGCCGACGGTGAGACTGTCGGCGGAGGGCCCGGCCTGGTCGCCGAGTTCAACCCGAACGAGGCTAGAACGGTCCGCGCCACCGAGGATTCACGCATCCTCCTCCTGCTCTCGCCGTGGCCCGGCGAGGGCCATCCCAGCAAGCCCTAGGCAGCCGTCAGCGACGAAAGGTCGGCCTCGAAACCCGGGTAGCTGACGCCCGCCGCCGCCATCCCCTCGACCTCCACTCCGTCTCGCGAACCAAGCCCGGCGAGGGCGCCCACCATCGCCAGCCGGTGATCGCCGTGCGACGAGACCCCGCCCCCACGCAGGCCACCCGTTCCGCGGACCGCGAATCCGTCCTCGAATGCCTCTGCGTCACCCCCGAGTCCGTTGACCGCTTCCACAACCGTCGCGACCCTGTCCGACTCCTTGTGGCGTAGCTCTTCGGCGCCCCGAACCACCGTTTCGCCTTCGGCAAAGGCCGCTGCGAGCGCCACGAGAGGCAGCTCGTCGATGGCCAGGGGAACCTCGCCGGCCGTCACGGTGGTCGAGTGGAGCACGGAGTGCCGCGCGGCTACCGTCCCACGCTGCTCTCCATTCAGCGGTGGGCCTTCCTCGACGTCGATGCGCGCGCCCATGCGGTTCAGGATTCCCAGAAGGCCGACGCGAGTGGGGTTCAAACCCACTCCGCGAAGGCTGACGCTGCTGCCCGGGACGATCAGCGCAGCGACGATGAAGAACGCCGCCGACGAGAAGTCACCGGGCACCGCGAGATCTCCGGGGTTCAGGCGCTCGGTCCTCTCGACGCTGATTCGCCTTCCGGGGAGTCGGCCGCCCAACGTGAGGCCCGAACCGTCGGTTTCGACGCGGACGTTCGCGCCCGCCGCCCGCAGCATGCGCTCGGTGTGATCGCGTGAGGGATCGCGCTCGATCACGGTTGTAGAGCCTTCCGCGAAAAGGCCGGCAAGCAGAACGCACGACTTCACCTGCGCGCTCGCGATCGGCATCTCGTACCGGATGCCCTGGAGGCTTGCCCCGCTGATCTCCAGCGGCGGCAGGCGTTCATCGCGCGCGCTCACGTTCGCCCCCATCTGGCGCAGTGGAGTTGCGACGCGATCCACGGGCCGGCGGCGGATCGACTCGTCCCCGTCGAGAATCCATCTCCCTGAGGGCTGGCCCGCGAGCCATCCGGGAAGCAGGCGCATCAGGGTGCCCGCGTTGCCGACGTCGATCTCCGCGGAGACTGATCCTGCGAGGCGCGAGGGTCCGTCCAACCCGATGCCCTCTACCTCGACCTCGAGCGACCCGTGTCGGCCAGTGGCGGTGCTCACGGTTGCGCCCAGCGTCTCGATCGCGGCGAGGGTCGACCTCGTGTCCGCGGAGTCGAGGAAACCCGAGATCTGCGACGTTCCGTCGGCCATTCCCGCAAGCAGCGCCGCCCGATGGGAGATCGACTTGTCCGGCGGTGACGTGAGCGAACCCTTGAGCGGCCCCGAGGGGGCGAAGGTTGTCGAGCTCACGCGCTGGACCCGGCAGCGCTTGCGGAGTGGCCCATCTCGCGCATCACCTCGACCGCGCGCGCCGCATCGTCAGGCCCCGCGACCCAGAGGGAGATCGCTCCCGTTCGCATGTCGGCGGCCGGCTGAAGCGCCATGTCCTCGATATTCACCCCGGCGCGCCCCAGGGCGAGTGCGATCTCGGCGACCACGCCGGGCTTGTTCTCGACGGTCACGCGGAGCTCGGAAAGGACTCCACCCGACGTCCCGGCGTCGAGTAGGCGGTCTCGGGCACCGCGGGCGTGCGCCTGCCATTCCTCGACTGCGCCCGTGTCGCCGGACCGAATCAGATCGGCGGCCTCCTGGAGTCGCTCGACGGTGCGGTCGATCTCGGCGGCCACGGCATCGGAGTTCGAAGTGAAGATGTCCTTCCAGATAGCCGGGTTGGCGCCCGCCACCCGCGTCGTGTCGCGAAAGCTCCGCCCCACCTCGGGGAGGCGCTCCGCCTCGTCGGAGATCGCCACCTCGGCCTGGGCGACCATCACGTTCGCGATCACGTGCGGCAGATGACTGACCGTCGCCATCAGGCGGTCGTGGAGCTCAGCGTCGATTGCCTGTGGTCGGGCCCCCATCTCCGCCACCGCCCGCTGGAGCCTGTCGTAGTCGACGCCGCCGGCCTGTCCGCCGGGCGTCAGGTACCAGCGGGCGCCTTCGAAGAGCTCTGCGCGCGCGTTCTCCACCCCGGCGGTTTCGGCTCCCGCGATCGGGTGTCCGCCGATAAAGCGCCCGCCGTCGGGGTGGGATGCCAGGCCCTCGACGAGATCACGCTTGGTCGAACCGACGTCGCTCACCACCGTGTTCTCCGAACTGGCCTCCAGTGCGGCAGCCACGAGCCCGGGCAGGTACCCCACCGGGGCTGCGCAGAAGACCAGGTCTGCGCCGGCCACCGCGTCCGAGACCGTTGCGGCGCCGCCGGTCAGAGCACCGAGGGCGATCGCGCGATCGACCGTCTCCGGTGCAGGGTCGAAACCGACGACCTCGGCCTCGAGGCGGCGCTGCGCAGCCAAGCCGATCGAGCCGCCGATCAGGCCCACGCCAAGGACAGCCAACCGCATGCGTGCAGCCTAGGTGAGGGTTTTGCGTGAGCGTTTCATGAGGGGTCTGACCCCTCGCGGGCTGCCCGCGGGCTGTGTGAGCGTTTCATGAGGGGTCTGACCCCTCGCGGGCTTTGCGGCGAGCGCGCACGGCTTCTGCCAGCTCGTCGAGCGCGTCGGCGGTCGTGTCCCAGTCCATGCACGCGTCGGTGATCGACTGCCCGTAGGTGAGCTCGCCCGAGCCGAGGTCCTGGCGACCCGCGACGATGAACGACTCCAGCATCACGCCGACGATGGCGCCGTTACCGGCCGCGACCTGGCCGGCGATGTCGGATGTCACCTCGCGCTGGCGGTCCGGGTCCTTGTCCGAGTTGTCGTGTGACGCATCTACGACGACGCGCCGAGCAAGCCCGGCAGCCTCGAAACTCGCCAGGGCCTCGGCCACCTCGCGCTCGCCGTAGTTGTAGGAGTCGCGGCCGCCGCGAAGGATCACATGGCCGTCGAGGTTGCCGGCGGTCCGAAGGATCGCGGGGGTTCCTGACGGGTCGATGCCGGTAAACGAGTGACTGGCGGCGGCCGCGCGGACGGCATCCACCGCGACCTGGACGTTCCCGTCCGTCCCGTTCTTGAATCCCACAGGCATCGAAAGCGCAGACCCGAGCTGGCGGTGGATCTGGCTCTCGGTCGTCCGGGCCCCAATCGCGCCCCATGAGACGGTGTCCGAGATGTACTGAGGCGTGATCGGGTCGAGGAACTCGCAGCCGACCGGCAGGCCGAGCTCGATCACCGACAGAAGCAGCCCTCGCGCCCAGCGAAGTCCCGTGTTCACATCCCCGGAATCATCCAGATGGGGATCGTTGATCATCCCCTTCCACCCCGTGGTCGTCCGCGGCTTCTCGAAGTAGACGCGCATGACGACCAGCAGGTCGTCCGAGAGCTCGGAGGCCTTCGCCGCCAGACGCGCCGCATAGTCCCGAGCCGCCTCCGTGTCGTGGACGCTGCACGGCCCCACAACCGCCATGAGACGGTCGTCCGCGCGCTCGAGGATCGCCGTCACCTCCTCGCGACTGCGGATTACGAGTTCTGCGCCGGCAGGCGGGAGCGGCAGCTCGGCCAGGAGCTCGGTCGGCCGCGCAAGCGCAACGATCTCGTCGATCCGGCGATCGCGAATGCCGTCGCGCTCGGTGGAAAGTGGTGGGTTCATCCGGAAGTTGCTCGTTCGCCGCCTAGATGGCTACCGAGACGTCCTTTCCTGAGAGCTCCGCAACTCGCCGCACCTGTTCTGCGTATGCGGCGAACGACTCGAGCCGCAGCGACTGGGCGCCGTCGCAGAGCGCGTTCTCGGGCTCGGGATGAACCTCGACGATGATGCCGTCGGCACCCACGGCAGCAGCGGCCATGGAAAGCGACGTCACCCAGTCGCGGCGACCCGCAGCGTGCGAGGGATCGACGATCACGGGCAGGTCGGTCATTCCCTTGAGCGCGGGTACGGCCATCAGGTCGAGCGTGAACCTGTAGGAGGTCTCGAAGGTGCGAATGCCGCGCTCGCACAGGATGACGTTGGGATTGTCTTCCTTGAGCACGTACTCGGCTGCCGACAGCAGCTCTTCGAGCGTTGCCGAGAGGCCGCGCTTCAGCAGGACGGGAAGGCCGGTCCGACCCGCTTCGGTCAAGAGAGCGTAATTCTGCATGTTGCGCGCGCCGATCTGGATCACGTCGGCAACTTCTGCGACATGCTCGGTGTCGCGGACGTCCAACAGCTCCGTGACGACGGGCAAGCCGGTCTCCTCCTTCGCCTCTTGAAGCAAGCGAAGACCCTCCACGCCGAGGCCCTGGAACGAGTGCGGCGAGGTGCGGGGCTTGAAGGCCCCACCGCGCAGCAGCGCAGCGCCGCCGTCGGCGACCCCGCGAGCGGTCTCCAGGAGCATCTCGCGGCTTTCGACGGTGCACGGCCCGGCGATGATGCCGAAGCGTCCCCCTCCGAGCTTGTCTTTCAAAACGTTCGTCATGTGATCAAGTGCCTTTCAATTCTGGCGAGTTCGAGGGTACGTGGCTGAGAAGGGCGCCCGGTCCTGATTGCTCTCGGTGCGCTGGGTCTTGCGAGACCCGGAGGGGCGGGCGCCTAGGTAAATCGCCAGGTAAACCACGAATAGATGCACGCGGACGCACCCGTGCGGGCGGTCGAGAAGGCGTGCTCAGATGCGCGGTTCACATCACGGTTTGTAGCAGGGAGCGACTGGCTTCGCAAGCAACCGACGCGGTCTGACACCCTGGAAGGGTGAGAGTTGCGACGTTGGCGGTGGTGTTGGCAGGCGCCCTGTGGGCCGCGCCCGCCGGAGTGAGTTCCGGCACTCCGGGTTCAGTTGCACGCGACAACGTCAAAGGCTTCGAGTACCAGGTCCGCAAGATCAAGGGGAAGGCGCGGGATCGGATGACGGGCGTGTCCTGGCGACCGGGATGCCCCGTCCACATCGACAACCTCAGGTTGATCCGCATGACGTTCTGGGGCTTCGACGGCAAGCGCGAGACCGGCTCGGTCGTTGTCCACTCAGACGAAGCGGGTGAGATCGTGAAGGTATTCCGGAGCCTCTACCGCCACAGATTCAAGATCCGCCGCATGCAACTCATCGACCGCTACGACGGCTCAGACCACGCCTCGATGAACGCTGACAACACCTCGGCCTTCAACTGCCGCTACATCAACGGAACCAGCACCTGGTCCCAGCACGCCTACGGCCGCGCAATCGACGTGAACCCGATTGAGAACCCCTACGTCACCTCATCCGGGCACGTGAGCCCGCCTGCGGGCCAGCCCTACGCCGACCGCTCGCGCCACAAGAAGGGCATGGTTCATCGCGGCGATCACGCGTACCGGGCGTTCGCCCAGGAGGACTGGAAATGGGGCGGCAACTGGTCGGGCACCAAGGACTACCAGCACTTCTCGCGCAACGGCAACTAGCCGAGTGCGGCGGCGAGACCATCGAGGAAACGCTGGTTCTGCTCGGGCGTCCCGTAGGAGACGCGGATGTGGCTTGGGCCTCCGAGTGGCGTTCCGGGTCTGACAACCACTCCGGCGTCGCCCAGCGCTGAGACAACCTCTTTCTCGTTGGCGTCGCCGAGGTCGATCCACGAGAAGTTGGCATGCGAGTCCGGCGTCGAGAGCCCCAGTTCGCGCACGCCTTCCTCGACGCGGACGCGCTCGACGATCGTTCGCTCGACCCGCTGTGAAACATCGTCTTGGTGACGGATCGCCTCGGCGCCGGCAGCCTGGGCTAGTGCGTTGACGCTGAACGGTTGACGAACGGCGTCGAAGGCCGAGCGAAGGCGCGCCGAGGTGAGGGCGTAGCCCACACGCAGCCCGGCGAGGCCGTAGCACTTGGAGAAGGTGCGAAGGACGACGAGGTTCTCGCTTCGTCGCCAGAGATCGATGGACTCTTCGGGGTCGTCGTGGAGCTGATACTCGGCGTACGCCTCATCCAGGATCACGCAGACGTGGTCGGGCACGGCGTCGACGAACTCGGCGATGCGGGCGATCGGAATGTGAGTCGAGGTCGGGTTGTTCGGGTTGCAGACGACCACGAGCTGAGTCGCGGCGGTGATCTCGCCCAGCATCGCGTCGAGGTCGTGCTCATAGGCGTCGGTTAGCGGGACGCGAACCTCACGGGCCCCGGAGAGGGGCGCCATGTAGGGGTAAATCGAAAAGGACGGCCAGGCGAAGAGGACTTCGGCACCGTCTTCGCAAAGCGCGGAGGCTGCGGCAAGAAGGAGCTCGCAGCTTCCATTCGAAACAGCGATGGCGGCCGGGTCGGCGTCGTGGCGCTCGGCGATGCGTTGCCGCAGAAGCGTCGCGCCTGGGTCGGGGTAGCGATTCATGGCGCCTGCGGCGCGCTCGATTGCGCTCACAACGTCCGGGTGCGGGCCCCAGGGCGATTCATTGGAGGCGAGCTGCGCGATGTCTGACGCCGCGATCGCTTCCGGTGCCTTGCCGGCGGGCACGCCGGCCGTGTAGCCCGGGATTGCCTCCAGGCGTTTCGAGAAGCGGACGGTCATTGCGCCGAGTGAAGGTCTGCGCGGAGCTTCTTGGTCTCGCCGAGATAGACGTGCTGGGGGGCCCGGTCGGCAGGCGCGTGGTAGTGGGCGAGCAGGCGGATGACGCGCTCCATCGCGCCGGGCACGTCCATCTCGCGATTGCACAAAAGCGGCACTTCCCCGAAGCCGAGCTCCCGCGCGGCTACGGCAGGGAATTGCGCGTCCAGATCATCGGTCGCGGTGAAGATGACCGAGACGAAATCTTCGGGCCGAAGGTCGTTCCTCGACATGAGCTCGGTGACGAGTTCACGCGTCGCCTCGAGAATCGCTTCCTCTGAGTTGGCGGCGGCCTGCGCCGCACCTCTGATTGCCCATAGGCGCTCGGTCATCGCTCTGAATCCTTCCAGAGCGCCTCTACGTGCGCCGAGCTGAGCTTGCGGGCGTCGCCCTCGGGTAGCTGCTCGAGCCCCAGAGAGCCGAATCGGATGCGCTTAAGCGAGACGACCTCGTTGCCGATCGCCTCGGCCATTCGGCGGACCTGGCGGTTGCGGCCCTCGCGCATCGTGATCTCGATCCCGCGCTTCCCCGAGCGGCGCACGAGGGTCTTGCGCGTCGGCCCGTCGTCGAGCTCGACGCCCTTGCGAAGTCGAGCGATCTGGGCGTCGGTCGGCGGCGTTCGAAGGGTCGCGCGGTAGGTGCGCTCGACGCCGTAGCGGGGATGAGTCAGGCGGTTGGCGAGCTCGCCGTCGTTGGTCAACAGGATCAACCCGGTCGAGTCGGCGTCGAGCCGGCCGACCGGATACAGCCGCCGCCTAGACGGCACCAGGTCCGTCACGGCTTGCCGCCTACCCGGTTCGCGCGCGGTCGAGACCACGTTCGCAGGCTTGTTGAGCACCCAGACTTCGCGCGGCTCGCGCCGGACGGGCTCGCCCTCGACCTCAACCCCACTGTCCTGGTCGACATCACGGGCAGGATCGGTAACGACCACACCGCCGACGGTCACGACGCCAGAAGCGATCAGGGTCTCGGAGCGGCGGCGCGAGGCGACGCCGGCATGGGCAAGGAACTTGGCGAGGCGCATCTGGCGACGGTAGCGCCGCGCGGCATCGGACCCTCTACTCCAGGCACCCAAGGCGCCTCAAACGTCCGGATCACCCCCGCATAGCGTGCGTCGTGGGACGTTTGGGCCCGGTGTGGGCAGACTTGGCGTGTGATCGTCGGCCTCCTTCTCGTTGCTGCGCTCCTCGTGGACCGCTTCGTGCTGCTGCCCGAGTTCGAAGGCGGGCAGGGCTCCGCCGGAGTTGCGCTGGTCGCGTGGCTGGGCGTGAACCTCCTCCCCGCCCTCGCCTGGCTTGCGCTCAACGTCCGCAGGCCCGACCGCACGCCGGGTCAGCTCTTCGCCGGCACGCTCGCCGTCGTCGCGACCACGGCGATCCTGATGATTCCGGTCCTGATCTGGTGGACCGCACGCTGAACTGAGGTAGATCCCGACCGGGGGCGGGCGGGAGTTGCCTCAGATGGGTGCGCTAGCCGGGCTGGCCGGCCCGCGCCTCGCCTGCCTTGAGCAGGCGCTCACGGAGCTCGCCCTCGACCTCAGGCGTTGGATCGAACCCGGCGGGGTCGGGCAGGTCGTCGAGACCGGCGAGGCCGAAAACGCGCTCGAAGAGCTCGGTGGTGCGGTAGATCGACGCGCCAAAGCGCGAGCGGCCGGACTCCTCGATCAGGCCGCGCTCGGTGAGCGTGATCACGGCGGACTCGCCTGCGACCCCCCGGATGCGGCTGATC
Organism: uncultured bacterium; assembly: GCA_963721645.1. GTDB lineage: Bacteria > Actinomycetota > Thermoleophilia > Solirubrobacterales > 70-9 > JALZKA01. The sequence continues at coordinate 727,666 of CAVRJK010000002.1, read as the reverse complement.
TCGGGCCGCGAGACAGGCTGGAGGTAGGCGACGATCGCGAGCGTCTCGGCCTGAGCCTGGGTAAGCGGCGGGGTCTTCGGCTTCGAGAGCAGCTTGCGTGCGGCATCCGCCGCGACCGGGTCGGTGGCCATCGTCCAACCGCCCGCCACATTCTTCAAGACCAGGCCGCGACTGCCTTCGGCAAACGATCCGGAGAGGCCGTCGAGCGCCCGCTCGACCTGCGCTTCGGTCGCGTCGGTGGCCTCGACGAGCTCGGTCAGCGAAACGGGCGTCGGAGACAGGTAAAGAAGCGCCTCGATGACGCGTTCGAGCTGCGGTGCGTCCGTCATGCGACCTCCTCGGTTGAAATCCCTTGAGCCTCAGACCCCGGACGTGAAGCCGATGAGTCAGCGGAACCATCGAGCGGCTTGACTGTGATCGGACCGAAGGTGTCCGACTGGTCCCAGGTCGCCTCGCCGCGCTTGTGCATCTCCAGGAGCGCGAAGATGGTCACGGCCTGCGTCAGCCTGTCCTCGCGCCCGAAGGCTTCGTCGAAGTCGAAAGTGTCGCGGCGCTTCAAGAGCTCACGAACCACTCCAAGGCGACGTTCCAGCGACACGGTCGGGCGGATGTGCGAAGTGTCCGGCAGCTCGGGAATTCGCAGGAGCCCACCGATCGCCTCGGCAAGGCGCTCGCCGCCGTAGACCGGCCGGGCCGCCTCGAGCGAGACGCGGCGAAACTCCGGAGGGAGCGGCGCCGAGCGGAAGTGATGGTCGCGTCCGGTCTCAAAAAGGGTCTGGAGATACCCGGCCGCGTCGTGGTAGCGGCGGTACTCGAGCATGCGCGCAAGGAGCTCTTCCGCCGCCTCCTCTGGTGCAGGAAGCTCCTCGGCCTCCTCGTCGACCGGCAAGAGGAGTCGTGACTTGAGCTCCAAGAGCGCGGCGATCAGGACCAGGAACTCGGTAGCGGATTCGAGGTCGAGCTCGCCGGCCTCTTCGAGGTGCTCGATATAGGCGACGACGACACCGCCCAGCTCGACCTCGGCAAGGTTTACGCCCTCCCTGAGGACGACCGCCATGAGGAGGTCGAACGGGCCTGCGAATACGTCGAGTTCGAGATCCAGGTCGGCTACCGGCACGGGTGGCAGAGTAGCCCCGGCGCAGGACGTGGCCGATCCGGGCTGCCGCCGAGACCGGTTCTATCGTGCGTCCCGTGGCTGAGCGCTCCGAGGAATCATCTCGACCGCATGCCATCGATATTTACGAACGGGTCTGCGAGGACACGGTCGAAGAGCTCGGCCGGCCCGAGGGAAGCCTCTTTTACTCCGCGCTCTTCGCCGGTTTCACGATCGGCCTCTCGGCGCTCGCCGTGGCACTCGCCACGGTGTCCCTGACTCCCGAGGTCAAGTCGACCGCTTTCATCGCGGCACTTCTGTACCCCATCGGCTATGTCGCCGTGATCATCGGCCGTTCACAGTTCTTCACCGAGAACACTCTCTACCCGGTGATGCTCTCGCTCAGGCGTCCCGAGTTCCTGCGGCAGACCGGGCGCCTGTGGGCGATCGTCTTCACGATGAACCTCGTCGGGGCGTTCATCTTCGCGATGCTCGCCGTGCTCACGGGCGCCCTCGATGAATCCGTTCAGTCCGAGCTCGTCTCCAACGGGGTCAAGTACACCGACGGCTCGTTCATCGACACGTTTTGGAGCGCCGTCGTAGTCGGCTTCCTTTTGGCAACGGTCGCGTGGCTGGTCGAGGGCTGCGACACGGTCACGGGCCGCGTCGCGGTGATCTGGAGCCTCACGTTCATCGTTTCGCTGGCGAGCCTCGACCACTGCATCGCAACGACGGTCACGGCGTTCTGCTCGCTCCTCGAGGGTGAGTTGGCGATCGGCGAGACGCTCGCCTGGCTCACCCCCGCCGTGCTCGGCAACGTCCTGGGTGGAGTCATCATCGTCGCCTCGATCAACTACGGACAGGTGCGCGAAGAGGACTAGCTGCGCCGAGCGTAGGAATTCACCCGCCTAGCGAGTGTTTCACTTCTTTCGACAACTCAGGCGGCGCCCACGCCCATCGCCTTACGGACGTCCACCAGCGTGTCGGCCGCGATCACACGAGCCTTGTCTGCGCCGTCCGCGAGCACCCGTTCAAGCTCCACCTCGTCGGAGCGGAGCTCCGCGTAGCGCTCCTGAACCGGCGCGAGATAGCCGACGACCGCTTCGGCCACCGCGCCCTTGAAGTCCCCGTATCCCGAACCCTCGAACTCGCTCTCGATCAGCTCCGGGGTCGTCCCCCGGACGGCGGCCAGGATGTCGATCAGGTTGGCGATGCCTTCCTTGCCCTCCCCGCGGTGGACGCCGGAGCCCGAGTCGGTGACGGCGCTCTTCAGCTTCTTGGTGATCCTCGCCGGGTCGTCGAGGACGAGGACGGTGCCGGACTCCGTGCCCCCTGTCGTCGACATCTTCGAGGTCGGGTCCTGCAGGTCCATGATCCGCGCGCCGACCTCTGGAATCCGATGCTCGGGTTCGACCAGGGTCCCCTCGCCAAAGCGCTCGTTGAACCGGCGTGCAATCTCGCGCATGAGCTCGATGTGCTGGCGCTGGTCGTCGCCGACGGGCACCTCGTGGGCGCGGTAGGCAAGGACGTCGGCAGCCTGGAGGACGGGGTAGAGAAAGAGGGCCGCGGACGCCAACTCGCGCTGTTTGGCGACCTTGTCCTTGAACTGCGTCATCCGGTTCAGGTCGCCGTGCGAGGTGACCGCCGAGAGCAGCCAGCAGAGCTCGGTGTGCTCGTGGACGTCGGACTGTCGAAAGAGGGTGCACCTTGCGGGATCGAGGCCGGCGGCGAGAAGGATCGCAGTCGTGTCGTAGAGCCGTTCACGGAGCTCGGTGGGCTCGTAAGCGACGGAGATGGCGTGCAGATCGACGAGGCAGAAGATGCCTTCGCCGCGGTCTTGGCTCTCCACATACTGCGAGATCGCCCCGATGTAGTTGCCGAGGTGCTTGCGCCCGGTCGGCTGGATGCCGCTGAAAATCCGCACGGCGGGGAATGTATCCGGGGGGCGAACGCCGTCCCCGGCTGGCCCATCAGAGCAAGGGTCGGAAAAGTAGGGCGAGGCCGGGAAGGCGCTCTGAGCTGCCGTTTGAACCCCGTTCGGCGGCCCGCCGTTCCATAATCGGCCCGTGGCCGACCCGCTCCCCCGGAACCTCCAGCCAATGCTCGCGACAGCCGCGGCCGCTCCGCCCGGCGGCGAGGACTGGGCGTTCGAGATCAAGTGGGACGGCGTTCGGGCCCTGGCCTACTGCGAAGGCGACGCGCTTCACATCTCGTCCCGGCGCGGCGAAGACGCGAGCCACCGCTACCCCGAGCTGGCCGGCCTGCCCGAAGCCCTGGGCGGCCGCACGGCGATCCTGGACGGAGAGGTCGTTGCCTTCGACGCCGAGGGGAAACCCAGCTTTCAGACCCTCCAACGCCGCATGGGTCTGTCGAGGCCCGAGACGATCAAGCGTCGCTCATTGGAGGTCCCCGTCACCTTCGTCGCGTTCGACCTTCTCCACCTCGGCTCCGAATCACTCGTCACCAAGCCATACGAGGGCCGCCGTGAGCTTTTGGCCGGGCTCTCGCTGGACGGCGCCGCCTGGCGAGCGCCCGCGCACCGCATCGGCGAGGGCGCGGCGTTCCTGGATGCTGCCCGCGCGAAGGGTCTTGAGGGGATCGTCTGTAAGCGGCTCGGCTCCCCATACCGTCCGGGCAGGCGAAGCGCCGACTGGCTGAAGATCCGGGCCCGCCTGCGCCAGGAGCTCGTGGTCGGCGGCTACATGCCCGGCGAGGGCGGCCGCTCAGGCGCGGTCGGCTCCCTTCTCGTCGGCTACTGGGACCGCACGCCGGAGGAAGCCGTGGCAACGGAAAGCTCCCAGAAGCTCGTCTACGCGGGAGGCGTCGGCACCGGCTTCACCGACGAGATGCTGAAGCGACTCCGCGAGATGCTCGAACCGCTCCGGATCAAAGAAATGGCATTCGCGCTCGGCGAAGACCCACGCGAGAAGTACAAGGGCAGGGCACGGGCTCGAGGCGCAGGCCCGGTCTGGGTCGAGCCGCTGCTGGTCTGCGAAGTCGAATTCACCGAATGGACGTGGGAACACACGCTCCGCCAGCCGTCGTTCAAGGGCCTGAGAGACGACAAGGCCCCGCGGGAGGTGGTGCGCGAAACCTAGGCCGACGCTAGTCGGCCCACCAGTCCCGCTCGCCTTCTACGTCTTCGCGCCGATCCTCGCCAAGACTGGGCGCGCCGATAACGAGGATCTGGAGGCCCTCCGGCCCGGCCTCATAGCCGCGCCACGTACCTGGCGGTACGCGCACCGCGTCCCACTCCTTGAGCTCGACGACCTCGTCGTCCAGCTTCATGCGCCCGCTCCCACGCACGACCACGTAGACCTCTTCCTGCGTCTCGTGCGTATGGCCATACGGAAAGCGATATCCGGGTGGGATTCGCTGGAAGCTCAGGCCGGATTCCTCGAGCTCGAGCGCGTCGGTCGCCAGCCGGAACTCCAGGCCGGGCGCGCCGTCGAAGTTCGACCCGACGTCCTCCAGATCCTGTCTCAGGTTTCTGTGCGAGAACGGCACGGCCGCGATCCTATGGCGCCCCAGCCGGGCGCGGGGCCGGCCGCAAGATCGCGTTCGCGGGCTTGTGTCCGGGTGGAACATGCGGGGTAACCTCGAAACACTGGTGTTCATGCCCACGACCGAGGACTCACGCTAAATGGCACGCGCAATCTGGACAGGTTCCATCTCCTTCGGGCTGCTGAACGTGCCCGTGAAGCTCTACAGCGCCGTTTCGAAGAAGAACGTGTCGTTTCGCGAGCTTCGCGAGTCCGACTCGTCGCGTATTCGACACAAGCGCGTCGCCGAGGCCGACGGCGAGGAAGTCCCCTACGACGACATCGTCAAGGGCTACGAGATCTCTCCGGAGCAGTACGTGGTGATGACCAAGGCCGACTTCGAGGAGATCGACCCCAAGAAGACACGCGCGATCGAGATCCAGGACTTCGTCGACCTCGACCAGATCGACCCCATCTACTTCGACCATCCCTACTACCTCGGCCCCGACAAGGGCGCCGAACGCGCCTACGCGCTGCTCACCAAGGCGATGAACGAGCAGGAGAAGGTCGCCGTCGCCCGGTTCGTCCTTCGCAACAAGGAGAACCTCGCCGCGATCCGCCCCATGGGCGACGTGCTCACGATGGCCACGATGCGCTTTGCGGACGAGGTGGTCGCGCCCGACGAGATCTCCGAGATCATGGGCGAGGAGACCGAGGCCCCGCGCAAAGCCGAGGTCGACATGGCCAAGCAGCTGATCGAGTCCCTCTCGAACGACTTCGACCCCTCGGCATACAAGGATGAGTACCGCGAGGAGCTTTTGGCGCTGATCGAGCGGAAGGCCAAGGGCGAGGGCGCCGTCGAGGTCGAATCCGAGGCACCGACGCCCACAAAGGCTCCGGACCTGATGGCCGCGCTCGAGGAGAGCCTTGCTGCTGTACGCACCGAGCCGCTCGGCGAGGGCTCGAACTCCTCGGCAAAAAAGAAGACGCCGTCATCGAAGAAGAAGGCTCCCGCCAAGAAGTCCAAGGCGAAGTCGGCCTCTAAGTAATCCCGTTGGCAGCGGACGCAAAGCGGAACAGCCGACGGGCAGGAGTCTGAGTGGCTGAGGCGCGCACCGAGGTCGAGGTCGACGGTCGCACCCTCTCGCTCTCAAACCTCGACAAGGTCATGTGGCCGAAGTCGAAGACGACCAAGGGCGAGGCCATCGACTACTACGCGCGCGTCTCCGACACGCTCGTGCCACACCTGACCGAGCGCCCGCTGACCCGCGTTCGATTCCCCGACGGTGTGGACGGCCAGCGGTTTTACGAAAAGCGGATTCCCAAAGGTGCGCCCGAGTGGGTCCGCTCCGAGCCGGTCGGCATGGATCGGGTCGGCGAGATCGATTTCGTCGTCTGCGACGACAAGCCGTCGCTCGTCTGGCTCGCGCAGATGGGTGCGCTGGAGCTCCATCCCTCGCTCTCGAAGGTGGACGCGATGGAATGTCCCACCGTTTTGGCATTCGACCTCGACCCAGGCCCGCCCGCTGCGATGCGCGAATGCTGCACCGTCGCGATGCGAGTCCGCGAGCTGTTTCAGGGTGTGGGAATGGAGAGCTTCGCCAAGACCTCGGGATCAAAGGGCATCCAGGTCTACGTGCCGCTGAACGGCTACGAGACCTATGAGCGGACCAAGCCCTTCGCCCACGCCGTCGCCCAGGCACTCGAGAAGGCGGAGCCCGCGCTGGTCGTCTCGCGGATGACCAAGTCGCTTCGGATCGGCAAGGTCCTGGTGGACTGGAGCCAGAACACGCGCTCCAAGACAACTGTCTCGGTCTACTCGCTACGCGCCCGCGAGCGGCCGACGATCTCGACGCCCGTTACGTGGGACGAGGTCGAGGCGGGCGCGTCCGGCGATGACGAGCTCGTCTTCGAGGCCGCTGACGTTTTAGAGCGGATCGAGAGGCTGGGCGACCTCTTCGAGCCGGTGCTCAGGCTCGAGCAAGCGCTGCCCGCCGGCTGAGAGCCGAACCGGCGCGCGGAGATTTACTCGCCGGTTTCGGGGACCGGTGGTGCGAGGCCTGCGAGCGCTGCGTTGCGGGCGCCGATGCCGCCGCCGCTACCGCCGCCGTCGCTGCTGCCCCCGTTGCCGCCCTTCGTACTCTCGCCGGGACAGAAGCGCGAGAGAACCCACTTGGCAGGCTTCTTGGGCGTCGTGTTGTCGCTGTGCGCCCACGAGAGGTGCAGATGGTGCCCGCGGCCGTGCCCTGAGTCGCCGTCATAGCCGACCCAGCGCCACGGAAGCTTCGGCTGGTTCTGGCGCGGTTCTGCGAGCTTCGCGAGCTTGTCGACCTTGTTCCATCCGCTGTTGCGGCCGTTGCCGGCGTAGATGTCGAACGCGAGGCCGATCGGGTGCTCGCCGTTGGGCGAATGACCGGTAGGCGCGTATCCGTCGCCGAGGGCGAGGTCGTACTTTCGCATCATCCAGCGAACGTCCTTCATGAGGCGCCGGTCGATCTTTGCGCCGCCGCTGTGCGGGACACGGACGAACTTGCCGCCTCCGGTCGTCTTGCAGACATTCTTGGAGATCTTCTTGCTCTTCATCTTCGCCTCGACCGGGGTCGCACTCACGGCGAGCGCCGGCAGGAGCGCGAGAACGCAAGCCGCCATGCAGGCGCGCGCGCTCGGAAGGAATTGTCTTTTGGACCCCGAAGGCATCGAGGGCGGCATGTTAGCGAAGTGTGAGCAAACCATGGGCACTTCGCGAGGGTCTGGCCCCGGGTCTGGCCCCTCGGCGTGAGTTCTGCCCACGGAATGCGGGTTTTCCCCCTTTGTGAGGGTCTGGCCCCTTCGCCGGCTTTGTGAGGGTCTGGCCCCCTCGGTCCCTCGGCCCCTCGCCCCTCGCCCCTCGCCCTGCGGGTGGTCGGGCCTTGACCCTCTGCCGGCTAGACCGGTGCCGCGGCGCGTCTTGCGGGGCGGGCGCTCAGCGTCTCGAGCGCCGAGGCAAGACGTCGGACGCCGTCGTCCATCTCGTCCGGTTCGAGGTAGCAGTACGAAAGCCTGAGGCAAAGGTCCTGCGTGCGGGCGACGCTCATTGCTCCGCCGGGTGCGTATGCGACGCCTTGGCGCCACGCCTCGTCAACCAGGTCACGCTCGGATACCGGGCTGTCCAGGGTCACCCAGACGTGGCCGCCGCCGAGCGGCTCCAGGTAGTGCGCGATGCCACCCAGGTGGCGCTCTATCGACTCTTCCATCGCAGCCCGGCCGCGCCTGTAGTGCTCGCGAGCGCGCTCGAGCTGGGCGGGGTAATGGCCCTGCGCGAGGTACTCGGCGGCCACAAGCTGGTTGAGGACCGGCGTGTGGATGTCGTCCGAGCGCTTCTCGGCGATGATCCGGTCGAGGACCGGACCCGAGGCGACGACCCATCCTGTACGAAGACCCCCGCCCACCGTCTTTGAGAGCGAATCCGTATAGATCGCGTGGGCGGGCGCATCGGCCCTAAGCGACGGTCGCTCCTCGCCGTCCATTCGAAGCTCGCCGTAGATCCCGTCCTCGACGATGAAGAACCCGTGGCGGCGCACGAGCTCGAGCAGGCGCTCGCGTCGCTCCGGCGAGAGGTCGCGGCCGGTCGGGTTGTGAAGACGGGGCTGGATGGCGAGGGCCCGGATCTCGGTGCGGGCAAGAAGCTCCTCGAGCGCGTCGACGTCCAGACCGTCCTCGTCAACAGGAACCGGCTGCACCTTCGCGCCGACTGCCCGGATCGCGCGGATCACCGACATGAACGACGGGTCTTCGCACGCAACGACGTCGCCGGGCTTCAGGATCGCGCGCATCGCCAGCGACAGCCCCTGCGTCGCACCGCTGGTGATCACGATGTCTTCGACGTCCTCGACTTCCCCGCGGTCAGACGAGAGGATCGCGACCTGCTCGGCCAGCTCGGCCGTGCCGCGAACGTCCGAGTACTGGAGTGCTCGCTCCGGCTGGTGCGTCATGACCTCTGCGGTCGCGGCGCGCATCTCCTCGATCGGGAAGATCCGCTCCGACGGGTAGCCGACCGAGAGCGGGATCAGCCCCTCGACCTGGACGTGCGAGTGCATTTCGGCGAGGACGCGGTCCCCATAGGTCTCCTCGAACTCGGGCAGGACGTAGCGCTGCCAGGCGATCGAATTCTTGACGCGGGCAGAGCCCGGAATTGCCGCTGCGGCTGCCCTGACGAAGGTGCCGGAACCAACCTTGGAGCTGACGAGGCCGCGCTCTGCAAGCTGGCGGTAGGCGCGAGCGGCGGTGAGGTGGTTGACGCCGGTCAGCTCGGCCAGCTGTCGCGTCGGGGGCAGCTTGGCACCGGGCCCCAGCTCGCCCGCCGTAATTGCTCCTTCAAAGATCTCGACGATCGCTTGGGTCACCCCGGAGCGGTTGTCTCGAGCCTCGCCTTCGTCGGCGCTTCGTAGCTCAATCAATTGGCTCTTGTAGGACATTGCTATTGGCAGTGTATGCGCTAAATTGGACCCTGTCAAGCATACATAGGTCACACGAAGAGCCTTTGCACCACACCACGAGTAGGAGTAACCATGTCGCACGTCACACACATCGATTCAGCCGAAATCATCATCCGGGCCGCACGCACCGAGGACATGGGCGAGGTCGCCCGCGTTGCCGGGCGCGACACGGGCGAGCTACCCGCGGGACCGCTGCTTGTCGCCATGGTCGGCCACGACGTGCGCGCCGCCATCTCCCTCGAAGACGGCACGGTTATCGCAGACCCCTTCCACCGCACGGCAGAACTGGTCCAGATGCTCCGGATTCGAGCGGGGGCCGTGAACCGCGTCCGTCGCGGCCACATCGCCCCGCGCAGGCGCTCACGCCACAGTCCGCTGACGGTAGGTCGCGCAGCCTAAGGAGGAGCGTGGCGGGCATGATCTCGCCACGCTCCTCCTCCCCTTGCCGTCTCGATTGACTGCAAGAGCGACGAGTCGCCCCACCGGCCGGTCCCGATGGGCTAGCTAGAGCGGCTGGCGAACGACGGGCCGACGGCTGGCCGCGGCCTCGTCGAGGCGGCGGACCGGAGTGGTGAACGGGGCCTCGGTAAGGATCGAGGGATCCTCTTCGGCCTCGGCCAGGATCGAGTCGATCGCCTCGGCCAGCTCGTCGAGGGACTCACGCGTCTCGGTCTCCGTGGGCTCGAACATGAGCGCTTCGTCGACCAGCAGCGGGAAGTAGATCGTCGGCGGGTGGAAGCCGTAGTCGAGGAGCCGCTTCGCGATGTCGAGCGTCTTCACCTTCAGCGCACGCTTGGCCGGGTCGCCGGTCAGGACGAACTCGTGCATGCAGCGCTCGCCAAAAGCCAGGGGTAGGTGCTTGCCGGCTCGGCCCTTCGAGAGCTTGGCCAGGAGATAGTTCGCGTTCAGAACGGCAGTCTCCGAGGCCTCCTTGAGTCCGTCGCCGCCCAGCGAGCGGATATAGGCGTAGGAGCGGACGAAAACGCCGAAGTTGCCCTGGAAGCCGCGCATGCGGCCGATGGACTTCTCCGCGGCGTGCTCGAGGTCGAAGCTGGGCCCGGCGCCGTTGCCGCTCTCCGTTCGCACGATGCGCGGAACAGGCAGGAACGGCGCGATGCGGTCGGACACCGCGATGGGCCCGGCGCCCGGGCCCCCTCCCCCGTGCGGCTGGGAAAACGACTTGTGAAGATTGAGGTGAACGATGTCGAAGCCCATATCGCCGGGGCGCGACCAGCCCATGACCGCGTTCAGATTGGCGCCGTCGTAGTAGAGGGTCCCTCCCACGCCGTGCACGATCTCGGAGATCTCGCGGATGTTCCGGTCAAAGAGGCCGAGCGTGTTCGGGTTGGTGAGCATGAGGCAGGCGACCTCTTCGTCGGCCTTCGCTCGCAGATCGTCGATGTCGACGCCACCGTCAGGGTTTGTCGCGACCTTCACGACCTCGTAGCCGGCCATCGTCACAGTCGCTGGGTTGGTTCCGTGAGCCGTATCGGGCGTCAGCACCTTGGTGCGCTGCTGCCCGCGGTCATCGTGGTAGGCGCGGGTGAGCAGGAGCCCGGCGAGCTCACCATGGGAGCCGGCGGACGGCTGTAGGGACACGTGCGGCAGTCCCGTGAGCTCAGACAGCGAGCGCTCGAGGTTCCACATCAGCTCGAGCGCGCCCTGCGCCCGTTTGGGGTCCTGAGCGGGGTGAAGGCGGGCATGCCCGGGTAGCGCCGCAACCTTCTCGTTCAGGCGCGGGTTGTGCTTCATCGTGCACGAGCCGAGAGGGTAAGGCCCTGTGTCGAGGTCGAAGTTGCGGCGGGAGATCCGGTTGTAGTGGCGCACGATCTCCGGCTCGGACACCTCGGGTAGCTCGGCAGGCTTCTCGCGAAGGAGCGCTCCCGGGATCAGGTCGGACAGCGCCGTCTCGGGCACGTCGCACTTCTGGACGGCGGCAGCGCGCCTCCCCTCGACGGAGCGCTCGAAGATCGTGCGTGCCTGGTCGCGCTGCATCGGCGTCGGCACCTCGGCTGTGCGAGGCGGCTTCACGAGCGGGCCTCGGCGGTCTCTGGGCTCTTGCCGGCTCCCGCCACGGCTGCTTGGAGCGAACGGGCGAGGCGATCCATGTCGGCCTTGGTCCTGCGCTCGGTGATCGCGACGAGAAGGCCGTTCTCAAACTCGGGGTAGTCGCGGCCGAGCGGATAGCCCGCCGCAATGCCGTCGGCGGCGCAGCGATCCAGCACTTCCTGGATCGGCGCATCCACGCTGACCGCGAACTCGCGTGCGACCGGCGCATCGTGAAGCAATTCAACGCCCTCGATGGCTCCCAGGGTCTCGCGCGCATAGGCGGTGCGCCGGACCATGAGCTCGCCGAGCTCGACCAGACCCCGCTTGCCCAGCCAAACCAGGTGAAGGACTCCCCCCAGCGCGATGAGCGCCTGAGACGTGCAGATGTTGTGTGTGGCCTTCTCGCGGCGGATGTGCTGCTCGCGAGTCTGCAAGGCCAGCACGAAGCCTCGGCGGCCGTCCACGTCGGTCGTCTCGCCCGCGATCCGGCCCGGCATGCGGCGGATGTGCTCCTCGGTCGCGCAAAAGAAGCCGAACGAGGGCCCGCCGTAATCGAGGCGCCCGCCGAGCGGCTGGCCCTCCCCTACCGCCACGTCGATCCCGCACTCGCCGGGCGGCTTGAGCACCCCCAGGGTCATCGGATCGACCGATGCGATCGCCATCGCACCGGCATCGTGGGCCGCCGAGGCAAGTGCGGTCAGGTCCTCGACACCACCCAGAAAGTTGGGGTTTTGGACGAACAGTGCGGCGGTCTGGTCGTCGAGGGCGGAAAGCGAGCTCGTCTGAGCTCGTCAAACCGTTCTCGAGGCCGACCTCGACTACTTCCGCGTCGTAGCCGCGGGCGTAGGTCTCGAGCGTCTCGCGGCTGTGTGGGTGAAGGCCACGCGAGACGACGAGCTTTGAGCGGCCCTTCTTGGCACCGAGCGCGAGGTACGCGGCGCTCGCCACAGACGAGGGGCCCTCGTACATCGAAGCGTTCGAGACGGGCAGCGCCGTCAGCTCGGACATGCAGGTCTGAAACTCGAACATCGCCTGGAGCCCACCCTGGGAGACCTCCGGCTGGTACGGCGTGTAAGGCGTGAGGAACTCGGAGCGCGAGAGAATCGCGTCGACGATCGCCGGCACGTAGTGGTCGTACATCCCCGCGCCGAGAAAGCACACCTCGGAATCGGCGTCCGCGTTCTTGGCGGCGAGAGAGCGCAGGTGCTCGAAAACGTCCTGCTCGGACATCCCGCCGGGCAGGTCCAGCTCACGGCTGAGGCGGACCTCGGCCGGGATCTGCTCGAAGAGCTCTTCGGCCGAGTCAGCGCCGATCTCCGCGAGCATCGTCGCCCGGTCTGCATCGGTCGCTGACGTGTAGCGAGTCATCTCGATTGAGCTTAGAGCGACGCTATTCGCGTCTCGCACATCGACCGAAAGGCTCTGGCCGCTTAGAGCGGTAGAAGCCTTCGGTCGACCCCGACTGGGTCTAAAGCGAGTCCCTGTACGTCGCGGCGTCCATGAGGTCGTCGACCTCAGACGGGTCCGAGAGCTTCACCTTTGCCAGCCAGCCGTCCCCGTACGGATCTTCGTTCAGCACCTCGGGGCTTTCGCCGGCACCGTCGTTCACCTCGACCACTTCTCCGGAGAGGGGTGCATAGACGTCGGACACGGCCTTGACCGACTCGACCTCGGCGTAGACCTCGTCCTTGGAAACCGTCGCGCCCACTTCGGGCGGCTCGAAGAAGACGACCTCGCCGAGCGAGTTCTGCGCGTACCAGGTGATGCCGAACGTGGCGACGTCGCCGTCGATCCGGGCCCAGTCGTGTTCGGCGTGGTACTTCAGGTCCTCGGGGTAGCTCTCCTCGGCGGCCATCTGGCTCCTTACGTTTTCGCGGGGTCGTACAGCGGGCGTGACTCTACGCGGGCGGCGCGACGCTTGCCGCGTACGTCGATCTCGAGCGCCGTCCCAGGCTCGGTGAGGTCTGACCGGAGGTACGCCATCCCGATCCCGTAGCCAAGTGACGGCGAGTGGGTGCCGCTGGTGACCGCGCCGACCTCCTCGCCGTCCGCGTCAAGCACGGAATTGCCCTGGCGCGCGATTCCGCGCTCCGGCAGGACGAAGGGCGCGAGCTTTTCGCGCGCGCCGGCAGCACGGACTTCTGCGATCGCCTCCGAGCCGATGAAGCCCGTTTCCTCCTTGCAGCACCAGCCGAGCCCGGCCTCGATCGGATTGCGTTCCTCGGAAAGATCATTTCCGTAGAGGTGAAAGCAGACCTCCATGCGCAGCGTGTCGCGCGCGCCCAGGCCTGCAGGTACGGCCCCGGCAGCGACAACGGCATCCCAGAGCGTCCGCGCGTGCTCAGGCGGACAGAGAATCTCGACGCCCTCCTCGCCCGTGTAGCCGGTGCCGCACACGAGGCAATCGCCTCCCGCCACATCGAGAGTCTGCGTCTTGAAGCGACCAGGCAGCTCGTCCGAGGTGAGGCCACGCACGATGCTTCGAGCGTCGGGCCCTTGAACCGCCAACATCGCCCACTCAGAGAGGCGATCCTCGACCTCGCAGTCGAACTCCGAGGCGTGCCGGCGAAACCAATCGAGATCTTTTTCATGATTGGAGGCATTGGTAACGGTCAAGTAGCGATCCTCGGCGAGGCGATACGTGAAGAGATCGTCGAGGACGCCGCCGTCCTCGCGGCACAGGACGGAGTACTGCGCTCCGCCCACGTCCATCTTCGAAACGTCGTTCGACAGCAGGCGCTGGAGAAGATCCGCCGCCCCGGGCCCTGACGTCTCGACCTCGCCCATGTGGGAAACGTCGAAGACGCCGCAGCCGGACCGGACCGCAAGGTGTTCGGCCCCGACGCCCTCGTATTGGACGGGCATCTCCCAGCCGGCGAACGGCACCAGCCGAGCGCCCGCCGCAACGTGCGCGTCGAAAAGCGGAGTGCGGCGGAGATCGGACACGCGCCGCAGGCTAGTGGGAGTGTTAGCGGACTGTGAGGGTCTGGCCCCTCGTGGGGTCTGGCCCCGGGTCTGGCCCCTTTGCGCGGAAGGCGCGCCGGGTGTGACTCAGTCGCGCAGGAAGTCGGGCACGTCGATGTCGCCGTCGCCCACGGTGAGGTCGCGTCGCTCGCGATCGCCGAGTGCGTTGACCGATCGGCGCGCTCCGCGCTCGCGGACGCGGCGCGGCTCGCGGGCGCGAGTTTCGAGCCCCTCGAAGCCGGTCGCGATGACCGTGACGCGGACCTCGTCGCCCATCGACGGGTCGATCACGGTGCCGAAGATGACGTTGGCGCCGGAGTCAGCCTGCTCGACGGCGATGTTCGCCGCCTCATTCACCTCGTGGAGGTTCAGCTCCTCCCCTCCGGTGATGTTCAAGAGCATCCCGGTGGCGCCGGCGATCGGCTGTTCCATCAGCGGGGACGAGATCGCCTGAGTGGCGGCTTCGATCGCGCGGTTCTCGCCGGTCGAAGTCCCGATGCCCATCATCGCGGAGCCGGCGTTGGCCATGATCGTCCGTACGTCGGCGAAGTCGAGGTTGATCTGGCCCGGAGTCGTGATCAGGTCGGTGATGCCCTGGACGCCCTGGCGCAGGATGTCGTCCGCCATACGGAATGCCTCCTGGACCGTGGTCCGGCGCTCGACGATCTCCAGAAGCTTCTGGTTCGGGACGATGATCAGCGTGTCTACGTTGGCGCGCAGCTCGTCGATGCCCTCCATCGCCTGCTGCATCCGCTTGCTGCCCTCGAACTCGAACGGCTTGGTGACAACGCCGACGGTGAGCGCGCCGATCTCCTCCTTGGCGATTTCGGCGATAACGGGGGCGGAGCCAGTACCAGTGCCTCCACCCTCGCCGGCGGTGACGAAGACCATGTCCGCGCCCTTGAGCGCCTCCTTTACCTCGTCACGCGACTCGGCCGCCGCACCGGCGCCGACGTCTGGGTTGGCACCCGCGCCCAGGCCCTTGGTGAGGTTGTGGCCGATCGAAAGCTTGATGTCGGCGTCGCAGGACTGAAGCGCCTGGACGTCGGTGTTGATGGCGATGAACTCGACGCCCTTGAGGCCGGCGTCGACCATGCGGGACACGGCGTTCGTGCCGCCGCCGCCGGCGCCCACGACCTTGATTACTGCCAGGTAAGAGGACTCAACCATGGTGTTTCGCTGTCTCCCGGTGCTCTGTATTGGTTCTCGTGTGGTTCTTTTGTTCCGTCCGAGGCTGAACCAATACTAGAGCGTTTGCCAAAAAGGATGCCTCGACTTGTGAGCGACGGTACGACATCGAGTATCGCCTGTCAATGCGCCGGATCGTATTCGGCACGGAATCCTGCAAGCCACCCAACCTCGAGGAGGACTTGAGGGTTTACCTTGTGACGTAAAGGCTGAAGCTCGACTTTAGTGTTGGTCCCACGGTCCGATTTCTGCATCCCCGTTGAGGATTCCCGAACCTAACCCCCCTTCAAGGCGGGTGCCGCGCCCCCGATCGACGGTCGCTCCGGAACCCTCACGTCGAGGTGGGTCAAGGTCTTCACCTGAGGATTCGCAAGGACGGCCGAGACGGCCGTCCATTTCTCCTCCAGTTGATCCGGGTCTCCGAATCTGGCCGGGATGCCGCCCTTAAGCGTGACCTCGATTCCCTCCCCCGGATTGATCGCCAGGTCCTTGATGAGCGGCCGCAGGGGATCGGGTGCCGCGCCGGCCACCTGGGCCAATGCGAGCGGTTCGCCCTCGAGCGCCCCCTTCACGGGGACCGATTCCACTTGTAAAACCGGAAGGCCTGCATCAGTGATGTCGACTCCGTTGAGGATGGTCCCGTCTGCAGCGATCGGGACGGGTGGGCCGCCGTCGGAGACTGCCAGGACGGGAGGCCGCCCGGTCACGTCGACGGTCAGGCCGTGCGGGAAGTCGGACTCCGTCTGTATTGCCACCACCGTCGGAAACCCCGAGACGGCCGCGGCCAGTTCGCCTTCGTCCACGTTCAGGGTCGTCATCTTGCTAGCGGCGCGCGTGAGCGTTTCTGTGACCGCTTCGGCCTCGGGTCCCTCGATGCCCTCAACGGCGACCTCCTCGACCGCGACGAACGACGACTCCCTGAACCAGAACCAATAGGTCGCCGCCAGGGCTAGGGTGATGGCTCCGACCGCCAACGCGATCTTCAGGGCGCGTGAGAGGAGGTGGCCCGGGGTCGTCGGCACCGAGCGGACGCTTGACTTCTTGGGCCGGGCGCTCGCGGACTTGGTCTTCGGCTTGGGTCGGGCTTGTGACTTGGGCGCCGACCTCTTGGGCGCCGTCTTTTTCGGAGCGGGCTTCTTCGCGGCCGGCTTCTTGGCCGTCGTCGCCTTGTGGGTCGTGCCGCTCCGCTTCCTGGGCGTGGGCTTCGCCACGCCGTCGCGTTTGGTGGAGCGGCGGCTACCCGGAGTACTCGAGGCGCGTGAAGAGGCCATCCGCCCTCAATTCGCGGGCGAGCGCACCTCTCCTGCCGCTACGCGTCCAGTGCCCACCCTTCGGGCCATTCGGCGTCACCGAGCACCTGGACTTCCTGTTCGAGCACCACGCCGTAGCGCTCGTGGACAAGCCGACGCCCCTCAGCCATCAACGCGAGGATGTCGGCGGTCGTCGCAGCGCCGGCGTTCTCGACGAAGTTCGCATGCTTCGGCGAAAAGCGGGCGTCACCCACCTCGAGCCCGCGGGCGCCGACCGAGTCGAGCAGCATCCCGGCGCTGAGCCCCTCAGCCCGCGGATCGTCCGGGTTCTTGAAGGTGGAGCCGAAGGTCTTGATTCCGGAAGGCTGGGCGTCTCGGCGCTTCCCGCGCATTTCGGCAAGGGTGGCCTTGACCGATTCGGGATCCGCGTCTGAGAGTGCGAAGGAGGCACGTGAGACAACCTCGCCCGACTTCAAGTTCGACCGGCGGTACTCGAATCCGAGGTCTTGGGGCGAGCGCCTTTCAATCCCTCCGGGCCCACACACCGACACCCACTCGAGAACGGCTGCCAGCTCGCCGCCGTAGGCGTTGGCGTTCATCCTCACGGCACCTCCGACGGTGCCGGGGATGTTGATCCCGAACTCGAGGCCCGTGAGGCCCCAGCGGGCCACCTTGGCGGCCGCCGAGGGCAGTCGCACCCCTCCGCCGCAAAGAACGCGCGTCCCGTCGCGCTCGAGCGAGGTCAGATCGCCGTCCAGCTTCAGGACAAGACCACGCACACCGGAATCAGCCACAAGGAGATTCGAACCGGAGCCCACGACCTCTACGCCGTGCCTCTCGGCAGCCGCCCAGGCGAGCACTTCGACGAGCTCATCCTCGGTCTCTGGGCGCGCGAAGAGCTCGGCGTTGCCTCCCGCCCGGACCGTCGTGAGACGGGCCAGGGGAAAATCCTTCTCAATCTCCATCTACCAGTTCCTCCGCGAGCTTGAAGACGTCGCCCGCACCGATCGTGACCAGAAGGTCGCCCTCGCCCAGCCGCGGCGCCATGACCTGCGCCGCGGTCTGGCGATCGCCCAGCCACATCACCCGCTTTCCGCCGGCGTGGTCCGCCGTGGCGCGGGCGACGTCCAGACCGCTGACACCTGCCAAACGGCCGGCCGGTTCCTCCCGCGCTGCGTAAACGTCGAGCACGCCGATCTCGTCGGCACCGGCGAGCGCAGCGCCGAACTCCGGCGCCAGCGCCTTCGTCCGCGAATAAAGATGTGGCTGAAAGACGGCGATCAGTCGCTTCGGAGAAAGCTCCCGCAGCGCCTCGAGCGTTGCCCTCACCTCGGTCGGGTGGTGGGCGTAGTCGTCGTACACCAGGGCCCCTGAGCGAGTTCCCTTGAGCTCTTGGCGCCGAAGCATCCCCGGGAAGCTCGACATCGCAAGGGCGGCCTCCTCCACGTCCGCGCCGCCCAACCCGATTGCCGCGAGCGCGGCTCGTGCGTTGAGCTTGTTGTGAGCTCCCGGAACGCTGAGCTTCAGGCCCGGACCGGGCTCGTCTTCCGTGAACGCGACGACCTTTGCGTTCGAGGGGACAATCGCGTCAAGCGCTGGTTCGGCGCCTCGGACGACACCGGCTGCCGGCGCGGCGAAATCTGCGAAGGCCCGAAAGAGCTCGGCACGGGAGCTCCATCGCGCGTGATGGTCGAGTTCGACGTTGGTAACGACCGCGACCTCGGGCCTCAGCTCCAAAAAGCTGGCATCCGATTCATCGGCCTCGGCAACGATCAGGTCGCCGGATCCCAGGCCGGCGTTCGCAGGCCCGCCGTCCTCGCCCGCGCCGGGCAGCTCGCCGCCGATGAAGAAGGTCGGATCTGCCCCGATTGCCCTGAGAGCGTGCACGACCATGCCCGTCGTGGTCGTCTTGCCGTGTGTGCCCGCAATGGCGATCAAGCGCCCCTCGGCACACAGCTCCGCAAGCAGCGCTCCGCGGTGAAGTTCGGCTTGGCCCCGCTCTCGCGCGCGGGCCAGCTCCGGGTTGTCAGCGCCGATCGCCGTCGAGACGACGATCTCGGCGTCAGGCGGAACCAGCTCTGCGTCATGCCCGACAACGGGCTCGAGGCCCGCGGCACGCAACCTGGCGAGATAGGTGGACTCCGCCCGGTCCGATCCGGTCACACTGGCGCCCAGGCGATGGGCGACCAGCGCGAGTCCGCTCATTCCCGCGCCGCCGATGGCGATGAAGTGGAGCTTTCGCCCCACCCAGGCTTCGCGGCTCATCGCCCCCCTCCGATTGCGCCAAGGACCTCGGATGCGACCCGCTCGGCCGCATCCGGCATCGCGAGACCCGCTGAGGCGGCGGCCATCCGGGCGAGGCGGTCGCCGTCCCCGATGATCTCCGTCACGAGACTTCGCACCCGCTCGCCCGAAAGCTCGGAATCCTCGACGGCCATGGCCGCGCCCGCGTCGGCCATCCACTCGGCGTTCGCGTGTTGATGGCGGCCGGTCGCATAGGGATATGGAACGAGGATGGCCGGACGGCCTGCCGCTGCGAGCTCGAAGACGGACGCCCCCGAGCGGGCGAGCACCAGGTCGGATGCGGCCAGCACGTCTCCCAGGTCCGGCACATACTCGAGGACTGTGAACCGTTCCTGAGCGTGCGCCGCCGCAACCCGCTCGGCGACCATCTCGTAATCGCGGGTGCCGGTGACATGAAGGACGTGGAAGCCCGGGTCGGCATCCAGGAGGCCGTCCAGAACGGAAGTGTTGATCGAAAGGGCTCCCTGGCTGCCGCCGAAGACGAGAAGGCAACGTTCGTCACCCGACAGCCCGAACTTCCGGCGTGCGGCATCGCGATCAGCCTCGATCACGGCCCTTGGAACGGGCCTACCCGTGACCAGATATCGCTCGCCCTCGAGCTCCGGGATCGCGAAAGCCAGGCAGACGCGGCGCGCGCGGCGAGCAAGGAGGCGGTTGGTGAGTCCCAGGTGGCGATCCGCCTCGGTGATGACGAGTGGGAGGCCCAGGCTTGCCGCCGCCATCCCCACCGGCGCCGCGACGTAGCCGCCTCCGCCGAGCACCGCGTCGGCCTCGCGGGCACGCAGAATGCGGCGGGCGGCGGGAATGGCGCGAGCCGCCAGAGCGACGGCGCCTGCTGCCCGCAGCGGCCTGGACCGGTCGATCCCCCGGACTCGCAGGTGATCGATCTCGTAGCCCGCTTCGGGCACGAGCGTCGCCTCGGCCCTCTCCGCCGTTCCGGCGAAGGTGACGAGAGCGCCTTTAGCCCGTAGCGCGTCGGCGACTGCCAGCGCGGGCACTACGTGCCCGGCTGTTCCGCCCGCTGCTACTACGACTCTGGGTTGATCTTGATCGGTCGCCATTGACGACTCGCAGTCTCGCACCGGGCGAACGCGCAATGTTCAAGAGCACGCCCACGGCGGCGAGCATCGTTAGAAGACTCGAATTTCCATAGGAGACGAATGGGAGCGGAACTCCGGTCAGGGGAGCCAGCCCCAGGACCGCGAAGAGGTTGATCACAGCCTGGATCACGATGAGCGATGTCAGACCGGCTGCAAGAAGCTTCGCGTACGGATCCCGCGCCTTCTTGGCCGTCTGGAGGCCCGCATAGCCGAAGAGTCCGAACAGGCCGACGATCATCGCCAGGCCCACGAGGCCGAGCTCCTCGCCGATCACCGCGGCGATCATGTCGGTATGGGCCTCGGGCAGATAGAAGGCCTTTTGAAGGCTCTCGCCAAGACCGACCCCGAAGAACCCGCCCGAGCCGAGCGCGATCTGGGCCTGGTTTGCCTGGAAGCCCGCCCCCGAGGGATCGTGTCCGGGATTGAGAAAGCCCGTGATGCGCTCCATGCGGTAGGGCTCGATCAGAACCGCCAGGAAAACCACAGCGCAGATGGCCCCACCCAGGATTGCGAGGTCGCGGATCCGCGCGCCCGCCGCTACCAGCATCGCCGCCGTCGCAAAGCAGGCCACCATCGCGGTACCGAGATCCGGCTCGAGCACCACCAGCGCCGAGATCACACCGACAACGAGGAGGAACGGCCCCATATCCCGTATCGAGCGCGTCATCTTCGGCCGCGTCGCGAGCAGCTGTGCTCCGTAGAGGATCAGGGCAACCTTGGCGATCTCCGAGGGCTGGATCTGGAAGAGGCCCGCGCCGATCCAGCGCCTGGCGCCGTTGACCTCGATACCGACGCCCGGGATCATCACGGCGACGAGCAAAAAGAGCGAAACACCCATCAGCGGGACCGTCAACGGGCGCAGGATCTTGACTCCGCCCGAGGCCAGAAACTTCAGGGCCAAGAGGCCGAAGATGCCAAAGAGCGCGGTGCGCTTGAGATAGAAGGCGCCGTCGCCCGCGTCACCGAGCAGCGAGGTGGTCGAGCTTGCGCTGAAGACCATGACGACGCCCAAGGCCAGCAGGCACAGGGTGGTGGTCAGCAGCATCGAGTACTCGATCGGAGGCGTGCCCTTCTTCTTGGCCGTCTTCACCGGCTGGCCTCGATCACGCGGACGAGCTCGCGGAAATGGTCGCCGCGCGCCTCGTAGTCGCGGTACGCGTCAAAGCTCGCGCATGCCGGCGCCAGGAGCACGGTCGATCCCGGACTCGCCGCATCCGCCGCGCGTGCGACAGCAACTCTCAGGTCGGGGCAGCGGACGAGTGGAACGCCCGCGCCGTCGAGGGCGGCGGCGATGGGTTCGGTCGCGGGCCCCGTCAGATAAACGGCGGCGCAGTGTGCCGCGACGGGAGACGCGAGCGGCGCGAAATCGCCGCCCTTCAGCGACCCCCCCATGATCGCGTGCGTCTCGCCTTCGAACGACTCGAGGGCAGCGACCGCGGCAGCGACGTTGGTCGCCTTCGAGTCGTTGACGTAGGTGACGCCATCAATCTCCGCGATGCGCTCCAGCCGATGCGGTACCCCTGGAAAGGTCTCGACGCCTCTGGCGACAGCATCCTCGTCGATCCCCATGGCAAGGGCTGCGGCAGCCGCGAACCGAGCGTTCAAGAGGTTGTGAGGCCCCGTCATCCATGCGCCCCTGAGCTCGAAGCCGAGATCCATGGCCGAGACGTTGATCTCGTTTGCGTTGCCGGGCAGGTCGAGCGGGCCCACGACGGGATCGGAACGATTGACGATCGCGGTGTCGCCTTCTTCTTGGGAGCCGAAGACCCGAAGCTTCGAGGCCAGGTAGTGGTCGAACGAGCCATGGCGGTCGAGGTGATCGGGCATCACGTTCAGGAGCATCGCCAGCTCCGGAGCGAAGGCAGAGGCGTCCTCGAGCTGAAAGCTCGACGCCTCGCATGCGACCGTCGCTTCGGGGTCCAGGTCGTCGGCGAGCGCCGCAAGAGGCGTACCGACGTTCCCCGCAACCACGACCGGCTCGCCGGCAGTGCGCCAGATGTGGCCGAGTAGCTCAGTGACGGTCGTCTTGCCGTTGGTACCGGTCACAGCGACGAAGCGGTTGGGGACGAGGCGCCACGCGAGCTCGAGCTCGCCGATGACCGGAATGCCGAGAGTGAGAGCGCGCCGGATCGGGCCGGCCTCGCGCGGGACACCGGGGCTCTTGACCACGCAGCCCGTTCCCTCCACCCATCCGTTCTGATCACCATCCAGGTGGACTTCGACGCCTAGGTCCCGCAACCTTTCGGCGCCATCGGGCTTGCCGGAATCAACTCCTGCGACCTGCTCCCCACGTCCTGCCAGGAGACGCACGGCGGCCTGACCCGAACGGGCGAGCCCGACCACCAGATACGGCCCGGCGGGCAGCGCCGGTCGATCCCTTGGGAAGGCCATGAAGCCTGATTCGCCGGGCAAGCCCGGCACCCTGCCCGGATGGAATCAGGCGAACGAGTTCTGAAACAGCGTGTAGCCGATGCCGGCGCACACCGCCGCGACGATCCAGAAGCGCAGCATGATCTTCGTCTCCGACCAGGCGAGGAGCTCGAAGTGGTGATGAACCGGCGCCATCAGGAAGACCCGTCGGCGTGTGAGCTTGAAGGAGATCACCTGAATCGCGACAGACAGGGCCTCGATCACGAAGATCCCGCCCAGGATGATCAGCAGCAGCTCGGTCTGTGTCATGACGGCCAGCGCGCCGATGGCGCCGCCCAGGCCGAGCGAGCCCGTGTCACCCATGAAGATCGATGCCGGGAAGGCGTTGAACCACAAGAAGCCGACCGAGGCGCCGACGAAGCAGGCCGAAAGGATCGCCAAGCCCTCCTGACCCGAGGTGATCGTGATGGCGGTGAACGCGAGGAAGACGATCGCGCACGACCCCGCGGCCAGGCCATCCAGGCCGTCGGTGAGGTTCACGGCGTTCGAGGCGCCCGCGATGACGAAGAAGATGAACACGAGGTAAACCGCTGCCGGGACGTCGATCACGCCGCCGAAGACGCGTGACTGAATCGTGGTTTCGAGACCGATCTCTTCGGTGCCGACGTAGAAGAGCGCCACAGCCAGAACTATTTGCGCGAGAAGCTTGTAGCGCGCCGAGAGGCCCAGCGAGCGGCGCTTGGAAATCTTTATCCAATCGTCGGCCAGCCCAATACCCGCGCAGCCCACGGCTACGGCGAAGACCGCGAGGCTCTCGGTGTCGCGTTCGGAGAGCACCAGGAACGGCACTGAGATCCCGACGAAGATGATGAGCCCACCCATCGTCGGCGTCCCCGCCTTGGCGTGGTGTTCCTGCGGTCCCTCTTCGCGGATGTGCTGGCCGAACTCCTTGACGCGGAGATAGTCGATAAACCGCGGGCCGAGGAAGATCGTGATCAGCATCGCGGCCATCCCGGCGATCAGGACTTCGCCCCGGTCGATCAGGTTCGCTGCCTGCAGGGCAGTTTCAGTCACCGCTGCGCCTGCCGATCAGCTCGTCGGAGAAATGCTCGAGGCCGACCGAGCGTGAACCCTTGACCAAAAGGACGTCGCCGTCCTCGAGAAGCCCGTCCGCAATCTCGACCGCCGCCGACGGATCGGAGGCCCACTCGTCAGGCGCGTAGTCGCGCGCCAGGTCCCCTACTCCGATCACCGGCGCGATGCCCAGACCACGAGCCAGGGAGCCGACCTCGCGGTGGTACTCGGCCGAGTCGGGACCGAGCTCGGCCATTCCACCCAGAACGGCCACACGGCGCCCGGTGCCCGGCATCTCGGCCAGGCTCTCAAGGGCCGCATGCATCGAGATCGGGTTGGCGTTGTAGCAGTCGTTCACGAGCGTGATGCCCCCGCCGAGCAAGTGATGCTCGCCACGGAGGCGGGAGAAGGTTATGTCCGGGGCACGACGTGCCATGGCGGGAAGCTCTGCGCCCAGGGAGAGGCCGATGGCAATCGCCGCGAGCGCGTTGGTGACGTTATAGGTCTCTGCGAAGGGCAAGACGAATCCCTGCTCGCCCGCCGGGGTTCCGACCTGAACGTCGGCCGAGCGCCCCGAGACCGCGATATCGAGGACGTGGACGTCTCCGCCGGGCCCAAACGTCACGACTTCGAGATCGTCGGCGAGATGAGGCTCCAGCGCCTCGGCGTCAACGGGAACGATCGCTCGCCCGTCATCTCCCAGCCCGCGGAGGATCTCGGCCTTCGTCGCCGCGATCGCTTCGATCGTCCCCAGGAGCTCGAGGTGCACGGGACCCACGTTCGTGATCACGCCGACGTCCGGCTCGGCGATCTCACACAGCTCAGCGATCTGACCGGCACCCCGCATCGCCATCTCGAGGACCAGGACCTCCGTTCCGGGTGGCGCCGCAAGGATTGCCAGCGGTAGGCCGATCTCGGTGTTGTAGTTCTCGGGACTGGCGTGGACGCGGAACGGAAGCAGGGTCTTGGCGATGTCCTTGACCGAGGTCTTTCCCGTCGATCCGGTGACCCCGACCACCATTGGCTCGAGCTCCCAGCGCCATTCGCGTGCGAGCGCTTGGAGCGCGCCGAGCGGATCCGACGTCGAGAACACCCAGCCGAAGCCTTCGGCCCGGGCAGCGGCTCGTGCGTGCTGAGGTAGGCACACAACACCCCAGGCACCCTTCTCGAGCGCGCCCGGCGCGAACTCCCCACCGTCCGCATGCTCGCCCGGAAGCCCGAAGAAGAGGTCGCCCGCCGACACTTCACGAGAATCGATCACCGCTCGCTCTGGACGGCCTGCCGGACCGGTCCCCAGAATCTCGAGGCCGGCCGCGTCGGCGATCCGCTCGGGAGAGAGGTCGATCACGTGCGCGTTCCGTCGCCGATGGCTTCGAGCTCTGCCCGGGCCACCTCGCGGTCGTCGAAGGGGATCTTGCGGCCTCCCTCGAACTCCTGGCCCTGCTCATGGCCCTTGCCCGCGATAACGACGATGTCGTCTTTGGCCGCGAGCTCCAGCGCTTCCCGGATCGCGAGGCGGCGGTCGACCTCGGCGCGGACATCGTCACGACCTCTCATGCCCGCGAGGATCTCGGCGACGATCGTCTCGGGGTCCTCGGAGCGCGGGTTATCGGAGGTCACGACGGGGATGTCGGCGAGCCTGGCGACGATCTCGCCCATGATCGGGCGTTTGTCGCGATCGCGGTCGCCTCCGCACCCGAACACGCAGATGACCCGGCCGGGATCGGCTGTCAGCCGCCGGGCTGCTTCCAGCACGTTCTCCAATGAGTCCGGTGTATGCGCGTAGTCGACGAGCACGGCAAACGACTGTCCCGCGTCGATGGGCTCCATCCTGCCCGGGACGCGATCAGCATTCTCGAGTGCGTACGCGGCTTCGCGCTCGTCCGCACCCAGAGCAGCCGCGGCTCCCAGTGCCGCGAGCGCGTTCGCCACGTTGAAGTCGCCGGGCAGCGGCATCTCGACGGCAGCCTCGCCGAAAGGTCCCTGGACGACGAAGCGCGAGCCGCCCGAGTCGAACTCCACCTCCGTAGCGCGGAGAACAGCGTCCGCGCCGGAGGCCGAGAATGTCACGAGACCGTCGCCATAGGACTCGGCGATCTCCCCCGCCAGTCGCGACCCGTACTCGTCGTCGATGTTCACGATGGCCACCGGCGGCCTGCCCTCGACCTCGAAGAGCATGCGCTTGGCCGCGAAGTAGTCCTCCATGTCGGCATGGAAGTCCAGATGATCCTGCGTCAGATTGGTGAAGACGCCCACGCCGAACCTGATGCCGCTCGCCCGGCCCAGCCGGAGCGCATGGGAGGAGACCTCCATCGCGCACGCCGCGTCACCCGCGTCGAGCATCGCCCGAAAGGTCGCCTGCAGGTCGATCGCCTCCGGTGTGGTGCGTTCGACCTCGGCCTCCACGCCACCGACGACGCTCTTCACCGTGCCGAGCAGACCCGTCTGGGTCCCCGTTCGCTCCAGGATGTGGCGAAGGAGGAAGGCGGTGGTCGTCTTGCCGTTCGTGCCGGTGATCCCGGCTACCCGCAGCTCGCCGGTCGGGTCCCCGTTGAAGTTCGCGGCGGTGGCGGCCATGGCGGCGCGAGCGTCGTCGACAAGTGCCTCGGGGACCCCCAGGCCCAGCCGGCGCTCGACTACGAGAGCCGTGGCGCCCCGCTCCAGCGCTGCCGGGGCGAAGTCGTGCCCGTCGGCCGTCGCGCCCGGCACGCAGAAGAAGAGTGTCCCAGGCCGGGCCTTGCGGTTGTCGTACGCGAGACCCGAGACCTCGATGGTCCCGTCGCCCTCGATCTGGGCATGCACGCCTTCCAGCACCTCACGGAGCTCCATCGCCGCGATTCTAAGAGAGGGGTCAGACCCCCTCGGTGGCCCGCCCGACAAGTGAGCCCGTTCGAGGGGCCGAATCCGGCTAGCGGTCGCTCGGGACGCCCAGGTACGGAAGAGCGAAGTTCGCGATCTCGCCGAAGGCCGGCGCAGCGACATCACCGCCGTAGTAGCTGCCGATAGTCGGCGAGTCCACCACCACCGTCACCAGGAGCCGTGGGTCCTCGGCGGGGGCAAACCCGACGAACGAGCCGACGTACTGTGATTCGGAGTACTCGCCGTCCACGACCTTCTGCGCGGTCCCGGTCTTGCCGGCCAGGACGTAGCCGGGCACTTCGACCGCGGACGCGGTACCCCCCGCCTCCAACACGCCTTCGAGCATCTCGCGCAGGCGAGCCGCGTTCTGCTCGGACATGATCCTGACGCCGTCGTCGGTGTCGAAGGTGTCGCCGTCTTCCGAGATCACGAGCTTCGGCGTCCGCAGGATCCCGCCGTTCGCAATCGCGGCGTAGCCGTTCGCGATCTGAATCGGCGTGACGGAGAGGCCCTGGCCGAGCGGCAGGTTGCCCATCGAGGAGCCGGAGTACTCCTCGGGCGTAAGGACTATCCCTTGCTCCTCGCCCGGGAAGTCGATGCCGGTCGGGGTGCCGAAGCCGAATCTGCGTATCCAGCCGTCGAAGGTGTCGTCGCCACGCTTCTCGTTCAGCTGCATGCCGATCGAGACCGCACCGACATTCGAGGACTGCGCGAGGATGTCGGCCACGCTCATGGTCGCGTAACCGCGCGGATGCGACTCCTCGATGGTCCTGTCGGCAACCTGGAGGATCGGCGGCAGGTCGAAGGTCGTTTTGGGAGTGATCAGACCCTCCTCGAGCGAGGCCCCGACCGTGAACGCCTTGAAGGTCGAACCCGGCTCATACGTGAAGCTGGTCGCCATGTTCTGCAGATCCTGGGGCTCGGCCTCGTCGAGGTTGTAGGGATCGACGCTCGGCCAATTGGCCATCGCGAGGATCTCGGACGTCTGCGGGTCCATGACGATCGCCGTTGCGCCCAGGGGCTGCGACGTCTCGCCGATTTCTGAGATCACGCGTTCGGTGGTCGCCTGGATGGAGGCATCGATGGTCAGCTTCAGGTCGGCGCCTGCGGCCGACGGGTCGGTGGTCGATCGCTCGAGTTCGTCCCCGAGCGCATCGCGGGTGACCATCCGCTCTCCGTCGTCTCCTCTGAGCGTTCCGTCCTCGGCCGCCTCGAGGCCGGTCAGCCCCTGATTGTCGATCCCCACGGTGCCGATCACCTGCGAGGCGAGCTCACCCTCGGGATAGACGCGCCGGCTGTCCGGCAAAAGGCCGATGCCGGGGAGACCAAGCTTCTCGATCTTGTCGGCCGTGGGCAGATCGACCTTTCGCGCCAGATACTCGAAGCCCGACTGGCGGTCAGCGATCAGCTTCAGGATGTCGGACTCGTCCTCGCCGAGCGCCTCCGCCAGCTTCGATGCCGTGCGTGGCGCGTTCTCGATCTGAAACGGCGTGGCGAAGACGCTCGCCGCGTCTTCCGAGAGTGCCAACTCGGAGCCGGTGCGGTCGTAGATCGTCCCTCGCACGCCTGGGATCGTCACCGCCTCTGTCTGCTGGCTCTGCGCGTCAGCGCGGAGTTCGTCGCCCTGGACGGCCTGGAGCCAGGCCGCTCTCAAGAGCGCGATTACGAGTAGGACGAGAAAACAGGCGAAGAGCAGGCCGAGGCGCCGGTCGACCAGGCTCACGGAGCGACACCGCCCCCAGCCTCCGGGGCGATTTGTGTTGTGGGAGGCGCTTGAACCGGCGTCGTTGTCGCCGGCGCGGTCGCTGCATCTACCGGGGGGAGAATCGCCGGATCGACTACGGGCGCGGCCGGGTCGATAACCGGGACCTCGACCACCGGCGGCGCCGGGGGGACGTATGTGGAGCCAAGTGCGAAGTCGCCCTTGCGGAGCCGGCGCGCTGCCTCCGCGGCGTCGCCGGAGCCGGGGATGAGCGCAAGTGCAGATGCCGCCTGGGGCATGACGAGGCCGATCCGGATCGCTGCGGTCTGGAGTCGCTCGTTCGAAAGCCCATCGGCGATGTTGGCGCGGAGCGCGGAGTTCTGCTGGCGAAGGTCATCCGAGAGGCCTGCGGTCTCAGACGACGCGGCGTTGAAAGACAGCGCCATGACGTTGAGCGCGACGATGCCGACGAGAAGGGAGCCCAGAACTCCGATCCAAAGGCGGCTGCGTGTGAGTCCGAGCACCAGGCCAGAGTCCGCGATGCCCGACACGGTGCCGACGGCCACGGCGGCGAATCCGCCTCGAGGCGCAACAGGCGTGCGAGGCACAGCAACGGGGCGCCGAGGCGCCGTTGCCGGGCGAGCCGAACGGCGGGCCGGAGCGCCGGAACGGGCGGGCGCTCTACGCGCAGGGGCTGTTGCGGTATTGGCCATCCCGGTTCAGTTCGGCGTGCTCCCCGCACGTTCCTTTAGGGGATTTGCAGGCAAAAGCTTGGCCGCGACCCGCAGGTGCGCCGAACGCGAGCGTGGATTTGCCTCTGCCTCCGCCTCGGATGGCGCAACGGCGCGCCGCGTCAGAAGTTCAGCCTCGGGCTCGTGACCGCACACGCAGACGGGCAGTTCGGGCGGACAGACACAGCCCTTCGCGAGCGCCGCAAAGAACCGCTTTACGCGGCGATCCTCGAGCGAGTGAAATGAGATTGCCGCCATCCGCCCGCCGATTCGCAGCAGATCCCATGCGGCGGGAAGCGCCCGGTCGACCGCCTCGAGCTCACCGTTGACGGCGATGCGGATTGCCTGAAATGTGCGCTTGGCCGGATGGCCTCGCCCGAATCGATAGGCCGCCGGCACGGCGTCACGAATCGCCTCTACCAGCTCGGACGTCGTCTCAAAGGGGCGCCGCGCGATGATCTCACGCGCGATCGAACGCGCGTGTCGCTCCTCCCCCAGCTCCTTGAGCGTTGCGGCGATGCGGTCCTCGGGCCAGTCGTTCACGATGTCGCGAGCCGAGAAGGCCTGCGAGGGGTCCATGCGCATGTCGAGCGGCGCGTCGTACGAGTACGAGAATCCGCGCTCCCACGCGTCGATCTGCATCGAGGAGACACCCAGGTCGAGGTAGACGACGTCCGCAACGACTCCGTCGTCTCGCAGCCGCGGCAGGATGTCGGCGAAGTCGCCATGGACAAAGGTCGCCGGGCACGCGAGCTCGGACTCAAGCGCGTCGAAGCGCTCACGGGCCGAGGGATCGCGATCAACGCAGATCAGCGAGCCCGTGGGCCCGAGGCGGTCGGCGACAAGGCGAGCGTGACCGCCCCCGCCGAAGGTGCAATCCACGGCGAGCTCGCCCGCCTGGGGGTCGCACACGGCGACGAGTTCGGATGCGAGGACTGGGACGTGCTCGGTAGGCATGTAGGTGAGTGTGTCCATCCGTTCAGCGGGGTGGCCAGTCGGAAGCGGCAAGCTCCTCGGCGGCGGTGACAGCCTCGGCATCCATTGCGGCGGCCTGCTCGGACCACCGCTCGGGGCTCCACACCTCGAGGTGTGTGTCGGCGCCGACGATCATGCAGGTGCCGGCGAGGTCGCCGTGGGCGATCAGATGCTTCGGGACCTTCACCCGGCCGGCCGAGTCGAGCTGCTCGTCCTGAGCGCCCGAGTGGATCTTGCGGCGGATCATGCGGGCCTTTGCGCCCAACGGATTCAGCCCCGACCCGACGGTCGCGGCGTACTCGGCAAAGCCGGAAGCGGGATGAATCTCGATGCACGGATCGAAGGAGGCTGAGATGACCACCCCTTCGGCGAGCTGGGCGCGGAGCTTCGACGGGATCGTCAGGCGATCCTTGGCGTCAAGACTGTGCTCATGCTGACCGCGGAAGGCCAATTCAATCCTCGAGCGGCGTTGGCCGCGAAGTTGGCGTGTGCCGGTAGGTGTTCAAGGGCCTGGTGTCGAAGAAGGTCGGGAGTGGAATCTGCGGAAGAGACTTGGGGCCGGGACGATGAGGTGGGAGGAGCCTCAGCGTCCCGGCCCTTCGGTCAACTTGAAGCGCCACAGTAACCCACAACGCCCCACTTCGCAACACATCTGCGTTGACGGCATTGGACTCGCTCCGTCGGACGGAACTGCTACCGAGCTCGTGCGCAGCTGCTTTATGGCTCTGGAATGGGAGTTATCGGCTGTCGTCCGGTCTTGGCTCCCGCACCCGAATGGGGTGCGAATCTGCAACCCGGATTGCACAAGGAGGGACTCCCCGTTCGTCTCGCAGCGATAGTCTGGCGCTCTCGATGAGTGAAGCGACACCTGATTCCGTGCCGCCGCCCGGCGCCGAGGAACTCTCACAGGCCGGCATCCCGGACGGCGGGCTCGTCGACGGGGCGCCCGAGTCCGAGTTGCCCCCGGTCTCAGCGAGCGCGACCCGCGGAAAGCGCTTCGGCGCGCTGTTCAAGAACGTCTGGGTCCTCGGAATCACATGGACGATCGCCATCGCGGCGCTGATCGCCGGCGCAACCGCCGGCGGGAGCATCGCGATCGGAGGCGGCGGCGCGCTCGCCGTTTTGCTGCTCGCCCTGCTCGTCGTCTTTCTCATCGCCTCCAGCCAGGCGGCCAACGACTTCTTCACCGCCTATGCCGATAGCCGAGGGCTTACCCGGATCGCCGGGAAAGGCAGCCTTCCGCCGGTAACACCCCTCCTTCGCAAGGGGGATCGCCGCTACACGGAGGAGATCTTCAACGGCCTCCTCCCCGGCGGACTCTCGGGCTCGCTCGCCCATTACACGTGCGAGGACACCTCGACCGACTCCAACGGCAACCGCGACACGACGTACTACCACTTCACCGTCGCGGTCTCCCAGCTTCCCGAGACGGCGCCGTTCCTCTCAGAGCTGGCGCTACAGCGACGTTCCGGGTTTCGCTTTCTCGACGGTGCCGAAGATGTCTTCCGCTCCCGGCAGCGCGTGGAGCTCGAATCGGAGCTGGCCGACAAGAAGTTCGAGATCTTCACCGGCAAGAGCGACGACATGGTGAAGGCGCGCCGCGTATTTCCTCCGACCTTCATCGTCTGGCTCGGCGAGGAGGCCCACAAGGGGATCGCCTTCGAGCTGGTCGCGGGCGCCTACGTCGCGAACATCAAGGGGCACTTGAAAACCGCGGACGAGCTCGACGCCTTCTGCCGGGACGCCGCCGTGATCGCCAGGCGCCTGGACGAGGAAGCCGCGGAGTAACCCGCTACCCGGGACTTTCGCCCAGAAGGGCGAGACGGACTGCGCATGACGAAGCATGAGGATGCGCCTGGCTCCAGAAACCTAGAAGGCGGAGAAGAGCGAGTCCGAGTGGGCGACAAGGGCCGCAGCGATCGCCAGGAGCGCCGAGGGAACCAGAACCATCGCGACGACAAGCTGGATCTTGGGCGCAGCGCGAGCGGCTCGCTCCTCGATCCTGCGCTGCTCCTGGGTCCGGAGGGTCGCAGCCTGGCGGTGGAGCTGCTCGGCGAGCGGTGAGCCGTACCGGCGTGAGCGCTCGATGGCGGCGCCCACGGCGCCCAGCTCGGGTAGGCCGCTGCGATCGCGGAGCGCGGACAGCGCGTCCGGCTGGCGCGCGCCCGCCTCGATCTCGGCTACGACCAGGGCAAGCTCGGCGGCAAGCGGCCCTACGGTCCCGTTCGCGATCTCCGAGAAGAGCGCGACCGGCGACCTGCCCGCAGAGGTGCCGACGGCGACGAGATCCAGGGCGTCGGGCAGGGCGGCGACAGTTGCCCGGCGGCGATGGCGGGCTGCCCGCTCTGCCCAAGCGTCCGGCGCCAGGAATCCTGCCACCACCAGCGCGATCGCCATGAGCGGCGCGAGACGCCCGGGGGCGACCGGCACTACCGCGAACGCCGCGAGTGCGCCGACGCCTGCACCTGCGAAGTTCGCCGGCGTGAAGCGCCTGCCACCCACACGGTGGGCGAGCCTCCGCACCGATGAGTCCAATCGCCTCGAAGGCCCCGCGCCGCGCATTCCGGTGAGCTCCCAGGCAAAAGCGAAGACAAAGAGTCCCGCCATCGAAGCCAGCCAGGGACTCACGCCTGGCCTGTCACCCGGCCCAGGCGCGAGATCGCGGCGAAACCGGCGAGCTGAAAGGCCGCCGACGCCGCGAGTAGTGCAAGCGAAACGCCGTTTTTAAAGAGGCCTCCGACGAACCCCGGATTCAGGAGCTCGGCAAAGAGCGCGGCCGCAACGGGCATCGCGGCCACGAGGGTGCCTGTGAAGCGCGCCTGCGCGGTCGCGGAGCGAGCATCGGCCTCGATCCGCTCCCTGCCCTCCGCAGCCTCGGCGTAGCGGCGAAGCAGGCTCACGAGATCCCCGCCCGTGATCCGCTGCGACAAAAGTGCGGAGCAAAACGAATCCACGCGGGCCGATCCGATCCGGGAGCGGAGGCCGCCGAGCGCTGCGTCCAGCGAGAGGCCGAGATCGAGGTCGGCCTGGACGCGCGAGATCTCGGCTGCCGCCGGGCCCTCGAGCGAGGAAGCAGACGCATCGAGCGCGGCTCGCACCGAGCGCCCCGCGGCCAGCGCATCCGCCGTCGCGACTGCGACGCGGGGTAACGAGCGCTCGACGGCCCGGCGGTAGCGCGTGGCTCGTACGGAGACGGCCCAGCTCGCCGCAGCCGGGCCGGACGCGGCCAAGGGAGCCGCAGGCGCCGGGCCGAGAAGCCATGCCCCCGCTCCCAGAAGCACGGCGCCAACCACGAGGCCGAGACGCCGCCGTTCGGCCGAGCTGGGCGTGTATCCCTCGCTGCCCGCTCGCAGGAGTGGCTCGAAGGTCCGGGCAAGCCAGGTCGCGGCCGCGGGAGTGGCGCGCAGACCGTCTCGGAGCGCGACGGCGCCGAGACCTCCCGCAAGCGCTGCCAAGAGGATCGCGGGGCTCATCCTGGCCAGAGCTCTCGCACGACCACCGCACCATCGGAGCGCACCACCTCGGAGACCTGGCTGACCCCCCTGCCTCCGTTCTGCTCACGCTTGACATGCGCGATGACGTCGATGCCGCGAGCGACCTGCTCACGGACGGCATCGTGCGGCAATCCGACACCTGCCATCAGGACAAGCGTTTCGAGGCGGCGCAGCGCCTCCTCTGGTGAGTTGGCGTGAAGGGTGGAAAGGGCGCCGTCGTGCCCCGTGTTGAGCGCGGTCAGCAGGTCGAGCGCCTCGGCACCGCGAACCTCGCCGATCACGATGCGGTCCGGGCGCATGCGGAGCGCGTTCCGCAGCAGATCGCGGATCGTCACCTCCCCTCTTCCCTCAACGGACGCCGGGCGTGACTCGAGACGCACGACGTGGGGCTGGCGCAAACGAAGCTCAGCGGCGTCCTCGATCGTGATGACGCGCTCCGTAGGA
Organism: uncultured bacterium; assembly: GCA_963721645.1. Classification (GTDB taxonomy): domain Bacteria; phylum Actinomycetota; class Thermoleophilia; order Solirubrobacterales; family 70-9; genus JALZKA01. Next base: position 694,112 of record CAVRJK010000002.1, on the reverse strand, counting down.
GCGATCCAGGCCGAGACCGCGTTGAGAAGCGTCGTCTTTCCCGACCCGGTGCCGCCACTGACGAGGACGGTGCGTCGCTGTCGTACCGCCTGCTCCAGAATCGCCGCGGCCCCCGCGGAAAGTGAGCCTGAGCGCACCAGTTCGTCGGGGCCTGGCCGGCTATGGCCGAAGCGGCGGATCGAGATAACCGGTCCATCGACCGCGAGCGGCGGCACCACGACGTTCACTCGCGAGCCGTCGGCCAGGCGGGCGTCGGCCATCGGCGAAAGCTCATCCACGCGTCGGCCCGTCGGAGCGAGGATGCGCTCGATTGCATCGCGTACCTCCGCGTCGGTGCCGAACTCGACCTCGGTCGCCTCGATTTGCCCCTGGCGCTCGACGTAGACGCTGCCGTGCCCGTTGACCATCACCTCCTCGACCGCTGGGTCGGCCAGGAGATCCTCGAGCGGCCCCAGGCCTACGGTCTCGCGCTCGATCAGCCGAGCCAACTTTGATCGGCCTGCGGCCGGCAGCACCGCCGCCTCGCGCTCCACGAGCGTGCAAATCGCAGTGGTGACGTCGCCTGTGAGCTCCCCGGCGGCAGCAGCGGACCGTCGCTCTTCGGCCAGACGGCGGCGGAGATCCGCGACGAGCGCGTCTGTGTCGCGCGTGGTTGCGTCCATACCTCGACGAGGCACGAACCGCGCGCGTTTCGCCCCCTCAGGCCCGGCGGGCCTGGACCTCGCCCAAGCCGACGTGGCGCTCGCCGCGCCGCCGCCGCGCGGTCGTGATCGCCGCGAGGCCGGGCGGTACGCCGCCGCCCGTGGAGATCCAGGAGCCGGCCAAGATCAGCAGCAATCCCGCTACCGCGCCGGGTCCAAGGCTCTCGCCCAGAAGCGTCACGCCCAACAGGACCGCCACGGCGGGGTTTACATAGGTGATGACGCTTGCCCGTGTCGGCCCGACCTCGGCGATCAGGCTGAAGAAGAGAATCAGCGCGAGCGCCGAGCAAATGGCGCCGAGGACCGCGATGGATCCGACCGCTCCGGAGGAGATTTCCGCGCCAGGTATCGAGGCGATTCCGGCGGGCGCAAGCATGATCGTTGAGAGGCCCAGGGCAACGGCGACAGCGCCGATCGGGTTCACGTCGGAGAAGGAGCGCTTCACGATGAACACCCCGATCGCGTAGCAGGAGGCCGCGATCAGAATCGCGATGGATCCGAGGATCTCGCCCGGTCGCCCGGCAACGTCTATTCCCAGGAGCAGAGCGACTCCGGTGATGCCGATCAGAAGGCCGCCCAGACGGATGCCGCTGACCCGCTCGGAGGGGTCGATCTTGAACGCGACGATCGCCGTGAGAATGGGAAGCGAAGCGATCAGGATCGCCGACAAGGACGAGGAGACCTCCTGTTGGCCCAGCGGGATCAGCCACCAGGGCAGGGCGCACTCGACGATTGCGAATGCGACAAGTGGCTTCGTCTTGGCACCGAGGCCCTTCAGGTAACCGAGCTTCCAGGCGATGGGCATGAGGATCGCGGCGCCGATCGCGACACGACCCCAGCCCACAAGGAGCGGCGAGGCTCCGCCGTCGATCGCGATCTCGATAAAGAGATAGGGGACGCCCCAGAGCACCGCCACGCACGCGAAGTAAAAGGAAGCACGGCGGTTCATCTATCCAAGGTACTTTGAGTCGACGTGGGCGAGTCGTCCAACATTTCCGTATTGATTTGCCGGGTATTGCTGCCCGCCGGCAGGGAGCTCTTGGACGCCGAGGGCTTCGAGCTGCGCGAGGGCGGGCTCGATGTGACGCCGGAGCGCGTGCGCGAGCTGGCGCCCGGGTGCCGGGCGATCATCGCCGACCCGACCGTGCCCATCGACTCCGGCGTGCTGGACGCCGCCGGCGAGGATCTCCGCGTCGTCGCCAACTTCGCAGTCGGATACGACAACGTCGATCTGGACGCGTGCCGCGAGCGGAACGTCATCGTCACAAACACCCCCGGCGTCCTCACCAACGCCACCGCCGAGATCGCCCTCGGTCTCACCGTCGCTGCGGCGCGTCGCTCACGAGACGCGGAGGCCTTGCTTCGCGAAGGTCGCTGGGAAGGCTGGGACCCGGGCGCACTGCTCGGATTGGAGCTCAGCGGCGCTACCTTCGGGATCGTCGGGCTCGGCCGCATCGGCCGGCGCTACGCAGAGCTCGTCCGGCCCCTCGCCGGAGAGATCGTCTATGCGGCCCGGTCAGCCAAGGAAGACGCCGAGGCCGACCTGGCCGCCACCCGTCTCGAGCTGGACGAGCTCCTCGAGCGCTCGGACGTGGTGAGTATCCATGCGCCAGGCGGCGACGCCACCAGGCATCTCATCGGGCAACCCGAGCTCGCCCGGATGAAATCGCATGCCGTCCTGGTGAACACCTCACGAGGGACGCTCGTCGACTCCCTCGCGCTCGCAGAGGCGCTCCGCGAGGACGCGATCGGCGCCGCGGGCCTCGACGTCGTCGAGGGTGAGCCGACCGTCCCAAAGGAGCTGCTGAACGCGCCGCGCTGCGTCATCTACCCCCACATCGGCTCGGCCACACGGACGGCACGCGAGGGCATGGCGACGTTGGCGGCCCGCAATGCGATCGCCGTGATTCGGGGTGAGGAACCGCTCAACCCCGTCACCTAGCCTTTCGGCCTAGCACCTCCAGAGGGGGCTGACTTGGTCCCGGTGGTGCGACGAGTGCGAGCTCGAGATTTGATCACCGGCCCGCGAGCAAGCGCACCTGGGCACCCACGCTCTCGGCTCGTATCAGGCTCAACGCCTGCTCCCTTGTGAGGGCGAGCGTTGCGACCCACAGGCCGGAGTCCAGACCCGGCTCAGCCTGTGCCTCGCGCAGGGCAAGCAGGGAGACATCGGATGCGGCCACGTAGGTGCGGCCCGTGCCGGGCCCGGGCGCCGAGTCGCCTGAAACGACGACGTCGACGCGGTCCCCCGGGTCGGTTCGAGCGGCGGCCAGCGCGCCCGCCCCCGTAACGGTGATCTCAACCGCGGTCGTGCCGCTGGGCGGCCCGCTTGATGGCCCCGGTGTCCGCGGTGGCCGAAACGCCGAGGCGGTTACGTACGAGCCCGCCTGTAGGGCGGTCGCGAGCCTTCTGCCGAGCGCCTCCTCGGGAGCTCCGAGCGCGTCGGGGGGAACGAATGTTCCGGGCACCCGGCGGACCTCCAATGCCCGGTTCGCGACCTTGCCGCCCAGGGCGGTCCCGCGCTCCAGCGGAGCGGAGGTAACGACGACAGACACGAGCGGGCCCATGTCGCCGCCGACAGGAGCCTGCGCGGTGCCGGCGACGGCAGCCGAGAGCCCCGCGCACGCGAGCGCGCCTATCGCGAACGCCGCCGCGCGGGCGCGGCTCTTCACCGGCGGTGCGGAGAGGCAAGGGGCTCGGCCCGGTCAGGCACGAGAGGCAGCACGAGCGCGGCGACCGTCCCGGCCGATCCACGTCCACGGAAGCGAAGCGTCCCGCCGTTGCCCCGCGCGAGCGTTCTCGTGACGCGAAGGCCGTGGCCATGGTGAGACTCCGGATGCTCGCGGCGGCGCTCCAATCGGGTGGTTCCCGAGTCACGAACGATCAGATCGATGCGGTCGTCATGGCAATGGCCCTCCAGGGTGATCGGGCCGCCTCCGTGCTCCAGCGCGTTCGCGATCAGGTTGTCGAGGGCCTGCGAGACCCGCGTCGGATCAACATCGGCGATCACGTCACCGCAGCGCCAGCGGACAGTGATGAGCCGGCCCTCGCTCGCCGCACGCCCCCGCCAGCGCTCCGATGCGGCGATCGCGAGCATCCGGGCTTCCACCGGGCGCCGGCGAAAGTCGATGCCTCCTCCGTTCACCTCGCGATCGAGGTCCCTGAGCGCCGCCAGCGCGAGTTCCAACGGGTCGGGACCTTCGGGACCCGAAGGCTTCGCCGCCAGAGCGAGCGCCTGGAGCGGGCGGCGAATCTCGTGGAGGCGCTCGTTGAGGGTCCGCCGGCGACGGGTGTCGCGGATCCGCGTGGCCGTGACGACAATCGCGATTGAGAGTGCCACCTGCAGAATGCCGCCCCCAAGAGCGCTGAGCGAGGACACGACGAGGGCACTCATGCCGGCAGGAGGCGGTAGCCCACGCCCCAGCAGTTCGCTATGAACCGGGCGCCCTCGGGATCCAGCTTGCGGCGCAGACGGCTCGCGTGAGAATCGAGCGTGCGCGTGCGGCCCATGGTCCGGTAGCCCCAGATGTCGCGAAGGAGCTCGGACTTGGTGAAAACGCGGCGCGGGTCGGAAGCGAGCGTCAAGAGCAGTTCGTACTCCTTGTTGGCCAGCGCTACCTCAGCGCCGTCCACCGTCACCTCGCGTCGCGACGGATCAATGGCGAGGTCTCCAACACGGATCGGACCGGAGCGGCCCTCCCCGCGCCGGCGAAGCACCGAGCGCATGCGAGCCGAGAGCTCCGGAAAGTAGAACGGCTTGGTGATGTAGTCGTCTGCGCCCTCATCGAGTCCACGGGTGCGATCCATGTCACCTCCCCTGCCTGAGACCACGATCACTGGCAACTGTGCGTCGTAGCGGCCGGTGGTGCGTTCGGCCCGGCGGATCTCACGCAAGACGTCCAGCCCGGCCGCATCCGGAAGCTCGAGGTCGAGCAAGAGGAGGTCGGGGCTCCGGTAGTGACACTGGCGGAGCGCGTCCGCAGCCGACGGCGCGGGAATCGCTTCGTAGCGATCGGCAGTCAGGTTGTCGCAGAGGAGCTCGAGCGTCGCTTCGTCGTCCTCACAGACGACGACGACCCCGAGGCGCTCCTCCTCCGGAAGGACGGGCAGGGTGATCTTGGTGGCATTGCTCATGACACCTACAACCCCGCGACTGCGCTTCGCGCCCCCCTCCTGCGACCCCTGCGCACCCCGCCCGTTCGACGTCCCTGGTGCAAACCCTCTTTCAAGAGAAGGATCGAGGCACCTCGCCTCGACCGCGTGCGTAAAGATGCCCCGGCTGCCTCGCACCTGCGGGCGGCGGAAAAGAAACGGGAGAAACGAAGCTCAGTGGAAAAGGCAACCCGACGGGGGAATTACGAGTCCGGCTCGGACTACGTGCTCGAGTACGGCGAGCTTCGCTTCGCGTTCAACGAAGAGGACTTCTCGCAACGGGTCGAGCAGGCCGCGGTCAAGCTCGACTTCGTCGACCACGGGCTCGCCTCGGAGGAGATCCACGATCTGCTGGAGCTCGCGGTGAACGGTGAGATAGCCGATCCCTGCTCCACGCTGGGCGAGCACATCAACGAGAATTGGACCGAGCTGGTAGGACCGTCGAACCGGAGCCTCGTTCACTGGCTCCGCCGCCTCGTCTTCCGCGGCGCCTGGCTGGACCAGCGCGTCAAGGAGGGTGAACTCGACGTTGTCTTCGACGACGACACCCACACATTCGGCTATGTGCAGCCCGAGCGTGACTCAGAGCCGATCGAGCTCTCCCGCGAGCCCTCATGGGCCCGCCTGGCATACCGGCCCTAGACCTAAGCCAGGCTTTTCAGGACTTCGGCGTTCGATGACGCCGAGTCAAGCTGCCTGCGCACGAGCTCGGCGGCCTCGGGTGCGACCAGCTCGGCAAGGTTCGAGCGCAGATGCCTGAGACCATCCATCTCCTTCTCGGAGAGAATCTTGTCGTCGCCCACCGCGTGACATTCGCCGAAGACGAGAGCGGGCGAGATCCCCTCGGCGGCAAGAGTTGCGTCCAGGCTGACCAGCGAGGTCTCGGTGGTGGTGACCGCCTCGAGCGCCTCGCCCTCGTCGCCGAGCGTCGTCGCGACCACTGTGAGCGTGCCCGCATCCTCCTCGGCAAGCGCGCGGCCCGATCCGAAGAGGCGTTTGACGTCGTCCACGCCCTTTCCGGCAACGGCGAGGCGGCTGAGCGAGTCGCATAGGAGCACGGCGTCGGCGCCATCTTGAGCGTGCCTTCGCGCCCGCTCGAGAGCCGTGCGTGCGACCTTCACCTGCTCGGCGGGCGATAGATCGGCCGGCGCAAGAGCAAGGTCTGCCGAGGGAACCGCCTCGCTCCAGGCGGGCACCTCCTCAGGACGCTCGTCGATCAAAAGTACCGTCAACTCGATGCCCTCGACGGAGGAGAGACACTTGGCAAGGTCGCGAAGGAAGGTCGTGCGACCGGCGCGCGGCGCCGCCTTGACGAGCACGCGCTGGCCAAGAGCAAACGGCGCCAACAGGTCTGCGGCGCGGACCAGGTCGCTCGCGTCGGCGGGGAGCTCGAGGCGCTTGGTGGGCGGCACGGGTGTGAGCGAGTCGAAGCGGTCCGCGGTGGCGGCCCCTCCCCCGCTGGACTTCTTCTTCTGAGGTGGAGCATCGACTGGCGGCTCGCCGTTGACGAGGTTGACCCTCACCAGCGCGCGGTGACGCTCGCCGCGGCGCGGCGAGCGCACCGGGCCCATGATCTCGTCCCCCTCCTTCATCTCGCAGCGACGCACCTGCGACGCAGAGACGTAGACGTCGTCGTCAGAGCCCTCGACCGACAGGAAGCCATGGCGCTGACGCGTGATCTCGAGGATCCCGGTGATCTCTTCGGTCTCCTCGTTCTCGGGCGCGGGCTCTCGCTCCTGGCGGCCGTCAGCAGCGAGCTTCTCGCGGCCTCCCCCGCCTCCTCCTCCCCCGCCTCGACCCCGGCCGCCGCGGCGTCCGCGACGGCGGGCGGGCCTGGGTTCGGCGGATTCTTCATCGTCCTGGGCAGATGCCTTGTCGGAATCGCCCGCTTCTTCGAGAATCTTGAGTTCGTCGGTCTTGGTCTCCGCATCGACGTTCGGCGCCTTGCGACGCGGCCAGCGGGAACGCTTGCGCTTGCCGCCGGCATGGATCTCGGCGATCAGCTCGTCGCGGCCGAGCATGCGATAGCCGTTGACGCCCGCCTCGGCGGCTTTGGCGTGCAGGTCCGCAAGATGGAGCCCTGTCAGATCTTCCATGTCTCTAACGCGTTGCCGAACGGCAACGTGAGAAGCAGGTGCCGTTTGTTAGTGATCCCATGGGCTCGGCAATGTAACCGAGCGAGCTCGGTTACGAGCTCGATTTGACCGCGCGCGCGTCGACCAGCGCCTTCAACCACTCGCCGAACTCGGGGCGGGTCTCCCAGTCGGCCTTGAACTTCTCGGCGCCCTGGGTGGTGAGCGGGTGGTCCAGCATCTGGCGAAGAACCTTGGCGGGAACCGTCGCGATCTCGCAGCCCAGCTTGGCCGAGGTGACCACGTGCTCGGGATGGCGGATGGACGCCGAGATGATCTGTGAGGTCACGCCGCCGGCACGAAAGCAGTCGACTATCTCCTTGACGACCGCGGTCGAATCGACCGAGATGTCGTCCAGGCGGCCCATGAAACAGGAGACGTAGGTTGCGCCCGCCCCGGCCGCCAGAAGCGCCTGGTTTGGCGAGAAGACGAGCGTCATGTTCACGGGGATGCCGTCTGAGGTGAGCGCATGGCTTGCCTCTAGACCCTCCTTGCAGAAGGGGATCTTGACCACGACGTGCTCGTGGAGCTCCGCGAGCGCGCGGCCCTCGGCGATCATTCCCGGTCCATCCTCGGATACGACCTCGGCGGAGGTTGGGCCGTCGGCAAGGTCGCAGATACGCCTGACGATGTCGCCCGGGTCGCCGTCTTCCTTGGCGAGCAGAGAGGGGTTGGTGGTGGCTCCGGCGAGGACTCCCCACTTCGCGATCTCCTCGACCTCTGCGACCGATCCGGTGTCGATGAACAGCCTCAACGTTGCTCCCTCGGTTGCTTGAAACGCCTTCGGTTTCGAGCTTACGCCTCTGGGCGGCGGTCAGGCAGCGTTGGCGGGGTCCACGCCTTCGGCCGCCGCCTCCACCAGCCACGCTTCCGCGGAGCTTGCGACTTCTTTTTCGGACCAACCGAGCTCGGCGCCGAGCACTTCGGCAATCGGGCGCACGGCATCGGCAGTGCGGAGCTGAGGTGCCGCCAGGATGCCGAGCCGCGTGCGGCGAAGAAGGACGTCACCGACGGAGCGTGCCTGCTCGTAGCGCGCGGCGACCAGCACCTCGGCCATCACGTCGGGCATACCTTCGACGATCGGCTTTTCCAGGCCGTCCGCCGCGGCCATCCGCAGGAGCTTCGAGGAGAACTGGCCGTAGCGGAAGCGCAGAAGGCCCGCGGTTGCATCGCCGTCGACGACGTCGAGCTCGTCCAGGGCGGCCAGGTCTTCGTCGGCGGCAGGCATCCCGAGCGGCAGGTTCGCGGTGCGGCAGGGGGCGGTGCGGCCCTCGCGCTCGACCATGCGATCAACGACGTGCTTTGCCATCCGGCGCCAGGTGGTGAGCTTGCCGCCGGTGATCGTGAGCATTCCGGACGACGTCTCGTAAAGCTCGGCCTTCCTCGAGATATCAACCGACTTGCGCGGGTCGCCGCTCGAGATGAGCGGTCGGACGCCCGCGTACGAGCCGGTGACGTCGGAGCGGTCGAGGTTTAGCGAGAAAAAGTCGTTGGCGGCGCTCAACAAGTAGTCGATGTCGTCGCCGGACGGCTCGATGTGGTCGAGTTCGCCCTCGTAATCGCGGTCGGTCGTGCCGATCAGCGTCCGCCCGTACCAAGGCAGGGCAAAGATCGTGCGGTCCTGCCCCGCCGGGACGATGCACGCGGCCGTTCCGATGGGCAGCTTTTCTTGCGAGACGGTCACGTGCGTGCCTCGGCTCGGCGCGATCTTGGGCACCTCCGCCTCGTCGTGGATCTCGTCGGGCCGGATGCGGTCCGCCCACACGCCGGTTGCATTGATCACGTTCTGAGCCGAGACCTCGAACGCTTCACCCGTCGCGGTGTCGCGGCACGCGACCCCCGTCGCGATGCCGTCCTTCTCGGCGAGCTCCGTCACCTCGACCCCGTTCAACGGCACCGCGCCAAACCGCGCGGCCTCGCCCAGAATCGTCAGCACAAGGCGGGCGTCGTCCGTCTGGCAGTCATAGAAAAGGTATGCCTCGCGCGGATCGACCCCGGCCAGAGCAGGGATTCGCTCGGCAGCCTCGGATCCGGGGATCGTGCGATGACGGTCGGGCGCCCAGCGTTCGGGGTCTGGCGCGGCCTCCGAGCCCTCTCCGCGAAGCGCTGTCTCGCGCTTTCGCTCCCTGCGGGTGCCGACCCGGGTGGTCGCCATCACGTCGTACATGTTGAGCCCGATTCCGATCAATCGGTTCTTCTTGCCTTCGCCGATGCTGGGCACGAGGAACGGTGTCGGATAGACGAGGTGCGGGGCCAACTCGACCATGAGCTGACGCTCGAGGAGCGCCTCGCGGACCAATCCGAGGTCGAAGTTCTGGAGGTAGCGAAGGCCGCCGTGGACCATCTTTGAAGAGCGGCTCGAAGTGCCCGACGCCCAGTCGGCCTGCTCAACGATCGCAACCGAATAGCCGCGCGAGGCAGCGTCAAGAGCCACGCCTGCCCCGGTGACTCCGCCGCCGATGACGACCACGTCCCACTCCTCGTTTCGCAGAGCGTCCAGGGCGTCTTTACGCGAGAGCATCAGGTGGTTCTAGTCGAGATAGGTGACAGCACGCGCCGTGTCTGGCCGCTCAGGCGCCGGCTTGGGCTCGAAGATCTCGCCAAGGTGCAGCAAGCCGACGACGCGCTCGTCACCGGGAATGCCCACGGCGGCGAGGCCCTCTGCCGTCCGCAGCACATCGGGCGAGCGCCAGTAGCCACCCAGGCCACGGGAGTGCGCGGCGAGTAGAACGATGTACGCGGCGACCGCGGTCGAGAGCAGGTCTTCCTCGTCCTGCACGGGGTCCCCCGTCTCGGCTGACGAGACCGCGATCAGCGTCGGCGCGCGATTCAGCTTGACCGCGGCCTCGCGGCCGGCCGCCTCCTTCAGCCGCTCGAGCGCATTCGGTCCGATCACGCGAAACCGCCACGGCACGGTGAGGTTGTGATTCGGCGCCCAGCTTGCGAGCGCGAACAGCTCATCGAGGACCTCGTGCGAAACGGGGTCCTGGCGGTACGCCTTGTGCGTACGGCGGGTGCGGATTGCGGCCTCGACGTCGATGGTTCTAACGGTAGTCGGCTCTACGCGCCTCGGCGGTAGGCGGCCCATCCCCCGGCGGCCAGAAGGGCAAGGACGCCACCTCCGATCCCCGCCAGCGCGGCATCAGTAAGCCCCCCGTCGTCCTCCTCGCCGGCCTGCGCAGCGTCGACCATCCCCGGCTCGGCGGGGCCGTCGGTAGCTGTCGTCACCTCATCCGAGTCTCCGTCAGGCCCGTCTGTATCGCCCTCGGCCGCTTCGTCCAGTCCCTTCCGCTTGGCCTCACCCTTCGAACCCGGGCCGTCGCCGTCGCTGCGCTCGCTCGCCGACCCTCGTGAGCCTGCATCGGTCTCGGCCGGCCCGTCGGAGCTCCCCGGGCCGTCGTTCGCCCTCGGCGCCCTTGCCACCGTCGCGATCGGAAACGGCCGACGCTCGACAGCGGTCAGCGCTTGCGCCGTTACCCACACCGGCGTCTGGTCGGATGCGGGCGAGTAGGCGTAGTGGCCATCGCCGGCCTGGCGCTTGCCCAGGTACGCCACACCGTTTGAGATCGCAGGTCCCGAGCCCCCGGCAGCTACGAGACCCTGGACCGCCCACGCGGTCGACTGCGAGTTGACCGCACCCCCCGCGAGCGTCCAGCCACCATCACCCTTCTGGGTCTGCGCCAGGTACCGCGCTCCGTCGGCTAGTGCCGCCGAGCTGCCTCCGGCGGCCGCCAGCGCCTGCATCGCGGCGCCGGTCGAGTCGGCCTCGGAGCCCCTGCCTGGTGCGAAGCCCCAGCCTCCATTTGAGTTCTGCGCGCCGCGGAGCCAGTCGGCCGATCTGCCCACATCGCCTTGCCCTGCGGCGCGCAGGGCAAGGATCCCGAACGCGGTGATGTTCACCTGACCCTCCCACGAGCCATCGCCCGAGCGCTTGGAACGAAGCTGAGAAGGAAGGTTCCGACCCTCGAACGAACGGGAGTCGATGCCCGCACCCTCGAGTACCAGAATCGTCCGCTCCAGGTCGGTGGCCGAGGTGATCTTGGCGTCGCGCAGGAAGTCGATCGGCGAGTTGCCGCCCCGTGCGACGTCGAGCGGGTTGACGCCCGCCGCCGCGAGGCCAAGCGCCGCCCAGGTGGTCATTGCCGCCGAGGACGGCTGGCCCGGCGTCGCCGCAAACCCACCGTCCGAATTCTGCGTTCGCTCGAGCCAAGCACGGCCGCTGCCTGCATCGGCGTGCGCTTCAGGCGTTCCCGCCGACCCCATCGCGACGACCAGTGCCGCAAGGGCCACAGGGAGGACTCCGGCGGGGTGCCAGGTGAAATCGAGCCGCTCGCGAAAGCGTGAGATCATCCGCACGAGCGCGGGGCCGGCCGCGAAAGCGATTGCGAAGTTGGCCACGGCATGCGCTCCGTTGAACGGGATGCCGCGGGCAGAAAGCGCGAGGTAGCGGTCGAGCGACTGCTCGCCGCCGTAGGTGACCATCACCGATAGGTCGAGGAGCGCTCCATAGATCAGGCCCATCGCTGCACACGCGAGCGCCAGGCCGAGTCGTCCCAGGTGCCGGCCGGCGACCCTCGCCAACCCCCCGCCGGCCAGGCCTGCCAGCCCCCAGCCCGCCATCTGCCAGATCGTCCAGGGACCCTGGCCGAGCCAGATGTTCGAGATCGGCGCCGCGAGCGCGCCGACCATGAATCCAGGCGGCCCGCCCAGGGCGTAACCCGTGAGCAGCGCAACATCCGTAGTGCCTACGACATTGGGGATCGGGGCGAGGACAAGCCGAGAGGCGACGGCCAGGGCGGTCAGCGCCGCAACGAGTGCCACCACGCGCGAACTGGGGTGCGAGCGCTCGTACCAAGCGACGCCCACCATCAGGACAAGCAGGACTCCAAGCGTCATCGCAAGCCGGAAATCCATCAGCGCTCACCCGCCTGGGCCGCGCGTCTCGTCAGCAGTGCGGCCCCTTCCTCGGGAGTGATCGGGCCGCCCGCGCCGAGCGCACGCGCAACCTCGGTCGCGAAGTACCAGCCACCCGAGAGAACCTCTGCGGCGCTGCCGTCGGCCAGGATCTCGCCCTCCCCCATGAGGATCACGCGTTCGGCGAACGTTGCCGCAAACTCGACGTCGTGGGTGGCGACCAGGATCGCCGGGCCCGTCTCCGAAAGCACGCTCAGGCGCTCTGCCAGTTCGTGCTTACGGGCGGTATCCATGCCCCTGGTCGGCTCGTCAAGGCAAAGAAGGCCTGGCAGGCCGGACTCGGCGCGACCCGCCATACCGATCGCGATCGCAAGCCGCTGGCGTTCGCCGCCCGAAAGGTCGCGCGGGTCAGCCTCAATCGCAGCTGAGAGGCCGACGGCGGCCAGGGCTGCCTCGCCTTCGGCGCCGGGGAGCTCATCGCCCACGCGCTCGCGGACCATCAGGTCGCCGGGCGCCTGTGGCACCAGAGCCCATCCCGCGGGCGCCTCGACCCTGCCGCGCCTGGACTTCACCAGCCCCGCGATCGAGCGGAGCAGTGTCGACTTGCCCGCGCCGTTTCGGCCCATGAGCGCGACAACCTCGCCCGGTTCGATCTGAAGCGACAGGTCGCGGATGACCTCATGCGGCCCATCGCCGTGGTCGAGCTCCACCCACAGGCGTTTGACGCGAAGCGAATCCCCGCCGCGCGCACCCAAACGTCCCGATCGACCCCCCATAGGGTTGAGCGCGGGACGTTTGGCCTCTGTTGTCGCTTTGGCAGCGGTGGTCGGCGAGTCGCCCGCACGCTGCAGGCGGGCGCGCGCGTCCTTGACGCTCACGGGGACCGGACGAATTCCGGCGCCGTTGAAGAGCCGGGCCAGGGGAGTCGCCAGCGCAACGTCGGAGTCGAGAGCCCAATCGAGATAGGCGGCCGGCTGTCCGTCGAACGCCACCCTGCCTTCGGCCATCGCGACAACCCGGTCGGCGGCGGCGAGGCAGCGCTCAAGCCGATGTTCGGCCAGGATGACCGTCGTTCCCCACTCCTCGTTGAGGCGTCGAAGCAGTCCGATCAACTCGTCGCCCGCGACCGGATCCAGCTGCGACGTGGGCTCATCCAGCAGGACGACGCGGGGCCGGCCGACCAGCGCTCCGGCCAGGGCCACTCGCTGGAGCTCACCGCCCGAAAGGGTCTGGGTGGAGCGTCCCAAGAGGTGCGCGATGCCCAACGCGAGGCTCGCCTCCTCGACGGCTCGGGCGCGCGATGCCGCGGGCTCACCCGCGATTTCGAGCGGAAGCTCAAGCTCGCCTCGCACCGTTGCGGCAACTACCTGCGTCTCAGGATCCTGAGCGACCAGACCCACGGCGCCGCGGAGATCAGCTGGGCCGCTCTTTCGGAGGTCGAGCCCGCAGACGACTGCCGCGCCGGCCGCTTCGCCACCGTGGAAATGCGGGATCAACCCGCTCGCTGCGCGAAGAAGCGTCGATTTGCCCGAAGCAGAGCGGCCGGCCAACACAACGAACTCGCCCTCGACCACGTGCAGGTCGACGTCACGAAGGGACGGGGCGGCCGCGCCCGGGTAGCGGTACGAGAATCGGTTGAGCTCGACGACGGTGTCGCTCATCGCCGTGACCGCCCGACCAGGTGGGGGATCGCAGCAAGTGGAGGCAGCGCAAGGACCAGCGCCGAGCCGAGCGGGTCGAGCCCCATCTCGATGCCGGGGTAGGACTCATAAGGCGCGGCGTCCGACAGAACACAGGCAGTCGCGAGCCCCCAGACCGCCGCCGCGGAGAGCCAGAAGCCGGCGTCTACAGGCGAGCGCGGAAGCCTCCGTGCACGGCCGGGGGCGACGCCCGCGTAGCCACGCAGCTCGAGGGCCGCGGCCGCATCGACCGACCGGTCGAGCGAGCCGGCGACGAGCCGCCGAACCAGCGAGGCGCGCGAGACAGGGGCGGCCGCGGGACCGCGCAGCGCCGCGCCGTCACGCAGACGCGCGTGATCGGCCGCGGCCAGCGGGACCAGCCTCACGACGAGCGTCGCGGTCAGGGCGGAACGGCGGGCGATCGGCCGGATCAGCCGCAGGATCCGGTCAGGGTCAACGGCGGCGGTGAAAACAGCGAAGGCTGCGATGACGACGGCGACGCGAAGGGCAAGGATCCCGCCCTCGGCAAGGGCTTCTGCCGAGATGTCGACCGTGCCGAGGAGCGGCACGTCGGGGCCGCGGACGAGCACGGTGTCGCCACGCTGAGAAGTGATCGCGTTGGTCGCCACCATCAGGACCCCCAGCCATGCGGCGAAGCGAGCCGACGCTGCCAAGGCGCGTCCGGTACCCGACAGGAGGCCCGCGATGACCACCGCGATCGCGTCGGCGGCCAAGACAAGCGGGTGCGAGAACGCAAAGGCGACCATGACGAATCCGGCCAGGTAGGCGCTGGCGGCCAGCGCACCGGCTCGGCCCATGGGCACTCGCCGGGGCACGTACGTAAGCGCTGCGATCACGGCGCCGCCTCGCTGATCGGAAGCGGGACCGCAGCGCCGCTTGAGACACCCAGGGCATAGCGGTCGGCGAGCACTTCCTCATCTAAAAGCTCAACGGCATCCAGGACGCCCGACGCGTTGGTGCCGGTCGCGATCCAGATCGGCGGGCTCTCGCCGTTTCGCGTGGCCGCGATCAGCCCGGTCCCCCTACCGGCGTCCTCTCCACGCTCGTCGAGGAAGGTGATCGACTCACCCTCGGCCCGGGCGAAGACTCCGCTCGCCTGGGGTCCGCGCTCCAACAAGCGGGCAGTCCGGTCGGAGCGCATCTCGCTCCACTCGCCCACGATCAGGCGCAGCGAGCGGCCTGGCTCCTCATCGCCAAACTCAGTCACCACGGTGCTCACGCCCGCGTCGGCCAGCGCGTCCTCGGCTGCTTCGCAGGGCGGCTGCGCCCCCGCACAAACAACGCGCACAGGAAGGCGATCGGAGCCGGCGGAGGCCTGCAGAAACGGTTCGGGCCACGAACCCACGACGGCGGGGACGCGCATCGCCTCAGTCCAGTCCCGATGGTCCCACCAGATCCGATCGCCGCCGAGGATCGACGTCTCGGCGGCTCCGATGGCCGACTCGACGCCGTTCACGTAAAAGAACCAGTCGAACGTGCGGCCTCCTTCGACGGTCGACCCCTCCACGCCCTCGATCGAATCGACGAAGCCGCCTCCGTACCGGGTCTCGATGTCCGCTTCCCGGTCGAGCATCCGCATCACCGTCTCGGACTCCGAGGGGTCCGTCTGAGAAGCACGCAAAAGCTCCTGCGCTCCGTAGTTGCGAGTGACCGTCAGCGTCGCCTCGCCCTCGCTCGATCCGCCAGGTCCGAACCCGCAGCCCGTGCCGAGCACCACGGCGCCCAGGGCCGCAAGCGCCGACACGAACTGACGGGGACGGGGCATGGCTAGCTGCGCTTCACCTTCTCGCAGCTGTTGGCGATCTCGTCCGACCTCTGGGCCCGGCGGACGACGTCTCTGCCCTTGCCGCAATCGATCGTGTCGGGTCCCCTGGTCCCCTTGACCTGGTCGTCACCGGGCGAGCCGAAGATGGCGAGTCCGCGGCGCCTGGGGCAGTCCGACAGCTCCGCTGCCGCACAGACGGACTCGGCTGCCGACTGGACGTCGTCGGCCGTGCCCTGGGCGACGAGATCCTGCGTGCCCTCGTCGAGCACGACCTGCGCCTTGCCCTCCGCGTTCGTCGGCGCGAGGTCGCCGGTAACGCTTGCGCCCTCCGCCGGCTCCTTCGATCCGTCCGGGTTGACGCGGGTGACCTTGACGGTGAACTCCTCGCCGGCCTCGACACGAACCGGTGCCTTGAGCTTCAATTCAGCAACAGCAGATTCCGCGCCCGTGGCGAAGTACCAGAGGTTGCTGTCGCCGTTAGAGACCGGAATCTGGTTCGAACCCGCCGTCGCGCCCTCGCCATTCACGGCGGAATACCAGTACTCCTCGCCGAAAACAGAGCTTCCGACGAACGGACCCACCCCGCAGACTCCGAAGCTTCCGAAGTCGTCGAAAAACGCGTCGGTGATGAGGAGCGGTTTCAGGTCCTTTTCGGCCTTCGAGGCATCAATCAGGGCGCCGAGCAGGGTCGGGCTGTCGAGCGAATACTTCGAATTCGACGATGGGCTGGATTCGCCGAAGCAGTCGGCCTCCACCGACGTCTTCACCTTGACGTCGTCCGTGTACTGGCGATGGTCGGCGAGCGTCGTTCCGTCGCTCGTGACAACACGAATGTCGGCGTACTTCGACTTGGCCTGAGCCGCGGGTGCGGTGAGCAGGACAACGGTTGCAATTGCGCCGATGGCGGGCGCGATGAGCTTTCTCATGAGAGAGCCACCCCTTTCCTCGAGGGTCGTTGATTGGCGTGCCGCGCGACAGGTCTCCTGGCTTCCGGCCTACACATCGCGCCTTCCCGGTGCCCGTCGGGCTTTCCAGTGGCTCGCACCCGAAGGTGCGCTGCGATGCGCCTTGCCGGTCACAGTGGCGGGACCGCGCCGGTTTTTCACCGGACTTCCCTTGACCACGCGGCCGTATGTACGCGCCGAGTCTAAACCCTCCGTCCTGCGAAGATGCGGGCGATGCCTGACGAGAAGCTTCCGACCAGTCGCATCGCACGCATGGCAAAGATCGGCCGCGCCACGGCCAACGTCGCGGTCAGGCAGGCCGGAACCAAGGCGGCCAACGTCGTCCGCTCGCCCGAGGACTCCGACAAGGCTCTCGAGCGCCGCCAGTTGGAAACGGCCGAGCAGATCGTGACCGTGCTCGGCGGGATGAAGGGCGCGGCGATGAAGGTAGGCCAGGTGCTCTCGTTCGTCGACTTGGGCCTGGTGCCCGAGGAGTACCAGGAGGAGTTCCAGGCCAAGCTGGCCGCGCTCCGCGACTCGGCGCCGACCGTCTCGTTCGAACAGATGTCGAGGGTGATCGAGGAGGAGCTCGGCCAGCCGGCCTCCGAGGCCTTCGCAGAGCTCGATCCGGCGCCCGTCGCCGCGGCCTCGATCGGGCAGGTCTACCGCGGGCGCCTCCACGACGGGCGCGACGTCGCGATCAAGGTCCAATACCCCGGGGTGAACGATGCGGTCCGCGCGGACATGCAGAACCTGGGGATGCTGATGCGCCTCGCCAAGCGGATCACTCCTCAGATGAACGTCAAGGCCGTGACCGACGAGATCCGTGCCCGAATCATCGAGGAGCTGGACTACGAGCTCGAGGCCTCCAACCACCGCACCCTCGCCCGCCTGTATCGCGGGCACCCGTTCATCTTTATCCCGCCGGTCGTGACCGAGATGTGCCGCGAGCGGGTGATCGTCACCGAGTTCGTCGAGGGCGACCGCTTCGAGCAGCTCACCTCGGGCTCGCAGGAGGAGCGTGACCGGATCGGCGAGATCGTCTACCGCTTCTACTTCGGCTCGATGTACCGCCACCGCCGCTTTTCGGGCGATCCCCACCCCGGGAACATGATCCGGATGGCCGACGGAAAGATCGCCTTCATCGACTTCGGTCTCTTCAAGGAGATCGGTCCGCATGAATTGGAGGTCGAGCTCGCCACGGGGCGCGCCGTTTCCGAGCAGAACTCCGCGGAGCTCCATCGCCTTTGGTCGGAGGAGGGGTTCCTGCCCCAGCCCGAAAAGGTCAGCCCCGACGAGCTCCTGGCCTATGCGCTCGACGCGATCTGGTGGTACGCGAGCGACGAAGAGGCGCAGATCACCCGCGCCGACGTCCAGCGCATCGCGATCCAGGCCGGAGATCCACGATCGACCCACTTTCGGACCATGCGCCACCAGGACATGAACCCCGAGCATCTGATCGGCCGGCGGCTCGAGCTCTTGGTCTTGGCCGTCCTGGGCGAGCTCCAGGCTTCCGCCAACTGGCATCTCATCGCGCGCGAGTGGATGTACGGGGACGACCCAGTGACCGAGCTCGGCCGCCAGGAAGCCGAGTTCCTCGCAAAGCAGTCGTGAGCCGGGTCTCCGCGTCGTTTCTCGTACTTGCGGGCATCGTTCATGCGGTTCTGGGAATCAGCGCGGTCGCGGGCACAGCCCGGCTGGACGCGAACGTCCAGGAGATTGAGACGAGCGCGGTCGGCGGCAACCTCTACCTGGCGCTCGGGACGATCGGACTGATCTTTACCTCCGTAGCGATCCTCGAGTTCGTGGCGGCAGGTCTCCTCTACACGCGCGGCGCACGAGCGCGCCTGCTCGGACTCGTGGCGGGCTACCTGGCGATGGGCGTCGTTTTCTGGACCCTCCCCATCTTCCGTTGGGCCTCGGTGGCGACGATCGTGTTGCTGTTCGCCTCGTCCTATCTCCTGACGTACCGGGTCGGCGGCGAGCCCCCAGCCAAGCCAGGCTCCTGAGCCCTCGCTCGACGCGGCGTAGAACCGCCACGAGTGACGGACGCGCGCCGCGGGTACCGTTTATCCATGGTTCGGAGTCTCTGGACGCGGGTTGTGCCGGCCTCGCTTTTGGTCGTGGTGCTTTTCGCGGGCAGCCACGACTCGGGGTCGGAGACCGGTTCCGCCGGGGAGCGGCTCGATGGTCGCGGCGAGGCCTCCGGCTTGATTCGTCCACAGGGAGGCCCCGGCAAGTTCGTCCTGCCGGATGGCTGGCCGCGCTGCGGCGCCTGCGCTACAGGCCCGGAGCCGTTTGACCTGAGGACCGCGTACCTCTACCCCAGGCTTCAGGAAGGGATCGGGCACTACGTCACTTCCTGTAGCGGCGGTAGAACAGAGCTGCGGCTCGAAAGCGAAAGCAGGCTCAGCGTCAGACGGCCCGGATTCAAGTGGCGTGGCCGTGCGGGCCGGGTCAGCCTGCCGCTCCGGCCTGGACAGAGCTTCGTCCTGGCCGACGGCGCGCGTGACTATCGGGTCAGGTGCCTGCCGGAGAACTTCCCGGCATGGGATTTCGAGCGGCTGGAGGATCCCAGCCACAGCTTTTACTCGGTCGCCTTCGGTCGCTCCAACGACAACGAGGACCTAAAGCTCAACCCGTTCGTCGTCGTCTTCGACGAGCACGGCGTCCCGGTCTGGTGGCAAGACGAGGATGAGGGAACGCTCGGCGGCGAAGTGGTCGAGTACGAGGGCGAGCCATACATCTACTGGCGCCAGGAAGGCGGCCTCCGGCAGGGGTTCCGAGAGGACTACCACCGGCTTCACTCATTGGACGGAACGCTGGCCCACCAGTTCGAGAGCCCGCGTCTTGTCACCGACGGTCACGAGTTCGAACTAAAAGGCAACGGCGACGTGTGGCTGGTGAACTACGTCCCGCGCGCCAACACCGACTTCTCGGACATCGGCGGCCCCGCATCGGCATGGTCTGCCGAGGCGATCGTCGAGCAGGTCAGGGACGGCAAAACCATCTGGCGCTGGTCGACAAGAAGGGCCATCGGGTCCTACGAAGCGCGCCGCAGCCTTGAAGGAAATTTCGACAAGGACGACGGGAGCTTCGGCGACCCGTTCGACCGGATCCACATGAACTCGGTCGAGCCGGCGGGCGACAGGGTGATCGTGAGCCTGCGCAACACCGACGGCGTCTACGGCATCGACAAGAAGAGCGGCGAGATCGCGTGGAAGCTCGGTGGCGAGGAGACCCCGGAATCGCTCCGGGTCATCGGCGACTACTACGAGTACCCGTCCGGAGCTCAGCACGACGCCCGGGTGCTGCCTGACGGGAGCATCTCGGTGTTCGACAACCGCTCGGGCCTGGACCAGCCGCCTCGCGTGACCCGCTGGCACATCGACGAGGACGCGATGACGGCAACGTTGATCGAGGCCTACGAGGATCCGATAGCGCCGATGTCTCCGGCCACAGGCTCGGCGCGATTCTCGCCCGACGGGAGCCTCTTCGTCTACTGGGGCGACAGCTACCTGATGACCGAGTTCAGCCCCGAAGGATCGATCGCATTCCGCCTCTCGATAGACGGCATGGCCTACCGCGCCTATCCGGTCCCCGACGAACTGGTCGGCTATCGGGACTTCGACCGGGGTATGAACGACAAGAACCGCTAGGCCCGAATCCGGGGCGGGCTACTCGCAGGGGTCCTTCGGCCTCGAGCGCGGTGGGACGTTGCAGGGGCGGATCTTCGGATACGAGCCGTCGAAGGGCTGCGGGTTCAGCCCGTCCTCGGGACCCGGATACGGGTTGAAGCAGTACCCAGCGTTCGGGAAGTCGTTCTGCGTCTCTGGGTCGCAGTTGGCTGGGGTCGGAGCGTCGTTGAACTCCCCTGGCTCGAACGAGAAGCCTGCTCGGAGGTAGTTCCCAACATCGTCCTTGCCGGCGCCGTTCGCTGCCACGAGCGCGTAGAGGGCTGCGATGCCGCTGACGCGCGGGGTCAGGTAGTCGAGCCCCGGGACGAGGTTCCGCGCGGCGGGCGCGATCGCGTCGACGAGCGGGTCGAGGTTCTCGAGCAGGGCGAGCAGGTCCTTCAACACGATCTCGGCCTCGGCGCGAAGCGGCGTCAAGCCCTCCGTGATTGCGAGGAGCTCGTCGACCGTGCGCCCCAGCGAGTACTCGCGATCGTCGTCGAAGGCGACGCGCAGGTCGGGTGCGAGGTTGCGAAGGTCGGCGACCAGCGGAGTGGCCTCGGCGATCAGCGGCTCCGCCTCGGCCAGCGACTTGCGCCCCGACTCGAGCAGGCCGGGAAGCTCGGCGAGCGCCTGGTCAACCGACTCGGTGTTCTGCGCGACCGCGTCGAGGGTCCGGCGGCCTGAGGCGACGATCGTGCGGACGCTCTCCTCGCGGTCGCCGATCTCCGAGAGCACGGTGCTGGCGTCCGAAACCAGACGCGCGAGCTCTTCCTCCTGCCCCTCGAGGATCAGCGTCAGTTCGTTCAGCTCCGAGATCGTGCGCGAAGTGCCGCCCACGGTCCCGTTGAGCGCCGCGCCGTTGCCCTCCGGCCCGAGGCCTCGCCCGACGGTGTCGATGAGCGATCGCACATGCTTTTGCCCCTTGTCGTCCAGGAAGGCAAGCGCCTCGTCGAAGTCGACGCTGGGCTTGGTCTGGGCGAGCTGGTCGCCTGATTTGAGCTCTGGTGACGACTCGGATCCCCGCGCGAGGAGGTTGAGGTAGGGATCACCGATCAGGCTTCGCTCGCCGATCTGGAGCACGGCGTCCTCGTGAATCTCGAAATCATCGTCGAGCGTGAAGGTGACGACCGAGACCTGTGCCTCGGGATCCCAGCTGACCTGCGTGACCCGCCCGATCGAGATGCCCTTGTAGAGGACCGGCTGCTTGGTCGGGAGCTTCTTGGTCGATTCGAACTCGGCGGTGAGCTCGAACGAACTTGAAAGGATCTCGGTCGGATCGGGCCCCTCAAACCGGTTGTTGAGGAAGAGGAAGGTCACGAGCGCGAGGATTGCGAGCCCGATCGAAACCGCCATTCCGGTCTTTGGAATGCGATGGTCCATCTACTTCTTCCCCCTCGTGAATTCGCCGAGGACGGGGTCGGGCGGCAACCCCGGAAGGCTGAATCGAAGGACGCACGCCGCAGCGTTGTCCTCGCACGTCTTCTCGAGCGCGGCGGCGAGCGCCATGTCGAGCTGAGAGGGCCGGCCGTTCCTGGAACGCGCCGCTGCGGCTGGAAACCCGAGCCACTCCGGCCGGAGCTCGGCGTTCACGATCGCGAACTGGGCGAACGGCCCGGCGTTGCGGTTCTGCGACGTAACGCCCGAGATGTTCTCTGCGAACTGAACGAGCCCGAAGCGGTAGTCGAAGAGAAGATCGACCAGGTCGACGAGCTCGCGAAGCGCCGGGATCTGATCTCCCCTGACCCTGTCGGCCAGGCCGCGAAGGCCGTTGGAGAAGAGCCGCACCGGCTTCGCGCCGTCCGTGACCAGCTGATCTGAGGTCCGGACGAGCTCGTCGAGCTTCGGCAGAAGCTCGCGGAACTTCACGGACGCGGGCTCGACCTGGTCGGCAACGGGAAGGATCTCGTCGAGCGCGGGCACGAGGGACTCGGCAAGCGCTCTGGTCGAGCCGAGTGCGCGCGTCGTTTCCACCAGCGTCGGCGCCAGCTCGCGCGTTGCCTCGGCCAATTCGGTTTCCCGCCCTGCGGTGACGGCCAATGTGTCCGAGCCGGCGTCAATCGCATTTGCGAGCTGGATGCCGCGCTGGCCGAGCGTCGTGAAGAGCTCGTCCATGTTGTCGGTGAGCCGCACCAGTAGACGCCGGCGATCCGCGAGCGCTTCGGCGATCGGAGTCGCAGAGTCGGTGAGCGTCCCCAGTTCGGCCAGGATGCGCCTGAGCTCGGGCTCACGATCCTTGAGAGCGATCGACGCTTCTGAGATCAGGACCTGGGTCTGGGCCTGCGTGTCGGCGTTCAGGAGTCCCGTCAGTTCGTCGATGTGGACCGAGGAGCGTGTGTCCGCAGCGCCGATCACCTGGCCGGCGGGGAGCGGTCCGGCATCCGGGGTGCCCGGGTCCACGTTCACGATCAGCGTCTGCAATGCGCTCGTGGGCCTCACGAAGGCCGTCGCGTCGGCGAAGATCTTGCCTTCGATCTCTGGGTTGAACCTGAGCGTGACCAGCGCTTGGCCGTTGTCGGCCACCTCGGCCCCGGTGACCCTGCCGTTGTTCACGCCGGCCACGCCCGCGGCCGGCTCCTTGGCCGGGTTCAGGCCCTGCGCGTCGTCGAGCAGGACCTGGACGATGTAGGGCTCCTCAGAGAACGGGAGTTGCGTGTCCTTCTTGGTGAGGGTGTAGCCGAGGAAGACGAGGGCTGCAATCAGCTGGATGACGAGCGTTGTCCGGGCAAAGGGAATCCGTCCGACCTTCAACCTGGGGTTGACGAAGCGCCACGACCCACGCAAGAAGCGCCCGGGAAAGGTGACGACTCTCTTTGCGAACTCGCTCATTCGCACAGTCCGTTCTTCCTGATCTCGCGGGCGGCCCTCTGGGAGACGTTCCTCACATCCGCACAGGAGACCGCCGGCACTCCCGATGCCGACTCCACGGCAGTTGCCGACGAGGCACGCGGCAGCGGGGTGACCCCGTCGAACGAATCGTCGGTGAAATAGGTGGAGATTCTCAGCGCGTGACCGGGCGCCGCTGGTGCCTGGGACGGCGTCTGATAACCCGCGAAGATCCCGTCGAACCCCACGAAAGCCGCCAGCAGCTGGCGGTATGCGGGCGCTCCGTGGATCGTGGTTGAGTTGATCACGTCAAGCGCCTTGTCGAACTTGGTGAGAGTCGGTGGCAGCAGGTCGAACATCACTCTCAACCCACTCTTCGCCTTGCCGAGGCGCGTCGCCAACTGCCTCGCGTCGCGGATGATCGGAGTCGCTCGATAGAGGACCGGAATGGCGTCTTCGAGCACCGGCACCGCGTCGCGAGCGGCAAGCGCCAGCTCCGGAAGCGCCGGCGTCACCGCGATGGCGAGCCGATCGAGTCGGTCGACCAGGTCGGTGGCGATCGGGGCGGTTGCCTCGAGCTCTTCAAGGGCGCCCGGAAGGGCAACCAGAGCGTCGTCGAGCGGTTGCGCGCCGTCTACCGTCAGCCCGGCCATCGTCCGGCTGGCGCGCCTTGCTATCGGGATCAGCTCCTCCTCCCGCTCGGCGACCTCGTCGACGGTGCGCGCAAGGCCCTGGATCGAGCCGGTCAGCTCAGACCGGGTCGTTCCCTGCGCTGCGCGCGCCGCCGGCGCCAGCGCTTCGGTCAACCCGGGAGCGTTGCGAAGCGTCTCCTGAAGACCATCGATGGCTTCGCCCTTGAGTGTCTTCGAGCCGACCTCGGCGAGTTCTTTGAGGCTCGTCCGGATCTCCGGCCGCAGCACGCGGAGCGCCTCGTCGAGCGTCACATAGTTCGACGTCTGCTCGATCGGGATCGTCGACCCCTCGTCGAGCACCGGGGCGCTCGGGCTACCCGGGGAGACATCCACGAAGTTGGATCCCTCGAACAGGGTGTGCGGGCGCATGGCGACGCGGGCGTCGGAGTGGAGCGCGTAGTTCTTGGTGAGGATGAGCTCTGCGCGGACGTCGTCGCCCTCGCGCACGACCTCGCCGATCGTTCCCACCTTGACCCCGGCGATCCGGACATCGCGATCAATTTGGCCGAGGCCCTGGGCCGTGTCGAACTCTGCCCAGTACCTGTACTCCTGGGCGAACGGCTTGGGCTTCGTAACGCCGATAAAGAGGATCAGCGCCCCGACCACAAGTGCGCCGATCCCGACTACGCGCTTGGACGCGAGCGAGTTCAGCATGAGTCCCCCTGCGCCTCTCCCGGGTCGGGAATCGCGTTGACACAGCTATGGGGTGTGAGCACCGGCACGACTCGACCGGCGGGGGTGCCTGGTGCGAGGCCCTTGTCGAACACGTGACTCGTCGCATTGGAAAGGCGCCTGCCTGCCTGTCCGATCTCGGGCTTGTACGGCTCCACCGTGGCCTTCAGACTCTTCAGATCCTCGTTGAGCGGACTCAGCGCCGTCATCGTCGGGAAGAGCCCGTAGATCACCGGGCGTGCCGCGGCCAGCACCGGGTTCGCGACCGCGACCAGCCGCACGATCTCCTCCCGGAGAACGTCACCCATGCCCAAGAGCTCGGCGATGGCGGGCAGGCTCTCGGAGACGGTCTCGACGGTCGGGCGGAGCTCCCGCGCGAGTTCCGCGGCGTCGTCGAGGAGCGGCTCGGCAAGCGGTGCGGTCTCGAGGAACTGATCCTCGAACGGCCGCAGGAGTTGCAGCGTGCGCCGCAACTCGGCCTCCCGGCCCGCAACCGTGCCAACCACCGCGTCGCCCGACTCGATCAGAGCAGCGACGTCGTCGGGGCTCTCGCCGCGCAGGCCGTCGGCGGTGTTCGCCGCGCCCTCGATCGCGTCGGCCAGCGCGCCGTCGTCACTGGTGACCGCCTGAATCTGGGGCTCGAGGCGGCGTGCCATGCCGTCCAGGTCTGCCAGCGCCTCGTTTACCTCGTCGCCGCGACCGGCCACCCCGTATCCGGCGTTGACCGTCGTGTTTCTGAGCGACTCGCGCGCCTCGGCGTCGAACAGCTGGACCACTTCCAGGAGATCCGTGCCCGACGCGGCCGGCGAGCCGATCGAATCCCCGGTCTCAAGATCGGCCTCCGAGCTGCCGGGGAGCAGTTCGAGATACGTCTCGTAGACGATCGAGTGGACGCGGACGTACGCCTCGGTGTCCTCGGGCATCGGCCTGAACTCGGTCTTCGTGATGTTGGCCGTGACCGTGGTGCCGCCCTCCTCGCGGTCGGGCTCGACCTGCGAGATGAGCCCGGCCAGCTTGCCGCCCACGCGCACCGCCTGGCCTTCGCGCACCACTGGCGCGTCGGCCGGCAGGTTGACCTTCAGTTCGTACTTCGGCTGAAAGGGCGGGCCGGTGGTTGAGATGAAGGCGACATAGGCGAGGAAGGCGCCGATGCCGAGAACGGCCAGCCCAAGGAGGGTGCGATGCTCGTCGAGCCTCGAGGTGGCTCGCGCTACGCGCGTGCTGAGCCTTGTCCGGCTGGGAGCGCTCATGGCTTGAAGAGGAAGTCGAGGAGGTCCTGCGCCGCCTGGCCCGGGGGCTTGGAACCCTTGGAGCCGTTGCCGCCGCCACCCTTGTTGCCACCGCCGTTGCCGATCCCGGGAAGGTTGGGCACGGTGTCGTCCAGGATGTCGCCCAGCCCGAGCGGATCGTCGGGATCGATGCCTCCGAGGGGAGGCGACCCAGGGCCGTCGCCACCGTCGCCCGTCCGGCCGTCTTGGCCACCCCCGCCCGTTCCGCCCGATCCACCTTGAAGCTCGGCGCTTCGGCGCCGCGGCCCGATCACGTCGAGGAGGCAGCCCGGCTCGATCGGGACTCCGAACATCGTGCAGTTGAAGACCGCGGAGATCCGGAACATGTTGCGGTTGGCGTTGGTGGCGGGATACCCAGGCTGATTGCCCGGCTCATTCGAGACCGCGCCGAGCCCAAATCGGTCGAGCGTCCCTGCCGCCGTGCCCTTTCCGTCGTCGCCGAAGAGCCCCTTGATCGTGTTTTCGTCGCCGAGCACGCCCGTCAAGAGGTTGGAGACGGCGGGCGCGAGGTCGAATGCCCCGGTCACAACGCGGGTTGGATCGGCCTTGATGGTCGGCTCGCCGGCCTTCAGGAGCTTCCGCATCAACTCGAGGGTCGGCGTGGCCTCGTCGATCGCGACCTGGGCGCCGTCAAGAAACTCGGGAGCAGACCCGATTGCCGAGGCCAGCTCGGGAGCGCTTTGCTCCACCTCTCGGGCAAGGGGCACTCCGGCCTCCGTGGCGTTGGCGAGGGAGCTCATGGTCGAGCGAGCCTGTGCCGTTGTCTCGGGAAGACGGTCGAGCCCAGCGTCAAGGCCGGCCGACTCGTCGGCCGTTGCGACGAGGGTCGTTTCGAGCGAGCTGATCAGCCCGGAGAGCTCCGCGCGCCTGGAAGCCGCCTGCCCCGTGACGTCTTCCGCGTCCTCGATCACCGCGCGGAGCGCCGCGTTCTGGCTGTTCACCTCGGCGAGCGCCTCGTTGGCGGCCACCATGGCCGGTCGGAGCTCGAGCGCCGCCGCGTTCACATCGTCTCCGCGTTCGTCGAGCGCGCGGGAGAGCTCGAGCAGGATCAGCTTCACCCCGGAGCGCTCTGCCGGGCCGAACGCGTTCAACAGGTCGTCGAAGCGCGGCGCGGTAAGGGTGGACTGACATGGGCTTTCCGGGGTCTCCGCGCCGCAGCGGATGATCGGCGACCCGTCCTGCGTCGGGAGGGGCTCACCGGATTCGCCGGGCTCGAACGACACGTAGCTGTCGCCGGTCGTGTCTTGCTGGCGGATAGCGGCAGTCGCATCAGACGAGGGATCTTCGATCGACCCGTCGAGGATCAGCGTCACCTCGGCAAGACCGTCGTCGGTCACCTGGACGGTGCCGACCGAGCCGGCGATCGCTCCGTCGACGCGTACAAACATGCCTTCCAGGATCGGAAATGCGTCCTGGAACTCGGCTACGACCTTGTTGGCCCCGGCCTGCGGCCTCGAGGTCACGTACAGCACCGCGCAGGTGGCCAGGAGGAGCGCCCCGCTGATCACGGCCATCGTCTTGGCGACTACGTCGGGCATCTAGCGCAGCGCCCCCATCACTTGACCTTCGATCCGCTCGCGTCGATGAAGCTGTCCTTGTAATCGGTCCAGGGGTCGCAGCCGAGAGCGCCCGGGGTGCGGATGAACGGGAGTACGAGCTGCCCCGGCGTGCAGTCGTCCTGACCGATCTCGCCGCCGAGCTGCGTCGACGGAGGGAGTCCCAACTGCCCGTTGCCTCCAGCGGTGGTGAGGATGTGCCCGACCGCGTCATATGTGCCGGTGGCGGCGCCGAAGTTCTGGAAGGCCGCGATGGTCTCGGGCGCGTAGACCCGCAGCTCCTGGCCAAGCGGAAGGAGGCCGGCCTCCGAGACTTCCAGGAGCTGCTGGGTCACGGGCGTCGCGGCCTTGATGATCGGGCGGAAGTTGTGAAGGTCGGACGGCCCCCGCTCCACCAGAGTCCGGGTTTCCTCCAGGAAGGGGCCGGTCGCGTCGGTGGCCTCGGGCAGAAGGCGCGTGAGCGGCTGGAGCTCGGTGACGGCGGGTCTCGCCTCCTTGACGAACTCGCGGAGATTGGGCGTGGCTGTCGCCAGGCGGTCCAAAAGCTGCCTGGCGCCGGCCAGCGCCGGACCGACCGAGCGGGTCGATTCCGCGAGTTCGGCCTGCCGGTTCCCTGTCGTCTGAAGTAAGAGCGCCGTGCGGTCCGCGGCCTCACCCAGAGCGGCCGGATCGGAGGCGAGCGCGGAGACGACGCGCTGACCCTCGCCGATGAGCGTGCGAAGCGCCTCCCCGTCCTCATTTACCTGCCGGAGCAGGAGCCCGGCTTCCGTGACTGCCTGCGCGCTCGTTTGGAGGGTGCGGTCGAAGTCGGCGCCGCGGCCCTTGATCGCCTTGTCGAGGCCTGTGAGCATCTGCCTTATGTCGTCGCGGGTCGAGGGGGTGAGCGTCTGGACCGCGAGATCGAAGTTCACAGGCTGATCGGTGTCCTCCCCCGTGAGGACGGTCCCCTCCTCCAGCTTGAGCGCTGTGACATCGCCCTCGGTCAGCTCGATCGCTCGGTTGACGGCGCCGACGTTTGAGCCCAGGCGGATATCGGCGGTGGCGCCTTCGTAGAGGTCGAAGTCGTCCTTCACGGTGAAGGTGACCACGGGGATGTCGCTCTCGCCCAGCTCGACCTCTGTCACCTCGCCGACCGCCACGGCGCCGGCGCGGACCTCGCCACCCGGGATCAAGCCACGCACGTCGTCGAACTGGGCCTTCATCTCGTACGAGCCGCGCGATGAGCTCGTGATCGCCCAGACGAGCACGAAGGCAGCGAGGACGAGCGCCGAGATCACGACGACGCGCGTCGCGTACGGGCCAATTCGGTGGGACATGCGGCTCATGCGATGGGCAATCGCGGGTCGAAGCCCCAAAAGAGGAACGTCATGGTCATGTTGAGGATCGTCACCAGGATCAGGTTCACCGCCATCGACTTCGCCGTGGCGGTGCCGACCTCGACAGGCCCCCCGCTGACGCGGTAGCCGAAATAGAGAGCGACGAGCACGACCGTTGCGGTGATCACCATCCCCTTGATCACCGAGTAGAGGATGTCCGTGAGATTCGTGACGGTGTAAAAGACGAACTCCCACGTCCCCTGCGAGAGCGTTCCGGAGCGGACGTAGGAGCCGATCCACGCCGCGCCTTCTGCCGCGCCCAGCGAGATCAGGTAACAGATCGGCATCACGATCATCGCGGCGAGCATCCGCGTCGAGACGAGGTAGACCATCGACGAGACGCCCATGGTCTCCATGGCGTCGACCTCCTCGTTTACGCGCATGGCACCGAGCTGCGAGACGATTCCGCCGCCCACCTTCGCCGCGACGATGAAGCCGAAGATGAACGGAACGATCTCCCGGTTTACGCAAAATGACGAGAAGAGGGGGCCCACGATCCCCGCACCCACCGCCTGCCCGATCGCCTCGGCGGCGATCCCACAGCTGGCACCGGCGATGAACGAGATGAAAACGATGACGAGGACCGAGCCGGCTACCAGGAGTCCGATCTGTCGAAGCACCTCGGCGGTGTAATCCGGGAGCTTTCGAAAGCCTGCGAGCCCGCGCAGGACGAATGCGGCGAAGGCGCCGGTGGCGTCGATGATCGGGAGGTGGCCCGGGCGCTCGAGTGCTTCCCGCACCCGGTCCGGCCCACGCTTTTCGACCTCGTCGTTCAGGCGCATTCGACCCTGGCCACTCATCCTCCGAAGTTCACCTCCGGAAAGAACGCCTGGAAGAGCTGCGTGTAGACGAGGGTCACGACGCCGATCACGACGAGGCACGCGACCACGGACTCGTTGACTGCCTTGCCGACACCCTCCGCCCCGCCGCCGACCTGAAGGCCTTTGTAGGCGGCGACGATCCCGATTATGGCCCCGAAGAGGGTGAGCTTGACCACGCTCCCCCACAGGTCGATGAAGTTGGTGAGCGTGAGTAACTGACTGAAGAAGGCCTCCACGGTTGCGTCGTAGAGAAAAACGGCCGCGCAGAACGTCCCGGCGATCCCGGCCCAGAACGTAAGCAGGGCAAGCACCGGCATCCACAGACAGAGGCCCACGACCCGGGGCAAGATGAGGTTGCGGACCGGGTTGATGCCCAGGATCTCGAGCGCCTCGATCTCCTGGCGGATGATCCTGGCGCCGAGCTCGGCGGTGATCGTCGCGCCGATGGTGCCGGCCACGATCGCGGCGGTCAGGAGCGGGCCCAGTTCGCGCAGGAAGGCGACCGGCGCGGCCGAGGAGATCCGATCGATCGCTCCGAACGAAGCGGCGATCGAGCCACCCTGGATACCGATGGTCGAAAAGCCGACCACGAAGCAGACGATCGCCGCCGGGACGAGCGTCACCTGAAAGGCGAAGACGTACTGGCGGATGAACTCGGTCCGCCACGACAGCCCCGGAGTGACGAGCTGACCCAGGGTCTTTAGGCCCAGCGCAGCGCTCCCGCCCGCGTTCTGGATCCACGAGCCGGGCGGGACATCCTCGCGCTCCAGGGCTCTACGAAAGCCGTCGAAGCGCCGCGTCTGCGTGCGGCCCGTCATATTTTGGCCACGGTGAACCGCGACCCGTACAACCCGTACGACGAGAAGGCGATGGGCCTGGCGATGCTGGGCGTGATCGTGTTCTCGACCGCCAGCGGAGCCGGCGTCGGCGTTTTCTTTGAGGCTCCCGAGATCGGGGGCATCATTGGCGGGATCATCGGGATCATCGTCGGGCTGATCGTCGTTCCGGGGCTCATGCGTGACTGGCACGACTGAGACCGTGCGCCGGCCGGCGTCCGGGCCCTGATCCCCGCCGCGAAGCTATCTGGAAAACCGGCCTCATGCGCCGGTTCTCGCTACGTGTGTTCGCCCGCTCCCGAGCGCTGATCCGGTTGCTCGGTGGTGAGCGGCGCCGGCTCCTCGCGTGCGATCTCGAGCGTCCTCGCCAGGCCCCGCCTCGCCTCGAGCTCGAGGACGCGCTGGACGAGCTCTCGGATGGGGAGCAGCGCGGCCACCCACCGCGGTGAGACGATCCGCCGCGATCGCCTGGCGATCCCTCGCTCGATCGCGTCTATCGCGGGCCCGACCGGGGACACGGGCAGGTGCCCATGGCCTCCCAGCGGCATCCGTGCTGCCGCCTCGGTTGCAAATCCGCGAGACGTCATATCCGTATCGAGCTCGGCGAAGTAAGCGACTCCGACCTTGGCTCCCGACGGGCGGAGCTCGATCCGCAGCGAGTCGCCAAGCGACTCGACCGCGGCCTTCGAAGCGCAGTAGGCCGACATCAGCGGAAGGTGGACGGCCGCCGCAAGCGACGAGGTCAGAAGGAAGTAGCCGCCGGGGTGGGCAACGTGGGGACCCGCAGCGCGGACCAGGTTGAAGCTGCCGGCGAGGTTCACGGCGAGCGTCTGGTCCCAGACGCTCGCGTCGCCGTCGATCAAGGTCATCTGGGCGCCGATCCCGGCGTTTGCAATCGCAACGTCCAGGCCGCCGAGCGCTTCGACGGCCGAGGCTGTCGCAGCGTCGACCTGCCCGCGATCGGCAACGTCGCACTCAAACCAGGGCGCGTCACCGCACTCTTTTGCGGTCTCTGCGAGGAGCTCCGGCTCCAGGCCCAGGAGGCAAACCCGGGCGCCCCTTTCGTGAAGCCGTTTTGCAGTGAGCGCGCCGATTCCGCGCGCGCCTCCGGTTATCAGGACGCGCTTGCCGGCAATTTTCTCCATTTCGCGAGACCGTACCTCGAAGGATTCTCCGCGTCGTCAGCGGCGCGAGGCGATTCCGTCCGCGACCCGCATCGCCAGCGTCGGCTTGCCTGAATGCGGCTTGTCCGGTACGACCTCGAGCGAGTTGAGGGTCATCGCCAGCATCTCGTAATGACCGACAAGAAGACAGAGCTCGATCAGCTGTTCGTCCGTGTAAAAGGGACGAAGCTCGGTCCAGACAGCATCAGATATGCACCGGTCTGCATGGAGCTCGTCCGTGGCTCGCAAAAGGGCCGTGCGACGCTCCGACCAGCCGGCATCCGGGCCCGACCTGACCCGCTCGATCTCATCCGGCTCAAGGCCCGCCTGCGCTCCGAGGCGCTCGTGGTGGCGCCACTCGTACTCGCAACCCGTGTTGTGCGCGACCCGCAGGATGGCCAGCTCTGACTCGTCTCGCGGCAGCTTTCCGCCCGGCATCAACGCGCCGGCGAAGCGGAGCCACTTGCGGTAGATCCCCCGGTGGCGCGCGAGCGTGGTGAAGATGTTCGGCGCTTGTCCACCGGTGGCTGCGCCCAGCACCCGGGCGATCGCCGAGTTGACGATCCCGATCTCGTTGCGAGTCCCGGGGTCGATCCGCGGGCTCACTTCGACCACGCAGCCTCGGCCCGGCCGAGCTCTGTCGTCGGCTCGTCTCCGTACAGCCATTCCTTCGTGATGTCGAGCCAGCGGTTCTCCGCTTCGAGCTGACCGAGAAGTCCGATCAGGAGCATCACCGCACGCATCAGCACGAGATGCTCAGCCGGGAGGGTCAGCGACTCGAAGCCCTCAGCGCTTCGGAGCTGGGTGTACTGGCGCATCATCTCCCCCGTCCTCGTGGCGTCGACCGCCAGCGGCTCGTCCACGAAGATCCAGCCGAAGATCGTCTCGTAGGCCTCCAGGAACGGCTCCGCGAGAGCCGGATTCGGGTCCAGCGCGTTCAGCCGGACCAGCTCCGCAAGCAGAGCGTCTGCGTCGCGCGCGTGGGTCGCCTTCGTGGTCGCCTTGAGGCTTTCCACCTCTGCGTTCGAGAGGCGCTTGAAGAAGCCGAAGTCGAGGAAAGCGACGCGTCCGTCGTCCATGAAGAGCGAGTTGCCCGGGTGCGGGTCGCCGTTCAGCAGGCGATGGCTGAGGGGGCCGTTCACATAGAAACGGGTCAGGATCTCTCCGATCCTGTTGCGCTCCGGCTGCGGCGAGTCCTTGATCTCGCCGAAGCGCCTTCCGTCGATGAACTCGGAGACGATCACCTTCTCGCGGCTGAGGTCTGTAATCGCGTCGGGCACCGTGATGAACGGGTGGCCGCGATAGGCCCGGCACATCGCGCGCTGGTTGGATGCCTCGAGCTCGTAGTCGAGCTCCTCGGCGATGCGTTCGCGGAGCTCGTCTGCAATCGCGGCGGTGTCGATGCCCGGCGCGATCACGTTCAAGAGCTTGAGCCCGAGTCGCAGGTTCTTCATGTCCGACTGGATCGCCTCCGAGATGCCCGGGTACTGGATCTTCACCGCGACGTCACGCCCGTCGGAGAGCGTCGCCCGGTGGACCTGGCCGATCGACGCCGCAGCGATCGGCTCCTTGTCGAAGTCGGCAAAGGCCTTGGTCAGCGGCTGGCCCAGGTCGGTTTCCGCGACCTTTCGGATCGCGTCGAACGACACGGGCTCTGCCGAGTGCTGAAGCTCGGCGAGGATCTCCTGCATCTCTGGCCGGAGCTCCTCGGGCACGAGCCCGAGGTCGACGGCGGAGAGGGTCTGCCCCACCTTCATCGCGGCACCCCTCATCCCGCCTAGAACGCGGACAAGTTGGTGGGCGGCCTTCAGCTGCTGGCGGTTCGCGGCCTCCCGCCGCTTCTCCGACGGATTGCGGCCGGCGAGTGCCCGCCCACCGACGGTCCGCGCCGCCACACCCGCGGCGGCGCCGGTCATCGTCGCCGCTCGGCGGAGCCGCGAACCCTTTACTTCGTCGGCCATGGCTCCCCCGGAGCCAGGATCAGGAGCTTCGCTCTTCGACCTTCTTGACGAGATCGGCGTAGGCCTCGGGCATGGCCTTCTTCATGCGCGAGAGCTCCCAGTGCTCGATCTTGATCAGCCGGATGTCGGAAGTCGAGGTCACCGTGGCGCTGCGCTCGGAATGCTCGAGCAGGCCTTGCTCGCCGAAGATGTCGCCATCACCGAGATCAGCGACGTGGTCTCCGGCACGCTCGACCTTCGCGGAGCCTGCCTCGATCGCATAGAAGTGGTTCGAGAAGCCACCTTCCTTGATGATCTCCTTGCCCTCGGGCCACTCCTCGGTCGTTGCGAAGGGAGCGATCTTTTGAAGCGCCTCGTCGGGCACTTCCGAGAACAGCGGGATGCGCTTGAGCTGGCTTACGTCCAAGGGATTTCCTCCGGTCGGCGGGTCGGGTAGCGGGGAACCTAACCGATCCGCACGAACGAAGGCGGCGGTGGCCGGCGCCTTTGCCGCCTGGGCTGCACGTCTTCGGCCGGGCGGGATGGGATCCGGACGGACGATTTCTGCTTGGCGGCATCTTCGGCGGTCGCGCTGGATGTCAGCCGCCAACCACAACTGACCGCTGAGTCAGTTACGATCCCGCGGTGTCGACGGTTCCAGCGCCAAGCCGTGTCACCCAGAGCTCGATCGCCCGAGTCGCAGGGGACATCTGGGTCCAGCGAAGGGCCAAGGGGCAATTTCCTCCCGGGCCACGGAACTTCGACCTCGGCCGTACCCGGACCTTCGCGCACGATCCGCTTTCGATCCTGCTCCCGCTCGAGCGCGAACACGGGCCGATCTTCTCTCTCCGCTTGCTCCATTCACAAGCTGTGTTCATGCTCGGTCCGGAGGCGAACACCTACGTGACTGTCAAGCATCCCGAGAAGTTCCACTGGCGCGAGTCGAGCTTTGGCGACTTGATCCCGCTTCTGGGCGACGGGCTTCTGACCATCGACGGCGGCTACCACGACCGGGCTCGAAGGATCATGATGCCGGCGTTTCACCGCGAGCACATCGTCGCGTCGGTCGAGGTCATGTTCGAGGAGGCGGGCGCGGCGCTCGCCGGGTGGCGCCCGGGCCAGACCGTCGACGTTTACGAGTGGACTCGCAACCTGGCCATGAGGATCGCGATGCGCGCCCTCCTGGGGCTTGACCCGGACGATCGCGGCCGCGGAGAGGCCGCCGCCCACCACTTCGAGCAGGCGCTCTCCTACTACGGCATCGAGTACGTCTACCGGCTGCTTCGCGGACCCCGTTCGCCCTGGGCCAAGATGCACCGATCCCGGAAGATCCTCGACGAGATTCTCTTCGAGGAGATCCAAAGCCGCAGGCGAACGCCCCGCGAAGATTCGTTCGACATCCTCGGACTGCTCCTCGAGGCAACCGACGAGGACGGCACAAGACTTTCCGACCAGGAGGTGCGAGACCAGGCGATCACGCTGATGTTCGCCGGGCACGACACGACCACTTCGACCATCTCGTTTCTCCTCTACGAGCTGGCCCGGCACCCTGCCGAGCTCGACGCGCTGGTTGCCGAGCAGGATGCGGTTCTGGGCGGCTCCACGCCCGACGCCATGGTGCTCGAACGCGAGTTGCCACGCCTCGAGATGGTCATGGACGAGACGCTTCGCCTGTACCCGCCGGCATGGATCGGGCCGCGCCGGGCGGTCGAGGACTACGAGTTCGCGGGCCAGACGGTCAAAAAGGGCAGCTACGTCCACTACTGCTCCTGGGCGAGCCACCGGCTACCCCAGGTCTTTCCGGATCCGGAGGCATTCGTGCCGGAGCGCTTCACGAAGGAGCGAAAGACCGCACTCCCCCGCGGCGCCTACATCCCGTTCGGTGGTGGTTCGCGCATCTGCATCGGCAAGCGCTTCGGCCAGACCGAGGTCAAGGCGATCGCTACCGCCATCCTCCAGCGCTTTCGCCCGGAGCTGATCCCCGGCCGGACGATGCACGTGCGCCAGATGCCGACCCTCAGCCCCGAGGGCGGGCTCGAGATGGTCATCCGTGAGCGGTAGCGATTAGGGTCCACCGCTAGATGGGATTCATCCAGCCGTCGCCGCCCCCGGTGGACATGGAGGAGTGGAAAAAGCTTCCGCACCTCTCGCGTCTGAAGCCCCTCGTCCAGGACTGGGGCGTCAACGGGTTCGGCACGCCCTACGTCGTCTATCTCCTCTACATCGTGAAGCTCGTCGTCTACTCGGTGGGCGCGGCGCTCGTGATCTCGACGACGACGGGCCTGGGCGGGCTCGGCGACGTCTCCGACTGGTGGACCGAGCCGATCGTTTGGCAAAAGCTCGCGGTGTGGACCCTCCTCTGGGAGATCATCGGCCTGGGGTGCGGCTCAATGCCGCTGACCTTCCGCTTCAGCCCGATGATCGGCGGCATCCTCTACTGGCTACGGCCGGGCACGGTGCGACTGCCGCCGTGGCCCGACAGGGTGCCCTTCACGAAGGGCACGACCAGGACGCTCGTGGACGTCGTGCTTTACGCAGGGGTGCTCGTAAGCGGCCTCTACCTCCTCCTGGCCGACGGCGAGGAGGTCGCGGGACTCGCCGCGGGCCGACTGGACCCCGCGGCCATCGCAGTGCTCCTGGGCCTCCTCGGCCTGCTGGGCCTTCGCGACAAGGTCTCGTTTCTGGGCGCCCGGGTCGAGGTCTACGGCTTTCTCTTGGTCGTGTTCCTCTTCCCCATCGAGAACCTCATCGTCGCTTCGCAGATCGTTCTCTTTTGCATCTGGTGGGGTGCGGCGTCGTCCAAGCTCAACCGTCACTTCCCGTTCGTCGTCTCCGTGATGATCTCCAACACGCCCTGGAACAAGTCACGGACCCAAAAGAAGCGTCTCTGGGTGGATCACCCGGAGGACATGAGGCCCTCATCGTTCGCGGCGTTCGCTGCGCACCTCGGGACCGTCATGGAGTTCGTGCTCCCCCTGCTGCTCCTTGTCACGGCCGGCGGCACGGTCGGCGCCCTCGCGTGCGTCGGAATGATCATCTTCCACATCCACATCACCTCGACGTTCCCGCTCGCAGTTCCACTCGAGTGGAACCTCTTCATGATCTTCGGGATCCTCTACCTCTTCGCCGAGAACGGGGGCGTGCCGTTCTCGACACTCGACGATCCTCTTCTGATCGCCTCGCTTCTCCTGATCGGGGTTGGGTTGCCGGTGCTCGGCAACTTCCGCCCGGACCTCATCTCGTTCCTGCCCTCCATGCGCTACTACGCGGGCAACTGGGCGACCTCGCAATGGCTCTTCTCCAAGAGTGCGATGGCCGAGGAGAAGCTCGACGAGTCGATCACCAAGGCCGCGCCGGTTGTGGTGCGCCAACTCGCGGAGTTCTACGACGATCGTGACCTCGCAGAGCTGATGCTCGCATCAGGGCTCGGGTTCCGCTCGATGCACTCCCACGGGCGCGCGCTGAACGGCCTGATCCACCGCGCGGTGGACGACCTCGAGGCCTACCACGTGCGCGAGGGAGAGCTTGTCTCAGGTGTCGTCAACGGCTGGAACTTCGGCGACGGCCATTTCCACTCAGAGCAGCTTCTCGAAGCGGTCCAGGAGCGATGCCACTTCAAGCCGGGCGAGGTGAGGGTGGTGGCTATCGAGTCCCAGCCCGCCCACATCCCCCGCCAGCATTACCGGATCCTCGACGCGGCCGACGGTCTGATCGAGGAAGGCTGGGTAAACGTCTCGGACATGGTCGAGCGCCTCCCGTGGCTAGATGGTTCGGCAAGCCCCGATTTCCCGGTCGACGTGATCGGCGGCGGCGCCACATCCCCGAGGGGTCAGACCCCTCGCGATGTGAGCGTTTTATGAGGGGTCTGACCCCTTGAGCGATGCCTGGGTCGTCGGGTCCGGCCCCAACGGGTTGGCGGGCGCGGTCGAGCTGGCTCGGGCGGGTCTCGGCGTGACCCTCTTGGAGGCTCGAGACGAGATCGGCGGCGGCACCCGCACTTCCGAGCTCACGGTGCCCGGCGTCCTCCACGACCACTGCTCGGCGTTTCACCCGATGGCAACCGCGTCCCCGTTCATGCGCTCGGTGGATCTCGAGCGGCACGGCCTCGAGTGGCGCTGGCCCGAGATCGACGCGGCGCATCCGATGGACGACGGGACAGCCGGCTTCATGGCGCGCTCGATCGACGCGACCGCCGAGGGCCTCGGGCCCGACGGGGCGGCGTGGAAGCGCCTCTTCGGCGGACCGTCCGGACACTTCGACTCCCTCCTTGAAGACCTGATGCAACCGATGCTCCACCTCCCCAGGCATCCGATCCGGCTGACCCGCTTCGGAGTTCCCGCTCTTGCGCCGGCGACCGTAATCGCGAAGGCCTGGAAGGGCGAGCATGCAAAGGCCCTCTTCGGTGGGGTCGCCGCTCACGCGCTCAGCCCGTTGACCAAACCCCTTTCGTCTTCGGTTGGAATGGCGCTCGTCTGCTCCGCCCACGCCTTCGGATGGCCTGTGGCCAAGGGAGGCTCGCGCTCGATCACCGACGCCCTCGCAGCAGAGCTCCTCGAGCGCGGCGGAAGGATCGAGACCGGGCGACGGGTCGAGTCACTCGACGAGTTCCCATCTGGAGACGTGGTGCTGCTCGACCTCGCTCCGGCAAGGGTCGCGGACGTCGCGGGCTCGCGACTGAGCGACGGGGTCGCCCGCGCATACCGCCGCTACCGGCACGGGCCCGGAGCCTTCAAGGTCGACTTTGCGGTCGAAGGTGGAGTGCCCTGGAGCGCCGATGTCTGCCGGCGCGCGGGAACCGTGCACGTCGCCGGAACCTTTGACGACACCGTTCGCGCCGAGGCGGACGTCAACGCTGGGCGCATGCCCGATCGGCCGTTCGTTTTAGTCGGCCAGCAGTACCTGGCCGACCCTGAACGCTCTGCGGGCAACGTCCATCCAGTTTGGGCCTACGCGCACGTGCCGAACGGCTGGGCCGGCGACGCGACCGAGGCGATCATCGGTCAGATCGAGCGCTTTGCGCCCGGCTTCCGAGAGCGGATCGTCGCGCAGGTCCCGATGAGCCCGCCCGAGTTCGAGTCCTACAACGCCAACTTCATCGGCGGCGACATCATCGGCGGCGCCAACACACCGATCCAGATCCTGGGCCGTCCGCGACTTGGACTCAATCCATACGCAACCGGCATCCGCGGGGTGTTCATCTGCTCGGCCTCGACGCCTCCCGGCGCGGGCGTCCACGGGATGTGCGGGTCGAATGCGGCCAAAGCTGCGCTGGCAGAGTTGAACTGAGCTGACTCCTCCGGTGGTAAGCGGGTTCGCAACCCTCGCGATCCGCCAGTTGATGTAGCTTCGGCGCCGTGACCGCAGAGCGTTCCGACTCCGCGCCTCCGCGCCGCCCAGCGAGCGAGGAGGAGACCGGCTTCGAGCGCCAAGGCATGGTCCCCTGGCTGTCCCCGAAGTTCTTGATCGGCGCCGGCATCGAGGTAGCCGTCTCGAATGGCTTCTCCAGGCTTCTCGACAAGCGGGAGCTCGCCGCCGGGCTGCCGAGCTACGGGCGGGATCTCGACGATCAGGACGATGCGGTCGAGCCTTACAACGCAGTTTCTTACCGCGACGAAGAAGGCGCGCTCTGGCTCGACTACGTGGCGGATGTCGGTGAAGGCTTTGATCCGACGTACACGGTCGCCTGGCTCCTGGCTCGCAAAACGCTCGAACTGGAGCCCGGCCTGGTCACCAAACGTGGCCGTGCGCTCATCCTCGGTGGGGATCAGGTCTATCCGAGCGCCAAGTGGGACGCGTACCGCGACCGGTTCGTCGGCCCCTACCGGGCGGCCCTTCCGTACCTCCAGGACGGGGCAGGACGAGCGCTGCCGCACATGTTCGCGATCCCGGGCAACCACGACTGGTACGACGGGCTTACCAGCTTCACCCGTCTCTTTACCCAGCGCTCGTGGATCGGCGCCTGGAAGACCCGTCAGCGCCGCAGCTACTTTGCGATCCGCCTGTCCGAGCGCTGGTGGCTATGGGCGACTGACATCCAGTTCGACACATACCTGGACGGCCCGCAGCTCGACTACTTTCGTGAGGCAAGCGCCGACCTCCAGGAGGGTCATCGCGTGATCCTGGCCACCGCCAAGCCGAGCTGGGTTCGCGCTGAGCGTGACAAAGAGCCCACGATCAAGAAGGAGGGCGCCTGGCAGACGCTTGCGTTCGTCGAGGAGAACCTGATCGGAAGGACCAAGGCCGAGGTAGCGGTGACGATCACCGGCGACCACCACTTCTATGCGCGCTACGAGAAGAAGACCGGAGCGGGGCCCAGGCACAGGATCACGGCAGGCGGAGGCGGGGCCCATTCGATGGGCACCAAAAGCCTTCCCAAGAAGATCAACCCGCCCTCGCTCGACGACCCACGCGTCTCCGCCACCTACGAGCTGGGCGCGAGGTCGCCCAATCCGGTCGAGTCCGACGCGATGCGAGACGACGGGCTGCTGCGGGCAATCACGGGAGTGCACTCGCTCGGGGCCACGATCGGCGCTATCTACGCGCTGATCGCCCTCGCGTTCACCGACGCTGTGAAGGACCACAGCCCCGACCTGACTGCGACAGACGGCGACCACTCGTTCACCGGACTCCTCTGGGACGGTGGCTCGACCTGGTCGATCGCCCTCGTCCTGCTTCTGTTCGCCGGTCTATTCGCATGGGCCGACGTAAAGAAGGCGCCGCTCCTGAAACTGGGGGCGGGCTTTCTTCACTGGGCAGCACACCTATCGCTGGCCCTGGCTGCACCTATCGCTTTCATCCTGCTGTGGGGCCGGGACGGGTTGGCGCAAGAGGGGATGCTGCTTGGCTGGCTGGCGGCCGGCGTGGCTTTTGTCATCGGGTTGTTTGCCGGGCGCCTGGTCTTCGGGTTGTACCTGCTCATTCTCAACCGGTCGAGCCCGGGCAGGCACTCGGGCGAGATCTGGGGAGCCCTCGCCTCGAGCGACTTCAAGAACTTCCTGCGCATGAAGATCGACCGCGACGAGCGACTCACGATCTACCCGGTCGGAGTTCGCGAGTCGGTCGAGTGGCGCTTCGAGCCCGACGGCGATGCAGACGACCCCTGGTTTGCCCCGGCCGGGGATCCGCCTGATGCCCGCCTGATCGAGCCGCCGATCGTGATCGAGCCCTAGCTCAGGTCCTCGCCGGCGTCGGTTCGATCTGGAGGAGGTGCGGGTGGGTGTGGTCCATCTGAAGCGTGGCGTGGTCGATACCGAACCTCGTGCGGAGCATTTCGGCGACTTCAAGGCGCTTGAGATGGCAGTCGTCACCTTCGGCGACCAGGACGTGCGCGGCGAGGGCCGGAAAGCCCGAGGTGATCATCCAGATGTGGAGGTCGTGAACCTCGACTACTCCGTGCACCGAGGCCATCTCGCGACCTACCTCCGAGACGTCGATGCCGGGCGGAGCTCCTTCGAGCAGGATCTGGGTCGTGTCGCGGAGGATCGTCCATGAGCTCGCGAGGATGAGTACCCCGATCACGAGACTCACGATCGGGTCGGCGTACTCCCAGCCGGTGAGGACGATGATGAGCGCAGCGACGATCACTCCGACCGAGCCCAGGAAGTCGGCGATCACATGGCGCATTGCCGCCGAGACGTTCAGGCTGGAGTCGCCGCCCCGGTGAAGCACGGCGATCGCGGCCGCGTTCACGAAGAGTCCGACGACCGCGACGACGAGCATCCAACCCCCGACGACGTCGCCCGGGTCATCCAGGCGGCGGATGGCCTCGACGAAAATCCAGATCGAGATCGCCACCAGCGTGACGCCGTTCGCGAGAGCGGCAAGGATCTCTGCCCGGTTGAGGCCGAACGTGCGCTGAGGGGTGACCGGGCGCTGCGCGAGCCAGACGGCAAAGAGCGCAAGACCGAGCGAAACCGAGTCGGAGAGCATGTGACCGGCGTCGGCGAGGAGCGCGAGGCTGCCGGTCAGAAGGCCGCCGATGACCTCGGCGACCATGAAGGAGGCCGTCAGCGCAAGCGTGAAGCCGAGTGCGCGCTTGGTCTGCCCGCGCGAATGGTCGTGCGCATGAGCGTGACCCATGCGGCGAAGTCTAAGTAGGGCCGGGGCTCAGTACCCCACGCCCGTCTTGACCTGAGCGCGTTCCTTCTCGCTGGCTCCGCCCTTCTTGTGCAGCGTCTCGCACGCCTCGGCGATGTCGTCGGCGAGCGTGTGTACGAGGGCGTGACTCAGATTGAGCTTTACGAGAGCGCGCAGCATCGTCACGTCCTGGGCGTTGGGAGGCATCGTGTAGGCGGGCAGCATCCAGCCACGCTCGGCTGCAACCTGCCAGGCGATGTCGAACTCGTCGTAGGGCACGTCCTCCGCGAGATTGAAGGCGACCAGGGGCAGCTTGTCCTTCTCGTCCCCGATCAACTGGAACGGGCCGACCTCGGAGATCCTTTGCGCGAGGAACCGAGCGTTCGCCTGCATGATCTCCATAACCCGGGTGTACCCGCCGTGACCCAGGCGGATCAGCTCGTAGTACTGCGCGAGCACCATCGCGGATCCGGTCGAGAAGTTGAGCGTGAAGGTTGCGTCTGTTTTGCCCAGGTAGTTCTCCATGAACACAAGGTCGTCTGCCAGGTCGGCTTTCTCGCGGAAGATCAGCCAGCCGATGCCGGGGTAGACGAGGCCGTATTTGTGTCCCGAGACGTTGATCGAGCGCACCTGCTCGAGGCGGAAGTCCCATTCGTAGTCGGGGTAGAGGAACGGCCACACGAAGCCGCCGCTGGCTGCGTCGACGTGCAGCGGCACGTCGATCCCTCGCTCGTCGCGGATCTCGACGAGGAGCTTGTTGATTCCTACGATGTCGTCGGCGTGGCCGGTGAAGGTTGTACCCAGGACCGCGGCGACGCCGATGGTGTTCTCGTCGATGTGAGGCTCCACATCCTCGGGACCGATCGTGTACTTGTCGGGCCGTAGCGGGACGATTCTCGGCTCGACGTCGAAGTAGCGGCAGAACTTCTCCCAGACGACGTGCACGTCGCCGCCGAATACGAGGTTCGGCCGGTCCGTCGCGGCTCCCGCCACCTCACGCCGCTTCCGCCACTGCCACTTGAGCGAGAGGCCACCCAGCATGATCGCCTCGGACGAACCCTGAGTGCGCGCGCCGGTTGTCTCGCCCGGCGCGTGGAAGAGGTCGGCGAGCATGCGGATGCAGCGCTGCTCGATCTCGGCGGTCTGCGGATACTCCGCGTGGTCGATGAAGTTGCGGTGGAGATTTTCCGCGATCAGTTGCTGCGCCTCGGGCTCCATCCAGGTAGTCACGAACGTGGCGAGATTGCGCTCCGGGATCCCGTCAAGGACCAGGTCCTCTTGGATCAGGCGGAGAGCTGCCGTTGGCTCCATGCCGTGCGCCGGAAACTCGTTGTCGGGGGCATCTTCCAAGACGTGACGGCCAAAGGTCTCGGAGATACGGCCTGGATCGTCGTTCACGGTTCCCAGGCTATGCCTTCGGGGCTCTCGCGACTTCACCCCGATGCGGTGATTCCCCGCGGCGCCCGTGCTCCGAGCCCCCTGCGCCTAGGCCCAGACCACCCGCCCGAGCTCGGACTCGCACGGGAGCGTCATCGCCAGGACATCGTCCTCGTCGGCGTCTTCGCCCACCCACGCCGCGACAACGGCGCCGACCTCATCCGAATCGAGGTGCGGATGCACGCTCACGGACAGGATCGTGTCGCTCGCGACGACGAACCGCAGCGCCCAGGTGGGGAACATGCGCTCGAGCTCGTTGACGAGGTCGGCCATCTCACCCTGCTCCACCGCGGCAAGCATGTGTACGTGGCCACTGGCGACGACGACCTCGATGATCCGGCGAACGCCGAAGTCGTCCTCGGGCGCAAGGCGCACGATGTCGCCAAAGTTGATGCCGTCCACCATGACGGGCACGTTGACGAGGATCGCCTGGTCCGGATCGGCGGGATCCGGAAGCGCGTCCATGACCTCTGAGCAGACAGGAATGTCGGCCTCGACTACGGGGGCAGCAACGCGGACGGTCTCCGCGTACGAGTCATCTCGTTCGTTCTTCATGCGAACGGACGTTCGTGGATGGGTCGGACGGAAAAGCGTTGTTGCAAGAGGGCTTGCATCTGTGTCCAGATCGCCCATCTGCAAGCGATGTAGTTAATTAGCTATGCTCTCTAACGAATTAAATGACACCGCGCCAATACGACATGAGCAAACGGGAGGCCGCGCGAGCGGAGACCCGCCGCCGGATAGTCGAAGCCACCGCAAAGCTTCACGGCGAGCGGGGAGTGTTTGGCACCTCGTGGCAGGAGATCGCCGAGGAGGCGGACGTGTCCGTCGCCACGGTCTACAACCACTTTCCCTCGCTCGACGAGCTCTTGCCCGCGTGTGGCGCTCTGGTCATGGAGCGCGCGCGTCCTCCTCGAGCCCAGGACGCCGCCCGCATCATCGGCGAGGCCGAGACCAGAGCTGAGCGGCTCTGCGCGGTGGCGCGGGAGCTGTTCGCCTACTACGAGCGCGGAGGGCCCCACCTCGAGGTCGATGTTCGCGAACGGGAGCTGATCCCCGGGATGCGCGAGTGGGAGGACTCCGAGCGGAGTGTCGTCTCGACCCTGGTGGCGGCAGCGCTCGGGCCGATCGATGACCAAGAGCTTGTCGAGCGCGTGAGCGCGCTCTTCGACCCGCCTACCTACCGGGCGATGCGTGCGCGAGGACTAAGCGCGGAAGAGGCGGCCGACACCGCCGCCGGCGCCGCGGCCTGCCTCGCTGACAAAGGCGTCCCGACCCGGGCCGCCAAGAGATCAAGGGAGACCGGATGACGTCGCATGTTGACCAGGAAGCGAATGGCGGTTCGGCGCCGATGCAGTCGAAGCTCTGGGGCGAGCGGGCCGAAGATTGGGCCGAGGTGATGGAGGGTCCCGACGGCTGGGGCGTGCCCGTCTACCGCCACGTCGCGGGCCTCGCCGGCCTGCGGGAGGGCGCGAAGGTTCTTGACGTGGGCTGCGGAGCCGGCCGCTTCTTGCACCTGGCGGCTGAAGCGGGCGCCGAGGTGAGCGGCTTGGATGCAACACCCGGGCTGCTCGAGATCGCAAGGAACAAACTGCCTGGCGCGGACCTGCGCGAGGGTGACATGGAGTCGCTGCCGTTCGACGACGACACGTTCGACCTCGTGACCGGCTTCAACTCATTCTTCATCGCGGCGGATATGGCCAACGCACTGCGCGAGGCCGGACGAGTCGCCAAGCCGGGTGGAGCAGTCGCGATGTCGCTTTTCGGTCGCCCTGACCGATGCGACTCGACGGCCGTCTTCTCCGTCCTCGGCCGGCTCATGCCCTCGCCGCCGCCGGGCAGCGGTCCCGAGCGCAAGGCGCCCTCCCCCCCGGCCCTTCATGACGAAGGCACTGCCGAGGCGATCGCCGAGAGCGCCGGGCTCCAGCCGTCTGAGGCCGGCTACTTCCAGTTCGAGGAGAGGTATCC
The DNA here is from genome assembly GCA_963721645.1 of uncultured bacterium. Lineage (GTDB taxonomy): Bacteria > Actinomycetota > Thermoleophilia > Solirubrobacterales > 70-9 > JALZKA01. The sequence goes on along the minus strand of CAVRJK010000002.1, from coordinate 649,478 downwards.
AGATCTGGCAACAGTCGCCCGCGGAATGGGAGCAGCGCCGCCGTTCCGCCGCGCTGCGTCGTTCGTCGGCGAGGAGAAGGTCCACGACGCCCTACTGACGGCCCTGGCTCCGTTCGAACAGGACGGCGCAGTCGTACTGCGAGAGGAAATCCGCTTCCTGGTCGCGACCGCTGCGTAGCGTCGATCAGAGCGAGGCGAGCGGCACGCCGATGATGTCCAGGCGCCGAGTCAACCCGTCCAGCGCGAACTGGCGCACGTCGTCGGTGGAGACCCCCAGCCGCTGAATATCCGGTCCGCTCCCGTCCCCGGCCCCGCCCAGCGCCTCGGCGACGGACGGGAGGAGATCGCGCAGCGTCGAGCGAACGGCGTCGGCCGTCTCGGGATGAGTGCGCACGCTCTCGCGGAGGAACCAGACTCCGTAACCGATGTGACGCGTTTCGTCGTGATGGATGCGCGAATAGCCCTCGACGAAGCCCGGTAGGAGCGACTCGCGCTCCAGGTACTCGGTGGCGAATCGAAAGGTCGTCAGGCCGAGCGTGCTTTCAAGGATCAGGTGGTAGATCGTCACGAAGCGGACCTTGAGCGCAAGCTCGCCAGGCGCCGCGACAAGCTGCTCGTGGGCCTCGACCAGGGCTTCATCGAAGATCTTCCGAAAGGCAGGGGATATCTCACGGCGGGCGCGCTCGACGTGCGCGGCGACCGCTGCCGGCTTGGCCACGACCTCGTCCTGAAAGCGTGCGTAGAACTGCATGTGACGAGCCTCATCGACCTGCTGGGTCGAGAGGAACGTCGCCTCTTCCTCGCTGCCATGGGCGCCGACCAATCCCGAGAATTTGGTCGTGATCCGCTCCTCCGCGACCATCAACGAGGCGAGGACCCAGTAGATGAGCTCCTGGTCGTCGGGCTCCATCGCCCGCCACTGCTCGCGATCCCCGTCCAGGTCGATCTCGAACGGATTCCACTGCGAGTCCTCCCAGCGCCGGTAAAGGGTCTGGGGGTCATTCAGCTGGATCTCGGGAGCGTTCATGTCAGCCAAGCGCTCAATTCCTCGAGCGCTTCGGAATTGACAAAGTAATACGCCCATAGTCCCTCCCGCTCCGAGCCGACGATCCCGGCCTCGCGAAGCACCTTGAGGTGATGGGAGACGGTCGGCTGGGAGAGGTCGAACAGGGGCACGAGCTCGCAGACGCAGACCTTGCCGGCGTGCCTCCGAAGCACATCGACGAGCTGCATCCTGATCGGATCTCCGAGCGCCTTGGCGACGCGGCCCATCCGCTCGGCCTGCTCGCGCTCGATGTCTGGGTAGACGACCGGCTCGCAGCAGACCTCACCTTTGGGACGCTTCTGCTTGGGAGACAGAGCGAGTGTTGTGGTCATCGAGGAACCCGGCGCATCAGAGAGCTTCAATATACAGATATCTATTGAAACGATATCCATCAATTGAGTAGTCTCCCTGCGAGCAGACCACCCTGCTTCCCACGAAGAGCCGCTGATGCCGATCGAACTCTCAGAGCCAACCAAGGACATTCCCGAGGTCCTTTACGTCTGCGTTCACAACGCCGGCCGCAGCCAGATGGCCGCCGGGCTCACCGAACACTTGGCGGGAGGTCGAATCGATGTCCGCTCGGCAGGCTCGGCTCCGGCCGACCAGATCAATCAGAACGTGGTCACGGCGATGGCCGAGATCGGTATCGATATCGCCAAGGAGTTTCCGAAGCCGATGACTACCGAAATGGTCAAGGCTTCCGACGTTGTGATCACGATGGGCTGCGGAGACTCATGCCCCGTCTTCCCCGGAAAGCGCTACGAGGACTGGGTCATCACCGACCCCGCCGACATGGACCTCGACGGCGTCAGGCGGGTCCGCGATGAGATCCGCGACCGCGTCGTCACCCTTCTCGGCGAGCTGACCCCAAGTCGCTAAGAGCTCAGAAAGCCCAGTCTCGCTTGGCTGGCCTCAAGAGCCAGGCTCCCGTAGCCGTTAAGCCTGAGCTGTCTCGGCACGAGGCGCCTTGGACACGCGGACTGTGCGCGGCGCTCGCTTACGCTCGCGCAGAACGCGCGACATCGGCTGCTCAACCCAGCGCCAACTCGCGGCGCCGAGTGCGACGCCCGCGCAGAGGGTGAGAACCAGCAACGGGAGGGTGTCGATTCCCGGAAAAATGTCGGCGATGGCCTTCTCTGAAAAGTAGCCCCAGAGGAAGATGCCGTATGACCACCGCCCCAGCGCCCGTGCAGGCCGTGACGCCAGAACGCGCTGCGGTCCCTTGAGCTCAGCGCCATGAAGAACGGCTCCGAACACAACCAAGGCGGCAGCGGCCAAATCGAGCTGATTCCGGAGCTCTCCAAGAGCGGCGGGCACGGCTGCGCTCAACACTGTGAGCATCAGCGCTGCCGCAAAGGCCAACCCAGGGCGGCTCCCAGGAAGTGAAAGGGCCGAAGCTTTGAGTCCGTGCGCCTTGGCGAGCACGAGCACGGTGAGCAGCATCCCGACGGCGAACCAGTCGGCACGTCCGAGCAGGTTGAACTCGGGATCGCTCGCAATCGAGCCGGTGAGCGAGAGAGCGCGGACAGCCACGGCTAGTCCAAAGAGTCCCAGGAGCCACTTGACTTCGCGACGCAAGATCGAGCCAGGATCGTCAGAGCGGTCCCCCCGGCTTCGGAGCCAGGCCCAAGCCGGAAGAAAGAGGTAGAAGCTGAGAAAGAGCGACAGGGACCACATCGGGATAAGACCTTCGTACGGCGTATCCGTGTCGAAGGTCTGGGTGAGGGTGAGAACCCGCCAGGTGTCGCCGGGACCCATGGCATGAAGGCCGACCGTCACGGCCGCAACCCCTAGAACCAGCCAATAGCCCGGGAAAATGCGGACTACTCTGTTCCGCAGAAAGGGTGCGAACTCGGGCAGGGGCCGTCCGTTGAGCCTGGCTCGCAGGAACTGGCCCGACAGCAGAAAACCCGTGAGGAGAGCGAAAATCGTGATCCCATGGTTTTGCTCGGTCCACGAACCGAGGCCCCAGCTCCCATCGATGGCATGGTCGACGACCACGAGAACTGCAGCGAGGCCGCGCAGTCCGTCTACGGTCTTGATGCGGGAGACCTCCGAGCTCATTCGCACGAATTAGGGTACCCTAATTCGTGCTGTCCTGTGCGCCCAGGCGGCGGTCGCCCGACGTGACATCGGCCGGCCCGTCGATCGTCACATAAACGCGGTCTCCCGCGTGCCATGTCGGGAAGCCGAGCTGCCGTGAGCGGACCACGCGGCCGGACCCAAGGCGAAGCTCGAGGAGCTGGTCGTGCCCGAAGAAGCGTCGTGACACGACCTCTGCCGGAACTGATCGGCCCGATGCCCGGACAGCGACGGCAAGCGACTCGGGACGGATCAGAACGTCGACCTCCCCCACCGCATTGCCGGCGGGCACGGATCCCAACTCGCATTCGGCCCGGCCATCGCGGACCTGGCCCTCCAGAACCTCGATCTCCCCGATGAACTCAGCAACCCAGCGGTTGGCGGGACGCGAATAGACCTCTTCCGGGCTGCCGATCTGCTCGATCCTTCCCTCGCTCATGACAGCGACGGTGTCAGCCACGCTCAACGCCTCCTCCTGATCGTGGGTTACGAAGATCGCGGTTACACCGGTTTCGCGAAGGATCGCACTTACCTCCTGGCGAAGCCTGTCGCGAAGGCTGGCATCGAGGTTGGAGAAGGGCTCGTCGAGGAGGACGACCTCCGGTGACGGCGCGAGCGCCCGCGCCAGGGCAACGCGCTGCTGCTGGCCGCCCGAGAGTTCGTGAACCTGGCGGTCGGAGATCCCTTCAAGGCCCACGAGGCGAAGTACGTCGGTGACGCGCTCCTTGTCGGCCTTTCTGCCCAGGGCGTAAGCGATGTTGCCCGCGACGTCGAGATGCGGGAACAGGGCGTACTCCTGAAAGACGACGCCGATGCGCCGGTCCTCCGGCGGAACGAATTCTCCCGGGCCGGCGAGGACACGATCCCCGGCGGAGACCGTGCCGCTGTCCGGCCGCTCAAAGCCGGCGAGGAGGCGGAGGGTGGTCGTCTTGCCGCATCCGCTCGGACCGACCAATGCCGTGATGCTGCCGCGTCCCACCTCGAGCTCGAGCCCGTCGACCGCCTTGACACGGCGATACGACTTCGCGAGGCCGGAGCAGGTGATTGCGCTCATCCCTGGATTCTGCCTGGACGGGCTCATTCGCTGACGGTCAGGAAGTAGAGAGGGACGGCAGAAACCACGAGGAGGATCAGCGCCGGGATCGCAGCGCCTTCGAAGAAGCCCCGGCCGGTCGCCGACCAGATCTCGGTTGCAAGGGTCTCGAAGCCGGTGGGACCCAGAATCAGGGTGGCTGGAAGCTCTTTGATGGCTGTGAGGAAAACGAGGGCGCATCCAGCCATGAGCCCGCCGGCCATGAGGGGCACGGTCACGGTTCCCAGCACGTTTGATCGCGTCCGGCCTACGCTTCGAGCCGCCTCCTCGATCCTCGGCGACACCTGCAAAAGAGACGCGCGAACAACCCCGACGGCGAGGGGCAAAAACAGGACGACCCAGGCGAAGATGAGCATTCCGAGCGTCTGGTAGAGCTCGATAACGACGCGCGTCCCGAAGAACACCAGCGCAAGCGCGACGACGATTCCTGGCAGGGCGTGGCCTATGTAGGTGAACCGCTCGATCGCGCTCGAGAACCGCCCGCGATAGCGAACCGACAACACGGCGACGGGCACGGCGCAGATGCCGGCCACCAAAGCACAGATGCCCGAGGCAAGGAGTGAGTTTCCAGCGGCCGACGCGACCTCTGCGACCTCGACATCTCCCGCCACGCTCTGCGCCGACCAGTAAACGAGCACGGCAACGGGGACCACCAGCGAGAGGAAGGTGACCGATGCGCAGAACGCAGTTGCAGGCACTCGCCAGCGCCTGAGCGGGACCAAGCGCGGCCGCCGCTGGCTCCCGGGCGTGCTCCTGTAGAGAGCCTCCGTCGAGCGAGAACGTGCTTCGAGCCAGAGGATCACGAACATGAGGCCCACTAAAAGTGCTGAGAGGGCGGCGGCCGTCGTTCGATCGAAGCTGGCCTGGTAGGACGTGTAGATCGAGGTCGTGAACGAGTCGAACCTCATGATCGAGACGGCGCCGAAGTCACTCATGACGTACATGGCAACGAGGAGAGAGCCCGCCCCGATGGCTGGGCGGAGTTGCGGGAGGACGACCGTACGAAACACCGCGCCCGGCGTCCGCCCCATGCCGAGCGCCGCCTCTTCGATCTGCGGGTCAAGGCGTCTCAAGCTTGCCCTCACCGGAATGAGGACATATGGGTATGTGAAGAGCGTCAGCGCAAGCCACGCGCCCGGGAACCCGCTGATCGACGGCAGTTCGGTCACGCCCAGGAGGTCAGCGGCAAGTCCGCGGGGCCCGAGGGCCGAGATGAGTGTGTATGCGCCGATATAGCTCGGAATGACAAGCGGCAGCACCAGTAGGACCGTCCAGGCGCGGCGATACGGAAGGTCGGTCCTGATCGTGAGCCAGGCGGCCGGCACCGCGATCGCGATCGCGGTCATCGTCACAGCCGCGGTAAGTCCAAGGCTCCGCGCGGCAAGCGCTGCCGTTCGATCTCGCCAGATGGCATCCCAGGCATCACCGGCTGACCCGCCGATCACGATTACGAGGTAGGCCAGGGGCAACACCGCGGCTCCGGCTACGAGAAGCCCTGCGATCCGGAGCCCGACCGGAGCCGTCCCAGGCGAGGACACGCGAGCGAGAAGCGCTGACGGCAGGCGCCTCGCGCCGTTAGAGAGCGCCAGTCTCCTCAAGGAGCTCCAACGTTCCCTTTAGGTCGTTTAGGTCGGACAACTCGATGTCCGGCTGTTTGATTTCTGCCAGGGGAACGAGGTTCGGGTCGGTCTCGATGTTGCCGGCGAGCGGGTACTCCTTGCTCGACTCGGTAAAGAACCGCTGGGCATCCGGCTCGAGCAGGAACTCGATCAGCTGGGTGGTCTCCTCGCTTTGGTCGGACGACGCAAGCAGTCCAACGCCGGCGACGTTGATGAGTGAGCCCAGATCGCCTCCCGGCGGGAAGTACGCCTCGACGGGATAGTCGTCTCCCTCCTCAGCCTTGGCCTGGGCGATGTAGTAATGGTTGATCGGCGCGAGATCGATCTCACCTGCGGCGATCGCGTCCCGAGCTGTCTCATTATCGGCGTAGGCGACAGCGCCGTTCGCCTCCATGCCCTCGAGCCACGCACGGGCAGCCTCTTCGCCCTCGCTTGCGCGCATTGCCGTGACGAAGGCTTGGAAAGACGCGTTGGTGGGTGACCATCCCACGCGTCCCTCCCACTCGGGGTCCGTCAGATCGAAAACGGACTCCGGCAAGTCGTCTTCGGAGAGGGCCTCCGTGTTGTAGGCAATGATCCGGGCTCGGCCCGAAGTTCCGACCCAGCCTCCTTCGGGTGAGCGGAACTCCGGATTGACTTCGCTCAGAACATTCTTGGGCAGATCTGCGAGGAGGCCCTCGCCCTCCGCCGCACCGAGTGAGCCGGCGTCCTGGCTGAAGAAGAGGTCCGCGGGGCTGTTCTCGCCCTCCTCGACAATCGTTGCCAAAAGCTCTGCGGATTCGCCGTACCTGACTTCGACGGGAATGCCCGTCTCGTCCGTGAACTGCTCGAGGATCGGAGCGATCAGCACCTCTGAGCGACCGGAGTAGACGGTCAGAGCGCCGTCAGGCGGGTCGTCGCTGCCACCGCAGGCAGCAATGGACAGGCTGACGGCAATCAAAACAACGGCGGTGAAACGGAGCGAGGGGTTGGTTCGGTAGAAAATGAGATTCCTGAGTTAGGTGACCCTAATAACGGTCGCCTGACGCTATCAAACGGCACCGTGAGTGGTCCAATGCTGCGACCAGCAACCCAGCTCGTCGCGCTAACGACTGCGCAGGAGGCGTCCGACCGCCCCCATCATCTCCTCGGTCATCTCCTCGCGGTTGTCCTCGGTTGCGCCCACGACACAGTGGCGCGCGTGGTCATCGAGGAGGGCTAGCGAGACCTTGTCGAGAGCGGCCTGAATCGCGGAGACCTGAGTCAGGATGTCGATGCAGTAGCGCTCATCCGTGACCATCTTCTCCACACCGCCGACCTGGCCGGAGATGCGCCTGAGCCGTTTCAGGATGTCTTCTTTGTGCTCGATATAGCCCGGGTCTGAATTGTCGGTGCTCATGATGGTTCGCTCCTTCGGTCGGATCGCTGGGAGTTGAAAGCGCGCAGTCGCAGCGAGTTGCTGACGACAAAGACGCTCGAAAGGGCCATGGCCGCGCCCGCGACCAGAGGATTGAGGTAGCCGGTCACGGCAAGGGGGATCGCAGCGACGTTGTAGGCGAAGGCCCAAAAGAGGTTGCCCTTGATGGTGCCAAGGGTCCGGCGAGATAGCCGAATCGCGTCAGCCGCAACGCGCAGATCACCTGAGACCAGCGTCAAGTCCGACGCTTCAATCGCGACGTCGGTGCCGGTACCGATGGCGAGCCCGAGGTCCGCCTGCGCCAGGGCCGGCGCGTCGTTCACCCCGTCGCCGGCCATCGCGACGACGCGGCCTTCGGCCTGGAGACGTTTGACGACCGCTGCCTTCTCACCCGGGAGGACCTCGGCGATCACCTCTTCGATCCCGACCTTGGCTGCCACGGCTTCGGCGGTCTCGCGATTGTCGCCCGTCAACAAGACGGGATGGAGGCCGAGCTCGATCAGAAGCTCGATCGCTTCGGTCGAGGTGGGCTTGATCGAATCAGCGACGACCAGCACCGCTTTCGTCTCGCCGTCCCAGCCGGCCGCAATCGCCGTCTGGCCTTCTGATTCGGCCTCGCGCATCGCCCCGGTCAAATTGGACGGGAGCTCGAAGCGCCAATCCTTGAGGAGATTCTGGCGGCCGGCAACCGCCAAGCGTCCCTCCACCATCCCCTCGACCCCGAGCCCTTCGCGATTCTTGAAATCCTCGGGAACGGGGAGAGTGCCAACCCGCTCGCGGGCAGCCTCGACGATCGCCCTGGCGATCGGGTGCTCGGACGCGTTCTCTAGCGCTCCGATCACGCGCAGCACCTCCTCCTCGGCAACACCCTCGGCGGTGACGATTCTCCGAAGGCTCATCTTTCCGGTCGTCACCGTTCCGGTCTTGTCGAGAACGATCGTGTCGACTCGCTTCGTTGACTCCAGGACCTCGGGACCCTTGATCAGAAGGCCGAGCTGGGCACCGCGGCCAGTACCGACGAGCAGCGCAGTCGGAGTTGCAAGACCCAGGGCGCAGGGGCAGGCGATGATCAAGACGGCAACCGCGGCCGTAAAGGCGTAGGCGGTGCTGACATCCGCGGCGAGCCAGAACCCGAGCGTCGCCGTCGCCAGTCCGAGCACGATCGGCACGAATATCCCCGAGACGCGGTCGGCGAGCCGCTGCACATCCGCTTTGCCGGTCTGCGCTTCAGTGACGAGGCGGCCGATCTGGGCGAGAGCGGTCTCCGATCCGACCCGTGTCGCTCGAACGACCAAGCGACCGCCGGCGTTCACGGCAGCGCCCGTCACCGCGTCGCCGGGACCGACCTCGACCGGCACGGACTCGCCCGTGAGAAGGGATTGATCAACGGCTGAGCTCCCCTCTACCACCACTCCGTCGGTCGCGATCTTTTCGCCCGGCCTGACCACGAAGAGCTGCCCCGGCGCGAGCTCGTCGACCGGGATCAATCGTTCCGCTCCGTCGTCAGCGAGGACCGAGACTTCCTTGGCGCCGAGCTCGAGCAGAGCCTCGAGCGCGGCTCCGGCGCGGCGCTTCGCCCTCGCCTCGAAGTAACGCCCGGCGAGGATGAAGGTCGTGACGATGGCCGCGACCTCGAAGTAGACCTCCTCCGTCCCCGCCCCCTGCTCGGGAATGAGCTGGAAGGTCATCCGCATATCGGGCTCGCCCGCGCCCAGGAAGAACAGTGCGACGACAGACCATCCCCACGCGGCGAGCGTGCCGACCGAGATCAGCGTGTCCATCGTGGCGGCGCCGTGCTTCAGGTTCTGCCAGGCGGCCCGATGGAATGGCCAGCCGGCCCAGAGCACCACGGGCGTCGCCAGCTGGAGGCTGAGCCACTGCCAGAAGTCGAACTGAAGAGGCGGGATCATCGCCACAAGGAGGACCGGCACCGACAGGGCGATGGCGACGATCAAACGCCGCCGAAGCTCCCAGAGCTCCGTTTCGCGCTCGTCCTCGGCGGTGGAGCCTCCATCGACGCGGGCGGAGTCGATGTCGGAGGGCAGCTTGGCCTTGTAGCCAGCCGCCTCTACGGCGCCGAGAAGGTCCTCCGTCCCCACAGCCTGGGAGTCATACGTAACCGACGCCTTCTCAGTCGCATAGTTGACCGTGGCTTCGACGCCCTCGATCTGATTCAGTTTGCGCTCGATCCGGCCTGCGCATGACGCGCACGTCATTCCTTGTACGGGCAGATCCAGCTTCGCCTTCTCAGTGACCGCCATGGCCGGTCTCCTCCTCTGTGTGCTCTGAGGTGCTGCCGGAGCGGGCACTCACCTCTTGGGTGAAGGCCGCGGTTCGCACCTCGCCTCGATGCTTGAACTGGAGAAAGAGCCGATAGAGCCCAGCGCTTGGGTACGCGACCGCGAACGAGATCGGGCCCGGGCCACCGGCCTCGCCTTCGGGATGGGTGTGAAGGAAGGCCTGATCATGTTCACGCAAGGCGACCAGGTGCCCGTCGGCGCCCAGGTAGGGCTCGACCGACTCGAGATCATTTCCATTTCGGCTCACGGTGAATTGCGCCGGATTGGTGCCGCCCGCGCTCGGTGTTGAGGAGGCGAGCGAGACCTCGTACCCGTCGCCTGCGTTGGAGGTATTGGCGGGCGGGGACAGTCGAGAAGGCTCGAAGGGCCCTGGCACGAACAGGTCGGACGCCAGGGTCAGCGAGGCATTGTTCGTAGAGAAGTCCGCGAATGCGCGATACACCCCGCCTTTGGACAGCTTGAGTTCGACCTCCCAGCCGCCGTCGGCGAGCTGGCGGGGATGCAGGTGCTGGAATCCGTCGAAGTCGCGCCTGACGACGATCAGGTGCATGCGGCGCTCGTGCTCGATGTCGAAGTCCGTGACGGTCTCGCCACTCTCATCGGCGATCCGGAATCGGAACGCGACGTTCTCATTGCGCTCAATCCGATTCGTCTCCGGTACCAGGCTGTACCCGTTCTCGGCAACAGCGAGACCCGGCACCCCACCCGGCTCGGTGCCCGCGTCGGTGGGCTGAACGGAATGTGGGCTCGTTGTCTCCATGGTCTCCTCGTGGCTCTCGCTCTCTTCGACGTTTGGATCGACTGCGGCCCCCACGGCCGACGCGGCCGCGAAGATGCCCAGCAAAAGAACAGCGAAGCCGGCGATTCGTGCCGTCGCGCTCACAGCTTCTTCCCGACTCGGACTACGGTGTGAAGGCTGGCGGTTGTGTCCGTCAAGTGAGTTCCCATCGCTCGTCGTTTCCAGGTGTCTGATTTGGACTATACCATACCCCCCTTGGGTATGCTACGGTGACCCACGTCACTGGTTTCGATCACCGAGGGAAGGCACGAAAGTGGAAGCTGATTCATCCGCACACGAACTGACAAACAGTGCGAGCGACCTGACGTCAATCTCGCTCAGCGCGACCGTGCACTGCCTGACCGGCTGCGCGATAGGAGAAGTTCTCGGGATGGTGATCGGCACCGCGCTGGGCTTTTCTGACCTTGGCACGATCGCGCTTGCGGTCGGCTTGGCTTTCCTCTTTGGTTATGCGTTGACCAGTCTTCCGCTCTTGCGTGCGGGCTTTACGCTCGCCGCGGTCGTCCCGATCGCCCTCGCGGCCGACACCTTCTCGATCACGGTCATGGAGATCGTCGATAACGCGATCATGCTGCTGATTCCCGGAGCGATGGAAGCAGGCGCCGGAGACGTGCTGTTCTGGGGGGCGCTGTCGGTCGCCCTAGTCATCGCCGGCGTGATCGCTTTCCCGGTCAACCGCTGGCTGATCGGGCGAGGCAAAGGGCACACGGCGGTTCACAAGACCGGCGTTCACGGCGGTCCCAGCGTCCGGATCGTGCTAGCGATCGCTGCCGTCGCCGCCGTCTTCGGCGCGGCTGTTCTGGTCAGCGAGGGCCTGAGCGAGGGCGGATTCAGCGAAGGTGACGAACACTCTCCCTCACATGAGGGCAGCTGAGGAAGCTGAGCCGATCTGAGAGGCACCGCTACGGGGATTCGAACCCCGGTTTCCGGACTGAGAATCCGGCGTCCTAGTCCCCTAGACGATAGCGGCAGGGTGGGCGATGTTAGCGAAGCCCAAGCGCCGATCTGGGCGCATTTCGACCCCGAATCAATGCGGCTGAGAGGACTCGAACCTCCACACCCTTGCGGGCACGGCGACCTGAACGCCGCGCGTCTACCAATTCCGCCACAGCCGCGTGGCCCCCTCAAAATAGCGCTCGGCCCAATTAAGGCCCGTCAAGGGTTACGATCCCTCTACGACCTCAGGCCCAGTGAGATGGACGTTCCAGACACTCAAGCAGCGAAGAGTCACGGTGAGATTCTCACTGAGATCTCTGACGGCATGGTGGCGCTGCTCAAGGAGTACTACGGAGTGGGCCCGACCAGGACCAAGACCTACTACCAGGACGATCTCGTCGTGTGCGTCTTGCGCGGCGGCTTCACACGGGTTGAGCAAACCCTTCTGGCGGGCGATCGCGGCAAGGCTGTTATCGAGCAACGGATGGCCTTTCAGGAGGTCATGCGCCAACGCTTCGAAGCCGTGATCCAGCATGCCACCGGGCGTGACGTCATCGGATTCATGAGCGGTAATCAGCAGGAGCCGGACATGATCTGCGAAGTCTTCGTGCTCAGCCCCACGAGCCTCGTCGAGGACGCGGAGCTGCGCGAGGCCTCGGCTGCGCCGGATGGGGGAGCCTGATCCGCTCTCGTCCTTGCACAGGGGCGCTCGGTGAGTTAGTCTTCGTGATTCGGAGGGCATTCGCGCCCAGGTTGGGTCACCTCGTTCGTGACCTAGCAATGGCACCTGACTTCCTCGACGTCGATCCCGCGACCGAGGAGTTCCAGTGTCACAGAACCGTCGGCCCGACATTCATGTCGCTACGTCCTCCCCGATTCGGGTGTCTTACCGGGACGACCTTTACCTGATCCGTATTCAGGGCAGGCTCGGCGACAGCGGTTATCTCGAACTCCGGCATGTGCTGGCGCAGGCGGAGGCGAGCAGCGCAACCAGAATCCTCCTCGATATCGACCGCGTCTCTGACCTCGACGCGAGCACTCTCCATACGATTCTTCAGGCGAGCCGCCGTTCCATCCGTGATGGCAATCGCCTTCAAGTCACGCGCGGCAACGGTCGTGTAGGCGAAATCTTTCGTCTGACCTCGCTCGATCAGACGATCCCATTTGGGGACGACGGAGTTGGACACTCTTGACGATGCCTGGGTCGCTGAGCGGCCCCCTGGCCATCAGCGACGAGGACCTCATGCACGAGGTTCAGCAAGACCGATCGTCAGCCTTCGAGTTGTTGTTCGACCGGCACGCTCCCCGCGCCCTCGGGCTCGCCCGCCGGATCGCTCGGGACGCAGGGCGTGCCGAGGATGTCGTCCAGGAGTCCTTCTTCGAGATCTGGCAGACCAGGCACGCATTCGAGGTCGAACGGGGCTCGTTCAGAGCTTGGGCAATGACGATCGTCCGGCGACGTGCGATCGACAGAGTCCGCAGCGAAAAAAGTCGCCCGCCGCTTACTCAGGGAAGAAGCGTGCCCGACGACGATGGATCGATCTCGGTCCTGGACGTCGTCGTCGCGAAAGACAACGCTGGAGCGCTGCACGCCCTTGTCAGCGAGCTTCCCCGGATCCAGATCGAGGTGATCGCACTGGCCTTTTACGGCGGCCTGACCCATGCCGAAATCGCGGCGCGCCTCCATCTGCCGCTCGGTACGGTCAAGAGCAGGATCCGCCTGGGACTCGAAAAGCTTCGGGGGAAAATGGAGGCGGCCCAGGTCTCTCCCGCTCCGGCGCCTATCCTTACCACTGTCGCGCGCCGCAAACCGCGCCGCCGACGCCAAGCGCTTGAAGCGCTCCGCCGCGATTCGCGGCCCTGAGCTTCCCCCGCATTACTCGCACCGGAGGCTGATGTCTCATACCCCGTCCGATCCAGCAATGGAGACGAACCCGCATGCCCAGATCGCGGAACAGGTTTTGAAGGTCCACCTCGACTCCTACGGGACTGGAGCCGGCCAGGTCGCCGTCCACATCCTGGACGACGTTGTCGTTGTCCTACTCGATCAGCTCGAACTGGCACCGAGCGAGAAGACGCTCCTGGAGGGCGGCCACACCGAATCGGTGGCAAGCATGCGATCCTCGTTTCAGCAGGCGATCGAGCCGACCTTTACGGCAATCATCGAGAGGGCAACTGGCCGCCGGGTGACCAGCTTCCTCAGCAACACGTCGATCACGCACCTCTACTCGGTCGAGATCTTCCGCTTGGGCTAGGAGGGCGGGCTCACCACGCGCCACCTCCGCCCCCACCCGAGAACCCTCCGCCGCCGCCGGAGAAGCCGCCCCCTCCCCCGCCGCTCGAAGACGACGGCTCGGGAGCGACCTGGCTCGCAAAGCCAGAGGCGAACCCGTCGAAGCTCGGCGTGATGCCGGACTCCATGCCGCTCATGTGGGGATAGATCCAGATGCCGTGGGTCATCGCCTCCTCGACCACCGGCTCCGGGATCCGGCCTGATCCGATGAGGCGGTCGGCGGTGCCGAACGCGACCGCGTAGACGAGGATGCGCCGCCACAAAAGGAGCGTTGCCGGCGGATCGTCGGCCAGGCGGGGGAAATCCCTGGTCCACTGCGCGAACGCGTTCCACTCGGCGCTCTTGAGCCTGCTGGCGGTGTTCATCCGCTTCAGATACCGCTTCGGGAGCAGATAGATGAAGAGCATCCCCGCGACCATCGCAAACAGCGGGATCGAGACCAGGCGAGTGCGGTCGAAGTAGAGGAGCAGGATCCCGAGGTAGCCGAGGAACGCGACCAAGGCGACCGTCGTCCGGGCATCCACAAACGTCCGGTCCCAGTCCAGTTTCCCCTTCTCGACGTCATCGAGCGCACCCGTCAGGGACTCCCACCGTTGACGCCACTTGCTCGAATGTTTGGGGATCCGGTCGCTCAGCTTGCCGAGCTCACACGGCCCGCCGTCGTTCAGGAGGTCGTCAAAGAAATCCATCGCCTTTGCCTCGTACTTCTCGAGACCGGAAGCGTCGACGCGATTCCCCGGGACGGCGAGGATCAGGTCCAGCTCCTTGCCCTCGGCGGGCTTCGCGTCGTAGAAGCCCCGGTCCACCAGATCGAGGAGCGTCGCCAACACCAACCGGTCGTCGAAGTCCCCCTCGTTCGCATACGCGTACGCGAGGGCGGGCGAATCGTCGGACGGCGGCTCCGGCAGATACTTCGAAACGCCGTCAGCTCGCCCCTCTCGAGCGCGGACGTAGAGGTTCGCGGAAGCCGCGAGGACCAAGAGCGTCCAGATGATTTCGATCAGGACCACGTTCTCGCCCACCCAGGCGGATGCCTTGGAGATCAGCCCCTGGTCATCCGTGATCTGGTCTTCCTCGGCCACGACCTTTTCGAGCCCGTCGCCAGATTGCGCGTTGGCGCCCTCGATCGAGCTCACCGCGCTGCGCGGGAAGACGGCCGTCATCGCAGCCTCCTCGCCGGCCGGCAACCGCTCCACGTCAACCGACGCCGACCCCGGCCCCAAGTCGGGCTCGACCCCGAGCCCTCGCGGCCGCAGCCACGCGTCCTCGGGCTCAGCGTCCGAGTCGGCGAGCGCGATCTCGGCGTGGAGGTTGTCGAGGTTGAACTGCCACTGGCTTCCCCACACCGCCCACGGCACGTAGACCACGTCGTCGTAGGCATCGACGACGCCGTCTACGTCGTACTCCACCTGGAAGATTCGCTCTTCGGAATCCGCCTCGTAGTGCCACACGACGCGAAAGCCCCTGGTCGGCCCGCCGTCCGGATCGTCGATCTCCAGCTGCTCCGCTCCAAACGTCCCGGGCCGGTCGTATGAGCCGAGACCGGTCGCTCCGCCCGGTGCGTACTCCTGCTCGCCCTCCGAGACCACCACGTTCCTCGCCCGAGCCCCCTCCGCGAGCGGGATGTCGCGGTAGGCGCCGGAGAAGTAGCCGGTGAAGTCAAAGGTGAGCTGCTCGGTCACGTGGAGGCTCCCGTCGTCCTGCACCTCCACCAGCACGTCCGCCTCGTCGATCCGGAAGCTCCGCTCGACCTCACTCCAGTTGACGAGGCCGATCGCGTAAAGGATCCCGCCGAAGATCGCGAGAAGCACCAGTCGCCAGACGATCCTCGAGGCGATCCTCATGGTCCGCCCCCCACTCTCACCTCGGGCGCCACGTCGGCGGCCGCCGGCGCGTCGAAGAACTCCCGGCGCTCGAAACTGAAGATGCTCGCGACGACCACCGGCGGGAAGACCTGGATCTTCGTGTTGTAGGTCTCCACCGTGTCGTTATAGACGCGGCGGGTGATCGAGATCTTCTCCTCGACCGACGCGAGCTCGGTCTGCAGCTGGGTGAAGTTCTCCGTCGCAAGGAGCTCTGGATAGTCCTCGGCAAGCAGCATCGCCGGTCCGATCGCGGCACCAAGCACGGCCTCCGCAGGCCCGCGAGCTGCGGGCGCCGCTCCGTTTGCGGCAACCGCCTGACTCCGGGCCGCCGCCACGTTTTCGAACGTCTTGCGCTCGTGACCGGCATAACCCGCAACCGCTTCAGCCA
Organism: uncultured bacterium; assembly: GCA_963721645.1. Lineage (GTDB taxonomy): Bacteria > Actinomycetota > Thermoleophilia > Solirubrobacterales > 70-9 > JALZKA01. The sequence continues at coordinate 633,662 of CAVRJK010000002.1, read as the reverse complement.
GCCGAGGCACCAGATCGTGCCTGAGGCGGAGCGCGACGTCGATCTGAGACCACGAGCTCTCGCAGGCGAGCCTGAGCTGGACCAGCCGGTTGTAGGTGACGATGACCCACAGCACGACAACGGCTACGACGGCCAGAGCGATGATCACCCCCAAGGACACGTCGGGCAATGTATCTCTCCGGTACCAGGTACCCGGTGGAACAGTCGGGTCCTGAGATAAGAGGTGGCCAGGTACCTGGTACCGGTCAACCCATTAAAGGCGTGACAGCCGTACCTCTGGGTACCCTTCCGCTCACGATGAGGGTGGGTTTGGTCCTCGGTGCGGGAGGAATTCAGGGCGGCGCTTGGCTGACCGGTGGACTGTCCGCGCTCGCCACCGAGACCGGCTGGGATCCGATGGAGGCGACTCGGATCGTCGGCACCTCCGCCGGCTCCATGATCGGATCGATCGTCGCCGCCGGCACGCCGATCTGGTTCATGGTCGCCCACTCCGCAGGCGAGACCATCGAAGGCCTCACCGACTCCCAGGGCCGCCCGGCGTCAGACGCCGACCGCTCCGCGGGAGCGACCTTCAGACTCGCCAAGGCGTGGCCTCCCGTCGGCCCCGGATCATGGAGCCTCGCGATGCGGACCTCACGCGAGCCGTTCAAGTACCCCCCGGCGATGGTCGCCGCGGGCTGGCTGCCGCGCGGCTTCGTCACCACCGAGCCGCTGAAGGAAATAGTCCGCCGGTCGTCCGGCCCCGAGTGGAGCCCTCATCCCGGCATGCGGGTGGTTGCCTGCGACTACGCGACGGGGCGCCGCACCGTTTTCGGCCGGCCGAAGGGCCCGAAGGCAAGGCTCGCGGACGCCGTTGCCGCATCCTGCGCAATCCCCGGCTTCTACCACCCTGTCCAGATCGGCGACAAGCGCTACGTGGACGGCGGCATGTACTCCACTTCCAACATGGACATCCTTCGCGACGCCCACATGGATCTCGTCATCTGCCTCAACCCCACCTCTTCTCTCCACCCCACCCGCGCCTGGAACCCGCTCGAGTGGGCCGACAGGGCCGTGCGCGGTGCCTCTGGCCGGCGACTCGGCACCGAGGCCCGCACGATGCGTGCGCGCGGCACCGAAGTCGTCCTGATTCAGCCGCAAAAGGAAGATCTCGACTCGATGGGCCGAAACCTCATGAGCCGCAAGAACCAGCATCGCACGCTCGAGGTGGCGATCGAAACGGTCAAGCGCCAGCTGAACGCCCCCGAGAACGTTGAGCTTCTGGCCAGGCTTCCCAAGGCTTCGCGGCCCGAGAAGATCCACAGGCCCACGGGCCCGGTGTCCGGGTGGCCGTCGATGAGCCTCGCCGACCTCAAGCCCGGCTCGGCCGTGTACGGGTCAAACGGCAACGGCGCCAAGCTCGCCGACCCTGCTTAGGGCCCGCCGGGTCGGCGCCGCCGCTGACCCGTCATCTCCTCACGCCTGGGCGTCGAGAGCGTCGCGTCAGGCGCGCCGGAAGTTCTGGACCACCTCGTCAGCGACCTGCCCCCACACGTCCGCGGGCAGGTCGTGACCCATCCCTTCAATCACCACGAGTCCTGCGCCCGGAATGGCCGCAGCGGTTGCCTCGCCGCCCGATACACCGATCAGCGGGTCTTCCTCGCCGTGGATCACCACCGTGGGCACGGCGACCTCCGCCAGTTGCGCGGTCCGGTCGCCCGAGCCGATGATCGCGACGGTCTGGCGGACGGTCCCCTTGGGGTGAAAGCCGCGGTCGAAACCCAGCCCGGCCGTATGCCGTGCGCGATCCTCGTCGAAGGGAAAACCCGGCGAGCCGATCTTCCGCCGCGCCTCAACGAGCGCCGCGATGTAGCCGTCTCGATCCGGAGGCGGCACGGTCGTAAGGGCCTCGATTCCCGCCTGCGTTGCGTGCCCGACGGAGCGGTCGCCGGTTGTGGACATGATCGACGCGAGCGACAGCACCCTGTCCGGATGCTCGATCGCGAGCGTCTGGGCGATCATCCCACCGAGGGACGAGCCGACTACGTGCGCCGCCTCGATATCCAGCTCCGCGAGCAGGCCCACCGCATCTCCCGCCATGTCGGAGAGCGAGTAGGCCCCCGGCGGGATCTCCCCGGCAAGCGCCTGCGGCACCGTCCCGGTCGGAGCGTCGGCCAGAACCGTCGAGCGGCCAGAATCTCTGTTGTCGAAGCGGATGACGCGAAACCCCTCGGCCGCGATCAGCTCGCAGAGCTCGTCGGGCCAGAGGATCATCTGGGCGCCCAGCCCCATGATCATGAGGACGGGCGGGTCGCCGTCTCGGCCGAACTGCTGCCAGCAGATCTCGAGCTCGCCCACCCGGGCGAACCGCTCCTCGGAAGGGCTCAACTAACCGCTACTTGATCTTCCAGGAGGTCTTGGCCGCGCTGTCGTCGACCCACTCGTCAAGGACCGCACGAACCTCGAAGGCGTGCTTACCTTTCCTCAGCCTCTTCGTTGCCAGCGGCGCCTCGCAGGACTTGAACTGGGCCCCATCCAGGCTGCACTCGAACGACGATTCGGGATCGCTGGGGGACTCAAATTCAAACCTTGCCTTGCGCTTGGCAGTTGTCTTCGGTGGGCCCTGGGTGATCTCCGTGGTCGGAACGGGCGGCCCAAAGCCCGATCCGCAGTTCGGATTCTTGTCAAGGATGATCCTGTCTACAAAGACGGCGGAATCCAATGCGTCGTCGGTCGCGTCCCACAGACGCAAGGACATCGCGCTCGTACTCCCCGGGACCACGGGAGCCTGAGCGCGGATGCGAGATGTTGCGGAATCATAAGTCGTCCCGGCGGCATCCGATTGCGAAAAGGTCGCGGTTTGAGCTGTGGTGAGGTCAGACATCGTGGTGTTCGAGGTCACCTGCGCATAGAAACCATCCCGATACTGGTTCGAACCGCTCGTCTCGTCGGTCAAAAAGACGAAGTCGAAAGAGAGGCAATCAGCTTTCAGCGGCACGACGAACTGCGAGTCCAGCCCAGTCATGTCGTACACCGCCGCTGCTGAGCCCGGATCCAAAGCGGCGGACGGATTAGCCGACGATGTGCCGTACTCCGTGCCCGTTGTCGTTGCTGTGCCCGCTTCGTCCGCGAGCGTCGCGGCGCCGGTGGAGAACACCTGGAAGCTCGACCCCTGCCGAGGGAAGTCGCCGAGCTGCCCAGCCGACTTGGCAGCTTGAGCCGCGTTCGCTCCCGGGAATGCGGCGATCGAAAGCGGTGGGATCTCACTCATCGTGTCCCAGATGTCGGGCGGGTTATTACCGTTGAACGGCAGGTTTGCGTGAACCGCTGGAGCCGACGCAAGGTAGACGGTTGCAGCTACCGCACTCACGATCAGTATCTCTTTTACCCTCATCACCCTCCTGATGGCCCCGCGAGGCAGTACGTATCGCGTGTTGCGCCGTAGCCGGGGATCCCGCCCGCCGCAAGCGCGTTGGCCGTGACCGCTGCGTCGGCTTCGATCTGCTTTGCGACCTGGCGCTTCTCCTGCTTGCCGTGGGCGTTCAAGAGCTTCTCTGCGTTTCGCCACACGTTCTCGCGCCAGCCGCGCACCAGCTCCAGACCCAGAAGATCATCAGCCGGCAGGGCCGCCGGATTCGAAAGCCCGATCGCCTCGTCGAAGCGCACGCGCACCTCCTCCACCACGTCCTCGTAGCCGCGATTGAGCGAGCCGTTGGCCTCGTCGTGATCGGGCTTCCGAGTTCGGCCGTTGGGGGTGGTCAGGCCGAGCGACGCCAGCACGAACGGCATGTCGTTCTGGACATGGGCGTTGATTCCCAGGAGCATGTCCTGCACCGCTCCCGTGTCATCGCGCTCAGCCGTCTCGAAGGCGATCCGCCATGCATCGGCAACCTCGCGACCGCCCTTCCAAGCCCTGAGCGTTCGCTGATAGACGTTGTTGAAAACCGCGTCTTCGACGTACAGATATTCAGGGTCGATGTAGTCGCGCTCGACGAGGCCGGACTTCACGTCCTCGAGAATCTGCTTGGTCAACATGAGGTAAGTGGTGGCAAAGACCGCTCGGTGGTCGCATCCGTAGCGGTCGCGGGCGGCTCGCAGGCGCCGAACCTGTGCGCGGATACAGCCGGGGGTCGCCTTCTTGCAGGTCGCGACGGGTCCGGGCTGCGGATTCTGCGCGGTCGGGATGGCCGGCAAGAGAGCGGTCCATTCGAGGCTCGGCACCTCGGAGGAAGCGGGCATGGCGCCGAGCGCGAGGGCGGATGCCGCCAGCGCCGACGCCACTGCAATTCGTGTATTCCTTGCCCCCAAGACGTGAGGGATGGTATCGCCGCCTCTCGCTCCTGCCAAGCTTGAACCGTGCCCTCGATCCATTTTCCGAAGTCGATTCCGGGCCGGATCGCCGCTTTCCTGGGCGCAGCAATCGTTCTCGTGCTCGTGGTGAGCCAGATCTTCCTGCCGGGCGTCGGCGAGGGCGTCATCGAGGATCGGCTGACCGAGAACGGCGGCGCAGCCGAAGCTTCACTGAGCGCATCCCCGGCTGCTCGCCTCTTGTGGGGTGCCGGAGACCGCATCGACATCGAAGCCACGGGTCTCGACCTCGAGGTCATCGCCGCGGACGATCCCGTTGTCTTTGACGACCTCGATCGCTTCGACGACGTCGAAATCATCATTCGCGACTCCTCGATGGGCCCGGTCCGGCTCGAGAACTTCGTCCTCACCCGCAACGGTGACGAGCCCTACTCCCTGGAGGCGACGGGCACCACGTCCGTTTCAGACCTTGCGGAGTTCGGCGCCGAGAGCTTTGACCTGCCCGGCGTGGACATCCTTGGGGGAATCCTGAGCGTTGCGACCGGGGGCGCCGAGGCCGACGTCGATCTGGACATGAAGGTCGCATCAGACGATGGGCGCGTGCGCGTGGTCGAAGGAGGCGGGGAAATCGCCGGCATTCCGACCGGTCCGCTTGCCGCGTTCATCACGTCAGCGGTTACCGTGGAGCTTTGAGGCTCAAAGCGCGTACACGGACCGGGTTGGCCTACGAGGCTGCGGGTGACGGCCCCGACGTGCTCCTGATGCACTCCGGCCTCTCGGACAGCCGGATGTGGGACCCGCAGTGGGAGGCTCTGGCCCAGGACTTTCATTGCGTGCGCTTCGACGCCCGCGGATTCGGGTCCTCGGGCGACCCGACTCGGCCGTACACGCTCCACGGTGACGCCATGGAGGTGCTCGACGCCCTCGGCATCGCGCGCGCGGCCATCGTCGGCAGCTCGATGGGCGGCTACGCGGCGCTGGACATGGCGATCGCGCTCCCCCACCGCGTCAGCGCCCTGGTCGTAGCCGGCTCGACCCCGTCGGGCTGGACCCACACCGCCGAGATCTCAGCCCGGTGGCAGGCGATCGACGCCGCTTATGAGACCCGAGGCGTGGAGGCAGCCAACGAACTCGAGATGAAGATGTGGCTCGATGGCCCGTTTCGCGCTCCCGACGAAGTCGACCGCGAGGTCAGACGCGCCGTTGCGGCGGTCAACCGCGTTCTGCTCGAACGTCAAGCCACCTTCGAGATCGAGCCCGGAGACCTCGAGCCTCCGGCGATTGGGCGTCTGGGCGAAGTCAAGGTGCCTGCGCTCGTCATCACCGGCGAGCTCGATCAGCCCTCGGTGTTGAGCGGCTCGTTCGAGATTGCCCGCGGCACGGGCGCCGAGCACGTCGAGATCGCAGACGCTGCCCACTTCCCGAACCTGGAGCACCCAGCAGAGTTCAACCGCGTGCTCACCGACTTTCTCCAGCGAAAGCTTCGCTGAGGATCGGGCTTTCGCCTGGGCGCGGGGACTTCGGGCCCGAGGCAGGCTCTCGGCAGACGCGGGACGGCGGAACGCAGGCTCTCTTTGAGTGGGGCTATGGAGCGTTCAGCCAGCTTGCGATGCGCTTGCCGATCTCCTCGCCCGCGTCCTCTTGCAGGAAGTGCGAAGCGTTTTCGATCACCTCGGGTGGATCGGCGTTGATCCTTTCGGCGAACTTCGCGCCGACCTCTGCCGGAATTATCGGATCGGAGTCGGCCCACAGGTGGAGCTTGGGCCGTTCGTCTGCCGCGAGCGCCTCCAGGACGCGGGTTCCATCCGCGGCGCCCGGCATATCGGGCGTGGTGGGGATGAGCAGCGGGAAGGCGCGAGCGCCCGCCTTCGACTCGGGCACCGGGAACGGGGCGTCGTAAGCGGCGACGACCTCGGGCGGCATCTCCCGGGCGCATCCTCCCGAGACGAGCATCGAGATCGGCAGGTCTTCGGTCCGCTCGACGAAGTCCCGGAAGACCTGCCATGCCTCGGACATCTCCTGATGGCCCGTGAAGACGCCGGTGTCCATCACGACGATCGCCGAGAAGCGATCCGGATTGTCGACCGCGATCCGGAGGCCGATCGGGCCGCCCCAGTCGTGGACTACCGCGACAGCGTCGCGCAGATCCAGTTCGTCGACGAACGCCTGCATCGCCTCGACGTGGCGATCGTAGGTGTACCAATCGACGTCGGTCGGCTTATCCGAGCGCCCGAATCCCGGGTAATCGGGAGCGATGCATCGAAAGCCGGAGTCGAGAACCGGCGGAATCACCTTTCTCCAGAGGAACGACCACGTCGGCTCGCCATGGAAGAACATGACCGGGCGTCCCTCGCCCTCGTCGATATGGGCCAGGCGGAGTCCCTCCCACTCGCGGTAGCTGGGTTCGAACGGGAAGCCGGGCAGATCTTGGAAGCGCTCTTCGGGAGTGCGGAAGTGTGAGGATTTCATGAGGGGTCTGACCCCTCGGGGGCTGCGATGGCGTGGGCCGTGCGGCGGGCAAGCGCCATGATCGTCGCCATCGGGTTGGTTCCAGAGGCGGTCGGGAACGCCGACGCGTCGCCGATCCACACGCCGGGGGTGTCGTGCAACTCACCCCACGGGTTCGCGACCGAGGTCTCCGGGTCTCGGCCCATCCGGCACGTGCCCATCTGGTGCGCGGAGAAGGTCACGAACTCGCGCGGCTTGATCTCGAGTCCGTTCAAAGCCGAGACAAAGGCCTCGAGGTCGTCGCCACGCGTCCAATCCGGAGCCTTGAGCCCCGAGCCGACGATCTCACGCGCACCGGCCGCCTCGTGCATCCGCACGAGCGTCTCGACCCCCTGCTTGAGGTGTGCGCGGTCCAGTTCATCGTCGATCGGGTAGTGAACAACCGCGTTGCCGTCTTCGTCGAGCGTCACGCGGCCGTGCCCGCGTTCGCGAACGAGTGCGATCAGCGGCGCCGCATACTCCCACTGGCGCATGCGGCGCTTGTGCTCGGCGGCCGAGCGCCAGGGGATCGCACCGCCGAAAAGACCGGTCGTGGCTTGAGCCGATTCGAGCAGGAAGCCGTAGCCCTCACCGGTATCGGCGAACTGATGCGACAGGGCGGACTGCGGTGGACCCCACATCCAGTTCTGTGGCTCGTCGTAGTACGCCGTAACGGCGACCGTTGGGTGCAGCCGCAGGTACTCGCCGACCGCCGGGCCGCCGATGCCCGAGCGCAAGAGAAGCGCCGGAGACTCGATGGACCCACAAGCCACCACGACGATCGGTGCGCGCACCTCGAGGTGCGTGGGTTCGGCACCGTTCGGCACCTCCGCCGGATCTGCCCAAAGCGCCTCGACCCCAACCGCCTTGCCGCCCTCGACCAGGACGCGCTGGGCTTTCGCACCGACCAGGATCTGGGCCTCACGCGCCTGAGCGTCGACCAGATAGGTCTTAGCGGTTGACTGCTTGGAGCCCGATGGATCGCCAAAGCCCAGGTATGCCGATGACGCTGCGTCGTACTTGGCAGGGTCGGTGTTGCGCGTGATGGCCTGGAAGTCGTAGCCGAACTTCTCGCACGCCTCCTCGAGACGTTTGTGGGGGCCCGAAAAGTCTGAGCACTCCCCGTTAACCATGATCCGCTCGAAGACGGCGTCGAGATGGTCGTCATAGCTCGACTCGGCCAGGTCGGAGAGTCCGTGCTGAGACGCCCACTCCGCCCGCACGTGATCGGAGGTCCGAAGGCAGTTGGTCCAGTTGATGACGGTGCCTCCACCAACGCCCGCGCCGGCCACGATCGAGACATGGCGGTCCGCGGTCGGGAAGGGTCCTCCGTTCAAGAACATGCGCTGATAAGCGGAGAGCTCGAGCCCATCGAAATCGGCGTCGTCGTGGTAGTCGCCGGCCTCGAGGACGACAACTGAGCGCCCGGTCGCTGCAAGCTCGCCGGCGATAACGCCTCCGCCCGCGCCCGAACCGATCACAACGACGTCCGCCTCGATCACGTCCTGCGCCTCGCCCGTCGGCCTGCGCACGTTCAGAGGCCGCTCCCGGTCAACCGGAGGCGGGGTGGTCGGGCCCGGGAATCCCATCGCGTCCCAGTTCGGATTCCGCCCTGTGCCCAGATCCGGCAGGCCGTAGAAAAGCGTGCTGCTGATGCTCAGAAAGGTCGCGATGCCTTCCAAAGCCTCAGGGCTCGCCACCTCGAACGCGTGAATGATCTGCTCGCGCGCCTCGACCGGAGTCTCGGGAGCCATCCCGTGCTGGCAAAGGCCGTCCAGCATCGCCCGCAACCCCTCGATCTGCTCGGGCTTCAGCTCGGCGCCGAGGAGAGCCACCTCCACGCTCTCTGGCACGCTGAGATCTGAGGCCGAGCGGCGCCAGAACGCGGCGTTGGCGCGATCATCCTCGGGCGGCTCGAGCGACGGGATAAAGGTGTCGCAGAGCGCGCGGAGCGTCACGCGCTGATCGTCTGAGAAGAGCTCCGAAGTCGCGAGCGCGGCAAAGGTCTGGCCGATCAGCTCGGTGACCTGGGCCGAGTAGGGGAAGTGATGCGCGTCGCGGAACCCCGCGGATCCGGGAGTGATCAGAAGCGATTGGCGTTTCGTGTACTTGCGGATGCCGTCCGGCCCGTGGCGTGATCCGAGGCCGGAGTCCTTCCACCCGCCCATCGGCAACTCGAGCGCCGCATAATTCACCTGCGCGTCGTTCACGCATGCGACGCCGGCCTCGATCCGGCGGGCGATCTCCTCGCCGCGAACCTCGTCGCGAGTCCACACGGACGCCTGCAGCCCATAGGGGCCGTCGTTTGCCAGTTCGACCGCCTCATCGGCGTCGCGAACCCGCATCACCGGCAAAGTCGGCCCGAAGGTCTCCTCGGTCATGCAGGCCATCGTGTGATCGACGTCCGCGAGGACCGTGGGCTGAAAGAAGCGACCGGGGCCTTCCCCGCGCTCGCCGCCCGTGACGATGCGCGCGCCCTTGGCGACGGCGTCGGCGATATGCGCCTCGACCGTGTCCATCTGCGGCGGGAAGATCATCGCGCCGACGTCCACTGTGCCTGCCGGCCCCGGAGCGCCCTGGCGAAGGCCTTCGACCTTCTGGGTGATCCGCTCGAGAAGCTCGTCGTGGATCGGATCCTCGGCATAGATCCGCTCGACGGAAATACATACCTGGCCGGAGTTGTTCATGCCGTAGCTGACGGCGGCGTTTGCTGCACGCTCGAGGTCCGCGTCGCTCAACACGATCATCGGGTCCTTGCCGCCGAGCTCGAGCGAGACCGGGGTGAGCGTCTGCGACGCCTGGGCCATCACCCGCTTGCCGGTCTTGACCGAGCCGGTGAACATCACGTAGTCGGCCTCGTCGACGAGCGCGGCACCGGTCTCGCCGCGGCCGGTCGCAACCTGGAAGACGCCGTCGGGTAGCCCACACTCGGCGAGCATCTGGGCCATCAGAAGCGAGGTGAGCGGGGTGAGCTCGGAAGGCTTCAGGATCACTGCATTGCCCGCGGCCAGGGCCGGGATGCAATCGCCGAAGGAGTTGTTGAGCGGGTAGTTCCACGGGCCGATCACACCGACGAGGCCGACCGGCTCGTAGCGGACCACCAGGCGCTTACCGCGAACAAAGGGCGAAGCGGATTCGATCTCCTCGTCGGCGAGGTAGACGGGAGCGTTCTTGGCCCAGAACTCGAGTGCGGAGAGGCCGTAGCCGAACTCGGCGAACTGCGTCTCGTCAGCCGGGCGCCCCGTCTCGGCGCAGATGGTTCCAACGACCTGCTCGGCGTTTGCAACCAGCCAGCCGCGCGCGGCCAGGAGCACCTGTGCGCGGGCCTCGAACCCCGCCTCCCACCAGCCGGGCTGCGCGGCACGCGCCCGCTTGGCGAGCGCCTGGACCTCCGCGGCGCTCAGCTCGGGAACAGTCGCGAGGGTTTCGCCGGTCGCGGGATTCTCGACCGCGATCCCATCCACCCCTGGCGCCTCCGCGGCCGCGTCCAACGTCTCACTCATCGACTCGGACTCTACATCTCCACGCCACGCGCATCTGCCGCAGCATCCGTCGCTCACGCCTGTCCACCGACGCATTCCACTTTCGAGCCCGCGGCCGCTCAGGACGTACCTGGAAGGATTGGCGCGACATGCGGACTGCGATCGTCTCCGATCTACATCTCGGCGCTGCCTCGGAAGCGGACCTCCTGTCGCGCCCGGAGGTGTTCGCGGTTCTTGCCGAAGCGATCGAGGGCGTCGACCGACTCGTCCTCCTGGGCGACCTCCTCGAGTTCCGCGACCGGCCCTTCACCGAGGCCATGGAGCTGGCCAAGCCAACCCTCGGGAAGCTGGCGGAGCTAAGCGCCGGCGAGGTGATCGTCGTGCCGGGAAACCACGACTACCGGCTGATCTCGAGCTGGCTTGAGGCGCGAGCGCTCAAGGGGGCAAAGCCTCTTCGTCTCAGCGAGAAGGCGCGCCTCGACCTGTGGCCCGCCTCGGAGCTCCGCGCCGCGATGCCGGGCGCAAAGCTCCGCGTCAACTATCCGGGCATCTGGCTTCGCAAGGACGTTTACGCAACGCATGGGCACTACCTCGACCGCCATCTGACCATCCCGACTTTCGAGCGCCTCGGACTTGCGCTGGTCGAGAGAACACTCGGCCTCACACCCTCGGGACCCGACCCACTGGCGCCACCCGACGAGGAGTCGTCAGATGAGCCCGATGAGTACGAGCGCGTCGCGGCGCCCGTATTTGCCTTCCTGTACGCGTTAGCGCAGGCGGGCGCGACGACGACCCACCCCGGCGGGACTCCGACGAAGCGGATCTGGGACACGCTGACGGGCGGGGACAGCCGCTCGGCGAAGGTCCGGGGATGGTTGCTCGGCTCGGTCGCCCTCCCAGGCGCCGTGGGGGTCGCGAACCGACTCGGGCTCGGGCCGGTGCGGGCCGACGTCTCACCCAACGCGATTTCGCGCGCGGGGGTGGACGCGATGAGCGAGGTCGTCGAGCGCCTGAAGATCGACGCCGACTGGGTCCTCTACGGACACACCCACAGGCGCGGGCCACTGGCGGACGAGGATGCCTGGGTCACCGACAACGGGGCAACGCTTCTGAACACCGGCAGCTGGGTCCACAGTCCCAGTCTCCTTCGCTCCTCGTCCAAGGGCAGCGCCTACTGGCCGGGCACGATCGCCACGATCGAGGACGACGAGGATCCTGAACTCCTTCATCTCCTCGATGGGTGGACGCGCGAGGAGCTGGCGGGATGAGGTGGGCTGACCGCGTGGCGATGAGGCAGATCGGGTCTGTCCTTTTGATCGTCCTCGGCGGGATCGCGCTCGTCGGCGGCATCCTCGTGCGCTACGCCGACCAGAACCTTCTCGATCCCGAGACCTTCGCGGAGAGGGCGGTGGAGGTGCTGGACGACGAGGGGGCCCAAGCCGAGATCGCCGACGTGATGGTGAACGAGCTCGAAAAGGAGGGCTCGGAGCGAAAGCCCACGCAGCGCGCCGTTGACGAGAGCATCGGGGCGATCTCCGAGGATCCACGGTTCCGCGACGCCCTGGAGACGGCACTCGTCCGCGCGAACAAACAAGCGCTTGGTGAGGGATCCGACGGCGTCGTCGTCAACGTCACGGGAGTCGGAGGCGTCGTGCGCATGCAGATCGCGAAGAACGACAAGAAGGTCGCGCGTGATGTTCCTCGGGATCTCGAACTACCGGTCGCAAACACCGGGTCGTCGGGAACGCTGGTGGACGTCGCGCGCCGGGCCGACGACGCCAGCTCGCTGTCGCTCGTATTGCCGATTCTGGGCGGTCTCCTTTTGATCGGGGGCGTCGTAGTGGCAAACGACCGCCGCACGGCGGTCTTCGGAGCTTCGATGGGCGTCGCCCTGGCAGGGGTCGCGCTGTTCGCCGGCTATCTGGTCGGGCGCGAGATCGCAGCGCGACAGCCGGACGACGATGCTGCACAAGAAGCGGCTCGTGCCATCTGGGACGCCGTCTTCGGAGGCCTCGAGACGCTCGGGCTCGTTATGGCGGGCGCCGGAGCTCTGGTCGCGATTATCGCCGGCGTAGCAAACCGAGTGCGTGTGCCAGGGAGGGCGTGATCGCCGCCCCGGCTTGAGCGATGGCGTTCGGATTGCCGGGAAAGTTCACAATCAGCGTCCGGCCGCGACTTCCAGCCACTCCCCTTGAAAGCATCCAGTGCCTGGGAACGTGCTCGCGCGAGGCAAGCCGCATCGCCTCGGCAATGCCGGGCGCCTCGCGGTCGATCACGTCAAGTGTCGCCTCGGGGGTGACATCGTCGGGGGAGAGCCCCGTTCCCCCCGTGGTCGCGATGATGTCGCAGGCCTCCTCGTCTGAGTAGAAGCAAAGCCTGCCGGCGATCAGTTCGCGGTCGTCCGAGATCAACTCGACGGCGACGACCTCACAACCAGCGTCCTCGAGCAATGAGCGGAGCTTGGGGCCGGACTCGTCCTCGCCCCGGCCGGCCGACTTTGACGTCGAGACCGCGAGGACGGCGGCCCTGAACGGAGCCTCACTCATCGGCGGGAGTTCCGCGCACCCAGTCGCCGCTTCTGCCCCCGCCCTTCGAGACGAGCCCGATGCGCTCGATCTCGACGCCCTTCTCGATTCCCTTGACCATGTCGTAGACGGTAAGCGCGGCAACCGAGCAAGCGGTGAGAGCCTCCAGCTCGACTCCGGTCCGGCCGACCGTGTGAGCTTCTCCCGTGAGCGTCACGTAGCCCGCGGCCACATCCACGTGGGCCGTGACATCCACGAAGCTGAGTGCGAGCGGATGTGCCAGGGGGATCAGTTCCCACGTCCGCTTGGCGGCCTGAATGCCGGCGAGGCGTGCGGTCGCAACCACATCGCCTTTCGGCGCGTCGCCACGGGCGACCGCGGCGGCCGTCGCCTCGCTCATCTTCACGCGCGCCTCCGCGACGGCGGTGCGCCGCGTCTCCTTCTTGTCGCCGACGTCCACCATCCGCGCGGAACCGTCGGCGTCGAGGTGGGTCAGCTTCGGCTCGTCGTTCACGGGACGGTGCCCTCCACCCAGGACTCGCTTGCGCCCTCCACCTCTTTCTTCCAGATCGGAGCCTCGGCCTTGATCCGGTCGATCGCCTCGCGAGCTCCGTCAAAGGCTTCGGTCCGGTGCGCGGCAGACACGGCGACCACCACGCTCGGCGCTCCGAGCGGCACGTCACCGATGCGGTGCTCGGCGGCAATTCCCTTCAGGCCATGACGCTCCGCGCATTCGCGAAGGATCTCCTCGATACGCGGCTCGGCCATCTCGGCGTAGGCGTCGTAGCTGAGCTTTTCGACGTCCCGGGTCGTTCCCTGGAAGGTCACGAGCGCGCCCGCGCCGGGATCTCCGACGAGCCCGGTGATCGCGGCGGCGTCGAGGGGCTCGGCGCTCACGCGCGCTCCCCTCACCGGCCCGTCTCCACCCGAGACAGGCGGAATCGCGGCCAGCTCGTCCCCCGGTTGGATCCGAGCGCCGGCGTCGGCGTACTCACGGTTGACCGCGATGCGAAGCGGGAGCTTTGCCGCCAGATCGCCCACCTCCGGGTCGCGCCCGAGCGCCGCGATTGCGTCGGCGACCGTCGCGCTCTCGCTCAGCTCGATCTCGACCGAGTCCGAGCCGGCGCGCTCGCGGAGCATTGCGAAGAGGCGAACCGTGACCCTCACGACACGACTACCGGCACGTGCTGCTTTCGCAGCTAAAGCTGCTCATTGACGAGAACCACCGACACCTGCTGCTTTCGCAGCTAAAGCTGCTCATTGGGAGAACCACCGACACGTGCTGCTTTCGCAGCTAAAGCTGCTCATTGGATACCTGAGGGTACGCGCAGGAGCTCTGCTTTGACCACGGTTCCCTCGCGGGCAGGCTCTGTGCCCGCCTCGACCACGGTGAGTGCGTCGGCGCCCAGCATCGAAGTCAGTACGTGCGAGCCCTGAGGGCCCGTGGGGGTTGCGATCCAGCCCCTGGCGGCAAGGGTCAATCCGCAGCGCACCGCCTGGTCGCGGCGATCCATCCTCGGTACGTCGTCGGCGAGCATTGCCTCGACGGCGTCGAGATCCGGCGAGGCACCCTGTAGCGCGCGGAGCGCGGGCCGCACGAAAAGGATGAAGGTGACCACCGCGGAGACCGGGTTGCCGGGCAGGCCGAACGCAAGCCCGCCCTCTCCCACTCCGAACCAGGTCGGTTTGCCCGGCCTCAAAGCCACGCCCCAAAAACGCTCCTCGGCGCCGGCTCGCGCGAACGCTTCCTTCACGTGGTCGTGATCACCGACCGAGACTCCGCCGCAGAACACGGCGACATCGGCCTGAGTAGCCCGCGCCGCCGCGTCGCGGGTCGCATCCCGATCGTCGGGACAGCGCTCGACGCTCACGACATCGGCCCCGGCAAGGCGTGCGAGCGCCGGCAGCGTGTACGCGTTCGAGTTGCGCACACCGCCGGGGCGCATGGACTCGGAGGGCGCCAGGAGCTCGTCGCCGGTCGAGACGATCGCGACGGTCGGGCGCCGCGCGCACTCGGGCTCGGGCTCGCCGACCGAGGCCAGGACTCCGAGCTCAGCGGAGCCGAGGACCGCCCCCGTCCGAAGCACCGTATCCCCGGCGCGAATGTCGTCGCCCTCACGGCGGATGTCGTGCCCGGGCTCGACCTCGACCAGGACGGACACCGTGTCGCCGTCCAGGCTTGTGTCCTCGACCCGCACGACAGCGTCCGCGCCGCCGGGCACAACCGCACCCGTTGAGATCCCGAACGCCTCTTCTTGGGCGAGCACGGCGCTGGCCGGCGCACCTGCACGCGACTCGCCGGTGAGGTGCAGGGTCGCGGGAGCCTCGGCCGTAGCACCGGTCGTGTCAGCCGAACGAACCGCAAACCCGTCCATCGCCGAGTTGTCCCACCCTGGAACGCTCTCGCTCGACACCACGTCAGCCGCCAACACGCGCCCTAGCGCCTCTTCAAGCCGTACGCGCTCGGATGGGAGCGTCTTGGCGACCTCGGCCAGGACTGCGGCCCGAGCATCGGCAACTGGGAGTAGCTCCGCCATCGCACGCGAGACTACTTCCGGCTGCGAGACTCGCGGCGTGCCGTCACCCCCTCAGCGCACCGCGCCCCTGGGAGCCGTTCTGGCGGGTGGTGCGGCGACCCGTCTCGGCGGCGCCAAGGCAACCGTGGAACTCGCGGGCCGCCCGCTCATCGGCTACCCCATCGAGGCCCTTCGCCAGGCCGGGATCGTCCCCGTCGTGATTGCGAAGGCAGACTCGGCCCTGCCGGACCTTGACGTGGACGTCGTCATCGAACCGGACGAGCCGCGCCACCCACTGGCGGGCGTCGTCGCCGCGCTCCGCCATGCGGGATCCGCTGGAGCCCTCGTCGTTCCCTGCGACGCGCCCCTGCTCTCCCCCATGCTCCTGCGTGTCCTGGCAAGCGCGCCGGTAACTACGGCCGTCAGAGCGGGCGGGCGAATCCACCCGCTGATCGCCTTCTACGGCCCAGACAGCCTGGACATCTTGGAGTCGGCCGTCGCTGCGGGCGAGTCCGCCACGGCGGCGCTCGAATCGTTGGAGCCGGAATGGATCGAGGCGATCGAGCGGGAGGCCTTCAACGTCAACACGCCTGACGACTTGAGGCGCGCGGAGGAACTCCTCAAAGAGCGCTGATATTGACGCGGGTGTTGTAGTCCGGGATCCCCGCCTCCGACGAGCGGATCTCGTTGGCGATGAGGACGTTCCCCTCCGGCCAGTGCACTTGAACGTTGCCGGGTGCGATCGGTGCGATGTGGATTTGGCAGCGAAGCTCGCCCGTCGCGCTTTTCAAGAGCACCGCCTGGCCGGCCAGGAGTCCGCGCCGTTCGGCGTCGGCAGACGAGATCATCACGGCCTCCCGAGTCGCCCCGGTGATCGAGTCCTTCGACTCTTGGACGATCGAGTTGAACTGCTTGCCGCGGCGGGTTGAGAGGAGGAGCGAGCCGTCTTGGATGTGAGCGTTGTGTGAGGGGTCTGACCCCGGGGGGATGACCAGGGCGAAGTGGGCGCGCCCGTCCTGGGTCGGGAAGTCCGTGCCGTTCGGATAGTGGCGCCCGCCGTACTGGAACGAGTCGCCTCCTTCGCGCAGTTCGGCGATGGGCGCGTAAAGGGGCACCGCCTCGGCGATCTCGGCACGAAGCTCGGCGGTGCCGGCAACCTCCAGCGCTCCCGCCAGATCCGGACGCACGCGGGCGGCGAGGTCGAGCAGGACCTGCCATTCGGGGCGCGCCTCGGCGATCCGCGGGCCGGGGATCTCGGGGCTCAGGACCACGCGCCGCTCGGTAGTGGTCTCGGTCACGCCGCCGGGGATCTCGTAACGGGTGGACGCCGGGAGGATCAGCACGGCTTCCCCCGGCGAGACGAGCATCTGGCTTGAGACGACGATGTCCATGTGGATCCGCAGCGGGGTCCGCTCAAGCGTTTCCCGCACCCGCGCGGGATCGGGCAGAACGTCCAAAAAGTTGCCTCCGGACGAAAAGAGCACGTCGAGCTCTCCGCGGCGGGCGGCGTCGAGCATCTCCGGCGCCTTCAGCCCCGGCTCTGTCGGAACTTCGAAGCCCCATAGCTTCGAGAAGTGGGCTGCGTTCTCTTCGTCCACGGGCAACCCGCCGGGGAGTGCCGTCGAGTAGCACCCCATCTCGGCACCGCCTTGGACGCCGGAGTGACCGCGGATCGGCATCAGGCCGCAGCCATCCCTGCCCACCCAGCCGCGCGCAAGCGCCAGGTTCACGATCGCCCGCACCCCGTCCTCGCCACCCGCGTGCTGGGTCACACCCATGCTCCAGACGAGCACCCCCCGTTCCGACTCGCCGATCAGGCGGGCGAGGCCGAGCATGTCCTCACGCGAAGCTCCGGCTCCCAGTTCGAGCTCCTCCCAGCCGGCCCCGAGCGCCGCTTCGCGTAACTCCGCATAGCCCTCGGTGTGAGCGGCAACGAACTCCTCGTCCACCCATCCACGCTCGATCAGATGCCGCAGGACGCCCGTCAGGTAGGCGACGTCTCCGCCGATGTTGAGGCTGAAGAAGTCGTCGGCGATCTTCGTCCCGAACAGGGCCGACTCGGCCTTGGACGGAATCCAGTAGCGCTCCATGCCCGGTTCTCGAAGCGGGTTGAGCACCGCGACCCGTGTTCCGGCCTTCTTTGCCTGATGGAGGTACTTGGTCGTTACGGGCTGGTTGTTGGCAACGTTCGAACCGATGAAGACGATCAGGTCGGTCCCGATCCAGTCCGAGTAGGAGCAGGTCGAGGCGCCGACGCCCAGGGCCTCCTTCAAGCCGAACGTCGACGGCGAATGACACACCCGCGCGGCGTTGTCGATCGAGTTCGTACCGATCGCCCGCGCTGCCTTTTGCGCCGCGTAGTACGACTCGTTGGGCATCCCGCGCGAAGTGAGGTAAAAGCCCGCGCGCTTCGCCCCTGACTCGCGGATCCGCTCTGCGGCCAGGTCAAGGGCCTCGTCCCAGCTGATCCGCTCGAACCCCGCATCGCCGGCGCGGCGAAGCATTGGGTGAGGAATGCGGCCGAGGCGGCGGAGCTCGTCGCCGCGCATCCCTTCCAACTCTGAGACGCTCGCAAGCCGGGAGGCATCGAGCGCGCCCATCGTGTTGAGCCGCAGGAGGCGCAGCCGGATGTTGCAAAGGTGAATCCCGTCGAGAGTCCAGTCCTTCAAGCCCTTGGTCCCCAGTGCGCACCCGTCACAGACGCCGTCGGAGAGGATCCGCATCGCATAGGCGGCCTGGTCGCGGTTCTCCCAGCCCGCCCTGAAGACCTCGGCGAAATTGTTCGGTCGCTGCTCGCCCACACCGAACGGCTTGAGCGACGCCCAGTTCGAGGGGGTCGGCAACTTCGTGGGCTTTCGCAATCCGTCGCCTTTGGCCATCGATCCCTATCTTCGCAAGCGTGCCGGAACCCGACCCCAAGAGCCTCGCCCGGATCGAACGCGACGGCGTTGAGGACTTCGTGGCCGTCGAGGAGCCCCTGGAGATTCGCGTGGCCGGCGAGCCACTTGCGATCACGATGCGAACTCCGGGTGACGACGAGGAGCTCGCACTCGGCTTTCTGTACGGCGAAGGGCTGATCGACGGACCCAGGAAGGCCGGACTGACCGGCGATATGGCCGCAAACATCGTGGAGATCGAAGGGCCACTGCTGCGCGACCCGGGCTCAAGGAGCTTTTATACGACGTCGTCTTGCGGGGTCTGCGGCAAGGGCGCGATCGAACAGGTCGAGGTGCTCTCGGCGCCATTGCCCGACGGACCCGTGGTCGCACGCAGGGTGCTTGCGGCGCTTCCAGACCACCTGCGCCAGCCGGCGTTCGAGCGCACGGGCGGACTCCACGCCACCGGTCTGTTCGAGCCTTCCGGCGAACTCGTCTGCGTACGCGAGGACGTGGGCCGCCACAACGCCATGGACAAGGTGATCGGGCGGATGCTCGTGGCGGGGGAGCTACCCCTGCACGGCCGGGTCCTCTGCGTCTCCGGCCGCCTCTCGTTCGAACTCGTCCAAAAGGCCGCCGTCGCGGGCGCGCCGATCCTGGTCGGCGTCGGAGCGCCGAGCTCGCTTGCGATCGAGCTGGCTGCCGAGCGTGGGCTGACGCTCTGCGGGTTCGCAAGAGAGGGCTCGATGAACGTGTACTCGGGCGCCGGGCGCGTCGGCGACTGAAACCGCGTACCACCTTTTCTGCGAGGCTAGGCGCCATGGCGACGCAGACGGTCCACCGGCAGTGCAACCTGTGCGAGGCACACTGCGGGATCACCGTCGAGGTGGACGGTAGTGACGTCAAGCGGATCACAGGCGATCCCGACGATCCGACTTCGAACGGCTACATCTGTCCCAAGGCGGCCGCTCTGGTCGACCTCTATACAGATCCGGATCGACTCTCAAAGCCGGTCAAGCGTGTCGGCGACGAGTGGGTCGAGCTCGACTGGGACGAGGCGCTCGACTTCGCCGCGGAAGGGCTGAAGGGCGTGCACCGGCGCCACGGCACCGACAGCCTCAGCTCCTACATCGGCAACCCCGCTGCCCATACCTGGTCCCTCTTGGCCGTGCTTCCGCTGCGCGAGGCGATGGACACGAAGAACCACTCGTCGGCCACCTCGACGGACCAGCTTCCCCAGCACCGTACCTCTGCCGAGATGTTCGGAAACCTCGGTCTGTTTCCCGTCCCTGACATCGACAACACCGACTATCTGCTCGTCCTGGGCGCGAACCCTTCCGTCTCCAACGGCTCGCTGATGAGTGCCCCGGGGGCGAGACACCGACTCCGCGACATCGTCAAACGCGGTGGAACCGTCGTGGTCGTCGACCCGCGCCACACGGAGACGGCAAAGAGCGCCTCCGAGCATGTCGCCGTGAAGCCGGGAGGCGACGCGTTCTTCCTCCTGGGGATGCTTCACGTGATCTTCGCCGAGGGTCTGACAACCGTGCCCGGCGTCTGCACTGGTGCAGACGAGATCGAATCTCTGGTCACCGGGTGGAACCCGGAGCGCGCGGCTCCCCTGGCCGGCGTCGATGCTGCCACGATCGAGCGCCTTGCACGCGCGTTTGCCGCAGCGCCCGCCGCTGCCGCCTACGGGAGGGTTGGCGTCTGCCAGCAGCGCACGGGCACTCTTGTCCACTGGCTCATCAACGTCTTGAACGCCGTCACCGGCAATCTCGACCGCGAGGGCGGCGTGATGTTCCCCGAGCCGTTCATCGACCTGACGCTCGCACTGAAGATCGCCGGGCGCGGAGGGCCCGACGGCTTCGGTCGCTGGACCCAGAGAGTGAGCGGGCTGCCCGAGATGAACGGCGAGCTGCCGGTGTCCGGTCTTGCCGACGAGATTCTCACACCCGGCGAGGGACAGGTGCGCGGCCTCCTGGTCTACGCGGGCAATCCGGTCATGTCTGCGCCCGGCGGAAAGCGTCTCGACGAGGCCTTTGCAGACCTCGAGTTCATGGTCTCGGTCGATCAGTACGTGAACGAGACCAACCGACACGCCGACGTGATTTTGCCTCCGGTATCCGCCCTCGAGCGCGACGAGCTCGACGTGGCGCTGCCCCTCGTCGCAATCCGCAACCACATCCGCTTCAGCCCGGCTGCCGTCCCGAAGCGGGAGGGCGGCAAGGAGGACTGGGAGATCCTGAATGGTCTGACCAGACGGCTCGGACGCGGACTCGCCACCAAAGCTCGAGCCGCCTCGTTGGGTGCCAGGCTCGCGTCGCCCGCGCGCCTCGTCGAGTCGGCCCTCGCCGCGGGCGCTTACGGCATCGTCCGCCGCGGCCCGATCCGCGGCCTCACGCTGCGCAAGGTCAAGCGTGCCAAGCACGGGATCGACCTCGGCCCGATGAAGCCGCGGCTTCCAGGCGCCCTGATGTCGCCTGACAAGAAGGTCTCCCTCGCGCCCTCCGCCTTGGTGAGCGAGGTCGCAGAGCTCGAAAAGATTGCAGCCGAAAGTGAGGCGGCCACGAAGGAAGGTTTCGACCTCACCTTGATCGGCCGCCGAATCCTCAACTCGAACAACTCGTGGATGCACAACTCGAAGCGCCTCACCAAGGGCTCCGACCGCTGCACCGCGATGTTGAACCCGAAGGACGCCGCCGCTCGGAGCCTCGAGGACGGCATCACCGTGAAGGTCGTCTCAAGGGTCGGCGAGATCGAGGTCTTGCTCCAGGTGACCGACGAGCTGCGGCCCGGCGTCGTCTCGATCCCCCACGGCTTCGGGCATGGCTCGCGCAAGGGAGTCGGCTGGAAGCACGCCGCGTCCCTCCCCGGTGCCAGCGTCAACGACATCACGGACCCGACGGTGCTCGACGGCCTGACTGGCAACGCTGCCTTCAACAGCGTCCCGGTACGGCTCGAAGCGGCTTAGCCCGCGTCGCTACGCAGCGCGGTCGGCGAGGAGCTTCATCGCTCCCAGGCCGAGCGCCGTGCCGGCAAAGAGCCCGAGGAAGATCCCGAAGCTTCCGAACAGTCCCCAGAGGACGAAGAACGCGGCACAGAAGACCAGGATGAACGCAGCCATCGCGAGCAGGGAGCGCGTGGGCACGCCACCCACCGGGGTCTTCACGGAATCACCCTGGAGCAGGGGTTCACCGTGGCGCTCGAGCGCGCTGCCGGTGTCTTCAACACCCGCCTCATCAGGCGGATCGGGCCGGTCGAATCCCTCGTCGTCGCCGGTTCTGACGTCGCCCGCCTCCTGCTCGGCGAGGTCGTCCTCGGCCTCGTCACTTGGCTCGTCGAGCGGCTCGGATCCGTCGTCGTGGCGAAGATCATCCTGGTCAGCCGGCCTGCGCTCCCAGTCGCCGGGCGCCGTGGCGTTCTCCTCGGTCGTTTGCGCGCCCTCCTCGGGCGCCTGAGTCTCTTCGGTCTCGGTCTTGTCGGACATACGAGCCCACTACCCCGATGTCGCGTTTCAACTCAGATGAGCTCGACCTCGTCGCCGACGCGCAGTTCTCCCGCAGTCACGACGTCGCACAGGACACCCATGCAGCTGTCGAATTCGTCGTTGATCCTGCGCAGGACATCGGGATCGATCTCGAGCGAATCCGGGTCGATCGTCGTCATCACGCAGCGCTCGCACCGCCCGACGACATCGAGTTCGACGCTGCCCAACCGAAGGCGCGACCCGATCCAGTCGTTCTCGGCGAACCCTTCGACCCCTTCGACGTGGATGTTCGGGCGAAGGCGCCTGCCGTCCACACCCAGGGCCCCGATGGCGCCGTCGGTGGTGACGAGGATCGAACGGTCGTCGAAGTGGCGGCCCAACGGCGCGAGATCCGCGCCTGGCCCGGCCGCCTCGCGGATCAGGGCAAGCGCCTCGTTGCTCTGCCACGGGAGGCCGTCGATCGTCGGTTCGCCGTCTGCGCCGAGCCCTGATTGAAGACCCAGGAGCCGCTTCGCCGTGCGTCCGGTCATTCGCGCGCCCTTGTGATCGACAACCTGCGTCGAGCGATCGCCGCGAAGGCCGTCCGCGAGCACGTCGACTGCGCCGAGCCGCTCGCCCCGAAGCGACTTGACGGAGTAGCGCCAGAGCTCGGCGACCCTCATGCCTCAGCCCTCGGACACCCGGTCGGCTGCCGCGCGAAGTTCGGCCAGGGGCCGTCCGTCCCTGCCCGCCATGAAGCAGGCGATGGGCGCGGCGATCCGCTCGGAGGAGTGAGCGGCCGTCGCGGCCAGCTCCAGCAGCTCTCCCATGGTCTCCTCATCGGGCGCATCGGCTCCGATCTCTGCCGCGAACGCCTCCAGCCACTCCTGTGCCTTCATAAGTTCTCCTAGCGGTCGACTACCCGGGTCGCCGAAGCTTTCCAGACGGCCAGGATCTCCTTCCCCGGCGCCAGTCCGAGCTCGTCAACGGCCAAGGGGGTCACCTCTGCCGCGATCGGCTGCCCCGCGTCGAGCGCCAGCCGGACGCGGCTGCCCAGCGGCGTCACCGTGACCACCCGGGCCGCCAGCCGGTTTCGTGCGGAGCCCGCCGCGGTGGATCCCAACGGCTCGATCAGGATCTCCCATGGATGAACGCTGACGGAGACCTCGCCCGGCTCGCATGCGTCCGTCGTCCAAACCGTTTGACCACCCGGGAGCTCGACGGGCGTGCCCGCATCGCCGGGTGAGCCGGCCCGCCCCGAGATCACGACCGACCCAACCAGGTCGGCGACGAACGCCGAGCCCGGCGCGCCCGCCAGCTCCGCCGCTGAGCCCCGCTGGACGATGCGCCCGTCCGAGATCACGCCGATCTCGTCCGCGAGTGTCGCCGCCTCCTCGTAGTCGTGGGTCACGAGCAAGGTCGGCACACCCGCCGCCACGATCGCGCTGGTGAGCTCGCGAGCCGCGCGGCCGCGGGTCGATGCATCCAGGGCGCTCAGCGGCTCATCCAACAGCAGCGCTCTCGGCTCCACGGCGAGGGCCCTCGCTAGGGCTACACGTTGGCGCTCCCCACCGGAAAGCGTGCGGGGCTTTGCCTCGGCACGCGCCGCGAGCCCAAAGCGGTCGAGTAGCGAAAGCGCCTCGTCGCGGCTGCTGCCGGCGGGCCCGGGCAGGCCATACGCGACGTTTCGCCACGCGCTCAAATGCGGGAAGAGCGCGTAGTCCTGGAACAGGTACCCGCAGCGGCGAGCCTCGGGCGCTTTGAACGTTCCCGCCTGCGAGTCGAACCAGACCTCGTCCCCACACTCGATCTTTCCGGAATCCGGGGTACTGAGCCCCGCGACCGCTCGCAGCAGTGAGGACTTGCCGGCACCCGACGGTCCGACGAGCGCCAGACACCCTCTCGAAGGGACGTCGAGCGAGAGGTCGAGCCCAAAATCGCCGAGCTCGTGGGTGACTCCCTCAATCGACAACAAGGCCGTACCCCCTCCCCCGCGCCGTCAGCTTGACCGTTGCCAGAAGCGCCGCCGAGAAGGCGATCAGCACGGCGGAGAGGGCAAGTGCCCCCGTCAGATCCGTGCCGATCAGGTTCACGATCGCGAGCGGCGCCGTCTGCGTGATCCCCTGGAATGAGCCCGCGAAGACGAGCGTCGCGCCGAACTCGCCGAGCGCCCGCCCCCACGCGAGCGCTCCACCCGTGACAAGGCCGGGCATGGCGACCGGCATGGCGATGCGCGCAAACGTCCGAGCCTCCCCCGCCCCGAGGGTCCGGGATGCCTCGAGCAACGCGGGGTCGAGAGCCTCGAAAGCCGACTGCGCCTGGCGGATGTAGAACGGGCTCGCCACGAATGTGAGCGCGACCACCACGCCGGCCGTCTGGAAGACGAGCTGGACGCCGGCGTCCTCGATCAGCCCGCCGATGAAGCCTCCCGGGCCCAGCGCCACCAGAAGGCCGACGCCCGCGACGGCCGGGGGAAGGACGAGTGGCAATTCGACGAGCGTGATCGCGATCTGGCGACCGCGAAAGCGCCGCGTCGCCAGGAAGTAGGCGGCCGGCGTGCCGACGAGCACGATGATCACAAGCGCGATCACCGACGTCACGAGGCTGAGCCGGAGCGCGTCCAGCGTCGTTTCATCGCCGAGCGCATCCCACAGCTCAGCCGGGCCTGCTTCGAGGAAGATCGCCGCGACCGGAATCGCCAAGAACACGAGCGCCAGCGCGAGGGCGCCCGCCAGGACCGCGGGGAACCAGAGTCGTTTCAGAGCTCACCCTTGGGCAGGAGGAAGCCGGCGTCGAGGAGCGCCTCGCGGCCGGCGCCTTCGAGCAGTCCGTCGATGAACTCCTGGGCGTTTTCGGAGTTATCGGAGCCGGAGACGATCGCGACGCTGTACCCGACGACTGGCTGCAGCTCGTCCGGCAGCTCGACCGCGACCAGTTCTCCCTCCGCCGCATCCACGTCCGAGGCGTAGACGAACCCTGCGTCCGCCGCTCCAGTCGTGAGCTTGGCGACGATGCTCTTGACGTCCGGCTCTTCGGAGCGGACCTTCTCCAGGATCACTTCTTCATCCGACTCGGGAAGCTTCGAAAGAACTTCCCGCGTGTAGTCGCCCACCGGGACACCCTCGGCGCCGATGACGATGTCGGTCTCACTCAGGTCGCCCAGCAGCTCTAGTGGTGAGCGGGGCGGGCCCCCGAGGCCTTCGACGAAGTCGTTGTCGAGAAGAAGCGAATCCTTGGGAACCGCGAGCACAAGAGCGTTCGCGATAAAGCCGGTCGGCTCCTCGACGAGACCTTCGTCGAAGAGCGCCTCCGGCAGGCTCGTGTTGGCAGCGGCGAACACGTCAACCGGTGCGCCTTGGCGGATCTGCGCGGCCAGGTCGTCTGAGCCGGCAAACGAGAACCTCTCCTCGGCTTCGGTCTTCTCACCGTAACCCTCGAACGCCTCGGTTAGCGAGGAGGCCGCCGAAACTGTCAGCTCCCCGGCTCCTTCATCCTCTCCGCTCTCCCCGCAGCCGGCAAATGCGAACGCCGTGACCACCACGAGAGCGAGAAGCCTCACTCCCCGATCACCATGACCGAGGTGGCCTTCACCATCGCGGTCGCCTTCGAGCCGGGCTCGAGCCCGAGCTGCTCGATGGCGTCGCGCGTGATCGCCGCGGTGACGAGATGCGGGCCGCATTCGAGCTCGACGATCCCCATGACCCCGTCGACCTCGATCGAGCGGACGATGCCCGGAAAGCGATTACGGGCCGAAAGCTGATCCTCGGGCTGATGACGCTCCGGCTGCCCGCCGAGCCGGCGGACCTCGGCGAGCGAGACGAGGCGGCGGTTCTGCGCGTCGCGGGTTGTTTCGAGCTTGCCGTTCGTGTCCCAGCGCCGCAGGGTGTCGGCGCTGACCCCGATCATCCGGGCCGCCTCGCCGATTGACACACGATCAGACATCTGCCTAAGCATTGCATAGGCAGACGCTTGTCCCGTGGGGTCAGACCCCCAGGGCCTCTCGCTGCACCAGCCGCGGCTGCTTTTTGGGGTCAGACCCCGGTGTGGCCCGACCGTGCTCGTTCGTGGGGTCAGACCCCGGCCGTGCCGTCGTCGCCCCGCGGGCTGCACTTTTGGGGGCAGGCGCCGGCGGCTAGCCGCCGATGGCGCTCATCGAGCGCGCCGGGGCGCGGAAGCCGGGCTCGTTCACATGATGCTTGAGCTCCTTGCGCCAGACGGCGTCGCGGATGACCTCGGCGAGCTCGGCGTCGCTTGCTCCGTCGCGCATCGGGTCGCGCAGATTGGTCTCATGCATCGAGAAGAGGCAGGTGCGCAACTCGCCGTCGGCCGTCAGGCGGATGCGGTTGCAGTCGGCGCAAAACGGCTGCGAGACGGGGTTGATGAAGCCGATCTCGCCCTTCCCGTCGGCAAAGCCGTAGACGCGTGCGGTGGCGTGCGGCTCACGCTCGCGCGCCTCCAGCGGATAGCGCTCGTGGATCAATGCGCGGACCTCGTCGCCCGTCAGAACCTGTGAGCGATCCCACGCCCGGTCGCCGTCGAGGGGCATGAACTCGATGAAGCGCACCTGGAAGTCGGTCGTCCGGGCCATCTCGGCGAAGCGGTAGACCTCCGTTTCAGTGAAGTCGCGGATGGCGACTGCGTTCACCTTGATGGGTCGTACCTGTTCGAAAGCCGCGATTGCCTCCAGGCCTCGCAAGACCTGCGGCAGCGCGTCGCGCCGGGTGATCTCGTGGAAGCGGTCGCGAGCCAGCGAATCCACCGAGACGTTGATCCGGTCGATCCCCGCATCCACCAACGCTGCCGCGTCTCGCTCCAGCAGATAGCCGTTTGTCGTCACCGACAGGTCGCGGATGCCATCGATCTCCCGAAGCATCGAGACGAGGACGGGGAAGTCCTTTCGCGCCAGCGGCTCGCCGCCTGTAAGACGCACATCCTCGACACCCATGCCGACGAGAACCCCAACCAGGCGTTCGATCTCCTCGAACGACAGGACCTCGGAGCGCTCGAGCCACTTCATGCCTTCGGCGGGCATGCAGTAGCGGCAGCGGAAGTTGCAGCGATCCGTGACCGAGACCCGCAGGTCGGAGATCACCCGGCCGTGGGCGTCTTTCAGGAGATCCGGCACAACGTGAAGCTTGACAGCCGCGACCGGGGCAACAAAAAAAGGGCGGCCTCCCGCAAGGCCGCCCCAACACCTGTACGGATCCGGACTGGATTCAGATGTACGAAAGTCGCTTGGCGTCGTTGCCGTTGCGAAGAAGCTGGTAACCGGGTGAGGTCCCACCGAGGCATCCAAGCGGGCGACTCGTGCGCATACCCATAAGTGGTCATTCATAAACGCACGATCTCGTCCCCCTACCCTGACTAGCCGATGAGTTCGCTCTCAACCCTCACAAAGGCCAACCTGGTCGTGCTCGGCCTCCTGGTTATCCACACGCTGGACCACGCGGCGCTGCAGGCGAGCCGAGAGCTCCCCGGATCCTCCAGCCTCGTGGGTGCAACCGGGTTTGCGCTGATTGCCGGATCGACGTGGCTGGCCCTCAATCGATCGCCGCTCGCGCCCGAGGTTTCCGCAATCGTGGGGGCCGTAACGACCATTGGTCTCATCGCGGTCCATCTCCTTCCATCTTGGTGGACCTGGGTATCTGACCCCTACTGGGACTTCGAGGCGGAGTTCGTCAGTTGGCTGTCCCTGATCGCGCTCCTCGCCTCGTCGATCTACCTGACCGTGCTCGGCTTGCGCTACCAGCGATACCGGCACGTGAAGCCCTACTACCGGCACTAGCCGAGGAAGGCCCGGTCGTGCCGCGAGCGCTTGCGATCGTCCATCAAAATGACGCCGGGGCCGGCGTCTTTCACGACGAAGCTCTCGCCAGGGGCTGGGAGCTGGACGCGTGGCTTTTGCCGTCCGGAGAACCGCCGCCTGCCGACACGCTCGGCTACGACGCCGTCATCTCGTTCGGCGGCGCCATGCATGCCGACCAGGACTCCGAACACCCGTGGTTGCAAACCGAAAAGGAGCTCCTCAGAAGGCTCCTCGACTCCGGGGTGCCCACCATGGGCGTGTGCCTTGGATCACAGCTCCTGGCAGAGTCGGCGGGCGCAAAGGCCGAGCGCTCGCCCCGGCCGGAGATCGGCTGGCTGGACGTCGAGGTGACGCCCGAGGGGTTGGCCGACCCGGTCATCGGCGGCCTGCCGCCCATCTTCGAGGCGTTCCAGTGGCACTCGTACCGCTCCCCGCTGCCACCTGGCGCCGTTCGGCTGGCCGAAAGCCCACTCGCGCTTCAGGCCTACAGGATCGGGGACCGGGCCTGGGGCATCCAGTTTCACGCAGAGGTCACCGAGGTCGATGCCGTGAGTTGGGCCGTCAACTACGCGGTCGACGAGGACGCGGTGCAGATCGGTGTCGATCCCGACACATTGAGCGCTCAGACCCTCGGGCGGATCGGCGAGTGGAACCGGCTTGGGCGCGGCCTCTGCGGGCGATTCCTGGAAACGGCACTGGAAAGGGCGTAATCCGCAGGCCGGGGAGTCAGACCTGGCTCGGCGTCAGGTAGGCGCCCGAAATGCCGCCGTCGGCCATGAACGTCGTCGCGGTAACGAAGCTCGACTCGTCCGAGGCCAGGAACAGGGCGGCATTGGCGATCTCCTCGGCCTCGCCGAACCGGCCCATGGGTATGTGCACGAGGCGTTTTGCGGCGCGCTCCGGATCCTTCAAGAAGAGCTCTTGCAGGAGCGGCGTATTGACGGGTCCCGGGCAGAGAGCGTTCACGCGCACCCCACGGTCCGCGAACTCCACGCCGAGCTCGCGCGACATCGACAAAACAGCGCCCTTCGAGGCCGTATAGGAGATCTGCGAGACGGCGGCGCCCATGATCGCGACGAACGAGGCCGTGTTGATCACGGAGCCTCCACCGCTCTCGATCAGGTGCGGGATGCCGTGCTTGCAGCAAAGAAAGACGGAGCGCACATTGACGTCCTGGACGGTCTGCCAAGCCTCGAGCGTCGTCTCGACGACGGAAGTGTCAGCGGTCGGATTGATGCCGACGTTGTTGAAGAGGACATCCACGCCGCCCATCTCCTCGCGAACGCGCTCGTACATCCGCTCGACCTCCGACTCGAGCGTGACGTCGCACTCGAGCGCCAGATCACCGGACGCGCCAGGGCTGATGTCGACGCCGACAACCCGGGCGCCTTCTTCTGCGAACCGCCGGGCGGACTCGGCGCCGATGCCGCTTGCCGCGCCCGTGATCACACACACCTTCCCTTCGAGCCTTCCCGGCATCAGGCCTCCGTCGCGATATAGACGTTCTTTACATCCGTATAGGCCTCGAGTGCATCAGGGCCCAGCTCGCGACCGACCCCCGACTGCTTGAAGCCGCCGAACGGGGTTGAGATCCGCACCGACGAGTGCGAGTTGATCGAGAGGACGCCCGTGTCGATCGCCCGCGCGACCCGAAGGGCCCTGGACCCGTCCCGTGTCCAGATCGAGCCCGAAAGTCCGTAGATCGTCTCGTTCGCAAGCCGGATCGCCTCCTCCTCGCCGGTGAACGGGATGACGCTCGCAACCGGCCCGAAGATCTCTTCGCGCGACGCGCGATCGTCGTTGGACATCGGCGCAAGAACGGTCGGCGGGAACCAGAAGCCGTCCCCCTCGGGAGCCGAACCGCGGAACGCGACATCGCTCTCGGTAACGAAGGAACTGACGGTCTCGCGCTGCCCCGCCGAGATGAGCGGACCCATCCCCGTCTCCTCGGACAGCGGGTCTCCAACTCGAATCTCGCCGACAGCGCTCTCCATAACCGAGAGGAAGTCATCCATTACGGAGCTCTCGACCAGGATGCGCGAACGCGAGCAGCAGTCCTGGCCCGCGTTGCCGAACACGCCAGCCGGTGCCGCGCGTCCGGCCGCCTCGATGTCTGCGTCGGCAAAGACGACGTTTGCCGACTTGCCGCCGAGCTCGAGCGTTACCCGCTTGATCGTCCCAGCCGCTCCTTGCGCAATGCCCCGTCCGACCTCGGTCGATCCGGTGAAGGCGATCTTTGCCACGTCCGGATGCTCGACCAGGCGTTTCCCGCACACCGAGCCCGGCCCGGCGACCACGTTGAACACGCCCTCGGGCAAACCGGCCTCCAGCGCTATCCGCTCGAGTTCGATCGCGGTCAGGGGAGTCAGCTCCGCCGGCTTGAGCACAACCGTGTTGCCCGCTGCCAAGGCCGGCGCCGTCTTCCAGGAGGTGATCACGAGCGGGAAGTTCCACGGCACGATCAGGCCCACCACGCCGAGCGGCTCGCGGAAGGTCAGGTCGACTCCGCCCGCGACAGGGATCGTGTGCCCCGTGAGCCGCTCAGGGGCCGCCGCGTAGTAGCGGAAGCACTCGACGACCATCCCGATCTCGCCTCGGGCGTCCGAGATTGGCTTTCCCGCGTTTCGCGCCTCGAGCGTCGCCAGGGCATCCGACTCGGCCTCGAGGCAGTCGGCCAGGCGGCGAAGGATCGTTTGGCGATCCCCGGGCGACACTGCGCGCCACGCGGGAAAGGCAGCCTTGGCCGCAGCCACGGCGGCGTCGACCTCTTCCACGCCGGCCCGCGGCACCTCGGCCATCACCTGCTCTGTCGCGGGCTCGACGATCGCGAGAGTCATGCGGCAACCCCTTGGCGAGCGGCCTCGGCAAGAGCCTCGAACGGCGCGCCGTGGCGAACCTCTTCGGGGTGCCACATGACGCCCACGCAAAACGAGCGGTCGGGGATCTCGATCGCCTCGATCAGGTCGTCGGGCACGGACCAGCCCGAGGCGACCAATCCCTCGCCTAGCCGCCCGATCCCCTGATGGTGGTGTGAGCGGACCTCGCATCCCTCGGTTCCGATCACGCGCGCTGCAAGCGATGTGGGGTCCAGGCGAACCTCATGGCTCGAAAATGTCCCTGGCGTCTCGACATGTTGCGTCCCGTCACCGATGTGCTGGTCGAGCGTGCCTCCGCACGCCACGTTCAGGAGCTGCGTCCCCCGGCAGATGCCGAGGACCGGCATATCGCGCGCGATCGCTTCTCGGCAAAGCGCGATCTCGAAGCGGTCGCGCTCGGCCTTGAAGCCGAGGCTCTTGGGGTGAGGTTCGGCGCCGTAGCTCGCGGGGTCAAGGTCGGCGCCGCCCGATAGGACAAGCGCGTCCAGCAAATCCAAGAGCTCACCCGGGTCGGCAGCGCTCCCCTCCTCGGCCGGGAGAAGCAGGGGAATCGCACCGGCCGCGGAGACGCACTCCGAGTAATGGCGCTGCGAAAGGTTTACCTCGGTGTCTCGCCAGACCACCCAGCTTGCGTTCTCGAGCGCGGCGGAGATGCCGACGACAGGGCGGCGGGCCACCCTAAAGCCTCTCGAAGCCGCGGTACTTCTCCCAGTCGGTCACCGCCGCCTCGAACGCATCCAGCTCGACCTGGGCGTGATTCAGATAGTGATCGACAACCTCTTGGCCAAACGCGTCGCGCGCCAGGTCAGACTCGCGGAAGAGGTCGCGGGCGTCGTAAAGGTTGGTCGGGACGCGCTCCTTGTCAGACGTGTACGCGTTGCCCTCGAGCGCCGGTTCGAGTTCGAGCTCCCGGTCGATCCCGTCGAGCCCGGCCGCGATCATCGCGGCGAGCGCAAGATAGGGATTGACGTCGGCGCCGGGCAGACGGTTCTCGACCCGGAGCGACTGCCCGTGGCCGACGACCCGCATCGCACAGGTGCGGTTGTCGACGCCCCACGCCACCGCGGTGGGCGCAAAGGAGCCCTCGGCGAAGCGCTTGTAGGAGTTCACGTAAGGCGCATAGAAGAGCGTGAGGTCGCGCAGGGCGGCAAGCTGGCCGGCCACGAAACGGTCGAACATCTGGCGATCGTCGCCAAAGGCATTCCCGCCGCTCTCGTTGCCGAGCGAGCAATGGATATGACACGAGTTCCCCTCCGCCTCGTTCCACTTCGCCATGAACGTGATCGAGTGACCCTCCTGCGACGCGATCTCCTTGACGCCGTTCTTGTAGATCGCGTGGTCGTCGGCGGTGCGAAGCGCCGGTCCGTAAAGGAAGTTGATCTCGTGCTGGCCGAGGTTGCACTCCCCCTTTGAGTTCTCGACCGTCATCTCGGCGCCGGCCATCTCGTTGCGGATGCGGCGGATCAGCGGCTCGACCCGTGCGGTGCCCAAAAGCGAGTAATCGGTGTTGTAGAGGTTCGCGGGCTCCAGGTCGCGGTAGCCGCGCCGCCACGCCTCTTCGTAGGGAGTACGAAAAACGATGAACTCGAGCTCTGTGCCCGCGTTGCAGATCAGGTCACGCTCGGCAAGGCGGTCGAGCTGACGTCTCAGGATCTGCCGCGGCGAGGCGACGACGTCCTTGCCGTCGGCCCAGCCGAGGTCGGCCATGACGAGCACCGTGCCGGGGTGCCACGGGATCGGCCGCAGAGTTTCGAGATCCGGCGTCATCTCGAAGTCGCCGTAACCGCGCTCCCACGAGGACATCTCGTACCCGGAGACGGTCTCCATGTCCACGTCCACGGCCAGGAGGTAGTTGCAGCCCTCGGCACCATGCTCGAGCACGGTGTCGAGGAAATGCGAGGCGGTCAGGCGCTTGCCCTGGAGTCGCCCTTCCATATCGGCGATCGCGAGCAGCACGGTGTCCACCGTGCCGTCCGCGACCGCGCTCTTCAGGTCGTCGAGCTTCACCCTCCCTCGAGCCTACGACCCGCCGTGCGAGGCATCATCACGCGAGCTCGGACTCGGCCCGCTCGATCGCGTCGAACTCCTCTTCGGGAGCGTCGGCGACCAGGTGGTGGCGACTGTAGAACCAGAAGTAGGCCAGAGCCACGAGGAAGACGCCCGCCGTGATCCCCGCGGCCTTCTCGTCCACGAAGAACGTCGCAATGACTGCGGCTATCGCGAGCACGAATGCAACGCCTGTGGTCGCGACACCGCCGGGTGTCCGGTAGGGCCGCTCGAGATCAGGCTCCTTGCGACGCAAGACGATGTGGGACAGGGTCATGAGCACGTACGAGACGGCGGCGCCGAAGACGGCGATGTTGATCATCGTGGCCCCGTCCTCGGTGATCGCCGCGAGCAGGAACCCGATGGCCCCGGGCACGATCAGCGCGATCGCCGGTGTCTTGCGCCCAGTCGTCACCGAGAGGGCGCGCGGCAGGTAACCGGCTCGCGACAGCGCGAAGAGCTGACGCGAGTACGCGTAGATAATCGAGAAGAAGCTCGCCACCAGGCCGGCCAGGCCGACATAGTTCACGAACTCGGTCACGAACGCGTTATTGCCGTGGGCGATGCCAAGGGCGTCGGGCAGCGGGTTGTCGGAGTCCGACAGCGCCTCAGCGCCGGCGCCGCCCGGTGCAAGCGTGAGGATCAGCGCCGCGAAAATGAGCAGCGCGATCATGCCGGCGATGATCCCCTTCGGCATGTCCTTCTTGGGATCGCGCGTTTCCTCGGCGGCCAGGGGAACGCCCTCGATCGCCAGGAAGAACCAGATCCCGTACACGAAAGCCGACAGGATCCCCGCGATCCCGAACGGGATGAAGTCGCTGGCGCCACCTGCATCCGTGGCCGCGATGTCCGTGAGATTGGAGGCGTCGAACTCGGGGATCATCGCGATGACGAAGACGAGAAGTCCCACCACCGCAATCGCGGTGATGACGAATATCAGCTTCAGAGCTTCGCCCACTCCGTAGAGATGGATCCCAATGAAGATCGCGTAGAAGGCGAGGTAGAGCGGCCACCCCGACTCGATGCCGAGGATGTCGAGTGACTCGACATACCCGCCGATGAAGATGACGATTGCGGCAGGTGCAATGGCGTACTCGATGAGGATCGCCGTTCCTGTCGCGAAGCCGCCCAAGGGGCCGAGAGCCCGTCGCGCAAACCCGTATCCCGCGCCGGCCACCGGCAGACTCGAGGAGAGCTCGGCGAGGCCGAGGACCATGCACGTGTACATGATCGCCATCAAAATCGTGGCGATCAAAAGACCACCCCAGCCACCTTCGGCAAGGCCGAAGTTCCAGCCCGCGTAGTCGCCCGAGATGACGTAGGCGATACCTAGGCCCGCGAGCAGGACCCAACCGGCCGCGCCCGAACGGAGCTGGCGCTTGTCCATGTAGCCCTCGCCGGCTCGCTCGTAATCCGCACCTCGCACCTGACGACTCTCGTTCGACATGCAGTCTCCTCTTGGTGATCTTCGAGCCGAAGGCACGAAGGACAAACCTTTATCCGGGCGCACATTAGTACGGATGTTGAGGACGCGTCATGCGCCTTCGTCAGGACCGGGTCAGTTGCCGATGAACGCCGCGACGGCGGAGACCACATCGGTCGCCAATGCGACGCGCGAACCGCGCGCAAGGGTCAGCCAGCAGCGCGCGGGAGGAGTCCGGCCAGGATGTGCTCGGTCCCTTCGATGTGCTCGCGCATCAGGCCGACCGCTCGGGTCGCGTCACCGCGGCGAAGGAGCGCGACGATCGAGCGGTGCTGCTCGTTTGAATGCGTGAGCACCTGATCCGGGTGCGCGATCAAGGCGATCAGGCCGCTCATCGCTCCCTGCACCTCGGTCATCTCGGCTACCAGACGGGGCGAATGGGCCATCTCCGCTAACGCGATGTGAAAGCGGATATCGGCGCGACGGTAGTCCTCGAAGTCCTCCACCTCCGCCATCCGGTCGACGAGCTCGTACAGGCGATCGAAATCGGCGGCCTCGGCCCGCTCACAGGCGAGAAGGATTGCGCCCGCCTCGATCGCGACCCGGTGCTCGAGAACCGACCACGCGTCCTCTCCCAGGGGCTCCGGCTCGCCCCCGGAAAGGGGCGGCGCGGCCGAAACAAAGGTTCCTCCGCTGCGCCCGCGCTGAGCGACGAGAAGACCGGACTGCGTCAAGGTCGTGAGTGCCTCACGCAGCGTCGAGCGTGAGATCCGGAGCTCCGAGGCGAGTTCCCGCTCAGGCGGAAGCTTTGCGCCCGGCGCGAGCAGGCCGAGCCTGATCGCAGTGCCGAGCCGCTCGACCGTCTCCTCGAACGTCGTCGGCGGGCGCACCGGCTGAAAGACCGCCTCGAGAGCGGCGTCGCGCTCCATCAGATGAACCTATCGCGCTTTCTACGCGAGGGAGAACTCGACCTGGAGATCTTTCGACATTTGGATAACCGATGTCCCCTGACACGCAATAGGCTGAATCTCACTCTCTTGCAACCAATACCCGAGCCGTGAATGAGAGGCACCCCGAAGGGCGCCTGCGCACGCTCATGGAGGACTGAAAGCCACATGCCCCGCATCCGTCAGCACAACGTCACCGCCGCTCAGTGGAGCCCCAACGGCGAGGCCCTGGGATCGCTCGATCTTTCGAAGTCGGACGCGTACCCATTCGGCGAGAACGTCTTCTCGGCGGCCGTTCAAAAGGAGCGCCTGTCCAAGGACACGTTCAAAAAGCTCCAGAACGTGCTCGACAAGGGCGAGGCGCTCGATTCGTCGCTCGCCGACGAGGTGGCGGAGGCGATGAAGGAATGGGCGCTCGAGAAAGGCGCGACGCACTTCACACATGTCTTCCAGCCGTTGACCGGACTCACGGCCGAGAAGCACGACTCATTCTTCGGGCCCGAGGGCGACGGCACCGCAGTCGCGACGTTCAAGGGCTCCGAGCTGATCCAGGGCGAACCGGACGCATCCTCGTTCCCGACCGGCGGCGTCCGCGCCACCTTCGAGGCGCGCGGCTATACGGCATGGGACCCCACGAGCCCCGCCTTCATTCTCGAGAATCCGAACGGCGCGCTCCTCTGTATCCCGACGGCGTTCGCATCGTGGACGGGCGAAGCGCTCGACGCCAAGATCCCGCTTCTGCGCTCGATGGACGCACTCTCCCGCTCGGCAATCCGGGCACTGCGCCTACTCGGCGACGAGGAGTCCGAGCGGGTCTTCACCACCGTCGGCCCCGAGCAGGAGTACTTCCTGATCGACGAGCAGTACTACTTCGAGCGCCCCGACCTCGTCACAACCGGCCGCACGCTGTTCGGTGCGAAGCCCGCGAAGGGACACGAACTCGACGACCACTACTTCGGCGCGATCCCCGAGCGCATCCTCGCGTGCATGCTCGACGCGGAGACGGAGATGGCGAAGCTCGGCATCCCGGTCAAGACCCGCCACAACGAGGTCGCTCCGGCCCAGTACGAGATCGCTCCGATCTTCGAGAACTCGAACGTCGGCTCGGATCATCAACAGCTCCTGATGCAGATCCTCCAAAACGTGGCTCGGCGCTACGGCCTGGTCTGCCTCCTCCACGAGAAGCCGTTCGCCGGCGTCAACGGATCGGGCAAGCACAACAACTGGTCGATGGGCACGAGCGCCGGGCACAACCTGATGGAGCCGGGTGACACGCCCGCGGACAACACGAACTTCCTGTTCTTTTGCTCCGCCGTGATCCAGGCCGTGAACAAGCACCAGGGCCTGCTTCGCGCATCCGTAGCGAACATCGGCCAGGACCACCGGCTGGGCGCCAACGAGGCGCCCCCGGCGATCATCTCGATCTTCCTCGGCGCAGAGCTGGAGAAGGCGTTCGAGTCAATCGCATCGGGCTCCGGAGACGGCAACACCGAAGCCTCGTTCCTCGAACTGGGATCGGACGTACTGCCCAACCTGCCGATGGACGGCGGCGACCGCAACCGCACCTCGCCGTTCGCATTCACGGGTAACAAGTTCGAGTTCCGCGCACTCGGTTCGAGCATGTCCCTGGGCTTTACCAACACGGTCCTGAACACGATCGTCGCGGAGGCGATCGACGAGCTGGCCGACGAGCTCGAGACCAAGCTGAACGCCGGAGGCGAGGTGACCTCGGCCGTCGCCGAAGTCGTCGCCTCCACCTACAACTCGAACAGGCAGGTCGTGTTCGGCGGCGACAACTACTCGGACGAGTGGCACGCCGAGGCAGAGACCCGCGGACTCAAGAACCTGCGCACCACCCCGGACGCTTTGCCCGAGGTAATCGCGGTGCCGACCGTCGAGGCGTTCGATCGCTACAACGTGTTGAGCGAGCGCGAGCTCCACTCCCGCTTCGAGGTCTGGGTCGAGCAGTACATAACCCGGGCGAACATGGAGGCGGAAACCACGGCGTCAATCGGCCGAACGATGATCCTGCCGGCGGCACTTCGCCATATGGCAACGGTCGAGGCGGCCGGCATCTCGTCGCTGTCATCGCAATGCCGGAGTTTGATCGACACCCTCGTCGAAGCGCTGGACGCACTCGGCGAGGCGAACGTCTATCCGGACGGCGTCGAGGGCCTCGAGCTCGCCGAGTACGCGCGTGACCACCAACTAGAGGCGATGGTTGCGGTCCGCGAGGCAGCGGACGCTCTGGAGGGCATCGTCGCCGACGACCTCTGGCCACTGCCGAAGTACTCCGAGATCCTCTTCATCAAGTAGCGCCACGTTCACGCCCGCCGACGAGGCAAACGTCCCACGCACCCCACAGGAATGGGTAGCGCGGGACGTTTGCGGTTAGCGGATTGGCAGCGCGACCCGTAGGCGCTCGACGGCGACCGAGAACGTGCCGTTCGACGGGCGGGCGTAGGGCGCGTCCTGGCCGAGCAACTCGAGCTCGGCTGTGTGGCTGCGGCGAAAGCGCCAGCCGTTCGGGTGCAGCTCCCAGCGATTACGGCCTTCGGCCGGACGGTAGAGGCCGCGCGCCACGAGCTGTTGCGTCCCGTCCGGCGCGACGTCCCAGAGACGCGCGTCGAGTTGCGGCAGTCCGGGCTCCGCCCCACCCAGCCCGAGCTTGGCCCGAAGCCGGGGCGCGCCGATCAGCGTGATTGCCTTGCGTCCGGCCCCCTTGAGCTCGTAGCGAGCCGTGCCGGGCGCCTCGCTTCGCTGGGTGACGACACAGCCATCACCCATTCCCGCTACCGGGTCGATGGCTGCTGCGACGTCGGGGTCCCCGCTGTCTGAGCTGATCACCGCACGCTCAGCGAACTTCTTCGTGCGCTTTGCTCGGGCCAGCGCGGCGAACTTCGGCGCGTGGAAGGTCTTGCCCACGGGACCAGAGCGAGGGCAGAGCTGGGTGGTTGCTCGGACACCTTCGCGTGGCTTCGGCCCGTCGCCGCGCACGTAGTGCGCAAACCACCTGTCGATCCCTATAAGTAGGCGCTCGCGCTCGTCCGGCTTGTTGGCGGCGCGCTGATGTCCGAAGTCGCCCAACATCACGCCGAGCGGAAGACCGGGGAACTTGCGGTGTGTGCGGTTTGCGAAGCGAAGGGTTTCGTCGGCGGGAAACAGGTCGTCCGTGAACCCGGCCGAGAGATAGAGCGGTGGCGGCGGGCGGTCCGCCTTCAGGTAGTAGGCGGAGTGGTAATCCGCGAGGAGATCGACTATCGACCGCGCGTAGGCGTCGTCGTAGGGCTCACCCTGGGTCGTTCGAGCCACCCAACCGCCCACATCGGCCTCGGCGTCGGTTCCTCCCGGAGTTAGGTAGCCCATCGGCCTCCCGGGCACAAAGGGCTCCCCGATGGGTTGCCCTGGCCCAACAGCGAACTGAGCGGCCGCGAAGATCGCGTTGACAACAGAAGCCTTCTCGACCCCGACGGGCGTTGTCGCTCGCTTTCTTGACGTCAGTCGCGTCGAGGAGACACTGCCGTTCGGAGCTGCGGCGGTGACGAGGTCCGTCCAAGGGATGACGGGCGCGGCGCCGGCGAGGGCCAGGGGCGTGCCGTCTGGCGAGCGCCACCTCTCGTACGAGCCGTCGGGAAGCATGATCCTGTTGCGGAGCGCCGCCATCATCAGCGACTGACCACCGCCGTAGGAGTCGCCGGTGGCACCGATTCTGTGCGGATCCGCAACGCCTCCGTCGACAAGCTCGCCGATCAGCTCCTGGGTGTCACGGACCTCATAGCGGACGTCGGCCAGATGGAGGTAGCCGCCGGCGCAGGCGATGGCGCTCGCGGCGCGGGCCTCCGGTGTTCCGCACGAACCCCACAGGCCGCGGGCCGTGTGGGCGAGAACCGCGTAGCCGCGTCGAGCCCACGTGTAAGCGTTGCCGGTGTAGGCCTCGGATGCTGGGTCGAGATATTCGTACTTCGAATTACCGAAGCCGTGGATCAGTGCTACGAGCGGGAGACCCTTGGCTCGGCCCGGAGGAAGCACGACCGTCGTATCGAGCGGAATCCCGTCCCAGCTATCGGCAAGGCCCGAGCACTCACGCAAGTCGTCCACTCGAACGCAGTCGAGCCCGAGGGGTTCCGGCGCACCCTGCGCGGCAGCCGGAACGGCGAGCCCTACGAGCGCGAGCGCAATCGACATGTGTGCTCGATACCCCACCGCCTGAGTATCCGGACTCCGGGTATTCCGCGCGCCGGCTCCCTCGGCTATCTCCCCGCGTCGGCTGGTAGTTGCGGCAGAACAAGCCCAGCGGCTCGGCCGTCGGTCGGCGGTGCTGCGGACGCGATGACTCGCCGGTCCTCGCGCTTCCTGTGTGTTTGGCGACGGCTTGCCATATAGAGAGCCGCGACGACTGCGACAACCCCCATCAATCAGAACGATCACTGCTGTGCCGGAAATCATGCGAAGGAATCGCGCTGGATATAGGTCGCCGCCATGGATTGGAAGAAGGCTCATTGAAGATGGTGGCCGCGCATCCCCGGAACGGCGAAGGGCGCGTCGTCACTCGGCGAGGTCCCAACGGGGACCGATCAGACAGTCGATCTGCCGGCGGGGGAGTTGAAGATCGCCTACGCGGAAAGCGCTAACCCTCCGAACGACTCGAACGGCCGGACTGTCTTCCCCAGACCCGATGGGTTCACCGTCTCGGTCTCGACCAGCGCGGGTGAGCCGCTCGAGGTTCGCGAGCCTGGGCGCGTGAGCGTCGGCACTCAGATGAACAGGATTGCCTGGCGCGACATTGCCGACGTCACAATTCCCGCAGCCGGCTCCTACGTCATCTCCTCCACCCCAGCCCCGCCGGATCGCAAAAGAGCCGCGACTCTTTCTCGCACCGAAGTAAGGGCCTCGAACGGATGGGGGCGTTCGGTGCGTCCTGGGCGCGCCTCCTCGGATTGCGCCACGCGCAGCGCCCGAAGGGCACCTGACCACAAAGGGTGCGAGGGTCGCCTAGCGCATGTGGCGCGCGACGATGACCCGCTGGATCTCGTTCGTGCCTTCGTAGATCTGTGTGATCTTGGCGTCGCGCATCATGCGCTCGACCGGGTACTCGTTCACGTAGCCGTAGCCGCCAAGGACCTGGACGGCCTCGATCGTGACCTCCATCGCCGCGTCCGAGGCAAAGAGCTTGGCCATCGACGAGTACATGCCGAGCTGCGGGTCGTTACGGTCGGCCATCGCGCACGCCTTATAAAGGAGCTCGCGCGCGGCAGCGGTCTTGGTCTGCATGTCGGCCAGCTTGAACTGGATGCCCTGGAGCTCGTTGATCGCCTTGCCGCCGACCTGGCGCTCCTTGGCGTAATCGTTTGCGTAGTCGGTCGCGCCCTGGGCGATGCCGACGGCTTGCGCAGCGGCGCCGAGGCGCGTGCGCTCGAGAGTGCCGAGCGCGACCGCCATGCCGCGGCCGACCTCGCCGATCACGTTCTCGGCGGGGACGCGCACGTCCTCGAAAACCGGCTGGCCTGTGGGCGAGCCGTGGATGCCCAGCTTGTGCTCGTATTTGGGCACGGAAAAGCCCTCGGCGTCCTTCTCGACGACAAAGGCCGTCGCTCGCCTGTTCTCGCGGTCGGTAGAGGCGAAGACGACGTAGAAGTCGGCGATGCCGGCGTTGGTGATCCAGCTCTTGGTTCCGTTGATGATCCAGTCCGTGCCGTCCTGCTTTGCGGTGGTGCGCATATCGGCGGCGGCCGAGCCCGCGTCGGGCTCACTCAGGCAGAACGCCGGCGACTTCTCGCCGGTTGCGCAATCAGGCAGGAAGCGGTCCTTCAACTCTTCGGATCCGAAGAGCTGGATCGGGAGCGTTCCGAGCTCCTGGACCATCAGGATGAGCGCGACCGCTGCAGACGCCTTGGCGAGCTCCTCGACCGCCATCTGGAGCATGAGCGTCCCGGTGCCCGTGCCGCCGTGATCCTCGGAGAACGGCAGTCCCAGAATGTCCTGCTCGGCGAGAAGCTTGCGGATATCCCACGGGTACTCGTCGGTCTGGTCGATCTCGGCGGCGCGCGGCGCGACCTGCTCCTGGGCGATCTGGCGAACCAGGTCGCGGAAGTCCTGGTGCTGCTGGGGGATGGAGTAAAGGTCGGTGGGCGTCGCGGTGGTGGAAGTCATGTGGACAATCCTGCCACGCGAGCTACTCGACGATCAGGTGCCCGCCCTCAAGTGGCAGCAGGCGATCCCAATGTGACCGCCCCATCGATCATCGAGGGAGGCTGGATCTCTCGCTACGAGCCTTCAGCCGCCGAGGCGTCCAATGCCAACAGGCGGTTGTCCGACTCCCGCGCCGAACGTCAATCGTGCTCGTTATGGCTTTGCAGGTAGACGAGCTCGTCCCCCGCCACAAGCCTCGACACCCGGTCGTCGTCGAACCGGATGAGCGTGCCGTCGCGAACCACGGCGAGCACCGGGTCCCTTGAGTGAACATCCTCGATGGGTCCGATGTCCTCTTCTCGAACCGGGCGCTGCACGAGGTCCAGTCCCTGCCCAACCGTGAGGAGGTCCTCCAGGACCTCGACCACATCCGGGGTTTGGATTGCGAGCCCGAGGAGGCGACCAGCTGCGCCGGATGACGTGATCACCGAGTTGGCCCCGCCGTGACGCAGGAGGTGCACGTTTTCCTCCTCGCGAACCGCCGATGCAATTGTTGCCTGCGGGTTCAGCTCGCGCGCGGTCAGAGTCACCAGGACGGCCGAGTCGTCCCGGTCGGGGGCGACGATGATCGAGCCCGCGCTCTCGATCTCGGCGGCTCGCAAGACGTCGGTCGAGGTGGCGTTGCCCACCACGGCTGCGAATCCCATGTCTGTCGCCCGGCGGCGCGCGTCCTCGGATTCGTCGATCACCACGATGCGTTCGGGCCCTATGCCCTGCGCGACGAGGGTGTTCGCGGCCGCCCGGCCCTTCGAGCCGAATCCGCAGATGATGATGTGATCCTTCAAGCGTGACCTCCAGCGGCCCAGTCGGTATGAGCGCCGGGTGCCCTCGGCCAGCACCTCGAGCGTGGTCCCGACGAGCAGGATGAGGAAGAGTACGCGGGCCGGCGTGACGAGGAGCGTAGTCATCAGGCGGGCGCCGTCGGAGACGGGCACGATGTCGCCGTAGCCCGTGGTCGTCACGCTCACCGACGCGTAGTAGAAGGCATCGAGCAAACTGACCTCGCCGTCCACCGGATCCTCGTATCCGCCGTCGATCCAGGCGAGGAGCGCGACGAAGACAATCAGGGAGACCGCGATCAGGAACCGGCGCCCGATACGCCTGGATGGCGCCGTTTCCGACTCGGGGAGCTCGACCCTGCTGCCGCTGGTTGCCATCGCGGAGAGCCTAGGGCCCTGGTAGACGGCGACCGCGGTGCCGATCTTGGCGTACTCGTGGAACGCGATGCCAGCGTTGAAGTACGACGCGTAAGGAAGTCACTGCCGGATGAGTGAGGTGTACGCGCCCGGAACCTACCTTGACACGCGTGCGAACATACGTTCGTGCTGGAGGAGGCGACGATCATCCATGCCGACTGCGACGCATTCTTTGCCTCGGTCGCGCAACGGGACGACCCTTCCCTCCGCGGCAAGCCGGTCGCGGTCGGCCCGGGAATCGTCATGGCGGCGACCTACGAAGCGCGGGCGTTCGGAGTCCGGTCGGCGATGCCGGCCGAGAAAGCAATGCGCCTCTGCCCCGGTCTCGTCGTTGTGCCCGCCGACTTCGACTCGTACACAACCGCGAGCCGTCAGCTCTTCAGGATCTTTCGCGACACGGCGCCTGTCGTGGAGGGAATGTCGCTGGAAGAGGCGTTTCTTGACGTTCGCGGGCTGGGCCCGATCTCGGGCCATCCGGTCGAGATAGCCATCGCCCTTCGCAAGCGGGTCCGGGACGAGATCGGCCTGCCTCTGTCCGTGGGCCTAGCGCGTACGAAGGGAGTGGCGAAGATGGCCTCCAAGCTGTCAAAACCGCAGGGGCTCCTTGCCGTCTCTCGCAGGGCGGAACTGCCGCTCCTCCATCCGCTTCGAGTCGAAAGCCTGTGGGGCGTCGGCGGATCGACGGCGAGACGCCTCCACGACGCGGGGATCGAGACCGTCGGCCAAGTCGCGGCCCTGACTCGCGAGGAACTCGAGGCGGTCCTCGGGAAGGCGGGTGCGCGGAACCTGCATGCATTCGCGCTCGGCCGAGACCCGCGGCGCGTGCGGATGGGAAATGGCAGACGTTCCGTCGGGGCGCAGCGTGGCCTGGGGCTCTCGAGGCTTAAGGCATGCGACCTGGACGCGACCCTGGTCGCGCTCGTCGACCGGGTGACCCACCGGATGCGAAAGGGTGGCCACGTGGGTCGCACGGTCGTACTGCGGTTGCGATTCGGCGACTACAAGCGCTCGACGCGATCGCGCACTCTCTCGCAGCTGACTGCCGGAACGGAGCCGATTCTGGCCGCGGCGCGGGCTCTGGCGAGCGACGCGTTACCCGAAATACGCCGCCGGGGAGTGACCATGGTGGGGATCACGGTTCAAGGCCTTGGCGACGGCGCCTCGGTCCAACTCGAGCTCCCGCTCGGCCGCTCCTCCCCCGCTCTCGACCGGGCGCTGGATCAGGTGCGCGAGCGGTACGGCAAGGACGCGGTCACCCGCGGCCGAACTTGAGACGAGTGCTCAGACTCTCGTCACGCCTTGAGCTTCACGCTCAGCGTTTCTGTCACCTGATTGCCGGCGCCGTCGCTCAGATCGAATTCGAGCGTGGCCTTGGCCGACTTCCCGGCTTTCAGAACCCCCGCGATCTTGCGGGCGTCCCTGTCCTTTGCCGGCTTCAGGGACACGGTCGAAGAATCGCCGGCCACGATGTTCTTGGTCGTCGGCTTCAGCTTGAAAGAGTCCCCACCGGCCTTCACCTTGCCGATCACCTCCGCGGTCACGTTTTCCGTCGAGCTGACGACCGCCTTGATCGTGACCTTCTTCCCCTTCTGAGTCTGGGTCTTGTCGGCCTTGACCGAACCGTCGACCCGCGTGTCGGGACCAGGAGCGCCGCAGCGGAGGCTGCCGGCCCGAAGCGCATGATTGTCGGTGTTGGCGTCGTCTGACCAAAACACCTGCTTGAGGCCGTTATCGCACTCGGCACCCGGCGCAATGGCGAAGCCCTCGTTGTTCAGGTTGGGCATCTCAGGCGGGCGCGAGAACGAGTCTGTAACCACGAACTCTCCGTCGTCTGGTCCGGCTTGGGCGATCTCGAGAATGTTGTGTTGTCCGTCGCAGGTGTCGTCGCAAACCGCCCATAGAGCGGTGCTCTCCGGCTCGTACTCGAGTCCCATCACGTTCGAGAATCC
The DNA here is from genome assembly GCA_963721645.1 of uncultured bacterium. Lineage (GTDB taxonomy): Bacteria > Actinomycetota > Thermoleophilia > Solirubrobacterales > 70-9 > JALZKA01. The sequence continues at coordinate 589,588 of CAVRJK010000002.1, read as the reverse complement.
GCTCGCGATCGTCGCGACGCGCGTAAACCCGTCGGTCGCGCCATTGAGCGCGTAGACGATGATCTGACCTGTCTCCTCGATTCCTACGAAGAAGAGGCCGGTGCCGTGATTCGGATAAATCGCCGGGTTGTACGCGGCTGTGGTGGCCTCGTCCTCAAAGCCCTGCGCGACAAGGACGTCGTCCGGCACCCAGGTGAGAGCCTCGGGCCCTTCATTGGCCTCCAGGCCCGGAAGGTCCGCGGTCAGATTGAAGTCATCGGTGGCATTGAGAGAGGCCGCGCCCGACGAGACGTCGTAGCGCAAGATGGCCGGCCGGCTGGCGCCGTTTCCGTCTCGCTCCGTCGCGACGTAGACCGCGTTCGGATCCCCGCCGGCAACCGTCACTCCCTCGAGGTCCGGCTTGCCGGTGCCGTCCGGGTAGAAGAGATCCTTGCCGTTGCCCCAACCGTTTGCGGTGTCAGACGTCCATTTCTCACCGTCTGAGACCAACCGGAACAGCGTCGACGGAGCGTTTCTCACTGCCCAGAGAACCCCGGGATCACTCGAACCCGATGGCTGGTAGGCGAGCCCGCTGACGTTCCCGTCGAACTCGCCAGGGTCATCGGCTTCGTTGACGGCGCTTCCGCCGGGCCATACCGACGTGCCCCCGGCCGCCGATGCGGCCGCAAGAAGTGAAACCGCAAGGACGAGGGCGGCAACGAACCTGGTGCGAAATCCGGCGGTTCCCGTCCTCAAAGTTGACTCCTTGCTTTTCTGAAACGAGGTGTGCACGCTCAGGCTACGGGTGGTCCCCCGAGGAAGATTACGTCGATAAGCAGGAACAGTGCTACCAGGGCCACTACGACCCCGAAGGCGTGCGCGAGGGCTCTGGGCTCCAGCCGCCTGCCCACGGAACTACCGACCAGGGCGCCGACCGCAGCGGCGGCGCCAAGCACCAACGTGAGGCCCCAGTCCGGTTCGGCTCCTTCCACCAAGTGGCTGACGAGCGCGGCGAGTCCGGTGAGCGTGATGATCGCCAGCGAGGTGGCGATCGCGCGGCGCAGGGGGAGTCCGAGGAGCATGGTCAAGGCGGGAACGATCAAAAAGCCGCCGCCGACCCCGAAAAAGCCCGTCAGTGCCCCTACGGACGCACCGCTCGCCATCGCCGGCGCGAGGTCTGGCTCAGGGCAGCAGTCGTCCGGATCAGGCGTGGGCGGCTCCTCATCCCCCCTTCGGTAGGTCAGGATCGCCGCAAGGAGCATCACGGGCACAAACGCGAGCACGAGTGTTCGTGCGCTGACTTCCGTATTGGCGAGGGTGCCGAGGTAGGCGCCGCCCGCGGCCGGAATCGAGAACGTCAGCGCAACCCTCCAGCAGAGTTGACCGTCCCGCGCCTGCGAGCCGGCGCCAAAGGAGGCGGCCAGGGCGACGATGATGAGCGACGCCGTGGATGCGGGGCTGACCCCCTCGCCGAGCACATAGACCAGGACGGGCAGCGCCAGGATTGCCCCTCCTCCGCCCACAGCACCGACCACCAGTCCGATTGCAAACCCGAACGGAATGGCGAGGAGCATTTCCATATCGCTATTCAACCATATAGTAATATCTTAGGCTCATGGATCTCACCCCCCACCTGTCGGAGTTGATCGCCCGCCGATTCGCCGTGCTCGGCGATCCAACACGGCTTCGGCTTTTGAATCTGGTGCACGCACGTGGCGAGGCATCTGTCGGCGAGCTCGTAGACGCCGTGGGCGGCAGCCAGGCGAACGTGTCCAAGCACCTCGGCGTGCTCCTTCGCGAGCGGATGGTTTCGCGGCGCCGGGATGGCTCACGGGCCATCTACAGGATTTCCGACCCCGCATTGATGGAGCTCTGCGACCAGGTTTGCGCGTCTGTCCGAGACGGGCTCCGGGAGCTAAACGAAATGATTGATTCGATTGAAAGAGAGGCAGCAAGCCAATGATCTTTAGACAGATAATCCACGATGACCTCGGTTGTGCGTCCTACCTCGTCGGCGATAAGAGCTCCGGGAAGGCGGCGGTCGTCGATCCCAAGTTCGAGATCGACGAATACCTCGCCCTCGCCCGGTACGCGGGCGTCTCGATCGAACACATCCTTGAGACCCACAACCACGCGGACCACGTTTCGGGGCACGGGCGGCTGGCCGCCGCAACCGGCGCCTCGATCTACATTCACGAACTCGCCGAGCCCGACTATGACCACGTCGCAGTCGAGGACGGATTCGAGCTTGAGGTCGGCGACCTTTTGATCCGCGCGATCCACACCCCAGGCCATCGTCCCGAGCACACTGCCTACGCGCTCATCGACCGCAACCGGAGCGACTCGCCGTGGGCGGTGCTCACCGGGGACACGTTGTTCGTAAACGACGTTGCCCGCCCCGACCTGGCCATCGAAGAGCGTGAGGGTGCCCGCGACATCTACCGATCGCTGAAAGAGAAGCTGCTCACGCTTCCCGCCAGCTGCGAGGTCTGGCCCGGACATCTCGGAGGCTCCATGTGCGGCGGCCCCGGTATGGACATGAAGGTCGCCTCCACGATCGGCTTCGAGCTCGAGAACAACCCCACCCTCTCAATCGCCGACGAGGAGGAGTTCGTCGAGCGGGCGGTCTCCGAGTTGGGTCCGCAGCCACCGAACTTCAAGGCCATCGTCGCTCTGAACAAGGGGACACTGGTCACTGAGGGAACGGAGATTCTCCCCCTGGCCCCGCGGCAGGTCGAGCAGAAGCGCTCGCAAGGCGCTCTTGTGGTCGACGCTCGGACTGACCAGCAGTTCGACGATGCGCACATTCCAGGCTCGATCTCCATCCCGATGCTCTCCGCCGGCTTTGGATCACGGCTTGCCTGGCTTGCCGACCGCGACCAGCAGATCGTGATCGTGGGACGAGATGACGACGACGGCCGCCTAGCCGCCCGGCTGGCTGTCGCCGTTGGTATCTCCAACTTCGCCGGCTTTCTCGGTGGCGGAATGACGAGCTGGCGCCAGGAGAAACGGGACGTGGAGCGCATCGAACGGCTCCCGCTTACCGAACTGAAGGACAGGATCGACGAGGACGACATTCAGGTCCTTGACGTGCGTGAACGCACCGAGTGGGAAGCCGGCCACATTCCAGGTTCCGTGTTCGAGCCCTGGCATGACATCGACGGAGTCCCCGACGACCTCGACTCGTCACGCCCCGTCGCGGTCATCTGCGGCTCGGGCCAACGCGCCGCGGTCGGAGCGAGCCTGATCCAGCGCTTTGGAGCAACCGACGTGATTCACGTGATCGACGGCGGAGTTCCGAAGTGGAAGCAGCTCGGACTCCCGATCGAGCCCGCTTCATGAGCGAGACACCGCCTGTCGGGGCTGCGGTGATGTCGCAGCTCCGCTCAATCCACGCGCTCAAGGCGGGCGCGCTCGCGATGTTCGACCCGATGCTGCAAAACGTGGCGAGCGAGAGGGACGCGAAAGCCACCCCCGCCAACGTCGCCGAGCTCCTTCGCAGGATGCACGATGTCTTCTCAGGACACCGAGAAGAGACCGCAACCCACGTGGACCGCCTCGCTCGCCGGATCGACGAGCTTGGCGGAAAACCAGCGTCACCCCGGGCAAAGGGTTTCGGTCTTGGCGCGAAGACTTGGGTCTCAGTGAGTGGAATCGGCGGTCAGAACCACGGGGCAAACGCGCGCAACGCTTTCGTCTTTGAACACCTTGAGATCGCCACCTTGCGCATCCTCGGTGAGCTGGCCGATCGTGCCGGGGACGAAGCGACTGCGGCCCTCGCTCGTGATTGCGTCGAGCAGGACGAGGAGATGGCCGCGACAATCGGGCGCAACTGGACCAACGTCACGACGCTGATGACCGCGCGCTGACGAGCGGAGGACCGGTAGCGCCCGTCGCGCGTGTGCGACAAAACGGCCCCGCCCGGCGATAGGTTGGCGCCATGAGAGCTGGACGGAGCCTTGTGACAAGTGCAATCGCAGTCCTTGCGATCCTCTGCGTGGCGCAGGCCGACCGGGCAGCCGCGGCCGGTGGAACGTTCAAGGCGGGCGCCGGGCGTGCCGACATCACGCCACCGACGGGCTATTTCATGATGGGTTGGGTCCGCTCCGACTCGAAGGCCGAGGGGCAGCTCACACGCCTTTACGCCCGGACTCTCGTCTTGGAGCGAGGTGATCGAAAGCTCGCGCTCGTCGCGGTGGACCTCGCGTTCGTGCCTGCGGGCCTCGTCGCTGACATCGTTGAGCGGTTGGAGGATCGCGGTTTCGGCGAGGAGAGCGTGATCATCTCCGCCTCACACACGCACTCGGCTCCCGCGGGCTACTCGAACTACGGGGCCTTCAACACCGTCGCCCCTACTTCGACCACTCCGACCGAATTCGAGGTTGGTACTCCCGCCGACCCGCAGCTCTACACCTTCCTGGCGGAGCGGATCGCCAAGTCGGTGAGGCGAGCCGACGCCGATCGTGCTCCGGCCGCCGCCGGCTGGGGCGAGACCAAGCTCTACGGGGTGACCGAGAACCGCTCCGTCGAAGGACACCTCGCCGAGCACGACATCTTCGAGGAGTTCGGCCAGGGCTCGGCGGAGCTGGACCCGTTGGGTGTCCGTCACACGGTCGATGCCCAGGTAAACGTGCTGCGCGTGGACAAGATCGACCGCGGGCGTCGAGTGCCGATCGGAATCTGGTCCACCTTCCCGAACCACGGCACCGTCGTCAAGCCCAGCTTCGTCTATTACAACGGCGACCATCACGCCAGCGCCGCTCGGCTAGCCGAGGCGGCCATCCGACGCGAAGGCAATGTCCCGCCAGGCCAAGAGGTCGTGAACGCATACGGCAACTCGGATGAGGGAGACATGACGGCCGGGCTGAGCGAGTCGGGCCCCGCGGGTGCGCACAAGGTTGGAAGAGCCGAGTCGAAGGCGTTTCTGCGCGCCTGGAGGCAGGCGGGAACAAGCCTCACCTCGACACCCGCCCTGGACTCCCGGTGGACGATCGAATGCTTTTGCGGGAACCCGACTGCGGAAGGGCCCGTGGACGACCGTGCCGTTGTGGGGCTTCCGTTCCTGACGGGTTCAGAGGAGAACCGTGGACCGCTCTACGACGAAACGGGAGTTCCTTTCGAGGGCTATCGCCTGCCTGCCGGGGTCGGTCCGCAGGGAGTGAAGATCCAATCGGTCCAAGACACCGGAGGCACCTTCCCGACGTCTGTCCCGCTGACTACGGCACGGATCGACGACCGGGCGATCGTGACGGTCCCGGGGGAGATGACCTCGGGGATGGGACGCATCCTTCGCTCCCACGCCGAACAGGCGGTCGCCGGTACCGGGATCAAGCGGGTAGTGATCTCTGGTCTTGCCAATGACTTCATCCAGTACCTGTCGAGCCCGGCCGAATACGACCGACAGCACTACGAGGGTGGCTCGACTCTCTTTGGTCGCACGACCTCCGTCTTCATCGAGGAGCGCCTGATCGCGCTACTCGAGCTGATGGTCGCCGGCGAGGCGGCACCGCCTCCGGACGAGGACAACCGCCGAAACGGTGTCGACGACAACGCCGGCGCCTTCCCACCGGGCGCGGACTCCGCGGAAGCGCTCGAGCAGCCCAAAACAACGCGACGGCTCCGCCATGCGCGGTTTCGCTGGCAGGGTGGCCCTGACGGGACCGACCGTCCGCTCGACCGGGCGTTCGTGAAGATCCAGCGCAGGCAGGGCGGGCGCTGGCGCGCCGCGGATTCAGATCTGGGACTCAGGGTCCTATGGAAGGTCGACGAGGACGGCGTCTACGAGGCGCTCTGGGAGGCGCCGCGGAACGCGCGCCTCGGGCGCTACCGCTTCAAGGTGACCGGAAATCTCTACCGCCTCAGGTCCAAGCCCTTCCGCCTTCGCGCATCACGCAAGCTGAAGGTGAAGGTCATCGATCAGAGCCCCGGCCGCACCGTGTTGGGCCTCAGCTACCCGCGGGCCCTCGAGGACGAGGACTTCACATGGCGCCCGGCACGCGCAAAAATCGGCGGCGTCCGGCTGAACGCACGCTCCATCGCGTTGAACGGCAAGACCGCGGTTATCACCAGCTCCCCTGGCGCGTCGCTTCGAATCCGGCGCGGGGCCGTCCGCGACACAAGCGGAAACCGCAACGGGAATGCGCTGCGCGTAGAGCCTTCGCAGTAGCGATTACCTGTGCTCGATGGAGCCCCTGAGGGTCGGAGAATGGATGTGACGTGCCTGCTACTTGCGTGAAGGCAACTCCGTTAGGCGGCCGCCGTTCGGGTAGCCGTACTCCTAGGCAACCAAGGAGGAAGAAATGCCTGACGAAGAGGGCAACGAAGGAGTGGAATCGGAGGACCTACCGGAAACGTCGCTTCACGCGCATGGTTCCGGGGTCGAAGACGAGGCTGGCGAAGAGCGGCCTCGCGAAGACCAGGCCGAAGGCAACATTGTCGACGAGGGCGAGAACTCCGGAGAGGACTCGGTCAACACAGGCGGAGCGACCTCCGGCGGTCCACCGCAGGAGGACGCAGGCGAGGATCCGTCAAACGCCGACGGCTGATGTGATGCGGGCGGCGGCTTCGGCCGCCGCCTCACGCTCGGCGGCCCGGGTTAGCGAGGGCGACTGTCACCACCCCGTCGATCGCCACGATTGACCGCTCCCGACGGTCATTCAGAAGTCGGGGCAACTGGTTCAAAGAGGCGCCGACTAGTGTGGGCCCGTGGTTTCGCTCCGTCCGCTTGACGACTCAAACCGTCAAGCGGCCGAGGCGCTGCGCGTATCGCCGAGTCAAGAGCGCTTCGTCAGCGGCGTCGCTCGAGTCATTACGCGAGGCCGCAGAACACCCCGACGCTTGCGCCCTGTGCTGGGCGGTTTATTCCGACGACACGCCGGTGGGGTTCGTGATGATTGCCGACGAGGTCCGAAGCCCCGACTACATACCGCATTACCTGTGGAAGCTCCTCATTGACGAGCGTCATCAGCGGAAAGGCTTTGGCACAGCAGCGCTCGACCTGATCGTCAAGCATTTTCTTGGCCGACCAGGGGTCGAGGTGCTGAGTACGAGCGCCAGTCAGGGCGACGGCAGCCCGATTCCCTTCTACGAGCGCTACGGCTTTGAGCCCACCGGTGAAGTGCTCGACGATGAGGTAGTGCTTCGGCTCAGGCTCCGCTAGCCCGGGCTCGACCAACTCGGGTCGGTCTTCAGTGCCGCGCTTCTCCCTACCGCTTTCCATGAAAGCGTCACAGCTGTCGTAGCTCAGAGAGCCGAGAATCAAGCCCAGAAGCGGTGTTTTCGCGGTTCTTCGTGGCTTCGGTCAGAAGTCGGGGCGACTGGATTTGAACCAGCGACCGCTCGGCCCCCAGCCGGCAGGCCGTGGATGTCTATACGTCCCGGAGCGTCCAGATTGTCCGATGGGTCCGCGTCCGCGGACGATCTGGACACATTGGACGTAGCAGCCGGTACCAAAGCGGAACCGCGGGACGCCGTAGGCGCTTTGCATGGAAAGCACATAAGTCTCGCCCTCAGCCAATAGTCATCTGTGACAGCAACCCGAGGCAGAGACCGAGGAGGATCAGGTCAACCACGCCCACGATCACCAGCCGCCTCGATAGGGCAGGAATCACACCGAAGGAGAGGTTGAAGAGCCCGATGGCGAGGATGACGAGTCCGCCAGCCATCTCGCCGGAGTCATCCGTGGCTCGGTCCAGAAGGAGGCCAACGTCGAGAGCCGAGATAGCCGCCCCTAAGCACGACGAACGCACCGCGTCGCACCCATGGCGGACCGATGGCCAGCCCGACGAAGACCGAGGCGGCGAAGAACACGCCTCCTAGGGCTGGGTTAAGCAACGCGAGAACCCCAGAGAGCGCGACGACGAATCCCCCTCGTATGAGGCTGTCAACAAGTTCGCTCTCGCGAGGTTCCCGTAGAGCGTCAAAGAAGCTCCTGTCCGACTCAGAGTGAGAAGAAGTCACGACAGTTTCATCGAATATCGATGCTCGGGCCTTGAAGCGCGCCGTCGAAAGAACTTAGGTGCTTTGGACGAGAAGCACTCATGGCGGGGTGGTGATGAAGCTGCCAATCGGGCGTAGTGTGGGTGAATGAGTAATCGGGGAGGTGTCGTATGTGTCGTTCTCGCGCTTGCCTTGGCAAGCTGCGGCGGAGATGAACCTGCGGACTCTGACCCCGACCCCGCGTCAGCTTCAACGACAACTTGCCCCAGTGGCGAAGACCGCAGGAGCGCCGTCTACGACCTCGACGCAAGTGCCGTCGGAGAGTCGACGCCTAGCGGTGCCGTCGAAGTCTTTCTGCGACAGGAGGGCGGTGACGTGGACCTTGGCGACTTCGAGGTGCTCAAGGAAAACGAAAAGAGAGTGACCTACGCATACAGCGACGGAGAATCCGAGCTGGTGCGTCTCTACGTCGACCAGCTTGACCGCGGCTGGTTTGTGATCTCGTACGAGTACTGCCAAGGAGCGATCTAGAAGGACTTAGGTGCTTTGGACGAAAAGCGCCTAAGTCGCCTGCTTGCCCGACGGGGCGCACATAGATGCATTCCGTGCGAAGCGCAATGGATGCTTTTCGTCCAAAGCACTTACTCCGACAATCCCGCGGCTTCGAGGGCCTCCGGCAGGTCTTGGTAGAGAGTGAAGCCGATCACTTTCCGATCACGAAACGTCCACAGATGTGGACCGCGAACCTCGACATCGACCCCGCTGCCGCGGCCTCGGCCGGCACCGTGGACGAGGGCTATGACCGCGTCGTCCGCCTCGATGAACTCCTCCGGCTCGAGAGTGAACGACTCGAATGCCTCCCAGTAAAGGCTGAACAATTGCCTGATCCCCTCGAGGCCGGTGTATGTCCCTCGATCCGGACTGCGCGACTCGGAGAAATCGAGCTCGAAGCCAGGGTGCACATCGTCGCGGAGCGCATCGACATTGCGCTCGTTGAATGCACGGTAACCACGGCGCACGATCTCCACGTAGGCCTGCGACATCCCGCGCAGTATCTCCTAGAAAGGAGTTAGAAGCTTTTCGTCCAAAGCATCTATCTCGGCACCCTGATCTGCGACCGGAGCCTATCTCTGGCTCCGCCCGACCCGGAGGCGAGCGAAGAACACGTCGCTCGCGCCGACAGTCGCTCTGGGCGCCGCCATCGCAAAGGCGGTCGCAAAACCGCCAGGAAGGCCGACGAGCCCGTGAGGGTCGTCGCCGAGGTGGCGACCCTCTACGGGGATCTTGCGATACCCGGCCCGCCGCAGGTCGTAGGGACCCGCAAGGTGCCGCTCGTGCCAGCTTCGCCCGCGGTCGTGGGAGTGTGCGAACCAGACGTCCGTCGAGAAGGGGCGGTCCCCGGGCACGTCGTTTCGCAGGTCGTGATACGTCACTCCGACGGTGCCGTTGCCGCTCAGGGCAAGGGCCGGCTGAAACATCTGCGCTCCGGAACGGGCGACCGTCGCCGTCCGGCTCCACGTTGCTCCGCCATCGCCTGATCTGGCGATCCGGATCTCCCCGGTCTCAGCGGAGGTGGCGTGGCGCCAGGCGATGTACGCGGTGCCGTCGCGAGAGACGTCGGCGCCATAGAAGGGCTCACATGTTTGGACGGGCTCGCCGGTCTCGGGGTCCTCGAAGGGCGAGCACGGGGGTCCGCCGCTACCGCGGAACTCCGCGACGGTCACCGGGGGCAACCACGACTCACCACCATCGCTGGAACGCAGAGCCAGAATCGAATAGGTCGGACGGACTCCGAGCGGGACGGGCGAGAGGGTGGCCGCCGTCGCCGGCTGGAGTAATACTGCGGTCACAAGTAGATCCCCGTCAGGAAGAACCAGAAGCTCGGGCCTGAGCAGAGCTCCAGGCGGAGGCGGGATGATGGTTGAGCGCGGAGTTGACCAGCTCTTGCCCCCATCGAGGGTGCGAGAGAAGCGGAGATCTAGGGAAACCGGCGAGAGGGCCTGGACGAACTCCTGCCAGACGACGTAAGCGGTACCGGGTTTGGCGGGATCAGCTGTAATCGACGGCTGGTCGTGGCTTGCCACGTACCCCCCGGCCACGACCGAGGGCTGCGACCACGAGCGACCGCCGTTCGTGGAGGTGTTCACCTGGAACTGAGTGCGGTAGGGGACCGGCAGACTCGGGTCGGGGAGGTCGAGCGAGAAGCCCGCGAGGTACGCCCTACCGTCCGGGCCGATCGAAAGCCAAGGATCGGCCGCGATGTCTAATCCGCCGCCCGAGCAGCTCGAGTTCCCCGGGACCTCGGCGTCCCTCCATGAGGCGCCGCCATCACGCGAACGGGAGGCGACGTAACCCAGGTATAGATCCTGCATCCAGGATGTGATCAGCTTCCGCGGATTATTTGGATCGACAGCGATCGTGGCCTCGGTTTCGGCATCCTCGAAGCCCTCGCCAAGGCCAGATCCTTCAATGTCCGGACCACAATCCTTCGGGTACGGGTTCGCTGCGGAAATTGGGTCGAGTGCCTTCAACTTGGCCTTGGTCGCGCCTGCCGTGGCAGCACCCAGCGTCATCGCGACCGCTATTGGCAGGACGAACCAGACCCATCGGCCCCGCCCCACTGCCCCCCACCTACGTAATGTGCTCAAACTGTTTGACTCCCGGATGCGAAGGGACGTCGTCATCACTCAGCTCTCTCCATCGTGGGGCGGCCTGCCGTCGCGGTTCCAGCAAGCAACGCCACCGTCGTGACACCTTCTGAGGCCGAGCTTCGCCTGAACGTTTCCCTCATGACCTTCCTCCCTAGTCGGTCCCGAACGCCTGCACCGTCTCACACACGGAGCGGGTTGGCAAGGCATTTGTGTCGTGTCTCACAGAAAGAAAACTGCTTGTGCATCCTGCCGAGTTAGGTGCTTTCCATGCGAAGCACATACCTGGGAGCGAGCAGGGCGAGCCCCTCCCCATGAAGCAATGAACCGAGAGCCCGCTCCCGATGCGCGTTTGCACTGAGTCGGGGCGACTAGTTCAAAAGGGTGCGAACATCCCTTCGCAGAGTCAGATCTGCTCCCCTCTGCAACCGAATTGCGCCCCACCTACGGGTCACGCTCCCCGTCCAACGCACACCTCTTCCTTTGTTGAGACAGCCGCACCGAGAACCCCGCTCGCCCCTAGAGCAGTTCTCCCTCGGGGAGTGACGCACGGTTGGCTCTTTTGGTCTCGTACAACGCCCTGTCGGCTCGCAAGAGCAGATCCTCAGCCGTCTCATTGCCGTTCCAGACGGCGACGCCTGAAGAGCATGCGCACTCAAGAGAGTCGAGAGGAAGCGCATCACAAAGGCGCTTAGCCACCTGCTTAGCCTCGGCCGGGGGGCAGTCGGGCAAGAGTGCAATGAACTCATCACCACCGAGTCGAGCGAGTAGATCACCTGCACGAAGCGCCTCGCTCCACAGATTCGCCGCAGATTTCAGGAGCCGATCGCCCGCGAGATGCCCATGCTCGTCGTTGAACTCTTTGAACCTGTCGAGATCCAGCGCCACGATCGAGAGAGACGCGTCCCGCCGCTTGGCTTGCGCGAACTCCCGTACAAGCTCCTGCTCGAACAGTCGCCGGTTGGCGACCCCGGTTAGCGGATCCTGGTGCGCGAGGGCCTCAAGTTCTTCTCGGGCGCTCCCCAACTCCTCCTCAATCAACTTGCGTCCGGCCACGATCTCGCTCATTACCACCGCGGCGATCGCGAGGATGAAACTGGTCAACGTCCATCGAGTGATCGGCGAGAAACCGCTCGGCTCCTCGACCACCGCGAGGACAGACCCCCAGCTGATGATGACCCAGCCGACGTGGGCAACGACGGCTCTCACACTAAAGAAGCTTCCGGCCACGAGCACTACCCAGATGAACATTCCCCAATAGATGCCGCTGGCGACTCCCACGAAGTACACGCAAAGACTGATCAGGCCTGTACCTGCGGCAAGCACGGCGTGCACACTCCACGTACGCGCACGACGCGCCCAGATCAGGCTTGCGCTCCCCACCGCCGCGGCCACCGCGGAGATCCCGAAGAGGCCGAAGTCATTAGCCCCCTCCGGATGGGGGAGCAATATGGAGACAAGAACGAGCAACGCGCCCGCCAGGTAGAACACTCCGAGCACGCGCGAGGTCATTGCCGGGTCGCGTGCGCCAGTCCGAAGCCAGCGGCTGATGGTTGTGCTCGGCATTAAGTTTCCTATCGACGTCTCGGCGTTTTTCGCTTAGCGCTCGCCGGGCGCCGACGACTCGCTCAGCTCGTCGTCGAGAGCGCTCACGTCGGCAATACAGTGGCGCTGCTACTCGGTACGACGCGCTACTGCTAGCGCCCGCTGGCCAGTCACGGCGTTGCGAGAGCATCCGTGCTTAGCGCCTTTCGCAGTTGTTCGTAGCTCAGAGAGCCGAGAACTCAAGCCCAGAAGCGGTGTTTCGCGGTTCTTCGTGACTCCGAACGGAAATCGGGGCGACTGGATTTGAACCAGCGACCGCTCGGCCCCCAGCCGAGTGCGCTACCAGACTGCGCCACGCCCCGTGACCCGGGCGAGTCTAGCGCCGGTCTGGGCCTGGAAAGTGAGAGCGGGTGACGAGGACTCGAACCCGTTGCCTCAACCTTGGAAGGGTCGCATGCAACCAGTAACACCTCACCCGCTGGACAACCGGAATATAGCCTCGCCTCCGGGTCTACGCGGCGGCGGTTTGCACAGGCCGGAACCACTCGGGCAGGTGTTCGGCGAGATCCGGCGAGCGGTCGAGAGCGAGGTCGCGCGCGGCATGCGCGGCAGTCAGGACCACGCGTGGATCGGTCATTCGGATCGTTTCGAACCGGCGCTCTTCCTCTGTAACTGACGAGCCGATCTCGCGGGCTACGAGGCCCTCCCCACCCCCCGGGTACGAGTAGATCACAGCCCACTCTCTCGCAATCGGAAGTTCTTCACCTGTCGCGATCTGCACGATGTTGCGAGCGGGCTCGATGCCTGCCTCGACGGTAAAGACGATCGTCGTCTCGGCTGTCTCTGAAAGCCAGTGCCACACCGGCAGGCTCTGGCGGAAATAGCGGTCCCGCTGAAAGCACCCAAACAGAACGCCGGTCGGCTGAGCCTTGCCGGCGATCTCTCGCTCGAGGCGCTTCGACATGCGGACGATGGACGGCTTGTGCATGACGTGCGGAACGAGACCAGCCTGCGCTTTGCGCACAGTGTCGTACAGCGAAATGTCACCGGTGGCGTCCATGCGCGAGCGAACATGGCGACTCTGAGCCAGGTTCGACTCCAGACCCTAATCGGATCGGCGGCGGTTGGCGCCCGCCTGAATCGCCCTCAGCCGGTCTTCCAGCCGAAATCCGTCGTGACGACCGCGCCGTTGGCGCTCTCTTGAGGAAATCGTGCCCTTGCCGTAGCCGATGCCGACCTCGTCGTAGCGGTTACTCAGAATGTTGGCGCGATGACCCGAGCTGTTCATCCACTGCTTGACGATGTTCCTTGGCGTGGCCAGGTGGCCCGAGCCCCAGGCGATGTTCTCTCCATAGGTCCACGCGTCGAGTCCGCCGGTCAGCCATCTGACCTGTTGAAGCCTCCCCGTGAGCGACGCCTCACCCGGGCATTGGTGGCTGAAGCAACGCTTGCCCTGCATGGTGTCGTTGTGGCGCTGGGCGGCGCGCTGAAGCTTTTTATCGCGATCGAGATCCGACAGGCCGCGCGAACGGCGCTCCCTGTTGAGTAGGCAAAGGACCGCCTTGCGGGCGTGACCTTTCGTGATCTCGTTCGACTCCTTGTTGCCCCACTTGTTGCAGGGCCCCGCGGCGGTCGCGTCTTGAGCGCCCGGACCAGCGGCGAAGAGTAGGGCCAACGCTCCGAAGAACGTGGCGAAAAGGGCAAGTCGACGTGGTTGGTTGATTCCGAATGCCATACCCACCCGATCGGCTCGGGTGCCAGCGCCCGGAAGTCAGAGCGCGAATCCTGGACGGATGTCCAGGCCTACCGCTTACGCCAGCCGAAGATCACGGTGTAGACGCCGCGCGGCCGGCCGTCGTCGCAATTCGGAACATCGGGCTTGCCCTTGCCGGCGCCGATCCCGACATCGCGGTACCGCTTGCCCAGAACCCGCTTGCGGTGGACGCGGCTGTCCATCCACGCGTCCACCATCGCCTGCGGCGTCAGCGAGCAGCCGGTTACCTCACCGAACCCGTAGCGACCCCCGGGAATCGGATATCCCGAGTTCACGATGCGGTCCTCGAGCGACTTTTCGCCCTTGCAGCGGTGATCGAGGCAGTCCTTTTTGATCATCACCCTCGTGTGCTTCTTGGCGACGCGCGTGAGCGAGCGGGCCGTGTCGAGCTCCTTGAGGTCTGCCTTCCTGCGCTCCTTGCCGATCAGGCAGAGGATCGCCTCGCTCAGCTGATCCGAGCTGGCTTCGCCGGGTGAGGCGTTCGACTTCGGGCACTTCTTCGCCGCGGCCGCGTCGCCGGTCTCGGGACCGAGCAAGACGAGCGTCAGGAGCGCCATCGAGATCAGCGCAGCGATCGCTGCCGCGATGCGGTTGTCGAGCGTCCGTGCCATCTACTGAGTTGAACAGACGCGCGGGCCGCGAGTTGCGGTTTGGAGGCGTCCGGATAAGCGGGGGAGCCGGGATTCGAACCCGGATTCACGGTTTTGGAGACCGCGCTCATAGCCATTAGATCACTCCCCCTGGAGCGAGACGCAGGTTAGAGCTTGGCCTTGATGAGTCGGGCTTGGGATCGTGCGAATGAATTCAGTTCCGTCGGACGAGAGTGCGAACATGTGTTCGTGAAACCTGGACGTAGGAAGATAGGACCGAAGCGCTGAACCAAGTGCGGGCGGAGGGACTCGAACCCCCACGCTCTCTCGAACACGAGGACCTAAACCTCGCTCGTCTACCAATTCCGACACGCCCGCGGGAGACCCCATTTTAGGGTGACGGCGCCTCTCTGCCGCCCGCGCGTTTATGCTTGTGGCAGGGATGGAAGCTACAACCGTTCGAGACGGCTACGAACTCTGGCGCCCGAATCGTGAAAAGGCGCAGTCGAAGACGACGAAAGCGATCGTCGCTTTCGTGCTGCTCGTCTCCGCCGGCCTCATCGCCGTGATCGTGATCGGCGGGTGGGAGCGGATGCAAAGTCCGATGATCGCGGTCATGTCGCTCGTCTGGGCCGGCCTCTACGTCTTCTTCGCAATCCTCATCGCGAATTGGAACCGCGGACTGCTCCCGGTCGGCGCTTCGCTCGCCGTGATCATGACCATCTTTGCCGCGGTCGCGGCGCCGGGCTGGTTCGCCCGCTCGAAGGAGGGGCTCGACTCTCCCCTCCTTCCCGAAGACCTGATCGGCCTCCTCGTGCTGGTACTGATCCCCGTTCAGATCCTGCTCATCGTCGTATCGCTCATCGCCTTCGGCCAGGAGTGGCACGTCGAGGAAGAGCGACCCGTCGGCGGGCGCCCACTCGCGGGCGAAGACGACGACGGTTACGGCGAGGGCCAGACGCCCTCCCCCAGCCCCGCCTGAACCTCCCTTAGAAGAGCGTCGCGGCGGTTCGTGGCTCGATCAGCGCCGGCCCGTCTTCGCGCACGCTGTTCACCAAGTCGTTGACCTCACGAGTCTCAAGTTCCTCGCGCCACGGCGTCAGCAACGAAATGAGATCCCCGGACCCGGTCTGGGGATCGAGCCACGCCGCCTCGGCTTCGCGCGGCAGGATCACCGGCATCCGGTCGTGGATCGGCTTCACCGCGTCGCTCGGCTGCGTCGTGACGATCGAGCAGCTCACGATCGGCTCTTGGTCCTTCGGCTCGTAGCTCGCCCAGATACCCGCAAACGCGAACAACTCGTCGCCAGGTAGATGAAGCCAGATCGGCACCTTGCCGTTCTCGTCCTTTCTCCACTCGTAAAAGCCGTCGGCCGGGATCAGGCAGCGACGCTCCCTGAACGACTCGGCAAACGCCGGCTGCGTCTGGATCGACTCGGCCCGCGCGTTGATCAGCGGGCGCCCCTTCTTCTCGGTAGCCCACTTGCCGGGAACGAGACCCCACCGCAGGGTCCCGATCTCGCGCTCGTCCGCCCTCTCGCGCACGGCCAGCACGGGGTCGGTGGGCGCGATGTTGAACCGCGGCTCCTCGTCTATCTCCGCCTCTTCGGTAATGCCGAACCGCAGGCGGAGGCGCCGCGGATTCGGGTTGGCGAGCGTGTAGCGGCCGCACATGTATCTGAGGCTAGAAGCTGCCGATTCCGTCACACTGTGCGCACCCTGCGGCGGTGTCCAAACTGGTAAAGGAGATGGATTCAAAATCCATTGCTCGAAAGGGCTTGTGGGTTCGATTCCCACCCGCCGCATCACGTCAGCGATAATCGCTCCGTGGCAAACACCCGCAAACGACGCAGGCGTCCCGGACGCGTAGAGGCGCCCGACGAGCCAAAGCCCCGAACGAACGCGAAGCTCGCGACTATCGACGAGCTCTGCTCGTTCGAACACCGCCTCGCGGGCACCGACGCTGAGCGCCGTGCCGCAAACGCGATGGCGACCCGCCTACGCGATGCGGGCCGGCGTGCCGAGATCGAGCCGATCTACGTCCACCCCCAGGCGCCCTTGGTTTGGGCGCTCCACGCGTTCCTCGCCTTCGCCGCCAGCGTCGTCTCGATCGAGGCACCAATCGTCGGTTTCGCGATCCTTCTCTTTGCAACCACGTCTTTTTACTTCGACCTCAACACGGGGCGCCACTTCCTGCGCCTCATCTTCTTTCGCCGCGCCTCTCAAAACGTCGTCTCGCGCGGCGAGAACCCGGACGCCTCCCACAAGCTGATCATCGCCGCGCATCTCGACGCCGCCCGCTCAGGCCTGATTTTTGGCAAGGGCGCCACGGGCTTGGCCAGGCGAGCCTCCGGCTTTCTGCCCTTCCCCCACACCCGCCTACTCTTCTGGTCCGCGGCGATCATGCTCCCGATGCTGGGCGCACGCATGGCGGGCGTCGACTCCGACGGCCTCGCGATCCTCCAGATCGTCCCCACCATCATCCTGCTCGTCAGCTCATTCCTGCTCGTGGACTGGCGCCTCTCCGAGGTCGTCCCCGGAGCCAACGACAACGCATCCGGCGTAGCGGTTGCCCTCTCGGTCGCCAAGCGGCTCGAGGAAGACCCGACTCGCAACCTCGATGTCTGGGTGGTCCTCACAGGAGGCGAGGAGTGTGGAATGGAGGGCATGCGCTCCTTCACGCGCTCCCACAAGGACGAACTCGACCCCTTCAAGACGATCGTCCTGGCGATCGACTCGGTCGGCAAGGGCGACGTGCGTTGGGTCGTCTCGGAGGGACTGACCATCTCGTTCGACATGGACGCTCGTACCTCACAGCTCTGCGACGCCATCGCCGAGGCCGACCGCGAAGGCACCAACCGCTACCGCGCCGCCCCTCTTCGCCACGGCTTCGCAACCGACGCCCTGGCCGCCCGCGTCGCAGGCCTTCGCGCCAGTGCGATCACCTGCCGCGAACCGGGCGCCATCACCCCCGCCAACCACCACACACCTCAAGACCTCCCAGGCGCGATCGACCCCAAGGCGCTCGACCGCGCCGAAGGCTTCACCCTGGACCTCATACGTGCCCTCGACAAAGACCTGGCCCGCGTTCGCGAGCGGCAACCGGAACCCGCTGCAGAGAGACCCAAGCGCACGCGCCGCCGGCGGCGCGCATGAGCGAGAAGCTCTGGGAACCCTCGGCCGAGACGGTCGAGAACTCGAACATGACTGCCTACATGCGCTGGCTCGAATCCGAGCACGGCCTCGGGTTCGACGGCGACTACCACCGCCTTTGGGAATGGTCCGTCACCGACATCGACGCCTTCTGGCGCTCGATCTG
This sequence comes from uncultured bacterium, assembly GCA_963721645.1. Classification (GTDB taxonomy): domain Bacteria; phylum Actinomycetota; class Thermoleophilia; order Solirubrobacterales; family 70-9; genus JALZKA01. The sequence goes on along the minus strand of CAVRJK010000002.1, from coordinate 571,796 downwards.
GCAGTACTTCGACGTCGACTCCGACGGCGACGCCGGGACCGTTCTGGGGAGCCAGGGGATGCCCGGCGCGAAATGGTTCCCAGGAACGCGCCTCAACTACGCCGAGCACATCTTCCGTGGCAAGGACCCGGCCGCGCTGGCGATCCAGCACAAGGCCGAGGGTGGCGAGCTCTGCCAGATCACCTGGGGCGAGCTCGAGGGCCGGGTCGGCGCGTTCGCCGCGGGCCTTCGAACCCTCGGGGTCGAGCGTGGCGACCGCATCGCCGCCTATCTCCCCAACTCGCCCGCCGCGATCATCGGCTTTCTCGCCTCGGCGTCTATCGGAGCCATCTGGTCGTCGTGCTCGCCCGACTTCGGTGCCCGCTCGGTTATCGACCGCTTTGCCCAGATCGAGCCGAAGGTCCTCCTCGCGGTGGACGGCTACACCTACGGAGGCAAGGACTTTGACCGCATGGACGTCGTTCGCGGGCTCGAAGCCGAGATGCCCTCGCTCGAGCACACCGTCCTCGTCCGCTATCTCGATCCGAGCGCCGATCCCTCCGCCCTGACTTACGGCGTCGACTGGTCGGAGGTCGAGGATCGGGGCGGCGGCGCGGCGCTCGAATTCGACCGGGTGCCCTTTGATCACCCCCTTTGGGTCCTCTACTCGTCGGGCACCACCGGGCTTCCCAAGGCGATCGTCCAGGGCCACGGCGGCATCCTCCTCGAGCACTTGAAGAAGATGCATCTTCACGTCGACGCGCAGGAGGGCGACCGCATCTTCTGGTTTACGACGACCGGGTGGATGATGTGGAACTTCCTCGTCTCGATGCTCCTCACCGATGCGTCGATCGTGCTTTACGACGGCAATCCTGGACACCCCAGCCTGGACAGCCTCTGGGAGCTCGCCGAGGAAACGGGCACCACCACCTTCGGCACCTCAGCCAGCTTCCTCGCGTCGTGCATGAAGGCGGGTGTCGAGCCGTCGGCCGGCCGCGACCTCTCGGCTCTCAAAGCCGTCGGCTCGACCGGCTCACCTCTCGCCCCCGAGGGATTCGAGTGGGTCTACGAGCACGTAGGGAGCGATACCTGGCTCTTTTCCACCTCGGGCGGCACCGACGTGTGCACCGCGTTCGTCGGCGGCGTCCCGATCCTTCCCGTCTATCGCGGCGAGCTCCAGGCACGAGCGCTCGGTTGCGCCGTGGAGGCCTGGGACGAGGCCTCAAACCAGTTGACTGGGGAGGTCGGCGAACTGGTGATCACCAAACCCATGCCCTCGATGCCGGTCTTCTTTTGGTCCGATCCCGACGGCGAGCGCTATCGCTCCTCCTACTTTGAGATGTACCCCGGCATCTGGCGCCACGGCGACTGGATCGAGATCACCGACCGCGGTACGGCGATCATCTATGGGCGCTCCGACTCCACGATCAACCGCGGCGGCATCCGCATGGGTACGTCAGAGATCTACCGCGCCGTCCTCTCGCTCGACGAGATCACCGACGCTCTCGTCGTGGACGTCCCGAAGCCCGGTACCGAGGGTTGGATGCCGCTCTTCGTCGTCCTGCGTGAAGGCGAGGCGCTGGACGATGACCTGATCCGCCGCATCGCCGCAAGGATTCGAGAGGACTGCTCGCCCCGCCACGTGCCGAACGAGGTCCACGAGGTTTCCGAAGTCCCGCGGACGCTGTCCGGGAAGGTGCTCGAGGTCCCCGTGAAGCGGATCTTGATGGGCACCCCGCCCGAGGAGGCAGCGAGCCGCGATTCTCTCGCCAACCCGGAGGCGCTCGACCCGTTCGTCGAGCTGGCCGGCTCCGGCTAGCTCGTGACGGTGCCCGAGCGCGGCGCCGCGGGCTCTGCGGACGCCACAGCTCGGTTTCGTCCCTGAGCCTTCGCCTCGATAAAGGGCGCGGTCGGCCGCTCCGATGAGTGAGTGGCGATCCGATCCGTTGTCGGGATAGCTGGCAACGCCACAGCTCGCAGTCAGCCCTCCCATCCGAGAGAACTCGACCTCGATGCCGCGACGGAGGCGCTCGGCCAGGGCGAGCGTGCCGGCGGTTTCGGAGTCTGGCGCCAGGATTGCGAACTCCTCGCCACCGATCCTCCCCACGTGATCGACGGCGCGGGTTGCATCCAGCAGCACCAGGCTCAGCCGCTGAAGCGCCCCATCGCCCGCCTGGTGGCCATATGCATCGTTGAACCGCTTGAAGCCGTCGAGATCCAGCATCACGATGCCCAAGCCGAACTCCCCCCGCCCTGCCCGCGACAGTTCGGTGTCGAAAGCATCCTCGAGGGCGCGCCGGTTGAGCAATCCGGTCAGGGGGTCCGTGCGAGCCGCGGACTCCAGCTGCTTCAAGACCTCCCGCATCTGGCCAGCGATCCCGCGCATGACGATCGCGACGACCAGAACCGTGCCCGCGGTCATCGTGATCTGCAACGGGTCCAGTAGGTCTGAGCCCTCGAGCATTGACAGGGCGAACGCGTACGCCAAAACGGAGACGGTGCCATGGGCAAAGATCAGGCGCGTGTCCATGAACAACGAGGCCGCGACCACGACCCACGCCATGTACATCGCATACGCCGCCGAAGCGTCAGGGCCTGCGTAGTAGATCGTGAGCGCAACAAGGATCGTCCCGATCGCCGGCGCCGCTCGCAGGAACCACAGCGGCACTCGCTCATACGAGAGGAGGATGAACGCGGCTACACCGAGCGCAACTCCGGCGACAATCGCGAGACTTTTTGTGTCGCGGTCCGGCGAGCCCTCCAAAAGGAGCGTCGCGAAGAGCAGGACTCCTCCGAACCCGAAGAGGACCGCAAGGATCCGCGCAATCCACCCACGATCGGTTTCACCGTCGTACGAGGCGCTTGGATACCGCCAGCTCAAGCGGTCCGCGAGCATCCCCACTATTCCGCGCTGGGCCATACTTCAACGTACCCCGATCTCGGAAGCGCACTCCTTGGCCCTGATCACCGCCTCTTCCGCACCCTCGACGACGCCCCCGCTCATCAGCACCCGGCCCGCGACGACCGTGGTATCGACGACCGCCCCCGACGCCGCATAAACCAGCCCCGCGTCGAGCGTGCCCATCGCCAACTCGGGCGACTCCGCCCGAACCAGGAGGAAGTCGGCAGGGTCGCCCACCCGAAGCGCCGGGGAACGAAGAAGGGAAGAGGCGTCCCCTGTGCCTAGGCGAAGCGTCTCCGCGGCGTCAACAGCGGCTGCGTCAAACGCCGCGTTCTTTTGCAGCAGCGCAAACGTCTTCAGATCCGACAGTAGGTCGAGCGAGTTGTTGGAGCCCGGGCCGTCCGTGCCGATCCCCATCTCGACGCCACGCTCGCGAGCGGCCAGGTAGGGAAACAGGCCGCCGACCGCGAGCTTCAGATTCGCCACCGGGTTGGTCACCACGGTCGCACCGCGCTCGGCGATCAGGTCAAGCTCGTCCTGGTCAAGCCACACGCCGTGAGCCAGGACCGTGTTCGGGCCAAGGATCCCAGCGCTGTCGAGATGGAACGCGGGCCGCACGCCGTGCTCCGCCAAGCAGTCCTCAACCTCCTGGCGCGTCTCGGAGAGATGGATCTGAATTGTCGCCCCCCGCTCCGCCGCCCGTTGGGCGACCCACTCGAGCGAGTCGGGCCCGACGGTGTACGGCGCGTGCGGCGCATACCCGGCACGCACCCGGCCAGAGCCGGAGTCGCCCACGAGGTCGAGTGCCGCATCCGCGTCGGCCCGCGCCCTTTGTGCGTCCGGGCCGTCGATGAGCGGCGCAGCAACCACTGCACGGAGTCCTGAGTCCTCGGCTGCCCTGGCTACGGCCTCAGGGTGCCAATAGGCATCCCAAAATGCGACGGTCCCCGTCCGGATCATTTCCGCGCAGGCAAGACGAGTACCCCAATAGACATGCTCGGGCTCAAGACGTGCCTCGGCCGGCCAGATGTGCTCTTGGAGCCACACCATCAGCGGCAGGTCATCGGCGAAGCCACGAAAGAGGGTCATCGCGGCGTGGGTGTGAGCGTTGACCAGGCCGGGCACAAGCGCCATCGAGGTACCGTCGATCACATCGTCGTCAGGGTGGGCCTCGACGTTCGGGCCCAGTTCGGTGATCACGCCGCCGTCGGCACGCAGGCCGACGGACTCTCCTCCGAGCTTGGCATCCGTGACCGCAACTCCCATCCTTTGAAGATTAGGCGAGATCGGCGTGTGCGAGGCTTGCCAAGTGAACGGCCCAGTGGAGCGCTCCGATCTCGCCGAAGTTCTCGGCAGGCAGGCGGCAACCCGCGACGAATCCCGGCCGGAAGCGGTCTCTAAGCGTCGCGAGCGCGGTGGCCGCACTGCACGAGAGAACGTCCTCGACCTCGTCGACGAGAAAAGCTTCGTCGAGTACGGAGCTCTGGCGATCGCCGCACAGCGCATGCGCCGCTCGGCCGAGGAGCTCATAGCCCGGACGCCTGCCGACGGCCTCATCGGTGGCACGGCCCGAGTCAACTCGGAGATCCACGGGTCCGAAGCTGCGGCCTGCGCGGTCCTCTCCTACGACTACACCGTCCTTGCAGGCACACAGGGAGCCACCGGACACCGCAAGAAGGACCGTCTTTTCGAGCTCGTCGAGCGCATGCGACTTCCCACCGTGATCTTCACCGAGGGCGGCGGCGGGCGGCCCGGCGACACCGACTACGCCGTCGTCTCGGCGCTCGACACCCGCGCGTTCGCACTATGGGGCCGCCTCTCCGGCGTCGTCCCCCGGATAGCAGTCGTCGCCGGCCGCTGCTTTGCCGGGAACGCCGTCCTGGCGGGCTCGTCAGACATCATCGTCGCCACCGAGAGCATCGCGCTAGGCATGGGCGGGCCCGCGATGATCGAAGGCGGAGGCCTGGGGACGTTCGAGCCCGATGCGATCGGGCCGATCGGCGTTCAGGCCAAGAACGGCGTGGTCGATGTGCGCGTGGCCGACGAGGCCGAGGCCGTTGCCGCCGCAAAGCGGCTCGTTTCCTACTTTCAGGGGCGGGTTGCCGAGTGGTCAGAGCCCGATCCCAGAGCACTCCGCGACGTCGTCCCCGAGCGGCGGCGACGGGCATACGACGTCCACGCCGCGATCGACGGCATCGCTGACACCGGCTCGGTCACCTACCTCCGTGAGGAGTTTGCCCGCCCGATGGTCACCGCGCTCGGGCGAATCGAGGGGCGCGCGGTCGGCATCATCGCCAACAATCCAATTCACCTTGCCGGCGCGATCACATCGGATGGCGCCGACAAGGCGGCTCGCTTCATGACACTCTGCGACGCGTTCGGCCTGCCGGTTGTCTCCCTGATCGACACGCCCGGGATGATGGTCGGGCCCGAAGCAGAGGAGACCGCGCTCGTTCGCCATTGCTCTCGCCTCTTCACCGTCGGCTCGTCGTTGCGGGTGCCCTTCGTCGCCGTGATCCTGCGCAAGGCCTACGGGCTTGGTGCTCAGGCCATGGCCGCCGGGTCGATGCACGAGCCGCTCCTGACCGTCGGCTGGCCCACCGCCGAGCTGGGTGCGATGGGCCTCGAGGGAGCAGTAAAGCTCGGCTTCCGGCGCGAACTCGACGCAATCGAGGACGAGGCGGAGCGCGCCGATCGCCTCGAGCAGATGGTTGCTCACGCCCACGATCACGCGAAGGCCCTCAACGCGGCGACCCTGTTCGAGATCGACGACGTGATCGACCCCGCAGACACGAGACGAGTCATCGCCTCGACCCTTGCTGCCGCGGATACCGGCGGCTCCTGGCGCGATCGCCCGCCGGTTCGGACCGTCGACAGCTGGTGAGTAGAGGGGAAGGGTTTCCGTCCCAGCCGGTTGGCCCCGAATGGGGTTCTAGGCGGGGATGGAAACCCTTCCCCCTCCAACCGCCAGATCGCGGGCTGGGACGAAACCGTTTTCCCTCCCAGCTTCTCCGGCGTGGTTAAGTGGCGAGGGTTCGGAGCGAAGAAGCCAACACTGCTTCCAGTTCGGGCCGGTGCTCCTCTTGACCCTTCCGCACATCCTCGGCGGTAAGAGCCTGGGTCGTAACGCCATTTGCGAGGTTGTCGACGACGCAAAGTGCTGCGTACGGCAGGCCAAACTCCCCCGCGACGATGCACTCTGAGGCCACGGTCATGCCGACGACGTGCGCGTGCTGCGCGATCAGTCGTACTTCGGCGCCCGTCTCGATGCGCGGTCCTGCGACCTGCCAGTAGACGCCCCCGTCCTCGACATGGGTCGCAGCCCGCAGCGCATCCACCACCTCACGACGCCAGGCTTCGTCGAACCGCGCAACCCGATGAGCCTCGTGGGTGTCCAGCGAGGTCACGGGCCCGACGTCGAGAGCGATGAAATCGTCTGGCATGACATAAGTACCCGGCCCCAGGTCAGGTCGGAGCCCGCCGACGGATGCGATGCCCAGAACCCGGTCGCACCCGGCCTCGATCAGCCCCCGCATGTTCGACGCGTGGTCGACAAGGTGCGGCAAGACGTACGGATCGCCGTGGCGATCGACACTCACGATCTCGTCGTGGGTAGGTATCAGGCCAGCCGCACCGCTGCCGAGGATCACACCGAGATTGCCCATCTCGATCTAGGCCGGTGTGATGGGGTTGCGCCGCTCGGTGAACGTGCGGTCGCGACCGTCGGCAAAGGCATAGCGGCGGATCAGGTCCGCTCGCAGATCGTCGGGTTCCACCACGGCGTCCACGACCATCTCGGAAGCGAGGTGGAGGATGTCGATGTCCGCGGAGTACTCCTCGCGTTTGGTCCGCACGAACTCCGCGCGCTCCTCTTCGTCTGAGATCGCCTGGATCTGATTGAGGAAGACGGCGTTGATGGCCGCCTCCGGTCCCATCACAGCAATCGAGGCACCGGGCAGCGCGATCGTGCAATCAGGCTCGAAGGCGGGGCCGGCCATCGCGTAGAGCCCAGCGCCGTAGGCCTTGCGCACGATCACCGAGATCTTCGGAACGGTCGCCTCGGAGACGGCCGAGATCATCTTTGCCCCGTGACGGATGATCCCCTGGCGCTCGACGTCGGTGCCGATCATGAAGCCGGGCACGTCGGCGAGGAAGAGGAGCGGGATATTGAAGGCGTTACAGGTGGCGATGAAACGCGCGGCCTTGTCGGCCGAGTCCACGAAAAGCACGCCGCCCTTCTGCCGCGGCTGATTGGCGACGATGCCCACTGCACGCCCGTCGAGCCGCGCGTAACCCACGACCAGCTCCTTTGCCCAGCGCGCGTGCACCTCGCAGAACGAGCCGGCGTCGAAGAGCGCCGCGACCAGGTCCTTGATGTCGAATGAGGTCTTCTCGTCTCCGGGAATGATCTCGGACGGCCTTTTCTCCGAGTCCGGTTCCGCCGGAGGCGACGAGGGCGGCTCCTCGCGCCAGTTCTCGGGCATGTAGGAGAGATAGCGCTTGGCGAGGTCGATCGCGTCCTCGTCCGTCTTCGCCAGGAAATGCCCACAGCCGGAAACCCCCGTGTGCATCTTCGCGCCGCCCATCTCCTCGAGAGTCACCTTTTCGCCGATCACCATCTCGGCCATCCGGGGCGAGCCAAGGTACATGGAAGCGTTGCCCTCTCGCATGATCACGACGTCGCAGAAAGCGGGGATGTACGCGCCGCCCGCAGCCGACGGTCCAAAGAGGATGCAGACCTGGGGTACCCGCCCCGACATGCGCACCTCGTTGTAGAAGATTCGGCCCGCGCCCCGGCGGCCGGGGAACATCCGAACCTGCTCGGTGATCCGAGCGCCGGCCGAATCAACGAGGTAGACCATCGGCACCTCGAGCGCGAGCGCGTGCTCCTGGATGCGCAAGATCTTCTCGACCGTCTTGGGTCCCCACGAACCCGCCTTGACGGTCGGGTCGTTGGCCATGAGCGCCACCTTGCGGCCCGCGATCAGAGCCAGCCCCGTGACGACGCCGTCGGCGCCGAGCCCATCCTGATCCCAGTTCGCGAGCAGACCTTCCTCGGTGAACGACTCCGCGTCCACCAGGCGGGCCACCCGCTCGCGAACAGGAAGCTTCCCCTGCTCCGCCGTCTTTTTGTGATGTCGCTCGGGTCCTCCGGAGAGTGCAGCCTCAAACGCGCTACTCAGTTCCGTGCCTTCGGTCGTCTCGCTCACGGCGCAGAGTCTAGGGTTGACGCCGTGAACGAGGCGACGGTGACACGATCAACCCAGGTGGCGATCGTGGGCGCAGGATTCGCGGGCTTGGCCGCTGCGCTCGACCTCACCGCGCGAGGAATCGATTGCGTGGTGCTCGAAGCTCGCGACAGGGTCGGCGGCCGCGTCCTCAACCATGACATCGGCGACGGCAAGGTCGTCGAGGTCGGTGGCCAGTGGGTCGGGCCGACCCAGCACGCACTGCTCGGTATGGCCTCGCGGATGGGCGTCGCGACATTTCCCACCCATGTGCGAGGCGCGAACGTCATCGAGTACCGAGGTCGCACCTCCCGCTACGAGGGCACCATCCCCCATCTGAACCCCGGGGTACTCGTCCAGGTCGAGTGGGTACGCCGCCGGATGAACTCGATGGCAGCGCAGGTACCGCTGGACGCGCCGTGGAGCGCGCGCCACGCGAGGCGATGGGACGCGGTGACGTTCGGGGAGTGGATGCGCTCCAACGCTCCTTCAAGAGGAGCGAGGGTGCTGGTTCGCCTCGCCATCAGAAGCGTCTTCGGCACCGAGCCGGAAGACGTTTCGCTTCTTCACGTTCTCTTTTACGTCCACTCCGCCGGGGGCTTCGACGCGCTCGTCGACACCGGCGGCGGCGCGCAGGATTCGCGCTTCGTGGGCGGTTCGCAGCTCGTCGCGATCCGCATGGCCGCAGAGTTGGGCGAGCGCGTAGCGCTCGAAACACCGGTGGGAAGAATCGAGGACACCGGCTCCGGCGTCCGCATCGAAGCCGGCACCACGACTGTCGAGGCCGAGCGGGTGATCGTCGCCGTCTCCCCCACCCTGGCCGCTCGGATCGACTGGGAACCCGAGATGCCGCCGCGGCGCGACCAGATGACCCAGCGCATGCCGCAGGGCGCGATCATCAAGTGCATGGCCATCTACGACGAGCCCTTCTGGCGCTCCGATGGGCTTTCGGGCTCAGGCCTCTCCGACGGCGGCTCGGTGAACGCCATCTTCGACAACACCCCGCCCGACGGCTCCCCCGGCGTTCTCTTGGGCTTCCTGGACGGCCGCGCCGCGCGGCGCTGGGGATCGGCGACCCAGGGCGAGCGCCAAGCCGAAGTCGTGAGAGTCTTCGCCCGTCTGTTCGGGCCTCGCGCCCTCCGCCCCACCGCCTTCGTCGAGCGGAACTGGGCCGCCGAGCGCTGGTCGCGTGGCTGCTACTCGGGAGCCTTCGGGCCCAGCGGCTGGACCGACTTCGGCAAAGCCCTCCGCGAGCCGGTCGGCCGAATCCACTGGGCCGGCACGGAAACCGCGACGGTTTGGAACGGCTACATCGACGGCGCGATCACTTCAGGCGAGCGCGCCGCGGCCGAGGTAGCCGGAACTACCTAGACGGGCGGTAAGGCGGCGCCTCATCCTCGGCATCGGGGTCCACCAACAGAGTCGGTGCCTCTGTGGATTCGGGTTCTGCGATGTCGTGCTCGGCCGACTCGGCCTCCTCGAGGTCATGCTCGGCGGATTCCGGCTCCGGCTCCTCGATGTCCTGCTCGGCCGACTCAGGCTCCGCCTCGGAAGCGATGTCCTCGTCCTGCCCGATCTCGGCCGGAGTCGCGTCGGGAGCGCGAAGCTCCTCAACGGCGATCAGAAGCTCCTCGGCGAGTCGCGTTGCGTCCGCCGCGATCTCGTCGCGGCGGTCGATCAGGCTCGAGATCGCCTGATTCAGTTGGCGGCGGCGCGCGATCGCGTCATCAATGATCCGCTGACCCTTCGCCTCGGCCTCGGCAACCATCTCGTCGGTCTTCTGGCTGGCGTTCAGGCGGGCCTTTCGCACTTCGTCCTCGGCATCCGCCCGCAGGCGCTCGGCGTATTCGACGGCCTCGTCACGGAGAAGGCGCGCGGCCTCTTCGGCAGCCGTCAGGATGCCGGCTGTCCTCTCGCCGACCCTGGCGAGTTCGTCGCGAAGGGGGCTGCTGCTCTTGATCGCCGCGCCGCCTCGACCCTCCATCCAGTCGGCGACCCGGTCGAGCATGTCGTGCACAGCCTGTCGGTCGTAGCCACGAATCGCCTGGGGAAAGGTCGCGCGGCGGACGTCCTCGACGCTGATGGGGTCGCCGGGGGCGGGAGTGGGGTTTTGTCCGGCTTCCATCAGGTCAGCTCCCCGGGTCCGTCGCGACCGGCTTCTCGCCCGAGTAGTCGTAGTACCCGCGTCCAGACTTGCGGCCGAAGTGACCGGCGTCCACGAGCTTTTGCAGCGTCGGCGGCGCGGCAAACCGTTCCTCGCCGTAGTAGTCGTGCATCACCCTTGCGATCGATGCGAGCGTGTCGAGCCCGACGAAGTCGGCGAGAGTGATCGGCCCCATTGGATGGCTGGCACCGCCGATCATCGCCTGGTCGATGTCCTCGATTGAGCCCACGCCCGCTTCGTAGGCGTTGATTCCGTCCAGCATGAACGGCACCAGGAGGCGATTGACGATGAAGCCGCGGTTATCGCCGGCGGCCACCGTGGACTTGCCGAGCGCCTCGCCGAACGCAAAGCCCGATTCAGCGGTGCCTTCCTCGGTTCCCTCGCCCTTGACAACCTCGAGGAGGGGCATCACCTGCACAGGATTGAAGAAGTGGAGCCCGAGGAACTGACTGGGACGTGAAGTGGCCGCAGCCTGATCGGCAACCGCCAGCGAAGAGGTGTTGGTTGCGAACAACGCGTCGCTCTTGACGATTCCGTCCAGCTCCTTCCAGAGCTCGATCTTCGCATCGAGGTCCTCGGTGATCGCCTCGATCACCAGGTCACAGTCGGCCAGGTCGGAGTTGTCGAGCGAGCCCTTGATCCGGCCGCGCACCGCGTCGGCATCGGATTGCTCGAGCTTGCCCTTCTCGACTGCCCGCGCGAGCTGCTTCTCGATCTTTCCGAGGCCCTTGTCGAGCTGGTCTTGCGAGACCTCAACGACAACGACGTCCCAGCCACCCTTTTGAGCGCACACCTGCGCGATTCCGTGGCCCATGAGGCCACAACCGACGACGCCGACTGACTTGATCTCCATTGCTTCGCTTGTCTCCTTGGTCTCAGTTTGCGCGCGTTTCGCGCGAAAGGTGCCAGGCACGGTGCCTGGCACCGCGCGGCGGCCAGCTTAGGCTAGGCCGCTCCCGCCGCCTCCAGCATCTGCTTCATGCGATCTGCGAGCGCGTGCATACCGCTCATCGGGCGAACCATCACGATCAGCTCACGGATCTTGCCGTCATCGCCGAAGCGAAGGACGTCCACGCCCTGGAGCTCCCGCTCTCCCGCGCGCGCCTCGAAGACGAGCACCGCCGTGTCGTCGGTTTCGACCTGATCGACGTAGCGAAAGTCCTCGAACACCTGAACGACGGCGCCGAGGATCATGCCCAGGGCTTCGCGTCCTTCGTATGGCTTGAAGACGACCGGGCTCTTGAAGGTGACGTCCTCGGTAAACAGTTCCGCGACCTGCGAGAAGTCCTTTGCCTCCGCCGCACGCCTGAAGGCATCGCTCTTCATCCTTCGACTTCGCTCTTGAGACCGACGGTCCCGGAACCCTCCTGGATGCTGCCCTGCCATTTGGCCGTAGATGTGCGCTTCGGCATATCTCTCTCCTAGTTTGGTTTCGTGTGCCAGTCAACGGGCCCGGCGCGCAGGACGTGTGCCCCAAGCGGCCGGCCCAATACACCCTGTACCTCGCTCGAGGCCGAGATCAACCCAGCCAGGTCGACGCCCGTCTCGATTCCCATCTCCTCGAGCATCGAGACGAGGTCCTCCGAGGAGATGTTCCCGGTCGAGCCTGGTGGCACGGGGCAGCCACCGAGCTCTCCGAACGCTGACTCGAACGAGTCAACGCCCTGCTCGAGGGCGGCGATCACGTTCGCGAGGCCCTGCCCCCGCGTGTTGTGAAAGTGAGCGGTGAGCTCTGCCCCCTCCAGCCGCCCGTGCGCCTCGTCGAAGAACTCACCCACCTGGCGCGGGTTGGCCATGCCGGTCGTATCGCCGAAGGCGATCTCTTCGCAGCCGGCAGCTCGCAGGCGCTCCGCGATCTCGAACACCCGGTCAGGCGGCACCTGCCCCTCGTAGGGGCAGCCGAAGGATGTCGAGATCACGCCTTCGCAGCGGAGGCCTTCGGCCAGCGCGCGCTTGATTACACGTTCGAGACCGTCGAGCGATTCCTCGATCGAGCGGTTCACGTTTTGGCGGTTGTGGGTCTCGGACGCCGAGAGGAAGAGGTTGACCTCGTCGAAGCGATCGCGCCGCTCGAGCGCGTTATCGAGGCCCTTCTCGTTGGGGATCAACACCGAGTAGGCGACGCCGTCCAACTTTTCGTAGGCGTCGAGAACGTCGTTGCCGTCGGCCAGCTGGGGGATTACGTCCGCGCGGACAAACGAGGTGAGCTCGATCCTCCGGTAGCCCGCCGCGCCGAGCATCCCGATCAGCCGCACCTTGTCGGCTGTCGCAATCGTCTCCGGTTCGTTTTGAAAGCCGTCGCGAGGGCCAACCTCGCGCAGCCGAACGCTTGTCGGAAGGTCCATCACGGTCAGCCGAGCTGGCCGACCTGGATCACGCGGCGCTCGTGGGTACCGACGCCGATCGTGCGCTCACCTTCGGTCACCTCAACGTAGAAGCGAAGCTTTCGCCCGTCCGCTACTTCGCGAAGCGTCGAGCGGACCACGCATTCTGAGCCCTCGAGCGCCGCAGCCACGTGCTTGACGCAGACCTCGAAACCGACCGTCGCCGACCCCTCGGGCAGCTGCTCGAAGGCGAGCATCGCCGAGGTCCGTTCCATCATCGCGATCATTCCCGGTGTGGACAGGACGCTCGAGCCGATCGTGCCGCCAACGTCGGTCAGCAGGCGGTCCTCGACCTTGAACTCGTCCGAGCGCTCGGAGCCGATCTCCATCAGCACATGCCCATACCGCCGGAAACGCCGAGCGTCTCGCCGGTCATATAGGAGGAGTCGTCAGAGGCGAGGAACGCGACCACCGAAGCTATTTCGTCGGGTGTCCCCAGGCGGCGGAGCTGCGTGCCCGCCTTCATGTTGTCGATGATCTTCTCGCCGATCTCACCGAACTCGAGCGCCTGCATGAGGAGCGGAGTCTCGATCGGTCCGGGGCAGATCGCGTTCGCGGTGATGCCGAAGCGGGCACCTTCACGCGCGAATGACTTGGTGAAGCCGAGCACGCCACCCTTCGCTGAGGAGTAGGCGACCGATCCCTTGGAGCCGATCCGGCCGGCCTCTGAGGAGATGTTCACGATGCGGCCATATCCACCTTCCTGCATTCCAGGCAGGACCGCGTGTGTGCAGGCCATGACACCGATCAGATTGATCTGGATCACCCGATGCCAGAGACCGGGGTCCGTGTCGGCGAAAAAGCCGAACTCGTCGGTGCCGGCGTTGTTCACAAGGATTTGGAAGGGGCCGTGCTCGGAGACCAACTCGATCGCCGACGCCGGGTCCGTCACGTCCAAGTGCGAGGCGGTGGCGCCCACCTCGGCCGCGACCTCGCTTGCTCCGTCGAGGTTGATATCGCCCGAAACGACGTCGGCACCCTCGGCGGCAAGCCTTCTGACGGTCGCCGCGCCGATGCCGCTGGCGCCTCCGGTCACCAGCGCCTTGCGTCCTTCGAGCCTCACGCCCAGGAGCATATTTGCCCCGGTACCAGGTACCCGGACTCGCCGACGCCGCGAGCCGCGCCTTGGACCCGGTACCAGGTACCTGCCGAACTAGACTGCGGGCCGTGCCAGACGCGATCCCGATCATTGGCGGCACCGGCGCGCTCGGCTACGGGCTCGCCCTCCGATGGGCGCTCGCAGGCCGACCTGTCGTGCTCGGATCACGCGACGCCGAGCGCGCGGCCGAGACGGCGAGGAAGCTCTCCGACGCCGTTCCAGATGCCGTGATCGAGGGTATGGCGAACGCGGAGGCAGCCAAACAGGGGCCCGTCGTCGTCCTGGCGGTGCCGTTTCGCGCTCAATCGGAAAACCTCACGAACCTCAAGGACTCGCTCGAGTCCGGTCAGCTCCTCGTCGACTGCACCGTGCCCTTGGCGGCGGCGGTTTCCGGCAAGGCGACCCGCACCCTGGGCGTGTGGCAGGGCTCCGCCGCCCAGCAGGCCCAAGAGATGGTCCCCGAGGGCGTGACGGTGGTCGCCGCCTTCCACACGGTCGGAGCTCCGGATCTGGCCGACCGCGAGGCGATCCTCGATGAGGACGTTCTGATCTGTGGAGACAAGAAGGCCGACAAGGCAAAGGTCGCTGACTTGGTCGAAGCGATACCCGGCCTCCGCGCCGTCAACGCCGGGCCCCTCGAAACGGCGCGCATCGTCGAGCAGCTGACTCCCCTTTTGATCTCGATCAACGTTCGCTACAAGGTCCACGCGGGCGTCCGGATCACGGGCCTGCCCGACACCGACCACTGGGAGTGAGCGCCGTTACGAGCGTCGCGCTCCTCGCCGGTGGAACCGGCGGAGCGAAGCTTGCCGCCGGCATGCACACGCTCCTCGACACCGACCTCTCCGTCGTCGCCAATACGGCCGACGACACGGAGATCCACGGCTTGTACGTGTCGCCTGACCCCGACCTCTGTACCTACTGGCTGGCAGGCCTCATCGACGAAGAGCGTGGCTGGGGAATTCAGGATGACGGCTTCACGGTCCACGAACAGCTCGCAGAACTGGGCGCACCGGGCTGGTTCAGCCTCTCGGACCGAGACCTTGCGGCGTGCCTTTATCGCACCCACTTCATGGCCGAGGGTGGGACCCTGACCGCCGCGCAGGCGCAGATCGCTTCCGGACTCGGTGTCCTGGGGCGCGTGCTGCCGATGTGCGAGGAGCCAGTCCGCACCGCTGTACTCACTCCCGCCGGACGTCGCGGCCTCCAGGAGTTCCTCATCCTGGACGAGGGCAAGGCCCCAATCGAGGGTGTCGAAGTCGAGGGCCTCCCCGACGCCAGGCCCACTCCCGAGGTCCTCGAAGCGCTTGCCGGATCAGACCTGATCGTGATCGGCCCTTCCAACCCCGTGATCTCGATCGGGCCGATCCTGGCCGTCCCCGGGATGCGGGACGCGATTGCCGCCTCACCTGCTCCGGTCGTCGCCGTCAGCCCGTTCGTGGGCGGGCGGGCGATCAAGGGGCCTACCGAGGAGTTCATGGCAGCTATCGGACGGCCGGTGAGTGCCGCCGGGGTCGCCTCCTTGTACGAGGGGCTCCTCGACGGCATCGTCGTCGACGAGGGCGATCCGGATCCGCCACCCGAGGGCCTCGAGGCCCTTGTATGCCCGACTTTGATGGACGGCGCGAAAGGTCGCGTGGCCCTCGCCGACCGGATCCTCGACTGGGCCGAGTCCCTGGGCGGCCGATAGGCCGGTGAAGGCGACCGCGATCCTCCCGGTGAAGCGCTTTGCGAGAGCGAAGACGCGCCTCGTGGAGACGATCGGACCCCCGGGCCGCGCAGCGATGCTGCGGGCGATGCTCGCAGACGTCTTGGTGGCGCTTGATCGATCACAAGAGATCGAGCGGGTGATCCTCGTGACCAGCGAAGGCCGGGCGGAGAAGGTCGCGATGGAGCGGGCAAAGCGGAGCCCGACGCCGCTGGAGGTTCTGCGGGACCACTCCGATCACGGGCACTCCGAAGCGGCGACGCTCGGAATCGTTCGCGCGAAGGCACTCGGCGCGACGTGCACGGCACTCCTCCCGGGCGACTGCCCCCTGCTTGACGCCGCGGAGCTGGACGCTGCGCTCGCCGGTTTTACCGAGGGCACCGTCGGCGTCGCAGCGGACCGCCATGGAACCGGCACCAACGGACTCTTCCTCTGTCCCGCGGACGCGATCGGCCCCGCTTTTGGCCCTGACAGCCGCGAGATCCACCTTGACCGCGCAGCCCGCGCCGGCTTTGTTGCGAATCTCCTCGACATCCCGTCTCTGGCCCTTGATCTCGATACGCCAGATGACCTGGAGGCCCTGCGCGAAATCCTGGCCGAGCATCCGGAGCGGGCGCCTTTGACCGCGGCCGCGCTGGCCGAGCTTTGATCACGGTCAATCCCGTTGAGGGAATCCCGGAGGTTTCAGTCGATGCTCCGCTCGGGCTGATGATCGCTACCGCGTGCGACCCGGCCGATGACGACATCGTCGTGATCTCGCAGAAGATCGTCTCGAAGGCCGAGGGCCGAGTTCGCGAGCTCGACGCCGTGGAGCCCTCGGCGCGAGCCTCAGAGCTCGCAGCCGAGCTGGGAAAGAATCCACGCCTCGTGGAGCTGATCCTCCAGGAGAGCCGCGAGGTTCTGAGGGCCGATCACGGCGTTTTGATCGTCGAGACCAACGGCGGTCTGATCTGCGCAAACGCCGGCATCGACGCGTCGAATGTGCCGGGCGATGGCCGCGTTGCGCTGCTGCCCGTTGACTCCGACGCTTCAGCCCGGCGGATCAGGGCAGAGATCAGGGCTTCATGCGGAACTCAACCCGCGGTCGTGATCGTCGACAGCTTTGGGCGCCCCTGGCGATTGGGCCAGACCGAGGTCGCGATCGGCTGCGCAGGCCTCACCACCATCGACGATTGGCGCGGAGCGACCGACCGCGACGGAAAGCGCCTCGGGGCGACGATGATCGCCATTGCCGACGAGGTCGCCGCGGCAGCGGACCTGGCGCGCGACAAGACATCGGGGACGCCGGTCGTAGTGGTCAGCGGCCTGGGAAGGCACGTCGCGGCTGAAGACGGCCCCGGCGCGGAGTCGCTCCTCAGGGACCACGGCCGCGACCTTTTCCGCTAACAGGGGGCTCGCCCGCGCGGCGGTCGAGACGGCCTTTGACTCGGCCCCGAGGGGTCAGACCCCTCACGGTTTGCTCACACTTCTTGCGCCTAGGCGCTGAGCGCGGCCGGCTCGGCCGGGTACGTCTCGATGATCTCGTAGAGAGTCGTGCGCTGCGCGGGCGTGCGACCCGCGGCACGAGCTGCGCCGATCAGGTCATCGGGCTCGAGCCGGTCGCCGTGCTGCGATCCGGCCATGCGGGAGATCGATTCCTCCATCAGCGTTCCGCCGAGATCGTTGACGCCCCAGCGCAAGCTCTCGGTGGCAGCATCGATGCCCATCTTCACCCAACTCGCCTGGAGGTTCTTGACGGATCTGCCGAGCGCGAGGCGGAAGGCCGCGGTGTGTTTCAGGTTCTCCTCCCGGGAGATCTCCTCGATCCCGTGCGTTCTGCCGAGCATGGTGTGAAAGGGGATGAACGAAAGTGGGACGAACTCGGTGATTCCACCCGTGCGTTCCTGAAGCTCGCGGATCACGCGCATGTGGCGGGCGAGTTCCCACGGCTCCTCGATGTGCCCGAACATCACGGTGGAGGTCGAGCGTAATCCGGCGCGATGGGAGGCCTCGATGATCTCGACCCAGCGGGCAACCGGGAGCTTGTTCGGCGAGATGCGAGCCCGAACGCCGTCGTCCAGTACCTCGGCGGCAGTGCCGGGCGTAGAACCCAGCCCCTGCTCGCGAAGGTACTCGAAGACCCGGTCGGGCGAGCGGCCTGAGCGCTCGCACATGTAGTGGACCTCCATCGGCGAGTATGCGTGCAGGTGGAGCTCCGGCGCCGCTTCCCTCGCTAGGGAAAGCCACCGGCCGTAGTCGTCGAGCTCGTAATCGGGATGAATCCCTCCCTGCATGCAGATCTCGGTCGCTCCGAACTCGACGGCCTCGGCGATCCGGCGCTGGAACTCGTCCTCGGTCACCTCGTATGCGTCTGGTGATCGCTTGCCCTGGCCAAATCCGCAGAACGCGCAGCCGACGACACACACGTTGGTGAAGTTGATGTTGCGATTGACCACAAAGGTCGCCGTGTCGCCGGCGAGCTCGGCACGGAGCGTGTCCGCGGCAACGCGCATGTCTTCGATCACCTCCGGGCGGCGCTCGGCAAAGAGCGCGGTCAGTTCCGCCTCGGTCAGGGGATCGTCGGCCAGGGCGCGCTCGATCGCCGCCGGCGCAAGGTCCGGATCGATCGCGCGTTCCTCCCGGCGGCCCGAGCCGCGGCGCGGGATGAAGCTCCAGTACTTGAGTTTTACGACGTCCAGAACTCCCTGGTCCATCCACTCGGCGTCGAGGTACTGCGGATAGACGCAGAGGCGCTCGGTGAGTGCATAGCCCTGGGGCGCGAGGCGCTTTCGGACCTCGTGGGGACTGGGAAATGCGTGCTCGGGAGAGATGTGGTCGCCGTTTGCCG
The DNA here is from genome assembly GCA_963721645.1 of uncultured bacterium. Lineage (GTDB taxonomy): Bacteria > Actinomycetota > Thermoleophilia > Solirubrobacterales > 70-9 > JALZKA01. The sequence continues at coordinate 553,505 of CAVRJK010000002.1, read as the reverse complement.
ACAGGCCTCCGAGATCCGTCGCCCCTTCCTCGACGAGCTCGTCCCACCAGTCCGCGAGGTTTGGCGGGATCTGGATGCCCACGCCGGGCATGAGGCGGCGCGTCTCGGCTACGAGGCGCTTCATGTCGGAGACGGTTATCGGCGAGGCCCAGTCCGGCATCGGAGGCTCCTCCCCCGGTTCGGCGACCCCGCTGGACCAGCGCCGCTTCGCAGCGTCGTCGGCGATGTCTGCAACCTCCTGGCCGTAGTAGCGAGGGTGCGGAACGTAGTTTTGGAGGATCACCTCCTGGATGTGGCCGTGGCGCTCATGCGATGCCGCCAGTGCTTCGAGCGACGCGACGCGCTCTTCCTCGGTCTCGCCGATGCCGACCAGGACTCCGGTCGTAAACGGGATGTGAAGCTCTCCCGCTGCGTCGATCGTCTCCAACCTGAAGGCAGGGTGTTTGGTCGGTGAGCCGGCGTGGACGGTCTCCATCAAACGCTCGGAGATCGACTCGAGCATCAGGCCCTGGGAAGCGGTGACCTCGCGAAGCCTGGCCAGGTCGTCGCGCCCAAGGACTCCGAGGTTCGTGTGCGGCAAGAGCCCCCGTTCGAGTGCCCGCTCGCACGCCCACGCGACGTACGCGACGAAATCATCGTGGCCGTAGGAGCGCAGGCGCTCGGCGACCTCGGCGTTTACCTCCGGCTTCTCGCCCGTGAGGACCAAAAGCTCTTTGGCATTTCGCCGAGTTGCCTCGTCGAGCTTTGACTCGACCTCGTCGGGCGAGTAAAGGTGCGCCTTTCGTGTCGCGAACGAGCAGTACTTGCACACGCACCGACACGTGCGCGAGAGCGACAGCGTGTAGTTACGCGAAAATGTGACCCGGCGCACCGGCCTCAGGCTAGTCGTCAGACGAGCGCTCGGCTCGCCCACCGTCTACTTCTTGTTCTTCGTGCGGGTCTCGGCGTCCTTGACAGCCTGGCCCACCGCACGTGCGTCAGACGTGGGCGGCTCGGGACCCTCGGCGAACTGCGGGCCGGAGATCACGAACTTGTAGACGACGGTCGCGAGCAGCGCACCGACGATCGGGCCGAGAACGTAGACAAGAAGGTCGCTGCCCTCGATGCCGTCGCCGATCAGCGCGGGGCCGAACCAGCGTGCCGGGTTGAACGAGCCGCCGGTCAGCGGGCCGAAGAGCATCACCAGGAAGCCAAGCGTCGAGCCGATCGCGAGCGGGGCCCACTCCTGACGAGCGCGCGGGTTCAAGGCGACGGCGCAGATGACGAGAACGAGGAGGAAGGCTCCGATCGCCTCTACGAGAAAGCCGGAGAAGTTGTTGGCGAGCGCATCCGAGACCTCGGCGTTGCCGTAGCCGCTCAGGCTGCCCTCATCCTCGATGAGGCCCTTGACTACAAGGGCGCCGAGCACGGCGCCGGACAGCTGGGCAAGCATGTAGACGACCGCGTCCACCGGATCGATCCGCTTCTGAATCGCAGCGGAGATCGTGACGGCCGGGTTGAAGTGGCCGCCCGAGACCGCGCCGAACGCCATGATCAGCGCGAAGAGGCCGAAAGCGTGAACGAGGCCGATGACGGCGAAATCGGAGCCGGTCCCCGAAGCCGGATCGGTCTGCGCGTACAGCGAAACGACGAAGCCGACAATCAAGACCAGGAACAGGGTTCCCAGGAGCTCGGAGATGTATGCGGCAAGACCTCGATCTTTCACTGCTTCCTGAACCTCCTGCGTTGGAAAAGTTTTAGGGGCACCTCTCGGCGCCCTGCACTCGGAGTGCGGGGCGCGAGTCTAGAGAATGACGGCGCCCGCTACGCCGCCACGCCTGGCGCCGTGGGTAATAAGGCCCTCAGCGCTCGACGCCGCGAGCAAGCTCGTAGCCCTCGGGGACGAACTTCTTCGCCGTCTTTCTGACCAGCCCGGCGCGGCGCTTACCGGGCTTTTCGAGCACCGGAAGCCGAAGCTTCAGCTTTTCGACCGAGACGGTCGCCTGGCCGTTCGAGGCGCGACCGTAGGGTGCGTCGACCGGCAGGAGCTCGAGCTTGGCAACGTGCCCCTCGGCAAACTCGTAGCCGTTCGGATGAAGCTGGAAGACCTGCTTGCCCGAGGCCTCGGGGCGATAGGTGCCACGCGCGACCAGGGTGGCGTCCCCGTTTTCGTCGGGGCCGCGTGACACCCGCGACGATCCACACGCCATACGCTGAGCCCGGATGAGAAAGGTCGTCGCGCTGCTGGCGGCCGTCCTCCTGCTTTCGGCTTGCGGCGAGGACGGTGCGGAACCGGGCGCCTCACGCGAGGCGACCCTTGTGCTCGATTTCACGCCCAACGCCGTTCACTCCGGCCTGTACGCAGCTCAGGAGCGCGGCTGGTTCGAAGACGAGGGCCTCGCCCTCGAGATCCGCGCCCCCGGCGACTCGACCGACGCGCCCAAGCTTCTCGCCGCCGGTCGCACCGACTTCGCGGTGATGGACATCAATGACCTGGGAGTCGCTGCTGAGCGGGGGTTCGATCTCCTTCCCGTCGGCGCACTTGTCCAGGTGCCACTCGCCTCGGTGATCGCCGCTGACGAGGGTGAGGTGATGCGGCCTCGCGACCTGGAGGGGCTTGACGTCGGCGTTACCGGCCTTCCTTCCGACGACGCGGTTCTCGACGCCGTCGTCGAGGCCGACGGAGGTGATCCCACTTCGATCAATCGCAACGTGATCGGCTTCGACGCGGTCGCGGCTCTCTCAGCGGGAAAGATCGATGCCGCAACAGCGTTTTGGAACGCGGAGGGAGTTGCACTTCGCGATCTTGGTGTCGAGACTCGCGAATTCAGGGTCGGGGACTTCGCGTCGCAGCCGTTCCCGGAGCTGGTGGTGGTGACGACCGGCGAACTGGCGCATGACGAGCCCGGCCTCGTAACCGCGGTGCAGGCTGGCCTGAGGCGCGGGTACGGGCTGGCGGCCGCCGAGCCCGATGAGGCGCTGGCGGACCTGATCGATGAGGTTGGCGAGGTCGATGCCGACATCCAGGAAAAGCAAATGGATGCCCTGGTGGATGCCGATGCGTTTTCCGGCGGTGTCGAGCCCGGATCACTCGAGCCTGCGCGCTACGAGAACTGGGAGCGCTTCGCGAGCGCGAACGGGATCGAAGTTCCCTAGAGCCGGCGGCTGCGGCGGAACTGCTGCCGCACGGATTCTGGCCGGCCCCACATCTGCTTTACCTCGGCTCTGCCCTCACGGAAGTCGCGGAGGACCATCTCACCCTCGATGCCCTCTCCGTCTAAAAGCTCCAGGGTCCCCTTCACCGTCTGCGCGGCCGCCGCGTGTCCGAACTTGTTCGCGACGAGGATGCGCCAGTGCCAATCCGCCTTGGAATAGGGCTGGGCGTTCACCTGGGTGAGGATCACCGCGGCGTCGATGTAGCGCGACTCGTCGGGGAGCCGGAAGTCGAGCGCGAGGTCGGTCCAGTCGTCGGGAAGCGAGTCGAGGATCTCCTGGAAGCGCTCGGCGAGGGCCATGCGGGGAGACTATCGCCGCCGCTGGAATGCGCGAGGGGTCTGACCCCTCGGGGTGTGGCGGGGTGTGTGAGCGAAGTGTGAGGGGTCTGACCCCTCGGGGGGTGGCGGGGGCTGTGGTGGGTCTCAGGCGGCGACTACGCGGATGGCGCCGGCGAGGCGCTCGCCGAGGATGTGGCTGGTGCCCCCGACCGTCACGTGCAGGGGGCCCTCGAACGGGTCGCGGCCGACCACCTCGAGCTCGGCGCCGGGCCGGATCCCGCGCTCGTCGAGGTAGCGGAGCATCTCTGGGTCCGAGTCGGATACGCGGGCAAACGCGGCGACCGCGCCGGGCTCGAGCTCTGAGAGTCGAACGGTGTCGTCGTCGGCCAGGTCGAGCTGCGCGTTCGGAATCGGGTCGCCGTGCGGGTCGTGCCGGGGGTCTCCGAGCGCCTTGGCGATCCTCTCCTCGAGCTCCTCCGATATGTAGTGCTCGAGCACCTCCGCCTCGTCGTGGACACGGTCCCAAGGCATGCCGAGCACGTCGGCGAGGTAGGACTCGAGCAACCGGTGGTGGCGGATCACCTCGAGCGCCACGCGCTCACCGCGTTTGGTGAGGAGCGCCCCGCGGTACCGCTCGTGAACGACCAGGCCCATCTCGTCCATGCGCTTGAGCATCGACGTCACCGAGCCTGCCGATACGCCCAGCCGCTCGGCGAGGGCGGACGTCGAAACGGGACCTTCGGAGCGCTGGGCAAGCGCGTGGAGCGCCTTCGCGTAGTCCTCAACGGCCTCCGTGTTCGGGGCCTGGGGATCGCGCCTGAAACCTGAGTGGGCCATGGGCTTCTCAGACGCTCACGAGGAGGCTCGTGAGGTAGAACGCAATTGCGCCGGCGGCGATGCCGGATGCGGTGACCGCGTCCAGGGTTCGCCCTCCCCTTTCGCGCATCGACGGAGCGATCTGGACGATCACCTGGACCACGGCACCGACTCCGATCCCCAGGAGAAAGGCCGAGAGCTCGGCATTCGTGACCGAGGCGCCGATCACGGCTCCCAGGATGGCCGGAGCGCCCGCGATCAAGCCGAGCAGAGCGAGCCGGCCGATGGTCGGTCGCTTCTCGTCGCGCACAAGGGGAGCGACGATCGCGAAGCCCTCGGTCGTGTTGTGGATGGCAAAGCCGACAACCAATGCTGCGCCCAGGGCGAGTTCCGAGATCGCGTACGCCGAGCCGATCGCGAGTCCCTCCCCCATGTTGTGGAGCCCGATTCCGATCGCAATCATCAGCGCAAGGCGCGCGCCGCTCGACTCCCCGTCGGCCTGGCGCTTCTTTGACAGGTACCGGTCTACGGCCGTGAGGGCCATGAAGGCGAGGCCGGCGCCCAGGAGCACAAGCTCGGTACCCCCGAACGCGCCACCGGACGCGGCGGCGATCTCGAATCCCTCGAGCCCGGCGTCCACCGCGAGGAAGGCCAAAAGGCCGACCGTCACGGCCATGATCACCCTCATCCAAGTGGGTCTGAACCGCCTCATCGCCGGTAGCAGCAGCATTCCGAGCGTCACGGGAATCACACCCACGTAGAGGCCCAAGAGCGCCATCAGGGCAAAAAGGTCGCCGTCTGTGTCGGGCGTCTCGACGGCCGCGGCGATCTCGTGATCGATCACGAGCCCGGTGGACGTGAGCATCGAGACCAGATACGGCTGGCCGTCCTGCCACGGAAACTCGATCTTGATCGTCGCCGAACCCAGCCTGTTGATGGGCCCCTCGGCGCCAGTGAAGTTGACGTAGGCGTCCGCGACGAACACCTGGGCGAGCTGGACGGGGTCCGGGCCCGTATTGCGAACCGTCAGCTCGATCTCGTTCGGCTTGAGCGTCGTCCGCTCGACCGCAAGCTCCTCGATCGGGGGTCCTGCCCTGTCGGGCAGGGTGTCGTCGCCGATGACGGCAATCGTGCCGAGAACGATCGCGATCAAAGCGATCACACCTCCGGCGAGCGCCCAGAGCGGAACGCGATCGGTCACTCGGAGACCTCGAAGAAGCCCATCCAGCCCAGATCGGCGAACTCGGTCTTGTGGGCGTGGAACATGAACTCCCCTGGATACGGAAACTTCATCTCCAGGATTCCTCGCTGGCCCTGGCCCTGGATGATCGTGTCCGTGAACTCGGTTGGCGTCAACGAGGTGCCCGTCGGGAAGTGGTTGAAGAAGTTCCCGTGAACGTGAAACGAGTTGATCGGGTCGTACTCGAGGATGTTCACCAGATAGATCCGGACCAGTTCGTCTCGCGCGATCTTGATCGGCTCGTTCACGTAGTGGAATGGGATCGCATTGACGGCGTAGAGCTGGTTCCCTTCCGCGTCGAAGGTCGTGTTCCAGCCGTTTTGGACCATCACCAGCTCGTCGGCGTCCTCACGGCCTTCCTTGGGATCGACGATGAACGTGCCGTACATCCCGCGTGCGATGTGCTCGGCGAGCGGCGAGACGTGGCAGTGATAGAGGTGAAGCCCAAAGGGCTCTGCGTCGAACTCGTACACGGTGGACTCACCCGGATTGATGATTCCGGCGCCCGCGCCGGGAACACCGTCCATCAAGGAGGGGTGTAGACCGTGGAAGTGGACGGTGTGGGGATGAGCGGAACCGTTGACGAAGCGAATGCGCAGCAGGTCGCCCTCGGTGCATCGGAGCGTCGGACCGGGAACACGCCCGTTGTAGGTCCAAGCCGGAAAGGTGACGCCGGGTGCGACTTCAATCTCCTTGTCGGCAGCGATCAGCTGCCACTCACGCAGGATCCGCCCGGATGGAAGCCGCGTCGTCTTGCCGTAGTCGAAGTCGCGCACCACGTCGGTGGGGTTGAACCCGTTGCTCTTGTGGTCGACGGTTGCACCGTCGCGGAAGGTTGCGCCGGCGGTCCCGAGTCCGTTGAGGTGGGCATGGGTAACGCCCGTCGCTGGAGCCGCGGCGCTCGCGTGCGACCCGTGGGCTCCACCAGCTGCCAGTGCATTGGGGTGCTGTGATCCGCCCAGCGCTTCGTGGATCCCCTGATGCGGCACGACCTCGTGGAGGCCTGCGATCAGCGGCGCCGCCGCCAGGCCGCCCGCCAGGAGCCTGCGGCGACTGACCTTGAGCGCCTTTTCGTCCTCTTCGTTTAGTTCGTCCACAAACCAAAGTTTGACAGGTCAAAGATTGAAATAGGCGCGCTCATAGACTCGGGTGGGTGAACGAGGTCGCGATTGAGCTGGATGGTCAGTACCGGGCCCTGAGGGAAGAGGCCGGCGCCGCGCCTCGCGAGTACGGCGTCGTCGTGGTGGGCGGCCAGGACGCAGCCGAGTATCTGCAAGGGCAGCTGACCAACGACGTCGAGGCGCTTGAGCCGGGCCAGGGCGCCTACTCCGCGCTCCTCGACCGCAAGGGCAAAATGCAGGCCGACATGCGAGTGCTCCGCACGGCCGGCGACGTGCTGATCGAGGTCGAGCCGGACACCCTCGGCGCGGTTCTTCGCCACCTGACGATGTATGCCGTCGGCCGCGATGTCACCGTTGAGGACCACACGGGCAAGATCGCGCTCATCTCAGTGGTCGGCCCGGCAGCGGCACAGCTGACGGGCCTCCCGCCGCTCAGCGCGGAGAACGAGCACGCCGAGATAGCGCTCGAGGGCATCGACGTCAGGGCCATCCGCACCCACCAGGGTCTCGACCTGATGGTTGCTTCGCAGGATCGCGACCGCGCGCTCGGAGTCCTCGCTTCGCGCGGCGTTGCTCTCGTCACCGAGGAAGCGCTCGAGATCGTGCGGGTCGAGAGTGGCCGGCCCCGCTTCGGCCGCGAGATGACCCAAGAGACGATCCCGCAAGAAGCGGGGATCAATGAACGGGCAGTGAGCTTTACGAAGGGGTGCTACATCGGTCAGGAGACAGTCGCGCGCCTTCACTACAAGGGCAAGCCCAATCGGCACCTGCGAGGTCTCCGCCTGTCGGCCGCCGCCAAGGCAGGCGATTCGGTGACCCTTGGCGAGCGTGAGCTCGGACGGATCGGAACCGCCGTCCTCTCCCCCGCTCAGGGCACGATCGCGCTGGCCATCCTCCGGCGCGAAGCGGAGCCCGGCGCCGAGGTTCTGGTGGCCGGCGAGAGCACCGCAGAGGTCGTCGATCTCCCCTTCGAAGGGTCATGAAGTGACATGCGACCTACGCGTCGAATAGGGTTCCGCGCGGAGATGAGGAACCGGGAGGTAGCCCAGAACCTTGGAGGCTCCCGCGTCGCATTGGCGGGTGTCGGCTTTGCCATGGTCGTGGGGCTATTCGGCTGCGGTGAGGACGACTTCGAAAACGAGCCGCGTCCCCCTAGCCCGGTAGAGCTGACAGCAGCGATCGATTCGAAGTCGGTGTCGATCGCACCGAGCGACCCCGCCGCCGGAATCGTCGTGATCACGATCTCCAACCAGACCGAAGAAGCGACCGAGCTCGTGCTCGACGGGCCCAGTGACGACGACCCATCGTCGGGAACCATCGAGCCTCGAGGCACCGGCACGATCAAGGCCAACCTCGAAGAGGGCGACTATCAGGCGCTCGCCGGGGACAGCGACACAATCGACTCAGCCGTGCTCTCGGTCGGCCCGCCCGGCGAGTCCTCCCAGAACGACCTGCTGCTGCCCTAGTCCTGCTCTGACTCTTCGGCCGCCTCGGCGACCAGTGAGTCGATGCGCTCGAGCTTGATCTGAAGCGTCGCGATCATCTCGTCGAGCCCTGATCGCGCGCGGTCCGACGACGTCTTGATCCCGGTCAGGGCCGACTTGATCGCCTGCGCCTGCTGCAGGCTCGATAGAGCCTCTTCGGTGACGGAGCGCACCTCGGCCGCATCGACGGTCAGATCCCGGTCGCGGGCCATCGTGACGCGCGCCGCGGCGAGACGGTAAGCCAGAGCAAGGGGCAGGTCGTCCGGATCCTCGCGGTCGACCGAGACGATGAGCTTGTTCCCCTCGTACTCCCGAAGCTGCTCGCGACCCGCCGGCACGCGGTCGTCGCCGGCGACGACCAAAACGCCGAAGGACGCGGCGCGAGAAGCCATGGCTGCGTTCAGCTCATCCCACGCGGCGCGCTTTGAGAGCTGCTTGTCCTTGCACTCGAAGACGATCCGGCCCGCGGACGGGCCGTCCGCCGCCCCCAGTTCGACCAGGACGTCGCCCTTCTTGCCGCCGCCCTCGGCGCCCTCGCCGCCGGTGTGCGTTGCACAGTCGTTGCGAATCGAGGCGATCTGCTCGATCGCGGCGAACACCTTCTCCTCGAATGAGATGCCCTTGCGGGTCCCCGCCTCCTCGGCCTCGGCGACGCGCTCGTCGGCGTCATCTCGCTCGAGCAGGCGGGCAATTTCCTTGCGAAGGTTCGCAACCTCGGCGTAGACGACCCGCGTTTCCTTGGAGTGCGATTCCCTGAGGCGCTCGACTTCAGCCCTGCTGCGCTCCTCCGCAGCCGCCATCGTCTTGCCGAGACGCTCCTGGGCTGCCACGAGCGGATTGGACCCGTCCTCAGCCGTAAGCAGCCTGGCGACCGCCTCGAATTGCTCGCGCTGATTCTCCGTCACGATCGTGCGGATCTGGGTCTGTACGGACTCGTCACCGTCGAAGGCCTCCGAGAGCTGCTCGGCAATCGCCTCGGCGCTGCCCTTGAGCGTTCCCTCGAGCCTTTCGTCAAGCTCGCCGAGCCCTGCCTCGAGCTCGCGGCGCACGTAGTCGACGTTGACCGCGGTCTCCTCGGAGTCCAGGACGCGGGCTCCGATCTCGATCGCCTTGCGGACCGTCTCGGACGGCAGACTGCCGGCCTGGGCACGGTCACGGACTACTTCTGCGGCGCGCCTGTCGTCGACGGTGAGCGCCTCGATGACGATCTTGTCGCCGAGGGCGCGAACGGTCCCGTCGGGCTCGTCGCCGAGTGCAAGTTGTGGTCTTTCCGAGGCTTCCATGGTGGATTCTCGAAGGTAGTCGCGGGTTCGGACGGGTTTCTGACGCCGGGTGCGGGATTGCAACTCGGGCGCGCCGATACCCTTCCGCGGCCCATTCTCGCGACCCAGGAGTTGAACGCCCGTGGCAGTTGACGTATCGCAAGTCTCGAATCTCGACGTTGAGCCCGGCACGCTGCCGGAAACGATGGCCGCATGGGTCATCCGCCAAGAGCGCGAAGGCGAGCCGAAGGACGCATTCCAGATCGAGGAGATCGAAGTCCCCGAGCCCGCAGCGTTCGAGGTGATCGTCCGCGTGATGGCCGCCGGCGTCAACTTCAACAACGTATGGGCCTCTCTCGGCAAGCCCGTCTCGGTTTTCGGGTACGGAGACCACCCGGAATTCGGCCACCACATCGGCGGGTCCGACGCGTCGGGAATCGTCTGGAAGGTCGGCCCCGGCGTGACCAACTGGAAGCCTGGCGACGAGGTCGTCATCCACTGCAACCAGGCTTCTTATGAGGATGTCGAGGTCCATGGCCTCGACCCGATGGCCGCCCCTTCGCAGAAGATCTGGGGGTACGAGACCACCTGGGGATCGTTCGCCCAATTCACGAAGGTCCAGGCGCAGCAGCTCCTGCCCAAGCCGAAGAACCTCTCGTGGGTCGACTCGTCCGCCTACGGCCTCACCTATTTCACGGCCTACCGGATGCTCTTGAACCGCTGCAACATCCAGGCTGGACACAACGTCCTGATCTGGGGAGCCGCGGGTGGACTCGGGGTCTTCGCCGTCCAGCTTGCGAAGGCAGCGGGCGCCAACGCGGTCGGCGTCGTCTCGTCACCCGAGAAGGGCGAGCTCGTCAAGTCGCTCGGGGCCGTCGACTACATCGACCGCAACGAGTTCAGCGGCATGATGCGTAAGGGCGGAGAGACCGCCGACGAAGAGAAGGAGCGCTTCGGCGTCAGCCGTGCCTTTGCCAAGAAGGTCAAGGGAATCCTGGGCGACGCCCCCGACATCGTCTTCGAGCACGTCGGGCAGGCGACCTTCCCCACCTCGGTCTTCACCGTGAAGCCCTTCGGCAAGGTCGTGATCTGCGGCGCCACTTCGGGCTACACGCTCGACTTCGACGTCCGCTACCTGTGGATGAAGCAGAAGGAGATCCTGGGCTCTCACTTCGCCAACGCCTACGAATGCATGCGCGCCAACCAGCTCATGGCCGAAGGCAAGGTCCGCCCCGTCCTGTCAGAGGCGATGGACTTCGAGGGCGTTCCCGAGGCGCATCAGATGATGCACGAGAACCGCCACACAGGCAAGATCACCGTGCGCGTCGGCGCGACCTCGAACGACGAAGGCCAGCACGAAGAAGGCCCGGGCGCGATCTGGGCGGAAGTCGGCGCCTGAGCAAAACGCCTACTTGACCTTGTCGGTCAGATCGGCGGCGCCGAAGTCGGACATGTCCGGATAGGATGCGCGCCGATGCACGTCAACAATGTCGACTGGCACATCAACCCGTTCCGCGCCGATGACTGGTTCGCGATCTGGCGGCCCGCGTTGGATCGCGCTCTCGCGCATGGCGCCAGCGCTTGTTACATGACCCGCGCCATCGACAACCCCCTCCACTTCAGGCAGGTATCGGTCTGGGAGGACAAGTCGGACTTCGACAACTACTGGGCATCGGATGAGCTCATTGCGCTTCGCCAAGAAGCGCTCGCGTACTACCACAAGCCGCTCTACCCGACCTGGCACTCGCTCGTCGCCGAAGCGGCGCTCGACCGCACCGCCTAGCGCGCTGACCGGAGCCGGCGCCTAGGCCACCGCTTGAAGCGCGGCGTCCGCGCTTTCTGCGCAGCGCTCGGCTGCGTCTACCAGCGCCTTTCGCATCACTTCGGTCGCGGCCGAGCGTGTCTTTCGCGTCGCGGCCCAGACGCGGCGCATCGGAGCCTGCGGCTCGGTCGGGCGGACCACGACACCCGCTCGCAGGGAGTGCAGCGCGAGGTCGGGAAGGAGCGTCACGCCGAGACCCTCGGCGATGAAGCCCTGAAGGACGTGGTAGTCATCGGACTCGAATGCGATCCGGGGTTCGAAGCCGGCATCGAGACACGCCTGGCGGACGATCACAGAACAGGAGCTCGGCGCGGTGCCCGAGAGCCAAGCCTCGTCGGCTAGATCGGCCATCTTCACCTTGGAGTGGCCTGCGAGTGGATGGTTCTCGGGCAGCGCGACGTAGAGCGCTTCCGTGAGGAGCAGGGTGTGCTCGATGTCGCGCTCCTGCGGCGCAACGGTTCCCGGGTAGTCGAAGGTCACCGCCACGTCCAGGTCGCCGGCGCGCAGGCGCGGCAACGACTCCTCGGGCTCAGCGTCGCCGACGGTCAGCCGCACCTTCGGGTGACGTCTCGCGAAGTCGGAGACGGCCTGAGTCAGCAAAGTCGCGCTTGCGCTGGGGAAGCTGGCGATCCGCACCTCACCGCCTTCGAGACCCGCGATCGCCTGGAGCTCACGCTCCGCTTCTTCGAGCCGGCAGATCGCGGCGTCGGCATGAGTGACGAGCACGCGGCCCGCGTCCGTCGGCTTGGTGCCCTCCCGAGTGCGATCGAGCAGCTTCATGCCCACCTCGCGCTCGAGCGTTGCGATCTGCTGGCTGACGGCCGACTGCGAGAGGAACAGGGCGTCGGCCGCCCCGGAGAACGAACCATGCGTAACGACCTCCCTGAGGATGCTTAATCTCTTCACGTCGAGCATAAGGCCAGCTTATCACAGCCTGCAGAACTTCATGTTGCGCTTATTCGTCGTAGGCGGGAGAGTTGTCACATCACGAAATGCGCACCGCGCACGTTTCATCACCAGGAGGTAAGAAAATGGAAACACCCACCAACACAAACGGCATCACCATCCGCCGTCTCGGCCCAGGTGATGAGACAGCGGTCAACCGTCTTGCGGAGCTCGATTCGCGCGTGCGTCCCAGCGGGGAACTACTGGGTATCGAGATCGAGGGCCGGCTCCTCGTCGCGATGTCGATCGAGACCGGTGCCGGCATCGCCGATCCCTTCACCCGCACAGCCGAGCTCCGGGCGCTCCTGGAGATCAGGATCGCGCAGATGAACGGTGGCAGCGCGCGGCGCCACAGGCGCTTCCGTCGCGGCCGTTCGCAGTCGCGAGGAGCCCTGGCGGGCTCACCCCCTGGGGCGGGCGGCAAACTCCTCACGCTTCCCGTGAGGCTCGGCTAGCCGGCAGCGGGGTCAGGCACCTTTCATGAGAGGCGCCTGACCCCACTCGGTCAGATGCCTCTCTAAGAGGTGCCTGACCCCTGCGTGCCGGCCTAGTGCTGTTCGAGGGGGGCCAACGTGAGCCCGGCGTCTGAGAGCTGCTCCCAGTAGTGCTCCGCGAGTTCCTTGGGCCCGGTCCACACCGCAGCCTGGCCCTGATTGTGAATCTGATCCGCGTAGCGATAGCCGCCGTCCAGGCTGATGCCGGGCACGATCCTGGCGAGCGCGCTCGCGACGCCGTCAAAGGTGTTGTGGTTGTCGTTCAGGACGATGACGACCCAGTTGCCGCCGAGCCCTGAGCCCGGCCCGCCCGTCCGAGGGCGCTCGATCGTCTCGGTTGCCATCTGTGAAGGAGCCAACGCGGGGCCCGCAGGTCCGGGGCTAGGGATTCGGAACGCCGACCTTGATCGACGAGAATCGTCCGATCGGGCCCGGGTTCGCCTTCTTTGTCGAGCCGATCCCGAAGGACACCCTCCTGCCGGTCACCTGCCCCGGGTTCGGGTCGCTGTAGCTGACGACGGAGTTGCCGTTGACGAAGCCTGTCACGTCGCCCCCCGTGATCCGCAGGCGGAGCTTGTTGTTCTTGCCCAGCGGCTTGATTGCGTTCGCCGAACCCGTGATGGGAAGGCCTGATCCACCCCCCGCGGGCTCCCTTGTGAGCCGGTACTTGCCGCCCTTCGGGGTCACGCGAAACTCGTAATAGGTGCCGTCACCCACCCTGACGCGAACGCCCAGGTAGGCCTGCTTGCGGACGTTCTTGGGCGTGTCCTTGAGGATCCGGCCCTCCGCGACGATCTCGTGATCGGGCTGGTCCGCGTCGCCCGTGATCGGTGGCGAGTACTCGCAAAACGTCCGGCCGCGCATCTGGACCCGCATCGCCTTGGAATCCGACGAGTACTTGCGGTCGCAGTTCTTACCGCCGCTGCTCTGGTCGATCGCCTTATAGGCGGCCTTGGAGCCGAAACTGTTCTTGTAGACGTAGACGACGGCTCCGGCGGTCGAAACGAACGCGAAGAGCCCGCACGCGGCCAGCGCGAGCGTCGCGCGCAGCCGGGCCGGTCGTTTGAGCTTGGAAAGGTTCATCTCGGGGAGCCTAGAGATGGAGACACGCGAGGGACGCGAAAGGTGCGGTCCGGCAAGCCGTCGCCCGCCGCCCACGCACGGCTAAGCGTCGGCCTGCTCGGCCTCGCGGCGTTTTCGCCAGTAGCGATCAAGCCCCAGCCAGAGCTGATCCGGCGGCATCGCCTGACGCAGACGCTCGGCGATCTCGCCTCCCTCGGCGTCGAACCGGGCATGCAGCCACTCGGCGAAGCGCTCCGGGTCGCCATGCGAGCTCTCGTCGGCCGCATCCTTCAGCCAAGCCTCGACGCGCGCGATCTGCGCCTCGGGATCGTCCTTGAAGCCGAAATGGGTCATGCAAATCCGCTTTGGCTCGAGCGAGCGGAGCATCTGGAGCGACTCGAGCCACACCTCCACCTCGATCTCGGGCGGTGGCGTGGGCGCGGCCGCGAGGTCGGAAGGCGGCACGCTGACTCCCGCCACGTCGCCCGTGTACGCATCGCCGGTTCCGGGGTCGTGGTAGAGCACGTGGTGGCGCGCATGGCCCGGCGCGTAGTGCGCGTTGAGGCCCTCGACCTCCTCCCCGCCCTTCAGGATCGTGACCCGCTCCTCGGGTACCGGCGCCACCTCACCCCAGAGCTTCTGCATATCCGCGCCATACAGGCGCTCGGCGCTCTTGAGCAGGCGCGACGGGTCGATCACATGGGGCGCGCCGACCTCGTGGACATAGACGTGAAGGTCGGGGAAGCGTCGCGCGAGCACGCCAGAGGCGCCGGCGTGGTCGAGGTGGATATGGGTCAGGAGCAGCTTCTTCGGCTCCGACTCGAGACCCTCGAGGAGCGTCTCGACCGTCGAGCCGGGCCCGGGATCGACGATCACACCGGGGCGGACTTCCCACGCGCCGATCACGCGGTCGTGTCCCAGATGCATGGTGTCGACGAGGTTGGCCATCGGCGTGAGACTAGACACTGCCCGCTCGACGCCCGGCCCAACCACCGGCACATGCTGCGCTCGGGACAAAGTCCCTCATACAATCCGATGTATGGCCGACGAACACCGCCTGCCGGAACCCGATCGCCCGTGGGTGATGCGCACCTACGCGGGCCATTCGGATGCCCGCCGCTCCAACGAGCTCTACCGCCGCAACCTCCAGAAGGGCCAGACCGGCCTGTCCGTCGCCTTCGACCTCCCCACTCAGACGGGCTATGACCCGGACGCGGTCCTGAGCCGCGGCGAAGTGGGCAAAGTTGGTGTCTCGGTTGCCCATAAGGGCGATATGCACGCGCTCTTCGACCAGATCCCCCTCGGCGAGATGAACACGTCGATGACGATCAACGCCACCGCGGCTTGGCTCCTTGGCCTCTATTGCGCCGTCGCCGAGGAAACGGGCGTGCCACTCACCGACCTCAAGGGCACGACGCAGAACGACATCATCAAGGAGTACCTCTCGCGCGGCACATACGCCTTCCCGCCCGGGCCTTCGATGCGCCTGATCGCAGACACCGTCGCCTTCTCGGTGAATGACATACCAAGCTGGAACCCGACCAACATCTGCTCCTACCACCTGCAGGAGGCCGGGGCCACCCCGGTCCAGGAGATCGCTTACGCGCTTTCGACCGGCATCGCCGTCCTGGACGAGGTCAAGCAGCGCGGGCAGGTCTCTGAAGAGGATTTCCCCAAGGTCTTCGGCCGCATCTCGTTCTTCGTCAACGCCGGCGTGCGCTTTGTAGAGGAGCACGCGAAGCTCCGCACGATGACCGCGCTCTGGGAGCAGATTGGCCGGGAGCGCTACGGGGTCACCGACCCCAAGCTTCTGCGCATGCGCTACGGCGTCCAGGTCAACTCGCTCGGACTCACCGAGTCTCAACCCGAGAACAACGTGCAGCGCATCGTCTTGGAGGCGCTGGCCGTGACCCTCGGGCGCGACGCCCGCGCCCGGGCGATCCAGTTGCCGGCCTGGAACGAGGCGATGGGTCTCCCCCGCCCCTGGGACCAGCAGTGGAGTCTTCGCATCCAGCAGGTGCTCGCCTTCGAGACCGACCTCCTCGAGTACCCCGACATCTTCGAAGGCTCGAAGGTCATGGACGGGCTCGTCGCAGAGCTCACGGACGGCGCGCGCGCCGAGATGGCGATCGTCGAGGAGCAAGGCGGCGCCGTCGAGGCCGTGCCTTACATGAAGGCGCGTCTGGTCGAGTCCCATCGCGAGCGCATCGCCAAGATCGAGGCAGACGAGATCAAGGTGATCGGCCAGAACTGCTTCACGGAATCCGAGGATTCGCCGCTCACTGCTGGCGCCGACGGCGGCATCCTCACGCCCGACCCTGAGGTCGAGCGAGAGCGCAAGGAAGCACTCGAAGAGTGGAAGGCCGAGCGTGACTCGGACGCCGTCGACAAGGCACTCGATGATCTGCGCGCCGCCGCGGCGGACGACTCCGTGAACATCATGCCGGCCACGATCGCCGCCGCGAAGGCGGGCGTCACAACCGGCGAATGGGCCCAGGCGCTCCGCGACTCGTTCGGCGAGTACCGCGGCCCGACCGGCGTCGGAGGCTCGGCGTCAGGCGCTTCCGAGGAGCTTTTGGCCGAGATTCGTACACGCGTCGACGAGGTCTCCTCAGAGATCGGCCACCGCATCCGCATCCTGGTCGGCAAGCCGGGCCTGGACGGTCACTCCAACGGCGCCGAGCAGATCGCGGTGCGCGCTCGCGACGTCGGCATGGAGGTCATCTACCAGGGCATCCGCCTGACGCCTGAGCAGATCGCTGCGTCTGCGGCCGACGAGGACGTCGACGTCGTGGGGCTCTCGATCCTCTCCGGCTCCCACATGGAGCTCATCCCTGACACGGTCCGCATGCTTCGCGAGCGCGACGTCGACGCTCCGGTGGTCGTCGGCGGGATCATCCCCGCCGCCCACGTTTCGAAGCTCACCGATGCCGGTGTCGCCCGCGTCTACACGCCGAAGGACTTCGAGATCAACCGCATCATGTCCGAGATCGTCGATCTCGTTGCCGAGCGCGCAGGCTCGACCGAGCCGGCCGGCTCCACGGCCTGATCCTGTAGACCCTTGAGCCCGCGGCCGATCGAGGTGCCGATCGAGGGCCTCACCGATGGCATCGTTCACCTTCGGCTCGGCTCGGATGCAGACGTTGAACGCATCACTGCCCTCGTCCAGGATCCGGAGATCATCCGCTGGACGACGATTCCTACGGGACAGGACGCAGCGGGTACACGCGGCTGGTTGCACCGCGGGATGGCCGGGATGGCGTCCGGATCGGACTTGGCTCTGGTGATCGCCGATGCACACTCTGGCGAGCCGCTCGGCACCATCGGGCTCCACGAGATCAACCGCGCGACCGAGCGCGCCGTCGCCGGATACGTGCTGGCTGCGGAAGCGCGCGGAAGGGGTTTGGGCGCTCGGTCGCTGAGGCTTCTCTGCGCCTTTGCGTTCGACGAACTCCGGCTCGCCCGGGTCGAGGTGACGATCGAGGTGGAAAACCTTGCCTCGCGTGCCACCGCCGAGTCGGTCGGGTTTCGCGAGGAGGGCCACCTCCGCTCCTACATGCGGATCGCGGGAGAGCGTCGCGACATGCTCATGTACGGGTTGTTGCCCGGCGATCTAAAGCCCTGAAAATCAGATGCTGGCCGTGGCGACCCTTCCAGGAAGGTTGCGCCCGTTCCAGGGTGCAATATTTCCGGGCGGGCCGCTAGGCTCGGAGGGTGATGGGAGAGCTCGGCCCTTGATGGACGAGACGCAGGAGACGGAGCGCCACGCATGGCTCCGTTGCTACCGCTGCTGGTCTCAGCGTCTGGAGGCGCAGGTCCACTACGACGCAATTTTGCGCGTCGATCCGGAGACCGGCGAAGCGGCTGAGCGCGTCGAGGAGGTACAAGAGGCCGTCGTGCAGTGCCTCGACTGCATGCACGACCAGCCGCACCTCACTGTCGAGGAGGGTCGGGTCGTCTCGATCGGCGAGCGCTGGGAGCGGATGGTGGCCGGCAAGCCCTATGTCGCCTCGTGCACCGTCACGGTCGACGGCGAGTTGGTCGAGTCCTGCTCGGGCGCCGAGGCCGCCGACAGCCTCACCTATGCGTCCTTCGGCGACGCCGGCACCCGCGAGTTCTTTACGCACGTCCGCTTCCACAAACACGACGAGGAGCGGATCATCGTCCACCTGCTTGTCGAGCTTTACGCGCGGACCGAGGACGAGGCGATCGACGTGCTCGAGACCGCGGCGCGCGGCTCGCTCGAGATCACATCACTCGCCGAGGAGTCGCGCCCGCCGGCGCACGCCTCGGGCGAGGCGCACTAACCGCCTCAAGCGCTTGCCCTCGGGTATATCCTCGCCTTGTGCGGATGATGATCACACGAGGGACCACGCTCGGAGCGCTGGCACTGGCACTCTCCTTCTTTGCATCGGCCAACGCCTTCGCGAAGGATCCGAAAGTCTCCATCAAGAATGCGACCGCTTCCGAAAGCGAGACTCTCGAATTTCGCGTCAAGGCGGATTCGAAGGCCAAGAAGACGATCAAGATCGATTACATCGTCGAGACCGGCACGGCCGGTGTTGACGACCTCACCCCCGGTTCCGGCATCGTGAAGATCAGCAAGGGCAAGACCATGACTACGGTCTCGGTCGCGACGCTCGACGATGAAGTCGCCGAAGAGACCGAAACTTTCAGCGTCGAGCTCACCCGCGCTACGAACGCGAAGATCGTCAATGAGCGGGCCACTGGCACCGTGGAAGACGATGACGAGGACACGGGGCCGCCGGCCGGAGCCCTTGTCATCACCGAGTTCATGGCCAACCCGAATGACGTCCCCGACGCATCCGGCGAGTGGATCGAGATTCTGAACGTCAGCGTCGACACCGTGAATCTTGCCGGCGTCGAGGTCCACACGGGAGGCACCCTCCGCTGCACCCTGGCGGCTCGTTGGCGCCTGGCGCGATCAGGCTCTCGCCAGCCCCGACCCGGACGTGCCGGGCGGCGTGAACTGTCCGCCGCTGACTGTCGTCAACACCGCTGGGTCCATCAGCCTCGTGCACAACGGGACAGCCCTCGACACCCTGTCTACACGTCGACCACAGCTGGGCGCTCGGCGAGCCTTGATCCCGACTTCGCGTCCGTGGCAGGCAACGATCTGCGAGGCGAACTTCTGCCCCGGGACGGGTCTGTTTCGTCCAGGTGGAGCGGATCAGGGCACTCCTGGGACCCTTAATCCACAGTGCCCCTAGGGCTCGCAGCGGGCTGACCAGACCCCCAACGCTCCGCAAGCCGCTTGTGGCGGTGAGTGAAGAGCGCACGGATTATCCGCGGCGCCATTCGTCCGCCGCCGATCGCGCGTAGCGGCGAGCGCAGCTCGACCGCGAGGCGGTCTGTGATCTCGCAGGTCCCCTCCCCCGTCGGCAGCACCTCGCGCTCGTGCTCCCACACCCGGGCGCTCCCCAGCTTCGAGCGCTCCAGGAACCGCATACCGGGCCCGCGTTCGACCAGGCAGAGGTCGTCGTAGTCCACCGGGATCCGGGCGAACTTGATCCAGCTCCTGCCGACCGGCACAGCCAGCTCGACATCGTCGATGGTCATGCCGGGCCGAAAGCTCTTCGGCATCGTCATCGACACCCATGGTCCGAGCTCTCGGTTGATCCCGCCGGGATCGACCGCGCCTGCCCAGACCTCCTCGGCCGGGGCCGCCAGCGCGGTCGTTATCTCGAAGTGAGCGTCCAACCTCTTAGATGCACCTACTTCTCGCGCCGCCGCTCGGCGACGCGTCAGACACTAGCCCCAAAGAACCATCTTCGACGGATCCGACGGGTCGACCTTCACCTTGATCTCGCCGCCGATGTTCTGCTTGTAGTGATCGGCCGATTGCTCGATCAGCTGCTGGGTGATCGTCGCGGGATACGGCTCGCCGCCTTCGGGATGGACTTCGATCTGCAACACGTACTCGGTGCCGCCGCCGAGCTTCGCGCCACCCTGGGCCTCAAGCGACTTCAAGATCGCCTTCGTCTCGATGCCTTCGTGCCCGATCCGGTTGATGTCCTGCGCAGTGCCGAAGGTGGTCGGCGACATGCCCTCCTTTGCTGCCTCGCCCATCTTGCTCGCGCCTTCCTGAGCCTGCTTGGCCGCGTCCTTCATCTTGTCCATGAAGCCCATTCCGTCCTCCGATCGTTCGTCGTTGGATGCCCCCCGGGCCTCCACTTTCCAGCCGATCATAAGCCCACTCGCTGCTCGGCGTAGGATGGCCCGGTGGGCATCGGCACGTTCATCGGAACCGGCAAGGAACTGGGCCCCGCGCTCGATCGCGTGAGGCTCGCCGAGTCGCTCGGATACGAGTCCGTCTACACCACCCACATCGCCGGTCGCGACTCGCTGACGGTGCTGACCAGGTACGCGACCGTCACGGAGAGGATCCGTCTCGGCACCGGCGTGCTGCCGATTTTCTCGCGCACGCCCGCGTCGTGCGCGCAGACCGCCGCGACGATCGACGAGATCTCGGAGGGGCGGTTCGTCCTGGGCCTCGGCGTGTCTCACAAGGTGACCGTCGAGAACTGGTTCGACTCAAAGATCTCAAAGCCCGTCACCCAGATGCGCGAGTACGCGAGCATCTGCCGCGCGATCCTTGACGGCGAGACGCCACCCGAAGGTGAGTTCTTCAACACGAAGTTCGCCTTCATGGGCTACCCACCCCGCCCCCAGCTTCCGATCTACATCGCAGCCCTTTCACCCAACATGCTCCAGCTGGCCGGCGAGCTGGCCGAAGGCGTGATGCTCTGGCTCTGCAATCCGGACTACATTCGCGAGACGGTGATCCCCGAGGTCACGAAGGGCCGCGAGCGTGCCGGCAAGACCATGGAGGGGTTCGACATCGTCGCCGCCGTGCCTACGGCCGTCACCGATGATCCGGACGCCGCGCGCAACGCGTTCCGCAAGGACTTGATCCCGTACGCCTCGCTTCCCTTCTACCGCGCCATGCTCGAGCGCTCGGGGTTCGGAGCCGACCTCGCTGCCTTCGATGATGGGATGGCGGCGGGCGACGTGCCGCGCGCGCTGGCAGGCCTGTCGGACGAGTTGCTCGCGTCCCTGGCCGGGATCGGGACGGGCGACGAGGCTCGCGCCAAGGTCACCGAGTACGCGGACGCGGGCGCTACCTCGCCCTGCATCGGCGGCATCCCCGGCTCGGGCTTCGATGAAGCCCTCGAGGCCGTCGCCGACCTGATCGGCTGACGCCGGCTACCAGGTCGAGACGCGGGCCGATCTCGTCCCGCCGCCGTGCCCGAAAATGCAGAGCCGGTAGACGAGCGAGTGGCGACCCTTTGCACTCTTCGCTATGTAGGCCGCGCGGTAACACGGTGCAGCCCGCGCCTGTGAGGTGGTCGCCGTCCAGACCTCGGGCCTTGTCTTGCTTCCGCCCGCCTTCGAAAGCTGGAGGGTTTCCTTGGGACCGGTCGTCTGGCCCTCATGCGGGCTCTCCCTGAGCTTGACCATTACCGAGGTGGAGCGAATCGCGCCGACACGGAACCGGTACTCCGACTCGTTCGCGGGGTTCTCGCCAAACTCGGCGTAGACGATCTTGGGGCCCTTCTTCTGCTTCCCTGCGGTTGCGGGCGCGACCGCACTTCCAAGAAGCACGGCAAGCCCGACGAGCGCCACTGCGGCGCCGAAAAGTCGTGAGTCTCCCCTCACGCAGCTGAACCTATACCTGCCTTCAGGCGAAGCGCAACCGACAACCTCTGGTCAGCCAGCCAGGATTTTCAGAAGCCAGGCGGCCACCGCCTCACCGACTGAATCCAGGTCGGACTTGAGGCCGTGATTCCCGGCGACGGCGACGATCTCCTTGCCCCGACCGCCCTTTGGCATTCCAAATGGATCGCTCTTCCCCTGGACGACGAGGACCGGCACCTCGACCGAGTCGAGCTCTTCCTGGCGCGACTTCTCGGGCTTTCCAGGTGGGTGCTCTGGGAAGGCGAGGCAAAGGACGGCGCCGGCGCCCGACTCCGCCGCTGTCCGACACGCGACACGAGCTCCAGAGGAGCGCCCACCCGTTACCACCGGTCCGCCGGAAACCCCAAGACCGCGCAGGTGCGCGACGACCGCGATCCACGCCGCATCAAGCTGCTTCGCAGGGGCGGGCGCCTTCTTCCCGGCAACCCGGTACGGCTGCTCGACGAGGGCGGTCGCTGCACCGAGGCCTCGCGCCTCAGCTTCGGCACGGACGAGGTCCGGCGCTCCTACCCCTCCACCCGCACCGTGCCCGAGCACCAGAAGGCCGCGAGCACCATCCGGCGCATCGACGTGCGCCCGTGCCGGGCCATGGGGAGTTTCGATCTCGATCACGTCCACGCCCGTGGACGCTACTCAGGGCCGAGCGCGTTCAGTGCGTGGCGCGCGCAGGGTCTGACTTCGCCGCGTACATCGCCTTGTCGGCGCGACCCAGGAGGGCCTCGGCAGACTCGCGGCCGTCCCAGCAGGCGATACCGGTAGAAGACGTTTGATCGAGCGGGACGCCCGCCGTGAGCCTCGCCGCGACGCGCTTGGCCTCGACGGGCGTGCACTCGGGAAGGATCGCGACGAACTCGTCGCCGCCAAGGCGTGCGAGGAGGTCCACCTCGCGCAGCGCATGCGACCAGGCGCTGGCGGTGGACTTGAGTAGGCGGTCCCCCGCGACATGGCCCTGCCGGTCGTTATAGACCTTGAAGTGGTCGAGGTCCAGCGCGAGCACGCAAAGCGACGTTCCACGCCGGTCTGCCCGAGCCAGCTCGCGGGGCAACTCCTGCTCGAAGAGGCGCCTATTGGCAACCCCGGTGAGTGGATCGTGGTGGGCCATATGGACGAGCTCGCGCTGGAGGCGCTCGCGCTCCTCCTCCGTTGCCCTGCGCCCCGCGATTATCTCGCTCATAACCGTCGCCGCGACAATCAGGACAAGGCTGCCGAGTATCCACCTCGTCATCGACGAGAACCCCGTCGCTTCGTCGAGGGCCGCAAGGGTCACGCCCCAAGAGACAACGACCCAGATGACCTGCGCGATCAAGGCCTGCCGCGAAAAGAAGCTCGCTGCCATGAGGACGACCCAAAGGAACATCGCCGAGTAGACGCCGGCACCTACCCCGGCCGCGTACTCCGCAAGGCAGATGAACAAGGTGCCTGCGGCGAGAACGGCGTGGACCATCCAGGCCCGTGCGTGTCGGGCCCAGACGATGCCGACGATCCCGAATCCGAGCCCGACGCCGACGATCCCGAACAGGCCCGGGACATATGCATTCTCAGGATGTGGCAGGAGCAGCGAGAGGAGCACGAGGAGCCCACCCGACAGGTAGAGCACGCCGAGAACCCGCGACATCTGCGGCACGTCGTCGGCGCCCGTGCGAAACAGGCTTTCCTTGATGACTCCGAAGCTCATCAAGGTATGAATCGGCGCTTAGGAGTGCGTCCTTTACAACGGAAGCGGTCCTGCAGCCTCGAACATCGGTCCGGGTTACGGCATCACGTGCCGAGCATCGCCTCAAATCGTCTCTTGGCCTCGGGAACAGCAGCTGCGTACTCATAGATTCGGTCGGCCCGCCGGTACAGGAAGCGCGGGATAAGCATGCCTTCCTGAACTCCATCGGCGCCTGAGACGAGCAGTTCGACCCCCAGGTCCGGGTCGAGTTCCCACCGCGCACCCGGCGATGTCGCGGCCGCAAGCGCCGCATCGCCATGCTCGGGCGCGATCGCGACCGAGCCACGCTCACCCTCCGCGCCTCCGACCCGTCCGGACTTCAAAAAGAAGCGTGGCGGCTCGGCGCCGAGCCTGGCAATCAGGGGCAGAACGCCGTCGTCCTCTGCCTCGATCAGCTCCGGCACGTCGCTCACGCCACTACCCCGGCGCGGCCTACTCGACCGGACCCTCGGCTTCAGCCCCCGCTTGATCCGCGTGAACTTTGCGAGGGATGAGAACGGCGCGCTTGAACTCGGCGACCAGGTCACCTGTCTGCTTGAAGACCTTCGTGTGGACCTTCACGACCCCGCGGTCGCCCTTCGATTTCGAGGGGCGTACCTCCAGGACCTCCGACTCACAAAAGAGCGTGTCACCGTGAAAAACCGGGTTGGGGTGCGACAGGTCCTCGGTGGCGAGGTTCGCGATCGCCTTGCCCGAGACGTCCGAGACGGACATGCCCAGGGCCAGCGAGTAGACGAGCGGGCCGACGACCACGTTCTGACCCTGCTGGGATTGCCCGGCGTAGACATCGTTCAGATGAAGCGGGTGGTGGTTCATCGTGATCAGGCAGAAGAGGTGATCGTCCGACTCGGTCACGGTCTTCGCGGGCCAATGCTTGTAGACGGCACCGACCTCGAACTCCTCGAGATAGCGGCCATAGGCGTGGGCGCCGGATGCCTCGCGCTCGGCTTGGTCGGTGGTCAGCTCATGGGTTTCTTCGCTCATGCTCCTGGTTTCTTTCGGGGGTTTCCTTGAAGAGGGCGGCGGAGGATTATGCCGAGCCGGTGACGCCGGACTCGGCGAATCCGTCGAATCGGGCTATGTCCGCCACCTCGGCCTCGATCGCCGGCCGCCACCTGTCGTCCAGACGATCGAACGGCTGGAGCGCCACGGTGAGCTTCTTCTTCGTGCTCTTACGAGACCAGGTGCCGACGAAGCGGCCGTCCACACATATGGTGGGCCGCAAGATGCCGCCACCAGGCAGGACCACCTTCTCCCCCGCCTCGTCCACCGCGTGCGATCGACTTGCGTAGCCCATCAGGTACGTATCGAAGGCCGGAAGCAGGCGCACGACGGGCGAAGCTGGGACGCGCGCGTCGAAGCCCCTCTTGACGAACAGAGCCTGCTTTGAAGAGCCAAGCTGTTCGATCTCGTCTCCGATCCTGCTCATGCCTAGACGACACTCACCCAGCGGGAGCCCGGACCACTTGGCGAAATCGTGCTCCGTGGCGGGCGCGAACGCGGCGAAGTAGCGGCGCGCGAGCTCAGCCAGGCAGTCCTCTCGGGGCGGAGTCTCAAACTCGCCGATCCACTCGCGGGTATCCACGAAAGCACCGCTCCGCCCCATCTGCGGGCCGATGCATGCCGTCCCCCCCACCACCGTGATGACCGAGAGGTGCGTTCGCCTCTCGACATCGACCTCGATGCCGGTGCTCGCCGCGACGTCCATCGCATCGGACCGGCTGATCGACCCCTCGCGCTGGACGGCCTTCCTGATCGCGGCGAGAGCGCTATCGCGCTCCCGCGCGGTGAGCCCAAGGACTTCCAGTCGCCGCATGGACCAGGACACGATCCGCTCGGAAAACAGCGGCGTTAGCCAACCGAAATCCTCGACCGGGAACAGGTGCACCGTCGTCCGCATGACCCAGTGGCGGATGATCGAGCGCTCCTCGAGCCTCGCGGTCTCCACGTCGTCAGCTGTCAAGGCCTGCCGAGCGCACCCTGATCTGATGGCGCCCGGGGCTCGGATCCTGCGACTGCGCGCCCGCGATCGCGCCGACCACGTCGGCCGGCGAGGCGTTACGGGCAGGACTGGCCAGAAGCTGCGACCGAACCCGTAGTCGGGCCAAGCGCTCCGGCGTCAACTCTCTTGTGCTCAGCGCGCCTTCTTCAGGTGTGTGCGCGCTTCCGCATTGGCCATGACACCGCCGACCAGCTTCTGAACGCGTGGATCGCCCTCGACCTTTATGTGGCCGTGGTCATAGGCCTCGTGCCAGTGCTTGAGCTTTCCATCGGCCGCCAGCTCGTTGAAATGCGAGCGCGGGATCGAGACGTGAAGCCGCTCGTCGTCCGCGTATCCCTTCGAGACCTTCGGCCCCGGAAGCTCGACCCGGTAGAGCTGCGTGTCGCCGCGACCGCGGAGCTCAAGCCCGATCACCATCTTGAGGTTCGCCAGATGCGGCACCTCGGCCAGGAGGCCGTCGATGGACTGCTTGATGAGCTCGGCTGCGGATGCCACGAGACCAGATTAGACGGGTTGCGAGGGTGGCGGATTTTGCTTGACACGCGCCGTGCGCGGGCCTAGAGTCGATGCATGGGGGAAAGGATGGCGAAATGCGCTGTGGGAATCCTTGTCAGCGCGCTCTTGCTTGTCGCGCCGGCCTCCGCCGCTCCCGTCGGGACAGCTGATGTCGCTTGCGCTCCTGGGGGCGCAGGTGGCTTCGCCGTCATCTCCAGCAACTTCCGCTGGGCACAGACCTTCACACCGACCGCCAGCGGCAAGCTGCGCTATCTCGAGATCCGACGCATCGCCCGCGCACCCGGCGGCTCGGGCGGCGACATCGTCGTTGACGTTCTCTCGACGACCGGCGGCATTCCCGACGGGCCTCCTACTCCGCCGCTCGCCACAACGTCGATCCCCGCGGCCTCGATCAATGCCGACAACTTCTTCCACGACTACTCGGTCACGTTCCCTGCCGCGTCGGCGGCTTTCCTCGACCAGGGGACAACTTACGCGTACTCGCTTCACACGGCGGACACAGCGCAAAACGCTGTCGAGACCCGCAGCGACACGTGCCCGGGGACCATCTATTTCTCGAACGGCGCCGCCTTTTCGATCTCAGGATTTACGAACGGCGAGGACTTCCGCTATGCGACCTACCTGGGCGCTGCCAACGACGACTTCGCTCGAGCGCGCACGCTTTCAGGCTCCTCGGACTCTGCGGGTGGCACAACGGCCGGGGGCAGCCGCGAGGCGGGCGAGCCGGACCACCTCAACAGCGGCCAGCCAGACGCGAACCTCTGGCTGGGTGACAACACCGCTTGGTATCGATGGACGGCGCCGGCGTCCGGACCGGCGACGGTCGACGTCTGCACCGCCGTGATCGACAGCATCCTGGGCATCTACACCGGCTCTGACCTCGCTTCCCTGACTCGCGTGGTCGACGACAACAACTCCTGCTCATCCGGTTTCGGCAGCCTCGCCAACTTCAACGCGGTCGCTGGGACCACCTATTGGATCGCGGTGGGCGACGCCGGCGGTGCGCGGGAGAACTCCTTCACGATCTCCCTCACCGGCAACGAGGCCCCCCAGGTCACTCCGCTCAAGCCCGCGCCGGGCTCAAAGATCAAGAGCAAACGTGCCCGCATCAAGGCGGCGGTAACGGATTCCGCTACCGACCTCAGTCCCGGTGACATCACGAGCTTGAAAGTCGACGGCGTCGAAGCCTCGAGTTTCAGCTACAACAGCGCGACCGATCTGCTGACCCACCGGACGGGCCGTCTCGCCAAGGGCCGCCACAAAATCCGGGTCGAGGCGACCGACGGATCGCAGGTCGCCGCCCGCAAGTGGAACTTCAAGGTGAAGAAGAGGCGCTGACCGGCGCGTGGGTCGGGCCTGCCGTGGCGGGTCAGATCTTGTAGCGCTGGAGGAGCTTCTTGCCGATGACCATCTTCTGGATCTCGGATGTGCCCTCGCCGATCAGAAGCAACGGCGCGTCGCGGTAGAGCCGTTCGATCTCATACTCCTTCGAATAGCCGTAGCCGCCGTGGATCCGGAAGCACTCCTCGACGCATTCCTTGCCCGTCTCGGATGCCAGCAGCTTCGCCATTCCAGCCTCGAGGTCGGAGCGCTCACCTGCGTCCTTCATTCGGGCCGCCTTGCGGGTGACCAAGCGTGCAGCCTCGATCTTTGTCGCCATCTCAGCGAGCTTGAACTGGATCGCCTGGTGCTGCGCGATCGGCTTTCCGAACGTCTTTCGCTCCTGTGAGTAGCGAAGAGCCAACTCAAGCGCGCGCTGCGCGATGCCGACACCGCGCGCCGCGACGTTGACACGCCCGACCTCCAGTGCGTCCATCATCTGCGTGAAGCCCTGCCCGACGCCTTCTGGGCCGCCGAGAATCCGGTTCTCCGGGCAGCGATAGCCCGAGTAGACCAGCTCGGTGGACTCGACGCCCTTGTAGCCCATCTTCTTGATCTTCGGTGGCACCACGAGACCCTCGAAGGCTCCCTCGTTCTTCTCGACCCAGGGTTCCTTCTCCGTGATGAAGCAGGTCATGCCCTTGTAGGGCGGATCGGCTTTCGAGTCGTTCTTCATGAGCACGAAGACGACGCCGGAGCCGAGGCCGTTCGTAACCCACATCTTTTGCCCGTCGAGGATCCAGAATTCGCCGTCCTGCTTGGCCGAAGCCTTGATGCCCTGGACGTCAGAGCCGACCTCGGGTTCAGAGAGCGAGAAGGCTGCGCGAATCTCGCCCGTCGCCATCTTTGGCAGGAAGTACTCCTTCTGCTCGTCGGTGCCGAACTTCATGAGGAGGTAGGAGCCGATGAAGTGGGTGTTGACAACGCCCGAGATCGAGATCCATCCGCGCGAGAGCTCCTCGACGATCAGGGTGTAGGTCGACAGATCGAGGCCCATGCCGCCGTACTCCTCGGGAATCGTGACCCCGAACAGGCCGAGCTCCTTCATCTGCTCGACGATCGGCTCGGGGAACTTGTCCTCGTGGTCGTACTCCTCGGCGTTGGGGAGGATCTCGTTATCGACGAAGCTGCGAACCATCTCGACGATCGCCTGCTGGTCGTCGGTCATCTCCTGGTACGTCGCGCTAGCTACTGCCATGGCTCCTGTTTCTCTCGGATTGGGGGATATTGAGGATACTTCTGGCCATGACCGAGCCCAGCACAAAGGAGGTCCTGCGCGAGGTGCTCGCCGGGGTCGCTTCGGACGGAAGCGACTTTGGCGAGATGCCGAGGATGGCTGCTGCGCTCGCAGAGATCGTCCGGCCGTATGCGGCGCCCGGCCTTCAATGCCTGATGTATCCGATGCCCCCGACTCCCCCGGCCGTATTCGACGGGGTCGACGGCATCACGCGGGCATGGGACGACTTCGCCGCCAGCTTTCGCAGTGTGAGAGCGCGTCTCGATCGAGCGCTGGAAGGTGAAAGCGCCATGCTGCTCATGGTCGATACGACGTACGTCACCGAGCACGGGGGCGTCGAGATGACCCAGCCCGCCGCGCTGGTGATCGTCCTTGACGGTGACCTGGTCACGTCGGTCCAGTTCCATCTGGACCAGCAGGCGGCCCTCAGGGCCGGCGGGCTCTAGGCGCCGCCGGCCCCGGGTCGCAATGAGCTACTCGGCGGGATTGATCCCGGCCTCTTGGAGTTGCGAGGCAGCTTCCGCGAGCTCGGACTGGACGTCCGTGGCGGCCTCTTGGAACTCGAGGGCCGCCTCCTGGGCTGCCTCCGGATCATCGCTTTCGACGGCTCCCGCGAGGGTCTCGATGTCGGACAGATAGCCCTCGAGCGCCCCCGTGAGGGTCTCGTGGCCTTCCTCCGCGGCTTCGGGGGGCGCGATGTCGTTGAGGTCATCGACCGCGGTCTGCGTCAGCGCCTGCAGGTCATCAACTCCGGCGCGAAGCTCGTCAGGAGATGTCGCACTCGAAAGTTCTGTGCCCAAGCTGACCGAATTTTCGCCGAACGTTGTGAGGACTTCCTCTACCTCGGTCGTGTACTCGGCCTCCGAGAGCGCCTCGCCGTCGCCGCTGTCGCCGCTATCGCCGCTGTCGTCGTCATCTCCGCCGCAACCGGCCAGGGCAAGAGCCGCGGCAGCCGCGATCAGGGCAGACTTTCGTTTCAAATCGAAGTGCATGTGCCTCCCAATTGGCGTGGTGGTTTCACGCCACTTGGGGCGTTCGTCGCGCAGCGTACCGGTCGCCGCTGACGCCCATCAAGCGGGGTCCCACCGAAACGAACGGGAGCCCGGGTCCGCCCCCTCGCGCTCGTAGAAGCGGTGCGCATCGAGGCGCGCGTCGGCCGAGTCGAGTTCCAGGTGGGTGGCACCGCGCTCCCGCGCCCAGCCTCTCATGGCCTCGAGGAGACGGCTTCCGATGCCCTGCGAGCGATGGACGGGATCGACGGCGAAGTCCTCGACCCAGCAGCGGTAGCCAAAGCGGACCGAGTGGATGTCCAGGTAACCAGTGATGAAGCCCGTGATCGCACCGTCGTCGGAGGTCGTGACCAGCACAGCCGCGTCGTGGGATTCGATCGCCTGCTTCAACGCAACCGCGGCCCGTCGCTCGTCCCAAGCCTGGGGGGTTGACCCGGGCGGCGCGAAGAGCCACTCGTAGGCGTCGATCAGTCCGGCGACGTCGCCGTCGCCCGCGGCACGGACCTCGCCGCCGACACTCACGTCCGCCTCGCCTTGATCGCGGGCAGTCTCACCAGCCCGAGGGGGTCGAAGGCGGCGGGGGCGGCCCCTCGCCGGGAGGTGAAGGCCCGCCTGCGGGAGGGGGCGACACGGAGGAGCCGGGTTCCTCGAGTTGCTGCGTGAGAAGCTGCACGTCGAAGGCCTCTTTGCGCACGCGAAGGTCGTAGTAGATGACGGCAATGATCGCCGCCTGAAGCGGTCCCGTGATGATCAGTGTCAGGACCTGCGCGCCGTCGATGATCAGTAGCGAGAGGTTCTTCGAGTCCTCGGTCAGGCTGGTCAGGCTCGACGCGCCGATGCCGAGCAGGAACTGAAACAGGCCGATGAAGATCAGGCCCACGACGAAGACGCCGAACGTGCGCCACCAGTTGTCCCTGACCAGGCCGAACGAGCGCCCGAGCGCTTTCGTACCCGTGAGGTTCTCGGCGAGAAGGGCTGGAATGCACAGCGCCCACGCAACCATCAGCCAGATACCCGGAGCGATGAAGGCAAAGAAGCCGGCCGCGATGCCCAGCGTGTAGAGGAATCCGATCCAGACCATCGAGGGCAAGCGGCCGGCGGCGAAGCGGATTGAGTCGCCGCTCGACGTGGCGCTGCCCACGTACAGCTCGGAAACCGCTCGGAACGAAGCGCCGATCACGAGGAGGAACGCGAATAGGGCGACGACTCCCTCGATGATCGTGATCGTCGTAAAGGTGCTGTAGTCGACACGCTGCGAGTAATCGCCCAGATATGCGACCCCGTCGGCGAATCCATCCGGCTTTGAAAATGCGATCTGGTCGAGGATGAAGATGATCACGCCCATCGGCACCGCGATCACCGCCGCGATCCTTGCGAACGTCCAGAAGTTGCGGGAGTAGAGGTTGATCGACGCGTCGAGGATCTCGCCGATTCCCAGTGGCCGTAGAGGGCGTCCTTCCATCGGCGGCAGGCTACAACCACGCTTCCCCGGGTACGGGGAAGCCGACCAAACGAATGAAGGGAAACAGATGCCGCAGGTCCCGATGATCGAGCTCAACGACGGATCCGAGATTCCCCAGCTGGGATTCGGCACATGGCAAATCGCGCAGGATGACGCCGGCGAAGCCGTTACCAAGGCGCTCGACGTGGGCTACCGGGCGATCGACACCGCCGCTGCATACGAGAACGAAGCCGAGGTCGGTGGCGCGATCAATGGATCCGGCATCGATCGCTCCGAGCTCTTCGTGACGACAAAGCTCTGGAACTCCGATCAGGGGCGCGATCGGGCGAAGGCAGCCTTCGAGGAAAGCCTCTCGAAGCTCGGGCTCGACTACGTCGATCTTTATCTCATCCATTGGCCTGTCCCGTCGGCAGGCCTCTTTGTCGAGAGCTGGAAGGCGATGGAGGAACTTCGGGAGGACGGCCGCGTGCGCTCGATCGGAGTCTCGAACTTCCGCGAGGAAGACTTAGAGCGCCTGGCGCAGGAGACGGACACGGTGCCGGCGCTCAACCAGATCGAGCTTCATCCCTCGCTCCAGCAGCGCGGGATGCGCGAGGTGCATGCCGCTCGCGGGATCGCGACTCAGGCTTGGAGTCCCCTTGGCCAGGGCGAGCACTTCGACAACGCCGCTCTCGCCGGAATCGCGGACTCTCATGGCAAGTCACCGGCTCAGGTAATCCTGCGCTGGCAGATGGAGCTCAAAAACGTGACGATCCCCAAGTCGGTCACGCCTGAGCGGATCAAAGAGAACTTCGAGATCTTCGACTTCGAGCTCTCCCAGGACGACATGGACGCAATTTCAGAGCTCGACGCAGGCAAGCGCACAGGCCCGGACCCCACGGAGTTCAGCCTGGGGCTCTAGCCGCCCCGCCCGGTGCCAGGCACGGTGCCTGGCACCGGGCGGATAAGTTCGCTCGCATGAGAAACCCTCGTGACTTCATGAAGCCCCTTGCCATCGGCGCGCCCGAGCCCGTCTCCGAGGTGCCGTTTCGCCCCTCGCGGATGATCCACTTCTTCGACGCCTCCAACGCAAAGATGGCGGCCAAGGTGCCGGACATGGCGAAGTCGGCCGACATTCTCCTGGGCAACCTGGAGGACGCGGTATCGGTCGACAACAAGGAGGCCGCCCGCGAAGGGCTCGTAAAGGTCGCCAACGAGGTCGACTTCGGCGAGACGGCGCTGTGGTCGCGAGTCAACGATCTCGCGAGCCCGTGGGTCTTGGACGACATCACGACCCTCGTCACCGAGATCGGCGACAAGCTCGACGTGATCATGGTCCCGAAGGTCGAGGGCGCCTGGGACATCCACTACGTCGATCGCCTCCTCGCCCAGCTGGAGGCCAAGGCCAAGGTCAAGCGGCCGATCATGATCCACGCGATCCTGGAGACGGCCCAGGGCGTCGTGAACCTCGAGGAGATCGCCACGGCCAGCCCGCGCATGCAGGGCATGAGCTTTGGGCCGGCAGACCTCGCCGCCTCTCGCCGCATGAAGACGACACGGGTCGGCGGCGGCCACCCCGGCTATCTGGTCATCAACGACCCCGACCCGGACGACCCCGAAGCGCCGCGCGCGACCGCACAGCAGGACCCCTGGCACTACTCGATCGCCCGCATGGTCGACGCCTGCGCGTCCGCGGGGATCCTGCCCTTCTACGGCCCCTACGGCGACATCAAGGACGTCCAGGGCTGCGAGGCGCAGTTCCGAGCCTGCTTCCTCTTGGGATGCGTCGGAGCCTGGTCGCTCCACCCCGTTCAGATCGAAATCGCCAAGAAGGTCTTCTCGCCCGACCCCGAGGAGGTCAAGTTCGCCAAGAAGGTGATCGAGGCGATCCCCGACGGCCGCGGCGTCCACATGATCGACGGCAAGATGCAAGACGACGCCACGTGGAAGCAGTGCAAGGTGATGGTCGAGCTGGCCGAGATGCTGGCCGAGAAGGACCCGGAGCTGAAAGAGGCCTACGAGCTCTAGCTGAGCTTGGGCGAGCCGGGTTTAGCCCGGCTCGCTGCCTTCCCGGCGCGCCTTGTCCTGCTCGTCCGCAATCACCAGGTACTCCTCGACCATCAGCTTGTCCTTCGTGCGATTCGCGGCACGCTTCATCGAGATGAGGTGGTCGATGGAGGCAATACGAATCGCGTGACCTTCGAGCGTGGCGACTTCCGATTGGCGCCGCAGGTCTTCGTAGCTCGAAACCCCCGGAATGTGCCCAAGGATGTCGAATCGCCCGTGAGGGGTATCGAATGTGAAATTCGCGCCGTTTGCGAGCGTCGCTTCATCAGCTACAAACGGCAGATCCTCCGGAGCGTTGTTCAGTTTCACCTCGAGAGCAGCCAACGCGCCGACGAGACGCTTCAGGTTTGCCGAGTCCCTCGAGTACGCCACGTCTAGGTCATAGGTGGGATAGGAGGATCCGTGGAGAGTCCCGGCGATGCCTCCGATCACGACGAAATCCACTCCGCAGTCGATGAGGCTCCGGATGACTGGGCCGGCATCAAGACGAGGGGGAAGGCTCACGCGACCGTTGCCTCATCTGGAAGATGGCGGCGGACGAAGTCCGAGAACTCCATCGCACGGCGGTAGCGAGCATCGTGCGGATCAGCCAGATTCGCACGGGTCATCGAGCGGTCGATTCCCGCGTCGCGCTCCGTCGCGTCCATGACCAGGTCCTCGCCGAGCATGTGCAGTAGCCCGCGGAGAGTCTCGACGGACGGCGAGACCTGGTCGTTCTCAATGCGGGAGATCGCCGACTGCGTCGTCCCTGCGCGGATCGCCAGCCGCTTCTGGCTGACGCCGCGCCTGACCCTGGCCTCCCTGAGGAGCGCACCCGGGCTGCGGTCCTCCACCTTCGCCATCATGGGAGAAATATAGCGTAAAAGCGATCACCGCTTATCAGCTATACCCGCCACATCTCCTCGGACGTGCGACTGAGAGCCCGATGACGCATGATGTCGGTGTGACCACCGAATCCCACGAGATCGTTCAGCGTCGCCGGATCTATGTCACCGGCCATCGGAACCCCGACCTTGACTCCATCGCTTCGGCGATCGGCTACGCCGAGCTGAAGTCGCGGCTCGACTCAGATAACGAGTACGTGCCGGTGCGTCTCGGCGAAGTGAATGCGCAGACGGCCTGGGCGCTCGATCAGAGCGATGCCGAGGAACCCGAGTTGATGAACCACGTCTTCCTTCGCGTGCGGGACGTGATGAGCGAAAGCTTTCCCGTCGCACGTGACGACGAGCCCGTTCGGTCGGTCGGCTTGGCGATGGCCCGCGAAGACCTGGACATCGTGCCCATCGTGGATTCCGACGGCGACCTGATCGGCGTCATGACGGAGCGCGCGCTGGCGCACCGCTACATCCGTGAATCGCGTAAAACCTCGACCCTCGTCGACGCCCCGACGACGGTCGAGAAGATCGTCGAAGTTCTCGACGGCGAGCTGGTCGCGGGCGAGGATCGCATGATCGAAGGACGGGTGTGGGTCCACTCGATAGACGCTCAGCGCTCCGAGAGCAGCATCTCGAAGGGCGATGTCGTCGTGATCGGAAACCGAATCGACGCCCAGCGCCAGGCGCTCGAACTCGGCGCCGCGCTCCTGGTCGCATCGAACGGCAAGCGCCCCGAGGCGGAGATCCTCGAGCTGGCCTCAGATCACGGGGCAAGCGTCGTCGTCAGCCCGCTCGACAGCTACGTCTCGAGCCGCATGATCACGCTGGCAGCGCCCTGCAGGGCGCTCGCGGACACCGAGCCGCTCACAGTCGATCGCGACGATCTGGTCTCGGAGATCTCGGAGGGAATCAAGGACGTTCACTACAGAGCGGCGGTCGCGGTCGATCGCGCCGGCAAGCCCGTCGGGCTCGTAACCCGCTCAGACCTGGTCTCCCCTCGCCCGCGCCGCGTTCTCCTCGTTGACCACGCCGAGGCAGCACAGAGCGTGCCGGGAATCGAAGAGGCCGAGATCGTCGAGATCCTCGACCACCACCACATCGGTTCGATCGAGACGCGGGTCCCGGTCAGGGCAACCTTCGACCCGATCGGATCGACGGCCGCTCTCGTCGTCGAGCGCTTCCGCCAGAACGGGATGGAGCCCAACCGGGCCACCGCGAGCATGCTGTTGTGCGCCGTCCTCTCTGACACGGTCCTTCTCAGCTCTCCAACCGCGACCGACCGCGACCGAGTGGTGGTCGACTACCTGGAGAAGGCTCTGGGAGTCGACGCGATGGAGGTCGGCCGAAAGATGTTTGAGGCGGGTTCTGACGTGACCGGCGTCAGTGCGGACGACATCGTCCGCCGAGACTCGAAGGAGTACCAACTCGGAGCCGCGGGGACGATCGCGATAGCCCAGATCGAGGTTGTAGGCAAGGGCCTCCTGGAGCGGTCCGGGGAGCTAGCGGAGGCCTTGGAGCGGATGCGCGATTCAGGCGAGCACACGCTCGCGGCACTGATGGTGACCGACATTCTGAGTAAAGGCACGGATCTGCTTGTGGCGGGCGACGTCGCTCCCGTCGAGCGAGCGTTCGGCACGCAACTCGAGAACGGGTCGCTGGAGCTGCCCTCGGTGATGAGCCGGAAAAAGCAGGTCGTGCCGAAGCTCCTGGGCGCTTTTACGGGCTGAGGCGGAGATTCGGAGTGTCAAGCGCGTTCCGCCATCCCCTCCGTGTCCGGTTCCACGAGTGCGACCCGCAGGGCATCGTCTTCAACGCCCACTTTCTCGCCTATGCGGACATCGCAATGACCGAGCTCTATAGGGAGGCGTTCGGCTCATGGCAGGCCGCGATGGAGGACGAGGGCATTGACATGGTGGTCGCCGAGGCCAACGCGCGATACCTCGCCCCGCTCCACTTCGACGACGAGGTCGACCTGATCGCCACGGTGGCGCGGATCGGCACGACCGCCACGTCGACCCTGATCACGATCGAGAAGGACGGGAGCACCGTGGCCGAGGTGACGCTTCGCCACGTCGTCGTCGACCCCAAGACGCGGCAGAAGATGCCGATCCCGGACGCGCTAAGGGCAGGACTCGAGCGCTACGCGGCTTAGCCCAGGCGCTCTCGCGCGTGATTTGTCCCATCTGCGCGACGCAACTGACCCGAGCCTTTCCCCACGCGCGCGCCTGCGCGGCGAAACATCGTCGGCATGCATCACGCACGTGGATTCGCCCTCCTCCTGTGTGGAGAGATCCACCTGCGTGCAGAAGGCATCGGACACGACGAGGCAATCGCTCGGCTTGCCGCAGTTCAATTCGGCGTCGTGAGCCGGAAACAACTTCTGTCACTCGGATTGAGTTCGCGCGCAATCGAGCACCGGCTCTTGTCAGGTCGTTTGCGGGGCGTCCATCGGGGCGTGTACGCGGTCGGCCATGGCCTACTCGAACTTCGCGGCCACGTGGTCGCCGCACTGCTGGCGGCGGGCCCTGAGTCGGTCGCCAGCCATCGAACCGCCGCTGCGCTGGCCGGCCTCGAGGTTTCAGCCGTGGGGCCGGTTCACGTGACTACGCAGCACAAGCGCAAGGAGCAACCCGGAATCGCATTTCATCGTGGGTCACTCCCGGCGGATGAGGTGAGCTTCGTTGACGAGATTCCGGTGACGACGATGGCGCGAACTTTTCTTGATCTCAGCCGGAGCGAGCACCCTCAGGTCTTGCGGCGGCTTTTAAAGGATGCCGAGTTCAAGCGCAAGATCACGTGGGCTGCCCTCGATCACATACTCACCAGGTATCCGCGCCGCCCGGGACGCCGCACCCTCGCAGGACTGGTCCAGGGAGTGCACTCAACGTCAGGGCGAACGCGTAGCGAGCTAGAGGACCTTTTCACGGAGTTTGTCGCTGCGCGCGGCCTCCCCTCGCCGGAGCGAAATGTCGAGCTCTGCCTTCGTGACCGGACCACCGAGGTCGATTGCCTCTGGCGTGAGTCACGGGTAGCCCTGGAGCTCGACGGCCGCTCAGCGCACGACCGCGCCCTGGCGTTTGAGGACGACCGTCAACGCGACCGCGCGCTCAGCGCGGCGAAATGGATCCCGCTACGCGCGACGTGGGCACAACTTCGCTACGGACCGGACGAACTGGAGGGGGATCTGCGGTGCGTCCTGGTTCCCCCGACCGACACGCGCGTGGGCTTACACCCCCTATAGGAGGGCGGTCACACATTCGTGCTTTGAGGCGCCGCGCTACGCGGCTTAGCCCAGGCGCTCTTTGAGCGCTTCGAGCTGCGAGCGCACCGCGTCGGGCAGGCGGTCTCCGAACTTCGCCAGGTGCTCTTCGACCTGGGGAAGTTCGTCGCGGAGGCCCTCCTCGTCGACCGTCGTGAGCTCAGCCATCGCCTCATCGGAGATGTCGAGACCGTCGGTGTTGATCTGGCCCGCGGCCGGCACGTAGCCGATCGGCGACTCGACTGCCTCGGCCTCGCCATCGCAGCGGCGGAAGACCCACTCGAGGACTCGGCTGTTCTCGCCGAAGCCGGGCCACAGGAACTTCCCGTCTGAGTCCTTTCGAAACCAGTTGACGTAGAAAACACGCGGGAGCTTGTCGGCGTCGCCCTGCTCGCCGATCTTCAGCCAATGAGCCATGTAGTCGGCCATGTTGTAGCCGCAGAACGGCAGCATCGCGAAGGGGTCGAATCGGAGCTGGCCTACCGTGCCAAAGGCGGCTGCGGTCTGCTCTGAGGACATCGTCGCGCCCATGAAGACGCCGTGCTCCCAGTCGAACGCCTCACGTACCAGCGGCACGCCGGACGCACGACGCCCACCGAAGAGGAAGGCGTCGATCGGAACGCCGGCGGGGTCCTCCCACTCCGACGCGATCGAAGGCGCCTGCGCCGCCGGAACCGTGAAGCGGGCGTTGGGATGCGCGGCGGGCGTCTCGGACTCGGGCGTCCAATCATCGCCATGCCAATCGAGCGCATGGGCGGGCGGCTCCTCGGTCATGCCCTCCCACCAGATGTCGCCATCGTCCGTGAGCGCACAGTTGGTGAAGACCGTGTTCTTCTCGATCGCATCCATCGCGTTCGGGTTCGTCTTGTAGCCCGTGCCGGGCGCGACACCGAAGAACCCTGCCTCCGGGTTGATCGCATATAGGCGGCCGTCGTCGCCGAACTTCATCCAGGCGATGTCGTCGCCAACCGTTTCCACCTCCCAGCCTTCGAGCGTCGGGATCAGCATCGCGAGGTTGGTCTTGCCGCACGCCGACGGGAAGGCGCCCGTCACGTACTTGACCTTGCCCTCGGGCGAGGTGAGCTTCAAGATCAGCATGTGCTCGGCCATCCAGCCCTCATCGCGGGCCATGCACGAGGCGATCCGTAGCGCGAGGCACTTCTTGCCCAGGAGCGCGTTGCCGCCGTAGCCCGAGCCGTACGACCAGATCTCCCGCGACTGCGGGTAGTGGACGATGTACTTCACGTCGGCGTTGGTGGGCCACGGAGAGTCCTTTTCGCCCTCGGCGAGCGGAGCGCCGACCGAGTGGACGCATGGGACGAAGTCGCCGGCCGAGCCGAGCGCATCCAGGGCGCCCTGGCCCATCCGGGTCATGATCCTCATCGAGACGACGACATAGGGCGAGTCGGTGAGCTGAACCCCGATGTGGGACTTGTCCGAGCCGAGCGGGCCCATCGAGAAGGGCACTACGTACATCGTGCGCCCCTTCATCGCACCCTCGAAGAGCTGGTCCATCTGGGCGCGCATCTCTGCGGGCGGGCGCCAGTTGTTGTTGGGTCCGGCGTCCTCTTCAGTCTCGGCGCAGATGAAAGTGCGGTCCTCGACGCGAGCAACATCTGACGGGTCCGACCAAGCCAGGTACGAGTTCGGTCGCTTCGCGTCGGAAAGCTTTTGGAAAGTGCCGGCGTCAACCAGTTCCTGGCAGAGCCGGTCGTACTCCTCGGCGGACCCGTCACACCAATAGACGGTCTCCGGCTGGGTCAGCTCGGCAATCTTTTCCACCCAGGCCGTCAGACCCTCGTTGGTGGTCGACGCTTCAGCAGTGCTCGCTTCCATGGGTGGCTTGCCGGCTCCTTCTCTATTGACGCGAGTTATCGATGGCTGAGGGCCGCCATATGCGATCTACCCCGGGCGGCCGCTCGTGGGGCCCCCATTGTGCCAAATGGCCGTCCCGGTTCCAGCCGCTAGGGCCGGAAGGCGATGGCCGCGATGTTGAAGTCGATCGCGTTGCCGATCGAGCCGACGATGTTCGCGTCGGTCGTGTTGCATAGGAAAAACTGCGCATTTCCGCCCACCTGGATCTTCGGCATCGCAATCAGGCCGGCGTCGATCGACCGAACGATCGGGACGATGTAGTCCCCGGCAGCCGCGCCTGAAAGGGCAAAGGCCTGAGTGCTGCATGTATTCGCGTTGATCGTGTCGATCAATCCCGAGTTGCCGAGGTCGGTGTCGCCCTTCGAGATGTCGTCGAGGGTGAATGAACGGTTCGTTACCTCGGCGGTGCCGATCGCGTTGGCTCCGACAGTCGGGTTGGGGTAGGTGCCGGTGAGATCTCCGCCGGCGGCACCCGTCGGACTTGCGCTGATGCCGGACAGAGACGACTCGTCGATGTCCGTCCCCGTGAGGGAGTTGTCGACGACCTCCGACGAGCCGATCGCGTCCGCGCCCACGTCCGCACCGACGATCGAGTCGTCCAGGACGTCGGACCCGGTGATCGTGCCCTCGGCGACTTTTGCGCCCGTCACCGAGTCGCCCGCAAGCTTCTCTTCGGTGACCGCGCCGTCCTTCAGGTCCTTCTTCTTGACCTGCCCCGATCCGATGTGCTTCGACTCCACGGCGTTCTTTTTGATGTCGCCGCTGCCGACCTTCGAGGCGGCGTATGAGGTGCCCCCAATCGCAATGAACACCGCGATCGTTGCCATCACGTTCGCGTACGTCAGATGCTGCCTTGCGTTGGCCACCATGGCGCGTCTCCCCCTTCGTTGGATCTCCCCAGAGACTAGACCTCTTTAAGCCTCAATGTGAAAACCGCACCTCCGCCCTTTGCGACAGCCACCGTCACCGATCCGTCGTGAGCTTCGGCCACCTGCCTCACGATCGCCAGCCCGAGCCCGGAGCCCGGCCACCGACGTGCTCCCTTGCCGCGATAGAAGCGGTCGAAGAGGCGATCCGCCTCCTCAGGTGCGATGCCCGGTCCGTGGTCGCGAACTGTCAGTAGGCCACCCGCAACCTCCACCTCGACCGCCTCGCCTTCACCGTGCCGTGCCGCGTTGTCGAGGAGGTTGTTCACCGCGCGGGCGAGCCGATCGGGCGACCCGTAGACGACGGCGGGCCGAGCAACGAGCTCAAAGTTCACCTGAGGAGAATTACGTCGCGCCCTCTCCACCGACTCCGCCACGATGTCATCCAGACGAACCTCCTCGAAGTCGGGTTCCGCGGGCTCGCCGCGAGCCAGGTCCATGAG
This sequence comes from uncultured bacterium, assembly GCA_963721645.1. Classification (GTDB taxonomy): domain Bacteria; phylum Actinomycetota; class Thermoleophilia; order Solirubrobacterales; family 70-9; genus JALZKA01. Next base: position 513,322 of record CAVRJK010000002.1, on the reverse strand, counting down.
GTCGCCGATCAGGATGCCCAGCTCTTCAGCCTGCGTTGCTGCTGCGGCCAAGGCTCGGCGCTCATCGGTTTCGGAGAGCCCTCCCCTCGCGATGACCTCGATGTTCGTCCGCAGCGCCGTGACCGGGGTTCTCAGCTCGTGCGAGGCGTCCGCGATGAGGCGGCGCTGCTCGTCGTGCGCCGCGTCGAGTTCGCCGCGAGAAATCTCGAGCCGCTCGAGCATCGAGTTGAAGCGGTTGCCGAGCTCGGCAACCTCGTCCTCGCCCTTCACGTCGATTCGCCGGCTCAGATCCTCGGTCTCGGACACGTGATCGGCTGCATCCGTCAGGCGCCCCACCGGCACCAGCAGGCGGGCAGCGATCGACCTGGCTCCCAGGGCCGCCAGCCCGGCACCTCCGAGCACAACCAGAAAAAGGAAGGCGCGAAGCGTGCCGAGAGCGTCATCCACCCCCTCAAGAGACCGGGCGAGAGTGACGGAGCCGCCACCCGGCAAGGACATCGAGAGAACGCGGATGTGGTCACCGTCGGACTCGGCATCCTGGAGAACCTCCTCACCCTCTTCGGCCTCGATGGAATCGGGAAGGTCTCCGTCATCGATCAGGACGTTGCCTTCGGGACCTTGCACTCGCACCCCAAACGGCGGGCCGACATCGGGATCCTCGGTCAGCGGCAGCTCGAACCGTGGGCCGCCCGGGCCTCCCGGTCCGCCGGCTCCACTCGGCCCGTTTGGGAACGGTGCGACGCTGGGAATCATCGCCACCTGCTCGCGCAGCCGATCGTCCACTTGGCCCCGAAGCTCCGAGCGCGTCACTACGAATGCGACACTCGCCGCAATGGCCAGGGCAAGCGCCACCGCCGCCGCAACGGTGATCGAAAGCCGGCGGCGAAGGCTCACCTGGGCTCCCGAAGGACGTAGCCGACTCCATGCGCGGTGTGGATCAAGCGCTCGGCGCGTTCGGACTCCGTCTTTCGGCGCAGGTACCCGACATAGACGCCAAGCGAGTTGGACCCCGCCCCGAAGTCATAACCCCAGACGGCTTCGTAGATCTGCGTTCGCGACAGCACCTGGCGCGGATTGCGCATCAGCAACTCGAGCAGCGAGAACTCGGTCCGCGTCAGCTCAATCGGCCTACCGGCTCGCACCGCCTCGCGAGCGTTCACGTCCAGCTCCAGATCGGCGAACCGCAGCATCGAATCCTCCCCACCTTCCGAGCGCCGAAGCAGGGCTCGAAGGCGAGCCAGCAGTTCCTTCAGCGCAAAGGGCTTGACGAGGTAGTCATCGGCACCGGCGTCGAGGCCGGCGACGCGGTCGTCGATCGCGTCGCGTGCGGTGAGCATCAGAACGGGCGTGCGGTCCCCGAGCCCACGTAACCGGCGACAGACCTCGAGGCCGTCGGGCTCAGGCATCGAAACGTCGAGGACGATCGCGTCGAACGCCCGCTCGGCCATTCGCTCGAGAGCCGAGCTTCCGTCCACTGCCTCCGAGACGTCATAGCGCTCGAGCCCGAGCGCGCGCGTAAGAGATTCGCGCACGCCGGGCTCGTCATCCACGATGAGAATGGAACTCATCGGCTCATCATCGCGCTTGCTCTACTCGTCGTCGCCAGAGCGTGACTCCTCGCCGCCCTTGCCCGAGTCCTTGTCTGCGCCAGGTGGCATCCCGTGGCATCCAGGCCCGCCGGGACCGTGACCCGGTCCTACCCCGGGAGGACCATCCTCCGGCAGGACATCGCCGCACTCCTCCAGCGCGTCGGAGAGACCCTCGGGCGGTCCATCCTCGCTGCCCTCGGGTCGCTCGCCCGGCTCGGGCGGTTCGAAGCCCTCCTCGGTCATACAGGCCCGGAACTCCTCCATTGCCTCCTGAACCTCTGCGGGCGGCTCAGGGGGCGTGCCGTCTTTACTGGTGGGTTCGCTCTCGCGACTGCCGTTACCGTCCTGGGCCGCAGCCAGCGAGACTGCGAGACCGGCTATCACGGTTATCGCGAGTCCCGCGGTCAGGGCCGCGATTCCCCTGGGTCTCGAGGAGAGCCACGATTTTGAGTTCTTCGACATCTTGTCCATCCTGTTCTGCGCGTTTGCGCATCGTTTGCCTTGTCGAAAGGCATCGAACCGCGCCGCCGTAAGCCCGCTCGAAACACGACGTAAGAGGAGTCGAAGAAAGGACGCCCGGCGCCAAGCCCCTTCCCGTCAGGCTGGCGTCGGCTGGGTCGGCTCCTGGGGATTTCGCCCGGCCATGAAGCGAGCGAAGAGCCCTGCCGTGATGAACATGAAGCCCGAGTACACGGCGGCCGGGATCGCCAGGTCGATGTTGATAGTGCCGGCCACTGCGATCGCGAGTGTCGAGTTGTGGATCCCGAGCTCCATCGAGATCGCGGTCGCCTGGGTATCAGAGAGCCTCGCGAGCTTTGCGACCGCAAAGCTCAGCGACATCGCAGCGACGTTGAGGGCGAGCGTCGCCAGGGCGACGTCGGCAAAGTTGTCGGTGAGAACCTCAAACTCGCTGGCAACCGCTCCGATCACCACGACCAGGAACGCTACGAACGCAACCTTCTTCAGCATGTCCTTTCTCTCGGCGGTCGCCTCGGGGTAGCGCTCGCGCAGATACATGCCGATGCCCAGCGGAATGATCGTGATGAAGAAGACCCGAACCACCACTCCGAGCATCGAGATGTCGCCGATGTCGGAGCCCGAAAAGTGCTGCGCGGCAAGACCGAGGTAGATGGGGACAGTCAGCAGGGCGCCGACGCTCGAGATCGCCGTCATCGTGACTGAAAGGGCCGTGTCGCCCCTTGCGAGGTGGGTCAAAAGGTTCGCGAGCGTCCCTCCTGGCGACGCACCGAGGAGCACGAGCCCGATCGCGAGTGTCGGTGCCAGGTCGAAGATCTCCGCAATAGCGAACGCCAGGAACGGAGCGACCAGCGCGAGGTTGAAAAGGCCGATCGCAACGCCCCGCGGATACACGAAGATCCTCCGGAAGTCGGCACGGGTGAGCTCGAGCCCGAGGCTCACCATGATCACGGCGAGCGCGACCGGGAGCGCGACGGCAGTCAGTACTGAGGAGTCCTCCACGAGAAGGCACCCTAGAGCGCGAGACGGAGCCGACGCGCCACCGCCCCTTCTGCTGGGTCAGCAGGTAGACATTCACTCCAAGGCCAGCAGCGTAAAAATAGGTGTCATCGACGACGGCCTATCGGGGTCCTCGCCCTCGGCTGGAGAGCTGGTGCCTGGGTGCGCCGTTCTTCATTCCCGATAGATTCACGCGCCGCAATGCGCTTTTACGAGTACGAATCACGCCGCATCGTCGAGCGGGCCGGAATCCCGGTCACCGACTACGGCTTCTGCACGACCGCCGACGAAGCCCGCACGGCGGCCGAGCGGATCGGCGGCGAGACCGTGATCAAGTCTCAGGTGCTCACCGGCGGGCGGATGAAGGCGGGCGGCGTCAAGTTCGCCACCACGCCTGACGAGGCCGCCGAGCACGCCGCGGCGATCCTTGAGCTCGAGATCGGCGGCCACATGCCGGTCGGCGTCCTGGTCGATCCCAAGGCGGACGTCGCGCAGGAGTACTACGCGGCCTGCCTGTGGGATGGACGCGCTAAGCGCCCGATGATGCTGTTCAGTGACATGGGTGGCATCGACATCGAGCAGGTCGCCGAGGACCACCCGGACCACGTGGGTCGCGGCCACCTCTCGAACCTCCATCCCATCTTTGATTTCCAGGCCAAGGAGACGGTCGCCCGCTGCGGCATGACCGGTAAGGAACTCACGCGCGCGACGATGATCCTCGCCCGTCTCGCCCAACTCCAGCACGACTACGACATGACGCTCGCCGAGATCAACCCCGTGGCTCGCCTCCAGGACGGCTCCTTCGTCGCCCTCGACGCCCACATGGAGATGGAGGACGAGGCGGTCGGGCGCCACAAGAAGATGCTGGAGGAGATCGGAGTCGACCTGTCCGAGCCGCGCGAGATGTACGAGCCGTCCGACTTCGAGCGGAACGTGAAGGCCATCGACGCCGCCGACCATCGCGGCGTCATTCAGGGGAAGGACCACGGCTTCGAGGGCAACCTGGGCCTTGTGATCGGCGCCGGCGGCGGCTCACTCACGCTCACCGACGCGGTTCGCTCACAGGGCGGAAAGCCCGCCAACTACGCAGAGATCGGCGGCAACCCGTCCGTCAAGAAGGCGAAGGGCTTGGCCAAGGAGGTTCTGCAAAAGGAGGGCGTCGAGAAGATCGCGGTGATGATGTCGATCGTCTCCAACACCCGCGTCGACATCGTCGCCCGTGGGGTCATCAAGGCCTGCCTCGAGCTGGGCAGGGATCCGGCCGAGACCATCGCCGTCTTTCGCATCCCCGGCGCCTGGGAAGAGGAGGGCGCGAAGATCCTCTCCAAGTACGGGATCGAGTTCCGCGACCGCAACACGTCCATGTGGGAAGCAGCCGGAGAGGCCGTCGCGAAGATCCAGGGAGGCGCGTCGTGAGCATCCTCCTGAACGAAGACTTCACCTTCATCGTGCAGGGCATCACCGGTCGCGAGGCCGTGAACCTGACCCGCGAGTGCCTGGACTACGGCTCCAAGGTCGTCGGCGGAGTCACCCCGGGGCGCAAGGGCCGCGAGGTTCACGGCGTTCCCGTCTGGGACACGGTCGAGCAGGCGGTCGAGCATCACGGCAGCCCGATCGACGGCGCCGTAGTCACTGTTCCCCCCGCTTTCACCAAGGATGCGGTGGTCGAGGCCATCGAGAACGACGTGAAGCTGATCGTCGTCGTCACCGAGCGCATCCCGCGCCGCGACGTGGCTCAGATGGTCGAACTCGCGAACGAGCGAGGCGCCCGCATCATCGGCCCCAATTGCCTCGGCCTGATCGTTCCCGGCGTCTGCAAGATGGGCGGGATCGGAGGCCCGGCCAAAGACGCCGCCAAGGCTTACGAGCGGGGCGCCGTCGGCGTCATGTCCCGCTCGGGCGGTATGACAACCGAGATCTCCTCATCGCTCAGTGCGGCCGGCCTCGGAGTCTCGACCGCAGTGTCGATCGGCGGCGACGCGATCATCGGCTCCACCTACGCCGAGCTCATGCCCTACTTCGAAGAGGACCCAGAGACCGAGGCGATCGTCATCTACACGGAGCCCGGTGGCCGCATGGAGGCCGAGCTGGTCGACTGGCGTGAAGAGAACGGATCCAAGCTCCCGATCATCGCCTTCATGGCGGGCAAGTTCATGGACGACGAGGAGATGCAGGGCATGAGCTTCGGCCACGCCGGCACCATCGTCGAGGGCGCAGAGGACTCGGCGACAGAAAAGATCGCCCGTCTCGAAGCTTCAGGCATACCGGTCGTCGAACGCATCGACGAGATCCCGGACCGCGTCAAGGAGGCGATCGCCAATGGCTGACGACCTGCATGGAGTCTTTATCGACGTCGAGGTCTCGGCTGAGCACGCGTCAGACCCCGAGCTCGCACGAAAGCTCGACGACGCCTGCCCCGTTGACATCTTCTCCGCGTCAGAAAGCGGCGTGACGGTGGTTCACGAAAACAAGGACGAGTGCGTCCTTTGCGGACTCTGCCTTGACGCCGCTCCAGACGGTGCCGTCACCGTCACGAAGCTCTACGACGGCACCACGCTCTAGCGGGTGCCCGATCTTCGCTAGCTCGTGTTCCTCGCCGGTCGCGTTATCTCAGCTCACGCAGGTGATCGAGTCCGTCCGGTTGCGTTGAACCAGGTCAACCGAGTCGTATGAAATGGTCAGAGTCAACTCATCACCGTCAGAGTGACTGACTCTGTTGAGCTGGGCATTCTGCAGGTCATACGTCAGCTCCAGCTTCTCGACGCCAGAGCCACCTCCGGTTGCATTGGTGGACGACCGCTTGTAGACGTTTAGCTTTACCACTGGGAGTATCTCGCCCCGGTCAGCGGAAAGCCGCCCCCAGTTTGAGTTGAACTCGGTAGTCATAACCAGTGGTGTGCATGAACCGCTCGAGAACTCAATCGAATACTTCTTCACGGTGAAGAACCCCTCGCGACCCTTCTGGGTCACGTCGCCCTTCACTTTGCCATCGTCGTCGGAGATCTGAGCGAAGATGCCGGGCTTCCTGTCTGCCCCGGCCAGGCCGCTACTAGGCAAAAGCGTAAGCGCCGCGACGGTGCTGGCGAGACCGATCGTGACCAGCTTGAGTCGGCGTGAGCGGGGCATCACGATGAGTTCAACCTCCTATATCGAGTTACGTCGCGTAGGGCATAGACAAGACGGCACGGTCCTCGGGCGCTAGAGCGGGATTGCGTCGGCGTAGACGAGTCGCCGGTCGAGCTCGGTCCCGGATGACGGCATGAACTGCTCGTACTCGCGGATCGCGATCCGGTGGCGTCCGCTTCCCGGAGCTGTGAGCGTGCGCGTCCAGGTGGTGACTCCGGTGATCCCGGTACTGGAGCTGAGCTCGAGAGGGTCGCCGACCGGCTCCCATCCGACGGCGTCGTCGCCTGCCTCCATCCCCGATCGCCGCTTTTCGACAACGGCCTCCATGTACGCGTTTGCCGGGACGCTGCCGGAGCCCGACCGGTAACTGCGACCGGATACCGAAAGGCTCAGCTGCCCGCCACTGCGAGTGACCGTCGCTACGCGATCCGACATCAGTTGCATGAAGTCGAGGAGCACGACCTGGGACAGCTCGACACCTGAGATCGAATACGGCTGGTACCGAGCAAGCGCAAGCCTCACGAATGGGGTGTAAGCGGAGCCGGCTGCGAGGTCGATGTCGCAGTACCAGCGCGGAGCGGACGAATCGGGACCCCGTCCCTCCTCGACCTCGAGGGGATGGACGTCGAAGGCCGCGATTCCGACTCGCGCACCCGGGAGCTCCGGGATGGTGAGAAAACCGCGAGTGGACTCCGCATTTGTGAAGTCCTTCGGTCGCGGGAACTGCCCCGTCCTGGCTCCCCCCCACAACGGGTCCTGACCGCGCTGGGTCAGATAGGGCTCGAGTGCCGGCGCAACGTCCTTCGGGGCGCCTGCGCTGACGTCGAAGGCGACGACCGCGAGCTGCTCATTCGCCCCGGAAGACCACCAGGGTCGGTCGAGGTAGACGCGAAGGCCTCCGCCCCCGCGCTTTGAGCGCTTCTCGGACAACCCCTCGACGCGCTCCCACTTGAAGGTCGGCACGGCGTACAGGGGCTTTGGCGCGGCTGGTCGGGCGGAGCTCAGCACCCTTACGACCTTCGGCGCTGGACTGGGTGTCGAAATCGGCGGGACGAGGAAGCTCACCTTGACCGTGCTCGACATCGGTGGCAGACCGTTGGGAAGCCTGCGAATGATGCCGGTGGTGTAGTCGATCGAATAGTGGAACCCACGGCGATAGGTCGTGCCGCCGCTCGTGACGGTCTCCGAATCCGGCACGACCCCCGGGTCGCCGGCCGCCGCGCCTGTGTAGTCCGAGGTGAGGACCGCTGTCTGGCTGTACTGCGTGAAAGTCACCGTCTGGCGCTCCGCGAAGTACTCGCGGTAGCGGGTCGTGGCCTCCGTGTCATAGCTCATCTCTGGGATGTGTCTCGTGTGCCGGAGGGCATGGCGGCTGCTGATCGGCAGCTCGCCGTTCTTTGCGCGGTTGAAGTCGATCTTGGCCTCGAACGCATGTCCGCTGGCAGGAACGGAGCGCTCGGGCTCCCATGTCCCGGTGCGGGAGTCGACATAGTCAGAGATCTCCGTCCAACTGCCCGTAACGTCGACCTTCTCGGAGCTCTTGCGGTCGGTGCTCATCGTGTCGGTCAGGGTCACGAACGTCTGGTCTTTCTCTCGCGACAGCGTCAGGGCGCCGGTGAAAAGCGTGGGCTTCAGCGGCTTGCGGACCGCGTGAACGAGCTTCAGCTGGCGGGGCGGCGTGAACGCCCAGTGCTCACCCAGGGCGATCTGGGCCTTGAGGGCCGTTGTCGCACGGCCCGCGGTCTGGAGGAACTCCCAGGGCTTGAACACCTCGATGTCCTCGTCAGAGAGATACGAACTCATCTTCACATCGAACGTCTCGCCCTTTGGAAGCCCCACCCGCAGCTCACGGCCGACCAACTGAGGTGCGACAAAGCTCTCGCTCTCGAAGACGTGAAGCCGGATCGGGGAGACGGTCGGCCACTCGGCCCCGTTCCGGTAGAAGCTCTCCGTCCTCAGTTGGGAGGCGGGCACGCCCGGAAGCCCCTTGAACGAGGCGCCGGACGAGATCGGGTCCGGCAGATTAGGCATGGGAGCGAGCTGGTTGTCCTCGACGCGATAGACCGGCTCCGCGAGCGAGTTGTAAGGAGCCCCATGGTTCTTCGGGTCGGGCTGAGTGCCCGCGTGCGGGTTGCCGAACGCGTCCGGTCCCGCGTAGGTCACGCTCTCTCGGGCCCTTATCTGCTGGTAGGAGGCGACGGGGTTGAGCTTTGCGTCGCCGCTGTCCCAAACCCCGTGACACTCCGCCCTGAACTGGTCAAGCGACGGGGGAAAGAGATGCCGCTCGGAGGGAACGGGGGTCCCGACCGCCGTGTCCTTGTCCTTCGATCGGATCACGATCCGATGCGCGGACTCCCCTTCGGTGACCGGCGCCCGGTTGAGGACGGTTGGCGGCGAGATGGGGTCGGCCCGCTTGTAGCCGGGGGTCCCGAGCGAGTAATCGGTTCCAAAGCCCTCCGCTTCCTCGAAGGAGATCCTGTTCCCTGCAAGGTCTACAGCACGAGCGCGGACGCGATACGCGCGCCCGAAGCGCTGCAGCGGCAGCGTGTTCGGCACCGTCTCGTAGGTGACCGAGAGAGGCACGTTCGTAAGTTGCGGCTGATAGTCGGCGGGCTGCTCCGACGGATCGATCGTCTTGCCGGGCCTCTTGGTGACCATGCTCCATCCGTTCGACCACCTTCCGATGGACTCCGAAACCTTCGCGGTCGTGTCACCGACCGTCAACCCCTGGGTGATCGCAGTACCGACCCAGCCATCTTCCGGGGCGAGCGGCACCGGGGTAAGCGTTGGCGCGGAAGGGTCGGGCCCGAAACGGGCCTCTCCCTGGCGAGCGCACAGCGGGTACCAGGTGCTCGAGTCGACGTCGAAGATGTCGAAGGCGTAGCCCTTCGTGAGGTCCTCGGCGAACAGGGTCACCGAGTCGCCGTCGCTCGCCTCTCCCGTGGCGAACGTGCGGTTCAGAACTGCTTGGCGCCGAAGCGAGTTGGCCAGCGTGTCGGCCCTGTTCTTTCGAACGATCGAAAGCCCGGCGGACCTGAAGCTCGGCGGCAATTGCTCGGCGCTCGAACTCTCCCCGGTGTCGTTCTCCTCTTGCGCTGCCCGCGCCAGCTCGTTGACGAAGTTGACCGTCTTGAGCGCGGCGCCGTCCACGTCGACGTCGACGAGTGAGTACTCAGGCGTCCCGTCCGGGAGGGAGGTAGCCAGGTTGAGCATGCCGTCCCGCACCTCTGAGACCGAGGCGACTGAGGTTGCGACGAGCCGCTCCGGCGTGAGTGTGACCGAAGTCTCGACCTGCGGTCCGCGAATCTTGCCCTGCGGCACGGTGCTGGTGACGGTCATATAGGCGGAGGTGTCGAGCGTCTGGCCACCGAAGGGCGACGTGAACTCAAAGTCGATCACCAGGCCGAGCAACCGGAGCAGTTGCGGATGACTACCCAGGAGCGCGACCGCTTGATGGAAGTCGAAATCAGGCGGCTCAGGCGCGGCTGGCCGCGACACCCGGAAGAAGTCGCCCAACTGCAGCTTGAGCTTTGGGTCTCCGCCCCGGGCGGCCCTGTTCGCGGCGGCCGTTGCGGGGTTCAGTGTCGGTGCGTGGAAGAGGGCGGCCTGCGTGAAGTCCTGAGTCGGCTTGGCCTTCGAGGAGCGCGGAATGGCCGACTTCTTACCGAGCTTCGTCAGCAAGCTGTCGATCTGCTTGCCGACCGCGAGGGTGTCCGACTTCTCGCTCAGCACGTTTATCTCCGCGTAGCTTGCGAGAAGCTGGGCCGCTTCCGGTGGGTCGACGACCTGAGCAAGATCGGCGTATTTGTTCGACATGTACTCGAGCACATGGTCGGTCGGGTACGAGAAGATGGCCTCGAGCTCTTTGTAGACGAACGGTTGGACATCCGTGTTCGCGTTGAAAAGAGCGGCCCAGTGCTGCGAGGAGGGCGCGCCGCTGATAATCCGGGGGGTGACCTTCTTACCGTTCACGTTGAGGGTCCAGTTCAGCCCCCTGACGGTCGCCGGCCAATCGACCCAGCCGGCGAAGTTGCCCAGCTTGCCGGACATGGGCCGTCCAGCCTGATTTGTCTTCTTGAGACGGGGCGACACGAGGACCGAGAAGGAGGGACCGCTGTCCCCGGTTCCCGTGGGCAGGACGGTGTAGTTGATTCTCTGCTCGATGGCCATAGTTTCTCCCTAGAACGCCTGTGAGGCGAACGCGTTGCTGTATTCCTGCCATGGGTCAACCGTCGTGAAGAGGTCCTTGAAGGTGATCTGCGCCGGCGCTGGGGCCGGCCCTCTCCGCGCAGACCCCTCCCCGAGCGCCCGGTCTGAGGCACCGCTCCGGGCAAAGGTCTTCTCGCACGTGATCTCGACCGACCCCGAGTAGAGAGCCACATCGACCTCGACCGTGAGCGTGGCCTGCCCCCAGAGCTCCTTACCGTCGTAGGTCAGCGAGACGTTGAACTCGAGCGATGCAGAGATGAGCCCGAGCACGTCGAGCTCGCCGTTCAGGCGAACGAAGCCCGTGAGACTCACTTCGTCGCCCGACATCTTGAAGTAGATGCCGGCCATGATCGAGACGCTGCCGCTCGCAACTCCGAAGTCCACAGACGCCGCCGCTCCGAACTCCAGCGAGATCTCGAGCGACTTGACACCGTCTGGCGTTACTTCGATCGCGGCAAAGCCACCGCCGCCGAAGATCGAGTAGGTGAGGAGGAAGGGCTCTTCGCGCGAGCAGAAGGCAAAGCGCCCGGCGACTTTCTCGCCGGTGAACGGGATCGTGATCCCGGTCGAGATCGCCATGTTCTGCAGTGAGAATGCGCCGACGTTGATCTTCGGCAGGGCGAGGGTGTAGCCGGCTTCGACGCCCTTTGCGGACACGTCCAGCGTGATTCCGTTCTCTGGGTTCTTGATGTAGTCGCGAAGCTCGTCGACGAACGCGAGCGGTCCGTCGAACTCGACCTCGGCAATGTCGACCTCGATCTTGGGCTGGGTGCCCTTGTGCGCCTCGAACGTCAACCGGTTGAAGAAAAGGGTCAGGAATGGGTTGGACTCGCTCAAAAGCCTGATCGCGAAGTTCTCGATCCGGCCCTCGACGTCGTAGGTCGGGCTCCCGGCGGGGGCGGACGGGTCCGTCAGGTTGAGCGGTACGACCGTGAGGGTGTGGAGTCGCATGTACGCATCGCCGCCGGGCCCGCGGGGGACGAAAAGATCGCTTTCCTTCAGCTCGGGCTCCCACAGGGACTCGAGGCGGATCTCCTTCGGGAGCCGGCTCTCGAGCTCCTCGAGGGCAGCGTCTGCCTCGTCGTAGACCTTCTTTTCGATCGTCGACGGCAGCTTCTTGAGCGCAGCTTCGTACTCCGCCGGGTCCATGCTCGGAAGCGGGAATGGAAGCTGATCCTGGAGGATCTCGAAGAAGTCGATACCCAGGAACTTCGCGCCCTTGAGGAAGTTGGCGGGATTGAAGTCGGACGGGTCCAGCTCGCCGATGTTCCCCAGCGTCCGGGACAGCCCCGCAATATCCATATTGGGCTGGCCGATCGCGCCGCAAAGGTCGCCGGCGGCCGCATTGCCGTAGTCGAGTGCAGCGTCCTCGGCGGTCTCAAGGTAGGCCTGAGCGGCATTCTTTGTCTCGTGAAACCCCTCGTTGATGTAGTTCTTCGCCATCTTCACGAGGGTTCCAGCAGGTTCGTCGCTTCCACCTCCCGTGCCACCGCCGGCCGCACTCGCCGCTCCCACGGTCTCGAGCGCGGGGATCTTAATCCGGGCATTGGCCATGTAGCACTTCCACTTCGGCGCAGCGGACTTGTCCAGGAGTCCGCCCAGCTCGTACATGTCCGTCTTGAATGCCGTCGAGCGGGTCTCTCCCTCCAGGGGTGGTGCAAACGCAAGTTCCTGACCCCCCAACGGGCGCCGACGGCGATCATTGTTCACGGCGTTGGAATAGTGAGCGACGACCTGATTGACCTTGGTTGCAACCCCATTTGCCAACGTGTTGTCAAGCCAGATGAGCGGAGCCGAGAACTCAATCGCCGCGCCTTCGGCATCTCGTCCTATCAGGGCGAACTTGAAATCTTCCCCCCCGACCCGGGGCCAGAAACCCAGCTTTCCGAAATCCACGATCTTCGTTTCCGCTGCGGCTTTCGACCCGTCGAACGGATCCAGGTCAGGCGTCTGGGAGGTCACGACTTCGATCGAGTCGAACGGCATGTGGTTATTGGACGAGAAGTCTAGGAGCGGTTGCTTGATGATGATGAAAGCGCGCTGGCGCAGGTATGCCACGGGCTTGCCGGTGTGCTCGGCCTGGATCTTCCGCTCGGTGATCGTCACAAGCGATGCCTCGTGACCCGTCGGATATAGATAGCCCTTGTTGACGACCTTCACGAAGTGGTCGCGGGCCATCGTGCCTCGGTGCTCCCACTGAAGGAGCGAGTACGAACTGGGAAAACCGTTGAAGTTGGCGGCCAGGTCCGACGTCGCCCCGAGCGCGCTCATGATGAACTTGCGAGCGCGAGCCGGCGAAGGGGAATAACCCTGTCCGAGGTTGAAGTCGGAAGACAGAGCGACGATCTGGTGGCGGTCGCGCTTTGACAGACCGGTCCGGAACGGCTCGGGATTGGCGGGTTCGCTCGGCAAGTTGCCATGCTGAAAGCCCTCGCTCCAGATGGCCCGCATGCTCTTGCTCGGCGTGTTTCGCTCTGACACGACCTGAACGAGGCCGTCTGGGCCCACGGCGAATGAGCGGGTGCCCAGACGTGTGTGCCAGATCTCCGTGCGGCCGTCACGGGTCACCGGTCCCAGCGCGTGCTTCCATCCCGAGTTCTCGTTCGTCGAGAGGACGAGCTTCCATGGGTACTCGATTGCGGTTGTTGTCGCCGCCGGGGGTGCCGGCTGCCCCTGTCCGTTGCCGAACCGGGCGTTCTGCGCGATGCTGGGAGTGAAACGTGACCACGTCAGGAGCGTCTCGTCGTCGAACGAGACCGAGCTCGTGTTCGGCGCGACCAGGAAGGCCAGTCGCGTCGGCCCCGCCAGGCGCGACCTGACAGGTGGCTGGGACGGAGTCTCCGAGTTGCTCGGCTTCCCCTTCTCGCTCACCCCGGGCGTCGCTTCGAAGAACGCCTCTTCGGCGATTGACTGAGGTGGAAAGACGACGACGACGAACGCATCTCCCGACGTCTCGCGTACGAGCTCGCTGCCTTGAATCCTCAGATTGTGAAACTCGAACTGGAGGGCGAGGAAGTCCTCGGGCCGCAGCAGGTCAATGGTGAGCGGCTGAGCATCGAGCTTCGCCAGCAGATTGGATGCCCAGTTGGCTCGCCGCTCCATCGCTTCCGCGACGCCCAGCGCCGTGATGACGCCGCCGGCGATGAGGAGCTCGCGGCGGCGGAGCCCCCCCTCCTCCTCCTGGCCGTTGGCGGTGGTCGGGGCTTCGCTCACTGATCCGTCACGAGGTAGAGCTGCGCCCTCGTCTCCACCGTGGCTGCATTGTTCGTGAAGACGTTCAGGAAGGTGACTTGGTCGCCTGCGGAAAGCCTCACAAGCGCGGCCGAGTGGTAGGTCTGGCCGCCGGTCAGGGTGATCGGGATCTTGACCTCGAGGTCGGGCAACGAGACGTTCACGGGGATGCCGCCGCCCGAATTTCTACGGACGTTCGCTACCAGCTTCGGCGCATCGTTTCCAGGGGTATCCACGTCGTACGTGACGTCCACCTGATAGAGCCCGGTCTGAGGGATCGTGACGAGCGTCGGCGATGCCGGTGCGAACATGCTGCCGTTGTCGAACGTCTCTGTCGAAAAGCTCGCCACGCCCGTCGTGGTCTGCGAGCCGCTGACGCTCACCGATGGCGGCGTGGCAAGCTCGCTGGCTCCTACTGCGTTGTCGGCAATCTCCGAAGACCCCACCGCGTTGTCTTGGATGGCGGCGCTCGGTACCGAGTTTGCAGCCAGATCCACAGCGGCGATCGAAGCGTCGATGATCGTGCCACTGCCGACGGAGCTGTTCGCCAGCTTCGCGGAAGTGACGGCTCCGTCTGCGATCTTCGCGGTCGTGACGGACCCGTCCGCGATCGCGCCGCCCGACCCCCCGGTCACGGGTTCACACGTCACCGATCCGTTGGCCTCGATCGTTCTCACCGCCGTGCTTGCAGGACAAGTCCCTGTTACCCGTGTCTGAAATGCGCTTGCGCTCAAACCGTCGAGCAGGTCGGCGTTTACGTCGTCAGACCCAGACCCGGCGTTGGCGATATCCGCTCCACTGAGCGTTCCGTTCAAGACCTTGGCAGCGGTAACGGAATCGTCAGCCAGCTTCGCGTTCGTTACCGCGAGATCTGCGAGCTTAGGCATCGTGACCGCCCCGTTCACGATCTCGTTGGTCGCGACAGCGTTGTCTGCGAGATCTGATGCTGTGACCACGTTGTCGGCGATCTTCTGCGAGGTGACCGCGTTGTCGGCAAGCTTTGCGGTCGTCACGGAGCCGTCCGCGAGGCCGACGCCTGCCGCCAGGTCTGCCGATGTGATGGAGCCATCCAGAATGTCTGCTCCTGTCAGCGAGTTGTTTGCAACCTCAAAGCTTCCGACCGCGTTGTCGGCGAGCTTGGCCCGGCTAACGGCCTCGTCCACGATGTGATGGGTTTCGACCGTCGCCTCGTCGAGGAGACGCTCGGCCACCTGGGCAGTGAGCTGATTCTCAGCGACCACGTTCAAACCCAGGTCGATGGTCTGAACAGTGCGGTCCTTGATCCCGCCGGAGGTCACGGCACCCGGAGCGATGTGCTCAGGCTGTATGGAGCCGTCTTTCAGTTGCTTGGCCCCGACCGAGTTCGCCGGCGGGGTATTGGCCGCGACGGCGACTCCCCCGAGGACGACAAAGAGGGCAACGAACCCCAGGACGTTCGAACGAATCCATCTGCGTGCCCGCGTTGAAGGTGCCATCTACTCCTCGTCTCTCAGGCGTGCTCCAGGCGCGCCACTTGTCCTGTCGAGACGACCCTAGGTGGACTTCTTCACTCTGTCATCAGGGAGGCTCCCTGATGTTTACCCCGAAATGGGTGCGACGGCTTATCTCAGGGTGAACTTCGGGGAAGCACCCTGATGACACGATGACCGCAGTGCGCGATCCTCCTGCGGTGTCCTCCTCGACGGATGTCGTCAAGTCGATCTACGCTGCGCTGGAGCGCGGCGAGATCGATGCAGCGATGGACCTCTTCTCTCCGGAGGCATCGTTCGAAGGACCGAACGGCTTTGGCCTCGCCCCAGTCGCCGGGTCGGACTCAGTCCGCCGCGACCTGGTCCGGGGCCACTTCACTCGACTTCATGAGGCCTTCGACCAGTTTCATTTCGTGGTCGAGGAGATGTGGAACGGCGATGAGCATGTAGTCGCCCGACTCAGGCTGGGAGGCAGGGGCAAGAGCGGCGCATCGTCCTGGGCCCTCGCCTACCACGAGCACACGGTGCAAGACGGACAGTCAGTTGGTCTGCGCGTCCTGGAGTCCTTCGACCCCACCACTGGGCAGAGCATCCCCTGACGCCGCCGGCATGCGCGGTGCGAGCTGTGCACGCGAGTTGATTCCTAGCTTGCGGTAAACCGAGCCCAGGTGAGTCTCAACCGTCTTTCGCGTCACAAAGAGGCTTTGCGCGATCTCCGGATTGGAATTTCCCGTCACAGCAAGTTCGGCGACGCGGCGCTCGGCGGGCGTAAGGGCGTCGATGCCGTCTGTGCCTGGAGCGCGAGGCTTCAGCCCGGCGGCCTCTGACTCGGACGAAGCGCGATCCACGAGCGGGATAGCGCCGCACTTCTGGGCGAGCGCGAGTCCCTCGGCAAGCGGTTCTCTTGCGTCGCGAGCCTGGCCGGAGCGCCGCAGCTCTGCTCCGAGATCTATCAGCCCGGCGGCGCGATCGACCGCTGCCTTCGAAGTTGCGAGCACCGAACAGGCCTCCTGAAGCCTCGCGGTCCGCTCACGAGGCTCTCCCACCAACGCCCTGACCCTCAGGGCGTTTCCAAGCCGGGTCGGTGAGCCTTTGCCACGGGCCGCCTCGACGGCGTCATCGGCGTAGCGCCTCGCGTCCTGGAGCTCACCAAGAGCGTGGTGAGCAATGGCCGACTGGACGCGGATCTGGCACCACCCATCGGGCGCGCCCTTCCATTCCCTCTCCCAGGCTTCGAGCTCTTGTAGTTGACTCTGGGCAGCGGCCGGCTGTCCGGCGGCAATCAGGACACGGGCGCTTGCCAGGCGAGAGAGCTGAAACAAAACGTGTCCGACGTCATGGCGTGAAACGTCAAAGGCGTCGAGCGCCTCAACGGCCTCCTCGACCTTCCCCCGCAGGACGAGCGAAGTGGTCAGACTGGCAACCGCGACCGGCTCGACAACGAATCCGGGCGGCACGGTCTCCAGGACGGAGCGCGCGTCGGAGTCTGCGCCGAGCAGGTCACCCGTGGTCACCCGGGTCCAGGACCGGA
Organism: uncultured bacterium; assembly: GCA_963721645.1. GTDB lineage: Bacteria > Actinomycetota > Thermoleophilia > Solirubrobacterales > 70-9 > JALZKA01. Next base: position 496,691 of record CAVRJK010000002.1, on the reverse strand, counting down.
ATGCGGAGGAAAGGCTGCAACCGAGCGCTGAGCCTCGCTCGCTGCCGTTGGCCAACGCAACTCGGTACCACTCCAAGGCCTCATCGAAGCGATCGGCAAGCACGAGCGAACCGATCGCCAGGTAGACCGGGGGCGCGTCCGAAGTCACCTCCTCGATCAGGCCCTTCCTCAAGGCCTCTGCACCGAGGTCGGCGCCGGCGACCGCGTCTCCCCTGCCGATCGAGCGCTCCATGGCTATCGCAGCAAGCAACACCGCCGGTGGGTCGGGAACCCGCTCCGCGAGCTCCAGCGCTGTGTTGAGGTCCCCGAGCACCCTACGCCGGGTTTCGACGGATCCCTGTGCCATGAGGAGCACAGCCCCCTGCAGCCGCGAGACGAGCTCCGGCGCCGACTCGCCGGCGATGAACAGCGACCGTCGGGCAACCTCAAGAGCTTCGAGCCGACGACTACCCAGCTCGAGCATGAAGGCGAGATGGAGGCCGGCGAGCGCCTGATCAGCCGGATCGGTCGCCTCATCGAAGGCTTGCTGAAGGTAGTTCGCCGCACTCTCTTCACCCTCGGCGACCTTCGCCAAGCCGAGCTTCAGCATGATCGCGGGAGTTGCAGTGTCCCGCGCCTGGGCGAGCGCTCGGAAGAGGTAAGTCGACGCAGTAGCGGGAGCGCCCCGCGATATCGCCACGTCAGCCGCCTCGAGAAGCGAATCCGCCACCCAGTCGGCATCCGTCACCTCCGCGGACAGGAGCTGAGTTGCGACGATCTCTGAGGGGGCGCCTTCTTCCCGTAGGAGCCTTGCCGCCAGCATGTGGGTGACTTCCCGTCGGCCGTAGGGGATCTGTTCGTAAACGGCTGTGCGGACGATCGGGTGAGCGAACGAGAGTGGCCGTCCAGAGCTGAGCACCCCCGCCTCTACGAGGTCGTCCACGATCGGCGATGCCTCCGCAGTATCGAGTTCTGCCAGCCGAGCGGCCAATGAAATCGGCGCACCGTCGCCCAGGATCGCAACGGCCTCCGTCAGCGACACGCCCTTGGCACCGATGTGCTGGACGCGCGAAATTACAGCCCGAGCGATGCGTTCCGGCCCCAGAAGCCGGATGCGCTCGATCCGGATCTCGCCGTCTCCCCCCTGCCGATCCTCGATCTCTCGTAGAAGCTCGGTCACCAGGAATGGATTGCCGCCGGTCGCCTCGCGGACAGCGGCACAAACCTCGGGGCTGACGTCGTTGAATCTCGATCTCACGACCTCGCCGGTGGCCTCGACGCTCAGAGGAGCCGGGCGTATCAACCGCAGATTCGGGTGCTCCGACACACCTGCGGGTCCTTCCTGCGACGGGCGGCTCGCAAACACCAGCGCGACCGGCAAACCCTCGAGTCTCGGCGCCACATAGCTGAGGAAGTGAGCGGATGGCTGATCGGCCCACTGAAGGTCGTCTACGACGAGGCAGACCGGTCGTCGCTCCGAGACGTTGGCGAGGAGCCAATACAGACCGTGAAGACGGGAGAACTCGGGATTGGCGGTGGGCGTGACGTCATCCGCTTCGAAGCCGTCAAAGACCGAGCGAGCCAGCGACGCCGCGCCTCGCGTCAACTCCTCGACGTCGTCCACCCCGCTGAGGAAGGGTTCGAAAAGCTGGCGGACGACACCGAACGGGTACCCGCGCTCGAGTTCCCCAGCTCGGGCCGTCAAGCATTCGAAGCCCTCGATGAGAGCTTGCTCAGTAACCGCCTGGAGGAGCTTCGTCTTGCCGATTCCCGCCGGGCCCTCGATCATGGCGAGGCTTCCGGTGCCGTCCCTGGCCGCAGCCAGCGCATCCCGAAGCTGCTCAAGCGGCTCGTCGCGTTCCAGCAGGACGGGCCAGGGAGCATCACTCACCCCAGCCGGTTCCGCGGCTATTTCGACTTCATCGATACCCACTGCCTAATCCACCCGGCACCCTAGAGGGTCGGCGGCAACGTGGCGCCACCGGCTGGACCCCCGAGTCGGCAGACTGGGGCGATGAACTTCGTCTCGGACGTCCTCGAGTCTTTCCCGTCGGCCAGACCGGCGCTGCTTGCGATCGACTCGAACCGTGAGCGCCGTGTCTGGCACTTCGGCGAGCTGATCGCCATGAGCGCCGGTGTCTCCGGTGCCCTGGCGGCGCGTGGGGTCGAGCGCGGCGACGTGGTCATGACCCTCGCGGGCAACCGGATCGAATGGGTGCTCACGATGCTCGCCGCTTGGCGAATGGGAGCCGTTGCGCTACCAATGTCGACGCAGCTGCGACCCGGCGACCTGGAGCACAGGGTTGCCGTCGCCAACCCGAAGGTCTGCGTCGGCCAGGAGGAGCTGCTGGGCTCGATGCCGGGCGGCGTTGAGTGCATGACGATGGCCGATATGGAAGCCATCCTCGACGAGGACCGCCCTCAAGAGACGCCTGCCTCCATCGCCGACCTTGCTCCCGGCGATCCCGCGCTGATCGTCTTTACCTCGGGCACAACCGGCGAGCCGCGTGCGGCGCTCCACACCGCCTCCTACCTGCCGGCACAGCGCGGGCAGGCCAAGAACTGGGTCGGCTCGACCAAGAAGGACCTCGTATGGGTCACCACGGCGACCGGTTGGTCGAAGTCAGCGCGGAACGTCTTCGTCGCGCCGTGGCTTACGGGCGCCGCGGCTCTCATCTGCGACGCGCGGTTCGACCCGGCGGAGCGGCTTGCCCTTTGCGAGCGCGAAGGCGTGAGCGTTCTTTGCCAGGCGCCGACCGAATACCGGATGCTCGCAGCCACTGGCGAGCTTCGCCCGATGCCAACGCTGCGCCGCGCGATCTCTGCGGGTGAGCCACTCGGCGCCGACATGCTGGCGGCCTACCGGGACGCGTGGGGTCTGGAGATCGCAGACGGCTATGGCCAGACCGAGACGGGCCACGTCTGCGGCAATCACCTCGGCCTTGACGTCAAGCCTGGCTCGATGGGTCAGCCGCTCCCGGGCGTCGATGTCCGCGTCACCGACGGCGAGCTTCAGGTCCGCGCCGCCACGTGCCCCACGTTCTTCGCGGGCTATCTCGGTGATTCCAGCGGACCCGCGCTTGTGGACCACGAATGGTGGGCCACGGGAGACCTCGTCCGCTCCGACGACGACGGCTACCTCTTCCACGAAGGCCGCGCAGACGACATGATCAACTCGTCGGGCTACCGCATTGGCCCTGGCGAGGTCGAGTCCGCGCTTTTGACACACCCTGCGGTCGCAGAAGCTGCCGCCGTATCGCATCCCGACCCGAAGCGCGGCTCAGTGGTGCGGGCGGTCGTCGTCCTCCGCGATGGGGCGGGCGACGACGCTCTGGCCGCCGAGCTCCGCGAACACGTCAAGTCCGTGACAGCGCCCTACAAGGCGCCGCGGATCGTGGACTTCGCCGACGAGCTGCCGAGGACGGCGAGCGGGAAGCTCCGCCGCGCCGCCCTCAGGCGCTAGCGCTCTACGCGCGACCGGCAGGAAGGTTCTTCTCGGCTGGCTCAGCGCTCGAGCGGAACGACGACTTCGGGCCGGCGGCTTCCGCGCCGAGACCGGTCTCAGCCCTGACCTGCAGCTCGGTGAAGTTGCGCGTCGCGTGGCCCTCCTCCTTCGAAAGGAGCGAGCCGACGATGCATGCCAAGAACCCGAGCGGTACCGAGATGATCGCCGGCTGGGTCAGGTTGATGAGGTAGTCCTCACCCTTCACGTCGGGCCCGACGAGCACGAGCCCGATCGAGCTCACGACTCCCACGACTACGCCGCTGACAGCGCCGGTCGTGTTGAACCGCTTCCAGGTCAGCGCCAGAAGGAGCGCCGGGAAGTTCGCGCTGGCGGCGACGGCGAAGGCCAGGCCGACCATGTAGGAGACGTTCAGGTCCGAGCCGCCGATCACGGCGATCACGATGGCGATGGAGCCGATTGCGAATGCCGCGATGCGTCCCACCAGCACCTCCTCGGCCTCGGAGTCCTTGCCCTTGCGGATCACGTTAGACCAGACGTCATGCGCCACCGCCCCGGAGGCCGAGATCACGAGACCTGCCACTACAGCGAGGATGGTCGCGAACGCAATCGCAGAGATGATGGCGAGGAAGGCGTCGCCGCCGACCGATCCCGCTCCGCCGCCAACCTCCTGAGCCAGAAGCGGGGCGGCGAGGTTGCCCGCAGCATCGACCTGGTCCGTCGTGCCCGCCTCACCCAGGATGGCGCGTGCTCCGAAGCCCAGGAACGTAGTCATGACGTAGAAGGCGCCGATCAGGCCTACCGCCCAGCCGACCGACGAACGGGCTGCCTTGGCGTCGGGAACCGTGAAGAACCGCATCAGGATGTGCGGCAGGCCGGCGGTACCCAGCACCAGCGCGAGACCAAGAGAGACAGTGTCGATCGGCTCCGTGAAGCGGAGTCCCGGTGACAGGTAGTCGCCCGGCGAGTCGGACTGGTTCTCGGCGAGGTCGAAGATGTCGATGGGGTTCCAACCGATTTCCGCCAGAACGAAGATGGAGAGAACTGTCGCGCCGACCATGAGCAATACGGCCTTGACGATCTGCACCCAGGTAGTCGCGAGCATGCCGCCGAAGACGACGTAGACGAGCATGAAGACGCCAGTCGCGATAACCGCGACGTTGAAGTCGATCCCCACTAGTGCGTTGATCAAGGCGCCCGCTCCGACCATCTGCGCGATCAGATAGAAGGCCGCTACGGACAACGTCCCGAGGGCGGCGGCGACTCGGGCCGGCCGTTCGTTCAGCCGGAACGACAGCACGTCCGCGATCGTGAACTTGCCTGCGTTTCGCATCCGCTCGGCGAGCAGGAAAAGGACCGTGAGGAAGGCGACGAGGAAGCCGACGGAGTAGAGAAATCCGTCGAACCCGAACAGGAAGATCAGGCCGGCGATGCCCAGGAACGACGCTGCGGACATGTAGTCGCCCGCGATCGCGAACCCGTTCTGAACTCCGGTGATGCCGCGACCCGCGGCCCAGAAGTCAGTGGCGGATTGCGTGCGCTTGGAGGCCCAGTAGGTGATCCCCAGGGTGATCGCGACGACGACGCCGAAGATGACCAGCGCCTCGACATTGACTTCTGCGAGTGGGACGAAGGCGGTCATCGGGGCACCTCGCCATTGCCGGGAGTACCAGGTCCGTCACCGGACGAAGGGGGTCCGGCCGCCCGAGGTGAAGTAGTCGCGGCCGCCGGAGCCTTGCCGCTCTCGAGGGCCCGCATCCCCGCCTTTTCAGCAAGCGGGTCGAAGACCTTGTCGGCACGGCGCAGGTACATCGCGGCAAGCACCCAGACCATCACGAACTGACTGAGAGCGAAGATGTAGCCGATCGTCACGCCCTCGATCACCTTCTCGCCCATGAAGTCGGGGGCGACCCCGGCCAGGATGATGAAGCCGAAGTACCAGGACATAAAGAAAATTGTCGCCGGGAGCACGAACCGTCGTTTCTCCGCGACGAGCTCCTTGAACTCGGGCGAATCTGCAGCAGCGTCCCAATCGACGTTCTCCGTCGTGGACATCCCTCTCCTCCTCAGGTCGGAAATCCCCATACGCATATCCCAACGAGCGAGCGGGCAAACTCTTTTTTCCCCGATAACCCCCCGTTCGGCCCATGCTCAATCGCTACATCTCGCCCTCACGCGCCGCATTCGCGGGAATCTTCGTCGTGACGGGGCTCGGCCTTCTGTCGGTCGGCGCGACCCTGCCGGTGATCCCGCGCTACGTGCAGGGCCCGATCGGGGGCAGCGACTTCTCTGTCGGGCTCGTAACCGGCGCCTTTGCGATCACGGGCCTCGCATGCCGACCTATCGCGGGAAATCTGGCGGATCGCACCGGCCGTCGACGCGTCGTGATCATCGGGGCCCTGTTGACGGCGGTCGCAGGCGCCCTGTACTTCGTTCCCGCGGGGGTTCCGGGCCTCGTGGTGGCGCGACTGTTCCTGGGGGCCGGCGAGGGGATGGTCTACACCGCAGGATCCGCGTGGGTGGTCGACCTCGCGCCGCCGGAGCGTCGCGGCAGGGTCATCGGCCTCTATGGACTGGCGATCTGGGGAGGGCTCAGCCTCGGACCGCCGATCGGGGAGTTGATCCTGCGGGCATCGAGCTTTGAGATGGTGTGGGCGTTCGCGATGGCCGCCCCGCTTCTGGGTGCTCTGATCGCGTGGCGAATCCCGGATCCCTTCGTCAACAGGGAGCCCGAACCGATCGAGGCGCGAACGCTGATCGAACGCAAGAGCCTTCTGCCTGGAGTCGGCCTCGCCCTGGGCACCGTGGGCTATGCGGCGGTCGCGGCGTTTCTGGTCCTACACCTCGACGAGCGCGGGATCGGCCATGGAGCAGCGGTATTCGCCGCCTTCGCCGCGACCGTCGTCCTCGCACGCGTCTTGGGTGGCGGGCTACCGGACCGCATCGGCTCGGTCCCCTGCATCATCGGCGCCGGAGTCGTCGAGGCCGCGGGACTCATCGCGATCATGCTGGCCGAGTCGCTACCGCTCGCGGTCGCAGGCGCGCTGGCGATGGGCGCCGCCTTCTCGATGCTCCTGCCTTCGCTCGCGCTATTGGTGATCAACCGCGTACCCGAGTCACGTCGGGGCGCCGCGATGGGAACCTTCACCGCCTTCTTCGACGTCGGTGTCGGAGTCGGCTCCGTGGCCGCGGGGATCGCAGCGTCGATCGGTGGCTACCCGGCGGCCTTCGGCCTCGCCGCCATCGCCGCGGTGTGCCTGATCCCGCTGGCCCTCTCGCTCAGAGCGGCCTCCCGGGCAGTGGCAGCCGCCGCCTGAAGCCGAGGGGTCAGACCCCTCACAAAACGCTAACGCTTACGGGGCTCCGCTACCCGCCCGAAGCGCCTCGAGTTCACCCAGGTCGTGGGCGCAGAACATCCGCACCTCGCCGCCCTTGCGCTCGTTCAGCTCTCGCAGCCGCTCCTCGTTTTCCAGGCGACGCTTGCGCTCAAGGCCCACGATCGCCTGGAACGCGCGCAGGCCGGGCGGGCAGCGGGGCGGGGTCTGGACCTGGTTGCGATGGAAATACCCGTCACCGCAGTGAAGAAGCCAGCCGTCGCCTTCCTTGACCGCAACCGCAGAATGACCACGTGTGTGGCCGGGCAGCGGCACGATCAGCACCTCGGGATCGACACCAGGCAAGGCGCGCACCGCCTCGAAGCCCATCCACTCGTCGCCGTCGACGTCGTACGGGTGCCACTTCGGCCCGTGGGCGAAGAGATGCTTCATGTAGCGGAGCTTCTCCCTGGCGCCGGGGTTCTGCACGGCCTCCATCTCCGGGCGCCAGACGTGGAGCTCTGCCTCGGGGAAGTCCGGGAGCCCGCCGGCGTGATCGATGTCGAGATGCGTGGGAACGATGTGGCGCACGTCGCTCGCGCTGAACCCGAGCGCTTCGACCTGGCGGATCGCCGTCTGCTCGGCGCCCATGCGCGGTCGGACGTTCGCCCGGAATAAGGCGGGGAGCCGCTTCTTGGGCTCGGTGGCCTGGTCAAGACCGAAACCCGTATCGACGAGGACCAGCCCGTCGGTGCCTTCGATGAGGAGAACATGGGCGCATAGCTCCGCCGTTGTCCATGGACCGCCGTCACCGCCGAAAAGGCTTCCTCCGTAGGGGCACATGGTCGCGCAGCTGAGGTGGTGGATTCGAATACTCATCCCGGGGCACCCTATTCGTGGCGGCCAATCGAAGACGGCATGTCACCCTCACCACATGCGACTAGCAATCATCATCGGGAGCACTCGGCCTAGCCGAAAGAGCGCCAAGGTCGGCCTGTGGGTGTTCGAGCAGGCGCGAGAGCGCGACGACTTCGAGGTCGAGCTGGTCGACCTGGCCGATCAGGGACTCCCCATCTTCGACGAGGCGATCCCGCCCGGTGCCGGGAAGTACGAGCACGAACACACCAAGCGCTGGGCCGCCCTGATCGACTCGTTCGACGGCTACATCTTCGTCACCCCCGAGTACAACCACGGCATCCCGGGTGTCTTGAAGAACGCACTCGACTTCGTCTACGCGGAGTGGAACGACAAGGTTGCGGGCTTTGTCGGCTACGGCAACACGGGCGGCGCCCGCTCCGTCGAGCAGCTCCGCCTCGTCATGGGCGAGCTGAAGATCGCCGACGTCCGATCAGCCGTCGCACTCTCGATCTTCACCGACTTTGACAAGGAGAACAATTTCGCGCCCGACGAGCGGCACCTGAAGAAGCTGGGCGCTTTGTTCGACGAGCTCGTCGCGTGGGGCGAGGCACTCAAAGGCGTACGGGAGGCCCGCGGCTAGAACGCTGGGGCGCGAGTCACAGCTCCGCTCTTGGACGTGGTCCGTTCTGTTCCCGGATACCGGGAACTGGATCGACCATGTGTCGCTAGACGCTCGCGATGAGCTTTCGCGCCGCGTCGAGCGCCTCGGGCGGCAGCCAGTGGCCGGCGTCGGTCTCGAGATAGGCGGGCTCGATGCCGCCTGAGCGAAGAACCTCGCGCGCCCTTCGGGCAAAATCGACGGAAATGATCGGGTCATTGGCGCCGTGGTGGATCGCTACGTCGAGCGCCTCGCGGCCGCCGAGCTCGGGCGACCAGCCCTCGACGGTGGGGATGAAGCCGCTGAATGCGATCAGGCCGGCCGGAGTGGGCCGCCCCTCCCCCAGGCTCACCGCATATGACATGACCGAGCCCATCGAGAAGCCGCCGATCACGGTCTGGTCCCAGCCGAGCCCGCGCTCGGCCAGCAAACCGTCGAGCAGCTCGGTCAAGGCCTCGTAAGAGGCAGCGAAGGTTTCGGGGTCCGGGTAGCCGACCCGAGGTACCAGATACCAGTGCCGCCCGCCGGGCGGCACATTGGTCAGCGGCGCGCCCGTTGTCACGCCGAGGAGCCGGCGCTCTGGGTCGAGCTCGTCCAAGAGTCCGAAGAGATCGTTCTCGTCGGCGCCGCGCCCGTGATTGAGGATCAGGGCGCCCTGCGGCTCGCCCGCGGGCTCCCTGATCCTGTGGACGAGCTCGCTCACCCTTGGGAGCGCGCGGCCCGAGGATTCTGGACCGGCGTCAGTGCCCGCTCGATCTCCTCGCGGCGATCCTCGAGAAACGGGGGCAGGATCAACGACTCACCCAGGTGGGCCGGATCCTCGTCGACGCCGAAGCCCGGATCCATGGTCGCGATCTCGAACAGGACCCCGCTGGGCTCGCGGAAGTAGATCGACTCGAACCAGAAGCGGTCGATGACCGGCGTCGGATGGGCTCCGCCGGCGATCGCTGCGTCGCGCCAACCCTCATGCTCATCCGTCTCGGACGCCCACGCGATGTGGTGGACGGTTCCGGCGCCCTGGACGGCGCGCTCGGCGGGCGCCGGGTCGTAGGCCCAGGTGCCACCGCGGCGCTTGCCGCGAATCTCCCAGCCGTCGCCGGCCGGCTCGAAACCGAGGTTTTCCTCCAGGAGCGCGCGGCTGCGCTCGGGGTCTGAGGAGAACGCCCGCGCACCCTCGAATCCTTGGAGCGCGTGCTCCGAGGGAACCTCGGGGTGATCGGCGATCAGCGGCTGATCGCCGACGGCCGAGACGACGAGCTCGTGCTCGAGGCCCTCGGGGTCGCGGAAGTGGAGAGTGTCAGCGTTTCGTGAGGGGTCTGACCCCGCGGACGTCAGGCGTTCCTCCCAGAAGTCGAGTGCCTCGGGCGAGCCGACACGCCAGATGATGCGGTGGACCATCCCCTGCCCCGCGCGGCCGGGCGCGGCGTCCGGGAACTCAAAGAAGGTCATGTCGGCGCCGGGCGAGCCCTTCTCGTCGGCGTAGAACAGGTGGTAGACGCTCGGCTCGTCCTGGTTGACGGTCTTCTTGACCATTCGAAGGCCCAAGGTGCCGGCATAGAAGTCGACGTTTTGCTGCGCGTTGGCAGTGATCGCTGTGATGTGATGGATTCCGTCGAGCTTCATGTGGCTGTCCTTTCGGGACGCGGGGAACGTGTTTGCATGCGCAACTATAACAGATAGTAGTTGTCTACGCAACTAGATTCGCTACGCTGTCCGGATGGAGCGAAGCAAAGACGGCGAGCCGCGGCTGTCAGCCGACGAGATCGCGGCGTGGAAAGGGATGCTGAAGGCTCACTCCGACCTCGTGTCGGGGCTTGACGCACAGCTCGAGCGCGAGCATTCCCTGCCCCTCTCCTCTTACGAGGTGCTGATGGTCCTGGCCGATTCCGACGGCGGGCGGGCCCGGATGGGTGAGCTGGCTGAGCAGCTTCTCTTGAGCCGGAGCGGCCTGACAAGGCTGGTTGACCGTCTCGTCAAGCAAGGGTGGGCCGAGCGGGCGCCGTGCGAAGACGACGCCCGCGGGATGTACGCCGAGATAACCCGCTCGGGTCGGGAAAAGCTCGAGGCCGCGCGGCCCGCCCACCTGGACGGCGTCCGGCAAGGCTTTCTGAAACAACTCTCGGACACGGACCTCAAGGCCCTATCGCGGGCCTGGAAGCGCCTCACCCCCGTCGAGTAGCGCCTACGCGGAAAGTGGGACGGGAGGGCCGATCTCGAAGCCCTGTGCCATGTCGACGCCGTGCATCCGCAGGAGTGGCAAAACGGAAGGGGACTCCACGAGCTTTGCGACCGTGGTCTTGGAGGTTCCCTGTGCCAGCCGTACGATCGCGCGCATCGTCGGGTAGTCAGGCTCGTCGAGAAGCGATCGAACAACGGATCCGTCGATCTTGATCTGGCGGACCGGCAAACGCTGCAGGTACTCGAAAGATCCGAAGCCGGCACTGAAACCGTCGAGGACGAGCGGGCATCCCGCTTCTGCCAGGCGATCGAGCGCCGCGCTCGCCTGGTCAACATCCAGGCGAATCGATCCTTCGCCGATCTCGAAACCAAGCGCGCCTTCGTCGATGGAGGCCTGCGTGACCCGGGCGACAATCCCATCGAGTCCGTGGTCGTCACCAATCGTCTCGCCGGACAGATTGACCTGAAACCGAGCGCCACGCGACCCGTTGGAGAGCATTGAAATCGCGCGGGTGATTACCCAGTTGTCGATCGCAGCGCACACGCCTTCCGATTGCGACGCGGCGGCCAGAAAGCCGGACGCCGGAAGGACCTTGCCCGATGCGTCTCGCATGCGCACGAGCAGCTCGTGGTGGGCCACGCGACCGCTGCGCAGATCGATGACGGGCTGTCCATAGACCAAGAGCTCGTCAGCAGCGATCGCGGAGCGGACCCGATCGGCCAGTGAAGCCTCACGGACGATCTGGGGCCTGGGCGGCGGGCTGTTCGCAAGGCTCCGGCGCGGAGCCAACGTCTCGCCGTGGCCGTTCTCGGTCCTCGAGTGTGAAGAACCCTCTTGGGCCGCCTCGGCCAGCTCGGCGACTGCGCCGCCTCGCTGCTTGGCCCGGTACATCGCCGCGTCAGCGGTCGCCATCACCTCTTCGGCGGTGCGGGTGTCGTCCACGCCGAACGGAGCGACTCCGACGGAGACCGATACGCCCCATGAAGCCACCTCGTCCGCAGCGAGCCGCGAGATGAGAGCGTCGGCAAGGGTCATGGCTTCATGACCCTCGGTGTTCGGAAGTAGGACCGCGAACTCATCGCCCGCGAGGCGCGCCAAGACATCGGTCGAGCGGAACCTGCCGCGCATGGACTCGGCCACTCGGCGCAGCGCAACATCGCCGGCGCCGTGCCCACGTGTGTCGTTGACGACCTTCAGTCGATCGAGGTCGATCAGAAGCAGGGCACCGTGCCCTCCGTAGCGCCGCTGAAGGGCCAGCTGCGAATCGAGCTCCTCCCGGAAGCGCCTGCGGTTCATCAAGCCGGTGAGCGAATCGTGATCGGCGATGTAGCGCAGCTGCTCCTCGAAGCGCTTTCGCTCGGTCACGTCCTGGACCTGGACGATTCCCGCCTCCCTGGCCGCGCCGTCATTTGGAACTGTCGAGACGCTGAGCTCCAGCCAGATCAATCTGTCGTCAGGCAACAGCGCCCTCTTCTCGAGCGAGAAGCGCTCAATCTGGCCGGCGATGAGTCGCTCGCGCTGCGCCTCGTCGAGGGCCGCATCCTCGGCTAGGCAGAGGCTCGTCAGCTTGGACCCGATCAGCTCGTCGGCGCCCCGCCCCGTGAGGTCGCAGAGCGCGCGATTGACCTCTGTCAGGCGACCATCTGCGCCCTCGCGGAAATCGACCAGGGCGATGCCGATCGGCGCGTTCTCGAACGCGCTTTGAAAGCGAGCGTCGGCCTCGGTCCGGGCCTGCTCGATCTGGGCAAGCTCGGTGACGTCCTGGCAGACGCCGACAACCCGGACGATCTTGTGCGTTTCGGGGTCGACGACCGGCTCGCCTTGGCAGCGGACATGGCGAACTTCCCCATTCGGCCGCACGATGCTGTGATCGAACCGGAAGGGAATGACATCGTTGAGCGCCGATTCGATTCGCTTGCGCACCTGTGCTTGCTCCCTTGGGTGCACACGCTCCAGGTAGGCCGAAAAGCTGGCACGGAACGGGTGCGGATCCTCCATGCTCTCGATCCCGAAGATTCGGCAGAGCTGCTGCGACCATCGGACCTCGTTGGTGGTCAGTTGCCACTCCCAGCTACCGAAGTTCGCAACCCGCTGAGCATCGGTCATGAGGTCGGCAGCTGCACGGAGTTCCTCCGTTGCCCGATCGGCAAGATCGCTGCGGTCATCGACCGTCGCAGCGTCGTGCGCTGACGGGAGCCCGAACAAGCTCTTTGTCGGTCGGCCGCCCCCTCCAGACCCCCGGATACCACCAGATTCCATCGAGTTTTCAACGTACAGACGTTCTCAGGGGCGCGTGACAGGACATGCGTCCGCCAGCCGCGGAATCGGTTAGGTAGCTCCCCGATACGTGGTAGTGAATTCCTCCGAGATACTGAGCGGCCTACCTCATCGCCACCGCGCGGCGAACCTTCCCTAGGCTGGGCCTTGATGGCCAACAAGCTCGCCGGCGAGTCAAGCCCCTACCTACTCCAGCACGCGGAGAACCCGGTCCAGTGGCATCCCTGGGGTGACGAGGCACTGGCGCGCTCGCGCGCTGAGGACCGGCCGATCCTGCTCTCGATCGGTTACTCGTCGTGCCACTGGTGCCACGTCATGGAGCGCGAATCCTTCGAGGACGAAGCGACAGCGGCATACATGAACGAGCACTTCGTATGCATCAAGGTCGACCGCGAGGAGCGACCGGACGTGGATGCCATCTACATGGAGGCGGTCCAGGCGATGACCGGCCACGGCGGGTGGCCCCTGACCGCGTTCCTGGACACCGACACCTCCCCGTTTTACTGCGGGACCTATTACCCGCCAGAGCCTCGGCACGGGATGCCGAGCTTTCGCATGGTGATGGAGGCCATCGTCGCCTCATGGGAAAAGCAACGCCCAGAAATCTCCGAGCAGGCCGGGAAGATCCGCGCGCGGCTTGCCGCGACAGGCGAAATGAATCCAGCGGAGGGGGCGCTTTCGGAGGCGACCCTCGCTGAGTCGCAGCGCCAGCTCATCACCAACGCAGATCCGGTCAACGGCGGCTTCGGCGGAGCGCCCAAGTTCCCGCCCGCTTCGGCGATCGAGTTCCTGCTCGCGCGCGGCGAACAGGATGTTGTCACGGGCGCCCTCGACGGCATGCTCGCCGGTGGAATCAACGATCAGGTCGGTGGCGGGTTCGCGCGCTACTCGGTGGACGCCGAATGGCTCGTTCCGCATTTCGAGAAGATGCTCTACGACAACGCTCTGCTTGCGCGCGCGTACCTCCACGGCTATCAGGCGCACGGCCATGAGCGCTGGCGCGAGGCGTGCGAGCGAACCCTCGAGTGGATGCTCCGCGAGATGCGAGGCCCGGAGGGCGGCTTCTATTCCGCCCTCGACGCCGACTCCGAGGGGGTCGAGGGCCGATTTTACGTCTGGTCCGAGGACGAGCTGAAAAGCGTCTTGGCCGCAGCGGGGCTCGACGCGGAGACCGAGACGCTCATCGCGTACTGGGGAGTCAGCGCCGGCGGCAATTTCGAGGGCGAGAACATCCTCCACCTCGCGCACGGCGCGGCCTCCCCCGCTCCCGCTGCACTGGACAGAGCGCGTACCGCCCTGTTGGAGCACCGGGCAAGGCGGGTGTGGCCAGGCCTCGACGACAAGCGGATTACCTCGTGGAATGCTCTCGCGATCTCCGCCTTGGCCGACGCCGGGGCCGTACTGGACCGCCCGGACTTTGTAGCCGCGGCGCGAACGGCCGCCGGTTTTGTGTGGGAGAGCCTCCGCGACCGGAATGGTCGCCTTCTTCGCACCTGGAAGGGCGGCGAGGCGAAGATCCTCGGCTACCTCGAAGATCACGCCTACATCGTCGAGGCATTCCTCGTGCTTTACGAGTCAACCTTCGAGGAGCGCTGGTTCGCTGCGGCCCGTAAGACCGCGGACGCGATGATCGAGACGGTTCGCGGATCCCGAGCGTGGCGGCTTTTTCACCACGGCCTCCGACGGTGAGAAGCTTCTGGTCAGGCGAAAGGACATCGACGACCACCCCATCCCTTCCGGAAGCTCGTCAGCCGCGTACGGCCTCCTTCGCCTCGCGGCGCTTACGGGCGAGAACCGCTATTCCAAACATGCGCGCTCGGTGTTCCGGCTTTACGGGCAGGTGGCCGAGCGTCACCCCCAGGCGGTCGCTCACCTCCTCCGCGCCATTGACTTCGATCTCGCGACGGTGCACGAGGTCGCGCTCGTAGGTGAAGACCTCGACGAGCTCGTTGCCGTCATCCGCTCCGAGCTACGACCGCATCTCGTCCTCGCCGGCGGGCGAGAAGGCTCGGATAACCCGCCGCTGATGGCAAAACGCACTCTTTTGGACGGCCTTGCCGCTGCGTACGTCTGCGAGGGATTTGCCTGTCGCGTGCCCGTCACGGACCCAGCGGAGCTCGCGTCGGAGCTTGCTCGGTCCGGATAGTCTGGAGTTCGATGGCAGCGACAAGGAAGAGTGCCAAGCAAGTCGCAGCGGCCTACTTCGAGGCGATCGCGGCACGGGACCTGGAGGCGATGGCAGATGTCTGGGCCAAAGGGGGGATCGACCACTTCTACGGCATGGAGGATCTGGTCGCACCCGAGGGCGTCAAGCGGTTCTTCAGCGAAA
Organism: uncultured bacterium; assembly: GCA_963721645.1. Classification (GTDB taxonomy): domain Bacteria; phylum Actinomycetota; class Thermoleophilia; order Solirubrobacterales; family 70-9; genus JALZKA01. The sequence continues at coordinate 481,634 of CAVRJK010000002.1, read as the reverse complement.
TGTTCCGTGCGATACCGGACTTCTCGATGTCCGTCACGGACATGGTCGCCTACGGAGATAAGGCGGCCGTGCGCTGGTGTGCAACCGGAACCTTCAACGGCCAGGGCAAGTTCCAAAACATCGCGCCCACCGGCGCCCGCGTCGAGATCGAAGGGCTCGACCTCCTCACCATCCGCGACGGCCTCATCCAGGAGAACTTCGCTTACACGAACGGAATGGAGATGGCCCGCCAGATGGGAGTACTCCCTCCGCTCGGCTCGCCGGGCGAGAAGGCGATGATGGCGGCGACAAACGCCAAGACCGCCGCCGCAAAGCGCCTGCGAAAGCTCGCGGGGCGCTAGCGGCGCTTCTTCACCCTCAGGACCGCCTCCATGCCCGACTCGCGGTGCCCTTCAAGCGAGCACCACAGGAGGTAGCGCGAGCTCTCCTTCAACCGCTTCGAGATCGACCCCACCTCGTCCGGCTCGAGCTGTCCGACTTCGAAGACCTTGTCGTCCCCCTTGCGCTGAACCTGCAGGTCATGAGGATCCTCGCCCGTGTTCGTGTACTGGATGATTGCGGGACCGGGCTTGACCTTGGTGCGGCTCAGCGAAAAGGAGAACTCCGATGCACCGTTACGAACGCCGACCGCCGTCGTGCCGCCGCCGGCAGAGGCGGATCCGGCGAGACCTCCCGCCAAGAGCAGGAGCACTGCTCCGGCGATGACCCAGACGGGGCTGGCCCGCCTCATGCTCTGATGATCTGCGGGCGCGCGAACCCCGAGGCGCCCGGAATGATCTGGTCTGCATCGACGTCGAACCACTGCTCGAGGATCGAGCAGTAAAGAGAGCGGAAGTCTGAGGTATGGACGACGTTGTCGTCCTCGTCGAGCGCGCCCAGGCCGGGCCACTCACCGACCATCTCGCCCTGGACCTTCGTGCCCATGACGAACGCGGCTCCGGCGGCGCCGTGATCGGTACCGGTCGCGTTCTGCTCGGGACGGCGGCCGAACTCCGAGTAGACGAGGGTGATCACGCGATCCGCCAGGCCCCGCGCCTCCAGATCAGCCTGGAAGGCGGCGAGGGTGTCGAAGGTGATGCCGATGTCGTCGCCGAAGCTGCTTGCCTGATTGTCGTGCGTGTCGTAACTACCGGGCGCCGACACCGAGACGCAGCTGATCGGGAGGTCAGCGTCGATCATCGCCGAGAGCGACGACATGTTCCGGCAGAACCAGTGATCGGAGTCTGGATAGACCGCCGGGACCGTGACCTCGCCAAAGTTCTCGAGCGTGCCGCGCAGTTCGATCGACTGGTCGGCCGTCCGCCCGGCGCTGATCCTTCCTGTATCACCGCCGCCCGCGCCCGTACGGCCCATCGCCTGCACGTGCTCGAACATCATCTCGTCGACCGGCTCCCAGACTCCGGGTGCCCAGAGGTCGTAGGACGATCCGTCGATCGCGGCGACCGGCTTTGACGCCGTTGCGAGCGAGGGAAGGAGCCAGCCGTCGAGCGAGAGGCCCTGGATCGGGTTGTCGTCAACGCCGATAACGTCGATCAGGCGGCCCAGCCAGCCGGTGCGCAGATGGGGGTCGAGCTTTCCGACTTCCCAGTAATGGCGTGAGGTGAAGTGCGACTGGTCCGGATCGGCGTAGCCAACCGCAGGCAACACCGAGAGCTTGCCGGCGCGGTGAAGGGAATCAAGCGCGGTCGCTTTCGGGTGCCACATCAGCGAGGCGTCCTCGGCAAATTCGGGGCCCTGGCCCTCGTTCAGCCGGATGCCGGGGCCGCGCAGACTGCGATAGACGGAATCGTTGACGGGGGCGAGGACAGAAAGGGAGTCCACCCCCCCGTCCATAAAGACGGAAACGATGATCGGGGCCTGCGTTCCCTGTGCTCGCGCGATTCCGCTTTGCAGGTCGGCGAAGCCGAGCCGGGAAGCACCGTAGACGGACATCATTCCCAGGCCGGCGCGCATCATGAAGGAGCGTCGCGACAGGCCGGTCCCCGCCGGCACGGGCATCCCCGCTTCGATGGAAGGCAGACCCTTGCCCGCCTCGGCGGCGGCACCACGGAGAAGATGGGCGCGGGAGAACTCGTCGCAGTGGTTGCAGGCCATGTTCCCCTCAGCTCGTCTGCATCTCGGGTGACATTGCGATCATCACGCGCAGGGCGTTCTGTCTCAGGCGGCGGTGGTAGTAGTTCTGCCAGTCGAATTCGATTCCGGCCTCGACCGTCTCGCAGAAGTCGATGAGCCCGCCGCGAGTGGAGGAGTCGATCACCGGATCACCCCAGTACTTCAGAGCTTTGTTGACCGCCTGATCGGGCGTTTCCGTCCTTGAGTAGTCGCCCTCCAACTCGTCCTTGCGGGTTATGTAGGAGACGGCGAACCATCGTCCCCGATAGCTCGAAGTGTCAAGCCAACGCGTCTCGTCCCAGCCCGCAACGTTAGGGGGGCGGAACGGCCTCTGCCCGGCCATGTCGGAGATCCACGACCAGCTGTCCTCGCGCACGCCGAACTTCCGCGCGCGGAGCATGCCGGCGATGTACACGATCGGTGGCTTGACCATCGACGGGCCCTCGTAGAAGTCCGGATGCTTGAGGATCGCCTTGATGAGGGGCTTGATCGCGTAGTTCGAGCTGTAGATCGACTCGAGCTCGGTGCGGGTGGCTGTATCGGGCTCAGTCGGGATGAAGTAGCTCCAGAGCTTTCCGACCAGATACGGGGCATGTGCCTCGTGCTCGAGACACATGCGGCAGGAGTCCTGCCAGTCGAACCTGCCCGTCTGACCAAAGATCGTCTTGCTTTCATTGTCGTGGTACTTGGGGTCGAAACGGAAGTTGACGTAGCCGACGTCCTCCTTCCAGTTTGCCCGCCAGCCCGTAAGCGCGCGGGCCTGCTCGCGCACGTCCTGCTCGGAGTACGGGTACTCGGTCTCAGGATCCGAGACGCCAAGCGTGAAAAGCTCCATCAGTTCACGCCCGTAGTTCTCGTTCGGGTTCCACCTGTTGTTGTCGACCCCCGAGAGCCAGATCAGCATTGCCGGGTTGGTGGTGACGCGCTCGATCAGCTTGTCGAAGCTTTCGAAGGCCCGCTTTCGAAACATCTTGATCTGACTGATCGAAATCCTGGTCGAGCCGACATCACCGGTCGCGAACCAGTCGTGCCAGTTGAGGGCCATGCGCTCGACAAGCGGCTGGTTCGAGCGGACCATCTTGTCGAGCCACCACATGACATCGTGTCCGTATAGGTCATACGGGGCGAAGTTCCCGTCCTCATCCCGTGGCTCCGGACCGACCAGCTTTGCCTTGGGCGGGTCGAGGAGCGAGTTGACAGCCCTTGCCAGGCCCTTGGTGGCCAGCTTCGCCGCCTCGCCGGGCCTGGGGCCGAATCCCGCTCGCCACAGGAGGCGAGTGGCCTCTTTCTCGGAGAACTGACCGTCGTATACCGGTACCGCCATCGCAACTTCCATCGGCAGAGTTTGCCCGCGCCTTTACGCCTAAGCCGCGCGTCTGGACGTAGGTGAGCCCTCTTGGCTCGGCGAAATCCTATGCCTACGCCGGCCTCAACGCCTGGGCACCTCAACCGTCTTCGACTGGGCGCTCTTGCAGCCTTGCGAACCCTCCACCACGGAGTAGTACTTGCCAACTGGCACCGAGCCGCCCGGGCCGTCGATCACGTACTTGCCCCTCGAATTCGTCTCGTCGTCTGCAACCGGAACAAAACCACCCGATTCGCCCTTGTAATAGAGAATTACGTCCACGCCGTCCGTGCACTTCTCCTTGACCGACGAAACCTTTCCTTTGAGCTGGCTGCTCGTCACCTTGATCGTGACCTCGACCTTCGTTGCGCGCTTTGCAGCGCCCGAGGTCGCGGTAGCGCCTCCAACCAACAGAGTCGACAGCAGCACCGCCAAAACGAACCTCCGTGCCTTCATCCCGTTCCTCCCAAATCGTAAATCCCAGAAGACCGAATTTATCGCAGAATTTCGTACGAGCGCACGTCGACGCCAATGCAGCGCCCGCCAACCTCGGTGAAGCCGTCGTTTACCGGGCGGGCGACGATCTCCGAGCCGCGGCCTTGGCGGACCCGGATCGGACGGCCTACCTGCGCGCACAGTGCGAGCGCGGCCGACCCCGTGGCCTCATCCTCCCCGATGCCCGCTTCGGCGACGAACGAACGCGCGCGGATGGTCCCTGCCTCCTGATTCTCCCACGCCCAGCAGTACGACCATCCCTCATCACCGGGCGCGCCGGTGAGCTGGTCCACCTCGTCCGTGCTTGCGAACTCGACGTATGAGAAGGGCGGCGCCCACTCCGCGCGGGCCAAGACCGAGACGACATCACCCTCGTATCGGACTGGGAGCTCACCCGCAGATGCGTGCAGACAGGCGACTTCACGGCCCACTTCACGCAGAAGCCAGGCAGTTCCAACGCTCGGGTGCCCGGCAAACGGCAGCTCGAGCTCCGGCGTGAAGATCCTCAGCTCCCCACGCTCGGCGTCGCCGACAAAGACGGTCTCCGAGTAGCCCAGATCCCTGGCCACACCCTGGCGAGCCGCCTCGGGGACCTCGGTTCCGTCCAGGAACACCCCCAGCTCGTTCCCGTGCTCGCCGCTGGAGGTCGTAAAGACGCGAAGGACGTGGAGCTCGCTCACGGCGCGGACCCTACCCCCACCCCACAGGGGGCGCGCGCATCGCCGCCGGGGTTGTCGTAGGTGGAAACCGCAATTCAAAGGAGCTGAGACGATGACCAAGCGATTCAGGAGGGGCGACAGGGTGGAATGGAATTTCCGCGGACACGCCGTGAGCGGCCGGGTCAAGAAGCGGCTGGTCGAGCGCACCGAGGTGGCGGGGCGGGTCGTCGCGGCGTCGAAGGAGGATCCGCGCTACGTGGTCAAGAGCGACAAGTCAGGCAAGGAGACCGTCCGAAGTCCGGCGGCTCTCAAGCGACTCGCATGAATGGCCCGTCGTTCCGCGAGATGACTCAGTCGTCCATGTCGCGAAACGAGACGACACCCGACGCGAGAGCCCGGCGCGCAAGCTCGGCGCGCTTTTGGTTTTGCGGCAGGTTGGGGATCTCGAAGAGCCGGAAAAGCGTCTTCAGGTGTGTCCTCACGGCCTCGACCGAGAGATTCAACTCGTCGGCCATTTCGGGGTTGGACGGCGGAGCGCCGGGCTGACCGGCGGCCTGGAGGAGCGGCCGGCAGAGCGCGTTCAGCACCCTCTTTTGGGCTTGGCTTACGCCTGCGATCGCAGCGCGGCTGGCTACGGGAGGCGTCTCCGCGTCCGATCGCGAGGGGTCTCGGAAGAGGACGTCCGTGGCACCGATCCGGATCAGGTCGCGGTCGTCGAGCCTTCGTCTTCCCTGGACCCGAGTGCCGTTGACAAAGGTCCCGTTGCGCGAAAGCCTGTCGTCGACGACTGTCCAGCTACCGCCCAGACGCTCGAGCAGCGCATGGACTCGGGAGGTTTCGACGTCCCAGATCAGCGCGAGCTCGTTCTGACCTCCCCGCCCGACGCTGATCCTCTCGCCCTCGAGCGCCAGGAGTTGCTGCTCGCTATCGGGCTCTCGGTAGATCAGAAACGGATCACCGCGACGCTCCATCCCGAGCTGCGCCTTTAGCTCTGCGGGCGTGAAGTCATGGCGAGACAGGGACATGGGCCCATTCTCGCGGAACCGCGAGAGATTGTCGCCCTACCCGATCGTTCGCAGGGATCGTCCATCCCGGCTGAGGACGTATTCATGGAAGACCGGCGGGGTTGAGACCCCGTTCGACCAGCGCAGGCAAAAGCTGCTTTCCGTCCCACAGTTCTGTCTGAGCTCGATCAGATCTCCTCCCACCTCGACGTCATCTACCGGAACTCGGTAGATACGCGTGCCGCCCGTAAGCAGGTCGATTGCGATCGTTTGCCCGACCCTCACGAGGACGGCCCGCGTCAATTCGGGACCGGCCTGCTCCAAAACGAGGCTTCCCAGCTCCTCCCCCGACTGCGCCTCACTCGCGCTGGCGCCGCTCAATGCCGCGGGGCGATCCGGTCGTGAGCCGTACTCGATGTCAGCTCGGACCAGGATCTCGAAGCCGTCCAAGGTCTCGTCCGGCAAGTCGGAGATGTCGGCCAGCCCGCCTTCCCAGCGGAGAACCTCCGAGCCGCCCGGCGAGTCGCGAGTCCCGATCACCGTTGCGGGCCCGAGGCTGACGCCGATGAGGTCCCCCGGCTCGATCCGGAGGTTGGATTCGAACAACTCGGGGCGGCCCTCTACGCGCTCGAATTGACTGAAGCCTCGGATGAACGCTTCGCCGCTCCGTTCGCCGATCACCTGAAGCGCGATTTCACCGCTTGCCCCACGAACGGCCCAGGCCCGGACGACCCCCGCTCTGCGCGCAACTGCCTCATCGCCGTCGATCACGCTCTGCGCGAGAGTGCAGGACGGGGTATTCGGGCCGGGGTCCGGGCCGCAACCGGCGCTCTGCAATGGACCCGGACCGATGGCGCTCCCAAGGGCGTCAGCTCCTGGGGTCAGCGCCGGTGCCGGTGTGCCCTGAGCTGAGCCCGGGTCATCCCCCGACTGGATCGCCACCGCCACCGCGATCCCCGTGGCTACCAGGCCCAAACCGATCATGAATTGAAAGGTCGAGAGCCGGCGAGCGCCCCTGAGCGGAGCCGCGCGTTGGGCTCCTGCAATGACCTCGGTCAGCGCCGCTCGATCTTGGTCGGGCGTTCCTATCCGTCCAAGGCCGAAGTCTGCGAGGTACGCGGTGCCCGCTTCGTCGATCAGGACATTCCTCGCGTTCAGCCGCCCATGGACCAGGCCGGCAACATGAGCCGCGGCCAGCGCTCCGGAGATCGGCTCCAGCAGATCGTCGGGCCCCGACGCCCGGAGGGAGCCGTCGGCGACCCGATCCTCAAGGCTGAGTCCTCGCACGAAGCGCATCGCGACGAACCTGCCTCCCTCCCACGCTCCCGCTTCGTAGGTAGGGACCAGCCGGGGATGATGGATCGCAGCGAAATCGCGCTGCTGACGGTCGAAGCGCTCGACGTCGGAAGGCGCACGGAAGTGCTCCTTTCCGATGAGCCGCAGCGCGACAGTCCGGCCGACGGAAGGCTGGGTCGCCTCGTAGACGGATCCGAGCGACCCGCTGCCGATGAGTCGCACGACCCGGAAGCCGGCGACGGAGGTCCCGGCCGGGACGGTGTCGTCGCTTTCCACTACCCGAGGAAATCCAGGTTCCGGCGTGTCACCTGGAAGAAGTGAAAGATCGCCCGCCCGCTGTTGGGGTTGACCCACCACACGCCCGCCTCGCTGTAGGGCTCGCCCTCATAGGTGAAGGTCTTGAGCTCGATCGGCACCCCCAGCGGCACCAGGTCGGGCATGTAAACCCGGACCTCGCGGCGCTCGCCGTGGATCAGATCAAGAGCAACGCGGTCCCCGACCTCGACCAGCTCGACCGTAACGCTGGAACGCGGATCAGAGATCCTCACCTCCTTGCTCCTGCGGACATTGCCGTCGGGCGCTTTTGCCGCCCGAGGCCCTGTGAGCTCCGGGGGAAGCTCGACGTCCTCTCCCTCCGCAAACTCCGCTCGCAGCAAGACTTCGGAGTCGAACCCGGTCCCGGCGCCGCGATCCGCCGCTCCGTACAGACCCCCGCCGGGCGAGAACCACCTGTCGGTGGTCGCTCCTTCGGCTCCATTCACGCCGATCGTCGCCCCCGGCCCGAGTTGGATCGCGATCAGGTCCCCCCGCTCAACGGGCAGGTCCGTGGCGAACTCGTGGGGCGCTTCGTTGCCTGCCGTTTCCCATTGCGAGCGTGAGACTCGAACTGTCTCGTCCCCGCGTGGGCGCAGGATGTCGAGCGCTATGTCGCCGCTCGCGCCGCGGACGACCCAGCTCGTGATCCGCCCGTCGGCCGGGGCGAGGAGCTGGGCACCGGGCAGCTCTGTCTGGGCGACCGAGCAGGCTGGCGACGACCCGCCCGATTCGTTTCCTCGGCAATCGACCGAGCGGTCGGGCACCGGCAGGGTGCTGCCAAGCGCGACCGCGCCCGGCGACAACTCGGGGATGGGAGCTTCGGGCGCAGGCGCGGCCTCATCTCCAGAGCCGGCCAGGGCAACGGCACCCGCTCCGATGGCGCAGGCGCCCACTGCAACCGCCGCCAACAAGGCCCTTGGCCTCGAAGCGGTGGATCTCTTCGGGGCTCCGTTCAGGTGCGCAGGCGGCACGGCGAACGATGCCGGCCTGACTGTCGGAGCTGAGGGCGGCCCGAGCGTGCCCGCCCTATCTCCGAGCGCGTCCCGGACACCCTCCACCAGGATCCTTGCTTCAAGCGGGCGGCGCTCGGGGTCCTTCGCAAGGGCCTCCTCGAAGATCTCGTCGATTACGGACGGCAACTCGGGACGCCGCTCACTGGCAACTGGCGGGGGCTCGGAGGCGTGCGCAAAGAGGACGGCAGCGTCTGAGCCTCTCGGATAGACGACGTCGCCGGTCAGGCAGTGAAAGAGAGCGGCCGCGAACGCGTAGCGATCAGAGGCCGGCCCGGCGTCCTCGCCGCGCACAACCTCCGGTGCGACGTAGGCAACGGTGCCCAGCAACGGGCTTGAAGCGGCGACCGTCGTGGTCTCGCCGGCACGCGTCAAGCCGAAATCAGCGAGGTAGGCGGTGCCTTCGGCTGCGACCAGGACGTTCTGGGGCTTCACGTCGCGATGAAGCAGGCCCACCCCGTGCGCGGCGTCGAGCGCATCGCCCACCTGCCCGAGCAGATCCAGCGTCGAAGCGCCGGTCAGCAATCCATCCCTGAGAAGACCCGCGAGCGTGTCGCCTTCAACGAGCCGCATCGCCATGAAGAGTCCGTGGGGTGACTCGCCGACCTCGTAGACGTCGAGCACGTGGGGGTGTTCCAGCGACGCCTGGAGCTGCCCCTCGCGCCTGAAGCGGGCCACGAAGTCCGGGTCGGCGGCCAGCTCCGGCCTCAGAACCTTGAGCGCGACCTTTCGCCCCAGTGAATCCTGGGTCGCCTCATAAACGATGCCCATGCCACCAAAGCCGAGCATGCGCTCGACGCGGTAGCCATCCAGGCTCGCCCCCTGTTCGATCACGGTTCCCTCCGATGCAAGGTCGCTCCCCTGAAGCTTACGCCGAATCGGCGCACTCGGAAGCGGGATGCCTAAAGAACGGGCAAGAAGCGCTCGATCTCCCAGGGGGTCACCTGGACCCGGTATTCCTCCCACTCCTCGCGCTTGATCTCGACAAAGCGCTTGAAGGTGTGTTCGCCCAGGATGCGTAGGACGAGCTCGGACTCGGCCGCGACCTCGATCGCCTCGCCGAGATTCTCCGGGAGCTGTTCGATGCCGCGCTGGCCGCGCTCCTCGGGTGAGAGGTGGTAGAGGTTCTGTTCCATCGGCTCGGGCAGCTCATAGCCCTTCTCGATGCCCTCCAGCCCGGCATGGAGCATGCCGGCGAAGCACAGGTATGGGTTGCAGGCCGGGTCCGGGCAGCGAAGCTCCGCGCGGGTGGCTCCCTCCTTGCCGGGGTGGTAGAGCGGCACCCTGATCAGAGCCGAGCGGTTGCGTCGCGACCACGCGAGGTATACGGGCGCCTCGTAGCCGGGCACGAGCCGCTTGTAGGAGTTCACCCACTGGGCGAAGAGCGGCGAGATCTCACGCGCGTGGCGGAGCTGGCCGGCGATGAAGGCCTTGGCCGTGTCGGAGAGGAAGAACTGATCGTCGGGGTCGAAGAAGGCGTTCCGCCCGTCGGCCTGGAGCGACTGATGGACGTGCATACCCGACCCGTTCTCACCGGAGAGCGGCTTCGGCATGAACGTCGCGTGCATGCCGTGATCCATCGCGTACTCCTTGACGACGATCCGGTACGTCATGCAGTCGTCGGCCATCTGGAGCGCGTCCTTGTAGCGCATATCGACCTCGTGCTGGGACGGGCCGACCTCGTGGTGCGCATACTCGACATGGATGCCGAGCTGTTCGAGCGCGAGGATCGTGTCTCTCCGGACCTCCGAGCCCGCGTCGAGGGTGGTCAGGTCGAAGTAGCCGCCCTCGTCCATGACCTGGGGCACGCCGCTCTCGGGCCGCGCCTCCTTGAAGTAAAAGAACTCGAGCTCTGGGCCGATGTTGTAGGCCTCGAAGCCCATCTCCCTCGCCCGCTCCAGCGCCCGGCGCATGATCCAGCGCGGGTCGCCCTCATACGGCTCGCCGCCGGGGACCTGGATGTCGCAGAACATCCGGGCTGTCCCGTTCTCCTCCGGGCGCCACGGCAAGACGTCGAAGGTCGTGGGGTCCGGCATAGCGATCATGTCCGACTCCTCGATCGGGTTGAACCCGGTGATCGAGGATCCGTCGAAGCCCATCCCGCCCTCAAATGCATCGTCGAGCTCGGACGAGTTGATCGAAAAGCTCTTCAGCTGACCCAGGACGTCGGTGAACCACAGGCGGATGAAGCGGACCCCCTCCGCCTCTACGAGCGTCTTTACGTCTTCGGCTGTTTTGGGTGTCTCGGCCACCCGAGAACCATAGCCCCGCCCGGGTGGACATGAGGTCGATCCCACCTCGACCGTTGGGTGCAATTCCCTCCAGATCGCTCAGCGCAAATAGAAGAGCCCCGCCGAAACGGGGCTCTTCCTTAGCAGGCCTGTAAGCCGGATTCTGTCTTGCGCTGCCATCTATCTATGCGCCCTACCTGGATCTCGCCGGGCCGGGTCTCAGATCCTGCTTGGGCTTGCACCTGACGGGGTTTGGCCAGCCGCCACGTCACCGTGACGCTGGTGCGCTCTTACCGCACCGTTTCACCCTTACCTGTACGCCCCACGCGTGTCGGGCGCCATCGGCGGTCTGTCTCTGTTCCACTTTCCCGCGGGTTTCCCCGGGTCGGCGTTACCGACCGTCGTGCCCTACGGTGTCCGGACTTTCCTCGAGAGTCACCTCCCGCGACTGCGCAGCCTGCGCCTCACATGGTACGCCGCAGAGCGGGTCTGGTGTCAAACGAGCGCCAAACTGGGTAGAGAACCTTCATGTCCAACGGGCTCATCAGGGGGGAGCCGGTCGATGACGACCTCTACTCGATCCTGATCGTGGGAGATTTCGACGCCGCGCTTCAGACAACCGGCATCGCGGCCACCGACGCCGCGCTGAGCGCGAAGCCGCGAGCCATTCTGGTGGACGTCAAGAGCTGCACGTTCCTCGACTCAACAGCGATCGCGGTGATCCTGGGCGGGCGACAGCGGGCGCTGGATGCCGGCATCAGCTTCGCGCTCGTCGGCCACAACCCCACCGTGGATCGGGTGCTCGAATTGACTGGCCTCCACGAAGAGCTGCCCCTCCACGCCAATCGCGAAGAGGCCATCGCTCAGCTCGCCATGGCTGAAGGCCGCACGGCCGGCTAGAAGAACGCCTTAGCTCAGCTCGGAGCCGCAGGACGTGCAGGCTTGCGCGGCCTGCATGCGCCCAGCGCAGACCGGGCACTCGGCGGCGCCCCCGGCGACGAGCCCCGACCAGGTCATCGAGATCCGCTCATCCAACGTTGGGGCGCCCGGTTCGAACATGCGGCGCGCTTCAAGATGCTGGAACCGACGGGGCCGTTCGCTTTGCCCCGGGAAGAGGCGCGAGTTGCCGCTTGGTGCGACCGCAGGCATGTCACATGCTCCGAAAGACGCCGACGACCTTGCCGAGAAGCTGGGCCTCGCGGGTGCGGATCGGCTCGTAGGCCGGATTCTCGGGCTGGAGGCGGATCTGATTCTTCTCTCGGAAGAACCGCTTGACGGTCGCCTCGTGCTCGAGGAGCGCGACGACAATCTCACCGTTCGATGCATCGTCGGTCTGTTTGACGACGACGTAATCGCCCGCAAGGATCCCCGCATCCTTCATCGAGTCGCCTTTGACCCTGAGGATGTAGTCACCCTCTTCGCCGCCGATCATGTCGGGAAGCTCGAGGTATTCCTCGATGTTCTCCTCGGCCAGGAGCGGCTCGCCGGCTGCCACTTCGCCGACGACCGGAAGCCCGCGGCCCGTGATGACCTGCTTTGCCTTACCGACAAGGAGCTCGATCGCGCGCGGTTTGGTCGGGTCCCTGCGCAGGAGCCCGATCTTCTCGAGATTTGCCAGGTGAGCGTGGACGGTCGAGGACGACGTGAGACCGACTGCTTTGCCGATCTCGCGCACGGTTGGCGGGTAGCCGGTCTTTGCCGCGTACTTGCGGATGTATTCGAAGATTTCCTTCTGGCGCTTCGTCAGGTCCATTTGCGTGGCTCCTCCTAGCGGGAATCGGGGCGAAGACGGGAACACATGTTCGTAGAGTAGCCGCCCCTCCGGACAGATGTCAAGTGCCGGTCCGGATCTGCAACGCGCCGAATACACTTGCGCGCGTCACGCGGCTGTGGCGGAATTGGTAGACGCGCAAGGTTGAGGGCCTTGTGGCCTGTATAAGGCCGTGGAGGTTCGAGTCCTCTCAGCCGCACTGAACCTCACCAAAGGAGTCCCCCGAATGCCCCAGGAATCCCTCATCCAAGGCGTCGACTTCATCTGCGTCCCGACCCAGGACTACGAGAAGTCAAAGGACTTCTACGGCAACGTCCTCGGCCTCGAGTTCTCGAAACAGTGGGGCGACCGGCCGGCTGGTGAGTTCGAGACCGGGAACCTCACCATCGCATTGATGCAGACTGATGCGTTCGGTCTGGAGTTCAAGCCGCATTGCCTGCCGATCTCCTTCCGCGTGGACGACGTCGCCAAGCGCAAGGCGGAGCTCGAAGCCCAGGGCGTCGAGTTCCAGATGGACGTTCTCGATTCCGGCGTCTGCCACCAGGCGTTCTTCCTCGATCCCGACGGCAACGCGCTCAACCTTCACCACCGCTACGCGGACTGAAGGTCAGTCGGCGCCGGCCAGTCCGGTGAGCCAGGCGCTCGACAGCGCCGGGATCTCCTTGCCTGAATCCACTCCCCGGACCGAGCGCTCGAGTCCCAGGAACGCTCCGCCCTCGCTCGGGAGAACGCTAAGGAGCGGATCGTCGCGGGCCTGTCCGGCCTGCGAAGGGTCCAGCTCATCCGCGAGCTGAGCATCGCCTGCGTCGAGCATCGCCAAGCGAAGACTCGGCGACGGCGTCAGCTGTAGCTCGATCTGCTCGAGCGCCGGTCCGAGGTCAACCTTCGCGGTGGTACCCCACCAGCTCGTGTTCCTCGCCAGGAGGACCTCGCTGCCCCCCCGCCCGCGGATCTCGAACGCTCCGGTGCCCGTCTGCGATGTGCGGCGAAGGATGGCCCCTTCGCCGCTCGACGGCGCCAGCGCTTCGGGCGAGACGATGCCGAGTTGCGGAATCGCAAGGGACTTCGGAAAGTCAGGGTCCGGCGCGGAGAGCACGAATCGCACTGCGGCGGGACTTGGAGCATCGACTGAAAGGAGGGTCGGCAGTAACCCGTTCCCCGCCGACGTCGTCAGCCAGCGAGTCGCGTTGGCCAGGACGGCCGCGACGTTGAACGGCGCGCCGTCCTGAAAGACGACGTTGCTCCGGAGCTTGAAGGTCCAGATCGTGTCGCCCGCCGAACTCTGGGCGTTTACGACGAGGCCGGGCACCCGGCGCTCCTCGTCAAAGGGGCCCGAGAGCTTGGCCGTCAGGGGTTCGTTCACCTGGCGTACGACGATCTCCTCGGCCCGGGTGGTCGCCGCCAGCGGGTCGGTGCCATTGACAGGGCCGGCGACGGCCCAGACCAGCGTTCCGCCTTCGCCGCCTTGATCTCCGCTCGGAAGCGCTGTCTGAACCCCCCCGTCGTCTTCCCCACATCCGCCCGCGATCAGGAGCGCCGCGAGTGCGACAGCCAGCCCGGCCCGCTTTCTGTGCGCGGGCACGTGGTCTTTAGAGCTTGAGGAGCACGAGCGTGTTCAGGGCGAACACGATCGCGAAGAAGATGGTCCAGCGAGTCAGGTTGCGCTCTACCAGCGAGCCGCCCGCGAACGAGCCGCCACCGCCACCGACGCCGAATGCGCCCGAGAGTCCCGCGTCCTTGCCCGAATGGAGCAGGACGAGGATGATCAAGATGACCGAGACGAATACCTGAAGGACTTGGAGGATCTGTTCCATCGGGGGCGATTCTAGAGGCTCTGGGGGTCCCGCCCGCCCCGCTCCTTCAAGGCGTCGATCTCGCGCAGGATCGCGATTGCCTCGCGCCGGAGCTCAGCGTCAGCGCGAGCCCAGTCCGCCTTGTTCAGCTTTCCCTGCTCGCGATCCATCTCCGCGTCGCGGATCTCGCGGTACTTCGACTCCTTGCGAGCTTCGAGCTCGGCACGCTCGGGATCCTCGATCCGCTCCTCTTCGCCCTTTGCGTCCGGCCTGAGCGGGATCGAGACGAAGAGCGCGACAGCGGCGATGACGAACAGCGCGATGAGGGCGACCTCCATGGGCCGAGGAGGCTACGAGGCGCGGCCGAGATCCTTGGCAAGACGCGCCGCGTAAACGTCGGAGACCCGGCGACGGCGCGCCGAAGCCGCAGGCCAAGCAGCGATCAGGCCGCCGATCACTCCGACCGCGCCGCCCACCCAGATCCAGATCACCAGCGGGTTCACGTTGATCCTGAAGTCGACGGGGATCTGGCCCTCCGAGAAGCGGCGCTCGAGGTTGGTGATCGCCGCACCCTGAAGCACGGAGCGTTGCTCCGCGATGCCGCGCATGATCTCGAGGCCGCCTGGGGTGGTCGGGTCGGGCAGCGTCTCGGGAATCGTCGCCTGGTCGATCCTGCGATCGGCGCCGGCGATGAAGTTTTCGATCGTGGGCTCCGTCAGGTCTGGCCGCATCGCCGTCCAGAAGTCCTCCCCCGCTCCGCCGGAGCGCCCGACCTCCGAGGTCGCCTCGCCCTCGAAGAAGCTCCGCACGCTTCCCGTGGAACTCGAGGAGTAGTAGTTGCGGCTCGGCGTGAGCGTGTCCACCAACTCACCGTCGCGCCTTACCTCCACCACCGAGCCGAACGTCAGCCGGTCCTCTTCGAGATCTCGAAACGCTGTCGGGCGCACGTAAGTCACGTCGTAGTCGCCGACCGTCGTGGTGTCACCCGGCAGCATGCGGACGTCGTCCGAGGACTGAAAGCTCGATGAGGCCGCGATCGAGACGAAGGCCAGGATGATCCCGATGTGGACGATGTAGCCGCCGTAGCGCCGGCGGTTGCGTGCGGTTACCCGCCCGAGCGAAAGCAGGAAGCCGTCACCCGTGAGCGAGTTCTGCGCAGCGGCCCCGCGCACGAACTCCCCGACGAGTCCCGCGAAAGCGAAGGCGGCGAACGTGAACATGATGAGCGCCCCGGGCTCATCGGCGGTATCGGTGAGCGCCAGCAGTGCGACGAGCACCACGGCAGCGAACGCCACGGGCGGTCCGAACAGGCGGAGGGCCCGCCCGGCGCTGACCTGACGCCAGGCCAACAGCGGGCCGATCCCCGTGAAGAGGACGAGGAGGATCGCGAGGGGCGTCACGTACTGGTCGAACCAGGGCGCCGCAAGAGTCGAGCGGTTGCCCGTGAACGCCTCGGCGATCAGCGGGAAGAAGGTGCCGTAAAAAACGACGAATGCAAGGCCGATCAGGAGGATGTTGTTGACCAGAAAGACGGCCTCCCGTGACGCCAGCGACTGGACCCGGCGTTCGGAGCGCAGATCCGGGAGGCGGGAGACGATCAGAGGCCGTCGAGCCGGCCAGAACGGTCGCGATCAGGATCAGGAGCGGCGTGCCGACGGTCGATTCGCCGAACGCGTGGATGGACTGGAGAATCCCCGAGCGCACGAGAAACGTTCCGAGCAGGGACAGCGCAAACGTCCCGCAGATCAGCGAGACGTTCCACACCTTGAGCATGCCCCGGCGCTCCTGGACCATGATCGAGTGGAGGAACGCCGTCCCGACCAGCCATGGCATGAGCGAGGCGTTCTCGACCGGGTCCCACCCCCAGTAGCCGCCCCATCCGAGCTCCACGTATGACCAGCCCGCGCCGAGCAGGATGCCGATCGACAGGAAGATCCACGCCAGGAGAGCGAAGCGCCGGGTCGATCGGATCCAGCTCGTGTCGAGCCTGCGCGCCTTGAGGGCTCCGACCGCAAACGCGAACGGGATCGAGAACAGGACGTAGCCGGAATAGAGCATCGGCGGATGGATCGCCATCGCGGGATGCCGAAGGAGCGGGTTGAGGCCGAGCCCCTCGGCGGGAACCGGGCTCATTCGGGTGAACGGCATGGCGTCGCCACCCGAGAAGATCATGAGACCGGCGAAGAACGCGCCGAGTCCGCACAGGACCGCGGTCGCCCACGGCACGACCTCGCGGTGCTTGTGGCGTGTGGCGAAGAGAACGCCCGACGATGCGAGCGATAGGACGAACGCCCAGAGCAGGAGCGAGCCGCCCTGGCTCCCCCACAGCGCGGTCATCTTGTAGAGCGTCGGCGTGGTGGTCGAGGAATGATCGGCCACCAACGCGACAGAGAAGTCGGAGCGAAGGAAGGCGGACTCGAGGACTACGACGCAGACAACGAGGAGCGCAGCGGCAGCGTAGACGGCGCGGCGCGCCGAATCGACCCAGCGCCTGTCGCCGGTGTGACCGCCGTACATCCCCGCGATGCCGCCGTAAACGAAGGCAACGAGCGCGCCGACCAGGCAGGCGTGCCCAGCATCAATCGAAAGCTCGCTCATGGGGTCAGGCACCTCTTAGAGTTCAAAGAGATTCGTCGATCACGATGTTCGGATCCTCTTCGGCCTCGTCTGAGAACTTCGAGGGACACTTCGTGATCAGGCTGTCCTTCTCGGCGACGAGCGTGCCCTCGACCATCTGCCCCGTGACGATCACGTCGCGCCCCTCACGGAAGGGGTCGGGAACCTGGCCCTCGTACTCGACGGGCACTTCCTTGGACGGGTCCTCCGGGTCGGCGATGACGAATTCGCGCGAGCCGTCAGGGAGGGTTTCCTCGGAAACGACCTTGCCGTAGGCGTCGACAGCACCGGCCGGGGTCTGCGCCAGGAGCTCAGAGGGAGACTTCGCCTCGGTAGACGCGCTGAACGACGTGTAGACGAGCGCCGTGGCCAGGAGCACTGCCACGCTCAGGGCTACAACGAGGCGAATCTTTCGCTTCTTTTCGGGGTCCACGCCACCCCGGATTATCGCAGGGACGCTTTCGCGCCCCCGCGGGTTCGTCGTTTGTCCTACGCGTTCAGCTCGATCTTCAGCTCGCAGCGATCAACGGACACTCGGGTCCCGGGCGTATCCCCTGGATCCATCGCGCTGAAGACGGCTTCACTCGACTCCAGGTCATCCATCGAATCGAAGAACTGAAGCACGACCGAGGTCGACTGCTCCTTGTCGTGAAGGATCTGAACCTTCGTGGCCGAGACCCCTTCGGGCGGTCCGCCACTTTCCTCGATCTGCGCCTTGCGCTCTTCCAAATGGCCGGCATCCACGTCGGTGAACCGGACAACTCTGACGTACATCTCTACCCCCAATGGTTGGATGGTTCTGTCCATTTGAAAACTACTCCTCGCTAGCTTCGTATGCATGGCTGAAAACCCCGTTCTCCTCATCACCGGCGCCTCCACGGGCATCGGTGCGAAGACCGCCCACCAGGCTGCCGACGCGGGCTATCGCCTCGTCCTCGCCGCGCGCTCCGAGGACAAGCTCGAAGCGCTCGCTTCCGATCTCGGCGGCGACGACAAGGCCGTTGCCGTGCGCTGCGACGTCGGTGAGTGGGAAGACTGCGAGAACCTGGTCGCCAAGGCGACCGAGGCCTTCGGCGGCTTCGACGCCGTATTTGCAAACGCCGGCTTTGGAGCCTCGCGCGGTTTTCTCGAGGAGTCGCCCGAGCATTGGAAGTCGATGGTGCTGACGAACGTGCTGGGCGTCGCCTACACGATCCGCGCGACCCTCCCCCATCTCCTCGAAAAGGGCACCGGGCATTTCGTGATCACCAGCTCGGTCGCGGGCAGGCGGGCGCTCCCGGGCTCGCTCTATTCGGCCACCAAGTGGTCGGTGACGGCGATGGGCGAGGCGCTCCGCCAGGAGCTTCGCCAGATGCACGACAACCAGCGCATCCGCGTCACCCTGATCGAGCCGGGGATGGTCGACACACCGTTTTTCGACAACAAGCCCGAAGGTGCCCTGGAAGACGACGACATCGCACGTGCCGTGATGTACGCGTTGTCCCAGCCCGAGCACGTGGACATCAACGAGATCCTGATCCGCCCGACCGCACAGCCGACCTAGGAAATAGTCTCCGCCGCCATGAGCGACGTGGCGTTTGCGGGGGTCGCCCGCCAGGCTGAGATGGTCCGCTCGGGGGACGTGACGCCGAGCGAGCTCGTCGATCTCTATCTGGACCGGATTGAAGCGCTCGACACCGACCTGAACGCCTACCGGGTAGTTCTGGCCGACAGGGCTCGTGCCGACGCCACAGAGGTCGAGGCGAGGCTCGCCGCCGGCGAAGGTAGCCGGATGCCGCTTGCCGGGGTGCCCATCGCCGTAAAGGACACGGAGGATCTGGAAGGCGAGGTCACGGCCTGGGGCACCAACGGCTTCGACGAACCGGCCACGGCAGACGGCGAAATGGTCCGGCGGCTACGTGCTGCCGGCGCGATCGTTCTCGGCAAGACGAATCTGCCCGAGCTGGCCATCTGCGGCTTTACGGAGACCGAAGCGTGGGGCATCACCCGCAACCCGTGGGACACCTCGCGTACTCCGGGCGGATCGAGTGGCGGGTCCGCCTCGGCGACTGCGGCCGGGCTCTGCGCAGGCGCGTCCGCCTCCGACGGTGGTGGCTCGATCCGCATCCCCGCAGCGCTCTGCGGACTCTTTGGACTGAAGCCGCAGCGCGACCGGATCTCGCTCGCACCCGCGCGCGAGCACTGGCATGGCCTGTCCGTTACGGGTTGCGTCACCCGCACGGTTGAGGACTCCGCCCTGTGGCTGGACATCTGCCGGGGAGGCGTACAGGGCGGACCGCCGGCGCCCGAGCACTCCTACGTCGACGTGGCACGCGCCTCTCCGAGGCGACTGCGAATCGCCTGGTCGACCAAGCCGCCCCGCCTGGCCGCCCCCGCCAAGCTTTCGGACGAGGTCCGCCCAGGGCGTCGAGGACACCGCATCGCTGTTGGCGAGCCTCGGCCACGCCGTCGAGCGCTCGGACCCCGACTGGGGACTCGTCGGCAACAACTTCACCCCGCGCTTTCTGAACGGCATCACGGTCGATTACGACAAGGTCCCTCACCCCGAACGGCTCGAGGAACGCACCAAGGGCTTCGCAAAGCTAGGCCGCCTGTCGGGCAGGCGGATCGTTCGGCGCGCGCGCCGCGGCGAAGGCAAGGACGCTCGGCGCATCCTCTCCATCTTCGACCGCTGTGATGTGCTCATGATGCCCGTCACGGGCGAGACCGCTGTCGAGATCGGCCGCTGGGCCGGTCAGGGAGCGCTGCGCACGGTGACCGGCATGTCACGCACCTATCCCTACACAGGCCCCTGGAACCACCTGGGTAACCCGGCGGCATCGGTGCCCATCGGCCTCTCCAAGAAGGGAATGCCACTAGCCGTTCAGCTGGTGGGCCGTCCCAACGACGAGGCGACCCTCCTATCACTCGCCGCGCAGTTGGAAGCGGAGAGCCCATGGGCCGACAGGCGCCCACCGGTCTCATGAGCGCCCCGCCAGGGGGGCTGCGCCCAAGCGCGGTGCCTGACCCCATCCGCGCACTTCCCCCCCGCTCTGAGCCTTGAGCCTCACGACGATCGCGCAGATCTCGGACCCCCACGTCGGGACCGGCGCTGAGCAGGAGGACACGGCGGTGGCGCTCGCCCAGGCGGTAGCGGCGGTTGGGCTGATCGACCCCGCACCCGTGGCGGTGCTTCTGACCGGCGACCTCACCCGTGACGGCGAGCTCGCGGAGTACGACCTGGTCCGCGAGATCATGGCGCCGCTCGGCATGCCGGTCCACCCCATCCCCGGCAACCACGATCGCCGCGAGAACCTGCGCGCCGCGTACTCCGACCATCCCGGGATCGCCGGCGCCGGCGAGTTCCTCGACTACACCGTGGACTGCGGGCCGGTTCGAGTGGTCAACGTGGATACGACGATCTCCCTGCGGCCGGAGGGCGCCATCGGCAAAGAGCGGATCGGCTGGATCGAGAGTCAGCTCGAGGCTGCCTCGGGACCGGTGATCCTGGCCATGCATCACGCGCCCGTGGGGGTGGGGCTCGACGAGTTCGACGAGATCGGGCTCGCCCAGGACGACCGCAACGCGCTGGCGGACCTCTTCGTGCGCGGCACCGCTCCCGAGCTGATCACAACCGGCCACATCCACCGCTCGGCGACCGCCCAGATCGGGCGGGTGCCCGTCTTTATCTGCCCGTCGTGCCACCAGCAGGTCGAGCTCGACCTGCGCCGCGAGGAGAAGCTCCGAATGGGCGACGACCCACCGGCGATCGCGGTGCACCTCCACGGCGCCGACCCCCGGCTGGTGAGCCACGTGATTCCGCTGGAACGTCGACTGAGGCGCCAAGAGCCCACCCTGACCTAGCCTTCGCGACGTGAGGCGGAGCGCGGTGAAGTCGTCTGAGCGGCGCTCCTCATACAGCTCCTGCAGACCAGCGAGCTGCGGGGTGTAGCCGCACTCAGATGCGGTGTGGACGACCAGGACGACAGGCGGTTCACTTGTAAGACAGCCTGCGTTGGCTTTAGGATGCCGCGCTCCGGACATGAAGACCCGCCCGCTCATCGCCGTCAGCCTCCTCGCAGCCGCACTCGCCGGCTGCGCGTCCACGGAGAACTACGTCGATGACGTGAATCAGATCCAGGATCAGGTGATCGAGGCCTCGAACTCCATCGGCTCGGACATCAATGCGTCGAAGCAGGAGATCGTCGACTCGCTCGAAGCCGCTCAGGCCGAGGCCGAAGATGCCGTCTCAGGACTTCAGGACATCGAGGTTCCCGAGGACGCCGAGAAGGGGCACGCCAAGCTCGTGGCGGGTTTCGCGGATCTGGAAAAGCTCTACGCGGACGTAAAGAAGCAGGTCGAAAATCAGACGGGCGGTGACGCGTTCGCGGAACTCCGATCGCAGGGCGCGAAGATCGACAAGGAGATCGACTCGGCGCTCGACCAGATCAACGACGAGCTCGGACTCGAGTAGCGCCCAGGGCTCGGCGACGAGCACGGGGCGACCGCTTTAAGCCGCACTTCGCGATTGCTTCAGCTACGCGCCGCGCCGGACGACTCGAATCCGGACGCGTTCCGGGATCGCTCCCTTCTTCGTGACCCGGAGGCGGCGGATCCCTGGCTCTTCGAACTGAACACGCAGTCGCGCGAACCCGCGGCGGCTGGTGCGCTTCGTCTGCGATCCGAGCTTGACGAGCGCACCGCGCACGGGCCTCCCATCCTGGCGAACTCGCGTGCGCACCCGTGTCAGCCGTCCGGCGACGAGGGTCCGCGGTCTGACCTGCACCGCGAGCGCCTCCTTCGGTTGCGGCCCCTCGCCCCCGTTGTTAGGGCAGCCCTCTTGCAGGTTGAGGCAACTGCGGCCGCCCAAGCTGATGTTCGAATGGAACGTGCGCGAAAGCAATTCGCTCGGGCGCCGGCCTTCGATGCGATACGGAACGTTCGAACGGTTGACGGGATCCCACGTGCCGGAGCCGATTGAGCTGGCGTCGGTCGAGCCGTCGAACTCGGCCGCAAACAAGCGCTCCTCGGCCGCCGGGTCCTCTCTGAGGAAGCGGTCGAGCCACGCGACCGTGTAGTACACCCCGACCTGGCCGCCCAGCGACGAACTGTTGGCCAGCGGGGCGACTGGATTGACGAGCGCGTACGGAACGTAGGACCACTCGGAGTGCGTGGATCCGCGGAGCGTGATGACACTTGACGGAACGCCAGCCGCGCGGAACTCATCGGCGATCGAATGGCTGATCCACATCTCAGGGTCAGGCTTCGGTATCCACGGTCCGACAATCACCTGCTGCTCGGACTGCTGCAGCATTGTGGGCACCTTGGCGGGCATGGAGACGGGCGGGCGCCCGTAGCTGTCCCACGCCACGACTGCGTCGATTCGCTGCTGGGGGTCGCCGTTTCCTGCGAGCACCGCTGCATCGGCGCCGGCCGAATGCCCGACGAAGCCGATGCTTTGGGCGTCGACGCGGCCGCGCCACGGATTCGCGTCTGAGGTCAGCCATGCGACGGCGTCCAGGGCACCGAAGACAAAACGGTTACGGAAGAGCTCGTACCACGCCGCAACTCGGTCGACTTCGAACTCACCCTGCCGTGCCCCCGCGCTGTACTCGAGGAGCACGATGGGTGTGAGCACGGCGCCGAGCGGTGTGTCGGCCAGCGGGCCCATCGCGTCGTAGACGGCATCCGCGAGAGGTGTGCCCGGGCGGCTCATCTCGGGGGAGTCGTAGCCGGCGCATTCATTCGTTTCCCTAAGCCCGAGCTCCTGTGGCTGCCGCCACCAGGCGCCGGCATGCGGCCCGCAGAACTCCTCGCGCGGGTTTGGTTCGAGTTCTGAGCCTCCCTGCCCTTGCGGTTCAAACTCGAATACGAGATATCCCGCCTCGGCAATCTGCTCGAGCAGCGGCTCGTACGTGTAGCCGGGGCCGGCTTCCGCGTTTTGGAAGGCGGCACCGGGCGTGAAGACGACTGCCGGCAAACGGCCGTCGAAGCCGTTCGCGCGGTACAGACGTCCGACCAGCGTCGCGCCGTAGCGGTTCTTGAACGTGACCTCCCGGATCTCGCCGCGCGTCCCATTCCAATCGGTGCGGAAGGGGTCGTGCAGGATTGACTCATCGCCGCTGGCGAAGTACTCGGAGACCGGTACCGCGGTTCGACTTAGATACTCGGGGTTCCCCATCTGGTCGGCCCCACGGCCTTCGGCGGCGGCGCGGTCTTCGGCTGCTGCTGCGGCATAGGTGGAATCCGGCCCTTGCCCGTGAGCGTTTGCGGCGCCCAGCAGCATGCATCCTGCGCACAGCACTACGACTCGCACCCTCGCCCGGCGGATGAAATTGCGTACGCGCTGCGAAGCACACATAGCGGCGCTCTCCCTTGTCCCCCCGCCCGGAATCTACGGCCCGAACGAGCTTGATAGACCTTAAGCGCCGCTACCGTATGACCTACGCCGACTCCGTTGGATGCGGTTCGTCACACAGGCGCGGCGCGCAGAGGTCACCGGCCGGTAACGGCTATCCGCCTACGAAAGAGCGCCCCCGGTCGGGATCTGACGCGAACTGGTGCGGACGCTGGACCTAGAGCGGAAGATGTGACCGGTACTCGCGCCATGCGGTTTGAACAAGCGGTATGTACGAGCATGGCTACCACCCTTGCTACCGATACTTGGCAAGCCGATGAGGCCTTCAGCTGGTAGTCCCGCCAATTCGGGCTCTACCATTTGGACCTATGAGCGACTCGCTGCAGTTCACAATCCTCTTTGAGGAAGGCGAAGACGGCTGGCTCGTCGCTCAGGTCAAGGAGGTGCCCGGCGCGGTCAGCCAGGGCCGGACACGCGCCGAAGCCCGCGAGAACGTGATCGACGCTCTTCGCCTGATGCTCAGCCCAGAGCCTGACGAAACTCCCGGTAGCGAGTCGCTCGAGCTTACGCTCGCTTCTTGAAACGCCAGGCTCTCGAACGCCATCTTCGTAAGCAGGGATGTCGCTTGATCGATGAGGGCGGCAATCACACCCGGTGGGCCGGACCTGGCGGACTAGGTCGGAGCGCGGTGCCGCGCCATCGTGAGATCGACTTCCGACTCGCTCGCGAGATCTGCAAGCAGCTTGGCATAGCTCAGCCAACTGGCTCTCGGTAGCAAACCCGAACTGCTACCAGCTGAGCTACCGATCCGTCTCGTCCCGAGGGTTCAGGGCTCCCGGGGCACGCCTGTCGCGATCTGTCGGAGGTCTGGAAAAGAGCGGAAGACGAGGCTCGAACTCGCGACCCCCAGCTTGGGAAGCTGGTGCTCTACCAACTGAGCTACTCCCGCGGGCCTGGGGGAAGCTTAGACCGCATCCGCCCTCCCTACGCTTTGCGAGGTGAGCGGGAAGACTTTCGCAGCGGTGATGGGCGTCATGGCCGTGATCGCCCTCCTCGGCTTCGGGGTCCTGACCAAGGGCGAGTCCGCGCTCGCGCTGGGCGAGACCGTCCCCGTCGCCGAGCTCGAAGTCCTGGCGGCTGACGGCGAGCCTGGCTCGGAGTCCACCGGCTCGATCGAGGACTTCCGGGGCCAGTGGGTGCTCCTCAACATCTGGGCTTCCTGGTGCGGTCCCTGCAAGGACGAGGCGCCCGACCTGGTCGACTTCCAAGCCGAGAACGCGGAGTCCGGCGAGTTCACCGTGGTCGGCATCCAGACTCAGGACGGGACCAACGACGGCCTCGAGTTCGTCGACCAGTTCGGCCTCAACTACGTCTCGCTCCGCGACGGCTCGGGCGACTACGCCGACGACCTGGGAGCGACGGGCGTACCCGAGACGATCCTGATCGACCCCGAGGGCAACGTCGCCTACTACCGCCCGGGGCCCGTCAGCGAGGAGAACCTCCAGGAGGAGATCCTCCCCCTCATCCAGGGCGAAACCGGGGCCTGAGGTGTTCCGCGGAACACTTCTCCACCTGGTTCGAGGTGCCGGAACGGAGGGTTCTGCGATGACGCCGCCCGCAGGCCCGGCAGGCGGGGCCTTCTTGATGCGATTCCGGGTACCCCTGGGTATCTCGCTTGCGGTCGCTCTTTCGCTGATTGCAATCGCAGGCGGCGGCGCCCCCGGAGCCTTCGCCCAGTCGCCCGAGCCCCAGACCACCCTGCCCGATGTCGAGGACGAGGTGATGTGCCCGGTGTGCGGCACGACCCTCGAGCTCGCCTCCGAATCCCCCCAGGCAATCGACGAGCGCGAGCTCATCCGCGAGCTGATCGCCCAGGGCCTCACCAAGGAAGAGATCAAGGACGAGCTCGTCTCCGAGTTCGGCCCCGAGGTCCTCGCCGAGCCCAGCAAGAAGGGCTTCGACCTCGCGGCATGGCTCGTCCCCGGCCTAGCCGTCCTGGCCGGCGCCATCCTCGCCCTCTTCGCGGTCCGCCGCTGGCGTGGCGCCTCAGTTGCGGAGCGCGCAACCGAAGCGCCACACGCGAGTGAGACCGACGCAGATCGGACCCGGTTGGACGAGGACCTGAAGCGCTACGAGCTGTAGCGCAAGCCGGACCGGGAAATCAGCCCGTGGAGATCGCGATCACGGCGATGGTGGGAGCGCGGATCTGCGCGTCGTTTGTACCGATCTGCTGACAGGCCAACGCCACCGTGTGCGGCCCGGGCGAAAGCTCTTCCGACACCACCGTTCGCGCGAAGCCGTCGACGGCAACCACGCTCGTGTTATCGGTTGTTGCCTCACCAGGTCCGTCCGAGACGTTCGCATCCTGTCCGTCGAATCGCAACTCGCACTCGGCGGAGGCTGCCCCTGGCCCTTCGCCGTAGAAACCTCCAGTGCCCGTCACCATGAGCTGGCTGGCACTGTCCAGCGTGAGGCTTTGACTTACGCAATCCATCCACACGGAGTTGGCCGGATCGCAGTTTCCGGCCTGCGTGCCCTCAAGCCGAACGATGCGCGATCCGTCGAGCGATTGCTCCTTGACCTCATCGGCCCCGAGCGTGTTCCGTCGTACGTCTTTGCCTCTCACGGCCCGACGATCCTTGAGGTCCTGCGTTCGAACCGAGTTGTTCTCCAGTTCCCGCGAACCGATCTCCCCGGCGGCGTAGACCACGCCGGTCCCCGCTGCGAGCACGAGCGCGATCGTCGCGGTGACGTTGGCGTAGGTGAGGTGTCGTCGGATCATGGCCGCGCTTCGACGATAACGCGCTCCGCCTTTGTCCGAGTACCTCGGTAGGGCCATCCCTGCTCGGATGGGACCTTCAGACGGAACCGGATCGAGACGTCTTGCACGTAATGCGTCCCGAACCCGTACTTGAAGCGGAAGCGCCCATCGGACCTGGTCCTGAACGGGTTCCGGACCGTAGACCAGCGGCCCGTTGTCGGATCCTGGTACTGGATCTGGACGAGCTTGCCGCCGGGAGGGATGCGCGCCCCCAACCGTTCGATCCGACCGGTGAACGTGGTCGAACGTCCTTCGGGCACATGCTTGCGCCTCAGCCCCAGCTTTGCGCCCGTGCGGACGACCAGGCGGCCCGCGCCAGCGACCGTTTCGAGGTAACGCTGGTCGCCTTCATACTCGGCGCTGACCGATCTGGTCGGCCCTGCGGGAAGCTTGGACGACCAGCGACCGGTGTCGTCGGTCACGACTGTTCGAACACGATGGTCGATCAGGGCACCCTCGCCGAAGTCCTCATCGACCACGATGGTCTTCCCCGCAAGGGGCTGGCCGGCGGCGTCGAGCAAGCGCCCCGTGACGCGCGCGCTCTTTCCAAACGCCACCGTCGTCCGCTTCGAACCTCCAGGAACAATGTGAGCGCCAAGATCCACGCCCGATCGCAGCGGGAACTCGAGCGTCATCGGAGACCCGTCCTCGCGAAGCGTCGTCTCGGCGGCGTTCCCCGCGACGTCGGTTGCGGCCGCCATGAACTCGTAGGTGCCGGGCGTTTCCGCAGCTGAGTCAACCCGTGCCCGAAGCTCGCCGGGCAGCTTCTGGGTGAAGAGCGGTTGCCAGTCGGTCGTGCCCATGAGCCGATACGAAATCGTGCCGGTAGAGAGCCCTGAGAACTGCTCTTGGACCGGGACGCGGATCAGTTCCGGATCTTCCGGATCGGTCGTTACCGAATGTCAGGTCTGGCACCTCGTTGTCTATCTGCACTTGCTGGCTCGTGCACGTCGCGTTGCCCGCGAAGTCGATGCCGCAGGAGCGAACACTGTTCGCGCCGTTCATGAACGGAAGCCTGCTCGTGGATTCGAACGAGGTCGCAGATGCGACGAGATCGCACGGGAAGTACCCCGACGCAAGAGCCTCGGAGATGCGGCCATCGCATTCTGGATCGAGATCGATCGCGACGACTTCCGTTCACCGACTGCCGAGACGTCCGAGAGTCCGGAACCTCGTCAGTTGCACCTAGAAAGACGCTCGCGTCGCCGCGAAGCCACCCGCCAGCAAACAGCGTTCCGCCCACGCCCACCTCCGGATCCGCACCATCCGCCACCGTAAGCCGCAGGTTTCTCACCCAGGTCTTTGCACTGTCCGACGCTGGGCAGCTCGGGCCCTGCCGGCACTCGAGGCTCGCAACGAACTGGCTTTGCGGCTTGCCCTGCCAATCAAAAGACTGAAACCCGTCTGACGCCGAGCCGCCCGTAGCGACTGGGTGCGTCTGCCTTCCATCTGCGTCCGCCGTGAACAACTCGGATCGGTAGCCGTTGGCTCTCCGGAGTCGCCCGTCGACCTGGACGCCGGTGATCCCGAGCGGATCGCTCACCTGCCAGAACGCCTGGGCCGATCGATCTTCCGTTGCGCGATCCACGCTCTCGATCTGGATCGCCGAGCTGTTCTGAGGGTCATCGCAGAAGTTTCGAGCCGAGAACGAGTTCGTCGCTTCGAAGGTGCCTCCGAAGACATGACTGAGCTCGTGACAGAAGACGACGTCGTAAGTCCCACCGCCTGCGTGACGCGCTTGGTGGCACCGCGGCCGCAGCGATCATCGCCACCAGAACGATTCGCCAGGCCCGCCTCACGGACCGAACTCCGCGGCCACAGCCCCCGCGCCCGAGCCTGAATCAGTCTGAGCGGGCGGAGCTCCGGCCGGCTGAGCGGCGCTTTCTACCCCCAGTTCCTGCGTGGTGGGCGGCGTCTCTGGCGCGAGGACAGCAGCCGGCTCGGACTCTGATGCGGCGCCTTCGCTGTCGCCCCTCGCGTCAGTTGGAACTGCGGCGGGAGCTCCAGGACTCGCGTTCTGCGCGGGCGTTGCGGGCCGGATTTCCCGCACGACCCTTGCCACCGGCGGGCTGCTGCGACCTTCTCTGTTCAACGCCTTCGTCTCGGAATCCGAAAGCGAAATCGGCCCAACCCCCGCAACAATGCAGCTCGAAACGGCAGCGAGACCTCCCGCGCAGGCCATCGCAGCCTTGGTGCCCGTGCCGATGGCAGAGAGCTTCGCGATCACACCGGCTCCAGTTGCTCCGGCGCCTCTAGCCCCAGTCGTGATGGTCATGACCTCGCTCGTGTCTGAACGCGCCAAGGAGCTCGAGGCGGAGTCACGCACACCGTCAAAGGCATCCCTCGCCTTCTCGAGAAGGCTCGAGTGTCCGTCCACTGCCTCGAGCGCTCCAGGCAAGAGGATCGAGGACCCAACGTCGTGCAGATGGCCGGAAAGCTTGCCGACGAACTCGTTACAGCTGCGGCAGTGGGAGATGTGGCGTTCGGCCTGAAGAGCCTGATCGTCGGTAGCCGTGCCCGTCGCAAACGCCTTGAGCAGTGGCTCGCGATCCTCACACCAACGCCCGTCCTCAACGAGCTTGATCCGCGAGACCAGGTCATCGACCCCCTTCGTGATCTCCTTGCGGTACGCCCGCGGAGAGAGTCCCGTGACCATCCGGCAGATCTCACTCGGTTCGAGCTCCCATCCGTAGCGAAGCAGCATCACCGCGCGGCGACGAGGCGGGAGACTCGAAAGAAGATCCCGCGTTACACGAGTCGATTCCGTCGCCTCTGCCAGCTCGTGAAGCGAGTCTCCCCCTTGCTCGACCGTCCTGGCTGCCTCGAGAGGTGCCACCGGCTTGCGCCTTCGTCTGCGGATCTCCTTGCTGGCGTGGTTGGCGACCGACGTGAGGACATACGAGCGGACCTCCTCGTCGGTCAACTCGTGAGCTTTACGCTCGAGCGCCTTGAGCGTGCCCAGCCAAGCGCTCGCGTAGATGTCCTCGATCTCGGTGTCGTCAAAGGCCGACCCGTACGCCCTCCGAACCAGTCCTGCCGCAGGGCGGCGGAGTTCCTCATGAAGGCTGCTCGCCCGCCGATGCCAGGTCGCGCGATCCCGCCCCGCAGAGTCCACGGCTGACGCACGGCTGACGATGATCGTTGGTCCGTATCCCATGTCGGCACTTATCCAAACCCCGCCGAAGCGACGCGCGCCCCCCTCGCTTGGCAGTTTTATGCGGAATGACCGTAAATCGGCTCGGAAATCTCATGCGCCGGTTGGGGCGCGAAACTTGCTCAAACTGTTGGTGCTTTCTCGCAAATAGCGAGAAGTTTGTAACCCGCGACCCGAGCGCCACGTGACGTGGTGCGTTCTATTCCCGGATACCGGGAACTCGATCCACCACGTCGGCATCACGAGCCGGTGCATGGCTACGCTCGCCTACATGCTCATCGAAGGCCGCGAAGCTCCCGATTTCACCCTGCCTGACCAGAACGGCAACGCCGTCTCGCTCCATGGCCTGAGGGGCTCCTGGGTCGTCGTCTACTTCTACCCCCGCGCCGACACGCCTGGGTGCACAACCCAGGCCTGTGGCGTACGCGATCGGTCAGCCGACTACGCCGCGGCCGGCGCCAAGGTCCTCGGCATCTCCCCCGACCCGGTGAGCGCGGTCGCCAAGTTCGCCGGCAAGCACTCGCTCGGCTTCACGCTTCTCGCCGACGAGGCTCACTCGGTCGCCGAGGAATGGGGCGTCTGGGCCGAGAAGTCGATGTATGGGAAGAAGTACTGGGGCGTCCTGCGCTCCACCTTCATCATCGACCCGAAGGGGAAGGTCGCGACGGTCTTTCCGAAGGTCTCGCCGAAGACGCATGACGACCAGGTGCTTGGAGCGCTTGCGGAGCTCGCAAAGAGCTGATCTCGCCGGCAGTGCGGGGGCTCTACGACCGCTCCCCGCCCGGCTCCCACCACGGCTTTCCGCGCTCGCCGAGCGCGACCTTCGCTTCGTGGACGCGGTCGCGGGCGGCTTGCTCAGCCTCGCTATCACCAGACCGTTTCGCCGCGCCCACGGCACGGCGCGCATCCATCAGCTCGTCGACCAGGGCTTGACGACGCTCCTCGGGAAGGCGCGGGTCGCTCGCCCGCCAGCGCCTGCCGTCGACGATCACGTAGCGGCCGTCCGCTGTGCGCTCGGGTTCCTGACCGCTCATGCCATAGAGAATGACGACCGGTCCGCGAGCAGTCGCGGCGCGCTGCGACACCCGTAGCGGGGAAGCTCTCAACCATCCTTGACCCGTCGCGCGCATCGGAGTACCTTGCCGCGAAGGGCGCTGAAGCGGCGCCCGGCAACGAACACCGGAGGGAACATGAAGCGTGTGATGATCGGTGCGGGGGCCCTGCTTGCGATCGGGGCGATGGCGCTACCAAGCCAGGCGACGGCCGCCAGGGCGAACGCAACGATCACGTTCAACTACGACAGCACGGACGGCACGACGTATGACTACGGCGGCTCGATCGAGTCTTCGAAGCCGAAGTGCGAGAACTCGCGCAAGATCGTTGTTTATCGCGAGCAGGGTGTGACCGACCAGAAAATCGGGGGCACCAAATCGTTCCCCAACTTCATCGACCCGGGTGAGCCCGCCATATGGAGCCTCAATGACCGGCCCAAGGGCGGCGACGGCATCTTCTACGCGACGGCCGCCAAGACAGAGAAGTGCAAGAAGGCGATATCGAACTTGCACGTGATCGGCAGCTGAGCTCCGCGCGGCCGCCCTCGCAATGGCCGCCGTTGCGAGGGCGGGGCTAGCCCTTGCGGCAGACCACGTAGGCGGTCAGCGGGGGATCGTTGCTGGCGATCCAGCGGACCGTCGTAAACCAGGAGCGCGCGTCGTTGGGATCCGGGAACATGGTTGAGGCGGTTCCGCCGGAGTTGTCCTCGACCTCGTAGCCGCCGCTCGTCGCCTCGTGACCGCGCGGGCAACGCAGATGGGATTCCGCCAGGTCGGTGTTTGTGCGGCGGGTGGTCTCGCCGGCGAGGGTCTCCTCGACGACCGTGTACTTCGCCTTGGAGTCGCAGACCGCATGGGCCGCGACGGCTCCGTCGAAGAACGGCCGCACCCGCACCAGCCAGGTGCGCTTGCCCTGCGGGCGGGTCTGGACCGTGAAGTTCTCGTTGAAGTCGCCGGTGGAGTCGAGCCCGCCGCCGGCGACCGACGTGCCCTTGGGGCACTTGGCCTTGATCGTCTCGGGCTCGTCCTGTTCGATCGTCGCCACCTCGTCCACGCGGGTGAACGCGGCGTCCCGGAAGCAGACGACCCACGCCTCGAGCTGTCGCTCTTCGCCCGAGCCGTTGTCGACCTCGGCCATCCACGACCGCTTGTTGAGCGGATAGAGGCCGTTCAGGTTGGGCTGCTCGAACAATGACTCGTCGTCGAGGTAGCGGAAGCCTCCACCGCTTGCCGACTCGCCCTGGTCGCACTGGGCCACGGCCGTCGTCGTCTGTCCGGCCTGCATCGTCTCGTCCTCGGACTCGAGCGTTCGGTTGGGCCCGCCCCCGAACGCGCTGCCGGTCGCCACGAGCGCCACGGCGCAAGCAAGCGCCCCAGCCTTCTTAAGTCCCGCCATGCCCCTTCACGCGGCCGATGGTACGGCTGGCGGCGGCGCGAGTCAAGCCGGTCGCTTAAGCGGCTTGATCGTCTTCGACGACGCTGACGCGCATGTGGGTTCCTCGCCTGTCAACGGTACGAACGCGTAGTACTCCTTGTTCTTCTTCGCCTTCTTCGCGAACTTGAACTTTCCGTTCGCCTGAGTCAATTCCGTATCGAGCCGCTTGTCATCGGCGCCGGCCTCCCGGTAGAGCTCGACAGCGACGGTGTCGATGCAAGCGTCGGTGATCTGGCCGTCGTCCTGGGAAATAACGCCGATGAATGAACGCGAGCGCTTCTTGTACCTGAGCTTGACCTTCCGCTCGAGCACCCACTCGCCGAGGAAGAAGTTGTCGAGATCGGCTTGCTCGCCTGCCGCTGAAGAGAAGTCGGCGCCGATGGACCAGGCAGAAATCAGGGTCGGCGAGTCAAACACCAGTCCGAAGTCCCCCGCAGTGGCATCCTGGCCACCCTCGTTTCTCCAACAGGGGTCGTCAGGGGTGATAGCGACCGAGTAAGTGGACCAAGCTGAGGACGGGACACCAAACTTGCAGGTGACGCGGCCTTGTACCTGCGGGTTGCTGGCATCGCCAACCGAAATGAACGCCTCGGTGACGGGTGTTGCCGTAGAGCGCAGATCGAAAGAAACAAGACCGCCGATCTGCGCCGAGTCGATCGACAACGGTGGGACAAAGACGTTGTTGGGCTCATCGCCTCCGCTGTCGTCATCGACGAAACCGATGAAACCCCCGGGATTCCCTCCCGACATGAAGTGTGAAAAGGGCACGGATGCGATGCCTTCCGAATCGACCTCGAAGACTGCGAAATCTTGCGCGTCGACCGCGAAGTCGGCCGAGAAGTCCTGCGCCTGTGCGCTGCCGGCGAACCCGAACACACCGAGGACCACCGAAACGAGCGGTACGGCTAAGCGAATACGCATCCTCGGAGCCCCCTCCGACCTAGATGGCGATGAACCGCGAGCCTACTCCTACCGGAGCTTGGTCAGGCGCGCGCTACGAACACGCGGTGGCCGGGCGCAAACGAGCGCCCGGCGTAGCCGCGACGCGTCTGGACCTTGAAGCGCGCCTCGCGGAGCATGTCCTCGATCTCGGCGGCGGGCCAGAGCCTCAGGCGGTGTACCTCTTCGGAGCGGCGGTAGGTCGCACCGCCCGAGATGCGCCTGAACGTCGTGATCCGCCGTTGCAGCTTGCGGCCATTACCGTCTTCTGAAGCCGTGTAGAGGATCGCCCAGTCATCACCGGCACGAAACGCGGAGTCCTCGCCCGTTGGGACGCGCCCGGGGGTTGCGAGGTCAAAGACGAACAATCCGCCGGGGCGAAGGGACGAGCGGACGCGCCCGAAGAGGTCACGGAGCTCGGCCTTGGTGCCGGATGCGGAGCCGACGTAGCCGAGAACCTCGCCGATCGCGAGCACGGCGTCACACTCGGGGATCGGCGCGTCCACCCAGGAGCCGATCCGAAAGCGCGCGGCAGGCGCGCGTGATCGGGCAAGGGCCACCATCGCTCGCGAGGCATCGATACCGAGCACCTCGTGCCCGGCTTCCGAGAGCGCCGCGGCCGTCGCGCCCGATCCGCAGCCGAGTTCGATCACGCGCCCCTCGTCCAGGCCGCGGTCGCTGAGCATGCGGACGACGAACGGCGTCGCTTCAGCGGCGAGGTCGAGGAACCCGGCGTCGTGGATATAGGCGACGTCAGTCCCGTAGTCAGCCATCGATACCTCCGCGGCTGATCCCGTCGCGCTTGTCAGCCCAGAGCGAAAGCGAAATGCCCACCACAAACGCGATCGCGATCATGCCGAGGCTCGCGAGCGGCCCGATCTTCACCAGATCCTCGATCAGGAGCTTCACGCCCACGAGTCCGAGGACGACCGCGATCGTCTCATCCAGGTAGCGGAACCTGGCGATCAGCTCCTCGACGAGCACGAACAGGGCGCGCAACCCGAGCAGGGCGAAGACGTTGCCGGCCCAGATGATCGCCGGGTCGTCGGTGATTGCAAACGCGGCGGGAATCGAGTCGATCGCAAAGGCGAGGTCTGCGAAGACGATCGCAACCAGGCAGAGGAACAGCGGCGTGACGTAGCGCTTGCCGTTCTCACGGGCGAACCAGTGGCCGCCACGGAAGCCGTCGGTGACCGGGTAGAAGCGGCGGATGGCCCGCACGAAGAGGTTCTTCTCGGGATCGACGTTCTCGCTCACCCCCTTGAAGATCCGGTAGGCGAGAACGAGCAGGAGCACGCCCAGGATGTAGATGACGAAGTGGAACTGCTCGATCAGCTCGAGGCCGACGAGGATGAACCCGCCTCGCATCACCAACGCCGCGACGATGCCCCAGAAGAGCAACCGTGCCCGGCGCTCTTCGGGCACGCCGAAGTACGTGAACAGCATGATGAAAACGAAGAGGTTGTCGAGCGAAAGCGAGCGCTCGATCAGATAGACGGTCGTGTACTCGATGCCTGATTCGACGTCGCTGACGACGATGACGATGCCCGTCACCGCCAGGCCCAGGGCCAGCCACCCGAGCGACCAGATGACCGCCTCGCGGAAGTTCGGCTCGCGACCCCGCGCAAAGAAGTGGAGGTCGAGCCATAAAAGGAAGACAAGCGCCAGGACGAGCGCTGCCCAGGGGGCTATGTCCTGAAGCGCCATTCGAGCCGAAACGGTACCGGGGAGGTTCGCGCGCTCAGCCCTCGCGGAAGCCGTATCGCGCCTGGAAGCGCTTCAGAGGAGCCGGCGCCCACCAGTTGGCCTCGCCCAGGATCCGCATCAGCGCCGGCACCAAGAGGGCGCGGACGATCGTCGCGTCGATCAGGACTCCGGCGGCCTGGGCGACTGCGATCTGCTTCATGAAGAAGATCTGGGAGACCGAAAACGCGAGGAAGACGACGGAGATCATGATCGCCGCCGC
The DNA here is from genome assembly GCA_963721645.1 of uncultured bacterium. GTDB lineage: Bacteria > Actinomycetota > Thermoleophilia > Solirubrobacterales > 70-9 > JALZKA01. The sequence goes on along the minus strand of CAVRJK010000002.1, from coordinate 447,283 downwards.
GGTGATCACCCGGCCGGTCCTGCCGATCCCCACCGCGACCGCCTCCTCGTTCGACGCGCCGAGGTCGTGCTGCTCCTTGATCCGGGCCATCACGAGCACCGCGTAATCGGTCGCAAGGCCGAACGTGACGGCGAAGACGAACACGAGGCTCGTCACCTCGATGGCCATCGGCCCCGTGTAGTCCAAAAGACCGTCCAGCCATCCCTCCTGGAACGCGAGTACGAGGATGCCCAGGCTTGCGGCAAGCGTGAGCGTGTTCATGATCAACGTCTTGATCGGCAGGATGATCGAGCCGGTCAGCATGAAGAGGAGAAAGAGGGTCGTTGCGCAGACGATCGCGATCACGAGCGGCGTGTGCTCGATCAGGCTCGCCTTCTGGTCGATGAACCTTGCCGTGTTGCCCGACACGAGGAGTTCGGATGGCCCGCGCGCGCCCTGTCGTCGGATCTCCTTGACCGCAGCCTGCGTGTCCTCGCTGAGTGCCTTGCTCTCGGGAGCAAACGTCGCATAGGCGACCGTCGCCGAAGAGCGATCGAACTCAGATCCGCTCTCAACCCCGTCGATCCGCTTGATCCGATCCCGCAGCTCGGCCAGGTCGGGAGCAGTCGCCTTTCCGCTCACGGCGACCGTGATCCCCTCGCCGACCGAGCGGTCGTAGTGCTTTTCCACGTATTCGTTGACGATGTAGGAGGGCTGGCTCTCCGGCACCGCCTCGGCGCTCGGCCCTGTGAGGACGGTGCTGAGGAGCGGCGCCGCGCAGGCCAAAAGGAACGCGGTCGTGGCAACCGCGACCAAAACGGGTCGGCGCATTACCGCCCAGGCAAGCCGGTACCAGCCGTCTGATGAGTCGGAGACGGCGGGGCCGGAGCGGATCGACAGCGAGTTGATCCGCTCGCCCAGCAGGGACAAAAGCGCGGGGACGGCGAGCACGGTCACGATCGAGGCCAGGACCGCGACAACCGCACCCGCGACCGCAACCGAATACAAGAAGCGCTGGGGGAACACGACCAGCGCCGCCATCGCGACAGCCACGGTGAGGCCGGAGAACAGCACGGTGCGCCCGGCGGTGGCCACGGTGCGCCGGTGCGCCTCCTGCGTCGCCCCGGCTATCTCCAGCTCCTCGCGATAGCGGGAGACCATGAGGAGCGCATAGTCCACTGCCAGTCCCAGGCTGAGCGCAGTCGCGATGTTGAGCGCGAACAGGGACGTATCCACGAGCCCGGCCATGATCCGCAGGGCGAACAGGGTGCCGAGGATCGCGATGACGCCGATCAGGAGGGGGATGAAGGCGGCGACGACGCCCCGGAAGACGACCAGGAGCATTATCGCCAGCAGTGGGAACGCGATCAGCTCGGCCTTGGTGAGGTCGTCGCGCGTCTGGTCGTTCACCTCGTTGAAGCTGGGCGCAAAGCCACCGATGCCGACCATTAAGCGATCCGAGACGACCGTTTCCTTGGCGGCCTCGGCTGCCGTCCCGCCGTCGTCCTCGACATCCTTGGTCTCGAGGTGTCCCGCGATCACTACGGAGCGCCCGTCGTCGGCGATCAGCGGGCTCTTTTTCGGCAGGTCCTTCGCAACCTTGTCGAGCTCACGCTCGACCTGCTTGTCGAGCTTCCTCTTTGGGGGAGGCCGGAACGCAGCGACGGTAGGCGCCGGAATCCCGAATGCGGCGTATTGAGCCACAAACGCATCAACCTGGCGGTTGTAGTCGCGCCGGGCCGCCGCGATCTCGCGACGCTGCGCCCGGCGGATCTTGTCCTCGGCGCGCTCCAGCGGGCGCAGCGGATCGACCGCGCGCCCCACGAACTCGACGCTGCGAAGCTCGGCGGCGAGGCGGTGTATCTCCTTGCGCACTGCCGGTGAGGTCATGTCGAGCGGCTTTCCGCCCTCCTCTCGCACAAGGACCACGATGCCCGGGTTCGCGTCGTAGCCGAGCTCTTCGCGGAGCAGCTCGGTCGCCATCTCGGACTCGGACGAAGGATCGGTGAACCCCGCGGCCTTCAGATGCTCCTCGACCCCCCGACCCATGATCGCCGCGATCACGACGAAAACGGCAAGCCCGATCAGGACCCCCTTGGGGTGCCGCCAGGTGAGATCTGCAACCCGGTCGGTCACCAAGCCCCTTGTTACACGCGCGACAAGCGCTTGAATGTGACCGCCGTCACGCTTGCCCCCCGGCTATCCGTCCGCTCAGGCGTAAAGGAACGCCAGCGCCAAGACCAGGTACACGGCAAGGAGCTGGACCCCTTCGAACCAGTTGGACTCGCCGTCTTGGGTGACGTAGCTCGCGACCAGGACGGCAATCAACACGCCTCCGAGCTCGAAACCGTTGAAGACGAGCGGCATCGGGTTGGGGCCGAGCACGAACGAGACGAGGACGAGGATCGGCGCCACGAACAGCGCGATCTGCGCAGCCGAGCCGATCGAGATGTTGACGGCCAGGTCCATCTTGTCCTTCTTGGCGACCAGGACCGCGACCCAGTGCTCGGCGGCGTTGCCGACCACGGCGACGATGATGATGCCGACGAAGAACTCGGAGATGCCGATCGACTCCGACGCCTCGGTGATCGAGCCGACCAGGATTTCAGAGACCAGGCCGACCGCCGCGCCGGCGATTGCAAGCATCACGATCGAGCGCTTGACCGACCAGCCGAAGCCTTCGTGTTCCTCCTCCGCGTAAGGCGGATTGAAGACGTCCTTATGGGTGCGAAGCGAGAACAGAAGGCCGGCCAGATAGGTGATGCCGAGCACGATCGCCACGCCGATCGACAGCTCTTCCAGGTCGGATCCGTAGTTGATGATCTCGGCGTCGATGGGCGGCAGCCCGCCGCCGGCGACCAGCGCGTAGATCGCGGGCATGATCAACGCCGCGATGGCCAGGAAGAGCATCGTCGCCTGCGCGGTCGCCGCGGTCTGGTTGAACACCTGCTTCTTGCGCCCGATGCCACCGACAAACATCGACAGGCCCAGGACGAGCAGCAGGTTGCCGAGGATCGAACCGATGATCGAGGCCTTGACAACCTCCTGGAGCCCCTCGGCCAGCAGGAACAGGGCGATGATCAGCTCGGCCGCGTTGCCGAACGTGACGTTCAAGAAGCCGCCGATGCCAGGCCCCGACCGCGCCGCAAGCTCCTCGGTCGCGAGACCCATAAGCGCTGCGGTCGGGATGATTCCGGCCGCGGCGCAAAAGAAGATCACCGTCGGCGAGGCGTGAAAAACGAACTCGAGCAGGACGGCGAGCAGGATGAACGGCGTCAGCAGGTACGGCCAGCCCTGCGCCGAGAAGAGGAAACGGGTCACGAGTGGTTCAGCCCGCGTCGGTGAGTGCCACTACTCGAGGCACTTCTGAATCTCCTTCGGGTCCCCGGCGGCATCCGAGACGCACTGGGGATCGATTCCGCTTCCTCCGGCGCTCGTGTCCGCCGCATCAGGCAGCTCGGTGCCGCCCGGCAGGGCGCCGAGGGCGCCGAATCCGCCGGCGAGATCCTCGATCGGCTGCGGATCCTCCGGAGCCTCGAAGGTCTGCTCCTCACCCACATCGGAGAGCTCGAGCGAGAAGCCGAGCGAGGCTGACTCGATGCCGGCCGCGCCCGCGCCCAGCGCGGCCGCGTCGAGATCGAGGCTGAAGTCGAGGCCGCGAAGCGTGCCGTCGTCAGTTGCCGCGTAGACATCGAATCCGGCGCCAGAGACGGCCTCGGAGATGATGCCGAGCTGCGGCTCGATCAGCGACGGGTCAACGCTGCCGGTCGCGCCTGGGATCGAAGCGCCGATGCTGAACAGGTCGGTGACCATCTGCTCAACGTCGAGGTTGCCGGCGATGTGGGTGGACTCAGCGCCGCCCACGTCTTCCGTGCCCTCGTTCGTGAGCTCGGAGAACCAAGCCGTGACGTCGAAGTCACATGCGGCCGGGTCGCCACCCTGCGCCTCGATCGCCTGCGCGCACTGCTCGGTGAAGCCCAGGCCCTCCGAATCCTCCGGAGCAGCCTCGGCCTGCGCCGCCTGCAGCTCCTCGTAGGCCTCGGTGCCGAGCTCGTAGTCGGTCCCGTCGAAGGCGACGTAGAGGTTGTCCTCGGTGACCGTGATGCCGGCCTCGAAGTCTTCGGGCAGATCTTCAGCTGCCGCGCCTTCGCCCGCCGCCGTGATGTCGAGGTCGAGCAGGCCGATCGAGCCCGGGTTCTCCGGGTCGGTGGCGAAGGGCCCGCTGATGTTCGCCTCCAGGCTTCCGCCCTCGGAGCCTTCGACCGTCAGATCGACCGTAAGGTCGAGCACGCCGCTCTCGACGGTGCTGTCGTTGTTGAAGGCTTCCTCCAAGACCTCTTGCGGGTCCGCAGAAGATTCGTCGTCACTACCGCAGCCGGCGATCAGGGCCGGAACGGTGACGGTCAGGGCGAGCGTGGCCAGAAGAGTCTTTGTGCGGGTCAAGTCGACGTCCTTGCATCTCGGGGTCTTTAGGGCCGGTCAACGATAGTGGGTACGGTTGCTCGCGACCGTGGCTCAAGAGCCCTCAACCGCCGCGCCCAGGACGATTCTCTATACGGGTAAGGGGGGCGTCGGCAAGACATCCGTCGCCGCCGCCAGCGCCAGGCGCGCGGCAGCCGCGGGTCTGCGCACGGTCGTGCTCTCGACCGATCCTGCACACAGCCTCTCCGACGCGCTCGAACTGGACCTGGGACCCGATCCCACGCCGGCGGGCGACAACCTCTGGGGCCAGGAAGTCCAGGCCCAGCGCGAGATGGAGGCCAACTGGGCCCAGGTCCAGGCCTGGCTGGGCCAGCTCATCCACGAGCGTGGGGTCATGGATATCGCGGCCGAGGAATTGACCGTCCCGCCGGGGATGGACGAGCTCTTCAGCCTGCTCCAGATCAAGGCGCACCACGAGTCGGGCCTCTACGACGTGGTCATCGTCGACTGTGCGCCCACGGGAGAGACGCTTCGCCTCCTCTCCTTCCCCGAGATCGCCAAATGGTGGCTCGAGAAAGTCTTCCCGGTCGAGCGCAGGATGGTCGCGGCCGCGAGGCCGATCGCAAAGACCTTCCTGGACATGGATCTGCCGGGCGAAGAGGTCCTGGCCGAAATCAACGGACTGGTCCGCAACCTGATCGCCATGAACGAGATTCTCCGTGACTCCGAGAGGGCGTCGATACGGCTCGTCATGAACGCGGACCGCATGGTCATCAACGAAGCGCAGCGCACCTTCACCTACCTGAATCTGTACGGGTACCTGACCGACGCGGTCATCGTGAACCGCCTGTTCCCCGACGAGGTCGGCGACGGCTACTTCGGGCCGTGGCGTGAGCGCCAGAGCGAGCGCCTGGGTGACATCGCGAACGGATTCGCCCCCGTGCCCGTCCTCAAGGCGCGTTATTTCGCGGACGAGGTCGTCGGGCCCGAGATGCTCGACAAGCTCGGCGATGAGCTCTTCGCCGAGCACGATGTCGCCTCGCTGCTGCTCAACGAGCAGGCCCACGAGTTCTCCGAGGGTGCAGACGGCGCGACGACGCTTCGTATCCGCGTTCCCTTCGCCGACCGCTCGGAGGTCTCGTTGAAGCAGGTCGGGTCGGAGCTGATCGTCGCCGCCGGACGTGAGAAGCGCACCCTGATCCTGCCGCCCGCCCTTGCCCGCCGTCGCACGAACGGCGCAAAGCTCCGGGACGGTGCGCTCGAGGTGACGTTCCCGGGAGAAGGATGAGCGCCCGCGGTCCAGACCCATCTGAGCTCGGCGACCTGCTTGCTCGCCACACGTCCCAGCGCGACTGCGTCGAGCTGTGCCCGATCTGCCGCGCCGCGGACATCCTGCGCGCCACCGCCTCCGACGAGCTCCGCGACGGCTGGCAGGACGTGCAGCGCGAAGCCCTCCTGACGATGAAAGCGGTGATCGATCGCTACGTGGAGCGCCTGGACGAAGAACCGGGCGACGAAGGCCCGAGGATCACCGAGATCCCGATCGACTGACTGGCGTCGGTTCTCGCAACCCTTGGCCTGGGCGCGCCGGGGAGAACTCGTCACAGGTGTCCTTGCGTGTCGACCGGTCAAGCCCGCCCAATGTGATCCATCTCACCTTGGCGGCGAGCGTGCTCCACGTAACCTCTGGCACATGGGGATTGAGTGCTCGGCGTGCGGCACGCAGAACCCGCAAGGGGCTCGCTTTTGCATGTCCTGCGGGGTCGCTCTGGCCTGCACCTGTCCAAACTGCGCCAAGGAGAACCCGCCCGGCGCGAAGTTCTGCATCGATTGCGGCTCGGCGCTGTCCGGCGCTCCCGCGCCGGGGCCTGCGGCGCCACTCGCTGCCGAGCTTGACCCGCGCCCGGAGGAGCGCCGCAAGGCCACCGTCCTCTTCGCCGATCTATCGGGATACACCGCGGTCGCGGAGCGCATGGACCCTGAGGCCCTCAAGTCGATGGTCGACCGCGCACTCCGCCGGCTGGGCGACGAGGTGACCCGCTTCGGCGGCAGCGTTGACAAGTTCATCGGCGACAACGTGATGGCCGTTTTCGGAGCGCCGGTGGCGCACGAGGACGATCCAGAGCGCGCGGTGCGCGCCGGCCTTGCCATGCAGGGCGCCATGGACGAGATCAACGCGCAGATCCCGGATGTCGATTTCGCCCTGCGGGTAGGGATCAACTCCGGCGAGGTCCTCGCGGGCAAGATGGGAACCGGATACACAGTCATCGGTGACTCCGTGAACGTGGCGTCCCGCCTCCAATCCGCGGCGCGCCCCGGCTCGGTGACCGTCGGGGAGGTAACCCATCGGCTCACCCGCACGTCGATCGAGTACACCGAGCTCGAGCCGCTCAACCTCAAGGGCAAGGCCGAGCCGGTGCCGGCATGGGAGGCCGTCCGCGTTGCCGTCGCGGGCACCACACTCACGCGCGCATCCACCCCGCTCGTCGGCCGCAAGGACGAATCGGAGCTTTTGTCGGCGATGTTCGACCGCGTGACCCGCGAGAGTCGAGCCCACCTGGTCACCGTCGTCGGCCAGGCCGGGGTCGGTAAAAGCCGGCTCCTTCGAGAGCTTGCCGGCGAGGTGACCGAGCGACCCGGCTCGCCACTGATGCGGGTGGGGCGCTGCCCGGCCTACGGATCCGGACTCGCCTACTGGGCGCTCGGCGAGATCGTCCGCGACCAGTTCGGCATCGCCGACACCGATGAATCCGAGGTCGCGTTCGGGCGGCTGCGCGCGGGATTCGAAAAGCTCTTGGGCGACCACTGCGCCGAGGGCGAGGAGGACTCGCCGGATCGCCTGGCTGCAACGCTCGCCCGTCCGCTCGGCATCGAGGTGCCGGAGGCCTTCGAGACCGCTGACGCGGACGATCCCCAGCAGGTCCGCGCCAGCCTCTTTTCGGCCGTGAGGACGCTTGTGGAGGCCGCGGGCCGCGAACGCCCCGTCGTGTTTGCGATCGAGGACATCCACTGGGCCGACGAGGGGATGCTCGATCTGATCGAGTACCTCGCGCGCTGGGTGCGCGGCCCGGTCCTGATCATCTGCCTTGCGCGCGACGAGCTGTTGGACCGCAGGCCCGGCTGGGGCGGCGGCAGGCGTAACGCGACGACGATCGCTCTCGAGCCCCTGGCTCCGACGGGCGCCCGCGAACTTGTCCAAGCGCTCCTGCCCGAGGGGGCCGAGGAGATCGAGGAGGCTCTGGTCGCGCAGGTGGCCGACCGCTCCGGTGGCAACCCGCTGTTCGCAGAAGAGATGATCAATCGCATCCTCGAGGAAGGGGTCTCCGGCGATGGCGCCCTGCCGGAGACGGTCCACGCGGTGCTCGCGGCCCGTCTCGACGCACTCGACGCGCGAGAGCGATCCCTACTCCAACGCGCGTCGGTCGTCGGCCAGACGTTCTGGGCGGGATCGGTCGCCGAGGACGGAGACGTCCACGGCCTCCTGGGATCGCTCGCCGAGAAGGACCTGATCGTGGCGACGGCCGGCGGGCGCCTCTCGGGCGAGCGGGAGTTCGCCTTCAAGCACGTCCTGATCCGCGACGTCGCCTACTCGACCCTGCCCAAGACCGTGCGGGCGCGAAAGCACGCCGAGGTGGCCACCTTCATCGAGGATCGCGCCGCCGACCGGACCGAAGCGGTCATCGCGATGGTCGCCGATCACCTTGGTAAGGCCGCCGAGATCGGCGCAGACGCCGGATTGGACGAGACAGAGCTCCACGTGGTGCGCGATCGCGCGCACGAGGCGCTCGAGGCTGCCGGCGACGTGGCGGCCGGCCTCTACTCGAATCAGGAAGCGCTGACCCACTACAAGGCGGCGCTCCGCCTCGATGGTGACGATGACTGCGACCACCCCGACGCGCGCGCTCGGATCGCCGAGAAGTACGGCGATGTCGCGCTACGCCTCGGCCGGGTGGACAAGGCGGTTGACCTCTGGGAGCGATGCCTCGATTACCACCGCGGGCAGGAGGATCTGGCCCGGGTCGGCGACCTTCACCGAAAGATCGGCGCCGGCCTTTGGAACAAGGGCGACCGCGAAGGCTCGATCAGCCATTACCAGCGCGGCATCGACCTTTTGAAAGACGGCCCGCCCTGCCTCGAGCTGGTGCGCCTCTACGAGGAAGCCGCCTCGCTCTATATGCATACCGGCGACAACATGCTCGCCATATATGCCTCGGAGAAGGCGCTCCGCCTTGCCGAGCGCCTCTCCGAAGCGGCTGCCGCCAGCCGTGCGCACGGCATCTTCGGCCGCGTCTTTGGCCGGATCGGCGACACCGAGCGGGCCCGGGAGAACCTCGAGCGCTCGGTCGAGCTCGCCCGCGACTCGGATCCCGGCGAGGCGATTCGCGCCCTGCTCGCCCTCGGCTACCACTTCGAGGTTTCAGAAGCCGACTATGAGGCGGCAACCGACGCGTACAGCGAGGCGCTCGGGATCGCCGAGCGGATCGGCGATCTTCCCTCACAGGTCGAGCTTCACTTCTCCCTCTCGCTCCTGGCGTTCCACTGCGGCAAGTGGCAAGAGGTCGAAACCGGAACCGAGACCGTCGCCGCGCTCGTCGAGCGGGAAGGCCTGACAGGAAAGCTCTGCTTCCCCCACCTCCTTCGCGGCGCCCTTCGCTGGCGGGCGTCGGACCTCGAAGGGGCCGAGCGCTCACTCAGGCGCGCGGCGGAGATGGCGCAGCAGGTCGGGCGTTCAGAGATCGCGTTCCAGGCGCTTCTCGCCCTGGCCACGACCCTCCGTGATCAGGAGAATTTTGCCGATGCCGACGGCACCCTGGCAGCCGCGCTGGACACGTGTGAGCGGGCCGGCCTGGTGGCTCAGTCCATCGAGGCGACCGCCGCCCGATCCGTCAACTCGACCCTCTGGGGCCGGCCCGAACAGGCGACTTCGTTGGCGGACGAGGCGAGCGGCTTGGCCGAACGGCTGCGCTACCCCGTGGGCTCGGCGGCCGCCCTCGAAGCCCGCGGCCTCGCGACGGGCGACGCAAAGGTCCTGCGCGAAGCCGCAGATGCCTGGCGCGAACTGGGACGGCCGACCGAGGCCGACCGGGTCGCTCGCCTGGCCGAATCAGCCTGAGCCGCGAGCAGTCGGGCGGATACGCGCCGGTCTTCGCCCGGGGGGTCTGCTATGAGTATTTGCTCACATCATGCTCAACATTGATTTACAAAAAAAGCTGCCCCTGCCCACCCGAGCGCTCGCGATCCTGTTCACCGGGATCGTCTTCGCACTACTGGCCGTATTCATGCCCGCCGAAAACGCGGACGCCGGCAACAAGGTCGGTGACGGCTACGTGTTTCCCCTCCCCTCGAAGCACCAGTACGGGGACGGCTTCGGTGCCAATCGCGGCCACGACGGCCAGGACATCTTCGCTAAGTGCGGCCGCAAGCTCGTGGCGGCAAACGACGGGAAGATCCAGATGTCCGAGATGGACGGCAGCGGCTACGGCAACATGATCGTCCTCGATGTGAAGGGGACCGACGTCGACCTCCTCTACGCCCACCTGAAGAAGCGGGACGCGAAGGTCGGCAACAAGGTGGACGTGGGCGACAAGATCGGCGAGGTCGGCGACACCGGCAACGCCTCAGGCTGCCACCTCCACTTCGAGATGCACACCGCTCCAGGATTCTGGGAGGGCGGCCGCCCGATGCGAAAGGTCACCAAGTACCTCAAGGAGTGGGACAAGTACTCCTAACCCCCGCGACGGTGCCAGGCACCGTGCCTGGCACCGGGTGCCTCCAGGTACCTCAAGGAGTGGGACAAGTACTCCTAACCCCCGCGACGGTGCCAGGCACCGTGCCTGGCACCGGGTGCCTCTAGGCGAGGCCCTCCTTTTCGTACTCGCGAAGGAACCCCTCGAACTGACGCATGTGCCCCTGCTCGTCACGCAGGATCGCGACCATCATGTCCTCGGTGACCGGGTCCGTGTCCGAGCAGAACTCGATGATCCGGGAGTAGTGCTCGATCGCGCCCGCCTCGGCCTCGATGACACCCTTGATCACGTGGACGATGTCCACCTGGTCGCCGGGGGGCTGCAAGAAGGACTGCTCGGCAGAGAAGTCCGATGAGCCCGGGACGACGCCATAGAGCTCCTTGATCCGTTCGGCGAACTGCTGAGCGTGAGCGAGCTCCTCGGTGATGTCCTGCGCGAGCGACTGCTTGATCTCCTGGGCGCGAACGCCGTCGGGGTTGACCGAGTTCGCGATGTAGCTCATCACCGTCTCGATCTCCATCCAGTAAGCCTTGGTGAGGAGGCTGATTACCTCTTCGCGCGCCTCGGCGTTCTCCGCGGCCAGGATGTCTTTGCGGCCGACTCCTGCTTCAGCTGAGTGTGACATTTCATTCCTCGTTTCGTTCGCAGATCAATGCCTCCCGGGTATCGCGAGGCATCTGGGCGGTTTCCCTGATCAACGTCAAGGTAACCGCTAACCCCCACCTAGACTCGAAGGCGTGCCCAACGCAACATCCAGGGACGGCGTCCGGCTCCATTGGGAGGAGCGAGGCTCGGGCCCTACGGTGCTTCTCGCTCCCTACTGGGCGATGCACCCTTCCGTCTTCGATCCCATCGAGGCGGCGCTGGAAAAGGATTTCCGGGTCGTTCGCTTCGACGAGCGTGGGACGGGCAAGTCCGAGCGGGTAGGCCCCTACGGGCTCGAGACGGGAATCTCGGATCTCGAGGTCCTCTGCGAGGCGGTCGGAGGCGTCGCGGTTGCGCTCTGCCTGGTCGATGCGGCTAACCGCGCGGTAAGGGTCGCCGATGCCCACCCCGAACTTCTCGATGCCGTCGTTTGCGTCGGGTCCGCCCCGTTCAGTGTGGGAGCGCTTCGCAACTCCGAGTCTCTACTCGCCTCCGAGGCCGTGATCGGCGCCTACCTCCAGCAGCTCGAAGCCGACTACCGCGGCGCCGTTCGCGCGGCGCTTTCCGGGGCCAACACGCACCTCACCGAGGAACAGATCAAGGAACGCGTCCAGATTCAGATGGAGTACGTCGACGCCGAAGCCGCCTCCAAGCGCGCCCGCGACTGGGCAGCGGACACCGGTGCGGCAGCTCCCGCCCACCGGCTTGGAGACCGGATGCACATCTGTCTTTCCGACACGCTCGGAGGAGCTGGAAGCTGGTTTCCATCCGCGGCCGAGCTCGAAGAGGTCACGAACGAGCTCTTCCCCGACGCCGGACAGACCTTTGTGACCGATGGCATCGTCTCGGCCGCTGAGGAGACGGCAGCGGTAATCGGCAGAGTGGTCGCGCGGCGCGAGGAACACATATCGCCGGCCGCCGGGCTCTAAGCTCCGCCCTCGTGCAGACCTGGATCCTCACCGGCGGCGTCGAGAATTTCCGGATCTACGTCGAGCGTGGATTTGACGTGATCGGAATGAAGGAAGGCCGCCGTCGCATGGCGGAGGGCTTCGAGCCCGGCGACGAGATCATCTTCTATGTCTCCGGGCTGCAGGCGTTCGGAGGCGTGGCCAAGGTGCGCTCCGGGATGTTCGAGGATCGCACGCCGATCTGGCCGCAGGGAAAGAAGAAAAAGCCGGAGGCTTATCCGTGGCGAGTGGAAGCAGAGCCCGCCGTGGTCCTGGCCGAGGACGACTTCGTGCCCGCCGAGGAGATGGTCGGCAAGCTCGAGCACATCGCCAAGTGGCCTGAGGACCACTGGCATCTCGCCTTTCAGGGACAACTGCGCGTGATCGGCGAAGCGGACGCCAAAAAGCTCCGCACCCGCATCGAAAGCGCAGCACGCACCCCCGAAACCGTCTAGGGCCAGGGCGCCTTCGGCTCGCATTCTCCGCGGCCCTCGTACAACCGTCCATATTCGGACCGCTCAGGCAAGCCTGCACGCCTGCGCGCCGAAGACATTCCTGATACCCGAGGAGAGTCTGGAATCCGTCCCTAGCGGACCCAGACCTGAGCCCCGGGACACCTCCGATGCCGAGACGGGGCGTCCTTTTGGGGCGCCTCGTCTCATTTTCATTCCCAGGCGAGGCGGATCTCGCTGACAGGCGTCGAATACGCACTTACGAAGGCCACCAGGCAGCTCGGGCGTCACCTGAGCCTGCTATTAGTATTCGCTCACAGAATGCCCAGCCCTCGCAAACATCTTTTCCCCGCTCTTTTCGCGGCCCTCGCGCTCATCGCCCCTGTCGCGCTGACCTCAAGCGCCGTCGCCGGCGGAGGGGGAGGCGGAGTCGGCGCCGGTGGCGGTGGTGGCGGCACGGGCGGTGGTGGTGGCCACAACTTCATCTTTCCGATCCAGGCGCCGCACGACTACGGCGACGGCTTCGGCGCCAATCGCGGCCACCAGGGCCAAGACGTATTTGCCAGATGCGGGAGCAAGCTCGTCGCCAACCGCAGCGGCAAGGTCCAGACGGTCGACACCCACTCCTCGGCCGGCAACTACATCGTGCTCGACGCAGACGGCACCGGGGTCGATTTCGCCTATATGCACTTGAAGCGAAAGGCGATCCCGCGCGAAGGATCGAAGGTCCGCAAGGGCGAAAAGATTGGCGAGGTCGGCGACACCGGCAACGCCTCAGGCTGCCACCTTCACTTCGAAAAGTGGACCTCGCCCGGCTACTACGAGGGTGGCCGGCCTTCCAGGTCGGTGACCAAGTCCCTCAAGAAGTGGGACAAGTACAGCTAGCCGGTCAGGCCGCCGCCGCGGCCGCGGTGGCATCCAGCGTCGCCGCACCGTAGCTCGGCTCGCCTTCCAGGAATGTCGCTCCGATGCGATCCGCAAAACGACTGGATGCGCCCGCTCCCCCCACGTAGAGGGGCCACTTGGCCGCGATCCGTTCGATATCTGTGGCCGACTCGCGAAGCCGTCGCGAATCGACGGCGGACACGACAACGGCATCGGGCGCGAGCGAATCCACCGTCCCAGCCAGCGTGAAGGCCGGCGTGTCCTGACCGAAATAGGCGATCCGCCAGCCGCGCTCACGTAGGAGCAGGCCAAACGAGACGAGGCCGAGATCGTGCCGCTCGCCCGAGGGGCACGCAAGCACCGCGAGCGGTCCCCCGCCGGATCCCCAGCCGCGCCCCATCGCGAACAGATGGCCGCGGATGAGGTTTGATGCGAAGTGCTCTTGGGCGGGCGTCGCCTCACCACGCTGCCACCGGGAGCCGACATCGCGGAGGAACGGCAGTACGAGACCTTCGAGGAAGGCGGCCAGGGTCATCTCGGCGGCTGCCTCGTCAAGGATCGCATGAGCCTCGAACTCGTCGAGGGCTACAAACGCGGCGGCCAGCTCTTCGACCCGGTCCGGTCCGACCGGGATGCGAAGGGGCGCCGGTGCGGAGGCACCGGCGCCCTCATCGCTTGACGCGGCACGTCCCGCAACGCGCGCGCCGGCTTGGGACGGCGCGGCGTGTTCCGCCGATACCGTGCCATGCCCGGTCTCGCCCATGAGATGGGGGTCCTCACGGGCAAGTCTTGCCGCCTCGGCTGTCGCGACCCCCTGGTCGCACAGATGGGTCAGCTTCCTGACCCTTGCCTCGTCCTCGGCGGAGTAAAGCCTGTATCCAGATTCGGTCCTGAGCGGGTCGAACAACCCGTAGCGGCGCTCCCACGCCCGCAGAGTGCCGGGGCTGACGCCGACCCTGCGGCTCAGCTCGCCGATCCTCAAATCAGGACGTCGCGAGCGCCGGCTTCCTTGCGGCGTGCTCTTGATGGCGGTTCCCGTCACGACTCCTCTGCGCTCACTGTACCATCTTTGCCAAATTATTTCTCCTAACCTTATACAAACACCTCCTGGGTAGCGTAAGGGGCATGGCCTCGCCTCTCTCGCTGACCGATCGCTTCATGGACGCCACGGTGGCCCCCGGCTTTACGTCGCTCGGGTACCGGGTCCGAAGCCGGGCTTGGGAGTCCACTCCCGATCTGACCGGCAGCGCCTTTCTTGTCACGGGAGCCAGCTCAGGTCTCGGCACCGGAACCTGCGAGCTCCTCGCCGAAGCCGGCGCGAGCGTGCACATGCTCGTCCGGAACATCGAGAAAGGCGAGGAGGTGCGAGCCGCCATCGCAGGGAAAACCGGGTCGAAGGACATTCACCTCTGGCGCTGCGACATCTCCGAACAAGCGTCGATCCGCGAGTTTGCCGCAGCGTTTTCGTCCGACGTGCCAAAACTCGATGCCCTGGTCAACAACGCCGGCGTCATGCCGCCCGAGCGAACGCAATCGGTGGACGGAATCGAACTGAGCTTTGCGACCAATGTCACCGGGCCCCTACTGCTTTCGCTCGAACTCTTCCCCACCCTGCGTGCCGCGGCGCCCGGCCGGGTGGTGAACGTTTCGTCAGGCGGGATGTACAGCGCAAAGCTCGATGCCGACGACCTCCAGCTCACCGAGCGGGAGTACGACCCGGTCCGCTTCTACGCCCACACGAAGCGCTGCGAGGTCATCCTCACCGAGCTCTGCCAGACCCGTCTTGGCTCGGACGGGGTCACCTTCCACTCGACGCATCCCGGCTGGGCGGACACCCCAGGAGTTCAAGACTCGCTCCCCGCCTTCCGGAAGGCGATGCGGCCCCTGCTTCGCGACTCACGCCAAGGCGCCGATACCTCCGCTTGGCTCTGCTGGGCCCGCGAGCCGATCGCTCAGCCCGGCCTCTTCTGGCACGACCGCGGCGCCCGCTCCACGCACAAGCTTCCGAACACCAAGGAATCCCAGGACGCTCGCGAGCATCTTTGGGAGGAGTGCAACCGATTGATCAAGGAGGATTCATAGAAATGGCTCGCTACGTAGGAACGATCATCACTTCCAAGTCAGCAGACGAGGTCTACGACTACATGGCCGATTTCCGATCGGTGGAGCAGTGGGACGAAACCGTGACGGAGGCAAAGCTCGTCGGAAATCAGGAGCCGGGCAAGGGCGCTCGCTACAGCGTCACCTTCAAGTTTGCCGGCCGGGAGAACACGTTCGAGTACGAGACGATCGAGGCCGAAAGGCCCCGGCACCTCCTGCTCAAAGCCGTGAGTGGCAACGTCACCTCACTCGATGAGATCACTGTTCGCGAGGTGCCGGAAGGGACGCGAGCTCGTCTACGACGCAAAGCTTGAGCTCAAAGGGCTGGCCAAGCTTGCCGACCCGGTACTGGGACTGCTCTTCAAGCGGCTCGGCGACAACGCTTCGAAGGGCCTGGCGCGCGAACTCGACGGACAGGTCGCCTAGGTCGGCTCGGGCTGCCCGATCTTCGAAGCGCCCCCGGAATCCACGCGCAGCGTGTTCGCCCGGCGGTAGTCGATCCACTCGCGTGCCGCGATCTGGATCGAGGCGGCCGTAGGTATCGCCAGAAGCGCGCCGACCACCCCGAAAAGAGTTGAACCGAACAGGACGGCGATCAGGATCACGATCGGCTCGACCGCGACCGCGCGCCGCTGAATCTGGGGCTGGATCACGTAGTTCTCAACCTGCTGATAGACGATCGCAAAGATGACCCAGATGATCAGCGCGACCGGGAAGTTGACGAACAGAAGCACAATGCCGACGGCCACGGCGGCGATCGTTGCGCCGACGACGGGGATCAGATCACCGAACGCCATGATCAGCGCCAGCGCACCAGCAAACGGAGCACCCAGGATCGACAAGACGATGAACGAGATGACGCCCGCGATAGTTGCCTGCAGGAGCGCACCTCCCACGTAGCCGCCGATGGCGCTCGCGATGTGTTCGAACGCTCGGCGCAGGCGGTCGGCCCGCTCGGGCTCCTGCGCGGCCAGGAACTTCTCGATCCATTTGGCTCCGCCGGAGACCATGAAGATCGAGAGGATCAGGATCGTCACCAGGGCAAAGATCGACCTGACGAGACCGACGCCGATGTCCGACAGCGTCTGGGTGGCATCGCCGATCTTCGCCGGAAGCTTCTGCGCCTCTTCTTCGAGGGTGCCGGTGATGTCGTAGTCCTCGTTCAGATTGGCGAGCGTCTCGTTCTCGTTGACGAACTGGGTCACGTCGGCCGCGTACTCGGGCAGATTGTTGACGAGGTCCTCCCCCTGCCCGACGAGCGGCGGGACGAAGAGGACGATCAGCAAGATCGGAAAGGCGACGAGCATGCCGTACACGCTGGCTATCGCCGCACCCCGCGGCATGCGCCTTGCCAGTACCGCGATCGGGCCGGAGACCGCGATCGCAAGGAATGCCGCGATGACCAGCCACGAGATCGGCTTTTGCAGGAGGTAGACGAGGTAGGCGGTGACGAGCACCGCGACCACGACCATGCAGACACGAAGGATCGAGCGGATGCTCGCGTCGAACCCTCTGAAGACGGCCATCATCGGCGTCCTCTTCGACGCCGGCCGCCCCTCTCCTATGTCCGGGGCGGCCTCGGCACGAATGCGCTCGTCCGCCGGACGTACTCGGCGTAGCCGGGACGCCGCGACGTGATCGTCTTCTCGGTCAGTGAAACGCCCGAGACACGCAAGAGGAGGAAGGTCAGGAGCGCAGGCCCGACCGCCGTCCACCAGCCGGAGCCCGTCTCGAGTGCGATCAACCAGATTCCCCACCACATGCAGACCTCTCCGAAATAGTTGGGGTGACGCGAATAGCGCCAAAGGCCGCGATCCATTACCTGACCGGCGTTCGAGGGATCCTTGGAGAACATGCGGAGCTGCGCGTCCGCCAGCGCCTCGAACACGATGCCCAACGCAGCCAGGGCAGTGCCGATCCAGGCCAGAGCCCCGAGCTCCGACGGCGTCGGATCGGTCGCCGCGATCTGAATCGGCAGCGAGATCACCCAGGCGATCACGGCCTGCGTCCCGAATACCGACCAGAGGCTCCTGAGCGCGAAGTTCCCGTGCTTCTCGCGCATCGCGGCGTACCTGCGGTCCTCACCGTCGTGGCGCTGCGCGATGTACCCAGCCAGTCTCAGTCCCCAGGCAGAGACCAAAATCAGAACGAGTAATGCACGCTCCTCATCACCTTCACCGACGACGAGTGCGACCAGGGCGATCGCCACGAACGCAAGCCCCCAGGCCACATCCGCCACACCGGCATCGCGCATCGCGACACTTGTGAGCCAGGCGACGAACATGACGCCGGCGGCGGCGCCCAGGGCCGAGAGCTGCACAGAGAGGTCGAGCATCTACTGAAGTATCACGCCTTCAGGGCGGGTGAACGTTCAGATCGCCGCACGAGCAGCCCAGGCCATGCGGCCGAGCTTCTCGCCGAGCGTCTCGGGCGTCCAGTCGCCGGATCCACTCAGAAGCGTTCGTGCGCCGACCTGCGCAAGGCCGACGATCGTGTGACCGAGAAGCTCGGCCGCGGCCTCGGCCTCTTGGCCCTCGAGGTCGGAGTAGCGCTCGACCCAACGCTTCGCGATGGTCGCGGCCGTACGCGCCTGAAGATCGATGCCGCGGGAGATCCGGGCAGCCACTGCCTCGTTGCCTCCGCCCTCCCCAAGGAAGACCACCCGGTAGATGTCGGGCGAGCTCTGCGCCGCCTCGAGGAACACCTGGAAGCCGCGGATCAGCGTGCCCTCGGGGTCGTCAGAGTTGCCGGTGGTGGCGAGCGCCTTGCCGGTCTCGACCAGGATCCGCTCTTCCTCACGATCGAGCATGGCGGTGAAGAGCTCGTCCTTGGAGGCAAAGCAGTCGTAGACGACGGGCTTGGAGACGCCGGCCGCCGCTGCGATAGCGTCCATCGAAGTCCCCTCGAAACCCTTCTCGAGGAACAGTTCGTATGCCGCGTCGAGGACAAAGGGCCGGCGCCGCTCGGGGCCGAGGTGTGCTGCACGCTTGCGCTGGGCGGTTTGCATGTGACGATGGTAGCGCTTTTCCTACCGCCAGTAGATTTCTCCCCGAGCCGTCCTCCGGGCCCCACCGGGAGTTATGCTGCGCTCATGAGGGTCAGGGCAGCACTCGTGGCGTTGGTGGGAGTCGTTGGCTGGGGCGCGCTGGCCGGCTCCGCATCGGCGGCACCTCTGAATACCCAATTGGCCCCCACCGGGGGCGTTGGCGGCAACGGGCTGATCAAGGCGACTGCGAAGTGCTTGCCCGGAGAACGAGTCGTCTCAGGCGGGTATGCCGCGCCCGACGAGGTGTATGCCTACGTCAACAAGGCGAAGGGCAAGAGCGCCTGGACGGCTGCACTCGAGCCCGAGGAGCCCGGCGACTCGGCCACCGTCTTTGCCTACTGCAGCCCCAAGCTCAAGGTGGACACTCACTCCAAGGCGGTCAAGGTCAAGGGTGGGTCAGGTGAACGAGGAAACGCCACCGCTCGCTGCCCGAACGGTCGGACGGCCGCTGCCGGCGGCCACGAGATCGTGAAGCCGAAGGACAATCTCCATGAAGGTGTCGCCTTCGCCAGCTTTCGCAAGGGGAGCTCGAAGTGGGCCGTATCCGCCTTCAACGAGAACGATTCGAAGTTCAAGCTCAAGTCGATCGCCTACTGCCTGGGCGGCAAGGCCGTAGCTGTCAGCAAGGGGACCGGCAACGTTTCTGCCAACAGTTCCGGCAGTGCAAACGCCACATGTGATGCGGGCAAGGACCTACTTGGCGGTGGCTACAAGACTTCTCCGAAACCTGACTTCGACAATCAGGTTGGGCCCGACCTCTTCTACGACGCGTCTTTCCTTTCGGGTCCCGCGACCTGGACCGCAGACTCGCACAACTACAGCACGGTCCAGGGCATAGTCACCGCGTTCGCGTACTGCCGCTGACTGCGGCGGCGCGTTTCCTCAGCTCGGGTGATCGCTCGCCAGTAGGCGGGAGCGCGCACCCGCGGGCCTAGTTCCTACCTGTGGTAGCATTTTCCTACCGGACGTAAAGAACCCAAGCCACTGGAGACGACACTTCCATGAACGCCGCAACCGCCACCGCCGCCGCAACCTCCGCCTCACAGGTCGACGAGATCGTCGACGCTTCCGAGGACACTCCCCCGTTCTCCCTTGAACTCTCCCAGGACCAGAAGGACATCCGCGACTGGGTTCACGGCTTTTCCGAGAACGTCGTCCGCCCGGCCGCCCATGAATGGGACGAGCGCGAAGAGACGCCCTGGCCCGTGATCCAGGAGGCCGCGAAGATCGGCCTCTACGGATTCGAAGGCATCGCCCAGTTCTTCGCGGATCCGTCCGGCCTCCAGATGCCGATCGTGAACGAAGAGCTCTTCTGGGGCGACGCCGGAATCGGCATGGCGATCATGGGCACCTCGCTTGCGGTGGCAGCAATCTTTGGTCAGGGCACGCCCGAGCAGATGGGTGAATGGATTCCGCAATGTTTCGGCACCGAGGACGAGCCGCAGGTCGCTGCGTTCTGCGCGTCTGAGCCCGACGCGGGCTCTGACGTGTCCGCGGTCCGCACCACCGCCAAGTACGACGAGGCCAAGGACGAGTGGGTTATCAACGGCCAAAAGGCCTGGGCCACCAACGGCGGCATCGCCAAGGTCCACGTGGTTATCGCTTCGGTCGACCGCGAGCTCGGCTCGCGCGGGCACGCCGCCTTCGTGATTCCGCCGGACACACCCGGCTGCGAGCAGGGCGCCAAGGTAAAGAAGCACGGCCTTCGCGCTTCGCATACCGCCGACGTTCATCTCGACGATTGCCGCGTCCCCGGCTCCTGCCTGCTCGGCGGCAAGGAGAAGCTCGACGAACGCCTCGCCCGTGTCCGCGAAGGTAAGAAGGGCAAGTCTCAAGCCGCGATGCAAACGTTCGAGGCCTCGCGCCCAACGGTCGGGTCACAGGCCGTCGGCATCGCCCGCGCCGCATACGAGTACGCCCTCGACTACGCGAAGGAACGCCAGCAGTTCGGCAAGCCGATCATCGAGAACCAGGCGATCGCCTTCACCCTCGCGAACATGAAGATGGAGATTGACGCCTGCCGTCTCCTGGTCTGGCGCGCCTCCTGGATGGGCAAGACCGGCCAGCGGTTCGAGAATGCCGAAGGTTCGATGTCGAAGCTCAAGTCCGGCGAGACCGCCGTCTGGGCGACCGAGCGAGCGATGCAGATCCTCGGAGGCAACGGCTACACGCGCGAGTTCCCCGTCGAACGGATGCACCGCGACGCGAAGATCTACGACATCTTCGAGGGCACAGCGGAAATCCAGCGCCTGGTCATCTCACGCGCGATCTCGGGCCACCACATCAGGTAGCCCTTTTGACAGGCGCTGCTCGAGCCTTCACAATCGAGCTCATGACGAGGCGCAGGCCAACTCTCGCACTGGGAATTGCAGGTGCGATGGTGATAATCGCGATCAGCGCGTCCCTTCGAAGGCGCTGACTGGGGCCGCGATCGCATCGTTGCCGATCGTGGGGACGGCGCCGACCGTCTGGTCTTCTTTGGAGATGCCGGACTCGATATAGATCTCCTCGTCAAGGCCGGAGCGCGCGAGGTCGTGGCGGGCTCTGCCTCAGCCAACATCGACGAGGACGCGCGATTCCAGTTGAGAAGGACACGGTCCTCTGCGGCGACGGAACCCACACAGTCGCCGAGTCCGACGGCAAGGACGTGATCGACGCCGATTGCGAGACGGTCTCGCGCTAGGCCGGGACGCCCAGCGCACCGGGCCGGGGCCTCAGTCGTCGATTGCGCCGTTCTTCGTGTAGCGAGCGAATCCGAAGTCGCCGTCGCCGATTCCGGCCGCCACGATCACATCCTGCTTTCCGATCGCGAGACTCTGAACCAGATCGCTGCTGCCGCCGGCGAAGTCGGTGATCGTCGCGCCCTTGAATCCGAACGACTCATCGAGCTTGCCCTTCTTGGTGAAGCGAGCGAGCAGGAAGTCGACGTCGCCGCTTCTCACGCCACCACCGACCACGATCCCACCTGACTTCTGGACCGCGATGGCCGCGAGCAAAGTGTCGTCGCCGAAGTCACGCACAGCCAATCCTTTCTTGCCAAAGCGCTTGTCGAGCTTTCCGTTCGGCTTGATTGCTGTAACCCCGTAACTCGAGTCGGGGCTGTCGGAGTCGAAGATGCCGACGACCCCGACGATCCGCCCGCTCTTCTCGATCGCGATGTCCTCCACCCTGGAGCTGGCGCCTTTCAGCTTGCGAATGAGGATTCCGTCACCCGAGAAGGACTTGTCGAGCTTCCCTTCCCTCGTGACACGCGCAAATACCTGACTGGAGGGGTCGCCCATCATGGTCCCCGACGTTTCGCCTCCAACCACGATTCGCCCGTCCTTTTGAATCGCGACCGCATCTATATCGGTTCCCTCCTCGACGCCGAACCTGACGAAGCCCTTCTTGCCGAAGCCCTTGTCGAGCTTGCCGCTGGACTTGACCCGCGCGATCAGCGCCTTGGATCCGATCGAGCCGGCGATCACGACCTTGCCGTCCTTTTGAAGTGCCATGTCGTCAACGCCCGATGGAGAGCCTTCGAACGGGAAAATCTGGATCCCGTCCTGGGAAAACGTCGGATCGGGATCACCGTCCTCCTCGTAGCGAACGATCGTTGCCCGCCTCTGATCGTCGATCGCATCCGAGGATCCACCCACGACGATGGCGCCGTTCCTTTGAATCACTACGGAGTGGCTGATGTCGAATCCTCCGACATCGGTCGTCTGCTTCCCATCTCCGGAGAACGACGGGGCCGGCACGCCTGCGCTGTCGAGCCGCACCACGGCAACGTCGAAGGTGGCACCGGGCACAGCCGAGCCGGCGCCGATGACCGAGCCGTCCTTGGCGATCGCAACATCGTTCGCGGAGTTCGGACCGCCGACGTTCACGATGGTCTTGCCTCCTGTGCCGAACGCACCGAGCGCTGTCGCCGACAGCGCTCCGACAAGAACGGCTGCGGCTACCGAGACCTTGATCATCCCTGCGCCGCTCGATTCCATGCGATCGTCCCCCGCTCTTTGGTCCAAGGTCTGGCCACTTTTGGCCGGCCCGAGTCTACGCCTCTCCTTCTAACCTTTGTCGCTTGGTCGGGCGGCTGCACAGAACGGGGATTGCGGCGGTGGCTGTCGCGTTTGCATTCGCCCCCGAGGCTTCCGGAGCGACTCTCGTTGATCCCGGCGCTGCAGTGCGCGACTGCCAGGCAACCCTCCTCCCGGCTACGGCGCCCGGCACTGACCGCCGGTCGTGGACGGCGCGCGCACGGGGCATGGTCACGGCAGCCCTCCACGGTGGCCCAAGCGGAGATTGGGACCTCGCCGCCTTCGAGCGTGGCAACGCGCTTGGTGCATCGACCGCCAACGGCTCAGACGAGCGCGTGGACCTCTGGGTCGAACGCGGAGATCGACTCGTCTTTCAGGGGTGCCGTCGTGACGGCGGGCCGAAGCGCGTACCGATTTCCATCTCTCTAAACGAGACCAAGCCGCCGGTCCCGGCGGAACCCGTCTCGCTTGCGCGCGTTCCGATCGCCGGCCCCGAGGACGTCACGGAGCTCGAGCGGATGGGGGTCGATGTCACACATGCGTTGGACAACGACTCAGCGACCGTCGTTCTCTACTCGCGCGAGGAGCGGCTCGAGCTCCTGGCTAGCGGTTTTGGCGCCGAGGTGCTGATTGCGGACCTCGCGGCGGCCGACGCCGCCGACCGCCAAGCCGAGGCGCGGACAGCGGCAAGGGGCGTGCCTTCCGGACTGCCGAGCAGTCGAACCGCGTACCGCCAGTACGTCGACTACACCGACGAGCTGACCGATCTCGCCGCGGCCGAGCCCGACATAGCGCGAGAGATAACCATCGGCACAACTCTTGAAGGCCGCCCCATCCAGGGCATCGAGATCGCCGCCGACGTCAACGCGACCGACGACGGCCGCCCGGTTTTCGTGAACATGGGCGCCCACCACGCACGCGAGTGGCCGTCTGCCGAACTGCCGATGGAGTTCGCGGTCGACCTCGTCTCCAACTACGACACCGATGCGCGCATCGCGGCGCTGATCGAGGACGTCCGTGTCGTCGTAATCCCGGTGGTAAACGTGGATGGCTTCATCGCCTCGCGGAGCTTCGGGACCTCCGCGCTGGACGATGACCAGAACGCGACGAACGGGCAGTCACTCGCGGGAAGCGGTGCCTACCGCCGCAAGAACTGCCGCCCGGTCTCGCCCGCGGACGGAGGGACCCCTTGCGCTTTCCGTACCTCGGGCGTCGACTTGAACCGCAACTACGGCGCTTACTGGGGCGGGCCCGGCTCCTCGGCCGACCAGGCCTCGCAGAGTTTCCGCGGCCCGGGTCCTTACTCCGAGCCCGAATCGCAGGCGGTGCGCGAGTTCTCAGCCGGCATCCACCCCACGGTCTTCATCACCAACCACACCTTCACGGACGACGGCAAGTGGTTGCGCCAGCCTGGCTTCGACGGGGCTTTCTTCCCCCAGGATTCGATCGGCGCGACCACGCCCGACGAAGCCGCCACGAAGTCCCTCGGCGACGCGATGGAGTCGGCCACTGGCTGGACGTCGGAGCGAAGCTATGAGGACCTAGGCGACATCACGGGAGCGACGGAGGACTGGAATTACCTGTCCCAGGGCTCCTACGCGTACACGCCCGAAGCGCGCGGACTGAACTTCCACGCCAACTATCAGGACTCGGTGATCGAGGAGTACGTGGGCGATGCGCAACATCCTGGCGAGGGAGTGCGCGAGGCTTACCTGGCAGCGGGCGAGGTGGCTACAGATCGCAACGAGCACTCGCTGATCAAGGGCTCGGCCCCTCAGACAGCGACCCTTCGCCTCCACAAGGAGTTCCAGACCCCGCTCCACCCCAACCAGGGCGCGAACGCACATATCGACGACGCACTCGACTCGACGCTGGAGGTTCCCGGCGGCGGGGACTACAAGTGGGACGTAATGCCATCCGGACGCCCCTTCCACCAGGGCGAGACCTGGACGATGAGCTGCGAGCTTCCCGGCGAAGACCCCGTCTCAAGGCAGGTGTTCGTTGCCCGCGGTGAAAAGGCCGACGTCGACTGGGGGTCGAACTGCGCCGCCGGGGGCAGCCAAGGACCGGTCAAGTGCCGCGGCACGGTCGCGACGCTCGTCGGCTCCAAGGGGAACGACCGCGGTGCGTCGAAGCTGATCGGCACTTCAAACAGGGACGTGATCGCCGCCCGCGGGGGGAGCGACGTGGTCAGGGCGGACGCCGGCAAGGACACCGTCTGCGGTGGAGGCGGAGACGACGTACTGCGGGGCGGCAAGGGCAAGGACCTCCTGCTCGGCGGACCTGGCAAGGACCGCTGCCCCGGGTCAGATAAGGCAGAAGTCCGGAGCTGCCGGCCCTAGCCGGCCAACTCGGAGGCCAGTGCGTAGGCGACCTTTGCCGCCTCGGCCACCGTCTCATAATTGACGTTCTCGGCCGTGTCCGTCGGCAGGTGATAGTTCGAGAGGTTGTGGTAGTCGTTGACCGAGCTGAGATTTGCCATCCGGTAGCCGTGGCGCTGCGGGATGATCGCGTCGGTCGAGGCGCGGGCCCGGAAGCCGCGCTCGAGCGAAAGCCCGTTCTCCTGGGCCGCTCGGACGAGCGTCTCGCGGAGCTCCGGGTCGTAGTCCTCCATCCACGCCGGGCCCTCACCCTCGAGCATCATGAGGCGCGGCGACCCGACGGTGTCGATGCAAAGGAACGAGGTCGTGTCGCGGTCGAGGTCTGAGGCGTGACGGTCCATGAACCCGCGGATTCCGTCCTGGAGCGTCTCCTCGGCTCCGGCCGAGACGAGCCAGACGCGGATATCGCGCGGGCTCTCGCGAAGCATCTCGGCCAGCGCGACCAAGACGGCGCATGCCGTCAGGTTGTCGTTGGCGCCGGGAACCGTCTCGGAGCGCCACATGTCGCCGACGAGCGCGACCGTTCCGAGGTTCACGGCCAGCGCTGCCTTGGATAGACCGCGCCGACCGGTCAGGGCTCCTGCCAAACCCAGGATCGGCCCGGCAAATGCGCCCCACCACTGCGGTGGCTGCGTCTTGATGTTCGGGATAACGGTCGGGAAGCGCTCGTGGAAGGTCCGTACCGCAGTCTGATCGAACAGGATTCCGGTCTGCGCAGCGTCGTGATGAGCGAGAACGACGAGGGTGTGCGCAGCGTCGGCGCTGCCGGCCTTGGCGAAAACGTTGACCGTGGTCTTCTCCTCCCGCATGAGGCGCCGGAAGAATCGGGGGCCGTTCAGGACCTCGTCGAACAGGCCCAACCCGGCCTTCAACGAGCCGGCCGCACCCATGAAGCGATGGCCCCTTAGCGTGAGTAGAGCGCTCGCGGCTCCAACTGCGGCCAGGCTCGTGACGGTCGGCGGGAAGGTTCCCCAGCTTGGCGCGTCCTCGAGCAGGACGTCGTCCGCCCCGGCCTCCCTCAGGCGCTCGGCCAGCCACTCGGCGGCCTCGCGCTCGCCCGGTGAGCACGGGGGCCGGTCGATGGCGGCAAGCGTGAAGACGACCTCGCGGAGTGTCTCCTCGGATGGGAGCGGAGCCGCGGTTGTCTCGGTTTTCGCCTCAGGCAAGGCCGCGCAGGCTATCCGAGCGCTGCGTTCGCTCCACGTGTCGTCTCAACGCGCTACGCCACAGGTGCTTTCGGCTCTCGGCGGGTCAGGCGGTGTCGCCCGCCGAGGGCGCGGCCGGGGTGTCCCCCGCCCCGATCTCCGTGTGAGCCTTCGAGTCGCTGCCGCGGACCAGGGTGAGCGCGGCAATGACGCCGAGAACGGCGATACCCGCGCCAACCAGGAACGCGTCCGCGTAGCCCTCCGTCAGGGTGGCCGGATCGGTCGCGCCCCCGATCGTCGAGAATGCGATCGAGGAAAGAATCGCAAGGCCCAGGGCGCCGCCGACCTGCTGAGAGGTGTTGATGAGCCCCGATGCGAGCCCCGCCTCGCGGTCCTTCACCCCGCTCATCGCCGCGATCGTGACGGGCACGAACGAAAACCCGAGACCGACCGCGGCCAGGAGCGACGGGAACAGGACGTCGCCGAGGTAGGTGCCGTCGACCGAGATCTGGCTGAACCAGGCGAGGCCTGCAGCGATGAAACCCATCCCGGTCGCCATCACGATCTTGAACCCGATCTTGGTCACGAGCCACGACGCGATGCCGGCCGCGAGGATGATCAAGACGGCAAGCGGAAGATATGAGAGGCCCGCCTTGATCGCGGAGTAGCCCAGCACGTTCTGCATATAGAGCGAGATGAAGAAGAACATGCTGAAGAGCGAAGCTCCGGTCAGGAGCCCGACCACGTTCGCTCCCGTGAGGGTTCGCATGCGAAAGATGCTGAACGGGACCAACGGCGCCGGCGAGTGTTGCTCGATCACGTAAAACGCCCCAAGGAGAGCCAGCGCGCCGGCGATCATGCCGAGCGTTTCCGGTGAGTCCCAGCCCGCATCGGGCGCCTCGACCAGCGCGTAGACGAGAAGGGCGAGGCCGGCGGTAACCGTGACCGCACCCGGGATGTCGAAGGTGCGGTTCTCCGCGTCCGAGCGGCTCTCCAGCAGAAGGCGCGGTGCGAGGAACGCGGCGCCGATCCCGATCGGCACGTTCACCCACAGGACCCACTCCCAGCCGACGTACTCGGTGAGAATGCCGCCGAGGAGCACTCCCGCGGCGCCACCCGATCCGGCTACGGCACCCCAGACGCCCAGGGCCTTGTTGCGCTCGGAGCCGTCCCTGAAGGTGGTCGTGACGATCGAGAGAGCGGCCGGCGAGAGGAGCGCGCCGCCGAGTCCCTGGACAGCGCGCGCGGCGATCAGTACGCCTTCGGATTCGGCGAAGCCGCCGACCAGCGAAGCGAGCGCGAAGATCAGGAGGCCGGCGATGAACACCCGCCGGCGACCGAGGAGATCCGCGAGACGCCCGCCCAGGAGCAAGAAGCCGCCGAAGGTGAGCACGTAAGAGTTGATGACCCAGGAGATGCTGTCCTGGTCGAACTGGAGGTCCCGCCCGATCGTCGGCAGCGCCACATTCACAATCGATGCGTCGAGGACGACGACGAACTGGGCCATGCACAGGAGCGCCAGGGCCGCCCAGCGCTTCTCGAGATACTCGCGCTCGTCCGTCATTCCATCGCTCCTCAACTCGATTCTTCCGCGTATAATCGGAATCGCTATTCCGCTTAGGGTCAGGCCCCATCCGGAAGCACGATTCCGCTTCGGGTCTGGCACTATACGGAAGCGAGGTTCCGTTTGCGCTCCGCGATTGACACCGAAGTAGAAGCGTCCTTCGCGAAAGCGGCGGGCACGAAGGTGATGCGCGCGGACGCCCGGCGCAATCGCCAGGCGGTCATCGAGGCGGCACGGAAGCTCATGGCGACCGCCGGCCTCGACGCTCAAATGGAAGACATCGCCCGTGAGGCCGGCGTCGGCGTCGGCACGGTCTACCGACACTTTCCGACCAAGGACGACCTGATCTACGCGCTCGCCGAACACCGCTTCGAACGGCTGGCCGAGTTCGCACGCGACGCGCTCGCCGAAGATGACCCCGGCCCGGCGTTCGAGCAATTCCTCTACCGCAGTGCCGAACTCCAGGCCACCGACCGCTCGCTCTCGGAGGTCATGCGCGACCGCTCCGACGCAATGCAGGCCGGTGCTCAGAAGGCAGGCCTGCTCGAGCTCGTCAGAGAGGCGATGACCCGTGCCCAGAAGGCGGGGGTCATCCGCAAAGACGCCGTCGCCGAGGACGTGCCGATGCTCATGTGCGGACTCGGCACCTCGACCCCCGGCAACGATGGACCGTTCGTATCCCCCACCACCTGGCGCCGGTTCATGGCGATCGTGATCGACGGCCTCAAAGCACCCGGCGCGGCCGAGATGCCCCCGCGCTAGCGGGTCAGCTCTTCGAGTGCCAGCACGATCGAGCCGTAGGGCTCGCCTGTCGCGCGCTCCATGCCGATCTCGCAGGTGCGGTTGGTCGAGAGGTAGGCGTCGAACGGCCCGCGCTCGGCCAACTCAGCCGCCTGCGGCGCGGTTGCCGAGGCCGTCAGTTCGGGATGGAGCATTCCGCGGTCGCCCGCGAACCCGCAGCAGCGAGCTGCCGCCGGAACGGCGACCTCGTCCGCCATCTGCGCTGCTACTTCCGAGAGCTTTGCCGCAAGTCCGAGGTGGCGGGTCGAACAGGTCGGGTGGATGGCGACCCGGCTGAGCTTGCGCTCGATCCCGAGGCTCGGGATGAGGCGCTCGAGCCATTCGACCGAATCGAGGATTTCGAGCTTTGCGTGGCGCTCCTGAACTTCCTCGGGTAGCGCGGCGAGCGTCTCGCTGCTCAGGCCGAGCGTGCACGAGGAGGCGTCGCTGACGACCGGAAGCTCGCCTTCGCCGGACCAGCGCCAAAGCTTCTCGAAGGTCTGGCGCGCCATCCAGGCGTGGCCTTCCCGATGGCCCTTCGACGACCAGGGCACGCCGCAACAGCTGCCGCCGACGTCCGGCGGAATCCAGACCGGCATGCCGGCGCGCTCGGAGACCGCGACGGTTGCATCAGCCAGGCTGGGGCCGGGTCGGGCCTTCTTCGATGCGCCCATGATGCGGTTGGTGCAGGAGGGGAAGTAGACGGCCGCGGCGCCCTCGCGGGTAGTCGACGATGGCAGCGGCTGCGCGGGCTTCGGTAACGCGCCGCCGCCGAGCCGCTCGGCGATCGGCCCGGTGCGAAGTCCCGCGCGTGACGAGCTCTCGACCTTTCCCCAGTTCTTCGCTGCGCGGAGCGCCAGCGCCTCATCACGCGGGGAATGCTCCTTGGCCCGCAGCTCCTTGACCAGTTTGCCCGTGTCGATCGACAGCGGGCAGGCAAGCACGCACGATCCGTCTGCGGCGCACGTCTCCAAACCGTCGTACTCGAACTCTTCCGCAAGCACCCTGGCCACCGGCGACCCCGCGGGCTGCCTCGCCATCTCCCGCCGCAGAACGATCCGCTGTCGTGGCGTTGTCGTCAGATCCTGGCTCGGGCAAGCGGGCTCGCAAAAGCCGCACTCGACGCACGTGTTCACAACCTCTTCGACCTCTGGGGTCGTCTTCAGGTTTTGGAGGTGAACACCCGGGTCGTCGCTCATGACGACGTTCGGGCCCAGGACACCATCCGGGTCGGCGAGACGCTTCACTCGCCACATCAGGTCGGTTGCCTGCTCGCCCCACTCCCGCACGACATATGGCGCCATGTTCACGCCGGTGCCGTGCTCGGCCTTGAGAGAGCCGTTGTACTTGTCGCAAACGAGTCCGACGAGGCCCTCCATGAACGCTTCGTAGTTTTCGAGGTCCTCCGCCTTCGCAAAGTCGGGCGTGAGCATGAAATGAAGGTTTCCGGCCGAGGTGTGTCCCGCGACACCGGTCAGGAATCCGTGCTCGCCGAGGAGCGCCTGGATGTCGGCCGCCGCCTCGGCGATCCGGGCCGGGGGCACGCATACGTCCTCGACGATCAGCGCCGTACCGGGAATCCGCAGGCGCCCGACCAGGCCGTGGAGGCCTTCACGAACCCGCCAATTGACGCCGATCTTCTCCCGCTCGCGAGTGAAGTCCGGGGGGCGGATCAGGTTGTCCTCATTGACCGCTTCGATTGCGCCGCGCTCGCTCTCGGCGAGTGATGCCTCGTCGTCTGAGCCGAACTCGACCAGCAGCACGGCTGACTCAGGCGGCAGCTCGAGCCAGTCCTGCGGAGCGCCCGGGATGTTCATGGCGGCAACCATCAGCGCCGGCGCGACCATCAACTCGACCGCGCTCGCGCCGAGCGCGACCAGGTCGGGGACCGGTGCGCACGCCTCGGGAATCCCTGCAAAGTGGAGCCAGGCCGTGGTGGTGTGCGCCGGCACCGGCAGGGTCTCGAAGGTCGCGTCACAGATCAACGCGAGCGTTCCCTCTGAACCGACGATCAAGCGGCGGAAGATCTCCACCGGCTCGTCGGCGTCGAGGAACGCGCACAGGCGGTAGCCGGTCGTGTTCTTGATCTCGTATTTGGCGCGAATCCTCTTGGCGAGCTTCTTGTCGGCGCGGATCTCGTCGCGGAGCTCCGCGAGCCCCGTCGCGAGTTCAGGTTCGTCCGCTTCAAAACGCGCCGCCGCGTCGGGTTCAGCTGTGTCGATCACGGTCCCATTCGCCGTCATGAAGGTCATATCGCTGACCGTCTGGTACGAGTCGAAGCGGATGCCGCAGCGCATCCCGCCCGAGTTGTTGGCGACAACTCCCCCCACGGTCGCGATGTCGGTAGATGCCGGGTCGGGGCCGAGCTTTCGGTGATGGCGGCTCAGCACGCGATTCGCGTGCCCGAGGACGGTTCCGGGCCTGACCTTCACGCGGGCTGCGTCGTCGTCCAGAATCTCGATGCCACGCCAGTGACGACGAACGTCAACCAGAATGCCCGCGCCCTGTCCCTGGCCGTTCAGGCTGGTGCCGCCCGCCCGGAAGGTGACGGGAATGCCGTGCTCGCGGCCGTAGGCGATCACGCGGGCGACACCCGCCGGGTCACGCGGCTGGACGACGACCTGCGGGATCAGGCGATACGGGCTGGCGTCCGAGGCGTAACGGACCAGGTCGGTGGCGCGGCCAAGGACGGCACTTTCGCCAACCAGGCGCGCGAGATCGGTGCGCAAAGGCTCCGGCGTGCCGTGGGCAACCCAGTCCGGGGCTCTGTCAGGTGCGGCGGTCGTCACGGACGTGGATGCTCGGAAGGACGCGGACCCTTTTCTAAGAGGTGCCTGACCCCTTTTAGAAAAGCCACATGCCCGGTGCGACGCCCACTTCGACCAGTTCGGGCTTGGGCGATGCGATCGCGGTCTTGAGTGCGTCGGTCAGAGAGTCCGCATCCTCGACCTTGGTCGTCGAGACCCCGTAGGCGGCGGCGATCGCTGCGGTGTCAAGCGCTGGTAGATCAAGGCCTGGGGCCTTCTCCACCTGCTCGACCATCGCGAACCACTTGAGAATCGCGTACTCGGAGTTGCGAAGGACGAGGATCGTCAGCGGTACGTCGTAGGCGACGGCGCTCCAAAGCGCGGTGATCGCGTACTGGGCAGAGCCTTCGCCGATGACACACACGACGGGCCGGTCGGGCTGGGCGATCTGAACGCCGACCGCAGCCGCCAGTCCGAAACCGAGGCCGCCACCGGCGCCGAAGTAGTAGGAGCCGGGCCTCGACAGGCGGAGCTGGTTACGGAGTGCAAGCGTCGACGAAGGCGCCTCCAAGACGATGATGCCGTCGTCGGGAAAAGCGTTGCCGAGCGCGTGCATGGCGGCCGTGCCGGTGATCGGGCTCTGCTCCTCGCCCGCGATCGGGTCGGGCAGCGAGTCTCCTACGTCCCTGTCGGATTCGCCGACGCGGCCATAGAGATGCTCGAGACCCTTCTTGACGTCGCCGACGATGGCATTGCCCATCGGCGCGCGGGCGGCCTCCTCGGGATCAGAAGTGATCTGGACGAGCTGGGCTCCCTCGGGCAGGTACTCGCCCGGGAGGTACGGGTAATAAGGAAAGACGGACGATCCGACTACCAGCACGAGGTCGTAGCCCTTCAGGGTGTCGGCAACCGGCGCGATGCCCGGGGGCAGGAGCCCGCGGAAGTTCGGATGGCCTTCGGGAAAGCCGATGCGTCCCCCGCCCGTTGCCGGGATCGCAAATACGGGCAGGTTCTGCTTCTCGGCGAACTGGACGGCCAACTCCCAGGCACCCGAAGCGTCGATGTCGGGTCCGGCGATCATGACCGGATTCGTGGCTTTATCGAGCGCTGCCGCGAGCGCTTCGATCGCATCGGGATCGGGAGCCGGTGCTCCCGCGACTTCGCGGGCGATCACGCTGTCCGTCAAAGCCGGGTCCGCCTCGCCTTCCCAGTCGTCCATTGGAATCGAAACGAAGGCGGGACCCTTCGGGGGCGTCGCGGCAACGTGGATCGCACGCGCCAGGGCATGCGGAACGTCGGCGGCCCGGGCGGGCTCGAAGCTCGACTTGACGAGCGGGTGCGGCATGCGGGTGGCGTCGCGATTGGTCAGGTTCGCGTGGATGCCGATGTGCGGTCGCACCTGCTGGCCGGCGGTTACGAGGAGCGGGGCGTGGTTGGCCTGCGCGTTGAAGATTCCGCCCATCGCGTTACCAACGCCGGGCGCCGTATGGAGGTTTGCGTGCCCGACGGTTCCCGAGGCCTGCGCGTAGCCGTCCGCCATCCCCATCACGACCAGCTCCTGGAGGCCGAGCACGTAGCGGAAGTCGGACGGGAAGTCGGCGAGCATCGGCAATTCGGTCGAACCGGGATTCCCGAACATCGTCGTCATTCCGTGTCGGCGGAACAACTCGTATGAGGCCTCGCGAACGCTCGTCACGGCGGGGACACTATCGGCACGAAGCGCTTGCGGTTCCAGCACACGCCGCAAACCACACGCCCGCCCGGAAACGCCACCGTCAACGACGAAGACGGAACTGGGTTCTTATCGCCCGAGGAGTGGGCGAAAGCGACCTCCGCTCGCCTTTGCGAAGGCGGGAGTCTTAGGGGGCGAGTGGCGGGTCTGAGGCCACCCAGCCGCTCGGGCGGCGCTTTGCGCCCAGCCACGCCTGCCGCGCGCCTGACGCGGTCAGCGCGGTGTTGAGCTCCTGCGCCTCCCTGCCCGTGCGCGGCGTGGCGAGCACGTGGTCACGCTTCTTGCATGCCTTGCGCGCGGCGCGCCGGGTCAGACGCTTTGGCACGATCGTCCACTGGCCTGCGGTGTCGCGACACGCCGCCGGGTGGAGGCGGTCGCAGAGCTGGTCAAACCACGCGGACCGGGTCGCGGGCGAACCGGGGAACGCGAGCGCGGAGTCGATCGCAACGTCGCGTCGCTGGACGGCGCAGTCGCGTTGGCCCTTGGCAGTCGGACGCGGGCGGTTCACCTGCCAACTCCAGACGAGCCCCTCGAAACGCGGGTCGGAGAGACCAGTGACCTGGTCGAGGCCGATCAGATCAACGCCGCAGCGGGCCATCGCCGCGGCAGTCGGAGGAGTAATGCCGTCGTCGGCTGTAGCGATTCCGGTCGGCGGGCCGACCTGGTTGGTCAAGGCTGTCGAGTCCTCGTAGTAGCGGACGAACGTCGACTCGTAGGTCGGGATGTCGTAGTCGGGCCCGCAGGCGGGAAAGTCCTCATAGTCGACTGGGCGCGACTCCACGTGCGAGTTCCAGTTGTGAGCGACCGCGTGCCACCCCGAAGCGCCGTCAGGCCCACAGTCGGAGACGATGATCGCCTGCTTGCCCGCCGCCTGGATCTGCTCTCGCGTCAAAGTCGCCGGGACCTCCGAGCACCCACCCGCGGGCGGCGTGTAGAGCCGATCGCCCAGCTGAGCTGCGACGACGTCGGCCGCCGCGTTGTACCCGGCCGCGTCTCCCATGTGATCCTCGAGATAGAGGAGGAGCACCTGTTGCGAGTTCGCAGGTTGGTCGAGCCAGGCCACGATCTCCGCGAGTGTCGGTCCAAGCTCTTTCTCGAGCGTGCAGCCGAGATGCCCCTCGTTGGCGCCGCGAGCGTGACAAACGCGGAGGGGCCCGCCCGGCACGTCCGGGAAGCGATGGATATCGAGCTCGAGGCTTCTCACGCCGGCTTCGAGCTGCTCCACGTTGGTGATTTCCTGGTTCGCGTCATTGGATGAAAGAGCGACCCCCGTCTGCCCGAACGAGTTGTAGGAGTTGTGGGTGCCGACCCACGGCATGTCCGTCCAGCCCACGTCCGAGGCGAGGTCGAATTGGATGTCGAGCGCTCGCTGGGCCCAACCCTCCTCAGGTTCTGGCACGCCTGCGCTCGAGGATGCGGGGGATGCCAGCGCGCACAGCGCTGCGACCATCATCGTCCGGACCCCGCACTTCATTAGGAAAAGACTACGTCTTGGAGCCGGCGCAGGCGCTGATTGCCCAGGTCGAAGCAGGCGCCACCACAGACCCGTCGTCCTGGACGAACTCCTGGAGCGCCCCGCGCAGATCGGCCGCGATCTTCGGCCGGATCTCGTCAACGCGCTCGCCCCACATCCTGAGAACCTCGGCGCCTGGCCCAAGGTCCATATTGAACTCGACCGCCTGGTCGAGGTCATTGCCGATCCGATAGGGAAGGTCCTGGCGAGCCAGTCGAATGTCTGCCCACCCGGCGTGCACGAGGACGTCGGTCACGGTGTCGGCGTTGGCCATCGAGAACGGCCCTGGCCCGCAACGCGGCGCGTCAGAGTCCTCGGGCTCCTCCAGATATTCGGCGACCACGAGCTCGGCTCGGTGCATCAGGTCGTTGTCCAGCTTGCGACGCCAGACGACCATGTTGAGGACCCCGCCATGCGCCATGGCTCCGCGAACATTCCGAAGCGCAGCAACCGGATTGGCGAAGAACATGGTCCCGAACCGAGCAAACGCGTAGTCGAACTCTTGATCGAACGGCTCCGTCTCGACATCCTGAACCGCAAACGTCAGGTTCTGCGCGCCGCTCTCGCGGGCCTCTTCGCTCGCGGTCTCGATCATTCGTGGCGCCACGTCCACTCCGTGCGCGCTGCCGCTCTCACCAACAAGCTCGGCGAGACGCGTAGTCGTATCCCCCAGACCGCATCCGATGTCCAGCACACGATCGCCCACTGACGGTGGCGTCAACCGAAGCGCGTTTTCTCCGTGCTCTCGCAAGCCGTCCGCGACGAGATCGCGGTACTTGATCCAGACCTCGTACAGCGGACCGTTCCAGGCCTCCGCTGCCTCGAGATTGTCATCCACGGTGCGGACTTCAGCTTCCACAGCTTGATGATAGGCGCGAAAGCCATAGATTGCCGCCGTGGCCGAGACTCTCACCCCCGTCCAGGCCGCCGCGCGCCTCGAGGCCATCGACACCCTCGGCATCCCGCTTGCCACCGGCCAGCCGCCCGGCTTCATGGCCGCGCTTGGGGAGCGCGACGACTGGTCAGACCTGAAGGTCTACGGCGCCCTCCTCGGAGTCGGCACCGAACTCTTCAACCACCCCAACGTTCACTACCTCTCGGGATTCTTTGGTCCGTTCGAGCGAGCGCTTCGCGACGCCGGCGCGAACATCTCGTTCGCGGCCGCCGACTTCCGCCGCTTTGCGCCGCTACTCGAAGAGCAGAGGCCACGTGTGATGGCAACTGCCGCAGCTCCTCCCGACTCGGAGGGCTGGTGTTCGCTGTCACTCCACGCCGGGGGCACCTCGACCGAGTTGATCCGGGCCGCCGCCGCCCCGGACCGCCTGCTCGTGGTCGAGACGTCGCCCAACTACCCGCGCACCTTCGGCATCCCTCCCGAGCACAGGCATGCCCTCAAGGTGGACGAGATCGACATCCTGGTCGAGGGCGATGGCTCCCCCCTCCCCCTCCCCGACTTCGAGCCCTCAGAGGCCGACCTCGCAATCGCCAAGCATGCGGCGGCGTTCGTACCCGACGGGGCGACGCTCCAGACCGGCATCGGCACGATCCCATCCGCGATCGCAGCGGAGCTCGCCAACGGCGACAAGGGAGATTTCGGGGTCCACTCCGAGATGTTCACCAGCGGGCTGATGGCGCTTCACGAGGCCGGGAAGGTCTCAAACGCCCACAAGGGCTGCTACGACGGCGTCTCGGTCGCGACCTTCGCCGCAGGCTCGGCTGAGCTCTACGGCTGGCTTCACGAGAACGCGGACGTCGCGTTCCTGCCGGTCGAGCT
The DNA here is from genome assembly GCA_963721645.1 of uncultured bacterium. Lineage (GTDB taxonomy): Bacteria > Actinomycetota > Thermoleophilia > Solirubrobacterales > 70-9 > JALZKA01. The sequence continues at coordinate 411,405 of CAVRJK010000002.1, read as the reverse complement.
CGTCAACTCCACCGAGGCGATCGCGAAGAACCAGAAGATGATCACGATCAACGGCGCGCTTGCGATCGACGTCCACGGACAGGTCGTTGCCGACACCATCAACGGCACGCAGTTCTCCGGCATCGGCGGCCACGAGGACTTCATCGCCGGCCCGGCGCTGGAAGTCGAGGACCGCTCGCTCCTGTGCTTTCCGGCTACTTACACGACGAAGGAAGGCGAGCTCCGCTCCCGCATCGTTCCGTTCTTCGAGGCCGGGGCGGTGATCACGACGCCCCGCCATCAGGTTGACGTTGTCGTTTCGGAGTTCGGCGCCGCCGAGCTCCAGGGCAAGACGGTCCACCAGCGAGCGGCGGCTCTCGCCGAGATCGCACATCCCGACTTTCGCGACGAGCTGATCAAGGCGGGCGAGCGTGCCACCGGCGGCCGAGCCCCGCAGGGCAACTGAGAAAGTGAGATTGCCGCAGAGGTGCGCGAGATCCACCGGATCGTTTCTGGCCTGGCGTCCTGAGCTGCGGGCTCGCCCGAGCAAATAGGGTTCGCTGGCGTGAATCCACTCGACGCCATCCTCTCCCCGGTCCACCGCGCCGGAGCGGCAGCTCAGAACGCACTGGAGGTCGCCCGCTTCGGCGGCCTGGAGACCGGCGAAGAGGCCTCGCCCTTCGAAGTGGTCGCCTCGCGGCCGATCTATCGCCTCCGCCGCTACTTCCCCCCCGAGGGGTCAGACCCCTCACAAACCGCTAACAAAGCTCCGAAGCGCAGCAACAAGCGCGCTCAGACCCCGGGCGCCGGTGCCCCCGTGATCCTGGTGCCGCCGATGATGCTGGCGGCCGAGATCTACGACGTCTCCCCTTCCTCGACCGCGGTCGGCACGCTTCACGCCCAGGGCGTCGATCCATGGGTGGTCGACTTCGGGGCGCCCGAGCACGAGGAGGGGGGCTTCGAGAGAACGCTCACTGACCACGTCCTTGCCGTCTCCGATGCCGTCGATCGCGTTCGCAAGGCCACCGGCAAGGATCCGCATCTTGGTGGCTACAGCCAGGGCGGAATGTTTTGCTACCAGGCAGCAGCCCTTCGCCGCGGCGAGGGCCTGGCGAGCCTGATCACCTTCGGCAGCCCCGTCGACACCGCGGCGGCGATGCCGCTCGGCATTCCGGAGGAGGTCGCCACCCGCATCGCCGACATCCTCGCCGTCAGCCCGTTGGCGCGCTCAGCTGTGCCGGCATGGATGTCGCGCATGGGCTTCCGCATGCTCGATCCGGTCAAGGCCGCCCGCCAGCAGCTCGACTTCATGCGCCAACTGCATGACCGTGACGCCTTGCTTCCCCGGGAGCGCCAGCGCCAGTTCCTTCAGGCCGACGGGTGGGTCGCCTGGCCCGGCCCCGCCCTGGCTGACTTCTTGAAGCAGTTCGTCGCCCACAACCGCATGCTGGACGGAGGATTCGTGATCGACGATCGCCTCGTCACGCTCGCCGACATCGAGTGTCCGATCCTGACCGTCGTGGGCGAGGTGGACGAGATCGCACCCGCCGCCGCGGTCCGGGCGATCATCCGGGCCGCGCCCCGCGCCGACGTTTATGAGCTGACACTCCGCGCAGGACATTTTGGTCTGGTTGTCGGTTCGGCCTCGACCGCGACGACCTGGCCGTCGGTCGCCGGCTGGACCCGCTGGCGGGACGCCGACGCCGAGCTCCCGGACACCATCCTCCGGGCGGAAGTCGTTGCTGAGCTCGACGAGAGCCCCGGCGCGGGCGCCCGCGCCGGGTACGGGCTGACGCTGGCTGCCGGTGTGGGCTCCAACCTTGCCCGCTCGGTCGTCACGGGCGTTGCCAGGACCGCAGGCAGCATCCGAACTCTTGGCGAAGAGGCGATCTCGGAGCTGCCGCGACTGATCAGGCTCGACCAGGTCCGCCCCCGCACCCGTATCTCTCTCGGCAAGCTCCTCGACGAGCAGGCCGAAGACCATCCCGAGCAGGTCTTCTTCCTCTTCGAGGATCGCGCCCACACGCACGCTGCGGCCAAGCACCGCATCGACTCGATCGTCCGGGGCCTGATCTCGGTGGGGGTGCACCAGGGCGAGCACGTCGGCGTCCTGATGGAGCCACGCCCGACCGCTCTCACCGTGGTTGCCGCGCTTAACCGCCTGGGCGCAGTGGCCGTCCTTCTGCGACCCGACGGCGCGGTCGAACGCGAGGCTGAATTGGGCGAGATCGCGCGAGTTGTTGCGGACCCCGAGCAAGCCGAGGGCGCGGCAAAGGCGGGCGTGCAGGTTCTGGTCCTCGGTGGCGGCGCCGGGCCTCGCGACCTCGGCCCCGGCGTAGTCGACATGGAGCGCATCGACCCGGAGAAGGTCAAGCTGCCCGGCTGGTACAAGCCGAACCCCGGCAGGGCTCGGGACCTCGCCTTCATCCTCTTCACCGGCTCGGGCGATCGCACGCGTCCGAACCGGATCACCAACCGGCGCTGGATCCTGTCGGCATTCGGAACCGCGGCTTCAGCCTCGCTCTCCGAAGCAGACACCGTGTATTCGGTGACGCCCGTCTATCACCCGTCGGGCCTCATGGTGAGTTTCGGCGGCGCAATCGCAGGTGGCGCGAGGATCGCGATGGCCCGCGACTTCGACCCGGCGACGTTCTGGGACGAGGTTCGCCGCTACGGCGTCACCGTCGGCACCTACACGTGGACGATGCTTCGCGACCTCGTCGAGGCGCCGCCGAATCCCAACGAGCGCCATCACCCGGTTCGACTCTTCATGGGCTCCGGCATGCCGAGGGGTCTGTGGAGCCGAGTCGTCGAGCGCTTTGACCCGGCCCGCGTCGTCGAGTTCTACGCCTCTACTCAGGGCGAGGTCGTCCTGGCGAACGTGTCCGGCCAAAAGGTCGGCGCCATGGGCCGGCCGCTTCCCGGCTCTGCGCGGGTGCGGATCGCCGCGCTCGACCTGGAGGCCGGCAAGCTCGAAGCCACTGATGACGGCTTCGCTCGGGTGTGCGGGACGAACGAGATCGGCGTCCTCGTATCCGAGGTCAACCCGGATGTGAACCCCACTGCTGAGACTCCACTACGCGGCGTGTTCCGGGCCGACGACGCCTGGGTCGCGACCGGCGACCTCTTTCGCCGCGATGCCGACGGGGACTACTGGCTGCTCGACACGATCACGACGCTCGTCCACACGAAGGATGGGCCGTTTGCCCCGACGCCGATCCGAGACGCACTCTGGGCTCTGCCGGCGGTGGACCTGGCCGTCTGCTTCGGCGTTCCGGATCCAGACGGCACCGATTCACTCGTGGTCGGCGCAGTCACTCTCCGCAAGGGGGAGAAGCTGACTATCGCCGACCTCGACGACGCGCTCTCGGTTCTGCCTCTGAACGCGAGACCTCATTACGTCCGCGTGGTGGGCGAGATCCCGGTAACCACCTGGTACAGACCGATAACCGCCGACCTTCGAGCGCTGGGCGTTCCCGACGGGAAGAAGGGCGTCGCGTATCGCTTGAACGACGACGGCACCTACAAGAAGGTCACCAGAGCTACCCAAAAGCCCAAGGAGAAGACGAGTGCCTGACTTCGAAACCGTCAATCTGGACGTGGCCGATGGGGTCGCGACGGTCGAGCTGAACCGGCCCGACGCCCTCAACGCCTGGAACTTCCAGCTCGGCGAGGATCTTCGCGCCGCGCTCGAGTCAGTCGCCGCCGACGACGCGGTTCGCGCAGTTCTTCTGACCGGAGCCGGGCGCGCATTCTCCTCGGGCGCCGACCTCACGGAGACCCGCGAGGACACCTCCGACTCGGTTGACGGCGACGGGAACTTCGATCTCTCCAAGCGCCTTCGCGAGCGCTACCACCCGATCATCCACGCCATCCGCGACATGCCAAAGCCCGTGGTGTCAGCCGTGAACGGGCCCGCGGCCGGAATCGGCTGCTCACTCGCGCTCTCCGCCGACCTGATCATCGCGGCGCACTCGTCGTTCTTCCTGCTCGCGTTCGTCAACATTGGACTCATTCCCGACGGCGGATCCTCGGCCTTCGTCCCTGCCCGCATCGGACTGGCACGCGCGACCGAAATGATGATGCTCGGCGAGCGCGTGAGCTCCCAGAAAGCTCTCGAATGGGGCCTGGTCAACCAGGTGGTCCCTGACGAGAGCCTTGCCGGCGAGTCGAGGTCGCTGGCCGAGCGCCTCGCCAAGGGTCCAACCCGCTCATACGCCGGATCGAAGGAGCTCCTGAATCGGCGCGTCTATGCCGACCTGTCGGGTCAACTCGAAGCCGAGGCCGATCAGCAGCGAGCTATGGGCCACTCCAAGGACTTCGTCGAGGGCGTCACGGCCTTCGCTCAAAAGCGCGACCCGGAATTCAAGGGCAACTGAGCACTCCGCCTCATAGCGCACAGCTCGACGCTTGGGGCTGGCAGGTCCTGCGGCCCCTCCTCGATGGACGGCCGTACCTCCCATGGACCGAGGGTGCGATTCGCCCCGCTGCGCTGGTCGCTGTGTTGAACGAGATCGCGTTCGCCGACCGCAAGCGGATCGTCGAGCTTGGGTCGGGGATCTCGACCATCGTGATCGGAAGGCTGCTCGCCGAGCGCGGCGGGAAGATTGTCGCGGTTGAGCACAACCAGGAATGGGCGAGGCTGGTACGAGCACAGGTCGAGCGGGAGCGGATCTCACACGCGGTCGAGGTGGTCGTCTCGTCCCTGGAACCTCATTCACGCAGTTGGGCGGGTGCTCCGTGGTACTCCCGCGAATCGGTCGCGCTCCTTCCGGGAGGGGTCAATCTGCTTCTGGTAGACGGTCCGCCCGGCTACGGCGAGGGCATGACCCACAGCCGCTACCCCGCGATGTCCGCCCTGGCCGATCGCCTGGCTCGCGACGCGCTCGTCATCCTCGACGACGCCGATCGTGAGCCAGAGCGCGAGATAGTCGCGCGCTGGTCAGAAGAACACCCCGGCTGGCAGTTCGGGGTCGACGCAGAAATCGGCCTCGCCCTGGGCAGGCGCACGGCAGACGGCTAGTCGTCGTCTTCCCCGTCGTCTGACGATTGGCCGCCGGCAGCGGCTCGAGCCTCGTCGAGTGTCGCCTGGACAGTCGAGGTCTGGTTGTCGAAGGTGAGCCGCTTCTCGAGCACCGGGATCGCCTGCTCGGCTCGGCCCGAGAGATACAGGGCGTTGCCGAAGTTGTAGAGCGCATAGGCGTACTCGAGCTCGGTGGAATCCGCAGGGTAGGCGTTGACCGCTCGCCTGAGGATCGGAACCGCGTCCGCGGGCTCCCCGGCCTGGATCAGATCGAAGCCCTGCTGGTTGAGGGCAGCCGGATCCGCCGTCGTTTCAGCCGGGGCCTGTCCGCCGGCGCCGGATCCCGACCCACTCTGGCCTGAGGGCGTGTTGTCGGCCTGTCCGGAATCTTCCTGGCCCGAGCCGTCGGCTGCCGCGTTGGACGCGCCCCCGCCGGACGCCGCGTCGTCGCCACCGCCCACCGCCTGGGCCAGCGCGACCACGGCGATGATGGCGAGCACCGCGACGCCCGCGAGCGCCGCTACACGCTTCGGCCGATCGTCGCTGCGAATGATCACCGTGCGCGGGGCCGGCTCGGTCGACGCCTCAGCGGATACCGGGATGGCGGATGGCTGAGGTTCGCCACCAAGACTCTCAAGGGCCTCCTTGGCGGAGGCCGGCCGGTTCTCGCGATCCTCGGCAGACAACCGGTCGATCAGTCGCGCGAGCTCCGGCGTCGAGCCCTCTCCAATGAGCCGGCGAAGAACCACGCCGGCCCCGTAAAGGTCAGAACGCTCGTCCGCGGCCTCACCGCGCCACAGCTCCGGCGCCATGAACTCGGCCGTTCCCGGAATCTGGCCCGTTTGAGTGAGAGAGGTCGCGTCCTCCGGGCGCGCGATCCCGAAGTCGGTGAGGCATGCTGTCCCGTCCGCCGAAAGGAGGACGTTGCCGGGCTTCACGTCGCGGTGAATGATCCCGCCGGCGTGGATTGCCGAAAGCGCGGACAAAAGATCCCGGGTGAGCATCTCGGAGTCGAGCTGCTCGCCCGCCTCGGCGACGTCGTGGAGCGAGCCACCAGGCATGTACTCCATCACGATGTATGGCCGCTCCGGCCCGGACGCGAAGTCGTACACGGACACAAGGTTCGGATGGGTCAGCATCGCCGCGATGCGTGCCTCTCGGCGAAATCGAGCCAGCCAGCTCTCGTCCGACGCAAGGGCCTCGGAGAGGACCTTTACTGCGACCTTGCGCTCGAGCACGGTGTCGTCGGCAAGCCAGACCGTCGCCGCACCGCCCGTGCCCAGGCGACTCCGCAGCGCGTAGCGCCCGTTTGCGAGTTCGGTCTGTTTGTCAATAAGCATTGAGGGTTCCTATACCGCAATTGACGCCTCTTTACTCAGCGTCGGCGGCGCTTCCAAGTAACGGACAATGATGACGTTTGATCTCGCACTACGAGCGCCAAGCGCCCTTGTGCGGGCCTAGCCGGAGTCTTCGCCAGACCCCGAAGTGGCCTCCTTGGCCGCCTTAGCCTCGGCGGTCTCGGTCGTGGTCACCGAGGTCGGCTCGTTCTGGGACGGATCGAAGACCACGTCCGGCTCGTCGCCCTGGGAACGCTTCCAAAACGCGACCGCTCCGGCGGCAGCCCCTGCGGCACCGACGGCCGCGACGGCCTTGCCACGAGTCGATTCGAGACCAGAGGGCGCCCCCTTCGTAGCATCGATGGCCCGATCGCGGACCGTCTTGGCGCCTTCCGCCACGACCTCGCCGGCGGCCTGAGCCGCGTTGCCTACGGCCTTGCCGGCGTCGCCGGCCACGGCGCCCACCGCCTTGACCCGGTCGCTGGCAGTCTTGGGCTTCGAACGTTTCAAGCTGGGCATTTTCGTTCGCCTTTCGTAGGGGGTTCGGTTCCTGTTGGGCTACCCGCGGTGTCCCCCGGCTAACCGGGTAGTTCGAGTTTCCGCCTCGGCCCCGCACCGCCCGTCGCCGTGCGAACATGGGGGGATGAGTACGAACGGCAGGGGCCGGATACGTGCGATGATCGCCGCCGCGATCGTCGGGTGCGCAGGCGCCCTGGCGATCCCTGCGCTCGCCGCGCATGGCGAAGTCGAACCGGCGCTGATCGCGACGATCGCCTCACGCGAGTCCAACGAGACGCGCGAGACGATCCCGGTCACGGGTTCTCGGGGGGCGCAACCGCTCGTCGTCCTCTCGGAGCGAGTTTCGGCGGGAGGCGGACTCAGGCGCGGCGACATCCTGCGTGCAACCGCCGAGCTTCAGCTCTCGACGACATGCGCGACGCAGGAACCACGATGCGTCGGCAGCCAGTACAACTACAGCCCGATCATGGACGCGCAGGTCGTCCTCGCCTCCAGCGCGACGGCAGCAGACGGCCCGGGCGCCGAGCCGATCTCGAAGGCAGAGTCCATCAGGTGCAATCAGAAGCGCCCGAATCGGAACCACCATTGCGTGCTCGTCTTCTCCAACGCGGTGAAGCGCGTCCGGAATGTCTCGAACCTGCCGTGCCCACCGGACGGCTGCTTTTTGAACGTCACTGCCGCGGCGAGCCACAAGAACGCCGGAGGCGGCGACGTGGTGGTGGTCGGTGCGGACCGCCCCGACGGTTCGGTGGACGGGGACAAGGGCCGAGTCGATGCCATCCTCGAGCGGGGCGCAATCCCCCCACCCCAAACAACTGAAGGCGGCGCCAAGATGCGGGGTTCGGTCCCGATCGCGCCGAGCGGTAACGCCGGGCGCAAGGTGGTCCGCTCCCTGCGACTCGACGGCCTGGAAAAGGGCGACGCGCTGCGGATCAAGTCCAAACAGCGCATCGGCATCTCGAGCGTCCCGTACAACGTCTTCATCGGGACGCGGGTCATTGTTTCGACATCACCGACCGAAACGCGCACCAAGGGCTTCGTGACGAAGACCCTCTCGAGCGGCGGCGAGGTCTCAGAGCAAAACGGCTTCAACTGCACGCAGGGGAAAAGCACCTATCAAGACCCCTGCAATACGCCGAAAGCCGCGACCGCGGTCGTGAAGCGAAAGATGCCTCAGAAGAACGGCGAGCCCAAACCGGTGTTTGTGAACATCGTGATGGCGGGCCTCCCGAAGCTCGCAACAGCGCAGCCCAACGACAGGATGAGCGTGGGTGACGGCTCGATCAGAGTCGAGCGCTACCGCGTTCCCTAGCCACTGCCCAGGACGGGTGCCATCAGCGCTCTCGCGACGTCAGCCGCGGCTTCGGCATCGTCGAGCGGCAGGGCGCTCTCCGGCATCAGAAGGAACGAAAAGCCAAGCCGCACCAGGAGCTCGGCTGCGTGCGTGGCGTCAAGGGCTTGGTCAAGCTCACCGCGGGCCTGGGCATCACGAAGCCGGGCCGCCACGAACTCACGGCCCATGACCACGATCGCGGCCCCCTCGGCGTTCAACGCGCTCAGAGCTGCTTCCGGCTCGTGGCGAGCGAAGCGGTTGAGAACCGGATGGGTGCGGATCAGTTGGAGGCTCGCCACGAAGCCGGCCACGATGCCCTCGGCTACGGGAAGAGATGAATCGACCGCGCGGTCGAGCTCAGACAGGCAACGCTTGGCCTCGCGTGCCGCCAGGGCGTCCACCAGGCTCTCGCGGTCGCCGAAGCGCCGATAGACGGTCATCCGCCCCACTCCCGCGCGCGACGCTGCGTCGTCCATTGTGAGGTTGCGAAGGCCCGAGGCCGCGACCAACTCAAGGGAGGCGTCCAGAATGCGCTCGGAAACCTCGTCGCCCTCGGCCTGGGGCGCGGCCAGCGCCCGTTCGAGGAGCGTGGGGCTCATGCGGGAGCCGACACGGCAGCCGCACCGTCCTCGGAAGCGGTGAACTTGCTCCCCTTGCCGGAAGCCACCTCGCCGCGAGCGATCGCGGCGGCGCGCCAACGCAGGTAGCTTGGCCCGAAGTTTCGAAGGGAAGAGGGCAGGACGACGCCGGAGGCGCGCGACGCAGCGCTCACGGCGCGGAGCTCGAGGTTTCGTGACTCGGACCAGTCGAGGGCGAGCTTTGAGCGCAACGCCCGCGGCATCAGGCCGACCGTACCGAGCTTTGCGCCTCGGGCCGCCGGAACCCTGAGGGCTTGCCAAAGGCTGTCGCTCATTCCCCTGATCTTCGGCGGCGGTGGCGCGGCGAGCGCTTCGAGAACGTCCGTGACCGAGTCGGTCGGCTCAAGCGTCTCGCGGACCATGTGGTCGAAGTAGGAAGGGAACTCCTCCCAGGTCGCGGGAAGATCGCGGTCGCGCACTCCCAGAAGGCGACCCACTCGCCGCCACTCCGCCCAGAACGTCTCGAGCTCGGCGTGATCGACCGGCCCCACGAAGCGCATGTGGGAGCGGATGATCGAGTCCGCAAGCGTCGCGTGGACCCACGCGTAGGCCTCCGGCTCCAGCGAGTGGTACGGCTCCCCACTCGGCAGCTGGCCCTTGATCTGGCGGTGCATCTGGCGCACTCGGCGTCCGGTGTCCCAGGCGAGCTCCGGGCCGCCGTAGACCATGCTCGTCGTGAAGTCGAGCGTGCGCAGAAGCCGGCCCCACGGGTCCGCCCGGAAGTTGGAGTGCTCAGAGACACCCGCACCCACGACGGGGTGAGAGACCTGAAGCATCAGCGCGTACCCCGCGCCCGCCATCAGGCGGATGTCGGATGCCATCCGCCAGGTCGCCCCTCCGGGCGGGGGAATCAGGCGATCGGCATCCTCGCGTTTGGGAAGGATGGGAGCGATGGTACGCACCCTATCACTTACGTACCACCCTCAACCTACCTACCAAAGGGGCCAGACCCTCACAAACGAGAATCGCACTCCCGGCCGCAGGGGGGCCAGACCCTCACATTCGCTTCGTTAGTCAGGCCAGCCGTCGACGAAGAGGTCCAGGACGAGCTCGGCGTCTGGGGCGGAGTACTTGGAGAGATCCGTTATCCCGTCTTCGGCGAGCACCTCGTCGTCGATGTACGCATTGCCCGTGCACTCCCGCGGGTCGCGCTTGAGGATCGCGTAGGCCGCGTCCGCATAGATCTCAGGCGTGCGCGAGCGGGCCATGGCCTCGTCGCCGCCCAGGAGGTTCTGCACGGCGGCGGTCGCGATAATCGTCCGCGGCCACAGACAGTTGGCGGCCACACCGTGATCGGCCTCGTCCTGGGCAAGGCCAAGGGTCAGCATCGTCATCCCCATCTTCGAAAGCGTGTAAGCCGAGTTCCCCTTCAGCCACTTGGGATCGGCCGACAACGGAGGTGAGAGCGTCAGGACGTGGGCGTGTTCCGACTCGCGAAGGTGCGGCAGGCAAGCCTTGCTCAGGACGAAGGTCCCGCGCGAGTTGATCGACTGCATCAGGTCGAAGCGCTTGACCTCGAGATCCGCCATCGGCGCCAGGTTGATCGCGGACGCGTTGTTGACGACGATGTCCACCCCACCGAACTTCTCGACCGCTTGGGCGACAGCGTTCGACACCTGGTTCTCGTCGCGCACGTCGCCGACGATCGGTAGCGCCTGTCCCCCGGCCTCCTCAACCTCCTCGGCGGCGGTGAAAACCGTTCCGGGCAGCTTTGGATGCGGCTCCGCGGTCTTCGCGATCAGAACTATGTTTGCGCCGTCCTCAGCGATCCGCTTGGCGATCGCGAGGCCGATCCCACGGCTCCCGCCCGACATGACAACGGTCCGGCCTTTAAGTGACATCCGGCAACCCTATTGAGAGAAGGCGAACCGCAGCTACGGGTCTTGCCGGATCTCCGGGCCGCGATCGCCGTTGCCGAAGACGGCTCCGCCGGGGAAGTCGCCCTCGATAAAGCACGGCGCGTACCCGGCCCCGGGCGGGTTGCCCATGTTGAGGTCGGGGTCGGTGGCGCCCGCTCGCAACTCCTCCTCGTCCGCCTTCGAGGCGACCGCCGGATCGAACGGGCTGTAGTCCGTATTACGGCAGTCGAAGTTGGGGAAGATTCCGTTCATCGAAGCCTCGATCCCGTTCAGCACGCCGTCGGCGAGGTAACCGTTGCCGCGGTTCGTGTTGAGGCGGTTGGGGTGGATGGAGAGCGTCTCGGTGCTGGTGACCGTGAGCTGGCGAAGGAAGTGGCGGCGTGCAGGGTCACCGGGGAACCCGTCGACCACTCCCGACATCGCTGCGCCCGGGCCGGTCAGGAAGTCCGCGACCGTCGCCTTGTTGTAGCCCAGGTAGCGGATGATCGGGTTGAGGTTGGCGAGGAAGTGCTCGAGTTCGTCGATGACCGGCGCGACGCCGAGCAGGAAGCTCCGGAGCGCCGGCAAGCCCTTGAGCGAGACGCGGTTGAGCACGCGCAGGTCATAAAACAGGTTGCGCAGGTTCGGCGCGAGTCGGCGGACGTCCTCGAGCGTCGGGCTCAGCTTCTGGGCGACCGGCATCAACGCCTCGATCGTTGGCGTCGCGCGCTCCTGGAACTGATCGAGGCGTGTCAAGGTGGCCTGCGACTCGCGCTGGAAGGTCGGCAGGATCTGAATGAGTTCAGCCAGGGCGTCCTGCTCCTCCGCCAGGGCCGAGAAGGTGTTCCGTCCCCCACGGATCGCCTCGGTCAGCTCGGAGCCGCGGGAAGAGAGGGCCTCGAACGTCGTGCCCGTGTCGCGGACCACGCCGCGGAGCGCCACCTCTTGACGGTCGAGCACTTCAAGCAGGTCGCTCGTGTCCGTGATGAACGGCGCCAGGTTGCCGAGCGCATCGTTGAGGTCGAGTCCGCGGTCGCGGATTGCAACGGCAGCAGACGCCTGCCAGCGTCGGAACGACATACGGGCCTCTTCGTCGAGGCCGTTGAAGAACTCGTCGATCTGGCTCGCCTCGGTCGTTTGCGAAGCGCCGAGCGTGCCGCCCTCCGGAATTGACTCGATCTCGCTTGCCTCGGAGTCGCTCAAGCCCGACTGGGCCCCGAGCGATACACCTTCAGTCGCCTCGCCCGACGCCGGCTCCGTGCCTGAGGTGAGCTCAATGTACGTCTCGCCGAGGAGGGTCTTCTGGCGCAGAATGGCTTGGGCGTCCTCTGAGATCGGCGCGTACTGGGGCTTGATCTCAATCACGGCCTCGGTCGCGTCGTTGCCGTTGATCCGCTCGGTAATGGGAGCGAGCCCAGTTTCTTTGACCCTGCCAACCGAGACGCCGCCAATCCGCACGTCCGACTCGACGGCAAGCTGGGCGGCCTCGGGAAAGTATGCGGAGATCCGGTAGCTCTTGGCCTTGAACGGCACGGGGCCGCCGAATGCGATCCAAAGGAAGAGGAGCAACACAAAGCACGACACCGCAAACGCTGCGGCGATGAGGATTCTGGTGGCTGAAGGAGCTTGTTTTTGCATGATTTAGGGGCAGGCCTGGGCGATTACCGCGTTGGTGAATCCGGTGACGAGCTGGGTCAGCTGCTGGGCGATCGGGTTCGGGTTCGAGATCAGGTCATTGAGCTGCTCGCAGCCCATCGATAGGTAGATGCGCCGGTAATAGCCGTGGCCGTCGCCCGCGGAGTAGAGGCTCGCCGTGTTGTGACCGAGCCATGCGCCCCAGAAGAGATACCCCTCGTCCCTTCCGGGCGTGCCCGACGCCTCCGCGCCGTCCGGGTTGAAGGCCGCCATATTGGTGAGGCGGTTGAGCTTGGAGAACGTGGTGCGTAGGTGCGGTGTCGCCTCGCTGAAGCGGCCCGCGGCCTTCCGCAGGTCTGGAAGCGGTTCGCGGGCCGAGCGCACGAACGGGCGGATCTGATCCCTGACGACCGGCGTCGACGACTCCGCCAGCTGGATGTTCGACTCGTTCAGCTCAGGCAGGTTGCGAGCGAAGGGTCGCAGCGAGTTGAAGGTGGGTCCGAGGATTTGCGCGAACTCGGCCAGGTTGTTGAGCGTCGTCTCCGCTTGCTCGAGGGTGCCGGGGAGGCGTGCAACGAAGCGCTGGACATCCGGATCACGCTCGGCGATGGCGCCCAAGGCGCGGCGGGAGGAGCTGACGAGGAGCGTCAACTCGGACTCGACCTGGCCGACCCGCGTCATCAAGAGGTTGAACGAGTGCACGGTCGACGCCAGCTCTTCGCGGCGCTTGGCCACCTCTTCGTTGAGTGTCGAGAGGTCGTCCTGGATCGGTCCAAGATTGCCGAGCAGCTTGCCCAGCCGCTTGCCGTTGCCTTCGAGCCCCTCGCCGGCTCCGACGAGGAGCATCCGGAGGTATGCCTGGGTGTCCCCGTCAAGACCTTCCAGGATCTCGTCGAGGTTCACGTCCGGGGCGGTGTTGGTCATGGGGATGACGTCACCCTCCGAGTACTCGCCCGCCTGGCTCGAGCCTGGATCGAGGTCGAAGAACATGTCCTTCAGCCCGGTCGTCGGCCGCATGAGCATCGTGGCGTCGCGATAGATCGGCAGGTACTCGCGGTCTACGTCGAAGCTGATCACTCCACTGCCGTCGACGAGCTCGACCTCACTCACCTCGCCGATGTCCACTCCCGCGACGCGGACCGTCTGGCCCTGGCCCGGGACAACGGCCTGGGCGGTGCGGAACTCGGCCTTCAACTCGAAGGGCTTCTCCTCGAGGATCGGGATCCTGAGGCGCTGCTCCTGGAGGATGTAGTACGAGATCCCGGTGGCAAAGACCGCCAAGAAGAGGATCGCGACGAAGTCACGGAGGTGCTCGCGGATGACCCTCTTCATCGATCGACCCCCAGAGCGCTCTCGAGATCGGTGTCGCCGAGGCCAATCTCACCCAGGAACCCTTGGGCGCGGTCCAGATCGCGGAGCGCGCCGCGGCGGGTGCTCCGGTCGTCGGAGTCGACCAGGCTCGCAGCGTCGCCGAGGTCGTTCAGAAGATCCACCATCGAGCGGAACCGGTCGGCACCCTGGCCCTCAAGCGCCCCGATCCCCTGCATGTTCCGCGACACCGGCGTCTGGTCCGCGGGCGGCGCACCCAGCCCACCTTCGAGATTCGGCGGCTCCTGGGTTTCGCAGTTCACGTTTGGCCGGAAAGGGGTCTTGGCTGAGTCATTGAGCGCGGGCATGGCGCCGAGCAGCTCGTAAGGCGTAAGTCCGACGACGTCGCCCAGACCGCCGATGTTCGAGCGCACGAGGTTGGCTCCGGATCCGCCGAGAACGCGGAGGTTCTGACCGTTCGCATCGCCCGATCGGCTCTCGACGGCGGTGCCGGTAATGCCGAACGGCCCCTCCTCGAACACCTGAGCACCATTGGCGCCGTGCGGGTACGCCGGATTGGCGGCTGCGACCTCATCCTTCGACCAGGGAACGATGACCTCGTTGAAGCAGGAGGAGAAGGCGCGGGTCTCCTTGAAGAGGTCCACGTTCGCGCGGCCAAGTGCCCAGAGGCGGGGCACGGTCGGGCGAAGATCCTTGACCAGGCCCTGCAGCTCTGGTGGTGACGTCAGCAGGCGGAGCTGCTCGATGAACGGACGGGAGGCCCTGAGGCTCTCCGGGGAGGTCTTGACGCCGGGCAGCGCCTCCCGCGCAAAGGCGCGGACCATCGGGAAGGAAGCGTTCAGATTGTCGAAAGCCGGCTGGGCTGCCCGAAGCGTGTCCGGCAGCTGCTCGATCGCACGTCCGAGCGCCTCGTCCTCGGCGGCGAACGACCCAGTGAAGATGCGGAAGTTGGTTATGAGCTCTCGCAGATCCGACTCGCTCTTGGAGAGTCCTCCCAGCACTCGACTGAGGCCGGAGATCATGCCGCGAAGGTCGCCTTCCTGCGTGCCGCGGGTGGATTCCGCGACCTGCGCCGAGAACCTAAGGTTGGGACCCGCCTTGTTGAGCTGTCGAAGCCCGTCGGCGCCGCCGTGGACCGAGAGCGCGGAGCCGAACTCCTGGAGGAGCGTCTGCAGGTTCTGGCGCACGTCGTACTGGAGGGTTGTCAGCACCTGATCGAGCTGCACCGAGTACGAAGTGCGGTTGACGGGGAAGGTGTGGTCTTCGGCGACGACGGGGGCCGACGGACTGCCCGGCTGCACGTCGATGAAGTAGTTCCCCTCGAGGAAAAGGCGCGGGCGAATCTTGAAGAGCGCATCCTCGTGGAGCGGCAGGGCGTCCTCGTCGAGCGACATCGTGACCGCCACGCCTCCCCCTTCCGGCGAATCCAGCGCGTCAGCCGTGGTCGCCACGGTCTGGTCGGTCTCGTCTTCTGTGAGGAGCTTGACGTCGGTCACCTCGCCGACGTTGACGCCGGCAATACGCACGGGGTTGGACGTACGCAGCTTCTGGCCCGACTCGAAGACCGCCGTCACCTCGTAGTGATCAGCCCACGGAAGCTCCTTCGTCCAGGCGACCATCGACCCGACCGCGATCATCGCGATCAGGAAGAGGCCGATCACCCAGTTGGGGAGACGTTCGCGCCGTCGGGCCCTCATCGACCGATCCCCTTCCATGTCTCGGGGGCGCGCTTGGGGTTGGTGGTGTCGACGATCTGGCGGTTTCCGTCCGCGTTCCAGAACAGGGTCGTCACACCGCGGCTGCCGGGCAGATCAGAAGCGCGGTTGGCGGGATCGGAACCGGGCTGCCCGGTTGTGGGCTGGAATCCGAGCGGGTACCCGGTCTGGCCCGGCTGGCAGTCACGGTCTGACCCGGCCTGCCCGGTCGGTGCGTAGGGATGAGAGTTGAAGAGCGGAAGCTCGTACGGCTTGAACACTCCGTTGCCGTCGGGATCCGCGGGGCCGGACTTGGCATTTGCGGGCAGGCCCGAGTAGCCGCCGAGGGAGGTCTCCACCGTCTGCGCGGCCGGGAATCGGGTGAGGGTCTGGCGGAACGCATTACCGAGGAGCGGCTCCTCGTCGGAGAGCGCGTTCGGGAAGTAGGTGAACCAGTAGTTCCAGTAGTTGCAGACCGTCTGGGCCGGGGCGACATGGCGCACCAGCGGAGTCGCCTCCTCGAACGTGTCGGCCAGGTGCATCAGCGTGATGCGGGTCGATGGCTGCTGGACGAGCCGGTTGAGCGCACCGAGCGCTGCCTCCAGGCGCCTGTTCACTGGAGGCTGATTGCCGAGCACCGGGGTCCCGACCTCGACTGCCTCATTCAGCGCGGGAGCGGCCGTGCGGAGGTCCTCGATGCCGGGATTGAGCTCGATCGCGAGGTCTGCGAACTTGCGGTTGAACTCACGCTGGGCAGGCAAGAGCGTGATCGCTGTACGGAGGGTCGCCGGGCCCTGCTCGATCACCGTCGCATATGCGTCCGGATCACGAGAGATCGCCTCGAAGGCCCGCGCGGCGAAGGCAAACTGCTCGGCCTGGAGCACCGCCACGGGCTGGACGAGGTCGGCTGTCCGCGCCAGCGCCGGGAAGAGCCGGTCGAGTCGTGTCCTCGGGTCGGAGAGGTTCCGCGCCACCGGGCCCAGGAAGCGCATCAGGGGACCGAGCTCCTGGATCGTGTCGTTGAGGCTGACCCCGCGGCCGGCAAAGGCGCTGCCGAAGCCTTCGAAGTTGTTGCGCTGCGCCAGGCGGGTCTTGCGGTCGTACGTGTTGCCCAGGTCGTCGAACTCGTCTTGTGCCTGGAAGCAGCCGTTCTCGGACGCAGGGTCCCTGTCTGCCGCGAACTGACCGTCTGCCTCGATCGGCAGATCGCATATTGCTCCGTCGTCGAGCCCGTCGAAGATGGTGCCCTCCCCCGCCGGCTTACCCGTCCCTCGCACAATCTCGAGGTACTTGAGTCCGAAAGCGGAGCGATAACGCACGCGGAAGACCGAGTCCACGGGAAGCGGCTTTGCCGCCTCGTCGAGTTTGAGGTTCAGCCGTGCTGCGACTTGCGGCAGCTCTTCCTCCCCGGAATCTACGGCCACCGTCTGCCCTGAACTCTCGTCGACGATCGGCTCAATCGACTCGATCACACCTACCCGGGTGCCGCCGATCCTGATCTCGTTGGCATCGGTCATTCGAGCGCCGTTAGGAATGTCGACCGACACGCGGTAGACCGGCACGAACGGCAGGCCTTGGTTGGCGTTGTAGGCCAAGAACACCGCGACGATGGCGATCAGGACCGTGATCGCACCGACCATGGTCGGTGAGGCTGCGAGGACTCTTGTCGGACTGCTTCTCATGGGCTGAAGAGGAAGTCGAGGAGGTCGGTCGTCGCATCGGTCGAGCTTCCGCCGCCGCCGCCAGAGCCAAGGCCCGGGCCGCCAGGGTTGGGCGAAAGGCCGCCGAGGCCGGGCAGGTCGAGGCCGTCCGGGAGATCGCCGCCCGCGCCGGCAGCCCCAGGTGGGTTGGACCCGGTGTCGCGAGAGGGGCGATCACGCTTTTTATCGGCGCCGTTCGACGTCTTCAGGCGCTTCTTGCTGTCGGCTTCGCGCCGCGGTCCGCCAGGGTCGCAGTAGCGGGTCGCCGCGTCGAGGGGAAGCGTCCCGTTCGGGCAGGCCGCCGGGTCGTAGCGCGGCAGCCCGAGGTCGTCATCCGTATGGCCTTCTGCGATTCCGCCCTGGTTTGCCCCCAGCCAGGCAGCGCATTCGGCGACCTCGGAGATCTTCGTCGTCACGCCGCCGCCTTGCGCGGGTACGCCCAGGGCTCCCGTGTCGGGGTTGCGCCCTGAGTTGAACGACCCGCAGGCGCCGGTGTTCGCCTCGTAGATGCCGAAGCGGAAGAGGTGCGAGACGCCGTCGAACTGGTTGATCGTAAGCGCCTGGTTGCGGACGTAGTTGAGAAGGCCTTCGAGGCCGGTGTAGCCCATGGTGTTGCGCTGCCCGGGCTCCAAGCCGGTGCGTCCGGTGTCGTCGCCGGCACCCTCGTCGATCTCGACGGCCCGGCGCGGATCGTCAAGGTCGGAGAGCAGATCGCCGAGCGGCTCGAGCGCCGGCGTGGCCTTGCGGCCTGCTTCGGCCAAGAGCTCGATCTCGTCAGCCCCGTTTGTAAGAGCGCGCCGGCCGACGTCGCCGGCGTTGCCGAGCGTCCGCAGCGCGTCTTCGGAGTTGCGGTTGAAGGCCGGTAGGTTGGCCGAAAGGCGCGCCAGGTCGGGTGCTGCCCCACGCAGGTTGTTTAGAAGCGGCGTCTGCGCGCGGGCCAGGCGATCGAGCTGCACGAGGCTCGGCCGAAGCTCACCGAGGAAGTCGTCCAGAAGGCTGAAGTTGGTCGAGACGTCGTCCGTCCTCGCCGCGGAGATCGCGGCGGTGTCCTCGGCTTCGTCGACGAAGTCCACGATCTCGTCGCGCCGCTTGGCGAGCTCGCCGATCGTCTGACTCGAGTCCTCGTTCAACGAGCGGATGGTCGTGCGCTGGTTGCGCAGGGTCTCGGTGACCTCCTTGAGGTCCGACAGCGCGGGCGCGCCGAGCCGGATCGCCTCGTTCAACGCCTCCGAGTTGCCTGCCAGACCGGTTCCGAACTCGTTGATCAGCAGGCGAAAGCGCTGTTTGAACGGCTCGCGCAAGGTGTTTTGCACCAGGTCGGGCTGGACCGTCTGGGAAACGCGCGAAGCCGGAATCGTTCCGCCGTCCTCCAGGGGCTGTCCTGCCGGCTGACAGTCGATGAAGTACTCCGCGATCAGCGACTGGGGCTCCGACGAGCACGTCGTCTCGTCGCCCAGGACCGCGAGTTCGTCGGAGACCTCGACGGTGACGACAGCTCGCTTCTCCGCATTCACGTCAAGCCCCTGCACCTCGCCGACGTTCACGCCCGAAACGCGCACTTCCGATTGCTCGACGATGCCGAACGCGTTGTACATCTCGATCTGGTAGGTCCGGACGTCCTCGTCGGCGGAGGCGACGGTCGACCAACCGGCCCAGAGGGCGGCGAGCGCGAGGGGGATGGCGATGATCCTTCTCATGGCTAGGGGCCGGGGATGATCTGGTCAGGGTTGCAGTCGCCGTCTTCGCCATCGGTCAGGGCGCCGTCGTCGGTGAACGGGATCGAGTCGTCGCCGGGGTTGAGATCGTCTACGGGCCGCTCGGCAGAACCGGGGCAACGCTGGTCGTGACCGGTCGTCAGGGCGTCAAGCTGGTCGGCTGGCGTGTCCAGGTCGGCCAGATTGGGAAGCGCCGGCAGGCCTGGGATGGATGGCGCGAAGGTATTCAGGGTCAAGGAAACACGGCCGACGGCGCCGATGGCGTCCCCGTAGCCCGAGTGGCTGAAGCCGTCGAACCAGGCGACGAGCTCCGGGGCGTAAGCGCGGAAGAACGCGAGATTTGCGTCGCCGTTTCGCAATGAGCACCTCGCCTCGCCGAAGGCGCCCTGATCGAACTCGTCGTCAGCCGCCACCAGCACGTCCGCGAGCTCTCCGGTGTTGGGCCCGCAGTCCGGCGAACCCTCACCCACCGCACGCCTCGTCACCCGTGGCTGGAGCTTTTGGAGCTCGACGAGATCGTTGCCCTTGCCGCGGCGGCGAACGGTGGCCGCCAGGTCGCGGACCGTGGGCACGGCGCCGCGCGCGAAGCCCTGCAGCTCAGTCAGATAGGGGTCGAGCTCGTCCGCCACCGGCTTGGTGGCGACCACGAGCGGCTCGACGTCATCAAGTGTCGCCCGCAGATTCACGAAGGTCGTGTTGGCGCCCCGCAGGAATCCGGGGAACAGGCTGATCGCCTCAGCCAGCTCCGTCCGCTGATCGCCGATCGCATTCATCATGAGGTTGAGGTTGCCGACGAGCTGGGAAACATCGTCCGAGCGGTCGGCGAGGGCCCCCGAGAATCTGGACGCGCTGACGAGGAACTGCTCGAGCATCGCGTCGTCGGCGGTCAGGTCGGCGAACGTGCGGCGCGACTGGTAGAGCAGGGGATTCAGGTATTCAAAGCCGCGGTTTGCGTTCCGCTCAACGCCCTCGTAGGAGCGCTCGAAGCCCTGGATGATCCTTTTAAGGCCCTTGACGGTCTTGTCGTCGAGGGTGTTGAAGAACTGATCGATGTCGACCTCGCCAACCGTCTCCTGCATGCTCAAGGAGCCGCCATCGGGGATCTCCTCGCCATCCGCGCCGGAGGGGGGAACGGTCAACTGGACCTCGCGGGCAGCCTGGCTCGAGAGCGATTTCCAACGGACGGTTGCAACCGTCCCCCGCCTGAGCGGTGCGTGATCCTCGTCGACGCTGAAGGTGACCATCGCCTGGCCGTTCGGTCCGAGATCTATGCGGTCGATCAGCCCGACAGCGACCCCGCCGATGGTGACCTCGTTGCCCTCGACGAGCTGACTCGCGCTGGAGAACTCGGCGGTGATCTCGTACTTGTCGCCGCCTCGAATAAAGAGCAGCCAAATCAGAGCCGCGGACAGCGCAACGAGCGCCAGCACCAGCGGCCAGCGGGCCTTCTCCTCGTTCGTCTCCCCTGAAGCCATGCCAGTCAGCCTTCGAACTTACGCAGGCAGGCGGATGACGTCAACCCACAACCGTTGGCTGACGAGCCAAGTTTCAGTTCCCGACCGGCGGGACCGCGCAAAGATCCAACTTGGGCGGATGGCGTCAACCGACAACCGTTGGCTGGGGAGCCAAATTTCAGACCCAGGGGCGCCCTTCGAGTTACCCCAGGCCGTCGCTCAGCCCGTACTTTCCGCTGGCGCGCGGTTCCAGACCCGGAGAAGATCGCTCGCCGGTTCGGGTTTGAGCGGCCTGGCAAACAGATACCCCTGGGCGTACTCGCACCCGACTGACTCCAGGATGGCCAACTGCTGCTCTTTCTCGACACCCTCGGCGATCACCCGCAGTCCCAGGTTGTGCGCAAGCTCGATGATGGCCCGGATGATCTCCTCGTTCGCGGCGTCAGTGTGCATCGACATCACGAAAGAGCGGTCGATCTTGATCGCATCGCCGGAGAAGTGGTGGAGAAACGTCAGCGAGGAGTAGCCGGTTCCGAAATCGTCGAGCTGTGCCCGTACGCCGAACTCCGCGATCCGCGCGAGCGCATCGCGCATCTGGTCCGGTGCGTCGATCACCGTGCTCTCGGTCATCTCGATCCTGATCATTTCGCCGAGCAGGCCGTGTTTGTCGAGGGCTGCGCGGACTACTTCCGGAAAATCCGGGTCGGCAAGCTGGCGCCCCGAGACGTTGACGGACATCGTCATGTCGTCTCCCACGAGTCCTTCGCGCCTCCATATGGCGAGTTGTGCGCAGGCTCCATCCAGGACCGCGAGGCCTAGTTGCCGGATCAGGCCCGTGTCCTCGGCAACGGGGATGAACTGGGCGGGCGATACGAACTCGCCGCCTTCTGGCCAGCGCGCCAGCGCCTCGAAGCCATGGATACGGCGCCGAGCGAGATCGATGATCGGCTGATAGGCGATCCCGAGCCGTCCCTCCTCGAGAACGCGCCGAAGCTCGGTCTCGATCTGGAGACGCTCCACCACGCGGCTGTGCATGCTCACGTCGAACACTGCGATCGCCTTCTCCGCGTCCAACTTCGCCGCGTACATCGCGATGTCGGCGTTTCGCATCAGCTCCGCGGCCTCGGATTCGCGATCGGAGATCGCAATCCCGGCCGAGACCGTAATCGCAAGCTCCTGGCCCGACACCAGGATCGGCTCCCGGAGGGAAGCCTCGATCCGCTCTGCGATCCGCACCGCGGCTTCGGGCGACTCGATGCCCTCGAGAAGGATTGTGAACTCGTCGCCCCCCAGCCTTGCGACCGTGTCCCCAGGGCGCAGGTCGGCGTCAAGACGGCGTGCGGCCGCTATCAGGAGCTCGTCTCCAACCGCGTGCGAGAAGCTGTCGTTGATCAGCTTGAAACGGTCGATATCGACGAAGAGCACCGCGTGCCTGCACCCGGACCTGACCGCTCGACCCAGCGCCACGCGAAGCCGATCCACGAAGAGTGTCCGGTTCGGCAGGCCGGTCAGGGAGTCGTGGAGCGCGTCGTGGCGAAGCCGCTCTTCGGCCGTTTTGCGATCCGTGATGTCGGACATGCTGCCCGCCATCCGCACCGGGAGGCCCTCGCGGTCCCTGAACGCGACGCCACGGTTCAGCACCCAACGGTAGTCCCCGTCTGCGTGGCGCATCCGGTGCTCGGTCTCGAAATGCTCGCTTTGCCCGCCGAGATGAGCCTGCACCAAAGCCATGACGGCCTCGATGTCATCGGGATGGATGAGTTTGGTCCAGGCATCGTGAGTGCTTTCAATCTCATCGTCCGCGTATCCGAGGATCTCCTTCCAGCGCCGGCCCAGGTGGATGTCGTCTGTAGAGATGTCCCAGTCCCATATCCCGTCGTGAGCCCCTTCCACCGCCAGGGCGTAGCGCTCGCGGCTCTTGCGGAGCTCACCGAGCGCCTGGTGATGGGTCATCGCGTAACGGATCGAGCGCTCGAGAAGAGTCGCGTCGAGCTGGTTCTTCGAGAGGAAATCGGTGACGCCTAGCTCAGCGGCCTCGAGATCGATGTTCGAATAGTCGGTGTGGCCGGTGAGCATGATCACGGGCTCCAGGTTCTCCTCGAACGCTTCGGCGATGAGGCCGAGCCCGGTTTCCGAGCCGAGCTGATAGTCGATCAGGTACACGTCGTGGCGCCGCTCCCTGATCGCGTCCCGGGCCTCTGCGTAGGCCGGGGACCAGTCGAGCTCGAAGAGGGTTCGCTCCTGCCCGGCCAGGAGGTCGCGGACGATCATGTAGTCGTCCTCGTCGTCTTCGACCAGCAGTACGCGAATGCGCTCGACGCCGGCCGAGGTCACGGCTCTAATGCTTCCCGCCGGGCAGATCCACGATCTCGAACCAGTACCGAGACCAGGTCTTCATCACCTCGACGAGAGCCGTGAAGGTGACAGGCTTTGTGATGAAGGAGTTGACGCCGAGATCGTATGTCTTGGCGATGTCCTCTTCGGCCTTCGAGGTCGTCAGGACCACGACCGGGATCTTGCGGAGCTCAGGATCGGACTTGATCTCGGCGAGCGCCTCCCTCCCATCCATCCGCGGCATGTTGAGGTCGAGCAGGATGATGCCCGGCATCGGCGCGTCCGCCTCGGGATCCGCATACTCACCCTCCCTGCGCAGGTAATCCATCAGGTACTGGCCGTCGTTCACGAATCGAATCTCGTTCGCGACATGCGCCGACTCCATCGCCTCACGAGTGAGAACCCGGTCGTCGGGATCGTCCTCGGCTATGAGAATCGTCATCGACTTATGACCGTTTGTTGATGGCACCCGCTGCCTCCTCCGTTTTTAGGGCTTCGGAATGGCCGTTGATCGCAGGACCAGAGCCGTTTGGCCGCGGCCGCTGGAACTGGCGGACCGGCAGCGTGACCGTGAAGGACGCGCCCTCGCCCGGTGTACCTTCGGCGACGATACCGCCACCGTGGCGCTCGGCGATCTTGCGGCAGAGCGCAAGGCCGATTCCGGTCCCCGGATACGAGTTTCGGCCGTGCAGGCGCTCAAACACACGGAAGATCCGCATCGCGTATCGCGGGTCGAATCCGATCCCGTTGTCGCTCACCTGGATACGCGCCTCGCGTCCGCGCACTTCGCTCGTGATCGTCACTTCAGGAGCCACGCCGTCGTGGCGGAACTTGACGGCATTCGAGATCAGATTCTGGGCCAACTGCCGCATCTGCAACGGGTCTGCTTCGATCGTCGGGAGCGAAGCGAGATCCACGTGTGCGTCCGACTCGGTCAGCGGCACCTCGAGATCGGAGATCGCGTCACGGAAGATCTTCTCCAGGTCAACCGGGACAAAGGGGCGGCCTCGCGTGGTCACCCGAGAGAACTCGAGCAAGTCCTCAATCAGGTGCTGCATCCGCTCGCCGGCGTCGATCATCCGGTCCACGTAATCCGAACCCTTCTCGGACAGGCGGCCGACCTCTGAGGTCTGCAGCTGCTTCGAGAACATCTGAACCTTCCGCAACGGCTCGGAGAGATCGTGTGAGGCGATCGACGCGAACTGCTCGAGCTCCTCATTTGAGCGCTGAAGCTCACGGGCGCGGTGCTCGAGCTCATCGTTGATCGCCTCAAGCTGATCGTTTGCGATCTTCAGGCGATCCGCATCCGCGAGGGCACGTAGCGACATCGTGAAGGCCACGACCGCTGCCCCGGCGAAGAAGACGAAGATCAGCCACGGTATCCACTGACCCGCGCCGCTCACCGCGGAAAACAACTGGCTGCTCGGGGTAGTCGAGATGATCAACCAACTTGTTCCCTCGATCGGCGCCGTCGCGTAATGGCGGTCGCTGCCGTAGTTCCCCGTGCCCTCCTCAAGGCCCCTCTCCATCAACTCAGAGCTGAGGGGCCTCTCGGCCTCATTGGTGGAGGCGACGATGACTCCGCCGCTGTCAACAATGTAGGCCTGTTCGCCGTCCAGCCGGCGAGCCTGGTTGAGATACGAGCCAAGAAAACTGGTCAGGACGAACGGATCAATCGCGGCCACCAACACGCGCCTCGACCCGTCCTCCGCCTCGAATCCCGTCGAAAACTCGAAAACCTGAACCCCGTCGGGAGTCGTGACGGCGTCAGAGAGGCCGAAGCCCTGCTCGTCGAGCGCTGCCTCGACGTGCTGGGGCACCTCGCCGAGGCGTGCTTCCGCGCCCTTAGGGGTCTCCTTGGACGCAGCCAGGACGGCGCCGTTCTGGTCGACGATCAGGCCGTAAGGAGAGTTGCCTTCCTCGACTTGCTTTTCCAGTTCGCCATCTGAGACGTTCTCACCTCCGAACTGATCGGCGAAGTCTGCGCTGGAGGAGGCAGTTGTGCTGCCGAAAAGCGCCTGGGTCAAAGCGGCGTTGTTCGCGACGGCGTCCGCAAATCGCTCCTGGAGGTCTTCACGGGAATCCTGCTGGGAGCCGCGCAGCTGCAGCCCGAAGACGACCAGGGCGGCCGTGATCAGCGCTGCCGTAGCGGCGAAGACGACGAAACGCCTTCCTCTCAATCTTTCCTCTTTCCTCCGGATTACGGCTCGATCACGGGATTCGCGCCTTTATGCCGCCGGTACTTACATCGGCGGGGATGGGCTAGTTGCTTAGCCCGGAGGAATTTGACTAAAGGTCTGGCTCAATCTCCGCGCTCAGGAGGATCGACCTTGACGCCGTCGTCAGGCTGCTCGGGGCCCGCCTCAGGCGCGCCTTGGGACGCAGGTTCGCGCTCGCGAGCCTTGCCGTTGCTCGAGCCGTTGGAGGAGCCGTTCCTGCTTGCGCCGTTTGCGCTTGGAGCGGAACCATCGTCACCAACGTAAGGACCTGGCTTGGGCCGCGGCGTTCCGCCGGGGAAGGCGAGGCGGGCGATGGTCCGGTTGACCATGCCCCATTGCTGGAAGAACGGCCCCGAGTTGTAGGGCAGCTCGTAGCGCTCGCAGATGTCCTTCACGCGCGGCGCGATCTGGGCGTAGCGACTCGAGGGCATGTCCGGGAACAGGTGGTGCTCAACCTGATAGCCGAGGTTGCCCGACATCACATGAAACAGCGGACCGCCCTCGATGTTTGCAGCGCCGGTGAGCTGGCGGACATACCAGCCGCCTCGGCTCTCGTCCTTCGTCTCCTCCTCGGAGAAGGTGTACGTCTGATCGGGGAAGTGGCCGCAGAAGATGATCGCGTGCGTCCATAGGTTCCTCGCGACGTTCGCTGTTGCGTTTGCAGTGGCCGCTTTCTTGAACGTGTCGCGGGCACGCTTGAGCGCCTTGTCCTTGTCGCGCCGGACCACAAAGTCCACCGCGCCCGCGGCGGCAGCCGAGATGGCAGGCCATCCGACGTAGTCCTTGACGATCTGGTCTCTCGCCTTGCCCCCGATGCCCTTGAGGTCCTTGACGACATCTTCCTTGGACTTCTCGCCGGAGCGAACGGCCTCGAGGTCCATGTCGTGGAAGGCGACCCCCCACTCGAAGAGCGCCATCAGCACGAGGTTGTAGATGGGCTGGAAGAGATAGACGGGATGCCAGGGCTGGTGCGGGTCGATCCGCATGATCTCGTAGCCGAGGTCCTTGTCCTTGCCGCGGATGTTCGTGAACGTATGGTGGACGTAGTTGTGGGAGTGCTTCCAGGCTTCCGCGGTCGAGGCCGTGTCCCAGTCCCAGTTGGACGAGTGGATCTGGGGATCGTTCATCCAGTCCCACTGGCCGTGCATGACGTTGTGGCCGATCTCCATGTTCTCGAGGATCTTGGCCGCCGAGTTGGTGACCGTGCCGAAGACCCAGGCGGGCTTGAAGTCCGCTCCGAGCAGCGTGACGCGGGACATCACCGCGAGGCGGCGATGAAACTCGATCATCGCCGTGATGTAGCGACGGTCGTGCTCGCCGAGATCGGAGTAGACGTCGTCGTGGATCGCGTCGAACTCCTTCGCAAGCTCGTCGATCTGCTCGTCGGTGAGGTGAGCGAGGGGGCTCGGAATTTCGTCTTCAGGGGCAAGTACGGGGTTCATTCGATTCCTTTCGTGTCAGTTTCGCCGCAAGGGGCCAGACCCGGGGTCAGACCCTTACGAAGTGCTCAAAGTTCGATCTCGACATCGCCTTCGGCGGTGTTCACGCAAATGCGGACCATCTCGCCGTTCCGTCCCGACAGCTCCCCGGTGCGCATGTCGCGCACCTCACCCGATTTGAGGGTGCCGACGCAGGTGTGGCAGATGCCCATACGACACCCGTGCTCGAGCTCGAGCCCGGCGTCTTCGCCGGCCTCAAGAATCGGCTGGCTGCCGTCGCACGTCGTGACGCAGTCGGATTTGAGGAAGGTCACCTGGCCGCCCTTGCCTTCCTCTGACCCCCCGCCCTTGGGCTGGAAGCGTTCGAGATGCAGGAGCTCGGGGTCAGCGTCTGGATCGGACTCGAAGTGATCGTGAAAGGCGTCGATCATCTCGCCGGGGCCGGAGAGGTACACCGAGCGCTCGCGCCAGTCGGGACACAGGTTGTCGAGGTCCTTCGGCCCGATCCGGCCGTCCTCGCCAGTGGTCTGGCGATGCAGGTTGAAGCCCGAGTGCTTGCGGTCGATCTCCTCGAGCGTGTCGCCGAAGATCACGCCGTCGCCGCGCCGGGCGGAATGGATGTGATGGACGTCGCCGATCTCGTTGCGATGGTCGAGCGCACGGAGCATGCTCATGATCGGCGTGATACCCGATCCGGCCGAAATGAACAGGATCTTCTGCGGCAGGGGGTCGGGCAGGACGAAGGTCCCCTCCACCCCGCCGAGGCGAACGATGTCGCCCGGTCGCGCCTTCTGGTTGAAAAAGGGCGAGACGACCCCTTCATCGACCGTCTTCGGAGTGATCGAGATCCAACCGTCGACGCGATCGGGATCCGAGGTGAGCGAGTAGGCACGCCAGTGGTGGACACCGTCCACCACGACGCCGACCCGCAGGTACTGACCAGGGCTGTGGCCTTCCCACTCGAATCCGGGCTTGATCAGGATCGTGACCGCATTGTCGTTCTCACGCTTGATGCGTTCGATCCGGCCGCGAAGCTCACGGGTGGACCACAAGGGATTGATCAGTTCCAGATAGTCGTCCGGCAGGAGCGGTGTGAACAGGCCGCGCATCGCCTGGAGCGCGCGCCTGCGGAACGCGGGGACCTTTGGCTGCGCCCCAACCTCAGCCACGGGGCGCCTGCGCACAAACTGGTGTCGAAAATCCGTTACTCATCGGACACCTAACGTAGCTCATGGTGAGAACGACCGTCAACCTTGTGTTCTCATGTCACAGAAGGTTGTCGTATCGTTAGGTGCAGTGGCCACCACACAAAGGCAAAATCGCGAACGCGAACTGATCGCAGCAACCCGTGCTCTGTTCGACGAACGTGGTGTCCAGGACGCCCCGATCGAGGAGATCGCGAAGTCCGTCGGAATTGCTCGCGGTCTCATCTATCGCCAATTCTCCTCGAAGGAGGAGTTGTTTGTCGCCACGGTCGCCGATTACCTCAACGAGCTGGTCGGCGAGCTTGACGCCGCGGAGGCATCCGCCACGGAGGACCCAGTCGACCGCATGGAACGGATGGCCTTCGCCTATGCCGGCTTTTGCGAGCGGTATCCGGCCTTCCTCGACTCGTCGCTCGCGATCATGCGCAGGCCGGCAGGCGAGCTGAACGAGATCGTCTCCGAGGTGATCTGGCTGCGACTCGGCCGGGCAATGATCGACTGCGTGGATCATGTCGCGCGAATCCTCCGCGCGGGCAACGAGGCCGGAGTTTTCAAGGTCGAAGATCCTGACTTCACCGCGAACCTTCTGTGGACTCAGATGCTCGGTGCGATGCACCTCGCCCGGATCAGAGTTGGGATGAAGCGCTCCGACACCGGGCTGCCCGACCTTTTTCGCGTTGAGTCGGAGCAAGTCGTGAAGGCCTGCGTGGACAGCGCCCTCGCGACCGTCCGATCGAGTTGAGGAAGAAGACCGAAAAGGCACTCGACGAGATGTACGGCGGGCCGCCTGCTGAATTCATCAAAGCCCGCGACGCCCTGGCGAAGGAGCTTCGCGCGGAAGGAGCCGACGACGAGGCCGCCCGCGTCAAGGCGAGGCGCAAACCCTCGAAGGCTGCCGCGGTCGTGAATGCCCTCGCCCTCGAGGACCCGAAGCCGGTCAAGCGCTATCTGGGACTGGCTGAGAAGCTCCGCAAGGCGACGTCGGGCAGGGTCGACGTCAAGCGGATGCGCGAGCTTGCCCACGAGGAGGGCGAGCTGCTGGAAGAACTCGTAGCCTCGGCCGGCGCCCTCGGCGTCGGCGCGTCTTCAGCGACGCTGGACCGGGTGCGAGAGACGCTTCAGGCCGCCCAGGTAGACGCAAACTTGGCCGAGCGGCTGACCGCCGGCCGGATCGAGCGCGAAGAGCGCTCCGCGTCAGTCGGGCTCGAAAACCTGGCGGCACCGCCCCAGGCCGCGCGCCACAAGAAGGCCGCGAAGTCCAGGAGGGCCGACGAGGACGCCCCTGCCGCCAAGGAGAAGGAAGCCTCACGTGAGCGCGTAGCGGAAGCCAAGAGAGCTCTCAAAGGCGCCAAGGCCGAGGCCAGAGAGGCCGCGCGCGAAGTCGCCCGGGCCGAGGGCGAACTCGCCAAGGCCGAGCGCACGCGGGAATCTGCGGACGGAAAGGTTGAACGAGCCGAGGGGAAGCTGGCAAAGCTGCGCTAGGTGGCGGAGTATGCGCCGCGCTCGGAACTTCACGGGGTGAAGTCCTTGCCGTCGCCGCATCCCTTGTTGGTTACTCGCCCATGATCAGGCACGTGGACGTCGCATGGGCGAGCGCCTTGCCGGTCTCGGCCGAAGTCAGCGTCGCCTCGGCCAGCGCGGTGCGCGAGCCCCTATTGATCACCCTGCCCTCGGCCACGATCGTCCCGGTGTCCGGAAGGACCGGGCGCAGCATGTTCACCTTGGTCTCGAGCGTCGCGTACATCTCGCCCTCACCGAGAGTCGTGTGAACGGCGCACCCAGCGGCCGAGTCGAGCATCGTCATCGCGAGCCCGCCGTGGACGGTTCCCAGGGGGTTTAAGTGCTGGTGGCCGGGCACGGCCTCGAACCTTGACTCCCCGAAATCGGCGTGGGTCAACTCGAAGCCCAGAGTCAGTGCCATAGCCGCTTGAGGCACGTCGCCGTTCACGATCCCGCGAATGTGCTCGAGGCCCGTGGGCACAGCCACAGCGTATCGCCGTTAGCCTCTTCTCCGTGCCTCCATTGAAGGGCTCCCTCCGCCCCATCTCCGTCGGCATCGTCGGCGCGGGCTTTGGAGGGATCGGGATGGGGATCCGCCTTCGCCAGGAGGGGATCGAGGACTTCGAGATCTTCGAGCGCGGCGACACCGTCGGCGGCGTCTGGCGTGCCAACACCTATCCGGGCGCGGCCTGCGACGTGCCCTCGCACCTTTACTCGTTCTCGTTCGCCCCGGGCCACAAGTGGTCGCGGCGATACGCCCCCCAGCCCGAGATCCTCGAATACATGGAGGAGATCACCGACCGCTTCGGCATGCGCCCGCACCTCCGCCTCAACACCGAAGTGACTGCGGCGGCCTTCGACGCCGAGACCGGGAAATGGACCGTCGCGCTCGACGGCGGCAAGTCACGCGAGTTCGACATCCTGGTCACGGCATGCGGACAGCTGACGCGACCGCAGGTGCCCCGTGTTGAGGGCATCGAGGACTTCGAGGGCACCGTCTTTCATTCGGCCGAGTGGGATCACACCCATGACCTCGCGGGCCGCAAGGTCGCCGTGATCGGCACCGGCGCCTCGGCGATCCAATTCGTCCCCGAGATCGCAGAGGATGCGGCAGAGGTCGCTGTCTACCAGCGCTCCGCCCCCTGGATCATGGAGAAGATCGACCGCGAGTACCCCGACTGGGAGCGGCGCGTTTTCGAGCGCTTCCCGGCGAGGGTTGCGGCCGCACGCGCAGGCTTCTTCGCGTTCTTCGAGAGCGGCACCTACGGGTTCACCGGAACCTCCTGGGTGCTCAAGCCGCTTCGCACGCTGGCCGACGCGTACCGCAAACGCGAGTTGCCGGATCCGGAGCTGCGTGCCCGGGCGACACCCGATTACGAGTTCGGATGCAAGCGGGTCCTCTTCACCAGCGACTGGTATTCAACGCTGCTGCGAGACAACGTCCAGCTCTTGAACGGAGCCATCCAGCGCGCGACCGCAGGGGGCGTCATCGGGGCAGACGGCGTGGAGCGAGCGGCCGACACGATCATCTGGGGCACCGGCTTCGACGCCTCGCGATTCGTATCCCCCATGGACGTTCGAGGCTTGGAGGGGCGCTCCCTGAACGAGAGCTGGGGCGACTCGCCGGAAGCGTTCCTCGGCACGACCGTGTCCGGATTTCCGAACATGTTCCTGATGTACGGCCCCAATACCAACCACGGGTCGGGTTCGGTCCCATACACGCTGGAATGCCAGTTCAACTACGTGATCGACGCGATCAGACGGATGCGCTCACAGGGGATCCGTTGGATCGACCTGAAGCCCGAGGTGCAGAGCCGCTGGCGCGCCGAGATCGAACAACGCTCCGAGGCTTCCGTCTGGACAACCGGCGGCTGCAACTCCTGGTACACGAACGCCGAGGGCCGCAACACGAACAACTGGGTCGGGCCATGGCTCGAGTACCGCCGCCGAACTCTCCGGATCAATCCCGGCGACTACCGGGCGGCAGTCTGATGCCCGGGAGGGCTTCGCCGTGCTGAGCGGGCGGCCGCCACGACGGCCTGCCAGACTCGTCGGGTATGCCCGGCGAAGTGTTTACGGACATCGGCGACGGAATCACTCTCTGCCACGAGAGCTTCGGAGACCCGTCTGATCCGCCCATCCTGCTCGTGATGGGCCTCGGGACCCAGATGATCGCGTGGCGCGAGGACTTCTGCGAGCAGCTCGCCGCCCGCGGTTTTCAAGTCGTGCGCTTCGACAATCGCGACGTGGGGCGCTCGACCCACGTCGAGGGCCCACCGCCGAGCCTTGGTCAGATGTTCACCCGCAGGGTTCCCGAGGGCGCCTACTCACTCGAGGACATGGCGGACGACACGATTCGGCTGGCAGACAAGCTCGGCTTCGGTCCAGTCCACGTCGTCGGGGCCTCGATGGGAGGAATGATCGGCCAGGTGCTTGCCGCGCGACACCCGGATCGCGTCAGCTCGCTGGTGTCGATCATGTCCAACACGGGGTCGCGCTGGACCGGCCAGCCGGCGCTGAGCGCCTACCGCCTGTTCCTCAGAGAGGCCCCCGAAGAACGAGACGCCTTCGTCGATCACGTCCTGAAGCTGTTCGCGATCGTCGGCTCCCGCGGCGAGCTGTATGACGAGGAGTACATCCGCGACGTCACTGCCCGCAGCTACGACCGCGACCACGACCCGGTCGGAGTCGGCCGGCAGCTCGGCGCCGTCTTGAAGACCGGCAATCGCGACGCGATGCTTCGCTCGATCACGGCGCCCACCCTCGTCATCCACGGAACCGAGGATCGCCTCGTCCGCCCTTCGGGAGGTCGTGCCACCAAGCGGGCGATCCCGGGCGCTCGTCTGATGGAGGTCGAGGGCATGGGCCACGACCTCCCCCGCGGCGCCTGGCCCGGAATCTTGGACGCCATCGCCGAGAACGCGGCTAGAGCGTCCGACGTGCCGGCCGAGTCTCTCGCCGCTTAGCGCGGAGGCGTCGCGACGTGATCCTGTGGATCTCCGCGATGAGCGATGGCGCAGCCGCGCCCAGGCCCGCCTGACCTGACGCTGTCTGCCCGATAGGTTCCTCCCCAGTGCCGGCCGTCCCACGCCTCCCATTCGTGCCGGACCTCCTCAACCGGGTCAAGATCCCGCGCGATCTCGAGTCGGTCACGACGATCGGGGACGAAGCTCCTGACGGCGGTTCGATCGGCACCGAGGGTGTCGAGAAGATCTGGAAGGCCGCCGTCGCCATGTACCGCTCGGGGGTCCACCCCGCCGTTCAGGTCTGCGTTCGCCGCGAAGGCGAGATCGTCCTCGACCGCGCCATCGGCCACGCGCGGGGCAACGGCCCGGATGACTCCAAGGAGACTCCGAAGGTCGCGGCAACTCCCGACACCCCGATGACCGTGTACTCGGCAGCCAAGGGCGTGACCGCGTTCATCGCGCACAAGATGGTTGAGAAGGGCGTGTTCGCTCTCGACGACCCGGTTGCCGCCTATATCCCGGGCTACGACAAGAACAAGAAGGGCTCGATCACGGTCGGGCACGTCCTGTCGCACAGGGCCGGCGTCCCGAACCTCCCGAAGGAGGCGATCAGCCTCGACTACATCTCCGATCGCGAGTATCTGGCGCAGATCCTGTGTGATGCGAAGCCGGTGTCCGAGCCGGGCAAGCTCCTTGCCTACCACGCTGTTTCGGGCGGCTTCATCATCGGTGAGTTGATCTACCAGGCGACCGGCAAGTCCATTCGCGAGGTCCTTGCCGAGGAGATCCTGGATCCGCTGGGCTTTCGCTGGACCAACTACGGCGTCGCGCCGGAGGACACGGAAGAGGTCGCCCTCAACTACCTGACCGGACCGCACACCCTCCCACCGCTCTCAACGCTCCTTCAGAGGGCGCTGGGCGCGCCGCTCGACGAGCTCGTCGAGACCACCAACGACGATCGGTTCGTGACCGGGATAGTGCCCGCGGCCAACCTCGTCACGACCGCAAACGAGCTGTCCCGCTTCTTCGAAATCATGCGCTGCGGCGGCGAACTGGACGGCGTCCGGGTGATGGAGACGGACACGATCCGCAAGGCGCTTGAAGAGCAATCGCATCTGGAGATCGATTTCTCGCTTGGTTTCCCGACCCGCTTTTCATATGGACTGATGCTCGGCGCACAGTTCCTGAGCCTCTATGGCCGCGACACGCAGCACGCCTTCGGACATCTGGGCTTCACCAACATCCTCGGCTGGGCCGATCCCGAACGCGCGATCTCGGCGGCCGTCCTGACGAACGGCAAGCCCGTTCTTTACCCCGAGCTGCCGCGCTTTCTCATGCTTTCGCAAAGAATCACCTCGGAGTCGCCGAAGGTGTCGGCGTCCGAGATGCTCTTTTAACCGATCAGCTGTCGAGAGTTGACGCCGTCCAGCCGACCTTGCCGCTGTCGCACTTAGCCGTGCCGCCGCTGTCCACCGGCACCCTTTTGCCCTCAATGCGCATCGAGCCATTCGCAAGCGACTTGCCCTTCAGCTTGCCCTTGAGCTTTAAGAGGGCACCCGGCTTGTCCTGATTGTCCACGGCCTGGGTGCGGAACTTGTTCTTCTCAATCTTGACCGAGAAGGAGAGCTTGTTGCTGGAGGTCTCGGGGGCTCCCTGGCAATCGAGCGGGAATCCAACCCACTTGAAGTTGAAGACCTTCTTCCCGTTCTTCGACTTCTTGACGACGAACGACAGGTCGCCGGTGCCCTCAAAACCGCCGAAGTACTTGGCCTTTCCCTGACCTGCGCCGGCCGAGCCGGGCACTGTAAGCGCCACGGCTGAGACCGCCACAACAGCGATCAGCTTCCTCATATCCCTGCGTCTCCTTTAGGTCGAAGCGACTCGAACAAGCCGCTTGGCGAGCTTATTCAGCTTCTTCGAAGCAGTCTGCGAGACAGCGCCGGCGTGACTCACCTTGCCGTCGTCTCCGACGATCCAGACGTATGCGCGCTTGGAGCGGTTGGCGCCGATCCGGCTGATCCAGACGTCGTCGGAGATCTTGATGGCCTTCTTTTTGAGCTTGCCCTTCGAGTCGCCGGGCGCAACCCCATTGATCTTGTGCTGGGGAAGGTTGGAGATCGCGAAGTCCATCTTTGCGCGCTTGCCGAACTCCGCGAGCACCGCCAGTTCGGACTCGCGGCCGCCGTCACCGGCGCACCAGCGCCAGACGCGATCGCGGTCAACAGGCTGACCCGCGGTGCGCAGGTTGCGCTTTGGCTTCAGGTTGAGCCTGAGCTCGGAGCCGAGGCCCTTCGGGTTGAAGTCCTCATCGCCCCACTTTGAGCAGTCCACCTCGCCGATGCCGTAGGTGCGCTCCCACATCTGCAGATAGGCCTCTGCTCCGCGGTTCATGTCCTCGACGATCTCGTCACCCTTGATCTTGCGGAGATCCTCCATCCAGTCCGGGTAGAGGCCGTAGTGATCCACGCCGTCGGTGTTGATGTCGTAGGTGCGGCCCTCCGCATCGGTGCCCGACTTTTGCTGGTCGAATGTCACCGCGCCGTCGATGCCGGTGAACGGATAGGTGACCTCGTTACCGGGTGCCGGATTACGCGGCCCGCCCTGCGAGCCGAATCCGTTTGCATCGGCGCCGTAGCCGAAGCCGAAGTACTGGTCGCCGAGTTCGTCGCGCACCTGAGCGCTCTTGATCTCCTCCCACGCGCCGGCAAAGCCGCTCGACCCGCCCGCGTAGGGAGTGATGACTCCGCCGAGCCCGAAGACCCTGGGCAGGGTGTTCTGCGTCGACCAGGAGTGGGAAGAGATGATCCCGGGGTAATCGGCGTCCTCGAGGATGTCGAGTGCCTCGTCGCGGGCGATCACGCTCATGTGGTCGGGATCGAAGACGAAGCCCCTGTCCATGATCCCGTCGAGCGCGTGCGCCCCGAAGTTGGTCTCGCCGGCATCACCGTCCTCGAGGCCCTTGACGTTGCACTTGTCGTTGGCGGTGTAGACGGGCAGCAGCACTGGAAGCGCCGGTAGAAAAGCCTCAAGTCCGTTACCGAAGATCTCGTCCTGGGAGGTCGGGCCGATGGTCCCGGGGATCCGGTCGTGGTTGTGCTCATCGCAGTCGCCCTGATAGGGCTCGAAGTCCCAGAAGCTTCCGCTGGTCAGGAACTGACCGCCGTTGACGATGATCCCGGTGGACCCGCCGTCGCCCGCGACCCCGGTCAACTGATTGTCGAACTTGTTGGTGATCTCCATTTGGCGCACGCCAAGGTCCCAGAGCTCGTCAAGGACTTCGTCGATGTGTTCCTCGGTGCAGCGCCCATCCGGGGTCGGATTGCCTGGAACCGGATCGAAGATGCCCTTGTAGCCGCAGTCGAACGGCTCGGAGACCTCCATGCCCTGGATAACCGCAAGGTCGCCGCGGTTGATGACCTTGCGGGCCTGGAAGGGGTTCTCCACAATGCGGAACCAACCCTCGCCGGGGCCACCCTCCTGCGCGTCGATGTAGTCCTCGAGCTTGTGGATCAGCCCGATCTGTCGCCGGACCGTGTCCATCTCGTCGCAGTTGGACTTGGTCTCGCCCTGGGCGGTGGACAAAGCCACCGGATAGATCTCGCAAAGAACTCGGTTCTCGACCATCAGGTTCACGAACACCCTCAGGCCGCCGAGGTGGGCGCGCTGGAGCCACCGGTAATAAGACGACTCGTGAGTCAGGGACCCTGACTGTGGCCACCCGGTGAAGTCCGGCCAGCCGCCGGTGTTGTGGCAGGGATCCCCTCCCAGGCCTGTCTCGAGCACCGCGGCGCAACCGTTCGGCTCGTGGTCCTCGCAGTCCTCGAGCGCATACGGAGCGCCGAACTTGTGCCAAGGCTCGCCGCAATGGGCGCCGCCGCCAAGAAAGTCGAAGGCCATCATGTGCATGTGGCCGTCGACGGTGCCCTCGACCTCGCCGTAGCGAGGGGTGCCCCTGTTCGCCTCGCCTGTCGCGTTCAAGGAGATCTCCGGGTAGGTGGCACACCCTTCGGCGGGGACAAACGTGAAGGTCTCCGCCTGTGCGACAGGCACCGACACGAGCGCGCCGCCGCCGACGGCGAGCGCCAGCGAAGCGGACTCGTTCACGATCGTGAACTGGCCATCTGAGCCGTCCACGGTCCAGTCAGCCCGGCCGCTGGGCGCGGTGGCGACGACGACGTCGTCGGAGGGGACGGGACCGTCGTCCAGCCCCAGAAAATCTTCGGCCTCGCCGTAAAAGAGGTACTTGCCCAGGTCGGTCGCCTGCATGCGAAACGCCTCGGCGTCCGCAACCGATGCAGCGTTGGCCGTGTAGCCGTCGCCTGTCTGCGCGATCAGGTCGCCGGCAGCGGACTCGAGGGCAAAGCAGCCCTTGACGAGCGTGTATCGATCGGTCGTCGCGCCCGTTTCGGCCGATGCGACCGGCGCTCCGGAGACGGCAACGGCGCAGCCGAAGACGAGCGAGGCGCCAAGGCGCCGCGCAATCGATCCAACCGTGCCCCGGTCAGGGCCTGCCCCTCGCACTGACATCGCATGCGAGGGTAGACCCTTTGCGGGACGGGTGCGCCGGTCGCTACTTGGTTTTCGGCTGATCCACGGCGATGCCGGTCAGCGGCGAGCACGCCCTGATCTTGAGCCGATACCGGTGCCACCGGGCTCTGGATCGACGGCCTCTTGGTGTCGAACTTTGGCGAGTTGGTCATCCTTGGTGATGCCGAAGACGGTCGTTGCTTCCGCAGTTTCATTTCCTGCGTTTGAGAGATTTCGCTTACCAAAGCGTTCAATGGGCAATTCGAAGCAAGGGCGGGAAAGATCTAATGACGCCAGCTAGCCAAACACGCCCCTGGCACCGCGCCGGCCTGAGCGACCGGGCTGCGCTGGCCGTTGCCGCGCTGGCCGGAGTGCTCATTGTGATCATCGTCATCGCGGTGCGATCCCTGGGCGGCCCGAGCGCATCTTCGGCGCTGGCGGGCTACGTAACCGCGCTCGAGAGCGGGGATCCCGAGGGTGCGGCCGTTTTCACGAACGGCGACCCGGGACTGGTGGCCGACACGATCCAGTCGAATATCGACGGGCTTGACGGCGCCACCCTGGAAGCGGAGATCACCGAGGTCACCGAGAGCGGCTCAGATGCCACTGCCAAGGTCCGGATGGCCTGGGATGTGCCCGAGCTCGGCTCCTTTGAGTACACGAACGACTCCCTGACCCTGTCTCTCGTAGACGACGCCTGGCTCGTCGACTGGTCGAGCAGAGCCATTCACCCCGCTCTTCGTGAGGACGGCCATCGGCTTGGAACGGTTGAGGCATACGAGGAGCGGGCCCCGATCCTCGACCGCGACGGTGAAGAGCTCGTCTCGCTCGGATCGGTCGTGGACGTTGGCGTCCTCAAGTCCGAAGTGGATGACGTGGCTGCGACCGTCGCCGCCGTCGCCGCAGTGACCGAGGTCGACCCCAAGACCCTGACCAAGGCGATCAAGGCAGCCGACGAGGCCGGCGGTCGTCCCCGCGATCACTCTCCGCGAGGAGGACTTCACACCAGTGGAAGCGGAGTTGCGGGCGATCGAGGGCATTCAGCTCGCCGGCAGGGAGACGCCGCTCACCCCCACGCGCGACTTCGCAAGGGCGCTGCTCGGGACTGTCGGTCCCGCAACCGCGGAGCAGGTGAAGAAGTCCGAAGGGGAGCTCGACGCGGACGACGTCGTCGGGCAGTCTGGTTTGTCGGCGGCCTTCGAGGACCAACTTGCCGGAGAGCCTGAGCGCTCCGTGGTGATCAGAAACGCGGATGGCGAACCCGTCGAAACACTGAAGACGGCGGAGGGTGCGCCGGGTAAGCCGCTCGAGACGACGCTCGCGGCCGACGTCCAGACCGCCGCCGAGGAGGCGTTGGCCGACGTCGAAGGAGGCGCCGCTCTGGTCGCGCTCGAGCCCAAGACGGGCGACATCCTTGCGGTGGCCAACCGCCCCACGGAGGACGCCGTCAATATCGGCTTCACGGGCCAGTATCCACCCGGTTCCACGTTCAAGGTGATCTCGACCGCTGCGCTCCTCGACACTGGCCTCGACACCGCGGAAACGGTGGATTGCCCCGAGTCGATCGACATCGGCGGGCGGGACTTCGTCAACTTCGAAGGCTCGGCCGCGGGTGCGGTCCCGTTCTCGACGGACTTCGCGCAATCATGCAACACCGCGTTCGTCTCACTCGCCGACGACCTCGAGCCGACGGACCTCCGCGACAAGGCCGAACAGTTCGGCATCGGGATCGATCCTGAGCTCGAGCTGGACGCCTTCGGCGGTGACGTGCCCCGGGGCAAGGACGAGGTCGAGGAGGCCGCGGCCATGATCGGCCAGGGTCGAATTCTCGTCAGCCCACTCGTCATGGCGGGCGTGGCGGCGGCGGTCCAGAGCGGCGAGTGGCATCGCCCACGCCTGACCGCCGACGACCCCGAGGAGACGGGTGAGCCGCTGGGCACACAGAACGCCACCGAGCTACGAACGCTGATGCGATCGGTGGTGACCTCAGGGACCGGAACGGCGCTCGCCGCCGTACCCGGCGAGCCGATCGGCAAGTCCGGCACCGCAGAGTTCGGCACCGCCGACCCACCGAAGACTCACGCCTGGTTCATCGCCGCGCGCGACGATGTAGCGGTGGCCGTCCTGGTCGAAGAGGGAACCTCGGGAGGCGAGGTCGCCGCACCCATCGCGGCGAGCTTCCTCACCGCGCTGCCGATCGACCCGCTCGAGTAAGCCGCAAACGCAAGCGAGCCGCAAGAGTCGAGAGGCCGCGACGGCAAGGCACAGGGCAAGGCGCGGGGCAAGGCACGGGGGCAAATATGAGCATCGCGTAAGGGTCTGGCCCCTCGTCCACCGCGTAGGGGTCTGGCCCCGGGTCTGGCCCCTCGGTCCGCGGCCTGGGCGTCTAATCGCGCGCGCAGCGCGGGATTCCGGCCGGTCGCCCCCCGGCCGGGGTCTGACCCGGGGTCTGGCCCCTCGCTTTACTATCTGAAGCGTGGAGGCTGCGAGCAGTGAACTGGTGCGGTTCGGCACGCCGAAGGGACGCTGGGTGCTGGCGATCACCGTCCTGGGGTCGGGGATCGCCTTCCTGGAGGCAACCGTGGTCAACGTCGCGATTCCAGAGATCGGCCGCGACCTCGGGGCGACCACCGGCGACCTCCAGTGGATACTCAACGGCTACCTGCTGACGCTCTCGGCCTTCATCCTCCTGGGCGGCTCGCTGGGCGACCGGATTGGCCGGCGGCTCATCTTCAACGTCGGGATCGTCTGGTTCACGCTGGCGTCGGCGCTTTGCGCGCTCGCGCCCTCGTCGGAGTTCCTGATCGCCGCGCGCGTCCTTCAGGGCGTAGGCGGCGCGCTCCTCACGCCCGGCAGCCTCGCGATTATCGAGGCGACCTTTCACCCCGATGACCGGGCACGTGCGATCGGCGCCTGGTCCGGCCTCGGCGGGATCGCGGCTGCGCTCGGGCCGCTCCTCGGCGGCTACCTCGTGGACGCTGTTTCGTGGCGGTGGATCTTCCTGATCAATCTCCCGCTCGGCGCGTTCGTCGTCTTCATGTCCAACCGCCATGTTCCTGAGACGCGAGACCCCACCGCCACAGGGCGGCTCGACATTCCTGGCGCTGTCCTGGCTGCCGCGGGTCTGGCGATGTCGACGTTTGCGCTCATCAGCGCGTCCGAGGGGAGACCCGCCGCGACCATCGCAGTGCCTGCTCTTTGCGGCGCCGCGCTCCTTGCCGCGTTCGTGGTCACCGAGAGCCGCAGCGCCAACCCGATGATGCCGCTCTCGATCTTCTCGTCAAGGCAGTTCACGGCGGCCAACCTGGTCACCTTCTGCGTCTACGCGGCTCTGAGCGGAGTCTTCTTCTTGCTTGTCGCGTTCCTTCAGATCACAATGGGGTACTCGGCGATTGCGGCAGGATCGGCTGCGCTCCCGGTGACGGTGATCCTCCTCTTCTTCTCGTCGCGCGCCGGTGCGCTCGCGACCAGGATCGGCCCAAGACTGCCTCTGACGATCGGCCCGATCGGGATCGCAGCCGGGATGCTGCTGATGCTGCGGATCGACCCCGGCGACACCTACTTGTCCACCGTCTTTCCCGCCGTGATGGTCTACGGGGCGGGCCTTGCCCTCGTCGTGGCTCCGGTTACTGCCACGGTGCTCGCCGCCGCCGACAACCGTCATGCGGGCGTCGCATCAGGAATCAACAACGCCGTCGCTCGCGTCGCAGGCCTGATCGCGGTAGCCGTGTTGCCACTGATTGCCGGTCTGTCCGGCGACGCCTTCTACGACCCCGACGCGATGGCCGACGGGTTCAAGATCGCGATGGTCGTGACCGCCGGCCTGTCTTTGGCCGGCGGCCTGATGGCGTTCTTCACCATCGACTCCGAGGTGCTTGAGCGAGAAGACGACGCCGACCACTCATGCGACCGCGCCGCAACCGATCCCAACTGCGCCGTCGCAGGCACTCCACTGCGGCCCGGCCGACGCCTCCGTGAAGAGGCTTCGGTGGAACTGCCATCCCAAGCGACAGGTCGATCCGCCTAGGAACACCAATCGCCGCTCTGGCGGCAGCCGTGCTCGGCGATGCGTTCCAGATACAGGTGAAGCTGTTGACGCTCGTCAGCCGAGAGCGGCGCAAGAAGCTCGCGTTCAGCCTCGGCAACCGCGGCCTCGGCGTGGCGGAGCCGCTTGGTCCCGGCTGAAGTCAGCTTGATCAGCTGGCGCCGGCGGTCTCGCGGATCACGCGCGCGAATGATCAGTCCGTCAAGCTCGAGCTGGTCGAGCAGCGCGACGAGATTGGACGGGTGAAGTCGCAGAGCCCGGCTGATCTCGCGTCCGTGTGCCGAGCCACCCTGCTCGAGACGGTGGAGAATCGCGAACTCGTGCCCGGTCATCTTCAAGGCATCCAGCGAGTGTCCGAGCCCTTGGCCGGACATCCGCGCGATCCTGGCGAAAAGGAGACCGCAGCCTGATTCGGCTGCCGAACCCTGCCGCGTGGTGTCAGTCGCGCTCATGACATATGAGTCTAACGACAAATCATGACGTTCTATAATCGTTGGTGTTCATAACGATTGGAGCGCTCGACCATGGAAAGACTTCCCCTCATACCCCTTGACGACTCGGTCCTCTTCCCGGGCATGACCGCCACGGTCATCGCCGACGGGCCTTCGGACGGCCGCGTGTTTGTGGTCGCCCGCCACGACGAGGAGTTCGCCTCGGTCGGCACTATCGCCGAGGTGGCCGAGCGTGCCCGCATCCCGGGCGGGCGTGCTCTCAACCTGGTCGGCCTCCATCGCGGGGTCGGCGGTACCGCCGTCACCGACCCGGACGGAACCCTCATGGTCGAGGTCACCCCCCACCCCGACCCCGACGACGAAACGTCCGAGGACATACGTGTACTCGAGCGCGAGTATCGCGCCGTCGTCGAGGAGATCCTCGAGCTTCGCGGCGCCGACGACCGCATCCGCGCCTTCCTGCGCTCCATCGACGGTGCGGGACCGCTTGCCGACACGGTCGGCTACTCGCCCGACGTCTCGACACAGGAAAAGGTCCGGGTCCTCGAGACCATCGATGTCCCCGAGCGACTGCGCATGGCCGTAGAGCTACAACGCGACCGCTTGGCCGAGCTGCAGATCCGAAAGCGCATCCACGAAGACGTCACCGAGGGCGCAGAGAACCAGCAACGCGAGTACTTCCTGCGAAAGCAGATGGACTCCATCCGCAAGGAGCTGGGCGAAGACGACGGCTCATTCATCGAGGAGTACCGGACCAAGATCGAGGAATCGGGCATGCCCGATGAGGCCCGCGAACAAGCCGAGCGCGAGCTCGGCCGTCTCGAGCGGGCCGGCGAAGGCTCGGGCGAGTCATCGATGATCCGCACGTATCTCGACTGGCTGATCTCGGTGCCGTGGTCGGAAGCCACCGACGAGATGCTCGACCCCGTGGGCGCCCGTGAGGTGCTCGACGCCGACCACGCCGGGCTCGACGACGTCAAGGAGCGCATCACCGAGTACATCGCCGTGCGCAAGCTCCGCAAGGAGCGCGGCATCTCGGACGAAGGCCGTGGCGCGGGCGCAATCCTCACCCTGATCGGCCCGCCCGGCACCGGAAAGACGTCGATCGGCGAATCGATCGCGCGGGCCACCGGTCGCGAGTTCGTACGTATGTCGCTGGGCGGCGTCCGCGACGAAGCGGAGATCCGCGGCCACAGGCGCACCTATATCGGCGCGATGCCCGGGCG
This sequence comes from uncultured bacterium, assembly GCA_963721645.1. GTDB lineage: Bacteria > Actinomycetota > Thermoleophilia > Solirubrobacterales > 70-9 > JALZKA01. The sequence goes on along the minus strand of CAVRJK010000002.1, from coordinate 369,298 downwards.
CTTGGTCCGCGCGCTCCGCGATGCGAAGACGATGAATCCCGTGATCCTTCTCGACGAGGTCGACAAGGTCGGCGCCGACTGGCGCGGCGACCCCTCGGCCGCACTTCTCGAGGTCTTGGACCCGGCACAGAATCACTCGTTTCGCGATCATTATCTCGATGTGGAGCTCGACCTCTCGCAGGTTCTCTTCATCGCGACGGCCAACCAGGCCGACACGATCCCGGGGCCGCTGCTCGACCGCATGGAGGTCGTGAGCTTCGACGGCTACACGACGGACGAAAAGGTCGAGATTGCGCGCGGCTACCTGTGGCCCAGGCAGCTGAAGAAGAACGGCCTGCGCGACGACGAGATCGAAATCTCGGACGACCTCCTCCGCGAGATCGTCACCGAGTACACCCGCGAGGCCGGAGTTCGCGGCCTCGAGCGCGAACTCGGCAAGCTGCTCCGCAAGGCCGCCACCCGCGTCGCATCAGCCGAGGGGTCAGACCCCTCACAAAACGCTAACGCTGACAACCAAGGCGCAGCGATCACCATCGACCGCGAGGCGGTCCGGGACGCTCTCGGTCGCCAGCGCTTCTTCCAGGAGTCGGCCGAGCGCACGGCCGTTCCGGGCGTCGCAACCGGCCTGTCGGTGACCGGCGCCGGCGGCGACGTGCTGTTCATCGAGACGACCTCGATGCCCGGCAAGGACGACTTCGTCCTCACCGGCCAGCTCGGCGACGTGATGAAGGAGTCGGCGCGGATCGCGCTCTCATATGTGCGCGGGCACGCCGAGGAGCTGGGGTTCGACGGCGAGGCGTTCGACAAGCGCGAGTTCCACATCCACGTTCCAGCGGGGGCCATCCCGAAAGACGGGCCAAGCGCCGGCATCACAATGACGACCGCGCTCGCCTCTCTCCTCTCGGGCCGCCCGGTCAAGCACACGGTCGGAATGACCGGCGAGGTCACCCTCCAGGGTCGGGTCCTCCCCATCGGCGGGCTCAAGCAGAAGGTGCTTGCGGCTCATGCCGCGGGCCTGACGGATGTGATCATCCCGGAAAGAAACCGCGGCGACCTGGACGACGTGCCGGAGGAAGTCCGCGAGGAGATGACCTTCCATCCGGTCATGACGATCGCCGAGGTGCTCGAACTGGCGCTCGAACCGGAACGGGCGACGGCTGCGGCCTAGCCCGAGGCGTCATGCGGATCGCGGGGGGCGTCCGGCGCGAACGCGATCTTCCGTGGCTTGTCCGCGTCAGATTCCCCCAGCGTTGCCGACTCGCCTGAGACGAACGAGCTCGTCGTAGCCGACGGCGTCGCGCTCCTGCGCGTCGCGCCCGAGCCCCGCTTGGCGGAGGCCCTCCGATCCGTGCCCGGCGTGCCGTTCGCGGGCTTCGCCTGGGCTATCCGCATCGGCCCCGATCGCGCCGCGACGCTCGAGCTGATCGCCGACTCCTTTGGACTGGACCTCACCGACACGTCACGGTCGGCGCTGGCCCAACTCGCGGCAGAAAGAGGGGACGATCCGGTGATCGAGATGGTCGGCGTGCCGTCGGACCCCAAGCTGAGCCTCCTCGACGACTGGCCCTACCTGTGGGCCATAGAGCTCAAAGCGGTGCCGGGCACCCGGGAGATTGCCGACGTCGGCCGTCTGGAGGTCCCGTTGACACCCTGGACGGCAAGCACGGTGTCGAGCATCGTCGCGGCCAACCGGCTGAGGTTGAGCCCGGCGTGCGAACTGGCTCTACGCGACGCACTCGAGGGGCCCGGGTCGCGGGTGGCTCTCCCACCTTCAGACCCCGTGGCACCCGCACACCACATCTCGATCCCGTCCGCCGGCGCCGACGTACTCTTGAGCGCTGACGCGGACGGGTCGATGGCTTCGAGCATCGCAGCTATTCCCGGGGTGCGAGCTCTCGGCCGCGGAAGCGGCCGCTGGATCCTTCCGCCGAGTCCGCAGGCTGCCCGGGCGGTTCGCGAGCTCTTGGACTCGGCGACGGAACTCACGCTTGACGACGCCGCGCAAGCGTGGCTGCGCGAGGCGCCCCGGTGGATCGCCCATGTGGAGGTGGACACGCTGGGAAAGGCGCCACGCCTGGTCATCGGCACCACGTGGGGCGAGCCGCCAGCCTCCCTCGCAGAATCGCTCACGGCCGTCGTCCACCATGCCCGCCGCATCCTGGCGCCACTCGAACCCGCCAACCTCCGCGCGCTCGAACACTCGACGCGACGCGAGTCCGAGGTGTCCTTTTCGTCAGCCGCCGAGAACGCGGCCGGCTGGCTCGCGGAGAATCCCGAAGCGACCATCCTTCCACCGGCGGAGTTGGACGTCATCCAGGAAGTCGACGGTCCCAGATACGTGATCGAACCGATCTGGGACGAGCGGGTCGAAACCGACTTCCTGGCGCAGGAGAGCGCGCTCCTGCGAAAGGCGGGACGCCGGGGAGGCGACCTTCCGGCGTCGGCATGGCCACCCGACGTGCTTGCCCGATTCATTCGCAAGCACCGTGTCTCGTTGACCCTCGCCGCCAAGGCCCTCATCGAAGGGGTCGTGGTGGAGGACGGCGACGCTCAACGCCTGCTCGCCATGTCACAGGCTCACGACGCCGAGATCGAGATCGAGGGGCTCGGGGGCGAGCTCATGCCGTTCCAGCGCGCGGGTGTCGTCTACGCGCTCGAGCGGCGCCGGGTCTTCCTCGCCGACGAGCAAGGCCTTGGCAAGACGATCCAGGCGCTCGCCACGGTGCAGGCGGACCTCGCCTATCCGGCGGTGGTCGTGTGTCCGGCGTCGCTCAAGCTGAACTGGCTCCGCGAGATCAAGACCTGGCTCCCCGGCCGCGAGGCGCGGGCCTTGGCCGGGCGCACGAGTCAGGAGCTCGATGGCGCCGACATCGTCGTCTTGAACTACGAGATCGCGGCTGCCCATCTCGATGCCCTGAGCGCGATCTCGCCCAGGGCATTGATTCTCGACGAGTCGCACTATGTGAAGAACCCGTCCGCAGTCCGCACCAAAGCCGTGCTCGAGCTGTCCGAGAGCCTTGGGCCCGACGCGCTCCGGCTCGCGCTCACCGGGACTCCGGTCGTGAACCGGCCTGCCGAGCTCGCACCGCAGCTTCGCGCCCTCGACCGCCTCGGTGAGTACGGAACGATGGCGAGCTTCAGGCGGGGCTACGCGACCCCGGGCTCGCGCCGAAAGCTCCACTCGCGCCTTCGGAGCTCGTGTTTTTTGAGGCGGCGAAAGGCTGATGTCTTGACTCAGCTGCCGGCAAAACGGCGGGCCGTGGTGCCCGTCCCGACCACGAATACCGCCGAGTACAAGCGCGCCGAGCGGGACTTCATCCGCTGGCTCTCCGAGCAGGCCGGGGCAAGCGACGAAGGCCACCTCGCGCCGGACGCCCGAGCCGAGGCGCTTGTGAAGATGTCGGCCCTTCGCCGGCTTGCGGCACGCGGCAAGCTCGAGTCGGCGTTGTCATGGATCGAGGACTTCTCGGAGTCGGGCGAGCGGCTTGTTGTCTTCGCTCACCACCGGGAGATCCAGGCGGCCGTGATCGACCGCTTCCCGGATTGCGCGCGCATCATCGGCGCCGACTCGATGGAGGAGCGCGAGACGAACGTCCGACGCTTCCAGGACGAGGAAGGCCCCCCACTCTGTGTCTGCTCGCTCCAGGTCGCCTCGCACGGATTTACGCTGACTGCCGCAGCCAACGTCGCCTTCCTCGAGCTCGACTGGACGCCGGCCAAGCACGACCAGGCCGAAGACCGCGTTCACCGCATTGGGCAGGCAGAAAGTGTCACCGCCTGGTACCTGCTCGCAAACGAAACGATCGATGAACGGATCGCGACCCTCCTGGCCGAGAAGCGCGACGTCGTCGACTCGGTGACGGACGGTGGCGGCGGCGCAGGCAGCTCGATAGCCGACTCCCTGATCGGCGGCTATGCGGCCGAAGTCCACCAGCCGCAGTAGGCGATGGACACGGACGCGGCCGCCGCCTCCGGTCGCTGATGGACACGGGTTCAGGCCGTGACTTCGACATCGGCACCGCCTTCTTGACATGGCGGCAAACAACGGACAGAATGGGATAGACCGAACCTACGGAGGGGAACCCATGAAGGCTTGGAGCATCGCTGGAAGCGCTGCGTTGACCGTTGCCATCGGAGTGTCCGTTGCGCTCGCGGCCGGACTCAAGGAATCCAAAAAGACGGTGGCGATCGCGTTCAACGAGCAGAAATCAGTCGTCGCGAAGTGCCCGGGGAAGACTCATGCGGCGTGGGGCGGTTTCCAGGGGACCGTGGACAGCCATCTTCAGTCAAACGAAGGACGTGTCTACACCGTCGGTCTGGTTCCGGAGGGCGAAGACGTCGACCGGTTCGTCGTCGACGCCGACAACGGCTCGCCCCCCGGGGACTTCAACTCCAAGGTGACCTCTTACGCGTATTGCTTCGAAGGCAAGAGGCCTGCCGTCGTGAAAAGCTCGACGAACGTTGCCGACGAGGACTCCGACGGCGTGGCGGCGGAGTGCCCCGAAGGCAAGGTCGTGATCGGAGGCGGGTTCGAGGTCGACTTCGTCAACACGCAAGGCCCGCACATCACACTCGACTTCCTGGGGCGTGGCTCCGGACAGTCGTACCAAGCCGAGATCACGAACGTATCGGGCGACGGCCTGAACCTCACCGCCTACGCGGTATGCGGGAAGGGGAAGCCGGCGGGGCAGTACGAAGGCCACGCCGTCGAGCTGAAGAAGGGCAAGCCGACCAAGGCGAAGGCGAACTGCCCGGACAACAAGGATCTCGTGTTTGGCGGGGTCACCGGCACCTACGACTTCTTCGATGGGATCGCTATGCCGGTCGCCCTTTACGGAAAGGGCGAGGGCGTCGAGGCGATCGCGATCGGAAACCAGGGCTCCAAGATGGACTTCCGCGCAATCGCCTACTGCCGCTGACGGGTCACAAGAAAAACTGAGAGGATTCCGCTCCGTGGAAGCCAGAGGTCTCAAGCAAGCGGAAACCGAGGGGGCGGATCCGATGCTCTCCTGCCCAATCCACGAGGTGCGGGTCTCAGAAGGGAGCTGGGAGGACGGCCCGCCGCACGAGCTCTTCAAGCGTCTCCGCGCCGAGTGCCCGGTCCATTGGACGGACAAGATCACCGAGTGGCCAGAGGAAGCCGGCTACTGGTCGGTCACCAAAGCCGAGGACGTCCACACCGTCTCCAAGGACTGGAAGACCTACTCGTCCGAGCGCGGCGGCATCACCGCGCTCACCCACTCGATCATGCCGCTCGAAATCCAGCGAGGGATGTTCATCGCGATGGACCCGCCCAAGCACGATCGCCTGAAAGCCCTCTTCCAGCGCGGCTTCACTCCGAAGCGGATCGCCGAACACGAGGGTGAGATCAGGGAGATCACCCGCCGGGTACTTGACCGGCTCGAAGGCGTTGCCGAGACCAACCTCGTCGAGTCGGTGGCGCAGCCCGTCGTATCCCGCGTGATCGGCAGCTTCATGGGCATCGACGAAGCGGACGACGCGATCTGGGCCAGGCTCATGAACTCGGTGATCGCTGCCGGCGACGAGGAAGTCAATCCCGGTGGCACCGACGAGATCATGGAACGGGATCTGCCGGAAATCTTTGAGCGCTGCCAGGTCCTGATCGAGGCGCGGCGCAAGAACCCGACAGACGACCTCACGAGCGTGTTGGTCCACGCCGAATACGACGGCCAAGGTCTAGCCGAGCATGAGATCGTCATGGGCTTCTTCCTCTTGATGGCGGCGGGGAATGACTCGACGAAGGCGACCTACTGCTCCGGCATGCAGGCCCTCCTCGAGCACCCCGATCAGCGCCGGCTCGTTCTGGACGACCCGGGAATGATCCCGAGCCTGGTCGAAGAATCGCTGCGGATGTTCCCGGCGTTCAACCACTTCCGCCGCACGGCGACCGCCGACACCGAGCTCGCTGGGCAGCGCATCGCGGAAGGCGACAAGGTCGTCATGTGGTACGCCTCGTCAAACCGCGACGAGGATCGCTATGAGGATCCCGACCGCTTCGACATCACGCGGACCACGGAGCATCAGGCTTTCGGTGCGGGCGGGCGGCACTTCTGCCTCGGCACCGCACTCGCCAGGCTGGAGCTCCGGATCCTGTTCGAGGAAACCCTCTTGCGGTGGCCCGCGATGGAGCTGGCCGGAAAGCCGCGCTCCGCAGTCTCGCCCTTCTCGAGCCAGCTGACCTCGCTGCCGGTCCGGCTCTAGAGCCTCAAGGGCCGCCGCTTCGAATCCGCCGCGCCAAAGTCCCAGTCAGTATGGAAGACTCGCGGCGATGGCAAAGGTCGTGCCGATCGAGGATCTGAGGGTGAGCCAAACGGCTGCCCTGTTCGAGGGCCGAGACGACATCCCGGTATCAATCTTCGTCACCCGGTACGAGAATGGCGAGGGTCCCGACCTCCACTGCCACCCGTACGCCGAAGCCTTTGTCGTCGAGGCCGGTTCCGCGCGTTTCAGTGTCGGTGACGAGGAGCTGGAAACTTCGGCCGGCCATGTCGTGGTCGTCCCCCCAGAGACGGTTCACGGGTTCAAGTGTGTCGGCGACGACGAGCTGCGGGTAGTCAGCGTCCACCCGAGTCCCACGGTTCAGCAGACGAACCTCTAACCGAACCTGATCGCAAGCTCTTCGAGCCCATAGACGCCGGCGACGGACTCGTACACCGGCTCGCCCGCGAGCCTCAGATTGGGCATCCGCGGAGCCAGGAACCAAAGCGCCTCCTGGAGCTCGGCCCGCGCAAGGCTCGCGCCCAGGCAGTTGTGGATTCCCGCGCCGAACGTCATCGGCTTGGACTTCCCGCGATCGGGCGCGACGTCGAAGGAGAACGGCTCGGCGTACGCCGCGGCGTCGCGGTTCGCCGCAAAGGTCGAGATCATCAGCACCGTGTCGGCGGGCACCGTTACATCGCGGTAGGAGACTTCCTCGGTGGTCATCCGAGCTGTGAAAGGTGTGATCGGCTCAAAGCGAAGCAGCTCCTCCACCGCACGCGGGACCAGAGTGGGATCTGAACGGACGAGCTCCCACTGCTCGGGGTAGCGCGCAAAGAGCCGGATGCCCTGAGCGAGTTGCGCCTGCGTGGTGTCGACCCCGCCGGCAAGGACGTTCATGATCAAGTTGAGACACTCGTCGTCGGACAGGCGATCACCCTCGTGCGTGGCGTTGAGGAGCGTTGAGATCAGGTCGTCCCCAGGGTCCCCGCGGCGCGCTTCGATCAGCTCAGTCGCATACGCGGTGAACTCGACTATCGCGGACTCGATTTCGTTGCGGCTCGCGATGATCGCGGCGGGGTCGAACTGACGCTGGAACCAGGTCGCCCAGTTGTGAAGGCGCGGAGCGTCCTCGACCGGGGCGCCGACGACCGAAGCGATTAGCTGCGACGGGTATCGCTTGGCGACGGCATCGACGAACTCGACCTCGCCCCCGCCCTCGAGCGAGTTGAAGATCTCGGCGAGGTGGTCGCGCATGATCTCGCGCCACCGATCGGCTGCGCGAGGCGTGAACGACGGGTTGACCAGGTTGCGAAGCCGGCCGTGGTCGGCACCCTCGATGGAGATGATGTTCTTGCGGATCGCTTCAGCGAGCGGGCCCTCCGTGATCCCAAAGGCAGCCGCGACGACCGCAGACGGGAAGACGACCTGCTTCGAGCGCAGGAAGAAGCTCGCCGCCTCGCGGTCGAGGACGAAGGTCCAGCCGGGCTCGGAGCCCGCCAGCCAGCTGTCCGCGGCCAGGGCCTCCATCCGCTCGTGAAACTCGTCGCCGCGAAGGTTCTCGTCCGTCCAGTCCAAAAACGGAAGGTCGAGATCGGCGAGCGCGGGCACATCGGCAGCGTAATTGTTACGGGCATGCCTGTTCGCGCCCAGCGAAGCCTGCGCCCCTGATGGTCACCCCGGCTCGTAGTGGCAGGGCTCGTCTTGAGACTCGGCAGGCGGGCACACGATGTCGAGCACCACGCGCTCGGCCTGGGCCTGACCCGAGAGCGGTTCGATCTGGATCAGGTCCACTGATTGCAGGGCCGCGTCGTCGTCGGCGAAGTGGAGTTCGCCCAAGCCGGCCGACTCCTGGCCGACGCGGAGTGGGCCTCCGGCGCCCAGTGTTCCGGCGTTCACGACATTGATGGCGCCGCCGGCGTAGCGGTCGATCTGCTGGAAGTGGTTGTGCCCGGTGACGATCGTGAGCGGCTGGGAGTAGCCGTCAGCGGTGAGCTTTGCCGCGAGATGCTGCGCCAGCGAGTTTTGGTGGACCAGCGCCATGTCGGGCTCGGACTCGAGACCGCCGAACCATGCGACGACGTCCTCCTTCGCGGCGGCGAGCTGCTCGTCGCCGTCATCCAGCTCGGGAAATGAATAGATCCGCTCCGACGAGCCGGGGTCGTCGCCCTGCCACTCGAGCGGGTCCGTGAAGCCGGCGATAGTGAGGCCCTCGACCTCGAGGAATCCCTTGTCCTCGTAGACGCCTTCCTCGTTCAACTCGCCGCCCGTACCGAGGACGTGAACTCCGTCTCCTGCGAGCGCCTCCATCAGGATCGAGGAGTCGTGGTTGCCCGATACAGCAACGACCTCGTCGGCCAGCGCTGCGATGCGGGGACTGATTGTCGCGGCCTCAGCCTCGGTCCCCGAGGTTCCGAAATCCCCAGCCAGGATGAATGGCTCTTCGCCGACGAAGTTGGGGAGCGATGACAGGACCGGGAGGTTGGAGTGAAGGTCCGAGCTGAAGTAGATCGCGCGGCCCGAGCCCTCACCGACACGTGGCGAGTCGGCTAGGTATGCGCTGAAGTTGGTGAGGGCGTTGTCGAAGGTTGCCGTGTAGCGATCGTTGTCCTGCTGGCGCTCGAAGAATGCGAGCAGCTGGGCAAGCTCGGGGCCTCGCCCGTAGTAGGAGGGAGAACTGAAGGCTCGCGCATCGAAGGTCGAGACCGCGAGGAAGAGGCTCGCCGCGGTGCCCGCGACTCCGACCCCTGCAACCCACGCCGCTGCGAGACCCAGGCGGCGCCAACGTGCGCGCAGAAGCCACAGGACCAGCGAAACGATGAGTGTCGTTCCGAGCGCGAACGCGAAGCCGCGGATTACCGCCCGCCGCGCTGCGCTCTCGAGATCCTCACGCGTGTCGTCGATTGCCGTGCGTTCGCCGCCGGCCGCCTCCAGCGCACCCTTTCTGTCGAGCGAACGGATCTCGAGGTCGAGTTGGAACGGGGCGTCGAACGCGTTTGCGCGGATGCCCCAGTCGGCGATCGGCACATAAGCGTTGACCTCACCGAACTGATCCGCGCGCACCTCGAACTCGACCTGCCCCAGCTCGGTATCCGAGACAGTTGGGCCCGCGATCCGCCAGCCGACGACCATCGCCGCCGCCGCAAGCGCGGTTGCGGCGAGGATCCCTACGGCCCAGCCGGCGATGCGGCGGGCGGTTGCGGCACGGCCGTCCATTGCCGGAAGTTTGACGCGGGGCTAGGGAGAGGTTTGTGCGGAAGCCAGCTCTCGGGCCAGCTCGATGGGGAAAGCGTCCTGCATCGTGCCGTCCAGGCGCTCCGCCGGTTCGGCGGCAACCAGGCAATTCATGACCGACTCATGGGCAGCCTCGAAGGCCGCGGCAAAGATCGGGTTGAGCTGGTCGTTCTCCAGGTTCCCTTCGTCGGCGGTGGAGAAGGCAAGGCCGATCTCACCCGAGCCCTCGGAGCCGTAGGAGCCTGCGCGAGCCAAGCCGAGGAGCGGGCGCAGCGCCAGGCGCCTCAGTTGTTGCGCCGACAGGGGAGCATCAGTTGCGCAGACCGCGATGCACGAGCCGTCGTTTGCAGAGGGCCGGACCGCCGGGTCGAGCGTATGCCCGAGTAGGTCCAGGTATTCGCGCTCGCCGAAGTTGCACTGCAGCAGAACGCCGACGTACCACTCCCCCACGCGTCGCGACGAGGTGCCGATGCCGCCCGCGAAGTCGAAGAGCTGCATCCCGGTGCCACCCCCGGCCGTTCCCTCGGCTACGTCGGTGCCGAGGGCGGCGATCGCCGCGTCGACGTCTCCCGCAACCACCGTCCGCGAGTCGGCGAGGTCGCCATCGTCGGTCTCCCCCACCACCGGGATCACGACGTCCTGCGGACCGTGGCCCGACGCCATGATCGCCGCTTGATAGACCGTGCCCAAGGCGTGCGTCCCGCACAGATAGACGGGCGTGTCCATCAAGCCCGTCTCATCGATCTGGAGCTTTGAAGTCAGCTCGCCGGTGCCGTTGACGACCGCCGTGGCGGCGCGTGCGGGCACCGCAGGCGGCTCGACGACCGTAACTCCCGTTCGCTCTCCGCTTTGAGCCTGGGAGTGACCGACCCGGACCCCGGGTACGTCCGTGATCGCATTCAGCTCGCCGGTCGGCAGGTGCCCCACGGGCCCCGCGATCTCGCGCCAGCGCTCAGGCACTTCGTGTCGCAGCTCCGGCATGAGCCGGATCATGAAGGAGACAGGCAGAGAGCTGTCCGCTCGCCCCTGCCGGAAGTAGGCCTGGGTCCACAGAGTCGCAGGGGCCGAACCGCCTGGGGCAGCGCGGGTGGAAGCGGCAACCGGCCGGCACCGCCGTCGGGTCGGGCAGCTCGCCCGAAAGGAGCTCGCGCGCGCCTCCGCCTCCCGGCACCGGGACGGGGATGGCGTCCACAAGCGCCCGCGTGTAGGGATGTTGTGGCCTTTCGATCACATCTGTCGCGGAGCCGCTCTCAACCACCCGTCCCAGGTACATGACGGCAAGCCTGTCGCACAGGGACCACGCGAGGCTCAGGTCATGCGTAATGAACAACAGAGCGAGCTCCCTGCTCTCGCGAAGCCCGCAGAGGACGTCCAGGATCTGAGCCCGTACGGAGGTGTCGAGCATCGAGACCGGCTCGTCGCAGATCAGGCCGTCCGGTTCGAGGACGAGCGCAGCAGCGATCGCGACGCGCTGGCGCTGCCCGCCCGAGAGCTGATGTGGGTAGCGCTCACAGAAACGCTCAGGGTCGAGCCCCACTTCGTTCAGAGCCTTGGCGACCCGCGCCTCATGCTCGGAGCGGTCGATCCCCATGACCACGAGCGGCTCCGCGACGAGAGTCCTGACACGCTGACGGGGGTTGAGCGTCTGGTAAGGATCCTGGAAGATCATCTGGATCCGCCGGCGAAGGTCCCGCATCTCCCCGCGACCGCTCGCCGCCTTCCCCTCGAGAAGTATCTCGCCTTCGTGCTCGACCAGATCAAGCACCGCCCTGGCGGTCGTCGATTTCCCGCAGCCCGACTCCCCCACCACGCCGAGGATCTCGCCCCGCTTCCAATCCAGCGAAACACCGTCCACCGCCCGCGCCGCGCCCGCGCGTGTCGCGAACTGCACCGAGAGGTCGCGAACCTCGATCAGCGGCGTCTCGGCATCGTTTGCCGAACGGGATGCACCCGCACGGCGCTCGCCACCGATCACGGGAAGGACCGACAGGAGCTTCTTCGTGTAGTCGTGCTCGGGCTGGCCGAAGATCTGGCCGGCCTCTCCGATCTCGACGATCTTGCCCTCGTTCATGATCGCGACGCGGTCGCACGTCTCGGCGAGCACCCCAAGGTCGTGTGAGATCAGGATCAGCGCCAGGCCGAGCCGTTCGCGCAACCGCTCGAGCAATTGAAGAACCTGGGCCTGCATAACCACGTCGAGGGCCGTGGTCGGCTCGTCGGCGATCACCAGGGGTGGGCCGCAGGCAAGCGCAAGTGCGGTCATCGCCCGTTGGCGCTGCCCGCCCGAGAGCTGATGGGGGTAGCGCCTCGCGGTACTGGCCGTAAGCCCCACCGTGGACATGAGATCGTCGATCCGCTCCGCGACTTCGCCCTTGCCGGCAGTCTTGTCGTGCAGGTTGATTGCCTCCGCGATCTGATCGCTCACGCGCTGCACGGGGTCGAGCGAGTTCATCGCGCCCTGGAACACCAGCGACACGTGCCGCCAACGCACCACCTGCATCCCCCGCTCGGTCCGACGTCCCACGTTGATCTGCTTCGAAACGCTCTCCGGTCGCAGCGTGATCGTGCCGGTCTGCGTCAACGAGGGAGGAAGAAGGCGCATGACCGAAAGCGCCGTTGTCGTCTTTCCGCAGCCCGACTCGCCGGCGAGCCCAAGCGCCTCGCCTGCCCGGAGTTCGAAGCCGACTCCATCGACAATCGCCGTGCCGTCACCGGCTGTGACTCGCAGATCGGAAACCTCGAGGAGCGGGAGGCTCATGGAGCGTGCTGCTCTCGAAGACGGGGGTTGATGTACTCCTCGAAGAGGTAGCCGAGCATCGCGATTGCCAGCACGAGCATCGTGATGGCGAGGCCCGGCGGGATGACGTACCACCACGCCTCGGCGCTCGGGGCGTTCGCGCTGAACGCGTTCTCGAGCATCGATCCCCATGAGATGCGATTTGGATCGCCGAGGCCCAGGAACGCAAGGGCTGCCTCTGAGAGGATCGCCACGGCGACGATGAGCACGGTGTTGGCGAAGATCAGCGGCAGCGTGTTCGGCAGGATGTGGGTCTTCAGGATGTAGCGGTCTGATGCGCCGAGAGCCTTGGCGCGCTCGACGAAAGGGCGCTCACGGAGGGTCAGGACCTGGGCTCGCACGATCCGCCCGGTGCCCGCCCACGATGTGAGGCCGATCACTGCGATCAGCACAGTCAGCGAGGGGTCGAGAAGCCGGGCCAGGACGATCATGAGCGGCAGTGTCGGGATGACCAAAAACCAGTTCTCCACCGCGTCGAGGATCCTGTCCGTCCAGCCGCCGAAGTACCCGGATACGAGACCGACCGTGGACCCCAGGACGGCCGAGATCAGGGCAGCTGCAAAGCCGACGACCATCGAGACGCGCGCCCCGACGAGGATCTGAGAGAACACGTCAGCCCCGCTCTCGGTCGTACCCATGATGTGATCCCAGGAGGGAGGCTGGAGGACCTCGAGGCTCGAGGCGAGGGGGTCGTACGGCGCGAGCATGTCACCGAAGATGGCCAGGAAAACGAACAGGCCTAGGACGCCCAGGCCAAACCGGCCGCGGCCGGTCCCCAGGAGCAGTTCTTTGACGCTCGCGTCGGTCACCTTGCCTGCACCCGTGGGTCGAGGACGAAGTAGAGGCAATCGGCGATCAGGTTGGCCAGGATCACTCCGACCGAGAAGAGGAGAAACGTCCCTTGAAGCATCGGGAAGTCCTTGTCTTCGATCGCGTCGAACGACAGGAGGCCGAGCCCCGGCCAGCTGAAGATCGTCTCGATCGTGATCGCGCCGCCCGCGACCGCGCCGAACTGGATCGCCGAGAGCGTGACCAGGGGCAGGAGCGCGTTCGGGACAGCGTGTCCCCTGACGACGCGATGCCAGGGCAAGCCGGTGGCGCGCTTGACGGTGACGAAGTCCTCGGTGAGGACGTCGACCATCGACGAGCGCATGATCAGGAAGTACTGCCCCAGGAGCATCAGGGTCATCGCTGTTGCCGGCAGGATCAGGTGCTCGGCAACGTCGAGTGCCTCGGCCCACCAGCTCGAAAACTCGATGCCCGGGGTCACCTGCTGTCCGGCGGGTAAGACGGGTATCCAGACCGCGAAAACGAGGATCAGGAGGATCCCGATCCAGTACTCCGGCGCCGAGTAGGTGAACAGGCTGAAGTTGAGAGACCGGCTGTCGCCCTTCTTGCCTCGGCGCGTCGCGGCGTACACGCCCAGCCAGGCGCCGGCCAGGGTCGCGAGGATCGTGCCTGTCCCGACCAACAGGAGAGTCCACGGCAGCGCGTCGATCATCTCGTCCAGGACGGACCTGCGTGATTGCTGCGAGATGCCGAAATCGAGCGTCACCGTGTCGCCGACGTAGTCCACGAACTGGCCCGTGATCGGCTTGTCGATGCCGTAGTCGGCGCGGAGCTTCGCTACCTCTTCCGGCGAGGAGTTGGGTAGGCGGGCGAGCTGCGTGGTCGGGTCGCCCATCACCCGGAACAAAAAGAAGTTGAAGATCAGGACGAAGATCAGGGTTACGACGGCAGCCCCGACCTTGCCAAGGAGCCAGCGGCGGTTCACTCCTCGAGCTCCAGCGGCTCGGCTTCGCGGCGACCCCTCTTCAGCCCGACGAAGTAGGCGATGAAGCTGGCAACAGCCATTCCGACCAGCGCAAGGAACGCGCCTCCGCGCCCGCCGTCGTCGCCCCCGGCGCCGGCCTCGGCGGGCTCGATCGAGAGCAGGGGCTCATACGAGGTCTGCTCGCAGATGAGGTCGCCGGTCTCGGCCGGACAGGTCGGTTCGACGTTCGCAAGGGTGTCCGTTCGATACGCCTGCAGGTTGGGATCCCAGGTGAGCACCAGGTATGCGACGTCCTCCTGCGTGATTTCGATCATCTCGGCGATGATCTCCTTGCGCTCTTCGACATCGAACGTCTGAGACTGCTGGGTGTAGAGGGCGTCGTACTCGGGGTTCGAGTAGAAGGCATCGGAGAGGCTCCCGATCTCCTTCGTTGTGAGGAGATTCAGCAGGTAGCCCGGGTCGTACGGGTCCCCGCCCCAGCCCCAGATGAACGAGTCGAACTCGGGCGCCGGCTTGCCGTCGATCTTCCGGACCGTGAGGTCGTAGAGCTTGTCCACGCTCACCGCCTGCACCTTGAACTCGACGCCGATCTCGTCAGCCATCTCGGCGACCAGCCGCGCCGCCTGCACGTTGTAGTTCGACTCCGAGCGGACGAAGAGGTCGAAGGAGAGGGTCATTCCGTCCTTGGTGCGCGGGTCCTCACCGTTGTCGACCCAGCCGGCGTCGTCCAGGATCTGGTTGGCGAGCTCAGGGTCGAAGGGGTAGGTCTGCTCGGGCTCGGTGTAGAACTGCTTGTAGTACGAAGGCAGGATCCCGTTGGCGACGAACGCGGTCCCCTTGGCCGCGATTTCGTTGATGCGCTCGCGGTCGACCGCGTAGGCGATCGCCTGGCGCACCTCGAGTTCCTGGACGGCTGGATTGAACACGGCATCCGGGCAGAGTTCCTCGGGGCAGAGGTTGAACGCGAGCTGCGTGTAGCTGGGATTCGGACTCGAGAGAGTTTCGATGTCGTCGTTCTCGGCGATCCGCCCGAAGGTGGATTCCTCGACCTCGACGACCATGTCGAGCTCGCCCAGGGTAAGAGCGCGCTCGACCGCGTCCTGACTTCCGTACTTGACGTATTGGATCTCGTCGAAGGCGGGCTCTGAGCCCTGCCACTCGGGGTTCCGCTCCATCGTGATGATGCGACCGCGCTCGAACTCGGTGACGATGTACGGGCCGGAGCCCACCATCGGCAGCTTCGGCTGGTAGGTGCGCGTCAGTTCGTCGAGATCGACCTTCCCCCAGACGTGCTCGGGAAGGATGTAGAGAAAGAGCCCGCCCAAAAGACGCGCGTCCGGCTTCTTGGTCTCGAGAATCACGGTGTAGTCGTCGGGGGTCTCGATCTTCGTGATGCCGTCGGTGTAGCCGGCGAAGATGTCGCCCTCGGAGCCCAGGTTCTCGAGGCTCCACTTGACGTCCTCGGAGGTGATCGATTCGCCGTCTGACCAAACACGGTCTGGGTCGAGTTCGAACTCGACCGACAGCTGATCCTCGGAGACCTTCCAGTCGGTCGCAATCCCGGGCGCCGTGGACAGGTCGTCGGCACCGAAGTTGACGAGGAGATCCCAGGTCATCGACCAGACGTTGAAACTCTCCTCGTCCTGGCCGTAGAACGGGTTGAGCGTCTGCGGGTCCTGGCCCCAGCCGATTCGAAGCACATCCGTGCCGGCGTCGTCCTGCGCCTGCCCAAGGCCGGGGAGCATGGCCAGGGCGGCGGCAGCAAACAGGACCGCCATGGCCAGCGGGACCCTCGCGTACCTCTTCATCGTCCCTCCGTTCGTGGTGTTCATGAGAGGTGCCTGACCCCTTTCATGAGAGGTGCCTGACCCCATTTAGGAAACCCCGGCCTCGAGGATCTCGAGGGTCTTTGCGTCGGCGTCGACGCGCACCTCTGCGCCCAGCGGCATCGTGGCCATGTGCTTCCCGTGGCCGACCGGCACGTTTGCGATCGCCGGGATGCCCAGCGGACCGATCAGCTCGTCGAGCATCTCCTCGATCGAGAGGTTCGACTGGGGCTCGTCGGGAATCGTCTGGTCCTTGAGGTTCACGTCCGTGCCGAAGACGAAGCCCTTGACGCCGTCGAGCTTCCCGGCCTGGATCAGGTGGTTGACAGCGGTGTCGACCAGATAGGGGTCGGTGTTCAGGTCCTCGACCATGAGGACGCATCCCTCCGCATCGAACTCATACGGGGTGCCGATGCTGGACGCCAGGAGCGTCAGGCAACCGCCGACAAGAGGGCCCTCCCCAACGCCGCCTCCGACGGTCAGGACGTACGGGTTCTCGGGATCCTCGAACACCGTGCCGAGCGGCTCCGGCTTGAAGGCGCGGTGAAACCACTCCTCGGTTTCCGCTGTCAACGGATAGTCGTCCTTTCGCCGGGTGAAGCGAAGGATGTTCGGGCCGTAGAAGGTGACCCAGTTCTGGTGCTTGGCGAGAGCCAGGTGGAGTGCGGTCAGATCCGAGTAGCCGCAGACGATCCGCGGATCGCCCACCGCGTCCCAGTCGATCAGCTTGTAAAGACGCGCGGTCCCGTAGCCCCCGGTGTAGGCGTGGACCATGTCGATCCCCGGCTCGGACAACGCCCATTGGAGATCCTCGGCGCGCTCGGCGTCGGTCCCGGCGAGATATCCGTGGACCTTTCGCACATTCTTCCCCAGCCGGACCTCGTGCCCGCGCGACTCGAAGTAGGCGACAGCCTGCTCGAGGTCCGAGCGGGTCTGCGGCGAGGTTGCGGGAGCGACCACCGCGATGGTCGCTGCCTCGGGCAGTGCAGGGGGCTTGATTCTCGTCATTTCATCGCCTTTTCGATGAGAGCCGGGTCGGCGCCCAACGACGAGAGGACGAGCTCAACCTGCAGATCGGCCACGTGGTCGAGCGCCAGCGGCCCGGCGGGGTCGAACCAGAGCGCAACGCCCGTGCAGGCAAGGAGGGTCGAGTACGTGGCGATCTTTGGATTCGAGACACGCAGGGAGCCGTCTGACACGCCTCCTTCGGTCGCCACGACGAAGATTTCCTGGTAGGCGTCACGCTGCGCGATGAGGCGCCGGCGCGCATCCGCACGGAGAGCCCGGATCTCCGAGTCGGTGACAAACGCGGCGCGCCTGTTGAGACCGTGGAAGACGACGTGCTCTCGCACGGCGGCCGCCAGCTTTAGCGCCGGCCGCTCATGGGCCGTCATGGCGGCCATGACCTTCTCGGTGAGGCGATCCATGAAGTCGTCCTGGAGGTGGACCAGGAGCGCTTCCTTGGACGGGTACCAGTGGTAGATCGCGGCCGGTTGAACCCCCGCCGCAGCAGCGATCGCACGCATCGACGTCGCGTGATAACCGAGTCGGGCAAAGAGGTCGAGGGCGGCGTCGTGAATGCCTTCCCGAGTCGCGGGGCCACGCCGGCGCGACGAGCGCCGGTCTCGGCGCGGGGCGACTGTCCCCGACTCAGCCAAGCCCGAGCAACTCCCCCGCCTGATCCTGGGTAGCAACGTCGCGGCCGAGCGAGTCGGCCATGCCGACCGCCATCTCGACGAGGGCCGCGTTTGACGGCGCGTGAACACCCTTCTGGATGTAGGCGACGTCCTCGAGGCCCGTGCGGATACCCGGCGCCCCTTTGAGCAGGGCGAGTCCCAGCATCCGGCGGTGATGGCGGCCGATACAGGTCACTGTCCAAAACGTCTCGGGCGGCAGCGGCCGAAGCATCGCGTCGAGCGCCTCGGGCGAGGCGTCGATGCCGCCAGGCACCCCGAACACGAGGTTGACCCGCATCGGCGCGGGGACGATCCCGTCCTCCAGCCAGCGAACCGCGCTGACCACGTGCCCGACGTCGAACACCTCGACCTCCAGGGCTATGCCTGCGTCCAGGGCGCGCCTGGCGATGCCGCGACCGGCGGGCGGCGGCGTGATGAAGGTCTCGTCACCGAAGTTCATCGAGCCGGACTCGACGCCCGAAATATCGGGCTTTGCCTCGAGGCCGGTGGTGCGCTCCTCGATCGTCATGTCGTTCGAGCCGCCGGTCGAGACCATCGTCAAGACGGAGCTCTGAGCCCTGATCCGGTCGATCACGTCGTTGAAGAGCTCGGGTCTGCCGGAGGGCGTTCCGTCGTCCTCGCGGACGTGCAGGTGGACGATCGTCGCGCCGGCCGCTGCGGCCTCGATCGAGGAGTTCGCGATCTCTTCGGTGGTATAGGGGATGTTCGGGTTGTTCTCGCGAAACACGTCAGCGCCGGTGATGGCGCAGGTCACGACCACGGGATCGGAGTTCCAACTCATCACTCGCCGCCCTTCAGCGCGGCGCGCTCCTCATCCGTGATCGGCCGCGAGTTCCGCGTCTTGGGATCCCAGAGAACGATCCCGAACTCCGCCTCCACCAGCGCGCTTCCGTCGGCGTCGATGATTCGTTCGCGGGTCCTGACGCTGGAGTTGCCGAGCTCGGCGACCTCGCACTCGACCGTGACCGTGCCCAGAGCGGGATCGATCTCACCCTGGAAGGTGACGCTGCAGCGACCGACGACGTACTCGTCGCGGCTGATTCCCCGCCGGGCAAGGAAGGCGTCGCGGCCCTCCTCCAGGTAGGTGAGGACAACGGGGTGGTTGACGTGGCCGAGGGCGTCGAGATCGCGCCAGCGCATCTGCACCTGATGCCCGTTCACGCCGCCGCCTTCAGTTCGATGTCCATCGCTTCGCGGAGGGCGTGACTGCCTCTGACGAGGTCCAGCGCGTAGGCGCCCCGGTCGGGCGAGAAGCCGCTTCCGATGATCATCCGCGCATCTGAAGAGAGCCCGTCGGAGGTGAGCGCGGCGGTGCCGAAGCTGGTCGCCATCGAGAAGAAGAGGACGTCCCCACCGGGCGCGGAAGCCATGATCGCCGCCGCCTCGCAGCCGGTCGTGTTCACGACCACGATCGTCAAGTCGGCCGGGGGAGCGCCCGCGGAGCGGATCGCCTTGAGCGCGGCTAGCGGATCACGGAGGTCGGCGACGACGGCGACGTCCGCGAGGCCCAGCTCAGAGAGCCGCGCGACCGCTGCCTCGTCCACATCCACGACCGTGAGCGTCGAGGCAGGCGAGGAGTCTCTTGCCGCCGCCAAGGCGAGCTTGCCCGCGTGCCCCGCTCCCATGACGCAGACGCTGGCGTCCGCCCGGATCAGGTCGCGGGTGTGCGATGCGGCGGCGCAGACGTCCAGGACCTCGAGAGCTTTCTCGGTCGCCAGGTCGGCGGGCTCCCTGGTCCAGGCCGCGCTCGCGCATACATAGGCGGTGCCTCGCACCCCGACCTGCGCTGAGCCGGGGTCGAGATCCGTCACCTCTTCGAGACGAAGTGGCGTGAGTGTCAAGGAGGCGAGAGTGACGACGGGGGTGCCCATTTCGGGCGCATTCTCAAAGCTCGAACCGACAGCCGAGACAGCACCCACCAAAATCCCGCCAGAGTCGGTTTCGGGGTTGTGCATTTTCCCGCGGGCGCCAACGATCTCCATGACCCGAGCGGCCATGGCGTCCGCATCACCGCCCGTGATCTCGGCGATCTGGCGGTGGGAAGTCGAGTCGAGACACAGGCGTTCGACGGCAATCTCGAACTCATGCGGCCGCACGGGGCCGGAGGCATCCAGGCGCTCAGCCGGCTGGGGCAAGAAGCCAGGCGGCGCGACGACCCGGTCGGCGCCGACCTTGAGTGCGATGTCCTCGATTCCTCTCGTGTCCATCTTCATGAACGGTCGTTAGGAAGCTATGCCCAGCGCTGATCGCCGTCAATGGTCAGGTTCGGACGAACTTTCACCACCGCGTTGGCCATTCTGCGCAGAGGTCGGATGGCCGGCACGGGTCGCTGTCCCGGTGCCAGGTACCTGGCACCGCTCGTGGTAGGTGTCCTCTTGGTGGTCGAACTGATATCGATAGGCGCATGGGGGTCTCGATGCCCGTCGTCTGGAGCGAGCGCCATCGGCTTCACGAGCCGGGCGGCGAGGTATACGTAGGCGTCCGGACTCCCGGGACCGAGTTGCCGGAGCGCGCGGATCGGATCCGGGACGCGCTCGTCGTCGCCGGCGCGCCGGTCGTCGAAGCGGTAGAGCATTCCGACGCGGATGCCCTTTCACTTCACGATCCCGCCCTGGTCGAGTATCTGCGATCGGCATGGGCGGAGTGGCGAGCAAGCAAATTGGGCGAGGACCCCGGGCAGGATCGCGTCGTGCCCTACCTCTTCCCTCACCCGGGCCTGGTCGGCTCCCTGGAGTACGGGGCCGCCCGCGACGTGGCGGCGCGCGCCGGCACGTTCTGCTTCGACACGATGACGCTGATCGGCCCCGGGACGTGGGAGGCGGCGCGGACCGCACTCGACGTCGCGATCACCGCAGCCGACCTGGTGGCCGAGCGCGAACAGGCCGCCTACGCCCTGTGCCGCCCTCCCGGTCATCACGCGACCAGGGACGTTTTTGGAGGCTCCTGTTACCTCAACAACGCTGCTGCCGCCGCCGCGCGGCTTCGCGACCGAGTCGGGGCGCCGGTGGCGCTGCTCGATATCGACGCGCACCACGGGAATGGCGCGCAGTCGATGTTCTGGGAGGATGAGCAGATCCTCACCGGGTCGGTTCACGTCGATCCCGCGGCAGGATGGTTTCCTCACTTCCTCGGGTCCGCGGACGAGAGAGGGGGCGGCGAAGGCGCGGGCGCGAACTTGAATCTCCCCCTCGCACCAGGGTCGAGCGACCACCCCTGGGTCGCGGCAATCGAGCGCCTGGCATCGTGGGCCACTGACAACGGCGTGCGTGCGCTCGTGGTCGCTCTGGGCGTGGATGCGGCGGGCGACGACCCCGAGGCGCCGCTGTCGGTCACGGCCGGCGGCTTTGCGGCCGCCGGCCACATGCTGGCGACGATGAACGTCCCCACCGTGTTCGTCCAGGAGGGCGGCTACGACCTCGAGCAGATCGGCCCCCTCGTCGTCGAAACGCTGGCGGGATTCGAGGCGGAGACGGAGGCGAGGGCGCCTTGAGACCGGTTCAGATCGGGTGCTCGGGGTGGGTCTACAAGGACTGGCGCGGCGCGTTCTATCCCGAGAAGCTGCCGCAGCGCCTGTGGCTCGAGCACTACGCGTCCGTCTTTCGCACGGTCGAGATCAACAACACCTTCTACCGGCTGCCCTCGGAGTCGGCGGTAAAGGGCTGGGTCGAACAGACGCCCGCAGACTTCGCGTTCACGATCAAGGGCGGCCGCTATACGACGCACATCAAGCGCCTGATCAGCTTCGACAAGTACTCGACTCGCTTCTTCAAGGCGCTCGAACCGCTGGAGCAGGCAGGCAAGCTGGCGGTCGTCCTGTGGCAGCTGCCGCCGAACTTCAAGCAGGATCTTGAGCGCCTTGAGACAGCGCTCGAGGTCCTTGACAACCGCCCGGGCCGCCACTGCTTCGAGTTCCGGAACGAGACCTGGTTCAAGAAGGACACCTACGACCTTCTCCGTGCTCACGATGCAGCGCTGGTGACCGGGGATGACCCTCGATTTCCGTTCGTGACCCGCGAAGTCACCGCGTCGTGGGCCTACGTCCGCTTTCATCGCGGGGCGCACGGCATCAAAGGCTCTTACTCACGGCCCGAGCTCGACACGTGGCGGCGCCGTATCGCCGCGTGGCGACGGCAGTCAGACGTCTACGCCTACTTCAACAACGACTTCGAGGGATTTGCGCCCGAGAACGCTCGCACGCTTGCAGCGTCCTTTACGGCCTAGCCGTCCCCTGACCTGCCCTTGGCCAGGGCCGAGGGCCACCAGACGCGGTCGCCGATCTCCAGCACGAGGGCAGGCACCAGAAATGTGCGGACCAGGAAGGTGTCGAGCAACACTCCCAGAGCGACCGTAAACCCGATCTCCGTCAGCGTCACAAGCGGCAGGACCGCCAGCGCGGAGAAGGTGCCGGCCAGGACGATGCCCGCCGAGGTGATCACGGTGCCGGTCACCGCCAGACCGCGCAGCATCCCCTCCCTTGTCCCGTGAGCAAGCGTTTCCTCGCGCACCCGGGCCATGAGAAAGATGTTGTAGTCGATGCCCAGCGCGACGAGGAAGATGAACGCGAACAGGGGCAGGGCCGGATCGATGCCGGGAAAGCCGAAGACGTTCTCGAAGAAGAACGTTGCGATCCCGAGGGCCGCTCCGAACGAGAGGATCACCGTCCCGATCAGAACGAGCGGGGCGATGATCGCCCTGAGGAGCGCACAGAGGATCAGGAAGACGACCACCAGCGCGATCGGAACGATCAGCTTGTTGTCGCGCGCCGCCGACTCTCGGAGGTCGTACTCCTCTGCCGTGGGCCCGCCGACGAGAACGTCATCACCCGCGGCGCCGTGAGCCGCTTCCCTGATCCCGGGGATGAGCTCGAAGCCATCGGTGGAGAGCGGGTCCTCGTCCAGGGTCACCACCAGCTTGACGCCGGTCGGCCCCTCCTCGACCTGCGGGCTGATGCCATCGACGCCGGGGGCGCCCCCGACCGCGGCCTTGACGGCGTCCAGCTTGGCCTCGTCGGTCACGACCACGTTGGTCGGGGCATTCGCGCCGGCGGGGAAGCTTTGTTCGATCAGCTCCTGGCCGGCCGCTGAATCGACATCGTCGCGGAAGCCGTTGCCGCTGGTGAGGTCTGAGTTCAGCTGGGTGAGACCCAGACAGAGGACGAGTAGGAGCAGCGTCGTTCCTATCCATACACGCCGAGGGCCGCGATCGACCCACTTGCCGACCCTGCTCCAGACACCGTGCGTCTCGTCGGTACCGACGCTTCCGACCTGCGGTATGAACGGCCAAAAGGCCTTGCGACCGAAGATGGCCAGGAGCGCCGGCAGGATCGTCAGCATCGAGACCATGGCGAGGCCGACTCCGAGCGCTCCGATGGGACCGAGCCCCGCACTGCCCTCGACCTCGGCCAGCGTGAGAGTCAAGAGCGCTGCCATGACCGTTGCGGCGGAGGCGACGATCGCCGGACCCGCCCTGCGCATCGCGACACGAACCGCATCGTGCTTGTCCTCGTGGCGGCGAAGCTCCTCCCGGTAGCGCGAAACGAGCAAGAGCGCATAGTCGGTGCCCGCGCCGAAGACAAGCACCGGCAGAATGCCGCCGGACTGACCGGTGACCGTTACGCCGGCTTCGGCAAGTAGATACCCGAGCCCGCGGGAGGTGACCTCGGCAAGGATCACGGCAAAGAACGGGATCAACCAGAAGACCGGGCTCCGGTAAATGATGATCAGCAGGATGAGCACGAGCGCAGCGGTCGCATAAAGCAACGAGCCGTTGATCGACTCGAAGACTTCGATCGCGTCGGCGGAGAATCCGGCCGGGCCCGAGACTTCGGCTTCGAGGCCGGAAGGCAGGCCCTCGAGCCTTGCCTTGATGTCGTCCGTCGCGTCGACGAGCAGGGCGCCCGCTTCGTTTGTCCCGTCCTCGACCATGATCGGAGTAATGAGGAGCGCGGCCGCTCCGTCTTCGGAGGGGATGGGCTCGCTCGTCTCGCCTACGCCGTCGCGGCGCTCGTCGTCGACGCCGACTCGAATCTCCTCGATCGCGGCCTGGTCTTCCTCCGTCAGGCCTCCCGACCGGCTGAAGACCGTGATCGCCTCGACGATGTCGCCGGACGGGAAGTCCTCGAGCTCCTCGATGGCCCGGACCGATTCAGCGCTGCCGGGAAGGTAATCGGCGGGGTCATTCTCCTGCGCGTCCTCGAACTTGCCGGCGAGCGGGCCCAGCGCAAACAGCACGATCAGCCAGACACCCACGATCGCGAACTTCGAACGGCGCCCTCCGGGGAGCTCTGCGAACCAGGTTCCGATTGCTTTCACCGCGCTCCTTCGCCTGTAGGTGGGGACGCCGCCGAGTCAAGGGCAGGGCGGAGCAAATCTAGCCAGTCGCAAATAGGCAGAGCTCACGCGTTTACATGCCGCGGAGCATGGGTAATCCGCGCCCATCCTGCGGCGCCATGGGGAGCCGCAAAAGACACGAATCGAGGGCAGATGCAAGGAAGACTGAGCAGGGTGCTGATCAGCGCTGCGCTGTTTGGGAGCCTGTGCGCAACGGGGATCGCGACGGGCGCCGAGCCGGCGGAAGACGGCCAGCAGGCCGAAGACAAGCCGATCGAAATGCACGTGCAGGTCGCGGTTGACCGCTTCGCGATGAAGTCGGGCCGCGCGTACGCAGAGGGGCCCGTGACCCTCAGGACGACCGAATCGGACGGCACGCGGGAGACGGTCAGAAGCGACGTCCGGCTTCGGATCGACGGCAAGAAGGATTGCGAGATCCTCAAGCTTCGGATCGAGAAGCTCTTCGTCGCCCTCCTGGGCCTTGAAGTCACGACGAGCGAGATCAATCTGGAGATCACGGGGCGCAACAAGGGATCCCTGGGGAAGCTCTTTTGCAAGCTCTCCGAAGGGCTCAAGCTGAACAAGAAGCAACTCACGAAGCGGACGGTCAGGTCGCTAAATCGTCGTCTCGACGGAGAGCAGCTGAACCTCGTGAGGATCAACGCGAAGCTCCATCCGCGGGAGCTCGAGTCCAGTACGACCCGCGCTCCGAATGACGGCGGTCCACGCTGCCAGATTCTGGACGTCGATATCGGCCCGCTTGAGCTCGACCTGCTCGGCCTCGCGGTCGATCTCTACGGAGCCGACAAGGAGACGCCGGTTCACATCGATGCAGACGCCGACCCGAACGGCGGAGTGATCGGCGAGGCCCTGTGCCAGGTATCGGGCGGCCCGACCGAGCCGACTCCCTAAGCACGAACCGGCCGGCGACCGACTGCGCCGACCGCATCGCCAGAGTCCAAGCCCCCTTGCCGCGCGCGGTGAGGGGGCTTGGCCCGGCGAACCGGGCAAGCGGCTAGCGCGGGTGAGCCTCGAAAAGGGTCCTGTTCCCGGAGGCGAGCTTCTCGCGGCGGGTGATCTCGAAGCGTTGCCCTAGTTCGCGCTCGAACTGCTCTGCGCCGTAGTCGGGGTGAGCGTCGTCGCGCTTTCGGGCCAGCAGGCGCTCGACCATCGGGTCCTCACGGTGGGCGAACTCGACAACGACGACGGCTCCCAGGCCGGCCAGCCACTCGACGACCTCTAAGAGCGGCACGTTCGCGGCGATAGAGAGGTGATGGATGAGCGCGAGACAGAGCACGAGATCGGGGGCTCCCCTGTCCTCGAGCCGCGTTCGCTCGAGTCCGCGCCAGCCCCGGGCAGGCGAAGGGTCGGCCAGGTCCATGACCAGCGGCAGGATCCGCTCGTCACCGGCCTCGCGCAGGCTTCGGAAAAGCGCATCAACGGTCTCGTGGTCTCCGTCCACGGCGACCACCCGGCTGCCCTGTTCGGCGGCGATCCTGGAATAGCGCCCGTCGTTACAGCCGAGGTCCCAGGTGAGGCTCGCGTTTTGCGTCGCGCAGGTCTCCGTGACGAACCGGTCCTTTCGATCCAGCTCTTCGGCCGCGTAGTGCGTTCGCTCTCCGTAGTCCGACCAGGCTGTCTCGCCTGAGCCCCGGTCGAGTCTTTTGACGAGCTTTGCCAGGCGAGCCACGTTCGCTTCGATCAGCTCCTTGCGAAAGCCCGCGCGCTTGAGCTCGGTCCGCGTATCGCGATCCCCCTCGCGCCGCTCGAGCCTGGCGTGGAGGGAAACGTTCGTAAAGACTCCTCGCCGGAACGCGTTCCGGCCGCGGAGCACCGCTCGCGCCTCGGACGGCTCAATGCCTTCAAGCGAGCCGCGAAGCCACGGCTGGAACTCCAGGCCGGCATAGGCCTCGAGCATGAGCGGATAGAGAAAGAGGCTGCAGAACTGGCGGTATCCGGCCCAGGGCTCGCCGTCGCGGAGGCGCTCGAACGAGCCGACGTCGATGAAAACCGGCCGGGAACCGTGCCACTGAACGTTGTAGGGCGACGCGTCCTTGAGAATCATGTCCTCCGCCAGCGCGGCTTCAAGAAGCTCGAGCTGAAGCAGAGCGGCTTCTCGGAGCATCGAGAACGACCACTCATACGGATAGCTGACAAACGGCACCGGCTCGTGGCGAAGGACGGCGTCGGCCTCAAAGCCGCCGGGCTCGGTCACGGCCGAGTCTTCCAAGCGCTCGGTTCGAACGATCTTCCCCGCTTCCTGCATTTCGGCGAAGAAGCGGGTCGCGGCCAATCGCTCCCAGTCCTCGAGGCCTGTCGCCGAGAGTGCGCGCAGGATCTCGTCGCCGTCGCGATAGACCCGGCTGTCAGGGTCCCTGAACGACCCGGGCTCCGCTTGGTGCTGCGGGGCCAACTCCGCGGGCGGCTCTATGAGGCTCGGTTGGGTCCGGGTTCGTCGGGCGCGGCCGCCGGTTCGGGCGCCGGGTCTACCGGATCCTTGCGGATCCGCAGAAGGGTGAGGAGGCGATGCCACCAGAGCTTCCCGGTGATCGCGAGTGCGGCCACTCCACCCAACAGGGCCTGTAAAAGGACGCTGCCGCTGCCGGGATCGAGATAGGCGAGCACTCTCATTTTTTCTCCACTTTCACCACATCTTCACAATAGCGGCCGTGAATCCCCCTGAATCTCTGCGGACGCGCGCACTTCACATCTTCGTACTCGCCTCCCTTGCGATGGCGCCGATCCTGCTGGTGACCGACGCACAGTTCTTCATCGGGCGCGGCGCCTCCGGAGGGGACGTCGTCGCTGTGGCCCTGATCCTTGTCTTCGTCCTGCCGTTGGCTGCCGCGCTCGCGGGGCTGGCTGTTTCTGCTGTCGGCAACCGGGTCGGGTGGGCCGTACACGTGGCGATGATCGGAGCGCTCGCCGCACTCATCCTGTCCGAGGCCCTCTATCCCCTGGGCTTAGGGCTGGAGATTCAGCTTCCCGTGATCGTGATCGCCGCAGTTGCGGCAGCGCTCGCGTATTCGCGCAACGAGGGGGCTCGCTCCGTCGTCTCGGCGCTGGCCCCGCTCCCCCCGATCATCCTGGCGTTCGTGTTCTTTCTCACGCCGGTGTCGGGCCTCGTCTTCGGCGGCGAGGGAGAGGTCGAACTCCCGCCGCAGCCCGACGCCACCGCGCCGGTTGTGATGGTCGTCTTCGACGAGCTGCCCGGCCACGCGCTGATGAACGCGAAGAGGCGCATCGACGCCGAACGGTTCCCGGCCATCGGGTCGCTTGCCGGCGACGCAACCTGGTACCGGAACGCAACCACGTCGAGGAGCGACACCGAACTCGCGGTGCCGACGCTCGCGACCGGGATCAACGCTCCGCTTGACAGCCTGGGTACCTACGCGGACCACCCGCGGTCGATCTTCACGCTCCTGGGCTCGAGCTACGAGATGCACGTCTCCGAGCCCTGGACCAACCTCTGTCCGGAAAGCCTTTGCGAGGGGGTGACCGAGAGCACCGACGAGGGCGGCCTGGGATCGATCCTCGCGACCATCCCGCCGATCCTCGGATACGTCGCGGTGCCGGACGCTCAGCGGCTGGGCATCCCGAGCCCGCGCGAAAGTGGCGCCGTCACGCGAACCGGTCAGGTCCAGACCTTCATTGAGGAGATCGAGCCCGCCGACGGTCCCGTCCTCCATTACCTCCACGTCCTCTTGCCACACAAGTCCTGGCGCTATCTCCCATCCGGCGCGCGCTACCCGGACACCGTCGGGGCCGACGCCGAGCTGGGCGGATTGGAGGAGTGGACCGACGACGATTGGGTGCCCCTTCAGGCCGAGCAGCGCTTCTTCTTGCAGCTCCAATACACCGACCGACTCCTCGGCGATCTGTTCGATCGGCTTCGCGAGGTTGACCTGTACGACCGCTCCCTGATCGTTGTGACCGCGGACCACGGCGTGTCCTTCCGCGCCGGCGACCAGCGCCGCGACGCCACCGACACAAATGCTCCGGACATCCTGTCGGTGCCGCTCTTCTTGAAGGCGCCGGGTCAGCGCAAGGGCACGATCGACGACACGCTCGCAAGGACGATCGACATAGTTCCCACGGTTGCGGGCGCGATCGGCGCCGATGTTCCGTGGGAGCTCGACGGTCTCTCGCTTGCCGACAAGCCGGTTTCGGACCGCCCGCTTGAGCTCGAGAACCTCCGAGGCGGCGGCGTCGAACTGACGCCGACAGAGTTCGTGAGTGCGCGCGACGAGGCGCTGCTCGATCGAATCGAGCTGCTCGGCGACGGCATCGCCGGCCTGTATGGGATCGGGCCGAGCGCTGAGCTTCACGGCCGTCAGGTCGCAGAACTCGCGGGTCCGGACTCGGACGCCGAGGCCACCATCATCGACGGCGCGTCGGCTCGCGACTACGAACCGGGCGCCGACGTGATGCCGGCTCGCGTTGCGGGAACCGTGGACGGCGTGGCGGCGGGTGACCCGCTCGCGATCGCGATGAACGGCTCCGTGGCTGCAACTACCTACGCATACGAAGGCGAGTACGGAACGGAGTTCTCGGCGATGATCCCGCCCCGCCTCCTAAAAGCAGGCGACAACGAGGTGCAGGTCCTGGCAATCGACGGCAAGGGGAGCGACACGACCCTCCACGCCCTAGAGGTGAGCTACTAGGTTCCGGGCGGCATCTCGCTGTTTGAGTAGTAGGGCCGCCAGAACGGGAACTCGGCGGCCATCCACTCTCGCAACGCTTCATAGAGCTTCGCGTAGTAGCCGGCCGCGAAGGCATCGGCCGTCACCCACCAGCTCACGTCGACGTCGTACTCGGCCAGCTCGTCCGTGAGCATTGTGCGCAGGCCCATCGGGTAGAGATAGAAGCAGCCGAGGTAGCTGCCGCCCGGGTCCCGTACGACATAGGCGAATGACGTCCCCTCCCTGAACTCCTGCTCGTGCCAGACGAGGTCGACGAAGTCGAAATCCTCGGTAACCGGTCCGGTTGGCCACCCCCCTCCCCGTGTCTTTTGGATGAGCTCGACGCTCGCATTGACGGCTGCGAGGTCGTCATCGAGATCGGCGCGCGTGAGCGCCGAGGCTTTGATGTCCTCGTATTGAAGGAGCCTCGGCGCAGTGAATTCAGCGGGAAGGCCGAACTTCTTCACAAACTGACTCATCCGGGCTCGTCCCCCTGGCTCGGGACCCCTGAGCCGTTCAGGTCGTCGCCGACGAGCGCCGCGAGCTGATTGACGTTGGGTGGTCGGATGTGGCGGTTGTGGCGCGAGCGCAGGGTCCGAACGCACATGTCCGGGGCTAGATCGTCCCAACCGAGACGCGGCGCATCCGCGAGATGGTCCGGCTGGGAATCGCAGCGATACAGGCGCACCGGCAGCGACAGAGGTTGCGGGGTCCACCGGTCAGCGGCGATCTCGCATCCGGTCCTGAGGTGGCGCAACCGATGCTCGACGCCGCTTCGCCGTAGCCCCGTCAGGACCCGGAACGTCATGCGATAGTCGGTGAGGAATCGGCGAAAGGCCTTTCGCGATCGGCTCAGCCATTTGCGGGGGTCTTTGGCGAATGAGCGCGGCGAGAGGATCCCGGCACCTTTGAGGTGGCCGAAGGGCCGTACCAGGTAGTGCCCGCTCCTCGTGCCCGGAGCGGGGGTGTCGAACAGGCCCAGGTAATCGACCTCCCTGCCGTCTGCCTGGAGCGCGGCCGCTGTATGAAACGCGGCCAGTCCTCCGAACGAGGTGCCCGCGACCCGGTACGGGGAGCTGACCCCCGACTCGTCGATTGCCGAGATCCCGTGTTTTGCAATCGCATCCATCGTCGAGAGCGGGCGGCCCCGGCCATCAGCTCCGGGAAGGCGGATCACGAAGACCGGCTGCTCTGGTCCGATCGCCTCGGCGAAGTGGACGAGCGAGGTCGCATCGGATCCGGCGCCGGGGAAGACGAAGAGTGGGTCCATTGAACCGCTGGGATTCAGGCGGAGGATCGAGGCCTGGGCCTCTCGGGCTCCGTCCAGGATCTCCTGGACATGCGCTGCCAGCGCGCGCGGTGAGCGGTGGTCCAGGAGCGCCGCCGGCTCGAGCACGACTCCGTAGACGTCCTCGATCGCGGTGCAGACTTCTGCGGCTGCGAGCGAATCGCCGCCAAGAGCGAAGAAGTCCTCGTCGGCCTCGGGTTGCGCGATCTCGAGGGCGTGACTCCAAAGGATCGCCAGGTGGGCGACGAGAGGGCCCTCCCGGGCCTGCGACGCGGGCCGGCGAACGCCCTCTTCAGCCAAGGTGGCCAACCTGATCCGGTCAACCTTGCCCGCGGGGGTCCGCGGGAGAGCGGCGACCACCTTAAGGTGAGCCGGAACGGCTTCTGACTGCAGGTGCTGCCTGAGATGGGCACCGATCACCTGCGAGTCAGCCCGGCCGGCCGGATCGACGGTGGCGAACAGAGCCAGGGCAGTTGCGTCCTCCCCGGCCCTGAACGGAACAACCGCCGAATCCAGGACGCCGGGGATCCGGAGCGCAGATACTTCGACTTCACTCGGGTCCACGCGATGCCCGCGAATGTTCACCCGGCGGTCGTCACGGCCCCTGACGACAAGCGAACCGTCTGACCGAACTAGCCCCCGATCACCGGTGCAAAAGACCGAGGCTCCATCGCGAGGGGCAAACCGCGTGCCCTTCTCGGTGCACTCGGCATCCAGGTAGCCAGCAGACAGGTAGTCGCCTCCGATAACGATCTCGCCTTCGGTATCGGTGGGCAGCGGGCTCCCGTCCCGCCCTTCGATCCTCAGCTCGATCCCGTCGAGCGGGAAGCCGGAATCGAGTGGACGAGCGACGGCCTCGGCGTCGGCAAGCGGGATCGCGCGCTGGGTCACGATGCCGTTCGTCTCCGTGAGGCCGTACGCGGCGATCAGCCACGCGTCCGGGCAGATCCGGGCGGCCAGCTCCACGTCGCTTGCCAGAACGGGCTCGCCCGTGAGGCGCACGACGCCAAAGCGATTGCCGTCCAGGGCCCCCGATCCGGCCAGGCTCCTGAATGCCGAAGGACTCGAATGCCAGACCGTTGGCTCGCTCGAGCGCAGCCGCTCGGCCAGGGCGGACGTCTTGCTGACACCTGGATCGAAGAGATGGAGCTGAGCGCGTGAAAACAGGGCCGCGAACATCGCCGAGGCACCCGCGGCGGCCCAGAGCGGAGAGGCGAGGGCAAAGCGGTGGCCCGACCCCAGATCGCCCGGCCCTCCCTCGGGGACTCCCGCGAAGTACTGCCCCACACGGTGATAGGTCGCCTCGTGGCGGTATCCGACGACCTTGGGCGAACCTGAGCTGCCGGAGGTGACGTAGACGCCACAGATGCCGTCGCCGGCCGCGGGTGCCTGCCAAGGCTCTTCTTCCGGCTCCCCGGCCGGTGTGGCTCCGACCGCCGGCAGACCGACCGCTCGGAGCTTCTCGCGCTGATCGCGGTCCGCGACCCAGACCACGCTCGGATCGACGGCTCCAAGCAACGCCTCGAGGCGACGACGGGGCTGAGCCGGGTTCAACACGCAGTACGGACGTCCTGAGATGAGGGACGCGAAGATGCCGACCACTACGCGAGCGTTGCTCGGCATGAGCATCGCGACGGGCCGTCGATCTGCGGAGCCGGCGGGCAGGGACGCAGCCAGTGCGCGAGCGTCGGCGAGCATCTCGCCATAGGTCAGGTCCTCGTGTGCGTCCGAGAGGGCCAGTCGATCCGGCTCTGCCCCGGCGACGCGCTGCAGCTCTTCCCCGAGGTCGGTGGATCGAGCGGTCACGCGGCCGGCCCCGGACGCCTTCGCCGGCCCGCGCTGCCTACCGGCAAGAGTCCTGAGACGACGGGACCCGGGCTGATTACCTCAAGCATGGGAGCTATTGTCGCCGATCATGCACCCCCATTCGAGCGACGGAGACTAGGCAGCGTGCGAGCGATCCAGATCACCGAGCTGACGGGGCCCGACGACGCGCTCAGTCTCGTCGATCTTCCCGAGCCCGAGGCCTCCCACATGCTGACCCCGGGCCGGGGTGTAGTCGTGGACGTTCACGCGGCGGGCGTCTCATTCCCCGAGGTCCTGCAGTCACGAGGCGAGTACCAGTTCAAGCCCGACGTTCCGTTTGTGCCCGGTAGCGAGGTCGCAGGGACGGTGCGAAGCGCACCTGCCGACAGCGGCCTCAGCGAGGGTGACCGGGTCGCGGCCTTCTGCTTTCTCGGCGGCTTTGCCGAGGTCGCGGTCGCACC
Organism: uncultured bacterium; assembly: GCA_963721645.1. Taxonomy (GTDB): domain Bacteria; phylum Actinomycetota; class Thermoleophilia; order Solirubrobacterales; family 70-9; genus JALZKA01. The sequence goes on along the minus strand of CAVRJK010000002.1, from coordinate 337,185 downwards.
GGAGTTCTTGACCTTCAAGCTCGACGACGCGCTCGACTACCGCCAAGGCGCCGGCCTCATCCTGAACTACCACACGGCTTGGTTCTGCCTAAAGATGCGTGGACGCCTCACTGAGGGTGAGACCGTGCTCATCCACGGCGCCGCCGGTGGAGTGGGCACCGCTTCGATCCAGGTCGCCAAGGGTCTCGGCGCAAAGACGATCGCGGTCGTCTCGAGCGACGAAAAGGCCGAGGTTGCGCGCGCGGCCGGTGCAGATCACGTCGTGCGCTCCGATGCCGCCTGGAAGGACGAGGCAAAAGAGATCTCCGGCGGCGTCGACGTGGTGCTCGACCCGGTCGGGGGCGACCGCTTCACGGACTCGATCCGCACGCTCGGCGAGGGGGGTCGCGTCGTGGTCGTCGGCTTCACCGGTGGTTCGATTCCCGAGGTCAAGGTGAATCGTCTGCTCTTGAACAACACCGAGGTGGTCGGTGCGGGCTGGGGCGCCTACGTGATGGCCAAGCCCGAGGCGAACCGGGAGATCGGTAGCGGCGTGAACGGGCTGGTCGAGTCCGGCCACGTCCGGCCCATCGTCGGTGCGAGCTTTCCGCTCGAGGCCGCGGCCGAGGCGCTGAAGCTGATCGACGGCCGCGGCGCGACCGGCAAGGTCGTCCTCGACGTTCGTTCCTAGCCGGACCCGTTACGGCGCTTGACGTCTGGCGGGGCTCAGCTGACGAGCCCGGTCAGGCTCACGACCACGTATATAAGGCCTGCGATGCCGAGCGCTTTGCGGAAGTTGTTGACCCCGTGCGCCGCTTCTTCCCAGGCCCAGACCGTAAGCGCGACATAAAAGACGGCACGCGAAACGTCGTAGACGTCGCCGTCACCCGCAACCCAGCTCACCAGCGCCGCGATCAGCGCGACGACCAGGGGCGGGTTAGGACTCTGGGCGACGGTGACGCCGCGTACCTGCAGTGACGGGTAGCGCACCCGGCCACTCTAGTTGGGCGTTCCGCGCCCGATTTCGTCAGCCCGCCTTCGGCGCCTGACGCCAAACACGACGGTCGCGACCGAGATGCAGAGAGGCGCCATGGCAAGCGCCGGCTCGACAAGCAGGAGGGTCGCCGTCGCAGTCGCCAGCATGACCAGCACCGCGGCATCACGACCGGCCTGGTCGGCGGCGGCCGCCGCCGAGGCCGCACGTCCGTTCGACATGACCTCTTCGATAGGCCAATCGGCGAGCGCTGCGCGGACCGCCACTGGATCTTCCATGGCGAGGAGAAGGACGCTGGCACGTCCGTCCCGGCGCGGCGGGGGAAGCTCACGGCTCGCCGTCAATGCTGCGAACGACGAGCGTGCCGCCACGGTGGCGAGCGGCTCCGTAAGCGCGATTGAGAGATTAGGAAGAACGCCGTCGCCAAAGACCGGGCGATCGGGGTTTTGCTTTGGTCCTCTCGGGTCGGTCCACGAGCCGGGCTCTCCCCCTTCCTCTGCCGAGAAGCTTCCCCATCCGGCCGTCGAGTCATCGGCGAGGAGGATCCGATTCACCTGGGGGCGATCCAGGAAGATGGGCCGCTTCAGGAGGCGCCGATGGCGGATCTCCAGGTGGTCGGGGAAGGCGACGACGTAGCCGCGAGCGCCGGCCATCTGAAGGATCCACGGTATGACCGCGAGCATCGGCGACGTGTAGATGAGCACCTCCGGATTGGGCTCGGTCCAAAACATCAGCGACAAAACAGCGTCCATCGCGGCGAACCCCAGCCAGGCAAGCATCACTCCGACCGCCGCGGCATAGCGCAGCAGGGTGCCGCTGGCCGATCGGCTGATGGCGAGTTCTGGAGCCTGCGCGACAGCAGCTCTCATGGGCTGGGTATCGGCTCGACGAACTTCGGGGTTTAGGTACGAACGGGAACGGCCTGGAGTTCAGCCCGTCCCCTCACGATCTCCGTTCAGTATTGGGCCCAGGTAGCGCGACGCGAAGGCGCGCGCCTTGTCTGGATCGTCGAGGTCGATGGCGAACTGCGGTGTCAGAAGGAAGGAGAGAATCAGACGGACGACGAGCTCTGCGGTCGTTTGCAGTTCGTGTCTTCCACGGTCGTCGGGTCGCTCGTCGCGAATCCGCTCCGCAAGGAACTCGCTGGCGGCGGCGATGAACGGGGCGCCCTCCGTGGTCAGGTAGGGCAACAGCGTCTCGGGCTCTGCCTCCAGCAGCCGCTGCAAAAGAGCGTGCGATCTGGCCGCTTGGACGGTGTAGACGAAGCCCTCGACGATCTTGTCCTCGGAGTCCTCCAGAGGGTCGACCACGCAGTCGAGATCGCTCAGGAACCGGTTCAGCTCGCGGAGGATCACGGCTTCCACGAGGCGTTCCTTGCCGGGAAAGTGGCGGTAGATCGTGACGCGGGTGAGCTTCGCGCGCCTTGCGACGCCTTCCATCGTGGAGCGACGGAGCCCGAACAGCTCGAACTGACGCAGCGCTGAGTCGAGAACGCCGCTGGCGGTGTTGTCCTCTGAGTCCAGGTCGTTCTCCCGCGTGGTGGCGCCGAGAAGCTCAATGAGATTCATGCCGCCACCGCCTCGCTACGGACGTTCGGCCCCTCGGGAATCCGCTCCGTAACCACTATTCGTCCGCCGCGTTCTGGCATGACCGTGATGCCGCGGACGGCGGGCCGTTCCGCCTCGGCTCTGTCGGGAGCCAGCCGGACGTTGCGCAGAATCGCAGCCAGCACGCATCGCATCTCGAGTGTCGCGAGACTCGCACCGATGCAGCGCTTGACACCGCCACCAAAGGGGAGCCACGCGTAACTGCCGGGGTCGTTGCCATCCAGAAAGCGCTCGGGACGGAACTCCCGCGGATCCGGATAGAGCGAAGGGTCGAAATGAAGCACGCTGATCGGGATCAGCACCATCGTCCTGGCGGGGATCGTCCAACCGTCGATGACAACGTCCTCGGTGACCACTCGGCCAATCTGAGCGACCACGGGACGGACTCGCATCGTCTCCTTGATCGTCGCGTCGAGGTAGGAGGTCTCGCCGCGTTCGAGCGATTCGAGCAACCGTTCCATCACCTCCGGGTTCCGGACCAGTCGCTCAAGCGCCCAGGCAAGCGACGTCGAGGTTGTCTCGTGCCCCGCCACCAGCATCGTCGCCAGCTGGTCTCGGAGCTCGCGGTCGGTCATGGCGTTGCCCTCGTCATCGCGCACGGTGAGCAACATCGAGAGCATGTCCTCGCGATTAGAGACGTCCTCACTGTCCGGATCGATCGCGTTGAACTCGGCCCGGCGCTCTGATATTTCGCTGGCGAGCAGCGCGTCGAGTTCGTCGCGCTTTCGCCGATAGCGGCCCCACGGGCTGAGTGGCCCGAGATCGAGCCGGCCGAACCGCGTCAGGTAGCCGGGCGCGACCATGGGCGAGATGTCAAACAACACAGGCAGAAGCTCGCGCAACCTGTCGGCACGCGCCGGATCTCGAACGCCGAAAACGATCTTGCTGATAACGCGCATCGTGATCCGCTCGGTGATCGGCCTCAGCGGAAACGCTTTGCCCACGGGCCAGGTCGCAACCTCGGCTTCGGTCAGCTCGGTCACAAAGTGGGCCCACTGATTGAGGCGCTCGCCGTGAAAGGGCGGAAGGAGCAGCTTGCGGAGGCGCAGGTGGGCGGCCCCGTCCTGGACGATCACAGACGTCGGTCCGCTCGACTGGGTCAGGATCGAGTACGCCTCACCCCCGTGAGCGAGGTCCGGCGCCATTCGCAGGATCTGCTGCGCCGCACTGCGGGTTCCGAACACCACGGCACCGTTGCTGCAGCGAGCAAACGAGAAGCTCATCCGGAACGGCGATCCGTATCGCGTCACGTTCTCGTTGAAATACCGGTGCTGGCGGGTCGCCCAGCGGGCGAACTGGAGCACAGAGGGCTCAGCGGGCCCCGGCATCTCTGATACATCCATACGTTTAACGTATCATTTGTATCTGACGCGTCTGCACGGAGCCAGGCCAGGACTGCGACGCTACGCCGATGGGACAAGAGGAGGACTCGCTCAAGCTCGAGCGCCTACGCAGCCAGCACACGGCCGATGCAATACGCGAGCGCTTGGGTGGGCCGACCAACCGCTACCTGCGCGACTTCATCTATGGCGCGATAGACGGAATCGTCACCACTTTCGCTGTTGTCGCTGGCGCCGCGGGCGCAGGTCTGACCTCCCGCGTGGTGATCATCCTCGGCGTCGCCAACCTCGTCGCCGACGGCTTCAGCATGTCGGTCAGCAACTACTCGGGCGCCCGGGCGGAACGCCAGCAGCGCGACCGGGCCCGCCGAGAAGAGGCGGAGCAGATTTCCCTACTACCCGAAGGCGAGCGCGAGGAGGTCCGCCAGATCTTTGCCGCCAAGGGCCTAAGCGGAGACGCGCTTGAAGCGGTTGTAGAAGAGATCACCGCCGACCCCGACCGCTGGCTCGACACGATGCTGACCGAAGAGTTGGGCTACGCCCGCCCAAGCGGCTCGCCACTACGCGCGGCGGCGGTGACATTCGTGGCCTTCATCGCGCTTGGCTCCCTGCCGCTGTTGATCTTCATATTTCAGTCGCTAAGCGGGGTTGAGGTGCCCCTGCCCTTCTTCTGGAGCGCAGTTCTGACAGGTCTCGCATTCTTCTCGGTGGGGACGCTTAAAGCGCGTTTTGTCGATCAGGTCTGGTGGCGAGCCGGAACCGAGACGCTGCTGATCGGCGGTGCTGCGGCCTCACTTGCGTTCCTTGTCGGTGTTCTGCTGCAGAACACCTGAGGGCCAAGGGCGATTGAGAATCGCGATAGCCGCCGGAAATGCGGGGCTTCGGGGGGCTAGTCCCTATCTGATCGGATCGACGGGATCCAACGCCATCGGTTGGCCGTGCCATTCGCTGGGCAGCGCAACGGCAATGTCCACAAATTCCCCTGGAGGATCCGGCCAGAAACGCCCGAGGTCACCGGTGAGATATGGCGCGAGATACTTGCCCGCCACCTTGTGCGTGGGGCACCAGGCGTGCTCCGGCCCCGCACCCCCCTCGCCCCCACCGCCGGCGATCGGAGCTGAGAGGTAAAGCGAGTCGAGATCGGTAAACAGCTTTCCCCTCAGAACCGGGCGAAAGGGGCGCGGCTCTACGGGCGCACCCGTTCTCTCGGCGATGAGTTCCGCAACGGCGTCCGCCTGCTGCGTGCCAAGGCCGCCTTGTTTGATCGGGAAGTTGGTGCAATCACCGGCGGCGTAAACGTCCTTGGTTCCGGTCACCTCTCCGAACTCATCAACCGGAATGAATCCGTTTTCGTCCGCCGGCAGACCGGGAATTTCGGGGCCCTCGATCAAAGGCAGCGCGACCACCGCGCCCGCATCGAGCGGCTCGCCCCCTGGATGAACCACAAGACCCGCTTGCGTCTCTCTAACGGCCGTACCGCCCATGAACTCGATTCCCCGCGAGGAGAGGAGGTCGGCAACGGCCTTCGATCCGCTGTGGCCGAAGATTACAAGTGGGCTTTCCTCGGTCGAGGCGATGACCACGTCGATGCGCAGGCCGCGGTCAGCGGCTCGCTTATTCGACAGAATCGCCAACTCATATAGCGGCAGCCCCCAGGCAACCCCTGGCGGTATCACGAAGGCGAGCCTCTTGCTCGAATGCTGGGCCGCTGTGTCAATCGCCTTGTCAATCTCCAGCGGTTCGGCCCACGAGCGGAGCGTGGTGGCGATCTCGCTTTCAAACGCCGGTCGAGTCTTGGCCCCCGTGCACACGACACACACGTCGTAGACGAGTTCGTCCCCGTCTGTCGTGAATGCGCGGTGCCCAGGGGCGTCCAACCGCAAGAGCCCAGAGCGGATCAGGTCGGCGCCAAGATCCTGCGCAATGGCGTCAAGCTCATGGCGAGCCGCCGGCTCACCGGAAAATGGTTCGTCGACAAGTAGTGGCCGGTAAACGAACTCGGACTGGGGCGCCAGTAGGGACACCTTGACGCGCTCCCCGGCGAGGTCGTGAAGAGCAAGCATCGCCTCGAGTCCTGCAATCCCACCGCCGACGATCAGGACCTTGGCCGGAGGGGCGTCAGCAGCAGAGCTCATCGCCTGCTCCCGCAGGCGCTTCGAGAGACCCCCGCTCCCAGCGGGTGAACTCCATCGCTTCGCGGCACAGCCATCACGACGCAACGAGCCTAAACGAAAGGTCTCGGTGGCGCCGGGGTCCCGCTCTGCTCGAAGATGGTCCGGGTTAGGATCGTTGACGTGAGCACCCCCCGTTACCCCGTAGCTGGGCGAGTAGCTCTGGTAACCGGCGCGGCGCGTGGAATCGGGCTCGCCACCGCAAAGGCGCTGCATGCGCGAGGCGCACGTGTGGCACTCCTGGATCTCCGCTTGGAGGACGCCGAAGCGGCGGCCCGTGAGGTGGGCGGAGACGCGTTTGCGCTGGAAGGCGACGTGACATCCCTCGCCGCGATGGAAGCCGCGGTATCAGAGATCGTTCGCGAGGCAGGAGGCCTCGACATCGTGGTCGCAAACGCAGGTATCACGTCGCCCACGGCACCGATGTCCCACTTCGACGACGAAATGTTCGACCGGGTTGTCGAGATCGACCTCATGGGCGTCTGGCGCACGGTGCGACCCGCTCTTGGGGAAATCATCGAGCGTCAAGGACATGTTGTCGTCATCGCATCGAACTACGCGTTCATGAACGGTGTCTTGGCGACCCCGTACGCGGTCGCCAAGGCCGGCGTCGAAGCTCTCGGCCGCTCACTGCGCGTCGAGCTGGCCGCGCACGGCGCGAGCGCGGGTGTCGCCTACTTCGGGTTCGTCGAGACCGACATGGTCAAGACCGCATTCTCGGATCCACTTGTCCGGCAGATCCGCGGGGTCATGCCGAGCTTCACCACGAGGAGGCTCAGCGCGGAAGCGGCAGGGGCAGCAATAGTCGAAGGGATCGAGGGGCGTAAGCCTCGCGTGATCCGGCCCCGGTGGTGGACGGCCTGGTCGGTCATGCGGGGCGTGCTCAACCCGATCTCCGACCGGCTCGCAACGCGTAACGAGCAGGTGCTGGACGCGGTCAGAGAGGCCGAACGCCGGGCGGCTTCAGGCGAGTAGATCCTGCGGCTGGGTGGGACGACCGAATGGGACCTCAGGCAGGATTGGAGGTCGCCCAGTCCACGATCTTGTTCGTACCGACAATCACTTCCTCGTCATCGGTGACGAGAACAGGGACCTCGATCTGACCAGTCAGCTTTTTCACCGCACGTCGACCTGAGGTCATGTTGAACACGCTGGGGAGCACCCTCCATCCGTACGAGCGCACCACCTCTGGATCGTGACTGGCATCCAAAAGCGCCTGATGTGCGACTCCACACGGATGAGGGCTTCCACCGCCGACGAAAGGTGTCGAACCCCGCCACTTTCCCCAACAGACGTAGAGCCTCATGGCGCAATCGTATTCTCTGAGGCCCGCTCAGGCGGGCGCTCGTCGCCGACAAGGGGCGGTCGGGACTACTGATCCTCGGTGGCGACGATCAGAACGCTGCAACGGGCCCCATGGGACACCTTGTTCGGGACGCTGCCGAGGACCCGCCCCGCGCCGTGCATGCCGCGACTGCCGACAACGATCAGATCCGCGTCCACCCGCTCTGCGACCTTGAGCAGGGCGTCCGCGGGTTCGCCGCGCAGCGCGTGGGTTTCAGCCACTACGTCCCGCCTGCGAGCCGCAGCTTCGGCCTGTTCGACAATGCTCCGCGCCTCGGTGTCGGGTTGAACCGCCCACACCGCCGCTGCCGCCTTGGGGGCGTCAACGACCTTGGCGCCGCGCGCTCGGTCATACGCAGAGACAACGTGGAGCTTTGCGCCCAGCGTCGCTGAAAGCTCGAGCGCCTCGTTCAGCGCGCGTTTTCCGGTGGCCGAACCGTCGGTTCCGACGACTATGCACTTGTACATCCATTACCTCCCTTGTACCCGAACCCTACCGCTCAACGGAGGTGGCTCGATGCAGATCTGATCTCACCTGAATGGCCTTGCCGGCCACCCGCCTAGCCCGCGTTGTCGAAAGGCACGTAGTCGCGGCAAGGCTCGCCGCGAAGGCCGGGGCACGGTGGCAGCTCGGTGGGAATGTCTGCGCCGGGCAACACGGGAAGCGTCAGCTTTGAGCGCTTCGACTTGCCGAAGGCGATGTCGACCTCGGGCGTGCCCCGGGGACGGGCTTTGGCGAACGCCCAGATCGGCTGGTCACCGCCAACGGCCGAGATGGTGACCCGGAGCCGTGAACCCGCGCGATAGGCGTGACCCTGGTAATAGAGCGGAATCGTCGCTTTGACGAAGCGATCGTCGGGCAGAGGTCTGAGGTCTGACTTTCTGAGACTCAGCACGGGTTCGAGCGGCTTGGACTTCTTTTTGTCGAGCTTTCGCATGCTGCCCCGGAGCCACCCGCCCTGGACGAAGACCTCCCTGTCGTCGGGGCTGACCTCGGAGACCGTTGCCTGGAGATCGACATTGCGAGCTTCAGAGCGGATCCACACGCGCACGTACCCCTTGCCAAGGACGGTGGTGTCCTCTGCAAGTGGATCCGAGACGTATGAGAGAGCGTGACCGTCAGCGGGCTGCGACCACTCGTACGCAGGGCTGTCGGTCCAGAGGCCGTTCTCGCCGCCTCCGGTGTCGCCGGTGAAGTTGGTCGGCGGACGGGCCTCGTCGTCCCAGACGAAGGTTTCGGAGCCTGACTTCTTTGGAGCCTTGGCGGCGAGCCCTCCGTCCTTCGCGAAGTACCAGGACTTGCCCTTGGTCTCGGCCGGAGGGAATTCGTCGAACGAGGACTCATAGCCGGGGTATGGCTGCCCCGGCTCGCCGCCCGCGCCGTTGTCGAAGAGAACCCGCACCCGCTGTTGCGACTCGAAGGCCGCTAGCGCGCCATCGTAAGTGGGCTCCTGCTGAATCGGATCGGGCGGCAAGGTGACGCCGGAGACGCCAAAGGCTTCTTCGTAGAGGACCGGCGCGCCAGCCTGGACGACCGGTGACCAGAGGGCCGGCGGCTCTTCTGCGACGTAGAGCTTCAAGAAGTCGTACCAACGGTTGAAGACCTCAGGGCTCAGTGAATCGACGTGGGTGCCGTTCGTAAACGTCGACCACGCCCTCTCGTTGCCCGCCAGCTGTGCGGTGAGGGTCGGGCAGTGGCCGCCCGTCTGTTCGTCCTCGAACTGGCATGCGAGGAAGGTCGGTGCCTCGATCTTGTGGGCGAACGTGACCGGCGAGAGCGGGTCGGCGATACGCGGACGGTAGGTCCGATTCGCGTGGATCTTCTTGAGCAGGTTCCGCGCCTCGCCGTGCATCGCCTGGTTCTCGGCGCAGGCGGTATCACCGGACTGGATCTGCTCCCAGGCCCAAGGCTGACCGGTGTCAGGGCCAGACGGGAGAGCGTCGTGAATGCGGTCCTTCGCCCATTCGAGAGCGAAGCCGGTATTGAGAATGCCGCCGGGGAAAAGAGTCGTCTGCACGTTGTCGATAACCGAGATCGGGGTGAGCGCGGCCAGGCTCGGCGGGTTGTACTGCCCGGTGAAAAGCTGTGAGATGCCGCCGTAGGAGATCCCCATCATTCCGACCTTGCCCCCCTTGACCCATGGCTGACGCGAGATCGTCTCGATCACGTCATATCCGTCAAGGCCTTGCAGCGGCTCGAAGAAGTCGAAGGCGCCGCCCGAGCACCCCGTGCCGCGCATGTTCACGTCGACGACGGTGAATCCCATGAGGTTGCCGACGATCGCGATCCCGCTCTCGGGGCCGTCGGGATCGGCGGTGCCGTAGCCCGAGTACTCGATCAGGGTCGGCGTCGGCGCGTTGTTCGGCAGGTCGGGGATCGGCAGGTCGGGCAGGACGTCGGTTATGTCCGACGGCGGGTGAACGCTGATCGCGAGCTCGGTACCGTCGCGCGTCTCCAGGTACTGATAGCCGTCGGGCTCGATCTCCTGGTCGTAGACCGACTCGTCGGGGGGCGCAGGGCGGTCGGTGAGCACGGTGAGCTTCTTGGAGGCGGCCCGCCCCTTGGGCTTGACCCGATATCCCTTGCCCGGCTTCACGCGCCGGAAGAGCACGCCGCCCTCGGCGGTGGACCTGTTCGATTCGAGGACCTTGCCGCGCCTGAGGAGAGCGACCTGGCGGCGGGGCTCGACGCCTGTCGCGTAGACCTGCTCGACGCTTCCGCGCGCCTCGAACTCCGGGTCCGCCCCGGCGCTGGCGGGACCGGCAAAGACCGCGCTCGCGCCGAGCACGCCGAAGAGTGCGACCGTCACTAGCGGACGCCGTGGTCCGTGATTCCCCATAGCGCGCGTTTCTACCATCCCGCGACGAGAGCCGCGCCGGTTCTCCGACACAACGCTTCGGCGGGACGCTGGCATAGGCACAAACGCGCGCAGCCACGCCGGGAATGCCGGCGTGGCTGCGCTCGTCGCGGCTCTGGTCAAAAACCGGCGACGGCGAAACGCCGGCTGCCACCGGTGGCCATCGCTACGGTTCGACGACGTCGATCGAGCCCTTCATCTTGGGGGCGTGGATGACGCAGAAGTAGTTCAGCGTCGTCCCGGCCTCCGCGCTGATGCCCTGGCCGAATTCCTCGCCCTTCGTCTCCGAATACCACGAGTCGCCCCTGGCGTTGTCCGAGAAAAGGGTGTCCCATCCATCGACGCCCTTCGTGGCGAGCTGCTCGCGAACCTTGAAGTCCTTGAGCCTGATGTCGTGGGCCTTGACGAGCTTGCCGCAGATGCCCTTCAGCTTGTCGCACTTGTTGAACTCGGCCTTGGTGTTCGGGATGTCGGACTTCTCCGCCAGCGTGAAGAAGTGCGGGCCGAACTTGTTCGGCTTGGTCAAGTTCCTGATCGCCAGGGACTGATCAGAGGGAATCGTGTCCGAAGTCTGCGTGAACTCGGGGCCCGTGGGGCCGTTCACCATCTCAACGAAAGCGAACGCTCCCTTCTTTGCTGCGGGTGCGTCGTTTGCGGACGTGAACGCGAGCGTCCCGACCAGTCCCAGTGCGAGGACGCCGACCTTCACCTTCCTCGAAATAGCCAGTTCCATTTTCTTACTCCCTTTCTGCGCCACCCCGTGGCGTCATGTGAATGCGATCACTTCCCACGGGTGTTATCCCTGCTCCCCCCGAGCCATGGTCCCCCTAACTCCTGATCGTGATCGCCGATCGGCGGAAACCTTACACGCGGAAGGGGCGTTTTTGAAGCGCGGCCACTGCGTTCCGGTACTCGCTGGGTGCCACAGTCCGATGCCGAAGACTGACCGCCTACGAGAAAAGCCCGCTCGTAGAGCGAGCTTCTGCCACTAGCGAGGACAGGATTTGAACCTTCGCCGCTGACCTTCCAGGCAGGGGTGGCGACGGTTCCGAAGCGTCCTCACCTGAACAGGGACGCGGGGGCCGACTCGAGCGCCTCTCTGGCGGCCGCTCTACCGGCCTCACGAGCAGCGTCGAGCTGGTGGAACTCGAACAGGCCGACGCCGTCGGCCCGGGGCTCGATGGTCAGGTCGGCATGCGCCCGCGCCGAGGCGGAGGTGTCGGAGCTTCCGAAAAGCATCACCCGCATCAAGGTCTCCCCCAGACCGGGCTGTCGCGCTTCGCTCCGCTCGGTCGGGTCGGCGGCCGACTCACCATTCTGCGCGTCGTGCTCGAGCGTCGCCTTCACATCGACGGCGATCACCGGTCCCTCTCCGAGGGCCGCCATGGTTCCAACCGGCAAGTTGTCGATCAGAGCCCCGTCAACGAGCAGCTTCCGGCCGCGCACCTCCGGCGCCGCCAGGACCGGGATGCAGATGCTCGTACCGACCGCCTCGTAGAGCGAGCCCGATCGGTTGACGACGAGCTCGGCGGAGCGCAGATCGGCAGCTCCGCTCATGAAGCTCCGGCGCAACTCCTCGATCGCGACGCTACCGAAGTTCCGCTCGAGCATCGCCCGTACCCGGTCTCCGCGGATCAGGCCGTGCCGTGGGATCGTGTAGTCGCTGAGGGGGCGGCGGCGGACGAACTCCTCGTAACAGCGGGCGTCGATCTCCGTGGGATCCATCTCCATCGCGAACATCGCGCCGACGAACGCGCCCATGCTCACACCCGCGACCCGGTCGATCGCAAGGCCCGCCGCCGTCAGCTCCTCCAGCACTCCGATGTGCGAGAAGGCCCGGGCGCCTCCCCCGGAGAGCACGATCCCGAGCGAACGCCCGGAGAGCCGGCGCGCGGTCCGCTCCACGTCAGCCTCCAGGGTTGAGCTCCGAAGCGCGTGGGTCTCGCCCGGGTCGACTGCCTCCGTCCAGCCCCCGAGCGCGCGAGAACCGGGCTCGATGTCCCACGCCACCAGATCGCATGCCCGCAGCTCCGTCCGAGGCGTCGCGCCCGCGGGGAGGGGACCGGAGGCGACGAGCAGAACGCGATCGGCCTGCTGGAGGCAGAACCTTCCCCAGGAATCGAGGTCCAGGGCGGACCCGGCAACGAGCACGATCTGATCGGAGTTGGCCTCGGCCCGGTCGAGCAGCGGCGAGTAGATGGCGGCCGCACGACTCTCGTCGACCGTCGGCTCCATCTCCGCGCCGCCAAGCAACGCGGTTTCCCCCCAGCGGCCGAGCGCGCCGGCGAGTTGCCGCGAAAGCTGTTCGAGGGGGACCTGATCGTCACCGGCGACAAGCGCGATCGTCGTCGGGACGGCGCGCGAATGCGCGAGGGCCCCCTGGCTCTCCTGGAGCTGAGTGGCGAGGACACGATTGAGCGCGAGCGACAGCTCCGGCGCCTCCCCGAGCAGCCTGTCGAAGTCCTTTCGGGCGATCGAGATCAGATCGCTGTTGCGGACGGCACGAACCGTCGCCGACCGGGGCGAGGAGGTCAGCAGGGCCAGCTCCCCCAGGGCCTGGCCCCGTCCGAGCGTGCGAAGCACCCTCGGATCTTCTCCCGAGTCGCTTTCGGCGACGACCTCCAGCATGCCCGCCCGCACCACATACAGGTCGTCGGCGGGGTCGCCCTTGCTGAAGAGGAGCGCACCGGCCGGCACGTGGATGTCCACGGCCCGCTCGGCGACCGCCTCCCGGAGCTGATCGGAGAGCGGCGCGAAGAGCGCGGCCCGGGCAAGGAACTCGGCAGTCGACTCGGGCCGCTTCGGAAGAGATACGGCCAATTCGCCGACTGCGCGTGGTGGGGAAGCCGTCTCAGAGAGCCCGACGGCAGACGCTGCCGGTCGCTCGCCGAGCACCAGCCGCGCCGCGCTTCCCAGCGCGGGGGCCTCGACGCTCTGGGCGGGTGTGAGCCGCCGGACCCCCAGGCAGCCGATTCCGGCGGTCGCGAGGCAGATCGCCGAAAAGGTCCACGCGCGATCGAAGACATCTCCGACGGTTGCGAGTGTCGGCGTGCCGATGATCGCGACCACGATCGCGACCCCGACCGCCGCGCCGACCTGTCTTGCGACCGAGTTGAGGCCGGTCGCGGTGGCAAAGCTCTGGCCCGGGGCGGAGGCGACCGCCGCGGCGCTGATGTTGGGGAGCAGGGTGCCCGCGCCAATGCCGAGCAGGATCATTCCCGGAAGCCAGACCGAAAGGAAGTCCGGCGCCAGCTCGACCCGGACGACGAACCAGAAAACCGCCGCCGCCCAGATCAGGCCTCCGGCCACGAGGACCGGGCGGTGCCCGAAGCGCTCGGCCATCCGGCTCGTCGGGCCTGCGATGGCGGCGGCCACGAATGGTCCCGGGGTGATGGCGAGTCCCGCCTCGAGCACGGTGTACTGCCAGACGCCGGTGAGGAACAGGACGTTGACGAGCGTGTAGCCGAAGAATCCGGCCGATGCGAGGATCGTCATCGCGTTGGCCACGCTGAACGTCCGGATCCGAAGCAGAGAGAGGTCGATCACCGGCGAGCGATGACGGCGCGAACGGCGTACGAACCCCACGAGCAGGATCACGGCTGCCGCAAAGCTCGCGACCACCCCGGCGCTCGCCCAACCCCAGTCCTCGGCCTTGACGACGCCGAGTACCAGCGCCGATATCGCCACGGCAAAGATCAGCGCCCCGGCCATATCGGGCATCCGCCGCCGCCCCGGAGCCCTGCTCTCCACCAGCTGGCGGCTGGCAAGGACGTAGCCCACGATCCCGATCGGCACATTGACCAGGAAGACCAGCCTCCAGCTCTCGGCGCTGACCAGGAGGCCACCGAGCGAGGGGCCGATTCCCGCGGCGAGCGCGCCGACCGCGGAGAGCAAGGCGACCGCGTGGGCCCTGCGCTCGGCTGGGAACGCGTCCAGCACGAGCGCGAGTGCGGAGGGCACGATCAGTGCCGCTCCGATCGCCTGAAGGATCCGGAAGAGGACGAGGGTCTCAAGCGTCGGGGCGGCGCCACACAAGGCGGAGGCCACGGTGAAGGTCACCAGGCCAAGGAGGAAGACGCGACGCCGCCCGATCAGGTCGGCAATTCGCCCGGCTGCCACGAGGAAGGCCGCGAAGACGATGTTGTAGGCGTTGAGCACCCACGAGAGCGCGGAGATCGAGCTGCCGTCGAAGGTCGCTCCGATGTCCGGGAAGGCGATGTTGACGATCGTCGCGTCGATGAACGCCATCAGCACGCCGAGCGAGGCGACGCCAAAGACCGTTCGCGGCGAAGGTGCGCGCCTACGCATGGGCTCCCTCACCACGGCACCACCCTACATGCCGGCCGCCCCCCTGCTTTACGCTGCCCGGGTTCAGCTCGGTGATGCCTTGGTCTGCTCGATCTGCGAATCAGAAAACCCGGCAGGAGCGCGCTTCTGCAACTCCTGCGGTGAGGCGCTCGCCTCTGCGTGCCCGAACTGCGGCGCGCCGCGCGACCCTACCCACAAGTTCTGCAACGAGTGCGGCACGCGTTTCGAAGCCACAACCCCGGACGATGGGCCCCGTGCCCCTGGTCCTCCCCGCTCGACCGATCCCGCCGGGCCAACCGCGGAGCTACGCCACGTCTCCGTCCTGTTCGTCGACCTCGTCGGGTTCACGACACTTTCCGAGTCGCGGGACTCCGAGGATGTGCGGGAGCTGCTCAGCGCCTACTTCGACAGGAGCAAGGCGATCATCGGCCGGTACGGCGGCACCATCGAGAAGTTCATCGGGGACGCCGTCATGGCCGTGTGGGGCGTACCGCGAGCGCGTGAAGACGACGCCGAGCGGTCTGTCCGCGCAGGGCTCGACCTGGTCGAGGCCGTGGCCGTCTTCGGCGCCGAGAACGGCGTGCCGGATCTACGCGCTCGGGCCGGGATCGTTACCGGCCAGGTCGCCTCAGTCGCGAATCCCGATCAGGGGCTGGTGGTCGGAGACCGCGTCAACACCGCTGCGAGGGTGCAGGCGGCTGCCGAACCGGGCTCGGTCTTCGTCGATGAGACGACCCGTCAGGTGACCTCCGCATCGATCGCCTACGAGGACGCCGGCGAGCACGCGGCCAAGGGAAAGAGGGAGCCGATCCAGCTCTTCCGAGCCCTGCGTACGGTCGCGGGGGTCGCAGGCGCGCAGCGCTCCAGCGGCCTCGAAGCGCCGCTCGTCGGCCGCGACGCTCAGCTGCGACTGATCAAGGACCTCCTCCACGCCTGCCTCGATCGGGGTGGAGCCCGGATCGTGGGCGTCTCTGGGCCGGCCGGGGTCGGCAAGTCCCGGCTGGGCTGGGAACTCTCCAAGTACGCGGACGGAATCGCCAACGACGTGCTGTGGCATACGGGCCGCTCCCTCTCCTACGGCGATGGCGTGGCGTACTGGGCGCTGACGGAAATGGTTCGCCAGCGCCTGGGGATTTCCGAGGAGAGCACAGCCGCAGAGATCGAGGAGAAGCTGGCGGCCGGCCTGGAGCGCTGGGTGCCCGATACGGAGGAGCGCAGCCGAATCTCGACAGCGCTCGAAAGCCTGCTTGGAACCGGCCAATCGCCGCTCGCGCGTGACGAGCTGTTCGCAGGCTGGCGTTTGTTCTTCGAGCGTCTCAGCGAGCACCACCCGGTCGTGATGATCTTCGAGGACACGCAGTGGGCCGACGAGGGCCTGCTCGACTTCATCGAGCATCTGCTCGACTGGGCCTCGGAGCGCCCGATCTTCGTCTGCAGCTTCGCTCGCCCGGAGCTGTCGGTGCGACGCCCCGGCTGGCCCGAGGACGTCCGTGGTGGAACTCTTCTCGCGCTCGACCCGCTCCCCGACCCGGCGGTCGAGGACCTGCTTTTGGGGTTGGTCCCGGATTTGCCCCCACCTGCGCTCGCGCGAATCGTCTCCCAAGCGGAGGGAGTCCCCCTCTACGCGGTTGAGACCATCCGCACCCTCGTCGATCGAGGCGTCCTGACCGAGCGCGACGGGCGGCTCGAGCCCTCCGGCGAGATCGGGGAGCTCGATGTCCCGGCGAGCCTCAACTCACTGCTCTCGGCCAGGCTCGACTCGCTCGGCGCCGAGGAGCGCGAGGTGGTCAAGGCGACCGCGATCTTCGGCGGCAGCTTTCCGCGCACAAGCGTCGCCGCGATGACGGGGATCGACGCCGTACGTCTCGACGATGTCCTTGCGACGTTGGTTCAGCGCGACATCTTCACGGTCCATACCGATCCCCTCTCGCCAAACCGCGGCCACTTCAGCTTTTCGCAGGGCCTCCTACGAACGGTCGCATACAAGATGATCGCCAAGCGGGAACGGCGCCCATTGCACGTTGCCGCCGCTAAGCATCTGCGCTCGACCTTCCCGAACGATGGAGAGGAGGTCGCCGAGGTGATCGCGGCCCACCTCCTCGACGCCTACCGGGCGGGGTCCGGGGATCCCGACTCCGAGGATCTTCGGGCGGATGCTCTGGCCGCGCTGCGGCGGGCATCTCAGCGAGTGGCCGCCTCCGGTGCCCCAGACGCGGCCGAGCGCATCCTGCGGAGCGCGATCGAGCTGTCCGATCGCGAGGACGAGCGCGCCGAGCTGCTCGAGGAAGCGGGTCGGATGGCCACATGGGCGGGACGCTTCCCAAGGGCTGTGGAGTTACTCGAGCAGGCTGTTTCGCTCCATACAGGGGCGGGGCGCGACCGCGACGCAGCGCGTCTGGTTGCGCCGCTCGCGCGTGCTCTCTCGCGCATGGGCAGGCACGACGAGGCCAAAACCCGGGTGCTGGGCGCACTCGAAGCATTCGACCCCTCCGAGATCGATCCCGAGGTCGCCGAGCTTCAACTCGAGATGGCGATCCTGCTCCAGCGTGAGGGTCGGCTCCCGGAGACGGAGCCGTACCTCGCGAGAGCGTTGGACACAGCCGAGGCCCTCGAGCTCCCCTCTCTCACGGCCCGCTGCCTCAACATGCGGGGGATCGCCGCGCTTGCCGCGGGACGCTACGAGGAGGCACGAGCGCTGTACGGGGGTATTAGCGCCCTGGCCGAACGCCACCGGCTGCCGGATCGGCCGCTGTATCTCTCGAACGTCGCCGACATCCGGATCAAACGCGATATGTCGGATGTGATTCCCGCGTGCGAGGCGGCGCTGGCGGCCGCTCGCCAGCTCGGTCGGCGAGACCAAGAGGGCATCGGCCTCGGCAACCTGATGGTGGCTCTGCTCTGGCACGGTCGCTGGGACGATGTGGAAGCGCTGGGCGCCGAGGCCCTCGCCGGGGCTTTGGCGGGCGGCTATGAGGCTCACGACGCCCACTACGTGCTTGGACTGCTGGAAGCCCGGCGCGGCGCGGGCGCGGCGGCCCGCTCTCACCTCGCCGGCATAGCCGATTGGAAAGACGAGGCCGATTACGACACTCCACACCTCTACCTCGGGGTCGCCGGAATGACGGCGCTCGCGGAGGACAGGGCCGAGGAGGCAGCTGAGGCGCTGGAGGAGTCGGCGCGGGGGTCCATGGCGGTTCATGGAGCAACTGGGGATGGAGTGCGGATCTCCTGGGGCGATGCCGTGGACGCGGCCCTGTCGTCTGGGCAGATCGAACGGGCGGAGGGTCTGGTCGAGCTGCTCGTGAACGAGCCGCGCGGGCGAGTGGCGCCCCTGGTGCGGGCCGAACTTGCGCGCGCCCAGGGCCGGATCGGGATCGCGCGTGGCGACCACGAGAGAGTCGAGGAGAAGCTTCGTGCGGCGACCGCCGGCTTCGCCGAGCTCGGCTACCCCTTCTGGCTGGCTCGCGCGCAGACTGATCTGGCGGCGTGGCTCGGCGATCGGGGGCAGGCGAGCGAAGCAGAGGATCTGGCCTCTTCAGCGATCGAGATCCTCAGCGGGCTGGGCGCGTCTCCCGAGCTCGCTCGCGCCCGGGCAGTCGCCGAGCGGTTCGGTTGAAAACTCCTGGTGAGTCCAACCCTGGCGTTTGAAGGGTCCGCGCGCCCGCTGAGCCACTGCTCAGGGCTCGCGGAGGGTTCCGGTGCATCGGGTCGTCGTCTCGCCGTTCGTGGAGACCACTTCTGTGTCGAAGACGGCCTCGAGACGTTCGTCCACCTCGCGCACGACAGCGTCGTTGCAAGGCAGGTTGTACGACGCACTCCGCTGATCGCTCGTGGTTCCCACGGCGCAGCGCTCCGGGTCGCCTGTCGTTGCGATCGTTCGACTCTCTTGCCCGATAACGATCCATTGGAGGTCCGCCTGCGTCGGGCTACGGGACGGGCTTACTGTGAATATGGGATCGTTCGGCGGAGATGTCCCCGTGAACGTGCTTTGCGTGTCCGAGCGGCAGTCGCGTGAGGTGTCAAACCCCGATCCGCTCCCGCTGATGGACAGCGTCGAGCCTTCGTTTTCCCAGAGGGACGTCTGCAGGTTGGGTATGTAGCTGAGCTTTACGTCGGCGGTCGCGTCGTACGTCCAGTTGTGCGCGCCGATCTCCCCGGAGAAGATGGGACGGGTGTCCTGATGCTCCTGGCTGATAGTCAGCGTCCCCTCGAGCCGGTCGGGGCATGCGGAGCGGGTGATCAGCTCCCACGCGCCGCCCGGAGGGACGTTCGCGTCCTGGCTGGTTGTCACGGTCACCATGAAGAGCCGGTCGAACGCCTCTTCGGCTTCAGTGAGGCAGAACGCGCGCTTCTCGTCTAGATCCAGCTTTATGAAGCTTCCGTCTCGCCGGGCGTAGGCGGCGACTTTGACATCATCGGAGAGCGGCTTGATCTCGATCTCGCGCACGCCTTCCGACGGCTTCCAATAGGAGCGCTCAGCGGCGAAACCGCGAAGAGCGAACGACGGGCCATCGCGCGCTGGCCATTCGGTCTCGTCGGATGGAGGCGGGTAGACCTCGAGCGATGGGCCGGGCGAGATGTGCGCCGCGATCAGGTCCCACGCGGCGAGATGGTAGAGCTCGATCGGACTGTGCTCGATGAACGCCAGGTTTTGGGCCAGCAGGCTGAATCGTGCGTACGCACGGTCGAGCTTTCCACCAAGGGCGACGTCAAGGGCATCTGTGAAGTGACCGCTCCCGAGCGCGTCGTATGCGGCGCGAATCACCTGGGGGTCACCGTCCGCGCGTATCTGAGTGAACCAGAAGAGGTAGGAGTCGTAGGCGTGGTCGTCGGGCTCGTCCGTAAACAGGGACATTCCGATCTGCCGGTTGCCGAAGGGGTCAGCGCTCAGCATCCCAGCCGCGAACTGGTGCTCATAGTTTCCGACCTCGGTGCCGGGTCCCCCTGCCGGCCCCTGCGGGCCCGGATACACATGGTCGATCGCCCATGTGGCGGTCGATTCCGTCAGCCACGTACCGGCTTCACAAGCATTCATCGAGTAGCCGAACTGGACGGCGTGAAAAAGCTCGTGGGCGAGGATCTGCTTGAGCTCGGCGAGGCTGTTCTCCTGCCCGAGGATCAAGAACGAGTCGCTTGGGCATGCCGCGACATCGTCCTCCACGTATCTGAGCGGGATCGCATATCCCTCCGCGCCCTCCATCTTGCTGCGGGGGAGCAGGGCGACGTCGATGCGCTCGTCGCCGCCCATGCACGGGAGCGTGAGCCCGCCGTCCTTCGGTGGCGCGCCCATGAGCTCTGAGACCTTCGACCAGATGTGTGCGTCGACCTCGGCCGCAAGCGCCTGCGCATTTGCCGCGTCCTCTGACCGCGTGTACCAGATGCGGGTGTGGGTTCCCTGGGCGTAGCTCCAGGCGTTGAGCGGGTTATGCCCGTGGGTGTCACAGAGGTCGTCGATGGCGCGACGCCGCTCGACTGGCTGGCGCGCCGCGATCCGGCGGTTGGACTCGCTTGCCCAAGAGCCCTCGTAGATGGGCGGGACGAAATAGGGAGCTAGCGCCGACTTCGACTGCTGATCGAGCGCGCTCCAGGCGAGCATCGCCTCGCGGAGGGCAGGTCCGTCCAGATTCTCGTCGTCGTTACCACGGAAGGCACGAGGAAGCTTCGAAGGGTCAAAGACCGCAAGCACTCCGTAGCGGAGTGCGGTCGCGTCGTCGATCCTCCCGGCCTCGAAAGCATCGTCGATCAGCACGTCGCTTCCAGGAAGCGGCTTTACGCGGAGCGAAGGACCCATCCGGCAGTTGTTGCGCTCGTTTGCCTCGCGGACGGCCCGGGTTGCATCGGCGCACGCAACAAGTCTGTAGTCGCCCGGAGCGAGCGTCGACGGGACGATCGCTGATCCGGCCCGCGTCGAGCCCTTTCTCGGTTTGAGGGCTGGAACCGCGAGGTCTCCTTCGAGCGCGATGTCCCCTCCCGCTCGGTCGTCATCCGAGAAGAAAAAACCCGTTCTCGAGGGTCTTGCCTTCGCTTTACCGCCGTTCACCGTCTTCCCGCCGATATCGGAGACTCCACCAATCCAAGCGACTTCGCCAGTGGCCGTGACGCCGGTAACTTTCAGGTCGGCTCGCTTTGCGGCAAGCGTCGACGGCGGCGATCCGAGCAGCGCAACAAACAGGGCGAACCCTGCCGCTCCCCCCGCAGTGCAAATCCGCGAACGCAAAATGTCGATGGAGAGTACCTCTACGGGTCACTACCCGTGTAGCTCCGATTGACCCGGCACTACATGGATCGTCGCCCCGATAGCTATTCGACGAACCCGCCGACCCGGAGTAGCCTCGTCCACGCAGGGCAGCGAACAAAGACGCTCGGATGCGTCGCCCGCTAAGAAGAGGAGCCCTTGTGGCGAATCAGGTGACTATGACCAAAAGCCGCTCCCGGATACGGAGCCGTCCCGTCAAGCTGTTCGGAGCGGCGCTAGCCGCCCTGGTGGTACTGGTGCCCGCCATCGGGCTCGCCGGAGGGGGCGACGGACCAAGCGGTCAGGGTGATCTGAGCGCCCAGGTCGTCTGGTCGAGCAGCGGGGAGGTTTCGACCAGCAGCAAGCAGTTCGCGAGGGTCTCGACCACGAACGTGTTTATCGATCACTATTGGGAGAACCCCGTGACCGTTGACGTCAGCGCGGACATGATCAGTGGCAAGGCGCGCTTCCGGGTCAAAGGCTTTCCCTCTACCGGCATCCTGCGGCCGGATTCGGCCTTTTTCAGCGGTAAGGGTGCATCGAGCTTTCAGTTCTTTACTGCGGATGGCGACCCCCAGCATCAGAACTTTGAGATCGAGTGGAAGCAGGTCGGGAAGGCGCCCGCGCGTGCCGCCAACGTCGTTGCGACTGTTTCCGGCGCGAAGGACGTCCCGTGAGGACGCGAACTTAGGCTACGGCTCAAAAATAGCGCTTTGGCGAGAAGCCTCTAAAGCGATTTGCACGGACGTCGCTGATGGCCTGATGCTCTCGCCCACCGGGTCTGCCGACCACCTACCAGGTCGTCGGCGGCATGATTGATGCCCAATTGATGCCAGCCCCGGATCTCCAGCTACACCCGGAACGAAAGAAGCCCGCTCCACGAGCGGGCTTCTGCGTATAGCGGGGACAGGATTTGAACCTGTGACCTCCGGGTTATGAGCCCGGCGAGCTACCTGACTGCTCCACCCCGCGGCGTTCTTGAGACGGTAGCAAGCTCTCGCGGTTGAAACCGGCGCCGTGTCTGGGGTTGTTGGCAGGCGACCACCTCCGCGGCCCGACTGGGACGCCGAAACGCGCCCTACCCCGCCAGCCGCTTGATCTGACCCGGCCGCAGCAACGCTACGAGCGTTGCGCCGTCAACAGCGGCGAGGCCGCCCTTCTTCATCTCGACGCGCGCGCCCGTGAGGTCGCCGATCGCGCGCGAGAAGTCGGGTTCGTGGCCGACGAGTAGGACGTCGCCGCGGCCGGCGCGCAATGCGAGCGGGTCGAACTCGCCGCCGCTGAGCTCGTTGGCGATCTCCGGCTCCATGCCGAGTAACTCGCAGACGAGTCGGGCCGTCTCGAGCGCCCTGACCAGTGGGCTTGTCAGGCACGCGTCAATCGAAACTCCTAGCTCAGCGAGCGCCTTGCCAACCGCCTTTGCCTGCTGCTCGCCCTTATCTGTCAGTGAGCGGGCGAAGTCATCGACGCCGTCGGCCGCGTCGCCATGCCTGAGAAACCAGATCACTGAGCCAGCCTAGACCGAATGCCGTCGGTCGGCCCCGTCACTACGCTCCGCCCGCGATGCGTGTGGCAGTCGTAGATATGGGCTCCAATTCGACGCGGCTTCTGGTCGCCGACGTCGAGGGCGACGAGATCTCTGAGCTGGAGCGGCGCTCGACCGTGACGCGCCTCGGTCGCGGAGTTGACACTTCGCGCCAGCTCTCGAGCGAGGCGATCGAGGACGTGTGCGACACGGTCGCGGAGTACCTCGAGCTGATGAAGCCCCTCGAGCCCGAAAGAACGATCGCGATCGCAACCTCGGCCGTACGCGACGCAGACAACCGCGGCGCCTTCTGCGGTGAGCTCCGTGAGCGCTTCGCGCTCAGCGCGCGCGTCCTCTCGGGCGACGACGAGGCGCGGCTCACGTACCTGGGCGCGATCCAGGGGCGTCCGGAATCCGAGGACGTTTTGGTCGTGGACATCGGTGGCGGTTCGACTGAGCTGGTCGTCGGCTCCGGAGCCGAGATGTCCTTTCATGCCTCCCTGAACGCGGGCACCGTCCGCCACACAGAGCGACACATCACCCACGATCCCGCCGAGCAGGGCGAGCTCGAGAGCCTGGCCAACGACGTCCGCTCGCTGATCGACGGCGGACTTAGAGGGTCGGACTTCGCCCGAGCGCGCACCGGCATCGGTGTGGCCGGAACGCCGACCTCGCTGGCCGCGATCGATCAGGCCCTCGATCCATACGACCCGGACGCCGTCCACGGCTCGCGGCTCACCCTCTCGGCCATCCAACGCATGCACTCGCAGCTCGCCGCGAAAACGCTTGAGGAGCGCGTCGCGGTAACCGGGCTTCACCCCGGGCGAGCACCGACCATCGTCGCCGGAGTTGTGATCCTGATCCAGGTGATGCGCGCGTTTGGCCTGTCCGAGATCGAGGTGTCGGAACACGACATTCTCTACGGGGCCGCGCTCGAGGCCGCCGCCGAAGCTTGAGCCGCCTCGCGCCGATCTATGCGGCGATCGCGATCTTCCCGCTGATTGCCGCGGGCGCAGCTCTCCCCTACGTCGCCGTCCAATACCGGCGAAACGGCGGGCTCGCCGCGGGTCAGCTTCTGCTCGCCGGTCTCTTCGCGCTTTATCTTGTCGGCCTCGCCTTCGCCGTCATCTTGCCGCTGCGTCCCGTGTCACCCGACTTCTGCCAGCTCTTTGGCGTTAATGCCCACCTGGACCCGCTCGATGTCGTCCGGGAAGCCAGAGCCGAGCGGGCAAGCGGCGGCCTGTCCGCGGTCCTGAGGAACGCGGACGTCCAGGACCTGCCCCTGAACGTCCTCCTGTTCGTGCCGCTCGGAATGTTCGTGCGCCACCTGCTGAAGCGCGGCTTCCTCGCGACGGTCGCAATCGGCGCCGGAGTCTCTCTCCTGATCGAACTGACGCAGCTCACCGGTGACTGGGGTCTTTATCCGTGTGCGTACCGCTTCTTTTCGACGTCAGATCTGATCACGAACACGGTGGGGGCGGGAGTTGGGGCAGTTTTCGCTCCGCTCTTGAAGCTGGTGCCCGGGCAATCGACACCTACGGCAGCGGCCGAGCTTCGAAGGGTCACCCCGGGGCGCCGCTACCTCGCAACGCTCTGCAACGTCGCGTTGATCGCCGTGGTCGGATTCGCACTCTTGGCGGCGTTCGGCCTCCTTTTGGACGCAACACGTGGGCAACTCTTCGTTTCCGAGAGCATCCGCTCGCAGGCGCTCCGCGCATTCGCTCTGGTGCTGGTGCCCGGCGTTACGGCCTACTTGATCATCCCGCTTGCCTGGCAGGGGCGCACGCCCGGAGAATGGGCCGTATTGCTTCGCCCGACCAACACCGGTCCGGGCGCAACGCAGCCTTTGCCGATGCTCGTGGTGGCGCGATTTACGGTCGTCCAGGCCCCGATGCTTTTGGCCGCGGCGACAGGGGTCGCGGGATACGAGCCCGCCTGGATTGCGCTGGCCGCCCTGGCCCTCGTTCAGGCCGCTCTCGTTTGGAATGCCAAGGACTGGAACGGCTCGGCCGAGCTTCGTCTCGGGATCGTCGTCTCTGACTCTCGCTGAGCGCCTCAATCTGTTCTAGAATTCGTTCCAGTCGGCACGGGGACGCCAATAGGGGGCTCTTAGAGAGCGGGCGCAACCGGGTCGTGTGTCATCGATATGCGCGACAGCGCAGGAGGGTTGCAACACGTGAACATTCGTTCCAAGAAGCTGTGGGCCGGCACGCTCGCCACAAGCGCGATCGCTGCTCTGGGTCTCACGGTTTTCACCGCCTCGGCGGCAACCGCAGGGTTTCCTGCGCCAGCGGCCGCCAAGATCAAGATGGTCTTTGATCCCCAGAACGGCCCACCTGCGTTCGTCGGCGATACTTCCGTCGCCTCGGGCCAGGACCTGAAGATCGTCAACGCTTCGAAGCCGAAGCAGATCGGTCCGCACACGTTCTCCCTGATCGAGGAAGGCAGCCTGCCGACCACGAACAAGGAAAAGAACAAGTGCGGCAAGATCGAACTCCCGGTCTGCGTGAACGTCTTCAACGCCCACAGGGTCTCGAAGAAGTTCGTCGTCAGGAAGCCGAATGTCGAGAAGGGTCTCATTGGTTGGGACACCTCCTTCAACGACGACGTCAAGGGCGACACCTGGTTCACGGAGACGAAGAACGAGTCCGAGACTCGTGCCGTCACCGCTACCCCAGGCTCGACGCTCTACTACCTGTGCATCGTCCACCCGGAGATGCAGGGTTCGATCGGCGTCACGTCGAGGTAATTGATGGAGGCCGGTGACGAGCGACGTTTTCGCCGGCGCCGGTTCGTACTCGGAGCCGCTACGGGCGCGGCCGCGCTGGCACTGCCGGCGTGGCTGCGTTCGGGCGACGGCTCCCTTCTCGACGAGGCGCTCGCGAAGGGCGTCGAGCCGTACACGCGACGGCTGCCGATCCCGCTGGAGCTCACCGGATCGAACCTCACGATCCCGATCAAGCCGGCTGACATCAGAGTCCTTCCCGGCCGCAAGACGCGGATGTGGACCTACGGCGGAACATTTCCAGGCCCGACGATCCGCAGGCCTTCGGGTGAGCGGACCACGGTCACCTTCAAGCACCGCCTGCCCGCCAAGGCCGGGGACCTCTCGGTGCATCTCCACGGCGCCCACACGCGGTCAAACGACGACGGCCAGCCGGGCGGACTGACCCGCTTCCAACCCCGCTCCCTCTACTGCGATATCTCCCCCGATCTGTCGGAGCGCGCCTC
Organism: uncultured bacterium; assembly: GCA_963721645.1. Taxonomy (GTDB): domain Bacteria; phylum Actinomycetota; class Thermoleophilia; order Solirubrobacterales; family 70-9; genus JALZKA01. The sequence goes on along the minus strand of CAVRJK010000002.1, from coordinate 311,593 downwards.
GGGTAACGATCTCCTGATCAAGCCGGGGAAGAACCGCACCTACCGCCACGATTTCACAGAGGACGGCGCTGACGAGCGCGCCGCAATGCACTGGTACCACGACCATCGCCTCGATCGGACCGGCGAGAACGTCTGGCGCGGCCTCGCAGGTATGTGGATCACCGAGGACGAGGTGGACCTTGCTCTGCCGCTGCCACGCGGCGAACGTGACCTGTCGCTGATGATCGCCGACCGCGACCTGAACTCGAAGAACCAGCTCAAGGATCCCTTCGCCAAGCTGACTCCTCCAAACGACGGAGCCCAGGGCAAGCACGTCCTCGTAAACGGCGCCGTCCTTCCCTTTCACGAAGTCTCGGCCCAGCGCCACCGCGTACGGATCCTGAACGCTTCCAACTTCCGCGCCTACAACTTCTTCTTCGAAGGCCCTCAGGCACCGCCGATGTCACAGATCGCAACGGAGTCGGGGCTGATGCCGCAAGCGCTGTCGCGAGACAAGGTCCTGATCGGTCCCGGTGAGCGCGTGGAGCTGATCATCGACTTCGCGGCCGCCCAAGGCGAGACCCTGGTACTCAGGAGCGGCCCGCGCCAAGGCGGCGAGAATGCCCTGGGCTCAAAGCCCTACAACGGTCCCGTCATGCAGTTCCGGGTCCAAGACGAAGCGCTGCCGGACGAAACCGCCGAAGCTCAGGATCTCGATCTGCCCCCGCTGCCCGCCTGGACACAGACCGTGTCAGCCGCCAGCCCGGTTGATTTCCGGTGGAACGTGTCCGGGAACTTCACCGGCGGGCCCTGGGAGATCAACGGGAAGACGTTCAATCCAAGCCGGGTGGAAACGACGCCTGCGCTGGGCTCGGTAGTCGTCTGGAAGATCTCCAACAACACCTCGGTCGCGCACATGATGCACCCGCACCACACCGACTGGTACACCGTCAAGCGTGCCCCCGGCCCGGGAACCGTGCCGCCGGAGGAGAATTGCCTCAAAGAGACGTTCTTTCTCGACCCGTTCGAGTCGATCACGATCGCCGGCAAGCTCTCTGACTACACGGGCAAGTTCGTCATGCACTGCCACATGCTCGACCACGAGGACCACGGCCTCATGAGCCAGTTCGAGGTCGTCGAGCCCTGACCCGAGCGACCCGAGGGGTCAGACCCCTCACACAACGCTTACGTTCGCCGGTGCGGGGCTAGAGCTCGAGCTCATACTCCTTGTAGTCGCCTGGCACTCCGCCGACGCGGTTGTAGACGGTCTGCGCGCGAACGTTGTCGTGCGCCGTGTACCAGAGAAGGTTCGGAGCTCCGTGTTTGCGCGCCACGTCGGCGACCGCGTTGATCAGCGCGTCCGCGTGCCCGCCACCGCGAGCGTCGGGATGGACGAAGAGGTCATCCATGAGGACGATCCTCTTGCCGCGAAGGCTCGACCACTTCCAGTCGTTGTTCGCGAAGCCGACCACCTTGCCGTCGTCGTCCATCGCCACCAACAGATAGGCCTCGGTTTCCGGAGCCGCGATGACCTCCCGGAGGAGCACCTCGACATCAGCGTCGTCGGGGTCCGACTCATAGAAGTCGAAGTAGCCCCGGAAGAGCGGCATGAGCGCCGGGATGTCTTCGATGGTGGCTTCGCGGATTGCCATGGATGGACCGTAGCGGGCAAACACAACGGCCGCCGCCCTATCCAGAGCGGCGGCCGCATGCCAAGAGGCCCTGTCAAACAAGGCCGCGTGAGTCCGAGACGATTAGCGCTGCTCTTGAACCTTCGCCGAGACGCACTTGCCAAAGGCGTTCTTCTTCTTGCCATTCGTGCCATACGTCTCCTGGAAGGCCTCCGGATCGGCGTCGCGCTCCGCACGGCATTCCTTCGCCGCGTTCTTGAACTCAGCCGGGGTCGTCTCCTCGGCCGCGGGCTTCTCGCCCTTCTTGCAGGTGCGCATGGCGTGCTTCCCGTAAGTCGCCTTGAAAGCCGCCTTGTCTGCCTTCTTCAGGTCCGCGCACGCCTTCGCGGTCTCGTCCTTGCCGTTGTTCGAATTCTCGCCGGCCTGAACGCCAGGTGTGCCGATCAGGGCGAGCCCGCCACAGATCGTGAGAGTTGCGATTGCCTTCTTCATATTGCTCCTTTTGCAGTAGCTGGTTAGGAAAGAACGACCTGGGAGACGAGATGTCAGGAGCTATTTGCCGGGCTTGCCGCCGCTCCCGGAATTGCCACCGGCGTTCGAGTGCGTGGGGGGACCGCCACCCACGGCAGATGCGGAGCCGGCGGAGGCCGACGGGCCTCCACCCTGCCCGGAAGAGTGGGCGTCGGAGATCGAGTGACCAGGAGGAGTCTCCGGCTTGCCCGAGCCTGCGGGGGCCAGCCCAGAAGCACCACCCGCGGCACTGCTCGACGCTGCGTTCTGAGACCCAGTCGACGCCGGGTCGTCGGGCCTCTTCGCGTCCTTAGGCTTTTCGCTCTTCGAGTTCGCCTGACCTCGTCCCGCTTGGGATCCACGGCCGTTGCCCTTGGCGCGTTCGTCGCTCTCACGGTCGCGGGCCGAAGAACCTGGTCGAGAAGTCGCGGCATCTTCACCCGCTGCACTGGAGCTCGCTCCACTTGAGCCGATCTCGCTTTCGTTCGGCTGCTGTCCCGTCGGGTTCCGCTCCGCCTCCGGCCCGATCACGGGCAGATCGACGCCGGCAACCTTGGCGCCCCCGATCCCCAGCGCGAGGCTCGCCGCGACAATCCCTACGGATTTGAAGGCAGCTGACCCGCCGGCTCCGAGCGCAACGACGCCGACTCCCGCACTCGCGCCGACGCCCGCGGCGGTCCCTCCACCAACCGCGCTCGAGATCAAGCCGGCAGCCACTGTCATCGGCAGAGGCGGTGCCAACAGGCCGAATCGCTCATGCCGCTGTTCGATCGCAAGTGCGAAGTCCGAGCACCCCTGACAAGCTCGCAGGTGGGCGCGAATCTTTCGTCCTTTCAAGACGCGGCCGTCGCCGTCAGAGACCGCGAGCCTGACCTGATCACACTCCATGTTCCTGCCCTCGTTCAGGTCCTGCAAGGCGACGCGCGCCTCGTAGATGGCTTGGCGGGACGCCCGCGGCGAGCGCTGCATCGCCTCCGAGATCTCGGTATGGCTGAGGCCGCTCATCTCGTGGAGAACGAGCGCAGACCTCTGCGCTTCCGGCAGCGAAGCCAGGTCCGAGACCAGGGTCCGCACCGCTTCGCGGTGCTCGGCGCGGATATCGGCGGCGGGAACGGGAGGCGACAGCGCCTCTGTCAACTCGACTGTTTTCTCGCGCAGCCTCATCAGGTTGATCGATTCGTTCCGTGCGACCCGATAGAGCCAGGGTCGTAACGCGAGCGAACGGTGCTCGCCCGGCAGAGCCCGGATAGCCCTCGCCATCGTGTTCTGAACCGCGTCCTGTGCGTCCTCCGGATTTCCCAGGATCGCGCGGCAGTATCTGTAGAGCTCCTGTCCGTATCGCTCGAAGATGGCTGCGAAGGCGCCGTCCTCGCCCTTGACTGCACGCCGCACGAGCCTCGCGTCCGTCTGCCGGCGCGGGCTCATCCGGTTGCCCTTGAACAGGGGCAGGGGTTCTGCTTCCTCCATCTGAGGCCATTATTCAGCACTCCGCTCAATCGCTTAGAACCTTGACCGGCAGTACCGGTCTCACTGCTAGAACGGGCCCGCAAGCCCGATGTCATGACCTATGAGTCGAGTGCGCGGCGCAGGATGTCGCGAAGCGCCTTCTGGTCGGCGATGGAGAGATGGGCGATGGCCTCCGGAGGCTCGGCGACCTTTCGTGCCATCGCTTCACGCACGCTCGTGCCTTCCCTGGTCAGCTCGATGAGCTTTACGCGGCGATCCCCTTCGGCCGACGCGCGACGAACGAGCCCACGCTCCTCCATCCGATCGACCATGCCGGTCATGTTCGAGTTGTCGCAGTGCATCATCGCCGCCAACTCACCCATCGGCCGCGGCTGATCGAGGAACCGCAGAACGATTCCCTGGGGCGGGGAGAGATCCAGCTCCTGGCCCGCCTCCATGATCTTCGGCCGGCCGTGCTTGAAGAAGAGCTCGGTGGCCGCTCCCCACGCCTCGGCCGCAACGCTTTTGCCCCTCGCGTTCATTGAGGCAGATGATACTCTAGATCACCGATAGTTGACTTTCTAAACTTTCAGGGGAGCACATGGCAGACCATCAGCGTGAGAACGGAATCGAGGTCGAAGGACTTGTACGCGAGTTCAAGAAGGGCCCACGCGCCGTCGACGGGATCGACATTCAGGTGGAGCCCGGCGAGATCTACGGCTTCCTCGGCCCCAACGGCGCCGGCAAGTCGACCACCGTCCACATGCTCACCACGCTCCTCCCTCCCACCGCGGGCACCGCGCGGGTCGCCGGCTACGACGTGGTTCGCGAGGGCCCGGACGTCCGCGACTCCATCGGCGTCGCGCTCCAAGAGGCGGCGCTCGATCCGTTCCTGACCGCTCGCGAGCACATGCGCCTACAGGCCGGTATGCACGGCCTGAGCAAGGCCGAATCCGAGCGCCGTGGCGACGACCTGATCGAGCGAGTGGGCCTCACCGACGCCGCGACTCGCAAGGTCGGCGGCTTTTCGGGCGGGATGAAGCGCCGGCTCGACCTCGCGCTGGCCCTGGTCCACGAGCCGCGGGTCCTCTTTCTCGACGAGCCGACCACCGGCCTCGACATCCAGAGCCGCACGGCCCTGTGGGACGAGGTGACCCGGCTCTCGCGCCAGAACGGAGTCACGGTCTTTCTGACGACCCAATACCTGGAAGAGGCCGACGCCCTTGCGCAACGCGTGGGAATCATCGACACGGGGAAGATCGTCGCCGAGGGCTCGCCCGATTCGCTCAAGGCGGAGATCGGGCGTCCGACCGTCGAGGCCACCCCGCTCGACGAAGGTGACCTCCAGCGGATGGAACACGTCTTCGAGGAGTTCGGCGAGAAGGCACCAGCCGCACTCGGCGCGGTGGGTGTCCGCCTACGTGAAGGCGCGGAGGAGTTGGCGCCCGTCGTCAGGGCGCTCGATGCTGCGGGCATCAGGGTCCACAACCTCGAGATCCACGCGCCCACTCTCGACGACGTCTTCCTTGCCAAGACGGGCAAGCGGCTGGAGGGCGCCGACTCCGGAGCGGACGATGGCGTTGATTCGCGCAAGACCGGTGAGATCGAGGCCGTCGGCGCTTGACCACCGCCGCGGCAACACTCGAGCCGGGAAGGCTCCGCACCGGCACGCTCGTCCAGGTCGGTCACCTGGCTCGTCGGTCGATCATCCGCACCATCCGCCAGCCCGCCGTGGTCGTGACGAGCATGGTGTTCCCGCTGTTTCTCCTGGCGATCAACTCGTCCGGCTTGGCGGCAGCCACCAACCTGCCCGGCTTTCCAACCGACTCCTATCTCACGTTCGCTCTTGGACTCACGTTCATGCAGGGCGCACTGTTCGCGACGATGGGAGCCGGCCAGTCGATCGCCGAGGACATCGAGCGAGGGTTTTTCAACCGCCTGCAGCTGACCCCCCTGCACGGGCCGGCGCTGATTGCGGGCCAGCTTGCCGGGACGATGGTGCTCGGCGTCGTCCAGGGCTTCGTTTTTGTCACCGTCGGCTTTGCCTTCGGCGCTGATTTCGAAGCAGGGCTGCTCGGGATCCCCGTCATGTTCGCGCTGGCCATGCTCATCTCGGTGGCGTTCGGGTCCCTTGGGATGACGGTTGGACTGCGCACGGGCAACGCGGAAAAGGTTCAGGGCGTGTTCCCCCTCATGTTCGTGCTCCTATTCCTCTCCTCCGGCGCGCTGCCGCGAAACCTCCTCGAGCGCGACTGGTTCAACGCGATCGCAACCGCCAACCCGGTCAGCTACATCATCGAAGCGTTTCGCAGCCTTTTCATAACCGGCTGGGACGGCGAGGCGCTGGCGCTCGGCTTCGGGATCGGCCTCGCCATCCTCGCCGTGGGCATCTGGGGCGCGACCGCCGCGCTTCGCACCCGGATGGAGCGCACATGACCGAGCGCGCGAACACATATGGCGCCGTCGCCGCCAAGAGCGCTAAGGCACGAATTGTCCGCCACGCCCGCGCCTCCTGGGCAATCGCCTGGCGCCTTCTCTACAAGATGCTTCGCAACCCGGCATTCCTTCTGCCGTCGATGTTGATGCCGATCTTCTTCTTCACTGCCTTCGCCGGCGGCCTCGTTGCGGTATCCAACTCGCCCGGCTTCGACTACCCCAGCTACACGACCTTCCAGTACGTCTTCGTCCTGATCCAGTCGGCCGTCTTCGGAGGCGTCTTTGCGGGCTTCTCGATCGCTGCCGACTTCGAGTCCGGCTTCGCCCGGCGGTTGATGCTCGGCACGCGAGGCCATTCGGCGCTCGTCATCGGCTACACGATCTCAGCGCTCACGCGGGCGACGATCGTCTGGGGGGTCGTGACGGTGATCGCTCTTCTCGCCGGCGCGGAAGTAACGGGGTCGGGCCTCAACGTCGTCGAGACCCTGTCCGTCGCGATGCTCACGAATATCGCCGCGCTCCTGTTCTCGTGCGGGGTTGCGATGCGCATGCGAACGATGCAGGCCGCACCCCTCATCCAGCTGCCCGCTTTCCTTCTGATCTTTACGGCGCCCGTCTACGTGCCGCGCCAACTGCTCGAAGGGTGGGTCGCCTTCGCTGCCGACTTCAACCCGCTCACCGCCGTCCTCGAAGCGTCGCGCGAATGGGTGATCGGCGGCTCGCCCGACGCGCTTCTTGCCTACGGCGCAGCTCTCGGCCTCGCCGCACTGATGGCGATCTGGGCGATCACGGGCCTGCGGCGAGCCGAACGGGCCGTTTAGGCCAAGTCCAGCAGCCAGGTAGGGTCTCGTTGAGACCGTGGCGGAGGCAAGGACAATGTCGTCGGCAGGATTCGACGAGCCTGCCGGCGCCGTCCGCTACGAGCTGCGCGTAGGCGGGGACCTCGGGAAGAACCAGCACGACGAAACCTTTGAGGTCCGCCACAACGGAGTCTGGTCCGAGCTTCGCTGTCACGACTACGCGGAAATTTTCTCTCTCCCCGGGCTCTACGAGCAGCTCTTTCACGACGAGCTCGACTGCCGTTCGCCCGAGGCCGTCTCTCGAGTGCTTGGCAAGTCGCTTGCCATGGTCGACGATCCAAACCCTCTCCGGATTCTCGACGTGGGAGCCGGGAACGGGATGGTCGCCGAGGCTCTCGCGACCTTGGATCCCGCCGACATCGTCGGCATCGACATCCTTGACGCGGCCGCTCGCGCGGCGTGGCGCGACCGCCCAGACCTTTACTCCGCCTACCACGTGATGGATCTCACCGACATGACAGATCCTGCGTGGCACCAGCTGGAGGAAGGTCACTTCAATTGCATGACACTGGTCGCTGCGCTTGGGTTTGCCGACATCCCGCCGCTCGCTTTTATCAATGCCTTCAACCTCGTGGCGGATGGTGGCCTTGTCGCCTTCAACCTCAAGGACGAGTTTCTCCAGGGCGAGGACGACACGGGCTTCGCGCGCCTGGTTCGCCGCATGCTAAGCGACGGGATACTGAAGGTCACCACTCAGGAGCGCTACCTCCATCGTCTATCGGTCGCGGGGGAACCGCTCCATTACGTTGCGATCGCCGGAACGAAGCGCTCCGCAATTCCGCCCACCTGGTCTGAGGCTTAACGGGCTTAGCTCTGCCGGGCTGGTCCGCCCTCTACCAGTTACGCCAGGTTTGACTTGCGCGGGTAGACGACCTCGGGGTCGGTGAGGACATTCACCAGCGCGGGCTTGCCTGATTCGAATGCGCGCTCGAGCGCCGGCCGGAGCTCGGCGGGCTCACGGACGAGCTCGGAGTGGCAGCCGAGAGCCTCGGCCACCTGGTCGTAACGCGTCTCGGGTCGGAGCTTGGCGGCGACCGAGTAGCCGTAGAGGAACATCATCGGGTGGTGCTCGAGTGCCCAGATCCCGTTGTTTCCGATCACTCCGACGACGGGAATCCCGAGGCGGGCCATCGTGTCGAATTCCATCCCCGAAAAGCCAAAGGCTCCGTCACCGAGGAGCAGGCAGACCTGGCGATCAGGATGCGCGATCTTTGCCCCGATCGCCTGCCCAGGTCCGGCGCCCAGGCAGCCGAACGGCCCCGGGTCCATCCATGTTCCCGGCTCGTAGGTCGGAACGACCTTGCCGGCGTATGAGACGAAGTCGCCCCCGTCGCCGATCACGATCGCATCGCGGTCGAGCACCTCGGCGAGGCCCTTGTAGACCCGCATCGGGTGGAGCGGCGAGCGGTCGTCGTCGAGCTCCGGCAGCTCGGCCCCGCGCTTTTCGTCTTCGGTGGCGCGGACGGCCGACACCCAGTCCTTGGTGCGTGCGGGGTCGGCGCCTGACGCCTTCTTGAGGATGGCCGCCAAAGTGGGAGCGATACCGCCGACGAGCTCGACGTCCGGCTTGCGGTTGCGATGGAGCTCGTTGGGAGCGGAGTCGAGCCAGATCAGCTTGGTCTCGTCGCCAAACGAACCGCCGAACCCAAGGCGAAAGTCGAGCGGCAGCCCGATCGCCAGCGCGACGTCGGCCTCTTTGAGGCCGTGGCCGCGCGCGCGGGAGAACGCGAGCTCGTGGTCGGCCGGCAGGCATCCGCGACCCATCCCGTTCAAGAAGACGGGGGCTCCGAGTGCCTCAGCAAGCGCGCGCAACTCGTCTTCGCCCCGCGCCCAATAAAGGCCGGTGCCGGCCATGATCGCCGGGCGCTCCGCACCCGCCAGGAGCTCAGCAGCCTGCTCGAAGCCGTTAGCGAGTTGGTTCTGGTTTCCCGAGGGGTCAGACCCCCCACCACTGCCTTGCTGAGCCGACGCCCCTGACGTTGGGGGGTCAGACCCCAATGCCGATGCCCCCTGGGTTGGGGGGTCAGACCCCGATGACGACGCCCCCTGTGTCAGGGGGTCAGACCCCGGTGACGACGCCCCCTGCGTTAGGGGGTCAGACCCTGATGCCGACGCTCCTGACCCCGTGACCCACGCCGGAGGAGGAGGCTCAGAGCCCACTGCGGCGTTGAAGACCGTGTCGAGTGGGAAGTCCAGGAACACCGGACCAGAGGGGTGCGTCATCGAGAGGTCGATCGCCTCGGCCACGCGTACTGCGATTTCGGCTGTGTCCTTGACCGTCGCCGCCGACTTAACCAGCGGCTCGACGAACGGGATGTGGTCGATCTCCTGGAGCGAGCCGGAGCCCCAGCGCATCTCAGGGGCGCGACCGCCCAGGATGGTGATGGGTGAACGGTTGTAGAAGGCGCCGGCGATCGCGCTCATGCCGTTGGTGACGCCCGGGCCCGCTGTGAGAGCAGCGACGCCCGGCTTCCGGGTGGCCTTCGCGTACCCCTCCGCGGCCCAGACCGCGGCCTGCTCGTGCCGGACGTCGACGATCTCGATGCCTTCTTCGCGACAACCGTCGTAGATCGAGAACAGGTGGCCGCCCGAGAGCGTGAAGATGTGTTCGACACCGCGGGACTTGAGCGCCCTGGCAACCAGGCGCCCGCCGTGAACTGACGCCGTCGCGGTCTCCTCGGTGGCGGCCATCGCGGGGACTCTAGCCGCGCGGGCGCCGCAGGAGGCCGCGGCGCATTCGGCCGGCGACGGCGAGGATCGGCTCCGGGTCGAGGAGCGAGCCGTCAGCCTCGGCAGCGCCGTCTGCAGCGGGCTGCTCGATCGCGAAGAGCTCGACCGGCTCGGCGATGCCCTTGAGGTCGTGTGAGCCGACGTTCGTCACATCGATGCCCTCGCCGAGTGACTCGGCAGTCGCAGCCGTGATCAGGACGTCGCGGTCGAGCTTGCGCGTCGCCGCCTCCACGCGTGCCGCAACGTTCACGGCGTCGCCGATGACGCTGAAGTTCAGCCGGCCCGCGCCGCCCACGGCGCCCGCGACCACCCGTCCAGTGTTGACGCCGACCCCGACGCGAAGCTCGCCGGCCTCGGCGCGCTCATTCACGCGGCGGCAGATCTCCATCGCGGCACGGGTCGCGCGCCTGGCGTGATCGCGGTAAGGAGCAGGCGCGCCGAACACGGCCAAAAGCCCGTCGCCCTCGAACTTGTCGACGTGTCCTCCGTGGCGTGCGATCACGGGGACAACGACCTCAAAGAGCCTGTTCAGGGCGGCCACCACTTCCTTCGCCTCGGCCTCGGCGGAGAAGCCGGTGAAGTCACGAACGTCGGTAAACAAAACGGAGACCTCCAGCTCCCTCCCCTCCTCGTCGAACTCGTCGGAGAGGATGTACTCCGCCACCTCGCGGTCGAGGTAGGTGCCGAAGGCATCGCGGATCCGCTCGCGCTCGGCAAGCCCCTGGACCATCGCGTTGAACGACGCCGCGAGTTCTCCGGTCTCATCGCCCGTGGTGACCGGGACGGTGACGTTGAAGTCGCCTGAAAGGACGCGCTCGGTGGCTCCCTGGAGGTCGGCAAGGGGCCGCAGGACCGACCGCGTGACGAGCAACGTCAGCTCGAGGGCGATCGTGGTCGCAACGCCCAGCGCGATTCCGACGTCGAGTCCGAGCGACTCGCCGCCGCCGCCCTCGGACGTCAGGGCAGCAACGGTCATGCCGGTGATCGCGTTGATCATCGGCAACGTGATGAGGAGGCGCCAGCGAAGCGAAAGGGCCGAGACGTTCGCGTCGGTGCGCGGCGAGACCTGCTGGTTGATGTCGACGAGGAGGGGCCGGAGGCCGATCTCCAGTGCGTAGTAGTGAAGCATCGACGCGTAGGCCAGCGCAACAGTCGAGCCGGCCATGAAAGGGAAGATTGCGGGCCAGTCGAGCCCGAGCAGAGACACCGAGACGATCGCCGAGGGCACGATCACGATGAAGCCGGGGAGGAAGACGTTCGTGCGGATCATCCGCCAGGGGAAACTGATCGCCGCGGCCCATGCTTCGGCCGTCGAGCGATCGTCGCGAGCCCCAGCTATCCAGAGCTCGAGGGGGCGCAATAGGGGAAAGGTCCTGAGGCAGGCGACAACGATCGCAATCGCCGCCAAGCCACACGTAACGCCGAAAAGTGTGAAAAAGTCACCGGTGGAACCGTCGTAATAGAAGGAAAAGAGCGCGTAGGTGCCAAGAATCACCGGATAGACCGTTTGAAGCTCCAGCACCAAGAAAACACGTGGATAGTGCCGCCCCAGGCGACGATAGGCCCATCGAAGGGCAGTAACGGCCATGGGGGCATTCTCCCAGGCTTCGTGGACGACCGCCGCGCCTAAAGGCCGCGGCGCTGCCACCCGATGACAAATAGGTGATTCCGGCGATGGCAAATGGCGGCTTTCCTCTACCTGCCTCAGGCGGGACTCAGCGCCTTGTCGAAGCGTCCCACTCGGGCTGCGCCCAGCGCACGCGCGTCACCCTGCCTGCCGTCCTTCCGGTCCGGGCCGTCAAGCGGATCTTTTGTGAGCACTGCGAACGGCTGTGCGACGTGGCATCCGTCGTCGAGGTTCGCCCCAGCCGCGCCGAGCGCATCCGGAGGCTGATGCCCAGCGTGCCGTCGGTCTCGTTGGCCGCATCAGCTCCCACGGTCAGCATGCCCGTGGATCTCGACCGGCGCTGGCTCACCGTCCCGCTCGCGGCACTGGCCGTATTCGCGGTCCTGAACACCCTGAACGGCGGCGATACTCCTGCCCCCGAAGCCCCAACGGCCGTCGCGTCAAAGCCCGATAGAGCCCCCGCCCAGGCCAAGCTCGAAGCCAGAGGTGACAAGAGCGGAGTTGCGGCAAAGGCTTCTGTGCCGACCGACGCCCAGCTCGTATCGGAGTCAACCTTCTCGCTCGCCCTGCCAGCCGGATGGGATCGAGTGAACCCTGCCGCGGGTGCGACTTTTGCAGCGGTCTCCGCCGACGGCACGGCCGATGCGACCCTCTGGATCCAGGACAACCCCCAGCTGGACATGGCTTCCTTCGAGGCCTCCTCCCTCCAACAGCTTGAAACGCTCGCGGGCAGCGCGCGGGTCGTCGACCGCCGCGTCGGCCCGACCGTCGAGTCGAGCACGATCACGCTTGCCCCCAAGAATGTGCCAGCCGGTGCACCGACCTACGAGGTCGTGCTTCGAGGCGCACAGGACAACTGGTACTACCTTGCGACGACTCACCAGGCCGGGGCTCCGGGCGAGGCGATCGCCGGCGTGGACCTCATCAAGGGCTCCTTCCTGCCACTCGGAGGCAAGGGATGATCAGGAAGCGCATCTTCGGGCTGGCGCTGATCGCCCTGGCGGTCCCGTTCCCCGCACTCGCGCTCGACGGAGGAGGCGGGGCCGAGGGCTCGGGATCTCCGAGCCTGACCGTCACCGCTTCGCTCGACTCCTGCGGCCTGGCAGGCCCGCAGATCATGTGCAAGATCGACGCTGGTTGGAACACGCTCGCGGGTGCCGAGACCTACTCGGTCAGCGTCACCAGCGCCGACGGCTCGGTCGTCGACGCCGGCGCGACGAGCGGCCAAGGCACTTCAGTGTGGGTTCCGTATGCGGGCTCCGGCACCTACTCGGTCCAGGTCACGGCATGGGGCACGCCCCCCGGCGAAGAGGACGACGGGACGCCCGAGGTGATCGCTCGATCGACCTCGCTTCAAGGAGGAGAAGTGAGCGGCGTCTCCAAGGCACCGCCCGGTGCCGATACAGGCGGCTCGCGTGATTCGGACGGCTCTCAGCCGACGAGCGAAGATCCCACGGTGATCGACGGAACCGTTCCGGGCGACCCGCGTGACGAGGCACCGGCCTGCGACGAGCCCACGACCGACGAACCCCCCGTGCCGCCCGCCGACCCGGAGGTTCCGCCCGCTGACGGGGACGCCGAGCCTTCCGCAGATCCGGAGGTCGTGGATACGATCCCGGGCGATGACAACTGCCCAAGCTGAGCTCCTCTCCGACGCCACGCAATCCTTCCTCGGCCGGGTGCCGGGGAAGCTCCTGATCGGCGAGGAGTTCTCCGAACCCGCGGACGGCAGAGCGTTCGCTTCGGTGGATCCCGCCACGGGTGACGAGATCTGTCAGATCGCCCAGGGCGGCGCCGAAGACGTCCGCCGCGCGGTCGCGGCCGCGCAGGCCGCGCTCGACGGGCCGCTGAAAAAGATCAACCCCGCGAAGCGCTCAACGCTGATGAACGCCCTGGCCGAACTCGTAAAGGCCAACGGCGCCGAATTGGCAGAGCTCGAGTCACTCGACAACGGCAAACCGCTCGCGATGGCCAAGGGAGACGTTGCCGCCTCGGTGAATCACCTCCGCTACTACGCGGGTTGGCCGACCAAGATCGAAGGCGAGACGATCCCCGTCTCGGCCCGCGACGTCCTTTGTTACACGTTGCGCGAACCCGTCGGTGTCTGCGGCCAGATCATCCCGTGGAACTTCCCGCTCCTGATGGCGGTGTGGAAGATTGCCCCCGCCCTCGCCGCAGGTTGCTCGATCGTCCTTAAGCCCGCAGAGCAGACGCCGCTCACGGCCCTTCGCCTCGGCGAGCTCGCGCTCGAGGCGGGTTTCCCGCCCGGCACGATCAACGTGGTCTCCGGCGACGGTGAGACCGGCGCAGCGCTGGTCGATGATCCGGGCGTCGCCAAAATCGCCTTCACCGGCTCGACGGCCGTCGGCCGCGAGATCGCCCAGAAGTGCGGCAGATCGCTCAAGCGTGTGACCCTCGAGCTGGGCGGCAAGAGTCCCAACATCATCCTCCCCGACGCCGACCTCGGCCGGGCCATCAAGGGTTCGTTCCAGGGCATCTACTTCAACTCGGGCCAGGCGTGCAATGCCGGCTCGCGTCTCTATGTGGCACGTGAGCTGTTCGACGAGGTGACCGAGAAGCTCGCCTCTTTCGCCGCCGATGCCAAGGTCGGCCCCGGGCTCGACCCCGAGTCGGAATTCGGGCCGCTCGTCTCCCACGAACAGTTCGAGCGGGTGAAGGGCTACATCGACTCAGGCCTCTCCGAAGGCGCGAACGCCCTGGCCGGCGGCTCGCCCGAGGACGGCGACGGGTACTTCGTCTCTCCCACCCTCTTCACTGATGTCTCCGACGAGATGCAGATCGCCCGCGAGGAGATCTTCGGCCCGGTCCTGGTCGCAATGCCGTTCGACGAGCTCGAAGAAGTCGCCGAGCGCGCCAACGACACGGAGTACGGCTTGGCCGCGGGCCTGTGGACGCGAGACATATCGAACGCCCACAAGCTCGCCTCGATGCTGAAGGCCGGAAACGTCTACATCAACTCGTGGGGCGGCGGCGACCCCGCGGCCCCGTTCGGCGGCTACAAGGCTTCCGGCATCGGTCGCGAGAAGGGCCACGCGAACCTCGACGCCTACCTCGAGACCAAGACGGTCTGGACCCAGCTCTAAGCGAGATAGATTCACCGGATGGGAAAGCTAAGCGCCAGCTACACAGTCGAGATCGAAGCCCCGATCGCGAAGGTCTACGAGATTGCCGCCGACGTGCCCGGAGCGGTCGTATGGAACCCCGCAATGGACAAGATCGACGTGATCGAAACCGACGCGGACGGCCACGCGACGCTGGTCGAGGTCGAGGCGGACGTGAAGGTCAAGAAGTCGAAATCGATCCTCCGCTTCAGCTTCGGCAACGAGCCGAACGGACTCACCTGGAGGCAGGAGTCGGGCGACGTCAAGTCGGTCGACGGCCGCTGGGAGTTGGAGGAGATCGACGCTTCAAGCACCCGCGCCACCTACGCGCTCGAGATCGACCCGGGCCGGATGCTCGGGATGCTCCTGCGCGGCCCGGTCGAAGGCCAGGTCAAGGAGTACCTGACCAAAGGTGCGGCCGAGGGCCTAAAGACTCACGCCGAAGCTTCGTAGCCTCGGGATCAACGACGTGGTCGGTTGAGTTCCCGGTATCCGGGAATCAGACGCACCACGTCGCCACGCTCGTCGCGCGACTACGATCGTCGGGCCCGGATAGGCAAATTGGTAAAGCCCGCGGACTTAAAATCCGCCGCCCGCAAGGGCATTGCGGGTTCGAGCCCCGCTCCGGGCACTTTGGGCGCTCATTAAGGCTTGTTTGAGCGCCTTGGCGCGCAACCATTCCGGTGTTACGGTGTTCTTAGGGTTGAGCTTGGAAGCTTCCGCACTTACCCATTCCGGCAGGCTAGGTCTGCTGGGCCGACGGTCTCCGCTGCTAAGGCTGCAAGGGGACGAGCGCCTCATTGCCATGATCAGGGACGGTCAGGAGCGCGCCTTCGAAGCCCTCATCGATCGCTACCAGGTCCGGCTCCTTGCCTTTTGCCGAGGAATGCTGTCTTCGGTCGAGGATGCCGAAGATGTCCTCCAGGAAGTCTTCGTCTCGGCCCACAAGGCGATCCTCGCCGACAACCGCGCGATCAACGCACGTCCGTGGCTCTATCGGATCGCGCGGAACCGCTGCCTCAACCACCTTCGAAAGCCGGTGCCCGAGGGCCAGGACTCGATGGACGTGCACCCGCACGAGAACGGCACCTCGGTCGCTGAGAAGGTCCAAAAGCGGGCTGAGTTCCGCGCGCTGATCCACGACGTCCAGGGGCTCCCTGAGACCCAGCGGAGCGCGCTGCTCCTGCGTGAGCTCGACGCGCTTTCCTACGAGGAGATCGCCGTCGCCATGGAGACGACGGTGCCGGCGGTCAAGTCGCTCCTCGTCCGGGCGCGGATCTCGCTGGCCGACGCCAGCCAGGGCCGCCACCTCACTTGCGACGAGGTTCACCTCGAGCTCGCCGAAGCAGCGGAAGGTCTGCGAAAGATGTCCGGACCCGGCCGCTTCCACATAAAGGACTGCGAGCGCTGCCGCGACTACCGCTCGGAGCTCCGCCGCAACGGCAGGGCGCTGGCGGCGATGGTGCCGATCGGCCCCATCGCGGTGCTTGCCCACTCACTTACAGCCAAGCTGGGAATCGGGGGAGCGAAGGCGGGAGCTGGCGGCTCGGCCGGCGCGGGCGCTGGTGCGAGCGCCGGAAGCGTCGGCTCGGGGGGCACTGCCGTCAGCGGAGCGGCCGCCGCCAGTGGCGGCGGTGGTGCTCTGGGCCTCGCCGGTGGCGGAGCCGCGGGACTGGGCGGCGCCGCGCTCGGTGCCAAGGCCGCTGCCGGCATGGCCAGCATGGCGCTGCTCACCGCGGGGGCCGTCGAGGTGCGAAACATCACCTCGGGCGAAGCTCCGGTCCGCGCCGCAGGAATCGAGCAGGACGCGACCGCCATGGCTGGACCCACCGACCGCGCCATGCATGGTTCGGCGCACGCCGCCCCACCGCCCCCGCCAAAGACGGCAGCCGCGCCTCCCGCAGAAGAGCCTCCGCCTCCGCCCGCCGAGTCTCAGGCGCCAGAGGTTCCGGTCGAGCCCACCCCCGAGCCGGCGCCGGCGTCCACGACCCCCGCCGAGCCGCCGGTAGAGGATGTGGCTCTTGGCGATTCGAGCGGCGGCACCGGAGAGATCCCGACCAACCCGGGTGCCTCCGATGGAGTGATCATTCCGAACCCCCCGGCCGATCCCCCGGCCGACCCGCCTGCAGATCCACCGCCTCCGGCCGGCGGTAACGGCTACGTGCCTGTCGCCGGTTCCTGATCCAGCAGCCGCGCCCAGACCTGCGTGCCGGAGCCCTGTGTGGCCCGTAGCTGAATCTCCCCGCCGTTGGCCTCAACCCGCTGAGTTACCGACGCGAGCCCGATATGCCCCTCCGAGACGGCCTCGCGCCGCCTCTCCGGGTCCATGCCTTCGCCGTCGTCGTCAACGGTGATCTCCACGGCCCCGTTCAGGCTTCGGACATCCACGCGGGCACTGCGGGCGTGGGAATGCCTCGCAACGTTCGAAAGGAGTTCGCGCATGATGGCGAGGATGAGCTCGTCGTTTCGGCCCAACGCCGCCGGGTCGAGGTCGACGACGACCGTGAGCCCGGCGACCTGTCGCTCGGCCTGCCTGGCAACTGCGCTAAGCGCCTGCTCGAGCCCGCCCTGTTCGAGCGTCACGGGGTGCAGGGCCAGCATCGCCTCGCGAAGCTGCTCGATGGTGCCACTCACCACTTCGTGAGCGCGAGTCACCTGCTCACGGCCCGGTGCGGCTTCGATCAGGTCCTGATTGGCGGCCAAGAGGCTCTGGAGCGCATCGTCATGGATCAGCTGCGCGATCCGCAGACGGGCGCGGTCCTCAGCCTCCATGACCTGCGCCACGAACTGCTTGCGATTCTCGAGCTCGGCTTCGGCCTCGGCGAGCTTCCGGCGCAGCTCCACGATCTCCGCGCGGAGATCAGCCTCCGTCATTCGAGAAGGCCGCGCCTCATGCCCTCGGCGACAGCGGCGGCGCGATCAGACACGCCGAGCTTTTCGTAGAGCGTCCCGAGATGGGTCTTGATGGTGGTCGGACTGAGGTGGATCTGGCGCGCGATGTCGGGCGCCGACAGGCCCTCGGCGATGAGCAGAAGGACCTCGGACTCCCGCGGGCTCAGCTCGGGCCGGCCGTGAGCACGCTCGCGATCCATGATCTCCTGGGCGAGCGCCGACTGGACTTCCGGCGCAAGCGCCGTGTCCCCGCGCGAAACCGAGACGATCGCATCGCAGATTTCTTGGCGCGACGATTCCTTGGAGAGGTAGCCGCGCGCACCCTCAGCGACGGTCGTATACGCCAGCTCGGCCTCCATGAAGGCCGACAGAAAGAGCACCTCGGTCGTGTTGCCGTCGCGCTTGAGCGCCGATAGAACCTGGGTGCCCTCGAGACCGGGCATTCTGATGTCTAAAACGGCGACGTCCGGCTTCAAGAGCTTGATCTGCTCGAGGGCGTTGCGTCCGTCTCCCGCTTCGCCCACCAGCTCCAGGTCGGGTCGGTCCTTGACCGCGCGCACAATTCCCTCGCGATAAATCGGATGATCGTCGGCGACCAGGACGCGAACTCGCTGCTTTGCGGCGGTTGCCATCACCAGGGATTCTAAGCCGTGCCGAGCAGGCGATGCGGAGCGGAGGTTAAGCCCGGGGCGAATGCCCCAACTCGAGGCCTTCCTTGGCATCGAGCTGAGACGTCCGGGATTAGGGGGGGTAAGGCGATGAATACTCCCTGATCGAAGGTCTTTCTACATCCACCGATCGGTGGTAATAGAGGACCAATCTCTCTCCTCCGATCGGAGGAGGCTCGATCTGGACGTTTCTCCACTAATGACCGCTGACCCCAGGACCGATATAGGGGGCAACCCCCATGTCACCGCAAACGGTCAAGACAATCACCGCCGGAAAGGTTCACTACGACGACCACCTGAAAAGGGTCTGGGTGGGCACGCAGCGCCTCCATCACGGCATGGTCGGAACGCTCTTCGCCGCGGCCGGCGTCGTCCTCATGGCCCACGACTGGCACGACCGCAGGGTGTGGTTCATGCGCGGGCCGCAGGACGACTGACAAAGCGTCGACGCCAACCGATGGGGTCTGACCCCGCATGCGATCTGAGGCCTGGGGTCTGACCCCGCGATCCGAACCGACTCGATCCCAAGGCTTGGGGGTCTGACCCCGAACGGGGTCTGACCCCGCGGGGTTCTACCTCAAGCCTCGTGGTCCTCGCCGGGCGCCAGGATGACCACCTCGGACGAGCTCTGATCCTCGACGTCGGCCTTGAACGCCTCCGCGTCGGTCTGGATCGGCGGGAAGGTGTCGTAGTGACAGGGGATCACGGTTCCGGCGCCGATCAGTCCGGCTGCGAAGGCCGCGTCGTGGCGATCCATCGTGTAATGGCCGCCGATCGGGAGGATCGCGACGTCGACCGGGTGTCGCCGGGCGATCAGCTCCATGTCCCCGAAGAGACAGGTGTCGCCGGCGTGATAGATCGTCTTGCCGCCGATGGTGATCACAAGCCCTGCCGCCTGGCCCACCGGCGTACCGTGCCCGGCGCTGAACGGCGCATCGTCTGAGCCCGGCATCGTGTTGGTGTGGAAGGCCTGCACGAGCTTCACCGAGCCCCAGTCGAACTCGACGGTGCCGCCAAGGTTTGGGTCGAAGGTCTCCTCCACCCCGTTCTCCGAGAGCCAGTTCGCGGTCTCGACGATCGCGACGGCCGGGGCACCGGTGCGCTTGCAGAGCCCGACGGCGTCGGCGATGTGGTCCGCGTGTCCATGGGTGAGAAGCACATGGGTGGCCTCGACCTCGTCGGCCGTGTGGACCGCGGTCGGGTTGTTGGGCTTCAGGAAGGGATCGACGACGACGGTCGCGTCTCCGTCTGTGATCTCAAAGCAGGAATGTCCGTGGAACTTGATCTTCATGAAGGTGTCTCCTCGTTTTTCGATGTCAACTCGTTCGCGAGTGCCCAGCCGACCGCGACGCCAACCAGCATGCCGACCCGCGTCTCCTCGGCGAGCAGGGTCCTTACGGCTGTCAACCGCTCGTCCTCGCCCTCGGTACCTGCGGCAGCCGCAGCCGCGTCGTCGTGGGACTCCGCAAACCATCCTCCCGCCTCGAGTGCCTGGGCCAGCACGCGTGCGAGCCTGGGCGCCGCAACGCCGACCATCGCCTCGGCCTCGCGGAACCGCTCCGGGTCCTCCAGGGCAGCGATCGCCGCGTCAAGCTCTGCCTCCGAATACTCGGGCGCCACCTGCCGAAACCTACTCGTCAGCCTGGGCGCCGAACCGCCGCTCCAAGATGTTAAACCGGAAGCAGGCCTCGTAGCCGAGCCGCGCGTATATGGGGCTTCCCAACGCGGATGCCTGAAGCGACGAGGTGCGAATGCCCCTCTTCCGTGCTTCGACCAGCGCTGCCGAGAGAAGACGGCTGGCAAGCCTACGCCCGCGCATCTCTTTGAGCGTGGCGACGAACAGGATGCCCGCGTCGTCCCCGGCGTCGAGCGTCCCCAGGACGCACGCCACTTCGCCGTCCACCCGGGCGCGGTAAAGACGCAGGGCCGGCCCGACCGGTGCCGCCGTGATCGCGGCAGCCATGCCGGTTTCGGTCTCGTATCCATAAGCGAGATCGTTCAGCCGTCCGACTTCCTCCGGAGTTGCGTGGGCGTCCCAGTCGAGGTCGCCCAGGCTCGCAGCGTCGAAGCCGCCGAGGTCGAGCACCATGGCAACGGGATCACCATCGAAAACGTGGCCGCGGGCCTCGAGAAGAGCCCTCACGTCCTGGTCGTCCTCGTGAATCCAGAACGTCCACGCCTCGACACCCGCGTCGCGGTACGCCTGCTCCAGATCCTCGTATGCGGAGGCGATCGATGCCGCGCTGTCAGCGATCGCCGAGTTGACGATGGAGCGCCTCGCCGCCGAAGGGACAATGGCGGCTCTCACCCCGTCGGTCTCGAAGACGGAGGCACCTTTGCCTGCACCGAGCCACTCAATGAAGTCGCGGATCAGATTTTGCTGAAGGTCCCGCGCCGCGTTGGGCCCGATGGTCATCGCTTGCGGGCGATGGTGATTCCGTCGGCGATCGCGACCATCGAGATGTCCACCCGCTCGTCGCCGGCGAGCTTCTCGTTGAGCGCGACGATCGCGTTGGTGGACTCGTCGTCCGGGTCCGGATTCAGCACGCGGCCGTCCTGCAGCATGTTGTCGAGCAGAATCAGACCGCCCTTGCGTGTCCGCTTCAGCGCCTCCTCGAAGTACTCGTCGTAGCCCGTCTTGTCGGCGTCGATGAAGACGAAGTCGAAGTGCTCGCGCTCGGGCAGCTTCTTCAGCGTTTCGGCGGCCGGGCCGGTGATGATCTCGACCCGGTCGGCAACCCCGGCGGCGGCGAGGTTTTGCGCCGCAATCTCGGCGTACTCCTCGGACAGCTCGAGGCAGAGAAGACGGCCGGCGGGCACGAGCCCGCGCGCGATCGATATCGCCGAGTACCCCGTGAAGGTGCCGATCTCGAGCGCTTCCTGCGCTCCGATCGAACGCGTGAGAATCTGCATGAACGCCCCTTGGTCTGGCGCGATCTGCATGGCCGAAAGCGAGCCCATAGCCGCGGTCTCCTCCTGCACCCGTGCCAGCACCTCGTCCTGGCGAGAGCCGTTGGCGACCAGATACCCGTGGAGGTCGTCGTCGAGCGCCGTGTACTTGCTCACGCGCGTTGCCTGCCCTTCGTCGCCGTAAAGCCGCAGAGCCCTCCGAGAAGACCGCCCACCAGCCCCGCCCAGGGATCGGAGAAGGCGAAGACGAGCGGCATCGCCAAAAGGACGGCGGTCGCGACGCCGGCGGCGATTACGTCATAGGAGTCGTCGGGGTCGAGGCGGCGCTCCGGCTCATGGATCGTCACGAAGGCGGCGAGGAGGCCGAGTGCGATTCCGTTCGGCCCGGCCGCGACCGCAAAGCCGTCGCCGATCGCCTTGTCCATACCCACCGCGGCGAGCATGCCGAGCGCGCCGCATGCCAGCGCCAGGATAAACGTGGGAATCGATCCGAGCCGCCTCTCCAGGGGCGGCCCACACGCAGCGATGACCACGCCGCAGATGAAGAGCATGCCGGCGTTCGGAACTCCGAAAGGCGCAGTGAGATAGCGCCAGAATTCGGAGTCGACGGTGCCGAGGATCACGAAGTTCTGAGGCTCCAGGGCCGCCGCCTCGAGTAGGACGTAGATGATCGCCGGGATCGCCAAAAGCAGGACAGGTCGCAACCGGCTTGGCCGAGAGATCCTCGGCGCGTGAGGAGCCACGGTCAAAGGCCGAGCGCCGCTCCTCGGCCTGCTCCCGGCGCGCGGCGTCGCGCCGGATCTTCTTCTCGCGCCGGCCCTCCCGCATCTTGATCTCGTCGCCCTCGCGCTCCAGACGTGGCGCCCGCTTTCTGACCCGCGTGCCGCAATACGGGCACTCGGTGACGTAGGGGCTCACCTCGGAACCACAGTTGCGACAAACGACGCTGAGATCTGGCCCGGCCATCCGCGCTAGCGAGGATACGGATTGCTGGGGGTCTGACCCCGGCCGGGGTCAGACCCCCAGCTAGTCGATAACCAGCTCGCGGACTACGTCCTCGAGCTGGTGGCGCCGCTCCCACGCGGCGAGCTGGCGGCGGGCGCCCGTTCCTTCGCGCAGGATCTGCCAGACCGTCTCCAGGTGACTTGCACATCCAAGCTCCTGAGCATCTCCGGCCAGCTCCTCCAAGAGGCGCTTGGCGAGCTCGGTCGCAGGCACCGGATGCCCCGCGCGGAAGTCGACCAGCTCTCCTTCCATGCCGCGGACAGCTGCGCGGATCTTGTTGTCGTCGATCAGCTCGGTCGGATACTCGATCAGCGGCTCCTCGGCGTCATAGAGCTCCGAGAGCCTGCGGGCGAGCGAGACAATCAGCGCCGCGAGCGCCAGCGTCGCCTCGAGGCTCGTCTGCTGGTCGCAGATCCGCGTCTCGACGGTGCCGAGCTTCGGATGGGGGCGGACGTCCCACCACATATACGTGTAGTCCTCGATCGCCCCTGCACGGATCATCTGGCCGACGCGGTGTGAATAGATCTCCCAGGTGCCGTAATGGGGAGGGATCCCCTCCCGTGGAAACGCGCGAAAGACCGGAACCCGCGCGGACATCATCCCGGTGGTGTGGCCGCGCCAAAACGGCGAGTTCACGGACAGGGCGAGGAGTACCGGCAGGTAGCGGCGGATCCCGTCGGCGACGTAGATCGCCCGATCGGGTCCCTCGATCGCCACGTGAACGTGGGTGCCGAAGATCAGCTCGCGCCTGGCGATATAGCCGAGTTCCGCCACGAGGTCGCGATAACGCGGTCGATCCACGATCACCTGCTCTTCCCAGCGGGCGAACGGGTGGGTGCCCGCGGCTCCGACCAGGAGATTTCGCTCAGCCGCCAGCCCCACCATCATCTGGCGGAGCTCGGCGAGCTCGGCCCCCGCCTCGTTGACCCCGGCGCAAGGCGGGGTCGCGATCTCGAGAACCGAGGCCATCAACTCGGGCTTCACCTGCCCCGCGTGCTCCGGAGGCACCTCGGCGAGGATCGCCTCGATCTCGCCCGCGAGGTCGAGCGACTCGGGATTTAGGAGCATCAGCTCCTCCTCGATCCCAACAGTGAAGGGTGGCCCTGTGAAGGTGTGTTCGATCATGCGGGAGTCGTCCTCTCCGGACGCAACGCGGTCATTATGATCGCCCACATGGAAGTCAAAAGCCTGAACGCCCAGAAATCGCTGCTCGACACCCTCGCACCCGGCAAGCGCACGCGCCTTCGCCGTCTGCTGTTCGAGTTTGGACCGGGCAATGGCACGCTCATGCTTCTACCCATTGATCAGGGAATCGAGCACGGCCCGCGTGACTTCTTCCCCAACCCCGACTCGAAGGACCCCGAGTACCAGTTCAAGCTTGCTGCCGAGGCCGGATACTCGGCGCTCGCCTGCCAGATCGGCATGGCGGAGAAGTACTACCCCGACTACGCGGGTTCGGTGCCGCTGATCCTGAAGGTGAACGGCAAGACCGACATTCCCAACTCGGACAACGCGCTTTCGACGTGTAACGCGACCGTCGAGGACGCGGTGCGCCTGGGCGCCGACGCGGTCGGCTACACGCTCTACGTCGGCTCGCCCTCGCAAGGCCAGGACCTCGAGCAGCTTCGCCAGGTCCGCCAGGACTGCGACCGCTTCGGCATGCCGCTCGTGATCTGGTCCTACCCCCGTGGCTCGGCGCTCGACGCCAAGGGCGGCCAGACGACCTTCTACGCCATCGACTATGCCGCCCGCATGGCGATGGAGATGGGCGCCGACATCGTGAAGCTGAACATGCCGAAGATCGACCCCGAGAAGGACAAGCTCACGCCGGCGCCCTACAACGAGATGGACGTCTCTCAAGAGGAGGCGATCCGCCAGTGCGTGGAGTCGGCGGGCCGGTCGCTCGTCGTGCTCTCGGGCGGCTCCAAGATCGCCGACGAGAAGCTCCTCGAGCAGACCGGATTCATCATGAAGGCAGGAGGCTCGGGCGTGATCTACGGCCGCAACGTGTGGCAGCGCGAGTGGTCCGAAGCGCTCGAGATCGTCGCCGAGATCAAGGAAAGCCTCCTCGCAAACGTCACCCGCGCGCCGTAACGCATAGCGCCCCGCTGACCTGGGCGGCCCGCAGAAAGATTCCGCACGACGTGCGCAAGGCCCGTTGCAGGGGGCGGGATTCGTCCGGCCCGAGCTTGAGGGTGCGTACGTGTCCTTCGGGCCAAGACTCCCAAGCGCCGGCGCAATCGTGCTCCTGATCGCGGGCGTCGTCCTGCTCCTCCTCACCGAGGAGGACGGCGGTGGCGGGCGCGAGCGGCGAGGGGAGCCCGCCGGCAAGGACACCGAGGCGACCGTGGTCCGGGTCGTCGACGGCGACACCGCTCAGATGAAGCTCGCCACCGGAAGCGAGGAGGGTGTGAGATTCATCGGGGTCGACACCCCGGAGTCGGTTGCGCCCGGGCAGCCGGTCGAGTGTTACGGAAAGAAAGCGAGCCGCTTTACGACTCAGTTGCTCGAAGGCGAGGATGTGACGCTTGAATTCGGGGCCGAGCGGCGGGACATCTACGACCGTTTGCTCGCCTACGTGTATCTGGACGGCCGGTCCGTGAACGCCGAGCTCGTGCGCCTGGGGTACGCCAGGACTCTGGAGATCGCCCCGAACGTGGATTACGCCGAGAGGTTCGCTCGTCTGGAGCAGGACGCGGCTAACGCAGGCCGAGGCCTGTGGGGTGCCTGTTGACAGGCGTGATTGTGCCCCCAGTCACTAAGAAACGGTGGGCGAAGTGTGAACATACGTTTGCATAACGCCCGTGATCCTGTTAGGTTTCTGCGTCCCATGCGCATGCGTCAAAGCCTCAACGACTGGGAGCTTGCGTTCGAGAACGAAACCGTTCTGGATCGCCAGCGTCGCGCCCAACTGCGCCACCGCGCAGCTTCGCGCTCTCGCGCTCGCCGCATCACCCGGGTCGAGAAGTCCGGCAAGGTGCGCTTCAGCGTCCTCTTCACCGCGCTCACTTTGACGGTTATCGTCGTCACCGTGGTGATGTTCGAGACGCTTGCCCTCCTGATGGGCTAGAGCCTCCCCGTCCTAATCCTTGCGGCCCAGGGCCTCCTCGACCCTCGCGGCCGCTCCGTCGATGATCGCGTCCTCGATGCCGTTCCGGCTCGCGCCGCCGCCGGACGATCCGGGTTCGTCTGCGCTGCCACGACCT
Source organism: uncultured bacterium (assembly GCA_963721645.1). Classification (GTDB taxonomy): domain Bacteria; phylum Actinomycetota; class Thermoleophilia; order Solirubrobacterales; family 70-9; genus JALZKA01. The sequence continues at coordinate 286,571 of CAVRJK010000002.1, read as the reverse complement.
TCACCGTCGCCCTCGTCGTCCTTGATGGAGAGCCAGACCTCCTTGCGGAACACAGGCACCTCCTTTGGCGCGGTGATCCCGATGCGGATCTTGTCGCGCGACACGGCAAGCACCGACACCTCGATGTCGTCGCCGATCATGATGCTTTGACCCGTTTTACGTGTCAGGACCAGCATGCTTCGCCTCCATTCGAGCTACCCCCCTATAGGGCGCCGGTCGGTTCCGTTGGCAACCCTAGCCGCTAGGCCGACTTTCCGCCAGGGACAACCGTCGTCCGGCCAGGAATTGCCCGGGTCCCGAGGCCGACTGGATAAAGTCGGCGCCGCAAATGCCCCGTAAGCCGCTCCGCTCACAGCTCAATCAAGTTCGCGCCTGGGTGCGCCAGGGTCGCACCGACGCTTGGATCGCCCATCAGCTGGACGTCCCGGCAACGGAGCTTCGCGAGTTTCGCCGCCGGCACGGCCTTGAAGCCGACGGTGAAGAGACCGGCGAGATCGATCTCCGCGACGAGATCGAGGCCGAAATCGAGGCGGCAACCCTCGAGGAGGCCGAGGCGGAGGCCGAGGCACCTGACGAGGACGACGACGAGGCCGAAGACGGCACCGGCGACGCGGGTGACGCCAACGGCGGCTCCGGCCAAGGGCAGCAGCCCCGCCGGCGCAGACGCCGCAGGGGCGGTCGCGCCAAGCGCCCGGGTGCAGGCCTCCAGGCGAGCTTCGATCACGGCGAGGCGGATGGATACGGGCTGTGGCTCGACCCCGCCGTGACCCAGGATCCCATCTATTCAGAGCACTGGACCGAGCGCCGCAAGGTAGAGGTCACGATCGAGCCGGACCGCATCGTGATCATCCCCTCCTCTGAGGACTGAGCGCGCCGTCAGGCGTTCTTGCGAGCGCCCTCCCACGCATCGTCGGGAACTCTCCGCAGGTGGCTCACGAGATCCTCGAGGGCACGAAGTTCGTCCGACGCGGCGCCGTCCGACAAGAGCCGTCGCATCGATGCGTTCCTGACAGCCGTCGGCGCTCGCTCGAACAGGTACAGGGAGATCTCCTCGTCCCGCGAAGTCGGCTCAGCCACGTCCGGCACCCCTGCAGCGGCGCCGAGGCGCCTCAGTATTCCCACCAGTTCGTCGCCCTTGCCGCCGCGTAGCCGCTTCGCTGGAATGCCCTTCTTGATCGCCCTGCGAAGGGGCTTTCGCTGATCCTCGGGAATCGAGCGAATTCCTGCGCGCGGGTTGAACCCGCTCACGGTGGAGCCGCGAATCGTCGAACGCGCCATATGCGCGAGCGGCCTCCAATGGTTCTCGGGTACGACGCGGAACACGATGAGACCGGCGAGGAAGCCCGCCAGCAGGCCGCCTGCGATGACGATGGACACGACCGTTCCGAGGTCGGGCAACGACAAGAACAGAGCGGAGATCGCGGCTGCAAGGACAAAGGCCGTCAGCACCCCGCGATAGGGAAAGTCGATCGGGCTCTTGCCCAGCTGGGCGCTTACGAACATGTAGCCGGCCGGGACCCCGAGCCCGATCAACATCGAGACCGGCGCCGCGTAAACCCCGATCGGGGAAGCCAGAACGTAGGTGAGCCCGCAGAACAGGACCATCCCGCTCAAGCAGCCCGCTACGAACACCCTCCTGCCGTTGGGAAGGATGGTGTTCTGGTTGACCGTCCGGTAGAACGCCGGCATCACGAGCGCCGCCGCGGTGAAGGGGATCAGGGGAGCGGCGTCCGCGTATTCGGGCGGCGCCAGGCTGACGACCACCTCCCCCAGCAGGATCATCGCCAGGACGGCAAAGATGCACAGAAGGGTGAAGTAGCCGAGCAGCTCTCCCTTCTGGGTCCGCTGCCCGTACTCATCAGAGACGGCCTGGAAGATCGCGCCCTTTCGCAGCGGGCGCATTGCCATCCGGAACCCCTGGGGCAAGAACGAGACGACCAGACCGAGCCGGGACGCAAGGGTGTAGATGCCGAGCTCGGTCTCCGAGACGACCCGGGACAGGAGGAATACGTCGGCGTTCTGGATGATCCAGAAGGGAAACACGATGGGAGCCCGGCGGCGAGCCTGCTTGATGATCTCCCAGGTCTCAACCGGGTCAAGAGCCGGGTGAAAGCTGCGCCGAAGCATGAAGATGCCGATCAGGCTCGCACCCGCCACGCCGAAGGCGGTGGAGGCGATCGCCCCCTCGATCCCGGCACCCGCCGCCAAAAGCACGACCAGGGCGACAAGAGAGACCAGCGGGCGGGATGCGTCGGCTATCAGGAACGCCGTCGGGCGTCGCTCGAACCAGATCGTGATCGAGGTGAGCTTCGCCGTGGACCAGAAGGCAACCGTCGCAGCCGCCCAGACCACGAACACCGGGTCACCCTCCGGGCCCAAGAGCCAGTCGGCGATCGGCTCTCGGAGCGCGATCATTACGGCGGCGCCCGAGAAACCGAGCACCAGCGACCACAGCAGCCCGACTCCGAGCGTCCTCTGCGGCGATTTGGAGACGACCGAGTCGTCGTCATCATCGTCGTCATCGTCGTCGCCTCCACCGAAGACACGGCGGAGGGTCCCAGCCTTCGAGAGCACCACGAAGACCTGGGTAACGATCCCCGCGAGGAACAGGAGGAGCGCGTACTGACCCAGGTCGGCGGGGCCCAGGAATGCGGCGACGACGACGACCGAAGCGAGCTGGATCAGGTTTGAGACGAAGAGGGAAAGCCCCTGGACGCCCGCGTATCTGAGGAGCCTGACCCCCAGGACCGCTCCGGTGCCGCCTGGGTCTACCTCACCCTTGGGCGGCGTCACGCGTCCCAGATCGACCAGCCGCGAAACGGGCGGCCCGCCAGCTCGCGCATGCGCTCTGCGTCATCGCGAAGCGCACGCAAAGACTCGTCCGTGAGAGCGAGCCGGACGTCAGGCCGCTCGATCGGCTTCTTCATGGGCAAGCGCTCGTCGAGAGCAAACCAGACCTTTGGTGGCACAACCCTCCCCCACCTCGACTTCGACGCGCGCTCCATGCGCACGGCGAGCTTGGTCGCCCGGGTCTTTCGCGATGTCGAGTGTCGCTCACGCTCGAAGCCTGGATGCGTAAACGAGGGGTCGGCACCGGCAAACTCGAACACCCTGCGAAGGGTCTCGGTGCGGTCCTTGCGGAAGTCTTCCTGGTCCAGGATCATGATGCTCTCACGCGGGAAGTGGTTGAGGAACTGCTGAAGCTGCATCGCGTACTGGCTGCGCTGGAGGTACGAGGTGTTGGGATGGCTGAGCGTCTCGGCGAGAGTGCCCTTCTCGCGGCGCTTCGCGTAGTTGTGGACCCAATGGGCCGCGATCCGCTGGAGCGGGTCGCGAAGGACGTAGATCAGCTTCGCGTCCGGGACCACCGACGCCATCCGTTCGGGCACGCCGACGTGTTGCGGAAACGCCGTGTAGTTGGGCGAGGACTCGCCCCGCACCTTGGCCCCGGGATCGAAGTGACGCCGGTACCACTCCTCGCCCCGCGGCCAGTTGCGCTCCTCGATGAAGAAGTTGAGCTCCTTGGGCTTCGACATCGACACTTCGGGGTGGAGCCCCAAGTGGTAGTGAAGGCCCGAGGTCCCGCACTTCTGCGCGCCGACGATGATGAGGTTGGGCAATGCGCCGGCAACGCTCGAAGCACCGTTATGAGGCGTGGCGGCAGGCGTCTGATCGGTCGTCTGAGGAGGCTTCACGACGCTCCCAGTCTAGGTAGCGAGGGTGATGACGCGCTTGATTCGGGGCCGCTCGGCCAGGATCAGGTCGCGCCGGTCCGCAGCCTTTACGTGCTCCCCGCCAACGCCCGTCTTCCTGAGCGCTGCCAAGACGTCAACCCGCTGCGTGATCACCAGGACTCGCTCGGGTCGCTGGTGCTCCGCTTCGATCGCACCCGGAAGCAGCCGGGAGACGTCCTCGGGACTCAGGTCCCCAGCGTCGACGAGTAGGCGGGCCTTCGGCCGCGTCGCAGTCTGGTGGGCGATCCGTCCGAGGGCACCGGGAACCCGAGCGGCAAATGGCGCAGCTGCCCGCGCGGACGCCACGGGGTGCGCCGCGTAGCGCTTCCAGGGCTTGCTCGCAGACTTTCGCACCCGTTCGGTCGCCGCCAGCTTCGCCAGCCACGAGGCCGCCGGCGCGGCACCGTTATCCGGTCGTTGCTCGCCGAGCGCCTGCCGCATCGTTCTGCGGGCGTCGGGGTCGAGGAGGTCATCCAGCTTTGCCTCGAGATCCGGGTCGCCGGGGCCGCTCACGCCGCGGCCCACCCCGGTCGCCTCCGCAAAGCGCGCTCTCGCCTCCTGGTCGTCGGTCTGGCGACGCATCGGGACAAACACGGATGGAACCTCAAAGCGGATCAGCTCGTGGTAGGCGTTATAGCCGGCCGCCGAAACGGTCGCATCGAACGCACGCAGGTACTTACTCATGGGATACGTCGAGTCGAGCGCGACCACGCCGGGTGGTGGCTCGCCGATTGCGGCCAGGTGCGAGCGAAGCGCAGCGACCCGGACGCCCTCGCGGCCTGCGAGATGCTCGAGGCAGCGCTCGGACGCCGCGCGCACCTCCTCGCCCTGCCCCAGTTGGACCAAGACGTTGACTCCGCCGGGCTCGAGCCCGAGCTTTCGCTCTGCGTCCTCGCGCTCGTAGAGCTCGGTGTCGTCGCAAAAGACGACCGGATCGACGCAGTGCGCATCGCCGCGGAGGGCGACCGTCGCGCCACGATCCTCTGGGCTCGCGAACTCCCCCGGCTCCAGAACCTGATCGAAGAATCGCGTCCGTTCGAGCGCGCCGAAGTTGGACCCCGGCTTCCACATCGGCCGGCGACACCAGACCCTGTGGGCGTCAGGCACCGAAGGCATGGCGTCGATCAGCGCCTGATAGGGGTGGGCGCCGTCGAAGACGAGGACGCGCGGGTCGGCGTCTCGCATGACCGCGCGCAAACGTCCGCGTAGGCGTCGGGACCAGCGCCAGTCGCTTCCAGCCGTAGGCGTCGCGTAAGACGCGGCGAACTCGACGTCGAAGCCCTGGTCGGCCACAACCGGCGCCGCGCCCGACAAGGTGAAGAAGATCGGCTCGAGCGAGGGGTCGAGGCGCCTGGCGATCGCCATCGAGCGCGTGAGGTGCCCTAACCCGGTGCCGTTCGACGAGAGGAACAGGATGCGCTCGCTCACCCGAGCCGCTCCAGCGTGTCGAGGAGCGGCGCGGCGACGTGGTTCCGCTCATCGTTCAACTCGGACAGGGTGCGCTCGTAGCGCCGCCTCACCCGTGCGCGACCGAGCGGCCCGGCTCCCTCCGCCCAGCGCCCCCGGTGCATGCCCGAGGCGCTCATCTCGCCGTCGAAGAAGGCGCGTATCCCGGCGTCGGGCTCCACGTCAAGGAAATTGCAGAGGCCCGCGAGGATCTCTTCACGATTGCCGGTGACGAGATCGTCCAGGACGACCAGATGGAAGCGATCTGCGGGCAACGAATACTCGGCCCCGTCCTCGACCCCGGCGACGCCGCGATCGATCCAGCGCAGCCGATCCGCCCACCAGCCGATGCCCTTGACCACGTCGTCCGGGCCCCAGGTCTTGGTGGTCACCGAGGACGCGGCGTCACGGCCGTCCCTGACCGTGTGAATGATCCTTGCCTCGGGAAAGAGGCGGCGGAGCATCTGGGACTCACGAACGTTGTGAGAGCTCATCTCGACCAGGCCCGGCTTTCCCTCTTCCTCGGTCAGCGGCCAGAGGAGGTCGAGGTAGAGGCGCCGGCTCGCTGCGATCGGATCTGCGTGGTAGCCGGCCTCGAACCGCTCGAGCGCCTCGTCGAAGGCCGACCGGTACATCAGTGAGTAGAGGCCCCGCGGCTGATCGTCAACCCGGATCCGATGCCACCAGAAATCGCGGAGCTTCTCCATGAAGCCCCCAAGCGAAACCCGCCCTTCCAAAAGGTCGGGTAGGCCGCGCTTGTTGCAATGAAAGCGCGCCTCGATCGGAACGTCGGCGAAGGCGGCGTGCTCGCCCAGGAGGCGGCCGACGATGTGCGTGCCGCTGCGGCCCGTGCCGCCGACGAACACGAGGGGACGGCTTTGATGAGAGGTGCCTGACCCCATTCAGGCGGCTCGCTCGTAGTTTCGGCGAAGGAGCGCCGCGCAGTGGTACTCCTCGCGCTCGATCCGATCGAGCGCGGCCTCGTAGCGCGTCACGACCGCCTGCTGCCGCGCCTCGTCCAGGCCGTCGCGCCAGCGCTCCCTGTGTGCGTTCTGTGCGTTCATCTCCTCGTCGAAGAACGCGCGCATCGAGGTGTCCTCGCCCAGCCCGAGAAACGAGCTGAGACCCGCGTAGGAGGCCTCACGGTCGCCCCAGACCAACTCGTCCAGGCAAACGGCATGGAGCTTCGCGGGGTCCGACAGACTGCGGTAGCCGCGCTCGGCAAGCGCCAGCCGCCCTTCCCACCACTCGACCCCCGTCGCCGCGTCCGATGGGTGGTGGGACTTCTGCGCCTTGGAGACCTTGGACGATCCGGAGTCCCGCCCGTCGCGCACCGAGTGGACAAAACGGGCTTCGGGGAAGATCCGCTCGAGCCCTTGAGCCGAGGCGATCGTGAAACAGCTCATCTCGACCAGACCGGGCTTGCCCTCGCGGAGTGGGCCCAGGAGGTCGAAAAAGAGAGCGCGGCTCGCGGCCACAACCTCGGGACGGGTGCCGTCCTCGATCCCCGCCGTCGCGTCCTCGAAACGGCGCGCGGCGGCGTCGAAGACGTCCTTTCCGAGGATCTTGTGGAGGCCGCGCTCCTTGCCCTCGCCTCGGGCCCGCCAGCGCGCACGCACCAGAGCCTTCTCGCCGACCCGGACCCGATGCCACCAGTAGCGACGCAGCTTGGTCGAGAAATCCGCCGGGGTCGCCGCGCCCGTCACGACCTCGGATAGACCCTTGGGGTTGGCGTGGAAACGGCACTCGATCGGGATCGCGTGAAGGCTTGGATGCCGACCGATCAGCTCGGCGACGATATGGGTGCCGCTGCGGCCTGTGCCGCCGACGAAGATGAGGGGTGAGGGATCTGTCATCTGTCGATCTCGAAGTGGTCGACGTAGAACTCGCAATTGTTCGCGAGGTTCACCTCCGTGGGCGCCTCACGACTCGTAAGCGCCACGGTACCGAGCCAGGTGGTTCGCTCGACGCCCAGCGCCCTCTGGAGCGCGCTCGGCTCCTCGGCGCTGATCTCGATCTCGATCGGGCCGCCGACGGTCGTGACGTCGCCTGCGGGCCAGAAGGCGCCGCGGCCGGCACCGGTCAGGTAGAAGCCCTCGAGCGAGGGCGGCAGCTCAGCGACCTCTTCGCCGTCCACTGAGACCGTCAGCGAGGACTGGCTGTGGTACTGGAGCGACACGTTCCACTCTCCTGGGGGAGCATTCAATTCGGCCGTCGCTTCTCCTGGAGCCTGGATCAGCTCGCCTGGCTCCCAACCTGACTGATCCTGAGTCGCGGGGGGCGACAAGACGGTCGCGTTGCCTGAACCGATCCCGGGGCAGGTATCGATCACTCCGGGATCCCCGCCCTCTTTTAGTACCCGCGTCGACAGCGTCTCCCCCGTCCGCTCCCAGAGGACGTACTCGCCCTCGCGGGCGACCTCGGTGAAGCTCGAAGGCGGTGTGGATGCGTACGCCGCGGCGGTGGTGATGGCGAAGTCGTAGTTGTCGAGCTTCGACGGGCTGAGCGTGTCGAAGTCCATCGCAAGGCCCTGCTGCCACGTCTTCTCGGGGCGTGCGTCGACGTCTTGGGGCACATATCCGCCGGGGCTTTCTGCCAGCGTCCCCCGGAGCCAGTAGCCGGCAAAGCGATCTACGCCCAAAAATACGACGGATTCGCCGTCGATCTCTGCCGCCAAGGCCCGCAGATCGTCCTCTCCCCTCTCGTTGAAGCCGACCGGCGCGGCTCGGAGGGCAAGAAGGGTCGAAGCCAGAGCCAAGGCACAAAAGGCGGCGCCCGCGCCCTGGCGAAGGAGGGCTCCGCGCCCGGTACCAGGTACCAAGAGCCAGCGGACCGTGAGCAGCATCGTGATCGGAGCGATCACGCAAAGCGCCTTCGCCTCCACATGGATCTGCGCGAACGGGCGCGCGAGCGCATAGACGAAGGCGGCAGCCGCCAAGACGGACAGAAGCGCCCATTCTCGGCGGCGAACAAGCGCGATGCCGGCGCCCAGCGCGCAAACGGCGGCGAAGCCGGTCGCCAGGTACGCGCCGTCCACCTCGCCGCGGACCAGGCGGAAGTCGCCCTCCGGCCAGATCCCGAGTGCCTCTCCCGGAAAGACAGGGGACGAGAGGCGTCCGCTGGAACCCTGCACCTCGTCGATCTTCTCGATGAAGTTGCCGGCCGGGCCGAGCGCCAGGGCCGCGAGGACGGTGAGCGCAAGGCCACCGCCGATCAGAAGCCGTCGGTTCTCCGCCGCGGCGGCCCTGAGTCGCGAGAGATCGGGCGCGGACTTGGAGAAGCCGACCGTGAGGATCGCCCACAGAGGTATTGCGATCGCGAACCACACGCCTCCAGGGACGGAGAATGTAAAAACCGACGCTGCGGCGAGGAGGGCGATCACGCCGACAACGGCGCGCGCAGGAGGAGGCTCGCGCTCGTCATCGGCCTGCTTCCGTGCGAGGTGAAGGACGACGGCGAGGGCGACGACCAGCATGGCCATCACCGTTTCCTTGAAGCCGGACTGCGCGAGGAAGGATGCGCCCAGATACGGCAAGCCGGTGAGGAGTGCCGCGAGGCCCCGCCGCCAAGGCGAGAGGCCACCCAAAAGCGAGAGGGCGGCAAGGGCGGTCAGCGCGGGAATCGCGACCAGCAAGCCGTTGAAGGCGTCGACGAGGTTGACGCCGGTCCCTTCGGACACGCTCGCCACGAGTGCCTGCGGGCCAACCGGATAGCCGACGGACACAGCGTTCGGTTGCGGCCCGAAGCCGTCGGCCAGCCAGTCTGCCCAGTAGAGCTGCGCCGCTTGGTCATTCGTGTAGATGCCTTCTCCCAGGACGCCGGTGCGCTCGTTGAAGAGGAACGGCAGACACGACATGGCGATCACGGCCGGCACCACACAGAGCGCCACCAGGTGCTGGGCCCTCGGCCTCGCCCCATCGGCAGGCGGATCGGTGGGGGAGCGCTCGGGCACGGAGCGCTTCGTCACGACCGCGCAGGCGATCGTAAAAGCGGCCAGGATCACCGCTGCGCTCAGGCCGCGCCCAGGAAGCCGGACGAGGAAGGGCGAGGCGACGATCAGCGAAGAGAATCCGACGGCTCCCGCCACCCACTCGGGTCGCTTCCAGCCGAGCGCAAGCATCAGCGCTCGCCCGACGACGACCGAGGCGATGACGATCAGAACCGCCACCAAAAGCGTGCCCAGCATCAGTTCCCCTCGTCCGCTTCAGTGCCGGTGCCTGCGCCCGCCGGCGGCTGGTTGGCGAGGCGGTCCTTGTTCACGGAGTCGCCGTTCAGCTCCGAGGGCTCGAGATCGGGCAGATCGCCGCAAGCCGCGGGATCCAGCGGCTCCTCGACGCGGAACACGCTCACCGGCCCGTCTCGCAGCACCTCTGAAGCCCCAGGATCCTCGCGCGTCCAGAGCGCTTCCTTGGTGTCGGTGAGTCCCTGCGGCAGGTATGGGTCATAAAGCGTGACCACGTAGGTGTAGTCGCCGTCGTTGACCTCGGTGCGCCATGTCTCGCAGTCCGGAATCCGCTCGAACGAGCTGTCCTCGCCTTCGATTCCGAGCCACTGCACGTGATTTGAGAGGTCGTACCCGGCGAACGCGAACTGGTTGAAAACGCCTCGTACGCCCGAGATGGCAATCCGCTCGTCAGTGACGGTGTTGGCCCACCTCACTGCCTCGGCCAGGCGAAGCTGCGGGCTCAGGTCCTCGTATCGGCGCTCGAGGTAGTGACGCTGGACGACAAAGCCTGCGGCTACTGCCGCCAAGGCGACCGCGGCCCCGACCAAGACCATGCGACCCGCCGGCGCGCGCGAGCCGACGAGCCCGCGGCTGCCCGCCCAGGCCGCTGTCCCAAAAATGGCAAGGACCAGGATGCTGGTGGCGATTGCGCCGGTCTTGTGCCCTCCGACCTCCCACTGGACGATCGTGACCGTCGTGAGAAGCGCGACTCCCCCGAGGCCGAGGAGCGAGATGGATCGCAGACGTGGAGTGGAGCGCAAGGCCGGGATCAGCGGCAGGATTGCCAGGCCGATGGCGACGGCCGGAGCGAGGTAGCGGATATTCCACTCGAACGCAATCGGCTCACCCTGCTCGCCACCCGCGGTGAGCGGCGTGAAGACATAGGCGAGCGCCGTGAGGACGGCAACTCCGCCGAGTGCGCGCAGGATGGGCTCTCGGCCCTTCCAGAGGGCGAAGACGCCGCCGCCGACGGTCCCTATGAGTACGAGCGGCCACAGGGGGCCAAGCTCCTCGGAGAGCTTGGGGATGAACCAGTCAAACCAGATCTCCGGCTCGTTCCAGTAATGAGCCACCGAGAAGCCGGGCCGGAGCTCCAGCGTTCGCTCGGGCGTGGGCAGCCCAAGCGGCCCGAACGCGGTGTATGGAATCGGATTGCCGATCGCGATCAGGTTTCGCAGGTACCAGTAGCCGCCGGCCAGGAGCATCGGCAGCCCGAAGAAGGCGCTCGTCCGGATGCGGGTCCCGCGCGGAGCGATGATCAGGACGGCGACCGCGAGGAGGGCGACCGGCGCCAGAAACGACAGCTTGGTGCCGGCCGCCAGCCCCGCCGCTGCGCCGGCGAAGGCAAGGGCGCCCATGCTGACAGAGCGTCCATGCCCACGCGCTGCGTGGCCGTTGACGAGCAGGGCAGCAGCACACAAGAGCAGGGAAACGCCGCCGATGTCGTTCAGCGCCTCGCCCGCCTGGAAATTCGTCATCGTCTCGGCGCCCAACACGATGGCCGCACCGAGCAGCGCCTGTGGAGCGAGGCCGTACGGACGTCCCATCGCCCATCCCGCCAAGAGCCCGACGCTCAGGAAGCCGAGGTTGAGAAGCGGCGAGAGGAAGTCGCGCCCGAATGTGAGGATCGGGATCGCGTGGAGGAGCTCGGAGTTCGCCGGATAGAACGAGGCGAAGAAGATCGGGTCGAAGAAAAAGAGGTCGCCCGTCGAGCCGGTTTCGACGAACCGGGCGGACAGGGGCATGTGGTACCAGAGCGAGTCCGCGCGCCCCATCCCCCCGGTGATGCCGCTGAGGGTCGGAATCGCCCAGCCGGCAAAGATCGCCGCGACGACGATCGCGACGACTGGCAACCCCATGCGGTGAGCGGGCGGGGCAGGAGGCGTATCGCTCTTGGGCAAACCCTCAACCAACCCTCGATGGGGTCTGGCCCCTCCATGGGGTCTGGCCCCGGGTCTGACCCCCAGTGACAAGAGTGCGACGCCGAGTGACGCAACGAGCAACCCGAACTCGGTAAACGCGCCGAATGTGCCCAGCAGCTCGCCCAAGACGGTCGCGAGCGTCAACATGCCGACGATGTCGGCGACCAGCGCCGGCGTGCCCGCGAAGCCGGGCAGGGCGTAGCGGCGCAGCCTCACCGTGGCGAACGCCAGGGCGGCGATGATCAGCCCGAGCTCGGCGGCGCCCAGGAGGTAGTCGCCTGCGCCGAGTGCGCGGCCGCTCACGTCAGGCCGCCTGGGGGAGCTGGAGGAAGTGTGAGGGCTTTGTGAGGGGTCTGACCCCTCAGGGTGCGGGTGCGCAGCCCTCGGCGCCGCCGGCTTCGCAGATCACGACCGAGCGTTCGTCCGGGCTCACCATGCCCAGGCTGCGGGCACCCAGCTCTGCCGCGTCGGAGTGCTCGAGGGTCTGCGCCCGGGCGCGAAGCGCCTGATTCTCCTGCTTTAGCTCGGCGAGTTGCCCGGACTCGGCGCGGGAATCGCGCCACGCGTCCACGAAGTTCACAACCGGATTTATGTAGAGAGCCAGGATCACGAAGAGGATCAGCACCAGGCTGATTCGGCCGAGACGCTCCCAATCCACCCGCGAAGCGGAGCGCCGAGCCGTCTGCTGGCGGGGTGCGATCCGGTACGTGCGTGAGCTCACGCATCATCGATTCCACGCCGAGGGCGCTCTACCTTCCGCTGAAAGCTTCGATGCCCGGATAGGTTGCGGCACCGCCGAGCTCCTCCTCGATTCGCAGGAGCTGGTTGTACTTGGCAACCCGGTCGGAGCGAGAAGGCGCGCCCGTCTTGATCTGGCCGACACCCGTGGCCACGGCAAGGTCGGCGATCGTGGTGTCCTCGGTCTCGCCCGAGCGGTGGGACATCACCGCGGTATACCCGGCATCCCGCGCCATGCGAATCGCCTCGAGCGTCTCCGTAAGGGTGCCGATCTGGTTCACCTTGACGAGGATCGAGTTGGCAACGCCCGCCTCGATGCCGCGACCCAGACGCTCGGGGTTGGTCACAAAGAGGTCGTCGCCGACCAACTGACAGCGCTCGCCGACCTCGTCGGTCAGCGCCTTCCAACCGTCCCAGTCCTCCTCGTCCATGCCGTCCTCGATCGAGACGATCGGGAACGAGTCGATCGCGTCCGCCCAATAAGACGCCATCTCGGCCGGCGAAAGTGAGCGATCCTCGTGACCGAGCACGTAAGCGCCGCTCTCGTGGATCTCGCTGGTCGCCGGGTCCAGCGCGATGAAGACGTCCTCGCCAGGTCGATACCCGGCTGCCTCGATCCCGTCTACGAGCACATCGAGCGCGTGCCGGTTGGACTCCAGGTCGGGCGCAAAGCCTCCCTCGTCCCCAACGGCGGTGTTGAGCCCTCGGCCCTTCAGGATGCCCTTGAGCGCGTGGAAGACCTCGGTTCCGACGCGGAGCCCGTCGGCGAACGAGGCCGATCCCGCGGGGACGACCATGAACTCCTGGAAGTCGACCGAGTTGTCGGCGTGCGCGCCACCGTTCAAGACGTTCATCATCGGGACCGGCAAGACCGAGGGGTGGTCGATCCCCGCCAAGTGGCCGACGTAGACGTAGAGCGGCTGGCCGGCGTCGGCGGCGGACGCCCTGGCGGCGGCGAGCGAAACGCCCAGGATGGCGTTCGCGCCGAGCCGGGACTTGTTGGGGGTGCCGTCGAGATCGATCATTGCCCGGTCCAACGAGGCCTGGGCCGAAGCGTCCATCCCGCGAAGTGCATCTGCGATCTCGCCGTTGGCATTCGCCACAGCGTTCGCGACGCCCTTGCCGAGCCACTCGGAGCCTCCGTCGCGAAGCTCCGTGGCCTCGAACTCGCCCGTCGATGCGCCCGAGGGAACGGCCGCACGGCCCATTGCGCCCGTGCGCAGGAACACGTCGACCTCGACCGTCGGGTTGCCCCTTGAGTCGAGGATCTGCCGCGCTTTGATGCGTTCGATCTCGGCCATGCGAAAAGACGCCCCGCTGCGCTGACTGCGCGGCGGGGGCTGGCGAGGGATTCTAGCCTCGCGCCTCGTCTCGAAGTCGGCCAGCCGCGGCTCTCACGGAGAGCTCGGGGTCGACCCCAAGCCGGCGGGAGATCCGCACCAGTTCGAGGAGGACCTCGCCAAGCCACCGCTCCGCGCGATCGCGGGCGCCCGGGTCCTTGGATGGCGGCGACCCGGCGTTCGGATCGGCACGGCGCAGGATCTTGCGGGCGTAGAGGAGGCCGGGCAGGTTCTCGGGCACGTCGGCGAAGGGATCATCCTTCCCTCGGCCCTCCACGTCACGCTTGATCTGATCCCACTGAACGAGCACTTCGCGCGACGTGGTGAGAGCGCCGGGATCTGACCCCACATCCTTCTTTTCACTTGTCTGGGCAAGGGCGCCGGAGCCTGACCCCGCGTCCGGCTCGTCGAGCGACCCGTCGGAGTCCGAGGGGTCTGACCCCTCGGGTGAACCGAAAACATGCGGATGCCGGCGAATCAGCTTTGCGGTCATGCCGTCAGCCACCTCGGCAAGCGAGCCCTGTCCCCGCTCCTCCAGAAGAAGTGAGAGGAAGTGCACCTGGAACAAAACGTCCCCGAGCTCGTCGAGCATCTTCGAGTCGTCGCCCTGGGCAGCGGCGTCCGCGAGCTCGTATGCCTCCTCGACCGTGTGCGTGACGATCGATCGCTCGTCCTGCTCGCGGTCCCACGGGCATTCGACCCGCAGGCGGCGAGTGATCTCGTCCAGGCGGGCGAGCGCTGCGGCGGCGTCGCCGCTCATCGGCGGGTCAGCCCGGTGGGGTCGGGGGGGCGCCCTGCGTGGGAGGCGCAGTCGCCGGCGGCGTGCCGGTGGGCGGCGGCGTTCCGGGCGGGGTTCCGCCGGGCACCGTGCCGGGCGGCAGGCCGAGCTGCTCGGCCCCTGCCGGGATCTCAGGCTCGTCCGAAGGCGGTGGCTGCGGGCCCTGAGGCAACGGCGTCAGGGTGCCGCCTGGAGTCGCCAAGAGTGGGTCCTCCTCGTCCTGCGGAAGTGGGATCGGTGCAATCACGGGCCTCGAAGGCACGAAGGCACCGCAGCCCGTCGGCTCCTCGGGGATCTCGCCGGTGACCGGGTCGGGCTGGAGCTCGTCATCTTCGTCGTCTCCGATGCAACCGTCGTCGGTGACCGAGAAGTTCGAACAGCGCTCCGCGAGCTGGGACTGGACGGTCCCGTCTTCGTCGTCGGCGAGCAGATCTTCTGAGCACACTGTGCGCTGCCTCCACTTGGCGACGAACTCGTCCTGGAAGTCCGTAACCGCCTGCTGCTGCTCTTGGGTCACGAGTTGCTGGCGGATCTGCGCGATCGTTGCCTCGTCGAGGTCTTGCGTCGCCGCTCCGTTGACCGTCTCGACCTCGAGGACGTAGAAGCCGGCGTCGGTCTCGATCGGTCCGACAACCTCGCCCTCAGCCGCGTCGAAGATGGCGGCATCGAGCGCGGGCTCGTTCTGGCCCTGCTGGACGCCGGGTCGCAGGCCACCGAGGGACGCCGTCTCCTCCTCGGTCGAAAGCTTCTTGGTCACGTCCTTCCAGCTCTCTGCGCTCGAGTCCTCGCTCAGGAGATCGGCGGCTTCTTGCGCCTTGTCCTCATCGGGATTCAAAAGCGTGCGGACGTCCCTGGTCTCAGGGGTCTCGAACTGGGTGATGTTGTCGTCGTAGAAAGCTTGGATCTCGTCGTCGGTGATCTCGACCTCCTTGTCGCCCTGGCAGCCGTCACGCTGGGCGGTGGGGGCTTCGGCCTCGGGGTCCTGAGGGATCACCCTGTCCTGGATGCACTGAGTCAGAAGCTGTAGCTCGACGCGGTCGAGGGCGTCTTCTTCCGAGAAGCCGGACTGCTCGAGGAACTTGTCGAACTCATCCTGTCCGCCGAACTGTTCATCGATGATCGTCTCGAGCTCGACATCCACCTCACGTTCGGTGACCTCGATGCCGCGCTCGTTCGCTTCGCCGCGGACCCATCTTCCAAGCAGAAGATCGGAAAGGGCTGGAACGAGGGTGGCGTTGTACTGCGGCGTGCCGGGCTCGGGCGGCTCGGCATTTCCCTCGCTGGCAGCCGCCTGCTGGACGGCGACGTCCAGATCCTCCTGGGTGATCTCTCCCCCCTCGGCTTCGTCGACGAACGCGACGGCGCCGTCGGGCAGGCTGAGCTTGCCGATCCCGATAGTTGCCGCGACGAGTCCCACCAGGAGCGCGAGAAGCGCGGCGAAGGCAAATGCGAGGGTTCTTTTGGAAAGACGTGTCATCGGCGCAAAAACCTAGCGGGATTCGGCAAGCGCGGGTTCAGGAGCCGTTAAGGCGGCCACCAGAGCGGTCAAAGACTCGAGCCTCTCGGCTGGCTCGTCGGGCACTCGGAGCGAGAGAGTCTGGCGCGCCGTTTCATACATCGCCTCCGGAATCGCATCCCTGATCAGGGCCACCCGGGAGGAATCGAGCTCGAGAGGCGAGATGGAAAGCCGCCCGCCCCGAACCTCGGCTACGCGTCCTCCGGCCTTGCCCACCTCGATCCTCACGCGCTGCAACTCGAGCAGCGCCTCGACCGGCTCCGGCACCGGGCCGAAGCGGTCGCGCAACTCATCGCCGAGCGCCCGCAACTCGCCGGCCTCGCGGGCACCCGCGACGCGACGATGCAGTTCGATCTTCGCGGCTTCGAAGGGGATGTAGTCGCTCGGCACATAGGCGGAGACGTCCACGTCCACCCGGACCTGCGACTCGGGAGCGCCTTCCTCGCCTCCCTCGCGGAGCGCCTCCGTCGCCTCCTCGAGCATCGAAAGGTAGAGCTCGAAGCCGATGGCGGCCACGTGGCCGGACTGCTCGTCACCCAGGAGATCTCCAGCGCCGCGGAGTTCGAGATCTCGCATGGCGATCGCAAAGCCCGAACCCAGCTCAGTGTGGTCGGAAAGTGTTGCCAGGCGCGCCGCGGACTCTTGCGAGAGCGCCTCGGATGTCGGATGCAACATGTAGGCGAAGGCGCGCTCTCGTGAACGCCCGACCCGGCCGCGGATCTGGTAGGCCTGCGCGAGTCCCAGGAGGTCTGCTCGCTCGACGATCAACGTGTTTGCCTGTGGGATGTCGAGTCCGGACTCGATGATCGTGGTCGCGACCAGGCAGTCGGCGTCGCCACGGAGAAACGCGAGCATCGTCCCTTCCAGCTCGCCCATCTCCATCTGCCCGTGGGCCTCCGCAAACCGAACTCCGGGGCACAGGGCCCGCAACCGCTCGGCCGTCTCGTGAAGAGTGTCGACCCGGTTGTGGAGGAAAAAGCACTGCCCGTCGCGATCGATCTCCCGCCGGATGGCCCTGGCGACGAGTTCCTCGTCGTAAGGGCCGACATACGTGCGAATCGGCCGCCGCCCCTCGGGCGGCGTTTCGATCACCGAGATGTCACGGAGACCCGCGAGGCTCATCTGGAGTGTGCGCGGGATCGGCGTCGCCGAGAGCGAAAGGACATCGACCCTGAGCTTCAGCTGGCGCAGGAGCTCCTTTTGCTTGACGCCGAAGCGTTGCTCCTCGTCGACGATCAGGAGGCCGAGGTCCTTCGCACGCACGTCGCGCGAGAGCAGCCTGTGTGTCCCGATCAGGACGTCAACCGTGCCCTCCGAGAACGCCTTCACCGTTGCGCGTACCTCGGCGGGCTTGCGAAGACGAGAAACGGCCTCCACCTCGAAGGGCAGCTCCGCAAAGCGCTCGCGGAAGGTGCCCAGGTGCTGCTGGGCGAGCACCGTAGTCGGGACCAGCAGCATCACCTGCTTGCCCTCCCCCGCCGCCTTGGCCGCGGCGCGAAGCGCCACCTCGGTCTTGCCGTAACCGACGTCTCCGCAGATCAAGCGGTCCATCGGGCGGTCCGACTCCATGTCGGCTCGCGTCGCCTCGATCGCCTCGAGCTGGTCGGCGGTCTCGCGGTACGGAAAGGCCTGTTCGAGCTGGATCGCCCACTCGGAATCGGGTCCGAACGAGTGGCCGCGCCGCGCCGCCCGCTCTGCATAGAGGTTCAAGAGGTCGCCGGCGAGGACGCGAGCGGCGCGGCGAGCGCGCGCCTTGATCGAGTCCCAGCGCTTGGAGCCGAGCGCCGAGAGCTGGGGCGACTCGCCACCGACGCCCACGTAGCGCGAGATCTTTGCGAGCTGCTCGGTGGGAGCGAACACTCGGTCCTCACCGCGGTACTCGAGCTCCAGATAGTCGCGCGTGACGCCGCCGACCGTCTTGGTCTCGAACCCGGCGAAGCGGGCGATCCCGTGGTCCTGGTGAACGACGTGATCGCCAACGGCAAGATCCGCCATCGAGGCGAGCGTGCTGCGGACAGTCGGCGCGGCCGAGGTACGCCTGTGGACCAGCTTGCGCCAAGGGATCACGGCGAGCTTCAGAGCCGGCGAGATGAACCCTTCGCCGATGTGCGTTTCCACGAAATGAACGCCGGGGTCGGCCGGAAGCACAGCCCCCAGGAACGAGGAGTCGACCCGCTCGAGGTTGTACCGAGCGCGCTCGGCCTCACCACGATGGTCGAAGGCTACGACCACCCGGTAGCCCGAGCGGACCTCGCGCTCCAGCTGAGGCTCGGCCTCCGAAATCGATCGGGCCGCCGAGGAAGGCGCCTGGGCGCGGATCGAGAGCATGCTCTCGTCAGGCGCGGTCGAGCGCAGCCGCAGGGTCGCGCGATCGGTCAGCGGGGCGGCAACGTCCACATACAGACGCCGCGCATCATCGGAGTGCATCGCAGCCGTCACGTCCTCCCAGTGCGAGCGAAGGGCCGGCTCGATCTCCTCGTCGGCCGCAGTGACGACGGCCGTTGCCTCCGGAATCAGGTCGAGCGGAGCCCGGTAGGAATCGACGGGTAGAAAGTCGATGGGCCCTCCCTCCTCCGAGTCCCCGAGTGCCGCCTCGGCGAGCATCCGGTGCTCCGTTGCAAGCTCGGCCGCGGGCGACAGCTCGATCTCCTGGGCGTCGCCTAAAGAGCGCTGGGTGAAGGTCGAAAACCACCGGATCGACTCGATCTCGTCCCCGAAGAGCTCCAACCGGGCGGCGCGATCCTCGGTGGCGCCGAAGACATCCAGAATGCCGCCCCGGAGCGCGAACTGCCCGCGCGCGTCGACCTGGTCGACGCGCTCGTACCCCGCCTCGGCCAGCAGCTCCGAGCAGAAGGTGAGATCGATCTCCTCGCCGACCTTGAGCGCGAAACCCTCGGGTCGGAGGGATGCGTCGGGCACCGTCTCGGCCAGGGCGACGGCGCTGGCTACCACCACCGGCGGCTCGCCATCAGTAGCGCCCGTCAGCGCGTCAAGGGCCGCGATGCGCAGGCCGACGAGATGTGGGGGCGGCGCCACGTGCGAGGCGTAGCCCGTGCCGCGTGAGGGGTAGTGGCGCACCCGGCGCGGAGCGAGGTATGCACCAAGCTCGCGAGCGAGGTCCCGCGCGCCGACCTCATCGGGCGCAACGACGACCACCGGCCGCTCGCCGAGCGCCTCGGAGTCCTCGGCAAGCGCCGCGATCAGGTACGGCTGGATCGAGCTCGAGGCGTGCGCGACGGACCCGTCCGCGCCCAAGCCGGCACGAAGTGCCGCATAGTCGCGGTCCTCGTAGGCAAGCTCCAGAGTGGGTCGAAGAGACACTTCGAGGAAAGGCTAGGTCAGTCCGCTCGATGCGGAAGCCCGGGCCCCGAGCGCTGCCACTCCACCTGGCCCTGGCCCTCCGACTTCGAGCGCTCGACCACTCCGTCCCAACCGTGGAGCATCTCCTTGAGGCGAGCGACGGCCTCGGGCGGGTGTGAGGCGGCGGTCGTAGCGAGGTCGATCGCCATCTGCTCGGCGGCTGCGGCAGGCGCAACCTTGTGGACGATGCCCCAGCGGAGCGCCTCGTCGGCTGCGATCTCCTTGCCGGAAATCAGGAGGTACTTGGCGACCGAGAGGCCACACAGGGTGACGAGGCGGGCGGGCCCCACGGGCACGCCCAACGACGCGCCGGGAAAGCGCAGGCGCAGGTTCGCGCCGCCAACGCGGATGTCGCAGGCGATGGCGATCTCGGCGCCGCCGCCCACGGTCGCACCGTGACACGCTGCGACCGTCGGCTTCGGGAACGAGACGAGATCGTCGTAGAGGTCGGCGAACAGCTGCATGCGGCGTACGCGGCCTTCCTCGTCGAGCTCCTCGCGCACGTCGGCTCCGGCGGAGAGGCCCAGATGATCGGTCGAGGAGACCACGAGCGCGCGGGCGTCGTCGTCGTCGCGGGCGGACGCGATATGCGCCAGCATCTCCTCCAGCATCTGAGTGTTGATCGCGTTGCGAGATCTCGGGCGGTCGAGGCGAAGGACTGCGACTCCATCGGAGACTTCGTAGGTGGTCAGCGCGTCAGTCATCGGGTTCTGACGCTAGCCGCTCCACCAGGCGCTCGGTCTCTGCGGCCGCGTCGCCGATCAGCGCCTGCACGTACTTGTCCGGCTCTGAGAAAGCGCCCAGAACCCAGGCCGAAACGACCTCGGGCTCCGTCGAGTCGGGGCGCCCGACGCCCACACGCACCCTCCAGAAGTCGCCGCTGCCCAGGCCTTGCCGAAGCGACTTCATGCCGTTGTGCCCTGCCGCGCCTCCTCCAAGCTTGGTGCGAATCTCGCCGAACGGCAGGTCGATCTCGTCGTAGACGACCACAACGCGGTCGAGAGGGACCTTGAGGGAGCCTCGCGCCGGGCCAACCGAGGCGCCCGACTCGTTCATGAAGGTCTGAGGCAGGAGCGCAGCGACGCGCGGTCCGCCGGGGCCAGTACGCCCCTCCGTCAGGAGCCCGCGGTACTTCTCCTTGGCGCGCGGCATCTCCCAGCGGCGGGTGAGCTCTGAGACGACCTCGAAGCCGACGTTGTGGCGTGTCCTTGCGTAGCGCTTGCCGGGGTTCCCCAGGCCGACAACGAGGATGCGTTCACCTGATTCGTGTTCAACCGGCTCGGCGCCTTGGGAGCGCCGGCGGAAGATGGACACGGTTACTCGCCGTCGGAGTCGCCGGAGTCCGAATCGCCGGCGTCGCCGCCGTCGGAGTCGCCGTCTTCGCCATCGGGCGCTTCGACGGGCTCGCCGTCCTCGCCTATGAGTTCGGTCTCCTCTTCGAGTTCGGGCTCCTCCTCGACGCGCGGCGGGTTGAGCGTTGCGATCGTGATCTCACCCGCGTCGACGCCCTCGCCCAGCGCCCATTCGACGCCCTCGGGGGCGACGACAGATTCGAGCTGGAGCGTGTCTCCGATGACCATGCCCGAAACGTCGACGGCGATGGATTCGGGGATATCGGTCGGGAGCGCTTCGACGTTGATCGAGTGGGTGATGTGGTCGAGGACACCGCCCTCCTTGACGCCCGGGGATTCCTCGGCGCCGAGAAGCTCGATCGAGACCTCGGACTGGATCGCCTGTTTGAGGTCGACGACCTGGAAGTCGATGTGCATGAGGTTTCCGCGCACCGGGTGGCGCTGCTGCTCCTTGACGACAACCGGCTCGGAGCCGCCGCCGTCGAAGGTGAGGTCGAACAGCGCGGCGCCCGTCTGGAGCAGGGTGCGCGCCTCGCGCTCGGGGACGCTGAAGGTGCGGGCTTCAGAGCCGCCCGAGTAGACGACGCCGGGCACCAATCCGTCGCGGCGAAGGCGGCGGGTTGTGCGCGAGCCGAACTCGGTGCGCTCGGCTACCTGGAGATTTGGGCGATCGGAGGCCATGGGCGACCGATGAGGATAGCCAGGAGAGCCTTGACCCGGTCAGGGTCCAGGTTGCTAGGCCGGGCCCGAGAGTTCTGAGAAAAGGCGGGGGTCGTTCGAGCAGATGCCGTCGACGCCCATCGCAGCGAGCTCTCGCATCCGCGCCGAATCGTCCACGGTCCAGGCGACCAGGATGCAACCGGTGTCGTGCGCAGCCTCGGCGAGCCCGGGGGTCGCCAGCGCGTGATGGACCCAGATCGATTCGACTCCCAGGAGGGGCGCCTCCTGGCGCACTCTCCGCGGCAGCCGTGCCCGGAGGGTCGCCATGCCGCCCAAGACGAGCGGCCGCAGGGCGCGGCTCTTGGTCCAGTCACGGGTCACTCGTGGGATCGTCCAACCGCGACTGAGCTCCGGCTCGAGCTCGCCCAGCATGCGGATCGTCGGGATTTCGGTTCCCGAGGTCATCGTGCGCTCGGTGAGACCGCGCGCGCGGACCGCTTCGACGATCTCGTCCTCGCGGCCGCAGATCTTGATGTCGAGATCGATCTTGACCTCGTGGAGAGGCGGCTGCGTGAAGGCGTCGAGCGCCACGTCAAGCGTCAGCGGCTGTTCGGCTCTGCGCGCGGCGCCCCAGTCGTGAGCGACGAGCATCGGACCGGCACCGGTTGCCGGCCCCGCCTGCGCATTTTTCCAGTCGGAGCCGTCCGCAAAGTCCTCCGATGGGCGGAGCACGTCGAACTCGATCGCGTCGACGCCTGCTTCCACTGCGGCCCGGAAACTCTCGATCGAGTTGCCGGGCACGATCGCGTCCGCCCCCTTGTGTCCGACGCGCAACATCGCCGGTGAGGATAGGTTGCGCGGGTGGGGTATCTGAGCGAGACGACCCGGCGCCGGATCGCCGCGGCAATCCTGATCGTGGGCATCGTGCTCGTCGTCCTCGCGATCACCGACAAGGCGTTCTTCTCAGACCCGCCGACCGAGTCGGAGAAGGTCGAGGCCGTGGTGCAAGGGTTTTTCGACGCAGCGATCGATGGGGACTTCGACGGCACCTGTGATCTGCTGACCAAGCGGGCTCAGGATGTGATGCGCCAGGCAGCTGCTCGCGCCTTGAGCACCGACGAAAAGCTGCGCTGCCCCGCGATCATGGAGAGTGTGATCGGCGACTCCTTTGCCGACGTGACGGTCCGCGTGCGCAAGGACGTGAGCATTTCCGGCAACCGCGCACGCGCTGAGGCCTCCCTCAAGACGGAGGGCGAGCTGGCGACCTTCCGAACGGTCCTCCTCGAGGAGGACGAGGACGGTTCGGGCTGGCTGATCTCCGACTTCGGGTAACGCCGCTAGAACAACTGGTTCTCGCCGGCGAAGATCTCCGAGACGGAGTCGTCGGCAAAGATGCGGCGGATCGAGTCGGCGAGGATCTGAGAGGCGTGAAGGACTGTGATGTTGTCCGGTGCGCCCGGGGCCAGCGGCACGGTGTCCGTCACGACGATGCGCTCGATGCCCGAGTTTTCGTAAGCGAGCCGCTCGTACGCGGGACCGGAGAAAACGCCGTGAGTTGCGCAGGCGATGACCTTGGCCGCGCCTTCGTCGAGAACTGTCTTTGCAGCGGCGCACAGGGTGCCGGCCGTGTCGATCATGTCGTCGACGAGGACGGCGGTCTTGCCCTTGACGTCGCCGACTACGTAGCCGATGTCTGCGGTGTTGTGAGCGGGGCGCTCCTTCTCCATAACCGCCCAGTGGACGCCGACCTTACGGGCGAAGTTGCGTGCGACCTTCACTCGGCCGGCGTCCGGCGAGACGATGACGAGATCGTCCTTGATTGCCTGATCGATGAAGTACTGCGTGAGCATGGGCTGAGCGGTCATGTGATCGACAGGCTTTGAAAAGAAGCCCTGGACCTGCCCCGAGTGGAGGTCCATGGTCAGGACTCGGTCGACACCGACGGCCTCGAGGCACTGGGCGACGACGCGGGCGGTGATGGGCTCGCGCGGAGCGGACTTCTTGTCCTGGCGCGAGTAGCCGTACCAGGGCATGACGGCGATGATGCGGTGAGCGGAGGCGCCCTTCGCGGCGTCGATCATGGTCAACAGCTCCATGAACGAGTCGTTGGGGGTCATGCCCTCGGCGACGTTCTTGGCCGTGGACTGGACGATGAAGATGTCGGCGCCGCGGATGGACTCCTCGTAGCGGCAGTAGACCTCGCCGTCGGCGAAGGTCTTCAGCGTGACCTGGCCGAGGTCGACGTCGAGCTTGGTGGCGATGCGGGCGGCCTGTTCGCGCGAGGCGCGACCTCCGAAGACCATGAGGCGCTTCGTGTAATCGTGCGGGATCGAGCTGAGGGGGCTCGGCATCTCGTCGGCGATGGTCATGATCGAGTCTTGGATCTCACCGTTTGAGTCGGACGTGATCGCTCTGGTCTCGGCGGTGCTCACTTGTCCCCCTCGGCATCTTTCGTCTTGCGCTCTGCGTAGTCCTCGATATTGCGCTGGCCGGCGTCAGTCACTCCGAGCGCGCCGGGCGGCACGTCGGAGCGGATCACTGCACCCGCGCCAGTGTAAGCGCCTTCGCCGATCTCCACCGGTGCGACCAGCGAGTTGTTGACCGCGATTCGCGCACCTTCCCCGATCTTCGTGCGGTGCTTGTCCTTGCCGTCGTAGTTGGCGGTGATTGATCCGGCACCGACGTTGGCGCCCGCGCCGACGTCGGTGTCTCCGATGTAGGCGAGGTGGGGAACCTTGGCGCCGGGGCCGATCTCGGAGTTCTTGATCTCGACGAAGGTGCCTGCCTTGGAGCCGTCGGCGAGCAGTGCGCCAGGGCGCAGGTATGCGAATGGGCCGACGATGCAGCCGTCACCGACCTGGGCGCCATCGAGATGAGAGCGAAGAACGGTGGTGCCGGCGCCGACCGTGGACGAGTGGATGGTGGTGTGCGGACCGATCGTCGCGCCCTCGCCGATGCTCGTGTCGCCGCGAAGAGAAGTGCCGGGCTCGATCCGCGCGTCTTGCGCGATCTCGACGTCCGCGTCGATCCAGGTCGAGGCAGGGTCGGTGATCGTCACGCCGGCGAGCATGTGGGCCTCGTTGATGCGGCGGCGCGCTTCGGCCTCGACCTGCGCGAGGTCGGCGCGATTGTTGACCCCGAGGTTCACGTTCGGGTCGATGGCGACGTGTGCGGCGACCCGGTGGCCGTCGGCGCGAATGAGCGGCAGGACGTCGCCCAGGTAGTACTCGCCGGCCTCGTTATCGCTCGTGATCTGGCCGAGGGCAGCGGCGAACGTGGGGCCATGGAAGCAGTAGGTGCCGGTGTTGATCTCCTTTGAGGCGAGGATCTCGGGCGACACGCTCTCGGGATGCTTTGTCTCGACTATGCGCTCGACGCCACCGTCCGAGTCGCGGACGATGCGGCCGTACTGGCCGGGGTCGTCGAGCTCGACCGTCATCACGGTTGCCTTGGCGTCCTTCGAACGGTGGGTTTCGAGGAGGGCGGAGACGGTGTCCGCACCAAGGAGCGGATGATCCCCCGAAAGAACGACAACCTCCTCCGAGGATTCGATCGCCTCGATCGCGGCGATCATCGCTCCGCCGGTTCCGTTCGCCTCGGGTTGGAGGATGGTCTCGGTTCCCTCGGGCAGGCCTGCGGTCAGGTCGTGCTTGGGGCCCACGATCGCGAGTACGCGTCCCGCGCCCGCCTCGCGCGCGGCGTGGACGGGCCAGGCGACCATCGGCCGTCCGCACACCTCGTGCAGGACTTTGGGGACGGAGGAGCGCATGCGCGTTCCCTCGCCCGCGGCCATGATCAGGACCGTCGGCGCTTGCGGAGTGCCGGCCACGCGGTCATCGTAGAGGCGGGGGGCTCGCCGGTGGGTTCAGGCGGCATCACGCTGGTCCATCTGATTCGGCAAGGCCCGCGCAGGAATCTCGATGACGTTCGGGTCCCGGCCTTCCTCGATCGCGCGCTCGCGCTCGTACGTACGCACCCACTTGCGAATCGCATTGTCGGAGACGCCGTACTTGCGGCCGACGGCGCGGAAGCCAAGTCGTTTGATCTCCTGCAGCAACTGCTCGTAGGGCGGTCGCTCCACTTTTCGTGTCTCAGGCCTTGGCACAGCCGAACGCAGCGAGCGCTGCCCACAGTCGCGCGAGCAATACCGGTTGTCTCGGTACTTTGGGCTGAATGATTCGCCGCATCGTTCGCACTCGCGCGTTCGTTCAAGGCTTCGCCGTGACTTGCCGCAGTGGGTGTCCAAGCCAGCCGCGCAATTCGGGCACACGATGCGGAGGTTTTCGATCCGGTTGTCATCGCGGACTCCGTTGATGTGATCGATGATCAACGAGATGACCATCCCGTTCCAGTTCGCGTCCTGGCCGCACATCTCACAGATTGGTTGCTTGAGACCCTCCACGAAAAGGCGCTCCTTCAGCGCCTGCCGCGAGTACGTAGATCCCTCGACGAGAACCTCATCCAGGGGCTTAGGACCACTTGAGCCTCTCTGCAGAGCCTCAGTGGCCGCGGCGTGCGGGTCGAAATGGCTCGTGTCGATGCCCCATTCGGAGACCCACTTTTTGAGCGTGATTCGATTTCCGCCGGTCGGGCACCTCTCCATCCGCCGGAGGGATTCTGCCCAGGATCTGGATTCAGCAATTGCCTTCCGGAGCTCCTTCTCGGAAAAACTAGGCGCGGCAACCCTCGACTTGAAAGCTGGTAGGTGCGACACTTCCAGCTCCCACCTCAAGGCCCATTTACGGATCGTGGAGAAGTTCTTGCCGCGAGGTGACAGGCCAAGAAATCGCAAGGCATCCGCCCATGACTTTGACTGCGCGATCGCTTTCGCTGCTTCTTCTCGCGTGTAGCTAGGCTCCCATGGCACGAACGTACGTTCGTTTATCCGTCGGACGGAACGAGCGTAAGATGGAGCCCTGTTGGGGAGTCGGCTAACGGCAAGCCTCTGGTTTTTGGGGCCAGTTATCCCGGTTCGAATCCGGGCTCCCCAGTACGCCCATAAGGTGCTCGGGGTTCGAGCTATTTACTCCCCGCCCTTCGGCTTCCTGACCTTCCCGCCCTTCGCGCCCGCTTCCATAGCCGGCCCCTTTGGAGGGGCGATTCCCAGGACCCGCATCGCCTTCAAGCCCAAGCCAAGCTTCTCTCGACCCTCGGTGGACGAGATGTCGTGGCCGCAGAGATCGCGCACGCGCTCGAGGCGGTAGCGGATCGTGTGGCGGTGGGTGAACATCGTCTCGGCCGTCGGCGTCACGTTGCCGTCGTTGTCGAGGTAGGCCTCGACGGTCGCGACCAGGTCGGTCTCGTACTGCTCGTCGTAGGCGGAGAGCGGCGCGACCGTCTCCTCGTAGAAGCGCTCGAGCTCGGACGGATCCTCGCTCATCGCCGGCAAGAGCAGCCGGTACGAGCCGGTGTTCTCAAAGGCGAGCACCTCGTGTCCTTCGGCCTCGGCGACGTTGGCGGCGAGGACCGCCTCCTTCCCCGCCCGGTAGAGGTCCACCGGATCCTGGGCAAGGCGGGAGTGGGCCACGGTCAAGCGAAAGCCCTGGAGCGAATGACGTAGCTCGCCGAAAAGAGCCTTGGCCGCACGATCGAGCACCACGCGATCCTCGGCCGGCACGAGTGCGCTCACCTCGGCCGCGTCGCCGTCCCCGACCACGGCGACAGAGCCCTTCGCCTGAGTGCGAAGCACCCGCAGCGCCACTGTCAACACGCGCGCCCGCCAGTCGCCGTCCTGCGCCACATGCGGATGCGCTCGCGCGATCACCACCCCGGAGCCACCTTCGAGGTTTGCCCCGACCTCGGCCGCCCGGGCCACGATGTCGCCACGATCCGTCACACGGCGCTCCAACACCGCGTTCACAAATTCCCCCGCAGCCTCGTCCGACGCCCAGTCGCCCGATCGCGAGCGCTCGACCTCCAGCGCCAGGAGCGCCGAGACCATCCGCGCCAGCGGTGCGTCCCGGGTCGCGCCGCCCTTCGTTCGGAACCGAAGCTCGCCCACGACCGCATCGGCGACGCGAAGCTCTACGGTCTCGACCCCGTCGCCGTTTGCAAGCAGCTTTCCCTCCTCTGACGAGGACGCGGCCGCCACCGCAAGCACCACGCTCGAACGGTCGATCACCGCGACGCTCGTACCCAGCACCTTCGACGCGGCGCGAGCCACAGCGGGCAGGCCGGCACCCGACTCGATGGCCTCAGAAAGCGCCTCGAGAGTTGCCGGGTCGGTCGCCTTGGCAGCCTTCGGCTCCTTCTTGGATCCCGCTGTCACCCCCTGATTCTGGCACCGCGGGGCTATGTGAAGGAAGTGTGAGGGGTCTGACCCCTCGAGGTCAGCCCAGGATGCCGGAGATGTCGTCCCAGTAGTAGACGATGACCACTCCCAGGCCGAAGCCCAGCGCGAGCAGTGCGACGAGCACGAACAAGGACAGGAAGGCGGCCGCCGCCTTCTCCCAGCCGCGGCCGAAAGAGCTCATCGTCGGCGCCAGGATCAGCGTCCCGAAAGCGAGCACGCTGAGCAGGCCCGCTCCACCGAACAGGTAATGAACCGCCGTCAGCTCTGCCAGAACGCTCACGTCTCCGCTTCATTGTCGCGGAAGTGGACGACGAGTAGCGCTACCGCGGTGCAAAGCGCGAACGCGGCGACCGCAAGCGCCGCCCCAGAGTTCACATCGGAGAGGAAATGCACACGCAGGTAGACGCGCGACAACGCGATCGCGGCCGAGATGACCACCCCGATCACAACCACCGCCGTCCCCGAAAGCGCGCCCGTCCTACCGCGGAACGCCAAGACGACCGCCAGCCACGTATAGATCATCGCGTAGGCCGCGTGTCCGCTCGGCCACGAGTAACCCCCGACCCCGACAAGTCCCCCGTCCGGGCGCGGCCGCTCAATGACCTCTTTGAGGATCGGCACCGCGGCATGCGTCAGCATCAGCGCCACGATCGTCACGACCATCTCCGCCCACATCCTGCGGATCCCCATGACCACCGCGGCGATCAGTCCGATGGCCAGCGTCAGGACGCCAGAGCCCAATCTCGTCACAGCCTCGGCAAGATCGTCAAGCCAGTCGGTACGCAGTTCGTCCACAGCCTTGAAGGCAGCCGTATCTCCGGGCGTGGGTCCCGGATCACCCGCCACGACCACGCCAAAGCCCACGACGATGAAGAGCGTCACCGCCGCCACGGCCATGATCGTCGTGAACTCGAGACCAAGCTCTCCCGGCGTCAACCGGTTCCAAAAGAAGCGCGCCTGCGGCTCAACCCTGCGGCCGAAAGCGGTGGCCGACCGTCCCCACCGGTACTGCTCGATCCGGCGCACCAGCTTCAACCTGTTCTCGGCGACGCGCATGTAGCGAATCGCCAGATAGCCGCCGACAAGCACACCGATCGTGCCGCCGAAGATGAAGATCCCCGTGCTCGCCAGCGCTTCCGCCCTGTCGAGATTCTCCGCCAGCACATAGCCCAAGAGCGAGAACGCCGCCGCCCAGAGGCCGGTGCCAAGGATCGAGTACGGCGCAAACCCCCGGTACGTCATCCCCGAACTCCCTGCGATGAACGGCGCCAGTGCCCGGACCAGCCCCAGAAACCTCCCGATCAGGATCGTCCTGCCGCCGTAGCGGCTGAAGTAGCTCTCCACCTGCCCAAAGCGCTCCGGCGTGATCCTGACCCGGTGCCCGTGGCTGAGAATGAAGTCCTTGCCAAGCCGCTTGCCGATGAAGAACGAAGCCGTATCACCCAGCCAGGCCGAGACCCAGACGACCGCGATCGTCACCACGATCGACGTCGTCCCGTTGCCCGCAATCGCGCCGGCGAGAATTACCGCCGTCTCGCCCGGGAACACCAGGCCGACGAATGCGCCCGTCTCGAGAAACGCCAGCGCCCCGACCACCGCGTACGTCCATTGGCCGAGCGACTCTGAGACGCTCTCGAGGGCCTTCTCCAGGTCGATCGAAGGCAACGCATCGCCGAACAGCTGATAGGCAACGAAGAGCAACACGATGACGACGATCAGCGGGTGCTCGCGGATGAGTTCCCAGGCCTTCTTCATTCCCATCCAGACCCTTTCACGACCCGGTCGCAAAAGCAGTGACTATCGCGTCGGCCCACTCAGGCCCCAACCGCCCATAACACCGATCCGCGGCAACGATGTCGGAACAGAGACCCACCACGGTCGGGCCGGAGCCCGTGACGAGGGCAATCTCGGCACCCGCCTCGCGCAACGCTCCCAGCGCACCGGTAATCCGAGGCCGAAGCGAGACTGCCGCGTCCTCCAGATCGTTCACCAGCAATTCGGAATAGCCGAGCGGCGAACCGCCACCGCTCGCCACCTCGCGCAAACCCCTTGCAATTTCCTCGAGCTCATCGGCGGTGCGCCCCAGCCCCAGCCTGTCTGCCTCCACATAGACCTCACCCGCGCTCAGCCCATCCTCGAACGGAATCAGCACGACCCCCAGCGACGCCGGCGGGCTCAGCCGCTCGACGCGCTCACCGGCGCCGGCGACGAGCGCAAAGCCCGGGTCCAACTGGGACGGGACGTCGGCGCCCAGGCTGAGCGCCAGCTCCCCCAGGCCCCCAACCTCGTCGTCGGCCAGCCGCAGAACCGCCGCCGCATCGGCGCTCCCGCCGCCCAGTCCCGCGGCGACCGGAATCCGCTTGTCGATTTCGATCCGAAGCGGCGGGCTACGCCATCCCAGCTCGCGAAGTCCCGCAAGTGCAGCCTCCGCCAGGTTCGGCCCCTTCACCCCTTCGCAGATCACCTCGTCACGATCCGAATCAGACGTGGTGACCGTAATCCTGTCGCTCAACGCCAAAGGGCAAAAGAGCGAGCGCAACTCGTGGAGTCCATCGCCTCGTACCGGCCCCAGGTAAAGGCACAGATTGAGCTTTGCCGGCGCGCGGAGAACCATCAGACCCCCAGCTCCTTCGCCAACAACAAGAACTCGGACGGCTCAAACTCCTCGGCGCGAGCCGTCGGCTCCTTCCCCATGGCGGCAAGCGCTTCGAGCACCCGCTGCCGCGACTCCACCCCTGCTGTAGCGACCGAGCGCGCCATCGCCTTCCGCCGGTGCGCAAACGCCGCGCGCACGATCCGGGCCACCCCATCGCCCGGCCACTCCGCGACCCGGTCAAGACGCAAGAGCGCAGAGTCCACTCTGGGCGGGGGCCGAAACACGGCCCGGTCGACCGCGCGCAGCATCTCGACCCGGCAGCACAGCTGCGCCAGCACGCTTGGAGCCCCGTACGCCTTCGTTCGCGGCCTCGCGCGCAAGCGATCCGCAATCTCGCGCTGGACCATCACGGTCCAGCGCCCAACCCCCGGAAGCTCCTCCAACGTCCGCATGATCACCGGCGTCGCGACCGAGTACGGAAGATTCGAGACCATCGCGCTGGGCGCGGGATCGAAGTCCGAGAACTGAACCTTCATCGCGTCCCCCATCACGAGCCGGACATTTTCGCGGCGCGCGGCAATCCCCTCCAGACCTTCACGAAGTCGCTCGTCGATCTCCACCACGTGCACGAACCGCGCAGCATCCGCGAGCCTCTCGGTCAGAATCCCCTGGCCTCCGCCGACCTCCAGAACCACATCATCGTCCGCGAGGTCCGCCTGCCGGACAATCGCCTCCAGCAGGTTGGGATCCGCCAGGAAGTTCTGGCCCAGCCGAGCCCGGCCGCCACCGCGGCCGCTCACCATCCGAAGACCCGGGCGGCGTTCTCGGTGACAAGAGCGTCGAACGCCTCGACCGCAACCCCTCGCGCAGCGGCCACCTCTGCAGCCGTCTCGACCACCAGCGCCGGCTCGTTCGGCTTTCCCCGGCGAGACTGAGGCGCCAGAAACGGCGCGTCGGTCTCGACCAGGATCAGCTCATCGGGCACCAGCCTCGCCGCCTCTCGGAGCGCCTCGGACTTCGGGTACGTCACGTTCCCCGCGAATGAGCAGAACCACCGATGGGCCACCGCCTCGGCGACCCGCTCGGGCGGCGCCGAAAAGCAGTGGAGCACCACCTCTACGCCGGCCGCCTCGTCGGCCAGAAGCGCTAGAGACTCGGTCACCGCGTCGGCACCCTCGCCCTCCCCCGAGCGCATGTGGATCACCAGCGGCTTCGACACCTCGCGAGCGATCCCGATCTGGGCGCGGAACGCTGCGAGTTGATCGTCCCGGGATGCGCGGTCGCGATAGAAGTCCAGTCCCGTCTCGCCGATCGCCCTCACGCCCGGGTCGGTTGCCAGTTCGCGCAGGTCGGCCTCAGCCTCGTCGTCCCACCCCGCCGCGGAGTTCGGATGCCGCCCCACCGCTGCGAACACTCCCTCGTTGGCGCGAGCGATCTCGATCGCTTCGCGATTCGACGCCTCGTCGAGGCCGACCGTGAGGATCCGAGTCACGCCGGAGCCCTTCGCGCGCTCGACCACGCCGGCGGGATCCCCCTCGCACAAGGCGATGTGAGCGTGCGTGTCGACCATCGCGCCAGTCTAGGTTCACGATGGCGACGCGGGGCGAGTGTGAGGGAAGTGTGAGGGGTCTGACCCCTCGGGGCTCGATGGCGACGCGGGGCGAGTGTGAGCGAAGTGTGAGGGGTCTGACCCCTCGGGGCTGTGGCGATGCCGCCCGGGGTGCCCGGAGCGCCCGGGGTGCCCGGAGCGCCTATGTCGAGTCAGAGCGTTTGTGTAGGCCCGGTGCGGTGGACGCCGGCTTCACCGGTCGAGCTTGGGGAACAGCGCTTCGATCCTCTCGGCTTTCATGCCGCCGCCCCGCGATCCGAACTCGGCAAGTCCGCGCTCTTCCTCCGACAGGGCGTCCAGGAGCTTTTCGGCCGAGATCGGGATCCATGGAAGAAGTGCGAGCGCGAGCACCCGCAGGGCCTCGGCCAGGTTGTAGAGCACCTGATCGAGTCGCCCCGACGACGTCTCGTCCTTGGCAAGGTCCCAGGGGCGCGACTCCTCGACGTAGCGATTGGCCCGCCGCACGCGAACCCAGATCGCTTCAAGCGCCTGGCTGGGCTCCGAGCGGTCGATCAGCTCTGACACCTCGGCGCCAAGCCCGCTGAGTCCGTCGGCGCCATCCGCCAGCTCGCCGTCCACCTCTGAGTCGGGAACCACCCCCTCGCGGTAGCGCTCGATCATCGCGAGCGAGCGGCTCGCGAGGTTCCCGAAGTCGTTGGCGAGCTCGGTCTCGTAACGCGACTCGAAGCCAGCAGCGGATACCGACCCGTCCTGGCCGAACGACACCTCTCGCATGCAGTAGAAGCGAAGTGCGTCCGAGCCGTACCGCTCGATCGCGTCAAACGGGTCGAGCACATTCCCGAGCGACTTCGACATCTTCTTCTCGCCCATCAGGAGATAGCCGTGGATCACCATTCCAGTGGGCGGCTCGATCTCCGCTGCCATCAGGAGCGCGGGCCAGATCACCGCGTGGAACTTCAGGATGTCCTTGGCAAGGAGGTGGAACGCCGCGGGCCAGTAGCGGTCGGTCAGATCCTCGCCTTCGCGAGCAAACCCGAGCGCCGTGTAGTAATTGAGGAGCGCGTCGAACCACACGTACATGCGCTGGCTCGGATCCCAGGGCAGAGGCATCCCCCACTCGAGCTCTGCCCGCGACAGCGAGACGTCCTGGAGGCCACCCTTGATGAAGCTGAGAGCCTCGTTGCGGCGAAAGTCAGGCACGACGAAGAGCGGCTCCCGCTCATAAAGCTCGACCAGCCGGTCCTGGAACGCCGACAGGCGAAAGAACCAGTTCTGTTCCGTCTCGAGCTCGAGCGGGATCTCGTGGATGGGACAGGTGTTGCCGGGACCCAGCTCGCGCTCGGTCTTGAAGTCGGCACAGCGCGGGCAGTACCAGCCTTCATACGTCCCCTCGTAGACGTGACCCGAGTCGTAGACGCGCTGAATCACCTCGGCGACGCGATCGGTGTGCCTCTTGTCGGACGTGCGGATGAAGAAGTCGTTCGACGCGTTGACCGATTCGGCCATCGCCTCAAAGCGCGGCGCGTTGCGGTCGGCCAGCTCCTTGGGCGAGATGCCCTCGCGCTTGGCCGCCAGCTCCACCGGTTCGCCGTGCTCGTCCGTGCCCGTCAAAAAGAACACGTCCTCCCCGCGCTGGCGCATGTGCCGCGCGAACACATCCGCCGCAATCGTCGAGTACGCGTGGCCAAGGTGCGGCTCCGCATTCACGTAGAAGATCGGGGTGGTGATGTAGAAGGCCACTGCTCACCGAGGATATGGGCAAAGAAAAGGGCGGCCCGAAGGCCGCCCTTTTCCGAACTTCACCGGCTCTTGCGAGCCGACTTGAGACGAACTGCCGCTTAGCGAGCCGGCGTGCTTGTCTCGTTACCGCACTTCTGCTTGAACGTGTCGGTGTCGGTCGTACCGTCGTCGTAGACCCACTCGCCGCGGAAGTCGTACTCGAGACCTCCACTGGCACCGTCGTCCTGGCACGTCGCCTTGACGTAGTCGTACTCCTTGACCTTGGTCTTTTCCTTCTTGGTGTTGTTCTTCTTGACCTTGACCTCGGTCACGTCAGCACCAACGGTCGATCCGAACAGGACCAACGCGCCGGCGTCGCCGGCGGTGTCAGGTGCGTCGTTGACGACCAGCATCTTGCCGTACGGCTCTCCGCCGGCAACCGTTTCGTCCGAGTCGCGAACCTCTCCACCAACGGTGGTGATGAACGGAACGTTCGGCTCGTAGGCGTGGAGAATGACCTGCGGGTTACCGCCTTCATACTCACAGCCCTCAGGGCCGCCGACGCCGTCACCGGGAGGCGTGCACGCTGCGCCGGGTACGGTGACCGGTCCGTTGAACGTGGTCACCGTCAGCTCGAGACGGGCCGTCGCGGGTGCACGACACACCGGTCGGCACGATCGCCTCGGCGATACCGGAACCGACGATCGCGTCCTTGCATTCAGCGATCGCCTGAGACGTCGTGGACGTATCCAGTTCGTTGCCGCCCTGACCGCCGCACGTGGCGAACTTGTTCGGCTTGGGGTTGAAGACCAGGTCGTCGTCGAAGTGGACCTGGACTCGCTCAGGTGCCTTCGAGACGAGCGAGAAGGGACCGTTGCCGAAACCGGCAACGCCCGTTCCGTCGGTATCCGCAGTCGACACCTGTGCGAACAGCGTTGCCTCGCCGGCCTTCGACGAGTTCTGGAAGTTCGGCGAGATGCCGCCCTGTACCGCTGAGGTGTTGTCTACGTCACCCTGAGCCATTGCACCCGGTGCGGCGACAAGCGCCGTCCCGATTGCCAGCACTCCGATGAGTGCGTTGCGCGATTTGCGCATCTTTCCTCCTTGAGGTTCGCGGATTACCGAACCCGCTTGGTTGATTGGATCCATCCAAAATGTGGAGTCGAACCTCAAAGCGAGGATTTCTCTTGCCACATCGTTTCTAACCCTGAAAAACTCCGAAAGTTTCGAAGTTTCGTCAGGGGAAGTCTTTGTCCCTTGGTCATGCGCCGACTGCATTCCTACTCTTTCTCCCGAACACGAAGGTACTGGGTCTCTTCGGTGTTCTCACCGATCGATTCGAAGTCCGGCTGCTGGGTGCAGGGGGGCGCCGGGATGTTGTCGGAATCGTTCTCGCCCGAGAACGCGTAGAGCTTCAGTCTGTCGTAGAGATCACCGGGGAATGAGCCTGCGTCGGCGTCGTCCAGAAGGGCTTTATCGCCGGTAGCACAGTGCCGTGTCTCGAACGAATCAAGGCCTCCCGGCAGGTCGAGGTAGCCGAGTGGCTTGAGGTAGGGATTCGAACGATCGATCTGCAGCCGGTTGTCGAGGGACGCGAGCGACTGCGGTCCGAATACGGCAGACGTGCGAATGAGGCGCGGGTTCCCGAGATCGGGGTTGGACGCATTTGTGGCGGCCGCCGCGTTTGCGAGGAGGGCAGCGAGCTCCGGCTTGTACAGCTCAATCGTCGCGAGGAGCGAGTTGACCTCGGCGAAGTACGGATCAATCCGGGCGAGGAGGGGGCGGAGGTCCTGGTCGATCAGGTCCTGAAGCGCCGGCAGGCCGTCGCGGCTTGCGGCGATCGTCCTGTCGAATCCGCGAAGGAATGACTCCAGGTCGGGCGCGAGGTCGCCCAGCGCAGTAAGCGTCGGGCTCAACTCACGCGCCGCCGGCCGCAGCTGGGTCACCAGCGGGTCCGTGTCGACGGCGAATTCCTCGAGGCGCGTGAGGGTGGACCGTGACTCTCGCAGGAAGGTCGGGAAGATCTGGAAGATCTGCTCCAGCTCGGCGTTGCGATTGGCGGTCGTCTGAAAGACGGTGTTGGAGGCCTCGATCAGGCCTGATAGCTGGCCTTGGCGCTCAGAGAGCGCATCGAAGACCTCGCCGCCGTTCGAGATCAGCCCCTGGACCGCCTGCTCGTCGGAGTCGAGGATCCGCAACGCGTCGGTTGCCTGGCTCGCAAACGGTTCGAGGCTGCCGATCGCCGTCGAGAGATCCTCTCCACGACCGTCCAGGGCCGCGGCCTGCGTCTGCATCCAGGCCTGGAAGGCTTGGCGGGTCGGCTCGTCGAAGGCACGGAACACCTCGTCGATCTGGACGGACTCGGCCACCTGAGCCGGCGGAAGCGTGCCACCTTCCTCGAGCGGCTCCACGTCCTCTGAACCCGGCGAGAGTTCGACGTAGGTCTCGCCCAAGAGGGTCTTTTGGCGAAGCATTGCCCGGGTGTCCGTCGGGATCGGAGCGTAGGCCGAATCGAGCTCCACCGTGGCTTCGGCTTGCCCGTCGTCGTTCAGATCGATCGACTTCACCTTGCCGACCGAAACGCCTGAGATGCGCACATCTGACTCCGTTGCGAGCTGGGTCGCTTCGTCGAACGGGACCTGGAGGCGATAACCCTCGGAAGCGAGCGGGACGGGCCCTCCGAAAGCGACCCAGAGGAACAGGGCAAGGGCGAAGCACGAGATCGCGAAGCTGACGGCGATCAGGATGCGGATGGCTGTAGGGGGTCTGGTTTCCATGGACTAGGGGAAGGCCGGGTCGATTGCGCAGGTTTCAGCAGCGGTAGGGATGCGCGTGGCTTCGATCAGAGTGAGGAGTGACGGGAACCCGTTGTTTGCAGTGCCAAGCGCAAGCCCGGCGGTCTGACACGAGTTGAAGCCGATGGCACGCAAGACGGGGCCCGAGGCGTCCTGGAACGTGAACGTCTGGTTTGCGTTGTGGCCGAGCCAGTTGGCCCAGAAGAGGGGACCTTCCTCATTGCCTGGCGGGTTGTAGCCGAGCGCGTTGAAGAGCTTGTTTAGCTCCGCCAGGCCGCCGACCAGCACCGGAGTCGTGTCGTTCAGCTTTGTCGTCGTCTTGCGCAGCTCTTTGAACACTGGCTGCGTGTCCTCGGCAAACGGGGTGATCTGCTTGCGGATCGGCTCCTCGGTGTCGCGGAAGAATGGGTAGGTGTCCTCGAGAGCCGGCTTGAGCGCCTGTGCCGAGGGCAGAAGCGCCGTGGCAGCCGGGCCGAGCTCCTGGGCGAAGAGGTCGCCCGAGACGACCGCTTCACGGGTAGCCGTGAGCGCGCCCGGCAACTCCTGGAACGTCGCCCTGAGGGACGCCTCCTGCCTGGCGAACGCCGAGAGCACGTCGTTTGAGGAAGAAACGAACTCAGCGAGGCGCGTGTCGGATCCGCCAAGAGCCTCGGATACCTCCTTGAAGGAGGTGATCGAGCGGCGGATCGCGTCGTCGCGCTCAGAAAGCGCGCCGTTCAGCTTTGCGAGGTACTTGGCGAGCGGCGAGAAGCGACGGAAGACGGCCGAGGCCTCCTCGCCGTTCTCGGCCAGTCCCTCTGAGCCGCCCTGGACCAAAAGCTTCAGGTAGTCGCGCGTGTCGCCGTCGAGAGCCGCAAGGAACTCGTCCGGAGGGACGTTTCGCACCGTTGAATCGAGCGGGATCGTGTCGCCGTCTTCCATCGCAGTGTCAGCGGCGCCCGGATCGACCTCCAAGGTCATGTCCTGGAGGCCGGTACGCGGCCTGACCAGGACGGTGGCGTCCTCCTTGATGAGGCCCTCGTAGCGTTCCTCGACCAGCATCGTGACCACCGCATGCCCGTCGTCCAGCTCAACCTCGGTGATGTCGCCGACCTTGATTCCGGCCACATTCACAGTCTGGCCCTGGCCCGGGGTAATCGCCTGGGCAGTCTCCAGATCGGCCTTGAGCTCGAACGTCTCCTCGCCCAGGATCGGGATCCATGCCGGGTAGGGCGCCTGCTGGTTGGAAAGGATGTAGAGCGTCGTCGCCATCCCGAAGATGACCAGCGCCACGATCGCGGCGAACTCCTTGGCGTGCTCTCTGATCGCGCGCTTCATGGAGTAGGCGTGGGTAGAGGGGCACCCTGCGTGGCGGCGGGGCCGTTCAGGGCGGCGGGATCGGACTTGTAGCACTCCTCGTTGGGCTTGTAAGCAGGCGGGTTTTGACCGGCGGGAAGCGGGGGCTGGGTCCCGATCACGGGCTCGATCGTGTTGCCGAAGATCAGGTTGTTGCCGTTTGTCGGGGAGGGGTTCGTCATCTGGGTGAGCACGTCGCCGCCCCCGACGAGCGAGCGGAGGTACGACCCGTTGCCGTCAAAGCTCGAGGCCGCGCCCGCGGTATTGACGACCGAGTCGAGGAAGTCGAGGTAGGCGGGCTGCTGGTTTGCCGGCGGGACGTTCGGATCGACCGTTATCGAGGTCTCGAAGGTCGGATCGAGATTGTCCGTCACGCAGCGGGAGAGGTCCGAGAGCTCCTGCATCAGCGGCAGGGCGGTCTTGGTGGCGCCCGCGGTCACCGGCGCACCGCGGCGAAGCTCCTCGGCCAGCCCGCCGAGCGCGTCCTGGGCGAGAAGGTCTTCGGTCGAACCCAGCCACGGCGTTGCCGCCTCGATCAGGTCGGGAAGCTCTGCCACGCCCGGCTCGAGCGCGAGGACATAGGCCCGCAGCGGCGGCAACGCCTCGTTCAGGTTCGCGAGCGATGGCCGCGCCGCCTCCAATGTGGGGCCCAGCTCTCGGATCGTCGCGCGAACATTGTCCTGTTCCTGGGCCAGGGCGCCGGCCGTCGTGTTGAAGGCGGTGATCAGGCTCTGGAGCTCTGCTTCGACCGTTCCGAGCTCCTTGAAGACATCGCGCTGGGCGCTGATCAGTCCGGAAAGGTCGTGCCTCTCCTTTCCGAGCAGGGCTTGGTTCACGATCGCCGTCCCACGCCCAGCATCGCCGCCGAACCGGAGCGAGTCGGCGAGCGCCTCAGCGCCGGTCTTGCCCTTCGAAATTGTCTCCTGGCCGGCGTCGTCGGCTGCGCTCGGCTCGTAGGTGAGCGCCGTCCCGTAGCCGGAGAGGAGGCCCTTGAGTCCTTCCCGCGTGTCGCTTTGCAGCGCAGCCAGAACCTCGTCGATCTGCACCGAGGTCGAGGTCTGGGTTATCGGAATCTCACCGTCGCCATCGAGTTCGGGCGAGGAAGGCGACCCGGGCTTCAAGTCGACGAAAAAGTTGCCCTCCAAGAAGAGCCGCGGACGGATCGTCGCGGTCGCGTCCTCGTGGATCGGCAGGGCCTCGTCCTTGAGGGTCATCGTCACCTTGGCGACGTCGCCCTCACCTTCGACGGCGGTCACGGTGCCCACGTTCACGCCTGCGATGCGCACCGGCGAGGTGCTCCGCAGAGTAGTCGCGTTGGCAAAGGTCGCCTTGACATCCGTCCCGGCTCCGATGAACGGGATGTCCTTCGTATAGGCCAGATAGGAGCCGACCGTGAGCACGAGCAGCAGGAAGATCGCCAGCGGCACCGGACCGCGGCCGCGATACTTCGCGCCCCAAACGCGCGGGTCGTACTGAGTCTGGTTGGCGCCACTCGGCGCTGTCTTGCGGCCGGTCAAGGGGCCACCGTCTCTCTTGTGTTGAGGCCCTGATTGCCCGGAACGTTCCCGATCACGGGCTGGTTTGGGAGCCAGCCTTCGTTGCCGGCCTCGCACTCCTGCTCCTGGCCGGGCGCGGAGGTATTCGGGTAGGGGTTCGTATGCAGGAAGTTCCCCAAAGCGTTGCCGCCGCCACTGGCTGGAGCTGTCGAGGGTGAGCCCTCGTTGTTCGGGGGGCTCAGCTCGTTGGGGTCGGCCAGATTCTGCCCCTGCGGCGCGATGATGATCTCTGCCCGCTGCCAGGTCCCCGTGCCTATCCCCTGACCGAACGTGCTCCTGAGGTTGTCAGCGAGGATCGCGGCGTAGTTGCAGACCGTTTGAGCGGGCGTGACGAAGCGCAGGGTCGGCGACAGGACGGTCGAGGTCTCGCGCAGGCGCTCGATGCCCGCGCGCGCATCCGCGTCGTCGTTCAAGTTTCGAACCGACCTAGCCGTGGGGCCGAGCTGCTCGTTGAACTCGACCGAGTCACGGAGCACCGGGGCCCCGACCTCGAGCGCATCGGCGATTGCGGGCGATGTGGCGACGAACGCGTCAACTCCCGGCTGGAGGTCATTGAAGAGCCCGGCGCTGTTCTCGAGGAAAGGACGGATGACCGGCAGCGCCTGCGTGCCGACGTCAAGCGTCGGGGGCGTCTCGGAGATCGTTTCCTGAATGAAGGGGCGTGCGACGTTTGCGAACGCGCCGAAGGTCGTGTCCAGGTTGGCGAACATCTGCGCCTGCTGCTCGGCCACCGGTGCAACTTCGGCTGCCGTATTGGCCAGGGCGTTGATGAAACGCGACAGCTTCGTGTCCGGATCGCTCAGGTTCCGGGCAACAGGCTCCAGGAAGTCAACGGTCTCGGCCAGCTCACCCAGAGCGCCGTTCAGGTCGACACCGCGGCCTGCCAGGGCGTTTCCGAACTCGACCAGGTTGGCTTGAATCGCCACGCGCGTAGGCTCGTCGAAGGTCGAGAGCACGTCGTCGAACTCCACCGGCTCCGGCACATTGGCGCTCAGCGGGATGGTCTCTCCCACCTCGAACTCCTCCGACGACGTCCCCCGGTTGATCTCCAGGTACTGGAGGCCCAGGGCCGACCGCGCCCGGATGATGATCGTCGAGTCCGTGGGGATCGGTTGGGCGTCCTCGTCGAGCGTGAGGTCGAAGATTGCAGAGACGGAGCCGTCCTCCGCAGCGACCGGAGTTATCTCGCTCACCACGCCCACACGTACGCCCCCGATACGGACTTCGTTGCCCGGAACGAGGGAGTTCGCGCTCTCGACCTGGGCCGAGATGTTGTAGGTCGGGACGAAGGGCAGGCCGGAGTTGGCGTTGTAGGCCAAAAACACTGCGACCACCGAGATGAGAACGGTGATCGAGCCGACCATCGTGGGGCTCGCTGCGAGCGTGGAGCCGACGTTCCGCCTCACTTCGAATCCTCCCCGCCGACCAGGAAGTCGAGCATCGCGCCCATGTCCTTTGCGCTGGCGCCGGTGTCGGCGGCCCCACCGTCGAGCGTCGACTCCTGGTCCTCCGTCTCCGATGCTGCGTCAAGTGTCTCGTCCGCCTCGCCGGCCTCGAGCACCGCCTCGAGATCGATCGGGTCGAGGAAGCTCCGCTGAGCAGCCGCCCTGGCCGCGGAATTGCCCTGGAATGCGTAAGAGCAACCAGGCTCGGGGTTGGGCGCCTTGTAGGTGAAG
This sequence comes from uncultured bacterium, assembly GCA_963721645.1. Lineage (GTDB taxonomy): Bacteria > Actinomycetota > Thermoleophilia > Solirubrobacterales > 70-9 > JALZKA01. The sequence goes on along the minus strand of CAVRJK010000002.1, from coordinate 245,961 downwards.
CAGTTGTTGGCGGGGACGACCGCACGCACGAAGTGGCCGAACGAGTCGAAGCCGTTGGTGGCGCCGGCGCCGTAGAAGAAGAAGCTCATCAGGTTTTCGAGCCCGAAGTTCTTGCGGAAGTCCGTAAGCAGGGTGTCCAGCAAGCGGGCGCCTGGCTCGGTCTCGTCGGCGAGGCGTCCCAGGTCCTTGATGACGGGGACGGAGGCGACGAGGTCCGGCCGTGCGGTTTCTGCGTTCTCGCCGAGGGAGATGAACGCGACACGTCCGGCGCGCGCGAAGGGTCCGAGAGCCTCGGTCGAGCGGGTGATCGCCGGGGCTGCGTCGCCCAGGTCGGAAACGACCGGTGTGGCGGCGTCGGTGAAGCTCTCGAGCTCTCCCATCGTCAGGCGGAGCTCGCGAAAGAACGCGGGCATGCGCTGGAATCCGGCCTCGAGCTCGGCGGAGCGCTCGGCCGTGGCCTCGCCGGCGATCGTCGCCTTGTTGATGAAGCCCGTGAGGCGTTCGCGCTCCCTGGCAAGCGGCGCCAGCGAGCGGTCGCCGTCCCGCGCGAGGTTGTTGAGCGTCTGCGTCTGGCCCTTGAGGAGAGCAAGCAGCTCGTTGGTCTCGCGCAGCGCCGGGTTGCCCCGGATGATGATCTCCTCGAGGTCCTCACCGCGGGTGGCAAGGCCGATGCCCAGTTCGTTCAGGATCAGCCGGAACCGGTCGGGATACGGCTCACGCATGATGTTGTTGATCAGGTCGAGATCCACGGCCTTGCCGTTGTTCTCGACCGGCAGGAAGCGCTGGCCCTCGCCGACCTCGCCGTCCGGAATGACGTCGAGCTCAGGCGGCGGCTCGGTTCCCGGTGCGCGCGGCTGCGTTGCCTGGCATTCGACGAACTTCTCGCCCAGAAGTGACTGCGGGCGGACCAGGCACGACGCGTCTTGACGCCAGTCCTGGAAGCCCGGATCCGTGATCTCCATCACCACGATCGCCTTCCCCGGGTCGTCCGAGCCGTCCTCGTGCGCGCGCTCGCCCTCCAGGGTGACGCTCACGGACTGGACCTGGCCGACCTTGGCACCCGCGATGCGCACCTCCTCCGCCTCGACGAGGAAGCTCGCGTTGTCGAAGATCGCGCGGACGAGGTAGGTGTCTCCCTTCTCCTCAGAGGCGCCGGAGCCGACGACCAGGAGCGCCGACGTGGCGCAAAGCGCCCCGAAAATGCCGAAGAGCCGCCTCACGGAAGCACTCCGAACGGGACCGCGCTCGGGTCGCAGTTACCGGTGACCTCGTCCTCGACGAACGGGGTCGAGCCGTCCTCTGCCGGTTGCGAGGCGGTGCCAGGGCAACGCTGGAAGCCGAACGACCTGAAAGCGTTGGGGGTCGAGGTGTAGAAGTTGAACTGCTGATCCGGGCTGTTGTAGTTCGCGTTGAGCTCATTCGTTACGTCGTCGTACTCGAAGACGTTGTTGACGGGCATCGTGCGGGCGTAGTGGCCGTCCGCCGAGTAGTAACCCGTGATCTGTCCGAGGCGACTCACCAGCGCCATCAGGTCGGGGCTGTAGGCGCGCGTGACGGCAACGTTCTCCTCGGAGACGTCCATCGCGTCGATGCCCTGCCTGGAGGCGTCTTCAGCCGCCCGCTGAAGCGCAGGCGTCTGCCGGAGCGCGTCGGTGAGGTCGTTCGAGTCGCCCGGCACGTTCACGGTGGCCGAAAGATCAGCGATCACCGGTACTGCCTTTTCGGCGACCGGTCGCAGATCGCGCAGGAACGGTGCGAGATCCACGGTCGCAGGCTTGGAGGTCTCGACGAGTTGGTCGACATCGTCGAGGGCGGCCCGGAGATTGACGAAGGTCGTGTTGGCCTGGCGCATCGTGGGAGGCAGGACGGCGAGGGCCTGGTCGAGCGAAGCGGATTCGGCCGCAATGGCGGAGAGCGCCGTGTTCGCGTTCTGGGTGAGCGATGAAAGGTCGGATCGCCGCTCGGCGACCGCTCCGAGAACGTCGGAGCCCGAGGCCAGGAACTGCGCGAGGACATCCTGATCGCGGGTCAACTCGGCGAGGAAGCGCTCAGTCGACTGGAGTCCCGGTGCCAGGTACTTGTAAGCCTCGCGGGAGAGCTCGGGGTCGCCGGCGTAGATGGCTGCCTGTCCCTTGAAGACGTCCTGGAGCGCACCGCGCGTGTCCTCGTCGAAGATCGAGAACAGCTGATCGATGTCCACGGGCGAGGTGGTCGCATCGGCGGTGAGGGTGCCCCCGTCCTCCAGCTCCTCGCTCGACGGGCCCATTTGCAGGGAGATGTAGCGGTTTGCGATGCCCGATAGTGAGGTCGCACGAATCTGCGCCGTGGTGCCGACGGTTATCGGGCGGTCCATCGTGACCGACACCTCGGCCTGACCGTCGTCCGTGAGGTCGAGTGCGTCAATCGTGCCGACCTTCTGCCCGGCGACCAGCACTTCGTTGCCGCGGACCAGCTGACCGCCCGTCTCAAAGAGGAGCTTGTACTGGCGGCCCCCGTCGTCCCCGAAGAACATGACCACGACGAAGGCAACCGCGGCAAACAGTGCCGCCACGGCGAGAATGCGGGAAAGCGCCTGGCGGCGTTGAGGCAACGCCTCGCTCGGCGGCCCGGGGTTCACCGAGTTTTGCTCACTCACCGACGGTTAGAACCTTTCCAGCTGTCCGCGCCGAACCCATCCTGGATCCTGGACGTCCAGCCAACTCCTCTACGTGATCGTATCCCTACTTTCGCGTCGGCTATCCGTGGTTTCTACGGATAGGCGCACACTTAATGCGTCCCTAACGAGTTCGGACGCCGGCGCCTATTCCCGTGGTTCCCGGCCGGTGAGAGCCGTGTAGAGCTCGTTGGCCCTCGTCCCGGTAAGGGCCGCGACCACCCCGGCTGCGGCGCGCGGGCGTGCGCCGGACTGGACAAGACGTCGCAGAGCGTCGACGGCGAAAGCAATGTCGGGCGATGAGGACGCCGACCGGGAGGCCGGCCCGATGACAACCACGATCTCGCCCTTCACCTCGTCGCGGAAGCGCCGCGCGAGTTCGTCGAGCGTGCCTCTGACGACCTCCTCATGCATTTTCGTCAACTCGCGGCAGACTGCCGCGGGGCGATCGGGAGCAAGAGCGGCCAGCGCCGCGAGTGACTCGGGCAGGCGCCGCGGCGACTCGAACGCGACGACTGTCTGGCCACCACCGAGGACACTCTCGAGCGCGCCGGCGCGGCGAGGCAAAAAGCCCTCGAAGCGCCAGCGGTCGGTGGGAAGGCCGGATGCGACAACGGCGGTCACAACGGCGGAGGGGCCCGGGAGCACCTCGACGTCGATGGACCTGTCGATACAGGCGCCGATCAGCCTGTAGCCGGGATCCGAGATGGCAGGCATGCCGGCATCGGAGATCAGGGCGACCTTCGCACCGCGCTCGATGGCACCGACCAGTTGCCGTGCGCGCTCAGACTCGTTCCCCTCGTGGTTCGAGACCAGGCGCGGGCGGGTCAACCCGAGGCGCTCGAACAGGAGGCCGGTGCGCCTCGTGTCCTCGCAAGCGACGATGTCGGCCTCTGAGAGCGCGGTCTTCACTCGCTCGGAGATGTCATCCATGTTCCCGATCGGAGTCGGGCAGACGACTAGGCGTCCAGGGGTCATTGGATATCCATCGCCATAGTCGCGGCACCGATCATGCCCGCTTCGGGTCCCAGCTCGGCGTGCGCGATGCGTGTCCGGTTCATCGGTGTCAAAGAGCGGCGCTCGACTTCCTCGCGAACCGGAGCAAGGAGGATCTCTCCGGCCGCGAGCACGCCGCCCCCGAAAACGATCACGTCGGGCTCGAACACGTTTGCCAGGCCGCTCGCGAAAGCTCCGAGGCGGCGTCCGATCAGATCGAACACGTCGCGCGCAATCGGGTCACCCGCGAGCGCCGCAGCCGTGGCGGCGCGCCCGTTGACCTCCTCCCCGGCGGCCAAAAGCTTGCCGAGCGCGGAATCGGGATGCCTCTCGGCCGCCGCTAACGCCTCCCTGCCCAGCGCGGTGCCGGAAGCCACGGCCTCGGCACACCCGTTGTTTGGACAGTTGCCCTGGCAAGGCGGACCGTCGGTGTCGATGACCATGTGACCGAGCTCGGCTCCCGCGCCGGTCGACCCGCGATAGACCTGCCCGTCGATGATCAGGCCGCCGCCGATGCCGGTGCCGATCGTCAGAAGCACCGCGTTCTGTGCTCCCCGCGCTGCTCCCCAGCGATGTTCGGCCAGGGCCGCTGCATTCGCGTCGTTGTCGAGGACGACCGGGATCCCGAGCCGCTCGGACATGAGGTCCCTGATCGGAACGTCGACGATCGGCAGGTTCACGGCGCTGATCGCCACTCCGCGCTCCTGGTCGATCGTGCACGGGATGCCAAGGCCGGCGGCGCCAGCTTCGGGATGGGCCTCGAGCGCCAGACGAAGCTCGGTTTCCATCGTGTCGAGGACCTCCTCGGATGAACGGCCGAAACTCGCCTCCTCCACCCTGTGGAGTACCTTCGGCCCTCCCGCAACGACGCCCACGAGCATCTTCGTGCCGCCTAGATCGGCGCCAATCGCAACGGGTGGCCCGGCTCTACCGGGAGAAGGTGCGGAACCCATGAGCGAGTATTTCTAGTCAATGGCCGACGAAAGCGATCGCGAGCGGCCCAAGCCGCCCCCCGATTACAGGGTCTATAAGTCCCGCCGGGGGCTCAGTCTCAACAAGCCGGACCTGGGTTCTGTGCGCGAAAAAGTACGTCCCAAGGGCACCGGGGACTCGCGTCGATCGGCCCCGCCCATCAAGCAGGAGCGCAGCGGCCGGCCCTGGCTCAAGTGGATCGGCATCGCGATCGGCGGCTGGCTCCTTCTCTCTCTCGTCACCTTCGCGATCTCAGCGACGATCCAGAAGTCAAAGCTCGCGGATACGGGCGACACGCTGGGCGGCAACCCGCTCATGGCCGTCTCGGCGCAGAACATCCTGGTCCTCGGTACCGACGTGCGCTCCGACGAGTTCGGCGGCAGCGAGGACGCGGAGTCGAAGGAGTGTCAGGAGCAGGCGGCTAGCGGTGAGACGCCGACAGCCTGCGCGGGTGGGGCTCGCGCCGACACGCTCATGGTTCTCAGAGCCGGCGGCGGGGCATTCGAAAAGCTCTCGATTCCCCGCGACACCCTTGCCGCGATCCCGGATAACGGGAGCGACAAGATCAACGCGGCCTACACCTTCGGCGGCGCGGAACTCCAGGTCAGGACGGTCGAGGACTTCCTCGGAATCGACATCAACCACGTCGCGATCGTCGACTTCGCGGGATTCGAGGACCTGATCGATTCAGTCGGCGGCGTCAAGGTGGATCTGGATCGCCAGGTCTGCAACACGATCTCCGGTGGCGCGTTCGGCATCGACCTCGGCCCAGGCGAAGTGACTCTTTCCGGCGAGAAGGCGCTCGCGCTCGCGCGGACCCGCACGACGACCTGCGGCGAGCCGATCACTGATCTCGACCGGACCCAGTTCCAGCAGCAGATCCTCCAAGGGCTCAAAGACCGGCTCACGGATCCGCTGCGGATTCCCTACAACTTCGTGAAGGGCCCGTTGATCGGGTGGAACGCACCGAAGGCTTTCGTCTCCGACATGGGCGCCCTGACGATGCCCCAGTTCGTGCTCGCGGCGGCGATCGGAGGCAAGTCCGGCTCAGACGTGCTGCAGCCGCTCGATATCGGTGCCAACCCTCTGATCGTGCCGGTCGAGGAATGCATCAAGGCGGTCAAGAAGCTGACCGGCGACACGCCCGAGAACGACCCGTTGTGTAGCCCGGCGGGCTAGTCCGAAGAGGACGAGCTCGAGGACGAAGAGCTCGACTTGGAGGGGCTCGACGAGCTCTTTGAATCCGAGCTCTTGGAAGACGAGTCGCCGGACGACGAGCTGTCCGAGGAAGAGCCGGAGGAGGACTTCTCAGACGACGAGCCCGAATCGGAAGAGCCCGATTTCTTGCCCTTGCCGTAATCGGTCGTATAGAAGCCCGAGCCCTTGAAATGAACCGCCGGCGCGCTCAACACGCGCTGCGCGGGCGCTCCGCACTCCATGCACTTCGAGATCGCATCCTCGGACATCGATTGGAAGGTCTCGAACTCGTGACCCTTCTCGCAGCGGTACTCGTAGATCGGCATAGGCAGGCGTGAGTATCGCAGCGGCCCGGTTCGAAATCGGTTCGTGCCATCTCCCCGTTGATTGCGGCGTGGATCACAGACCACTTCGCTTGCGCCCCCGGCCACCGCCTTGGTGCTCGCCGCCCTGCGCCCGCCCAGAACGAGTTCGGTATCGCGAACGACTTCCCCTCCCCGCCCTCGCCGTCGCGCGCTGACCCCCGACGGCTAGCCTGCCGCTCATGGCCCAAGATGCCGGCTCGACCGGTGTGACAATGGATGAGATCGTGTCGCTTTGCAAGCGGCGCGGCTTCGTGTTCCCGTCGTCGGAGATCTACGGCGGCCTGGGCTCCACGTACGACTACGGCCATTACGGCGTCCTACTCAAGACGAATGTCAAGAACGAGTGGTGGCGCTCGATGCTGTCCGAGCGCGACGACATCGTCGCTCTCGACTCGGCGATCCTCCAGCATCCCCGCGTCTGGGAAGCCTCCGGCCACCTCGCCGGCTTCACCGATCCGCTTGTCGACTGCCGTACGTGCAAGAAGCGCTTTCGCGCCGACCACCTCGACCGCGACGAGATGTGCCCCGCCAAGGCGAACCTCCCCAAGACGGAGGACCGCACGCACGACCTGACCGAGGTGCGCGAGTTCAACCTCATGTTCGAGACGACCGTCGGACCGGTCAAGGACACGGGCTCGCAGGCCTATCTGCGGCCGGAGACCGCGCAGGGAATCTTCATCAACTTCAAGAACGTCTTGGGCTTCGCCCGCAAGAAGCCGCCGTTCGGGATCGCGCAGGTCGGCAAGTCCTTTCGCAACGAGATCACGCCGGGCAACTTCATCTTCCGCACCCGCGAGTTCGAGCAGATGGAGATGGAGTTCTTCGTGCCGCCGGACGAGGCTCCCAAGTGGTTCGACCACTGGTGCAAAGAGCGTTTCGACTGGTACACGCGCCTCGGTATCCGGCCGGACCTCCTTCGTCTCCGTCCGCACGACTCGGACGAGCTCTCCCACTACTCCTCGGGCACATCCGATGTCGAGTACCTCTTCCCGATCGGCTGGTCGGAACTCGAGGGCGTCGCCAACCGCGGTGACTTCGACCTGAAGCAGCACGCCGAGTTCTCAGGCGAAAAGCTCGAGTACTTCGACCAGGCGACGGGCGAGCGCTACGTCCCCCACGTGATCGAGCCCGCAGCGGGGGCCGACCGGGCGACGCTCGCATTTCTGGTCGACGCCTTCGAGGTCGAGACGCTCGAGGACGGCACCCAGAGGACCGTGCTGAGGCTTCACCCCCGCCTGGCCCCAGTGAAAGTCGCGGTTCTGCCCCTGGTCAACAAGGAGGGCATGCCCGAGCGCGCCCGGGAGATCTTTGAGGACCTGCGCTCCTCGGTTCAGGCCGAGTACGACTCGGGCGGTGCGATCGGCAAGCGCTACCGCCGCCACGACGAGATCGGCACCCCCTGGGCCGTGACGATCGACGGCCAGACGCTCGAAGATGGATCGGTCACTCTCCGCGACCGCGACTCGCTCGCCCAAGAGCGGGTCCCGGCCGACGAGCTCGGTCCGTTGATCAGGGAGCGCCTCGTGGCGCCGTGGCGGAGCCCGAAGCTGGCGGACTAGCGCCGGCCGGGCCTTTGTGGAACGTTCGGAGGGTTGTGCGCACATAGCGAGCACAATGCTCCAAACGTTTCTCGCACCTCCCTCGAGGCGAAACTCAGACCGTCAGCCGACCCGCAGGCGGTCGGCGCCCTACGCGACCTTCCGCACAGCGTCACCCTTCGCCACCCGGCCCGGGACGACCACCCGCGTGTTCACGCCCCGGAGGCGTAGTGCTCGGCCCATCTCGGAATTCACGAGCTTCATTGCGTCCACGCCGAAGCGCCTGACGAACTTGCCGCAGCCCAGGTGCGGGTCGTCGGTCACCTCGAGGATCACCTCGCCGATCTCGACGCGACTGCCGGCAGGGAGGTTCTGCTCGCTGAGGTCGAGGTCGACGTAGAGCTGATCGCCTGCCTGGGCCCACCCGTCGCGATCGTCGCCGCCCGCGACGAGCGCCGCCGCGCGGGCGCCCATCACCGTCACCTGGGCATCAGGGTTGGGGGCCCCGGTGCGCTGACTCGGCCGCTCGGACCAGATATCCCCGGCCAGGCCTTCGGACAAGTCGAGGTATCCCTCCTCCAAAAGCTCTCGCTCCTCGGTCGCCGGGCGACGGACGATCAACTCGAGGGAGCCCTCGAGTTTCGGGGCGGAGCGAACAAGGTCGAGGCCGGCCTCGAGAGCGCTCATCCCCAACTGGGCTACCGGCGTGATCGGCACGAGAGCCAGGGTACGACCGGGCGGAGTGGAGGCGGCCCCGGTCCTGTCAGCCGCGCGGGGCCCAGCGGACGCCCTCGCCCAGACGCTCGAGGCCGATCCAGTTCACGCCCATCGCCACCTCGACGACACGTTCGCGCGGAACCTCCGGGTGCTCGATCCACCATCCGGCGAGAAACTGGATCCCGCCTGTCATCAGGTGAGCGAGGATCGCGACCGTCGTCTCGATATCGAGATCGCCGGGCTCCGGCTCGGGTGCGTCCTGGGCCATGATGGAAGCGATCGTCGTCGCGGCTTCCTCACGCAGACGATCAATCGTCTCGCCGGCGACCGGATCGGAAACGTTCCGGGTCAAGAGGCTGAGGATTGCCGGGCGCTCCGACGCGAAGACGAGGAAGGCGTCGATCCCGGCTCGTAAACGTTCCTCGTCCGTCGTCTCGGAGCCGACAGCACTCACCACCGCCTCGATCAACTCGCGCAGATAGGTGTCGAGTAGGACGACCTGAAGCTCCCGCTTGGACGAGAAGTGCTCGTAGATGAGCGCCTTCGAAATTCCGCCGCGTGACGCAACGTCGTCGAGCGACGCCTCAGAGAAGCCGCGCTCGGAGAAGACGGCCAGCGCTGCCTCGAGGATCGCCGCGCGACGATCGGGAGCGGACAAGCGCCGCCTGGTTACGGGTGATCCCTCCACCACCATTCAGGCTACTAACTGACCACCGAGTCAGTTAGTATGACGCCCGCCCGTCAGACCAATCCGGAGGTAGAAGATGAGTGTCGCGCAACACGACGGAATCAAGGCAGCGAATGCCATCTCCTACGACGATCTCTATCGCCGCTGGGAGGCATCGAACTGGAGCGCCACCGCGATCGACCTGACCGAAGACGCAAAGGGATGGGCGGCCCTGAGCGACATGCAGAAGAAGTCGGGGCTCTGGATCTACTCGATGTTCTTCTATGGAGAGGACTCCGTCGCCGACAACCTCTCCCCCTACATCGATGCGGCGCCGTCCGAGGAACAGAAGTACTTTCTTGCGACGCAGCAGGTCGACGAGGTTCGCCACGCCGTGTTCTTCCATCGCTTCTTCAAGGAGGTCATCGGCGCCGGCGACACGATCCAGGCGACGCTCGCCTCGACCGAGCCCGAGCTCAACTGGGGCTACCGAAACGTCTTCAACCGGCTCGACCGCATGGCCGAGGAGCTGCGCCACGACCGGTCGCTGCCCAAGTTTGCCCAGGCCATAGCGCTCTACCACCTAGTTGTCGAAGCCTCGATGGCCCAGCCCGGCCAGCATTTCATCGAGGACTTCTTCGCGAACGAAGGGACGATGCCCGGCTTCATCGAGGGCATGGGAAACGTCTCGCGCGACGAGCAGCGACACATCGGCTTCGGCGTCAAGGTGCTCTCCGAGCTTTTCGAGGAGACCGACGAGTGCAAGGCCGCTGTCCATGAGCTTCTGCTCGAAGTCATGCCCTACGTCGCCGCGGTGTTCAACCCCCCGAACTTCGACCGCGAGTACACGCGGTGCTACGGATTCGAGTTGGAGGACATTTTCGAATTCGGGATGAAATCGATCCTGACCAAGTGGCGCGCAATCGGCTGGCCTCTCGAGGAAATGCCCGGCGTCCTCCCCGTCGACTACTCGCTCGAACACTCGGAACTTGCCAAGCGCCAGATCAGGCTCCTCGAGGCAAGGATCATCGGCGAGCCACACCCAAACCCGGAATCCGACCCGGACGTGCAGCGGCTCTTCTTCGACCTCGTCGCACGCTCCGCCGACACATCGGCGGTCAACGGGAAGCCGTTCACGATCCAGTGGCGATTCTCGGACGCCGATCCGTGGCACGTAATCGTCCAGAACGGCTCTACACGTGCCGAGCACGGCGTGGCGCCCGACGCCGACCTGACCTGGGACACCTCGTGGGCGAAGTGGATTGGCCTCTCCAAGGGCACGGTCGACCCCAGACGGGCGATGCTCAGCCGCGATCTGCGCTTTCACGGATCGCTCCGCGACCTATATCGCTTCACCAAGACCTTCCCGCGCAGGCGAAGCCCGACGGCATAGCAACCGGAGTAGCCTGCCGAGAAAGGCAAGCGAAGGAACAGGGGAACTCATGAGCAGAACGTTGAGACTTTGCGTGGCTGCGGCTGGCGCCTTCGGCGTCGTCACTGCGCTGGCGATTGCGGCACCTCAGAACGGCAACTTCGAAAAGGGCACGTTCAAGGGGTGGAAGACTGAGGACTCCGGCGGGGACCTGCTCACGCGCTCGAACTCGAAGGGCGTCTGGCAGGTCTACAAAGGCAAGCTGAAGGTCGGCGGCGGACCTACCCCACGGGGCGGCATCGAGAGCGCGACGCTCGCTGAGCCACCGCAGGGCACCTACGCGGCAGGCCTCAGCACATTGAACCCGGGTAGCCACATTCTGCACCGCAAGCTTTCGGTGTCCGGCAAGCGGAAGCTGACATTCCAGCTTGCCTTCAAAAACACGGCGGAGGACTTCTACGCGCCGGACACGCTGGCGTACGAGGAGCCCCGGCGTGGCGTCGAGGGCTTCAAGAATCAGCAGCTTCGGATCGACGTCATGGTGCCCGCCGCGCCTATCGACTCACTCGAGGACGCGGATATCGCGAAGACGATCTTTCACACGGAGCCCGGCGACAAGCGCAAGCAAGGCTGGAAAAAGATAAAGGCCAACCTGCAGAAGGGCGAGTACCGCCTCCGCATCGCCGAGGTCGACAACCAGTCTCCGTTCCTCGTCGGAGTCGACGCGGTGAAGCTGAAGAAGAAATAGAGGCGCAAAGCCTCTGCCGGCGCCATTCGAGGCGTCGGCCCGTACTCCTTGACGACCTTCAGTCCGAAGTGAGGAGGTACCGCGCCACGCCGTAGGAAACACCCGCGGCGGTCTCGAGGTCGTAACTGGGGTCCGTGAGCATCTGGACCGAGGCGCCGTCGCCCGCTGCGAAGAGGTAGCTGAGTACAGCGTCGGCGCTGAAACGGAGCTTGATCACCCCTTCGGCCTGCTTTCGATCGAGGATTGCCGAGAACGCCTCACGGGCCGCGCGGTAGAGCTCACCGAGCATGTGCGTCAGCTCCTTGGAGTGGCGGCCGGCGACGAAGAGTTCCGAGACCATGTACACGTACCCGGTCCCCTCCGACATCGTGCGCTCGAACATGCCGAAGAACGCACCGATCAGCTGATCCGGGGACTCGGCTGCATCGAGAGCCGAACCGAGCTCTGAAATCCGGATCTCGGTGTCGCGGCGGATCACCTCGACGAGAAGCTTTTCCTTCGAGCCGAAGTAGTAGTGGAGAAGGCCGCGGCTGACCCCGGCCTTAGCGGCCACACGCTCGAAGGTCGAGCCGGCAATTCCGACCTCGCCCACACTTTCGCGCATCGCCTCGACGATGCGCCGCGCCTTGTCTGACGACAGGGCGCGCTCGCGCGCGCCGGGTGTCGCCTCCATTCGTCAGCCCTGTGGTCGGTCCCCTGGAGCTAGGCGGCTCCGCCGTTGGACGGGGCAGTCGTCGAGGTGTACTCGAACTCCTCCTCCGCTCCGAACAGCCGGTCAAGCACGGCCTTGCGGACATCCTCGGACAAGACGAGGGCTGCGATTGCTCCGACGACAGCGATGACGATCAGCTTGCCGAGAACGGAACCGCTCCGCTGCTGCTTGCCGCGAAGGCGATCGGAGGCCGCCCGAAGCGACTCCGCAGCCTCGCGAAGCTCCTTCTGGGTCCTCTTGTCGTCCATCACGGCCTTGGCCGGATGCTTCTGCTTTTGGATGCGGTCGTATGCGGTCCGGCTCGAGTCAAAGGCGTCGCGCAGCGAGTCACGAAGCTCCTCATCCTCGACAAGCCGGCGCACGTATTCATTCGAGCTCACGGTCGATGCCGCTTCGCGCGCCTTCTGAGTCTTCGTGGATGCCATCTGGGTTTCTCCTCCTAAGTGGCCAAGAATCTGAACCACGGAGCTTATACCCGCGCCCATCCGGCTGTAACTAGGCCTGCTGCAGAACCGTCGCGGCGTATCCGTCGAGTGCCAGCTCCTCCGGATTCCGGGCCGGTGAGTACAGGAACCCCTGCGCCAGCTCCGTGCCGAGTTCGCGGAGCTCCGCCTGCTGGCGCTGGGTCTCGACGCCCTCCGCTATGACCGAAAGGCCGAGCTCCTTTGCCAGCGAGACCACGGCGGCGACCACCGCGCGGTCGGAGGTGGTGTCGCCGAGCCCCTGGATGAATGAGTGATCGATCTTGATCTGATCGACGGGGAGTATCCGGAGCAGGCCGAACGACGACGCGCCCGCTCCGAAGTCGTCGATGGCGATCCGCACCCCGATGGCCTTGAGACGGCGCAGGCTCTCGACGATGGGTCCGGGATCACGGAGGAGGGCTGTCTCGGTGACCTCGAGACACAGGAGGTTCGCCGGCAATCCGCTTGTCGTGAGCGCATGCGAGATGTCCGCAGCCAGATCGGGACGAGTGAGCTGGCGGGGCGAGATGTTGACCGAGACGAAGAGATCCCTGCCCTGGCGTTTCCACTGCGAGGCCTGACGGCAGGCCTGCTCCAAGACGATCCGCCCGATCTTTGAGATCAGGCCGGTCTCCTCGGCGATTGCGACGAAGTCGCCCGGACCGACGAGCCCCCGGATCGGGTGCTCCCATCGAACCAGGGCTTCGCACCCGATCGTCGCGCCGCTGTCCAAGGAGACGATGGGCTGGAACTGGACTCTGAGCTCGTGGCCGCCGATCGCGCCGCGAAGCTCGTCCTCGGTCGACATCATGACCGCCTGTTCGGCGCGCATTTCCTCGGAGAACGACTGCGCGTGCCCGCGGCCATTCGCCTTGGCACGGTGCATCGCCAGCTCCGCTTCGACCAGGAGCTCGTCGGAATGCCGGCGTTCCGACGGTCCGAAGTACGCCATGCCAATCGATCCCCCGCACCGGCGCTCGGCGCCTCCCGCCTGAATCGTCGCGCCGTTGGATATCGCTTCGATCAGCTGCGTTGCCACGCGACCGGCGGCGTCCGGTCCGCAGCCCGGAAGGATCATCCCGAACTCGTCGCCCCCAACCCTCGCGAGCGTGTCTGTGTCGCGGAGGCGACCTCGGAGCACTGTTGCCACTTTGCGCAGGAGCTGATCCCCTGCCATGTGGCCCAGGGTCGAGTTGAGATCGGCAAAGCGGTCCAGGTTCAAGACAAGGAGAGCGCCGTCGGCGCCGTTGCGGCGTCCCGACGCGATCTCGCGCGTGAGCTCTTCCATGAAACGGTTGCGGTTGTAAAGGCCGGAGACCGAGTCGTGATTGGCAAGGTGGGAGAGCCGATCCTCCTCGCCGGCGCGATCCGTCACATCCTGAGTGGTACCGATCAAGCGGTCCCGGGTGTCCTCGAAGCCCTCGACGAAGGAGCCGCGGATGATCACCACCCGTGTGCCTCCATCGGGCCGGACAATCCGATGCTGGCTGGCAAAGGGCGTTCGCGTCTCGATCGCGTCGCGGACGATCGCGGTATAGGTCGCGCGGTCATCCGGGTGAACGAGGGTGGCCACATTCTCGACCGTCGGCTCGAAGCTGCCGCGCTCGACTCCGTGAATCTCGTACAGAGCGCTGGACCATCGCGTCCTGCTCGTGTCCGGCTCGTATTCCCACGCTCCGTGGTCAGCCTGAGGCTCGGTGAATTCCCGCATCAGTGCTTCCATCGGCTATCGGGAGATTGCCCTTAGCCATTAATGGCCCGATGGGCCGAATCTGGCTTTTTTCAGCTTGCGCCCTGGCGGAGCAAAAGCGCGGGCTGGCGTGGCGGAGCGAGGCCCTCGGGCGCGTTCGGCCGGAAGGTCGAACACGGCGAGTCCAGGTCGAGAGCGCAAAGCTGATTGCAGTGAAAGAAGCAGTCGGCGCACGTTGGTTTGCCCTTGCGGCCGGGCTTGAGACCCCGGCGCGTCAGGCCGACGGCGCGGACCCACTCCCTGGTTCGTTCTTCTTTCGCGAGCACGAGGGCGACTATGCCAGCCTCGGCCACGACCGTCGGCCGGGTTTCGCGCAAACGGCGTAAATCGGCTCGAGAGACGATTCCGCAAACCGCGAGGAAAACGCCAATCCGGGAGGGCTCTCGCCTACAATCCAAGCCATGTCCACAGAGCGCACTGCTCGTCTCAGCGCCTCGCCGCCACTCTTTCGCTCCCGCTTCCTCGACTTCTTTTCGCGGGTGCATCCGGTGGTGCCGGCCCTCATCTTCATGCCCGTGATCGCCGGGCTCGTCGTCCTTGCGGCAAACGACGGCATGGGTGCAGGTGAAATCGCGCTGCTCGCCCTGGCCGGTCTCGCCATCTGGACCATCTCCGAGTACTGGCTCCACCGCAAGGTCTTTCACTGGGAGCCGGACCATCCGATCGGCTCCAGAATGCACTTCATCATCCACGGCGTCCATCACGACCACCCAAACGACAAGATGAGGCTTGTGATGCCCCCGGGCGCAAGCATCCCGCTGGCGCTCCTGTTCTTCGGCATCTTTTGGCTCGTATTCGGGATCCCAACCGGGCTGCCGCTCTTCGCCGGATTTCTCGTGGGTTACCTCATGTACGACTACACCCACTACTACCTTCACCATGCGGTGCCGAGGACTGATTTCGGCAAGCGCCTTCGCGAACAGCACATGCGCCACCACTTCCAAGACCACCGATACGGATTCGGCGTCTCCACGCCGATCTGGGACGCGGTTTTCGGAACGCTGCCCCGTAAGCGCAGCTAAAGCCGCGTACCTGCTTTTTAGTAGCCTTGTTAAAGTGTGATTTACACACTTAATCAAGGGGGATTTATTCATGCCATCTGCAAGCAATGCCGTAGACGAAGCGGCCAAACTTCTTCGTGACCGCATCACCGAGCTCGACTCCGAGCGAGTCCAGCTCGAACGGGCCCTGTCCAGCCTGACCGGCGGCCGCGACGGCAAGCGTGGCCCCGGGCGTCCGCGCGGCTCTGTCTCGGTGTCCTCTCCCCCGTCGGTGAACGGCCGCAAGCGTCGTCGTAGTCGCAAGGGTGGCACCCGAGCCGAGCACGCACTCAGGGTGATTGCGGATGAACCCGGCATCGGCGCGTCGGCGATTGCCGAGAAGCTGGGTATCAAGCCGAACTACATGTACAGGGTGCTGACCGAACTCCAGGCCGACGGGAAGGTCCGCAAGGACGGCCGGACCTACTTCCCTGTCTAACTAGACGGAGGGCGCCCGCGCCTGGTCCTCAGCCGGTCTACCATCCGCCGGTGGCTCAACTCGGTGAACGCTTAGCGATTGCGCCGATTCGCTTTCGCTTCGCCGTCGTCGCCTTCTGGGTCATTGCGGCGATCGGTGCGGGCGTCTTCCTGCCAACGCCGGAAGAGGCCGAGACGGGGTCCCTGGGAGAGTTGGTCGCGACCGACGCGGAGGCGATCAATGCCGAAGTGCGAGCGGCGGAACTTTTCGACTTTCCGGTTCTCAGCCGCACGATCGTCGTCCAGCGAAACTCGCGTGGGCTTTCGGCCGATGAGATCGTGCGCTCGACGCGCACCCTGATCCAGCTGAATCAAGGCACCCTCGAAGGCACGGACGCGGTCGCATTCGGTCTTGGGACGTCCAACGCTCTCGGCGAGCCGCCTTTCTCGCGCGAGCGATCCACGACCTACCTCACCTACCTCTTCTTCCCCCCTGAAATCGGGCCCGGATCCAGAACGAGACTCGCAAAGGAGTACGGCGAGCGCAATCTAATTCGGGAGCCGGGCACCTATACAGGAGTTACGGGAGCTGCGCCGGCACGCGCTGAACAGTTCCGCGTGATCGCCGACGCGCTGCCGCTCGTCGAAATCTTCACGATTGCCCTGGTCTGCCTGGTGATGGGGCTCCACTTTCGCTCACTCGGGGCGCCCCTCCTCAACTTGGCCGCGATTGCGGTCGCATACCTGGTCTCCGTCAGGTCCGTTGCAAGTATCGGCGAAGCGATCGGCGTCGTCGTGCCACGCGAGGTTGAGCCCGTTCTGGTGGCGCTCTTGTTCGGGGTCGTCACCGACTATTCGATCTTCTTCCTGTCGCGGTTTCGAGAGCGTCTCGCAGGCGGGATGGCGAGCCGGGACGCTGCCCAGGCGATCACCCGGGAGCTGTTCCCGGTGATCTTTATCGCCGGGATCACGGTCGCCGGCGCCACCGCGACGCTCGCGTTCGCAAGGCTCGGGTTCTTCCAGGCGTTCGGGCCCGGATTGGCGCTCTCCGTGCTGGTTGCGCTCGCGGTGTCGACAACGCTCGTTCCCGCGCTACTGGCAATCTGCGGGGACTCGGTCTTCTGGCCTTCGCGGCCACAGAGCGCCAAGCCGAAGGCCCCCAGATCCGGACGTATCGGCGAGCTTTTGCAGAGCTACCGACGCGCACCCACCCGGCGTCCGGCGACGGTGGCCATCCTGAGCAGCCTGCTCCTGGCCGCTCTGGCCACGGGCCTGTTCACGCTCGAGGTCGGCAACCGCACGATCACGGGGCTTCCGCCGGGTGCCGAGCCCGCAGAGGCTTACCGCCAAGCGAGCAAGGGGTTCGCGCCCGGAATTCTGTCGCCCAGCATGGTCTTGGTGGAGGCCGAAGGAATCTCGGAGAAGCGCGATGAGCTTGTCCGCCTTCAGGAGAGCATCTCTTCCCGAGGACGGGTTGCTGAGGTAGTCGGTCCGCGCCAGGTTCAGACCCCAGTCGACTTCGGTGCCATCTACGCGGCAGGCGGCGATGCAGCGCGCCTCCTGGTCATCCTGGACGCTGACCCGTTCGGCAATCGAGCAATCAGAACCGTGAGTCGCCTTTCGGCAGACCTTCCGTCTCTCTTGGCCGACGCGGGCCTCGAGGATGCGAAGGCCTCAGTGGCGGGAGACACGGCCATCTCCGCCGAGACGGTCGAGAAGTCTCAGTCGGATCTGGGGCGGGTCGTCCCCGCCGCGACACTCGTCGTGTTCGCGATCCTCGCGCTCTTCCTTCGGGCCCTGGTGGCGCCCCTCTACCTCGTCATGACAAGTCTGCTCGCCCTTGCCGCGAGTCTGGGATTGACCGCGTACGTCTTCCAGGGCCTGCTCGGCTACGACGAGCTCACGTTCTACGTCCCCTTTGCCGCCACCGTCCTGCTCGTGGCGCTCGGTTCCGATTACAACGTCTACCTGGCCGCACGGATCTGGGACGAGGCGCGGCGCCGACCCCTCCGTGAAGCCGTCGAGATCGGTGGATCGGGCGCGGCGGGTGCGATCGCGGTGGCCGGACTGGTGCTGGCAGCGAGCTTTGCCATGATCGCGTTGATTCCGCTCCAGGCCTTCAGGCAACTCGCATTCGCCGTGTCCGTGGGATTGATCATCGACGCCTTCATCGTCCGCTCGCAACTGGCGCCCGCGCTGATCACGCTCGTCGGCCCCAAAAGCGGCTGGCCGAGCAGGAACCTGGGCACTGATGATCCCGCCCACGACGACGAACCGGCGGCTGGCTGAGTTGACGGGCGAACGCCGTAGCGAGTTGATCTGGGCAGTCGCGCTGGGAGTGGTGCTGGCCGACTCCTCGATCGTGACCCTCGCGCTGCCCGACATCCTCGCGCGCTACGACGCCTCTGTCTCCGAGGTGTCATGGGTACTCATCTCGTTCAACCTGGTTCTCGCACTTGTCGTCGTTCCCCTTGCCCGGGTCGCGCGAGGGCGGTCGAGCGGGGCCTTCGCATACGGGGTCGTGATCTTCAGCGGGGCATCAGCGGTGTGCGCCCTGGCACCCGAGCTGGCCGTGCTCATCGCAGGACGTTGTGCCCAAGCGGTCGGCGGAGCCTTGATCGCTGCGAGCGCCATCGAATTGATTGCTTCGTCTCGGGGCTCCCATCAGGATGCTGCACCGATCTGGGGAGCGGCGGGCCTGGCCGGACTCGCGCTGGGACCGGCACTGGGCGGGTTCTTGACTCAGATCTTTAGCTGGGAATCGATCTTCGCCCTCCAGGTCCCGCTGGCTCTCGTCCTTCTCGCGAAGCGAGACGCTCCGACGTTGCTCCACCGGGCCGAGGTCGGCGGGCGGTTCGAACTGCGACCCGAACTTGCGCTCGCCCTGATCTCCGCGGGCCTCACGGGCGCGCTCTTCCTCCTGGTGATCATGCTCGTGGAGGGCTGGCGCCTGACCCCCCTGCAGGCTGCCCTCGTTGTCTCGGTGATGCCAGTGGCCACCCTCGCGGGGCGCGTGATCGCTCGCCGCGTTGCCGACCCTCGCAGCGCGATGCTCGCGGGCACGGTGCTTGTAGCCGGGGGACTGTTTGCCTTGGGCCTTTTGCCCGGCGCGTCATGGGGCTGGACACTTGCCCCGCAGATCCTGATCGGGATCGGCTTGGCCTTCACGGTCCCGGGGATGACCCAGTGGGCACTCCAGGGGCGCGACCCGGACGGACGACGCGCTGTCGGCACGATCGCCGCACGGCACGTCGGCGTGGTCGCGGGACTGATCCTGCTCACTCCAATCTTCACGCAGGAGCTCAAGGGCGCGAACATCGCGGCGCAGCGATCGGGGACCGCGCTTCTCTTGGATGCGCCCCTGGCGGCGACGACCAAGGTCGATCTGGGCGGCGCGATCGCCGACCAGATCGAACGCGCCGATGGCCGACTGCCAGAACTAGGCCCTGCTTTCTCACAGGTGGGCCCAGCCTCCGAGGAGGCAGACGATTACGGAATGCTCGCCGACGAGCTTGACTCGGAGCTCGAGAAGGCAGCGACGTCCGCCTTCAGCCTCGCGTTTCTCGCCGCCGGCGCGGTTTCTCTCGCCGCGGCGATTCCGTTGCTCAGGCGGAGGCGAACGTGAAACTGATCCTTGCGGCGTGTGCCTCTGCGCTCCTCCTTTCCGGAACCTATTTGGCGCTCGGCGGGGCCACTTACAAGCCGCTCGAGGCCGCAGATCCGTGCGAAACCCGCGACCCCCCGGCCGACGAGGAGAGGGCTACTCTCGAAAAGATCGTGGTCTCGGCGCTTGACGGTGCGGCGTGCGAGCTCCGGGTAACCCGCGAGGAGCTGGCCCTGGCGCTGCTCGAGCCCGAGGCTCGAGCGGAGTTCGCCGAAAGACAAGGACTGAGCGACGATGAGCTCGACGAATTGATCAAGGCAGGCCTGGAGCGGGCTGTTGCCGATGCGGAGACTCGTGACGAGCTTTCGAGCCTCGAATCGGGCCTGCTCAGGCAGGCGATCGACGTGTTGCCGGTTGCGACCGCCATAGACGTCTTGTCATCGTCCGCCGGCCGCAGCGTGATCGACGTGATCCAGGACCTCCTGGGATCAGGCTGACCAGCCTGACCTCCCCAACGGCCCTAGAGGAGACTTTCCACCGCGCCGCGCTCCTCCTGGAGCTCCGCGACGGTCGCGTCGATGCGCTCGCGGATCGCGTCGCCGATCCGAAGTTCCTGGACGATCTCGTACTCGCCGTTTGCACAGGTGCAGGGAAGGCCGGCGATGATCCCCTCCGGGATGTCGTAGGAGCCGTCAGCCGGGATTCCCATCGAGACCCAGTCGCCCTCGGGCGTGCCGTTGACCCAGTCGTGGACGTGGTCAATCGCCGCGTTCGCCGCTGAAGCGGCGGACGAAGCCCCGCGCGCGTCGATGATCGCCGCGCCGCGTTTGGCGACGGTCGGGATGAAGTCGTCGAAGATCCAGGACTCGTCGCCGACGGCCGTCCAGGCGGACTCGCCGTTTACCTGGCAATTGCCGAGATCGGGGACCTGAGTCGTCGAGTGGTTGCCCCACACGGTCATGTTCGTAACCGCGGAAACCTCCACGTCGAGCTTTCCGGCAAGCTGGGCGATCGCACGGTTGTGGTCCAGGCGAAGCATCGCCGTGAACCGCTCCTTCGGTACGTCCGGAGCGTTCGACATCGCGATCAGGGCGTTCGTGTTGGCGGGGTTGCCGACAACGAGCACCTTGATGTCGTCAGCGGCACCGGCGTTGATCGCCTCGCCCTGGGGCTTGAAGATGCCGCCATTGGCCTCGAGAAGATCCGAGCGCTCCATGCCCGGCCCGCGCGGGCGAGCACCGACGAGAAGGCCGATGTTGCAACCGTCGAACGCCTTGACGGCATCGTCGTGGATGTCGATGCCTGAAAGCAGCGGGAAGGCGCAGTCGTCGAGCTCCATCGCGGTACCTTCGGCGGCCTTGACGGCATCGGGGATCTCGAGCAGGTTCAGGTGGACGGGCGTGTCCTTGCCGAGCATCTCGCCTGAAGCGATGCGGAACAAAAGCGCGTATCCGATCTGCCCTGCTGCGCCGGTGACCGTGACTTTGACGGGGGTGCCTGCCATTTAGCTCATCTCCTTTTGAAGGTTCTCATCGATCGACGCGAGGAACTCCTGCGTCGTTAAGTAGTCCTGATCCTTGCCTATGAGAAGCGCGAGATCCTTGGTCATCTTGCCGCTCTCGACCGTCTCGATGCATACGCGCTCGAGAGTCTCGGCGAACTCGGTGACCTCAGGTGTCTCGTCCATCCGCCCGCGTGCCTGAAGGCCGCGTGTCCAGGCGAAGATCGACGCGATCGGGTTGGTTGAAGTCGGGTTGCCCTTCTGATGCTCGCGGAAGTGGCGGGTGACGGTGCCGTGCGCAGCCTCGGCCTCGACCGTCTTGCCGTCGGGCGTCATCAGGACGGACGTCATCAGGCCGAGCGAGCCGAAGCCCTGGGCGACGGTGTCGGACTGGACGTCGCCGTCGTAGTTCTTGCACGCCCAGACGTAGCCGCCCTCCCACTTGAGCGCCGCGGCGACCATGTCGTCGATGAGGCGATGCTCGTAGGTGAGTCCCTTCTCGTCGAAATCCGCTTTGAACTCGTCGTCGAACACTTCCTGGAAGAGGTCCTTGAAGCGCCCGTCGTACTTCTTCAGGATCGTGTTCTTCGTCGTCATGTAGACGGGGTACTCGCGGTTGAGGCCATAGCGGAACGAGGCCCGCGCGAAGTCGCGGATCGAGTCGTCGAGGTTGTACATCGCCATCGCGATGCCTGACGACGGGAAGTCGAAGACGTCGATCTCGATCGGCTCGCCCTCGTCCTTCGGAGTCCAGGTGAGAGTCAGCTTGCCCTCACCCGGAATGAGCGCGTCCTCGGCGCGGTACTGGTCGCCGAAGGCGTGACGGCCGATGATGATCGGCTTGGTCCAGCCCGGCACCAGGCGCGGGACGTTCGAGATCACGATCGGCTCGCGGAAGATGACCCCGCCAAGGATGTTGCGGATCGTCCCGTTCGGCGAACGGTACATGTCTTTGAGGCCGAACTCCTCGACCCGCGCCTCGTCCGGAGTGATCGTCGCGCACTTGACGCCGACACCGTGCTCTTTGATCGCGTTCGCGGCGTCAACCGTGATCTGATCCTCGGTCTCGTCGCGCTTTTCGATGCCCAGGTCGTAGTAGAGGAGCTCCACGTCGAGATAGGGGACGATGAGCTGTTCCTTGATGAACTCCCAGATGATGCGGGTCATCTCGTCGCCGTCGAGCTCGACGATGGGGTTCTTCACTTTGATCTTGGCCATGACGCGGGTTTCAGCTCCTCTTGTGGTCTGGGACGGCGCACCCTAGCGGGCATACGATGCCCCGATGCGGCTGACCGCAATCGGAGACCGGCTCGACGCCGCAGCTCTCGCGCGCCTCGCCAGGCGAACACCGGAGCCGGTGCTGCGCGCGATGACAGTGGGCCCCATGCGCTCGCTGGTCGTCGGCGAGGTCTTTCGGCGGATGCCCTCTCAAATCAAGACCGCGGCCGCGCCACCTGACTGCGTGATCCGCTGGCGGGTCGGCGACGGAAACAAGACCGAGACCTGGTTCTGCGTCTTCGAAGGGGGACACGCGAAGACCACGACCAGGAAGCCGGAAACGCCTCCGCGCACGACCCTTGACATGTCGGCGTCGGACTTTCTGCGCCTCGCGACGGGAGCCGAGCTGCCGATGGCGATGTTCCAGAACGGCCGGATCAAGATCTCAGGCGACCTCTTCTTCGCGGCTCAACTCCAGGGGATGTTCGAGATTCCGAAGTAGCTACTTGGAAGCGGGTGCGGTTCTGATCCGCTCCCGCGCGTACCATTCAGCGGTCCATGGCGACCGTCGAACCCCGCACCCCCCACGCGACGCACGAGGTCTTGAACCAGGCCTCGCCGCTCGAGAACTACAACGTCTTCACCGCGAATCGCGTTCTGGTCGAGGCGCTTCGTCGCGAGGGTGGCGACTGGGCAGAAGACCGCGCCTCGGAAGTCGGAGCGTTCTCTGGCTCTGAACAGGCGCAGCGCTGGGGTCGCGAGGCGAACGAGAACGAGCCGACGCTCGTCAGCCACGACCGCTTCGGCCACCGCATCGACGAGGTGGAGTTTCACCCGGCCTGGCACGAACTGATGAAGGCCGGCATCGGCTTTGGAGTCCACTCGCTGCCCTGGAACGAGCCGCAGTCCGGCGCACACGTCGCACGCGCCGCGATGTTCATGTCGTTCACCGCCGACGCCGGCGTCGGCTGCCCGATCTCCATGACCTACTCGGCGATACCCGCGATCCGCGCGCAGCCGGAGGTCGCTGCCGAATGGGAGCAGCGATTCCTCTCGAACTCGTACGACGGCGAGCGTCTGCGCCCCGCCCCCGACAAGGCCGGGGCTCTGTGCGGGATGGGCATGACTGAAAAGCAGGGCGGCTCGGACGTGCGGGCGAACTCGACCGTCGCGGTTCCGGTCAACGGCGGCGGACCCGGCGCGGAGTACGAGTTGACCGGCCACAAGTGGTTCATGTCGGCGCCGATGTGCGACGCGTTCCTGGTCCTCGCCCAGTCCGATGGTGGGCTCTCGTGCTTCCTCATGCCGCGCTTCACGCCCGACGGCGAGCGCAACCGGATCCACATCCAGCGCTTGAAAGACAAGCTCGGCAATCGCTCGAACGCATCTTCGGAGGTCGAATTCCGCGGCGCCTGGGCGCAGATGGTCGGCGACGAGGGACGTGGCGTCCCCACGATCATCGAGATGGTCAACCACACCCGCCTCGACTGCGTGATCGGTGGCGCGGGCGGCATGCGCCAAGCCGTCGCCGCCGCGATCCACCACACGTCTCAGCGCGCCGCATTCGGCAAGCTCCTGATCGAGCAACCGCTGATGAAGAACGTCCTGGCCGACCTTGCCGTCGAGTCGGAAGCGGCGACGATCGGGATGATGCGACTGGCCCGTTCCTATGACGAGGCCGCGGCCGGCGACGAGGGCGCGATCGAGTTCCGCCGCCTCGCGAACGCCGTCCTCAAATATTGGATCAATAAACGTGCGCCCACCCACGCGGCCGAGGCGCTCGAGTGCTTCGGCGGCAACGGCTTTGTCGAGGATTCCGGCATGCCGCGCCTCTATCGCGAGTCGCCCCTGAACGGGATCTGGGAAGGCTCGGGCAACGTGCAGTGCCTGGACGTCCTTCGGGGCATGGCCAAGAACCCCAGCGCCCTGGAGGCCTTCCTCGGTGAGGTTGGTGAGGCCGCCGGCTCAGACGACCGGCTCGATGACGCCGTCGCAGAGCTGCAGTCTGAGCTCGGAGACATCGAGACGATCGAGTCCCGCGCTCGCCGCGTCGTCGAGCGCATGGCGCTGGTGCTCCAGGCCTCGCTCCTGATCCGGTTCGGCGACGAGGCGGTGGCCGACGCCTTCTGTGCCTCGAGGCTTGGCGGCGATGCCGGGCTCGCGTTCGGCACGCTCCCCGCCGGAACCGACTTCTCCCGCATCATCGCGCGGCACTCCGCCGCGTGAACAAGCGCTCCCCGCTGGTGTTTGCGATGGCCCTCGCGGCCGGCGCCGGCCTGTCGTCGTGCAGCAACGGAGACGTCGAGGTGAACGCTGCGGCAAAGCCGGTCGAGCTGGCGCGCTACCTGCCGGCGGACACGAAGTTCGCCAATGCGGTCGACGTCGCGACCGCGCGCAAGGAGCTGGACCTGCCTGAGGACGCGAACGCACTGCCGACCAGCAATCGCCGCTTTCCCCGGCCGAAGAGCCCGGAGGCCCAACTGTTCGGAATCACATCGAACGCCTATCCGATCGTGATCGACGCCTTCAACACGGATGTCAACGCAAAGGGCGCTTCGCCCTTCGACGGCAGTCTCGTGCGGGCAGCCGCGTCCGGGGACAACAGGGTCGGGCTCATCTCGACGGCTGAGCCGACGGAGGACATCGAGGCCAAGTTGAAACTTGCCGACTACTCGCTCCAGGGCAAGATCTTCGAAGCAGGCAAGAACACCCCGGCCGCAGCGTCCCGATATGTGGCCGACGCCGGGAGCGGGCGGTTCGTGTTCGCTGACAAGCGGGACCAGGCCCAGGAGGTACTGAGGCGCGCAGTCAACGACGCCGAGCCGGGCGAGGTGGCAGAGGCCATGGAGCCGGCCAGCGGCCCCGTCCGGCTCGCGCTCACCAACGAGCAGAAGAAGTCCTGTGTCACAGCCTTCGCCGCGGACATGGAGGCGAACGGCGAAGGCGCCGCCCTGGCCCTGATCATCTCTGGCGACAAGCCCGATCCGAATCGCTTCAACCCCAAGCCCTTGGAAGGCATCGCAACGGGCACTCCGACCGTTCTGGTCGATGCCCTGCTCGTCCCAATCAGGGTGAGAAGGCCGCTCCGCGACGGCCTCGATGCGATCCAGCAGGTCATCAGCACCCCCGGGACTCTCGGAGTCTCGAAGGCCGAACGAGACATTGAGGGGGATCCAGCGGTCCCTCCCCCCTTCGAGTCGTATAACTGCCCGTAGGATCCGCGCCATGTCCAGCGACCGCGTTCAGATCGATGTTCAGGATGGTGTCGCGGATGTGCGGATGGTGCGCGCCGACAAGCACAACGCCCTCGACTGGCCGATGTTCCAGGCGCTCGACGCCGCGACGAACGAGCTCGCCGAGCGGGATGACGTTCGCTGCGTGGTGCTCTCGGGCGATGGGCCGAGCTTCTGCTCGGGTCTCGACTTCCCGAGCTTTATGGCCGGCGACATCGGCGTCGACGAGATGATCGCCGAAGTGCCGGGCGAGGTCGCGAACATCGCGCAGCGGGTCGCGTACGACTGGCAGCGCCTGCCGATGCCGGTGATCGCGGCGCTCCGCCGCAATTGTCTGGGCGGCGGCGCGCAGATCGCGCTCAGCGCCGATATCCGCATCACGGCCCCGGATCTCAAGCTCTGCGTGATGGAGATCCGCTACGGCCTGATCCCCGACATGGGGATTACCCAGGTCCTCCCCACCCTCGTTTCGCTGGACGTCGCCAAGGAGATCGTCTTCACGGGCCGCAACATCGGTGCGGAAGAGGCGCTGGAGCTTGGCTTGGTCACCCGCATCGCCGACGACCCGGTCGCAGCGGCCAAGGAGCTCGCAGCAGAGATTGCCTCGAAGTCCCCGCACGCGATCCGCTCGGGAAAGCACCTCCTCAACTCGGCTTACACCTCGAGGAGCGAGGATGCGCTCAAGCTCGAGGCCGAACTTCAGCGTGCGCTTATCGGCAGCCCGAATCAGATCGCGGCGGTCACTGCCGCCATGACGAAGGAGCAGGCGAAGTTCGAGGACGTCTGACGCGTCGTCCAACGGCAGCGCGAGAAACAGACGGTTGAATGGGATCCGAGTCGCTAGCGTCTTTGCGATGTTCAGGGAACTTTCCGCGCTTATCGCGGTGCTTGTGGCTTCTCTTGCCCTCACAGCGTGTGGTGGGGACGACGCCCCCGACACCGATGGCGAGCTGAGCGCGTCGGAGCTTGCAGCGATGCTTCCTGACGGCGGCATGCCTCAGGCCACCGCCGTAGACGTTTCTGCTGCCAAGGAAGCTGCCGGCCTTCCGGCCGACCTGGAACCCACAACGGTTGGGTTTGCGCCGGCCGAGCTTCGCTTCGCGCAGAGCACCTTCTACGCGTTGAGGGAGCTTTCGCTCCTCACCGACAACCCGGTAAGGGCGGCACTGGATCATTCGGCTATCACCGCTTACGCAGCCCACCCCTACGTCTCAGACGAGGCCGTGGCACTGGTTTCGACCTCTCAGGATTTCGGTGAAATCGCAGAGTCTCTCGAGGCCGATGGCTGGGAACGCGATGGTGACGTGGTCTCTACAGAAGGCAATCCCGATGAGCTGGGATACACCGCGGTTGCGGCAGGCGACGGATCCCTCGTCCTTGGTACGTCTCCCGAAGGCGTCGAGGCCGCGGCCTCCGGCTCGGCCGAGCCGTCCAAGACGGGCGAGCTTGTCGCCCTCGGAAAACTTGATGCGCCGGTTGTCTTCGCGATGATCCCGGATGCAGAAGATTTGGAATGCGTCTCACTCATCACGTTCGAGGATTTCGTGGATGGGAGGATGGACGTACATCTCACCGTGGAGGGAAAGGCAGATGACAACCGCGTCCCGAGTGAACTCTCGCGTGACATCGTCACCATCGGCTTCGAGGTCGATTCGACCGAGGTGAACGGCGATGTCGTGACACTTCACCTGACCGGTCGCGAGGACGAGAACATCGCGAACTCACCAGCCCTCGTGGTCTACTCCGGCCTCGACGACGCCGGTCCCCTTCTCTACACCTGCGAGTAGAGAAGTGAATGCCCGCGGCGCGCTGACGCTCTTCCGCGTTCGCGGCATCAGGATCGGGGTGGACTACTCCTGGTTCTTCGTCCTCTTCTTGATCATCTTCTGGCTCTCGGGGTACTTCGGCGACATCACCGATGCACCGGACGGCTCAGTCGAACCCTTCGCGCTGGCGGTGATCAGCGCGCTGGCGTTCTTCGGTTCGATCGTCCTACACGAACTGGGCCACGCGTTTGTTGCGATGCGAAACGGCATCGGCATCTCTGAGATCACGCTATGGCTCTTCGGCGGCCTCGCACACATGGACCGGGACTCGGGCTCGGCCGGGGTCGAGTTCCGGGTAGCCGCTGCGGGTCCGGCGGTGAGTCTCGTCGTCGCCATCGTCGCGGGTGCTCTGGGCATCGCCCTGGCGGGCTCCGAAGAGGAGTTCTTTGGCGCGATGGTCGTGTCAAACGATGCCAACGTCTCTGGCGCCCTGGCCGTGATCGCGTGGCTGGCGAGCCTCAACGTCATCGTCCTCGCTTTCAACCTCATCCCCGCGTTCCCGCTCGACGGTGGCCGCATCCTCCGCGCGCTCGCATGGAGGGTTACCGGCGATCGCAACAGGGCGACACGCTTTGCCGCGCTCACCGGCCAGGGTTTCTCCTATCTCTTCATTGCCGGGGGTCTAGTGATCGTGATGGCGACCGGCGACGTGATCTCGGGTCTGTGGCTGGCACTCGTCGGTTTCCTGCTCGGCTCCGCTGCCCGGGGCACGGCGAGACGCTCGGAGCTCGAGAGCCGGATCGGCGAGCTGAGCGTCGCCGACGTAATGGACCCGGAGCCCGTCTCCATCACCGAAGACGAGACTGTCGAACGGGCGCTTGACGAGTTCTTCCTGCGCTATCGCTGGCCCTGGTTCCCCGTCACGGACTCAGCCCAGCGCTTCCGGGGCCTGATCGTGCGCGAGGCCGCCGACGAGGTCCCGGAAAGCGAGCGCGCGACGAGAACGGTGAAAGACATCTTCGAGGCCGACTCAGCAGGCACTCTTCGCGTCGCGCCGGACGCGCCGCTGGACAGCCTGCTCGGCAATGACACGCTGCGCCGACTAGGCGCGCTCGCGGCGGTTGATGCGGACGGCCGCTTGCGTGGAATCGTGACCGCGGACCAGATCGGCCGCGCGATGCGCGATGCGATGTCAGAGTCGCCAGCGGCTAGATGATCGCTTAGACTCCTCTCCAGAGCAGTTCAGACAGTTACTTTCAACAGCGATTGCCGGAAAGCTCTCCAGAACAGCACAAGACTGGCCTCCTGGCTGCCAACGGCACGGATGCTCGGCTTGGGAGACTCCTCCGGCCCGCAAAGGATTCGGATGGCACGCTCACCGGCCCCCGCAGTTCCGGACAAGACTCAAACGTCCCTGGATGTCGTGCTGCGCTGCTTCGTAGGAGCTCTGAGCGCCGACTCGGGAATCCTGCTGGGTTTCGACGGCGGCTCCAAGGTCGAACTGCTCTCCGCGTCGGGGCATGCGGCTCGCCATGCGACTGTGCCCTGGACCCGAGGAAGCTTCCTCGGTCAGGCGCTGAAGACGGAGGGGGCAAGCCTCGAGCCCGCCTCCGGTTGGAACGAGAACTCGGGCACGCCCGACGCGTGGCACGCGGTTGCCTGCCGGATCTCGGGGCCCGACGGCTCGCTCGGCGCGATCTATGCCGGGTTCGCCCGGCCATCTCGCATGAGCCGGTTCGAGCTCTCCTGGATCGCGAACGCTCACGCCCGCCTTGCGGGCCTTTGCATGACCGACGGAGGCGGCGAGGTCGCCTCGGTGCTCCGCTCGTCCGGGATTGATCAGCTCACGAGATGCCTTACCTACGAGCGGGTCCTCGAAATGCTCAGGTCCGAGATCCAGCGCTCAGCCAGGCAAAGACACAAGCTCTCGTGCTGTTTCTTCGACATCGATCACTTCAAGGCGATCAACGACGAGCATGGCCACCTGATGGGCAACCGGGTTCTGACCAGCACGGGTGTGGCGCTCCGGCGCGTGGCCCGGGACTACGACTGTGTAGGCAGATTCGGTGGCGACGAGTTCCTCGTCGTATTGCCGGAAACGACGCTCGAGGACGCTCGAAGCGCCGCGAACCGGATGCGAGCCTCCGTTCAGGACGCCGTGCGCAGGGAGACCGGCCTCGAGGTCACCGCATCGGCAGGGATAGCCGAGTGGCGCCAGGACAACTCAATGCTGCAGCTCCTCGAAGCCTCGGACCGTGCACTTCAAACCGCCAAGGCCAACGGCGGCGCCGAGGTCCACTCGGGAGCGCTGCCGCGACGGCGTTTTGCCGAGTTGATGCGACGGACGGAACAAGATCGCTGACGGAGTGACCGCATACTGCCGCTCGGGCGCCCTGGCTCGTCGGCGAACGCGCACCGATTAGGATCGCGCAGCCGATGGCTGCAACGATCCAAAAAGGATGAGCGCTCCGGCGACGATGCCGGCCGAACGCGGCTCGGCGCCCACTCGGGGCGCCTGGCTCAAGGAGTTCTGGGGATCGTCCGTCGGCAAAAAGCAGATCGTCGCGGTGACGGGAGCCATTCTCGTCCTTTACGTGATCGCCCACATGTTCGGGAACCTGAAGGTGTTCCAGGGGCCCGGGACCGAGAGCGGGTCGATCGACGCCTACGGCGAGTTCCTGCGAACCGTCGGCGAGCCGGTGGTTCCACGGGAGGGTCTCCTGTGGGTCGCACGGATCTTCCTCCTCGGCGCATTCGTCACCCACATCGTCGCCGTGTGGCAGCTCGCGGCGCGGAATCGCGCCGCGACGCCAGAGAGTCGCAGGACACCGGTGATCAAGCGGTCGGTGTCCGCGCGAACGATGCAGGTCGGCGGCATCTTCCTGCTCGCGTTCGTGATCTTTCACATCCTTCACTTCACGACGGGCACGATCCATCCCGGCGAGTTCGAACAGGGCGCCGTATACGACAACCTCGACCGCGCCTTTCAGCACCCGGTCTTCGTCGTGATCTACGTGGCGGCGGCGGCCGCGCTCGGCTTCCACCTCCGCCACGCGGTGTGGAGCTTCTTTCAGACCGGCGGCTGGGATAAGCCCAACCGCAACCCGACCATTCGCCGCCTTGCGAACCTGATCGCATTCGGCGTTGCCATCGGCTTCATTGCGGTGCCGGTCGCGTTCTGGACGGGGGCGATCGGGTGAACCTCGACCCCCGGATTCCGGACGGCCCGATCGAGGACAAGTGGCACAACTGGCTCGACGCCCACCGCCTGGTCGGGCCACGCCAGCGCGCCGACCACCGCGTAATCGTCGTGGGCACGGGGCTCGCGGGCGCAAGCGCCGCGGCGACGCTCGCAGGCCAGGGCTACACGGTCGACGCCTTCTGCTTCCAGGACTCCGCGAGGCGCGCCCACTCGATCGCGGCGCAAGGCGGCATCAACGCAACCAAGGACTACGCGAACGAGGGCGACTCCGTCCGGCGGCTCTTCGTCGACACCGTCAAGGGCGGCGACTTCCGGGCGCGCGAGGCGAACGTGTGGCGTCTGGCCGAGACCTCGACCAACATCATCGACCAGGCGGTCGCGCAGGGCGTCCCATTCAACCGCGAGTACGGCGGCATGCTGGCGACGCGCTCGTTCGGCGGCGTCCTGGTCGAGCGGACGTTCTACTGCCGTGGGCAGACGGGGCAGCAGCTCCTCCTCGGCGCCTATTCGGCGCTTCAACGACAGGTCGCTGAAGGCCGCGCCACCGTCCACAACCGCCACGAGCTGCTCGACATCGTGCTGGTGGACGGGCATGCGCGGGGGATCATCGCGCGCAACCTGATCACCGGCGAGATCGAGCGCCATGCGGCCGATGCCGTGGTCCTCGCGACCGGTGGCTACTGCAACGTCTACTACCTCTCGACGAACGCGATGGGCTGCAACGTCACGGCGGCCTGGCGCGCGCACCGCCGCGGCGCCGCGTTCGCGAACCCGTGCTTCACCCAGATCCACCCCACTTCGATCCCGGCTACCGGCCACTACCAGTCAAAGCTCACCCTGATGTCCGAGTCGCTCAGAAATGACGGGCGGGTCTGGGTGCCGCGCGACCCGGCGGAGGTGCGTGAGCCGGCCGAGATCCCGGAGGCCGAGCGCTACTACTACCTCGAGGAGCGCTACCCGCGCTTTGGCAACCTCGTGCCGCGCGACGTCGCCTCGCGAGCCGCGAAGATCGTCTGCGACGACGGGCTCGGCGTAGGGGGCACCGGGCGGGCGGTCTACCTGGACTTCCGCGACGCGATCTCGGACCGCGGCGCCGACGTGATCGCGGATCGCTACGGGAACCTCTTCGAGATGTACGAGCGGATCACCGGCGACTCGCCGTGGCAGACGCCGATGATGATCTACCCCGCACCTCATTACTCCATGGGTGGCCTCTGGGTGGACTACGAGCTCCAGTCCACCATCCCGGGCCTCTTCGCGATTGGCGAGGCGAACTTCTCGGACCACGGCGCGAACCGGCTGGGCGCCAGCGCGATGATGCAGTGCCTGGCCGACGGCTACTTCATCGCGCCACACACAGTCACCAACTACGTCTCGGGCGTCTCCGAACACGTGCCGACCGACCATCCGGCATTCGAGGCAACCGAACGCGACGTACGCGACCGGATCGGCGCCCTCCTCGGAGTCGGCGGCTCCAAGCCCCACACCGCCTTCCATCGCGAACTCGGCGAGGTCATGCTCGACCATTGCGGGATCACCAGGGAAGCCGACGGCCTCCGCACGGCGATGAGCCGGATCACTGAGCTCCGCGAGGAGTTCTGGTCCGACCTGCGGATCGAGCCCGGCGCCGAGGGGATCAACCAGACGCTGGAGTACGCGGGGCGGATCTCCGACTTCCTGGAGCTGGCGGAGCTGATGTGCCGCGACGCGCTCGTGCGCGAGGAGTCCTGCGGGTGCCATCTGCGCGAGGAACACCAAACCGACGAGGGAGAGGCCATGCGCGACGACGACGGACATGCGAAC
Organism: uncultured bacterium; assembly: GCA_963721645.1. GTDB lineage: Bacteria > Actinomycetota > Thermoleophilia > Solirubrobacterales > 70-9 > JALZKA01. Next base: position 214,026 of record CAVRJK010000002.1, on the reverse strand, counting down.
GTGCAGGTGTGGGAATGGAAGGGCGAGGGCATAGAGCCCGAGATGCAGACCGAGGAGCTCGAGTTCGAGTCCATCGAGCTGGCCACGCGGAGCTACAAGTGAGGCGGCGAGGATGAAGGTCACGCTCAAGATCTGGCGCCAGCCCGACGCAGGCGCCGACGGGTCATTCGAGCGCTACGAGGACGTCGAGATCGACGAGGACGCCTCGTTCCTCGAGATGCTGGACGTCCTGAACGACCGCCTCCTCAGGGATGGCAAGCGGCCCGTCGCGTTCGACCATGACTGTCGAGAGGGAATCTGCGGCTCCTGCTCGCTGCTTATCGACGACATGCCCCACGGCCCGCGCCAGGTGACGAGCTGCCAGATCTACATGCGCGACTTTGAAGACGGCCAGGAGATCACGGTCGAGCCGTTCCGCGCGACGGCGTTCCCCGTGCTTCGCGATCTCATGGTCGACCGCTCCCCGCTCGACCGGATCGTCGAGTCGGGCGGCTACGTCTCGGTCAACGCCGGCCCCAAGCCGGAGCCGAACACGATCCCGATCCATCCCGAGATCCAGGAGGCGGCCATGGACGCCGCGATCTGCATCGGCTGCGGCGCCTGCGTCGCGGCCTGCCCGAACGGCTCGGGGATGCTCTTCACCGGCGCAAAGGTGACGCACCTGAATCTCCTGCCCCAGGGCGAGCCGGAGCGCAACCACCGAGTCCGCTCAATGGTCCGCCAGCACGACGACGAGGGCTTCGGCGGCTGCACCAACACCGGTGAGTGCCAGCAGGTGTGCCCCCAGAACATCTCGATCAAGGTCATCGGAGAGCTCAACCGCGAATACCGCGGAGCGATGATCCACAAGCTCCGCGGCCGCTCGGGGCCGATCGAAGCTCAGTAGCGGCTTCTGATCGACGTGGTGGATTGAGTTCCCGGATACCGGGAAGAAAACGGACCACGTCGCGCGGCGGCCCCTCGATTCCAAGCGCAGACGTCGGATTTGTGCCTGACCGCGTCGAATAAAGTCACGCACTGCGGATGCCTCGACACGACGTACTTGTCATAGGAGCAGGGCTGGCCGGCCAGCGCGCCGCGCTCGCCGCTGCCCAGGCGGGCGTTTCCGTCGGGATCATCTCGAAGGTCCACCCCGTGCGCTCGCACTCGAACGCCGCGCAGGGCGGGATCAATGCAGCGCTCAATCCCGACGACTCGTGGGAGTCGCACGCCTTCGACACGATCAAGGGCTCGGATTACCTCGGTGACCAGGACGCGATCGAGATCATGTGCCGCGAGGCGCCCGAGGAGATCATCCACCTGGAGCACCTGGGAGTCCCGTTCCACCGCGACGACGAGGGCAAGCTCGGCACCCGTGCCTTCGGCGGCGCCTCGGCCGCCCGCACCTACTACGTCGCAGACATCACGGGCCAGGCGATCATGCACGTCCTGTACGAGCAGCTCATGAAGCACTCCGACACGGTCGATCGCTACGAGGAGTACTTCACCACAGCGTTGGCGATCGACGATGCAGGCGAGTGCGTCGGCGCAGTCACCCGGAACGTCAAGGACGGCTCGACCGAGCTCTTCGAGGCCAAGAACGTAATCCTCGCGACCGGCGGCAACGGGCAGATCTGGCGCCCGACCACAAACGCCTTGATCTGCACCGGAGACGGCATCGCCATGGCTTACCGCGTCGGCGCTCCGCTGATGGACATGGAGATGATCCAGTACCACCCGACGACGCTCGCGGGCAAGGGCTTTTTGATCACCGAGGGCGCCCGCGGCGAGGGCGCCCACCTCCTGAACGCCAAGGGCGAGCGCTTCATGGAGCGCTATGCGCCCAACAAGATGGAGCTCGCCTCGCGCGACGTCGTCAGCCGCGCCGAGCAGACCGAGATCAACGAGGGCCGCGGCTTCCCGGACGGGACGGTCGCACTGGACGTCACCGTCGTGCCGAAGAAACGCGTCCACGAGGCTCTTCGCGAGATCCTTTTGGTCGGCCGCGACTTCGCGGGCGTCGACATCACCCAGGAGCCCATCCGCATCAAGCCGGGCAACCACTACACGATGGGTGGAGTCAAGACCGACATCCACGGCGCGACGAACGTCGCCGGCCTATACGCCGCAGGGGAGTGCGCGTGCGTCTCGGTTCACGGCGGTAACCGCCTTGGTGCCAACTCACTCCTCGACACACTCATCTTCGGCCGGCGAGCGGGCGAGCACGCCGCCAACCGTGCCAAACGGACCGACTTCGGCGTCGCCTCCCGCTCCGTCCTTGCCGACGAGGAAACGCAGATCGCCGACATCATCGGGCGCGAGCGCGGCAAGGGCCGCCGCATCTCCGAGATCAAGCTCGAGCTTGGCCAGACGATGGACAAGCACGTCGCGGTCTTCCGCGAGAAGGAGTCGATCGAGACCGCGCTCGAGGTGGTCAAACGGCTCAAGGAAGAAGCGAAGTCGGCGTACATCGACGACCGCGGCACGATCTTCAACCAGGACGTCCTGGGCGCGATCGAACTTGGCTTCATGCTCGACTCGGCCGAGTGCACGTGCCTCGGTGCCCTCCACCGTGAGGAGAGTCGCGGGGCGCAGTTCCGCACCGATTATCCGGAGCGAAACGACGACGAATGGCTCAAGCACATCGACCTCACCATGAACGGCGACGGACCCGAAATCTCTTACTCGGACGTGACCATCACCGACTGGCAACCCCAGGAAAGGACGTACTAGGTACGTATGGCCGAATACACGCTTAGAGTCCGCAGGCACAAGCCCGAAGCCGACGATCGCGGTCCGGCAGGCGCCTACTGGGAAGACTTCGAGGTCGACCTGGACCCCACGCTCTCCGTCCTCGACGGGCTGCTTCAGGCCAAGGACCGCCAGGACGGCTCGCTCGCCGTCCGCTGCTCATGCCGAGCGGCCATCTGCGGTTCCTGCGGCGTCAAGGTGAACGGCCAGTCCACCCTGGCCTGCAAAACGCAGCTCGGCGAAGCCCACGAAGCGGCCAATCGTCTCAACGGAATTGGCTCGGACCCTGACGGCAGCGGACGCGAAGCGGAGCAGCCGGCGGGCAGTGGATCGGCGGAGCCGATCGTTGTAGAGCCGATGGGGAACATGCCGGTGATCAAGGACCTCGTGACCGACATGGAGTCGACGCACTGGAAGAAGATGCGCCGCGTCACGCCATGGCTCCTCGACGATGGCAATCCGCCTGAGCGCGAGCGGATCGTCCCTCACGAGAACATGGTCGACATCACGCAGACGATCTCGTGCATCCAGTGTGGCGCCTGCGTCTCGGCCTGCCTCTCGATGGAGGCCGACCCCGACTTCATCGGCCCCGCCGCACTCGCCAAGGCTTACCGGTTCGTCGGCGACCCACGTGACGTGCAGGCGGACGAGCGCCTGTACGACCTCGCGCAGGATGAGCACGGCATCTACGACTGCACCCACTGCTTCAGCTGCATCACCGCCTGCCCCAAGGGCGTCGATCCGATGAACCAGATCATGCGCCTCCGCCGCGCCGCCGGCGAGGCGGGAATCGTCGACAAGAACAACGGCCACAACCACGAAGCCGCCTTTACGAAGATCATCGAGAAGAAGGGCACGCTCGACGAGTCGCTGCTTCTGCAGGAGTCAGTCGCGCCCGGCATCGTCGGCAAGATGAAGCCGAAGGGTGTGATGGCCCTGATCGAGTCGCTGCCTACCGCGATCCGTGGGATCAAGAGCGGCAAGATGCGCTCGATCTCGAAGCTGATTCCCGGCGTCCATCCCAAACTCCCCGGCGATGCTCAAGATCACGTCGAAAAGATCTACGAGCGTGCCGAGGAATCAAAGTGGCAGCTCAACCTCTACATCACCGGCACAGACAAGGACAACGCCGAGGCAGAAGAGTCAGAAGAGGCACTCGAACTCAAGGAGACGAAAGCATGAAGCTCGCTTACTGGCCCGGCTGCGTCTCGCGCGGCTTTACGACCGAGCTCCACGGCTCGATGGCACTGGTTGCCGAGGGGCTCGGCATCGAGCTCGTAACGCTCGACCGCGCGAACTGCTGCGGCGCCGGCGTCATCGCCGAGCACAACCAGGAGCTAGCCGACACGCTGAACGCCCGCACCTTCGCGCTTGCCCAGGAAACAGGCCTCGCGATGATGAACATCTGCTCGACCTGCCAGGGCGCCCAGTCCGAGTGCCAGGAGCGGCTTGACGCAAACGCCGAGTACCGCAAGCACATCAACGAGGCGCTCTCCGGCGAAGGGCTCGAGTACGTCGCCGGCAAGGACGGCTTCACCAACAAGAACTTCCTCTGGCTCCTGGTCGAAGACATCGGCCTGGACACGCTCCGGGCAAAGGTCACCCGGCCCCTCGAGGGGCTCCGCGTAGGGCCCTTTTACGGCTGCTACGTGCTGCGCCCGAAGACCCGACTCGGTTACGACGAAAACCCCGACCGCGACATCTACCTCGAGCAGGTCATCGACGCCCTCGGCGGCACCGTCGTCGACTACGACGGCTCGCGCAAGTGTTGCGGCTTCCCGATCATCACGATGAACCGCGAGACCTCGCTTACGCAGGCCGGTACGCACATCGGCGACGCGATCGATGAGGGCGCGGACTGCCTGGTCACTCCTTGCCCGCTCTGCCACCTGAACCTCGACCTCCAGCAGCCCGAGGCGGCAAAGGCGGTCAATCGCGACCTCGGGCTCGCCGTCCTTCACCTGCCCCAGCTCGTCGGACTCGCAATGGGCTTTGAGCCGTCAGAGCTCGGGATGGCCCGCCACATCGCCTCGACCGACGCGGTGGTCGAGCGCCTGACTGGAGCTACTGCGTGAGCCAGGAGCCCGAGCTCTTGAAGCCTGCGGCGGAGATCGAGCAGCTGGTCTTGTTCGGCCGCATCGACGAGGCCGTTGCCCTTTATGCCAAGCAGGCCGAGGTCGACGAGGACACTGCGCGCCGCGTGATCGAAGAGCTAGCGGCCGCATAGCGGCACCGGCATGTCGTTGATTCCCATCGCCGCGGCCAGCGAGGCCGCGGCTGCGCTGACCGATCTGGCGATCGTCCTGATTGCCGCCAAGCTCGGCGACGAGCTGTTCAAGCGCATCGGACAGCCCGCAATCATCGGAGAGATCCTGGCCGGCGTACTGGTGGGACCCGCCGTGTTCGGCTTCGTCGAACTCACTGACGTTCTGGAAGTCTTCTCTGAGCTCGGCGTGGTGTTCCTCCTTTTCTGGGTTGGGCTCGAGACCCGGCTCCACGAGATGCGCGAGGTCGGCGGCACTGCGCTGCGCGTTGGCGTTGCGGGGGTGGCGATCCCCTTCGCCGGCGGCCTCGCCGTAGGCCTTGCGCTCGGCGAGTCGACCGAGACCGCCCTGTTCCTCGGGGCGGCGCTCTCGGCCACAAGCGTCGGCATCACCTCCGCTGTCCTGGCCGAGATGGGAGCGCTCGGCTCGCGCGTCGCGCGGACGATCCTGGGCGCGGCAGTGATCGACGACATCCTGGCCCTGATCCTCGTCGCCGTGGCCGTGGGGATCGCGGCCGAGGGGGGCATCGACGTGGTCGCGATCCTGGTCGCGCTGGGCCTGGCAGCGGGCTTCCTCGCGTTCTTCGCCCTGGGAGGCGTGCGGTTGATGCAGGCACGCCCGGGGCTTCTCCAGGAGCCGCGGTTCTCGGACTCCCCCCTGCTTCCAGCCGTGATCCTGTGCCTCGTTCTTGCGGCACTGGCGGCCGAGATCGGCCTGGCAACCGTGATTGGAGCCTTCCTCGCCGGCCTCATCGTCGCTGAGACAAAGGACCAGCACCCAATCGAAGAGGAAGTCGAGGGTCTCTACGCGTTCTTCCCACCTTTCTTCTTCGCTGCGATCGGCATCCAGCTGGATATCGGCTCATTTGCGGACGCCGAGGTCATCGGGATCCTCGCGTTGCTGACGGCGGTCGCCATTGTGACCAAGGTCGCGGGAGCACGTCTAGGCACCCTGGGTTCGCCTCGCTCCGAGTCCTGGGCGATCAGCGCGGGCATGGTGCCGCGTGGCGAGGTGGGAATCATCGTCGCGGGGATCGGAGCGAGCGCCGGTGTAATCGACCCGGAACTCTTTGCAGCGATTGTGGGTATGTCAATCCTGACCACTGTGATCGTCCCTCCGGTGCTGCGTAGGCTGATCCGACCCGACTGACCTGAGCACCGCTGGTAGGCTCGCAAGCGGAGCGCCGGGAAGTCTGGTCGGCAAACATGGACCATGGCTATCGCCGTCGCTACATTCCTGCTCGCACTTGCGCTCATCGCGAGCGAGCGAGTCCATCGCACCAAGGTAGCCCTGGCGGGCGCCGCCATCGTCGTCCTCTTCGTCGGCTCCGAGTACGACCAAGAGGCCGCCATCGAGGCGATCGACTTCAACACGATCGGCCTTCTGGCGGGAATGATGATTCTCGTCTATCTGACCCAGCAGACCGGGGTCTACGACTACATAGCGATCCGCGCCGGTCAGATCTCGAAGGGAGAGCCGTTCCGCGTCGTGCTTTCCCTGGCGCTGACGACTGCCGTTTTGTCCGCCTTCCTGGACAACCTGACGACGATTCTCCTCGTCGTACCGATCACCTTCCTCCTCGCCGACGCCCTCGACATCGACCCGATCCCCCTCATCGTGATCGAGGTCATGGCCTCGAACATCGGCGGCACCGCGACCCTGATCGGTGACCCACCCAACATCATCATCGCGGGCGCAACCGATCTCTCCTTCAACCAGTTCATCGTCAACCTCGCGCCGGTAGTGGTCGTGACGTTCTGCGTCGTGATGGGGGGCCTCTACCTCTTCTACCGCAGGCAGATCGACATCGCAGAGGAGAACCGAAAGCTCGTGATGGAGCTGGACGCCCGCGCCTCGATCCGCGACTGGCCCGAGCTTCGGCGAACGGGACCGGTCCTGATCGCCACCGTCCTCCTTTTCTTCGCGCATCAGGCGCTTCACATCGAGCCCGCGACCGTAGCTCTGACCGGGGCTGCCGTCGCCCTCCTGGTGACGACGATCGATCTCGAGCAGGCGCTCTCGAAGATCGAGTGGCCGACTCTCTTCTTCTTCGTCGCGCTCTTCGTCATGGTCGGGGCCCTCGAGGAAACCGGTGCCATCGCCGAGATCGCCAACGGGGTCAAGGACGTCACCGGCGGTGACCGGACCGCTGAGCTCCTCGGCATCGTCTGGATCAGCGGTATCGGCTCTGCGATCGTCGACAACATCCCGTTCACCACCGCGATGATCCCCGTGGTCGGCGAGCTTCAGTCTGACTCGGGCGATGACGCCTACTGGTGGGCTCTATCCCTGGGTGCCTGCTTTGGCGGGAACGCGACGATCATCGCTGCGGCGGCCAACGTCGCGGCAGCCGGCCTGACCGAGCGGGCCGGGAGGCCGATCGGGTTCGTCGCGTTCCTTCGCGTCGGCATCCCGGTTACCGTTGTGAGCCTCTTGATCGCCTCTGCTTACGTCGCAATCCGCTACATAGCCATCTAAGGGAAGGGGACGCGCGCGATGCCCGATTCCATCGTCATGGAGACAATCCGCGAGGTCGAGCCGCTACAGGTAACCGACGACGTCGCAACCGCGGCGCAGCGCGTGATCGAATTGAAGCTGCCGGGCCTGCCGGTCGTGGACGCGGACGGGAAGTTTGCCGGGATCTTCGGCGAGCGCGAGTTCATGCTCGCCCTGTTCCCCGCATACATGAACGAGCTCTCATCATCGGCGATGATCAAGCGCTCGATCGACTACACGATCGACCGCCGTGAGGAGTGCGCGACAGAGTCGATCGAGAAGTACCTGACGACCGATCACGTCCTCGTCGAAGACGACTACTCGGACACTCAGTTGGCCGAGCTCTTCCTCCATCACCGGGTGCTGGTCATTCCAATCGCCACCAACGGCAAGGTTCATGCGGTCGTTACCCGCGCCGACTACTTCGAGGCGCTCGCAAAGCGCTTCATGGCAAAGGCAGAGGCCTAGCGCAGCCGCGCGCTACGCGAGCGGCGAAGCGCCCGCGGGAACGCGCACAAGGTCGCGCTCGACGAGGAGTTCTGCAACCTGGACGGCATTGGTAGCTGCGCCCTTTCGAAGGTTGTCTCCGACGATCCACATGTTTAGGCAGCGGGGATGCGACGGATCGCGCCGGATTCGGCCGACCAACACGTCGTCCTGCCCGGCGACGTCCGTCGCAAGGGGGTAGACGCCGGACTCCGGCGAATCCACTACGACTACCCCAGGTGCGCCGGCAAGCAATTCGCGGCACTCCTCGGGGCTGAACTCCTCGGAGGTCTCCACGTTCGCCGAGATCGAATGGCCCGTGACCACCGGGACGCGCGCACAGGTCGCCGACACGCGGAGCTCGTCAGGGCTCACGCCCAGGATCTTCGAGGTTTCCGCCATCACCTTGCGCTCTTCGGTCGTGTAGTCGTCACCGTCCGAGAAGGTCTCGACCTGCGGGATCACGTTGAAAGCGATGGGGTGCGGATAGACCTTCGCCTCGGGCGTCTCCCCGTCGAGCACGGCGCGCGACTGCGCCTGCAGCTCCTCGATCGCCTTCTGGCCAGTTCCCGACACTGACTGGTAAGTCGAAACGACGAGGCGGTCGATACCGATGTGGCGCTGAATGGGCGCGAGAGCGACCATCATCTGCATCGTCGTGCAGTTCGGGTTGGCGATCAGGCCGGAGTGGTCGGCCGCGGCGTCAGGGTTGACCTCGGCGACCACGAGGGGTACGTCGGGATGCATGCGCCAAAAGCTCGTGTTGTCGACGACGACCGCCCCGGCGGCGACCATCTTCGGGGCCCACTCGGCTGAAACTGAGCCGCCCGCCGAACTCAAGACGAGGTCGAGCCCCTGGATCGACTCCTCGGAGACCTCGACGACCACGACCTCGTCCGAGCCGAAGGGCACGCGCCGCCCGGCCGAGCGGCCAGAAGCGAGCGGAACGAGCTCTGAGACCGGGAACTCGCGCTCGGCGAGCACTTTCAGGATCGTCGACCCAACAGCGCCGGTGGCGCCCAGAACGCCGACTCGATAGGCCTCGTTGGTCATCGGTCAAGTATGGCGGAGCGAAGAGGGGCGATCCGGCTGAAGCTGAGAACCACGAATCGGATTGATCGCGACCTTGAGCACGAGGCCCTCGACTGGCTTCGCCGTCGTGACGAGCGCAAATACTCTTTCGTCGACGCCACGAGCTTTGCCTTCATGCGCCGAAACGGGATCACCGATGCGCTTGCCTTCGATGGCGACTTCGCCGCGGCCGGGTTCGTCGAGCTACGGCCGTAACGCCGCGCGGGCTAGGAGGTGACGGTGGGCCGGTGAACGCCGGTCGGATCCTCCGGCTGGATGCCACCTTCGCCCAGATCGAACGCGGCGTGAAGCGCGCGGACCGCGTCGGGCACCTGGTCGGCCGAGATGACGCACGAGATCTTGATCGGAGAAGTGGAGATCATCTCGATGTTGATCTTGTGCTCGCCGAGCGTTTCGAAGACCTTCGCCGCGACACCTGGGTGACTGCGCATTCCCGCACCCACGATCGAGACCTTGCCGATGCGGTCGTCGGCCAGGATCTTCTCGCCGACGCCGAGCGCCTCGATCGCCTCCGCTGCGGTGCGGAGCTCGTCGCGGCCGACGGTGAACGAGAGGTCCGCCTTCTGATCGCCGTGGACGGGCTCGTTCTGAATGATCATGTCCACGTTCACGTTCGCCTCGGCGAGAGTGGCAAAGATGCGTCCGGCGACGCCCGGCTCGTCCGAGACTCCGGAAACGGTGACGCGCCCCTCGGAAGAGGTGTGCGTAACGGCTGTGACCATGGGGCGTTCCATCGTTTCGTCCTCGGAGACGACGAGGGTACCCCGACCTTCCTCAAATGAGCTGCGGCAATGGATACGAACTCCGTGGTTGCGGGCGTACTCCACTGAGCGAAGCTGCAAGACGCCGGCTCCCGAGGCAGACATCTCGAGCATCTCGTCGAACGAGACGACGCTCAGCTTGGTCGCGTCGGGGCAAATCCTGGGATCGGCAGTAAACACTCCGGCGACGTCGGTGTTGATCTCGCAGACCGTGGCGCCGAGCGCCGCGGCCAGCGCAACCGCCGTGGTGTCGGAGCCGCCGCGGCCCAGGGTCGTAACGTCGAGTGAATCGCCCGAGACGCCCTGGAAGCCCGCGACCAGGACAATGCGATCCTCGGAGAGCGCAGCGCGGATCCGGTCGGCCCGGACCTCCAGGATGCGGGCCTTGGTGTGGGAGGAGTCGGTGACGATTCCCGCCTGCGATCCGGTGAGAGAAACGGCGTCGTGGCCCATGTCGTGAATGGCCATGGCACAAAGGGCGCACGAGATCCTCTCGCCGACCGAAAGCAGCATGTCCATCTCGCGCTCGTAGGGCCTGTCGGAGATCTCGTGAGCCATCTCGACCAGCTCGTCCGTGGTCTTGCCGCGCGCCGACAGAACTGCGACAACCCGGCTTCCGCCTTCACGCGCGGCGACTATGCGCGCAGCGGCGCGCTTCAGGTCCTCGGGTCCGGCGACCGAGGTGCCACCGAACTTCATGACCACGATCTCGCTCATACAGAAGCCCAGCGGCTCGTCAGTCTCACGTATCCGAGGATAATCAGGCGATGCCCGTTCCCAGTCTGAGGTTCCGCCTCAAGCGTTTGATCGTGGTCGTCGCCCTGGCCGCGATCGGTGTCGCGGCCTGGTTTCTCTTGATCCGTGACGACGGTGGCCCCGCCGAGCCCGAAAAGGACTCCGGGGCGAAAGCCAAACGCGGGCCACTCTCCGACGATCCCGTCGTGCGCAAGATGTCGGTCGCCGAGCAGGCCCGGCAGATCCTCATGCTCGGCTTCGAGGGAACGACGCCCGACGCCCCGGGCGTCGGGGAAGCAGCCGACGGCGCTCTTGGCGCGATCCTCGTGCGTGCCGAGAACTGGGCGGGCGCCGACGCAGGCAAGAGACTCGTTCCAGCCCTGACGGCCACCGACGGCGTGCCGCCACTCGTCGCCACCTCCCAGGAGGGCGGCATCTATCGCGCACTGGGAGATCTTCCGCCCGCGGAGCGAGCGCTGGATATCGGGCGGGACGGTTCGATCGGCGCTGCGCGGTCGTGGGCGCAGACGGCGTCCAAAGCCCTCGTGGACGCCGGGTTCGACCTGAACCTCTTCCCCGTCGCCGATGTGGCGACGCTTGACAGCCCGCTCGCAGGGCGTGCTTTCTCCGACGAAACTGCGGACGTCGCTGCGCTCACAAAAGCGGCTCTCAAGGGATGTGACGATGCGGGAATTGCGTGTGCCCCGCTCCACTTCCCGGGACTGGGGGCTGCATCCCAAGACACGGCTAATGGACCGGCAACCGTCTCATCCCCGCTCGAAATCCTCCTGGCGCGCGACATCCCGCCGTTTCAGGCTGTGGCGAAGGACGCTCCCGCAATCGTCATCTCCCTCGCGCTCTACCCCGACTTCGATGCTGTCGTGCCGGCTGCCCTGACGCCGAGCATCGCGACGACCCTGCTGCGCGAGGACACGAAATTCAAAGGCCTCGCGATCTCCGACGACCTCTCTTCCGGAGCCGTGAAGGTGAACATGTCGGCGGCGGATGCCGCGGTGCAGGCGCTGGCCGCAGGAACGGACCTGATTCAGATCTCATCCCCCAGCGACCCGGGCGAGATAGCCGAGGCGATCGAGACGGCGGTCGCGAGCGGCGATATCCCGCCCGAACGCTTGACGGAGGCGGCCGAGCGAGTGATCGCCCTCAAGCGCAGGCTCGGACTCGTCGACTAGCGCCGGTTCGGGCCCGGGGCCGTGCCCGATCTCATGAGTCCAGCCGGCGAGACGGTGAGTGGCCGACGTCACACATAGATATATCGCCGCGATATATCTTTTGGCTATATGGAGCTCTCGGCAACCGGGCGGGTCATTCTTGGCTTCGTCGCGAACCAACCTCACTCGGGCTACGACATCAAGGCAAAGGTCGATCGCTCGACGAGATTCTTTTGGGCGGCGAGCTACGGGCAGATCTATCCCGAGTTGAAACGTCTCTCCGCGCAGGGCCTGATCAAGGGCGCAGACGATTCGCACGGCGAGCGCCCGCGGACCGTCTACACGATCACCGCTGAGGGCCGGGACGCGCTGGAATCCTGGCTCGGCTCCGGCGAGCAGGTTCACGAGCTTCGCGACGAAGCGCTGCTCAAGCTCTTCTTCTCCGGCCAGGCAAGTCACGACGATCTGCTTTCCGTAATCGAGACCAAGCGCGAGGAGCACCTGGACGCTTTGGAGCGGTTCGCCGAGATCGAGCCGCTCGCGGCAGCCTCGGACGATTTCGGGCCCCTGATGGTCCTTCGCTACGGGCAGGCCTACAACGAGTTCGCCATGGACTGGTGCGAGCGCGCCCTCGAAGAACTGAACGATCGAAAGGACGAAGACTGATGCTCAACCGTCTCGCCAACTTGGCCGGAGGCCACCCCAAGAGAGTCCTGCTCATCGCGGGCGTCTTCTTCCTCATCGCGGGAGCACTTGGCTCCGGGGTAGCCGACCGCCTGGATCCCTACGGCGCCGACGACCCGGACAAGGAAGCCTTCATCGCAAAGGAAAGGCTCGAGGGGGCCGGCTACCGCGACCCCCAGGCGGTCGTCTTGATCCAGGACGCGGATCCGACGACCGCTGAGGGCGCCGACCGTGTTGCGGAGATTTCGAAGGCCGTGGTTGGCGTCGAAGGCGTTCGCGGAGCATCGGGCTACCTCGAGACCGAATCGGCTGCGTTCATCTCGAAGGACGGCAGATCGACCTACCTGTCAGTCCAGTTCGAGGGGACCGAGGACGATCAGCTCCAAGACACGGGCGAAGCGCTCGTCGCGGGGCTCGAGGGCGAGACCGGCGTTCTCGTGGGCGGCAACTCCGTGGCTCAGGCGCAGATCAACGAGAGTGTGGAGTCAGATCTCAAACGCGCGGAGCTCCTGGCGTTCCCCATCCTGTTCCTGCTCTCGCTCCTGTTCTTTCGCAGCCTCGTGGCGGCCGCGCTACCCCTCCTGATCGGAGGGCTCGCGATCGTCTCGACCTTCCTCCTCCTCACGGTCGCAAGCGAGCTGGGGTCGATCTCGATCTTCGCCCTCAACCTGGTCACTGGGCTCGGGCTGGGTCTCGCGATCGACTACAGCCTCTTCGTGGTCTCCCGCTACCGCGAGGAGATCGCGAAGACGGGTGCCGGGATGGAGGCGCTTCGGCGGACGATGGCCACCGCGGGTCGCACAGTCGCCTACTCCTCGGTGACGGTCGCCGGTGCCCTCGCCGCCTTGGCGGTGTTCCCGCAGCGCTTCCTGTACTCGATGGGGATCGGCGGCGCGCTCGTGGCACTCGCTGCCGCTGCGATCTCCCTGACCGTCCTCCCTGCCGTGCTCGCTCTTCTGGGCGAGCGGGTGAACTCGCTCTCCCCCAAGTTCCTCCAGCGCCGAGCCGAAGCCGATTCGCGGCCTGCGTCGGAGGGCTTTTGGTACCGGCTGTCTCGCCTGGTCATGCGCATCCCCGGCCGGATCGCATTTGCCAGCGCGACCATCCTGATCGTGCTTGGGATTCCGTTCTTCTCGATCAACTTCACGTCGGTAGACGCACAGGTGCTTCCGCAAGACACCTCAGCGCGGATGGTCGACGACGTGCTCCGCGCGGAGTTCCCGCCGTTCCGTGACTCACCGGTGCAGCTCTACGTAGAGGGCTCGGCCGCGTCGGTCCAGGCCGTCGCTGATGACACCTCGCGCCTTGACGGCGTTGCGGAGGTCCAGCCTCCTCTCCAACTCGAAGGCAACGCCTGGGTCATCGAGGTCGTCTCCGATACCCAGCCGCTCGCCGAGGAAAGTCAAGATCTCGTCACCAGCTTGCGGGCCACCGACCCCGGCGTGTTGGTGACAGGCTTCACCGCCAACTTCATCGACCTCCAGGACAGCCTCGCGGAGCACCTGCCGCTGGTCTTGGCGATCGTCGCGATCGTCACCCTGGTGGCCCTGTTCCTGATGACGGGCTCGGTGATCTTGCCGCTCAAGCAGCTCGTGATGAATCTCTTGGGGTTGAGTGCCGTCTTCGGGATCCTCGTCCTGATCTTCCAGGACGGGCGCTTCGAGAGCCTCCTCGGCTACACGTCCGACGGCGGCCTTGAATCAACCCAGCCTTTGCTCTTGTTCGCGGTCGCCTTCGGCCTATCCACCGACTACGGCGTCTTCCTCCTGTCGCGGATCAAGGAGGCGCGCGACGCCGGTGCGTCCGACTCGGAGTCGGTAGCAATCGGGCTCGAGCGCACCGGGCGCATCGTCACGGCGGCAGCCCTCCTCTTTTGCATTGCGATCGGCTCGTTCGTGACATCCGAGCTCCTCTTCATCAAGCAGGTCGGTCTGGGTACTGCCATCGCGGTGCTGATCGACGCGACGATCATCAGAGCACTCCTGGTCCCGTCGCTGATGGAGCTCCTCGGCAAGTGGAACTGGTGGGCGCCGGCGCCGTTACGGCGTCTTCACGACCGCATCGGGCTGAGTGAAGGCTAAACCGCTGGGCTCGTAGCTAAACGGTGCGGCGGCCGGAGAAGGCGCGGCCGAGTGTGACCTCGTCGGCGTGCTCGAGGTCGGCGCCGACAGGAAGGCCGCTGGCCAGGCGTGTGACCTTGGCCTTGTCGCGCAGGAGCTCGGCGATGTGGATGGCGGTGGCCTCCCCCGTCGTGGTCGGATTGGTGGCCAAAACGACCTCCGAGATCCCGCCGGCGTCGACACGTCGCTGAAGCTCGGTGATCTTCAAATCAGACGGGTCGATTCCATCGATCGGTGATAGCGCGCCGCCGAGCACGTGGTAAAGGCCGCGGAACTCGTGTGTCCGCTCGACGGGAATCACGTCTTGTGGCTCCTCCACGACGCAGATCACCTCGGCATCGCGGCGCGGGTCTTCGCAGATGTTGCAGCGCGGTCCTTCGGCGAGGTTGAAGCAGACCTCGCACAGACCCACCTTCGCCTTGACCTCTCGGATCGCGTCCGCGAGTGCGAGCGCGTCCTCGTCGGAGGCGCGAAGGACGTAGAAGGCCAAGCGCTGAGCGGTCCGCTGACCGATCCCGGGCAGCTTTGCCATCTCGGCGATGAGCCGCTGGATGGGCTGTGCGTACAACCGGCCCGCTCGTCAGGTCCCGGGAAGACCGAGGCCGCCGAGGCCGCCGCCACCCGGCCCGCCGAGTCCACCCATGATGCCGCCCATCTTTGACGATGCAAGCTCTTGGGCTGCGCGGATGCCTTCGTTCACCGCAGCGAGGACCATGTCCTGAAGAAGTTCGGGATCCTCGGGATCGATCGCTTCGGGATCGATGACGATCTCAAGCAGGCGCATGTCGCCGCTCAGCTTGACCTTCACCATCCCGCCGCCCGCACTGGCATCCACGACCTCGTCCTTGAGGCCCTCCTGCGCCTCGTTCATCTCGGCCTGCATCTGCTGGGCCTGCTTCATCATCGCGTTCAGATCGAGTCCGCCGGGCCCGCCTCTTGGTCGTGCCATCTAAGCCGCCTCTCCGGTGTCGATTCCCGGGCTCGCGTCGAGCCCAGCGTCCATCCCTGACGCTCCCGCGTCAGCGCCGTCGGCGGACGAGACGTCGAACTCGACGCCGTCGAACGCATCTTTTAAGTGCTCAAACACCTCGTCCTCGCTAAGCGCCTTCTCGGGCGAAGCCTCCGGCTGGCCCTCGTCTCCCTCGAGGATCACGTAGACAGGGCGCAGGCGCTCACCGACGATCGTCTTCACGGCGTCCGCGAGCTTTTCCTTTGCCTCGACCGCCTCGGCCTTGCGCTTGTTGAAGCCGGCGCCGACCGGAAAGCCGACCTGTACGACCGCCTGCTCGACGTCCACCGCGATCGGACGGGCGACAGAAAGCGCGTGCGATAGGAGCTCGGAACCGGCCTTCACCTGATCCATCACGGCTGGCCAAAGGCCCTGGAGGCGCTCGAGGTCGACTGGCTCCGTCTGCGCGGCGGGGGGTTTTGCCTCCGGGTCGGCGGCATCCGCCTGATCAGGATCCGAAGGTGCGGGCGACGCCTCGACCGCGGGAGCCTCGGCCGCCGGCGCAGACTTCTCCTCGGCCGGGGGCGCCTCGGGCGCCGGCGCAGACTTCTCTTCGGCCGGGGACGCCGGGGCCTGCGGCGCCGGCTTGTCATCTGCGGTGGCGGGTATCGGCGCCTCGGTCGGCGCAGGTGATCCGGCCAGCGCCTTCTCGATGCGCTCGAGACGTTGCGCGAAAGCTTCGCGCCCAGGGTCGAGCTGCGGGCGGGCGGCACGCAAAATCGCCAGCTCCATTGTCATGCGGGGCTCGTCGCCTTCCCGGATCGCAGTCAGTGCTGCGGAGACCGAGTCGATTGCGCGGGTCAGACCGAGATCGGTGAATGAGTCCGCCTGCGACTGCATCCGCGCTGGATCGGCGGCTTGGAGCGCATCGGAGCTGAAGGCGTCACCCGCGGCGCGAATGATGAGGAGCTGGCGGAGGTGGGCCAAAAGGTCGCGGCCAAACTGCGCCACGTCTCGGCCGGAGCGCGCCAGGCCCTCGCTCGCCTCCAGGGTGGCGCGGCCGTTGCCTTCGGCGATGGCGTCGGCTGTGGCGAGAATCAGGGTCGCGTCGGCGACGCCGAGGACAGCCAGAACATCGTCCGTTTCGATCCGCTTGCCTCCGTACGCCACCAGCTGATCGAGCGTGCCGAGGGCGTCGCGGAAGCTTCCAGAGGCCGAACGAGCGACCGCAGCGACCGCTCCGTCGTCGATCTCGATTGCCTCGGCAGCCGCCACTCGGCGCAGGACCTCGGCGATCTGAACTGGCGCGGGCCGGGCAAAGTCGAAGCGCTGGCAGCGATCGACGATCGTTGGCATCACCTTGTGCGGCTCGGTCGTAGCGAGCACGAACACGGTTGACGGTGGGGGTTCCTCCAGCGTCTTCAGGAACGCGTTCCACGCCTCACGCGTGAGCATGTGCGCCTCGTCGAGGATGTAGACCTTCCACTTCCCGGCAGCCGGCGCGAATCCGACCCGCTCACGAAGCTCGCGGATGTCGTCAACGGAGCGGTTGGACGCGGCGTCCATCTCGATCACGTCCATCGAAGTGCCTGACGCGATCGAAGTGCATGCCTCGCATGTCCCACACGGCTCCAGCGTCGGGCCGTTCACGCAGTTCAAAGAGCGGGCCAGGATCTTTGCAATCGACGTCTTGCCCGTCCCGCGCGACCCCACGAAGAGATAGGCGTGATGCACGCGATCGCGCTCGATCGCATTGGAAAGCGTCCTCACGACGTGCTCTTGCCCGACCACCTGATCGAAGCTCAGAGGGCGATGGCGGCGATAAAGGGACGGCTGGGCGGACACTGGTTCGAGTGTATTCAAGCTTCAGGCGGGGCTGCCGAAGCTCTATATATGGATCGATTGAGCGCACGGGGAGTGCTCAGCCTCGTTGCGGTGGGGGCCCTTTGTCTGTGCCTGGGGGCTGTCGCCACGGCCCGTTTGAGGACAAACCCGGCCAACCACAAGAGCTTGATCGACAAGCCGATCGAGGATCCGCGCTACGACGGCGGTCGCGGTTGCCGCGACAGGCCTCCGAAGGGAATGCTCGCCTTCGAGCGCTGGCTCAAAGACAACGTGCGCGGTCAGACCTGGGGGATCATGCGCTGCGAGAGCTGGGGCGGCGGCAAGTTCAGCCTTCACGCCGAGGGTCGAGCGATCGACTGGCACCTCGATGCCCGGAACCCCAGCGAGGAGCGCGCCGCAATGAACCTGATCAAGACCCTGATCGAGCGTGACCGCAGCGGCAACGAGACCGCGCTCGCCAGGCGGATGGGCATCCAGGGGATCATCTTCGACTGCAAGACATGGTGGGCGGGCAGCACCGGGCTCGGGAAGTACTCGTATTGCTTCAACGAGAACGGCAAGAAGAAGAACAACCTGGACCCGACCCAGGCGCATGTAGACCACATCCATCTCGAGCTGAACTGGCCGGGAGCGCGCAAGAGGACGAGCTTTTGGAAGTCTCCGCTGGCTCGGTAGCGGACCTTGATAGGCCATCCGTCCAGCGAATCGGACGGTGCAGAAAAGCCTGTTTAGCCCAGTTTCAAGCCGTTTAGAGGCTGCTCTGCAACGGATCTTGCAGCCCACGCTCCGGACTATTTCAGAGGAAGGATTATCGGCCCGATGCTCGACGTGTGAAACAGAATGCATCAATCGCAGTAATTGTCCTCGCGGCACTGGCCGGGTTTGCGCCCGCTGCATCGGACGCACGCATGCAGAGTGTCGATCTCGGTGGCAAGGTCTGCCAGACGACGGGCGGAGGAAAGTTCGTGGACGTCCCGGGCTTCCCGGGCGAGAAGATTGACCGCCGCCTCCTGCAGGACATCAAGTTCCTTCGGCGCAAGTACAAGATCTTCATCACCGATGGCTACTCGACGGATCCCGTTCACTCCGCGAACGGCGAGCACCCCCGGGGCCTCGCCCTAGACATCGTCCCAAACACCGCGGAAGGCGGCGATTGGAACGACATCGACAAGCTGGCCAAGTGGGCTGAGCCCTCCCAGAACCAGCCTCGCTCCCCCTTCCGCTGGGTCGGCTACAACGGCGACGCGAATCACGGGCGCGGCCACCACCTTCACCTCTCCTACAACCACACCGGCGCCAAGTTCGGTAAGCCCGCCAGGACCATGTACTCGGTCAAGTGCCCCAAGGCGGGGGGCTCCGGCAAGAGTGGCGGCGGTGGCAAGGGTGGAAGCGGCAATGGCGACGGCGGGGGCGGAGGCGGAATCTCGTCCCGCAGCGCAAGCCCGGCCGAGCTCGCCCCGGTTCATCCCGAAACCGGCGGCGTCGACGGCTGATTTCGGGCATGGACCGTGCGGGCCCGCCTTCGAAGGCGGTTTCCCGAGCGTTCCCGTTGTGGCTGGCTCCGGTCAGGACAATCCGCGTCGCTTACTCGCTACCGCTTAAGGCTGCTTCCTTCCGGACCTGACCTGATTCACGGGCGCGCATCGCGCGGGACCTGACCATCAACGCCACCCTCGACGTACTGGCCTCGAGAGGCCACTGTCCTTGAGCGAGCGTTCAGCCCCGCTAGAGCGGATTGCGGGTGACAAGGCACCGCTAGCGCCCCACCTAGCACGGTCCGCCAGTGATCATACGCGTTGCCGGGCGGCGGCGCTTGAAGCCGCGCCACCAGTAGGTTCCGGATATGAGCGAAACATTCAACCTGCAGGGCAAGACCGCGATCGTCACCGGCGGCGCGAGAGGCATTGGCCTGGGCTGTTCGCAGGCACTTGCAAGGCGCGGCGCCCGCGTCGTGATCGTCGATCTCGACCAGGGGGCGAGCGAGGCCGCGGCCGCCGAGGTCTCGGCCGAGTCGTTCGGGCTTGCCGCGGACGTTACGGATCCCGGCGCGATGCAAGGGGTCGTGGCGACCGTCGCCAAGGAATGCGGCGGCGTCGACGTCGTCATCGCGAACGCCGGCATCGCGCAAACGGCAGCGACGGTCCGCGCGATGTCGAATGAGATGGGCGACCGCGTCCTGGCCGTGAACCTGAACGGCGTCTACAACACGGCACTCGCTGCCCTGCCCGAGATCGTGGCCAACCGGGGGCACATCGTCGTTACGGCCTCGGTCTACGCCTTCGTCAACGGCGCCGGCCAAGCCCCGTACGCGATGGCGAAGGCAGGTGTCGAGCAGCTCGGCCGTGCACTGCGGGTCGAGCTCGCACCGCACGGCGCCGGCGCGAGCGTCGCCTACTTCGGCTTCATCGACACGCCGATGGTGCATCAGGCGCTCGACGGCGACCGGGCAAACGACAAGCTGAAGGAGCTTGTGCCGAGCGCGCTCTTGAAAAGGCTTTCACCTGCCGAGGCGGGCGAGACGGTGGTGCGCGGTATCGAGGCGCGCAAACCGCGGATCATCACACCGCGGCGCTGGGCCGCCTACAGCACGATGCGCGGAATCGTGAACCCGCTCATCGACTCCTGGATGGTCAAGGACGCGAAGGCTCAGGACCTCATCCGCGACCTCGACTCGCGGGCGGACTCAGAGCAGAACACCACGGCCTGAACCCGGATTCCGGCTCCGAGCTTGGCTGACGCAGCCGAGTCCTAGTAGCGGGGGTCGCGCGGGTCGCGCGTTTCGCGCGTGACGACCGTTCCCGGTCGTTGCGTGCGGCTCATCAAGAAGAGCCCGATCACGAGACCAATGATCCCGATGACCATGAGAATCAGTCCAACCGTTGTGAGATCGACCTGCTCGATCGAGTCGTTCACTGCGAATCGCAGGATTGCGCCGGTTGCGATCAGGAAGAGCGAAGTGCCAATAGCCATTAGGGCGAGTATTACCAAAAGCGAGGACACTTAAACGGAGCTCGCCGAATACACCGGACAAAAGATGAGTAGCTACCCCCCATGACAAGCCGATGGGATGCTGAGAAGCTCGAGTCGATCCAGTAATCGAACAGGAGAGTCCAATCGTGAAGAAGGCACTGATCATCACCGCGTTGGCCGTCGTCGCGCTATCGCCGGCCGCGGGCGAAGCAGCGAAGAGCAAGCCGAAGAAGTCCTGCCCCAGCGATTCTGTCTGCGTGTGGACGAAGAAAGGCTTCAAGGGGAAACGAGTCGTCGTCGACGGTCCCGGCATCAGCAACAAGATCGGGAACCGGATCAATAACAAGACGTCATCGATCAAGAACCGGGTGGATCTGACGATCTTCATCTACGACAAGCGCGATGGACAGGGTGAGCGCCGTTGCGTGGACGGAATGGGAGGGGTTCGAAACCTCGGAGGCAGCTACAACTTCGACAACCGCGCCACGTCATCCGATATTCCGGACAGCCCGGAGGCCTGCTTATAACCCGCCCTAGAATCATCGTCCCAGGGCGCGTAGCTCAGTGGGAGAGCGCTCGCTTCACACGCGAGAGGTCGCAGGTTCGAAACCCGCCGCGCCCATCGGTGGAGGCACTACGGAGCCGGCCATGACTCGGGCAAGAGGAGAGAACTAACAGCTCAACCCGGCCGCGCCGCCTCGCGTCTTCCGGGCGGCGCCGGTCGACGCTCGACCGGCCGACGGGAACACCGAACGTTGACAGATCGGCTGGTGGCGCACTACTCTCATTGAGGCCATGCCAGGGGGAGCCAATCCGAGGGCGATGAGTGACCGCGTACGGCTGGCTCTGGCCGTAGCGGCGAGCTTCCCAATCGTTTTAGTTCCGGTGGCCCTCGCCACGTTCGACCCCGCGGCGGATTACCCGGTCGGAGACGGCCCGTCGTCGATTGCGGTCTCAGATTTCGATCGTGACGGCAAGCTCGACCTGGCGGTGGCCAACATGGACGACAATAATGTCTCGATCCTGAAGGGGAGACGGAACGGCACCTTCAAGGACAGGGTGGACTATCAGGTGGGGGTCGATCCGAGCGCAATAGTGTCCGGCGACTTCAACGGCGATGGTCGGCGCGACCTGGCGGTGACCAATGAGGCGGACGACCAGGTTTCCATCTTGCCGGGGGCGGCAAACGGCACCTTCTTGGGGCGGGCCGACTATGAGGTCGGCAACAACCCGACGTCGGTCGCGGTCGGCGACTTCGATCGCAACGGCAGGCGTGACCTCGCGGTTGCCAGCACCATCGACGACAGCGTCTCCGTCCTGGAAGGAAGGGCCAACGGCACCTTCAAGCCCAAAATCGACTACCCGGTCGGGGGCGACCCGGAACTGGTCGCGGTCTCAGACTTCAACCGCGACGGAAGGCAGGATCTCGCGACGGCAAACTCCTTCAGCGCCGACGTCTCGATCCTGCTCGGGAAGGCTGACGGCAGCTTCAAGCCGAACAACGACTACCCGGTTGCGAGCGACGCCTTCTCGATCGCTGTTTCCGACTTCAACCGTGACGGGATCCGCGATCTCGCGGTCGCCGGCGGCGAAGTCTCGATTCTAAGAGGCCGGCCGAACGGCTCCTTCAAGCCCAAGGTCGACTACCCGGCCGGGAACGATCCCGTCTCGGTCGTTGCCAGCGACTTCAATCGAGATGGAATCCAGGACCTCGCGGTGGCGAACGAAAACGACGCCAACGTCTCGATTCTGACGGGGAGAGCCAACGGCACCTTCAAGTCCCCAAAAGACCTTCCGGTCGGAGCGCAACCCAACACGGTCGTAACCGGCAGGTTCAATCGTGACGGCAGACAGGATCTCGGGATCGCGAACCGAGGCGACGACGACGTCTCGGTGGTGATCAACCGCTAGCGCGACTCTCGGCGCCTGCACTGGGGTGAAGGTGACTGCGCGCACATCCGCAGGCGCTTCGACCTGCGATTCATGGATATCCGTGCCTGGGGCACCACCGCTTCACAGCGCGGACGTCGCTGGTTCGAACCAGCCACGTCCAAGTCCGTTTGACTGCCTAGCTGTAGTGCTCTGTGGGCATGGCAATGCTGTCAGAACGCGGCGCCCGCCAGCTTTGTGAGGCCCAGCCGGGTCCGGCCCTTTACCGTCCCCAGGGGTACCCCGAGCCTGTGTGCAATCTCTGACTGACTGAGCTCGGAGAAGTACCCCAAAGCCAACACCGTGCGCTGGCTTTCGGGGAGCTTCGCCATCGCTGCATGGAGATTCTTTGCGGTCTCGCGCTGCTCCACCACCACGTCCGTCCTGACGGAATCCTCCAGCTGACAGGTCGTGTCGGGCTCGACCTTCTCAGGGTGCCGGCTCGCCGATCGAAACATGTCAACCGCGCGGTTACGCACCACCGTCATCACCCACGCCTTTGCACTTCCCTTGGCGGGGTTGAAAGTCATGCGACTTCGCCAGGCAGCAAGGAAGGCGGTTTGCACCGCATCCTCTGCATGGACCCCGCAGACTCTGCCGGCTATCCGAAGAGCGAGCGGCCGGTGCCGCGTGACGAAGTGCTCGAACGCGACCTCATTGCCTTGCTGTACCGCCGCCCAAAGAGCCTCATCGCTCTTCTCCTCGCGGCGGTGCTCAGCTTGTGTGAATTCCATTCCGGTGTCTCCCCTTGTTGTCTAAGTTCTGTCTAGCTTTTGTCGAGACTAGCACACCCTTCTAGCCGTAACCATCGACGTCTCAAGGCAGAAAAAGCAGGGACTGTCTACATTCTGTCTATGCCCGAGACCGACCCCCAGCTCCGAATCGGTGAACTCAGCCGCCGCGTGGAGGTAGAACCCGCGCTTCTTCGCGCCTGGGAGAAGCGCTACGGGCTTCTCAAGCCGCGTCGGTCCGGGGGAAACTTCCGCCTGTACTCACTTGCGGATGTCGCTCGCGTCTGGGCCATGAAGGGCCACCTTGCCCGTGGCCTTGCCGCGGCCGAAGCGGCGCAGCTGGCATTGGCCGAGGAATCCCCCGTGCACGTTGATCGGGTCTCAGCAAAACCCGGAGCCGACGGATCGGCCTTGGAGCTCCGCGATCAGTTGGCATCGTTGGACGAGAGCGCGGTACACGAAACACTCGATCGCGTTTTCGCCCTCAACTCTCTCGAGGAGGTCTTGATGCGCACGATCATTCCCTGCCTGAGAGAAATCGGACACGGCTGGGAGCGTGGGGAAATCAGCGTCGCCCAAGAGCACTTCGCCTCGACCCTCCTTCGGGCCAGACTGCTGGCGCTCGCTCGCGGGTGGTCTGCGGGGTCAGGCCGCACGGCCGTTCTGGCGTGCCCCTCCGGCGAGCAGCACGACATCGGCCTCATCAGCTTTGGCCTGATTCTCTGGCGCCAGGGCTGGCGCATCGTCTACATCGGCCAAGACACACCGGCAGACGAACTGCCCGGAACCCTGGCCGCAACCCAACCCGACGTCTTGGTACTCGCCGCACTGGCACCTGGTCCGTTCGAAGACGCCGCCGAATCGCTGCGCTCGCTGGGCGCCGAAACCCGCCTCGCGATTGCCGGTTCCGGCGCCGACGCGGGCATCGCAGCCCGACTGGGCGCCGTCATGCTTGAAAGCGACATGATGGCCGCTGCCCGCACGGTTGCATCCATCACTCGCGACCCGTAGTCCGGCTCGCGGGCCTCGATCCGCCGATGACTACTTCAGTGAGACGGCCACCTGTTCGAGCGCGTCCATCGACTCCTGCATCCCGCCTTCCATGCCGGACTCGATGTGCATGTCACGGTGCTCCGGGTTGGTCCAGGCCTCCCAGATGAGGCTGGCCGGCGCGTCGAACTCGTGTAGGCAGGAGCGACTGCGGGATCTCAGCCGAGCTTCTCGGCCAACCCGATCATGATGCCCTCAGGACCACGCATGTAGCAAAGCCGGTAAATGTCCTGGTACTGAGCGATCTCGCCGACAAGCTCAGCGCCGTGGCGGCTCAGCCGGGCCACGACTTCGTCGATGTCGTCGACGGCGAACATGATTCGGCGAATACCCAAAGCGTTCGCCGGCGCGCTTTCCGGCTCGGCCCTTACTGCCGCCGGCCTGTGGAACTTCGACAGCTCAATCCGGCTGTTGCCGTCCGGAGTCCGCATCATGGCGATGTCGGCCCGGACGTCCTCGAGCCCGACAGAGCTGTCTACCCAGGGCCCCTCGACCGTCGTCTCGGCTTCGAGTTCCATCCCGAGCTCGGAAAAGAACGCCTTTACGCCCTCGAGATCGTTGACGACGATGAGGACGTTGTCCAGCCTCTGAAGCGTCACCTCTCGGTGCGGCTCATGGCTTGACTTCGCAGGTGACGGGATAGAGCGGCGGATCCTGGCTGCACTCCGACAGCTCGATCACGACCTTCTGCTTCCTCACGTCGCCGCCGTTCTTCAAGCGCAGCCGGACCGTGGCTCTTCCATTCGCCTCGAGCGAGTCATGAACGAGCGCGACGACCCTGTGACCGTCGCCGGTAGCGGGGACCCACGGGTGCTTGGCCTCGGGGTGATTGATGTCGGTGTCGGTGACAGAGTCGCGGTACTTTCCACCGGCACGCGCCTTTTCGCCATCGAAGCCGGTCGCGAACTTGACCGCGTCAGCGTTCTTCACGTAGGCGCCGAGAGTCTGGTCGTGGCCCTGAGCGCCGGGCTCCTCGCTATAGCTGAGCTGCACGAGCTTCGGCGACCCACCCCCTGCGCGTTCCGCCGAGACGGCGGGGGCCAAAATCGGCATGACGGCGAGCGTGAGGATGACGGCGCGTTTCAGCATGCGCCGCATCCTAAGCGGATTTTGAAAACACCTGTCTCGACCACCGTGTCCCTGCGGCATCTGGCGCGGCTTTCCGCAGGGCCTCGAGCAGCCAGTCGAAGAATGGCGTTGGAAGGTAGCCTGCCCGGATGGGAGCCATTCCAGCGCCGACCGCCGACACGGCTGCGCTCGTCACAGGCGCGAGCTCCGGCATCGGTGCGGCCATCGCCACCGAGCTAGCGACGCGTGGGCACCACGTCCTGCTCGTCGCGCGCCGCGAGGACCGGTTGCGTGAGCTCCAAGCCAAGATCGAAGCGGCCCAGGGGGCCCGGGCCACCCCCATGGCGTGCGACCTGACCGACCCTGAGGCGCGAAGAGCGTTGCCCGCCCGGATCCAAGAGCTCGGCCTCGAAATCGACGTGCTCGTGAACAACGCCGGCTTCGGTACCGCGGGACCCTTCGTCGAGCAGGAGGTCGAGTCCGAGCTCGCGCAGCTTCGCATCCTGTGCGAGGCCGTCCTGGATCTGACCGGCCGCTTCTCGCCCCTGATGGCGAAGCGGGGCCGGGGCGCGATCCTGACGATCGCATCGTCCTCCGGCTTTCAGCCGCTCCCCCAGACGGCCGGGTACGGGGCCGCGAAAGCGTGGGCGGTGTCGTTCTCCGAGGCGCTTCACGAAGAGCTCCGCCACAGCGGCGTCGCGGTTACAGCAGCCTGCCCCGGCCCGGTCGAGACCGAGTTCTTCGAGGTCTCGGGGCCCCACCCCGTTGAGAACTTCTTCCCCAAGTTCGTCCACATCAGCGCGGAGCGGTGCGCCCGAGACTCGCTGCGTGCGCTGGATGCCGGACGGAGGATGGTCGTACCCGGGCCACGTGCGGTAAGGGTCTTCATGCACTCGAGCCGCTGGGCTCCACATCCGGTTCTGCTGCCCTTCTTGGGCAGGACGTTCCGCGCGTAGGCGACTCGCCTACTTCTTGCGGTAGAGGCGAGAGGTAAGCGGCACAAACACAGCGGTCAGAACCACCGCGGTCGCCAGCACCAAAAGCACGTCCCCGGCCTCGGCCGTGCCGTTCATCAGCCCGCGGTTGGCGGTTACGACCCATGAGATCGGGTTGACCTCGACGAACGCTTCGAGGCCGCGCGGCAGCGTCTCGGGCGGAACGAACGCGTTCGAGAGGAAGGTAAGCGGGAACAGCGCCATGAAACCCGTGTTCATGACGGCGTTCGGGGAGCGCATGATGAGCCCGAGCGTGGTGAAGACCCACGCGAGCGCGAACGAGAAGACGATTGTCAGAAGCAGCGCGGCGAGGACGCCGTCCCAGCCGCCGTCGGGGCGATACCCGAGCACCGCGCCGACGATGACGACGACAGTTCCAGCCACGAGGTAGCGAACGCTGTCGCCGACGACGGAGCCCACCAACGGAGCGGGCCGCCAGATCGGCAATGAGCGGAACCTGTCTACCACGCCCTTGGTGAGGTCGGTATTGAGCGCGACGCCCGAGTAGACGGTCGTGAAGACCACCGACATCATCAGGATTCCGGGGAGGATGAAGGTGAGGTACTCGGAGGTCGATCCCGAGATCGCACCTCCGTACATGTAGGTGAACATCAGCGTGAAGAGGACCGGTGTCATCGTCGCGTCGATCAGCTGCTCGGGAACGTGCTTGATCTTCAGAATCCCTCGCCAGCCGAAGGTGAGCACAGCCGAAACCGGGCTCGGGCGGGCAGGCCTCGGGGTCGACGACAGAGCCTTGCGGATCGCTTGTTCCTCGACGCCGTCGGCCGGTACGGCGCCGGTGCGTGTCTCGCTCATGCCGCCTCGACCTCCTCCGCGCTCGACTCGTCCTCCACAGGTCGCCCCGTCAAGGCCAGGAAAACCTCGTCCAGGCTCGGCTGCCCGAGCGTGAATCCGGCTACCGCCACGCCACGCCGCGCAAGTTCGGCGACTGCCTCGGCACCGCGATCGGCCTCGTCGCAGGCGACCGAAAGCCCGGCGGGGTCCGCTTCGAGCTTCACGGTGCCGAGTTCGCGATCGAGGATCTCTGCCGCCGCGGGCCGCTGGGCCGGCTCGAGCAACCGGACGTGGAGCGTGCCCGAGCCAACGGACGCCTTGAGCTGGGAAGGGGTGCCCTCGGCGATGACGGTGCCGTGGTCGATCACGGCGATCCCTTCCGCGAGCTGATCGGCCTCGTCGAGGTACTGAGTGCACAAGAGGATCGTCGTGCCCTCCTCGGCAAGCGCCCTGACGATGCCCCAGACCTGGTTTCGGGAGCGCGGGTCCAAACCTGTCGTCGGCTCGTCCAGGAACATCAGCTCCGGCGTGACGACAATGCTCGCTGCGAGGTCGAGCCTTCTGCGCATGCCGCCCGAGTAATTCTTCACAAGGCGTCCCGCGGCTTCGACCAGCCCAAATGCGTCAAGCAGGTCGTCGGCCCGAGACTTGGCGCC
Source organism: uncultured bacterium (assembly GCA_963721645.1). Lineage (GTDB taxonomy): Bacteria > Actinomycetota > Thermoleophilia > Solirubrobacterales > 70-9 > JALZKA01. The sequence goes on along the minus strand of CAVRJK010000002.1, from coordinate 186,501 downwards.
CAGGCGTTTGAGCCCCAGGAGGCGCCCGATCAGGATCAGGTTCTCGCGGCCCGTCAGGTCCTCGTCCACCGAGGCGAGCTGGCCCGTGAGGCTTACGACGCTCCGCACCGCATCGGCCTCAGTGACGACGTCGTGTCCCAGGACCCGCGCGGTGCCGCCGTCCGGGCGGAGCAGGGTCGCGAGCATCCGGATCGTCGTCGTCTTGCCGGCCCCGTTGGGGCCAAGGATTCCGTAGACGGCCCCCTTCCTCACCGAGAGGTCGATGCCGTCCACCGCCTTGGTCTCGCCGAACGACTTGACGAGGCCTTGCGCCTCGATCGCAAGCGTTTGCGAGCCGCTCATGCGGGCGCCTTCACTTCAACCGGGTCCGGCAGCTCGAACAGCGGAGGGAGCTTCGCGACTACGTCGCGATCCCCCTCGATGGTCAGCGTGCCCGCAGCTTCGGCCGCGCCCAACTCGGCTCCGTGGTAGAGCACTCCCAGGAGGGTCATCGGGTCGGTGTCGATCACGGCGTCGGCATCCTCGGCCTCGCCGCGCTCCAGGTGGAGCGTCTGGTCCTTGATCTCAAGACGGAACGATTCGTCACCCAAGCGCAGTCCCAGGACCAGATTGGTGGCGCCGGCCCTTGCCGGCAGGAACATGGTTTCCAGATTCATCGCCAGCGACGACGAGCTGAAGTGACCGGTGTCCGGGAAATACGGGGAACGCGCAGCCCAGTTCCCGAGCGTACGCAGTGTCGGCTCCAACTCGCGTCCCCAGTCGGTCAGCTCATATACCTTCGAAGCGGCTGGGGGCGCCAGGGTCCGGCGACCGACGATGCCGTGAGCCTCCAGTTCGCGAAGGCGCTGGGAGAGGACATTCGGGCTCGCGCCGGGGAGGCCGGCGCGGATATCCGTGAAGCGTTTGGGGCCGTAGCTCAGCTCGCGGAGCACCAGGATGGCCCATCGCTCGCCCACGAGCTCAAGCGCGTGCGAGAGCCCGCAGAGGTCGTTGTAGGTGCGCTTCTTGGTTGCCATCGCCTCATAGGCTACCTCCTGATCCTAAATATTCAAGTTGCAGTTAGTTTTTAGGACTAAATGGGGTATGGTCAAACGGACAGCGAGACCAAAGGAGCGAAGATGAGCCTCAAGGACAGCAAGGTCGGAACGGCAGTCGCGGTGTCCGACATGGCGAGAGCGAGGGACTTCTACGAGGGCCTGCTCGGCCTGGAGCCGGATCAGCAAAGCGACGAGATGGCCACCTATCCGTGCGGCGAGGGGACCGGCCTCTTCGTATACGTCTCTGATCACGCCGGAACGAACAAAGCGACCCTGGCCGGCTGGGACGTCTCGGACTTCGAAGCGGTTCGCACGTTACTGGCGCAGCGCGGAGTGGAGTTCGAGCGCTACGAGGACGCGAGCGGAGTCACGACCGACGACGAGGGCGTGTTCGAGGGACCCGGCTTCAAGGCAGCTTGGTTCAAGGACCCGGACGGGAACATCTTCGCGATCAACGGGAACTAGCGGCGCTTCAGGCGACGTAAGCGGCGAGGTGCTCGCCGGTGAGGGTTGACCCGTCGGCCACGAGGTCGGCGGGCGTTCCCTCGAAGACGACCTTGCCGCCGTCCTGGCCGGCGCCGGGGCCCAGGTCGATGATCCAGTCGGCATGGGCCATGACCGCCTGATCGTGCTCGATCACGATCACCGACTTGCCGGAGTCGACGAGCTGATCGAGCAGGCTGAGGAGTTGCTCGACGTCAGCGAGGTGAAGGCCCGTGGTCGGCTCGTCGAGGACGTAGGTGTCTCCCTTCCCCGCCATGTTGGTGGCCAATTTCAAGCGCTGGCGCTCGCCTCCCGACAGAGTCGTCAGCGGCTGCCCGATCGTGAGATACGCGAGTCCGACGTCTGAAAGGCGGGTGAGGATCTTGTGCGCGGCCGGAGTCTCCGAAGCGCCGCTGCCGAAGAACTCCTGGGCCTCGGCGACCGGCATCGCCAAGACCTCGGCGATATCTCGGCCGCCGAACTTGTACTCCAGCACAGCTGCCTGAAAGCGCTTTCCCTCGCACTCCTCGCACGTCGAGGCGACGCCGGCCATCATCGCCAGGTCGGTGTAGATAACGCCCGCACCGTTGCAGGTGGGACAGGCGCCTTCGGAGTTCGCGGAGAACAGCGCAGGCTTTACGCCGTTGGCCTTTGCGAACGCCTTGCGGATCGGGTCGAGCAGCTTGGTATAGGTCGCCGGGTTCGACCTTCGAGAGCCCCTGATCGAGCCCTGATCGACGGTCACCACCCCGTCCCGATCGGACACCGATCCCTGAATCAGGGAGCTCTTGCCGGACCCGGCCACGCCCGTGACCGCCACAAGGATGCCGAGCGGGATGTCCACGTCCACGTCTTTCAGGTTGTTGGCGTTTGCGCCTCGCACTTCAAGGGCCTCCGTGGATTCGCGCACCGAGGGCTTGACCGAGGCGCGGTCGTCGAGGTGCTTGCCCGTGAGCGTGCCGCTGGAGCGAAGGCCCTCGACGGTCCCCTCGTACACCACCTCCCCGCCCTCGGCGCCCGCGCGCGGGCCGAGGTCCACAACGCGATCGGCGATGGCGATGGTCTCGGGCTCGTGCTCGACGACGAGCACCGTGTTGCCCTTGTCGCGCAGCCGAAGGAGCAGGTCGTTCATCCGCTGGATGTCGTGGGGGTGCAAGCCGACGGTGGGCTCGTCGAACACGTAGGTGACGTCGGTGAGCGACGATCCCAGATGGCGGATCATCTTTGTGCGCTGGGCCTCGCCGCCGGAGAGACTGCCTGAGGAGCGATCCAAAGAGAGATAGCCGAGACCGATTTCGACGAACGAGTCCAGGGTCTCCCCCAGCGCTTCGAGGAGCGGTGCGACGGATTTCGCGCTGAGGCCCCGCACCCACTCGGCGAGGTCGCGGATCTCCATCGAGCATGCGTCGGCGATGCTCAGCTTTGCGATCTTCGACGACCGCGCCGATTCCGAGAGCCTCGTGCCGTCGCATTCGGGACAGGTCGTAAACGTCACTGCGCGGTCCACGAACGCACCGATGTGCGGTTGCATCGCGTCGCGGTCCTTGGCCAGAAAGGACTTCTGGACCTGGGGGATCAGACCCGAGTAGGTCAGATTTATGCCCTCGACCTTGATCTTTGTCGGCTCCTTGTGAAGCAGGTCGCGGAGCTCCTTCTTGTTGAACTTCTTGATCGGCTTGTCGGGGTCGAAGAAGCCGCAGCCGCGATAGATGCGCCCGTACCAGCCCTCCATGCTGTAACCCGGGATGGTGATCGCACCTTCGTTTAGCGACTTCTCCTCGTCGTAGAGCGCGGAGAGATCGAAGTCCGTGACCGCGCCCCGCCCTTCACAGCGCTCGCACATACCGCCGGTCCGTGAATACGACGCCGCCTTCGTCTCGGTCTTGTCGCCACGCTTGATGGTGATCCCCCCGCTCGCCGATACCGAGGCGACGTTGAACGAGAACGCCTGGGGGGAACCGATGTGCGGCTTTCCGAGCCTGCTGAAAAGGATGCGGAGCATCGCGTTGGCGTCGGTCGCGGTTCCGACGGTGGAGCGGGGGTCCGCACCCATCCGCTCCTGGTCGACGAGGATCGCCGTCGTGAGCCCGTCGAGCAGGTCCACATCGGGCCGCGCGACAGTCGGCATGAACCCCTGGAGGAACGCGCTGTAGGTCTCGTTGATCAGTCTCTGCGACTCGGCGGCGATCGTTCCGAATACCAGCGAGCTCTTACCCGAGCCGGAGACGCCCGTGAACGCCGTGAGCCGGCGCTTCGGGATTTCGACGCTTATGTCCTTGAGGTTGTTGACCCGCGCGCCGTGGACGCGGATCAGATCGTGGCTGTCCGCGGTATCCGGGGTCAGTTGATCGCGAGCAAGTCGATCACGAAGACGAGCGTCGAGTCCGGCGGGATATCCGGTGGCTGGCCCTGCGGGCCGTAAGCCTGCTCGGGCGGGATCACCAGTTGGCGACGGCCACCGACCTTCATGCCCTCGAGCCCTTCATCCCAGCCGGGGATGACTGAGCCCTGGCCGAGCACGAACTCGAAAGGTGCGGGACCTCCGAACGAGGCGTCGAACTCGTCGCCGCCGTCATAAAGCACTCCTACGTAGTCGACGCTCAGCATGTCGCCTGCTGCGGCTTCGTCCCCTTCGCCCTCTTCAAGGTCTTCGATCACAAGCTCGTTCGGCGGACCGCCTTCGGGGATCTCGACCTCGGGCTTGTCCTGGCGCTCGGCGGTCGCCGGATCGGCAGACTCGTCCTCGCCTCCGCTCTGGCCGATCAGAACCACCACGATGATGACCGCAAAAAGCGCGACTGCGCCGATGAGTGTCTTGATCCTGGAATCCATGAAGAGCGCATCCTAACCCGCCCTTGGCGTGGCTACCCTCAGCCGCCTCATGGCTGACGAATACATCTACTCCATGTACAAGGTCTCGCGGACCCATCCGCCGGACAAGAAGGTGATCGAGGACATCTCCCTCAGCTTCTTCCCCGGCGCGAAGATCGGCGTGCTCGGGCCCAACGGCGCCGGTAAGTCGACGCTCCTTCGCATCATGGCCGGGCAGGACACGGAGTACCGCGGCGAAGCCCAGCTCCACAAGTCGGCCACCGTCGGAATGCTCTCCCAAGAGCCTGAGTTGGACGAGTCGAAGGACGTACGAGGAAACGTCGAGGACGGCGTCCGTGCCACGCGCGACCTTCTCGACCGCTACAACGAGGTCGCCGCCAACTACTCCGACGAGACGGCCGACGAGTTCGCTCGCCTGTCCGAGGAGATCGAAGCAGCCGATGCTTGGAATCTCGACACCGTCGTCGAGACCGCGATGGACGCACTTCGCGTGCCGCCGGGCGACGCCGACGTGACCAAGCTCTCGGGCGGTGAGCGCCGCCGCGTCGCCCTTTGCCGCCTGCTCCTTCAGGCACCGGACCTCCTGCTCTTGGACGAGCCGACCAACCACCTGGACGCCGAGTCAGTCGCCTGGCTCGAGCGCCACCTCGACGAGTACGAGGGCACCATCGTCGCCGTGACCCACGATCGCTACTTCCTGGACAACGTCGCCGGTTGGATCCTGGAGCTCGACCGCGGCCGCGGCATCCCCTTCAAGGGCAACTACTCGAGCTGGTTGGAGCAAAAACAGGAGCGTCTGCAGCACGAGGATCGAGTGGACTCCGCGCGCGCCAAGACGATTGCCGCGGAGCTCGAGTGGGTGCGCGAGAACCCCAAGGGCCGGCGCAAGAAGTCGAAGGCGCGCCTGGCGCGCTACGAGGAGCTTCTGGCCGAGGACAAGCAGGTGAAGCTCGAGAACGTCCAGATCCGCATTCCGGCAGGCCCGCGCCTGGGCGGCGTCGTCGTGGAGGCCGATGGCCTGACCAAGGGCTACGGCGAAAAGCTTCTGATCGAGGACCTCTCCTTCGAGTTGCCACCCGCCGGGATCGTCGGCATCATCGGCCCGAACGGCGCCGGCAAGACCACGCTTCTGCGCATGATCGTCGGCGACGAGGAGCCGGACTCGGGCGCCCTTCGCCTCGGCGAGACGGTGCAGCTCGCATACGTCGATCAGTCCCGCGACTCGCTGGACGCCGAGAAATCGGTCTGGGAGGAGATCTCCGAGGGCTACGACCAGATCAAGGTCGGCTCCGAGGAGATGAACTCGCGTGCATACACCTCCGGCTTCAACTTCAAGGGATCGGACCAGCAACGGAAGGTCGGGGCGCTCTCCGGCGGCGAGCGGAACCGTGTCCATCTGGCCAAGCTCCTTCGCTCGGGCGGCAACCTCCTGCTTCTCGACGAGCCGACCAACGACCTCGACGTGGACACCCTGCGCGCGCTCGAGGAGGCGCTCCTTGCATTCGCCGGGTGTGCAGTGGTCGTCTCCCACGACCGCTGGTTCCTCGACCGCGTCGCGACGCACATCCTCGCCTTCGAGGGCGACTCTGAAGCGACCTGGTTCGAAGGCAACCTCGAGGCCTACGAGGAGAACCGCCGAGCCCGTCTGGGCGCGGCAGCCGATCGCCCCCACCGCATCACTTACAAGCGCCTCGCGCCTAAGTAGACGGAGCCCTCGCTCGACGAGATGAGGCTGCGCTTGTCCTCGCTCCCGGGATTTCAGCCGGTCGCGCGCTGCGCGGTCACACCTCTCGCTTCGATCTTCGGCAGCGGATTTCTGATCATCGTTCCCGTCTTGGAACGCACCCTGGGCGGCCTCGCCGTCCTTGGCGCGATCGGTGTTTCCGCCGTCGCGTGGATGGTGGGCACGGCAATCCGCCACAACATCAGGGTGGTCGAGCCATTGGCTCAGACTGACGATCTCGACGGGTTCAACCGGCGGCTCGAAGACCTGAGTGACATCGTAATCGCGATCGCTTATGTGATCTCGGTCGCGCTGTACCTGCGGATCATGGCCGAGTACATCGTCGACTCCGTCGCCCCGGGCGCCGACGCGACGATCAGCGTCATCGCAGCTGGAGCGACGGCGCTCATCGTCCTCGTCGGCATAACTCGCGGCTTCAGCGGTCTGGACCTGATGGAGCGGTTCGCCCTTGGCGCGGTCCTGGTTTTGACGACCGTCCTCGGCGCCGCTTATCTCGTTGAAAGCGGCGGACAGCTCCTCGGCGAAGGTCTCTCGACGCCGCCGATCCCAGATTCCAGCGTCACCGCGATCCTGCTGACTCTCGGAGGGATCGTCATCACCGTCCAGGGTTTCGAGACCGTTCGCTTCCTCGGCGACGAGTTCGATGCAGAAACTCGGGTCTGGGCCTCCCGGCTCGCGCAAGCCGTCGCGGCATCCATCTACGTCGGCTTCGTCTTGGTCGCCACGCCGCTCATGGGCCTCGGCACGCCCGATGGGGCCGACACGACTCTGATCGACATCACGGAACGCGTAGCCCCATTACTCGTGATTCCTCTGGTGATCTCGGCGACTCTGAGCCAGTTCAGCGCTGCGACCGCCGACACGGTGGCGGCGCGTGAGAACCTCCACAGACAGTTTCCAGAGTCGCTTCGCGGGAGCCGCGCCTACGTTCTGAGCGGGATCGCTGCGATAGCAATGATCCTGACGATTCCAACCTTCACGATCATCGCGATCGCCTCGCGCGCGTTCGCCGCCTATTACAGCCTCCAGTGCATCGTGGCTATGCGGACTGCCCGCTCGGTTTCCGCGCGGGCCGGGTTCGCGGCCCTGGCGCTCTTGATGGCTCTGATCGCGCTCTTCGCAGAACCCGTCGGCTAGGCCTGGCGTGAGCGTCGGTAAAACGTCCTTCCTCTCGCGTCATCAACTCGGCAATCCGGTCACGTGAGATGTCGGCCATTCAGTCCTCGGTCCGCTCGACGGATGATCTGCTGATCCATATCTTGCCAGTGCATGGACCGGCGCATTCAGAACTCGTCTGAGCTTCAGGCGCGTGGGATGTCGAGCTTGCGCTCCATCGCCCTGCAGGTTGCCTCGGCCGGACTCGAAGCGTGTGACGTCCGCCAGGCGACGGCGAACGCAGTCACGGCGACCTCAACCGGTGTCGCCATCGCAGGCCGTCAATACGCGCTCGAGTCGAAAGCGCAACTGATTCTGGTCGGCTCGGGCAAAGCGACTCTCGCGATCGCGCAAACGCTCGAGGAGATACTCGGCGATCGCCTCGACGGCGGCGTTGTCGCGGTGCGTGACCTGGACGACGGGGTCGCACTACGGCGTGTCGAGGCGGTTGAAGCCGACCATCCGCTGCCCACTCCGCGCTCGGAAGCCGCCGCCCGTCGCATTCTGGGGCTCGTTGACGGCCTGAGCTCGAGCGACCTGGTGATCGCTGCCTTCACGGGCGGCAGCTCGGCACTCACAAGCCTTGCGCCTGCCGGGGTGACCCAGCAGGAGAAGGTGCGGCTACACGAGCTCCTCCTGGGCTCCGGAGCGCCGATCGACGAGATCAACACCGTGCGCAAGCACGTCTCCGCGTTCAAGGGCGGCCGGCTCGCCGCTCGCGTGGCGCCCGCGCGCTTGGTGAGCCTCGTCGTCTCCGATGTCGCGGGCGATGTCCTCGACGTCGCTTCCGATCCGAGCGTTCAGGACACAACCTCCGTCTCAGACGCACTCGGCGTACTTCACGACCGGGGACTCTGGGATCTCCTGCCGCCGAGCATCCGCGAGCATCTGGCCAGGGACGAAGCGCGAGCGCCGCAACTCTCGGACGGGCCGGAGGCCGTGATGCTTGTGAATGGCGCGGGGGTGTGCGACGCGATGGAAGCCAGGGCGAGCTCAATCGGCTGTTGCGCTCACATCGTCTCGACCGACCTGCAGGGAAGCGCAAGCTCGGTCGGCCGGCATCTGGCGAGCCTGGCCACCGAGTGCTTGCGAACCGGCTCTCCAGTCGCGCCTCCCTGCGTACTCGTGGGGTGCGGCGGCGAGTCGACGGTCACTCTCGCAGCGGACGGTTCTGGGGGAAGGTTCGGCGACGGGGGTCCCAACCAGGAGGCCGCTGCGGCCGCTGCTCTTGTCCTCGGGAACGCGAGTCCCGTGTCAGCGTGCTTCCTCGACACGGACGGCTCCGACGGCGGAACGGAAGCTGCGGGGGCCATCGTCGACGGGCTGACCCTGAGCCGTGCACGGGAGGCAGGCATCGACCTCGAGGCGGCGGTCGCCGAACATCGCTCGGGCGAAGCGCTGGGCGCCCTGGAGGATCAGATCGTGACCGGGCCGACGGGGAGCAACGTGAACGACCTCTTCGTGTTCGCGATCGGCGCCGACGGCAACCACGAACAAGGTCAACGCATCTAGCGCCCGCCGCCGGCCCTCGCTGGAGCCGGCGGCTGGACGCGTCGGTTACTCGATGTCGAATTCCTCGAGCTGACCGAGCTCGTAGTGGGGGCCATCCTTACCCTCGATCGGGCAAAGCAGGACGTAGGGGCCTCCGGGCTCGACCGGCTCCTTGACCTTGACGGTGGTCGATTCGCCGGGGGCGGCTTCGGCCTCTGCGACCAGCGTTGCCGTTCCCTTTTCGCCTTGCGCCGCGATCGCTTCTTCGACGGTCACCCCTTCGCTCAGGAGCGCGAACACCATCACGTGGAATTCCTCGCCCTGATTGTCGAAGGTGAGCTCTGCGGTCTCGGTCGTGGGCGTGGCCGAGAGGTCGAACTCGTACTCGGTCGCCGTGACCGTGACCTCCTCGGCGCTCACCGCTTCCTCAGTCGTGGACTCGCCGCTGTCTGAGCTCTCGTCGTCGTCATCTCCGCACGCGGCGACTCCGAACGCGAGCGCCCCGGCGATAGCTATTCCCGCAAGTCTGCGGTTCCCCCTGTGCTTCATCTGGACTCCCTCTTTGGTTGGACGGACGGCCGCAGCCTAATGGGGGCCGAGGCGGACCGTCAAGAACCCCGATGACCCAGATGGGGAGTCCGCAGGTAAGTTCGCGCGGTGAAGATCGACAATGTAAGCGCCGCTTCGCCGCTGTTCCGCGACGACGGGCCGCTGGGCTCCAGGATCATTCGGAGGGTTCGAGGGATCACGCTCGAGGTGGTCGCTTTCGTTTTGGTCACCGTTTTGCTCCCGCTCCTCTTGCTGGGCGCTGCGGTTGTTGACTTCGTGCTCTGGCTGAAACGGCGCAAGCCCTGGGTCGGTGTCCGCTTGACCGCGTTTTTGTGGTGGTTCCTGTTGGGCGAGATGCGAGCGCTCGTCACGATCCTTGGCATCTGGATTTTCACCGGCGGCCCCTTCGGCATCGGCTCGCACCGCCGCCGCGTCCATCTCTACCGCCTCAGAGCAAGCTGGGCCGGGGGCCATCTGGACGGGATCCGAGTCCTGTTTGGGCTGCGCTTCGAGATCGAGGGACTCGAGCAGGCAGGCCCCGGACCGGTGACGATCATGATGCGCCACGCGTCGATCATCGACAACATGCTCCCCGATTCACTGGTGGCGCGAACGCACGGGCTGGGCCTTCGCTACGTGATCAAGCGGGAGCTACAGATGATCCCCACGATCGACATCGGCGGGCGTTGGGTTCCCACGAACTTCGTGCGCCGAGGATCCGGAGACACCGGGGGCGAGGTTGAGCGTCTGCTCGGGCTGACCGACGATCTCGGCGCCGGCGAGGGAATCCTTATCTATCCAGAGGGGACGCGATTCACGCCGGCCAAGCTCGCGCGCGCTCAGGAGATCGTCCGCGAGCGCCAACCCGAGGTGTCTGCGCTCGCGGATCGCCTGAAGCATGTCCTGCCCCCTCGCCTCGGTGGCCCGCTTGCCCTGGTCAACGAGATGCCGGACACCGACGTCGTGTTCTGCGGACACGTCGGCTTCGACGGCTTTCAGTACATCTCCGACATCTGGGCGGGCCGCTTGGTGGGGACGGTCATCGGCGTCAAGTTCTGGCGCGTAGCGGCCGCGGACATCCCTGCGGGCGAGGCTGAGCGCGCGGCGTGGCTCTACGCCGAATGGCAGAAGATGGACGACTGGATCGGTTCGACCATCAAGCGTTAGAGCGCTGGGTCGCGGGTAAGCGCCGGATATGAACGCGACGACCGCTCCAACGCTCGAGACCCCCGCGCCACCGGCTCCCGGCCCCGGCGGCCCGACCACCCCTGACCCGTCACCGCCAAGCCCTGGGCCCGATCCCAGTCCGCTCCCGCCCCAGCCCGACCCTGAGCCACCGATCGAGCCGCCGATGGAGCCACCGGGGCCGGTCCCGCCCACGCCCAACCCAGCGCCGATCTAGGCCGCCAAGGGTTTAGTGTCCGCGGCGTGGACTCTTCCGCCGCGATCGAAGGACTGGAGCGAACCGAGGCAAAGCTCGAGGCCTACGCGGCTGAGCGCGGCCTGAGCGTAAGGCCCGAGCTGATCTGGCCGGGAATGCCCCTGCCTCGCGAGCAGCAGGGTCCGATCCGCCACGCGTGCTGGTCCGTTGCCGGCAAGCTCCCCGGAGGCGTGCCCGGGCGGCTGCGCCATCAGGCGGTCTACGGCAAGACGTTCGGGATGAACGTTGCCATGCAGCACACGATCATGGTCTGCCGCATCCCTGAATCGGTCGGGTACCTGCCGATGCTCTCGGTCCGCGCGGAAGGGCTCGAGCCTGCGCTGTTCTATTGGGCGAATGACCGCCGTCCCCGAGAGGACGTGGGTGGCTTCGAGTCCGTGGAGCTCGACCGTCGCTACATCGTCGAGGTTGCAAAAGGCCAGGACCACGCTTGGCTTCGCCAGCTGTTTCCACCGTCATTCATCGACTGGCTCGCCTCGAACACGCCGGTCGACTTCGGATTTCGCCTCGACAACGGAGTCTTTACCTGCGAGTGCCCTCAGTACCGCGGCCAGCACCGCGCTGACGGCGAGGTGGACTCGGAGCATCTCGACCTCCTGGCGGGCGCAGGAGGCCGCGCGGGCAGCCGGATCCGCGACGAGGTGCTCGAGGAGGCCGATGTCAGCTGGGGCGGCACCAGCCCAGACTCGGCCGCTGCGCACGAGGCCCGCGCCAAGCAACCTCTGGGCGGCCGGCTGATTCGCATGATCACGAAGTTCGCCGAGGGATTGGACACGAGTGTTCAGGAGTTCGCCGATGCCCACGGCATGTCGGCGAAGGACGCCTCTGAGTTTCACGCCAACCACATCCGCCTACCGATGCCGGGAACGGCGTCCGACGTCATTGCGGGCGCGCTGCCCGGCACCGACCGCCAAGGCGAGATGGCCTGGCTCAAGTTCTCGAGCCTGGTCGACATGGAGAAGAACTACATCGCGATCGTGATCGACACAGGTCGTGAACTCCCGAGCGCCTGGCTCGACTCCGAAGACGTGACGATCGCCGGTTTCGGCGAGGGGCTTTCGGACCGGGCACTCGAGTTGGCGCAGTCCGGGAGCTACGGGGTCTCCACCGACGGTACGAAGGCGTGCGTCTATATCAAGGGCCAAACCCCCGGCAGCTGGCCGTCGAAAGAGAAGATCGCCGAGTTCGTTCCGCGCGCGCTCGAACTGGCCGACGCGCTGTAGGGGTCCCACGGGCCCCGGGGCTCAAGGATCTCGGCCCAAACCCCGATAGAAGGCTATGGACAGTCGCGTCGAACGCGTGGTCTTCGAGACCAACCGCCACTGGATCGTGGGCGATCTGACGCTTCCCAAGGAGGGCTACCGCTCGCGCCTCTCCGACTTCCTCAACAGGGGTGACCTCGATTTCATCCCCCTGGTGAACGTTGAGATCTCGAGCGTCGACGCTCAGGGGCACGAGCCGGAGTTGAAGCCGTTTATGGCAATCGCGCGCGGCCACATCCAGCTCGCGCACCCGCTCGAGGTCGGCGACAAACCTCCGACCAAGCGCTGAGCCGAAGCTCCGGCGCTTCAGGCGATGCGGTCTCCGGGCTCGGCGCCGGAATCGGGTTCGAGCAGTATCACCGCACCATCGCCGTTGATCGCGCCCAGAACCAGGCATTCGGACATGAAGGGCCCGATCTGCTTTGGCGGGAAGTTGACGACGGCCACGATTTGGCGGCCTTCGAGTTCGGAGCGCTGGTAGTTGGTGATCTGCGCCGAGGAGCGCCGCTCGCCGATCTCCGAGCCGAAATAGATCCGGAGCTTCCAGGCCGGGCGCCGAGCCTCCGGGAAGTCCTGGACCTCGAGAATTTTCCCGACGCGCATGTCGACGGCCTCGAACTCGTCCCACGAAAGTTTGTCGGCGGGCATCTCTCGCGCGCTCTCGGTTAAGGGGTCTGGCCCCGGGTCTGACCCCTCCGGCCGGTGTGTGACCCGATCGTCACGGTGTGAGGACGATCTTCAACGCTTCGCGGCGGTCGTACGTCTCGTATGCCTCTGACGCATCGTCGAGCTTCATGTGATGAGTGACCAGCGGACCGGGATCGAGCTTGCCCTCGGCGAGGGCTTCGAGGACGGGATCCACGTGCTTGATCACGTTCGCGTGCCCGGTCTTGACGGTGAGGGCCTTGATCCAGACGATCCCCATGTGGACCTCCATGCGCTCGGCATAGACGCCGGTCGCCGAAACGGTCCCGCACTTGCGAGTCAGGCGGCACGCCAGGTCGAAGGCCTGCGGGTGGCCGACGGCATCGATCGCCGCGTCCACCCCGCGGCCCTCGGTCGCTGCCTTGGCGGCAGCCTTGGGATCTTCTTCAGTCAGGTGCACGGGCTCGGCGCCGAATGCGCGGGCGACCTCGAGGCGATCCTGGACGGTGTCGATCGCGATGACGTGCCGCGCACCGGCCGCGAATGCGGCCTGCACAGCGCAGAGGCCCACCGGGCCCAGTCCGAGCACGGCCACAGTGTCGCCCGCCCCTATCCCTGTCTCGACGACGGCGTGGTAGCCGGTGCCCATGACGTCGCCCGCGAACAGCGCGACGTCGTCGGACATGCCGGCGGGGACCTTTCGCAAGGTCAGGTCGGCAGTCGGCACCAAGAGCAGCTCGGCCTGGGCGCCCTGGAGCTCACCGAGGAGCTTGCCGTGGCCAAAAACGCGCCCGTTGTCGCATTTGTGGAAGTTCCCGGCGAGGCAGAAGAAGCACTCACCGCAGGCAGTGCAGTAGGTGCCGAGAACGCGGTCGCCCGCCTCGACGCTCGTTACGTCATCGCCGACCGCCACCACCTCGCCCACGTACTCGTGGCCGATCGTGAACCCGGGCTCGATCGCAACGCGCCCGTGGTAGATGTGAAGATCGGATCCGCAAACGCCCGAGGCGTCTACCCGCACGATGGCGTCGCCGGCTCCTTCGAGTTCGGGATCGGGCTTTTCATCAATCCGCACCTCACCCGGGGCCTGAAATGTGACCGCTCGCATCGCGGCCGGACTCTAGTGGTCGAACCCGGCTCTTCGGCAGACGGCGCCGGCTGGAAGGTCCCGCCCGCTTAACTGCCACACGTGACCGTTCAAGTGGAAGTCGACACCGGAGCAACCCCCGAGCGCGTTTGGGACCTCTACGCACAGCCGGAGCGCTGGAAGGAGTGGGCCCCACACATCCGCTCGCCGCACGGGCTGGGGAGCCCCGAGGTCGAGCCGGGCGCAAGCGGGCACATCCGCCTTGCGGGCGTTGCGCCTGTGTGGGCGGAGGTGACGGCCAAGCGCCCGGGCCGCTCGTGGACATGGAGGGTCGGGCTGGTCGAGCTCACACATACGGTCGAGCCTCGAGACGAAGGCGGCTCCACCATCGGCCTCGCAATGCGGGCACCCGCGCCGATGGAGATGGCCATTCGCGCCACCTACGCACCGATGACCAAGCTGATCCTGAAGAACCTGGCGCGCAAGGCAGAGGCCTAGCCGGGCTCGGGACAGATTCCGCGTGGGAATAGGCTCCCGCGCATGAGCACTCAATCCAAAGCAGTCCTGATCACGGGCTGCTCGACGGGCATCGGGGCCGAGACGGCCCGCCACCTCGCCGAGAAGGGCTGGACGGTCTACGCGACCGCCCGAAAGCCCGAGACGCTGGAGGGTCTTGCGAAGGCTGGGTGCAAGACGCTCGCGCTCGACGTGACTGACGAGGCGTCCATGTCGGCTGCAGTTGCCCACGTCACGGAAGCTGAGGGGGCCGTCGGCGTGCTCGTCAACAACGCGGGCTACAGCCAGTCGGGTGCGGTGGAGTCCATCGACCTGGCCTCGATCCGCCGCCAGTTCGAAACCAACGTCTTCGGGCTCATCCGCATGAGCCAACTGTGTCTCCCCGGCATGCGCTCACAGGGCTGGGGGCGGATCGTCAACATCGGCTCGATGGGCGGCAAGCTCACTTTTCCCGGCGGCGGCATCTACCACGCGACCAAGTACTCGGTCGAAGCGATCTCGGACGCGATGCGGTTCGAGACTCGTGGATTCGGCGTCAACGTGGTCCTGATCGAGCCGGGCCTGATCACGACCGAGTTCGCGAGTGCGGCGTCGACTTCCCTCGACGAGGGAGTGGCCGACGAGGGCCCGTACGGCAAGTTCAACAATCACGTCGGCAAGATGACGGTGGGCGCCTACGAGGGTCCCTTGGCCAAGCTGGGTGGAGGCCCCGACGCGGTCGCAAAAGTGGTTGACAAGGCGATCTCCTCGAACCGCCCGAGGCCCCGGTATACGGTGACGCCTTCCGCACGGCTCACGATCGCCCAGCGCAAGCTCGTCACCGACCGTGCCTGGGACCGGCTGATGAGAACTCAGTATCCGACGCCCGGCAACTGACTGGGCTAAGGTTTTCCCGATCCAGGTGCGGGGTAAGCGCCTGGATCAGGCTTCGACTGACGAGAGAGGGTCGAAGCTCCAAGAACCGACAAAGTGTCTCGTACCACCACGTGTCCCGTAAAGGGGCATATTGAGAGGAGTAGGACTTGAGATTTAGGACTTTGGCCCCCACGGCGAGGAGGCGGGGATTCGCCCTGCTTTCGTCGCTTGCAATCGCAGGAGGCAGCCTCGGCCTCGCCGCCTGCGGAAGTGATGACGACGAAGATGTCGCGACGCAGGAAGGCGGCGAGATCACGATCTCGCAGACCTCCCAGCCCGACTACCTCGACCCAGCGCTTTCATACACCGTCAACGGGTGGGAGCCGATGTGGCTCGTCTACACCCCGCTTTTGACTTACGCCCACGAGGAGGGCGCGGCAGGCGCCGAGCTGATCCCCGGCCTTGCGGAGGACCTCCCGGAGGTATCCGAAGATGGCACGGAGTACACGTTCCAGCTCCGTGACGGGCTCACCTATTCAGACGGCACCGACGTCGTGGCCTCCGACGCGGAGCGCACGATTCAGCGCATCCTTTCCCTCGAGTCGGGCGGCGCGCCGTTCTACCAGGGCATCGAAGGCGCCGAGGAGTACCTGAAGTCCGACGATGACGAGGCTGACATCTCGGGTATCGAGACGGACGACAAGACGGGCGAGATCAAGATCACGCTGGTCGAGCCGGACGCGACGTTCTCGAACGTCATGGCGATGAACTTCGCCGGCTTCGTTCCCGGTGACACCGAGTTCAAGAATCTGACCGAGTCGCCGCCCCCCGGCGTCGGCCCGTACGAGCTCACCGAATCGGTGCCGAACCGTCAGTTTGTGATGGAAAAGGTCGACGGCTTCGCCGACCTCGATATCCCGGACATCCCTGAGGGGAACATCAGCAAGATCACGACCGTGATCGAAAAGAACCAGACGGCTCAGGCGCAGGACGTGCTCAACAACGAGCTCGACTACATGCAGGATCCGCCTCCGGCCGACTTCAAGCCGACGGTCGTGGAGCAGGTAGGAGCGGATGGTTCGGAAGAGCAGCGCTACGAGGAGTTCACGACAAGCTCCACGTACTACTTCTTCATGAACCAGAACACCCCGCCGTTTGACGATCCCGCCGTACGCGAGGCCGTCAACATCGGCATCGACAAGCCGGCTCTGGCCCGCCTCTTCGCAGGCGAGGTCGCACCCGGCTGCTCGTTCCTGCCGCCGGGCATGCCCGGCTACGACGAGGCGCTCGACGTCTCCGACTGCCCGTGGGGCGACCCGAACGCAGCCGGCGATGTCGAAACGGCACGTCAGATGATCGAGGACGCCGGCGCCGCCGGTGAGGAAGTCACGGTCTACGGAAACAACGATGATCCGACCGACAAGGTCACCGAGGCATACGCCGAGCAGCTCAACGAGATTGGGCTCGACGCGACCCCGGAGATCCTGGACGGCGGCGTCTACTTCCAGACGATCGGAAATGCAAAGACGGAAGCCCAGACCGGTTTCACCAACTGGTTCCAGGACTTCCCCCACCCGTTCAACTTCTTCTTCTTGGTTGACGGGGACACCATCCAGCCGACGAACAATCAGAACCCCGGCAATGTGGATGACCCGCAGATCACAGACACGATCGACGAGCTCCTCACCGAGCCCGACCTCGAGTCCGTGACCTCGGATTGGGAGGAATTGAACCGGTACCTCGTGGAGTCTGCGGCGATCGCGCCATACGGACACCGCAAGCTGTCGACGTTCGTGTCGGATCGGATCGATTTCGAGGCGACGCGATTCCATCCGGTGTACAACAACGACTACACGAGCTTCGCCCTCAAGGAGGGCGAGTAGTCCGAAGGCCGACGAAGGGGGCGCCGAGTGGCGCCCCCTTCGGTTTCGGCTCGAAGCGCAATCGCTCTTCGGCCCGGCCCGCGAAAGCACTCAAACGATCGGCCTAGGTGGCAGCAAGCGATCAAGCAGCGACGGCGGAGGCCGGCACCGACCTCTCGTTGGAGGTTCCTCCTGAGCTGACCGGAAAGGACTCTGAGGGGACGAGCCCGTGGCGGCTCGCCGGCCGCAGGCTCAAGCGCAACAAGACAGCTCTCGCTTTCGGAGCTCTTTTCCTGGTGTTGGTGGGCATCTGTCTAGCCGCCCCCCTGTATGCGGACAAGGTCGCCAACCGCACTGCGACCGACCAGCCGGCTTCTGATGAAACCGTCTCGGACAACGGCGAAGAGGTGCTGGTCGTCGGCCTCGACGGCATTCCGATCGGCCCGACCTGGGAGAAGGAGTACTTCCTCGGCGCCGACTCTTCCGGTCGCGACGTCGCCGTCCGCCTCCTTTACGGCGGGCGGAACTCACTCCTGATCGGTGCCCTGGCGGCATTGGGGACAATCATCTTGGGCGTGGCGCTCGGAATCGCCGCCGGCTACTTCCGCGGCTGGACCGACGGGGTCATCTCCAGGCTCCTCGACGTGATCTGGTCGTTTCCCGTGATTCTCCTCGGGATCGCGCTGGGCACCGCTCTGGCACTGGGCGGCCTCGATTTCGGCGATTTCACCTTCGGCCTTGTCCCGATAACGATCCAGGGCGACTCGCTCGCGATCCCGATCATGATCATCGCCGTCGTATACATCCCCTACCTGGCGCGCCCGATCCGCGGTCAGGTCCTGGCGCTCCGCGAGAAGGAGTTTGTTGAGGCGGCGCGCGCTCAGGGCATGGGCTCGTTCCGGATCATGTTCTCGGAGATCCTCCCCAACGTCGTCACAACCCTCATCGTCTTCTTCCCCCTGCTTATCGCCAACGCGATCCTGCTCGAGGCGGCCCTGTCGTTCCTCGGCGCGGGCGTGCGTGCGCCGAACCCGTCCTGGGGCACGATGATCAACGATGGTGTTGACCGCATCGTCACCGCGCCGACGCTGGCTATCGTGCCCGGCGCGATGCTGGTGATGACGGTTCTTGCGCTGAACGTCTTCGGCGACGGCGTCCGTGACGCCCTCGACCCCCGCGCCAAGGTCAGGATCGACCACTAGCCCATGGCCAGATTCGTCGCACGCCGCCTCGCCTCGATGGTCTTCGTGATGTTTGCCGTCTCGGTACTGACCTTCCTGATCTTCAACGTCATCCCTAACGGCGATCCGGCCGTTCGCATGGCGGGGAAGCAGCCGACGGAGGAGCAGATCGAGGAGATCCGGCAGGAGTGGGGCTTCGACGAACCGGTCTACGAGCAGTACATCGTGACGATGGAGAAGCTCTTCACGGGGGACATGATCTCCTACTTCACCCAGCTGGACGTGGTGGACGAGATCGTCAAGGGGATTCCGCGGACGCTTTCCCTGGCTATCGGGGCGGCCCTCATCTGGATGGCCTTCGGGGTCGGACTGGGCCTTTATACGGCCATGCGTGCCGGCAAGGTTTCCGACACCCTGCTGACCGTCCTGGCCCTGATCGGTATCTCCATGCCCGTTTTCTGGGTCGGAGCGCTGATGAACCATTACCTGGGCTTCGAGCTGGGCATCTTCCCGAACGGCGGATACGTCGAGTTCACCGAGAGCCCGGTCGATTGGGCCTACCACCTGGTCTTGCCGTGGACCGCGCTCTCGATCCTGTTCATCGGCGTCTACTCGAGGGTTCTGCGCTCAAACGTGCTCGACACCCTGAACGAGGACTACGTCCGCACCGCCCGGGCCAAGGGGCTTACGGAGAGGCGCGTCCTCCTCCATCACGTATTGCGAAACAGCATGATCCCTGTCGTGACTCTCTGGGGACTCGATTTCGCCGTCGTGATCGGCGGCGGGGCCATCCTGACCGAGACCGTGTTCGGCCTGCAAGGCGTGGGGCAGTACGCGGCAGACGCAATCGGTCAGCTGGACGTGCCTCCGATCCTGGCGGTGACGATGTTCGGTGCGTTCTTCGTCGTCTTCGTGAACGCCCTCGTGGACATCGGCTACGCGGCGCTCGACCCGCGCATCAGACTCGATTCGGACTCGGCGTCCACATGAGCTCCGCCCCCCTGCTCACAGTCGAGGACCTGCGCGTGCGGTTCCAGACCGAGGATGGTGCCGTCAAGGCCGTGGACGGCGTCTCGTTCGAAGTGCGACGGGGCGAGATCCTGGCGATCGTCGGCGAGTCCGGCTGCGGCAAGTCCGTGACCGCGATGAGCCTGATGGGCTTGACCCGCGGGGCCAACGCCGAGATCACCGGACGGGCGATGCTGGGCGGCACAGATCTGATCGCCGCCGAGGAATCCGAGCTTCAACAGGTGCGCGGCAACGAGATCGCGATGATCTTCCAGGATCCGATGAGCTCGCTCAACCCCGTACACCGGGTGGGCGCTCAGATCATCGAACAGATCCAGGCACACGGCGACGTTTCCGACAAGGACGCAAGGGCGCGGGCGATCGAGCTCTTGAAGGCAGTCGGCATCCCCGGTGCCGAGGAGCGCGTCGACAACTACCCCCATGAGTTCTCGGGCGGCATGCGCCAGCGCGCGATGATCGCAATGGGCCTGTCGGTCGAACCTGACCTCCTGATCGCCGACGAGCCGACCACTGCGCTTGACGTAACGATCCAGGCACAGATCATGCGCCTCCTGCGAAAGCTGAACGAGGAGCGTGGTCTGGCGACGATCCTCATCACGCACGACCTGGGGGTCGTAGCGCAGGTGGCCGATCGCATCCAGGTCATGTACGCGGGCGAAATCGTCGAGTCGGGGACCCTCGAGCAGATCTTCTACGACCCTCAGCACCCCTACACCTGGGGACTCCTGGGCTCGGTCATGCGCCTCGACCGCGAGCGCACCGACCGGCTCGCGCAGATCAAAGGCCAGCCGCCCTCTCTCCTATCGCCGCCGGAAGGCTGCAAGTTCAGGCCGCGCTGCCCCCACGCATTCGACAAGTGCATGGAGCACCCTGATCTGAAAGACCGGGCAGGCGACGGCGCTCACCTCGACCGGTGCTGGCTCGGCGCCGAGAAAAAGCGCACCACGCGAACGATGAAAAGCGGCGAGATTGGACTCGAGGCGGCCTAATGGGGTCTGGCACCTTTACCTCCGACGGAGACCGGAGCGGAACGGGCAAGGTGCCTGACCCCTCCACTGCCTTTACCTCCGACGGAGACCGGAGCGGAACGGGCAAGGTGCCTGACCCCTCCACTCCTCTCCTCGAGGTCACGGATCTCGTCAAGCACTTCCCGATCAGCTCCGGGCTCCTCTTCAACAAGGACGCCGGCGCCGTCCGGGCGGTCGACGGCGTCTCGTTTTCGATCAAGCGGGGCGAGACGCTCGGCCTGGTCGGCGAGTCCGGCTGCGGCAAGTCGACGCTCGCACGAGCGATCCTCCAGCTCCTGACGCCGACCGCGGGTTCCGTCCGCTTCGACGGCCAGGAGATCGCAGGACTCGGGCACAGGAAGCTCCGGCCGCTGAGGCGTGAGATGCAGATGATCTTCCAGGACCCCTACGCCTCGCTGAATCCCCGCAAGCGGATCGGCCAGATCGTCGGCAGCCCGCTGAAGCTGCACGGGATGTCGGATGGAAAGTCCGTTCGCAGGGAGGTCGAAGAGCTCCTCGACCGAGTTGGCCTCGCGCCCGAGCACTACAACCGGTTCCCACATGAGTTCTCCGGCGGGCAGCGCCAGCGGATCGGCATTGCGCGCGCATTGGCGCTCAAGCCCAAGCTGATCATCGCGGACGAGCCCGTCTCCGCGCTCGACGTCTCGATCCAGGCTCAGATCATCAACCTGCTCGAGGACCTCCAGGACGAGTTCGACCTGACGTATGTCTTCGTAGCCCACGACCTGGGCGTGGTCCGCCACGTCGCCGACCGCGTTGCGGTCATGTACCTGGGAAAGATCGTCGAGATCGGCCCGGCGGCCGAGGTCTACTCGAACCCCGTTCACCCGTACACCGAGGCGCTTCTCTCAGCCGTTCCCATTCCGGACCCCCGCGCCAACCGCGAGCGCAAGGAAAGGATCCTGGAGGGCGACGTGCCCTCCCCCGCCAACCCGCCCAGCGCCTGTCGCTTCCACACGCGCTGCCCGTACGCGACCGAGATCTGCTCCGAGGTCGAGCCCGAGCTCGTCAGGCACCGCGGCGGCCAGCACGCGGCTTGCCACCACCCGATCGGGGCCACCGCCCCAGCCGCACCGACCTCACGCTGACCGGTCGCTAAGGACGACCAGGTTCTGATCCGCATCGCGGAACCGGATCGTGCCCGCGCCGCACTCGATCGTCACTCCTGATCGCTCGAGCCCGTGGGCGGCCGCGTCGACCGCCTGAGCGCTTTGCAGGCGAAGTTCGAACGAGTCGAGGCCGGGCCGGTCGGCTGGCGCGGTACTCGCGCCTGCCGAATGCCACGAGTTGGCGCCGATGTGGTGGTGATAGAGGCCTTCGGCCAGGAACACGGCGCTTGGCCCAAAGCGCTGGCGCTCCTCGATCCCCACCGCATCTCGCCAGAAGCTGAGCGCCCGCCCCGCGTCCGCGGTCATCAGGTGGATGTGGCCGATGTCGGGCTGAACCTCCCCGTCAGCCTCCTCGAGCAGGGCCGGCAGATCGAGCGGTGCCGTGAACATCCCCACCCGCCCGGACTCGGCCTCAGGCCATTCCTCGAAGGGGCGATCGCGGTAGAGCTCGATTCCGTTGCCCTCGGGGTCGGCGAAGTAGACCGCTTCGGAGACACCGTGATCCGAGGCGCCCTGGAACTCACGTGCGACCTGGGACGTGCGGGCGACCGCCGCCGCGAGCGAGGCTCGGTCGGGGTAGCGAAACGCGGTGTGAAAGAGGCCCGTGTGCGGCACCCGAACGGGCTCTGTGCCCGCCGACATGGTCGAGTCGAGGCGGACGAGCGGAAGTCCGCCGGCGCCTTTCAGTTCCGCTGCTCCGTCCTCCTCTGAGGAGGTGGCCAGCCCGATGCCTGCTTCATAGAAGTTCCGCTGACGCCCGAGGTCGGCCACACGCAGCGCGACCGTGCCAACGACGGAGTCGAACAGGCGCGAGAGCTCCTCAGCGTTTGCCACGGGTGACGGGTCTCCGATCGGGGTCGAGATCGAACCTTCGCAGCGGGCGCGAGGTGTCTATTTCGAGTCGAGCTCCGTTGCCGCTGCCGTGTCCTTCGTCTGGCGTCCGCCGACGTTGATGGCACGTAAATGCTGCGTAGCGAGGCATCATGCGAAAGCTAGCTCAGGCTCGACCCCCGATGCCCCAGTCGTCCAAGTGTGGCCTTATAGGGCACCGGAAGGACGATTGCGGCGTTCACACGCGGGGACGCCAGCTCGCGCTCGGCAAGATGAGCCCCTTGACTCGGATGCGAACATGTGTTCGTGACCGCTGCAGGCTCTCCCCGCTCCCGACTCCTCCGTGCAATCGAGCGCGGAAACCTCGAGCTCGTCCGACTCACAGCAGTCGAGTGCGAGCGGATCGATCTCGAGGACGCGCTGCGGATTCTTCTCCTGATCCGCGACCAGGACCCCGACCGCTACGAGCGCGCCGCGGTCCGCTGGAGCGGCCGCATGCTCGCCAGCCGCCCTTCGATCGGATTTGGCCGCGCGGGTGAGATCCTGACTAACGCGGAGGGGCTCGCGAGCCCGGACGGCGCCGTGGCGGCGGCGCGACTCGCGCTCGTCATGCGCGCATGCGGCGAGCCTCGCCTCGCCGAGGTACTCGAGCGCTCCTGAGCTATCAGGCCGCCACGCCGGCGACGATGCTGGCCGTGCCAGAGATCACGATCAGGGCGAGGCCTGCGACTTGGAACGTGTGGTGGTCAAAGCGGTCGAAGATGATGCGGCCTCCTGAGCGACCGACCACGACCATCCAGGCAAGGGCGGCGAGGATCGCGAGGTTCGGCAGCTCGGCGCCTCCATCGGCCAGGACGAGCGCGATCCCGCCCATGACGTTGAGCCCCAAAAGCAGCGCCGCCATCGTGTCGCGGAAGGGCTCGGGCCGCACGCCCGTGCTCTGCAGATATAGAACGAGCGGCGGGCCAGCCGTGGCCGTGGTCGTGGTCAAGGTCCCCGCCGCCAGCCCTGCCGCGGCGCGCGCAAGCGGATTCCCCTGCCGCGGTGGGGATTGGCCGGCGCGGGCCTGAACGACTGCGGCGGCGATCACGCAGAGGCCCACGATCACCTGAAGCGCCGGCTTTGAGAGCGCCAGGAGGATGTAGACGCCCGCAACCACCCCAGGTGCTGCCCAGGCGAGAATTCGCACCACATCGGCGCGGCGAACCTCGGACGGACGCCGCTCGGCGAGGGTAATCAGCAGGTTGAGGACGGTTCCGAGCACCAGCAGGATCGTGATCGCCTCGGCGGGGTCCGCTACTGCGAACACCGCGGGCCCCGCCACCAGGGCAAAGCCGAACCCCATGGCCGACTGGAGGGTCGCCCCCGCGACGACGCCCACTGCGACGAGGATGACTTCGAGGGGCTCCATCAGCTGAGAGGGTGGGCTAGTTCGTCCTCGCCGAGGCGTCCGAGCCGGAACATGACCGGCGCGACGAGCGCTGAAGCGACTCCCGCGACGACAAACACCGCGGTCAGGCCAAACGCCTCGGCCGCCGGGCCTGCGAGCGCCATGGACGCCGGCAGCAGCGCGAGCGACAGGAAGAAGTCAAGGCTGGATACGCGCCCGCGCAAGGCATCGGGGACGCGGCGCTGAAGGAGCGTTCCCCAGATGACCGTCCCAATGCCCTCCGTGATCCCAACCACCATCGCTACTACGAGGAGGACCCACAACTCTGTCGCGATCCCAAAGAGCGCAAGTGGCAGGAGGCCGAGCCCCCAGGTCCAAAGCATCACCGACAGATACCTGCGAGGAAGCGGCCGGGACGAGATGCCGAGTGCCCCAATCGCCGAGCCGATGCCGAATGTCGCGAGCAGGATCCCGTACTCGACCGACCCTCCCCCGACCCGATCCGAGATCACAAACGGAGTGAGGACCTCGAATGGGCCGACGAAGAAGAAGACTGCGAAGAACGCGAAGGTGAGCGTTGCCCACAGCCAGGGGGTCCGGCGAACGTAGGTGATGCCCTCGCGGAGGTCGGACAAGGCGGTCGAGGGCTCTTCCGCTGATCGCGCGGGCCTCGAACCGACCTGCATAAGCCACAGGCAGCCGGCAGAAAAGACATAGGCCGCTGCGGCCATGCCGATCGCCAGTCCGGGTTCTAAAAGAGCAACCGAGAGCCCGCCCACAGCCGGTCCCACTGCCTGCTGGGCGAGCGGCCGCAGCATGCCTTCGAGGCCGTTCGCGGCGAGGATCTCGTCCTCGGGCAGAAGCTGTGGAACGAGTGCCGTGTAGCTGGGAATGAAGAGCGCCTCCCCGATTCCGATCAGCCCGCTCGCCAGTGCGAGGTGCCAGAGCTCAAGGGCATCGGTAACCGAAAGGACCGCGATCACGGCAACGGTCGCCGCGCGCAAAAGATCCGCGCTCAACATCACCAAGCGGCGCGGCAGCCGGTCGGCGATGATCCCAGCGGGCAGCATCAACCCGATCAGCCCGAGGCTGTACGCCGTCGCAACGATCGAAAGCTGCACCGGGCCGCCGTCGAGCTCGATCACCTGCCACGCCAGCGCGACCAGCCACATACCGTCGCCCGCGAGCGAGACGGCCAGCCCTGTCCACAGGAGCCTGAAGTCGCGGAAACGGAGTGGTCGCAGGGCGGGGATGGAGAGCCTCATCCTCGACCTCCCGCTATTCAGGTGGCGGGAAAGGGCCCGTCGAAGCGGGCGAAGTCCGTCGTCGGGGATCGGCTCCCAGACGGCCGCGTCAGCGAGGTACTGACGGCCGATCGGGCGCAGGCCCGGGTCGCCGTCGATCACGCCGAGCCTGACGAGCGAGATCTCGTCTGAGCCCGGCGCGCGGCCGAAGAGCGCAGATCCGCACTCGCCGCAGAAGACCTTCGCAAAGCCATCCTCGGGCGCCCAGGCGCGCAAATGCTCCTCGCCCTCGGTCACCCGAAGTGAGCCGGGGGCAACCCGCGCGCTCGCCGATGCAGCGCCTCCGGTGCGCCGCTGACATCGCGTGCAGTGGCAGTAGCCGGCAGCCTCGAGCGGCTGGTCGATCTCGAACTGGACGGCCTCGCAGCCGCAATGACCTGTGAGCGCCGGATCAGCCATCGGTTCAGCCTACGCTACGGCGACGTGGAGACGGACTTCGCCCCACGACCCGAGCCACGTAGGCCGCTCGATTTCCGCCCGACCACCGTTCGACCAAGACCCGGCGCAGTCGCTCGTGCTGGCCATGCGAGCGGAAATCGCGGAGATCTACGCAGGCGTCGTGCTCGACGGCCCTGAGATGCCGAAGGCCGGGCCCCGCGAACTTGGTCCGCCCGGTAGGGATCTTCCTGGTCGGCTTCGACGAATCCGGGGCGGCGGTGTGCGCCGGGGGCGTCAAGGACCTGGGGGGCGGCGCGTGCGAGATCAAGCGCATGTATGTGGTCCCGGAGGCGAGGAACGACGGACGTGGACGCGAGCTCCTGGAGGCACTCGAGGACGCCGCTCGCAAGCTCGGCTATGAGCAGGTGCGCCTGGACACCGGGCCGCGCCAGCCCTACTCGCAGCGGATGTACCGCAAGGCCGGATACGAACCCATCGAGAACTTCAACGGCAACCCGATTGCAACGTTTTTCGGGGAGAAGCGACTGTAGAGGCGATGGAACGTCCTGGGGGGACACGAGATTCACGGCTCCTGGTAGGAGCGGTCGGCCTGTCTGCCGGCGGCGACTTCCTCGCTTTGGTACCCCTCGCGGCGCTCGTTTCGGAGCTCTCCGGATCAGGCTGGGCGGTATCCGGGCTCTTCGTCGCCCTGTGGGGC
Source organism: uncultured bacterium (assembly GCA_963721645.1). GTDB lineage: Bacteria > Actinomycetota > Thermoleophilia > Solirubrobacterales > 70-9 > JALZKA01. Next base: position 160,574 of record CAVRJK010000002.1, on the reverse strand, counting down.
CCGATGGTCGTGTTGTCGGGTCCGGCGGGCCGCTTGATCGATCGCGTGGAGACAAGGGGCCTTCTCATCTACTCCTCGCTGATCCAGGCGGCGATAGCCGCCGTGCTGATCCTCGCCACGGACTCGGTCGCCGCGGTCATTGCGCTAGTCGCGCTGCTCGGATCGGTCAACGCCTTCTCCGCGCCGGCCGAGTTCGCACTCACCGGCTCGATCGCCTCGGGCGAGCGGCTCAAGACCCTGAACGGCCATGTCGAGACCGCTCGCTACATGGGCATGGCCATCGGGCCGATCCTGGGTGGGGCGCTGGCGAGTGCCGGCGGGATCGGGATCGCTCTCGCGATCAACGCGCTGACCTTCGCGGCCGTGGCCGTGGGGGCGTGGTTGCTCACGGTGCGCCGTGCGCCGACTCCGACTCACGAGGTCGCAACAGAGGAGGTCCGCGGCGGCTTCGAGATCCTTGGTCACGATCCGGTCCTGCGGCTGATGATGGGTGTGACCTTTGTGACGCTCCTTCTCATGACGGGCGTCGCGACGGCAGAGGTCTTCTACGTGCGCGAAGACCTCGACGGTGGCGACTTCGGATACGGCGCCGTCATGACCGCGTGGACGCTCGGAATGGCCGGCGGAGCCCTGTTCGTCTCCTCGCGAATCGGTGCAACTTCTCTCGCCGCAATGGCGATGGTGATGATCATGGTCCAAGGCGCCGGCCTGTCGGTTCAGACGGTCGTGCTCTCCCTGCCACTTGCAATCGGTTGCTACCTGATCGGTGGGGTCGGCCACGGCACCAAGAACGTCCTTGTCCGGACCCTGATCCACGAGCGAACGCCCGCCAATGCCCACGGACGGTCCGGCGCCGCGTACAACGCGCTGCGAAACGGGGCAGAACTCGGCGCACTCGCAATCGGCGGCTTCCTCGTCGAGGCGATCGGAGCCCGTGGAACGCTGGCGATTCAGGGCGGCGCCCCCATCCTTGTCGCGATTGCAGGACTCGCGCTTCTGACTTTCAGGCTTCGGGGTGGGCCGACCGCCAAGCCGGAGACGATCGGAGAAACCATGCACGACGAAGCAATGGCGCCGACGGCGCCGGTGAGAGGAGAAACACCATGACGAGCGACTATTCAATTGCGGCACGCGAGGACGCCGAGGACTACATGAAGGACTACCCGGGGTTTGGCGAGCTGCGCTCGTTCGGCGGCGCGGTGGATTCAGATCAGATGGCCTTCTCATGGCGACTTATGCCGTCCGGGACGGGCGGACGCGGAAGCTACGGCCACAAGCACGCGACGCAGGAAGAGATCGTCTTCGTCGTCTCGGGAACGGTGACTTTCAAGATTGGCGACGATGTCTTCGAAGCCGGTCCGAAATCCGCCGTCCGGATCGCGCCGCACGCCGTGCGGTCGATCCACAACGACGGCGCCGACGAGGCTGAGGTGATTCTCTGCTCCGTGAAGATCGACGATGTTCGCGCCGACGTCGAACTGGAAGAGGGCTTCTGGCCGGAGTAACCGGAAGGGTCAAGCGAAGGCTTCCCCTAGCGACCGGCGCGGGCAGTCCAATCCGCGCCTAGAGTTCCAGGCGATGCTCCGAGGGGGAACACTCGCCGTTGCCGCCTGCGGCCTTCTCCTCGCTGCCTCCCCGGCCGCCCAGGCGCTGCCCGACTGCCAGCGAGCGCCGACACCGCGGAACATCCTGACGGGTCAAGGAACGCTGGAGTCGGCGATCACCGATCGCCGCGGACACCTCTACTTCACCTCGTCGGTGGGCGGAGGCAGTCTGCTGAAGCTCCGGCGCGAAGGCGCTCAGCCTCGACCGCTCGTCACCGGCGTCGCCTCGCCCGGGGGCCTCACGATCTTTGGCTCGGGCACTCTCTTGATGGGCTATGGCAACTCGATCCCAGGCGGAACGACTGGCACCCTGAATCCACAGGCCGGACTGCTTCGAATCGACCGCCGCACCGGCGAATCGAGCCTCTACACGGACGGCCTCGCGATGGCGAACGGCGTCGCCAAGACGCGGGACGGCACGGTGTTTGCCTCCGATGACTTTGGCATCGGAGTCGATCGAATCGCGCCTGACGGGACGGTCGAGAACGTCTGGGCCGACGTGATCAGCTCGAACGGGATGGCGGTGAGCCGGAACCAGCGCTGGCTCTACGTCGCCCAGACGTTCCAACCGGCGGCGATCCAGCGTGTTCTGATTGACAACCCGACCCGCGTCGAGGAGTACTTCCGCCCGCCGGCCGAGGACATGGCCGCCGGGCCCGACGGGATGGTGCGAGATCGCCGCGGCAACATCTTCGTCACTGCAAACGCCGTCGGCGAGCTCTGGCGGATCGACCGTAAGGGCGTCGGATGCGTCGTTGCCGGCGGGCTCGGGATGCCGAGCGCTGTCGCCATCGGTAGGGGGCAGCGCAACTTCAAGCGGCGAAACGTCTACGTGGTCGAGTTCGGAGGACGCGTGATCGAGCTCGAGAACGGCACCCGGACGCGCCCTTGAACTAGGCGAAGCGCACGATCAGGAGGATCGCCGGATCACCGGGGTGGCCACGCGCCTCGACGCAGAGCTCGACGTCCGGCGCGATCGGGGCCCTTTCGCGGCGTGGGTCATTGGCCTTCATGCCACAGGCGGCGTCGACCATCCGAGACAGGACGTGATCGCCGTAGACGTCCATCAGCGGTGAGGGCAGCCGGGCCAGCAGCAAGGCCGGCGTTTGCCTTCCAGAAGCTCTTCGCGAACCCGCCCGATGTGGTTGCGCCTCGTTTCGGCTTTCTTGACCGAAATGACCCAGCAGATCCACTCGTTTCGAGCTAGTGGCGTGAGGTCGTTCCAGGCATCGCTGACTTCGGGTGCAGACAGAAGAGCTTCCCGGAGGTCCGCAGGAACCCGGTGAACGACTCCCGTCGCGATGCGTGTCGCCGTCCTCGTCATGGCGGTATCGATATTAGGCCCGTTGCGAATGCCACGGCCGGCAAGAAGCATGGGTCATGGCTGCGACGCCTCGCTAGAACGCGAACAGGTCCGGCAGCCGGGCGCCCAGCTTCAGGTCGCCGAGCACGGTGAGCTTGCGGCGCATCGCAAGCCTGCGCGGCCCGGTCTCGCCCGCGAGCATGGCTCGCAGGTCCTTCGGCCGGATCTTGAGCGTCATTTGGGCGTCGTCGCCAGGCTCATCGGAAATGACGCAAGTCCGGTCCGCGATGCGCATCTCGAAGTGGTCGTAGCCGCCGCCCGGTCGGTCCCAGAGCTTGATGTGGATCACGGCGTCAAGATCACCGGCTTTCTCGGGCCTGAACAGCCCAGCCATGTGACCGACGAGCGCACGAGTGATCCGATCCCGGCTCCCAGGCTCTTCCATCAAAACGTCGAACTCGTCCGAGTCCATCGACTTCACGGCCTCGTAGATCTCGGATGGGCTGGCTGTGGTGAGGTCGATCGAAGTCATGAACAACGACTCTAAGCGGAGAGGGAGGGATTCGACCGCACGCTTAGGTGCTTCGCCCGGATCGTCGACGGCTGAAGGCGACGACTCGCTCGGTCAAGCCGGGTTGCCGAGCCCCAACGCCGGCCAAGGCCCGCTGCAGTATCGGAGGCCGGTCCGGAGCATCGAGGTTCTCGCCGATAACTGCCGCTCGGGAGTCACCCTCGGCGAGGGCGCAGAGCGTCCACTTCCCCGGGACCCCCTTCAATACTTGCGAGCCCCGGTTTTCGAAGCTCAGGTGCGAGCCTAAGACAAGGTCCCTCACGGTTCCGGAAACGAGGACCTCCCCTGGAGTAGCGAGCGCGGCGATTCGGGCGCCGATGTGGACAGCCATCCCGCCGACGTCGTCACCGATCAGCTCGCACTCGCCAGTGTGGACTCCCGCCCGTATCTCTATCCCGAGGTCCTTGGCGCCTCGGGCGATCTCTCGGGCGCATTCAACACCGCGAGCCGGACCGTCGAAGGTGACGAGGAAGCCGTCACCGGTGGCCTTGATCTCGCGGCCGCGGAACCGCGCGATTTGCTCACGGACGAAGTTGTCGTGGCGACCGAGTAGTGCGCGCCATGCGGAATCGCCGAGCTCGGCCGCCACCTCCGTCGACCGGACGATGTCGGTGAACAGAACGGTCGCGAGAAGGCGCTCGGCGCGCTGCGCATCGCGGGTGCCCACTAGGAACTCTTCGACCTCGCCCACCAGAGTCTCTTGATCGCCAACCCACCACCAGTGGTCGGCGCCGACAAGCTCGACATACCGCGCGCCCTTTACCCGGTTGGCGACATCGCGCGCAGCCTCGACCGGCCACACCTCATCGGCACGGTGCATCACGAGGGTCGGCCGATCGAGGGCGGCAAGGATGCCGCCAAGGTCGATCCGCCGCATGCCCTCAACCAGTGCAGCGGCCATCGCGGGGCTCGCAGAATGCCGCTCCAAGGTACCGGTCAGCCGCCGAGCGAGCTCGGTCTGGGGAAGGCTTGGCGCCATGAACTCGAGCAGGCGTCCCTCGCCCCAATGCTCCACGACTTCGGCGAGGCCGTCGTAGGCCGCAGCGCAACGCTCCGCCCATGGAACGGATCCCGGCGCCGGGGTCCCAGTGACCAGTGATCCGACGAGAATTAGCGACGAAACGCGATCGGGCTCCGAAGCGGCGAGCAGCAGACTCATCGCCGCGCCTTCCGAGAAGCCAAACAGTGCCGCCTGCTCGGATCCGGCCGCATCCATAACGGCCCGGATGTCATCAACCCGCTCCTCCAGCGTTGGCAGCACTGGCGTCGGGTCCGAGAGACCTGTTCCGCGCTTGTCGAAGAGGATCAGCCTCGCGAACGATGCCATGCGTTCGATCCCACGCGTCCAGTCCGGATCACTCCAAAGGAGCTCCAGGTGAGAAATGAAGCCGGGCACGACAATGAGGTCAACGGGGCCATCCCCGACGACCTGATAGGCGATGTTGAATCCCCCCGCTTTCGCGTACCGTGTTTCGGGCTTGTTTACAGCCGCCACGTCGCTAACAGTAAGGCCCGAACGCCGATCGGGCCGTTACCGCCCAATCTCAACCAGTACACGGGCGTGAGTAGCGGAGAGGGAGGGATTCGAACCCTCGATAGACGAGAAAACGCCTATAACGGTTTTCGAGTCTGGCACGGAGCGGAAGCATCCCGCTTGGCCAAGCGGATTGTGACCCGCGTGGACCCGTAGGAACGGCGTCGAGGTATGCGTTGAGGGCAGCGAATGCCCGTGTCCTTGGAGCCGAGTAGAAGGTGACCGTAGAGGTCGTGCGTCCCGTGATAGACGAACGGCCCACGATCTCGGAGAGAATCTCTCAGCGCACGACCTTGAAGCCACGGGACGCAGGCGTGGGATCGACGTTTCCGGCCGCGTCCGCTGCCTGCACGCGGAAGACATGCTTGCCACGGTCGAGCCGCTTCAGGGTCGTCGGCGAACTGCAAGCTTTGTACGGCTCCGAGTCGATCTTGCACTCGAACGAGCTACTCGGCTCGGTGGCGCGGAACTTGAACTTCGGCGTCGCGTCCAGCGTCCGCCCCCTGGGCCCGGAGGTGATCTCGGTATCCGGAGCCGCCGTATCGGGCACCTCCACGGTCTCGCAGTCGGGCGTCGTGATGTCGTCGGCGTCGGCAATCACCGTGTCTGGGTCGTCGCCGCATTCGGCCATGTCGAGCTGGCCGTCGCGGGTTGTTATCCGATCCTCGCCAGCGTCGCCAAAAACGTCATCCACACCCTGACCGGCCTCGATGGCGTCGGCCCCGTCGCCGCCCTCGATCCGATCCGCGCCTCCGAGCCCATCTATCTCGTCGTCTTCAAGACTCCCGAGGAGCACGTTTGGATCCTCCGAACCGGTGATGGTGTCGGCGAACGGTGATCCCGTGACGTTGACGATCGATTCGAGGTTGTCGGTGCCCTCGCCAGTTGCGGTGCCAGGGCCGAGTGCTGCCGTCACCCCGGCCGCGGCGGTGGAGAAGTCAGCGGTGTCGTCGCCCTCGCCACCGGCGAGCTGGTCGTCGCCAGGACCACCTGCCAGCGTGTCGTCGCCCTCATCACCCTCGAGCGTGTCGGTCCCGCCCACGCCCCTCAGGACGTCGGCCTCGGCGCCGCCGAGCAGATGCTCATCACGGATCGAGCCCGTGATGAAGTCTGCCTGATTGCTACCAACCACAAGATCGAAGCCGGCCACGGTGTCCGTGCCTTCCCCCAATGTGGTTCCAGCGCCCAGGTCGACGACCATCCCCGTGGCGGCCGCGGACAGGTCGAGCGTGTCCTCCCAGTTATCTGAGCCGGCGCCCGGAGCGTGCCCGTCGAGCTCATCGTCTCCCATGCCGCCGCTCAAGCTGTCCTCACCCGGTCCACCGTAGAGATCGTCGCCGTCGGCACCGCCGGTCAGCCGATCTGAACCCCGCCCACCGTAGAGCTGGTCTATCCCGGGCCCGCCCGTGATCGTTGCGGCCGCGTTGCCGTCAGTGATTTGGTCGCTCCCACCCCCGCCGTCCAGGCGCACGGGGCCGGACGTAGACGGCCCAATCATCACGTTGGCGCCACCCGAGCCGTTGGCGTTGAGCGCGCCGACGAGGGTATCCACGCCTTCCACGACCGCAGTGCCCTCGGCCAGGTCAATAAGTCCGCCGGCGTTAGTGGCCGAGAAGTCAACGGTTTCGGTCGCGATGTAGTCGTCGCCGAGCCCTCCCGACGCCCGGTCGTCTCCTTCATTCCCGCAGATCTTGTCGTTACCGCCAAGGCCTCTAATGACGTCGTCGCCGCCGAGGCCAACGATCACGTCGTCGCCCGCGGTGCCATCGATCACGTCGGCGGTGCCCGTACCGGCGATCGTCGCAGTCGCGCCGTCACACCGCGCCGCCAGGCCGCTTTCGTCCACGATGCGAAGCTCGATCGAACCCGTCGCGCCGCCGTAGCCATCGAGCGCGATCCGGTATGTCTGGCCCGCCGTAGCCGCGAACTCCAAGCGTGAGGTTGTGTCCAGGGAGCCACCGGGGCGATCGTCGTTTGACGCAATCGCCGGCGGCAGCGACCCGACTGCACTACCTTGATAAACCGCGAGCAGAGTGTCGAACGACGATCCTCCCGTGTCGATCGTGACCGTCTCGGTGTGGGGGGCCTCCCAGCGGTACCAGACGGATGCCCCACCCGTCTCGCCAGCGTGATCGGGCTCGCCGGCTTCCTTCGTCGCGGACTCGTTGGTGTCCCCGGTCCGCGTTACGTCATTACCCGTCAAAACTGTCGCGTACGCGAACCGGTCGTTCGGCGGACGCTGACGCAGGCTGAGCTTGATGTCGCCGGTGGCCGCCACGCCGTTCCGCTGGTAGCCGTCGACCGCGATCCGGTAGACGGTGTCCTCGGTCGCGTTGAACTGGATCCGGCTCTGGGAAACGGCCGGAGTCCCGCCGATGTCGTCGTTTGCAGCTACCACGGTTAACGGCGTTGCGTATCCGGCGCCCGTGTAGGCCGCGAGCACGGTGTCGAAGCTCGAGCCGAGCGTGTCAATCGTGACCGTCCCGTCCGTCGGCGCCTGCCACCGGTACCAGACGGACGCCCCGCCGAGGCTCGAAGCATGGTTCGGCTCGCTCGGCTCCTTGGTCGCACCACGGTTGCTGTCCAGCGGTCGAGTGGCAGAACTTCCCGTGAGTTGAAAAGCCTCAGCGAAGTGGTCGTTGCCGGGCGCCTGTCCGAGGTGGAGCGTCACGTTCCCCTGCGCCACGGTGCTGTTGGTCCGGAAGCCGTCAACCGCGATCTGGTAGGTCGTCCCAGGGTTCGGGGTGAACGTGACGGCGCTCTGCCGGGTGCCGCCCGTGTCGTCGTTTGAGGCCGTGGGATTGAGGGTTCCAATCCCGCGGTAGCCGCCGGTATATACCGCGAGCAAGGTGTCGAAGTCCGAGCCGGCGGTGTCAATGGTCACCGGTTTCGCGCTCGGCGCCTGCCACCGATACCAGATCGATGCACCGCCGGTGTTGCCTGCGTGGCTGGGTTCGTTGGACTGCTTCGTGGCGGCGACATTGCTGCCGTGCTGGGTGATCTCGTTGCCGACGATCGCCTTCGCAGCCGCAAGGTTGTCATTGGGCGGCCGGGTAACGGGGACGCTTGCGGTGAACGCCCCGCGGCCATGCGTTGCGACGACGAGCTTGGAGCTCGAAGGATCGAACAGAAGATCGCTCACGACCGTGTTCGGCAAGTTGCCCGAGGAGTCAGACCAGGCGACGCCGTTGTCATCGGACGAGAACACCCCGACGTCCGTTCCCGCAAAGATCAAAGGCGCGCCGCCCTCCAGGTCGACCTCGATCGCGTTCACGGGCGTATCGGGCAGGTTGCCGGACACATTCGTCCAGGTGCCTCCGGAGTTTGTGGTTTCGTAGAGGTGGCCGGTTCCGAAGCCGCTCAGACCGACCAGCGCGTGAGCGGAATTGTCGGGGTCGACCCAGATGTCATTCACCCAGCGTTCCGGCAACGAGCCAGTCACGTCAGTCCAACTCCCGGCGCGGTAGCGACCGAGCTTCCCCAGTTCCGTACCGGCGTAGAGCGTGTCGTCGCTCGTGGCGGCGCCCAGCGCGGAGAGCCTGCCTGAGAGCGACTGGGATCCGAGCTTCGTCCAGCTACCGGCGCCGTTGTGGGTGACGAACACGTCGTTCAGGCCGACGTACAGACTGGATCGGTCACCCGGGTCCATCACGAGCGGCGGGTAGAAGATGCCGGGCTGGGTCAGATCTATGCCGGTATCCACGACCGTGTTCGTTGCACCACCGTCGGTGCTCTTGCGGACCAGGTGCTTGCCGCAGGGGTACTGCGTCGTCATGTAGAGGGTCGCGGGCGCGACGGGGTCAACCGCCGCTGCTCCACCGTCGCAGCCGAGCACATTCTCCCACGGCACCGCGCCGATAGCGGTCGTCGTGAGGGTGCCGTTGTCCTGTGTCCCGCCCAGAAGCCGGCCGTCGGGATCGCCGGCGAAGCCATGGTTGAACTGGATCGTCGGGATGCCGCCGCCATTGAGATTCGTGATCGCGTTGCCCTCCTCGTAGACGCGATACACGCCGCCGTCGGTGCCGATCCAAGCACGGCCATTCACGTCGTAGGCGATCGCATGCACATCGGCATGCGTTGTGCCTGGGAGGAACTCGGAAGTCCCCTGATTCACTTCGCCTGAAAAAGCGTAGGGATGCACTCCGCCGAAGTACCCCAACAAGGAATTGCTGGGGTCGACCGCCAGTTCCATTGTGTACCAGGGGAACGGCTGACTATCAACGGAGACCTTGTTCCAGTTGCCGCCGGCGTCGTCCGAGCGCAGAAGCGACGAGGAGTAGCAGCCGCTGCCTTGTGCGCAGGGCGAATACAGGCTCCCGCCGTCGGCCGTCGCGAAGGCAGCCCAAACGCGATTCGCGTTGCTCGCTCCGGTTGCAACCTCGACTCGGCCCATCTCGCTGCTTGGCAGGTAGGTCGCGCTGAGCTTTAGCCACGACGCGCCGCCGTCGGTTGACTTATAGAGGCCATCGAAGGCCGAGCCGGCGTAGACGATCGCCGGTGCGCCCGGAACCGCGGCGATGCTCGTCGGATTGAGGCCGCGGTTCGACCACGTTGACCCGTCGTTGGTCGAGCGCCACACGCCCTTCGTGCACGTCCCGGGCCCGCGACGAGCTCCATAGCTGTAGTCGGCCACCCCAACCAGAACGCGGTTCGGGTCCGGGCCGATCTCGATGTCTGAGATCCAGCACCCATCCGCCTGCACCGCCGGGATCTTGGTCCAAGTCGAGCCGCCGTTCGCCGAGCGGTAGAGGCCTGTGCCGTAGTAGGAGTCGCCTGACCCGTTTGCCTCTCCCGTGCCCACGTACATGATCGAGGGGTTCGCTGGATTCACCGCGATCGCGCCGATCGCGAGCGATGGCTGGGCGTCGAAGATCGGCGTCCAGGTGGCACCGTGGTCGGTGGTCTTCCAGACGCCGCCCGTCGCTGCCCCCGCATATGCGGTGCCCGCCTGCGTCGGATGGGTGGCGATTGCGCTGATCCGGCCGGTAAACGGATCCGCGGTATTGCCGACGTCGTTTATTTTCGTCGGGCCGCGCGACGCAAACGTCAGCGTGGGTCCCACGAGGAGTGTGGGGGTGGTGCCACCTTCCGGGGCGGCCGCGCCCTCGGTCTCAGCTGTGGCGCCCTCCGTTGGTACGAACTCCACGCCGCCCGGCGCGGCGGCCAAACGGTCGGCCTGGCGCTGCGCCCGCAAGAAGCTTCCCGGCGGGATCCGGTTTCCCGGAAACGCCCGCGGCTCGATGAATGCGGCCTGGCGCTCGAACAGGACGCGGCTCTCTTCGCCTGCGCGAGCCAACTCTTCGGCGGCGCTTTCGTAGCCCTCCTCCTCGCCCTCAAGCTCGCTCTCGGAGATCTGCTCCGACTCTGGGTGTTCCCGCTCCAACGGGCTCAGGGACTCAGCGGCCTCCGCATCGAGGCTCTGGGGCCAGCCGGAGTTTGCGTCGTCGTTCTCGTCCAACGCCACGACAACGAGCGCACCCGCCATGAGGAGCCCAAGGACGAATAGCCCGAATGCCCAACCCCTCCTCACACTTCCCCTTTCCGGCCACCCAGGACCACCCCGAACCCGAACGGCCGCAGCATACCCTGTCCTGAGAGGTTTTGCACCGGTTCACCTGGCCGGCGGCGCTCCGTTCACCAGACGCCTGGAATCAGCTAGCGGAGAGGGAGGGATTCGAACCCTCGATGGACGAGAAAACGCCCATAACGGTTTTCGAGACCGCCGCATTCAACCGCTCTGCCACCTCTCCAGATGACGACCGGGAAGGCTAGCGGGAAAATTGAGATCCCCGACCACCGTTGGCCGGGGATCCCGCAGGCGTTAGACCCGGGCTGTTCGGCCCGCCGTGATGCGGGGCCAGAGCAGCAGGACTAGTCCCACCAGAATGCACACGATGCCCAGTGCGTAATGCACGAGGACCGCGAGGACAATGCCGATAACGATCAGTAATAGGGGTAGTGACATGCCTCACAGATACCCCTGAATCGCTCTCAGGAAACAGGAGCTGGACGTTTGTTTTCTGGGTCGGGGCCAATACTGCCCAAGAGCCGATTCGTGCGAGGCGCGAGCACGGGAGGCTCTGAGACAATTGCTTGTGCCGTCCCGCATAATCTGAAACCATGCCAAAGCGCTCCCTAGAAGCCACGCTCTCGGTCGGTTACGCCGCGTTCAACCTGCGTGACGCCGAGCAGCTCCGCGAGCTCATGGTCGGTGACTTCATCTGGAACGAGGCAGAGGGAGTGCCCGGGCGAAAGCAGTGCGAGAGCGCGGACGAGTTCACCGAGTACATGATGGGCTTCGACTTGCTCTGGGAAGAGTTCAGCTTTGAACCCGTTCTCCTCAAGCCGGCCGGCGACGACACGGTCGTCGCGCACGTGACCGGACACGGTCGCGGTCGCTCGGGCGGCAAGCCGATCGAGATCGAGATCCACCACGTCTGGCGATTCCGCGAGGGCAAGGTCGCTCGCATGGACGCGTATCTGGATCCGCGTGACGCTGCCGAGGCCGCGAAGGCACCGCCCCCGCCGCCCTCCTAAAGGAAGTGGCTGCCCTCCAGGGACTCCATCGTGGCTCGCAACCGAGCGCTGGCGACCACGTCGCCCTTTGTCTCATATAGGGCAACCGCGCGCTCGAGCGCAGGGAGCGCTTCGCCGGGTGAGCGGGCGGCGAGCAGGACGTCGCCCAGGCACGCCTGGGCATCAGCTTCGAGCAGGGTCATGTCAGCGGGGGCCGCGACTTCGCACGCTTGCCGCGCCGATTGCTCCGCCTCGGCCAGGCGGTTCGCCCCCATCATCGCCTCCGCCTTCGCGATGCGCCAGCGGACCTGCGCATCCAGGTCGTCGCTCGCCGCTATCCGCTCGGTCTCCGCGACGAGCTCCAGGCTTTCGTCGATCCGCCCCTGGGCAGCCACCGCTCGCGCCAGCATTGGCGCGATGCTCGCGGCGATATGAGGCGCACCCGCGTTGAGGAAAAAGTCGAGCGAGGGCCGAAGCTCTCGCTCCGCGGCCTCCGGATCTGATGCCAGCGGCTCGACGGCGGCGGTGGAAAGTGCGAGGTAGGCGACGTGAACTGGCAGATCGAGCTCCTCGAACACCTCGCGGGCCTCGGAGAAGGCCTCTTGCGCCTCGGCCTCGCGCCCGACCCGTGCAAGCATCTCTGCATACCGCCCCAAGGTGCTGCCCTCGAGAGCGCGATTGTCGTGGGCGCGCGCCCATTCGAGATCGACCTGTGCCCGGGCGATCACCTTCGTGCACGGCGCCGGCCCCAGGGTCGAGGCTTGCAGGAGCCAGTATCGGATCCACGCCTCCGTGCCGGCATCTCCAGCCTCCGAGACCAGCTCAAGCGCGTGCTCAAGAGCTTCAGCGGCGGCTGCCTGCTGTCCGCGGTCGGAGTGCACCTTGCCGAGGAGGTGCCACGCCCGCGCCTCGTCGATCGGGTCGCCCAGGCGCTGAAAGACAACCAGGGCCGATTCGGCGACCCCACGTCCGTGCTCCTCCCACCACCCCGGGTCCGTCAGGCGCTTGTGGTTGACCTCCAGGATTCGCATTCGCGCCTCTGAGCGCTCGTCACCGGTTGCCAGAACGGCCTTGCGCGCCTCGGCCAAGACCTGATCCGCGCGCTCGGTTTCTCCGCCTCGCACCAGCGCAGTTCCCAGCTCAACCAACGGCTCCAGACGCGCGGTCGGGTCTGTCGCCCCGCTTTCCGCGAGCAGAGACACGGCCCGCGTCAGCAGCCCCGCCGCGGCGGCGTCGTCTTGGCGAGCGCTCGCGCGCCGCCCAGCGTTGGCAAGGTGGCTCGCCGCCCTCTTCGCGAGAGCCTCGGCGGGCTCGGCGGGCCCAAGTAGCTCCCTCCGCAGCTTGTAAGCGGTTTCGAGGTGGTAGCCGATCAACTCCTCAACCTGCCCGAGCCGGGAGCCGGATCGCTCGAGAAGAGAATCTGCGTACCTCCCGTGGAGATCGGCGCGCCTGCTTTTCGACAGTGACTCGTAAACGCCGTCGCGAACCAGGATGTGGCGGAACTGGAAGTAATCGGCCGGCACACCCGTGCGCCTGACCCGCTCGATCAACCTCTTGCGGATGAGCGACTCGAACTCCACGGACCCTCCGTGGCCCGCTAGCTCCACTGCGTCACGCGCCGAGAACTCCTTCCCGATCACGGCCGCGCTCTCGGCGAGACCTCGCTCAGAAGCGACCAGATGATCGATTCGTGCGGCCAGAATCGCCTCCGTCGAGGGCGGGACTCTCACGTTTTCAGCCCCCTCTCGGGCTATCCAGCCGTCATCTGTCTGGGTGAGCCAGCCATCATCGATCAGCATCAAGAGGACCTGCTCTATGAACAGCGGGTTGCCGGCGGCCAACTCGACGATCCGCGAACGCAGGGCCTCCGAGAGACCTCCGCCTGCGAGGGTCGACACCAACTCCCCCGTGCTCTCGTCGCTGAGCGCCTCGAGCGAGATCGTGGTGGGGCACTCCTCCCGCCACTCCGGGCGCACTGCGAGCAGGTCGAACCGGGCCGTTGCGCAGAGAAGGATGGGCAGGTCGCGAACCGTTCGGTGGAGATGAAGCACGAGATCGAGAAGGGTCGGCTCTGCCCACTGAAGATCCTCGAGTACGACGATGATCGGCGATCTCCGGGCCAGCGCCTCCAGCAGGCGCCGGATGGCCCAAAAGGCCTGCTCTCCGGGGTCGAACGAGTCGTCGAGGCCGATGATCTGGGCGAGGTGGCGAGTGAGCGCCGGACCTTCGGGATCATCCGCGAGTATTCGTCCGAGCTTCAGCCTGGCCGTGTCGGCCTCATCGGCATCGGTGATGGACGCCGCCTGGGAGATGATCTCGACGAGCGGCCAGTAGGTGATTCCCTCGCCATAGGGCAGGCAGCGGCCGATGAGGACGGAGGCGCGCGTCTGAAAGCTCTCGGCCATCTCTGCTGCCAGACGCGACTTGCCCATGCCGGCGTCCCCCATGACCGTCACGAACTCGCACGCTCTGCGCGCGACGCAGCGCTCGAATGCGACCTCGAGCAGCGACAGGTCGCGCTCGCGGCCGACCAGGGGCCGGTCGGCGAGGGGTTCCTCCTTCAGGTCGTGTACGCCCCCCCGCAGCAGGTAGGTCGGCATCGCCTGCTCGCGGCCACGAAGCTCGACGTCACCGGCGGGCTCGACGCTGACTTCCCTGCGGACCAGCCGATAGGTCTCCTCCCCCAGCAGGATCTGACCAGGTTTGGCGAGCTTCTCCAGCCTGGCCGCCACGTTCATGGTGTCGCCCAAAGACATCGACCTGCCGACGATCGGGGGCCCTACGACGACGGTTCCGGTGTTGATCCCGATCCGAAGACTCAGCCGATTACCCACCCTCCCCTCGATCTCGTCGCTCAGCGCCTCGATCTCGGAGAGCATGTCGACGGCGGCGCGAACTGCGCGGAGGGCGTCATCGCCATGCGAGACGGGCACGCCGAAGATTCCCGCCACCTCATCACCGATGAAATTCTCGACACTGCCACCGTGGCGTTCGATCGCGCCCGCCATGCGCTCGAAGAACGCGCTCAGCACCTGGCGGAAGATCTCCGGATCGAGGTTCTCTGCGAGCGTGGTCGAGCCGGCCATGTCGGCGAAGACCGCCGTGACCTTTTTACGAGATTCAGTTTGGGATTCACCCCCGAAACCCATGCCTGGACTATTGCCTCTCCAGGGACGAAACGCAAGTTCCCTCCGTGCGTGATGCGCGTGCGGGACGCACGCCGGGGTAGGTTTTCGACGCATGGTCACACCAGAATCGACTCCGTCGCCCCCGTCGCCCCCGTCGCCTACGACGGAGATCGGGACCGGCGTCAACCCGACTCAGCACGACAGGTTCGTCCTTCGCCAGAAGTTCAAGTGGGTGATCAACCAGTACTTCTTCCACCTGATGAACGAGGACGGCGACGAGGACGCCGAAAGGCCGGTCGCCTTCGTCGAGCAGAAGGGTTTCACGTTCAAGGAGGACATCCGCTTCTTCACGGACGAGACGAAGACGACCGAGTTGATGCGGATCAAGGCGCGCCAGCGCTTTGATCCGCGCGCCAAGTACGACATCACGGACGCGCAGGGCCAGCGCATCGGGCTGATCCAGAAGGTGTTCGGGAGGAGCCTCTTCCGCTCGACCTACAACGTCTACGACGCGAATGACAACTTGCTGTTCAGCGGCCAGGAACGGACGCTCGTAACCGCTCTGTTCAGGCGCTTGATCGGCTTGGTCCCGTTCATCGGCGACTTCGCGAACTGGCTGCCGATCGCCTACCACTTCGACTACATGCGCGACGGTGAAGTGATCGGCACGAACTCGCGCAAGTTCGGTTCGTTCAAGGACATCTACTTCATCGACATGACCGCGGACCCCGACAGGATCATCGATCGCCGGCTGATCCTGGCTCTTGCAGTCGGCCAGGACGCGCTGCAGGCCCGCTAGTCCTTGGCGATCGCGTAACGCAGGATCTCGACGACCTGCTCGGGCGTCTCCGCGGTCGCCATCGCGGCGCGGTCGATCTCCTTGAGCGCGTGATCGTGCTCCGGCGGGTGAAGGGTGATCACCGGCGTGCCGAGCGCCGCCGCATATCCCGCATCGAAGGCGGCGTTCCACTGCTTGTACTTCTCGCCGAAGCGCACCACGACCACGTCAGCGCGCTTGATCAGCGTCTGCGTGCGCACCGCGTTGACACCCGCGCCCTTGTGGTCGTGCCAGAACTTGTCGTCCTCTGAGCCAAGGATGTCCACTCCGACGTCGTCGGACGCGCCGTGGTCGGTCACCGGGGCGAGGAGCTCCACCGGGAGGTTCGCCTCGCGCACGCCGTCGGCGATGCGCTCGCGCCAGTCCGAGTGGATCTCGCCCGCCAGGTACACGTTCCAGGTGCCGTTCTCAGCCATCGAAACGATCGTACCCACGCCAGTTCGTTGGCTCGACTCCTAGTCGGCCGGCCAGTCGCGCTTAGAATCGGATTCGTGCCAGCTCCCGTGAAGTACATGCTGCCCGAGTCGGAGATCCCGACTACCTGGACCAACCTCATGGCGGACCTCGGACCGCCCGAACACCCACCGCTTCATCCGGGTACGCAGCAGCCGCTGAACCCCGAGGACCTGGCGCCTCTCTTCCCGATGGCGCTGATCGAGCAGGAAATGTCCGCCGAGCCGGACATTTCGATTCCTGAGGAGGTCCGCGAGATCTACGCGATGTGGCGCCCGACGCCGCTATTCCGCGCGCGGCGCCTGGAGAAGGTGCTCGATACCCCCGCGCACATCTACTACAAGTACGAGGGCGGCTCACCCGCCGGCTCGCACAAGGTCAACACCGCCATCCCGCAGGCCTTCTACAACAAGCAGGAGGGGATCAGGAAGCTGACGACCGAGACCGGCGCCGGCCAGTGGGGCTCGGCCCTCTCGCTCGCATGCGGCATGTTCGACCTCGAGTGCGAGGTGTTCATGGTCGGCGTCTCCTACGACCAGAAGCCGTACCGTCGCGCGATGATCGAAGCCTGGGGCGCAACGATCCATCGCAGCCCGTCGGAGCTCACTGAGGCCGGGCGCTCGCAACAGGCAAACCACACGGGCAGCCTGGGCATTGCGATCTCGGAGGCGGTCGAGCTTGCCGTGGCGAACGAGGACGTCCACTACTCACTCGGCTCCGTCCTCGGGCACGTGTGCCTCCACCAGACGGTGATCGGGCAGGAGTGCCTGAAGCAACTCGAGATGGCGGGCGAGTATCCCGACGTTGTGATCGGTTGCGTCGGCGGAGGGTCGAACTTCGCGGGTATCTCCTTTCCGTTCATCCGCGAGAAGCTCCGTGCCGGACGCGAAACCCGCTTCATCGCCGCGGAGCCTGCCGCATGCCCGACGCTCACCAAGGGCGTCTACGCCTACGACTACGGCGACACGATCGGAATGACGCCGCTCATGCCCATGTACACGCTGGGCCACGACTTCGTGCCGCCCCCGGTCCACGCCGGCGGACTGCGATACCACGGCGACGCGTCGGCGGTATGCGCTCTGGTCAAGGAGGGCGTGGTCGAGGCACAGGCGATCACCCAGACCGACGCGTTCGAAGCCGCCGTCCGGTTCGGCCGATCCGAGGGCATCCTCCCCGCTCCCGAGCCCTCGCACGCGATCAAGGTCACGATCGACGAGGCCCTGGCTGCCAAGGAGGCCGGCGAGGAGCGCGTGATCCTCTTCAACCTCTGCGGCCACGGCTACTTCGACATGGCCGCCTACGACCAGTTCCACCGCGGCGAGCTCGAAGACCTGGAGTTCTCTGAAGAGGACATGAACAAGGCGCTCGAGCGCCTGCCCCAGGCACCCTCACTCGCCTAGCGCCGCCGGGGCTCTAGGCTTGCCAGCGCCACTGGAGAGGTGACCGAGTGGCTGAAGGTGCACGACTGGAAATCGTGTGGGCGGTGTAAGCCGCCTCGTGGGTTCGAATCCCACCCTCTCCGCTTCTAGTGCATGGGCGTGACCTGGTGGCTCATCGTGAGCCCCGCGACCGTCCGCCAGATCCTCGGAGTTACAACGCTGGGGGTCGGCGCGATCAACACTTCGACGCCGCGTGCCGCCGGAACCGTTTTTGGAATCGACCTCGACCGCTGGAGCTGAGACGGCTCACGCCCCCGGTTCTGCCTTTATGCTCGGTACATGCGCAAGCTTCCTCTCTTCCTGGCTGCACTGATGGCGATTGCCATCTTGGTTCCCGCGCAGGCTCAGGCGTTCAAGCCGGAGATCGTCTACGTACGGGCGACCGACGACGACGAGGGCATCCGTTTTACGGCAAAGGTCAGGATGGACAAGGGCGGTCGGCCGCAGCGCAAGGTGTCCGTGAAGTACGAAGGGGACCGCAAGCAGGCGACGACCGTAGGCAAACCTCCGCTCTCGCTGTTCGAGACCGGCCCCTACTCGACCGGCGTTCGCAACTGTTACAGAGTCACCGTCAAGGCGACCAACCAGTTCGGGACCACTAAGAAGAATGTGCGCGCCGGTCTACTCGGCACCAACGGCTGCAATTAGGCCGCGTCGGCGTAGAAATCGGGTGCCATAGGCAGGCCGCGCGCATGGCTTTGCGCCGATGAGTAGTGGGTAAGCGAAAAGATGCCCGCAAGCGCCCTGAACGGCTCGTAGCGCGAGTAGAACTCCTCGACCTCGGAGACCATCGCCCGGCGGCCCAGGCCTTGGGCGACGCCAACAAGCTTCACGTAGGCGAGGTCACCGGCCGGCAGGGCGTCGAACTCGCCACGGCCGAAGAGCCCGAGACACTGCAGCGTCCATGGGCCGATCTCGGAGATGCGCATGAAGCGTGCGTCGGCGGCAGGATCCGCCGGATCGGCGCGTCCCGCAGCCACCTCCTTCGCGCATTTCACCATTGCAAGGGATCGAGCCGGCGCAAGATCACAGCTCGCGAGCTCGGCTGGCGCCATGTTCGCAAACGTTGTGTGACATGGAAGATCCGAGAGCGGCCGGTACTCGGCGCCCTTGCCTTTCCAGGCCGTGGTCCTCCCCCACTTGCGGATGATCCGCTTCTGGATCTGAGCCGCGCGCGAGGACTCAATCAGCTGCTCGGTGATCGCCCATGCGAGAGCCTCCCAGGCGAACGGCCGGCGCTTGGCGCGAAGCCAGGGGCGCCTGTGAATCGCCGGGCCGATGAAGGGGTCGCGCTTGAACTCCTTGTAGAACGGGCGCAGATCGTCGTCAACCGCCAGCGAGAATCTCATACGCGTGACGGCCTCCTCCAGCGCGTGAGGGGGAAGGTCGGAGTCCGGCTCTGCCGCGAGGGCGCGGATGGCAACCGAGCCGTCGCGGCGCTGCCAACCGTGGACGACTATCGGCGCACCGCCGATGTGGAGGAGCCGAGTGAGGACACCGGCGCCTGAGCGCATCACGCCATCCATTCGCCCGCGCGACGACAGCCGGTATGGACAGGGAGGCGTGACCTCGATCTCGAGCTGTTTTGCCGCCCCGCCCACTTGCTCGCGCGTCAGCGGCCGAGCAGGTGAACGTCGACCAGGAACGAGCGGCTGGCGATCACGTCGTTGCGCTTCGTGCGGCCCGTGATCGAGCGCTTGGAGCGCTTGGAGGGCGAGACTGCCTTCCCGACTGCCTTGGCCACAACCACGGTCGCGGCACCGGCGACGATCCCGCCTGCGGCGGCAATCGCAACGGTACGGGCCTCGACGGCAGGAGCAGCGACCTCGGCCGGTCGCGCAGCTGCGGGGAGCGGGCGCTCCTCGTCGAGCACCTCAGTCTCCTCAACCGCCTCTACCTGCAATACCTGCTCTCTCACCTCAACCACTATAGGCGGGGCGAAGGCGGGTCACGCTAAAGCGCCTTCTCGTAGATCCGGTATCGCTGGACGACCTTGCCACCCATTCCCTCCATCGCCCGGTTCATGGGCTTGTTCGTCTCGAGGATCCAGCCCATATGGCCGCCGGGAGGGCCGACGTGCTCGGCCGAGTGAAGGTGGCGTTCGTAGAGCGCGGCGGCGACGCCCAGGTGCTGATGCTGGGGCAGGACGCCGAGCGCGAAGACGCGGAGCCGATCGATGTAGCTCTTTCGCCGCAGGAAGTGAAACCAACCGATGGGGAGAGCGCGCCCCTTCATCTTCGTCAAGGCTTGATCGACATCGGGGAGGGTGAGTGCGGCTCCCACGACCTCGCCGTCCTTCTCGGCAATCATCGCCCAGTTCTCGTCGAGCACGGGTTTCAGGTTCTTGGCCTGGAAGCGCACCTCGGCCTCGGTGATCGGCACGAATCCCCAGTTCTTGCCCCAGGCGACGTTGTAGACCTCCATGAAGCGGGTGACCTCTGCCTCCATGTCTGAGCGCTTCATGTCTCGCACGACGACTCCCTCGTTGCGCGAATGCTCAGCGGCAGCGTGAATCATGGGCGTGAACGACTCCCCCTGCTCGAGCCGGCCGAACCAGAGTTCCCACATCAAGAGGTCGATGCGTTTCTCCATGCCGTAACCCTCGATCAGCTCGCGGTAGTACGGCGGGTGCCAGGGCTCGAGAATCATCGACGGCTCGTTGTACCCCTCGATCAGGAGGCCGCATTCGTCGTTGGTGGTGAAGTCCATGGGGCCGAGGATCCGCGCCCGGCCGCGAGCGTGCACCCACTCCGTCGCGGTGTCCAGGAGCGCCTTGGCGGCCTCCGGGTCGTTCGCGACCTCGAAGAATCCGAAGAAGCCGTCGGATCCGCCCTGGTACTCGTCCCAGCGGCGATCGATGTGCGCGGTGATGCGCCCGATCGGCTGGCCGTCGCGCTCAGCCAGGAAGTATTCGGCCTCGGCGTGTTCGAACCAGGGGTTCTTCTTGCGGTCGAGGAAGGCCCGTCGTTCGAAGCGAAGCGGCGGGACCCACTGCGGATCGTCGCGGCGCAAACGGAATGGCACGTCGATGAACGTGTTCACGTCCTTGCGGCTCGTCGCCGTGCGAACTGTCAGTGCCACGGCGCGCACGGTACTTCAAAGGCCCTCTCTGGAAAGATTGGGCGAATGTCCGAGCCCACCAGAGCGCCTGTCGACGTGTTCGCCAAGGCCGCATCGCACGACCGCAAGGAGCAACTCGAGGCCGCGCGCGAGAATGACCTGCTGCCTTACTTCCGTCTGATCGAGTCCGAGGCCGGGCCGCTGATGGAGGTGGAGGGCCGCGAGGTGGTGATGCTCGGCTCCAACAACTACCTGGGCCTGACGGGTGACGAACGTGTGCGAAAGGGCGCCCGTGACGCGCTCGACCGCTACGGCACCGGCCTGACGGGATCGCGATTCTTGAACGGCACCACGCCTCTTCACGTCGAGCTGGAGACCGAGCTGGCCGAATGGATGGGCACCGAGGAAACGCTCGTCTTCTCGACCGGCCACGGGGCCAACGCCGGGTCGATCGGCACGATCCTGGGCCCGTCGGACACGGTGATCTGCGACTCGGCCGACCACGCGTCGATCATGGACGGCGTCCGGCTCTCGGGCGCAAAGCTCAGGCCCTTCCGCCACAACCAGATGCCGAAGCTCGAGCGAATGCTCGAGCGGGCGGCCGCGGACGGCGGCGGAGTGCTGGTGATCGTCGACGGCGTCTTTTCGATGGAGGGTGACCTGGCCGACCTCCCGGCCATATGCGACCTCTGTGAGCGCTACGGCGCCCGTCTGATGGTTGACGAGGCCCACGGCGTCGGCGTGCTCGGAGCGCGCGGGGCAGGCGCCTCGGAGTTGTTCGGCGTCGAGGACCGGGTCGATCTGCGGATGGGCACCTTCTCCAAGAGCCTCGCGTCATGCGGCGGGTTCATCGCCGGCACTTCCGAGGTGATCGACTTCATCCGTTTCAACTCGCGGCCGTTCATCTTCACGGCCTCGGCGGTGCCTGCAGCGGTCGGCGCGGCGCTCGCCGCTTTGCGGGTCGTTCGCGATGAGGGGCCCGAGTTGATGGATCGGGTCCTGGCGAACGCCGACTATCTGCGCAGCGGTTTCCGTGAGATGGGCCTCGTGGTCATCGACCCGGGCAAGCTGCCGGACGGGTCGGAAGCCTCCTCCCCCGTAGTGCCCGTTGTCGTCGGAGAGGACTGGCAGGCGGTCCTTTTGTGGAAAGAGCTCTTCGACGCAGGCGTCTACACCAACGTCGCGATCCACCCCGCGGTCCCGCCGGGCGCCGCCCTCCTTCGCACCTCGCTGATGGCGACCCACGAGACGGAGCATCTCGACCGCGCCCTTCGGATCATCGAGGAGACCCTCGAGCGCTTCCCGGATGTACCCCGGGAGGGGTAGTTCTTCCTTGTCCATTTGTGAACAAGCGGTTATCGCGATCAAAAAACCTGCTCTTAGCGAACGCAAGGGTCCTGCTGGACGGTTCTCGGTTGCCTTGCGGCAGTCAGTCGCCTAAGTTCATTCCCGCGCCGGACATCGGTCCGAGAACAGGGAGCCTGAGGAGGCGTAGCCACACGACTCCGACGGTCCCGGGCAGCCCACATGGGGGGAGCCCGATAGGAACGGTCCCGTGCGCCAATCCCTAAACCCCGCCCGCACCACTCAGAGGAGAAGTGTCAATGGAAGCTGCCACAACGATCGCCCCTGCGCCAAATCAGGTGCCCCAGCACATGCAGGCCCTGGCCGAGGCCAACCGGGTAAGACTCGCCCGAGCCCAGCTCAAGCGAGAGGTCGGCGCAGGAGAGGTCGAGACCGCCGAGATCGTCCGCGAGTGCCCCTGGCAAGCCGAGACGATGACCGTCGGAGAGCTTCTGCGGAGCCAGCGGCGGTGGGGCCGGACCCGCTCACGCAAGTTTCTGGCCGCGCTCACGCTCAACGAGAACCGCGAGCTCGGCAGGCTCACCTCACGCCAGCGCCAGATGCTGGCCGCAGAGCTCGAGCAGCGCGGAGGTTTCGGCCTCGGCTAGACCGAGACGCCACGCCGGACTGCTTACGGGCGGGCCCCACGGGCCCGCCCGTACTGCGTTCAGGAGATCGCCAGCCGGATCTTCTCGCCGATCCCTCGCATTCCCGACATCACCTGGTCGAGCCTCCCAGGCGCCTGCCAGTTGGCAACCACCGCGTAAGTTGCCGAACCGCCGGGCCCCTCGGCGAACCCTACGTCGCCTCGGACCCCGAGATTCGTGCCGGTCTTGTTGACCAGGCAGAGCTCCCCACCGCCGCCGGCCGGCGCGACCCGGGCCAACGGGTCGAGGTGAAATGCAGACGCGACCATCGAGAGGTCGCATCCCAACCGAAGCCATCCGAACACCATTTGCCCGGAGTCCGCCCACCTGCCATCCGCGCTCCGAAGCTGATCGATAAGCCCGCATAGCTCGGATGCCGACCCCACTGAAAGAGCCGGCGGGTCGTCGCCCGCGCGAACGTCTCTTACGCGGTCCAGGAGCCGGGTCCTGACGAGACCAAGCTCAGAGCGGACATCTTCCACGGCATCCAGGCCTACCCGCTCGAGCAGAACATTGGTCGCCAGGTTGTCGCTCACGGAGCCGACCAGCACGGCCAGGTCTCCGACAGACATCTCGCCTTGGCGAAGGTGTTGCCACAACCCCGAGTCGGCCACGGGCTCGACGGCGGCCCGGCTGAGCCGCTCCGCCGGATCCAGCGCGCCGCTGCCGATGAGCTCCGCCGCGGCGAGAAGGAGTAGCACCTTGCCGATGCTCGCCGTCGCGAGCTCTGATTCCGAGTCGGCGGATCGGATCGGAGCTCCGGCGTCAAAGCGGACGCAGATGCCCCAGGTGACATCCTGCGCGGCGCTCAGCTCCGCGATCTCGGCGGCCAGACCGGTCAGCGGAGCTTGACCGCGACGCCCGCTTTGCGCTTGAACATCGCCTGAAAGCCGAAGAATGCGGCGGCAAAAACAACTGCCGCGATCGCAATACGCGCGATCGGCTCCAGCGAGTCGGGCCCGGAATAAAAGAGGAGGGCGACGGTCGCCAGAGCAGGCACTCCAGCAAGGAGTGACGAGTGGGAGCGAAAGCCCGCGAAATGCTCCCGGATCGCCAGCTCGAGTCCGCCCAGCGCGGCAAGGCCGATCCCTACGCCAATCGCAAGCGCGCCGTTCTCGGCGCCCATGATGAGGCCGACGACTACCAGAACGATCCCAATGAGGACGGTGATCTCGACGAGGGGAAAGTTGCCCCAGGGTGCGGGCGGGCGTTCATCCTCGGCCGCCGCTCGCTTGCGCTGGGCTGCCTGTGCCGAAGCGGCAGGCTTTACCGGCGCGGCGGCAGCTTCGCGCGGACGGCGCGGTCGCTTCTTGCGCTTCTTGGCCATCGGGAGTTAGGAGCCGCAAGCCCCTCGGCTAACGGGCAACCGGAGGAGAGCTTGACCCGCCACCAACCCATCAGCATTCCCAAAATGCCAAAGCGGGGGCGTGAATGCCAGTGCTTGCAGTCGCGGTCGCCAACGTCTTCGTTCGAGATCTGGACCCATGGGAAGGCCTCGGGCTCGGCGATCATGCGCTCAACCAGGCCGCGGTTCTGCTCCTCGATATCGGCTCGGCGAGCTATTTCGGTCTGAGCTTCGCGGACGCGGACAAGCAGGGCGTCGCGGATCCGCTCCAGCTCGGCGGCGCCGAGGATCCGAGGTCCGCCGACAGCGCCGACAGACCAGTCGATCCCCTTGCGGGGAAAGGCCGAAGTCCAAAGCTCCGAGAGCTGCTGCTCGAGACGCGCGATCTGGCGGCGAAGCTCGGCACGGAGTGGGCGCTCGTCGGTTGTTACGAGCAGTTCCAGAGGCACACTGCCTCTGCCGCCACCGACTGCCGTCTCCAACTCGAGCGCTTCAGCCATGCCCTGATTCTAACTGCGCAAGACGCCGGCGGCAAGCCACAACGCTTCTTCGACCGCGATGTCAGGCACGCCCCTCACCTGAATCGCGCACAGGATGGTTTTACTCGTCTTCTTGGAGACACCTCGGCCGGAACCGATCGCGCCGAAGAGAAGCGCAAGCGGCCGCACGTCGTCGGCAATCACGAGGGTCCCCTCGGGCAACTCGCCGGGCCGGCCCTCGAGCGGTTCGCCCGCGGCGCTCAGCCGGATCCCGAGGCGGCCTTCGACCCTGTCCGCGTCAAACGCGCGAAGGGCGACGCCGGACTCAGCGATCGCGATGGTCAGCGCATCGTCCAGGAGGTTCTGCGACGGAAAGCCGCCGAGCCTCATCCGCTTGAGCGCGATGTCCTCGACGGGAGTCCTCTGCTCGTCGGGGTCAAGGCCGATGTGGCGAAAGAACACCCGGTAGGCCCACGGGATCGCCTGATGGCGAAGGTTGACGGCTTGAGCGCCCGAGAACCGGCCCGCCAGCACCTTGAGCCTCTCCTTTACCTGCCTTGGGCTCCTGCCCGACCCCTGTTCGAGGACCAGGTAGTGAAGCCCGATCCCTGCAAGCTCCTCCGAGACCTCGCCCGCGACCCAGCCGCGCTCGGGGATCGCCTCGTCGCTCACCTGACCGCGGCCTCCAAAGCGGCGGCGTCGTCGACCAGTCGCCCGAGTTCTTCGTCGAGCGCCTCGTCGCTGAACGAATCCACGCCGATGACCGCATCGTCGAGAATTCCACCAGGCAACGCGAGCGCCATCGTCGGACACAGGCCGACGCGATAGGTGTTCGAGACGGCACCGTCCTTGTCCCAGCCGACCTGCACGCTCCAATCGCGGTCCTCGGCGATCTGGCGCACTTCGTCGATGTCGTCGCGCACATTGACGCTCAGGAAGTTGATCTCGCCTTCGAAACGCTCGGATGCGCGGTTGAACGCATCCTGCTCGGCCAGGCAGTCCGCCCCTCCGGTGAACCAGAACGAGATTGCGAGCGGCTTGTCGAACAGGTCGCAAACCCGGATTGAACGCGGCTCGTCGATCTGACATGCCGGGACCCGCGGCTCCGGGCACGGGTTCTGCGCCGTTTCGCAGTCGTCTTGAAAGACGTTGGCGTCGCCTTCGAGGTCGGTCGTGATATCCGGCACCGCAAACTCGGGAAGTGCCCTCCCCCGCTCCGCGTCCTCAGCTCCCAGAAGGCCTCCCTCGTCGGTCTGGATCGAGTTGTAGGTGGCGTACGCGATCAGAGCGACGAACGCGATGCCGACGACCAGCGGATAGCGGGCGCTCGGCTTCGGCTTCTCGCCTTCAGGCGGCTCCTCGCCGGGATGCCGGGGAGGCGTGCTCATTGCACGGGCGCCTCCGTGCTCGGGCGGCGGCGGAGCCTCCCCAGCGACGCGCGCACCGAGGCGAAGTCCCCCTCGGCCCAGACCAATACCGCCGGCAGAACCAGCAGAACACCCGCGAGAGCGATCACCAGGTCGATCACGCCCACGACGCCGAACTCTGTGAGCATCCGGATCGCGTCGCCGCCAAAGATTGCCGTGACCGGTGCGGCGAGGGCCAGCACCGCAAAGCCGGCGATTGCCGTCAGGCCGGAGGCGATCACGGCGGCCCCCGTTCGCGAGTAGGTCAGGCGCAGGGCCTCGCCGACCGACTCACCGCGCTCGCGCTCCTCGTAGTAGCGCGAGGACAAGAGCACGCTGAACTCTGTCGCGATCGCGATCACGAGTGCGCCGAGCGTGGCCGACATAGGGTTGAGCTCGAGTTGCGCCCCCTCGAGGATGAGCGCCGACCAGCCGGGAGCGAGGATGACCGGGATAATGGGGACCAGCGCGCGTCGCGAGGCCTTGCCGGCCGCGGCGCCGTAGTCGCCTTCGCCGGCGCTTCGAATGCGCCGCGCGGCGGGGATGAAGCCGACGGAGAACAGAACGAGGGCGACTGCGCCGAGGCCCGCGAATGTCAGCAGGTACCGGTTCGATCCGAGGGACGCGTTCGCATCCGCGGCGAGTACCGCTAGGCCGAGGACGTTCACGTCGGCGCCCGCCGGAGGCGTCACGCTCACCTCCACTCCTTCTGGAGGCGGCGTCGAGCCAGGGGTGTCGACAAGCTCGCGCATTTCGTCCACGAGCTCCTTCTGCTCGTCGAACGGCATGACCTTGATCCCGAACGAAAGGAGCGCCGTGTTGCCGGTTGTCCCGGTGGCAGGATCAGTCTCGATCACGGCCTGGGCGAAGTAGGGCGGCAAAAGCGAAAGGACACCCTCGATCCGCTCCCGATCGGGCACCTCGTCGCCGAAGAGGTCCGGCAGTGAGATCGCGGGACACACGCGGGCCGCATCAGCCCGGCAATTGTCGTCGTACCCCCCGGCGTCGAGCACGCGCTGGCGGTAATCCTTCATCCACACGATGACCTCGGGGTCGGTCAGGTCATCGGCCGTAATCGCTACGGCCACCTCGCCGCTGACACCCGTCTCGTCCTCCAGCGCGCCGACGTCTTGGAGCTCGGGGAGGCTCGCCGGAAGCAGCTCATGGAAGTCGGAGACGATCTCGGTCTTCGTGCCCGCGACCCAGCCCGCGAGGGCAAGGACGGCGGAGGCCGCGACGACCTTGCCCGGCATCGCGATCGAGGCGGCCAGGGACCGAGGACCCAACTTCGAAAGCTTCGCCCGGAACCGCGGCACCCACGCCGGAACGGGGACCTTCGCGCCGAGGGTCTGGACCCTTGAGACCAGGGGCGCCAACCGCGATTCGCGCTCCCTGCCGTCGTCGGAGGCGGTCATGGACAGGATCGCGAGCCCCGCTGTGAGTGCCAGGATGAAGGCGATCGCGAGGCCGCCCACGAGCAGGAGGCCGAAGGACTGGACCATCGGGATCGGTGAGAGGATCAAGACCAGGAACCCCGCCGCGGTTGCAAGTGCGGCCGTGGCGATCACCGGTCCGCCGGCCGCCGCGGCTTCCGCCGCGGCTCGGGGCGGGGAGGATCCCGAGGCGCGCGCCTCAACGAATCTCGCCTGAAGCTGAATGGCGTAGTCCACGGACAACCCGATCAAGATGGGAAGGCCCGCGATCACCGCCATGGTCAAGGTGCCCCCGAAGAGCGCCAGCACTCCGAACGCGATAGCGCTGGCGGCGAGTCCGATTCCAAGTGGCAAAAGACGGAGGGGCGGCGTGAAAACGAGCGCGAGCATGAGCGCCATCACGATCAGGGCCGCGGCCAGCAGAATCGTGATCTGGCCCTGGAGCTCGTCGGCCAGGCCGTCGGCCAGGACCGGCGCACCCGAGACCAGATACGAGGCGTTCCTGATCTGGAAGACGTCTTCGCCAACAGCCTCGCGGATCTGGTCGATCGCCTCGCTCCGCTCCTCCTCGGTCAGGTCCGGTCGAAGGCGAACCTGGATCGCGACCGATGTCGGCGATGGAAAGAAGGCCGAGAACTTCGACTTGGGGACCGGGTCTGTGAAGCGGCTGTCGAAGACGACGGCGCGGACGAAGGTGGGGTCCTGAATCGACGGGAGGCCCTCGATCCCGTACTTGACGCCCAGGCTGACGGCCTGCTGGAGGAACGCCTCCTGGACCTGCTGAGCCGCCGCATCGGCCGCAAGGGCGGCCTCCTCCTTGCCCAGACCGTTCTTGATCGCGGCGCGGTACGCGGCCTCGGCCGCGGCCTGTCCCTGCTCTTCCGCCGCGAGCTGCTGCTGCTGGAACTGGTCCGAGGCCTGGGTCGCGAACTGGTTCAGGAAGGTCGCGGGGCCGTAGACGACGCGAGCCGGTTGCGTCGCCGCCAGGTCGCCACAGACCGCGGGCGTCTCGATTCCTTCAGCCACCTCACCGTCGGGAGCGGTACCCGCGAGGCACGCCTCCAAGAAGAGAATGCGCTGAAGGTCCTCAGTCAGGACGAGTTGCTCGAGGTCGCCTTTGATCAGGATGACGACCGGGTCGTCGCCGAACTTCTCCTTGAGCTCCTCCGTCTGCTGGAAGGTCTCCGAGTTCTCGTCCACGAGCGTGTCCGCCTCGCCGTTCGGCTTCAGGGTGAGCGCGCCGACCACGCCGAGGATCGCCAGCAGAACCGCCAGCGCGATCACAGGACCCGGACGCTCGACGCACCATGCGCCGATACGTGCAAACACGCTCCTCATACGAGATTCAGCCTACGCAGGCAAAAACCACGAAGAGCCGGTCGAACGAAGGCCTTAACCCCCGCCCAACCTCCACAACGGCAGGCGAGGCTTTGCAGCCGCCTAATCCATCGCCAGCGGGCCGATTGTCTCCGCGTTGAGGAACTGGCTTACAAACTCGTTCTCTGAGTCGAAGAGCTCTGATGACGGGCCGGACTCGACGATCTTGCCCTTCCAGAGCACTGCGATGAAGTCGGCGATGCGCCGCGCGGTGCCGAGGTCGTGGCTGATCACCATGTAGCAACCGCCGTTTTCCTCGTGGATCTCGCGGATGAGCTCGCAAAGGAGAGCGGTGCGGACAGGATCGAGGCCCGAGTCCGGCTCGTCGAACATGACGATTGCGGGGTCGAGCACCAGCGCCCGAGCGAAGCCGGCGCGCTTGCGCATGCCGCCGGAAAGCTCGTTCGGCATCTTGTCGGTTGCGCCTCCGAGACCGACTTCCTCGAGGCGGCGGCCGACGATGTCGCCGATCTCGTCCTCGCTCTTGTCGGTGTGCTGGCGCAGCGGGAATGCGACGTTGTCCCAGATGTTCATCGAGCCGAAGAGCGCGCCGTCCTGGAAGAGGAGGCCGAACTTCTTGCGCATCTCGAAGAGCTCGTCGTCCGACATGCCGGGAACGGACTCGCCGTGGACCAGGAGGTCGCCGGAGTCGGGATAGAGCAGGCCGACGATGTGCTTGATGAGCACGGACTTGCCGGTACCGGACGGGCCGAGCACCATCGAAATCTGGTTGTCGGGCAGGCCTAGCGACAGGCCGTTCAGGATCCGCATGCGGCCGAACTGCTTGACGACATCGATTACCTCGATCGCGTCTTCGCCGCCGTGGTCGCGCTTCTCGCCCGTGTGCCACTTGTAAGGGTTGTCCTCGTCGGAGGCGACGCCAGGGAGGATGTAGTCCTTGTGCAGGTAGCCGAGGTCAGGGGCGGGCTCCTCGTAAGGCTCCGAATCACGCTCCTGCTCCTCGGCGAACTTCTCGAACTCCGCCTGGCGCTGCTCGCGATCCTCGCGGTCGGACTTCGCGCTGGAACGCGCGTCGCCACTGTCGGCCGAACCCGTGGTTCCCACGTCGGCGTTCTCCTCTGCTTCCTGATCGTGGATGCCCGAATCCTCAGCCAAAATGTTCTCCTATCCGCCTATCGGCGCGCGTGGATTTGCCCCCCAAAAGACCAGGGTGCCCATCATCCCGATGATGTGGACCAAGACAATGTTCAAGACCATGGACTTCGCCGTCGCGGTCCCTACCCCTACCGGACCGCCTGCAGCCGTGTAGCCGTAGTAGCAGCCGACGAGCACGATCGCGGTCGCCATGAACATGCCCTTGATGACGCTGAAGATCAAGTCGGGAGGGTTCTGGAACATCCAGAAGATCAGGAAGTAGCCGCCGGCCGAGACCTCGCCGACCTGCTCGACCACCGCCAGGTACGAGGCGAAGAAGCCGACGCCGATGCCGGCCAGATAGATGAAGGGAAGTGTGAGCCACGCGGCGAGCAGGCGCGTCGCGCAGAGGAAGATCATCGGGTTGACGCCCATGACCTCGAGCGCATCGACCTCGTCGGAGATCCGCATCGCGCCGATCTCGGCGACTATTCCGGTGCCCACCTTGGCGGCCATCATGTATCCGAACGCGTACGGAATCACCTCGCGCAGGTCGCACCAGGCGGCGAAGACGCCCGCGTTGGACGGTGCGCCGACGGAGCGAGAGAAGTACGCGCCCTCGATGCCGCACTGGAGGCCGAGGATGAAGGTGAGGCCCCAGATGACGAGGGCCGAGCCCAAGATCAGGATTCCGGCCTGGCGGAGAGCCTCGCCGAAGAAGCGGAAAACGCGTCCCGAGTAGACGAGGCCCATTACGCGAGCGCAGAAGCGGGCGATCGTGCCGAGATTCCCCATCCACTCCTTGGGTAGAGCGAGCCAGCCCATCAGAAGGCGTACCTCTCCCTATGAAGCGCGAGCATCGTCACTTGATCACCGAGATCTCGGGGTGGGTGGCAAGCAGGGTCTGGGTGAACACGTAGTTGAACGCGAACACGCCCAGGAAGGCAATGACGACGCCGACATTGACGGCGCGGCCCACTCCCTCGGCGCCTCCGGACGCATTCATCCCGTAGTAGCAGCAGACGATGGCGATGATCGCGCCGAACATCGTGCACTTGAGCACGGATCCCCATAGGTCGGTGACCGAGGCGTTGGTGAAGAGGGTGGCGAAGAAGCCTCCGAGGGGCTGGCCGTAGGCGATCTCGGCGAAGATCCCGCCGGTGATGCCGAAGAGCAGCGCGTAGATGTCCATCAGGCCGGTGAGGATCATCAGCGCCAAGAAGCGCGGCACGACGAGGTTCTTGATCGGGTCCACGCCGAGGACCTGAAGCGCGTCGAGTTCCTCGCGGATCTTGCGGGCGCCGAGGTCCGCGGTGATTGCGGTCCCGGCGACGCCGGCGACGACGACGGCGGTCACAAAGGGGGCGAACTCACGGACCGAGGCAAGAATGAAGAAGCCGCCGAGGCGGTCGAGCGCTCCGAAGAGCGAAAGGAAGTTCGCGGCCTGAAGTCCCGGCGCTCCGAAGCCGAAGGCGATCGTCGAGATCATCATCGGGAACCAGCAGAGCTGGAGCGCGAAGAGGAACTGGGAGATGAACTCGCCGCCATATGGGTAAGGCGGGCGTGCGGCGGCGGTGATCGTCTTGCCGGTCAGAATCATCATGTTTCCAACCTGCTCGAAGAGCGATTTGGCTGGAAGGAATGCTCTGTCGGCTGCTGATCTGACCATGTCTCACCCCGGGGCTCGGCGTACTGACCTGCCCCAGCCCGCACAACACTAATCCATGGCGAGGCAGGAGGGCAAGCGACAACCGAACTTTCGACCGACTTAACGTGGCCTTCATGGATGGTATGTTCCCCGCGCCTTGCGGGAGGAGTCCACAAGCGCCCCGGTATTCCGGGTCCAGAGCTGCCGGGCCTTGTGTCTCGGTTTGATCGGCGTGCTCATCGCTGGGTGCGGGTCGCAGCCGCGCCAGGATGCAAACGAGACTGAAGCGGACTATCCCGTCGAGGTGACGGTCGCCGAATTCGCTCCCAAGCAGCGGCTCGCCGAGACCACCGACCTCGAGCTCGCGTTCCGGAACTCGGGCGACGAGGCGATCCCGGATCTCGCCGTCACCATCTACACCGGTGACGAGAAGGCAGACGGCGCGTTCAACGTGCGGTCTTCGCAGGAAGGCCTCGCCGATCCCAACCGGCCGGTCTGGATCCTCGAGAACGAGTATCCCAAGATCGTGGAGGCCAGCACCGCGGCGAAGGATCTCGACTCGGAGCCAACCGCAGGCGCTGAGACCGCTTCGACCAACACGTATACGTTCGGCGAGCTCGCAGCCGGCGACACCATCCGCGTCGTCTTCCGGGTCACCCCTGTGGTCCCCGGTACTTACACCGTCCACTACGAGGTCGCGGCGGGCCTCGACGGGAAGGCGCGGGCCGTGACCGATTCCGGCGAGCCGGTCGAGGGCGAGTTCGTTGCCACGATCACCGACAAGCCGAAGGCGACGGCAGTGGACGAACAGGGCCGCGTCGTTCCCGCCGACTAGGAAGCGCTCCGCTTCGATCCCCTACCGTTCGTGGGGCATGCGCATCCGAATCACAGCCTGCCTGGCGCTCGCCTCACTTCTTCTCGTCGCCGGGTGCGGCGAAAAGGACGAGCCCGAGCTCGAGGACATCCCGGTCGTGACCACCCCGGGCGGCAGCCAACCCAGCGGAGGCGTGGCGCTCGAGGAGATCGGTGAGTTCGAGGATCCCGTTTTCGTCACGCAACCGAAGGGCGACACCGCTCTCTACGTGGTCGAGCAGACCGGTCAGATCATCCGGATCACGCCTTCGGGCAAGAAGTCGACGCTCCTCGACATCTCAGGCGAGATCATCGCCGGAGGCGAGCAGGGCCTCCTCTCCGTCGCATTCGCCCCCGACTACGTGCGCTCCGGGCTCTTCTACGTCGACTACACGAACACGAACGGCGACACCCGCGTCGTCGAGTACGAGACGGACTCGAAGTCGGGCAAGGCCGACCCGCGCTCGGCCAGGACGCTCCTCGAGGTTCCGCAGCCCTTCTCCAACCACAACGGCGGCTTGCTCCTGACGGACGACGAGGGAAATCTCCTGGTCGGCCTCGGTGACGGCGGCTCCGCGGGTGACCCTGACCGCAACGCACAAGACCTCGAAGCCCTCCTCGGCAAGATCCTGCGGATCGACCCAGACGCCCAGCGTTCGGGCGGTGAGGAATACGGGGTCCCAAAGGACAACCCGTATGCGGGTAACGGCGACGCTCGCCCTGAGATCCTCGCTCTCGGCCTGCGTAACCCGTGGCGCTTCTCGTTCGACTCGAAGACGGGTGCGCTCTGGATCGGCGACGTCGGCCAGAACTCACTCGAGGAGATCGACGTGTTGCCCGATCCGGGTCAAGACGCCAACTTCGGCTGGTCCGCTTTCGAAGGCACCGAGCCCTTCAACTCCGATCAGGAGGCGCCGGACGCGATCGACCCCGTCTTGGAATACGGCCGCGATCAGGGGTGCTCGGTCACGGGCGGATACGTCGTGCGCGACCGCTCGCTCGACTCCCTCTACGGCCGCTACCTGTACGCGGACTTCTGTCAGGGTCAGCTCCGGAGCTTCGACGCCGAGCTCGCCGAAAGCGAGGGCAGGGCTCAGGACGACGAGGCGGTCGGACTCCAGGTCCCGTCCATCTCGTCGTTCGGCGAGGACCAGCGCGGACGCGTCTACGCGGTCTCACTCGACGGCCCCGTCTTCCGTCTCGTCCCCGAGAAGTAAACGCAACTCAGGCATTCGCCGAGGGTTGCCGATACGTGAACAGGAAGTTGAAGGGCGGACCAATCAAGCGCGCGGGACTGGCAGGAACGCTGGCTGGCGCAGCATGCGCCGTAGCGCTGGCGATCGCCCCGAGCGGCCACGCGGGAGATATCCAGACCGTGACCGCGACTCCCTTCGGAGGGGATTTCGACTCTCCCGTTCACGTGACCGGAGCACCCGGCCTTCCCAACTTTGTCTACGTGACGGAGAAGGGCGGCGCGGTCCGCGTCGTCAGGAACGGCGTGCAGCTCGACAAGCCGCTGATAAATGTCTCCAGAATCATCAGCCCCGGCGGTGAGCAGGGCTTGCTCTCGGCCGCGTTCCCTCCCGACTTCACCCGGACCGGGCTCTTCTACCTCTACTTCACCAACAAGAACTGCGACAGCAGCACCGGCGGTTGCGATATCGAGATCGCCGAGTTCAAGACGCGCAGGAATAGCCCGCGACGCGCTCGGCTGAGCTCACGGCGCACCGTCATCGCGATTCCGCACCGCGACGCCTCCAACCACAACGGCGGCACGGCGGCCTTCGGGCCCGACGGGAAGCTCTGGATTGCCACGGGCGACGGCGGCAGCGGCGGCGATGCGTTCGACAACGCGCGCAAGCTCGACAAGCTCCTCGGAAAGCTCCTTCGGATCAACCCGAAGGACCCAAGGGGCTCAGCGACATACCGAGTGCCGCCCGGCAACCCATTCGTCGGCGTCGAGGGTCACGATGAGATCTGGTCGATCGGCCTGCGGAACCCGTTCCGCTTCTCGTTCGACGGCGACAACGTGCTGATCGGCGACGTCGGCCAAGGCGCGCGCGAAGAGGTGAACATCGTCCCCATCGAGACCGCCAAGGGGGCCGACTTCCAGTGGCCGGCAAAGGAGGGCGAGCTCAACTACGACCCGTCCCGAGCGACGGCGCTGCCCCAGATCCCCCCGATCCACACCTACCCACGTCCCGTCAACCCCCCCGACTCGACCTTCCGCGGCGTCTCGGTGATCGGCGGCGTCATGGTCCGCGACCCGCGCCTCGACGGGACCGCGCTCGACCCGGATGCCGGTCGCTACCTCTTCGCCGAGGCATTCACCTCTCCGAACGTCCGCAGCTTCGTCCCCGATGTCGGGGCGCAGACGATCTCCGGCCTCACGTCACACCCCTTCGGGATCGGCAGCGTGGCCGGAGTGAGCGAGGACTCAGAAGAGCGCGTCTACATCGCGTCGCTCAACGGCACCGTCCACAGGGTGGATCCGGCGCCGATCCGCAGACAGGGAGCACCGCCCACCGGGAACGGCGAGGGCGAAGTGGATCTCGCGCAGGTCGGCGGCAACTTCGACACGCCGGTCAACTCGGCATTCGCCCCTGGTGAGACGGACAAGGTCTACGTCGTCGAGCAGAAGGGCACCGCGCAGGTGGTGGTCGGCGGCACGACGGGGTCCGAACCGTTCCTGGACATCACCGGCCGCACAGACGAATCAGGCGAGCAGGGGTTCCTGGGCATGGCATTCCACCCGGACTTCGATACGAACGGGCTCGTTTACGCCTATTACACGGACGAGAACAACAACGACATCGTCGTCGACGAGTTCGAGACAACCAGCGCCACGGATGCCGACGAGGGCTCCCGCCGGGAGGTGATCAGGATTCGCCACCGCTTCGCCCCGAATCACAACGGAGGTCAGGTGACGTTCGGGCCGGACGGCTTCATGTACCTCGCGACGGGCGACGGTGGGTCCGGTGACGACCCGCGCGAAAACGCGCAGGACAAGCGCTCGCTCCTGGGCAAGCTCATCCGGATCGACCCGCTCGAGTCCGGCGGAGACCCCTACACGATCCCCGGCTCGAACCCGTACGTCGGCAAGCCTGGGGCTGACGAGATCTACGCGGTCGGCCTTCGCAACCCGTTCCGCTTCAACTTCGATTCCGAGACCGGCGACATTGCGATCGGCGATGTCGGGCAAAACCGCTTCGAGGAAGTCAACATCGAATCCACCGGTTCGCTTCGCAAGGCGAACTTCGGCTGGGACCGCTACGAGGGCTTCAAGCGGTCGCAGGCCGGCGATACGGCAAAGGGTCCGTCGAAGAAGAAGCACGACAAGCCGGTGCTGACCTACAACCGCAGCTTCGGAGCTTCCGTAATTGGCGGACTCGTGGTCCGCGACCAGGACCTCGGCAACCTTTACGGCCGCTACCTATTTACCGACTTTTTCCGCGATCGCCTCCGGAGCTTCAAACCGAGGTACGGGAAGGTCCGGGGCTACAAGGAACTCGACACCCCGATCAATTCGGTCACATCGTTCTCGGAGAACCCCGACACGGGAGAGGTCCACATCACCTCGCGGGGCGACGGGGCGCTGTATCGCCTAGAGCCCGCCCCGTAGAGCCCCGCCGCTCCGGATCCGGCAGGGCGCCCAGCTCGGTTGCGCCTAGGTCCCTTGGTGGCGCGGCGCGATTCGGGATTCGGCAAGCGCTTAATCCGAGGAGTAAAGTCTTGGTCATGGAGCCAACCGCCGCGACCACCGCGCCCGAGGCTGCCGAAGCGAGCTCGAACGGGAACGCCACGGCCGCCGAATCCTTCGATGTCCACCGTCCCACGGACGGCTCGGTCATCCAGAGCGTCGCGATCGATTCGCCCGAGCGCGTGGCCGAAGTGGTTTCTCGTGTGCGCTCGAATCAGTCTGAGTGGGAGGCGATGGGCTTCGCCGAGCGTGCCCGCTGGCTCGAGCGCTGGCGCGACTGGATGCTCGAGAATCGCGAACACATCGCCGACGTCGTCCAGGAAGAGACCGGCAAGGTTCGCGGTGACTCCGGGCTCGAGTCGATCTATCTCGAGGTCGCGATCAACTTCTGGTCGAAGAACGCAGAGAAGTTCATGGCTGACGAGACGCCGAGCCCCGGGCTCATTCCCGCCAAGGTCAAAAAACTCCGCGTCCGCTACCGCCCCTACCCCGTCGTGGGAATCATCAGCCCCTGGAACTTCCCGCTGATCCTCTCGGCCGGTGACGCGATCCCCGCGCTGATGGCCGGCGCTGCGGTTGTGATCAAGCCTTCGGAGTTCACCCCGCTCGAGCTGATGGAGGTGATCCGAGGCTGGAAGGAAGAGGTCGGCGGACCCGACATCATCGACTTCGTCAACGGCACCGGCGACACCGGCGGCGCGTTGATCGACAACGTCGACTACATGCATTTCACCGGCTCGGACCGCACCGGCAAGGTCGTCATGAAGCGGGCAGCCGACACCCTCACGCCCGTTTCGCTCGAACTTGGCGGCAAAGACCCGGCGATCGTCCTCGCCGACGCCGACATGGACCGCGCAGTCAACGGATGCGCTTATGGCGCCTTCGTAAATACAGGCCAGGTCTGCATGTCGATTGAGCGCATCTACGTCGAAGAGCCGGTGTACGACGTGTTCGTCAACCGGCTCGCCGACCAGGTGCGCGAGCTTCGCCAGGGTGCCGACGGCCGCTCATATGAGGCCGAGCAGGGAGCGATGACCTCGCCCGCCCAGATCGACATCGTCTCCGACCACGTCGAGGACGCGCGTTCGAAAGGCGCGCGCATCCTGACCGGCGGCAAGCGCAAGGACGGTCCGGGCGACTGGTACGAGCCGACCGTCGTCGCCGACGCCGACCACACGATGAAGGTCATGGTCGACGAGACCTTCGGCCCCGTCGTGGGCGTCATGAAGGTGCGTAGCGAGGCCGAGGCCATCCAGATGGCCAACGACTCGCGCTATGGCCTCTCGGCTTCGGTTTTCTCCAAGGACGTTGACCGGGCCGAGCACGTCGCGGAGCAGCTCGAGGTCGGCGCCGCAAACATCAACGATGCGCTCGTCAACTACTTCCATCTGGAGGTCCCGATGGGCGGCTGGAAAGACTCCGGCATCGGCTGGCGCCACGGCGCAGGCGGCATCCGCAAGTACTGCCGGACGGAGTCGATCGTCTCGCCTCGTCTTCCCGGCACCAAGTCCGAGCCGCTCTGGTACCCGTACACGCCTGCCCGTCGCAAGCTGCTCAACCGGCTCTACCGGATGATCAACGCGCGCGGCATCAAGAACCGCCTCGGGCTTTAGCTCTCCGAAGGCGTCGACGAAGGGCGGGGCCGTGTACCGCGTCGGGCGCTAGCGCGCCTCGACCGATCCGATATCGCAGGCGCGACCCTTGGGGCGCGGCTTCCCGCGCTGATCGAGCTCCGGGCACCCATTTCCACCTGCGTTGATCGCGTTGGAGCCGGCCGCCGGCTTCATCGTCAGCGTGCCGCCGCCGTTGTCGGCCAGTGGGCCCAAAAGCGCCGGAAGTCCCGTTACGTCCGAAGCCCGGTCGAATGCCGAGCAGCCACCGGGGTTGCCGATCAGGTTGTGTCCGCTCGACACCACGGTTGCGGCGCAGTCGGTGCCGGCGGCGAGCCCCATATTGGCGTCGATCAGGGTGCCCACGGAAAGGAACGATCCGCCGTCCTCGCCGCCGATGCCGCCGCCGTTCCCGGAGTTGTTCTGAGAGATGGTCGACCAGCGCAGGTCTACGACTGAGTCGTTCGATCCGGTCGGCTGATCGTTCGCGACGATCCCGCCTCCGAGAACACCCTCGTTTCCCTGAAACGTCGAGCTCTTGACAATGACCCGGGCGCTGCCTGCGCGCAGGCCGCCGCCATCGGTTCCAGCGACGTTCTCTGAAAACGTGGTCCGTTCGATCTTGAATGGGTCGGAGAAGAGGACGCTCACGCCGCCGCCCTCGTCGTTTGCGAGGTTGCCCTGGATTGTCGAGTCGATGATCGCCTTGCCGCCGAAGACCTCGACTCCCCCGCCGTCCTCGGCCGCGGTGTTGTCCTTGATGGTTGAGCCGACGATCTTGGAGTCCGATCCCATGCACACGCCGCCCGCGCCGAAGGTGAACATCCCGGATGGAACGGTCTTGTTTCCCTCAACCAGCGAGTCCTTCAGAACGGTGCCGCCGTTCAGGCTGATTCCGCCGCACTGCACAGCGGTGTTGTTCAAGACCTTCGACTTCTCGACGGTCGTGAAAGAAGACGTGAAGACTCCGCCTATCGTGCTTTTCGCGGTGTTGCCTGTCACCGTCGAGCGGAAAAGGCGAGCCTGGTGCTCGGGTGTTCCGACGATGGCAGCTCCGCCGGTGTCGCCCGCCTCGTTGTCCGCGATCGTGCTGCGGACGACGGATCCTCCCGCGCCCATGCGCAGGCCCCCCGAGCTGGCATTGGACATCAGGCCCCGATTTCCGGTGATTAGCGACCGCCTGATGTCGACGCGATCTGTCGCCGCCCTGATCCCGAAGCCGGTCTGATTGGCCTGGGCGATGGCGCCGCCCGTTATTTCCAGGCGGTTGAGCTTCGTGGGAGCGTGAATGTCCAAAACCCGATCGAGCTGATTGGCCGAGATCACCGCCACGTTCTTCTTGGAGGCCTGGATGGTCGTCTTTCCCAGGATGTCGAGATCGCCGGTCCTCGACTCGTCTTCGTCAATACCCGGGATCTCCAGTCCGTGGAGCGCGTTCGAGCGAAGGACGACCGTGTCCTTTCCTTTGTGCTTGTTTGCCTTGATGACGGCCTCACGAAGCGAGCAGTCCCCCGCAGTGCACTTGCCCGGTGCGAGATCGGCCCCCGTGGTCACTTTGAACGTTTCAGCGCTCGCGCCCGTCGCGATCACGGCAAGGAGGACGGCGGCCACTGCCATCGCCGACAAGGTTCTCGGACCCACACCCACCAAACCATCTTGGCCTATGCGGCACCCGCAGGTCAAGCGGCGCCGCCGATCCCTGCGCTAGACATTGTTCATGGGCGGCCTCGGGGAGCGGCGCATCGAGCTTGGTGGTTGGGAGACCCGCATGCTCTGCGTTGAGCCCGATGATGACGGTGGGGACGCGCTCCTGCTCTTGCACGGCTACTCCGACTCGGCCGACACGTGGAGGCCGCTCATGGAGCTTCTCGCAAGCGACGGGCGCGGGGCCATCGCGCTCGATATGCCCGGCTTCGGACAGGCCGACCGCCTATCGCGCGACGTCCCCATCCTTCCTCAGCTCGACCGGTTCGCGGCCGCGGCGATCCATCAAGCAGCCGGCGTAAGCCCAACCGGAAAGGTCGTCGTCGCCGGCAATTCGCTGGGTGGGTGCGTCGCATTGCGCGCTGCGCAGCGCACGGGCTTGCCGCTGGCGGGGATCGTCCCCATAGCCCCCGCGGGCCTCGATCTGGCCAGGTGGATCTCGGTCGTTGAAGGCGCGTGGGCGGTCCAGGCGATCATGCGCTCTCCTCTCCCCATGCCCGAGCGGGCGATTCGCGAGCTGGTGGGCCGCGCCTACCGCCAGCTTGCCGCCAGCCAGGGGGCGCAACTCGACCCCGAGGTGGTCTCGAACTTCACCCGGACCTTCGCCACCAAACGCGACGTGGTCCGCATGCTGGGCACCGCGCGACGGCTGAAACCCGAGATACAGGACCCCTTCGAGCTCGGGTGGATTGAATGCCCGGTGCTGATCGTCTGGGGCGAACGGGACCGAATGGTGAGCGCGAAGGGGGCCGACCGAATCCTTGCCGAGGTACCCGGGTCAAGGGCCGAGATCATCCCTGACTGCGGTCACTGCCCCCAGGTCGAGGTGCCCGAGGTGGTGCACGAACTCCTTTCTGATTTCGCGCGAGAGGCGCTTCAAAGCGCTGCCTGACGGGTAGGGGTCCGACATCCCGTAACCCCTGACCGAAAGGACCTCATGGAAGAGACGCTCTTGCGTAACCGGATTGCCGTCGCCGCCTCGGTGCTCGCGATCGGAGGCTTTGGAATCGCCACTGCCGGCTGCGGCGACGACAACGGCGACTCGGAAGGGATCGAGGAAGCCGCAGACGACGCGATCCAGGAAGGCGAAGAAGCCGCGGGTGATGTCGGCGACGCAGCCGACGAGGCCACCGATGACGCCGGCCAGGCACTCGAGGACGGCGCCGACGAAGCCGAGGATGCGTTGGACGACAATGACGACGAGAGCTCGGGAGACGGCTCCAACTAGCGGAGTGACGTCGTGAGCGGGCGCATCGGTCGCGCCCCCTACATTGGTTAAGTGCCCAAGCCCCCTCCC
This sequence comes from uncultured bacterium, assembly GCA_963721645.1. Lineage (GTDB taxonomy): Bacteria > Actinomycetota > Thermoleophilia > Solirubrobacterales > 70-9 > JALZKA01. The sequence goes on along the minus strand of CAVRJK010000002.1, from coordinate 120,191 downwards.
TCCTCCTCGCCGTTCTGGAAAGCGTTCAACGGAATGGCCGCCCTGAACCGCGTCGCGTATCGCTTGAGCGGCGGTCGGGTCGGCGGCAAGATGCCGGGCAGCGGCGCTCCGATCATCCTCGTCCACCACGTCGGCAAGAAGAGCGGGACGGAGCGCGTCTCTCCCTTGATCGGGCTCGAGGACGGCAGCCGCTGGCTGATCGTCGCGTCGAAGGGAGGCACCGACCGGAATCCGGCCTGGTACCACAACCTCGTCGCCTCACCCGAGACCGAGATCGAGGTTGGCAAGGACCGGATACCGGTGCTCGCTCGGGTGATCGAGGGCGACGAGCGCGAGCAGGCGTGGCTGAAGCTGGTCGAGGCGTACCCGTCCTACGCGGACTATCAGGTCTACGCCGAAGACCGGGTTATCCCGGTGCTTTCGCTGGATCCTCGCTGACGGATCAGGCGACGGGTTCTTCTGAGGCTTCGGCCTCGATCGATCCGTCGCCCTCGAAGTCGTCGTCGGGCGGCAACTCGCCACCGCGGTCGGTTCCCGCGATTAGCTCGTCCTGCTTCGGCTCGGCCGGAACGAAGCCGGACTTCATGCCGAAGTAGACCGCCTGCGGGTGATGGGCAACGATCGCGACGGTTGACTGCTCAGGCTCGACTGCGTGGCCGCCTGAAAGAGTCATTCCGAGGTCGTCCAGCTTCAAGAGGCGCCACAGCTTCTCGTGCTCAGACTGGTCAGGGCAAGCGGGATAGCCCCATGAGTAGCGGCGGCCCTGACCGGCGTCGACGCTGAGGCCCTCGCGGATCCGCGCGTGGTTCCACTCAGCCAGCCCTTCAGCCGCCTGAACGCCGAGACCATGAACGAAGAGCTGCTCGGCGAACTCGCCGTCCCTTTCGAGCTCAGCGATCCGCTTGGTGACCTCCGCTCCGACCGTCACGCCCTGGAGCGCGACGACGTCGCGGACCGTCTCGGACCCTGACGGCCCCGGACGCGAAGCGGAGGAGCCGTCAGGCAGTGGCCTGAAGAAGTCCGCGAGGCAGATGCGGTCGTGCTTGGGCTGGCGTGGGAACGTGAAGCGCTCGATCTCTGAGTCGTGGTCCTCGGGGTCGAAGACGACGAGGTCGTTGCCGTCGGCGTTGCACGGGAAGTAGCCCACCCGCACCTTCGGCTCGAGGTAGTCCTGCTCTCGCCACATGCGCTCGAGCTTCGGCGCGAAGCCCTCATCGCCGTCGTGCCCCTCGACGATCCGGCGCCACGCCTCCCCCTTGTTCCCGCGCCCGCCCCAGTGGAGCTTGAACAGCACGTGGCGGTCGAGATAGGGATAGACCTCTTCCAGGTCGACATCGACGTCGCGAAACCCCCAGAAAGGGGGATCGGGAATCTCCGCGTCGGTACGCACGGCAGAGCGCACCGAGTCGTCTGTCGTGGGCGGGCCATCGTCGACGACCACGGGCTTTGAGCGGAACTCCTTGGCCTCGTCGCGGAACTTCGTGACGAGCGACTTACGAGCCTCTTCGTCTACCAGGGCGTCGACCGTGTCGAGCCCCGCGAAGGCGTCCTTGCAGTAAAAGACGCCGGGCTCGTAGATCTCGTCGGACTCCTTGCCGCGGGGATAGAGCACGCGGCGGCCGAAGTCGCGGTTGATGGCTGCGCCGCCGATCAAAACTGGGAACTCGAGGCCTCGCTCATGGAGCTCGCCGATGCAGGCGGGCATCTGCTTGGAGGTCGAGACGAGCAGGGCCGAGAGTCCGATCGCGTCCGCATCGTGCTCGATCGCCGCGTCGATGATCGTGTCGATCGGGACCTGCTTGCCGAGGTCCACGACCGTGTAGCCGTTGTTGGTCAGGATCGTGTTGACCAGCGACTTGCCGATGTCATGGACGTCGCCGAAGACGGTTGCGATCACGACCTTGCCCTTGGTGTGGCCCTCCATCCGCTCGAGGTAGTTCTCGAGCTGCGCCACGGCGCGCTTCATGACCTCGGCCGACTGAAGAACGAACGGCAGGATCAGCTCGCCGGCGCCGAACTTGTCGCCGACCTCCTTCATCGCCGGAAGCAGCACCTGGTTCAGGGTCGGGACGGCGCCGATCTTGTCCACCGAGCGGTCGATCCACTCCTCGACCCCGTCCTTCTTACGGCGCAGGATGTGCCAGTGGAGGGCCTCCTCTGGCTCCATGTCGGCGGTCGGGTCGCCGGCCTCCTCTGCTTCCTCGGGGCCCTTGGACTCGAAGTGCTCGATGAACTTCTCGAGCGCGTCGTCCGAGCGGTTGAAGACGAGGTCGTCGGCCAGCGCTCGCTCCTCTTCTGAGATCTCCCCGTATGGCGTGATGTGGTTGGGATTGACCATCGCGAGATCGAGCCCGGCGTCGACGCAGTGGTGGAGAAAGACGGAGTTCAGGACCGAGCGTGCAGGGAGCCCGACCCCGAACGAGACGTTCGAGACGCCGAGCGAGGTCTTCACGCCCGGGATGCCCTCCTTGATTGCCTTGATGCCCTCGATCGTCGCCACGGCCGAAGGCCGCCACTCCTCGTCGCCTGTAGTAAGGGTGAAAGTGAGTGCATCGAAGATCAGCGCCTCCGGCTCGAGGCCGTGCTCGTCACAGGCGATCTCGGTGATTCGCTTGGCGATCTCGAGCTTTCGCTCACCCGTCTTCGCCATGCCGACCTCGTCGATGGTGAGAGCGATCAGCGCCGCACCGTGGGCCTTGGCCATCGGGATTACGCGGTCGGCCTTGTCGCGGCCGGCCTCGAGGTTGATGGAGTTGACGATTGCCCGCCCGGGGATCGCCTCGAGCGCAGCCTCGATCACCTCGGGCTCGGTGGAGTCGATCTGGATCGGTGCGGGCTGGGTCAGCGAGATCCGCTGGACCACCTCTCGCATCTGCACGTCCTCGTCTGCACGTTCGGTCAGCGCCACGCAGATGTCGAGGACGTGCGCCCCGCCGGTCACCTGATCTTCGGCGACCTGCACGAGGCCGTCGTAATCGTCGGCGAGCAAGAGCTCCTTGGCCTTGCGCGAGCCCTGCGAGTTGACGCGCTCACCCACAAGCGTCGGCCGCGGCTCCTGCACCAGGTCGGTCGCGGTCATCATCGAACTCACGAAGGGCGGTGGCGCGGAGGGGCGTACCCCGAGCTTGTGGTCTTTCACACGCTCGGCGATCGCGCGAATGTGGTCGGGCGTCGTGCCGCAACAGCCGCCGACGATGCCGACTCCGTGCCGCTCCACGAACTCCCCCAGCACCTTCGCGATCTGCTCGGGCGACTCCGGGAAGATCGTCTCGCCGTCGGGGCCCTGGAGGGGCAGGCCGGCGTTCGGGATGCAGTGGACCGGCAGCGGCGATACTTCGCCGAGATAGCGGATCGCGTCGCGCATGTCCTCGGGTCCCGTCGAGCAGTTGAGCCCGATCACGTCGACGTCCAGCGCACAAAGAGTGGTCAGCACCGCCTGAATGTCGGTGCCGAGCAGCATCTTGCCGCCTTGGGGCAGGAGCGAGACCGAGGTCTGGATCGGCAGCGTGCGACCCGTTGCCTTGAAGGCCTCTCGCGCGCCGAAGATCGCGGCCTTGACCTCCAGGATGTCCTGGGCGGTCTCGATGATGATCAGGTCGGCGCCGCCCTCGACCAGGCCGCGCGCCTGTTCTTCGAAGACCTCGACCAGCTTGCGAAACGAGATATCGCCCAGGGTCGGGTCGTCGGATGACGGGAGAAACCCGGTCGGACCGATCGAGCCGGCGACGAAGCGGTCGGGTCCCGCTGCCTTGCGGGCGATCTCCGCCGCTCCACGGTTGACCTCGAGCGTGTGCTCGCCCAGTCCCCACTCCTCGAGCTTTATGCGCGAGCCCTGAAATGAGTCGGTCTCGAGAACCTCGGCGCCTGCCTCCAGCATCGACTCGTGGACCGACTGGATGACGTCAGGGCGGTTGAGGATCAGCGCCTCGTGACACTTGCCCTGAAGGCCGCCGTAATCCTCGGAGGTGAGGTCGAACTGTTCCAGCGTCGCGCCCATCCCGCCGTCGAATACGACGACGCGATCGCGGGTCGCGGCTATGAAGTCACGTTCGGCCATTTGTCTAATAAGCACCTTTAGGTGCGAAAGCAACAGGTGTCGTTGGGTATCTCTGTAATGCGATCACGTTTGTAATTCATTCCCATCGCTCCGGGCGGTAGCACCCAGCTCCGTGGATCACCACGTTCGGGTTGCTGCGGCGTCCTCGGGCCAGGCCCCTCAGCCGCTCTCGATGGTCTATCGCAGGATACCGGTCGATCAGCCCGGTTCGGCCACGCTGTCGGCCGGGCGAGGGAGGACAGCTGCACGGGCGCGCTCGAGAGCGCCCGCCACCTGAGGTCGGACCAAGTGATGCCCTCGCGAACCAGAGCAGGCAGCCCAAGCACAACGGCGGTCGAGATCTCGACCGCCTGCAGGATCACTCCGTAGGCCAGGGCGTCGGCCGCGCTCACGCCGAACCCGGTTGTGAGAACGCTCACGGTCGCGAGCTGGAAGACGCCGATGTTCGATGGCGTGGCGGGGACCACGGCCGTCACGTTCACGGCGAAGAGAACCGCGGCGGCCGCGCCGATTCCAACTCCCTCGAGGCCAAGGGCATAAAAGAGCGTGGTGCATGCGGCGAGCTGAAGCCCCCACGCTCCCAGCTGCCCAACGGTCGCAACGACCCCATTTCGCGGATCGCGAAACACGGACAGGCCGGCCCGCACCTTGGCCAAAACGGAGCGCATGGCTGCGGCCGGTCGCGCGATGCGCCCCGAGCCGTCGGGTCGCAGGACGAAAGGAGCGGATAGCACGACGGCCAGCAGGACAAGCGGGGCGGCGCTTACGAGGAAGAGTTGCTCGGTGCCGGCGGAGAAGAGATCCGTCGACCCGACGATGATCACCCCGAGCAGGGCGAGCGCGGCGAGATTGAGAATGGTCTGGGAGACCAGGGTTCCCAAGAGGAGCGGGAACGTGTCTCGCACCCTGCCGACGTGTCTGGCCAAAACCATGGCTCTGGCAGGCTCACCCAGCCGTGCGGGGAGCGTCGCCGACATGAGCACGCCGATCACAGTTGCCGAAGTGACATCCCGGCGGCGAATCGTTGCGCTTGGAAGTGCAGCCCTGATGATCGCGAGCCACGACTCGGCGCGCAGGAGCAGCGAGAAAATCATGATTGCCGTCGCCACCAGAACCCAGTTGAGGTTTGAGCGGACGGCCGCGGCGAAAACCTCGCCGACCCCGATGCGCGTGACCGCCAGATAGGTGAGGAGCGCACCGATCACCGCTGCCGAGATCAGGCCGGCCCGGCGCGCGACGAGCGCGCGGCGGTTACGGGGCGGCTCGCCGGCCAGGGCCGGTATGCGCCGGGCCGGTATGCGCGGCGAGCCATCGATCGGCACAAGGCCCAGGCGTTTGGCGGCGCTGCGCCGTTTAGCCTCCTGGAACGACGCCTGCGCCACTTCGTAGACGAGTTCGACCTCCGTTGCCACCTGCGGCCAGGCGTACCGACGCGCAGACTCGCGCGCCGCCTCTCCCATGGCTCGCCTGCGTTCGGGCTCGAGATACATCCTCCGCAGCTCCTCCGCCAGGCGCTGCGGATCGCCCGGCGGCACAAGAGCGCCCTCCACCCCATCGGTGACGACGCCTGAGTAGCCCGCAATGGCGGACGCGATCACCGGCGTTCCGGCCGCGAATGCCTCCGTGAGGATCATCCCGAAGCTCTCGCCCCCGAGCGAGGGGGCGCAAAGGACGTCCGATTCGTGGAGCCGGCGCCAGAGTTCCTTCTGATCGACCCGCCCGACCACCTCGACGCGGGCCGACGCTTCCGGCTCGCTCAGGTGCCTTGCGACCTCTTCGAGCGTCGGCCCCACCACCACAAGGCGAGCCGGGACGTGCTCGACCAGGGCTTCGAACGCGCGTAGAAGAACCGGCAGGCCCTTGCGCTCCTCCGCGCGGCCGACGAACAGGACGCGGAGCTCCCCCGCCTCGCGCTTCGAGGCACTCTGCGGGCCGTCGACATCGACCCCGTTCGGGATCACCACGTACTCGCCGCCAAACCACCGCCTGCCCGTCCATCGCGCCGCCTCGGATACCGCGATCCTGGCGTGGAGCTGGTTGAACTTCCGGCGGGCCCCGATCAGGGAGGCGGCGTAATTAGGCCAAGCCTTGGTCGAGTAGGAGTGGAAGGTCCCGACAACCGGGGCGGCCCTGTATGAACAGGCGTCCCACCCGGCCACGGGCGCAGCGGGCTCGTGGACATGCACCACGTCGGGGCTGAACTCCGACAGGCCGCGCCGCAGGGCCGAAACGCCGCGAGGAAAAGTCGAGAGGTTCGAAACGGATCCGTTGGCCCCGATCCCCACGGACCGTCCGAGATCCCACAAGTGCTCGGGCGCCTCGGTGACCTGGGGCTCGGAGCGATGAAGTAGGCGCGTAAGTCGGTCGGGTGGGTCGAACGGAGCCATCACGGCCGGCTCATGGCCGCGGTCGGCGAGTGCATGGGCAAGAGCATCGACATGGCGATTGACTCCGCCCGGATAGCTCCAGGAATACGGGCTGACGATCGCGATCCGCATGGCGCGTCGCGACGGTATCGCAGCGACGCGGACGGCTAGCCTTGAGCGCGTGACGGAGCGCACTTTCGCGAAGTTCTCGTTCTTGAAGCTGGATCCCGCGTGGCAGCGCCGCGATGCGGACCTGCGCGCCGCGGACAAGGCTGAATTCCTGGCCGCGTGCGAGGACTTTTCACACGACCGCTCGCTCCGTGCCTATTCGACCGTCGGAACCCGCGGCGACGTCGATCTGATGCTGCTCGCCCAGAGCCCGGTCCTGGACGACATCCACACGTTTCACGTCGTGCTCGCGCAGTCCGGTCTCGCCAAGTGGATGTCCACCCCCCACTCCTACCTTGCGATGACGAAGCCCTCGCCGTACTCGGACTCCGCTGCCCGGCCCGAGATCTGCCAGTCGGATCGCAAGTACCTCTTCGTCTATCCGCTCGACAAGAAGCGCGAGTGGTACCAGTTGCCGCTCGAGGAGCGCCGACGGATCATGGCCGACCACATCGCGATCGGCCGGACCTATCCCGACATCGCCATCAACACCGCCTACTCGTTCGGAATCGACGATCAGGAGTTCGTGGTCTCGTTCGAGACCGACGAGCCGCATCGCTTTCTCGATCTCGTTCAGGAGCTCCGCGCATCCGAGTCGAGTGCATACACGCTCCGGGACACGCCGATCTTCACCTGCGTCTCGATGTCGGTCTCCCGGGCGCTCGACGCACTCGACGGCACCGCCGCATCGGCTCACGTAGGCGCTATCGGCGGCTGACCATGCCCAAGGCAGGCACCGAGGAAAACCCGCTACGGGTTGCGATCGTCGGATCGGGGCCGGCCGGCTTTTACGCGGCCGAGCACCTCTTGAAACACGCAGAACACGTGATCGAGGTGGACATGTTCGACCGGCTCCCGACCCCCTACGGCCTGGTTCGGGCCGGCGTCGCCCCGGATCATCCAAAGATCAAGTCGGTGATCCGGGTGTACGAGAAGACCGCGGCCAGGCCAGGCTTCCGCTTCTTCGGAAACGTCCACATCGGCCGCGAGATCACCGCTCTGGAGCTCGCCGAGCACTATCACGCAGTCATCTACGCCTACGGGACCGCGACGGACAGGTCGCTCGGAATCGAAGGGGAGCACTTCGACGGCAGCCATGCTGCAACCGAGTTCGTCGCCTGGTACAACGCCCACCCCGACTTCGCGGAGCACGAGTTCGACCTTTCCGCCAAGCGCGCGGTCGTGATCGGAAACGGGAACGTCGCGGCCGACGTGGCTCGGATGCTGGCTCTCACCAGATCAGAGCTCGAAGAGACGGACACCGCCGATCATGCGATCGACGCACTCGCAGACTCGAACATCGAAGAGATAGTTGTTCTGGGAAGGCGCGGCCCGGCACAGGCGGCCTTCACCAACCCGGAGGTGCGCGAGCTGGGAGAGATGACCGACGCGGACATCATCGTCGATCCGGCCGACTGCGATCTGGATGAGATCAGCGCCGAACTTCTGGCGTCTGACGACGCCAATCCGACCAGTAAACGGAACGTCGAGATCCTGAAGGGCTTCTCGGAGCGGCCGCCGGAGGGGAAGCGCCGTCGCATAGTCCTTCGGTTCCTGTCCTCCCCCGTCGAGATCCGGGGCGATGGGAAGGTCGAGGCGATCGTGATCGGACGAAATGAGCTCAAGCGCGACGATTCGGGTGCCGTCCGCGCGACGGACACCGGCGAGCGCGAGGAGATCGAGTGCGGGCTGGTGCTTCGGTCGATCGGCTACAAGGGGATGGGGCTGGAGGGTCTGCCGTTCGACGACTCGGGCGGCGTCATCCCGAACGAGAACGGACGGGTCGTGAACCCCGACACCGGCGAGCAGATCCCCGGCCAGTACGTGGTCGGCTGGATCAAACGAGGACCCAGCGGCGTGATCGGGACGAACAAGAAGGATGCCCTGGACACCGTGAATAGCCTGCTCGAAGACCTTGGCGCCGAGCGGATCCCGGAACCCGCCGATAACACTTCGCCGGACACGATCGCGGCGCTCGTCTCAGAACGCGTACCCGACTACGTCTCGTTCGGCGGCTGGCAGGAGATCGACAAGGCAGAGGTCGCGCGTGGTGAGCCCATCGGCCGGCCACGCGTGAAGTTCGCGACGGTGGATGAGATGCTCGCTGCGGCACGCGACGGCGGGGACCCACACTAGGTTTGTCCAGTGGCCGCCGACCTTCAAGAGCTCGAGGAGATGATCCGCGCCGCCCTTCCGGGCGCTGAGGTCCAGGTGCGAGATGAAGGGGGCGGTGATCACCTGCGGGCGATCGTCAGCTCAGCCGAATTCGACGGCCTCAGCCGGATCGACCAGCACCGGCTCGTTCGCGCGGCCGTCCGCTCGCGCTTCGACGACGGCTCGATCCACGCGCTTTCGATCCAGACTTCGACGCCCTGAGCCTTCGGTACTCTCAGCTCATGGCTGCTGATCCCGAACTCAAGGCCCAGGTCGAGCAGATCCTGGCCGACAATCCGGTTCTCCTCTTTATGAAGGGCACGCCCGAGGCGCCGCGATGCGGCTTCTCTATGCGCGTCGTGCAGGTGCTCGAAGCCCTCGAGGTCGAGTACGGCGCAATCGACGTCCTTCCAGCGCTCCAGCCGCTTCGCGAGGTGACTCAGGAGATCTCCGACTGGCCGACGTTTCCCCAGCTCTACGCCAAGGGTCAGCTGGTCGGCGGGTGCGACATCGTCGAGGAGATGCTCGACTCCGGCGAGCTCGCAGATCTGCTCGGTGTCGAGGACACCGAGGCCGAGATCCCTGAGGCCGAGCGCATTCTTCCCGGCGGCTCGCAGACGAGCCCGCCGATGCAGCTCGGCTAGAGCGCTCCGTCACACACAGCGAGGCGCGCCGCGGGTAACGTGCCGCGCCCGATGGGCGATTACGCATTCGACGAGGCCACCGCGCTCGTCCCTGCCGGCGAGGGCGTGTGGGACGGCGCGATAGCGAACGGCTGGGCGACGCCGCGCGGGCCGCTCGGCGGTTACGTGATGGCCATCGTGATGCGCGGCTTCGAGCTTGCCGTCGACGACGCCGGCCGCCACGCTCGCTCGGCGACGATGCACTTCTTGCGGCCACCCGAGGTGGGGCCGGTGCGGGTGGAAGCTCGGGTCGAGCGCTCAGGACGCTCGCTCACCACTGTCAGCGGCCGCCTCCTGCAGGGCGACAAGCTGATCGGGATCGCCCTCGGCGCGTACTCGCCGCCGTGGGAGGCGCCGCCGCTCGAGGACACGGAGACGATGCCCGAGGTGAAGCCGCCGGAAGGCCGCGAGCCGATCAACGTCGGTCCGCGCGAGGGGGCTCCGCCCCCGGATTTCGCTCAGCGGATCACGATGCAGCCGCGATTCGGCGAGGCGCCGTTCTCGGGAGGCTCCAGCGGCGAGGTCGGTGGATGGATGGGCCTGATCGAGGAGCGCCCACTGGACGCGCTGTCGCTGGCCGTGCTGGCCGATGCGTGGTTCCCCGCGCCGTGGCCGCGACTGACCGAGTTCGCCGCGGCACCCACCATCGACCTGACCGTCCACTTCCGTGTTTCGCTCCCCCTCCCCGACGAGCTTCTGCTCGGCCGCTTTCGCAACCGCATGGTGAGGGAGGGCTTCTTCGACGAGGACGGCGAGCTCTGGACACCGGACGGGCAGCTGATCGCCCAATCGAGGCAACTCGCGTTGCTGATCGGCACGCACTAGCGAGGCAGACGCCTCGTCGGCGAATCGACCAGATGGCGTCCTGCGATTGATGGGCCGGATTGGGCTAGGTGTAGTGTCCCGCTGGATAGAGGGTGATGGGGGTGGGCTCGCTCGGTGTCGGGCTCATGTCTCCTCCGCCCGGTTAAACCCTGACGGATCTCTTAAAAGGAGTACTTATGGATAGGTGGAGGGGGTTCCTGATGGGAGCGCTATTCAGTGCACTGCTGGCGACGGCGACGGCGACGGCACTCGCCGGTCCGGACGCCTTGATCAAGGACCTGTCGAAGTCGCAGGTCAAGAAGATCTCGACCAAGCAGGCCGATAAGCGGATCAAGGCAGCGGCCGTCAGCGAGCCATTCCACATAGTCGGCGAAAGTGGCGAGCCCGCGTTTGAGAATGGCTGGGCCAACGTCGGTTTTAGCCTGGCCGAGGCGAGCTTCTACAAGGACCCGCTGGGCGTTGTTCACCTCCGCGGTGCGGTCGAAGTCAACGCGGCAGGGAACAGCGCGACCGTTTTCACCCTGCCGCCCGGGTACCGGCCGGCCAACTCCTATGAGTTCCCGATTGCGCCATTGTCGGTGGGCACGACCGGCCGCTTGACGGTGTTCCCGGAAGGAAAGGTGGCCGCCTGGTGCATGGAGGACACCGGCTGTAGTACGAGCATCGACGGGGCGTCGTTCCTGGCCGACTGACGAACGCCTGACCCGGAGCTAGCCGAGCGCTTCCCAGCGCTCGGTCAGCTCTCGCACCTTGTCCTTTGCTGCGTCGTGTCGCTTCCTTGACTTGGTGGAGGTCCGCGGGTCGCCCCATGCCGCCGGGTCCGCAAGTTCCTCCTCGAGGGCCTGGAGCTCCTTCTCGGCGACCTCGATCTGATCTTCGAGCCGCCGAACATCCGCAACGGCCGCACGCTCCTGAGCGCGAGCTTTCCGCGCCTCCTTGCCGCGCACCGCACCGCCCCCGGTGCCAGGCACGGTGCCAGGCACGGTGCCTGGCACCGATGCGAGCGCCGCCCGCTCCTGCTCGGCCTGTTCGGCCTCGCGCTCGCGGTACTCCGACCAGCCGCCGTTGAACACTCGAAGCTTCAAGTCCTCGACCGCGACCGTGCGGGTCCCGACGGCCTCGAGCATCGCTCGGTCGTGGGACACGAGCAGGAGCGAGCCGCCGAAGCGCGCAAGGGCGTCCTCCAGCGCTTCCCGGCTCTCGAGGTCCAGGTGGTTGGTCGGCTCGTCGAGGATCAGGACGTTCGAATCCGATGAGACGAGGATCGCCAGCGAGAGCCGCTGGGCCTCTCCGCCCGAGAGCTGGGTGACCAGCTTTTGCACGTCGTCGCCTGAGAAGAGGAACTGTCCGAGGAGGGCGCGGGCCTTCGCTTCGGAGAGGCCCGTCGAGCGCTGTGCGTGCGAAAGCACGGTGAGGGTGGGATCCGACGGTACCTCCGCGTGCTGGCGAAGGTGGCCCAACTCGACGTTGTGGCCGATCTTGACGCGGCCGGACACCGGCTCTTTCTCGCCGACGAGGGTCGAGATCAGCGTCGACTTGCCGGACCCGTTGTGCCCGATCAAACACACGTGCTCGCCAGACTCCACCCAGAGCTCGGCGTCGTCGAAGAGGTGCTTGGAGCCCGCTCTGATCGTCGCACCTTCCATCGCGAGCACGACCTTGCCCGAGCGCTGGGCTTCTCCGAACGAGAAGGCAAGCGACTTCGAGCCGGCCGCGTCCCTCCGCGGAGCGTCGTCCTTGATCCGGTTGATCTGCTTTTGCTTGGACTTGGCACGCGTCGCCAGTGTGTTCTTGGCGCGGAAGCGTTCGACGAACCGCTCGAGCCGAGCGATATCCGCCTCGCGGCGCTTGGCGTCTCGCTCCAGAAAGAGCTCGCGCCTGGCCTTCTCGATCCGCCACTCGTGCCATGGGCCGGCGAAGAACTTCGGCCTGCCCTCGCCGAGCTCCAGGACCGAGTTGCCGACGGATTCGAGGAACCACCGATCGTGAGCCACCAGGATCACGGCCGCGTCCATCCCGATCAACATTCGCTCGAGCCACTCGAGCGAGGCGATATCGAGGTGATTGGTCGGCTCGTCGAGGAGCAGGAGGTCCGGCTTGGCCGCAAGCGAACGCGCCAGCGAGGCACGGGTCAGCTCGCCGCCCGAGAACGTGGAGAGATCGCGGTCGAGCTCGGCCAGCTCGAAGCCAAGCCCCCGCACGGTCGCACGGGCCTCGTCGCGCCAGCGATAGCCACCAGCGGTCTCAAAGCGCGCCTGGGCATCGGCGTAGGCAGTGAGCGTGGCCTCGCTCGCGTCCGTTGCCATCAGCTCCTCCAGCTTCGCAAGCCTTTTTTCGATCTCGAGAACCCAGGCGAGCCCGCCGACGACGTAGTCGCCGAGCGTCAGGTCAAGCTCGCGGGGCGGGCGCTGATCGTGAAGCACGACTCTGGCGCCCTTTTCCAGGGAGACGCGTCCGGTGTCAGCCGAGGCCTCTCCGGCAAGGATGCGCAGGAGCGTCGTCTTGCCCGAGCCGTTGCGACCCGAGAGCGCCAGGCGGCCACCCCGTTCCAGGCGAAACGACACGTCTTCAAGAAGTTGACGCTCACCTATGAACTTGGTGAGCCCGGAGGCCTGCACGATGGCCATGAGAAGTACCTACCTGCTGGAGATGTACGCGGAAGTTTGGACGGCCGGCGCCGCCGTCGGATCTAGAAGTTAGATGCCTGGGTTCAAGCCGGAGCGGCCGCGCCGGGCGCGTCCTCGCGGACCTGGAACGAAGAGCCGCAGCCGCAGGCAGCGACCACGTTCGGGTTGTTCACGGTAAAGCCGGCGCCTTGGAGACCATCGACGAAATCCACCTCGGAGCCGAAGACGAACTGCATCGAGACCTTGTCGACGATGACCGAGATGCCTTCGTGGCTGAAGACGTGATCGTCGTCCTTGGGCTTGTCGAGGGCGAGGGAGTACTGGAAGCCCGAACAGCCGCCGCCGCGAACCGAGACGCGAAGCGCCTGCTCATCCGCGTTTTCGTTGGACACGGTCAGCTCGCGGATCTTTGAGACCGCTGAATCGCTGAGGGTCACTGCTGCTTCTGGCGTTTCCATCGCTTCACATTGTATAGCCCTGAGGGGCGGGGCTCAAGCGCGCGCCGATTTGCCCGGGCGACTGCGCTTCCAGTCGATGTATTCGGCGATGCGTTTCGAGTCGTGGACGATCTCGTCCGAGTCGACCAGAACGGGGACCCGCGTCTGGCCCGTCAGCTCCTCGATCTCGGGCCGTGACTTCTTGTTGTACGGAACGCGCTCGGCACGGAACTCGACTCCGGCCCGCTTCAGCTTGCGGGCTGCGGCACCGCACGGACACAGGAAATTCGTGGGCGTGGGACACCTGTAAAGGACGACGTCCGCCTTCTTCTCGCTCACTTCCGTTCCTTTGCGATCTGGGCTCGCTGCCACTTGACGGCATCCTGCAGGGTTTCTTCGTGTGGGCGCGGCTTAAAGCCCAGCTCCGCCTTGGCGCGAGTGTTCTTGTAGCACCACCAAAGCATGGCCGAGCGGACCTCGTCGGTTGAGGCAGGCAACGGCACAGGCAACGGCAAGCGGTCGCCCAGGCCAAGCGCGGTGGAGAGCGCGTGGCCGGGCATCTTCAGGCGTGGCGACTCGACTCCTGAGATCCGTGCCAGGTCCGCAAAGAGCCGGTCGAGCGTGAAGTTCCGGCCCGAAAGGATGTAGCGGCGGCCGACCTCCCCCTTTGCGTCGGCAAGGAGGTGTCCCGCGGCGACATCGCGAACGTCGACGATGTTGAGGCCCCCGTCGACGTAGACGGGGATGCGCTTCTGGACGAAGCGCTTGACCAGATCCATGGAGCTGCCACGAGGCGCGTCCGGGCCGAGGACGAAGGACGGGTTCACGATCGTCACCGGCAGACCGCTCGCTGCCATCCGAAGCGCCTCCACCTCGGCCTCGTGCTTTGAGTTCACGTACGTAATACCCAGATGGCCGATGTCGAAGGCGACGGATTCATCGACCGGCTTCGGCTTCTTTCCCACGCCGACCGCGGCGACCGAAGAGGTGAGGACGACCCGCTCGACGCCGGCCTCGAGCGCCGATTCCAGAACGATTCGAGTGCCTCGCACGTTCGTATCCCAGACCGCTTCGCGGTCCCGGCTTCTCAGCGAAGTCCGGCCCGCCACATGGAAGACGCGATCGACGCCTCCCATCGCGCGGCGGACGGCGCGGCGATCCGTCACGTCGCCGATAGCCCGCTCGAACTCGAGGTCTGAAAGCAGGTCAACACTGCTCTTTCGCCTGGTGAGCAGGCGCAGATCGTCACCCCTTTCGGCCAGGGCGCGCGCGACGTGTGAACCGATGAAGCCGGTGGCTCCTGTGACCAGGGTCTTCCCCACGCGGCTCATCGTAGGGCGACCTGATACACCCGGGGGCCTGATGAACGCTTCAACCGCCCATGCCGGGACCTCCGTGGTCGTGGATTCGACCGCTTACCTGCCCGACAAGATGATCGCCGACCTCGGCATCCACCGGGTCAGCCTCTACGTGACGCTCGACGGCGTAGAGAAACGCGAGTCCGAAATCGGTGCCGCAGAGTACGACGACTTCTACGAGCGGCTGAGCAAGAGCTCCGGCGGCGCAACCACCTCGCAACCCTCCGTAGGAGACTTCAAATCGGTCTACGAACCGCTCCTCGCCAGTGGCGGCGAAGTCGTTTCACTCCACCTCTCGGCCGGCATCTCGGGCACCTACGAGTCGGCCAACCTGGCCCGACAGGCGCTGATCGACGAGGGGAAGGGTGGCGAGCGCGTCCACGTTTACGACACGCGCTCGGCGTGCGGTGGAGCCGCACTGGTGGCCATCGCCGGTGCCAACGCGGCCAAGTCGGGGGCGAGCGGGGCCGAGACCCTCGAAGCCGCCGAGCGAGCCCGCGACGGCTTGAAGATGTGGTTTGCCATCGACACCCTCGAGTACCTGCGAAGGGGAGGGCGAATCGGAGCGGCCCAGGCCTGGATGGGCTCCGCGCTTCAGATCAAGCCGATCCTCACTCTGGAGGAGGAGATCACGCCGGTCGAGCGCGTCCGGACCCGCCGCCGCGCCTTCGAGCGGATGGTCGAGTTCGGCCGCGAACGCTACGAGGCCGGCGCGACCGCTTGGGTCGTCCAGCACATCCACGACCACGAGGCGGCGCGACACCTGGTGGACGAATGCCGACAGATCTTCGGCACGGATCCAGTCTTCGTCTCGGAGGTCGGGCCGGTTATCGGCGCGCACATAGGCCCGGGGCTCCTGGGCGTGGGCGGCGTCGACGCGAAGCTCTTGGGCCTGGATCGATAGACGAGCGGACGGTCCTGCATGCTGAGCATGCTCGACCCTCCCGCCGATCTCAGAAGCTACGCCTAGCGGCGGCGCATCGCGAGAAAGCCGCCGACCGCAAAGCCGACCACGGCGGCGCCGATCGCGAGCTCTCGCTTGTGCTCGCGAACCTGGCGGCGCCAGTCGGTGAGCTCTCCCACACGGCCGCGCAGGGCTTCGACGGACTTGCCGAGCTCCTCGCGCTCGCGCACGATGTCGTTACGGATCTCCTTGGCTGAGCGGGTGCCCGGCGCGGGGCGAGGGCGCTGCTGCGGTTCGACGCCGGCAGGTGGGCGGGGTACGAGATCGTCAGCCATCAGTCCGAACCTGCCTGAAGTGTCTCCCTGATCTCCTTGCCCTCTTCGATCGCCATCGCGGGCACCGGAGGGGCGCCGGCCTTGACCGACTTGTAGGCAAAGAATCCGGCGGCTCCGGCGACCGCGAACCACATGACGGCCTCGACCAGGAAGCCCAGCCAGATGGTGTCGCCGAAGAAGAGGTCGTTGAGGAGCCAAGCGATCGCATGCATCAGCATCGCGAGGCCCAGGAGGACGAATACGCCGGCCGCGATGCCGACGACCGAGCCCTTGATCAGGCTCGTCGCCTTCTCGGTGACCTCGGCCTTGGCCAGCTCGAGTTCCTCGCGGACGAGGAAGGAGACGCGCTCGGACACGTCGACGGCCATCTCGGCCACCGAGCGCGGGTCGCGCTGCTGCGAACCGGGGCGGTCGCTCACTCGGGCGGGTCCTCGTCGAAGATGCGTTGGTAGACGACGGCGGCGATTCGAGTTGCCGCGATGCTGGCGAGCGCGCCGAACCCGGCGATGAGGCCGGTCCACGCGAGTCTCTTGACGATGTCGTTATCCATGTCCATTACACCTTCCCAGTTCGGGCGGGAGTAAAGCAGCCTGGCCCACCGGACCGGGCTAGCGCGCCTCCAGTCCGCCGCACATCGAGTCCACGAGAGTCTCGCGCGCGCGGTCGAAGTCACCCTCGCCGGCGGGGATCAGCTCGAAGACCCAGCCGGACAGGAGCTGCTCGATCCCGCCGTAGAAAAACATCGAGGCCAGGCGCGGATCGACCTCGGCCCGGAAGGTTCCCGCCTTTTGCGCGTCCACGATGATCTTCTCGATCGCCTCGTAGGCGCGATTGATCTCGGGAAGGTGCGTGCGGCCGAACGAGTTCGCGGCGCGGGTGACCTCGACGATGATGACCTGCATCAGCTCAGGGTCGTGCCGATACGACTCGATGATGAACCTGGCAACCGAGTCGAGCTTCGAGCGTCCCGATGCATCGCTTCGGTCCACCTCGTCGATCGCGGCAAGAAGGAGCGACCAGCGCTCGGTGAAGAGCTCGTTCATCACCTCGTCCTTCGAGCGGAAGTAGTGATAGACGAGCCCATACGCAACGCCCGCCTCGTCGGCGATGTCCGAAACGCGGCAGGAGTGATAGCCCTGGCGGGCAAAGACGCGGACGGCCGCGTCCAGGATCTGGCGACGCCGGTCTTTCGGAGGTGCCGCCTTGGCCATCAGGCGTGAGCCTCCACAGGCCACTCATAAGCATCGGGGCGCCGGTTTGCGAGCGAGGGCAGGGACTCGCGGATGCGCTGAAGCTCAGCGAGATCGAGGTCGGCGCAGGCGTGGCCCTCTCCCTCCGCGACGGTGGCGAGGATCCGGCCCCAGGGATCGACGAGCATCGAATGCCCCCATGAGTCGTAGTGAGGCTTGGCGGCGCCGACCTGGCCGGCCGCGATCACAAACGCGGAGTTCTCCACCGCGCGGGCGCGCAGGAGGACCTCCCAATGCGCGCGCCCGGTGATCGCGGTGAACGCGGACGGGATGGTGAAGGCGGTCGCCCCGCGGAGGGCGAGGATCCGGAACAGCTCGGGGAAGCGCAGGTCGTAACAGACGGAAAGGCCGAGCTCCAGCTCGCCGGCCACGGCGGTCGTCAAAGCTTCCCCCGCCCGCTCATGCTCGGACTCCCGGTACTCGGTGCCCTCGATATCGACGTCGAACATGTGGACTTTGCGGTATTTCGCCACGATCACACCCTCGGGATCGAGGAGGACTGAGGTGTTGAACGGATTGCCTCCGTCGCCGGAATCCTCGGGAACACTGCCGGCGCACAGGTGGATGCCAAGTTCGCGCGCCCACGACGAGGCTGCGCTGACGATCGGTCCGTCCAGCGGCTCCGCGCCCGCCGCGATCACCGCACCCGGCCCGAGGAGCGCCCATTTCTCGGGTAGGCAGACGAACTCAGCTCCGTCGGCGGCGGCGGCATGCACAAGCGATTCGGCCCTTTCCAGGTTGCCGGCGACGTTCGAATCCGAGTTGAGCTGGATCACGGCGGCGCGCATGTGCTCTTGCTCCAGTGGCCTCGAGTCGCGGGGGACTCAGCCGTTGACTGACGGGTCAATCGGGATTCTAGAGACAGCCCGCACGGCCCTCACCAGATCGTCGCCCTCGGGTCATAGTCCCGGATGCTGCGGTCCATGGTGATGAGCGGAGCGCCGCTCCTACGCGCCGTCGCGTAGATGAAACGGTCAGCCATATAGTCACCTACCCGCCGCTGAGCAGCCAGACCGCGACCGTACCCACGACCAGCGCGGACTCGATCACCAGGATCAGGCCCACCGCACCGCCGAGCGTCGCCGTGTCGAAGCCTGCCGCCAAACCGATCGCCAGGAGCACTCCTGCGACGAGGCCCCAGATCACGAGCGCGGCCTCCCAGCGCTTGTCGCGATCCGGATAGCGCTCCCGCAGGCGCACCTCGAACCCGAACGGAAACGCGATGAGTGCCGCCATGAGGCCGGCGGCAAAGACGACTACCCAGGGGTTCACGCCATCCGCCTCGAGATACGGGTCCCCCGTTGCCGCTGCAAAAACAACCGAAAGAGCGGCCGTGGCCGCGCCCCCCAAGGCCAGGAGCGCCGCGAAGCGTCCCGACCGCTCGCCGTCTCCCCATCCGTTCGACATGCCGAGATCGTATGCCCACTGCGATCGAAGCTCCCGTCTGGCGGCCACGTGGCGCGGCGGTTGCGCCACGCACAACCCGCGCGCCATCTGCGAGAGTTGCTGCGCGCGATGGGTGATCTCAAGCTCGGCTACAACACCGGCTACTGGGCCAAGGGGCCACCCGCGGGCGTGGAGGAGGCGATCGCTGCCGCCGACTCGCTGGGCGTGGATTCGATCTGGTGCGCCGAGGCCTACGGATCGGACTGCCTGACGCCTCTCGCGTGGTGGGGTTCGCGCACCGAGAACGTGCGACTCGGCACCGGGATCATGCAGCTCTCGGCGCGCCAGCCGGCAGCGGCGGCCATGGCCGCAATGACGCTCGACCATCTCTCCGGCGGCCGGATGATCCTGGGCATCGGCGCCTCGGGGCCGCAGGTCGTCGAGGGCTGGTACGGAATGCCATTCGCCAAGCCCCTCGCCCGCACCCGTGAGTACATCGGAATCATGCGAGACATCTGGCGCCGCGAAGGCCCTGTCACGGCAGACGGCCCCGCCTACCCCCTTCCCCTCCCGGACGGCACCGGCCTCGGCAAGCCGCTGAAGTCGTCGATCCATCCGCTCCGCGAGGACATCCCGATCTTCCTCGCCGCCGAAGGACCCAAGAACGTCGCGATGGGCGCCGAGCTCTGTGACGGGTGGATGGCGATGCTCCTCTCGCCGGAGCCCGAGCACCTCGAGCTCTACAACGACGCGCTTGCCGAGGGCTTCGCGCGCGAAAACGCACGGCGGACCGCTGACGAGTTCGAGGTTGCCGCGATGGTGCCGATGATCGTCTCCGACGATGTCGAGGCCGCTGCCGACGCGCTCCGCCATTACTACGCCCTCTACTTCGGCGGCATGGGCGCCAAGAAGACGAACTTCCACGCGAACGTCCCGATCCGGATGGGCTACGGCGACATGGTCGAAGAGGTCCAGAGCCTCTATCTGGACGGTAAAAAGGACGAGGCTGCGGCCGCCATCCCGTTCGAGCTGATCGACCAGATGTCGCTGATCGGCCCCGAGGACAAGATCCGCCACGACCTGGACGCCTGGCGCGACTCGTTCGTCACGACCATCCTGATCGCCGGCGACATCGGCCTCATGCGCACCGCAGCCGACCTGATTCTCGGCTGAGCGCTAGCCCCGCTCCGCGCGCTCGCGCTCGAACGTCTGCGTCAGCGCCTTCGCATGAAGCGCGCCGATCAGCTCCGGGAACGGATTCATGCCGCTCTCCATCAGCTCGGCCGCCCGTTCGGGCTCGAGCGCCGAGAAGCGCTCGACCATCAGGGCCAGCTCGTCGGCGACGATCGGTTCGAGGCCCTGCATCAATCGCGCGACATCGCGGGCCCCGAACCCCGTCTTTTCGTTCCATCCTTCGGCGCGAAACTTCGCGATCGCCTCGACGATCCTCACGTCGTCTCTTGTATATCCCTGGCCGTTGGGGCTGAGAACGCCAACCTCGGCGAGCCTGTCAAGGGCACGCGTGGACAGATCGAAGCGCTCGAGCACCTCTGACTTCGGTGTGCGCTCCGCCAGCAGCGCGTCGCGGATGACCCGCAGGGGCATGAAGCGCTCCTCCTGGAGGCGCTTGATCATCCTGATCCGCTCGGCGAACTCCGGCGGGTAGTACGCCATGTTCTTCGATGTCTTCACCGGCTCGGGCAAAAGACCCTCGCGCAGGTAATGGCGAACGGTCGCCACCGGAACCTCGGCGCGCTCGGCAAGCTCCGAGATCTTCAAGAGCTCCTTGGCGGGCGCGGCCATCAGGAAAGGAATGTCCCCATGGCCTTGGTGCTCAGAGCGGCCGCCGCGCCGGACTCAATCAACTCGTCGATCTCGCCGACCTCATAGCCGGCCGATTCGAGCACTTCGCGGGTGTTCTCGCCAAGCGCAGGGGCGGGGCGAGTCGCGTCGCCGGGCGTGCGGGAAAACTTGACCGGCATGCCGAGCAGCCGCACTGGACCGAGCTCAGGCTGGTCGAGCTCGACGACCATCTCGCGCTCTTTGACCAGATCCGAGGACATCGCCTCGTCCAGGTCGAGAACGGGCTCGACGCAGCAGTCGTACTCGTCGTTGAAGGCTGCCCACTCGGCCTTGGTCTTGGCCATGAAGACCTCAGCGATGGCCGCGTGGCCCTCGGAGCCGGGCTTTGAGAACTGATGCTCGAGCAGGTCCTCGCGATCGGTGCCGCGGCAGAACGCCTGCCAGAACTTCGGCTCCAGCGCGCCGCAAGAGACCCAGCCGTCCGCGCATTCGTACGGGAGGTAACACGCGACGCCGCCGTTCAACATTTCCTGCCCGCGCTGAGGGACCTTGCCGTCGGCGAAGAACGCGCCTGCCACCATCGCGAGCCAGCTGATCGCTCCGTCGGTCATCGAGACATCGACCAGCTGCCCCTCACCCGAGCGCTCCCGCTCCCAGAGCGCAGCGAGGATGCCGAACGTCGCCATCAGGCCCCCGCCGCCCAGGTCGGCGATCTGTCCACCGGCCGAGACGGGCGGACCGTCCGCGGCGCCGGTCAGGCCCAGGAGCCCGCCGAGCGCCAGGTAGTTCGTGTCATGCCCCGCGCGCTTCACGTTCGGCCCGGTCAGGCCGTAGCCCGTGATCGCGCAATAGATGATCCGGGGGTTCTCGGCTTTCAAGGTCTCGTAGCCGACGCCCAGTCGGTCGAGGACGCCGGGGCGGAAGCTCTCGAGCACGACGTCCGCGTCGCGAACGAGTCGAAGCAATGCTTCCCGACCCCCGTCGGATTTCAGGTCGAGTCGGATGGAGCGCTTGCCGCGGTTGAGCGCGAGGTAGAGGCCGGAGCGGGTGCCCAGGCCCTGCTGCTCGTCGGTGCCGTAGTAGGGCGGCGCCCAGCGGACGTAGTCGCCCATGCCCGTGTCCTCGACCTTGATCACGTCGGCTCCCGCGTCGGCCAGGAGAAGCGAGCAGTAACCGCCCGGCAGCAGGCGGCTCAAGTCCAGGACCGTGACGCCCTCCATCGTCCCCGGCTTCAGCATCAGGTCGCTGCTCCGGCTTTTCTCAGCGCCTGCGACTTCTCGCCGAGTCCCAGCATCTCGCGGGCCTCGGGGATCGTCGCGGCGCGCCGACCGATGTCCTCGGCCATCTGACGCGCCTTGCCGATGAGGTCGCCGTTCGAGCGGGCCATCTCGCCGCCCGGCAGGTACAGGTTGTCCTCGAGTCCCGCGCGGACGTTGCCGCCCAGCGTGAGCGAGGTGGCGAGGAGGCGCCACTGGTCACGAGAGATTCCGATGACCTGCCAGTTGGCGCCGCGGTCAGGGCCGCCCGGGATCTGCTCGGACATGAAGCCGATGTTCTTGGAGGTCGGGCGGATGCCGCCGGTGACACCCATGACGAGCGAGATCTGATGCGGCTCGGTGACGAGACCCATGTCGATGAGCGGGTCGAGGTTGGCGACGTGACCCGCGTCGAAGCACTCGTGCTCGGGCTTGATCCCGATTTCGCGCATCTCGGTGAGGAACTCGATGATCGTGTCGAACGAGTTCTCGAAGACGGCCTTGAAGACGAAGTCCTTGCGTCGCTTCGAGTACTTCGCGTAGTTCATCGAGCTCATGTTCAGCGCGGCCACGTCGGGGGTGAGTTCGCGCAGATACGCGAGGCGCTTCTCCATCGGCACGCCGAT
This sequence comes from uncultured bacterium, assembly GCA_963721645.1. GTDB lineage: Bacteria > Actinomycetota > Thermoleophilia > Solirubrobacterales > 70-9 > JALZKA01. Next base: position 97,956 of record CAVRJK010000002.1, on the reverse strand, counting down.
CGCGCCGGTGGAGTAGTTGATGATCACGTCGCCGACCTCGTCCAGGATCGCCTGGGTGATCGCGCGGAAGTCCTCGATCTCGTACGAGGGGACGCCGTCAGTGCGTGCGCGCATGGATGTGGATCTGGGAGGCGCCCTCGTCGACGGCGCGCCGTGCCTCAGCCGCGTACTCGGAGGGCGTATACGGGATGGCAGGGCACTGCTCCCGGTTCGCGATCGCGCCCGAGATCGAGCAGCTGAGAATCACGGGCTGGTCGAAAGTGCTCATGCTGTGGTGTCTCCTCTGGCTCTGTCGATTTCGGCGAGAAGCGCTACAAGCTCAGCTCGTTCGCCAGGGTCGTTTCCGATCACGATCGAGGCCGCTCCGGCACCCCTCACAAAAAGCACCATCCCCTGGCCGCCCGAGTTCTCGCGTAGGTCGCTCATAGGGCCTCGAGGGCGCCGCGAGCGCGGGCCGCGTTCCTGGCCTCGTTGTGGTCAAAAAAGGTCGCTCCGTAGGCGAGCAAGCCCTCGCGGAACTCGAACAGGTAGGCAACGGGCTGGTCGAGCTCGAGTCCGCTGCTTCGCGCCTCCGCGTGGACCTTGCCCAGCACGAGGACGTGATCGCCCAGATCCTTTACCTCGTTCGGCTCGACTTCCCAGGTTGCCCAGGTGCTGTCCCACTCGCCGAAGAACTCGCGCAAGCCATCGACGCCTCGAAACGAGCTACCTTCGACCGCCGACATAGTCTGCGGCACCCACTCCAGATCGTCAGCCACGAGTGGTATGAGGCCCTCGAAGTCACGCGTATTCCAGATCGCGAACAGGTTCTGGGTGAGGCCAAGGTTGCCTGGCGCCCGGCCAGCTTCGTCGCCGCTCAGACCGGCATCACCCCGTGCTTGCGCCATGGACGTTCGACCTTCTTGTCCTTCGCCATCCGCAGCGCGGAGATGATCCGCGGCCGGGTCTCGCGCGGGTCGATGACGTCGTCGATCATCGCGTTGCCCGCGGCGATGTAGACGTCGATCTGCTCACGGACCGCGTTCAGCATCGCTTCGCGTGTCGCGTCGGGATCGTCTGAAGCCTCGATCGCCGAGCGGCCGATGATGTTCACCGCGCCCTCGGCGCCCATGACCGAGATCTCGGCCGACGGCCAGGCATAGATCTGGTCGGGCTCGTAGGCCTTTCCGTTCATCACGTAATAGCCGGCGCCGTAGGCCTTGCGGATCACCACGGTGACCTTCGGAACGGTTGCTCGCGAGATCGCGTAGAGCATCTTCGCGCCGTGGCGGATGATGCCCGCGTGCTCGGTCTTCGAGCCGACCATGAAACCCGGCACGTCCTGCAAGAAGACCAGCGGGATCGAGAAGGCGTCGCAGAGGTTGACGAAGCGGGCGGCCTTGTCGGCAGAGTCGTTCTCCAGGATGCCGCCCAGATGCTTGGGCTGGCTGGCGACGATGCCGACCGGCTGGCCGCCAAAGCGCGCCAGGCAGGTGATGACCGTCTTCGCGAACTTCGGCTTCAGGTCGAAGTACTCCCCGTCGTCGACGATCTCGCGAATCACCTCGTACATGTCGTACGGATGGCGAGCCGACTCGGGGACGATGTCCAGGAGCTTCTCGGACATGCGGTCGTCGGGGTCCTGCGTCTCGCGGAGCGGCGGCTTCTGCTCGCAGTTGGACGGGAAGAACGAGAGGTAGGTCTTGACCGACTCGATGCACTCGGCGTCGTCCTTTACCTCCAGGTCGCCAACGCCGGACTTGCGGCAGTGGACCTTCGCCCCGCCCAGTTCCTCCATCGAGATGTCCTCGCCCGTGACCGCCTTGGTCAGGTGCGGACCCGCTAGCGCCATCGCGCCCTGGCCCACGACCATCGGCACGAAGTCCGAAAGCCCCGGGATGTAGGCGGTGCCGGCTGCGCAGGGGCCAAGCATGGCCGCGACCATCGGGACGACTCCCGACATCTCAACCTCTTCGCGGAACAGGTGGCCCGAGCCCGCGAAGAGCGATCCGGACGCTTCCTGGATCCGAGCACCGGCTGAGTCGAGGAGCCAGATCAGCGGCATGCGCTGCTTGAGTGCGATCTCTCGGAGGCGCGTGACCTTGAGCTCTCCGGTCATCCCCATCGAGCCGGCCATCACGGTGAAGTCGTAAGCCGCGATCGCGACGGTGCGCCCGTCCACCTCTCCCCAGCCTGTGACGACGCCGTCGGCGGGAGCGTCCTTGCCCTCCATCACCCGCTGGGAGAAGTGGGGGCGACCGTGGATGCCCATCTCGACGAAGGTGCCCTCGTCGACCAGAAGGTCGATGCGCTCGCGGGCCGTCAGCTTGCCGCGTTCGTGCTGCTTGGCGATCTTGTCGGGACCGCCGCCGAGCTTTGCCTTCTCCCGGCGCTCGTGGAGGTCACGGACCAGCGCCTGCATGCCGGTCTCCTGTCCGGCATCCGTTTCGGCCGGTGCTCCCGGAGCCTCTCCTGCGTGCTCAGTCGTGTCGCTCATATCAACGTCCCTTCCATTCGGGCTCGCGCTTTTCGAAGAACGCCGTGACGCCCTCGATCGCGTCCTCGGTCTGAAGCTCGATGGTCAGCTGCGAGCGCAGGTAGTCGAGCGCATCGAGCAACGGCATATCGAGCTGGCGCCACATCGCGTCCTTGCCGAGCTTCATGACCAGCGGCGACTTCGAAGCGAGCTTCTGCGCCCACTCGCCCACCGCGGCGTCGAACTCCTCGGCCGGCACGACCTTGTTGACGATGCCCGCCTCCCGCGCCTCCTCGGCTGTCAGCCGGTCGCCGAGCAAGAGCATCTCGGTCGTCTTCTTGCGCGGGACATTCCGGTAGATGAGCGCCATGATCATGAAGGGAAAGAGGCCGACGTTGATCTCGGGCGTGCCGAAGCCGGCGGTGTCCTTGGCGATGATCAGGTCGCAAGCCATCGCGATCCCCAGTGAGCCGGCGAGGACGTGGCCGGAGGCCGCCACGATCGAGGGTTTGCCCAGCTCTCCTAGCTCGATGAATACCTGGGGGAAGAGTCCCGTCGCGAAGTACTTGTGGGCGGTCGGCGCGTCAGCGGCAAAGCCGCCGAGGTTGCCACCGGCCGAGAAGATCTTCTCGTGCGACGAGGCGAGCACGACAACCCGCGCGTCATCGTTCTCCTTCACAGCGCGGAGGGCGTCGAGAAGCTCTGTGAGGAGCTGGTCAGAGAGCGCGTTCCGCGTCTCGGGGTCATCCAGGGTGATCGTCGCGACGCCGTCAGAAACGTCGAGCTTGATCTTCTTGTAAGCAGTCACAAGTAAGAAGTATTACTGTTTACTCTCGACGAACGTCGCCCGACCCCGAATCATCAAGGAGCCCACCACCGTGGCAACCGCCGAATCGACCGTCATAAAGCCTGAGCACGACGCGCAGCGGGCGCATCTGATCTACACGCAGGAGCACCTGGACCTGCGCGACTCCATGACGGCCTGGGTGAAGAAGGAGATGTATCCCCACCGCAACGAGTGGGAGGACACCTACTGGCCGACCGAGGTCATGAAGCGCGCGGGCGACCTCGGCTTCCTCGGCCTTTGCTTCCCGGAGGAGTACGGCGGGCAGGGCGGCGACTACTTCTACTCCCTGATCCGCGCCGAGTGCCTCTCATACTCGGGCTCGGGCGGGACCAACATGGGCTTCGCGGTCCAGACCGACATGGTTCTCCCGCCCGTCCACATGCTGGGCACCGAGGAGCAAAAGCAGCGCTACCTGGTGCCGGGCATCGCCGGTGACAAGGTCGGCTGCCTGGGCATCACAGAGCCTGGCGCGGGCTCCGACGTTGCGGGCATCCGCACGACTGCGATCCGCGACGGCGACGAGTTCGTCATCAACGGCTCCAAGACGTTCATCACCAACGGGCCACGGGCGGACTTCTGCGTCCTGGTCACCAAGACCGACCCTGACGCCGGACACGCCGGTATCACGCTGATGCTGATCGACTTGAAAGACGAAGAGGGGAATCACGTTCCCGGCTTCACCATCTCGGCTGAGCTCGAGAAAATGGGCATGCACGCCTCTGACACGGGCGAGCTCGCGTTCGACAACGTGAGGGTGCCCGCCGACTCCATCCTGGGCGAGGAGGGCAAGGGCTTCTACCACATCTCCTGGGAGCTTCAGGGAGAGCGCCTGGTGGGCGCCGCGGGCGGCTACGCAGGTGCCGAGCGCATGTTCGAGCGGACGCTCGAGTACGCCAAGGAGCGCGAGGCGTTCGGCCGGCCGATCGGCCGCTTCCAGGTGATCCGCCACAAGTTCGCCGAGATGGCGATGAAGATCGAGGCCGCCAAGCAGCTCACCCACACCGTCGCCTGGCGCTTCGCGCAGGGCGAGTACCCGGTGCGCGAGATCTCCATGGCGAAGCTCTACGCAGCGCGCGTGTGCCACGAGGTCGCCGACGAGTGCATCCAGATCATGGGCGGCTACGGCTACATGAAGGAGTACGAGATCGAACGCGCCTTCCGCGACCAGCGGCTCAACCGCATCGGGGCAGGCACCGACGAGATCATGCTCGAGGTCATCGGCCGCTCGTACGGCCTCTAGAGATGGCGACTGCTACGGACGCAGTGGTCGCCCTGCCCATCGTCCCGACCGACGAGGAGGTCGAGATCCGCAACGCCGTTCGCGGGATTTGCGAGTCGTTTGGCGGGCCCGACTATCACCGGCGGATCGTCGAGGCCGGTGAGCCTCCCACCGAGCTCTGGAACGCACTTGCCGAGAAGGGCTACCTGGGCGTCAACCTGCCTGAGCAATACGGCGGAGGCGGACTCGGCATGCACGCGCTCCAGGCCGTGGGCGAGGAGATCTCGGCTGCCGGATGCTCGCTTCTTCTGATCGTGGTCTCCCCCGCGATCGTCGGCTCGATCATCGCTCGCCATGGCACCGAATCTCAGCGCGACGAATGGCTCCCGGGCATCGCCGCGGGCACGACCAAGGTCGCGTTCGCGATCACCGAGCCGGACGCTGGAACGAACTCGCACAACCTCTCTTCCACCGCGACACGCGAGGGCGACAAGTACATCCTCAAGGGCCAGAAGACCTACATCTCAGGCGTCGAGGACGCCGACGCGATCCTCGTGATCGCGCGGAAGCGCGAGGCAGACGGGTCGCTGGGTCTGCCGCTCCTGATGCTGGTGGACGTCGACTCGCCAGGGCTCGAGAAGCAGTTCATCCCCGTCGCCGTAAAGGCGTCGGACAAGCAATGGCAGCTCTTCTTCGACGGCGTCGAGGTCCCGGCGGACCGCGTCGTCGGGGAGTCCGAGACCGCGGGGCTCAAGGCGGCGTTCGACGGACTCAATCCCGAGCGGATCATGGGCGCCTCCATCTCGAACGGCGTCGGGCGCCGAGCCTTGGCGCTTGGGGCCGCCTATGCGAACGAGCGGAAGGTCTGGAACGACAAGCCGATCGGATCTCATCAAGGCCTCTCCCACCCGCTTGCCCAGGCGAAGATCGAGCTCGAGCTGGCGCGTCTGATGACCCAGAAGGCGGCCGCGCTTTACGACGCGGGAGCTCCCGCGGGCGAGCCGGCGAACATGGCCAAATACGCGGCCGCCGAGGCCGCGATCAAGTGCGTGGACCAGGCGATCCAGATCCACGGGGGCAACGGTTTCGCGCTCGAGTACGGCCTGACCGACATGTACTGGGCCGCCCGCCTGGCCCGGACGGCGCCGGTCTCGCGAGAGATGATCCTGAACTACGTCGCCGAGCATTCGCTGGGCCTGCCGCGGAGTTACTGAGCCCAGGCCTCGGCGAGCCTTCGCTCAAAGAACTCGCGCTCGACGTCGCCGGTTGCCAACTCGACGGCGCTCGCGAACGCAGCGGCCGATTCGCGATGGCGGCCGAGCCTGCCCAGCAGATCGCCGCGCGCAGAGTGGAAGTGGACGTACGAGTCGAGGCCCTCGATCTCGTCGATTTGCTCGAGACCTGCCTCCGGCCCGTCGACCATCGCGACCGCCACCGCCCGGTTCAACCACACGACCGGCGAGGGGGCGACGAACGCCAGCCAGTCGTACAGCACCCTGATCCGCCGCCAGTCCGTCTGCTCGTAAGTCCTGGCGCGGGCGTGCTGAAGGGCGATTGCAGCCTGAAGGCCGTAGGGGCCGGGAGGCGCCGCGGCGGGAGACACGCCCGAGTCAAGGGCCTCATGGGTAAGGCGGGCGCCTTCCGTGATGCGCTCGCGATCCCAGAACGAGCGGTCCTGGTCGGCCAGGAGGACAAGGTTCCCGTCCGAGTCCGTGCGGCCCCGACTGCGAGCGTCATGAAGGATCATCAGTGCGAGCAGCCCCTTCGCCTCCCGCTCATCGGGCATCTCCAGGGAAAGGACGCGCGCCAGCCGGATGGCCTCGGCGCAAAGCTCGTGCCTGATCAGCTCATCCGAGGCGCTCGCGGCGTAGCCCTCGTTGAAGATCAGGTAGATCGTTGCGAGCGCCGACGCAAGCCGTTCAGGCAGCTGATCGCGGTCAGGGACCACGTATGGAATGCCCGCGTCGCGAATCTTTCGCTTGGCCCTGACCAACCGCTGGGCCATCGTCGACTCGGGGATCAGGAAGGCCCGCGCGATCTCCGCGGTAGTCAGCCCGCCGAGGGTGCGCAGGGTCAGCGCGATTCGCGCCTCGGGCGCGATCGCCGGATGGCAGGCCGTGAAGATCAGCCGGAGCCGGTCGTCGGGTAGCTCCTCGAACTCGAGCGCCTTGGCCGGCACCTCGTCTTCGCCCGTTGACAGCTGCTCGGTCCTCCCGAGCAATTCGAGCTTTGCGGCCAGGTTCTGCTCACGCCGCAGGCGATCGATCGCCCGGTTGCGCCCGACGCGGATGATCCAAGCGGCCGGATCATCCGGCACGCCGTCGCGGCGCCAGCGCTCGATCGCGACCACGAAGGCCTCCTGTACCGCGTCCTCGGCAAGATCGAAGTCGCCGAGGACGCGGATCAGGGTTGCGAGTGCCCGCCCGGACTCCAGCCGGAACGCGCTTTCGACCTCGCGCTCAGGCACCAGTCGCTGACGGCTCCTCGTATCCGAACTCCGAGAAATCCATCACGGGCCGCACCTCGATCGAACCACCCGGCTGCATCGGCACCTTCTTTGCCCACTCCAGAGCCTCATCGAGGTTCTCGCAGTTGATGACGTAGAAGCCGCCGACCTGCTCCTTGGTCTCCGCGTACGGGCCGTCTGTGACGATGTGATCGCCCGGTCCCTGGATCTTTACCGTGGTCGCCGTCGGGCTGGGCTGCAGGCCCTCGCCCGCGACGTAAGCGCCGGCCTCTGAGAGGTCCTGTCCGTACTTGGACCAGACCTCCATCACCTCCTGCATCTGCTCGGGTGTCATCTGGTCCTGCTGATCGCCTTCTTCGCCGATCAGGATGAGCATGTACTTCACGTGTGCCTCCTAGTGTCAGGGCGGCCCGTCCGGCCACCTTCACCGTATAGACGAACGGGACCCGGAGAAATCGACACATCCCGTGAAACAACTGATTAGCCTGCTCTGCAGATGGAACCCGCGCCCGACACCGATCCCGCAGATGAGAGCCCAATGGGCCTGATCGACCGCGACACCGCTCCTGGCCTGATGCGCCTGGCCGTCGGCGCCTGGTGGCGCACCGGCGTATGGACCGCGGAGACGACCTATAAGGCCTCCAAGCGGTTCGCGCAGGCCGCGACCTCGGGTGAGTCGGCCATCGATCTGGTGGAGGACGCGCAGCGCGAGATGGCGGCCGCGGCACGGAAGCTCATGGGGATCCGAGAGGAAGATCCGGAAGTGGCGGAAGCTCAGCGCGATGCCTCGAACTACGACGACGAGGCTCTTCGCAGCCGCTGGGACGATCTGCTCGAGCTCTCGACCGACGTGAAGGTCGACGAGGTCGACGGACACCCGGCCTTTGCGGACATCCTCACCCAGCTCCATCCGGACGAGGCGCGCATCCTCAGGCTCCTTGCCGCGGACGGCTCTCAAGCCGCTGTTGACGTCCGCAACTGGCGGCCGCTCGGCATCGGCTCCCACGTCGTCGCCCCGGGACTCAACATGATCGGGGCCCACGCCGGATGCCTGATGGTCGACCGGGTGTCGGTCTATCTCTCGAACCTCTTCCGCCTGGGTCTGATCTGGTTCTCGCGCGACGCGATCCCGGAGATCGGTCCCTATCAGGTGCTCGAGGCACAGCCCGAGGTGACCCAAGCGCTGAGGGAGGCCGGCAGAGGCACCACCGTGCGCCGATCCATCCGCCTGACGCCATTTGGCGAGCAGTTCTGTGCCGCGTGCCTGCCAAAGAACACCGCCGAGTTCGAGGCGATCTCAAACGCCGCCGCGCGTGCGGTCGACGAGGTGCCCCCTCCGACCGAAGAACCCGAGCCTGGCGTTACCTAAAAGGTGCCTGCCCCGGCGGGTGCGGTTTCTAAGAGGTGCCTGACCCCACTGGCTGGGTGCAGAAGGCGCAGCGGCTCGCGCCTACCGGGATCGTCGAAAGGCAGTGCTGGCATTCCTTGGTCTCGGGTGAGACTCCGCGGGACTCCTGATAGCGCTGATACGGCGTCACGATGAAGAAGTAGACCGCCGCGCCGATCGAGACAAAGGTGATCAGGGCGTTCAGGAAGTCGCCGTAGAGAAACACGGAGCCGTTTATCGAGAAGGTGAGGCTGCTGAAACTCGGCTCCCCGACGATGGCGCCGATGATCGGCGTGATGATGTCGACGATCAGAGCGTTGACCAGCGCGACCACGGCCAAGGCCATGACCAGCGCAACAGCCGTCTCGATCAGATTGCCGCCGGTAATGAAATCCTTGAAACCCTTGAGCATGTAACGAAAGCTACAGGAAATCGCCAACCCCGAGGTGTTCGCGCATGCCAGACTGCGCCGAATGAGCGACACCGTGATCAAGGACTCGGGCGCGCGCGCGCTTTTGCCGCCTTTCACGGACGAGCACGAGCAACTGCGCGAGACGATCGCGCGCTGGGTCTCGACAGAGATCGCACCGCACGTCGACGAATGGGACGAGGCTGGCGAGTTCCCCCGTGAGCTCTACACGCGGGCAGCAGAACTCGGATTCCTCGGCCTCAAGTACCCCGAGGAGCTCGGCGGACAGGGCGGCGACTACGTCCACGACGCGGTCTGGTCCGAGGAGATGGCCGCGGCTGGAGCCGGCGGCGGCGTCGGCGCAGGCCTGGGTGCGCACACCGGCATCGCGACGCCACCCGTGTGGAAGTTCGGCACGCCCGAGCAGCACGAGCGCTTTCTCCGCCCAGCAATCGCCGGGGAGAAAGTCGGTGCGCTCGGCATCACGGAGCCAGGCGCCGGCTCCGACGTCGCCTCGATCCGCACCCGCGCCGACAAAACGCCCGACGGGTACCGCGTCAACGGGTCGAAAACCTTCATCACCAACGGTGTTCGCGCGGACTTTGTCGTCACCGCCGTCAAGACCAAACCGGACGGCGGGCACGGCGGCATCTCGTTCCTCTTGATCGAGAAGGGCATGCCCGGCTTCGAGGTGACAGCCAAGCTCGAGAAGATGGGCTGGCAGGCCTCCGACACGGGCGAGCTCTCGTTCACCGATGTCGAGGTCCCAGCCGAAAACCTCCTGGGGCCCGAGAACGGAGGCTTCTACCTGATCATGGCCAACTTCCAGTGGGAGCGTCTGCTGATGGCGCTGGGCGCGGTCGGCGCGATGCGCCGCCTACTGGAGGTCACGATCGCCTACTCGCTCGATCGCGAGGCGTTCGGACGGCCCATCGGCCGCTTCCAGGTCCTGCGTCACAAGATCGCCGAGATCGGTCTGAAGCTCGAAGCCTCACGCGCGCTGACCTACCACGCACTTCGCACCTTCATCGAGCCGGAGGCCGAACGCCAGGCGGCAATCGCCGCCGGAGAGTGGAGCCACCCGTCGATCACCGCAGGACTCGACGAGGTGACCAAGGCGAAGCTCCTGACACAGCGCGCCGCGGTCGAGGTCGCCGACGAGTGTCTTCAGATCCACGGCGGATACGGCTACATGCGCGAGTACGGCATCGAGCGCGCTCTCAGGGACCTACGCCTCGGCCCTATCGGCGGGGGCACCGACGAGGTGATGAAGGAGATCCTGGGGAAGCGTCTGGGCCTGACGCCCCTCGCTCGACGGAAAAGGTGCCAGGCACGGTGCCTGGCACTGGGGAGCGTCTGGGCCTTTGACGCGGCCCAGACGCTCCTCGCTCGACGGAAAAGGTGCCAGGCACGGTGCCTGGCACCTCGCGGGAGTCAGCCGCCCAGGATCGCACCCAGCAGATCGCCCCTGAAAGGCCGTTCGCCCGGCACGAGCTGGACACCGCCGAAGGCCGAGTTGGCCCGCATGTAGTCGAGCTCGGACTTGAGGTCGGAAACGCCGTTCGAGGCGGGCACAGGTGCAATCGCAAGCGTCGAGAGTGAACCGATTGCCTGGCCCGTGTCGCTCATGAAGCCGGAGCCCGAATCGCCGGGCACGCCGGGCGTGACCGTGTAGACGGTGCGGCTCCAGCCGTTGCCCTCACCCTGGACAACGACGCCCTGCTTCGGGCGGAGCTGCTTGATTCCGGCACGAAGCGAGGAGTTGCCGTAGGTGAAGACTGTGTCGCCGAGCATCGCGCCCGAGCCTCCGACCGACGTCGGGCCGCCGAGGCGCGGCACGGTCGGATCGACCTTGCTCACGTCGGCGGGGTCGAGCTTCACCAGCGCGAAGTCGTTGTATGCGCAGGCGTCGGCGTTCGTTTCGCCCTTCTCTTGCATCGCGATCCACGAGGAGTAGGCGAGGGTGCCGGGGCGACTGGCGCCGTCGATCTCGACGGGCGTGCCGAGTGGCAGCGTGCCCGCGTCGCAACCGTCCGTATCGGTAGCAGCGCCGGTGCCCGCACAATGGGCGGCTTGGCCGAGATAGGTGCCGCCGGCGTCGCGGAACACGAAGTTCGACGTGCACTGAGCACCCTCGGTGAAGGTCATGACGCCCGGATGGATCTCGGCGCCGTCATCGGCGGCCGCAGTCGCGGGCACGAGTGCTGTTGCCACGACGGCGCAGGCCGTCGCCAGCAAGGATCGGAAATTCATTTCGGTCATCTACCCCTTGTCTAAATCCCGCGGCGCACCGGATGTGAGCCGCTTCGACCCTTGTTGCCCGATGGCGCCGATTTCCAAACGATCGAATACCTTCCCGACCCCCGGCCAGACACTTACTCAGGAGGAACTGAAAAGAACATGGGACTGCTCGACGGAAAGAACGCGATCATCACCGGCTCGGCCCGCGGCATCGGCCGCGCGACGGCTGAGCTCTTCGTAAGCGAGGGCGCCCGCGTCCTCATCAACGACATCGACGGAGATGTCGCCGAGCAGGCCGCCTCGGAGATCGACGGGGAGACCGCAGTCTTTTCGGGCGACCTCACCGATCCGAGCGTGCCGGACGCCCTGGTCAAGAAGGCCATCGACGAGTTCGGCGAGGTCGACATCCTCGTGAATAACGCCGGCTACACCTGGGACGGCGTCGCCCACAAGATGTCCGACGAGCAGTTCCAGGCGATGCTGGACATCCACACCGTGGCTCCCTTCCGTCTCTCACGAGCGATCGCTCCCCACTGGCGCGAGGCCGCGAAGGCTGAGAAGGCAGAAGGCGTCGAGCGCTTCCGCAAGCTCGTGAACATCTCGTCCATCTCGGGCACCATGGGCAACGCGGGCCAGGTCAATTACTCGGCGGGCAAGTCCGCCATCGTCGGCATGACCAAGACCCTCGCCAAGGAATGGGGTGGCCACAAGATCAACGTCAACGCAGTTGCGTTTGGCTTCGTCGAGACCCGCCTCACGCAGGCCAAGGAGAACCAGGAGTCGATCGAGCGCGGCGGCGAGAAGATCGACCTCGGAATCCCGGACCAGATGCGCGGCATGGCCGCCATGATCATCCCGCTCGGACGCCCGGCGACGCCGGAGGAAGCGGCCGGTCCAGTCCTCTTCCTGTGCACCGGGCTGGCGAACTACGTCCACGGACAGACGCTGAACGTGACCGGCGGTCAGTTCGGCGGCATGTTCACCTAGCAAGGAGTTTGAACCGGAGCTGCCACCGGCTCGTAGGTTGAGCCGGTGGCCCGCTTCGCACATACCGCGCTGATCGCCTGCGTCTTTGTGGCCGGTTGCGGCGGCGGCGAGGGAGGCGAGCCCGCGGGCGAGCCGGTTCCCGCAAGCGAGGACCCCGGCCTGGTCTCGGTCGCAGCCCTCGGCGACTCGATCACGGCAGGCAATCCCCTTTATGACCCCGACCCCGCCCAGCGCGACGCGCTGGGGTTCGGAGCTCAGGAGGAGAGCCAGTACCCCTACTGGGCGGCACAGAACGACCGGAGCCTCGACTTCGTCAACTGCGGCGTCTTTGGCCAGCGCACCGACGAGATCGCGCTGAGGCTCGCAGAGTGTGCGGAGGGCGCGGACGTCCTGATCGTGCAGGGAGGGATCAACGACATCGCGCAGAGCCTCGGATCCGATCCCCGGGCGACGGAAGAGGTGGTCGCCTCGGCCGCGGCAAACATCGACGGCATGCTCGCCGAAGCAGAGGAGATGGGCCTCGACTCCGCCGTCGCCAACGTCCTGCCCTGGAACAACGGCCACCCTGCTGCCGACGGCCCGATCGAGGCGCTCAATTCAGAGATCGCCGAAATCGCGAAGCGCCGCGGCGTCCCGCTGCTCGACTTCCACGCCGCGCTCGAATCCCGCGAGGAGTCGGGCACGATGGCCCCGGACTACACGGACGACGGGGACCACCCGTCGGTAGCGGGCTACAGCCTCCTGGGCGAGCTCGTCGCCCGCAGGCTCGCCTCGGCGCGCTGACGAGCACCACGCCAGATCAGCGCCCCGTAGGCGCCCTCCCAGGCACGAAATTGATCCAGTCGCGCTCGGGGAACGCACCGTTGAAAAAGAAGAAATCACTCGAAAGGAATCCATGACCAAGCTAATTACCGCAATGCTCGCAATCGCAGCACTCGCCTTCGGCGTTGCCGCGTGTGGCGACGACGAGGACACCAGCAGCGGCTCCGACGTAGAGCCCGTCGCTGTTATCGACAAGCTCACCGGTGAGACCACACAGGTGACCTTTGACGAGGGCTTCGTTGGCGCGCTGGGCGATCTCGGCCTGACTCCCGCACCCGTCGGCGGCGCAAAGATCGTCGAAGATGGCGGCGCCATTCAGTTCCCGATCACCGGTGGCGACATCACCTATTACGACCCCGAGTCGGACGTTCGCCCCTACGTTCAGGGCATCGTCGAGCACGACGGTTCAGGGCTGAGCCTCACGGCCGGCGACACCGTTGTAGAGCTCACCGATTTCGTTGTCGACCCTGCCACCTCAGAGCTGTTCGGCACCGTGACCGCCAACGGCGAGGTCGCAGCCGAAGACGCGTTGATCTTCAAGCTCGACGGAACGACGCTTGAGCCCCTGAAGATGGAAGGTGGCGCGGCGGTGCTCGAGGGCACCACCGTTCTCCTCTCCGACGACGCAGCGGGTCTTTTGAACGACACGTTTGGCACGGACGCTCTCGAAGAGGGCATCGTCATCGGAATCGCGAAGATCTCGGTCACCGGCTGACCTGATCTGAGACGGACCTGGGAGACAGAGGCCGTGCCGGTAATCCCGGCGCGGCCTCTTTCCTTTGCGGTAGACCCCCGCGCCTACCCTGTCGTCTGATCCTTCGGCTTTCGCTCCTCCGCCGGGACTGAACCCGAGCCTTCATCCGAGCCGTACATCCCGGGGGGCCACGAACCGAACCAGTTGTCGCGGGCGCCGTCCATCGTGATGGTCGTGCCCGAGTAGAAGTCGCCTGCCGGCGAGGCGAGATAGGCGACCAGCCACGCCCACTCCTCCTCCGTCCCCATGCGCCCGAGCGGCACGGTTCTTGCGACGTTCTCCGAGACCACCGCCGGATACTTCGTCCGAAGCGTCTCGGTGTCGAACTGCCCGGCCGCCAGCGCGCACAACTTCACGCCGTGCTGCGACCACTCGATCGAGAGCGTCTTCATCATGTTCTCCACGGCGGCGCGGGCAGCGCCGGAATGGACCATCCCCGGCATCCCCGCGTGGGGCGAAAGGGTGACGCTCAGGACCTTGCCGGCGCCCTGCGGGATGAACGCCTTCGTCGCCGCGGCGTGGGTCATCAGCCAGGTGCCGACGACGTTCAGTTCGATCACGGTGCGAAAGCCTTTAGGGGTGATGGCCTCGGCCGGGCTCAGGAACTGCCCACCGGCGTTGTTGAGCAGGACGTCGAGCCTTCCATGCCGCTCCAGAACCCTGTCGACGAGGGCGTCAACCGCTTCCTCGTCGCGGATGTCCATGGACTCGGCCTCGCCCTTGCCGCCGATCTCGGCGATCATCGAGGCCGTCTCGGAAATCGGCTCGGGCCGCCTGCCGCAGCCGATCACGGTGGCCCCGAGCCGCGCCAGTTCGATCGCGCTTGCCCGGCCCAGACCAGACCCTGCGCCCGACACCAGACACACCTGCCCGTCGAGCAGATCGTCCTTGAAGATTTGGGAGGCCTCGCCCATCCGGGCGCGAGCATAGTCCGCATCGCCGCAGCCGCTCTACCCTCCGCGAGCGATGAAGGTGAAGGCAACACCCCGCCCACTGACCGGCCCGCTCAAAGGCGGCGCGCCGGGAGCGACCGTTCAAGTGGAGCCGCTCGACACCGGCTGGATGGAAGTCCCGCCGGCGTTCCTGGAGAAGGCAGGCAACCGCACGGCGTCGCTCAGGATGCTTGGAATCGGCACCTCGCGCTCCAAGTGGTGGACGATCCCTGTCCCTTCTTTCCTCGTCACCCATCCGTCGGCCGGGCCCTTCCTCGTCGATACCGGACTCCACCCGTCGGTGACCTCGAAGCCCACGGCAAACCTCGGGCGGGTCGTCACCTCCTTTTCGAAGCCGAACCTGGAGCCTGGCAAGGACATCGCCGCGCAGCTCCGTTCGCGCGGCCTGGATGCGCGGGACATCAAGACCGTGGTCATGACGCACATGCACTTCGACCACACCTCGGCGATGTCTGAACTCGGGAGCGCCAGCTTTGTCCTATCCGAGCCGGAGTGGAAGGCGGCGGCCACGACCTCCCGCCCCTTCCTTCACGGCTATGACCATTCGCACTTCGACTACGCATTCGATTACCGCACCGTCTCCTTCGACGGGCCAGGGGTGGGCTCTTACTCGACATTCGGCCGGACGTTCGACCTCTTCGGCGACGGCAGCGTCAGGCTCGCGTTCACGCCCGGCCATACACACGGCCACATGTCCGTCATCTGTCATCTGAAGGATCGCGACCTCGTGATCGCGGGCGATGCGATCTACACGCTCGGCCAGCTCGACGACGCGGCGCCCCCTCCCCGCCCCGAGGACCCCCACCTCTGGCGGCGCTCTGCGCAGGAGCTGAAGCTGTTCAGGCGCCAGTACCCGCAGGCCGTGATCATCCCGGGACACGATCCCGAGGCCTGGGCCGCGCTCGACGACCGCTACGAGTAACCCGTCGCCCAGATCAGGAGGGCGCGCGCTCCCCGGCAGCAGAAGCGCGGGATTCGCCCGCCTTGATCCGCGCCGCCGCGCCCTTTCGCCCCTCAGCCTCGAGAACGACGTACATGGCCTTCACGCGGTCGAACACCTGACGCGAGACTTCGAGCCCTTCCTCGTGGGTGGGTGAGGGGTTGACCGGGAAGCTGACCGGCTCTCCGTACTGGAGCGTCACCTTCGGGAAGCGAAACCGCTTCCAGCCCCGGACGCCGGCCGATCCGTGGATCGCCAGGGGTACGACCGGTACGCCTGACTCGAGCGCGAGGCGTCCGACGCCGGCCTTCGGCTCGCCCAGCCGGCCAGTCCGGGAGCGCCCGCCCTCGCAATACATGCCGACGCAGCCGCCCCGGGCCAAAACGGCGCGCGCCGTGATGAACGCCTCCTCGTCCTGATGCCCGCGGCGCACGGGGAAGACGCCCCCAACGCGGAAGATGTAGTCCAGGATCGGATTCCCGTAGAGCTGGGACTTGGCCATGAACTGGACCTTCCGGCGCAGATAGACGGCGGCGAAGAAGTGGTCGAGGTTCGAGAAGTGGTTGGGCGCGAGAATGAAGGGGCCGTCCTTCGGCACGTTGTTCGTGTCCAGGGCCCAACCCCGGTAGACAAAGGCGAGAAGCGGGGTCAGGACGATCCGCACCAGTTCATAGATCCACCCCGGCCGGTGAACCCGGATCCATTCATGGAACGGCGTGAACACCTCGGCCGGGCGAGGGTCCCTGTAGACCTGTGGCTTCATTTCGGCCATCGCTGTTGCTACCCGGGTGCTGTCCCCGGGTTACTCGGGCTCGGACGAAGCCCAGCCGCACGAGCGCTCGACCGCGCGGTGCCACTCGGACAAGAGGAACTCGCGTTCGTCGACCGACATCTTCGGTTCGTAGCGCTCTGCCTCTCGCCAGCGCTCTGCAACCTCCTCCGGGTCCCAGACACCGGCGCCGATCCCGGCGAGATACGCAGCACCCAGGGCCGTCGTCTCGGCGATCTCGGGCACGACCACGGGGACGCCCAGGATGTCGGCCTGGAACTGCATGAGCCAGCCGTTATCCGCAGCCCCGCCGTCGGCGCGGAGCTCGGTCAGAGCCTCGCCCGACGCCGCCTCCTGGGCTCTGACCGCATCCACGGTCTGGTAGGCGATCGCCTCGAGCGCAGCGCGCGCGAGGTGCGAACGACCCGAGCCGCGCGTCAGGCCGACGATTGTCCCCCGCGCGTACGGGTCCCAGTGAGGCGAGCCGAGTCCCGTCAGCGCGGGGACGAAGTAGACGCCGTCGTTCGAGTCGAGAGACCCCGCGAGCGCCTCGGTCTCGGCGGCCTCGGAGATGATTCCCAGGCCGTCGCGAAGCCACTGGACGGCGGCACCCGTGACGAAGATCGCCGCCTCGAGTGCGTAGGTCGTCCGGCCCCCTACTTCCCACGCCACGGTGGTGAGCAGGCCGTCGCGCGGGTCGGGCATCTCATCTCCCGAGTTCAGGAGCACGAAGCTCCCGGTGCCATATGTGTTCTTTGCGTCCCCCGGAGAGTGGCAGGCCTGGCCGAAGAGGGCCGCCTGCTGATCGCCCGCGATACCGGTCACGGGCACCTCGCCACCGAACTCTGACGTCGTGCCAAATTCTCCGGCCGAGGGCAGGACCTCGGGGAGCCTTGCAGGATCGACGCCCAGGAGTTCACACAACTCGTGGTCCCATTCGCCATCGGCGATGTTGTAGAGCAGCGTCCGGGATGCGTTGGAGACCTCGGTGGCGTGGCGGCCCGTGAGCTTGTAGACCAGCCAGGAGTCGATCGTCCCGAAAACGGCGTCGGCGGCGCCGTCGACGTTCTTTAAGAGCCACTCGATCTTCGTGCCGGAAAAGTACGGATCCAAGACGAGTCCGGTGCGCTCACGCACGAGGTCCTCGTGCCCTGCCGCGCGCAGCTCGTCGCAACGCGTCGCCGTGCGGCGGTCCTGCCAAACCAGGGCGTTGTGGATCGGCTCGCCGGTCTTGGGATCCCACGCTACGACCGTCTCACGTTGGTTCGTGATGCCGATGCCGTCCAATGCGGCGCCTTCGGAGCCGGCGTCTGAGAGCGCCTCGCCGGCAACCCTGAGCGTGACTTCCCAGATCTCGTTCGCGTCGTGCTCGACCCAGCCGGGGCGCGGAAAGCGCTGCTCGAACTCCGAGTACGCGCGCCCTGCGATCTTGCCTTCGCGGTCGAACACGAGGCAGGTCGAGCCGGTGGTGCCCTGGTCGATCGCGAGGATCATCGGGAATCACTCATCCAGCTCAGGCTATGCGTTCCGGGGACACGGCCATCTATTCTGCCGCGCATAGTCAAACCTCTGAAAGGGGCACATGGCGGACATCGAAGCGCACATCACGGGGACGGTCTGGAAGATCGAGGTCGCCGTGGGCGACGACATCTCGGACGGCGACACGGTCGTGATCCTGGAGTCGATGAAGATGGAGATGCCCGTCGAATCGGAGGATGACGGCAAGGTTGCCGAGATCCGCTGTGAAGAAGGTCAGTCCGTCCAAGAAGGGGATGTGCTTGTAGTCCTCGAATGAGAGGGGATGAATGCCGAGGAGTATGCCTCCGGCAAGCTCGTTCTGGACTTTCCCGCCGAGGCCGTCGGTCGTCTTCGGCTGAACAATCCCGATAAGCGAAACCCGCTTGATCATGAGGTTCTGGACGCCATCGCGGCCGTCCTGCCGGAGCTCGACAGCGGGATCGACGTGCGCTGCGTCGTCATCACCGGCACCGGCAAGGCATTCTCCGCCGGTTACGACATCGGCTCGATCCCCGCCGAGAGCTTCGAGCGCGACGCCGAGGCTCTCGTCGCCCATCCGTTTGCCGCCGCGATGGACGCAGTCAGCTCCCACCCCTTCCCAGTCCTCGCCGCGATCAACGGCCACTGCCTCGGAGGCGGCCTCGAACTTGCGGTCCGCTGCGACCTGCGGATCTGCGCCGAAGGCGCGAAGCTCGGGATGCCGCCGGCAAAGCTCGGTTTGATCTACGGCCACACGGGCCTCGAGCGCTTCATCGACGTCGTCGGCATCGCCGCCACCCGAGACCTGTTCCTGACCGGGCGCGTCCTCGACGCAGACAAGGCCCTTCGGATCGGCCTGGTGGGTGAGCTCGCCGCGGACGGGGAGCTCTCCGACGCGGCGGTGGCGCTCGCCGCCGAGATCGCCGGCAACGCGCCGCTGTCTATGAAGGGCAACAAGTACTCGATCGAGACGCTCGCCCGCAAGAGCCCCCTGCCGGACGAGACCGAGCGAGAGCTGGTCGAGCTGCGCGAGTCATGTTTTGCATCCGAGGACTTCCGCGAAGGAGTCACCGCGTTCGCGGAAAAGCGAAAGCCGGTCTGGCATGGTCGCTGAGCTCGAGGAAAGCCAGCCCATCGCAGGGAACGGATCCACGCCTTCCGAGCCACCCTCCTCACCGCCGCTGACCGGCGAGGAGCCCACGGCACCCGCGCACGGTGAGCCGGCCGGCTCCTCTGAATCGGTAGCCCCTCCGTCGACCCCTCCGGCGCAGGTCGCCCAGCCCGCGGCCGCGACTCACCAACCTCCCCAGGCCCCCGTGCTCCCCATCACACCGATGCCGCCACCGCCGGGGTGGTACGGCGACATCTTCGGCAACTCGCCGCGCTGGTGGGACGGCACGATCTGGACCGAGCACGTGCTGGTCCCGCTCCCCGCCCCCGAGCCGGTCGCGACGGCGGCCGTCGTGGCCGAAGACGAGATCGAACTCAGCTTCATCGACGAAGCTCTGATCTCGTTCTCGCTCGCCCCGGACTGGGCGAAGTTCCTCGCCGCCGCGGTCGTGACGGCCGTACTCGCCTTGATCGGCCTCGGCCTCCTGAACGGAGACTCCGCCTCGGACGACGTACCCGACGGCTTCGTGCCCCAGACGCCCGAGCTCGGCCAGGAGGCCATCCCCGGCGCTCCTGAGACGCCGGTCCCCACGGAGCCGGACGGCTCCATCGAGCGCTGACCGCCTGTCATTACGCTCCCGGGGATGACCGGCGAGACGACCCCGATGGCCCATCTCGCTTCGGCTGACAAGGTGATGGCCGGCCTGATCGCACGGATCGGGGCGATGTCGATCGAAAAGCGCCGCCGCGGACGGCCGAAGGGCGACGCCTACGGCGCTCTGCTTCGAGCGATCGTGGGACAGCAACTCTCTGTGAAGGCGGCGGCGACCATCTTCGAGCGCGTGCTCGCGATCTTCGGCGGCCGCATGCCGACCGCAGAGGAGCTTCTCGACGCCGAAGACATCGAGCTTCGCGAAGCCGGACTCTCGGGACGCAAGGTCGAGTACATGAAGGACCTTGCTGCGCGCACGCTGAGCGGCGAACTCGAGCTCGACCGGTTCGGCGAGCTCTCGGATGACGAGATCGTCGCCGAGCTCACGGCCGTTCGCGGCCTGGGTGTGTGGACCGCTCACATGTTCCTGATCTTCCACCTCGAGCGCCCGGACGTTCTGCCCGTAGGCGATCTGGGGATCCGCAACGGCATGGCCGCCGAGTACGGGCTCGAAGAGCCACCCACGCCGGAGGAGATGGAGCGGATTGCGGCGCCCTGGCGCCCCCACCGGACCCTCGCGAGCCTCTACCTGTGGGAATCGCTCTCAAACACGCCGGACTAGGTGTCTCGGCGCTCTCGAAAGTTCATCCCGTCCGATCCCGTGCCTAGCCTGCCGCTGGAGATGGTCCCGCTGATCACGTTCGAAGAGGCTCTCGAGCTCGGGGAGCTCGAATCCCACGAGGACATCCTGGCCCTCGTCGAGAGGGCCTGGGAGGCGCGGCAGGAGAACTTCGGCGACTCGACCGATCTCTGTTCGCTCGTGAACGCCAAATCGGGCGGCTGCGCGGAGGACTGCGGCTTTTGTGCGCAGTCGCGCTACGCGGAAGCCGACACTCCGATGCACGCGATGATGGAGCCCGACCAGATCCTCGAGCACGCGAAGGCCGCGGAAGCTGCCGGCGCTCACCGCTTCTGCATGGTTACCCAGGGCCAGGGACTCTCCAAGCGTGACTTCGAGCGGATCGTCGAAGGCGCAAAGCTCGTCTCCGCGCAGACCAACCTCAAGCGCTGCGTCTCGATCGGCCACGTCTCCCCCGCTCGCGCCAAGACCCTTAAGGAGGCGGGCGTCCAGCGCGTCCACCACAACGTCGAGTCGGCGAAGTCCTATTACCCCGAGGTTTCGACCACGGTCCGCTACGAGGGTCGGATCCGCACCATCGACGCAGTCGAGGAGGCCGGCCTCGAGAGCTGCGTCGGGGGCATCTTAAACCTCGGCGAGTCGCGGCGCCAGCGCGTCGAGATGGCGTTCGAGCTTTCCGAGATCAACCCGACCTCGGTGCCGATAAACCTCCTGAACCCGCGCGAGGGAACGAAGTTCGGAGACCGCGACCTGATGGATCCCTGGGAAGTCGTCCAGTGGGTCGCGATCTTCCGGCTCATCATCCCGGGCGCCCTCTTCCGCCTCTGCGGCGGGCGGGTCGAGAACCTCGGCGAGCTCCAGCCCCTGGCGGTCAAGGCGGGTCTCAACGGCGTCATGATGGGGAACTTCCTGACCACGCTCGGCTCCGAGCCCGCGGACGATCGCGCGATGTTCTCCGAGCTGGGCCTGAACGTTGCCCGCCAGGACGACAACGGGGCAAACCCAAGGCCCGACAACCGTGAAGGCTGGCTGGAGGGCTCGACACCGGCAACCGTGATCGACGAGTTGATCGACAGCCAGGCACAGGCAAACTTCTGGGATCCTTCCACCCAGCTCAGGGTGATCAAGAAGAAGGGGAAGGTCCCCGACTATCCGGCGCGTCCTTCCGATGCCCCGGAACCCGTGGCCGAACCCGCCGGCTGGGGCGACTGACCAACCGCCCGTGGACGACGTAGGAGCCAGCCTCGCCTCTCTGGAGCGCGCGGGGCTTCGCCGCAGCCTGCGAACTATCGAGGGGCCGCAGGGACCGCGCGTCATGCTCGACGGCGCCGAGGTCCTCCTCCTCTGCTCGAACAACTACCTGGGCCTCGCCGACCACCCGCGCGTGCGCCGGGCCGCGGCCGAGGCGGCCGAGCGCTACGGAGCGGGCGCCGGCGCTTCGCGCCTGATTTCCGGCGACATGGAGATCCACCGGACCCTTGAGCGAAACCTGGCCTCGTTCAAGGGCACCGAGTCCGCGCTCCTGTTCGGCTCGGGCTACCTGGCCAACCTGGGCGTCGTCTCGGCCCTCGCCGGCGAGGGTGGCGTCGTGTTCTCCGACGAGCTCAACCACGCGAGCATCATCGACGGCTGTCGCCTTGCAAAGTCGGAGACCTTCGTCTACCGGCACCGCGACGTGGAGCACCTCGCATGGGGGCTCGAGCAGGCCGCGGGCCGATCCTCGCTGATCGTCACCGACGGCGTCTTTTCGATGGATGGGGATGTCGCCCCGCTGCCCGCGCTGGCCGAGCTGGCCGCCAGCCACGGCGCGCGGCTCATGGTCGACGAGGCACACGGCACCGGCGCGATCGGCCCCGGCGGGCGGGGAACGGTTGCCGCGGCCGGACTGGAGGGAGCGGTTGACATCGTCGTCGGCACGCTTGGCAAGGCGCTCGGCAGCTACGGCGCTTATGCCTGCACTTCCTCGCGCATCCGCGAGCTCCTGATCAACAGCGCCCGTCCATTCATCTTCTCGACGGCTCCTCCTCCCCCGTCGGTCGGCGCGGCGACGGCCGCGCTCGATCTCCTCGAGGCGCGGCCCGGGGTTGTCGAGCATCTACGCCGGAACGCCGCCGTGATGCGTCACGCGCTCGTCTCCTATGACCTGGACGTCGGCGAGTCGAGGACGCAGATCGTTCCCGTGATGGTCGGCGACGCCAGGCGCGCCGTGGCTCTGTGCGAGCGCGCGCTCGACGGCGGCGTCTTTGCCCAGGCGATCAGGCCGCCGACGGTGCCGGAGGGCACCTCGCGTCTCCGCTTGACCGTGATGGCCAACCACCGCGCCGACGAGCTTCAAAACGCGGCTCGCGTGATCGGCAAGGCCGCGCGAGAGCTCGGGATCGACCGGGGCTCAGAGGCCTCCGTCCGCCAAGCGGCTTGACCGCGCCGTGGACGGCGTCTTCGTCACCGGCACGGGCACGGAGGTCGGAAAGACCGTTGTCGCGGGCGTCCTGGCTCGGACCGCTGCCGCAGCCGGCCGGCGGGTGGCCGTGTTCAAGCCGGCCGTCTCGGGTCTCGACGATGAGCCGGGCGGCGGCGTCTTGCCCGACCACGAGCACCTCCGCCTCGCGGCCGGGTCCGAGCAGACGGACGACGAGGTGTCGCCCTACCGGTTCGGGCCCGCGGTCTCGCCCCACCTGGCCGCCGAGATCGCCGGCTCGGAGATCGAGCGCGAGCGCCTCCGTCAGGGTCTCGCCGACGCCCGCGAGGCCGGCGACTTCACGGTCTGCGAGGGAGTCGGCGGCTTTCTGGTTCCCCTGCGGCTCGACTATCTCGTACGTGACTTCGCTGTCGATGCCGGGCTGCCCGTCGTCGTAGTCGGCCCGCCCGGCCTGGGGACGATCAACCACACCCTTCTCACTGTCGAAGCGGTGCGAGCCGCCGGACTCGAGGTCGCGGGCGCGGTGCTCACGCCGTGGCCCCGGGAGCCCGCCCGGCTGGAGATCTCAAATCGCCAAGCGATCGCGGACCTTGGGCGTGTGAGCGTTCACACCCTGACTGCGATCGATCTCTCCGACCCGGCCGGGTGGCCGACGCTCGAGCTCTAGGCCGTTTCCGCCGCAGCGCGGTCTAGTGTCGCTCGCAAGTGAGAGAGGGGCGAATCCAAGACCTCGACGGGCGCCATGTGTGGCATCCGTTCACGCAGCAGCAGGGCTGGACTCCAGAAGAAGCGCTGGTGATCGAACGCGGCGAAGGCACCGACCTGATCGCCGCCGACGGGCGTCGCTACATCGACGGAGTCTCCTCGCTGTGGTGCAACGTCCACGGTCACCGCCACCCCGGCATCGACAAGGCTGTTCGCGACCAGCTCGACCGGATCTCCCACTCCACCATGCTCGGCCTGACCCATCCACTGGCGGCCGAGCTTGCGGAGCGGCTGGTCGAGATCGCTCCCCCGGGGCTCAATCGCGTCTTCTACTCGGACTCGGGCTCGACCGCGACCGAGATCGCGCTCAAGATGGCCTTCCAGTACTTCCAGCAACAGGGCGAAACCGAGCGCCGCTCATACGTGAGCCTCCGCGACGCGTATCACGGAGACACGATCGGAGCGGTGTCCGTGGGCGGCATCGACCTCTTCCACGAGTGCTACGGCCCCCTCCTGTTCGACGCCCACCAGGTCACGCCCGGCGACTCCGCGGAGCTCGAGTGCATTCTCGACTTCCACGACGGAGAGATCGCCGCTGTCATCGTCGAGCCGCTCGTCCAGGGAGCGGCGGGGATCCGGTTGCAGCCGCCGGGATTCCTGCGCCGCGTTCGCGAGCTCTGCGATGCCCACGACGTGCTCCTCATCTGCGATGAGGTGGCGACGGGGTTTGGACGCACGGGGACGATGTTCGCGTGCGAGCAGGAGCGGGTCGCTCCTGACCTCATGTGCGTCGCCAAGGGGCTCACGGGAGGCTATATGCCGCTTGCCGCGACCATGGCCACCGAGCGGATCTACGAGGGCTTCCTGGGCGCCCACGAGGAGTTCAAGACGTTTTTCCATGGCCACACGTACACGGGCAACCCGCTCGCCTGCGCGGCCGCGATCGCAAACCTGGACGCGTTCGAGCACGAGGGCACGCTCTTGAAGCTGCAGCCGAAGATCCGGCTCTTCGCGGACCTCCTGGCGGGATGTCGCCGGAATGACCGAGGTGGCCGAGGTGCGTTGCCGGGGTTTCATGGCCGGTATCGACCTCGGCGAGCATGACCCCGCGCTTCGCCTCGGGCACCGGGTCACCCTCGAGGCTCGCGAACGCGGCGCGATCATCAGGCCGCTCGGCGACACGGTCGTACTCGTCCCACCGCTCGTCATCTCCAAGGCGGAGCTGAGGCGCCTGGTATCGATCACCGGTGAGGCCATCCAGGCTGCCTGCGCGGGCGCCTACGGCGCTTCGGAGCTCACGCCGCTGCCCGCGTCTGCCGAAGCCACGCCGCTTCGCCACGCGGCGTAGAGCGCGGCTCACGTCTCTCGCGCCGCGAGGTTGCGGAGATGCGAGATAAACGCCGAAACCCGCAACCGCTTCGGCTCTTGGGGAAAATCAACGTGTGATGAAACGCCCCCGGCGCCGTAGTGGGGACATGAACGACGTATTGACCGCGCCCGCCCAGGCGGTGCCGAGCGACGCGGAAGCCGCGTTCGAGGAGCTCTATCGCTCGTCGCGCGACGACGTCTTTGCATACGTCGCGGGCCTCCTGCGCGACCGTTCGGCCGCCGAGGACGTGACCGCTGCAGCGTTCGAGCGCGCCTATCGGCGGTCCTCGTCGTTCAATCCGGCACGCGGCTCGAGGCGCGCATGGCTCTTCGGGATCGCACGCAACGCCGCCCTGGACGAGCTCCGCCGCCGCAAGCGGAACGTCGAGCTGACCGGCGAGCCCGTCGCCGACACGGCTCCTGCCGAGGAGGAGGCCGAGACGGCGATGCGCCGCGCGACCCTCCGCCAGGCGATGGACGAGCTCTCTGCCCGCGAGCGCGAGCTGGTCGCACTCAAGTTCTTCGCCGGCCTCTCGACCGCCGAGATCGCCAGCGTGGTCTCGGTCTCCGAGAGGGCTGCGGCGATGCGTGTCCACCGAACGATCGAGAAGCTGAGGAGGGCCTGCGATGAGACTCGATGACCTGAAGGGCAAGACCCGCGACTCGGCCGACATCCCGGCCGAGGTCGAGCGCGAGCTCGCGATCCTGGACGCCGCTCTTCGCGGCGAGGAGGTCCCCGCCGGCATGGAGGGCATCGAGGCGCTCGTCTCCGACCTGCGCGCTGAACGCCCCGAGCCAGAGCCCCGCTTCAACGCCGAGCTCGACGCCTGGGCTGCCGCGGGCTTTCCCCGCGGCGAGCGCCCGGGGGCTCGCGCCGCAGGCGGCGGCTCGGGCGCCAACGCGGGCGGCTTCTTCTCGCGCTTGCGTCCCGGCGATCCGCGCGGCTGGGTCACCGGTCGCGGCCACCGCGGCAGTCGTGGTGGTCATCGGCGTTTCGCTCTCGCAAATCGCCAACTTGGGCGACGACGATGGCGGCGGCTCGGTCACTGCGGACACGCAGGCCGCAGGCGACGCCGCAGCGACCAGCGCGCAGGAGACCGCGGACGACGCGGCAACCGGCTTGGAGCGCGAGCTATCGCCCGCAACCGAAGCCGAAGACGATGCCCTCGGCAACGCGGCATCCCCTCAGGAAGCGGAGGGGTACGGACTCTCTGAGGTCGGGCGCGACAGCCGCAGTGCCCTCGTCGAACCGAACGGGGCCGTCTCCGGGCTCTCCGGCGCTCTCGACCGCTCGGGAGCCAACCGCGCCCAGGACAAGCGCCAGGTCGAGCGCGACGCGCAGCTGACGCTGGCGGCGCCGGCCGACGAGGTCGCCGACGTGAACGATCAGGTGATTGACGTGGTCGAGGGGGCAAAGGGCGTGGTCCTCAACTCGCGGGTGACCGGAACCGACGAGTCCGCCAGGGCGACGCTTGAGGTGGAGGTCCCGAGCTCGACCCTGGGCGAGACCCTGGCCGCGCTTTCCGAGCTGGCGAACGTCAGGTCGCGCACCGAGCAATCGCAGGACATCACCCGCGTCTACGTGAGCGCCAGGGACCGCCTTGTCGGCCTGCGCGCCACCCGCGACAACCTGGCGACCCGCATCCGCGAGGCGACGACCGACGCCGAGCTGGCGGCGCTTCAGGCCCAGCTCGCCGGCGTCAACCGCCAGATCGCCGACGCCAAGTCGGAGCTGTCCGGGGTCCAAAAGCGGGCGCGGCTTGCGTCGGTCACGATCGTGATCACCTCGGAAGGCGCAGGCACGAGCGAAGACGAGGACGACGGTTGGTCGTTTGGCGACGCGCTCGGCGATGCGGGCAAGGTCCTGGAGGTGGGCGCGGGAGTAGCGTTGATATCGGCCGCGGTCCTGCTGCCGCTGGCGATCATCGCCGCAATCGCCTACTTCGTCGTTGCGGCCGCCAACCGACGGTCACGCGAGCGCGCGCTCGACGAGTAGCGGTTATTCCTCGTAGGGCTCGAAGTCGCCCTTGCGGGCGCCGCAGACGGGGCAGAACCAGTTGTCGGGTATGTCGGCGAATGCCGTCCCCGGCGGAATGCCGCCATCGGGATCGCCTTCGTCCGGGTCATACACGAACCCGCACGAGGTGCAGATCCAGAGCTTCTTGGTCTCGGTCGTGCCCATCGCGCCGGGAGGGTAGCGGCCCTGAACCCAAAAACCTCCCCGATTCACCCTCGTGCGGCCCACCGACGGGATGTTCGCCGGTCCATACGGCAGGATGTCCTTCCCATGGCCGACGCCGAACTACCCAAGGACGCCGCCGGGGCCCGCAATCCGTTCGAGGAGGGGTTCGAGCCCGCCGACGCGCGGCCGGCAGCCACCATCCTGCTCCTGAGGCGCGGGGGCAAGCACGCTGACCGAAAGCTCGAGGTGCTCCTCGTCAAACGCAACGACAACGCCCGCTTCATGCCCGGCGTCTGGGTCTTTCCCGGCGGTCGGGTCGAGGCCGACGAGTTGATCATCGGCGTCGCGGGCGGAGAGACCGACGTCGATGCGGACGAGCTTGCGCATCGCGCGGCCGCGATCCGCGAGCTCGCCGAGGAGGCCTCCATCCAGCTCGAGCTCTCGTCCGAGCTAATCCTCTGGTCGCGCTGGATCACGCCGGAGCCGGTGCCGATCCGCTTCGACACCCGTTTTTACCTGGCGCTCGCCCCGGCCCACTCCCCGCCAACCGCTGACGGCTCGGAGGTCGTAGACGCCGCTTGGATGAACCCACAGGAGGCGCTCGAGCGCGGTGAAGCGGGCGAAATCGAGCTCGTCTTTCCGACCATCAAGCAGCTCGAGTCCCTCGTTTCCTATGCGACGGCCGACGAGGCGATGGAGGCGGCTCGCGCCACGGTGGTGGAGCCGATCATGCCGAACGTCGTCCCCGACGACTCGGACGCCGGGTGGCGCATGCTGATGCCCGGCGACGAGGGCTACGTACCCCCGGCCGTCTGAGGGAACGGCTCGAGCCCGGCGTGCCAGGGCCCTGCGGCGTAAGTGTGCGTGCCGTGCTCCTCGACCTCAGTGCGGATGCGCCGGAAGAGCTCACCGGCGTTCTTGAGCGCCTCCGAATACTCCTCGGCAGTCAACTCGCGTAGCCGCCACAGGAAATAGAGCTGGCGCTCCGAGATACCGAAATCCACGTCGGCGTCGATCCCGGCGGCCCAGTCCAAAAAGCCGGGGCCGATCGTCTCGCGAAGAGCAGTCGGGTCGTAGTCGCTCGGGACCGTCGTGATGAAGCGCTTGTTGAAGTCGATCGACTCGAACTGGACGCGGTGGCGACTCACCCTGCTTTCGATCACGTCTTCGGCGCCGTCCAGGGACTCGACGTTGAACGGAGGCGTCGCCTCCGCGACGTCGGGCAGATGCGCCTTGGCAACTATCGCCCGCGGAACCACGGTCTTTTTGAACAACCCACCCACCTCGTGCTCAAGCGCATCGCAGGACGAGCCCCAGTACTCGGGCGCGAGCTGCCCGGTCAGGCGGTTGGCACCGCCGGGACAAAGCGCCGCGGGGCCGCCCCTTGGGTTGAGGCCGCCCACGGGTTCGTAGCGGACCCCCAGCTTCTTGCCGACCTCCTGCGCGACACCTGCCCACTCCTCCGCGTTCGCCATCCGGCCAGTTTGCCAGGAGTGCTGGGCGGCCTAGGGGTCGGAGAAGAGCTCGGGTGCTTGGCCACCGCCGAAGATCGCCGGCTTGTTTGGTGCCGTGAAGCAACCCGCGAAGGTCTCCGAGGGAGCCGGGCCTGTGTCGGGGCCGCCGCTCTCGACCGTGACCCCGCCGTCCGAGCCGTCCTCGTTGGTGAACCGGTACTTCACGTCTTGATCGGGGTCTTGGCTGATCGGCGTGTAGTCGAGGTTCTTGCAGTCGAAGTTGGGGAAGATCCCGCGCGGGCCATTGTCGGGCAGCACCAGGTACTGGGGCGGCGGGTAGGCGTTGCCGCGATTCTGGGCAAGGCGCTCGGGGTAAACCGACAGGGCTTCGGCGCTCGTGTAGGCGAGCTGCTTCAGGTAGTGGCGCGGGGCGGGTTGACCGGGCTGGGGTTCGAGCACGCCGGCCAGAGCGGCGCCGGGACCGACCAGGAAGTCGGCGGCTGTCTTGCGGTAGGCCGCGAGGTAGCGGAGAACCGGGTTCAAGTTCGACAGGAACGGATCCAGCGTGTCCAGCACCGGTCGCAGGCCCTCGGGGCCGAGGAAGCGCTCGAGTGCCGGCAGACCGTCCTTGGACGCATCGATGAGCGGATCGAGGTTCTGGAAGAGACTCTCGAGGTTGGGCGAGAGTCGGCGCACGCTGTCGAGGGTCGGGCTGATGTCGTTCGCGACCGGCAGGAGCTTTTGCACGAGCGGGCGCGTTTCGCGCTGGAACTCGTCCAGACGCAGAAGCGTCGCGCGCGACTCGCGCTGGAAGGTGGGAAGGATCGTGAAGCTCTCGGCAAGCGCGTCGTCGGCATCGGCCAGGCCGCCGAAGGTTGCCTCCGAGCCCGTGATCGCACCGGCAAGCTCCTGGTCGCGCTCCGACAGAGCGTCGAAGACCACGCCCGTGTCCCGCACGAGACCCTTGACCGATTCCTTCTGGCCCCTGAGGATCTCGAGCGTCGCCGACGCGTCCGTGATGAACGGGCCGATGTTCCCGAACGAGTCGTTGAGGTCCAGCGAGCGATTCTGGACGGCCACTGCCGCCGACTGCTGCCACTCCTGGAACGCGATGCGCGTCTCGGGGTCGAGTGCGTTGAAGATCTCGTCGATCTGAGTGGCGTTTCGCGTCGCGGCGACCTCGAGCTCCCCGTCCTCCTCGATCGACTCCGCCTCGTCGGCCTCTGAATCTGAGACTCCAGCGGCAGCACCCAGCGAGACGCCTTCGGTCGATCCGGGCTCCGTCCCGGACGTGAGCTCGACATAAGTCTCGCCCAGGAGCGTCTTCTGGCGCAGGATCGCCTTGGCGTCGTCGGAGATGGGCGCAAACTCAGGCCGGATCTCGAGCAGGGCCTCCGTCGTGTCATACCCGTCGATCCTCTTGTCTGGCGGGGCCAGGCTGACCTCCTTGACCTTGCCGACCGACACGCCGCCGATCCGGACGTCGGACTCGGCCGCCAGCTGTGTCGCCTCGGGGAAGTAGGCGCTGATCTGGTAGCTCTTGGCCTTCAGCGGCACCGGCCCACCGAACGCGATCCACAGGAACATGATCAGGAGGAAGCAGGAGATCGCAAAGCCTGCGGCGATGAGGATGCGGCCGACTGAGGGAGCTTGCTTTTGCATCAGCCGCAGGGCGCTCCGGGAGTGAACAGGGCGGGAAGGCCGGTGACAAGGCCGGTGATGACCGGGCCGGAAGGCGTTCCCGTGAGGATATTCGTGAGGTTCTGACAGCTCGCCGTGTAATAGATCCGGCGGTAGAAGCCGTTCCCGTCCTGAGCGGTGAAGGGGCTGACGCCGTTGTGCCCGAGCCACGCAGCCCAGTAGAGGTAGCCCTCGTCGCGTCCCGGTGTGCCCGCATCTTCCTGGCCGCGCGGGTTGTACGCGGCCATGTTGCCCAGATTGTTGATCCGGGTCGTGACCGAGTCAAGGTTGGGCGCGGTCTTTGCAAGGCGCTGCGCGGCGGCCTTGATATCCGGGATCGGCTCGCGCGCAGAGCGCACGAAGGGCCGGATCTCATCACGGATGACAGGTGTCACTGTCTCGGCAAGCTCGGTCGTCGAGGAGTTCAGCTCGGGCAGGTTGCGGGCGAACGGCCGGAGTGAGTTGAAGGCGGGCCCGAGTTCGTCGCCGAAGTCCTTGGCGGCGGACAGCGCGTCGCGGGTCTCGGAGAGGGCCCCAGGCAGGAGGCTGACAGCATTCTGCACGTCCGGGTCCTCGGAGGCGATCGCTCCGAGGGTGTCATTCGACGCCGTGACGAGACGCATGATGTCCTCGTCCTGAGAGCCGACCGACTTGGTGAGGATCGAGAGGTTGTGGACCAGGCGGCTGAGGTTCTCGTCGCGCTCGGCAACCGCGGTATTGAGCTTTTCGAGGTCCCGGTTGATCGGACCGAGGCTGCCCAGAACCCGTCCGAGGTCCTTCCCGCGGCCCTCCAGGCCCTGTCCGGCGCCGACCAGGATGGCTCGCAGGTAGGCCTGATTGTCGTTGTCGAGAGCCTCCAGCACCAGGTCGAGAGGGACATCCGGCGCCGTGTTGGCAAGCGGCACCGTGTCGCCCTCCTCGATCTCACCGCTGTCCGGGAGCGCCCGGTTCTCGGTGCCCGGGTCAAGAGAGAAGAACATGTCGCGAAGTCCCGTCAGCGGGCGCATCAGGATCGTCGCGTCTTCGTAGATCGGCAGGTAATTGCGATCGACATCGAAGGTCACGACGGCGCGGCCGTCCACGAGCTCGATCCCGGAGACGTCGCCGACCCTGACGCCGGCGACGCGCAGCGTCTGGCCCTGGCCGGCGACAACACCCTGGGCGTTGTCGAACTCAGCCTGGAACTGGAAGGGCTTCTCCTCGAGCACCGGGATGCGGAGGCGCTGCTCCTGCAGGATGTAGTAGCTGATCCCGCTGGCCAGGATGATCAGGGCCAGGACCGCGATGAAGTTGCGGAGGTTCTTGCGGATCGCGAGCATCATGGTGCTACCGGCTCCTGATCCATGAGCGGCAGGAGGTACTCCAGTCCGAGCGCCTCGGCGAGCGCGACGTTCACGCTGTCCAGTGCGTCGTCCTTGATCTTCAGGCCCTTCTTCGCCTTGCCCTTCGCTGCGAGTCCAAGAGCGTCCTCGAAGCTCGAGTTGGCGTCGCGGACCGTATCGAGCAACTCAGGCGTCGGCGCCTGCGGAGTGACGGGGTTCGAAGCGGGAGCCGTCCTGGGCGCTGGGGACGGAGCGCCGGCACTGAGATCCGGCGGC
This sequence comes from uncultured bacterium, assembly GCA_963721645.1. Lineage (GTDB taxonomy): Bacteria > Actinomycetota > Thermoleophilia > Solirubrobacterales > 70-9 > JALZKA01. Next base: position 66,401 of record CAVRJK010000002.1, on the reverse strand, counting down.
TCCTGCGTCTCGCAGCGCACGTCCGGGCGGAACGGGGTCTTCAGGCTCGAGTCGATCGCGGGAATGCCGCCGAGGAGTGGCAGTGGGGTGATGCCGACCCCGTCGACCGTCGATCCGCCTTCCTGAATGGAATCCGGGAACACGACGGTGTTGTTTCCGCCGGCCGCCAGGACTCGAATGTAGGGACCGTTGGCGTCCCCGGAACGACTCTCGGAGGCGATCCCGGTCAGGCCGTACCCGAGCTCCTCGAAGACCCGGCCCGAGGCCGGCGTCGCAGGATCGTTGACCGTCTGGCGCGACCAGGGGTTGATGACCTCGTTGAAGCAGCTCGCGAGCTTGCGGGACTCATCCAGGAACGGGATCGTCTCGTTGGTGAGCGTCGCCAGGCGCGGGATCGTCGGGCGGAGGTCCGCGGTGAGACCGCGCAGCTCCTCCTCGGATACCAGGCCGCGTACCTGAGCCAGCAGCGGAGTTGCAGCGTCGAGAGTCGCGGGGGTGGAGCGCACGCCGGGCAGCGCCTCGCGCGAGAACGCCCGCAGAGCGGGCAGCGACGAGTTGAGGCTCGCCAGGGCCGGGCGGCCCTCCTCGATCACGTCGGGCAGGATTGCAATCGCGCGCTCGAGACTCTCGCTCTCGGCGGCAAATGAGCCGAGCACCGTGTTCAGGTTGGTGACGAGGTTCTGGAGGTCCTCACCCTGATTGAGGGCCTCGACCGTCGATCCGAGGTTCACGATCAGCCTGGAGAGGTCGCCTTCCTCAGTGCCGAGGAAGGCCTCGTTGACCTCGGACGTGTACCGGAAGGCGCCGGGCGAGGTCTTGTAGATCTCCCTGAAGCCCTCCGCGCCGCCGGTCCTGAAGGCTGTGCCGAGCTCGTCGAGGAGCGTCTGCAGGTTGGAGCGGACGTCGCCCTGGAGGGTCGTGAAGACCTGGTCGATCTGGACGGCGATGGAAGTCTGGCCGGCCGGGAAGACGAACCCGTCCTCTGCCTCCGGGGCGCTCGGCGTGCCCGGCTTCAGGTCGAGGAAGAGGTTGCCCTCCAAAAAGAGCCTGGGGCGCAGCTTCATCGTCGCGTCCGTGTGGATCGGCAGCGCCGACTCCTCGAGCTCCATCGTCACCACGCTCGCGGTCGCCGGCGTACCGGCAGGCGTCGCGTCTTCTGTGCCGAGCTGTGCCGTGACCTCATCGACGTCTTCGGAGTCGAGGTGCTCGACCGCGGTGATCTTGCCCACGTTCACACCCGCGATCCTCACGGGCGAAGCGGGTCGGACGTTTCCGGCGTCCGGGAACACGGCTTGGACCGTGTGCTTGTTCTCCCAGGGGACGCTCTTCGTGAACGCGTAGATCGACGCGATCGCCAAGAGGACGACCAGGATCAGGCCGATCGCCCAGTTCGGGAGTCGTTCTCTGCGCGCCCCGGTCCTCATGGTTGCCTCGAGGGGACCCGGGTGTCACGGAACGTCCGCGAGCCCGTCTCGTCGTAGTAGAGGGTCGTCGGCCCGCGATCGCCGGGGATGTCTGCAACGGCGACCGAGGGATTGGATCTGGGCTGGCCGGGGATCCTCAGGTCACCCAGGAGGTAGCCCGACTGTCCGCCCTGGCAGTCCGATCCGTCCTGGCCCGTCGGGCCGTAGGGGTTGCCGTGGACGATGGGCTGCACCTCGGGGTCGAAGAGGTTGTCCTGGAGCGGATTCGGCAGCGGACCGTGCTTGCCGGTCGCCTGGATGCCCGAGTATCCGGCCACCGGGCCGTGCGTCTCGCCGGGCACGTTGAGGGTGACCGGCCCGATGTTGACCTTGTTCGGGCCGGGAGGCGAGTTGGTCAGCGCCTGGCGGAAGTTGAAGCCGACCTGGTCCTCGTCCGAAAGCGCCTCGGGCAGGAAGGTGAACCAGTAGTTCCAGTAGTTACAGACGGTCTGGGCGGGTACGAACCACTCGGAGAAGCGGCGCGCGGAGTCGAACGTGTCGCGCAGGCGCTGAAGCGTCGTGGCGGTCGAATCCTGCTTGACGAGCTTGTCGAGCTCGACCAGGACCTCGCGCAGGTCGCGGTTCATCTGCGGCGTGCGGGCGAGGACCGGCGTGCCGACGTCGATCGCGCGGTTGAGGACCGGCAACGCCACCCTCAGGTCCTGCACGCCGGGGCGCAGACGGCGTGAGAGCTCGGCGAATTCGGCCAGGAAGGGGCGCTGCCTGGGCAGCGTCTCGATCGCAACGTCAAGCGTCTCGGGACCCTCGGAGATCGTCTCCTTGAGGGCCTCGGGGTCGCGTGCGATGGCGCCGAACGCGATCGAGGCGTTGGTGAAGAACTGCGCCTGCTGATCGGAGACGGGCGCGACGATCTCCGCCGTGCGGGCGAGCGAGGCGATGAACCGCTCGAGCTGGGTCGAGGGATCGGACAGGACGCGCGAGACCGGCCCCAGGTTCTCGACGAGGGGTCGCAGGCCCTCGATGGCATCGTTCAGCGAGGCGCCGCGGCCCGCAAAGGCGCCGCCGAAGCCGACGAGGTTCTCGCGCGCGGCGATGCGCGTCTTGTTGTCGAAGGTGTTGTTGATCGCGTCGAACTCGGTCTGCTCCTGGAAGCACCCGTCCTGGGCCTGCTCGGTCAAAGCCGCGGTGAAGGCCGCCGGGTCGGTCGGGATCGAGCACTCGCCGTTGTCGTTCGTGCCGTCGAAGACGTGACCCTCGTCGGCGTCCTTGCCGGTGCCGCGAACGATCTCGAGATACTTGAGGCCGAAGGTCGAGCGGTAACGGACGCGGAACACGGAGTCCACCGGGAGGGGCTCAGCAGCCTTGTCGAGCTTGAGATTCAACCTCGCACCGAGTTCCGGCACGTCGCCCGCCGTCGCATCGCTCTCGGTCGAGGCCGTCGCGGAATCCTCCGAGAGATCGATGGGCTGGATCGACTCGACCACGCCGACGCGGGTGCCGCCGATCCTCACCTCGTTGTTCGTGCCCAGGCGAGACGCGTTCGGCACATCCACCGACACCGAGTAGACGGGCACGAACGGCAGGCCGTTGTTGGCGTTGTAGGCGAGGAAGACGGCCACGATCAGGATCAGGGTCGTGACCGCGCCGACCATCGTCGGCGAGGCCGCAAGAGTGGCTCCTGCGCTACGGCCCCTCATGGCGTAAAGAGGAAGTCGAGGAGGTCATTTGCAGCCTGACCGGATCCGCCGGCGGATCCGTTACCCCCGCCGCCCTTGTTGCCCTTGCCGTTCTTCTTGCCGTTCTTGCCGCTCTTACCCAGACCGGGAAGGTCGTCGAGAACGTCGTTCAGTCCGCCGGAGGCTGCGCCGGGGTCGGTGGGCAGGTCGCCGGGGAGTTCCGGAAGGTCGGGCAGGCCCGGAGTGTCCGCACCTCCGTCGCTGCCGGCGCCGTCATCGGCTGCCGGGCCTGCGCCACGGCTCGACTCGCCGCCGGAAACCGTGCTCGCCGTCGTCCGTCGGCGGGGGCCGAGGGGGTCGCAGATCGAGGTGTCGGTCGAGCCCTGGGGGCAGACGGCCGGGTCGTAGGGCCCAATGCCCAGGTCAGCCTCGGACTGGCCGGGCGTGATACCGGGCTGGTTGGGGCCGAGGCCGCCGACACATTGCTCGGCGTCCAGGGGGTTCGTCGTACGACCGCCGCCCTCCGCGGGGAAGCTCTGGGCGGCGTTGAAGTCGCCGCATGGGCCGGCAAACACGTCGTAGAGCGAGAAGTGGAGGAGGTGGCCGACGCTGTCGTAGCTGTTGAGGGCCCCGGCCTGGTAGTAGGCGTAGTTGAGGAGCCCTTCGAAGCCGGTGTAGCCGGCCGGCCCCTCGCGACCGGTCGAGTAACACGAAAGCGTCTTGTCCTCGCACGTCTTTGCGGCGCGGACGTCGGTTTCGACGGATCGGCGTGGATCGTCGAGGTCCGCCAGAAGGTCCTTGAGGAGCTCCGTCGTGCGCGGGGCCTGATCGGCGGAATCGCGCAACGCTGTGAAGGTGCCGTTCTGGACGCCCCGGTCGAGGGCGCGCTTGCCTGGGATCGAGGCGCGGCCCAGGGTCACGAGTGACTTCTGGGTGGCGCGGTTGAACGGGGGCAGGCTGACGGCCAGCTCGTTCAGCTGCGGCGCGGCACCGCGGAGATCGCTCAGGAGCGGCGTTGACTCCCGGGCGACGTTTCCGAGCTCGACCATCGTGGGCTCGAGCTCAGCCAGGAAGTCGTCGAGCTTGTCGAAGTTGGCGGAGAGATCGTCGCTGCGCTCGGCCGAGGCTTCCGCGGCCGCGCCTGCGTTTGTGATGAATGCGGAGACGTCCTCGCGACGGTCGGCAAGCTTGCCGATGATCTCGTCCGAATCCACGTTCAAGTCGCGGATAACCGTGTTCTGGCGCGCCAGGAGCCGCAGGGCGGCGTGCAGGTCGTCGAGCGCGGGCGCACCCAGGCGGATTGCCTCGTTCAGGTTCTCGGGATTGCCTGCCAGCGCGGTGCCGAACTCGTTGATCAGCAGCGCCAGGCGGTCCTTGAAGGGCTCGCGGAGGGTGTTCTGAACGAGGTCGGTCTGGACCGTTTGCTGAACCTTCTTGCGCAGGATGCTGTCGTCTTCCGCCGGTTCGCCGGCCGGCTGGCAGTCGAGGAAGTACTCGGCGATCAGCGACTGCGGCTCGGAAGAGCACTGGGTATCGACGCCCAGGACCGCGAGCGGTCCCGTCAGCTTGACCTCTACGAGCGCCGTCTTGTCGGGGCTCACCTCGAGCGCTTCGACGGTGCCCGCGTTCACGCCTGCGACCTTTACCTCCGAGCCCTCGACGAGCCCGAACGCGTTGAACATCTCGAGCCTGTAGGTGTGCGACTCCTCGCCGGCCGAAACCGACGCCGCGAAGGCAAAGCCACCTACGGCGAGGAGGGAGAGGGTGAGAGCGATCCGCCTCATGGGCCCTGGGGGAGCTGGGTCGGGTCGCAGCCGAGGGCGCCGCCATCGGTGAAGGGCGTCGAGCCGTCGCCTGGATCACGCTCGGTGGAGCCCGGGCAGCGCTGGTCCGAGTCGATGTCTACGGCGCCGGTGCCGGAGAGGACGTCAACTGGATCGATCGGCGAAAGGAGGTCCGGGAGCCCGTTGCCGAGGGCGGGCGAGAAGGCGTTGAAGGTCGAGTTGATGCGCCCGAGCGGCCCGGAAGCATCGAAGAGGCCCGAGGTCGAGAATCCGTCGAACCAGCCCACGAGCTCGGGCGTGTACGCGCGCAGGTTCGAGAGCTGCTCATTCGAGTTGCGAATGGCGCAGTTGGCCTCTCCCAGCGCTCCCTGCGTGAAGTCGCCGTCGGCCGCCGGTGGGTTGTAACTGTCCGAGGACGAATCGCCGCAGTTCGGCGTGCCCGAGCCGACGCCTGCCTCAGCGAGCGGCACCTGAAGACGGGTCAGCTCGACCAGGTCGTTCGCCTTGCCTGGCCGCCGCACGATCGTGTCGAGATCGCGGATCGTCGGCACGGCGTCGGCCGCAGCCGCTCGGAACTCCCGGAAGAACGGGCCCAGCCGGTCGGCGACCGGGATCGAAGCGGCGACGAGCGGGTCCACGTCGTCGAGCGTGGAGCGCAGGTTCACGAACGTCGTATTGGCCTGGCGCAGGAAGGCGGGAAGCTGGTTGATCGTGTCGGCAAGGGCTTGGCGCTGCCGGCCGATGGCACCGAGCGCGGTCGAGGCGTTGGAGACGAGCCCACTCAGGTCGTCGCGGCGCTCCGCGAGGAGCGCCGAAAGCGAGGAGGCATCGACGATGAGAGATTCCAGTGCCTCCGGGCTCCGGTTGAGCTCGCCGAACACCCTGCGCGACGTGGAGAGGAGCGGGTTGAAGTAGCGGGCACCCTCGTTGGCTTCCTTGGTCACGCCCTCGTAGGAGTCGCGGAACCCGGTGATGACCTCCTTGAAGTCCTTCACCGTCTCGACATCAAGGGTGTTGAAGATCTCGTCGAGATCCACCGCCGAGACCGTCTCGGACTGGGTCAACGTCCCGCCGTCTTCGATCTCTTCGCCGTCGCCCGCGCCCTCTGGAGGAAGCGTCAGCTGGACCTGTCGCCCGGCAACCGACGACAAGGATCCCAACCGGACCGTCGCCGTCGTGCCCCTGGGGAGCGGGGCGTACTGCTCGGAAACCGTGAACCTGACCTCCGCCTGTCCATTGGCGCCCAGGCCGATCTCCTTGACGGACCCGGCCGAGAGGCCTCCGACCATTACCTGGTTCCCGGGAACGAGCTGGCTGGCGTTTTGGAACTCGGCGGTGACCTCGTACTCGTCGTCACCGCCGACGAACATCACAAGGAGCACCGCGACGGCGACGATCGCAAGGATTGCGACGATCCTGCCGGCCGGGCTTCTCAAAGTGCTGAGGCTGGTGAATTGGTCATGGAAAGAGGGGTCGCCCGATCACTCCGCGCACCCCCTCCGAAACTACCGGGCTGAGAGAGGGCTTGTCAAAAGACAACCAGCGGCCCAAAAGCCGCATTTCCACGCCATTTAACGCCTCCCTTCTTTGATTTGTGATTAAGGGGTCCGGCGAGGCGTCGAAGAGAGCACGATGGATGGCCCCGACCGGCGCGAAACCGTCGAAGCGCTGGTACGGTTCCTCGATTGTCGCGGCCCGACTGGCGCCGCCCCGGAGGGAACCGAAAAGGAGACATCTTGAACGCAGGTTCGTCGAACATGGTCCGTCGTAGCCGCTTGCACGTCCTCGCAGCGATTCTGATCGGCGCGCTGGCCGTTCCGGCCATCGCATCGGGCCATCTCGAGCGTCCCTCCTACTGGCCGGATCCGACCGTCGACCAGGCGGATGGCGTCCCGGCCGGCGGCAAGGTGCCGAAGGCTCGGTCGCTCGGCTCAGCCGTGAGCGGCAAGGGACCCGGCAAGGTGCGGGTCGTATGCAAGAGCTCCTCCCTGCAGACCGCCAAGAAGTCGATCTCCAAGGCCCACAAGAAGGGCTTTCGCCTCCGCCCCAGCCTGCCCAAGAAGAAGCTCTCCGACTCGCAAGGCCCAAAAGCTCCTGCAGATCAACAAGAACCTCGCGGGGATGTGCGCCTTCCACTCGATCCAGAAGGCCATCAACAAGTCCTCCAACAACGACCGTGTCGTGATCATGCCGGGCCGCTACATCGAGAAGAAGTCGCGCAAGGCTCCCGTGAACGACCCGAAGTGCAAGCCCTCACTTCTGCAGGAGGATCAGAGCGGCGCGCTGACGCCGTCGTACGAGTACCAGGCGAAGTGCTCGAACGATCAGAACCTGATCTACGTCCAGGGCCGCAAGGTCGCGGGCGACCCCCTGCCCGCTCCTGACCCCGACCGCCACGGCATCCCCGAGCAGGAACTTGGCGAGTGCGTGCGCTGCAACCTTCAGATCGAGGGTTCGGGCGCCAGGCCCGAGGATGTCCTTCTCGACGCCGGCAAGAACTACGCGAAGGCGAAGAAGTCCGGCTCCCGGCCAGGGTCCAAAGACGGCACCTCGCCAGAGGATTGCCTGGCAGCAGCCGACGGCCCCGACAATCCTTGTTACGCAAAGCACGTCGTGATGCGGACCGACCGCTCCGACGGCTTCGTCGGCCGGAACTTCCTCATGCGGGGAGCCAAGGAACACGGCTTCTACACGGAAGAGTCAGACGGCGTGCTGCTCGACAAGGTGAAGTTCTTCTGGAACGCGGACTACGGACACCTCTCGTTCACAAGCGACCACTCGGTCGTCAAGAACTGTGACGGCTACGGATCGGGCGACGCGGTCGTCTACCCCGGTGCCGCGCCCCAGACGGGCGAGTTCCGCGACGAGGAGTTCTACCCCGAGGAGCGCTTCAACACCGTGATCAAGAAGTGCGACCTCCACGGCTCCGCCATGGGGTACTCGGGCTCGATGGGCAACTCGGTTCGCGTGACGAAGAACAACTTCTACGGCAACGCGAACGGACTGACGACCGACACGATCTCCGCCCCGGGCCATCCCGGCTTCCCCGCGGACGGCATGAAGATCGACCACAACAAGTTCTATTCCAACAACCTCGATGTCTACGGCGGCGATGTTCCCTTCGTGCCGCTCGTCCCACAGGCGGTAGGCACCGGGATCATGTGGCCCGGAATGAACGACGGTGATTTCTCGAACAACATGGTGTTCGACAACTGGCAGTACGGAACGCTTCTCGTCGCCATTCCGGACGCTGTTGCGGGCTCGGCCGAAGGCAACGTGGACTCACAGATCCATTGCCCGTCAACGCCGGTTCCAGGCGTGCCGGGAGGCGTCTCGTCGACGTCGTGCGACAACCGCTACCACGCCAACAAGATGGGCGCGGTGCCTGAGGGATTTGGTCCCCACCCCGGCCTCAAGAAGTTCGGCAACCAGAGCGGGCTGCTCGATCCGACCGTCCCCGATCAGTTGCCGAACGGTCTCGACTACTACTGGGACGAGTTCCCGACATCCGACAACAACTGCTGGTACAACAACACCGGCCCCGACGGCACCCGCGACTCGCTGACGGCCGACCCGCCGATCAACCCCGTCGCCAACACCTCGCTTCCGGGCTTCCTGCCCGAGGCGTGCTCAACGTCAACCGGAAGCCCTGCCTATGGCGCCAAGGGCGTGCTGCTGCTCGAGTGCTTCGCAGAGTGGGAGACCGGCACAGCGCCGGACGGGCCGTGCACCTGGTACGACATGCCGTCGCGCCCCGGGACGCAACGGGCCGCTGCTGAGCAGGCCGAGCGCGCGAAGTACATGGAGCGGCTGGCGGAGACCCCGGAGGCACAACGGATCGACGAGTACATGAGCGCGGTCGCCGGACAGGTCGACCTCGGGCCCGGTGACTAGGCGAAGCCTTGCCTGGCTTGCAGCCGCCGGCGCACTGGCGCTCGGCGGCTGCGGCGACGCCGGCACGGCGGACGATGCCGGAGCGGGCCCGGTCGGCAACGAGATCGGCGGCTCGGTCGCGCCGCTCGCGCAGTGCAGCGACTGGCAGGAGGCCACCGAGGCCGAGAAGGTCGCGACGGTCCAAGACATCCGCAGCCAGGTGAACCGCGAGGACGCCGGCGTCACCTCGTCCTCCCTGACCGACGAGGAGGCAACAGAAGTCTTCGACAACGGCTGCGACGTGGCCTACGCACAGGGCTTCCGCCTGCACATCATGTACGCCAGAGCCGCATCGTTCAAGCCGCTCCAGGACATCGCCGAAGGCCGGGTAGAGGCTCCCTCGGAATAGGGTTCGATTGCGATGGCGGTCGAGGCTGAAGCGCAGGAGTACGACTGGATCGTCGTCGGATCGGGGTTCGGCGGATCCGTTTCAGCCTTGAGGCTTGCCGAGAAGGGCTATTCGGTCGGGGTGATCGAATGTGGGCGGCGCTACGAGGACGAGGACTTCGCCGAATCCTCATGGCAGATCCGTCGTTACTACTGGATGCCCCGCTTGGGGATGCGCGGGATCTTCCGCCTATCGACCTTCAGGGACATCCTCGTCGTCTCGGGCTCGGGAGTCGGCGGAGGAAGCCTCGGATACGCCAACACCCTCTACCGCGCACGCCCGTCCTTTTTCACCCATACCCAATGGGACGGCCTCGCAGAGGACTGGGACTCGGAACTCAGGCCGCACTACGACACCGCCGAGCGGATGCTGGGCGTGACTACCTATGAGGGGATCGGCCCGGCCGACGCGCTCCTCCGCGAGTACGCGAAGGCGACCGGCGTCGAGGAAACGTGGACCAACACCAGGGTCGGCGTCTTTTTTGGGCCGGCCGGCGAGGAAGTGCCCGATCCCTACTTCGGGGGCGAAGGACCGGCACGCACGGGCTGCGTGCGCTGTGGCCAGTGCATGATCGGCTGCCGCTACGGCGCCAAGAACACGCTCATGAAGAACTACCTCTGGTTCGCCGAAAAGCTCGGCGTCAAGATCCACTCCGAGCGCCAGGTCACCGACATCCGGCCGGCCGGCTCGGATGACGGGTCCGAGGGGTACGAGATCACCACGGAGCGGGCGGGCTCGATCCTGCGAAAGCAGCGCCGGACGTTCCGTGCGCGAAACGTCGTCCTTGCAGCGGGCGCCCTGGGTACCAACAAGCTGCTTCGCGACGCCAAGCACGCAGGCTCGCTTCCGCGTGTTTCGGATCGTCTCGGACACCTCGTCCGCACGAACTCCGAGTCGATCCTGGCGGTAAGCGCCAAGGACAAGAGTCGCGACTTCGCCAAGTCGGTCGCGATCACGTCGTCGATCTATCCAGACCCCGATACCCACGTAGAGGTGGTCACATACGGGAAGGGCGGCGACTCCGTTTCACGGCTCTTCACCCTGATGACAGGCGACGGAACCAAGCTCACGAGGCCGATTCTCTGGCTCGGGCAGGTAGTGCGCCACCCTCTCAAGTTCCTGCGCATCCTCTGGCCCGTCGGATGGTCTGAGCGGACCGTGATCCTGCTCGTCATGCAGTCGCTCGACAACGCGATGCGGCTGGTGCCCAAGCGGCGGCTGTTCGGCCGGGGCGTGCGGCTGCAGACCGAGCAGGACCCGGAGCGGCCGAACCCGACCTTCATCCCGGAGGCGAACAAGGTGGCCGAGTGGTTCGCCGAGCAGATGGACGGAATCGCGCAATCGGCACTCACCGAGTCTTTCGCGAACACGCCGACCACCGCCCACATCCTCGGCGGAGCGGTGATCGGCTCAGACCCCGGCACAGGTGTGATCGACCCAGAGCACCGCGTCTTCGGCTACGAGAACCTCTACGTCTGCGACGGCTCGGCCGTGCCCGCAAACCCTGGCGTCAACCCCTCACTGACGATCACGGCAATGGCCGAGCGGGCCATGCAGCAGATCCCGGCTGCCCGTGAAGGGACGAACAACGACGCTCCAAGGGGGAGTGAATCGGCCGGCGCGGGAGCTCAGGACCCGGCCGTCACATGATCGGGCGGAGTTGTACCTCGTATGGAGGCACAACTCCGCATTCGTTCCCGGGCCGCCCGACCTTTGCTCTTCGTTGCCGCCGCTAAGACCGGCGCGTGACTATGAAGCCTCGTCGAAGCGCTTTGCTACCTCGTCCCAGTTGACGACGTTCCAGAAGGCGTCCAGGTAGTCCGGACGCTTGTTCTGGTACTTGAGGTAGTAGGCGTGCTCCCAGACGTCGGCGCCCAGAAGGGGCGTCTTGCCGGCCGAGACGGGCGAATCCTGATTGGGAGTCGAGGTCACCTCCAGGCCGGAGCCGTCGTGGACCAGCCACGCCCAACCCGAGCCGAACTGCCCGATGCCGGCGTTCTTGAACTTTTCCTTGAAGTCGTCGAATGATCCGAACTTCTCGTCGATTGCGGCCGCCAGGTCGCCGGACGGCTCGCCACCGCCGTCTGGGCTCATGATCTGCCAGAAGAAGCTGTGGTTGGCGTGACCACCGGCGTTGTTTCGCACGGGGCCCTGCTTGTCGGAGGGGAGGCTGTCCAGGTCCTTGAGCACGTCCTCTACGTCCTTGTCGGCCCACTCGGTGCCCTCGAGTGCTGCGTTTGCCTTGTCGACGTACGCCTGATGGTGCTTGTCGTGGTGGACCCGCATCGTCGCCTCGTCGATATGGGGCTCGAGCGCGTCGTAGTCGTAGGGAAGGTCGGGGACTTCGTAGGCCATGGGATCTCCTTGGTTGATTCGGACTTCCACTACCCAGCTTATTTGCGTGGCAAGCGCCGCCTGGACCGGCCTTCCGGAAACCGAGGGTCGGGACGTTCGTCTGTGAAGGTTCGCTTGCCGTCCGGCGCTTCTTCTCCCTGGACAGCCTCCAAGAGCTTTGCCAGCCCGCGCCGCATCACTCGCGAGACCTGCATCTGCGAAACCCCCAATGCCTCGCCGATCTCGTACTGGTTGAGGCCGTCGGAGAAGCGCATCCGGATCACTTCCTTTTCCCGCTCGTCCAGGCCCGCGGTGCGCTCGACTGCCATCTGGGCCTCGACCGCATCGAACCCGGCATCCGCCGAGCCGACTGTTTCGATCATGGGCACCGACTCTGACTCATCGCGGTGGACCGGCATGTCTAGCGACATCGATCGCTGGGCCTCGCGCGCCTGGTAGACGTCCATGACGTCCTCCTCCTCGATACCCGCGCTCTCGGCGACCTCCGCCGCCTTCGGCGCCCGGCCGAGTTCTTCGCTCAGCTTCGTCGCCGTCCGCTCGACCTGGAGGGTGCGTTCCTGCAGGCTCCTGGGCATGTGAAGGCGCCACGAGTGATCTCGGAAGTGTCGTCGAATCTCGCCGAGGATCGTCGGCGCCGCGTAAGCGGCAAATCGTCTGCCCCGCTCGGGGTCGTAGCCGCGAAGCGCCTTGACCAGGGCGAGGTTTGCGACCTGGAGGAGGTCCTCGTTGCGCTCCCCCGCGCCGCGATATCGCATCGCCAGCGACCGGGCGAGAGGCTGGAAGCGCATGAACAACTCCTCCTCGAGGTCCGGGCGCCGGTCCGCCGCGTACTGGCTCAGCAGATCTTGCTCAGCGACTACGCCTAGGGGTTGAAACTGGACATCCAATCTTTCCTCTTTCGCTAGAGGCAAGACGGTCCGTAGTAGCGATGGCATTTGCCAACGCCCCTGGGCGGCACCGCGCCGTTACTGCGACCAATAGAGCCTGCCCGTTCACATTGCCCGGACCCGACCTGGCCGGATTCTACCGTTCAGACCTCGTCGGGGCGCGACTCCCCCGGCCAGATCCGCGTACCCCGCTGGAACGCTTGCCGGGCACCGTGGTCGAACGCCCCCCGGATGAGCCTGAAGATCGCTCCCTGAAGGGCCAGCGCGAGGCCAAGCTTCAGCCAGGTGGTCTCCCGGTCCGCAGGCTCCGGCGGCTCCTGATCGTCGATCCTGCCCCAGATGATCTCGAAGAGCTTCGTGCCCACCACGCCGGCCAGGATGCCACCGATGATCGAAAGCGGGGCGAAAAGGATGCGCGCCATACCTACCCCCTACCCCGCGGACCAGGCCGGATAACTCAAGGATCGTTCACCCGCAGCGCAAAGAGTGCGAGATCGTCACGCGGCCTGCCCGCGACAAAGTCGACGACTTCGTCCTCGAGGCGCCGGAGCATCTCCTCCGGGTTCAGTCCGCCAAGTCGTGAGAGCAATTGCTCGAGGCGATCGTCGCCGAAGATCTCGCCGTTGCGGCGTGCCTCGGGGATGCCATCGGAGCACATGAAGAAAGTCGACCCGGCGGGCAGGCGCACCTCCTGCGCCTCGAAGATGGGGTCTCGGAGGACGCCCACCAGCGGCCCCGTGACTTCGAGTCGCTCGATCGCTCCGTCCGGGCCGACAACTCGAGGTTCGGGGTGACCCGCAGTGGTCACGCGCGCCAGGAGTTCGCCATCATGGTGCCGAAGCTCAGCGCACGCAAGGGTGCAGTACGTGTTCTCTCCTGATGCCTGAATCGCCTCGTGGACTCGCAGAACCGCCTCCTCGGGGCCCAGCCGCGCGGTCGCGCGCAGCGTGTGGCGCACGAGCGCGGTCAGCGCGGCGGCCTCCGGCCCCTTGCCGCAGACGTCGCCGACCACGGCAACCCATCGATCTCCTGTCTCGAAGAGGTCGTAGAAGTCGCCGCCTACCTCGGTGCCGGTCCTGCCGGGTCGGTGGCGCACTGCGACTTCGGCGCCCTCGACCTCCGGCAGGGAGCGTGGCAGCAGGGCCTGCTGGAGGATCGCGGCGATGTCGCGCTGCTGCTCATAGAGGCGCGCGTTGTCGAGCGCCATGGCCGCATGAGTTGCCACTTCCATCCCGAAGGCGACGTCGTCGCGATCGAGCGGCTCGCGGCCACTCGAATTGAGGATCGACAGCGAGATCGTCCCGAGCACGCGGCCCCGCGCCACCAGCGGAACGATCATGTTCGAGCGCTGCTCCGCCTTGAGGCGGGCGAGGGCCGACACCTCTCTGTCGCTTTCGGCTTCGGCGATGCCGCGCGCGCGAGCGCGAGCCGCCTCGCGGTTCTCGGCGATCCTCGTGTAAAGGACAGGCTCGCGGCTGGAGATCGCCGCCCTGATCGGGCTCGTCTCCGACGGCTCGGGGAGCGAGCGGATCAGGGCTCCGGTCTGCTCGTCCAGGGCGGCCACGCCCACGCGTGTGACCGTGCCGTCTTCGGCCACCTCGTGAACGCTGCAGACGTCTCCAACGGCCGGCACGAGAGTTCGCGCGAGGCTTCTCAGGCGGCCCTTGACCTCGATCTCCCGCTCCATCACCTCCGTGACGCGGGTCAGGAGGCTCTCCCTCGCGGCGCGGAGCTCGGTCTCTGTCTGGCGGCGATGGAGGTCCCGCTCGCGCTTGCCTGCGAAGCCAAGGAGGCCCGCCGCGAGCAATGTGAGCGCCAGGCCCGCCACCCCGTATGCGATGGCCGCCACGACGTCGACCGACGTCGAGGAAGGAACCGATACCTGCCAGCGCCGGCCCAAGACGTCAACCGTTGTCGTCGCGTCCCCCGCCGCGGGAGCGCTCTTGGTCAGCAGGTCGCCGCCGTCGGAGATGGCGACCGGTCCGTCGAGGTCTACCTGCCGGCGCACCTCGTCGGCAATCGCGTCGCCGGGAACTCCTGAGATCATGACCCCGACGGTGGTGGACGAGCCGTCGACGCTCAGGACCACGGGTGAGTACACGGCCGCCCCGGTCTCACCGGTCTGGGCAATTGTCAACGGGGCCGAGAGCTGGGGTTCCGCAGCGTCGATGGCAGCGCGAGCAGCGGTGGCACGGGTGGGATCCGAGAGAGCGTCGAGGCCCAGAAACCGCCTTCTCGCAGTCGTGTTGGGATAGGTGTTTGCCACCGGCAGATAGGTGTCGCTCGTCTCCGTGAGGGGGGCGAGGTTCCCGTTCGGCCTCAAGCCGGTCAAGGGCCGGCCCAAGGCCGTCTCGAAGCCCTCCCGGCCCTCCTTGTCGACCCTCGGGGCCCACGAGAGCCCCAGGAACGGCGAGCGCTCGACCACTTCCCGTGCGAACACCCGAAACCGCCTGGGATCGACGCCGCCACCGTTGTTGACGATGCCCGACGCCCCCCTGAGGCCGGCCGCCAGACTCACGACGTCTGAGCGCGCCTCGGCAGCAGCCCTCCCGGCCAATTCCTCGTCGGCCTCGATGGCCGCGTCGCGTTGACTGTCGTAGACGAGGAATGAGGCGGCCACCGTGAGCGCCAGAAGCGCCAGAACTACCAGGCCTGAAAGCAGCGTGCGTCGTCCCGGCATCCCGGGGTTGATCCTACGGAGGCGTTTCCCCGTCGGCGCCGGTCTAATGCGAAACCGCTGCCACGGAGCGCGCGTGGAGCGGAGCGAAGAGCGGTCGGCGAGAAGCCGGGCCGGTCAGCTCGAACCGCATCGACAAGCGGGTGCCTCCATCATCCGACACCACCGTGACCCCGTCCGCAAGGCGTCCGATGACGGGCAGGCCCATGCCGCTGCCGGCGCACTCCGAGCGTCCCGACATTCCGGCGCCACCGTCGCTGACGCTGACGGTGATTGTCGCCTCCTGGAGTTGCGCCTCGACCTCGACGCGGCCCACGCTCTCGCCCGGGTAGGCGTGGCGCACGACGTTTCCGACCGCTTCGGACACCGCGACCGCGATCGAAGCTGCCAGCGCCTCTTCCCCGTGCCGCAGTTCGTGGAACCAGCGCATGATCTCGGTCCTGACCAGCCGAACGCTGCCGGGATCCGCCGCCATCGAGATTTCAAGGTGTGACCTGCCTGCCGTCATGTAACAACCTTGCCCCTTCTGGGCGTTCTTACTCATAAAGAAAGTGAAGTTGCACCGGATACCCTTGAGGCCTCTCGGGGCGTGGCGCAGCCTGGTAGCGCGCACCGTTCGGGTCGGTGAGGTCCCCGGTTCAAATCCGGGCGCCCCGATTGTCCATGTCGCAGCCATACTCCGTCGCGTGAGCGACGCGCCCGGATCCGAGGCCGGGCAGCCCGAGAGCACCGGGCTCCCCCTCAGGCCGATCGCACTGACCCTCGCCTTCGCGTTCGCGCTGGTCGGGGCGGTGTTTTTGATCGAGCCGCTCCGCGATGCGGCCGGCGACGTTCTTTCGGGGGAGACCGGATCCCTGCGCCGGGATCTTCGCGATTCGGGCGCCGCAGGGGTGGTGCTGATCGCCGGACTGGCGGCCCTCCACACCTTCGTCTGGTACCCGGCCGAGATCCTGGATGCCGCCGCCGGCTTCGTCTACGGCTTCTGGCCGGCCATGGCGATTCTCATGGTCTGCTGGACCGCACAGGGGCTGCTCGCCTACGAGATCGGTCGCCGAGCGGCCCGGCCTTTGGTGGAGAGGATCGTCAAGCCTCAGCGCCTCTCACGCCTCGAGCGGGTGGTTGATGAGGGCGGTGTCACCCTTCTCCTCGCAGCGCGCCTGGTGCCGATCGTCCCCTTCAGCCTGTTCTCCTACGTCGCCGGTGCGGCCCAGGCACCGCGCATCCGCTTCGTGTGGACCACTGCCGTCGGCTACCTGCCGATTACCGCGCTTTCCGTGTACCTCGGCACGAGCCTCGAGGACCTGTCCCTGTCCGATCCGAGAATCTGGGTCGCGGTCGCGGTGCTCGTCGCCCTCCTGCTTCTCGCGCGCCGCCTCAAACCGCTGTTCGAGGGTGAGGAGCCCTCAGGGATCTAGGGCGCGATGTCGGCCGACTGGACGTCGACCCGCTCGATCGCGGCGCGCACTTCGTCGAGCGTAGGCGCGTTCACGAGCTCCTCCACCCCGCCCACCCCAGTCACCACGATCGCGGGGCCCGCTGGGAGCTGGAGCTCCAGCGCCAGCTCGCCGTCGCGGTCGATCTCGCTCTCGTACTCGGGGTCGCTCATCTGCGCATCGAGCTCCTCGGCGAAGGCGGCGTCCCACTCGTCGATGGTCATGCCGGGAGTCACCTCGGCGGCGGCCTTGAGGAAAGCCTCGTCGATCCCCTTGGGGCCTGCGTTCTCGAGATTTCTCATCACGATCTCGGCGAACTGCCACTGGTAACCCTGCTCGCCGGCAGCCGTGGCGGCGATGGCTGCCTCCGTGACTCCCGAGCGACCGAAGGAGAAGTGCCTGATCGAGATCTGAGCTCGGCCGTCACGGACGTAGTCGTCGATGATCGGGTCGACGACGTCCTCCTGGAACGTCGCGCCGGGAATCGCCCTCACGTCGGTAAAAACCTCGATCTCCACGGGTGCCTCCGCATCGCCCAACCGGGCGCCGTCCTGCTTGATCCCTGCGACCAGGCCTTGGACCTCACCGCGCTCCTCGAAGCTCACGGTGTTCGGGCCGCCGTCGCCGACCGAGATCGAGACGATCGAGATTGCGACCCCTACGACCACCACGGCGATGATCGTCCGCGGGACCCAGACGTTCATCCTGCGACCGCCTTGAAGTAGCGCACCGCCAGGCCGGTCAAAAGCGTCTCGAACGCCTCCTCGATCGGCTGGCCGCTCGACTCGGCATAGGCAACGAGGCCGTCCACCTCGATCTCGCCCGAGACGCGGGTGACCTCGTCGACCAGCTCCGGATGCTCGTCACAAAAGAACGCACCGATGGAATAGAGCTCGGAGTCCATCAGGGAGCTGAGGAAGTTGGACGCGTCCGTCATCGGACAAACTTAGGACCTGACGCTGAGATACCTTCGACACGCGCATGGCGAGTCGAAGCGAGATCATCGAGTTCTGTGACCGCACGCTGGACGTCGGCGCGTTCCAGGACTACGGTCCGAACGGGCTGCAGGTGCCCGGCGCGACCGAGGTCGGGAAGATCGCAACGTGCGTGTCCGCTCACCTGGAATCCATTGAGCGCGCGATTGCGAGCGGCGCCGAGCTCCTGGTGGCCCACCACGGCCTCTTCTGGGACTTTCATTCGCGAGCCCTGAGCGAGCCGATGGCCGCTCGCCTCCGCGCGGCGCTGGCTCGTGATCTGAATGTCGCGGGCTACCACCTGCCGCTCGACGCCCATCGCGAGATCGGCAACAACGCCCTCCTTTGCAGCGCGCTCGGACTCGAAGCCGGACCTGAGGAATTCGGCCTGGCGAAGGGCTCTGCGATCGGGATCGTCGGGCGGAGCGTCGAAGGCATCGCCGCGGGAGAGCTCTTCGATCGGGTCCGTACCCACGTGTCCCCGAATCCACTGATTTTCGAGACGGGCCCGAGCGTCGTCAAGTCGATCGGGATCCTCTCGGGGGCCGGCTCATCGTCGATCTCCGAAGCGGTCGCCTTGGGTCTCGATGCGGTGCTGACGGGAGAGCCGGCGGAGCACGCGATGGCCGATGCCCACGAAGGCTCGCTCCATTTCATCGCAGCGGGCCACTATGCAACCGAGACGTTCGGCGCTCGTCGCCTGGGCGAGCTCGTGGCCCTCGAGTTCGGGATCGAACATGAGTTCATCGATGTCCCAAATCCGATTTGACAGCGTCCGTCCCAGGTAGGAGACTCAGACCTGAACGCGCGGAACGCGCGGCAACAGCCCCCCACCCATAGGAGACGGTGCATGGCAAATCATCTGACGCCCACGGAGCTCGCCGACGAGGTCAACATGAAGCGTCGGGAAGTGATCTCCAAATGTATGGAGATGGGCGTTCCGATTTTCCAGGGAAAGATCGACAAATCGCTGTTCGTCACCTCGCTCGCGCAGCTGACGGACAGCACCAAGCGCACCACAGCAGCGGCTTAGGCACCTAAGCCGTACATATAGGCTGGGGGCATGGAATCTGCCACCGTTACCCCTGCCTCTTCCGGAGTCGGCTCGAAGACGATCGCCGACCTTCTTCCCAAGTCCGTAGCCAAGTACGGGCCGGGCAGGGCGGTCATGTTCAAGGACGACTCGGGCCACTGGGTCAGCCGCAGCTATGACGAGGTGGGACAGACCGTCAAGGAGCTGTCGAAGGGCCTGATGGCCCTGGGGATCGAGAAGGGCGACAAGGTCTCGATCCTCGGCAACACCCGGCCGGAATGGACCTACTTCGATTTCGCCGCGCTGACGGCCGGCGCAACCGTCGTCCCGATCTACCAGACCAACTCCGCCGAGGAGTGCGAGTACGTGCTTGAGAACTCGGACGCGAGCGTCGTCATCGTCGAGGACGAGGAGCAGCTCGAAAAGATCCGCGCGATCCGCGATCGCTGTCCCAGGCTGCAGCATGTGATCCGCATGACGGGCAAGGGCGGCGGCGCGATCTCGGTCTCCGAGCTCGTCGAGCAGGGGGCTGAGGTATCCGATGCCGACTGGCAGGAGCGCTACGAGTCGGTCACGCCGCAAGACATCTGCACCTTCATCTACACGTCGGGGACCACCGGGCCTCCCAAGGGCTGCGTCATCTCGCACGGCAACTACAGGGCCATGCTCGACATGGTCGTCGAGAAGAACGTCTTGGGCGATCAGGAGGAATTGACCTACCTCTTCCTCCCCCTCGCCCACTCCTTCGCCCTTCTGATCCAGCTCGGAAACTTCGAGCTCGGCTCCTCGATCGCCTACTGGGAGCGGGATCCGCTGCGGATCGTCCCCAACCTCTCCGAGGTCAAGCCGACGTACTTCCCCTCCGTGCCCAGGATCTTCGAGAAGATCTATACCGCCGCCACGGCCGCCGTCGAAAAGGAGGGCGGGCTCAAGAAGAAGATCTTCGACTGGTCGATCGGCGTGGGCAAGCGCTACCGGGAGGCCGAGCGCTCCGGCGGAGCCGGCGCCCTTGTCTCTGCGCAGCACAAATTGGCAGATCGCCTGGTGCTCTCGAAGATCCGCAACCTCTTCGGCGGGAACCTGCGCGTCGCGGTAACCGGTGCCGCGCCGATCAATCCGGAGATCCTTCGCTTCTTCGACGCTGCGGGCGTCCTCGTCTTGGAGGGCTGGGGCATGACCGAGACCTCGACCGCTGCCACGATCGCGACCCCGGACGACTTCAAGTTCGGAACGATCGGCAAGCCGCTGCCTGGCGTGGACATCAAGATCGCCGACGACGGCGAGATCCTGGTCAAGGGCCCGAACATCTTCCAGGGCTACTACAAGAACGACGAGGCAACGTCCGAGACCCTCGTGGACGGCTGGCTCCACACGGGCGACATCGGGGAGGTGGACTCGGACGGCTACCTCAAGATCACCGGCCGAAAGAAGGACATCATCATCACCGCGGGCGGCAAGAACATCACCCCGGCGAACCTCGAGGCGGAGATCAAGCAGCACCCGCTCGTCTCGCAGTGCGTCGTCGTGGGCGACAGGCGCCCGTACCTGGTCTGCGTGGTCACCCTCGACCCGGAGGAGGCGGCGAAGCACGCATCAGAGAAGGGTGTTGATGCGGCCACCCTCCACGAGAACGATGAGGTTCGCGCCTCCATCCAGGCGCACCTCGACCAGATCAACCAGAAGTTCGCCCGCGTCGAACAGGTGAAGAAGTTCGAGATCCTCCCTCAGGACCTCTCCCAGGAGGGCGGCGAGCTGACGCCCACGATGAAGATCAAGCGAAACGTCGTCGCCGACAAGTACGCCTCGCAGATCGAGTCGCTCTACTCCGGCTAAGCCGACGGCTCGGCAAGCTCCGGGCCGGAACCCGGCGCCAGCCTGAAGACTTCGAGCGAATACAGAGGGTTCGTGGAGACCTGGCATACGAACGAGACCACCCGGCGGCCTGTCGCTCGCTCGACAATCGCCGAAAACGTGGCTCCGATCACGTGCTGGAACGACTCGCGCATTCCGGTCACCGCCTCGTCCTTGCCCGCGCTCAGCAGGGTTTCCTCGGCACGCGTCAGCTCGATGTCCAGGGCGACGATGACGAAGTCGCCCGCCAGATGGACGTGGGTCTCTGTCGCGCCGACTCCGTACGAGGCCTCATGTACGGCGAGGACTTCGCGCGCGATCTCGTCTTCGACCCGGCCTTGCTCAGTCGCCACTTTCAGCTGCCGGACTCCGGCTCTCGGGGCGGTACTCCTCGCCGGGGCCGGTCTCGAAGAGGAACATCTCGAACGCTGCGTCGATCCCTGTGTGGACGACGCTGACAAAGGCGCGTACCCGCCGTCCCGTAGCGGTCTCCACGACCTCCCTGAACTGGGGCTCGACCGCCTCCTGGAAAGCATCGCGCGTAGCCCGTACCTGCTCGGGATTGCCGGCCCGGATCAACGTCTTCTCGGCCGGAGTGAAGACCTCTTCGAGGACGCACAGGGCGTGATCGTCGCCGAGGTGGGTCTTGGCTTTTGTCGGGCCGCGGCCGTACAGGTCCGCGTGGAGCCGCACGATGTCGCGTGAGACCCGCGACGCAATCGCGCCAAGCTCAGCCCGCGTTATCGGGTCCGATCGGTCCAAAATGGCTCCTGTCATGGAATTTGTCCCGGGTTGATCCGGGCTGGCGACAGGTGCCGAGAGCCTTTAAAAGACGATCCGTCCTTGCCGCTTTCAGGAGCCGTTTGCGCCTTCCTCGTGTGTCGTGGAGCTTCCTTGCGGGCTGCCCTTCAAAGGTGCTTCCCGCCAAGTCCCCCCATCACGCGGATGACGCACTCGTGCCCAGCGAGCATAGCGCGGCGCTCACGGGAGGCGGAGTATGGTCTTCCGTAGCGAGATCGCGGACGTGACGCACGGACGGGGCTCGACAACCAAGCTGGGAGATCCGAATGAACGAGCATCGCGCCTCGGGTGGGACGGGGTCACGGCTCGCCGATATCTCGACCGGCATCGTCACCCTCCACAAGGATTATTACGGCAAGGGGCCGACCGAGGCAAAGACGTACGCCATCGACGATTCGATCGTCTGTGTGCTGCGCGGAGGCTTCACCTCGGTCGAGACAACGCTCATGGCCGACGGCAAGTTCGCCGAGGTCGAGAACCTGCGGCGGAGCTTTCAAAAGACGATGAGCGACCAGTTCACCGCGGTGGTCCAGGACGCTCTTGACCGCGAAGTGATCGTCTATATGAGCCAGATCCACTCAAACCCGGACGTGGCGCTCGAGTTCTTCCTGCTCGATCCTTCGGGGGAATCACTCTCAGGCCTGGCGCACGTGCACAAGGGGTGAGACGCCAGGCGCTGGCTCAGCCGTCGAGCGCTTCTTCTTCGACGGGCTCCGGCGCCGGCTTGGGGCCCGAGCGCATGAGGGTCGAAGTCGTCTGCTCGAGGACGCGGCGCCACCCGGCGCGGCTCTCGGCCGCGCGCTCGACGTGGTCCATCGCGTGGCGAACACGGCGCTTGGAGATCTCGATGCCGTGGCGCTGTGCGATCGCGCGGTAGCGGTCGTAATCGCGCGCGAGCTTGAGCGTGACGGACTCGAAGCCGTGCTTGGCAATCTCCAGGCGGGCCTTGTAGTCGAGGATCGAGGTGCCGAACATCAAGGCGTCGTCGAGCTCTGGCTCGATCAGGACGATGTCGACCCCTGGGTAGCGCTCCTCCCAGATCTCGACCGCACGATGGAGGCGGTCGTGGGACATCATCCTGAAGACCTGGTTGCCGATCCCGGCGAGCCCCATGTCGGAAACGTGCTGGACACGTGAGCCGGTGACCGTCGGGATCGTCTTGCCGAAGTCGTTGACGTAGGGGACAAGCGGGTTGATCACGACGACGAACTTGGCGCCCCGCTCGATCGCGACGTCGATGTTGGTGGTCGAGAGGATGCCGCCGTCGATGAACTCGCGGCCCTTGATCTCGACCGGCTCGTAGATCATCGGCAGGGCGCCGGAAGCGGCGACCGCGGTCGAGATCGGCACGTCGGACCACTCGCCCTTCGCCCAGGACGACACGCTCGGTCGTGTCGAGGTCGGTGGCGGTCAGGTAAAGCTCTGAGGAGAGGTGGCGGAAGTCGTCGGTGCGGTCGGGATCGGACAGGACCTCGTGCACGTAGCGCTCGATGCCGGTGCCCTTGTAGAAGCCGGGCGGCAGGAGGCCTGCGAGGCCCGTAGCCAGGTCAACAACCGAGGACTCCTTTTCAAAGACCTCCTTGACGATCCCGGCGATCTTGAGCGGCAAGGTGAGCGAGCCGCGGACGAAGCCGCCGTAGTTGGGCCTCAGGAGCATCGAGAGGTCGATGTCGGGGATCGGCGAGCGCAGTTCCGAGTTGAGGACCCGCATCATCTCCTCGGGGGTGACGCCGTTTGCGGTCAGGCTTGCGATGAACGAGCCGGCGCTGGTCCCCACGTAGATGTCGAACTCGTTGACGGTGTGATTTACCGCCAGGAGGTCCAGGGCCCGGAGCGCGCCGATCTCGTAAACGCCGCCGGTGAAGCCGCCGCCGCCGAGGACCAGCGCGGTCTTCGAGACGTTGCGCTTGCCCCTCTTGGCCTTCTGGCCCCTTGGCTGGGAATTGCCCGACGTGTCGAGCTCGACGACCTTGCCCATCGGCTGAAGTATCGCAGGGAGGGCGGAACTCACGTTCGTATACACGCCCAGCTATCTTCGATCCGTGCGTATTTTGCGGGTGCGAGCAGGGATTCTCGCGGCGGTTGTGACGTTTGCGACCGGCGGCGCGGCGGCGTCCGCCGAGGTCCCGGCGGAAGGGACGGACACACCTGTTGCCCGCGAAGGCACACCGCTGGCGGCCAAGAAGGGCATCTCGCGTAGCCGGCTGAAAAGCATTCTCGAGAACCAGATGAACTCGGTCGGCGGAGCGTCCGGCGCCTACGTCTATGACGTCGATGCCAACTCGAACCGCCTCCTGTATTCCGACTCCGGATCGAGCTCGAGGATCCTCGCTTCCAACACGAAGCTCTTCACCACCGCTGCTTACCTGGAGCGCTTTGGCGGCAGCGGCCGCCTCGAGACCCGGATCTTCGAGCGAGGCCGGCGCACAGGGTGGGCGCGCGAGGACCCTCAAGGGCAGCCTCGTCCTCAGGGGCGACGGCGACCCGGCGCTGGCGGCGGCGGGCTTTGCAGGGGCGCGTGGCCTGCCGCTCACCAGTCTCGGCCCTCTCGCCAAGGCGGTCAAGGAAGCCGGGATTCGCAGGGTGAAGGGGAAAGTGGTTGCCGACCCCACCGTGTTCGACGGGAAGGGCTCGGTCCCGGTGCCCGGCGTCAATCCGGATCTCGGCGACCTACCGACGCTCTCGGGCCTTTCGTTCAACCGGGGCACCGACGCAGGAGGCGGCTACGCCGCGAGCCCGGCGCGAAACGCGGGCGACGAGTTGATCGCCGAGCTCAGGGAGCGAGGCATTCGTGTGACGGGCGGAGTGAAGGTCTCCGGTACGCCGGGCAGGCTCTTGGACAAGGAGCCGCTGGGATCCGTCGCGTCGCCGAGTGCCGCCTCCCTCGCCGCGCAGACCAATACGCCCTCCGACAACTTCTACGCCGAGATGCTCCTCAAGCGCATCGGCACCGGACCCAACAAGCAGGGCACCACCCGGCGTGGAGCCGGCCGCACGGAGGCGTTTACCCGCAAGGCGGGGAGCAACGTGCACATGGTCAACGGCTCGGGCCTGGCCCGCTCGAACACCGCCTCGCCCAAGAACGTCGCCCGACTCCTGACCTACATGCGAAAGAGCGACTCCCAGAAGGCGCGCCTTCTTCGACTCGCTCGCCACGGCCGGGCAGTCGGGAACCCTCAGCGGCCGCATGCGCAACACGGCGGCCGAAGGCCGCTGCCACGCCAAGACCGGGACGATCAACGGCGTGAGCGCCCTCTCGGGCTACTGCCGGGCGGGCGCGGGCACAGTCGCCTTCTCGATCCTCATGAACAACGTCTCGATCTCCTCCGCCCAGCGCGCACAAGACGCAATGGCCGCGGCAATAGCCCGCTACCGCTAGCCCAACCACCGCGGCCGCCACCGACGGAACCACCGCCGACGCCACACCCGAGGGGCCCCCCGAGGGGCCAGACCCTCACAATCACCGCCGAGGGGCCAGACCCTCACAAAGTGGACGAGACGCTACATGTAGCGTTTTCGCGCCCACGGGGTCAGACCCGGGGTCTGGCCCGGGGCCAGACCCTTGCAGGGTGCTCACAATTCGAGGAGCTTGCCGAGCTTCGCTTCGTCGATCACGTCCACGCCGAGGTCCTCGGCCTTGGCGAGCTTTGAGCCCGGGCTGTCGCCGGCGACCACGTAATCCGTCTTCTTCGAGACGGAGCCGGTGACCTTGCCGCCGGCGCGCTTGATGCGCGAGGAGGCCTCGTCGCGCGAGAGGTTCGGCAACGTGCCGGTGATGACAAACGTCTTGCCTTCGAGTGGGCCTCCCTGGGCTCGGCGCTCCGACGGATCGAGCTCAAAGCGGAGCCCGCGGTCGCGAAGCTTCTCGACCAGCTCGCGCGTGGGTTCCTCGGCGAGCTCCTCGGCGATCTGAGCAGCCGTGATCGGACCGACCCCCTCGACCTCTTCGATCGCCTCCGCGTCGGCCTCGAGCAGCGCGTCGATCGTGCCGAAGTGCTCGGCCAGCGACTGCGCTGTCACGTAGCCGATGCCAGGCAACCCGAGCGCGAACAGAACGATCGAGTACGGCTGCTTGAGCGACTCGTCGATCGCGGCCTTGAGGTTTCGAGCCGAGATCTCGCCGAAGCCTTCGAGTCCCTGAAGATCCTCCACGGTGATGTCGTAGACGCCCGCCTGGTCTTTGATCAGACCCTCGTCGAGGAAACGGAGGGAGAGCTTTTCGCCGAAGCCCTCGATGTCCATGACCGCAGTGAAGTGCTTGACCCGCTGGAAGTTCTGGCCGGGGCAGCCGCGCCGATTTGGGCAGACGGTGAAGACGGAGTCCTCGGGCTTCACCGTCGGCGTGTCGCAGCGGGGGCACTTCTTGGGCGGCTTGGCCTTCTTCAAGCGCTTGCCTTCGCGCCGCTGGATCAGGGGCGCAATCACCTGCGGGAATCACGTCCCCGGCGCGGGTCACGACGACCACATCGCCTTCGCGCACGTCCTTTCGCGCCAGGTCCTCCTCGTTGTGGAGGGTCGCCTGACTCACCGTGACGCCGCCGACCTGCACAGGCTCGAGCTGGGCGAACGGGATCAGGTGGCCGACCCGGCCCACGTTCCAGACCACATGGCGAAGCTCCGTCGTCGCCGTGATCGGCGGGAACTTCCAGGCGATCGCCCAGCGCGGCTCGCGGCCGACCACGCCGAGTTCCCGCCAGAGCGCTCGCTCGTTCACCTTGACGACGACGCCGTCGATCTCGTAATCGAGACCTTCGCGACGCTCCTCCCACCATTTGCACTTGGTCACGACCGAATCGATTCCCTCATGCAGCTCGATCTCGTCCTCGACGGCAAAGCCGCGCTCCCTGAGCCACTCGATCTCGTCGTGGTGGGTCTTGTGCTCGACGCCCTTGCGGGTGCCGATGCCGTAGCACCACATCGCCAATGGCCGGGAAGCGGCGATCTTGGGGTCGAGCTGGCGGATCGTTCCCGCGGCGGCGTTTCGCGGGTTGGCAAAGGTGGACTCGCCGGCCTCGGCTCGCTCCTCGTTCATCTTGACGAAGCCCGAGCGCGGGTAGTAGATCTCGCCGCGGACCTCGATCATCTCGGGCGCGTCGGGAATCTCGCGGGGGATGTCGCCGATGGTCAGGAGGTTGTGGGTCACGTCCTCGCCGATCCGGCCGTCGCCACGGGTTGCACCGCGGACCAGCTTGCCGTCGCTCGTAGATGAGCGAGATGGCGAGCCCGTCGATCTTGGGCTCGGTCACGTATGAGGTCTCCGCGGCGGTGATGTCGAAGCGCTTGAGGAGGTTCGCAATGCGGTTCTCCCAGGCTCGCATGTCCTCCTCGGAGCGCGCGTTGGCGAGCGAGAGCATCGGCTCGGGATGCTCGACCTGCTCGAAGCGAGAGAGCGGGGTGCCACCCACCCTCTGCGTCGGGGACTCCGGCGTCTCAAGCTCGGGGTGCTCGGCCTCAAGAGCGCGTAGCTCGTCGATCAGGGCGTCGTACTCGTCGTCCCCGATCTCAGGATCGTCCTTTACGTAGTAGCGCTCGTTGTGGTACTCGAGCTGGCTGCGCAGCTCATCGGCGCGCTCGGCTGGATCGGCGCTCATGCCGGGGGCACGGCCCTTGCCGCCGCGTCCATCAGATCCTGGATGTCCCACTCCCCCATTCCGTCCAGCCCGTCGTGGTGGGTGAGGTCGAAGTGGATCGGCGTCAGCGCGACCTTGCCGCGGGCAAGTGCGGCCAGGTCCGTTCCCGGCTCGTCCTTGAAACGATGGCTCGAAGCCGTAGATTCGATAGCGCCGCCGGCCGTTCTCGTCTTCTTCGACGAGCTTCATCTCGTCGTCGTAGAGGCGCTTTCCGAGCCTCGTGACTTCGACGCCCTGCGGCTCGCCGGCCGGCACGTTCACGTTCAAGAGGGTCCCTTCGGGCATCGGCTCGGCACGAATCTTCTCCACGAGCCGTGCGGCCAGAGCCGCCGCGAACCCGAAATCGAAGGAGCGCCCGGGCGCAAAGCCCATCTCCCCCTTCGCCGACTGCTGGGAGAGCGCGATCGACGGGACACCCAGGACGATGCCCTCGAAGGCGGCGGCGACCGTTCCCGAATAGGTGACGTCATCGCCCAGATTTGAGCCGTGATTGATCCCCGAGACGATCAGATCGGGCTTTTCCCCGAGCAGGCCCAGGTCGGCAAAGCGGACGCAGTCGACGGGCGTGCCGTCGGTGGCGAAGCCGATATCGCCGTCGTCGAACTCCATCTCCTCGACCCAGAGCGGTGAGCGGGTCGTGATGCTGCGAGCAGTCGCCGAGCGGTTGGAGTCCGGAGCGACCACATGGACCTCGACGTCGTCGAGCTCGCGCAAGGCCCTGCGCAGCGCCTGGATGCCCTGGGCGCGGATCCCATCGTCGTTTGTGACCAGAACGCGCATCTGGTTCGAGTCTATGAACCGGCCCCGTACCTGACGGAGGCCGCTGCTTATGCGGCCGGCGTATCCAATCCGCCGCCCCTGACCCGATCGGCCATCTCGCCGGAGTCTGCGCGGTAGACCTCGCCCGAAGGGAGCTCGAGCACGGGAAGGAGCTTTTGCCCCGACTTCTCGATGATCTCGGCACGGGACTTGTCGCTCTTGCCGTAGCCGTGCTTGACGACCTCGTAGGGGACCCCCTCCTCCTTGAGCGCCTTCTCGACCTTCCAGCAGGCATCCATCTCGGTGTGGAGAAAGGTGTAGGAGCAGCGGTGGAGCTTCACAGGTTCTGGCATGCGCGAGAACCTACTGAACCGCTCTCAGTGCTCGTAGGTGGGTCCGTCGCCGAACTCGACGCCTGCGAAATACAGGCCGTGAGGAGGAGCGGTCGCCCCGGCACGATCACGGGGCGCACCTTCGAGGAGCGCCGCGAAGTCCGTGACCGTTCGCCTGCCCCCTCCCACCTCGAGCATCGTCCCCACCAGCACGCGGATCATGTTGCGCATGAAGGCGTCGGCGGTTATGTCGAAGACCAGGATCGCCTCGCACTCGTCCTCCCAGGCGGCCGAGATGACCCGGCGCTCGAAGCGCACGTGCTCGGTCTGGGTCGGGGTGAACGCGGTGAAGTCGTGCACTCCCTGGATTGCCGCGGCGCAAGCGTCGAGCGCGGCCCGATCGAGCGAACGCGGCCACCAGAGAGCCCGGCCCTCCTCGAATGGCGTGCGGTGCTCGGCTGTGAGGACGCGGTACCGGTAGCGCCGGGAGGTAGCCCATCGGCGCGCGTCAAAGCCGTCAGCCACCTCGTCGCACGCCAGGACGGAGACGTCGCCGGGCAGAACGGCGTTGATCCTCGACGCGAACCGGTCGGGCGGCTCCCGATCCAGTTCGAAGCTCGCCACCTGGCCGAGAGCGTGGACCCCGGTGTCCGTTCTTCCCGCGACGGTGAGCTCGACGGGCGTCCCTCCCAGGATCCGCCCGACGGACTCTTCGACTACCTCCTGGACCGTCCGGAGGCCAGGTTGCCGTGCCCAACCGGAAAAGCCGGACCCGTCATAGGCGATTGTCAGCCTGAAGCCGGCTATACGAGTTCGAGGAAGACCATTTCCGTCGAATCAGATCGACGGGGGCCCAGTTTCACGATGCGGGTGTAGCCGCCTGGGCGCTCCTCGTAGCGGGGAGCGATCTCCTCGAAGAGCTTGTGGACCAGGAACTTGTCCTGACCGAGCTTCGAGAGAGCCTGGCGACGGGCGTGAAGGTCACCGCGCTTGCCGAGCGTGATCAGCTTTTCGAGCTGGGGCTTGACGGCCTTGGCCTTCGCCTCGGACGTCTTGATCCGCTCGTGGTCGATCACCTCACGGCACAGGTTGAGCATCAAGGCCTTGCGGTGGGCCTTGTCTCGGTTTAGCTTTCCTTTTTGCTTCGAGTGGCGCATGAGGACCTACTGGAGAGAAAGCTACTCGCCGCGGAGCGAAAGCCCGAGCTGGTGGAGCGCGTCGATGACCTCTTCGGTCGAGCGGCGCCCGAAGTTCGGGATAGCGTTCAGCTCCGACTCGGAGCGCGTGACGAGGTCGCCGACGGTCTGGATGCCGGCTCGCTTGAGGCAGTTGTAGGCGCGGACGCCGACCTCGAGCTCCTCGATCAGACGATCGTCGCCGTCGGTCGCGGGTGCCCCACCGGGCGCAGCACCTTCGGCGGCCGCAAGGGCCTCGAAGTTGTCGCGTGCGGTCAGTTCCTCGACGCGGTCCGCGTCGGTGAAGATCGCGAGCGACTTGATCAGGATCTCTGCGGCTTCGCGAAGTGCCGATCCGGGCTCGATCGAGCCGTCGGTCTCGACCTCGAGCGCGAGCTTGTCGAAGTCCGTGCGCTGCCCGACGCGGGCGGAGTCCACGGAGTACGCGGCACGCCGGATCGGCGAGAAGATCGAGTCGATCGGGACCACGCCGATGGGCTGGTCCTCAGACTTGTTCTCCTCGGCCGGCGAGTAACCGCGGCCGCGGCCGATCGTCAGGTACATCTCGAGCTTGGTCTTCTTCTCGAGCGTGGCGATCGGAGCCTCGGGGTTCAGGATCTCGACGCCCGCGGGCAGGTCGATGTCCTTTGCGGTGACCTCGCCGGGGCCGGTCGCCACCAGGGGCGCTTCGACCTCGTCGGCGTCGGAGTGCATCCGGACGACGATGTCCTTGAGGTTCAAGACGATGTCGGTGACATCTTCCTTGACACCCTGAACGGTCGAGAACTCGTGGGCGACGCCCTCGATGCGGACGCTGGTGATCGCCGCTCCTCCGAGCGAGGAGAGCAGCACGCGGCGCAGGCTGTTGCCGAAGGTGTAGCCGAAGCCCTTGTCGAGGGGCTCGATCGTGAATGTCCCCTTGTTCTCGTCTACGTCTTCCTTCGAGATCTTGGGCACTTGAAATTCGGGCAGGGTGGTCATGGAATCACTCCGGTCTTTGGGTCGTGCGGTGGGAGCTCTACTACTTGGAGTAGAGCTCGACGATCAACTGCTCCTGAACCGGGGTCTCAATCTCCACGCGCTCTGGCAGGCGGAGGACCTTTGCGGTCAGGGAGTCGTGATCTGCTTGCAGCCACGGTGGAACCGCGGCGGTCAACTCTGTTGCTGCGCGGACTACGTCCGTCGCATTTGTATCCGGCTTGACCTGGATCAGGTCGTCGGGCCGGACCTGGTAGCTCGGGATATCGACGCGGCGGCCGTTCACCATCCAATGTCCGTGGCTGATGAGCTGCCTGGCCTGACGGCGTGAAGCCGCGAAGCCGAGCCTTACCAAGACGTTGTCGAAGCGGCGCTCGAGAAGGCGGAGGAGGTTGTCTCCGGTGACGCCGGGCTGGCGTGCGGCCTTCTCGTAGTAGGCGCGGAACTGCTTTTCGAGCAGCTGGTAGTAGCGGCGCGTCTTTTGCTTCTCGCGGAGCTGGTTGCGGTACTCCGAGGCGCGCACGCGCGTGCGGCCGTGCTCGCCGGGCGGATAAGAGCGGCGCTCGACGCCACATTTATCGGTCAGGCAGCGCTGGCCCTTCAGGAAGAGCTTCTGGCCTTCGCGACGGCACTGCTTGCACTGGGCTCCGGTATCTCTGGCCATGGTTAGACGCGCCTCCGCTTCTTGGGACGGCAGCCGTTGTGGGCCTGCGGCGACACGTCCTTGACGGTGGTGACGTTGAGACCCGCGGCCTGGAGCGAGCGGATCGCGGTGTCACGGCCCGAGCCCGCGCCCTTGGCGTGGACCTCGACGCGCTCGAGGCCGTGCTCCATGCCCTTACGGGCGGCAGCGTCGGCCGTCACCTGCGCGGCGAAGGGGGTTGACTTGCGCGAGCCCTTGAATCCGGCCGAGCCGGCGGACTCCCAGACGATCACGTTGCCCTCGGGGTCGGTGATCGTGACGATCGTGTTGTTGAACGAAGTCTTGATGTGGGCGATGCCGAAAGGCACGTTCTTGCGAACCCTGCGGCGCGGACGGCCCTTCTTCTTTGGTTGGGGCGACATTCAGATTCCTCTACTTCGTCGGCTTCTTCTTGCCGGCGATGGACATGCGCTTGGGGCCTTTGCGGCCGCGCGCGTTGGTCTTGGTGCGCTGGCCGCGCGTGGGCAGGCCGCGCCGGTGGCGCAGGCCGCGGTAGGACCCGATCTCCGAGAGGCGCTTGATGTTCTGCGAGCGCTCGCGGCGGAGGTCACCCTCGACGTCGCCCGCTTCGACGGCGTCGCGAAGCTTGATGGTTTCGTCCTCGGTGAGGTCCTTGACGAATGTGTTCGGATCGACCTTCGCCTTGACCAGGATGTCGTTGGCCGTCGAACGGCCGATCCCGTGGACGTAGGTAAGCCCGATCTCGATCCTTTTGTTGAGTGGGAGATTGACTCCCGCGATGCGTGCCAAGTTCTTTCCGTACTCCTTCTAGCCCTGCCGCTGCTTGTGCCTGGGGTTCGAGCAAATGACCAGCACGACGCCGCGCCGCTTGATCACGCGGCACCTCTCACACATCGGCTTTACTGACGCTCGTACTTTCAACGCGTTTTCGCGCCTTCCAGGGGTCGTATCTCACAGAATGCCCGCCTGTCCCATGAATCGGACGAGCAGGCCAAAACCGGCTCCGAAAGCCGGCAAACGAGGATAGCAGCGCTCCGTGCCTGATTGCCGCGGCGGCGGACGCCTAGGCCTCGTGCCAGGGGGTGAGGATCCGCGGGCCGTCCTCGGTCACGGCGATCGTGAACTCGAAGTGGGCGGTGAGCGAGTCGTCCGCCGAGTAGACGGCCCAGCCGTCGCCCCCGGTGACCACCTCTCGAGAACCCGCGGCAGTCATCGGTTCGAGCGCGAAGACCATTCCCGGCTCGAGCTCGGGGCCGCGCCCGGCGGTGCCGAAGTTGGGCACCTGGGGGTCCTCGTGCATGTCACGTCCGACGCCGTGGCCGACCAGGCTCCGGATGACGCTGAAGCCCTCGGCCTCGATCGTCTTTTGAACGGCGCTCGACACGTCACCCAGGCGACCGCCGGGCTGGGCGGCCGCGACCCCGGCATGAAGTGACGCGTCGGTAGTGGCCAGAAGGCGGGTTGCCTCGTCCGAGACCTCACCGATCGGCACGGTGACGGCGCCGTCGGCTACCCAGCCGTCCTTGGTCACCCCCACGTCGATCGAGAGAACGTCCCCGCGCCGGAGCGCGTACGCGTCGGGAATCCCGTGGACCACCATCGCGTTGGGAGATGCACAGATGGAGCCGGGAAAGCCGCGGTACCCCTTGAAGGTCGGCGTTGCTCCCTGAGAGAGGATGTAGCGCTCGGCGGCCTCGTCGAGCTCGGCAGTGGTCACGCCCGCGCGGCACTTGCCGATCAGCATCTTCAAGCACTTGGAGTGGATCTCGCCGGCCGTCGCCATCGCCTCGATCTGCGCGGGGGTCTTGAGGATGATGCCGCCCTTGTACATGGCTGCCGCCTAGGCCTCTTCTTCCATCCGCAGAGTGGCCATGAGGGCGCGGATGTCCTCGTAGACGTCGTCGGGCGGGGCGTCGGCCTCGACGCGCTCCAGCAGGCCGCGCTCGTCGAACCACTCCACCAGGGGCTCGGTCTTCTCGCGGTACTGGGTGAGCCGGTGCTTGATCACGTCCGGCTTGTCGTCGTCGCGGACGCGGAGCTCCTCGCCGCAGACGTCGCACTTGCCCTCCTCCTCGGGGGGGTCGAACTCGACGTGGAAGATGTGGCCGTTGGAACAGGTGCGCCGGCCTCCGAGCCTGCGGACGACCTCTTCGTCGGGCACCGCGATCAGGATCGCTGCGGTAAGGCGGGTGCGGAGCTCTTCGAGCTTCTTCAAGAGCGCCTCGGCCTGGCCGACCGTGCGCGGAAAGCCGTCGAGGATGAAGCCGTCCTCGGCCTCGTGCGAATCGATCCGCTCGGCGATCACGCCGATGATCACCTCGTCGGGCACCAGGTCGCCCTTGTCCATGAAGGACTTGGCCTCCTTGCCGATCTCGGTCTCCTCGCGAACCGCGGCGCGCAGGATGTCGCCTGTCGCGTAGTAGGGGAGCTCGAGGTCTTCCTGAAGCCGTTCGCCCTGTGTGCCCTTACCTGATCCAGGCGGGCCGAGAAGTACAAGATTTAGCTGAGACATGAGGCGAGAGAGCCTAGCCGGAGGAGAGGGGCCACCGGGCGCTCCGCGGGCATCAGGCTCCGGCTGAACGCGGCGCGTAGGCGGTCAAAGTGGCGCGTTGCGTTGCGCCGCCCGCCCCGCGAAACGACTCCTACTTGAGGAAGCCCTCGTAATTACGCATCATGAGCTGGGCCTCGAGCTGTTTCACGGTATCCAGCGCTACGCCGACCACGATCAGGATCGAGGTGCCTCCGAAGAAGAAGTTGGCGGAAGTCTGGGAGATCAGGATCGTCGGCAGCGCCGCGATCGCGCCCAGGTAAAGGGCGCCCGGGAAGGTGAGCCTGGAAAGGATCCTGTCCAGGTATTCGGCTGTGGGTCGCCCTGGCCTCACTCCCGGGATGAAGCCGCCGTACTTCTTCAGGTTGTCCGCCTGGTCGACCGGGTTGAAGGTGACCGCGGTGTAGAAGTACGTGAAGATGATGATGAAGAAGACCTCGCCGACCACGTAGGCCCACCCGTTCGGGTTGAAGAAGTTGGCGAAGTCGGTCCAGAAGTTGTCCGCGGACCCGCCGAGCAGCTGCCCGACCGTTGGGGGGAAAGCCATGATCGAGGCGGCGAAGATGACCGGGATGACGCCTGCCATGTTGACGCGAAGCGGCAGGTAGGTCGAGCCGCCGGTCGTCATCCGGCGCCCGACGACGCGCTTGGCGTACTGCACCGGGATCCGCCGCTGGCCCTCCTGCACGTAGACGATGCCGACGATCACGGCGAGCGCTACGAAGGGCATCATCACGACGAAGACCTGATCCGAGTTGGTCCACCAGGCCTGGATTCCGCCGGGGATGGAGGCGGCGATCGAGGCGAAGATCATGAGGGAGATTCCGTTCCCGATGCCGCGCTGGGTGATGAGCTCACCCAGCCACATGAGAAGGGTGGCGCCGGCGGTCAGCGAGATCACGATCAGCATGATGTTGCCGAAGTTCAAGGCGCCATCGATCACGTCGGTGCCGCCGAAGCCGGAGGAGTTGAAGAGGAAGACGTAGCCGACGGACTGGGCGGCCGCGAGGCCGACGGTCAGGTAGCGGGTGTACTGGGTGATCTTCTGCTGGCCGACCTCGCCCTCCTTGGAGAGACGCTCGAGGGCCGGCACGACCACCGTGAGTAGCTGCAGGATGATCGACGCGGTGATGTAGGGCATGATCCCCAGGGCAAACAGCGACAGGCGCTGGAGCGACCCACCCGAGAAGAGGTTGAGGAAGCCGAGGATGTTGCCGTCGGCAAAGTTCTCCTGCAGACCCTCGAGGGCTGAAGCGTCAACGCCCGGCGCAGGGATATAGGCGCCGAGCCTGTAGAGCAGCAGCATCGCCGCGGTGAACGCCAGCTTCCTCCGGATGTCCGGAACGCTGAACGCGTTGAGGATCGTCTGGAGCACTGAGGGCTAGCCCTCGATGATCTCGCAGGTGCCGCCGGCACCCTCGATCTTCTCGCGAGCCGACGCCGAGAAGGCGTGCGCGCGGACCGTGAGCTTCGTCGAGATATCGCCGCGACCGAGCACCTTCACCGGGTGGCGGCGCTTGGCGAGGCCGGCCGCGCGGAGCGTGTCCGGGGTGACCTCTGCGTCCTTTTCGAAGCGTCCTTCAAGATCGGAAACGTTCACCGGCTGGGTGTGAGTGCGAAACGGCTCGAAGGGCATCGACATCTTCTTGGTCGGGCCCTTCAGCTTTCGCGTACGCATGTGAATCGGGTTCTGCCCGCCTTCGTAGCCGACGCGGCGCTTGGCGCCCGCGCGAGAGCCGGCACCCTTGTGGCCGCGGCCCGCGGTCTTGCCCTGGCCGGAGCCCTTGCCGCGACCGAGGCGTTTGCGCGCATGGCGCGATCCCGCCTTGGGGCGGATCGTGTCGAGGCCGATCTCTTCAGGGTCGAGGCGGGGCACTACTTGGATCCTTCTGAGGGGTCAGACCCCTTGTCCGAGGCAGCCTGAGATGTGGGCTTGCTTTTGGCGTCAGACCCCTCGTCAACCAACTCGACGAGATGTTCGACCTTCGCGAAGGCACCGCGGAACTGCGGCGTGTCCTCGAGCTTTGACTCACGGCCGATGCGGCCAAGCTTCAGCGTGCGAAGCGTCGCGAGTTGTTTGGCGTCCGAGCCGATCGGCGAGCGGACCTGCTTCAAGTGGACTTCAGGCATCGGTCTCAACCGTGGGGTCAGACCCCTCACCGCTGCCAGGGGAAGCCGAATCGTCCGCGGAGGAGGGGTCAGACCCCTCCTCGGACGCTGCGACTGCCACACCAACCGGAGTCGGGGTGACGTCCACGTCATCCGCGCTCTCGCCTTCGTTCAGCTTCTTCGCTTCGGCCATCTTGTCGAGACCGAGCACCTGATTCACGGTGAGGCCGCGAAGCTTGGCGACGTCCTGGGGGCGGCGCAACTGATGGATGCCGTCCATCGTGGCCTTCACGAGGTTGATCGGGTTCTGCGTGCCGAGCGACTTGGAAAGCACGTCGCGGATACCGGCCAGCTCGAGAACGGCGCGAACACCGCCGCCGGCGATGACGCCGGTACCGGGGCTGGCCGGGCGAAGGACTACGTGGCCGGCGCCGTAGCGGCCGACGATCTTGTGGGGGATCGTCTGGCCGTACATCGGTACCTCAATCAGGTCCTTGCGAGCGTTCTCGACGGCCTTCTGGATTGCCAGGGGCACCTCGCGTGCCTTGCCGTAGCCGATCCCGACCACCGAGCGCTCGTCGCCGACTGCAACCAGAGCGGTGAAGGAGAACCGCCGGCCGCCCTTGACGACCTTGGCAACGCGGTTGATCTCGATCACTCGTTCCTGAAGATCGAGCCCCTGCGGGCTCACGGTCTTGTATTCGCGGTCTCGGCTCATCGGGTCAAGGAGGGTAGAGGGGTCAAGTGCGCCACTAGAACTCCAGGCCGCCTTCGCGCGCGCCATCGGCGAGCGCGGCAACGCGTCCGTGGTAGCGATAACCGCCACGATCGAACACGCAGGTCGTGATGCCGGCGTCGGCAGCACGCTTGGCCAGAACCTCGCCTGCCTTCTTCGCCTGCTCGGAGCGGTCGAGCTTTTTGAGCTCGTCCTCGGTCCACGAGACGGCTGCGAGCGTCTTGCCCGCGTCGTCGTCGATGAGCTGCGCGGCGACACCCCGGTTGGAGCGGAAAACTGAGATACGCGGGCGCTCGGCGGTACCGCGCACCTTGGCGCGGACACGGCGGCGGCGGCGCAGGCGCTGCTGGCCCTTTGTCTTGGTTGCCATTGCTTAAGCCCTCTTTCCGACCTTGCGGCGAACCTGCTCGCCGGCGTAGCGGATGCCCTTGCCCTTGTAGGGCTCCGGCGGGCGAACGCGACGGATGCGCGCTGCCATCTCCCCGACGAGCTGCTTGTCGATGCCGCGGATGATGATCTCGGTCGGCTGGGGCGTCTCGTACTCGATGCCGTCGGGAGCCTCGATCAGCACGGGGTGCGAGTAGCCGACGCTCAGGTTCAGGTTCTTGCCCTGGAGGTTGGCGCGATAGCCGACGCCCTGGAGCTGTAGGCGCTTCTCGTAACCCGCGGTCACGCCTTCGACCATGTTCGCGACCAGGCTCCGGGTCAGGCCATGGAGAGCACGGTGCTCGCCGCGGTTGGTCGGGCGCTCGACCGTCAGCGCGCCACCCTCGCCCTCCGTGATCTTCATGTCACGGCTGATGGCGGTGGTGAGCTCTCCCTTGGGGCCCTTGACCGAAACGAGGCCAGGGTCAACCGAGACGGTCACGCCGTCCGGCACTTCGATGGGCATGCGTCCAATGCGACTCACATCAAATCCGTTCCACTCGGGACAACCTGGTTTCGCCTTACGTCGCTCATCAGACCACTCACCACACGTAAGCGACGACTTCGCCGCCGACGCCCTTTGCCTTTGCCTCGTGGCCCGTCATGACGCCAACGGACGTCGAGACGATGGCCGTCCCCATCCCGCCCATAACGCGCGGGATCTGAGTCTTGTCCGCGTAGCGACGCCGGCCGGGACGCGAGATGCGCTCGATGCCGGTGATGACGGGCTTGCGGCCGTCCGTGTAGCGGAGCTGGATCTTGATGACCTCTCCGACCTGCGTCGGCTCGACCTCGAAGTCCGAGATGTAGCCCTGCTCCTTGAGGATGCGGGTCATCTCCTTCTTCAGGCGCGACGACGGCACCTCCACGTCGGGGTGCTCGGCCCGCAGCGCATTGCGCACGCGGGTCAGATAGTCGGAAATTGGATCAGTAAGCATTTAGAAAGTTCCTGACGAAAGGGTTACCAGCTGGACTTGGTCATTCCGGGCACGTAGCCCTTGTGCGCGGCGTCGCGCAGGCAGATGCGACACAGGCCGAACTTGCGGTAGTAGGCACGGGAACGCCCGCAACGGCGGCAGCGGTTCTTCTTGCGAGTCGAGTACTTGGGCTCGCGGCCCTGCTTGACGATCTTCGAGGTCTTAGCCATGTCCTATTCGTCCGTCCCTTCGCTTGAATCGTCCGCGGAGGCCTCTGCGTCTCCGCCGCCCTCGCCTTCTGAGTCTTCGCCCTCTTCGTCCTCACGGACGGGCTTCTCGTAAGCCTCGGGGTTCTCTTCCTTGAGCTGCTCGAGCGCGGCCTGCTCGGCCTCGGCGCGCTGACGCGCTTCCTCGTGCCGGCGCTCTTCCTCTTCCTCGGCGGCCTTGTCGACCTCACCGGGGCGACCATCCTGCGAGAACGGAAAGCCGAGAGCGAGAAGCAGGGCGAAGCCCTCCTCGTCGGTCTGGGCGGTCGTGGTGATTGCGATGTCGAGACCACGGGTCTCGTCGACCGAGTCGTAATCGATCTCGGGGAAGATGAGCTGCTCGCGGACTCCCATGGAGTAGTTGCCGCGGCCGTCGAAGGCACGGGCCGAGAGGCCGCGGAAGTCGCGGATACGCGGGATCGAGATCGAGATGAGCCGATCCAGGAACTCCCACATGCGGGCACCGCGCAAGGTGACGGCCACGCCGACGGGCATGCCGTCGCGAAGCTTGAACGACGCGATCGACTTGCGCGCGCGGCGGACGCTGGGCGCTTGCCCGGCGATCGTCGCCAGTTGCTCGGTCGCGGCTTCCAGAACAGGGGTCGACTGCTTTGCGTCGCCCACGCCCATGTTGAGCGTGATCTTCGTGAGGCCCGGGACCTGCATGCGGCTCGAGTAGCCGAAGCGCTTGGTCAGGGCTTCGACGATCTCGGCCTCGTAGCGCTCGCGCATGCGCGGCGGCGGCGCGGCCTGCGATGCAGGCGCGTCGGTCTCGTTTTCAGGTGTCGCGGTTGAAGCTTCCATAAATCTCGTTGTCTAGTCCAGGGAGTTGCCGGTGCGCTTTGCGTAGCGCTGGCGCTTGCCGTCGTCGGTCTGACGCACGCCGACCCGGGTGGGCTTGTTGTCGGTCGGATCCACGAGCATCACGTTGGAGACGTGGATTGGACCCTCCTGTTCGAGGATCCCGCCGGAGTCACCGCGCTGCGTGTCCTTGACGGATCGCGGTCGCGAGTGCTTCTTCACGATATTGATTCCCTCCACGAACACCCGGCGGCGCTGCGGTTCGGTGCGCAGGACCTTTCCGGTTTTGCCCTTGTCCTTGCCGGATGTGACCAGGACGGTGTCGTCGGAGCGGATCCGCATCTGCTTGCCCTTCGGCTCGGGCTTTCTGGGGCGCTTGGGCATCTAGAGCACCTCCGGGGCAAGCGAGACGATCTTCATGAAGTTCTTCTCGCGGAGCTCGCGAGCGACGGGGCCGAAGATGCGGGTGCCGCGCGGGTTGTTCTGCGCGTCAAGCAGGACCGCAGCGTTCTCGTCGAAGGCGATGTAGGTGCCGTCCGAGCGGCCGAGCTGCTTGCGGGTCCGCACGACGACGGCCTGGACGACCTCGCCCTTGCGCACGCCGCCATGCGGCGTCGCGGTCTTCACCGTGGCCGTGATGATGTCGCCCACGCCCGCGTAGCGGCGGTGGTGACCGCCCTTGACGCGGATGCAGAGGATCTCGCGGGCGCCCGAGTTGTCGGCGACCCTCAGTCTTGACTCCTGCTGGATCACGATGAGCCTCCTTGTCCCAGAGTGCGCACGGGGGCGCGAAAACCGAGGGGCGCGAGGACGCAAGGAGCGTGGCTTGCCGAATGGCAAGCGAGCGACTGAGGACGACGCGCACCGAAGGTTTGCAGTGTCCTCCGTGCGTGCTGTGGGGCGAGGAGGCTCATCTGGCCTTCTCCACTACCTCGACCAGGCGCCAGCGCTTGAGGCGTGACAGCGGACGCGACTCGACGACCCGGACGACGTCGCCCGCAGAAGCCTCGTTCTGCTCGTCGTGAGCGTGGATGTTCGCCGACTGGCGAACGACCTTCTCGTAGCGGCGGTGGCGCCGGACGATGTCGACGCGGACGGTGATCGTCTTGTCGGCCTTGTCCGAAACGACGGTTCCGAGCTGCGACTTGCGAACGCCTTCCGTGCGCTCGGCCGGGGGCGTGCCCTGACCGGGCTCTCCCCGCTTTGCACGCTCCTGGGAGCGGCGGCGGGTACGCGCAGATGCCTTGGCT
The DNA here is from genome assembly GCA_963721645.1 of uncultured bacterium. GTDB lineage: Bacteria > Actinomycetota > Thermoleophilia > Solirubrobacterales > 70-9 > JALZKA01. The sequence goes on along the minus strand of CAVRJK010000002.1, from coordinate 26,594 downwards.
CGACGCCTCTCCACGCGATCGGTCGCACGGTCCTCCGAGCTGCGCTCGGGACGCGACTCGCCCGTGTGGGTCGAACGCTTGCGCTTGCGCAGTTCCTTGGGGTGAGGCGTTTCCACCGGCTCGGCCGGCTCCTTGGCAGCGGGGGGAGTCGCAGCCTCGACGGCGGGCGCTTCCTCCTCGGCGGGAGCCTCCTCGGCGGCAGGCGTTTCTTCCTCCGCGGGAGCCTCCTCGGCAGCAGGCGCTTCCTCCGCGGGAGCTTCCTCGGCAGCGGGCTTCCTCGGCGGCAGGCGCTTCCTCCGCGGGAGCTTCCTCGGCAGGCGCTTCCTCGGCGGCAGGCTCCTCCGCAGGGGTGTCCTGAGGGGTCTCCTCGGCCTCGGCCTCGGGGGTTTCTTCGTTCACGTTTTCTTCTTCGTCAGCCACGGTTCCTCAATTCCTTCTCGACGTCGATCCCGCGCTGATGGGCAACCGTGAGCAGACGTGCCAGATCGCGGCGCGAGTCGCCGATCCCGGCCGTGTTTTCCAGCTCGCCGGTCGCGTGGCGAAAGCGCAGGTTGAAAGATTCCTCGCGAGCGTTGCGAAGCGCCTCGACCAGATCTGGATCTGAAAGTGCGTGCACGTCTGAGGCCCTCACTGCTCCGACCCCTCTCGCGAGACGAACTTGGTCTTCACGGGAAGCTTGTGGCCGGCGAGGCGCATGGCCTCCTTGGCAAGGTCCTCGGGCACTCCGGAGAGCTCGAACATCACGCGGCCCGGCTTGACCACCGCGACCCAGCCCTCGGGGTTGCCCTTGCCCGAACCCATGCGGGTTTCGGCGGGCTTCTTGGTGTAGGGCTTGTCCGGGAAGATGTTGATCCAGACCTTGCCGCCGCGCTTGATCTTGCGCGTCATTGCGACTCGGGCAGCCTCGATCTGGCGGTTGGTGACCCATCCGCGCTCGAGTGACTTCAGGCCGTACTCGCCGAAGTTGACCTCGGAGCCGCCCTTCGTGTTACCGCGGCGCTTGCCACGCATCTGCTTGCGGTACTTGACGCGTTTCGGAGCGAGCATCAGGCACTGCCTTCCGGTGCCGGGGGAGTCTCGGCAGGAGCGGCCGGGGTGGCCGCTTCAGGCGCGGGAGCGGCCTCCTTGGCCGGAGCCGGAGCGGCTGCAGCAGCGGGCGCAGCGGGCTTTGCGGGCGCAGCGGGCTTCGCCGCGGGAGCGCCACCCTGGCCGCCGCTGCGCGGGCGCCGGTCGCGGTCGCGCTTCTTGCGGTTGCGAGGCTGAAGGTCGTCGAGCTCGTCCGAGGCGGTGCGGTAGCCCTCGGGCATGACCTCGCCCTTGTTGATCCAGCACTTGACGCCGATCCGGCCGGTCGTCGTCTTGGCCTCGACGAAGCCGTAGTCAATGTCCGCGCGGAGCGTGTGGAGCGGGACGCGACCGTCGGAGTAGCCCTCGGTGCGAGCCATCTCGGCGCCTCCCAGGCGGCCTGAGACCTGAACCTTCACGCCCTTGGCGCCGGAGCGCATGGCGGAGGTCAGCGCGCGCTTCATCGCGCGGCGGAAGGCAACCCGGTTCTGAAGCTGTTCGGCGATCGACTGGGCGACGAGCTTTGCGTCGAGCTCGGGCCGCTTGATCTCCTTGATGTTCACCTTGACCGGCTTGTTGGTGAGCTTGTGCAGATCGCGGCGGAGCGCATCCACCTCGGAACCGGACTTGCCGATCACGATGCCCGGGCGGGCGGTGTTGATGTCCACGGTGATCTCGCCGCGCTGCTTGACGATCGTGATGTCGGACAGGCCGGCGTGCGCGAGCCTGTTCTCGATGTGGTCGCGGATCTGGAGGTCCTCGTTGAGGTAGTCCGAGAACTCGCGCTGGTTGAACCAGTTCGACTTCCAGTCATGGATGTAGCCGACGCGGAAGCCTTCGGGATGAACTTTTTGACCCATCAGAAAATCTCTCGATCTAGTCGGTTGGCTTGAGGGCGACGAAGACGTGGCAGGTCTTCTTCTCGATGCGGGTGGCGCGCCCACGGGCACGTGCGCGCCAGCGCTTGAGGGTAGGGCCCTGATCAACGCGGATCTCGGCGACTTCCATCTCGTCGGCGATCAGGTCGTGGTTGTTCTCGGCGTTGGCCGCGGCCGAGTCGATCAGCTTGCGGATGTCGAGCGCTGCCGAGCGCGTCGAGAAGTCGAGAAGTTCCTGCGCGGCGGGCACGGTCAGGCCGCGTACCTGGTCGGCGACCAGACGCGCCTTGCGCGGGGCAACGCGCAGATAGCGGGCGCTTGCGCGCACCATCGGGGTTTCCGTGCTGTCGGCCATCAGCGCTCCTTGCCTCCGTGACCGCGGAACGTGCGGGTGGGCGCGAATTCGCCGAGCTTGTGGCCGACCATCGACTCCGAGATGAAGACGGGCACGTGCTTGCGACCGTCGTGGACGGCGATCGTGTGCCCGACCATCTCCGGGAAGACGGTCGAGGTGCGTGACCAGGTCTTGATCATGTTCTTCTGATTGGCCTCGTTCATCGTCTCGATGCGCTTCATCAAGCGCTCCTCGACGAACGGCCCCTTCTTGGTCGATCTACCCATTGAAAATCCCTACCTCTTCTTCTTCCCGCGCCTGCGGCCGCGGACGATCATCTTGCTTGAAGCCTTGCCCTTCTTGCGGGTCCTGTAGCCGAGCGTCGGCTTGCCCCACGGAGTGCGTGGGTGGCCGCCTGGAGTCTTGTGTGCCTCGCCACCACCGTGCGGGTGGTCGACGGGGTTCATGGCGACTCCGCGGGTCTGCGGGCGGATGCCCTTGTGACGGCTACGACCGGCCTTGCCGATCGTCACGTTTTGATGCTCCGAGTTCGAAAGCGTGCCGATCGTGGCGCGGCATTCGGCGCGCACCATCCGCATCTCGGATGAGGGCAGCCTGAGCGTCACGGTGTCGCCTTCCTTTGCGACCACCTGGATCGAGGTGCCCGCCGCACGGCCGAGGCGGCCGCCCTGACCGGCGATCAACTCGACGTTGTGGACGATCGTTCCCGTCGGGATCTGGCCGAGCGCGAGGCAGTTGCCGGGCCGGATGTCCGAGCCGGTGCCCGACTGCACGACCGCGCCGACGCCCAGCCCCTGCGGCGCGAGGATGTAGCTCTTGGCTCCATCGGCGTAGTGGAGGAGGGCGATGTAAGTGGTGCGGTTGGGGTCGTACTCGATTGTCGCGACCTTCGCGGGCACACCGTCCTTCAGGCGCTTGAAGTCGATCTGGCGGTACCGGCGCTTGGCACCGCCGCCGCGATGGCGCGCGGTGACGCGGCCGCGCGCGTTGCGCCCGCCGGTCGAGTTCTTGCCCTTCGTGAGCGGCTTGTGCGGGCGGGTCTCGGTGACCTCTTCGCGCATCTGGTAGGTCGTGAAGCGCCGGCCGGGGCTGGTCGGCTTTGTCTTGCGCATGGCCATTACTCAGCCACCGCCCCTTCGAAGAGTTCGATGCGGTCGCCGGGAGCGAGCTTCACGATTGCCTTCTTCCACGAGCGGGTCTTGCCGGAGTGCAGTCCGCGGCGCTTCGGCTTGGAGCGGACGGACTGCGTGCGGACGTTCACGACGGTGACGCCGAAGACATCCTCGACCGCTCGGGCGATCTGGGTCTTGTGGGCGCGATCGTCGACGCGGAAGGTGTACTTGCCGTCCGCCATGAGCGCGTAGCTCTTCTCGGATACGACCGGCTCGATGATGATCGACCTGGACTCCATCAGTCGGTCTCCGTTTCTGCCTCGGGCTCGGGCGTCGCGTCGGCCGCGGGCTCTTCCGCCTCAGTGGCATCGGTGCCGGGCTCGGCGCTCGGAGCGTCTGAGCTGCCGCCGGCACGGGTGACCTCGCCGCAGCGGGCCTCGATGACCTCAATCGCTGCCTGGGTGAGGATCAGCGAGCGGTGGCCGATCACGTCGGCGACGCCGGCGGCCGATGCGGGCAGCACCGTGATGCCCTGGATGTTGCGAAAGCTCTTTTGGATGTCCGCTTCCTCGGCGTCGAGGACGAGCAGGGTCGGAGTGCGGGCTCCCCACTTGGCGAGTGCCTCCGCCGCCGTCTTGGTCGAGGGCTCGGAAAAGGCGCTGATATCCAGGACTGCGATCGAGTCACGGTCGGCGTGGACCGAGAGGGCTGCGCGGAGAGCCTTGCGGCGCGCCTTGCGATTGACCTTGACCGTGTAGCCGCGCGGCTTGGGCCCGAAGGCCGCGCCGCCGCCACGCCTGTGCGGGACGCTGAGCGCGCCGACGCGTGCGCGGCCGGTGCCCTTCTGGCGCCAGGCCTTGGCTCCGGTCATCGAGACCTCGCCGCGTCCGAGGCTGGACGCCGTGCCGCGGCGGCGTGCGTTTGCCTCCGCCCGCGCGGTGTCGTGGACGAGCGACTCGTGGAAGGTCTCGGTAAAGAGTGCTTCGGGCACAGCCGTCTTTGCCTGCTTGCCCAGCGTTGTGACCTTGGGATCAGCCATCGGTCCTGACCTCCAGCGTCCCGTTCTTGGGGCCCGGGACGGCGCCCCGAACCATGAGGAGGTTCTGCTCGACGTCGATCTCGATCACTTCGAGACCCTTCTGGGTGGCGCGCTTGCCGCCCATACGGCCCGGCATGCGGACGCCCTTGAAGACTCGTGCGGGATCGGCGGAAGCGCCGACCGATCCTGGGGCCCGGACGTTGTGCGAGCCGTGCGAGACGGGTCCGCGCCCGAAGCCGTGGCGCTTGACCGTGCCCTGGAAACCCTTACCGATCGCGACTCCCGAGACCTTGACGCGCTGCCCGGGCTCGAACTGCTCGACGGTGGCGGAGTCGCCGATCTTGAGCTCTTCCTCCGATCCAAGGTCCTCGTCGCGGAACTCGACCAAGGTGCGCATCGGGCCGGCGTCGGCCTTCTTCAGATGTCCGAGCTCGGCCTTGGTGAGCTTTCGCTCCTGGGTCGCGTCGAAGGCGAGCTGCACGGCGGTGTAGCCGTCGCGCTCGTCGGAGCGGATGCCCGTGACGGGGCAGGGACCGGCCTGGATGACGGTGACGGGAACAACCGTGCCGTCCTCCTGGAAGAGCTGGGTCATGCCCACCTTCTTGCCGATGATCGCTGCCACGTCGCCGCCCTGCCTAGATCTTGATCTCGATGTCGACTCCGGCCGGAAGTGCGTCCAGGCGCTGAAGCGAATCGATGGTCTTCGGGGTCGGCTGGTGGATGTCGATCAGACGCTTGTGCGTGCGGATCTCGAAGTGCTCGCGGGAGTCCTTGTCCTTGAACGGAGACTTGATCACGCAGTAGACGTTCTTGTCGGTGGGCAGCGGCACAGGCCCGGCGACGGTGGCGCCGGTCCGCTCGGCCGTGTCAACGATCTCGCGCGCCGCACGATCGATGGCGTCGTGGTCGTAGGCCTTGAGGCGGATTCGGATTTTGTTGGTGGCGATTGTCGCCATGGTGCTGCTGCTTTCTCTTGTCCCGCGAAATCGGGGCGCCGCTCGCGTCGAGTGGCGCCCAGATCAATCGAAGGTTTTATGTCTGATCGAGCCGGATCTCGTGTTCCGGCCCGAGGGACAGAATCTTCCTGTCCCTCCGAGGCGGGCTAGGCCCGCCTCGCGCGCGTCTGACTATTCCGTTATGTCAGACACGACTCCCGAGCCTACGGTGCGGCCGCCCTCGCGGATCGCGAACCGGAGACCCTTGTCCATGGCGATCGGCTGAATCAGCTCGATCTCCATCTCGACGTTGTCGCCGGGCATGACCATTTCCGTCCCCTCGGGGAGGTTGGCGATACCGGTGACATCGGTGGTGCGGAAGTAGAACTGCGGGCGGTAACCCGAGAAGAACGGCGTGTGACGGCCACCCTCCTCCTTCTTCAGGCAGTAGACCTCAGCCTTGAACTTCGTGTGCGGTGTGATCGATCCGGGCTTGCAAAGCACCTGGCCGCGCTCGACCTCGTCGCGCTTGGTGCCGCGAAGGAGGCAGCCGGCGTTGTCGCCCGCCTGACCCTGGTCGAGCGTCTTGTGGAACATCTCGACGCCGGTGACGACGGTCTTCTTGCTCTCCTCGTGGATGCCGACCATTTCGACTTCCTCGCCGGTGTTGACCACGCCCTGCTCGATACGGCCCGTGACGACGGTGCCGCGGCCCGGGACGGTCATGACGTCCTCGATGGGCATCAGGAAGGGCTTGTCGAGATCGCGCGTCGGCTCCGGGATGTAGGAGTCGAGCGTGGATGCGAGTTCCAGGATCGCGTTGACCGAGGCCTCGTCGCCCTCGAGCGCCTTGAGCGCGGAGCCCTTGACGATCGGGGTGTCGTCGCCCGGGAAGTCGTACTCGTTGAGAAGGTCCTTGACCTCTTCCTCCACGAGCTCGATCAGCTCCTCGTCGTCGACCATGTCGACCTTGTTGAGGAAGACCACGACGTACGGGACGTTGACCTGCTTGGCGAGCAGGATGTGCTCACGCGTCTGCGGCATGGGGCCGTCCGCGGCGGACACGACCAGGATCGCGCCGTCCATCTGGGCGGCGCCCGTGATCATGTTCTTCACGTAGTCCGCGTGACCCGGGCAGTCGACGTGCGCGTAGTGACGGTTCTCCGTCTGGTACTCGACGTGAGAGGTCGCGATGGTGATCCCGCGCTCCTTCTCCTCGGGCGCGTTGTCGATCTCCTCGAAGCTCTTGGCCTCGCCACCGCCGGCTTCTGCGAGCACCTTCGTGATCGCTGCCGTCAGCGTGGTCTTGCCGTGGTCGATGTGACCGATGGTGCCGACGTTCACGTGCGGCTTGCTGCGATCAAAAGTCTCTGCCATTTGGCTTTCCTAGCTCCTTTTTCTCTTTATCTCAGTCTTTGATTTCTCTTTAAGTGATGAACCCGGGAAATATAGCTACGCGGCTTCGGTCGAATCGCCCGATCTGGACGCGACGATCTCTTCCGCGATGCTGCCCGGGACTTCCTCGTATCGCTCGAACTGCATCGAGTAATTCGCTCGTCCCTGCGTCGAGGAACGCAGGTCCGTCGCATATCCGAACATCTCCGACAGCGGCACATAGGCCGCGACGGCCAGCGCGTTACCGCGCTGATCCTGGCCCTGGACCTTGCCACGGCGGCGCGAAAGGTCTCCGATCACGTCGCCGAGGAAGTCCTCGGGCGTCACGACCTCGACCGCCATCACAGGCTCGAGCAAGACGGGCTTCGACCGACGGGTGCCCTCCTGAATCGCCATGGATCCGGCGATCTTGAAGGCCATCTCCGAGGAGTCGACGTCGTGGTAGGAGCCATCGACGAGCTCGACGCGAACGTCGACCATCGGATAGCCGGCCTTGACGCCGGAGGCGAGAGCCTCCTCGATGCCCTGCTCCACCGAAGAGATGAACTCGGAGGGGATCGCTCCACCCTTGATCTTGTTGACGAAGTCGAAGCCCTCCTCGGGGGCGGGCTCGACGTTGATCACGACGTGGCCAAACTGACCGCGGCCGCCGGTCTGGCGGACAAAGCGGCCGACGACCTTCTCGGAGCGCTGGCGGATCGTCTCGCGGTAGGCGACCTGCGGGCGACCGACGTTGGCCTCGACGGAAAACTCGCGCATGAGACGGTCGACGAGGACCTCGAGGTGAAGCTCGCCCATGCCGTGGATGACGGTCTGGCCGGTCTCCTCGTCGGTCTCGATCTGGAAGGTTGGGTCCTCTTCGGCGAGGCGCGCGAGGCCCGAGCCGAGCTTTTCCTGGTCCGACTTCGTCTTGGGCTCGATCGCAACCGCGATCACCGGCTCCGGGAAGACGATCTGCTCGAGCACGACCGGAGCGTCAGGGGCGCAGAGCGTGTCGCCGGTCGAAGTCTGCTTGAGGCCGACGCCGGCCAGGATGTCGCCGGCGAAACACTCCTCGATGTCCTCGCGGTGGTTCGCATGCATCATCAGCAGGCGGCCGATTCGCTCGGTGCGCCCGCCGGTTGCGTTGAGGACGCGGCTGCCCGACGAGAGCTTGCCGGAGTAGACGCGGAAGTAGGTGAGCTTGCCGACGAAGGGGTCGGACATGACCTTGAAGGCAAGCGCAGCGAACGGCGCCGAATCGTCCGGCGGGCGTTCGGTCGACTCGCCCTCGGAGCCGTCCTTGTTCGGGATGAAGCCGGACAGCGGCGGCACCTCGAGCGGCGAGGGAAGAAGCTCGACGATCGCGTCGAGGAGGGGCTGGACGCCCTTGTTCTTGAAGGCGGAGCCGCAGAGGACCGGCGTGATCTTCAGATCCATCGTGGCCTGGTGAAGGGACTTGGCGATGCGCTCGTGCGGGATCTCCTGCTCTTCGAGGTACATCTCGGCGAGCTCGTCGTCGTAGTCGGCGCATGCCGCGATCAGCGCGTCGCGAGCGGCGTGGACCTCGTCGACCATGTCGGCCGGGACTTCCTCGTACTCGAACTCGGTGCCGAGTTCGTCGTGCCACACGAGGGCCTTGTTCTCGATCAGGTCGACGACGCCCTTGAGCTGGTCCTCGGCGCCGATCGGAAGCTGGATCGGCAGCGGGTTTGCTCCGAGGCGGTCCTTCATCGTCTTGACCGAGTTGTGGAAGTCGGCGCCGATGCGGTCCATCTTGTTGATGAAGGCGATGCGCGGGACCTTGTACTTGTCGGCCTGGCGCCAGACCGTCTCAGACTGGGGCTCGACGCCGGCGACGGAGTCGAAGACGGCGATGGCACCGTCGAGGACACGCAGCGAGCGCTCGACCTCGACGGTGAAGTCGACGTGGCCCGGCGTGTCGATGATGTTGATGCGGTGGTCCTTCCACTCGCATGCGGTCGCGGCCGAGGTGATCGTGATGCCGCGCTCCTGCTCCTGCTCCATCCAATCCATGACGGCAGCGCCCTCGTGAACCTCGCCCATCTTGTGGGTTCGGCCGGTGTAATAGAGGATGCGCTCGGTCGTCGTCGTCTTACCGGCGTCGATGTGCGCCATGATTCCGATGTTGCGTGTTTTTTCTAGTGGGAAGTTGCGAGGCATGGTTCTTTGAAAGAGTGTCGGTCTGAGAGGAGGTCCGGATTCGCTCCGCGGACGCCCCAAGGGCATAAAAAAGGCCCTTTCGGGCCGGGCCGCGAGCGACGCCTGACTATAGCAGCACCTTGAGGTCCGAAATGTACGCCAGATGCGGCTGAGAAAGCCAGGTTCCAGGGCCTCTGAGGCCACGCGCCCCAGTGCGCGCGAACGGGCTGCAAAACGCCTGCAACGCACACAACCCGCTACGCGCCCCGCCGGCCGCCGCGAGGCCGTGAAGGACCGGGCCGGAAGCTTCGCGAGCATCGCCAAGCGAAGCGGCGTCGAGCTCCTTGGCATCGCCCGCGAGCTGATCCGCATCCCGGCCGCGCTCTATATGCGCATCGCCGAATGGCTCGGCGGCTACGTGCTCGCGGCATGGCTACGCCTCTGGCCGCTCCTGGTGCGCGCCTGGCATCTGGCCGGGCGCGGGCTCGTGTGGGCCCAGGGGGTCGCGACTCCAGCGCGGGTGACGGTGGTCGTAGCGCTCGTGTGCGCCATCGCGATCGCCGGCTCGCAGTGGACCGACCTGTCGGCGACGTCGACCGGCATCGACGCGTACGAGGGTCTCGAGGAGGTGGTCACCGCCCCAGACGTCGCGACTGAGTCGGTCGGCAGCGCGCACGCATGGGTGGGCGTGCCGCTGGCACTGATCGCCGCGCTCCTCATCATCGGGAGCGCCAGGGGCCGTCCGAAGCTCGCAAGGCTCATCATCCCCGTCGGTATCGCTGTCGTCGCGGTCAGCCTCCTCATCGACAGGCCCGCGGGGCTCGACGAAGGGAACGACGCCGTCGCCTACGAGAACGTGACCACGGAGTTGCTGCCGGGCTTCTGGGCACAACTGGTGTCCGGCGCGGTCCTCATCCTCCTCGCAGCCGTGCTGATCCGGGTCCTACAGCCAGAGCACTCTGCTCGACGCCCGGCCCGGGAGGATCAGACGCGCTCCAAGGGCCCTCTCGCGCGGCTTCGTGCACGCGGCCCCCGACGGACGGCGGAGGCGGGCCGATGACCGCGTCGCGGCTTGAGCGCCTCCTCCCGTGGGCGTGCGTGATCTCCGCGTGTGTCCTGATGGCCTCCGAGCTCATGACCATGTTCGAGTTCACGCCGCCGGGCGGCGAGCCCCTGCAGAGTCAATCCTCGGGCGACCGCCACGGCAACTCGATGTTCGTGATCGCCGGCTTCGCGATCTTCCTCACGATCGTTGCCGTCTGGGCGGGCTCCCGGCCGGCCGCGCTCGGCGTCGCCGTGATGGGCGTGATCGCGCTCCTCATCTTCTTGGTCGTCGACCTGCCGGATGCCGGCCAGGTTGGAACCCTCGGCGATGCTCGCCAGTCCTTCATCGACGCGGAGGCAATCCCGCAGAGCGGCTTCTGGCTCGAGATGCTGGGAGCGCTCGGACTCGCCCTGTCGGGCGGGGCGATGGCGACGATGACGGCGGAGCAGCTCGAATCGCTGCGAGGCAAGTTCTTCAGGCGCGGAACGCCGAAGGCCAAGCTCCCCGCGTCCAAATAGCCGACCGGGTAGTCGTCAGGGCGGTGGCCGGCAAGGACGCAGGTTGATAGCCGAGGCGAGCTTGGCCAAATGCCGAGTGAGCAAGGCGATCAGCCGAGGACGCCGCCAGGCGCCGACCCTGACGGCTACCAGCGGTAGTGGGCGAAGGCCTTGTTGGCCTGTGCCATACGGAAGATGTCGTCCTTCCGCTTCCATGCGCCGCCCTGCTGCTGAGTCGCGTCCATGATCTCGCGGGCGAGCCGCTCGGCCATCGACTTCTCGTTGCGGTTGCGGGCAAAGCTCACGAGCCAGCGCACGGCGAGCGTGCGGGCGCGGCGGGCAGGTACCTCGATCGGCACCTGATAGGTCGCACCGCCGACACGGCGGGACTTGACCTCGAGGTTCGGAGTCAGCTCGGTCACTGCCTCGTCGAGGACCTCGACCGGCGGACGGCCGGTGCGCTCGCCGACGATCGAAAGCGCGTCGTAGACGATCTCCTCGGCGGTCGCCTTCTTGCCGTGGAGCATCACCTTGTTGATGAGCTGCTGGACAAGGCGGCTGCGGTGCTGCGCGTCCGGGGACACGGGACGCTGAGGGGCTCTTGCGCGGCGCGGCACTAAAAGCTCACTACTTCTTGACGCCGTACATCGAGCGGGACTGCTTGCGGTCGGAGACGCCGGAGGCATCGAGCGTGCCCCGGATCACCTTGTAGCGCACGCCCGGAAGATCCTTGACGCGACCACCGCGGACGAGCACGACCGAGTGCTCCTGAAGGTTGTGGCCCTCACCGGGGATGTAACAAGTGACTTCCATCCCGTTGGTCAGCCGCACGCGTGCAACCTTGCGAAGAGCCGAGTTCGGCTTCTTCGGTGTGGCCGTATAGACGCGGGTGCAGACGCCGCGGCGCTGTGGAGCAGCGGTGCGGGCCTTGCGGCCGTGCCCGGACTTGAGACCAGGCGTCGTCACCTTCTTCTGAGGTGTCTTGCGGCCTTTACGGATGAGCTGATTGGTGGACGGCACGGCCGAGGATGGTAGCGGGTGCTCGGTGGCTAACTTCCCTTGAATGAGCGCGGTTTCAGAGCGACCGGTCGTCGCCGTCGATGTCGACGGGGTGATCAGCCTCTTCGGCTTCGAGGGCCCGCTCGACGAGATCCCCGGCAAGTTCCATCTGATCGACGGCGTCGCCCACTGCATCGCGGACGGTGTGGGGCCGCGCCTCCTACGCCTCGCCGACACCTTCGAAATGGTCTGGGCGACCGGTTGGGAGGAGCGGGCCAACGACCATCTGCCCCACCTCCTCGGCCTTTCAGACGATCTCCCGGTGCTCACCTTTGGCGGTCGCGCCAGGTTCGGCACCGCCCACTGGAAGCTCGAAGCGCTCGCGGAGTTCTCCCAGGGCCGCCCCCTCGCCTGGATCGACGACTCGCTCGACGAGAGTTGCCATGCCTGGGCTGCGGATCGGAGCGCGCCGACCCTTCTGGTCCCGACCGAGTCCGAGATCGGCCTCACGGACGCCCAGGTCGACGCGATTCTCGATTGGGAGCGCGAACTCGAAGGGCACCGGGCCTGAAGGCTCGGGGCGCTGCGGTCCCCGACCCCTTGCGGCCGGGGGTATCATGATCTCGGTGGACGGCTGGGTTCCGATCTTTTTCCTGATGGTGGTCCTGAAGATCCCCGTCGGGCTTCTTCTCTACCTCGTCTGGTGGGCCTTCCGGGCGGAAACGTTGCCCGAGGAAGCACCCGAGACTGGCGGAGAAGAGCCGCGCTACGGGCGCTTCCGGCGCCAGCCGAAGCACCCCAGGGGTCCTCGCCGAGGCGGTCCGCACCCGAGCGCGCTACCGGTCCCCGGCGACAGACACGAGGCTCGCCGCCCGCTTGCCGTCAAGCCGCGCGGCGACCGCCGCGTCGGCGCATAAGCCGCCGCGACTACCTCGCCGAGCGCCTAGAAACGCCGCGCCTATGCGACCTTTCGGGCGCTCGCAGTGGCTCGCAAGGGCCGATGCAGCGCCGCGTTATCTACGCGACAGCGGTTCGCGACGGATGCTTGCCTCGTCTGCTGACCTCCGGGACTTCGACCCGGCCCGCGTGGTCTGGTAGCCCCACCCACGGCCGGCCGCGGGTCCGGATTCGCCCGGCAGGGGGCTCCGAACGGACATGGACGTCCGGCCGGTTCGGTGAAGCATGGATGCTGGACCCCTGACGGGCGAAGCCCGGACCCTGCGGCCCGAGCTCCTGCCCGCGCGCCTAGCCGCCGTTGGAGCTGGAGTCGCCGCCCTCGATCTCCTGAGCGAGCTCTTCGAGCTCCTCAGCGAACGAGGGGCCGAAGCCCTCGAGGTCCGACTCGCCACCGTTCTCGCCGAGCCCGAGCTCTGCTGCGAGCTCGTCGGCGTCGAGGAGCTCCTCGTCCGGGCGCTGTGCCGGCTCGACGGGCTCGATCTCGAGTGAGCGGTAGTGGCGAAGGCCCGTGGCCGCGGGAATCAGCTTCCCGATGATCACGTTCTCCTTCAGGCCCACAAGCCGGTCGCGCTTGCCCTCGAGCGCCGCGTCGGTCAGAACCTTGGTGGTCTCCTGGAAGGAGGCCGCCGACAGGAATGACTCGGTCGCGAGCGATGCCTTGGTGATTCCGAGGATGCGCTCCTTGCCCTTTGCGGGAGTGCCCTTGTCTTCCTTCAGCTTCTTGTTGAGCGTCTGGAGCTTGTGACGATCCTCGAGCGCACCGGGAAGGAGGCTGGTCGAGCCCTTCGACTCGATCTCGACCTTCTTCATCATCTGGCGCACGATCAGCTCGATGTGCTTGTCGTTGATGTCGACGCCCTGCGACTTGTAGACCAGCTGCACTTCCTTGACGATGTACTGCTCCGTCTCGGTGCGGCCCTGGATCTCCAGGACCTCAGCCGGGTAGAGCGAGCCCTCGTTGAGCTGCGTTCCGGCCTCGACCTTGTCGCCGTGCTTGACGTGCAGGCGCGAGCGGGGCGGCAGCTTGTAGTCGTGCTCCTCGCCCTTCGCGTCGGTGATCGTGATGACGACGGCCTTCTCGTTCTCCTCGACGGAGACGCGGCCCTCGACAACTGCGATCTGCGCCAGACCCTTCGGCTTGCGAGCCTCGAAGAGCTCGACGACGCGAGGCAGTCCCTGGGTGATGTCCAGGCCTGCGACACCACCGGTGTGGAACGTGCGCATGGTGAGCTGAGTGCCCGGCTCGCCGATCGACTGCGCGGCGATGATTCCCACCGCGTCGCCCATCTCGACCAGGCTGCCCGTGGCCAGTGCGCGGCCGTAACAGTGCTGGCAGATACCCGAGTCGAGCTCGCACTTGAGTGCGGAGCGGACGGGCACTGCTGCGCCCTCCTCGCCCGTGAAGGCCTCGACCATCTCGGCGAGCTCCTCCTTGTCGATCTCCTGGTTTCGCTTGAGCAACTCGCGGCCGCGCTTGGTGACGACCTTCTTGCCCGTGAAGCGGCCAAGCAGGTTGATGTTCGGCGAGCCGTCCTCGGCGAGGACCGGCATCTCGATGAACTCCTTGGTCTTGCAGTCCTCCGCGCGGACGATCACGTCCTGGGCCACGTCCACCAGACGGCGGGTCAGGTAGCCGGAGTCGGCAGTACGCAGAGCGGTGTCCGCGAGTCCCTTTCGGGCGCCGTGTGTCGAGATGAAGTACTCGAGAACGGTCAGGCCTTCCATGAAGTTGGCCTTGATCGGACGCTCGATGATCTCGCCCTTCGGATTGGCCATCAGGCCTCTCATTCCGGCGAGCTGGCGGATCTGCTTGAACGAGCCTCGGGCGCCTGAGTTGGCCATCATGAAGATGGGGTTCAGCTCGTGCAGGTTGTCCTGCATCGCCTCCGCCACCTCGTCGGTCGCGGCATTCCAGAGCTGGGTTACCCGCTCCTTGCGCTCGTCGGCCGTGATGTAGCCCTCCTCGTACTCGGAGAGGATTCCGGCGGCACGGGTCTCGTAACCGTCCAGGATCTTCTGCTTCGAGGGCGGCGAGATGACGTCGTTCTTGCCAATCGTGATGCCGGCCTGGGTCGCGTAGTGGAACCCGAGCTCCTTGAAGGCGTCAAGTGCCTGAGCGATCGCCCCGGCGCCGTACGACTCGATCAGGAGGCCGACGATGGCGTTGATCTCCTTCTTGTTCAACGTCTTGTTGACGAAGGTGTACGTGTCCGGATCCCACTCTGAATCGAGTGCGTCGGCGAGCGCACGCTCGACGGCGTCGTTGAAGATGATCCGCCCGACCGTGGTCAGGACGTGATGGTCCGACCCGGCGCGCCGGTACTCGGCGTAGTCCTGGAGCCCGACCAGACCGCGCTCGTATGCGAGCTCGGCCTCCTGAGCCGTCCTGTACGGATGCGGCTTCTTGGCGAGCTTCGAGACGTCGATCTCGGAAACGTCCTCGGAGGCATAGGTCAGGTAGTAGATCCCGAGCACCATGTCCTGCGACGGCGTCGCCAGGGGCTGGCCGTGTGCCGGCGAGAGGATGTTGTTCGACGAGAGCATGAGCACTCGAGCCTCGGCCTGGGCCTCGGCTGAGAGCGGCACGTGCACCGCCATCTGGTCGCCGTCGAAGTCC
This sequence comes from uncultured bacterium, assembly GCA_963721645.1. Taxonomy (GTDB): domain Bacteria; phylum Actinomycetota; class Thermoleophilia; order Solirubrobacterales; family 70-9; genus JALZKA01. Next base: position 11,558 of record CAVRJK010000002.1, on the reverse strand, counting down.
GCGTTGAACGCGTGGCAGACGAGCGGGTGGACCCGGATCGCCTTGCCCTCGACGAGCACCGGCTCGAAGGCCTGGATGCCCAGGCGGTGGAGCGTCGGCGCGCGGTTGAGCAGCACGGGGTGCTCGTGGATGACCTCTTCGAGGACGTCCCACACCTCCGGCACCATCGAGTCGACCATCTTCTTGGCCGCCTTGATGTTCTGCACCGCCTTGCGCTCGACGAGGCGAGCCATGATGAACGGCTTGAACAGCTCGAGGGCCATCAACTTCGGCAGACCACACTGGTGGAGCCGCAGCGACGGGCCCGACACGATCACCGAACGGCCCGAGTAGTCGACGCGCTTGCCGAGCAGGTTCTGACGGAACCGGCCCTGCTTGCCCTTCAGCATGTCCGAGAGCGACTTGAGCGCCCGGTTGCCGGGGCCCGTCACCGGGCGGCCACGGCGGCCGTTGTCAAACAGGGCGTCGACCGCCTCCTGGAGCATGCGCTTCTCGTTGTTCACGATGATCTCGGGTGCGCCGAGGTCGAGGAGCCGCTTCAGGCGGTTGTTGCGGTTGATGACGCGGCGATAGAGGTCGTTGAGGTCTGACGTGGCAAAGCGGCCACCGTCGAGCTGCACCATCGGGCGGAGCTCCGGTGGGATGACCGGCACGCAGTCGAGGACCATCCACTCGGGGCGGTTCTCGGAGTTGTGGAAGGCAGACGCGACCTTGAGACGCTTCACGGCGCGGGCCTGCTTTTGGCCCTTCGACGTGTTGATCATCTGCTCGAGTTCCTCGATGTCGGCCTCGAGATTTACCTGCTCGAGAAGATCGCGGATGGACTCGGCGCCCATGCCGCCACGGAAGTACTCGCCCCAGCCGAACGGGGAGCCGAAGCGCTCCTTGAGCTCGCGGAAGACGGCCTCGTCGTTGATGACGTCCTTCACCTTCATGCTCTGGAAGATCTCCCAGACCTGCTCCATGCGCTCGATGGAGTCATCGATGTAGGCCTCGGTGTCGGCGATCTCGGAATCGAGTGCCTTCTTGACTTCCTTGAGCGCCTTGTTGCGCTCCGGGTCGTCGAGCTTCTTGGGATTGGTGAAGCCGAGGTTCTCGGCCCACATCTCGTCTTCGGAGTCCCAGCCCTGCTTGGCGTTCTCGCCTTCGAGCCAGGCCGTACGGCGGTCCAGCGACTCTGCGAGCTCCTGCGTGCGCTGCTCGCGCTCGGCACGGAGTCCGTCGAGGACCTTGTTGACTTCCTTCTCCAGCTTGGGGAGATCCTTCTGGCGCGCCTCGTCATCGACGTTGGTGACGATCGAAGCCGCGAAGTAGAGAACCTTCTCGAGCTCCTTCGGCGCCATGTCGATGAGGTAGCCGATCCGCGAGGGAACGCCCTTGAAGAACCAGATGTGTGAGACGGGAGCAGCCAGATCGACGTGGCCCATCCGCTCGCGGCGGACCTTCGAGCGGGTGACCTCTACGCCGCAGCGCTCGCAGACGATGCCCTTGTAGCGGACGCGCTTGTACTTGCCGCAGTAGCACTCCCAGTCCTTCGTCGGACCGAAGATGCGCTCGCAGAAGAGACCGTCCTTCTCGGGCTTGAGCGTCCGGTAGTTGATCGTCTCCGGCTTCGTCACCTCACCGTGGCTCCAGCCACGGATCTTCTTGGACGAGGCGAGGCCGATCTCGATCGCGTCGAAATTATTGATGTCCATGCTCATGACTTCTCCTTCACCTCGGCCTTGGCTTTGTCGCCGTCGGCCTCCACCTGCTCGTCTGCCGCACCGTTGCCCTCGGCGCGAACGCCTGAGAGGTCGATGCCCAGTTCCTCGGCCGCGCGCAGAAGCTCGTCGTCTTCCTCGCCCAGATCAACCTCGCCCTCCTCGGCGACCAGGGTCGCGTCGAGGGAAAGTGCCTGGATCTCCTTGAGGAGGACCTTGAACGACTCCGGTACGGACGGCTCGGCGATGTTCTCGGACTTGACGATCGACTCGTAGGCCTTGACGCGGCCGACGGTGTCGTCTGACTTGACCGTGAGCATCTCCTGGAGGGTGTACGCGGCGCCGTACGCCTCGAGCGCCCACACCTCCATCTCACCGAAGCGCTGACCGCCGAACTGCGCCTTACCGCCCAGCGGCTGCTGGGTGACGAGCGAGTAGGGGCCGGTCGAACGCGCGTGGATCTTGTCGTCCACGAGGTGGAGCAGCTTCAGGATGTACATGGCGCCGACCGTGACGTGGCCTTCGAACGGCTCGCCCGTGCGGCCCGAATAGAGCTGCGCTCGACCCGCTGAGCGGGCGCCGGCGCGTGCGGACTTGTCCAGTCCGAGGTCGATGCCTCGCTCCGCGTGCTCTTCCTGCCAGTTGACCAGGGCATCGTCGACCTGCTCGACCGAAGCACCGTCGAACACGGGAGTCGCGACGTATACGCGGCCCTTCGTGTCCTCGATGTTCTTGTAGGCCTCGGTGCCGTCGTCGTACCAGCCGTTCATCGCGGCCCACCCGAGGTGGGTCTCGAGGATCTGACCGATGTTCATACGGCTCGGGACGCCGAGCGGGTTGAGGATGACGTCGACGGGGGTGCCGTCGGCAAGGAAAGGCATGTCCTCTTCCGGAACGATCCGGGAGATGACGCCCTTGTTGCCGTGGCGGCCGGCGAGCTTGTCGCCCTCAGCGATCTTGCGCTTCGTCGCAACGAACACGCGCACCAGGCTGTTGACACCCGGGGCCAGATCGTCGCCGTCCTCGCGGTCGAAGGTGATGACGTCGATGACGACACCGCCCTCGCCGTGCGGAACCTTGAGCGAAGTGTCGCGGACCTCGCGCGCCTTCTCCTTGAAGATGGCGCGGATCAGCTTCTCCTCCGCGGTCAGCTCGGTCTCGCCCTTCGGCGTGACCTTTCCGACCAGGAGATCCCCGGCCTCGACCTCGGCGCCGATACGGACGACACCGCGTTCGTCGAGGTTTCGGAGCGACTCCTCGGAGCGGTTCGGGATGTCCCGAGTGATCTCCTCGTCGCCGAGCTTGGTCGTGCGGGCGTCGATCTCGTACTCCTCGATGTGAATCGAGGTGAGCTCGTCGTCCTTGGTCAGGCGCTCCGAGAGGATGATCGCGTCCTCGAAGTTGTAGCCCTCCCATGACATGAAGGCGACCAGGCAGTTCTTGCCCAGGGCGATCTCTCCACCAGAGGTGGACGAGCCGTCCGCGAGGACGTCTCCGGCCTTGACCTTGTCGCCAACGCTGACGATCGGCGTCTGGTGGATCAGGGTGCCCTGGTTCGAGCGCCGGTACTTGTCGAGGTCGTACTCGTCCTTCTTGTTGCCGTGCGAGATAACGACCTTCTCGGCATCGACGTAGTCGACCGTGCCCGCGTTGGCGGTCACGATGACGTCGCCCGAGTCGACGGCTGCTCGGCGCTCCATGCCGGTGCCGATCAACGGCGCCTCGGTCTTCAGGAGCGGAACGGCCTGGCGCTGCATGTTCGAACCCATGAGGGCGCGGTTTGCATCGTCGTGCTCGAGGAAGGGGATCAGCGCCGTCGCGACCGACCAGATCTGGGTCGGCGAGACGTCCATCAGATCGACCTCGCGGGGGGCCATGAGGCCCACTTCGCCCTCGCCTACACGGCAGGAGACCTGCGGGCCCTTGAGCTTCTGGGTCTTCGGGTCGACCTCGGCCGACGCCTGGGCGATGATCTTTTCCTCTTCCTGGGTCGCGTCGAGGTGAACGACCTCGTCGGTGACCAGCCCGTCCTTGACGATCCGGTAGGGGGTCGTCACGAAACCGTGCTCGGACACCTGCGCATAGGAGGAGAGCGAGCCGATCAGGCCGATGTTCGGGCCTTCAGGCGTCTCGATCGGGCACATCCGGCCGTAGTGGGTCGGGTGCACGTCGCGAACCTCGATGGGCGCGCGCTCGCGGGTCAGACCGCCGGCACCGAGTGCCGACAGGCGGCGGCGGTGCGTGAGGCCGTCGAGCGAGTTCGTCTGGCTCATGAACTGCGAGAGCTGCGACGAGCCGAAGAACTCCTTCATCGCCGCCACGACGGGGCGGATGTTGATGATGGTCTGCGGCGTGATCGCGTCCGCGTCCTCGGTGGTGAGGCGCTCGCGAACGACGCGCTCCATGCGGTAGAGGCCGACCCGGAACGCGTCCTGGATCAGCTCGCCGACCGTGCGGAGGCGACGGTTGCCGAAATGCTCGTACTCGTCGAGATGGTCCTTCAGGGGCTCACGTGAGTACGTGACCGCCTCGGCGGCGTAGTCCTTGATCGGATTCTCTTCGTCGATCGTCTCCGGCACGCCGAGGAGCCTCGGCAGCGAGACGAGCTCCTTGATCAGCGCGACGATGTCGTCCTTGGTGAGCGTGCGGTGCTCGAGGTCGACGTCGAGGTCGAGGCGCGCGTTCAGCTTGTAGCGGCCGACCCTGGTGAGGTCGTAGCGCTTGGGATCGAAGAACAGCTGCTCCAGGAGCGCCTTGGCGGCGTCAACCGACGGCGGCTCGCCCGGGCGCTGCTTCTTGAACAGCTCGATGAGGGCGCCCTCGGTGGTGCGGGTCGGCTCCGTGTCCTTGGCGACGGTGTGCCGCATGTAGACGGAGTTGTCGAACAGCGCGAGGATCTCCTCGTCGGTCTCGTAGCCCATCGCGCGCAGAAGCACGGTGACGGGCAGCTTGCGCTTGCGGTCGATGCGCGCGAAGACGAGGCCCTTCTTGTCGATCTCCAGCTCGAGCCATGACCCGCGGGAAGGCATGAGGTTCGCGATGAAGACCTGCTTCTCGCGATCCTTGGGCTCCATCACATAGGCGCCCGGCGAGCGGACGAGCTGCGTCACGACGACGCGCTCGGTGCCGTTGATGATGAAGGTGCCGCGCTCGGTCATCCACGGGAAATCACCCATGAACACGGTCTGCTCGCGGATCTCGCCGGTCTCCCGGTTCTGGAAGGCGACCTTGACGTTCAGGGGACGCGAGAACGTCACGTCCTTCTCGCGGCATTCGGCCACGGTGTTCGCCGGCTCTCCAAACTGGAGGTCGCCGAAGACGATCGCAAGATTTCCGGTGTAGTCCTCGATCGGCGAAATGTCGTCGATCGTTTCGCGCAGCATCCCCTTATCCGAGGTGAGAGCCTCGAACGAGCGGCGCTGGATATCAATCAGGTGCGGTACTTCGAAGGGTTCCGGAAGTCGTGAAAATGACCTCCGCGTGACAGGGGCAGCATGAGCTCTGGCCAACTGGGCGACTCCTCAGATGGTCGAAATGGGTGCGAACCCGCCAAGGTTCGCGGAAACAGGCGCGACCGATGAATATACACCATCGCGCCCGCAGTGCGTGTCCGGCGTCGTCCTCGCCTGCCCGCCTGGCTCGCTTGGGCTTCCCCAAGCTCGCTTAGACGAACGAGCTGCGTCCGCGCCGGCCGCGCACTGCGTGTGGCGAATTACTTCAGTTCTACCGTGGCGCCGACTTCTTCGAGTTCGGCCTTCAGCTTCTCCGCCTCGTCGCGCTCGATGCCCTCCTTGACCGGCTGGGGAGCGTCGTCCACGACTGCCTTTGCCTCCTTGAGGCCCAGGCCGGTAGCGGCACGGACGGCCTTGATCACGGGGACCTTCTTGTCGCCCGCGCCGGTGAGGATGACGTCGACGGTCGAGGACTCTTCCTCTGCCGCTGCGCCGTCGCCTCCGCCGCCTGCGGCAGGTGCCGCTGCAGCGACCGCGGTCGCCGAGACGCCGAATTCCTCTTCGAGCGCCTTGATGCGCTCGGAAAGCTCGAGTACCGAGATGCCCTTGAGCTCCTCGATCCAATCTTCTGTGGTTGTTGCCATTTGTTATTCCTCCTCGGGAGTGTCGTCCGTGGAATCCGCTTCCTCGGTTTCCCCGCCCTCTGGCGCGGGATCCTCAGACGGCTCCTCGTTGGTTTCGGTCTCATCAGAGGCCTCTGGGGCCTCGGAAGTCTCTTCTGCCTCGGGCTCGGCGGGCGCCTCTTCGGCGGCCGGGGCCTCCTCCTCAGCGGGGGGCGTCTCCTCCGCCGGGGCCTCGTCAGCCGCGGGGGTCTCCTCAGCCGCAGGGGCTTCTTCAGCCGGGGCTTCCTCCTCGGCGGCGGGGGCTTCCTCGGCAGGAGCCTCCTCCTCGGCGGGGGGCGCCGCTTCGGCGGCCGGGGCCTCGCCGGTGACCAGGCCCTGCTCGGCGATCTGCGCGAGCTGGCGACCCAAGCCGGAGATCAGGTTGGAAAGGCCGGTGACCAGGCCGGTCAGCGGGCTGGCCGCGAGGCCCACGAGCTGGCCGTGCAGGACGTCGCGGCCGGGGAGGCGCGCGATCGCCTGGAAGCTCTCGAAGTCGAGCCGGGCGCCGTCCATGATGCCGCCGCGGTACTCGAGCACCTCGTGCTCCTTGGTGAAGGTGGTGATCGTCTTGGCCGCAACAACCGCGTCGCCCTTGATGAGGGTGAGCGCGATCGGGCCCTGAAGCAGGTCGTCGATGTCCTTGGTGCCGGCCTTCTCGGCGGCAAGTTTCGCGAGGCGGTTCTTGACGACCTTGAACTTCGCGTCGGACTCGCGGAGCTTCGTGCGGAGCTCGGCAGCCTGCGGGACGCTGATGCCCTTGTAATCGACGGCGAAGATCGCCTCAGCTGCACCGAGGTCTTCGGCGAGCTCGTCGATCACTGCTGATTTTTCTCCGCGCTTCATGAAGTCTTTCTGTTCTTTTGAATGAAAAAAGCCCGCACGCAGGCGGGCTCGAAGGACGTTCTTCGGGCGCCACCTCGGCTGGGGTTACGAAAAGCGAGTTTCCGGCCAGCTGTCTTCGGAGGGCAGGTTGTGGGCGGGTGAGTGTAGCGGCCGGAACTTGAGGGCCGGCCCTCCCAGCGCCAAGCGCCACGCGTAGCTTTGGTGGGCCTATAGCCCCGCGATTCCTACGCGCGGTGGGAAGAGGGCCGGCGGCTCAGGCCAGAGCGGGCTCGGCCTCGGCGGCCTGGCCCTCGAGCGTGCCCATGATCTCGGCGACGCCCGTGAATCCGGCGTCGACCTTGATGCCGGGGCCCATGGTCGTCGCGAGGACGACCGAGAGCATGTAGCGGCCCTTCGAAGCGGCCGGCTTGGCGCGGAAGATCTCGTCGACCACGGCGGCGTAGTTCTCGAGCAGCGCGCGCTCCTCGAAGGATGCCTTGCCGATCGCGAGGTGGACGATCGCCTGGCGGTCGGTGCGGTACTCGACCTTGCCCGACTTGGCCTCGCTTACTGCCTTGGCGATGTCGTCGGTGACGGTGCCGACCTTGGGGTTCGGCATCTTGCCTTGCGGGCCGAGCACGCGGCCGAGCTTGGAGACGACCGGACCCATGAGGGCGGGCGTCGAGATGGCGACGTCAAAACCTGTCCAGCCCTCTTCGACCTTGGCCGCGAGGTCTTGGGCTCCGACGTGGTCGGCTCCCGCCTCTTCGGCGGCGCGAGCGGCGTCGCCTTCGGCGAAGACGGCGATCGTCACGTCCTTGCCGAGCCCGTTCGGAAGCGCGAGGGTGCCGCGGAGCTGCTCGTCCGCGTGGCGGACGTTCACGCCGAGGCGGATGTGGAGCTCGACGGTCTCGTCGAACTTCGTGCCGGCAGTCTCCTTCAAGAGCGCGATGGCCTCGGCGGGCGGGTACTCCCGCTCGCGATCGACCTTGCCGTGGGCCTCGCGGAATCGCTTGGAGCGCTTGGAGGCCATCAGTCGGCCACGTCCACGCCCATCGACCGGGCGGTGCCGGCGATGATGTTCGAGGCGGCGTCGAGATCGTTGGCGTTCAAGTCGGGCATCTTGCGCTCCGCGATCTCGCGGAGTTGGGCGCGGGTGATCTTGCCGACCTTGTTGACGTGCGGCTCGCCGGACCCCTTGGGGATGTTGAGCGCTTCGCGGATAAGGACGGCGGCGGGCGGCGTCTTGGTGATGAAGGTGAACGAGCGATCCTCGAAGACCGTGATCTCGACCGGGATGATCGTTCCCGCGTCGGGCTGCGTCTGCGCGTTGAAGGCCTTGCAGAAGTCCATGATGTTCACGCCGTGCTGGCCCAGCGCGGGACCTACCGGCGGCGCCGGGTTGGCTGCTCCAGCAGGGATCTGGAGCTTGATCATTGTCAGGACTTTCTTTGCCATGGGCTCTTCAGCTTAGGGAGAGCCCTAAGCGACCTTCTTGACCTGGTCGTAGCCGACCTCGACCGGGGTCTCGCGGCCGAAGATCGAGACGAGGATCTTGAGGCGCTGGGCGTCCTCGTTGATCTCGGCGATCTCGCCCGAGAAGTCGGACATCGGCCCGGAGATGACCTTGACGGTCTCCCCCATGCCGAACTGAGCCGTGGCGCGCGGGCGCTCGGCCGTCTCGCGGTGCATGAGCCGGTCGACCTCGGGCTGCGACAGCGGCACGGGCTTGTTGCGCGAGCCGACGAAGCCGGTGACGCCGGGGGTGTTCTTGACGAGGTTCCAGGCGTCGTCGGTCATCTCCATGTTCACCAGCACGTAGCCGGGCATGGTGCGCTTGGAGACCATCTCGCGCTTGCCGTCCTTCAGCTCTGAGACTTCCTCGGTCGGGACGACGACGCTGCGGACGCGTCCTGAGGCGCCCATCGTGTCGACACGATGTTCGAGGTTGTTCTTGACCTTGTTCTCGTGACCTGAATAGGTGTTGATCACGTACCAGCGAAACATTCTTTAAATCAGCTCTTTCGGGGGGTTTAGTGCTCGCGGGACCTAGATGATCCGCTGGATGAGCCAGTTGAAGATGGCGTCGAGGACGCCCAGGTAGGCGGCGGCAACGGCGATGAAGACGACCGTGACGGCCGAAGCTTGGATGAGCGTCTCCCGGGTCGGCCACTGGACGCGGCGGAGCTCGGCGACGCATGAGACGAAGAAGGACATGACGCGGCCCCGCTTGGGCGGCGGTGCTGCCTCGCGGGGCTTTCGGCGCTCGATCGAAGCCTTGGCCGCGTCGCGGCGTTCGCGCTCGATGCGCTTCTGCTCGCGGCGGGTGAGCGACTTGTCCTCGGCCGGGGCGGTTTCGCCGCGGCTCGGCGCGGGTGCCTTGGGCTCGGGCTCGGTGCCGCGCAGCTCGTCCAGGTCGACGCCGCGCTCGGCGAGCTCGGCCTCGACGACGTCCGCGGACTCGGGGACCTGGGTGTCGTGCTGCGCCTGCGCATCCGAAGGCGTGCTCGAAGGCGTTTCACCGCGCGCCTGGCGGCGACGCTGCTCTGCCTTTCGCTGTGCTCTGGACTTGGCCACAATCGCGGGGAACGCTCAGCGCGTTTCCTTGTGCGGTGTGTGGTGTCCGCACCAACGGCAGTATTTGCGCATCTCAACGCGGTCCGGCGTGTTTCGCCGCGACTTGTTCGTCTGGTAGTTCCTCCGCTTGCACTCCTCGCAGGCGAGGGTGACAGCGATTCGGACATCTCCGCGAGCCATCAGGGTGCTCCTCTACATCTACGGGGCCGCAAAACCGACCCCTCTCGAAAAAAAGACCTCTGCGCCGAAGCGCTGAGGTGCCGCGAAGGATAGCGGCCCGGCCTCTTGGTAGAGACCGGGCCGCACCTGGGGTCAGACCCCTCTATCCGCAGCAGCGAACGTCTCGTCGCCGCAGGGGTCTGACCCCTCCTCGTCCGTCTACTTCTTCTTCTTCTTCTTGAACTCGACCGTGTCGGTCACGGTCTCGTTGTCGAGTGTCGCCGAAACGACCACGGCGCCCTTCTTGCCCTTGGCCGTGAGCGACGTGGTCGCCGCACAGCTCTGGGTGAGAGCGGTGCTCCCGCTCAGGACTCCGCGCTCAGTTGCGAACGAAACGGATGTTCCGTCCGGGAACTGGCAGGACGGGCCACCGTTGATCGATGCGGTGATCGTCTTGGTCTTGCCCTTCTTGATCTTCGCCGGAGCGTTGATCGAGAGGGTCAGGGGCGTCGCCGTCGAGACGTCAGCGGCGTCCGATCCACCGACCGAGTCGCAGCCCGGGCTTGGAGGACCTGCGTTGCAGCCCCACCAGTTGTTGGCCGCATTGACGGTGCCGTCGGCGTCGTTCATGAGGATGCCGGTCGTGTTGCCGACAATCCGGTTGCCCGACGCGGTCAGCGCGCCCGAGAGGCCGTCAGGGGCCACATTGATCGCGCTGTCGCCGCCGGTCAGCGTGTTGCCTGTGACGGTGATGTTCGAGTTCTCGCCTGCGCCACCGAAATCGGTCACGCGCACGGCAGCGAACCCGCTGTCCTCGATCGTGTTGCCCGAGACGGTGATTCCATCGTTGCCGTCGGCGAGCTGAATCGCGTTGTTGTTCATGTTCTCGAACGTGTTGTTCGAGATCGTCCCCTGCGTTGCGAGCAGAAGCACCCGGAGCTCGTTGTGGCTCGGGTTCCCCTTGTCACCGCTGAACGTGTTGCCGGTGATCGAGACGTTCGTGTTCTGCACGGTCGAGGTGTCAACCGCGGCGAACAGGATCGATGCGTTCTGCTGATCTGAGAACGAGTTCTGCGAGATCGTCAGATCGTCGACGTTCGAGTCGCCGTAGATGGCGTTGCCCGCCGCGGCGCCCGCGACGTTGTTGGCCTCGAACTTGTTCTTCGAGATCGTCGACGGCGAGCCGGCGAGGTTGTTCGCCGAGATGCCGATCGTGTTGTCGGAGACCACGTTGTTCGTGACCGTCTGGTTGCCGAACGAGGCCGGCATGCCGATACCTGCGCCGATCGCCGGGTCAGCTGCGTCAGCGATGACGAAGCCGTCCACGGTGATCCCGTTGGCCCCCAGGTTGACTCCACCCTCGTTGGGCTCGTCAGCGGTGATCACCGACTCGCCTGCTGCGCCGGAGCGCGAGCGTGCGTCGACGCCGGCCTTGGCGCCGTTCAGGGTCAGCGTCTTGTCGACCTGAACCGATTCCGGGTACTGCCCGGCGCAGACGAGAACGGTGCCGTCTGTCGAGGACGCGTCAATCGCATCCTGGATCGACGCGAAGTCGGCATCCGCGCAATCCGCGCCCGCGGGCCCTGCGCCTGCTGCGTTGTCGTTGACGGTGAGAGTTGATGGTCCGCCGCCTGCCGACGCTGATGTCGGCAGGATGAACGCGCCCGCTGCAAACACTCCTAGCGCTACGGCAGTCGCGTGCTTCGTACGTACTGACAAGTGAATCCCTTCGGTTAGTTGAGAGGTAATTAGTAGTGGAACGCGAAGAGGCCGCGCAAGTTGCGCGGCCTCCTTCTAAACGGGTTCGAGACTGGCGCTACTGGTAGCGGACCGTCTCACAATCCTTGTTGACCTTGTCCTTGCGCTGAGCTATGGCGATGTCGTTGCCACTGCCGCACTTGAACGTGTCCTTGCCTTCACCGCCCCTGAGCCTGTCGTTGTCCTTGCCGCCCTTCATCACGTCGGCGCCATCGCCAGCATTGATCCTGTCTTTGTCCTTGCCGCCGCTGAGCTTGTCCTTACCAGACCCGCCGCGGATGATGTCGTTGCCGGCCTTGCCCTTGATCTTGTCGTTATCACCTTGGCCGAACAAGCAATCGCTATCGCCAAGGCCGTCGATCGTGTCGTTGCCGCCGCCGCCTTTGATCAGGTCGCTGTTCGGCGTTCCGTTGATCGTGTCGTTT
>CAVRJK010000001.1:0-246850 GCA_963721645.1 uncultured bacterium | reverse complement strand
GCCGGACTCTGGTCCGCGTTGGCGGCCTCGTCGATCGCGAAGACGGAGACAGTGTGCTTGCCGTACTTCAGCTTCTTCGTGGTGTACGGCGAGGTGCACGGCGCGTAGGCGCCGTTGTCGATCTTGCAGTTGAAGATCGCACCGGCTTCGCTCGTGAACTTGAAGGTGGGGGTGCGATCGGTCGTCTTCTTCTTGAATGAGCCGAGGGTCGTCTCGGGCGGAGTCGTGTCGGTGGGTGTCGCCTCGACGTTGAAGGTCAGCGTGTCGGGGCTCGGATCCTCGTTCCCGGCGGCATCGATCGACTTCACCTGGAAGGTGTGGGGGCCGTTGTTCAGAGGGCTTGGCGCGGTGTGGTTCGCGCCCGGGCCCGAGCAGGGTGAGAACGCTCCGATGTCGATCTTGCAGACGAATGTCGTATTGGGTTCAGTCGACTCGAACGCGAAGCTCGGAGTCGTGTCGGAGGTCGAGCCCACCGGGCCCGCCGTGATCGTCGTTTCGGGCGCGGCCGTGTCGACCGTGAAGTTGTGCTCGGCGGGGGTGGGATCCGTGTTTCCGGCAGCGTCAGTCGCTTGGACCCGGAAGGCGTGATCCCCGTCGTCAAGCGGGGCCGAGGCGGTGAATCCCTGGGCGGGGCAAGCCTCGAAGGTGCCACCGTCGAGGCTGCACGTGAACGCCGCTTCCGCCTCGGACGTGTAGGTAAACGTAGGAGTGGCGTCGTTCGTAGCGGCCGGCGCGGACCCCAAGGTGGTCTGGGGGGCGAGCGTGTCCACCGTGAAAGCACGGGTTGCCGGGTCCGGATCGGGGTTGCCAACGGCGTCAACCGCACGGACCGAGAAGGTGTGAGGGCCTTCGGAGAGGGGAGTTGGCGGCGAATGGCTCGCGCCCGGGCCGGAGCATGCTGCGAACTCCTCGGAGTCGAACCGGCAGTGAAAGCTCGCGCCGGCCTCCGACGAAAAAGTGAACGCAGGAGAGGCACTATTGGTGAGACCGTCGGGACTACTCTGAATCTCAGTATCGGGGGCCTGGGTGTCTACGGAGAAGGCGCGAGCGGAGGCAGAGTCGTCTGCGTTGCCTGCACGGTCGGTCGCCCGCACCTCGAACGTATGCCCGCCGTCAGCGAGAGCCTCCGCCGGGGTGTGGCTTTGACCCGGGCCAGAGCACGCCGCGAACGCTTCGGAATCGAACCGGCACTCAAACGCCGAGCCCGGCTCGTTCGATGCGAATGTGAATGTCGGAGTCGAATCCTGGCTGGGACCCTCCGGGCCCGCCTCGATCGTGGTTTCGGGGTCCTCGAGATCGACCTCGAAAGACCGTGAGGCGGGCACTTCTTCTGCGAACCCGACCGAATCCGTCGCCCGCACCTCGAACGTGTGTGGACCAGGGGCGAGCGGAGCAGACGGCGTGTGGGAGGCCCCGAACCCGTTGCAGGCTGCGAAGGCCTGCGCATCGATGCGGCACTGGAAGGAGGATCCCGTTTCGGCCGAGAACGTGAAGGTCGGGGTGGAGTCATTCGTCGGACCGTCCGGACCTGAAGTGATCGCGGTATCGGGTGGGATGCGATCGCGCACGAGAGTCGTGACCTGGCTGGACTCCGATGCCAGGCCGAGGTCGCGGTCGCCGTCGCCGTCGAAGTCGGCGGAGGCCACGCCAACGGGGGCGTTCCCGGAGAAGAGAAACAAGTCAACTCGCGAGTCGAAGCGCCCCCCGGGCGATGCGAGCAGGACCGACACCGAGTTCGAGTTGCGGTTCGTCACGGCAAGATCAGCGTCGGCGTCACCATCAAGGTCGCTCGCCGCGAGGCCCCAAGGCATGACACCTGTGCGGTAGTCGGTGCGCGCGCCAAAGCTGCCGCCCCCCGCCCCCGGGATGACCGACACGGTGTTCGAGCCGTAGTTCGTCACGGCGAGGTCCGGGGACGAGTTGCCGTTTAGCTCAGCAACTACGACCTCGTTCGGGTTGGTCCCGACCGGGATTTCCACCCTGGAACCGAATGACCCGCCCGCGCCCCCAAAAAGGACAGACACGCGGTTTGAACCGAGATTAGTGACCGCCAGGTCTGGATCGGAGTCCCCGTTCAAGTCGCCTGTCGTGAGATGCTCCGGAACACTCCCCGCGGCGTAGGACGTAGCCGGGGCGAAAGTGTTCCCGGCGGCGCCGAGCCGCACGTGAACAAAGCTTCCTGCGCTTGAGGACACCAGGTCCGGATCCCCGTCGGCGTTGAAGTCCGCTATCCCGACGTCGTATGGCGTTTCGGGCATTTGTACATCGGCCCGCGTGAAAGTGGCTCCCGGCCCGCCGATAAGTATGGATACGGACGCGCCAACGACGTTCGCGGTCGCAATGTCGGGGTCGGAGTCGCCGTTGAAATCGCCGATCTCGAGCTGATGGGGCCTCGGGCCTACGGCGACGCTTGCGGCTGGGAGGAAGCTGTCGCCCGAAGCCCCCAGATGAATGGAGACGATGTCCGAGAAGAAATTGGTCGCGGCGAGGTCCGGGTCACCGTCGCCATTGAAGTCGGCCGTCTCGATGGCTGTCGGCAGGCCACCCCCGGTGGGATGGGTCCTCTGCCGGAAGCGCAGGCGGATCACTTCGAAGCTCCTGGTCGCCGTGACTACGCCGCGATTTCCCGCAGCATCGACGGCCCGGACCTCGAAGGTGTGGCTCCCGTCCGCGAGAGGAATGGTGGGCGTGTGCGTTCGGCCCGGACCCGAACATACACCGAATGACTGCGAGTCGAATCGGCATTCAAAGGCCTGCCCACCCTCCGAGGAGGAGAACCCGAAGGTCGGCAGCGAACCACGCGTGGTTCCGCTGGGCCCAGAGTCGATCGTGGCCACCGGCGGATGCGTGTCGACGACGAACGACCGTGACGCTGGTGTGGGATCGGCGTTGCCTACGGTATCGCTCGCGCGGACCTCGAAGGTGTGAGATCCGTCCTCCAGCTCTTCGGCCGGCGTGTGCGTGGCTCCGGGTCCGGAGCACGCTCCGAACGGCAGGGCGTCGAAGCGGCACTCGAACGTCGCGCCTGGCTCCGGCGAGGAGAAGGTGAAGGTCGGCGTCGCGTCGCTCGTCGGCCCGCTGGGCCCAGAGTCGATGCTCGTCTCGACTCCTGCCTGCGCCGCTGCCGAGGCTGGCAGGGCAACGAGCAAGACGAGTCCCGTCAAGATGCCGAGTGACGGTCTAAGGGCTCTCATTCCGTACACCCTTGATCATCGCTTCTTCTTCACGGTAAAAGTCGCCGTCGCCGGACTCTGGTCCGCGTTGGCGGCCCCGTCGATCGCGAAGACGGAGACCGTGTGCTTGCCGTACTTCAGCTTCTTCGTGGTGTATGGCGAGGTGCACGGCGCGTAGGCGCCCTGGTCGACCTTGCAGTTGAAGATCGCACCGGCTTCGCTCGTGAACTTGAAGGTGGGGGTGCGATCGGTCGTCTTCTTCTTGAATGAGCCGAGGGTCGTCTCGGGCGGAGTCGTGTCGGTGGGTGTCGCCTCGACGTTGAAGGTCAGCGTGTCGGGGCTCGGATCCTCGTTCCCGGCGGCATCGATCGACTTCACCTGGAAGGTGTGGGGGCCGTTGTTCAGAGGGCTTGGCGCGGTGTGGTTCGCGCCCGGGCCCGAGCAGGGTGAGAACGCTCCGATGTCGATCTTGCAGACGAATGTCGTGCCCTGCTCGGAGGATTCGAACGCGAAGCTCGGAGTCGTGTCGGAGGTCGAGCCCACCGGGCCCGCCGTAATCGTCGTCTCGGGCGCGGCGGTGTCGACCGTGAAGCTCCGCTCTGCCGCACTGACTTCGGTGTTGCCCGCAGCATCGGTAGCTCGAACGCGAAAGGTGTGTGCACCGTCATCCAGAGGCGGCGCGCTTTGTGGCGTGCCACAGCCGCTGAACTCGCCTCCGTCGAGGGAACACTCAAAGCTCGAGCCGGGCTCGTTTGAGCTGAATGTAAACGTTGGGGTGGAATCCGATACGGGTCCGGAGGGTCCCGTCCCAATCGTCGTGACGGGCGCGACCGTGTCGACCCGGAAGCTGCGCGAGGCCACCGTCCCGTCCCGGTTGCCCGCGGGGTCTACCGCACGCACATCGAATGTGTGTGCTCCGTCGGCAAGCGGAGTGCTCGGCGTGAAGCCAGAGGTCCCGCAAGGCGCGAAGGCCTGCGTGTCGATCCTGCATTCGAACTCCGCCGTCGGGTCTGCGGACGAGTAGGTGAACGTCGGTGTCGCATCCGGCGTAGGGCCGGCCGGACCGGATTCCATCGCGGCGTTCGGGCTCGTGACATCCACGACGAAGTCGGAGCGCGCCGGCGACGGGTCCGTGTTCGAGACGGAGTCGGACGCGCGGACCTCGAAGCTGTGGGCGCCTTCGGAGAGCGCGGTCGGCGCAGTGAACCCTTCGGACGAGCACGCCTGGAAGGGGCCGCCGTCGAGGCTGCAGGCAAACGTCGCCCCAGCCTCGGACGAGTAGGTGAAGGTCGGAGTGGTGTCGTTGGTCGCGGACGGTGCGGCGCCGAGAGTCGTCTGGGGCGCCGTCGTGTCCACGGTGAACGATCGCGTCGCGGGGTCGGGATCCTGGTTTAAGGCGGCATCGATCGCGCGGACGGCGAAGGTGTGCGGGCCATCGGGGAGCGACGCCGGCGTGTGGGCGTCGCCGGGACCCGAGCAGGGCCCAAACTCGCCCGCGTCGATCCGGCACTCGAACTCGAACGCGTCATCCGAGGTGAAGGTGAAGCTGGGCGTCGAGTCCGCGGTCGGCCCGCTGGGGCCCGAGGCGATCGATGTGTCCGGGGGGGTCGAGTCGATCGTGAAGGTTCGCGACTCGGGCTCTCTTTCGACCTCATCGTCTGGAGCGATCACGCGGACCTGGAAGCGCCACTCGCCTTCGTCGAGGTCATAGGCAACCGGTGACTCGCATGATTCGAAGCGGTCGTCACCCCGGATAGAGCACTCGAACCGGGTGCCGTCGTCCGAGGTGAACCCGAACTCGACGGCCCGGGTGTTGATCGTGGTGCCGTCCGCAGGCCCGGAAGTGATCGTCGACTGCGGTCCGCTGGTGTCGATCGTGAAGCTCCGCGAAGCAGGAGTGGGGTCCACGTTCCCTGCGAAGTCGATCGAGCGGACCTCGAAACTATGGGGCCCGTCGGAAAGCGGCGTCTCGGGCGTGTGGGAGTTGCGGGGCCCAGAACAAGCGGCAAACGGCTGCGAATCGAAGCGGCACTCGAAGCTCGCAACGCGCCCGCCGGCATCAGAGAATGTGAAGGACGGCGTCGAATCGTCGCTTTCCTCGCCGGCTCGCGGGCCCGTGTCGATCTCGGTACCGGGAGCGACCGTGTCGACGATGAAGGAGTCCTCGGCAGGGGACGAGTCGATGTTTCCCGCAGCGTCCTTTGCTCGGACCTGGAACACATGCGTGCCCTCCGAAAGAGCGGCAGCAGGCGTGTGCGAGGCGCCCGGACCGGAACAAGCCGCGAAAGCCTGGGCGCCGTAGCGACACTCAAACGTCACGCCCTGCTCACCGGAATCGAACGTGGCAGTCGGGGTCGAATCGTTGGTGAACTCGAGATCGTTCGAGGTGATCGACGTGGTCGGGGCGATCGAGTCGACGGTCCAGGTGCGGGTTGCCGGGGTTGGATCGGCATTCGAGAACGGATCGATCGCGTAGACCTCGAACGTGTGCTGGCCCTGGGAGAGCCCGGCGTAGATCTGAGGCAGGAAGCACACCTCGAAGGCGCCGCCGTCCAGCCTGCAGCGGAACTCCGAGTTGGTTTCGTTCGACTCGTAGGTGAAGCTCGCGCTGGTCGAGGCCGTCGCTCCGGTCGGGCCCGCCGTGATGGTCGTCTCGGGCGGAGTTGCGTCGGGCGAGACGCCCTGGCCCGAAAGCTGAACCACCAGAGGTGACCCGGGGTCGTTGGAAGACAGCCGAAGCTCGGCGCTCCTCGTCCCCAGAGACGTGGGCTGGAAGCGGATGTCGACGGTGCACGTCCGGTACGGCGAAAGCGTGCGGCTCGAGCAGTTCTGGTCGACGATCGAGAACTCGTTGTTCTGAGCCCCCTGGATCGACAGGGAGCCGGTGACCAGCTCAGCCGCGCCGGCGGCCGAGATCGTGACTCGCCGCGTCTGGCTCTGGAGCCCGGTCGGCGTGGCCGGGAACACCGTCGCGGCAGGCGAGGGCGAAGCCACCGGCCTGCCCGCGTAAAGCTCCCTGCCAGTCTCGGAGTTGGTTGCCGTGAAGAAGAGGCGGCCGTCGACCAGGGTCAGATTTCCCGGAGAGCTCGCAGCAGCGCCGGGGTTCAGATCTGACACGCGCTGCGTCCCTGCGCTGGTTCCATCGCTCCGCCAGAGCTCGGGTCCACTGACGCCATCGTCAGCGGAGAAGAACACGGTGCCACCGAGGTTCACGATGCCGGTCGGACTGGAAGAGCCGGCTCCAGGGTTGATGTCCTTCACCATCTGAGTTCCGTCGGCTGTGCCATCGCTCCGCCAGAGCTCACGGCCTCCGGTCCCATTGTCGGCACTGAAGTAGGCGACGCCGCCGACATCCGTGATGTTGCTCGGACTGCTGCCTGCCGTTGGATGAATCTCGGTGACCTTGCGGGTTCCGATGGTCGACCCATCGCTCCTCCAAAGCTCTACGCCGCTCGCGCTGTCAGACGCCGCAGCGAAGTACATCTGGTTGCCAACCTTGGTTAGGCCCGTCGGGGAGCTCGAGCCCGTCCCCGCGGCGATGTCCTTCACTCGCGTGGTGCCGGCCTCAGTGCCATTCGTGGTCCAGAGCTCGGTTCCAGTGCTTGGCTCGGTTGCTGCGAAGAAGACGATGCCGTTGGAATTCGTGAGGCCGCTTGGATTCGAGGAGGCCGACCCCGGATTGATATCGAGGCCGGATGTTGGTGTCGCCGTCGATTCGCTGCCATCGCTGAACCAGAGCTCGCGCCCGCTGGCAGTGACCGCAGAGAAGATGAGCTTGCCGCCGGCGCTCGTCAGCCCCACCGGTGCGCCGCTCGAAGCGCCTGGGAAGATGTCCTTGACCTCTGTAGCGCCCTGCATGCCAGGCAACCGAACGTAAAGCTCCCGGCCGTGCGAGCTGCGGCGCGCAGAGAAGAACAGCTTCCCCCCCACCTCGGTGAATCCCGCAGGGTCGCTCGAAGGGCCGCCTGGTTCGATGTCCTGAAAGCGCTCCGCCCCGGTTCCGGTGCTCTTGTAGAGCTCCCGGCCGCCGCCGCCCGTGGAAAGCCGGATTGCAGAGAAGAACAGCTCGGTCCCGAGGGGATAAAGGTCGGACGGAGAACTGCTGGCCGACCCAGCCTCGATATCCGATACGAGACTCGTCCCCGCGCCCGTGCCGTCGCTCTTCCAGAGCTCCCTTCCATGGATGACATTCGACGCGGCGAAGTACAGCTTGCCGTCGAACTTGACGAGGGAGCCTGGATTGCTCGACTCAGGGTGGATGTCCTTTACGAGCTCGAGCGGAGGTTCCTGCGCCGTGGCTACGTCGATCGAAAGCACGGTCGCGGCAATAACCGCGGCGACGCCTGCGGCCCGGCGCCGAGATTTCACGACGGTTCCTCTGCCTTCAGAGCCGGATCGGTGGCAGCGTCGCCCGCATTCAGCCACCGTTCGATCTGGGGCGCCACCTCGGCGAGCTCGATGGCGACCGACTCGCGCGTTGCCGTGTCCTCGAGGACCGGAAGCTGCTCCGGCCCGCGGACCGTGAGGACGAACGTATGGCGCGATGGATCCATTGCCGCGCACCGTAGGGACGGGCGCTCACCGGATTCTCACCGCGGGCTTACTACACCGCTGCGCCGGCCAGGATCCTGCCTTGGAGCTGCGAGGTCGCCTCGGACGGCTCTATCCCCAACTCTTCGATGAGTGAACGACGGCATTCGAGGTACTGACGAAGCGCTTCGGCGCGTCGCCCGGTCCGGGCGTAGGCGCTCATCAGCGCCCGGTGGGCGTCCTCGTGCAGCGGATCCAATGCCACCAGCCGCTCCAGGGCCCTGATCGCGCCGATCGGATCGTCGCGACCCACTCGCTCGCGGGCGAGCTCTGCCAGGACGCTCAGATAGCGGTCGATCAGGCCACGGCGCCATGGGATCGCCCAATCCTCGTATCGGTCCTCGGGAAGCGGCTCGCCGGTCCACATGCGGACGGCCATCTCAAGCAGCGAGAGCCGCGCGGGCCCGGTTTCCTCGAGAGCCTTCCTCGCCAGGTCGGAGAACTGCTCGGCATCGAGCAGATCCCCCTCGAAAAGGCGCAACCGGTAGGTCCTCTCGACGACCTCGAGATGGCTCACCTGCGCGTCGGGCTGGTCGAGCACAGCGCGGGCGCGCGAGAGAGCCACCTGCAGAGCTCTTCGGGCGCTCACCGCGTCCTTGCCGGGCCACAGCGCCTCGAACAGCTCTTCCTCCGGCATCGCCTGATCGCGATGGACGAGGAGAAATCGAACGAGGCGCGCGGCCGCAGGCCGTTCCCAGGCATCCGGCTCGACCACCCAGGAGCTCCTTCTCAGCTCAAATCGGCCGAGGGTGCGGCACGTGAGCGGAGGTGGCGGAGCCAGCTTCATCTGACGACGCATCGCGGCGGCGGCCTCCCTCACCTCAGGGCTCGGATCGCTCGCGAGTGCGGAGACCCGGCGAGCAGTGCGAGGGTCTCCCGACGTGGCCAGCTGGGGGAGCACCGCGAGCCGGACCTCCGCGACGGGATGGGCGAGCAGGTCCGCGAAGGGCTCACCTTCCGGCCACGCCGAGTGGATCACCGCTACGGTGGTTTGCGGCTGCAGAGACTTGCGCTCCAGGCCCGACCAGACGAGGGGTTTTAGTTGCGGCCAGTCGCTCCTCGCGATCCACCGCATGTCCTCGCCGGCCGCGAAGGCGCGCGCGAGGTCCTCGTCGGATCCTCTGAGATTCCCGGTCCTGGCGCGGAGCCACGCGCGGTGAACGAGGAGCCGGGTACTCCAGTACAGATCGGCTCCAGCGCTCAGCGCGTCGATTGAGGACAACGACGCATCAACCACCTCGAGGGCCCGCCCGTCCAGCCCCACACGGCTCAGGAGGGGAGCGATCGTCGTCGCCATCCAGACGAGCTCGGCAGGTGGACCTCCCTGCACCATCTCCACTGCCCGGTTTGCTGCCGACAGGGCAAGCTCCCTGTCCCCCCGGTACGCGGCAATCGCGGCGTCTGCGGCTTCGAGGTCGTATCGGCGCCAGCCCGCGACTTGAACTTGGCGTGCGAGAGCGAGCTCGAGCGCTGCGTCGACGGGCGAGCCCAGCCTCGCCAACCCAACCGCCAGCCACGCGCGCGCGGAGGTTGCGATCAGGGCCTGACCACCCTCCTCGCCAACGGTCGCCGCGCGCCGCCACCACTCGAGGGCCTCGTTCCTTCGGCCCTGGTCCTCCACGAGCCTCGCGCCTGCGACAAGCAGGTAGGGCATCTGCCCAAGTGGATCGACCGGCTCCAGCGCCTCCACCGCTCGCTTGATCCGTGCCAGGGACACATCCAGGCGGCCGGCCGGGTGGTCGACATAGAACTGGCGCATCGCGTCCAGGGGTGCCATCACCTCGAACGCGGGGTGCCCGGCAGCGAGCTCTGCGATGTCTCGCGACTCGTCGAAGCGGCAGTAGGCGGCAAGCCCTCCAGCGGCGTAAAGGGCCGTGGCGAGTGCAACCGGATGAGCGGACTCGGGGTTCGCCGGGTCGAAACCGTCCGCTACCGCACCCACAGCTTCGTGGTCACCCTTGAAGTAGAAGGCGAGCGTCCGCTGGAACCGGGCAGACCAATCGCCCGCCGCATTCCCGGCTTTCCGATGGGCGACCGCAGCCGCCTCGAGCAATGCGTCTGCCTCGGAAAGCTGCCCACTGGCCAGCGCCAACTGACCGCGGAGGGTTGCCAGTGCGGGATCCTGCCCCGACTCTGGAAGGCGGTCGAGCCACCCCGACACCACCTCGGGTGCAGAGCGCACGAGGACCGCTCCCTCCCTCGCGACCGCTGCACCCGCCTCAGCGGCGCCGGCCGCGATCCAGTGGTCAACCGCTTCCCGACCCCGTCCTGATGCCTCGAGCCCTTCCGCCGCGGAGCGCCGAAGCTCCAGCAGTCGCTCAGGAGAAATCTCCTTTTCGAGGCGATCGCGCAGAAACTCGCGAAACAGAGGGTGAAGGCGGATCGCTCCGTTGGAGCGCTGTGCGGGGAGGCCGAGCGCGCTGATCCTTTCACCCAGGGACGATGGGGCGCCGAGAACCGCCAAGAGCGTCGCATCGAGCTCGTCGACGATGCTCAGCTCTGTGAGGGCATCGCGAAAATCCGGCTCGAGATTGCCCATCACTTCCTCTTCGAGAAACCCGTACAGATCACGCGGGGACGAGAGGGCCGGGCTGGCGTCGGTGTCTGCGCGCACTGCCAGCGCCACGCCCAGGGCCCAGCCCTCGGTAGCCGAAGCGACCAGCTCGACTTCCCGCTCGGTCGCCATTCGACCCGTCTCCGTCTGAATCGCTGCAGCGATCTCTTCGGCATTGAAGACAAGGTCCAGCTCTGAGAGCTCGAGCAATCCCTTTGTGACCCGGAGCTTGGCGAGCCGGAGTGGAAGTGGCCGGCGTGAGGCGATGGCTATGCGCAGGTAGCGGCCATCGGCTTCGAGCAGGTCCTGGACGATGTCGAGAGCGTCCGGAGAGTCGGCGAGTACCTCTGCGCCATCGAAAACGATCACCAGGGGATCCGACAGGAGCCGGTCCAGCAGCGCGACGAGCTGCCGGCGTGCTGCCGTCAGATCGACGGGCTCGCTCGCGAGCATCACCCGGTCGGCCAGCTCATCGACCAGACCCGGCATCGCGGAGCGAAGAGAAGCGAGCAGCCGATTGAGGAGGTAGCCGGGCGAGGCATCCGCCACGCCGAGTCGCAGGCGGGCCACCACGCGGTCGCCCGCCTCCAACGACGCGTCGAGCACGGTCGACTTCCCGTGGCCGGCACCGGCGACCATCAGCACCGATCCACGATCGAGCCCGTCCTCAATCCGGCTGATCAGCCCACGACGAGCTATCACGCCCCGTGGCTGTTCGCTTACCCCTACGTCCGCCTCCTAGACCTTGTCGTCCCCCCTTGATTTTCGCCGAGCCTATGTAAACCGAGCGCCGCTTGCGCCGCTCCTGTCCAGCGTCTTTCGTAGGCTCGGGTCGTGCCTGCAGCGCTTGCCTTCCTGCGCAGGATCTCTGCGCTGCTGCGCCTCGGTGCGCCGCCGGTGCTGGTACTGCGCGTCTGGCGATGGATCGTCCGGTTCCTGGCACGGGAGTTCGCCTTCCAGTACATCGTGATCCTCGCGGTGCTGATCGCTCTCCTCCTGGGCTTCGGGGTGACCGACACCACCTTCGGCAAGGTCGCGGCGGTCGCGTTCGCGCTGATCCTCCTCGCCGAAGTCCGTTTCGCCTGGCTCGCCGTGAAGACGACCCGCGCCATCGAGGCCGAGCTCCGGGAGGAGATTCCGGGCGAGCCGCCAGAATCGCGCTTTCCCAAGAGCCACCTCTGGTTCCCGCTCCTCATGCTCCGCGCGGGCTCGGTCAAGGTCGACCGCGGAGTCGTCTTTTACCGCGAGGACAGGCGCCGGGTCCGGCTTGACGTCTACCGCTCCCGCGAGGGGGCGCCGAAGGGCGGGCTCCTGCCCGCCGTCGTTCAGGTGCACGGGGGCGGCTGGATTCTCGGGTCGCGCTCGGAGCAGGGCATCCCTCTCCTCAACCATCTGGCCTCGAACGGCTGGGTCGGCTTCAACGTCGACTACCGCCTCAGCCCCCGGGCGACCCTTCCGGAGCACGTGATCGACGTCAAGCGGGCCATCGCCTGGGTCCGCGAGCATGCCGACGAGTACGGGGTCGACCCGAACCGGGTCGCCATCACCGGCGGCTCGGCGGGAGGGCACCTCTGCGCGCTGGCGGCGCTCACGTCCGGCGACCGCTCGCTTCAGCCCGGCTTCGAAGACGCCGACACATCGGTAATGGCGGCGGTTCCCTTCTACGGCATCTACGACTTCGAGGCGCTCGACACCTATTCGCACCTCCGTGACTGGCTCTTCGAGAAGGTCGTCCTGAAGCAGACGATCACCGAGGCGCCCCAGCTCTACCGGGACGTCTCACCCACGCACCGGGTGACAGAGGATGCGCCGCCGTTTCTGATCTTCCACGGTGATCAGGACTCGCTGGTCCCGGTCGAGGATGCCCGTGCGTTCACCAAGCGCCTCGAGGACGTCTCACGTAACGCGGTGCTCTACGTCGAGATGCCGGGCGCCGAACACGCCTTCGACATATTCCCCTCGCTTCGCACGGCCCGCGTCGTCGAGTGCATCGAGCGCTTCCTGCGTATGGAGGCGGCGGCGTGAGCCCTGCGATCCGTTTAGGCGACCAGGGGGGCGACGAGCGCGCGGCGCCGCCGCCCCCCGCACCAAGGCTCGATCGCGCGCGCCTGGAGCTCGACGGCGTGGCGACCCGGATGATCCGCACCCGCGGCCACGGAGCGCCGGCGGTGCTTCTCCATGGCTGGCTCGACAACGCGGAGACATGGCTCGCCGTGCTCGAGCGTCTCGCTGCGATCGATCGTGCCGCGATCGCCTACGACCAGCCGGGCTTCGGCGTCGCGCCGCCGCTTGGCCCCGGCAACGTGCTGGACCAGCTGGCCGACTTTGCCGAAGAGGCCGTTCTCCAGGCCGCCGAGCGCACCAAACGCAAGGTGGTTGTCGTGGGCAACTCCCTGGGCGGCTGGGTGGCGCTTCGTCTGGCCGAGCGTCGCGACCTCCCGATCGCCGGGGTGATCCCGATCGGCCCGGCGGGCATAAAGATGGCGCCCCTCTTCTTCTCGGCCGACCGGATCCCCGCTGTTTCCCAGATCATCGGCATGCCCGCTCCCGTGCCGCCTGCTGTCACCCGCAGCGTTGTCGGCCGCCTCTACCGCGCTCTCGCCTTCGGCGATCCGGCTTCGATCGGCCAGGAGGTGGTGGACCGCTTCACGCGCTATAACGTCGAGCGCCCTGTGATCCGCGAGCGGATCGACTACGCGAAGCGCATCAGGCCTGACCTCGAGAATCCTTTCGACGCCGACGCGATTGAGGTCCCGGTAACCGTCATCTGGGGCGACCGCGACCGGCTGTGCGTGCCTGCCGGAGCCCGCATCCTGGGCGACATGCTCCCCCACGCGAAAATCATGCTGCTCGAGGGGATCGGCCACACACCGCAGGTCGAGGCCCCCGACGTCGTCGTGGACGCGATCGAAGAGCTGGCCGGCGAGGCGTAGGCCGGGGGCGGCTTCTTGGTCTGACGGGGGTATCAGCAAGGACATGGATGTCCGTGCGTGCGGTCGCATGGAGGCGGCGCCCCGGCAGGCCAAGGACCGCCCTCGGCCCCGCACAACCCGGGGGGCCATCGCCAATAGGATGCTGGCCGATGGAAGAGGTGGTGTTCTTCGCCGGAGCGATCGGCGCCCTTGGCGGCGCGATCGCCGTCGTTGCGCTGAAGAACCCCTTCTACAGCGTGCTTGCTCTGGTCGTGCACCTCGTTGCGCTCGCCGGCCTCTTCCTGACGCTGCACGCTGAGTTCATCGCCGCCGCCCAGGTTGTGGTCTACGCGGGGGCCGTAATGGTGCTCTACGTCTTCGTCGCGGCCTACGTGGGCGGCGTCGAGGAGCCGGAGTGGGAGCCGATTACGGGCCAGAGGTTCCTGGCGCCGTTGATCGCGGCCGCCCTCTTCGTCGAACTGTCGATCGCGATCCTCGGCACGGGACTCCGGGCGATCGGAGAGGACGGCCCGACGATCCCGCTCGGCTTCGGCTCGCCGGAGGCGATCGGGACCCTGATGCTCGAGCGTTTTCTCATCGCTTTCGAAGCAGCCTCGATCCTGCTCCTGATAGCCGCGGTGGGCGCAGTGGTCCTTGCCGCCCGCAAGCGCGGAGCGGAGGAGGTGGCGCGCGTTGGCGGTTGAGTGGTACCTCGTCCTCTCCGCGATGCTGTTTGCAATCGGCGCGGCCGGAGTCCTGCTGCGGCGTAGCCCGCTCGTCATCCTCCTGTGCCTGGAACTGATGCTGAACGCGGGGAACCTGGCTCTGCTCGCCTTCGCCCGCTCGACCGGCACTCAGGATGGGCACATCTTCGCGCTCGTGGTGATGGTCGTCGCCGCATGCGAGGTAGTCGTGGGCCTCGGCCTGATCGTCGCGATGTTCCGTCGCCGTCTGCCGCTGAACGTGGATGAGCTCCGAGGTCTCAGGGGATGAGCGCAACCGGTTTCTCCTGGCTCGTCCTCCTCTTCCCGCTTGCGGGCTCGATCCTGATCGGCCTCGGGCACCGCCACTGGAGCGGTCGCACCGCCGGCATCATCGGTACCGGGGCGATCGCCCTGTCCTTCGCAAGCGCGATCGGCGCGTTCGTGGTCCTGTTGGGCGAGCCCGAGGACGCCCGCCAGCTCACCTCGTCCGCCTGGGACTACGCGACGTCGGTCGGCCTGGACATCCAGCTCGGGATCCTGACCGACCCGCTCTCGGTCCTCATGTGCCTCGTCGTCAGCGGCGTCTCGATGCTGATCCACCTCTATGCGACCGCCTACATGGTCTCTGATGAGGGCTACGCGCGGTTCTTCGCCTATCTCAACTTCTTCGTCTTTTCGATGCTGCTCCTGGTCCTGGCAGGGAACTTCGTCCTGCTCGTCGTGGGTTGGGCATTCGTCGGCTTTGCCTCATACGCGCTGATCTCGTTCTGGTACCGGCGAAACACCGCCACCACCGCGGGCATGAAGGCCTTCGTGATCAACGTGATCGGGGATATCGGTCTGGTCCTGGCCGCGTTCCTGATCTTCCGCGAGCTGGGTGTCTTCGACTACCTGACGGTCTTCGAAGAAGCCCCCGGCCACTTCGAGTCGAACGACGGCACGATCGTCGCGATCTGTCTGCTGCTCCTTGTCGGCGCCTTCGCCAAGTCGGCGCAGCTTCCCTTCCATACCTGGCTGCCAGACGCCATGGAGGGCCCGACCCCGGTCTCGGCCCTGATCCATGCCGCGACGATGGTCACCGCCGGCGTCTACCTGATCGCCCGCATGCACCCTTTGTTCGAACTGGCCCCGACGGCGGCGGACATCGCCGCGTTCACAGGCCTTGCGACCTTGATCGTCGCCGCCTCGATCGCGCTCGTCGTCACGGACCTGAAGAGAATCATCGCCTACTCGACAATGAGTCAGATCGGCTACATGGTCGTAGCCGTTTCGATCGGCGCCTACACGGCAGGAGTCTTCCACCTCATGACGCACGCCTTCTTCAAGGCGCTCCTCTTCATGGCCGCGGGTTCGATCATCGGCGCCATGGCGGGCAACCAGAACATCGACAAGATGTCGGGCTTTCGAAAGGCGATGCCGTTTACCTCGTTCACGCTGATCGTGGGCGCGCTTGCGCTGGCCGGGTTTCCGCTCATGTCCGGGTTCTTCTCAAAGGACGAGATCATGGTTTTCGCAGCCGAGCGCGGCGGCATGTACTGGATCTTTGCGATCGGCGGATACGCGGCGGCGTTTCTGACCGCGTTCTACGCCTTCAGAATCGGCTTCCGGGTCGTCCTGGGAGACCCGTGCGAGGAGGCCAAGGAACTGGAGGAGGGCCACCTCGCTCACGGCGAGCACGCGAACCCGGCCACGGGCGAGAAGGAGGACACCGAGGTCGGCTTCCCCGGCCCGGAGCACCACATAGCCGAGCGGGCGCTGGGCATGCGGATCGCAATGGGCGTCCTGGCCTTTCTCTCGATAGTCGCCGGCGTCTTTCAGATTCCAGGCATCACGGCGAGCATCGAGCATTTCCTCGAGGGCTCGTTCGAGGAGTCCGAGCTGTTCCACATCGTGCCTTCGGAGAGCTCCGCCTATCTTGGCCTGCTGGTCGGAGCCCTGATGGCCTTTGCCGGGATCGGCCTCGCGTATTTCGCCTATGTCTTGAGGCCCGGAATCACCACAAGCCTGCGCTCCCGCATGCAGGGGGTCCACGATTTCCTTTCGCACAAGTGGTACTTCGACGAAGCGATCGACTTCCTGGTGTACCGCCCGGTCATCAGGATCGGGCAGTTCGCCAACAACGTGATCGAGCGCGTCGTGGTGGACGGCATCGTCACCGCAACCGTTGGCGCGGTCCGCGAGGTCGGCCTGCTGGTCCGCGGCGCCCAGTCCGGCTTCGTGCGGGCTTACGCGCTGCTCCTGCTGGGTGGCTTCGCAGCACTCGCCCTGTACTTCCTGGTGGTTTCCCAGTGAGCGGCTCAGCCCGGACCCAACACGTACAGGCAGGGGTGGGCTCCTAGATGCTGATCGCGATCCTTTGCGTGCCGCTCGGCGTTGCGCTACTGGCGGCCCTCCTCCCCGCCCGCCTGTCGGCTCCGCTGTCCGCCCTGGGCGGGCTCGTGACCCTCGGGCTCACGGTCGCGCTCGTGGTCGGCTTCGACGCGGGCATTCCGGGGCTCCAGTACATCGTCGACGAGAGCTGGATTCCCGAGCTCGGCGTTCGATTCCAGCTCGGCATCGACGGCATCAGCCTCTTCCTCGTCGTGATGAGCGCTCTCCTGTGGGCCTCAGCCTTCATCTGGTCTGCCTGGCGCCTGCCCGATCGCCCCAAGAACTACTTCCTCATGCTGGGTGTCGGCGAGTTCGCGGTCATGGGCGCGTTCCTGGCCCAGGACCTGCTGCTGTTCGTCCTCTTCTTCGACCTGATGTTGCTGCCGTTCTTCTTCCTCGTCGGCAGCTACGGGACCGGCGACCGGGTGCGGGCGACGATCAAGATGATGGTCTACACGCTCGTTGGCTCACTCCTGATGCTGGTGGCCGCAATCGCGACCGCGGTGCTTACGGCCGAGTCGACAGGTGAGCTCTCCTTCGCGATGGCCGATCTGCGCGCCAACGTGCTGCCGGAGGGAAGCCAGGAGTGGATCTTCCTCTTCTTCGCCGCCGCGTTCCTGGTCAAGATGCCGACCTTTCCGCTCCACGGCTGGATGCCTGATGCCTACCGCGCGGCACCGCTACCCGTGCTCGCGCTGCTCTCGGGCGTCCTGCCAAAAGTTGCCGCCTACGGCTTCTTGCGCGTCGCGCTCCCGATCTTCCCGGACGCCACGATCCAGTTCCAGGACCTGATTCTCGTTCTGGCGCTTGCGTCGATCCTCTACGGATCCGCGATGGCGTTCACCCAGACCAACGTGCGCCTGATCGCGGGCTACTCGTCGATCGCCCAGCTCGGCTTCATCACCCTTGGAATTTTCTCGCTGTCAGCCGACGGGGCCAACGGCTCGGTCCTGCAGATGGTCAACCACGGCCTGGTGGTAGCGCCCATCTTCTTCATCGTCGCAATCCTGGTCGAGCGCTACGGCACCGAGGATCTGCGCGAGATGGGCGGCGGCGCGATGCGCGCGCCGATCCTGGCGGTGCTTTTTCTCATTGTCACGATGGCAACCCTTGCGATGCCCGGCTCGGCAAACTTCATCGGCGAGTTCTACATCCTGAACGGCCTCTTCGATGAGAACACCGCGTATGCCGTGATCGCCATGGCCGGCGTCGCAATGGCAGCGTTCTACGCGCTGCGGCTCTACCAAAAGACGATGCACAACCGCCTTCCCGAGGGCGTCGAATCACGCGAGCTCACCCTGCGGGACGCCTCGGTGCTGGTTCCGCTCGTGGTGGTGATCGTCGGCATCGCCCTGTACCCCTCGCTGATCCTGCAGCGTGGCGAGGCGTCGGTGCAGGACAAGGTGGGTGCCGTCACTACGGCCCAAGAGGCCGACGGAACGGCGGCTCGCCCATGACCTTTGCCGCCTTCGACTCTCCGGACATCGACTACGCGGGCATGTCCGTCATCATCGCGCTCACCGCCGGTCTCGTCGCCGTTCTCCTGGTCGGCCTGGTGGGACGCGGGCAGCGCGCACTCGTCTCGACGGTCAGCTTCATCGCCTATGGCGCGGCGACCGGACTCGCCATCTGGCAGTTCGGAGAGGAAGAGGACCTGGTGGCTGGCGCGCTTCGCCTGGACGAGCTGGGACTTGTCGCGGTGCTGATCTCGATCCTCTGCGCGGTCTTCGTCATCCCGCTCAGCTGGCGCGAGGAAGCAGCGGACGATGCGCCTGGTCCGGGTGGGCACGGCGAGTTCCAGGCGCTGTTGATCGCCTCCGTCCTGGGCATGGCGCTGCTGTCCATGGCGCAGAACCTGATCGTCTTCTTCGTCGGTCTCGAGCTCCTGTCAATCCCCCTCTACGTCCTCTGCGGCTCCGCGCTCCGGCGAAAGACGTCGCTTGAGGCCGGCCTCAAGTACCTGATCGTCGGCAGCCTCGGCTCGGCCACCCTCCTCTACGGACTCGCCTTCATCTACGGCGGCTCCGGCTCGACCGACTTCTCAGGCATTCGCGAGGGGATAGGGGGCGGTCTTGCCGACGATCCGCTGATCCTGATCGGGGTCGCCCTGACCGCGACCGGACTCGCCTTCAAGCTCTCGATCGCTCCGTTCCACCAGTGGACGCCCGACGTCTACCAGGGCGCCCCGACACCCGTTACAGCGTTCATGGCGGTAGCCACGAAGGCGGCCGTGTTCGCCGTCTTCGCGCGCTTCTTCCAGGTTGCACTCGGACCCGCCGTCGGCGACTGGCAGCCGGCGCTGGCCGCGCTCGCTGCCGTCTCGATCATCGTCGGGAACGTCGGCGCCCTGACCCAGAGCTCGCTCAAGCGCCTCCTCGGCTACTCGGGCATCGCCCAGGCCGGCTACATGCTGGTCGGGATCGTCGCCGCAAACGAGGTCGGGATCAAGGCGCTCTTCTTCTATCTGGCCGCGTACGCGTTCATGAACCTCGCCGCGTTCGCGGTGATAACCGTCCGCGAGCGGGAGACAGGATTTGGCGACGACATCCGCTCGGTGCAGGGTCTTGGCCGGGAGCGCCCCGTTTTGGCCTGGACCATCACGGTCGCGATGCTCGGGCTCGCCGGGCTTCCAGGAACCGTCGGCTTCATCGGCAAGCTCTATCTGATCGAGGCGTCGGTTGCGGCCGACTTCACCTGGCTCGGCGTGATGATCGCCGTCGGGACGATGATCTCGCTCGCCTATTACCTGCGCGTGATCGCGGCGGTCTGGATGCGCCCGGCATACCTCTCGGACCCGACGCCAGAGGCAGGCCACCGTGCACTGCCGGCCATGGCCGGCGGCTCCGGCGACGAGCCGGTCCGCGGCGTCCGCTGCCGTGTGATCATCGCCTTCAGCGTCATCGCCGCCTCTGCGGTCGTCTTCTTCGGCGTCATTCCGTCGCCGTTGGTCGACTTCGTCTCGGGTGCCGGCGAAGCGATCAGCTCATCCCTGCGCTGAGCGCGCCGCTCAGCGCAAATCGAGTCGCAGGTCAGCGCCGGGCTTCCGAGGCGAGGTCGGCAATTCGCTGCTCGACGTCTTCAGTCGTCGTGCCCCTGGACTTGGCAGGGCCGCCGCGAATGCGCTCTGCGAGCGTGACCGCCTCCACCGCGAAGCGACGGTACTGATCTTCGCGCTCAGCCAAGGCATCGCGCAGGAAGCGCACGACAGCGGCCGAGATGATCATCACCGGCAGAATCACAAGTATGTGATGCGCAGCTTCATTGAAGCTCTCGCCCGCAAGGAAAACCGGGGCGACCGTGGCAATTGTGAAGAACGCCATCAGGGCGAGGAAGTCGCGGCGATCCCTGACGACGTAGGCAGTGAAGACGGCGATCAGCACCTGGTAGATGGCGAAATCATCGCTATATTCGCTCGCCCCCATGACCACGTAACCGGTTGCGACGATGGAGACGATGGCCAGGGCCCGCTCAGGCAAGCGCTCCCACGGGGTGGCCATCAGGCCCATCCCCAGCACGACTCCGGCGAGGATGATCAGGTACTCGATCGGGTCCGGGGCCGGTTCCAGGAACGCGGCCGCGGGTGCGGCGGCAAGCGATCCGATGATGAGCAGCATGCCGCCAATCCGGCCGAAACGCTTGCGTTCGGACGGGGCAATCTGCTCAGCATCCAGCTTGAGTTCCCCTTGTAGTCCCACGGTACTTAGTTTCGAGTATGCCTCATCCAAACCTGCTTAGCCGCCTCGACCCCTTCTAGTATCGGCCGCCGTGCGATATCCGATCGAAGAATTCACACCGCAGGAGGCAGCGCTCCTGCAACCGCACTTCACCAATCTCGACCGGCCCGTCTTTGCCCTTCGCAATCTGCCCGAGACCGTCAAGGGCGCGATGTTCGCGCGCTATTCGCGCTGGGGCGGCACCCTCCGCCGGCTCTACCTGGACGAGTTCGCCGCCGAGGCAGGCCCGGGCGCGCGACCGTTCGACGGTGAGGAGGGCGAGCGAGCCGCCGGCCTTTACGAGCGGGTCTTCATCGGCTACGGGGACGACTCGATCGCTCAGGTGGGCGGCGCGCACCTCGCGTGCGAGTGGACGTCGAACGTCCTGACAAAGATTCTCCAGCGCGGGCGTCTCGCTGCCTACCTGGAGCAGTCCACCCGCTACATCGCCTACGACGAGCCCATCCCGGGTGGCGGCTACCGCTTCTACTCGGACGACGACCTCGGGCCGCAGTACCGGCAAGCCATGGACTCCGTCTTCAGCGACTACTCGGAAGGCCTGCGCGTGGTGACCGAGTGGGCCGCCGAGCGCTGGCCGCGCGGCGAGGAGCCCGAGGGCGCGTGGCGCAGCTCGATCCGCGCCAAGGCACTCGACCTCCTGCGCGGCCTCCTGCCGGCCTCCACCCTCAGCCACGTGGGGATCTTCGCCTCGGGGCAGGCCTACGAGCAACTCCTCCTGCGCCTCATGGCCTCGCCCTTGCCCGAGGCGCGCGAGTTCGGCTCGATGATCCTCGAGGAGCTCCGCCATGTGATTCCCAGCTTTGTCGCTCGCGTTGATCGCCCCGAGCGCGGAGGCGAGTGGATCACCTACCTCCAGACCCGCCGCGAAACGACTGAGCGCGCCGTCGCCCGCCTCGGCCTGGACCGCCGCGAGGCAGCCGACGCCCCTTCGGTTGAGCTCGTTCATGTGGACGGCACCGAGGCGGATCTCCTGACGTCGTCGCTCTATGAGTCCACAGGTCTCTCAGAGGCCGAGATCCGCGGCCGGATCGACGCCCTGGACCCGCTCGATCGCGCGGAGTTGATCGGCGAGCTCGTCGGCGAGCGGGCAAACCGACGCCACCGTCCAGGGCGCGGCTGGGAGGCGGTGCGCTACCGGTTCGAGATCGTGTCCGATTACGGCGGCTTCCGCGACCTCCAGCGCCACCGGATGCTGACCTGCCAGTGGCAGCGCCTGGGCCCCGAGCTCGGCGCCGGCGTGCCCGCCGAGGTGGCCGACGCGGGCGCGGGCGACATCTATGGCCGCGCGCTCGAGACGTCCCGTGCCGAGTTCGAGCGGCTCGAGGCCGCGGGCATGGTCGACGCCGCGCCCTACGCGCTGTGCCTCGGATACCGCATCCGCTACATCCTGGACCTGAACGCCCGCGAGGCGATGCATCTCTGCGAGCTCCGCTCGGGTCGCGAGGGCCACCCCACCTACCGCGCGGTGGCACAGGCCATGCACGAGCGGATCGCTTCGGTCCACCCCGCCATCGCTGCCGGCATGAAGCACGTCGACTCGTCGACCGAGCCTCGCCTGGAGCGAATCATGAGTGAGATCCGCGCCCACAGAAAGCGCGTCGCCGCGGGCACCTGATCGGCGGTAGGGTGGCCTCCATGGGAGGCCGAGTCGGCCTCCCGCCACTTCGCGTTGTCCGCGACCGGCTGGCCGCGAAGCGCTACTTCTGGCTCTTGTAGAGCTTCTTGATCTCGCTGCCGAAGTAGGGGCCGAAGAGCTTTCCCTCTTCGGGGTTGTTGCAGGGGATCGGCAGCGGCAGCGGGCCGACACCGCACTCGTAGCCGTAGGAGACAACCGAGTTCACCTTGCCGTCCACTACCCAGCCGCCGCCTGACGAGCCCCCGGTCATGTTGCAGTCGATCCGTGTGGGCTTCGGTTTGTTCTGACCGTTGTCGGAACCCTCGGCCGGCGAGTCGCAGCGGTACATGGACTCGCCGTCGAACGGTTCTTCCGCCGGATAGCCGAAGGCATCAAAGCGGACGTTGCGCCCCTTGTCGAAGGCGATCCCTCGCTTGCCGACGACTTTCGCGAGCTTCTTGCCGTTCAGCTTTTGCATTGTCGCCATGCCGACGTCGTAAGAGATGTTTTCGTTTGCCTCCCACTGAGGGGTCGCCTTGAGTTTCGCGGCGGTCCACTCTCCGTACTTGGACGGGCCGTCGTCGTAGGCGGGCGCAAACATGAAGTTGGTGGCGTAGCCGTCGGCCTCCGAGTAGGTGCAGTGGCCTGCGGTGACGACGAGGCTCCGCGTCTTCGACTTGGTCGAGGTGCCCGAGCAGACGTAGTCGAGGCCGCCCAGTGTGAAGAACACCTTGCCGTGGGCCCGGAACGGCTTCGAGCCCGGATTACCCACCCGCTGCGCGTTGGCTCTCGTTGTTTCCGTCGGACCGAGACCGAGGTCGAGATCGCCGATCGGAACTGCCGCCGCCGCATCACGCAGAAGCGCGTCGCCGGGAATCGCCGTCGTCATCCGCTCGGGCGTCCAGTAGTCGCGGACGGCGCCCGCCGATTGGCCCGTTTGATGGCCGGCTGCCGCTTGGGGGAGCGCAAGGCAAAGGGCTGCAGTAGCGATAGCCGCGAAGGTGGTGCGACGACGGTTTGTTTCCCTGCTCAGAAAAGGCATGACCGAAGCCTAAGGAAGTGGTTTGGCAACGGCGCCGGTTCCCTGGCGATCGGCGCCCTGCTGAGGCTGCCGAGTCAGTTCGTTCTCCACGGGTCCCGAAGACCAGTCGTGCGTGTCTGTCGAGGATGCCTGTGTGAGATCCCGCAGGCGTCGCTCGAGCGAAGCGCGCGATGCGTCGTCGACCGGGCGCGCACTCCCCCTGATGCGCTCGCCAAGTGCGATCGCCTGCGCTGCGAACTCTTGGTATTCGTCCCGCTGCCGCACGACGACCTCGTGCATGTAGCGAGACACCAACGCGACGCCCAGGAGCACGGGAAGGGTTGCGAGGAGCGTGATGGCCTGCGGCGTGGAGCCCCCGCTCATGTAGGTGAATGGCAAAAACAATGCGAACACCAGAAAGGCGATGTAGGCGGAAAACACGGTTGGCTGGCGCACGGAGATAGCGACGAACATGCCGGCCAGGACGAGGAAGAAAGAGAAGACGACCGAGAAGACGGCGACTCCTGCGATGACGATGAGGGTCCCAACGATCGGAAAGACATGAAGCCACGCCGAGTGCATCCGTGTCCAGGGAAGCCTCCACAGAATGAATCCCAGGAGGAACCCGGTGGCCGAGATCAAGTGCTCGTACGGCTTTGGAGGCGGCTCGAGAAAGAGGCCGGCAGGCAGTGCCGTCAACGATCCGGCCATGAAGAGGGCCGCCCCGAGCCGGGCAAGGCGCAGTCGATCCTCGGGCTCATTGTCCGCGAATGCGTCTCGTGCTTCTTCTAGGAGCGTCATCGTAAGTTTCCGCGCACCGAGCCGCTGCGGACACGGTACGTCAATTTGTCGCGTCTTTCTACCACTAACCGGGTAGGCGAGAGCCATAGGATCGCGTCAAAGCCGACGGAAGGAGAAGTTCGTGGCAGATGAGAACGGAGAGGGCGACGAGGCCGTAGAGGAGGTCGAGGTTCCCGAGCTTTCGGTCCTGATGGAGACCGAGGAGACCTTCCCCCCGTCGGGCGAGTTCGCCGCCGACGCAAACATCTCAGACCCCGGCGTGTACGACAAGGCCGCCTCGGATCCCGAGGCCTGGTGGGCCAGCTGGGCCGAGAAGCTTGAGTGGAT
The DNA here is from genome assembly GCA_963721645.1 of uncultured bacterium. Taxonomy (GTDB): domain Bacteria; phylum Actinomycetota; class Thermoleophilia; order Solirubrobacterales; family 70-9; genus JALZKA01. Next base: position 223,049 of record CAVRJK010000001.1, on the reverse strand, counting down.
CGAGCCGTGGGACGACGTCCTCGACTGGTCCGACCCTCCGCACGCAAAGTGGTTCTCAGGAGGCAAGCTGAACGTCTCGGCCAACTGCCTCGACCGCCATGTCGCGGCCGGCAACGGCGACCGCGTGGCCTTTTACTGGGAGGCCGAGGACGCGGACGCGTCAGAAGACGGGGACGGGCGCAAGGAGATCACGTACGAGTGGCTCCTCGACCAGGTCCAGCGCTTTGCGAATGTCCTGAAGGACCTTGGAGTCGGCAAGGGCGACATCGTCGGCATCTACATGCCCATGGTGCCCGAGGCCGTTGCCGCGATGCTCGGCTGCGCGCGCATCGGCGCGATCCATAACGTCGTCTTCGGCGGCTTCTCGCCGGAGTCAGTCAGGGAGCGGATGGAGGTCTCGGAGGCCAAAGCCCTCGTGACCGCCGACGCCACCCTTCGCCGCGGCGACCCCCTCCCGATGAAGGAGAAGGTGGACGGGATCGCCGACAAGCTCGACTCGCTCGAGCACATCATCGTCCTTGATCGCTGCGGCACCGATCCGCCCATGACCGAGGGCCGCGACGTCTTTTGGCAAGAGGCGGTTGCCAACGCGGATCCTGAGTGCGAGCCCGAGCCGATGGATGCGGAGGACCCGCTCTTCATCCTCTACACCTCCGGGTCGACCGGCAAGCCAAAGGGCATCCTGCATACGACCGGCGGCTACCTGACCCAGGCGAGCGCCACCCACAAGATGGTGTTCGATCTGAAGGCGGAGTCCGACGTGTACTGGTGCTCGGCCGACATCGGCTGGGTCACCGGGCACACCTACATCGTCTATGGACCGCTCGCCAACGGCGCTACGTCAGTGCTTTACGAGGGCGCGCCGAACTACCCCGCCGAGGACCGCTGGTGGGACATCTGCGAGCGCTACGGGACGACCCTCTTCTACACGGCACCTACCGCGATCCGCGCGTGCATGAAGTGGGGTAAGGAGCATCCGCAAAAGCACGATCTGTCGAAGCTCCGGCTGCTCGGTTCGGTCGGGGAGCCGATCAACCCGCGCGCCTGGCTCTGGTACCACGAGAACATCGGTGGTGGCAACTGCCCGATCGTCGACACGTGGTGGCAGACCGAGACCGGCGGAATCATGATCGCGCCGTTGCCCGGCCTGACCGAGACGAAGCCCGGCTCGGCGACGCTTCCGCTGCCAGGAATCGAGGCAGCGATCTTCGACAAGGACGGGAACGAGATCGAAGAAGGCGGCGGCACCCTGGTCATCACCCAGCCGTGGCCCGGAATGGCGCGGACGCTCTTCAAGGAGCCCGACCGTTTCGTCGAGACCTACTGGGACCGCTACGGCAAGGACGTCTACCTGGTCGGCGATGCCGCGCGCCGCGACGAGGACGGGTTCTTCTGGGTCGTCGGGCGGATCGACGATGTCATCAACGTTTCGGGCCACCGCCTCTCGACGATGGAAGTCGAGTCCGCTCTCGTCTCGAACGAGCGAGTCGCCGAGGCCGCCGTGATCGCCGTCCCCGACGAGGACACTGGCCAGGCCATCGTCGCCTTCGTCACCCCGGAGGGCTCGGAGAAAGGCTCTGAGGACATGGTCAAGGAGTTACGCGAGCACGTCGCAGACAAGATCGGCAAGCTCGCCCGGCCCAAGGCGATCCATTTCGCGGGCGACCTCCCGAAGACCCGCTCCGGAAAGATCATGCGCCGCATGCTCCGCGACATCGCGCAGGGCAAGGACGACCTCGGCGACACCTCGACTCTCCGGGACCCCGAGATCGTCGAGGAGCTCCAAAGACAGGTAGCGGCCTCGAAGAAGGCCTAATTTCGCCGCGTGCGGAGTCAGGACCCGGCGTTTGTGGCGCCTCGGTTGCGCCTGGCGCAACCCGTGCGCCGCGACGGGACCTAGGCCTTCGCTCTCGCCTCCGGCGGGACGCAGACGGCTCCCTCGGAGAAGCCTTGGCCTTCGAGGCCGAATGCCCAGTTGAAGCGGGCCCGGTAGTTCTCGAGGGCGATGATGTCGGTCAGCTCGACGAGCTGCGCCTCGTCGAAGCACTCCCGCAGCTTCGCGAACATTTCGTCGGGCACATCAACCGGGCTGCGGGTCATGCCGGTCGCGTAGTCCATCACCAGCTTCTCGGTCTCGTCGAACGCCTGGGAGCTCCAGTAGGTCGGCAGCTCGCGCATCTCGTCCTCGGTCACTCCGTGGCCCTTCGACAAAAAGGAGCCGAAGTCGAGGCACCACTCGCACCCCGCGACCATCGCTGCGCGCATCGACGCCAGGTGCTTCAGGCGGGCCGAGACCGTGGTCGCTCGCTCGGTGGCGAGCTCGTGCATCGACCAAGCGGTCATCACCGTTTGGTTGTGGGCGTAAAAGCGCATCGGGTCGGGGACGTCGCCGAACCTGCGCCTCGCGATCGCAAAGGAAAGGCGGGTAAGCGGATTCCGCGTCGAGTCGGGAACGCCCTGGATGCGATAACCGTTCGCACCGGCTGCGGCGGGCGCCGGCTTGCTCGGGACGGCGCTCTCCCTCCAGACCAGGTAAAGCACGCCGAGCGGCAGCAGCACGGTGGCGGCGAGGGTGACGACGTTTCCGATCGCGTTGCCCGTCGAGTAAGGCTCCAGGTTGAACGCGTGCCACACCGTGTGGGGAAGGCTGAAGGCGAGAAACGCGACGAGCGAGATCACGACCCAGCGCCGCTCCAGCCGGATCGACGCCGCGAGGAGGATCACCGCCGTCGCCAGGAAGAGGCCGCCCACGTCGCGAACGAGGTGCTCGTTGTATGCCGGAAGAACCTCGACCCAGTTGAGGCCGAGTGGGAAGTCCTCGTAGAACGACCGGGGGAAGAAGAGCGCGTAGAAGCCCAGGACCCCCTGAATCAAGCCGAGCTGGACGAGAGTGAACCTCGCCTCGAACCGGTAGCGGGTGAGCGTGCCTTCCGTCATTTCCTCTTCCTTTCGTTCGACTCCACGAGCGCCATCGCGACCTCCACATGTGCCGCCGCGTAGCGCTCGTCCGAGATGTCCACGAAGTCCTTGCCGAACATGAAGCCCTGAAGCGCGAAGCCGACGAGCGCCGAGCAAAGCACCTCGCCCAGCGCCTCGATGTCGTCGAACTCGACGTCGTGCGACGCGGAGTACCGGCTGAGGACCTCGGTCGCCAGAGCGTGGCCGGGCCGCACGATCGCGTCGCGAAAGGCCTCTCGAAAGGCGGGGAGCCGGTTGCCCTCCTTCATCACGATCAGCGCCAGCTCGCGCTCGCGTGCGAGCTCGGCCAACCCCCAATGGGCGATCAGGGTCAGCTCCGAGCGCAGGTCGGTGAGCGGGCCCAGATCGAGCCGCTCCGGCAACGCGGTGATCTCCTGCATCCGTTGCGCGAGCGCAACGTCCAAGAGCTGCTCCTTCGAGCGGAAGTGCTTGTACATGCCGCCTGACCGCGGCGAGAGCCCCGCCGCGCGCTCGATCTGCGCCGTCGAAGTGGCCTCAAAGCCCTGTTTCGCAAAGAGGTTCAGCGCGGCGGCCAGGATGCGCTCCCGAGTGGGAACGCCGGAGCGAGCCTCGGTGGTTTCGATCGCGGCCACGGTAAGCATCAGCTTACTATCAGCAAGCGTATGCTTACCATCGTCGTGGCGTAGGCTCGCGAAATGGCGGGGCTTCCCGGCGACGGAGAGGTGATGGAGAGGTCGCGCGTCCGCAGGGATCTGGGGATCGCCGGCATCGCTGTGGTCACCCTGGGCGTCATCGTCGCGTTCAACCTCGAAGAGGTGGTGGACGGGCTCTCCCGGATCACCTTCGCCGAAGCTTTTTTACTCGTGATCCTTCACCTCGTCGCGCTGGTGCTGCGCGCCATTTCCTGGGGAATGTGCCTGGACGCCGCCGGCAGCCGGGTGCCGCCGCGCGAGCTCCACGCGACGAGCGGCCCGCGTTTTCTGGCGGACACCGTCGTCCCGACCTACGTCGGCGCATGGGTACGGGTCGGCCTCGTGAAGCTGATCATGGGGACGCGGGCTCCGACCATCGGCCAGATGGTCTCCGCCGACGGAGTGATCCTGCTGGTCGAGGGAGGGATAACGGCCGCGGTCGTGCTTGTCTTGACGTTCAGTGTCGGGCTGCCCTGGTGGTGGTCAGCCGTCGTGGTCGGACTCGCGGGTGCGGGTGCGGTCCTCGCGCTCTGGCTCAAGCGCCGATACGCCGATCGGCCGTTCGTCCGCACGCTCGACGTCCTCGCGAAGCGGCACACCCTCTTTGCCCTCACCGGGATGCTCGTGATCGTCCTCGTCGCGCAGCCGATCCGCTTTTGGATCGTGATCAACGGCGTGGGCATCGACGCCGACTTCATCCAGGCGGTCCTCACGTTCCTTGCCACCAGCGTGATCGGCGGCCTGCCGATCGGCCCAGGCCCGGCGAGTGTCAGCGCGACGGGAGTTGTCTTTTCCAGCGAGGAGCTGGGACTGATCGCAGCCAGCGGTATCGGCCTGGCCGCGACCGCCTTTGTCGCTGCGTTGATCTACTCGCTGGCCGGGCTTGCCATCGCCGGCCCGGGCGCGCGTGCCTCTCTCATCGATCGCGCGAGACGCGAAACGCCGTCAACGCCCGCGGGCGCCGACACACCCAGGTAATCCAGCACCGTCGTCGCGACATCGGCCGAGCGGACGGGGCCGTCGGCCAGGGGCATGCTGGAGGCGACCGGAATCATCATGTGGTCGCGGGTCAGCCCTCCGTGGGACGAGAAGTGATGGGGCCACTCGAAACGCTCGCGGAGGTCATACCCCGGGGTGGCAGAGATCACCAGGTCGCCCGTGCGCCTGGTCCTGAAGAGCTGCGCGATCTGCACGAGCGCGTCTGGATGATCCGTGTCCACCGTCTCTTCCAGCGCTTCGCGGGAGGACATCCGCGGCGGCAGCTCGCCCCAGCCGAATGGGTCGCGCCCGTCTCGCGGCGAGTAGGCGACGCCGTCGGCGATCTCAGCCAGGTCGGCCACGCCCTGGCGGCTCTCGACGACCAGGCCTCCTGGGTCCTCTCCCCTGGTCGCGATGATCTCGACCGCGGGTTCTTCGAGCAGCGACTCGATCAGACCCGGGTGCCGTTGACCGATCACTTCACGGCTCGGCCGGGTCGCCCAGGTGCCGTCCGCGCCGCGCAGGTAGATGTGACACATCCCGTTTCCGGACACGCAGACCACGGCGTCGAACGACGGCCGGAACGCGGGCCAAGAGTGGTAGGCGGTCTTGATCCCGTACCGCTCGCCCAGTTCGACCGCCACGTCGAAATGCGTGTGCACCGTGTGATGGCCGTGGTCCGAGACGATCGTGATCAGGGTGTCGTCGTACGTGCCCAGGTCCTGAAGCTTCCTGGCCGCCCTGCCCACGGCGGAGTCGATGTGGCGATAGCCGGCGATCGCCTCGGGGCAGTCGGCTCCGATGTAGTGGCAGTTCCAGTCGATGCCGGGGAAGGCGATGAAGCGGAAGCGGCTCTCGGCCGCCGCTGCCTCGACCAAGGCGTCCGCCGCCCAGCGGTCGGCCCGCTCGTAGTCGTGGAACCAATGGGAGTGCGACCAAACGAACGGCTTGGCCCGGCGCCTCAGGTTCCGCTCGGGATCGAGGCCGCGATTGAGGAGCCCGAAGACGCCGATCGCATCGGGCAGAAGTTCGTAAAGGGTGGGATGTGCGGCGGCCATGTCGCCCGACAGGTAGGCCACCTCGGGCCCGTTATAGCTCCGCAGAGCGTGCGGCGCCGCGGGACCATGTCCCCGGTAGCGATCGCGGTCGAACCAGCGGTACCCGGGAACGTCCACGGTGCCCGGAAAGCAGCCGGATAGGAGAGGTACGTGCGCCGGGCCGGTCGTGCTCGTGAAGACGCTCGTTCCCCGGCGGTACGAGCCGCGCTCGACGACGTGTCTCGAGATCTCCGGCAGCTGATCGGATTCGAGCAAGGACTCGAAGGTGTCCGCTTTGGCCCCGTCGGCCAGGATCATCAGGCACGAAGGCCCCACTGCGATCGCTTAGCGGCGGCGCTTGCGCTTGCGCTTCTTGGCGCGCTCGCGCCGGGCAGCGTTGGGGTTCTCGTCGACGCCTGGGATTTCCGTCGCGTCCCCGTCAACCACATCGCCACCCGCCAGCGCTGCGGCAGGTTCGGGCTCCTCGCCGGGCTTCGTCGGCGGCACGGCCACGCCGGCATCCCAGGCGGGCGGGCGGCCCTTCGGCGTCCTGCCCGCGATCATCAGCCCGAAGTACATGAACCAGGCCAAGAGAGCGGGAAGGGTCAGCCCCGTCAGCGGCGGCAAGATGAACGTCGCGCCGAGCGCCATTCCGAGCGTGCCGTGGAAGCGGGTCAGGAGCCCGGTCCTGACACCCCAGAGGCACGTGTAGATCATGCCGAAGATCAGCGAGATGGTTGCCACCGAGTACACGTAGATCGCGGCTGTGCGCGCGCCGGAATCCTCGAGAAGATTGGTGGCGAGGGCGTAGATGTCGCCGACACCGGTCTCTTGGGCCACGAATTGATCGGCGGCCTGGATCTGGCCGACCGCCAGGAGGATGCCCTGGATGGCATAGAGGACCGGGCCGAGAACGACCAGGAAGAGCAGTGCGTTCGTCATCTTCTCGCTGCGAGCCTGCGCCGCCTTGTAGATGTAGGCGAGAGGCGCCGCCAGCATCAGGAAGGCAAACGAGGCGATGATCGAACCGATCAGCTGGGAGCCCGAGTTCTCGTTGATCGTTCGAAGCGTCGCGGTCGCGAGCTCAGAGGTGCCACCGCCGCTCGACTGAAAGGCCGCGGCGCCCACCAAGAGGAGGAGGGGCAGGATCGACGCTGCGGCCACCAAGCGGCGGTACCGGCGCTCTCGCTCGAGTATCGCCTGAGTGCTCACGAAGGCCGAATCCTAGTGGCGATGCGCCGATAGTCTGAGGCTTGTGCCCGAGCTGGCCGTGACAGCCATCGGCCGTGACCGCCCTGGGATCGTGGCTGCGGTGACGGGCGCGCTCCTTGAGATCGGCGGCAACGTCGAGGACTCACAGATGTCCATACTGGGCGGACACTTTGCCGTCATGCTCCTGGTCGACGTTCCCGGGGGCACTCGGCGCGAACATGTGGTCGAGCGGCTCGGCGAAGTGGCCCAGGAACACGAGCTCGAGGCGATCTCGGTGGCGGAGGTGTCCGAGGCAACCGTGCGCCCCGCGCTCCCGTCGCACGTCCTCTCCGTCTACGGCGCTGACAAGCCCGGAATCGTCCACGCCGTCTCATCCGCTCTGGCGGAAGCTGGAGTCAACATCACAGACCTCGAGACCAAGCTAACGGGCTCCCGCGAATCGCCCGTCTACGTGATGGTCTTGGAGGTCGCGCTGGGAAACGCCGCTCCCGACGACGTCGAGAACGCCCTGCGACTGGCCGGCGGCAACCGGGACCTCGAGGTTTCAATTCGCGAGCTCGACACGGACCCTTTGTAGAGCTGAGCCTGTGGCCGCGCGCCCCGTCCTTCTTTATCCCGACCGGATCCTGAAAAGCGTCGCCGCGCCCGTCGAAGCATCGGACGTCGATCGTGTCGCCGGGCTCCTGACCGACACGGCGGCCACATACGAGCGTTGTGTCGGGATCGCCGCTCCTCAGATCGGCGAGCTCGTGCGCGTCGCGATCGTCGACGTCTCCGGTCACCCGAAGGCCGAGACGACCAACGGCCTCATCGTTCTTGCCAATCCGCATGTCACCGCCAGCGAAGGGTCCGAAGTGGCGCGCGAGGGTTGCCTCAGCCTGCCCGACGTGACCGCCAACGTCCGCCGGGCCACACGGATCGAGGTGACCCATCTCGGAGGCCGCCTCGAGTGTGAGGGGTTCGAAGCTCGCGCGGTGCTCCACGAAATCGACCACATGGACGGGATCCTCTTTCTCGACCGCGTCGAGTCTTTGGTCGACGACGTGTTCCGGCGAAAGAGCTACGCGCGGGGCTCGGGCGGCGAAGAGCGGGCTCCCGGCTCGAGCTCCACCGGTGCGGGCGCTCCCTCGGCCTGATCGGATCGTGCCACGGGTGAGAGCTCGAAGGCCTCGCCCGGCGGACGGATCGGGTAGTACTCGTCCTCCGGGCCCACCGACCGTGACAGGCGGTCGCCCGCAGCCAGCAGCAGGTCGAGAACCGGGGCTGCAAGGGCGATCACGCCTTCGAAGCGCTCGCGCATACGGACCTGCTGAGGACTCGGTGCGGCCACGGGCCAAACCTAGCGGCGCATTCCAAAGACCCGCACGCGTACGCCTCTCATCCGGCTTTGAGGCGCCCATCTTCTATCTTCGAAGGCGATGAGCGGGAAGTCGGAGACGCAAGGCTCCGCGGGGCGGATCGCGGTTTACGGCGCCACCGGTTACACCGGGCGCCTCGTCGTGGCCGAACTGGCCGCGGCGAACGCCGACTTCGTCCTCTCCGGGCGGAGCGCCGAAAAGCTCGAGGCGCTGGCCGAGTCAGTAGGCGGGTCGCCGGCCGTGAAGGCCGTTTCGCTTGACGACAAGGCGGGCCTCGAGGACCTCCTCGAGCCGTGCTCGGCGGTCATCGCCTGCGCGGGACCTTTTTCAATCCACGGCGGCCCGGTGCTACGGGCCGCCGCCGAATCCGGCACCCACTATCTCGACACGACGGGCGAGCAGGGCTTCATGAAGCGGGTCTTCGACGAGTTCGGGCCGGTCGCGGACAAGAGCGGCGCGGCGCTCGTGACGGGGATGGGATTCGACTACGTGCCCGGGGACATGATCGCCTCCTTGACTGCCGAGGGGATGGGGCCGCTCGACGAGCTTTCACTGAACTACGCGGTGGCGGGATTCGGACCGTCTCGCGGCACCGCGCGGACGGCCCTGGGTCAAATCACCGGTGAGGATGTCCAGTGGCTGGAAGGCGAGTACGTACCGGGTGACCGCTCGATCTCGCGTGGCAAGTTCGACTTCGGCGGCGAGATCGGGGTTCAGCGCATGACCCGCTACCCGGCCGGCGAGCACGTGACAGTGCCGCGCCATGTGGAGACCAGGACTGTCCGCACCGCCCTCACGGCCTCGACCACAAGTCCCGTCGCGATCGGAGCTCCGGTGTTGATGACCGGGTTCAGCCTCGCGCTCAAGACTCCCGCCTCCCGCCTCTTCGACGCCGCCGTCAATCGCCTGCCCGAAGGGCCTCCGGAGGAAAAGCGCCGCGCTGCCCGTTTCACGATTGCCTGCGACGTGCGGAGCGGGTCGCGCCGCCGCCGTGGTGTGATCCGCGGCGAGGATGTGTACGGCATGACTGCACGCTCAATCGTCGCCGGTGCTCTTCGCTGCGCCTCCCCGGAGTTCGCAAAATCTGGAGCCCTTGCCCCCTCACAGGCTTTCGATCCCGCCGGCTTCCTGCCGGAACTCTCCGCGTTCGGTGTCGAGCACGAAGTAGTCGCGATATGAGCCCAATCGGAAAGGTCGCCGTGATCGGCGCCGGATCATCCGGGATCTCTTCCTGTCAGGTCCTGAATGCGCGTGGGATCGAGTTCGACTGCTTCGAGGTCGGATCCGAGGTCGGCGGCAATTGGCGCTACATGAACGACAACGGCATGTCGGCCGCCTACCGCTCCCTTCACATCAACACGTCCCGGCGCACGATGGCCTACGCCGCATACCCGATGCCGGAGGACCTCCCCGACTATCCGAACCACTTCCAGATCGCCCAATACTTCGACGACTACGTGGACCACTTCGGCTTCCGCGACCAGATCCGCTTTCGCACCGAGGTATCGCATGTCCAGCCTTCGGGCGACGGCTGGACGGTCTCGTGGCGCGACCTCGAGTCGGGTGAGGAAGGCCGTGATGCCTATGCCTCCGTGATCGTCGCCAACGGCCACCATTGGAACCCCCGCTGGCCGGAGCCCGCGTTCGAGGGGCAGGACTCGTTCGACGGTGAGCAGATCCACGTCCACTCCTACAAGGAGCCCGACGTGATGCGCGGCAAGCGCGTGATGGTGCTCGGGATCGGCAACTCGGCGACCGATCTGGCTGTCGAGGCGTGTCGCAATGCCGACGCCACATTCCTCGCGATGCGCCGCGGGGCCTGGATCGTGCCCAAGTACGTGGGTGGCAAGCCGACCGATGAGCTTGCGCCCGACCTCCTGTCGCGGCTGCCGCTCTCGGTCCAGCGCTTTCTGCTCGGTCGCACGCTCAACAAGGCGACCGGGAAGCCCATGGACTACGGCCTTCCCGAGCCGGACCACAAGCTTGCGTCCGCCCACCCCACGGTGTCGTCGGACCTCCTGCCACGGCTGGGCCACGGCGACATCAAGGTCAAGCCAAACGTGGCGCGCTTCTCCGGAGGTAGAGCGGTCGAGTTCGTGGACGGCACCACGGAGGAGATCGACCTGATCATCTACTGCACCGGCTACAAGATCACGTTCCCGTTCTTCGATCACGACCTGCTCGACGCCCCGGACAACCGCATTCCCCTCTATCGCCGCGTTGTCCACCCCGAGCTGGACGGCCTCTACTTCGTCGGCCTCCTCCAGCCTCTCGGAGCAATCATGCCTCTGGCCGAAGCCCAATCCGAGTGGATCGCAGACATCCTGGAGGGCACCGCCGGCCTGCCGACGAAGGAACGGATGCGCGAGGTGATCCACCGCGAGGACGCGCGAATGGCCAAGCGATACGTCGCCTCCAAGCGCCACACGATTCAGGTCGATTTCCTGCCGTACCTGCGAGCGATCAACAAGGAGCGGCGCGGAGGCCTGCTCGGACGGTTTGGCAAGACACGCTCGCGCGAGCTTCTCGGCTCCTCGGGGGATTGAGACATGGGATTGGTGCGAGACAAGCCCACGCGCTCCTGTCCGCTTTGCGGCGGCAGCGTCTTTGCGTGGATCGGCATCCCGGAGTCGATCTCGGATGCGAGCGTCGGACTTTTGTCTCCGGTGGACCCGGACGAGCCGGGCGGCGGCGAGAACGCGAGGCTCGTCGATCGCTGCGAAAAGTGTGGCGCGGGCATCGAGCGCTCGGCTGAGCCCGTCGACCTGGCTGCCGAGCTGGCGCGGATCGAGGTCGAGGGGCCGGCGGGTCTACGGACCTTCGCCGCCCCAAACCGCGCCAGCTGGCAAGGATCGCTCGGCGGCGACGGCTGGGCCGCGCTTGCCGAGTGGCGGGGGCGTTTGCTCCTGACGCCGCAGGCCATCGCGCTCCTGGCCGAGCGGAACGGACTCGAGGCCGAGCAGCCCGGCTTCCCGCCTGCCGGGCCCAATCAGCGCTGGCTCTGGCAGTCGATCCTGAACGGCATCACCCTGCACCACAACTTCCTCTCCGAGGTCAGGGCCGGTCGCCTTCGCATGAGCAACTCGCGCGGACCCGCTCAGTTCGCCGCCGACATGATCGCGAGCGCGCTGGCGACTCCTTTCGTGCTCCTCTTCTCGTTGCCGCTCGAGGCCATCGCCTCACTCGCGGGACGCGGAGGCCGGATGGTCTTACGTGCGCGGGCTACCTCAGGCGAGGGTGTCGGCGACCTCGACGACCAGCGCGGCGAGCTCGCCGGCTCGGTCGAAGTGCGGTAGACCGGGCTCTGTCTCGCGCAGGTCAGCACGGGCGAGCGCTCGTGTGAGCTCTCGTGCAGCGGCCGCGAGGAAGGGCGGTGAGTCCGCGGCCACCACGATCAAAGCGGGGCGTTGCGATGTTGCAAGCTCCGCGTCGGTGCGCTCCCACGCAGGGATCGCGGGCAGCTCCGCGATGAGGGTCGAGGCAGCACGGGGTCCGCGGTCCGCCAACTCGGGTGGGATCCGGCCGGCCCCTGGTCCCAGTGCGGGTAGGCGACCCGCGAGGTAGGAGCCAAGCACCGCTTCCCTGCCGCCCTCGAACACCGCGTCACGGACCGCCGCCACATCTACCGAAAGCTGATTCGTGGCCTCGGGTACGAACGACAGCAGCGGCGGCTCGACCGCAACGACTCCCAACACAAGTTCCGGCTCGGCGAGCGAGAGCTCCAGCGCCGCGACGGCGCCGATGCCCGCTCCACAGACGACGGCTGGACCACGCTCGTGCAGGATGGCCGCCGCAACTCCCGCTTGCTCGGCAACCGTCGTGCGGGCATAGCCCTCAGGGGCCTCGGAGCTACCCCATCCCGGCCGATCCGGGGCAAGAACGTCCGCATGTCCGGCGAGCGCATCGGTCAGTGGAGTCCAGATACGGCCGGTCGTCGCGGACTCATGCAGGCACACGACCGTCAGCGCTGCGCGCTCGGGCACGCCGGTCCTGCCGTTACTCGGCGGCGCGCCAGGCCCGCTTGGCGAGCGGCAAGACGACGGAGCGCGGAGTGTGCTGGCCCATGATGGACCCCGCCCGGTTCAAGAGGCCTGGAACGACTACGCGGCTGCCCTTCTCGGCCCCTTCGACCGCTTCGCGGGCGACCTGCTCGACGTCGGTCCAGATAAAGCCGGGCAGCTTGTCGTTTGCCTCGCCGATGCCGGCCTGCTCGGCGAACTCCGTCTTGACCGGACCGGGGCATACCGCTGTGACGCTGACGCCCTTGCCGCTGAGCTCGTTGTGCGTGGCCTCGGAGAGACTGAGGACGAAAGACTTGGTTGCGGCATAAGTTGCGGTGAAGGGGATCGGCTGGAAGGCAGAGGTCGAAGCGATGTTGATGATCGCCCCGCGTCCACGATCCGCCATCCCGGAGCTGATTCGAGCCTGGAGGTAGACCAGGGTCTCGCAGTTGAGGGCCACCATCGAGGCAAGGCGAGCGGCGTCGGTCCGGTGAACCGGCCCCGAACCTCCAAACCCGGCGTTGTTCACGAGTATCTCGACCTCGAGACCGAGCGCTTCGACCTTGGTCAGCATTTCGTCGCGCCCCGCGTCGGAGCCCAGATCTGCCGCGATGTACTCCGCGCGGACACCGTGCGTCTCGTGGATCTCCTCGGCAAGCACCTTCAGGCGATCCTCGCGGCGGGCGACCAGCGTGACTCCCTGCCCACGAGCCGCGAGCTGGCGCGCGATCTCCTCGCCGATGCCCGACGAAGCGCCGGTGACGAGCGCGGTGGACGTGTCTGTGGGCTCGGGAAGTGCCATGGTTCGGCAGGCTATCCGACCGCCACAAGCCGGGGTCTGACCCCGGAAGTGCCAAGGGTTCGGCAGGGCTATCGCCCGCCACAAGCCGGGGTCTGACCCCGGAAGCCGCGGGTTCGGCAGGGCTATCCGACCGCCACAAGCCGGGGTCTGACCCCAAACACCAGAGACGGCCCGCGGTTCGTCAGCCGTCACAGGGGTCTGACCCCTCGTGTCCCGTCACAGGGGTCTGACCCCTCGTATCATCACCTCCATGAGCGATCCGTTCAACCCCTTCGGCGATCCCGAGGAGCTTCAGCGGCGCCTCGCGGAGTTTGCCGAGCAGATGCAAGGCGCCCAGCAGGTCTCCTTTGCCGACAACGCGATCAACCTCGCCGTCCAGATGACCGTCGCGTCGATCGAGCGGCTGAACCTCCAGGGCACCCCGGACGAGCAGGCGATGCAGGTACGCGACGCGATCCGGATCGTCTTCCCAGAGGCGGTCGTCCTCGTGCGTGAAGCGCGCGAGGGCCTCACCTAACTCGGCACGTTCTTCGTGCCACGTGCGCGCCGCACCCACCTAGCGTGGGCGGATGCGAAGCGAGAGCGGAACCGCATCCGTCGAGCACAGCGGTTTGATCCTGCTTGTGGCGCTTCTTGTTGTCGCGGTCGCGGGCGCCGCCCTTGGCCGCGGCGGAGAGGCCGAATCACGCGACCTTGCTCGCGCGGTTGCTCAGAAGATCAGGTGCGCTGCCCACGGACCCGGCCCGTGCTGGCAAGACCCGCTCACGGAGGCGTACGGCCGACCGCTCGCAGGGCTGGTGCGAGCCTTCGCCCCTGATCCCGAGATCGCCGGCGCGCTCGGTCTCCTGCCCGTCGACTACCGCCGCTGTAGGCAGACCAGCTGCGCGCTCCCCGGAGACCGGCCGGAGCTGACGGCCTCAAACCGCCGCGTCACGGCGTTCGTCTCGGTCGACGACAGACGCCGGGCCAACGGCACCGTCGCGATCGACTATTGGCTCTACCGCCCAACGATGGGCTGGGAGCGGATCAGGCGGACCGCAACGTCAGCGGAGGTGACCGGCAACGCCAAGACCCCGCTCCTCGAAGCGGCAAACCCGCGCCTCGTCCCGCTCGAGACTCTGGCCGGGCGGAACCACGTGAAGTTCGCCCCCGCCGAGGAGCCGCCTTGGCGCTGGAGGGTGTCGAGCGTGTTCGCAGGATGAAGCCGTCATATAGACGGACATAACGACGGCGAGGCAATCGCGTCTCATTTGTCTATAGCCGGACGGACTACGGTCGGTAGCAACCAACACAACAGCCAGGAGGGCTATGACACGAACAAGAACGCGGACATGGAAGGCCGTTGCGGCGCTGGGGACAGCGGCGCTCATCATGATCACAGCAGGGGTGGCCGTCGCTCACACCTCGAAGTTCCCGAGCACGGTCGAGGTGACCGACTACAAGCACGACGGCACTGGCAACCAGAACGACATCACGGTCAAGGGGTTCGTCGGCTCTGACGGGCCGCTGAAGTGCGAGCAGAAGCGGACCGTCAAGTTCTACAGTCTCTTCGGCAACAAGTACAAGTACCAGGGCCACGCCAAGACGAACAAGGCGGGCATCTTCAAGTTCAAGCACCTCGATTTCAAGCGGCACGGGGTCGTGTCGAGCGGCGACAAGGTGAAGGTCCGGAAGCGGATCGACAAGTCGAGCCACCACAGCCACGTCTGTAAGAGCGCTGTCGAACGTAACGGCGCTACTCCCTAAGCCCGGGAGGGGGCTGGGTGTAACCGGCACCGGGCGTCCCGCGCTACCGCCTATAGGCCTCAGCCTGGGACGTTTGGTCGCCGGTTCGGCCTACCAGTGCGCGTCGTGGGTCTCCATCACGCCCATTCCGCTTTCAAGCTCCAGGCCGCCGGGGAGAGTCCCGGTGAAGGTGCCGAAGGGCTGGCGGTACGAGTAGGAGATCGGCCCTCGCTTCTCGGTGCGTGAGCGCTCGGCCTCAGCTTCGCATTCGATGCTCGACCCATCGGCGAACGAGACCGTCTCCAGGCCGCCAAAGGCAGAAGGGCCGGGCTCGAAGGGCTCACCGTCCACCCAGATCGCCCGTTCCGAGCGCTCGGGAGGGTCGTTTACGCCCTCGACGAGATTCCAGCCGACCGCTCGCCCATCGGTGAGTGTTCCAACGCCCGCGGACCAGCTCCAAACGGTGTGAGGCGGGTGATAGCCCGCGGACTCGTCCTCGACTCCGTGCGCCGTGCAGCGGATTCGCCGCTCGCCCACGCGCACGTCGACATCAACCTCGACGACCCGCTTGCGTGTCCACACGAATCCGTCCTCGCCGTTGTCGCAGACGCACTCTGCCCACGCGCCCGAGCCCGTCCGCAGAAAACCGCGCACGGGGCCCTCCTCCGGGTGGGTGGACTCGATGCGGACAACCGATCCATCGTCGGGGGCATTCTCAACCGAGTTGCCCTCGTGGTCCTCGGACCAGACCTCGCCGCGAGCGCCCGGCAGGCGCGTCACGGTGCGTTCGGTGAGCTCTCGGTCTCCGCGGTCCCAGACAGCCCAGAAGGTCTGCGACGCGGGGCCCACGCTCACCCTGGCGGCGCAGATCATGGCCTCATCGGAAAAGGCGCCGAGGTAGCGCCAGCGCTTACGGTTGACGCCCTTGAACCGGAGGGGCATGCGGCCCGGGGGAAGCGGCAGGTGATCGGGCCGACCGGGACCGGGTCCACGCCAGGGAAGGGAGGTGGCCACAGCACTCATCGGGCTTCCCCAGCTCTACTCGATGGTTGCGATCGGGTCGCCGGAGGAGACCGGCTGCCCTTCGGCGACGCTTAGCGCGGTGATCTTGCCGGACTTGTGGGCCGTGATCTCGTTCTCCATCTTCATCGCCTCGATCACGCAGATGATCGCGCCCTCTTCCACGTCCTGTCCCTTCTCGACGTTCACCTTGAACATCGTCCCTTGAAGCGGTGCCACGACATCGTTGCCGCTCGCCGTGCTACCGCCCCTTGCCCTCTTCTCGCGCTTTGGCGGGCGCTTTGCCCCGGCCGCACCTCCGCCCCCGCCTGCCGGCGCCGCGGCGCCGATGACCTTCACCGAGTGGAGCCTGCCGTTCACCTCGACCTGGTAGGTCCGCTCAGACTTCGGTTCTTCCTCTTCGCCTTCGGCGGGCTTGGGCGGCGCCTGGGGAGCCAGCGTCTTCAGCCACTTTTTGTCTGCGATCTTCTCGCGGAAAGTCGAGGCCTCGGCCCACTCCTCGGAGGCCATGACTGCCTTGTGGAAGGGGATGAGCGTCGTGAGCGGATCGATCTTGTATTCGTCGAGCGCTCGGAGCATGCGGCGCGTTGCCGATGCGCGATCAACGTCCCAGGTGATGAGCTTCGCGACCATCGGGTCATAGAGCGGGGTGACCTCCGAGCCGGCCTCCAGGCCCGAGTCGACGCGCACGCCGGGGCCCGACGGTTCGATGTAGCTATCGATGGGCCCGGGCGCGGGAGCAAAGTTCTTGTGTGCGGCCTCGGCGTTGATCCGGCACTCGATCGCGTGCCCGCTGATGCGGACGTCCTCTTGCGCGATCGAGAGCTCCTCGCCGGCGGCAACTCGGACCTGTTCGCGCACGATGTCGATGCCGGTGACCATCTCGGTAACGCAGTGCTCGACCTGGACGCGGGTGTTCATCTCGAGGAAGAAGTACTCGTCGCCGACCTGCATGCCCTCGATGGTCCCGGCGCCGCGGTAGTCCACGGCAGCGGCAGCGTCGGTGGCGATCTTGCCGATGCGCTCGCGCATCTCCTCGTCGACCAGGGGCCCCGGGGCCTCCTCGATCAGCTTCTGGTGGCGCCTCTGGATGGAGCAATCGCGCTCTCCCAGGTGGATCACGTTGCCGTGCGAGTCTGCAAGCACCTGGACCTCGACGTGGCGAGGGTCTTCGAGGTAGCGCTCCAGATAGACGCGGTCGTCACTGAAGAACTTCTCGCCCTCGCGAGCCGCACCCTCGAAGGCCTCTTCGAGCTCGTCCTCATTCAAGGCGACGCGGAAGCCCTTGCCGCCGCCTCCACCCGCCGCCTTACAGGCCACGGGGTAGCCGATCTCCGCTGCGACCTTCTTCGCGGCCTCGGCGTTGGGAGAGGGCTCGGTCGAGCCCGGGACGATCGGCACGCCGGCCTTCTGCATGATCTCGCGCGCCTTCGTCTTGGAGCCCATGGCCTCGATGGCCGCGGCGGGAGGCCCGATGAAGGTGAGGTCGGCATCGTCGAGCGCCATGGCGAAGGTGGCGTTCTCGGCCAGGAAGCCGTAACCCGGATGGATGGCTTCGACACCCGCCTCCTTTGCCACCTCGATGATCTTCGGGATGTTCAGATAGCTCTCAGCGGGCGTCGGCGGGCCGAGGAGGTAGGCCTCGTCGGCGATGCGAACGGCGATCGACTCGCGATCGGCCTCCGAATAGACCGCGACGGAACCGATCCCCATCTCCTTCAGGGTGCGGATCACGCGTACGGCGATCTCGCCGCGGTTGGCTACAAGAACCTTCTCGAACATGCGGCGCGGGAGTCTATTTAGGACCCGACGACTGGCGCTACTTCTGGCAGACCGCGAATGAGTTCATGGTCACGCATTCTTCGAAGTTGGCGGTCACCTTCCAGCTTCGCTTCGTGGGGCGCGCTGGCACGAACTTTACGCCTACCCCGGCACCGACACATCCCGAGCGACCATCTGCTCGCGGCCCGGCCCGACGCCGATGAAGTTGACCGGGACGCCGACGAAGTCCTCGATGTATCGGATGTAGTCGCGAGCGGCCTGGGGCAGATCGTCGTCCGTGCGGCACTCACCGATGTCCTCCGTGAAGCCGGGGAGCTCCTCGTACTCCGGGGAGGCTCCGTGGAGAACCGTCTGGTGATAGGGAAACTCCTTCAGAACCGCGCCCTCGTCAGAGCGATAGCGGACCGCGACCCGGATGGGGTCGAGCCCGGCGAGCACGTCGAGCTTTGTGATCACGAGCGACGTGAGGCCGTTGAGGCGCGCCGCGTAGCGCAGCGCCACCAGGTCGAGATAGCCGCACCGCCGTTCACGGCCGGTCGTTGTGCCGAACTCGTGGCCGCGATCACGTAGGCCCTTGCCCACGTCGTCAAACAGCTCCGTGGGGAACGGGCCCGCGCCCACGCGGGTCGCATAGGCCTTGGCGATGCCCCAGACCTCGTCGATGTCGGTAGGCCCGACACCGGCGCCCACGCACGCAGACCCGGCAACGGGATTCGACGAGGTGACGAACGGATAGGTGCCATGGTCCAGATCCAGCAGCGTCGCCTGGGCTCCCTCGAACAGGACCAGGCGCTCGGCGTCGAGGGCGTCCCAGCAAAGCTTGGCCGTGTCGGCGATGTGGGGCTCGAGGCGGTGGCCGAAAGCCTGATACTCCTCCGCGATCGCGTGGAGGTCGAGCTGCGGATCCTTTTCGAAAGGACGCAGCAGCTGGCGCTTCGGCTCGAGCGCGGCCATGATCTTCTTGCGAAGGATCTTCGGGTCGAGCATGTCCTGGACGCGGATGCCGAGGCGCGCCGCCTTGTCGGCGTAGCAAGGCCCGATGCCGCGCTTCGTCGTGCCGATCTCGAGCTTTCCGAGCTTGGCCTCGCCCGCCGTGTCGAGCATCACGTGGTAGGGCATGATCAGATGCGCGTTGGCCGAGATCTTCAGGCCGGAAGTGTCGATGCGGCGCCGGCGCAGACCCTCGAGCTCGCCGATCAGGACGCCGGGGTCGATCACGACGCCGTTCCCGATCGCACAAGTCTTGCCCGGGTAGAGGATCCCGGACGGGATCAGATGGAACTTGAACTCGTCGCCCTCGCGGATGATCGTGTGGCCGGCGTTGTTGCCGCCCTGAAAGCGGATGACGACGTCGGCCTTCTCGGCAATCAGGTCAACGACCTTGCCCTTGCCCTCATCGCCCCACTGGGCGCCCACTATGACTATTCCCGGCACGGCGGTGGATTATGGCGGCGAGGGCGGGCGACGAAGCGGATGTGGCCCGATTTCCCCCCGGTATCCGGGAACTCGACGGACCACGGCGGCCGGCCCGCGGCTAATAACGGTGGTCGCGGCCTTCGACCTGGAGCGGCCCGAGATCGCCGCACATCTCGACCAGGCGGGAGACCGTGCGCCCGCCGATCTGTTCCTCCAGCGCCGTTTCCTCGAGGTTTGTGGTGACAAGCATCGAGCGCTCCGCCCCGTAGCGCTCGTCGACGATCGCGTAGAGCTGCTCGAGCACCCAATCCGTCCGCTTCTCGGCACCGAGGTCATCGATGTGGAGAAGGTCGACCGAGGTGAGTCGCTCAAAGAATGCCACGTAGGAGTCCTCTCCCACGCCCGCGTCGTAGGTACGGCGGATCCGCGCGAGGAGCTGCGGCAGCGAGTAGATGGCGACGCTTCGCCCGGCCTTCGTGGCAGCGGCCGAGACGGCCATCGCGAGGGTCGTCTTGCCGGTGCCGACCGAGCCCGAGAGCCAGAGGCTGTCGCCACGGTCAAGCCGCGCGTCAATGTCGTCGGCGAACTCCCGCACAGCGCCGAGCGCAGCGCGGGTCTCTGGCGCGCGGGCCATGTCCGAGAGCGGCGGACGATCAAAGGAAACGCCGCGGTAACGAGCCGGGATCGTCGATGCCAGGCCGTGCGCCCGCGAGCGGGTGCGTGAGATGCTCCGGCACTCGCACGGCTCAACCGTTCCACCCTCGGCGTCGATCCAGCCGGTGCCGTCGCACTTGGCGAGCGCGCACGCGGCATCCGGGCCCCGCCGGCGAATCGGCACGACCTTCGCCCCGTCGTTGGCGGGCCCAGGCGAGGGTCGGTCTGCCGCCGGCTCAGAAGTCATCTACGTCCTCACCGATTGCCACCTCTGGCGCCTCGAAGTCGTCGCGCGGTGGAGGGGCGCTTGAAACCGGTCCTCCGTCTCGCCGGTGACTTGCCGCAAGGTTGCGGAAGCGTGGGTACGGAGCCTGGAAGGCGAGCTCGATCTTGCCGATGGCGCCGTTTCTGTGCTTTGAGATCAGAACCTCCGCGAGGCCGGCCACATCCTGGTTCTCGGGCTCGTAAAACTCCTCGCGGAAGATGAAGCAGACGACGTCGGCGTCCTGCTCGAGGTTTCCCGACTCGCGAAGATCGGACAGCATCGGCCGCTTGTCCGGGCGCTGCTCAGGAGCTCGGGACAACTGGGACAAGGCCAGCACCGGAACCTGGAGCTCGCTCGCCAGGAGCTTCAGCCCGCGGGAGATCGAACCGACCTGCTCGACCCTCGATATACGCGGATCGTCGGGCCGCATCAACTGCATGTAGTCGACGATCACCAGACCGAGGCCCCCGGCCTTCGAATAGAGCCGCCGCGCCTTCGCGCGCAACTCGAGGATTGAGATATCCGCCGAGGTGTCGATCCAGATCGGGGCGTCGGCGAGCTGCCCTGACGCCTTGAGGATCTTGTTCCAGTCGTTCTTGATCTGGCCACGGGCCAGCTTCTTGCCGCCGATGCCCGCGCGGCAGGCGAGGAATCGATGGGCAAGCTCCGTCTCGGACATTTCGAGCGAGAAAAAGGCCACCGGTTTCTTCTTTTCCACCGCCACGAAGTCGGCGATGTTGGCGACCAGGGCCGACTTTCCCATCGACGGTCTTGCGGCGAAGATAACGAGGTTTCCGGGCTGGAACCCGCCGGTGATCTCGTCGAGATCCGAGAATCCGGACGGGGTCCCGGTGAGGTCGCGCTTGCCCTCCGAGAGTTCCTCGAGCCGGGTGGTCTCGCGCTCGAGGATGTCCGCGATGGCGGCGAAGTCCTGCGAGGCCGTGTCGTGAGCGACCTCGAACATCATGCGCTCAGCCTGCTCAACGAGATCGCGAGGCTCGCCGGCACGCTCCCTCACCGAGGTCTGAATCTTGTGCGACGCCTCAAGCAGGCGCCGAAGCATCGCGTTGGCCTTGACGATGCGCGCGTAGTGGTCCGCGTTGCCGGCGACCGGAACGGTGGAAGCAAGGCTCGAGACAAACTCGGGCCCTCCCGCCTCCGCGAGCTCGCCTAGATTCGTGAGCTGCTCGGTGACGGTAAGGGCGTCAACCGGCTCGCCGCGTGAATGGAGCGAATGGACGGCGCCGTAGATGATGCGGTGGCGCTGACGGTAGAAGTCCTCAGCGCTGAGGTGGACGTCCACGATCACGGATGCAACCGCGGTCTCCGAGACCATCATGGCGCCCAGCACGGACTCCTCGGCCTCGAGGTTCTGGGGCGGAACGTAGGCGTCGGCTGTGGTCATCGGTCTCTATCTAGTGAAGGGCAGGAGGCGGCGGAAATCGCCCCGTCAAGCAGGGCGGCGAACTCGCCCCGGTTGGCGCGATCACCGATAGAACCAGAATGGGCAGAGGTCCGCTGGTACGAACTTGCGAATTTGCGGCAAGTTGAAGTCAACTCGTGAGAGATAGTCGCGATCGTCGGCAATTCCCGACAGGATCCCGTCCCGCCCATTCCGGGCCTCAACGGATGCGTACCGAGAGGCACGTGACACAGCCCTCGAGCTTCTCGAACTCGCTCAACGGCACACGCTTGACATCCAGGCCGCGCGTGGCGAGGAACTCCGCGGTGCGTGGGGCATCGGAGGAAATGAGGATGGAGTCGCCGTTCAGGTCGACGACGGCGGTCCCGTGCTCCTCGGGTACCGGAAGGAACTGCGGAAAGACGTCAGGGTCGTCGACGTTGCGCGGCCAGCCGATGATCGTGCCGTCAGGCAGCGCCGTGACGGCGGACTTCAGGTGCAGCACCCTGGTGACCGGTACCTCCCGCAGGGTCCAGCCCCGCGGCTCGATCAGCGCTCGCAGTTGAGCGATTCCCGCCGCGTCGGTCCGAGAACTTCGGCCCACGTAGGCGACGCGCCCGACCTTGAGCACGTCCCCGCCGTCGAGGCACCCGGGAGGCTCGATCTGCGAAACCTCGAGAGGCAGGCCATCGGCGATCAGGCGTCCCAGGCCTTCCTGGGTGGACGCGACCTCACCGACGCGAGAAGACGCGCCCGGGCTCGTCAACACCGCGAGCTCGCCGAAGACCACGAGGGTGTCCTCGACGAACACACCGTCGGGGTGCGCGTCTGCGGGCTCGAGCTCGGTCACAAGCCACCCATGGGAGCGAAACGCCTCGACGTAGCCCGTCCACTGCTCGAGGGCCAGTTCAACATCAACCGGTGCGCGGTCCAGGTGGGTCAGCTCTCCGGAGGCAAGTCGCGGAGATGGCGGGCGGACGAGTAGGTGGGGACGCACGGGAGCAGTGTCGCTGCGGACTTGATCCGCTGAGTGAAAGCTTCGAAGCGCTAGTGAGCTTCGGCGACGATCGTCTTGACGCTGGCGGTCTGGCCGCCGCCGAGCTCGACTTCGACCATGTAGGTACCGACTTCGCGGATCGGGTCGTCGAGCTTGATCTTCTTACGGTCGATCTTGAGGCCGCGGGCCTCGGCGATTGCGTCGGCGATCTCGGCATTGGTGACCGAACCGAAGAGCTTTCCGTCCTCGCCGGCACGATGCTGGATCGTCAGCACCGTCTTGGCGAGGAGCGCGGCAGTCTCGCCTGCGCGAGCCTCTGCCTCCTGGGCAGCCTTATCGGCTGCCTCGCGGCGACGCTGCGCCTCTTCGAGCGCTCCCCTGGTCGCCGGCTGAGCGAGCTTGCGGGGCACGAGGAAGTTCCTCAAGTACCCGGGCGAGACGTCAACGGCGTCCCCGGCCTCGCCGAGATCCGTTACGTCCTTGAGAAGGATGGCCTGCGCCACGAGCCGGCCTCTAACGCTCGCCGACGTACGGGAGCATTCCCAGCTCACGCGCACGCTTGACGGCTACCGCGAGCTCGCGCTGGTGCTGGCGGGAAAGACCGGTAACGCGGCGGGAGCGGACCTTGCCGCGGTCGGAGAGGAAGCGGCGAAGAAGAGTGAGGTCCTTGTAATCGATCGTCTCCGAGTTGATCTTCGTGTACTTGCGCGGCCGGATGCGCTCGCCGCGCTTGCCCCCGGGACCACCGCGACGGGGGCCGGAGCCTCCAGAGCTGGAGCCGGAACGGCTCGACGACTGGCCCTGCTCGGAGCGTGGGGGCGACTTGCGGGCCATCAGGAGGCCTCTATTTTGGCTTGAAAGCAGGTCATAGCGAAACGAATGCGCCGCCCTCTCGCAGGGGCGACGCGTGAAGACGAGTATAGGGAGGCGCCTTTACCAGGCGCCTCCCTGGAGCCGGAGCCGCTCTTTAGAACGGAATGTCGTCGTCTGAGGACGACGAGCCAACCGACGCGGGCGCCGGGGAATCGAAGTCAGACGTGTCCGCCGGAAGCCCGGAGTCGCCGCCCGCAAAGCCGCCGCCGTTGCCGCCGTTGCCGCCGCCGTCGCCCGACGAGCCGTCGCGACTGCCGAGGAACTGCACGGTGCTGGCGATGATCTCGATCGACTGGCGCTTCTGGCCCTCTTGATTCGTCCACTCACGCCAGTCCAGGCGGCCGTTGACGGCGACCGGGCGACCCTTGCGGAGATACGAGGCACATGCTTCGCCTTGAGCACCCCAGACCGTGACGTCGAAGTAGTTGGGCTTCTCCTCCCAGTTTCCCTCCGCGGTCTTGCGGCTGGTGTTCACCGCGATCCGCAGCTTGCAGACGGAGGTGCCGCCGCCGGTGGTGCGGAGCTCAGGATCCGCCGTCAGGTTGCCCGTGACGACTACTACGTTGATGTTGCTCGTGGCCATTTAAGAGCCCTTTCTGAAGTCTCGAAAGTGTTCGCTTTGCCAGTCTAAGGACGGGGTCGGCGAATCTCGCCCCCTCTGACAAAAGAAGGCGGAATTAGCGACTTCGCGGACTACTCGGAGGGCTGCTCGGCGTCGGCCGGAGCGGCCTCAGGTGCCTCGGCAGGCGCCTCGGTGGCCTCAGGTGCCGGAACTTCGGCCGCGGGTGCGGCCTCTGCAGCCGGAGCCTCTGCAGCCGGCGGCGACTCTGCGGAGGCCTCAGCGGCAGCGGGCGCGGACTCGGCGGCAGGTGCTGCCTCAGCGGCAGCGGGCGTCGGCGAGGGCGTGGCGGCAGGCGCCTCGGGCTCGGGCGCACGTGGGGGTCGATCCTCGTAGCCACCGTCACGGCGCGGACGCCCGCCGGCACGGTCCGAGCCGGGCGTAAACACCAGCGGCGCGGGAGGATCGATGACCGGAGCGCGTGGGTCGACCTTGAAGATGCGGAAGCGAAGCACGCCGTCGGTGATCTTCAGGTTGTGGTTCAAGTCGTCGAGGACGCCGGCACCCTGCTCGAAGCGGAAAAAGCGGTAGTCCGCCTCGTTGCGCCGATCGATCTCGTACTGCATCGCGCGGGTGCCCCAGGAGCGCTCCTGCTTGAGCGTTGCGCCGGCCTCGATGCGACGGCGAGCGTCGACCGCGATCTCGTCGCGCCGCTCGTCGGAAGCCTCGGGATCGAGCATCAGGACGAGTTCATATTCGGGGGCTAGCTTGGCCAAACGGCCGCCGAGGATAGCGGGGCAGACCGGCCCCGAAGCTGGGCCGAGGGGGGCGCGGCCGCGGCCCGCGGGGTTGTAGTGGTCGCATGGGTGGGCGAACTCGACTCGCGATCAGATGGACGGCGGCGGCGCGCGTGGCTGCGCTTACGGCACTTGCCGTGGCCGCTCTCGTCCTGATTGGACGCTCGCTCGAGACGCCCGAGACTCCTCCCCTGCCCCCCGACGTGGGCCTCGTCCCACTCCAGTCCACGGCTGCCCTCCCCTCCGGGGCAGCCGTGGATAGTCGGGATGCCCCGTCCAAGGGGTCGACAAAAGACCGGAAACCGCTGGGGCGCCCGCGAAAGCGCGAACCGCGCGGTCCAGCGCAAGGTGCGGCGCGACCGCGCACGGCACCCAAGCCCGCGCCGAAACGACCGCCCGCCCGCCCCGCCGACTCCGCCGAGCCCGTTACGGACGGGCCCTCGAGCGCCCCAACGCCACCGCCGCCACAACCAGCGCCGGCGCCCGCCCCACCACCTTCCCCTCCCACGTCATCCCCTCCACCCGAGTTCGGATTCGAACATTGAAAGGAACGCACCACATGAAGCGATCGATCCTCACCGCCGCCCTTACCCTGCTGCTGCTTGCGGGAGCAGCGCCGCCCGCAAGCGGCGGAACCTATAAGGCGATCCAGTGCTACGAGCGCTCGGGCGCCGGCCATGCCGACGTCTCCTACGACTCGAGCTCTGAGCGCTACCGCTCGAGCGCCGACTGCGAAGGCCGCGGCGTCGGAGTCACCCACAACCCGGGTGCCTCGCGCACCGGCAGCGGGCGCTACGGCGCGTGGACGATCGCCGCGCCCGACGGGACCGAGATCATCCGCGCCGCGGCCCGCGTCAGTGCCTCGAGCCAGAACTTCCACGTGCCCCAGGTACACATCGGTCTCGAAGGCGGGGCTCAGGAGCTCCTCGACGGCGTGCGCGGCGATCTCCACACTGTCGACTGGGAGGGCACCGGCGGCAGCTATTTCGCGAGCCGCCTGACCTGCCTGAACCGCGACGATTGTGGCGACGGACGCGACGCGTACATATACATGCGCCGTATTGCGCTCACGCTGCGCGACCTGGCCCCTCCCACCGTCCAGCTCGGCGGCACGCTCTTGGAACCCGGCTCGCGGCGCGGCGACCAAGTGATCGACGTGAACGCGATCGACGCGGGGTCCGGCGTCCGCTCAATCTCGGTGGAACTGAACGACGAGCCGCTGCAGGCACGGGTCCTTGAGTGCAACGTAAACGACGGTGTCGCCAACCGCCTTCGCCCCTGTCCAGGCAACGCGACACCGCAGTTCCAGATCGACACCACGCGTGCGGGCTTTCGGCAAGGCCCCAACGAGATCCGCGTCTGCGCCTCTGATTTCGCACCCGAGGCGACCGCAAACCGCACCTGCGAGTCCCGCACTGTCCGGATCGACAACGAGTGCCCGGTCTCAAATGTCACGGGCACCGTGCTCCGCGCACGATTCCAGGGCGCAGGCGGGCGGAAGACCGTCCCGAGCAACGAGCCTGTGACGGTCACAGGCTCGCTGAAAGACGCGGCGGGCGATCCCGTCCGCGGTGCGGAGGTGTGCGTCGCCACCCGGGTCGACACAACGGAAGGCCCCCCGGAGCAGGTCATCGCGACGCCCACGACCGGCAATGGCGGGCGCTTTTCAGTGCGCCTGCCTGCGGGCCCGAGCCGAGAGGTTCGCGTTGCGCACTGGCGCGGTGCCCACGAGGTGACCGAGCGCTACATCGCTCTGCGGGCCAAGGCTGTCCCGCGTCTGTCGCTCAGGCCCAGCAAGGGCCTCGAAAATGGGGACAGCGTGCGCTTCGAGGTGCGCATTCCCGGCCCCGCGCACGCGAACCGCCGCGTCGCCATCCAGGCTCGGGGCACCGGCAAGTGGATCAGGATTGCCGGCGGGCGAACCGACCGCGGAGGCCGCTGGAGTGGCAGGTACCGGTTCCGGAACACGACGAGCACCCGCCGCTACGCGTTCCGCGCCACGGTCCGCCGTCAGCCCGGCTACCCCTACCAGCCCGGCCGCTCAAAGACCCGGCACGCAACAGTGAGCGGCTGAGGCGCTCAGTCGCCCGAGCGCTTCGCCTCGATGTCATCGAGCTGCTCCTGGATCCAGACCCCGGGGTCGCGTTCGCGCACGATCTCGCGGAGGCGCTTGGCGCGGGTGCGCCGCTCCTCCGGGTCCATCGTCAGCGCGCGGTGGATCGTGTCGGCCTGCTCCTGGATGTCGAACGGATTGACCGACAGGGTGCAGTCCCCAAGCTCCTCGTGGGCGCCCGTGTTCTCGGAGAGCATCACGACCCCGTCGCGCTCGGACACGGCGGGCGCTTCCTTTGCGACCAGGTTCATGCCGTCGAAGAGCGACGTGACCATCAAAAGATCGAAGTGCTTGTAGCGCGCGACCGCCTCCGGGAAGTTCTCGTAGATCCGCAGGTCGATCGGCATCCAATCGGTCGTCCCATGACGGTGGTTCACGACGGCGACCAGCGCCTCGATCCGCTCCAGATACTCGGCGTACTCGGGCACGTCCTGGCGCGAAGGCTGAAGGTGCGCGATGAAGGTGACTCGCTCGCGGAACTCCGGGTGCTGCGTCAGGAAGGTGTCGAACGCGGTGAACCCACGCAGGATGTTCTTCGAGAGGTCCGCGCGGTCGACGCGGATGATCAGGTGGTCGCGACGGCGGCGCAAGAGCTCCTTCTCGTATGCGGCGACCTCATCTGAAGCAGCAGCGCGGTCCAGGCGATCGGCGTCGATTCCCAGCGGGTACGCACGTACCCATGTCTCACCGCCCTCGTGGATCACGACCTCCCGCTCGTAGTCCACCTCGAGCTCCATCAGGTGGCGGCAGCAGTGGAGGAAGTTGCGGCAATAGGCGTGGGTGTGGAAGCCGATGATGTCGTTGGCCAAAAGCCCCTTGAAGATCTGCTCTCGGATCCGGGCCGGCAGAACGCGCCAGGAGTCGGCCTGCGACCAGGGGATATGGACGAAATGCTGAAGGAACACGTCCGGGCGCGCCTCGCGGATGAGCGCGGGCGCGGTGTAGAGGTGGTAGTCGTGGAGCATCACGAGCGGCTCTGTCTCGCCCTCGATCGACTTCACGACCGCGTCGGCAAGATCCTCGTTGACCGCCACGTACCCCTCGTCCCAGGCGTCGGACTCCTCCTGGCGGATATCCGGGGCGTTCGAGAGGTCCCACAGGTAGTGCTGGATGAACCACAGGATCGGGTTGGCGATCACGTTGTAGAACCGGTCGTAGGCGAGCGGATCGGACTCGACCAGGAGCACCTCGTAGTCGACGTCGTCCACCTCGATGTGGATCGGCTCCCCGCCCGACTCGCGCTCCACCTCAGCGTCCTCCTCGGTCATCGCCGAGGCGATCCAGAGCGCCTTGCGATGTGCCACGAGGCCGGTCAACGCCGTCACCAGGCCGCCCCCGCCGCGCCTGACGACGCGCTCGCCGTTGTCATCCAGCTCGAACTGCGCCGGGCCGCGATTCGAGACGATCACAAGACGTTCACTCATGCCCATGAACCTAGACGGCTCATCTTCCGGCACACGCTCAGGTCGCGACCTACGCCGCCCGGGGCTCTAGACGTCGATCTCGGAAAAGATCTTGAGCCAGTCGCGAAGGAGCCGGGGACTGAGGAAGTTCTGCCGCGCATGCTCCTTGCCTGCTTTCCCGATTCGCTTGGCTAAATCGGGGTCCTCCAGAATTTCGAGGCTGCGCTCCGCGCACTCCCCGGATGAGGAGACGAGATAGCCCGATTCGCCGTTCACGATCTGGAGCGGAATGCCGCCGACGTCACCGCCGATCGTGGGTCTGCCCTTCCAAAGCGCTTCCGTGACGGTCAGGCCGAAGCCCTCGCGCGTCGACTTCTGGATGCATACGTCGGCCTGCGATTGGAAGGCGTTGACCTCGATCGCACCCACGTTGTTGAGGTTCGAGAGGATCTTGATGTCCGGGTCTCCGTCGGCGTGGGCCATCGTGCGGTTGAAGAAGTCCCAGCCCTCGGGGTCGTCCGTTGCCATCGATCCGACGAGAGCGAGCTGAACGTCCGGAACCTTCTCGCGGACCGCGCGGTAGGCGTCGATCACACCCATCGGGTCCTTCCACGGGTCGAAGCGGGAGACCTGGCAAAGAAGGGGACGCTCGGGGTCGATGCCGAACTGCTCGGAGACGAAGGCGGCGTCCTCGGGCGAGAAGGCCATGTTCTTGGGCGAGAGCGGGTCGATCGCAGGCGGCACGATGCGAACGCCCTCGGTAATCCCCTCGGGGACATACTGCGGCAGGTGCCAGACACTCGCCTCGTAGGGCTCGATCAGAGGGCGGAGGCGTTCGATCGTCGACGGGTTCGGAGTCGAGAGGTCGATGTGGCATCGCCACACCCAGTGGCGCGACTTCTCCGAAGCGTTGTTGAAGAGGCCGGCGGGCTGCGGGTCGTGGACGATGATGACGTCCCAATCGCCTTCGAGGTCGCGGGCGTTCATCGCGTTGTAGCCCTGGAACACCTCCCACTGCTGGTCGGAGATCGACGTCGGGTCGCCCTGGAGCGAGTTGTGCATGAGCTTGGTGACGTTGAAGAACTCCTCGGCGCCCAGGATCACCTGCCAGTGGGCATCCAGGCCGATGTCGTTCATCAGCGGGACGATCGTGTAGAGGATCTCTGACACGCCGCCGCCGAACGCAGTCGCGTTCACATGGAGCACGCGCTTGCCCTGAAGTGGCTCGGCGAGCGCGCGGATCTCGTCGATCGTGTCCTTGCCGACGATATGGGTGTAGTCGGCCAGCGAGCGCTGACCTAGAGCAACTTCTTGCAGCATGGAGGCGGGCAGTCTAGGGACGCGGCAGCGAGACCGCTTCCCAGCGCGCCTAGCCGGGCTGCGGAACGCTGGTCGGACGGGTGCCGAGCGTTATGTCCAGCTCGGTCTCCTCCCCGTCGCGAATAACGCCGAGCGTGACCTCTTGGCCGGGCTCGAGCCGCGAGACGATGCGTGGCAGATCGGCCTCGGTCACGATCTCGTCACCGTCGACAGAGACGATGATGTCGCCGCCGACGTTGTACGGGATCGCCTGAAAGTCGATCTCCTGATCGCCCGCCTGGAGGCCCGCCTCGTCCGCGGGGCTGTCCGACGTCACGTCCTCGACGATCGCGCCGGACTCGACGTCCAAGTCGAGCTCTTCGGCGAGCTGCGGAAAGAGCGGCTTGGTGCCGACGCCGATGTACGCGTACTCGACCTTGCCGTCTTCGCGGAGCTGGTCGACGGATCGCTGGAAGAGGTCGACCGGTACGGCGAAGCCGACGCCCTGATTGCCGCCGGACGTGGTGTCGATCTGCTGGTTGATGCCGATGACGTTGGCCTCGGAGTCCAGAAGTGGGCCGCCGGAGTTGCCGGGGTTGATCGAGGCGTCAGTCTGGATCGCGCCGTCGATCTGAAAGCTCGTAAGAGAGGGGATCGAGCGGTCGAGCGCGGAGACGAACCCGACGGAGAGCGACTGACGCTCGCCGAACGGACTGCCGATCGCCGCGACCTGCTCACCCACCTGGACGTCCTCGATCTTGCCGATCTCGACCGGTTGCAGATCGAGACCCTCGGGATCGACCTTGATCAGCGCCACGTCCGCAAACGGGTCGAAGCCGATCACCTCGGCCTCGACCGAGTTGCGATCAGGGAACTGGACGAAGACCTCGGAAGCCTGGTTGATGTCGCCGCCGCCGGTCTGGCCGTCGGTCACGACGTGGGCGTTGGTGATGATCTCGCCGCTCCCGGAGATCACGAAGCCCGAGCCCTGGCCCGCCTGTGGCGTGCCGCCCGGGGGAAGCTCGCCACCCTCTGGCTCCAGATCCTCTTCCAGGTTCCCGCTTCCACCGCCGCCTCCGCCGAACACCGACAGGACCGTGACCACGCCGGGCGCGGCGCGGTCATAGACGGCCTTCGCGTTGAAGCCGGAGCCGTTCGGGATGGGCTCGCCGTTGTCGGTCTCGGATTGGATCGTTGTTGTGGACTCGCCGTCGCCGTCCCCACCGCATGCGACGAGGCCGAAAGCCAGCAGCATCGCTGCCAGGAGTGCGCCTACCCGAACCCTCATACCGCCACCTCGGGCGAAGCGGGAAGGCGCAGGACGAACTCGGTGTGGCCTGGCCGCGCGAAGAGCCGGAGGCTGCCGCCCATCAGGCGGGTGAGGTCTGAGGCGATCGAAAGGCCAAGCCCCGAACCCGAGACCTCGTCGCCGGTGACGAAGCGCTCGAACACGCGCGCGGCCACCTCCCGGTCGATTCCGGGCCCGTTGTCGGCGACGATGAGGGTTGGCTCCCCCTGCTGGAGCTTCGAAGTCACTGTGATCCTTGTCTTTACCGGGGTGTGCGAAAGCGCGTTGTCGATGAGGATACGAATTATTTGCTGGGTTCTTTCAGGATCTCCTAAAGCTTCCA
The DNA here is from genome assembly GCA_963721645.1 of uncultured bacterium. Taxonomy (GTDB): domain Bacteria; phylum Actinomycetota; class Thermoleophilia; order Solirubrobacterales; family 70-9; genus JALZKA01. The sequence continues at coordinate 192,093 of CAVRJK010000001.1, read as the reverse complement.
CGGGCCCGCGACCCACCACCTGGATACGAGAGGAGTGGCTCTCCGCAGCGGGCCCGAACTCCTCGGCGATCGAATGCGCGAGCATCGTCAGGTCGATCGGCTCGGCCCGGACATGCAGTGCGTCGGCGTCGAGCTTGGACAGGTCCAGGAGGTCCGTGGTCAGCTTGGTCAGGCGGTCGATCTGCCCGCGCATCGTTGCCACGAACTCGGCTCGGGCGACGGGGTCGGGGTCGTCTTCGTCGAGGAGCTCGACGAATCCGCCGAGCGAGAAGATCGGAGTGCGGAGCTCGTGGGACGCGTTGGCGATGAACTCCTTGCGTGCGTCGTCGAGTCGGGCGAGGCGGCCGCGCATCTCCTCGAGGGTCATCGCAAGCTGACCCACTTCGTCCTCGGAATCGACCGGGATCGGGGTCGAGAAGTCGCCGTGTGCAACCTTCTCTGCCGCCGTCTCGAGCCTCCGCAGGCGCCCCGAGTGGGCGCGCGCCGCGAGGAATCCGGCGACCAGCGCTGCCGCGAGGGCAATCAATCCCGCGATCAGGATCTGCCGCGTGATCAGGCTTACGTTCTCGTCGACATCGTCGAGCGGCGCGGACACCACGGAGATCCAGCGAACCTCGTCCTCGAACCGGATCGGGGTCGCGGTCTCGCCGAGGCGCTCACCCCCGACTTGCTCGACCGCGGTTGCCACATCGCCGCTCAGAAGTGCCGTCGTGGCGGCGGGATAGCTCGGCGCCAGCGCCATGCGCTCGACCTGCGAGTCCGCAACGACAAAGGTGGGCCGCGGGCCAACCGTGCCGTCACGGACGCCGAGCACGGTGAGCCGGGCACCGCCGGTTCTCTGAGAGAGGCGAAGGACGACCTGTTGGAGCTCAGCCTGGGACAGCCCCTTGCCGATCACAGCGGTGAGGGCTTCGGCCGGTTCCGCGGCCGCATCGCGAAGCGAGCGCAGGCGCTCGGCGCTGAGACTCGACGAGAGCTGCGGCACCACGTAGAGGTAGATGAACCCGATCGCGGCAGCGGTGATGATCGTGAACAGGACGACGAGCTGGCTGCGGACCGAGCCGAAGACGGATGGCATGGCTCAGCCGTCTGTTTCGCGGAACCGGTAGCCGACGCCTCGCACCGTGAAGAGGTACTCGGGGTTTGACGGATCTTCCTCGATCTTCTCGCGCAAGTGCCTGATGTGGACGTCGATGGTGCGGGGATCGCGGTACTTGGAATCCCCCCACAGACGGCCGAGAAGGACCTCGCGAGTAAACACACGGCCGGGAGAGCCGGCCAGCGCGGTCAGCACCTCGAACTCGACGTAGGTGAGCGTGACGTCCTCGCCTCGGACCTTGGTGGCCCGGCGTTCGAGGTCGAGTTCGAGGTCGCCCGCCTCGATCGGCTCGGAGACCGAGACCCTGCCGCCCATCTCCGCCCGGCGCAGAGCGGCGCGTACTCGACTACGAAACTCCCGGACCGAGAAGGGCTTGGTGATGTAGTCGTCGGCGCCCATCTCGAGGCCGACGACCTTGTCGATCTCGTCGTCCTTGGCGGTGAGCATGATGATCGGCACCTGGCTCTTGGCGCGGATTCGACGGCAGACCTCGATCCCGTCGATCTTCGGCAGCATGATGTCCAAGACGACCAGGTCGAAGCGGTCCTCGGCAAACCGGTCCAGCGCCTGGCGCCCGTCGGTTGCGGAAACGACCTCGTAGCCGTCCTTGCGGAGTGGATACGCGAGAAGAGTCTGCACCGCGGGTTCATCGTCGACGAGCAGGATTTTGGATGCATTCTGCTCAGCCATCCATGCCGTCCGTCGGGCGCCGCTGCATATCGGTAAGGGTAGACCCAGTGACAGACCTCCGCCTCTACAGACTTGCGTTCCTGCCCGCGCTTTCGATCCTCGTCGTCCTCGCGTTCTCGCTCGAGGGTGTGCCCACCGCGGTCGAGCCGCCTCCCGGAACACTCGAGTTCGACGCAGCGGGGGCCGCCAAATCCGCCCGCGATGTCCTGGCGCTGGGCGAGACGCGCGAGCCGGGCAGCGAAGCAGACGACGCTGCCGCCGAGCTGGTCGCGGAGCGGTTCGGCGCCGTGGTGGCGGGAACGCTCGGCGAACAGACGGTTGAGGCGACCATCGACGGCGAGGAGACCGAGCTCCGTAACGTTCTCCTGACCCTCCCGGGCTCATCCGACCATGCGATTCTCGTGATCGCCGCACGCGACTCTCGCGAGGGTGAGGGAGCCGCTTCGAGCGCCGCTGCAACTGGAGTCCTCCTCGAGCTGGTGGACGAGCTCGCGATCGCGGGGCGCGACCGAACGCTCATCCTGGCCTCGACGAGCGGCGCAAGCGCCGAAGGCCAGGGTGCCCGCGAGCTGATCGACGGCCTTCCGGACCGCACGATCGTCGACGCCGCAATCGTCATCTCACAACCTGGGTACGACGAGCCCTTCGAGCCGCATCTCGTCACGAGCGCCGGGCTCAACGGTCCGCCGATCGGCTTGGCCCGGACCGCCGAAGAGGTCTTGCGAGACCGCGCGAACCTGAGCCCCGGAAGGATCTCGGCGCCCGCGCAGATCGCCCGGTACGCGTTTCCTGCCGCCGCGGGAGAACAGGCGGGATTGATCTCGGACGGTCTTGACGCGGTCGCTCTCTCCTCGGCCGGTGAGCTCCCCCTGCCGGCCGACCTGAACGGACGTGACAGCTTCGCTCCCTCTTCGCTGGAAGGGTTCGGGCCGGCGCTCCTGGGGCTCGTATCGGCGCTCGACGCGGCGCCCGATCCGCCTTCGGGCGGCCCAGGGAACTTTCTACGGATCGGAGACAACCTCGTGCCGGGGTGGAGCGTGGTGCTCCTGGTGCTGGCCCTCCTCCTTCCTCCTGCCGCGGCCGGGGCAAGCGTCCTTGCGCGCGCTCAGCGCAGCGGGGGAGGCATGATGCGGGCAATTGGCTGGGCACTCGAATGGTGGCTTCCCGCGCTCGTGCTCTGCCTCGGCGTGTATGTGCTCGCCATCGTCGGCGTCATCCCGTCGAGCGGCATCCCGTACGACCCCGCCCGATACGGCCTTGGGCTGAGCGAGGCGGTGACGTTGGTGCTCCTGTTTGCGCTCGCAGCGTGGCTCTGGTGGATCCTCCACCTACGGCGCCTGCCGTCCCCGCCCGGCCCCTACGCCCTTGGTGCGGCCTCCGGCCTAGCCGGTGTCGCTGCCTGCCTGGTCGTCTGGGCGACCAACCCCTACCAGGCGCTGCTCTTGGTGCCGCTCGTCCACGTGGTCGCCGTGCTGGGTGCCAAAGGCCGCCGGCCGGCAGGGCTTGCGATCCCGGTGTCGCTCCTGGCAGCCGTGCCGCTTCTGGCCGCGTTCATCTACGTCGCGTCGGCGCTCGACTGGGGTAGTTCTGCGCCCTGGCAGCTGACCGTGCTGATGGCGGGCGGTGGCATCGGCCCGCTGCAAGCGATTGGCTCCGTGTTTGTCTTGGCCTCGGTCGCGGCGGTCGTTGTCGGCGCGCTCTCGACCGCAAGGGAAGCTAAAGCTCCCGGCTCCCGCCGGGAAAACCCGGGGTCGGGTCCTCAGTCGGCGCCTAGGGGCTAGCCCCGGACATGCGTCGGATGGACGTTCGTTCGATGTTTGGAGGGTTGGAGCCGGACGATGTCGGGTACGAACAAGCAGCCTGAGACTCCCCCGACAATGGCTCCTTCACTGACCGAACAAGAACTGAACTCCCTGAACGAGGATCCGACCATGACCAAGCTCAAGACCGAAGTCGCAGAGCATCACTACACGGTCGACTCAGCGCTCGTCGCCGAGGAGATTCTCCGCAAGCTACGAATGATCAGATGGGCTCGCCACGAACTCGTGAGCGAACCTGGTCGTAGCCATCGCCCGAAACTTCGCGGCCTGTAGGGCCGCGCAGGACCACACCCTCCCCAGCTTCGACCCGGCCCGCGAGTGCCGGGTCGGAGCCGGTTGCGCGAACAGCCGCGAGCGTTTCCTCCACACGTTCCTGCGGAACCGAGGCGAGAAGCTCGTAGTCCTCGCCCTCGGCGGCTAGCTCGAGAGCGTCCCTGCCCGCCGCCCCCGCGACCTCCTGAACCCCGTCCTGGATGGCCATCTCGGGGATCTCGAGAACGCAGCGGACCCCGCTGGCCGCGGCGATGTGGCCTGCGTCGGCGCCGACCCCATCTGAGACGTCGATCATCGCCGTTGCCCCGCAGCGCGCGAGCGCGAGCCCGGCGCCGGTCAGAGCTCGCGGGCGAAGCTGCCGCGCGCACAGTGCCTCCCTGAGGGCGGGGTTCAAATCGGGCGCGAGGCTCTCGTCGTCAAGCAGCAACAGCCCGGCCGCGGCTCCGCCCACCGGCCCCGTCAACACGAGCGCATCGCCCGTCTGGGCGCCTGCCCGCGCGACCAACGGGCTGCCCTCGTGCTCATGGCCGACGACGGTGATGGCCAGGAACAGAACGGGCGACGAGACGACGTCGCCTCCCGCGACCGAGACTCCGTAGTCGTAGGCGACGGCGCCCAGACCGTCAGCGATCCCGGACAGCTCAGTCTCGGCGATGTCATCGGGAAGCCCCAGTTGGACGTAGGCCTCCCCCGGCTGCGCGCCCATCGCCGCGAGGTCGGACAGTGCGACTGCCAAAGCCTTGTGGCCGATTGCATCCGCTGGAAAGGTCGTACGCCGGAAGTGGACGCCTTCGACGATCGCATCGACCGACGTCGCCGTTCGCCCACGCGGCGCCGTGACAGCGGCGTCGTCACCGCTTGGAATGACCACCTGCGGGCCGTCGGTGGCGCCAGCCGCCGCGATGCGATCCCGCAGAAGTCCGATCAGGTCGAACTCTGAGCGCATGCGGCCAGAGTAAAGCCGGACGACCGTTCTCGAGCGTTAGGGGCGGAGACCTAGGCTTCCGATCCAATGAGTCCGCCCGATCCGCCACTGGAAAGCGACCTGCGCGAGGTCGAGTCCGACCCCGCGCTGCGCCTTGTCGAGGAGGGCCTTCCCGCCGCCGCGCCGGACAAGTCGTGGATGCGGCGGCACTCCAAGGGCGTGAGCATCGCGTTCGGAATCACGGTCACCGCCGCTCTGGTGATCGGCCTCTATGACAAGCGCGACGCCTTCGCGGAGTCGCTGGGAGCGGCCTCGCCCGCGGTCCTCGCCGCCGCGGTGGCAATGCAGGTGGTCTGGCTGATCGCCCGCAGCGAGGCCTGGCACGTGTGCGTTCTGGCGGCTGGAGGGACGGCCGGTCGCCGCCCGCTCTATCGCGCCGCGGGAATCGGATACCTCGGCAACCTCCTGAACTCGAGTTTCGGCCTCGCGGTCCGGATCGCAGAGCTGCGCCGCACGGATCCTTCCACCTCTCCCAGGGCCGGCGCTCTCGTCGCCGCCGAGCTCCCAATCGTGGTGATCGAGATCGTGCTCGCGGCGATCTGCTCGTTCACGCTCATCGGCCCGCTCGGTATCCCCTGGTGGACGCCGCTGATCGCGCTGACCGTCGCGGGCGTGATCGTGTTTGGGCTGAACCGGCTCGCGGACCGCAAGCGCGAGGGATTCTGGCAAGGGCTGGCCGTTATGCGCGGCCTCGCCTATCGCAACCGGATCATCGCCCTGACCGTCTTCGCCGTGTCGGCCCAGGTGTTTCGCAACTGGCTCGTTCTGCGCGGCATCGGCGTCGACGTGACCGTCCTGGATTCGGTCGCCCTGCTGGTCGCCACAGCCGCGATCGGATTGCTCCCCGTGGGGCCCAGCCTCGGCGTGACCACTTCGATCCTGATCCTTGGTTCCAAGGGGGTGGCTGCGGTCGCGGCGGCCGGCGCCCTGCTCACCGCCACGGGGGCCGTCGGCGCTCTCCTCTTTGCTTCCTGGTCCTTGACGGACCGGCTTCGCGCCTCTCGGTCACACTAGGCCCATGCGGTGGCTGGTCTTGGTGGGCGCGGTCCTATTCGCCTATCTGGCGCTCGTTCCCGGCGGGCTCGTCATCTCGACGATCGACCCGGCGTGCGCGGGCCCCGACTGCGATCGACCGCTCGCCGAGGCGATCCTGCTCGGCGCCCTTTACGCCCTTTGCTTTGCGGCGCTCGTCGCCTGCGCGGCCACCATGGTCCTCTACTTCTTTCGGACGTCGATCGCCGGCGAGCTCTGGATCCGCCGGGCGCTGGTCGTCGCCTTCGCGCTCGCGGGCGCGACGCTGTTCGCACAATTCGCGCTTGCGTTCCCCTTGGCGGCGCTTTTCACGTTCGCAGTCGGGGCCGCGGTCTACGGGAGCCTGCGACGCTTCAACCGGCCGGGCCCCGAACCGCCGGTGCACGACCCGTCGACGAACGGGAAAGGAAGGCTGAACGGCGGACCGGGCTGACGCTACGGCGCGATTCCGCCGTCATCGTCGCCGCCTCCTCCGCCGCCTCCGCCTCCGCCACCGCCACCGTTGTTGGGCGGGTCCTGACCGGTCCCGGGCAGATAGGCATCGTCGGGGAAGCCGTCGCCGTCAGCGTCAGTGCCTGGTGCGACGGTGTCGGTATCCGTCGTCGTGTCGGTCGAGTCAAGGATTTCACTGTCGTCCCCCGCGTAGCCGGTCGAGGACGACGAGAGTGAGACCGGGTCCTTGGGCTCGGGGAAATCGTCGCAGGGCTTGGTGGCCGCGACGGTCATGTAGTCGTTCCAGATCGGAGCGGCGAGGGTGGCGCCGTAGCCCGGCATCGGCGTGCGGATGTCCGGGTTCCCCATCCAGACGGCGGTCGAGACGTGAGGCGTGTAACCGACGAACCACACGTCTGATTGCAACTCGGTCGTGCCGGTCTTGCCGGACGCAGGGCAGCCAATGCCCTGGCCTGCGGCTGTTCCGTACTCGAGAGCGCCCTTCATGACGTCGGCGACGGTGTACGCCACTCCATCTGAGAAGGCACGCTTGCCGGAGCTCGGGTCGAGCTCCTCGGTTTCGCCGTCAGGGAACTCCACGCGGTTGATAGCGGTTGCGTCATGGTGGACGCCCCCGTTCGCGAACGTCGCGTACGCGTTCGACATCTCGAGAACAGACACGTCGGCGGTGCCCAGCACCTCGGACACGAAGTCCCCCGTGGGGGAAGTGATTCCCATCCGGTGAGCCGTGTCGTTCATCGCCTCCGGCGTGATGTCGATGACGAGTTGGGCAAACACGGTGTTGATCGAGTTCGCGGTTGCGTTGCGCAGCGTGGACGATTTGCCGCCGCCGCCGCTCACCGTCCAGGGCGGACAGCCGGTGCAGGGGGAAAGCGTGATGGAGCTGGGGGCGGGATACGTGGTCGTGTCCGGGTCGACACCCTGCTCTACGGCAGCGGCGAGAGCGAAGGGCTTATAAGACGAGCCCGGCTGACGGCGGCCCTGAGCGGCGAGGTTGAACTTCGAGTCGTCGTAGTTCGTCGACGAGGCCATCGCCTTGATCTCACCGGTCGCCGTATCCGTCGAAACGAGGGCCGCCGCCGCGCCGTCGGGCACGTAGTTGGCCTGGATCGCGTTCTCCGCCGTGTCCTGAAGCTTGGGATCCAACGTCGTATAGACCTCGAGCCCGCCAACCCTTGCGGTGTTCGTGCCGTAGCGGTCGATCAGCTCCTGCTGGACGTAATCGAAGAAGTAGCGGTAGCGGAACTGGTCGTAGCGGAGTCCGCGCTCCAGCCCCAGCCCGGCGTTCGACCACTTCTGGTGGGCCGCCTCTGAGATGTAGCCCTGGTCGAGCATGGCGTTGAGCACGAGGTTCCGGCGCTTGGTGGCTGCGTCTGAGCTCGTGAACGGGTTGTACTGGGACGGTGCCTGCGGCAGACCGGCCAAAAGGGCCGCTTCACCGATGTTGATATCGCGGACCTTCTTGTTGAAGTAGATCTGCGAGGCAGCCTCGACGCCGACGGCAGTGTCGCCCGAATTGGTGCCGTAGGTCGCGGTGTTGAGGTACTTCTCGAGGATCTCGTCCTTCGTGAAGTCTTCCTCGAACTCCATCGACCACTTCGCCTCGGTCAACTTGCGCTCGAGCGTGTCGTCGGGCTTTTTGATGTAGAGGTTTCGGACCAGCTGCTGGGTGATCGTCGATGCGCCCTGCTCGATCTCTCCGGCCTCGACGTTCTCGACCGTCGCCCGGATGATCGCTGAAAAGTCGACTCCCGTGTGCTCGTAGAAGTTCTCGTCCTCGATCGCGATCGTCGCCTGCTGGAGTTCCTTCGGGATCGCTTTCAGCTTCACCGGCTCACGAATGATGTTCGCGTCGATGATGCCGAGCAGGGACCCGTCGGCCGCGTAGACCTTGGAGTTCGCGCCCTCCTCGCCGACGATCTTCTGATTGTCGATGGAGCCGGCGTCGTTCCACATGTCGTAGACCCAGCCCGCAGCAGCGCCGGCCGCAATGCCGATCACCACCAGGACAACTCCGAATCCCAGCAGGATCTTCTTGAGGACAGAGCCGTTCGAGCGCTGATGGCGCTTTCGTGCTCGTGAAGACATAGCTAGCTCTGAAAAGGGTAACGAGGCGTCGCCGGGCGTGGATCACCTTGCAGTTGTGATCCCTGAGTCCTATTCGGCGTCGGTGTCGAGCACTCCTGCGCTCAGGAGGAGCTGATGCGCGCGCTCCCTGAGCGCCGCCTCCTCGCCGGAAACTGAGGTCCGGGCCGTTCCGTGCGGTCCGTGGATGAGTAGCCGCACGCCGTCGGGCGTGATCTCGACCGTTTCGATCCCGGATGCCTCGAGGGGCCCGAGCGCCGCCCGGGCCTTCTCGATGTCGCCGTCGCGAGGTAGCCACACGGACGCTGCGACTGGCGCGTTCTGATCGCCGGTTGAGCGGTTGAACACGGTGTTGGTCACGACCTTCTCGTTCGGGACGATCATCAGCCTGCCGTCGCCGGTGTCGATGTAGGTGTAGGAGAGCGTCAGGTCGTCGACCCTGCCGGTTTCCTCTTCGAGCGTGATCGTGTCGCCAATCCGAATCGGCTGGGTTATGGCCAGGAGGATTCCTGCGAGCGGATTGGCCAGCACCTGGCGGGCGGCGAGGCCGAGGACGATGCCGACCACGGCGCTCGACGCCAGGAGGCCAGTGGCGAGCTTTTCGAGCTTGGTGAACTGGCTCAGCGCGAGCCCGATGCCGACCAGAACGATCGTTACGAAGACGAGGCGGCGAACCACACGCATGCGGGTGGCGGCCGCACGCGAGACGCCGACGTCAGTTACCTGCCCGGCCAGCCGGCCGCCGCGAGCGAGGACAATCCGGTCTACGAGGTAGGCGACGACGATCGACACCGCCACGGTGACGACGGCGCCAAAGAGATCGCTGTTCGTTTCGAACGCTCCAAACATGGGTTCAATGATTAGCGGCTTTGAGAATCGATCCTGCCAAGCTTGGGCCGCAGATGGCTCCTTCCCCTCCAGCTTCGGCCAGCGCAGTGCTCTTCGACGCGCTCGGAACCCTCATCGAGCTCGAGCCGCCCTGGGTGCCCCTCGCGGCAGTTCTTGACATGGATCCTTCAGACGTCGCCCCCGCCGTCAAGGCCGAAATGGAGTTCTACAAGGAGCATGCCCACGAGGGCAAGGACTCGGAATCACTCACCGCTCTTCGCACCCGCTGCGCCGAGATTCTGTCCTGGGAGCTCGATCGCGAGGTGCCCGTGAAGACGATGATGGACGCGATCCGCTTTCACGCGTTCGAAGACTCACGCCCCGCACTCGACAGCCTGAAGAAGGCAGGGCTGCGAATCATTTGCGTATCCAACTGGGACATCTCCCTCCCTGAGGTGCTCGAGCGTTGCGGCCTTGCGGATGCCTTCGACGGCGTCGTCACCTCGGCCGGTACAGGGGTGAGAAAGCCCGACCCCGCGATCTTCGCCGCGGCGCTTGAACTTGCAGGGTGCGGCGCCGATGAGGCGCTCCACGTCGGCGACACCGTCGCCGAGGACATCGCCGGCGCCGGCGCGGCCGGCATCCGCGCGCTTCACCTCGACCGCGCCGGAGGCGGCGACATCAGTTCGCTGGCCGAAGTTGCCCGAGCCGTGAACGTTGGCTGAATACGACGCGGTCGGTCGGCCTCCGTCCGAGCCGCCGCACCACGAATACCTTTCGCCCCCACCAAGCGCTGCGTCCGGCAGGGGCCGCCCGTGGGCGCCGCTGGTGCAGACCGACGCGATGGTCGGTTTCCTTTTGGTGTTTCTCGGCTTGGCCATAGCGGGCACGATCGTCGTCGGCTTGGTCAGCGGTGAGCCGGCGACGACCCTCGTCTCCCTGGTCCCGCAGGGACTCCTGTTCGTGGGCGTCCCGATCGCAATCGCCGCCAGGCGCGTTGATTCCCGCCCGTGGCGCGTTGTGGGCTACGTCCCGTTCAAGGCGCGGGACGTCTTGTGGGTCGCCGCCGCGATGGGTATTCAGATCGTCGTCACGCTCCTGTTCGTCTCGCTCTTTTTCGAGCCCCAGCAGGACACGATCGTTGACGACGTCGACTTCAACAAAACGACCATCGCCGCGATCGCCACGGTCTTTCTGATCGTCATCGCTGCTCCCATCACCGAAGAAACCCTGTTCCGCGGCCTCTTCTTCGGGGCGCTCAGGACCCGCGCGCCGTTCTGGGTAGCCGCAGGTGCCTCGGGCATTCTCTTCGGCGCCGTCCATCTCCCCTCGGGGGATTTCGCGGTCGCCGGTCTTCTCAGCCTGCTCGGCGTGATCCTGGCCTGGCTTTACGAGAAAACCGGCTCGCTCGGTCCGCCGATCCTCCTGCACATGGTCAACAACGCGATCGCGATCATCCCTCTTCTTTCAGGCTGAGCGCCGGGTGTCGAAAGCCGGGCTCAAAACTGCCACAATTCGAGCGATGAAGCGTCTCGCCCTCCCACTCGCCGTCCTCGTCCTCCTCGCTCCCGCCTCCGCGTCCGCCCAGGACTCGCCCGAGCCTCCCCAGGAGAAGCTCCTCCAGGGGGCCCCCAAGCCCGCGGACGTGCGTATCGCCCTGAAGAACGTGAACGGCAGCAGGGTCCACGTGGGAAGCAAGGTTTTGGGCGTCGGATACGTCCGCCCGTTCGTGCCGAATCAGGAAGTCCGCGTCTGGGTCGCCAAGGCGAACAACGAGGTGCTCGCGAAGCGCCAGACGATCCGTCGCGTCCCTGGCAAGAACCAGGGGCGCTTCAAGATCCGCTCGAAGCGGCTGATCGAGGACGGCGCCTACCGGATCCGCGCGAGCAAGGAGGCCTCGCCCAACCAGGACGGCTTCCAGGCGGAATCCAAGAAGGTCGGCATCGCCTACCCCGACCTGGACCCGGGAATGCAAAACAACGACGTTTCCCTCTTCAACAGGCTGCTCTCCGAGCAGGCCTACTACACCTCGAACGGCAGGAGCTATAGCTCGGCTACCTCACGCGCGGTCCTCGCTTATCGCAAGGTGAACGGCATGTCCAGGACTTCGAATGCAACGCCTGCCATCTTCCGCACGCTCGCCAACGGCAAGGGCGGGTTCAAGCTCAGGTACCCGGGTGCCGGCAAGCACGTCGAGACCGATCTCTCCCGGCAGGTGATGGTGCTCGCGGACAACGGCAAGCCCAAGCACATCTTCCATATCTCGTCGGGAACGGCTGCGACGCCGACGATCCAGGGCCACCACACCTTCTTCCGTAAGGAACCGGGGACGAACTCGCTCGGCATGGTTTATTCGGTCTACTTCGGCCCGACCAACCGCGGTTATGCGACGCACGGATACAAGTCCGTCCCCAACTACCCGGCCAGCCACGGGTGCCTGCGTAACCCGATCCCGAATTCGGTCTTCATCTACAACTGGATTGACCTCGGCGACGACATCTGGGTCTACCCGTAACGCCGGGCTCTCCTTGACCTCCGATCTAGACGCTTCAAGGGCGACGCTTGTCGCCGAGCTTCGTGAGCACGCCCTGATCCTGGGCGAGGTGACGCTCTCAAGCGGCCAGACGGCGCAGTACTACGTGGACGCGCGCCGCGCGATCATGCGGCCCGCCGGGTTTCGTGCCGCCGGCGAGTTGATTGCAGCGGCCGCCACCGACGCCGGCGCCGTTGCCGTGGGTGGCCCGGTCATGGCGGCGATCCCGCTGGCGTGCGCGGCGATTGCCGTTCCCGGCGGCGATGGGCTGGTGGGCTTCTTTGTCCGCAAGGAGCGAAAGCAGCACGGCCTTCAACGCTGGGTCGAGGGGCCCGTCGAGGACGGAGCGAAGGTCCTGGTGGTCGAGGACACGGTCACGACGGGAGGCTCCACCGTTTCAGCCATCGAGCGGATCCGCGAGGAGGGCCTCGACATCGTCGCGACGCTTTGCGTGGTCGATCGCCTGGCCGGCGGTGGCGACGCGATCGCCGCGGCGGCGGACGCTCCCTATCGAGCGCTCACCACGATCGACGACGTATACCCCGACCGCCCCGACCGCTAGTCCGGCGGGCGGGTGCGGAGCGTCCGGATCGCTTCGAGCGCCTGCTTCTCCTCGGCCTTCGAGTCTTTGGTCGCGTTGGCGGCGATCACCGCTGTGACGACCGCTACCCCCTTACGAACAAGCACCACCACCCGCACGCGCTGACGCACGCCCGACTTCTCGGCGACGCCGTTGGCATCGACGATGGCACCGACGTACTCCTCCCCGAACGGCTTGGGCCTGCCGGGCCTGAGCGGCTTCTCGTATCCGGGGAGCAGTTTTGCGGTCTCGACGGCAAACGCCTTCGGGTCGCCGCCCAGGGCGTCGTCGGTGCGATCGATCGTGATCGTCGCCGCCACCAGCCTGTCCGGCGCTTCCAGAGTCGTCACTGCGGTCATCGCTGTCGCGTCCCACCCGGGAGGACGGCCAAAGGCCACGCCCGCGTCGCGGTTCACGAACTCTTCGAAGCCCCGCCTCAGCTTGGGCAGCGCGTCAGCGCTCTCCTCAGCGCGGTCAGGCGGCACCGGCGTGGGCGCGTCATCCGAACCGCACCCGCCCGTAACGACGGCCACGGCGAGAACGAACAGAAGCGCGGGAAGCGGCATGAGTACCCCGACCTGGATTCGAACCAGGGGCCTACTCCTTAGGAGGGAGTCGCTCTATCCAGCTGAGCTATCGGGGCCTGGGGCCAGATTACGACCCGCGCGCGATTAGTGGTTGCCGATTCCCGCGAATATCGCGGATACGCGCAGCGGCTACGAAGCCGTGGCGGCTACTCGGCTTCGTCGTAGAGGCCCTCGGCCGCAACCTGTGCGAGGCGACGGTCCCAGAGCTTCACGGTGAGGTAGACGTCCGAGTCGCCGAAGCCGTGAACGGCATCGGCGGCGACCAGGGTAAAGCGGCCGTCGCGGACCGGACACTGGTCAACGACCTCGCCGTCGAGCTCGGCGGTGGCCGCGACCGCTCCACGCACCATCGGCAAGCCCCAGACGAGAGTCATGTCGCCGCCGCGCCCGGCCTCGGAGCGCCAGGGCCCGATGACGTCGTCGGAGAGGTCGATCTCCCACTCGGGGCTGTCCTCGGCGGTGACGTCGGTGAAGTCGGCCTTGGCCGCGAAGTCGGACGGTTCGTCCCCGTGAGGCCGCACGAACGAAACCCAGCCGTAGAACTCGACCAGGACGGGGTCTGACCCCTCGGGCGCATCGGAGGGCACGGACGGCTCTTGGGCGCGGGCCGTGGTGGGCACGTAAACACGGCCGTTCCACCCGCGCTCGGGAAACCAGCGGATCGTCTCTGGATCGAGGGCGGAGCCCGCGTCGGCGGTCAGAGGCTCGCATGCCTCGGTGAAGTGGGTTGTCAGCCGTTCCGCCCAGCGACCGGTCGGCTCGGCGTCCTGCGAGGCGTCGGCGACAAATCTGGGGAAGGGCCGGGAACTGGGAGGGCTCATGCGTTGACAACCCTAGTGAGGCGGCATACGCTGGGAGATCAGGCAGCGAAACGGAGGGAACCGATGAAGAAGATGGTCACCAGGACGACCACGGGGTTGCTGACCTTTGTGCTCTGCGCAGGCCTTGTTGCCACTGGCGCACAGGCCGAGAGCGGCGGCAAGGTAAAGACGAAGGTCCGCATGAAGATGAAGTGCAACGACGGGACCTGCGAGCGAGAGCGCCGCGCTCTCACGTCCGGCTCGTTCACGGGCAAGGTCAAGTCGAGTGCCGACGAATGCGTCAAGGGCCGGACCGTGAAGGTGATCCGAAGGGGTGTGTCTCCGGGGCCGATCGACAGCGTGAAGGCCGCCGCAAACGGCAAGTGGACCATCGAGTCGGACGATTTGTTGCCAGGCACCTATTTCGCGAAGGCAGCGAAGACCTCCGAGGGCGGCATGAAGTGCAAGGCCGGCAAGTCGAAGCGCTGGTCGCTCGAGTTCAACCGCAGTCCGGCTCGCGCTCACAAAAAGGAGTTCAAGACGACGCTCACCATCAGGAAGACGGCGTCGAACAACTTTAGGGGCAAGGTGAAGTCGGAGACGGGCGGCTGCGTCAAGAGGAGGCTCGTGATTCTCTACTCACAGGAGGGCAGCAATCCCCCTAACGAGATCGGCCGCGATCGCTCCGACAGGAAGGGGAAATGGAAGATCCCCAACCTGATCGGCGACGGCTACTACGCCGAGACAGAGGAGAAGATCGTGAAGCGCGGCGACCACAAGCACACCTGCCTGTTCGACCGCTCGCCGACGACGCCCTTCCGCCGCTGAGCTAGCCGAGCGCTTCGCGCAGGTCCGAGGTGGCGCGTTCAGGCGCGTAGCTCGAGATGTCCACACCCGTGCCGAGCTCGAAGCCCGCGCGGATCGTGAGGCGAGGGACGATGTCGATGTGCCAGCAGAACTCCTCGGCACCGCTCGGGGCGGAACGGACCCACAGGTTGAACTGCGGCAGCGCTCCGAAGACCCCGGCGAGCGCTCGGAGCGCCGTGCCGATCATCGCCGCGGCGCCCTGGCCCTCGGCCTCGAAGGCGGGAGCCGGATTGCGCGGGACTATCCGCATCTCGAACGGCGAGCGCGAGGCCCACGGGCAGATCAGGATCGCCTCGTCGTCGATCGCGACCATGCGCTCCTTCCGGCGCACCTCCTCGATCGCGACGTCGCCCAAGAGGTGTCCGCCCATCGTTCGCTGGTGATAGGCGGCTGAGCGCTCGCGCTCGCGCGCCACTTCGGCCGGCACGAAGCGCATGGCGTAGAGCTGCGCGTGGGTGTGCTCGAGGGAGGCGCCCGCGGCGGGGCCTTCGTTCACGATCAGGTGCACATACGAGGAGTCGGCGGCGGCCACGCGCATACGCTCGCGCCATCCGGCGACAGCGACCGCCAGTTCGTCGCCCGAGAGAGCCGACATCGTCGTCTCATGGCGCGGCGTGTTCACGATCACCTCATGCGAGCCGTCGGCCGGCTGAGATCCGAACAGGCCGACCTCGGCCGTGCGGCGTGAATCGGCAAGCGGGTCAGCCGAGCTCGAGAATCCACCGCTCTCGTTGCTGTTCGCAGGGTCTCCGCCACCCAGCACCGGGTAGAGGTTCGGCACCGATCGCGCCCGCCAGCCGGGCGTGTCCGGTTGGCCGCCGCCGGGGCGGTCCGCCCAGACCTCGGGCGGCGTGCGGTCCTCGCGGCCCTCGCAAAACGGGCATTTCTCTGCCGCGTCGGGACGGGACTCCGCCACCGCGGGTGAGAACGCGTCAGGCCGCTCAGCCCTGCCGGGCGCGAGCACGACCCGCAGACCCGTGAGCTGATCGATGCGAATCTCGGGCGGCGCCGTCAGCGGCAGTTCCGAAGTGTGAGGGTTGCGCTACGTACCTGGTACCGGGTTTTGCGCCGGGTCACTGCGGCGGGGGTGGCTCGCCCGGGTCCGCGGATTCGAGATCGCTCAGGTCGGCCGGCGGGAGATCGTCCACCTTGATCGGCGGCGGGATGTCGGCCGGGTCCACAGGGGGCGCGACGGGTTCTGAACTCGCGTTCGGGACGAACGCCTTCAGCAGATCGATCGGCAGCGGGAAGACGATCGTCGTGTTCTGGTTCACGCCCATCTCGAGAAGCGTCTGCAGGTAGCGGAGCTGGAGCGTCGTCGGGTTCCTGCTCATGACATCCGCAGCCTGGCTCAGCTTCGCGGACGCCTGGAACTCGCCGTCGGCCGAGATCACCTTGGCGCGGCGCTCACGCTCGGCCTCGGCCTGGCGGGCGATCGCTCGCTGCATCTCGGTCGGCAGCTCGACGTCCTTCACCTCGACGGTCGAGACCTTCACGCCCCACGGCTCGGTCTGCTCGTCGATGATCTGCTGGAGCTCGATGTTCAGCCGTTCGCGTTCGGCAAGAAGCGAGTCGAGCTCGGCCTTGCCGAGCACCGAGCGAAGGGTGGTCTGCGAGATCTGCGAGGTGGCGAGTAGGTAGTTCTCGACCTCGGTGATGGCCTTGTTCGGATCGACCACCCGGAAGTAGGCAACGGCGTTCACCCGGACGGTCACGTTGTCCTTGGTGATGATCTCCTGCGGCGGCACGTTGAGCGTGATCGTTCGCAGGTCGACGCGCACCATCTGATCGACGAACGGGATGAGCAGCCGGAGACCTGGCCCCTTGAGGGCGATGAGACGGCCGAGTCGGAAGATGACACCGCGCTCGTACTCGCGGAGGATCCGGACCGCGGCGGCCAGGACGATGAGCACGATTACGGCGAGAACCGCCAGTACTACGAGCACTGTCATCAACCGTCTCCTTCAGTGGTTTCCTCGGCCTCGACCGGGCGAACCCGGAGAGTGAGGCCCTCGACGGCCTCTACGAGGACTGTAGCGCCGGAGGGAATGGCCCCATCGGAGAGCTCGTCGACCGGCTCGGCTCTCCAAAGAGCGCCGTCGACAAACACCTGCCCGGCCGGATCGATCGGCTCCCTCACGTCGCCGGTTGCGCCCACGAGTCGTTCAAACCCGGACTGGACGCCCTCGTGTTGAGCGGACACCAACTTGCGCCCCACCAGAACAGTCACGGCCGCGACGATGATCGCCATCCCGATCACGAGCGGCACCGAGACTTCGAAGGCGTCCGAGTCGGTATCGAAGAGGAGAAGGCCAGAGACGGCCAGGGAGATCGCTCCCAGAACCCCCATGATCCCGCCCGTCGGAAGCTGGGTTTCGCCGATCAGCAGTCCGACTCCAAGAACCAAGAGCACCACCCCGGCCGCGGTGACCGGGAGCTGCGCCGAGGCAAACAAGCCGATCACGAGCGAGACGAGACCCGTTGCGCCGGGAAGGATGAGCCCGGGGCTGAAGATCTCGATCAGGAGGCCGATGAAACCGGCAAGGATCAGGAGAAAGGCGACGTTGGGGTTGACGATGATCTGCAGGACCTCGTACTGAAACGGCATGTCGCGCTCGTCCACTTCCAGGCCGGCGGTGTCGAGCGTCGTCGCCTTGGGTCCCTCGACCTCGAAGCCGTCGAGCTGCGCGAGGAGATCCGTGGTGTCGTCGGCGACGATGTCGATCAGGCCCTCGTCGAGCGCCTCGTCCGCAGTGACGTTGGTCGCCTCGCGGACCATCTCCTCGGCCAGGTCCGGATTTCGTCCGTGCTCCTCGGCCAGGGCCCGGACGTAAGCGGCCGCGTCGTTTTCGATCTTGCGGCCCAGGACCTCACCGATGTCCTCGCCCCCGATCGTGATCGGCGAGGCGGAGCCGATGTTGGTCTGCGGAGCCATCGCCGCCACGTCGGCTGCTTGAGTGATGAAGAGCCCGGCCGACGCCGCACGGGCGCCGTCAGGCGAGACGTAGACAACCACCGGCATCGGGGCGGCGATCATGTCCTTGACGATCTCGCGCATCGAGGTGTCGAGCCCGCCGGGCGTGTCGAGCCTGACGATCACGAGCGCGGCCCCGTCATCCGTCGCGTCTTCGAGCGCCCTGCCCATCCACGCCTCTGTCGCCGGGTCGATCGATCCGGACAGTTCGATCGAGACCGCCTCGCCCGACCCGTCTTGCGCAGGCGCTCCGCCGGCAAGGACGAGCCCGACCGCGATCACGAACAACGAGAGGCGGAGTCTCATGAGCTGGCTACTCGACCTCTCAGCTCACATCTGGCGGACGCCTGGATCCCCGAAGAGGAGAAACCAGACTGTGCAGACGATGCCGACGAGGATCGTCGCGGTGATCACGATGTCCTCGATCGGGTGGGTCTGGGGCCCGGCGCGGCGCTCGGCAGAAAGGCTGCGATTCCAGTCGTGGCGGATCGGCTTGCCCTCATCGTGGGTGACCACGGCCTTCAGCCAGGCCAGCAGGTAGGCCATGAGCGAGTAGGAGATGATGATCCCGAACAGGGCCACGCCGAGCCCGCCGAAAGACGGGGCAGTACCGCCTTGCAGCTGGGAGCCGACCCACACCCACAGATAGGGCACCCCGGCGCCGAAGATGACGATCGCGATGATCGCGAGCGGCCAGCGCGCCACGTTCCATAAGGCCTTCCGAGCCGCCGCCATTACCGCGCGTACTCCTCGATGTCGGCCGCCAGGGCCTCCGACGAGATGTACGGTCCCGACTTCAGGTGGACGAGTTCGCCTGACGAGTCATAAAAGGCGGTCGCCGGAAGGCGCTTGCCGGTACCGATGTCGATCGACAAACCGAAATCGGCGTCCATGTAGCTCGGGTAGGGAAGCGGAAACTCGTCAAGGAAGGTCTCACCCGTATCGACTCCGTCGCCGGAGAGGAGCCCGATGAACGCGACCTCATCCCCCCGCTCGATCGCCTGCTCCTGGAAGTAGGGAATCTCCTCGCGGCAGGGGGCACACCACGAGGCCCAGTTGTTGACCACGATGGGCGTGCCCTCAAGCTCTGCGATACGGCCCTCATACCCCCCCGCTCCCTCGTTAAGAATCGTGTTCGCATCCTCGCGTACGGCAGCCAGTTCGGGTGTCGCGCCTTCGAGAGGCGCCGAGGCTTCGTCCAGGGTCACGGCGGAGTCCGGATTGGCGCTGCCGGGATCGACCGTGTCGGACTCGTCGCTGCCGCAGCCCGCGCCGGCAACGACAGCTACCGCCGTGAGGCTCACGGCTGCGACCTTCCTGCATTTCGGGCCAATTGAAGTCATTCTGCCGTCGAGGCTGGTACTTTTGGGGTGGATCCCGCTTAACGGATCGCGGGGGCTCCGGCCAGGCCAGTAGGGGAAAGCCACGCCGGCCGCCTCCATCGAGCTTACATCGCTCGCCACGGCGCCAAGTGCGTCTCGGGGCGAGCCCCTTTCGAGAAAGCCTCACCTTGGCAAACACCACCGATGTGGCTGCAAACGCGGCCAGTACACCAACGGAATCGGAGCTCTCGAGAGCTCAGGACTTCACGCGCGAGCCCATCCTGCTCGAGGGCGAAACGGTGGAAGACCTCGCTCCGGGCACGGCGCGGCGGCGTGCGCTGGACGATGCCCTCGCCGAGCTCTCAGAGGGCCACGAGGAGCCAACCACCGACTGGCGACGCCAGTACTCGCTGATGCTGGGCCTCGAGCGCGTGCTCGAGATGGAGCCGCCCAAGCTGCTGGACGGCGCCGAGCTGAACGACCACCAGGTCGATGCACTCTCGGGGACCCTGGCCGCTCTGGTTACGGAGATCGAAAAGGGACCGCTGAGCCTGAACGGCAACGGCAACGGCTCGAACGGATCTTCCGCCTCGGCCGCCGAAGACACCCCCAAGGAGGGGGCCGCCGAAGAAGACGAAGATCTCGACGAGGAGCTCGAGCCCGACGAAGAGCCGCAGGACTGGGCCGATGAGGCCGCGGAGGACGAGGAGGTTGTTTCGGATGCGCCAGAGGACCCCGGCGCCTCGCGCCGCTTCTGGTTCGAGCACGCGACCGGCGCGGGCAAGACGGTTGCAGCGGTCGGTTTCGTCGAGGCGTCACGGACCGGCGGCATCCTGATCCTCACCCACCGCCGCAACCTGGTCGACCAGTTCATCGGCGAGATCTCCGATCGCGGCTACAAGGACCGCCTCTCGCCGCCCCTGCTCGGCAAGGACGACCACGCCTATGGGCCCGTGACCGTCGAGACCTACCAGTGGTTCGTCCGCAACTCCAAGGAGATCTCGGACGCCTACTCGATCGTCATCTGCGACGAAGCGCACACCGCACTCGGCGAAAAGACCAGCGCCTGCATCCGCCAGATGGACGGGCCCGTCTTCATCGGCATGACCGCGACCGGCGCGCTGATCGCCCGCCACGTCGCCGATCTCTTTCCAACGCAGACCTCGCGATTCGACCTGGCTCAGGCGGCCCGCCGCGGCGTGATCGCGCCGCTTCGATGCATCCGCATTCCCCCGGGTCCCGGCGTGCGCTCGCTCGCCAAGGTGCCGCTTCGCCGCGGCGAGGTCGACCAGGACTTCGACCAGGAGGAGCTGGCCAAGCTCCTCGACCAGGGGCCGTTCAATGTCGCGATAGCCGACCTCTACAAGGCGCGCTTCTCGAAAGTCCCGGGCGTTCTGTACACCGCCGGCGTCAAGCACGCCACGAATGTCGCTGCCGCCATGCGCGATGTCGGCATCAACGCCCAGGCCGTCTCTGGCGAGACGCACAAGCGCGAGCTTGCCGAGATCCTCGCCGCGTTCGAGCGCGGGGAGGTTGACGTCCTTTGCAACGCGATGCTTCTTGCGGAGGGTTGGAACTCCCCACGCGCAACGATCTGCATGCATCTGGCGCCCACCGCATCGCGTCGCATCTACCAGCAGCGCGTGGGTCGCGTGACTCGCCGCGCACCGGGCAAGGAGGCGGGGCTCGTCATCGATCTCGTCCACCCCGCCACCACGTCCGACGAGGCCATCGTGACGCTTCACTCCCTGCTCGACCGCGACGTCTACCGCGGCGGAGCGATCGTCGTCGGCCCTGTCCGCCGCGGCCGTGGCCGCCGCGTTCGAGTTGAGCGGCGCATCGTTCCGGTGGCGGCCGAAGCCGAGCGCCGTGTCGCCGTCCTGGAGCGAGAGCTCTGGCGGATCGCGGTCGAAAACCTGAACTATTCCGAGCAGCATGCGTGGGCAGCGCTTGCAGGCTCCAAGGTGACCTCCAACCAGTGGCGGCGCGCCAAGGCGATGATCCAGCACGACGAGGCTTCAGAGCTCCGCCGCCGCTTCCTCCTCACCTGCATCCAGCGCAACCGCAACCAGCAGCTCCGCCTGAAAGCCATGACCGAGGTCGCCGCGCTCCGAGACGCCGAGGCGTTCGACGACTGCGTTGACATCGTCACCACCTGGAGCCGCGAGGATCGCCGCGCCGGAGCCAAGCTTTTGCTGCAGGCGCTCGCTGAGCGCCGCATCGGCCGGCGCGACCAGGCCCAAGCCTGGGTGTGGCGTCTGGCGGAGACAACCCGCGACCTCCACGAGCAGTACGCGGTCCAGCGCTGGCCCGAGACAAAGCGTCTCCTGGGCCTGTTCGTCAACTCTTCGGGCCGGGCGCACGGACGCAACGCACGCCGACTGGTCACCGCGGCGCGCCAGCAGGATCGGCGGCTCGCAGTTGCGCTTCTGGCCGCGGCAGTCGCTCATACGCCTGAGGCCGAGGAGGTCCTTCGCGGCGCGCGCATGCGCATGGCGCGGAAGCCCTCCGCCGTCGCCCGCGAACTGCTTCGCAACTTCCCGAAGCCAGGCTCAGGCCGTAGGCGTCGCCGCAAGAAGGGCAGCGGAGGCGGGGGCGACAAGCCGAAGGCGAACGGCAATGCTCCCGAGCGCGAGATGCTCGACGCAGAAGCTCCGCCGGACGGCGCGACCCCCGATGCGCTCGAGGACTCGACCGACGAAGCGGCCGACGCTTCCGGGGACTCCGCGGACACCTCCGACGACTGAGGTCACGCACTCGATCGCCGCTGTACGCCGTGCGCAGCCGCAACTCCGCCAGGCGGTTTAAAGGCGAAGCGCGACCTCGCCGGCGCCGAGGCTCAAGCGCTCGCCCGCATCGGTGACGACGAGCAGGTTCCCGCGCTCATCGATGCCCTCGCAAACGCCCTCCCCCTGGGCGCCCGATCCGCCAGCTCCCTCCCAACCGACCTGACGGCCGCGAAGCGCGTCGCGCTTGTCGAACGCGGTCGCCACCTCCTGAGGCTCGGCGGCGGTCCAGCGCCCCAGCGCCTCGCGCAGCGCCGCCAGTGCCTGATCAGGCCCCACCGCGTGCCCCAGCGACGTCGCCGGCCAGCGCAAGTCGTCGGGAAACCCGTCGTCGGGAATCGAGAGGTTCAGGCCGACGCCGATCACAGCCCAGTCCGGCGGGCGCGCCTCGATCAGGACGCCGGCGAGCTTTCGCTCATCCAGCCAGACGTCGTTCGGCCACTTGACCCGGCACTCGACCGGCGCGAGCGATTCGGCCGCCTCGCACACTGCAAGCGGAACGGCCAGAGGCAGCAGCGCATGGTGAGCCTCGAGCGGTCGCAGGATCGCCGAGCACAAGAGCGCAGATCCTGCCGGTGCCGACCACTTGCGGCCGGTCCGCCCACGCCCCGCGCTCTGCTCGCGCGCCGTGACGATGGTTCCTGTGGGAGCCCCTTCGATCGCGAGCTCCCGTGCCCGATCGTTGGTCGAGTCCGCCAATCGGTGGTGAACGGTGGGCCCGTCAAAGGCCACGAGCCCCGAGGCCCTAATCACCTGCCGCATCCTCCACCAACGCGTCGATCAACCCCTCCGGATCGTGCCGGGCAGCCTCGATCGTAACCCCGATCCCTGCCGCGCGCGCGGTTTCTGAAGTGACCGGGCCGATCGAGACGATCCGGGCTCCGTCGGGTATCCGGCCGCCCGTCACCTCCAGGAAATTCTTGACCGTCGACGACGAGGTGAAGGTGATGTAGTCGGCTTCCATTGCGCGCTCGATCTCCTCCGGCGCGGGTGTCTCGCGCACGGTCTCGTAGAGGGCGACGATGTCCACCTCGGCGCCGCGCTCCCGCAAAGCGTCGGGCAGGACGTCGCGAGCCTCGGCCGCGCGGGCGACCAAGACCGGTTTGCCCTCGACCGGTACTCGTGCGAGCGCCTCGATGAGCGCCTCGGCGACGAACTTCTCGGGAACAACGTCCGCGATCACACCGCGCGCGCGGAGTGCTCGTGCCGTGCCGGGACCGATCGCGGCGACCTGGGCCTGCGCGAGGGCGCGCGCGTCGCGTCCCGAGGCCTCCATCGCCTCGAAGAGGAGCCGCGCGCCGTTCGGGCTTGTGATGCAGATCAGCGCGTAAGCGTGCAGTGACTCCACCGCGGCCCTGACCTCGTCCGTCTCGATCCTCGGCTCGATCCGGATCGCGGGCAGCTCGACCACCTCGGCTCCAAGCGCCTCGAGCGTCCGCGCCATCCCGCTCGCCTGGGCCCGGGCCCTGGTGACCACCACGCGCTTGCCGTAGAGCGGACGGCGCTCAAGCCAGGCGATCTGCTCGCGCCGAGCCGCGACCGGCCCGAACAGCAAGATCGACGGCGGGCGGAGGCCTTGGCGCTCGACCTCCGCGGCCAATGTCTCGAGGGTTGCGACCGCGGAGCGCTGGCCAGGCAGAGTGCCCCGCTCGATCGCTGCCGCCGGCTCGGCGGGATCGCGTCCGGCAGCGACCAGGCGCCGGGCGATCTCGGGAAGGTTCTTGACGCCCATGTAAAGCACAAGCGTCCCCGGGAACCGCGCGAGCGCGTCCCAGTCGAGGGCCGTCTCGGGCTTCTCGGGATCTTCGTGCCCCGTGACGAAGGCGACCGCCGAGGCGTCATCGCGATGCGTGACCGGAATCCCTGCATACGCGGGCGCCGCAACGCCGGAGGTGACGC
Source organism: uncultured bacterium (assembly GCA_963721645.1). Taxonomy (GTDB): domain Bacteria; phylum Actinomycetota; class Thermoleophilia; order Solirubrobacterales; family 70-9; genus JALZKA01. The sequence goes on along the minus strand of CAVRJK010000001.1, from coordinate 168,480 downwards.
CCGGAACCACCTCGAACTCCACGCCCGCCTCACGACAGGCCTCGGCCTCCTCGCCACCGCGGCCGAAGACGAACGGGTCGCCGCCCTTGAGCCGCACGACGCTGTGGCCGCGCTTTGCGCGCTCGACCAACGCCTCGTTGATCCCGTCCTGGGTCATCGCGACGTCCCCGGGCGCCTTGCCAACGTAGACGAGCTCGGCGTCGTCGCGGGCTCCGTCGATCGCGCCGTCCGGGATCAGGCGGTCGAAAAGGACCGAGTCGGCTGCGGCAATCAGCTCGAGCGCTCGCACCGTCATCAGCCCGGGATCGCCGGGACCGGCGCCGACGAGGTAGACCACGCCGGCCCGGGCGGTCAAGCCAGATCCTTGGCGCGCTCGAGGATGTCTCCGGCACCGGCGGCGATCATCCGCTCGGCGAGGGCGGCGCCCAGCGCGGCGGGCTGCTCGGGGTCGCCACGAATCGCGTCGCGCACCCATTCAGATCCGTCCGGCAGTCCCGCGTACCCCGCGACCGCGAGCGTTCCGTCCAGGTGGCGGGCACAGATGCCGAGCGGCGTCTCGCACGACGCATCGAGCATCTGGGTCGCCGCGCGCTCCGCGGTGAACTCCACCAGCGCCTCCTGGTCAGACAGGCCGGCTGCGGCCGAGGCGGCCTGGGCGTCGCCCGCGCGAGCCTGAAGGGCGAGCGCTCCCTGCCCCGGAGCCGGGACCATCTGATCCGCGCCAAAGCGGAAGGCAATCTCGCTTGCCCGACCGAGCCGCATCAGGCCGGCCGCCGCCAGCACGATGCCGTCGTACTCGCCGTCGGCGAGCTTTTGTAGGCGGGTATCGACGTTGCCGCGGATCTCGGCTACGTCGAGGTCCGGGCGAAGGGCCAAGAGCTGCGAACGGCGGCGGATGCTCGCCGTGCCCACGCGGGCCCCTTCAGCCAGATCCTCGATCCGGGCGGCGCTCCCGACGAAAACGTCGGCGGGGTCTTCGCGCACGGGCACCCCGACCAGAGCGAGCTCTTCGGGCATCTCGCCGGGGAGGTCCTTGGCCGAGTGGACGCCCAGCTCGGCTCGACCGTCGCGAAGCGCCTCCTCGACTGTCCGCACGAACCGTGCCTTATCCCCGACCTCCCCATCGACGTTCTTTACGTGCACCAGCTCTGCGCCGCTGAGCGCGTCGGCAACCGTCTGTGCCTGGGCGAGCGCCAGCGCGCTCGACCGGGTCGCGATCCTCACGGCCGGCGGGCGCGGCGGTGCTCGTCGAGCTTCGTCACCTCGGCCTCGGCGCCCTCGAGGGCTTCCGATCCGGGATCCAGGCCGAACAGGTCACGCAGCGCATGGACTTGACCAGCGACCCCGTCCGCGGCCGACCGCTTGAGGCGGAGAGTCGGTTCGTGCAGGATGCGCCGCGCGATTGCATTCGCCATCGCCGTCAACCTCTCCCTGTCGGCATCGGTCAGGCCCTCCCAGCGGCTCTCGTTCTCGGCCAGCGTGCGAGCGACGATCTCGTCGGCCAGGCCGCGAAGCTCGGCAATCGTGGGCGTCACCTCTTGCGCGGTCAGCCACTCCTCGAACTGAGCAAGCTCAGAGCGCAGGATCTTCTCGGCCTTGACGGCCTCACCTTCACGCGACGAGGTGTTCCGCTCGACCAGTGACTGGAGATCATCCATGTCGTGGACGGTCACGCCGGTCTCGTCGCGACAGGACGGCGAGATGTCGCGCGGGACCGCGAGGTCGATCAGGAGAATCGGGCGCCCCGAGCGCCCAGCCATCACCTCGGAGAGCGCGTCGCGTTCGATCACGTTGTGAGGCGAGGAGGTCGAAGAGACGACGATGTCCGCAGCGGCGAGGAGAGACGGAAGCTCCTCGAAGCGGACCGCCCGCCCGCCAAAACGCTGGGCGATGCCGATCGCCCTGTCGTAGTGGCGGTTGGCGATAAAGACGGCCTCGACACCGCGGGAGGCGAGCGCGCGAGCGGTCAACTCCGCCGTCTCGCCGGCGCCTACCACCAGGACCGTCCGCTCCTCCAGGTCGCCCAGCGTCCGCTGCGCCAGCTCTACGGCGACCTGCGGTACGGACAGCGCACGCTCGGAAAGCGCGGTTTCGGAGCGGGCGCGCTTGCCGGCGGCGAGCGCTCCACGGAAGAGCCGATTGAGCACCGGGCCCGTGGCGTCCTCGACGAGCGCGAGCTCGTACGCCCTCTTCACCTGACCCTGGATCTCGGTTTCGCCGACGATCATGGACTCGAGGCCCGCGGTGACGCGGAAGAGGTGGTCGGCGGCGCTCGGGCCGCGGAAAGAGTAGAGGTGGGAAACGAGTTCCGTGGGACGGATGTCGGCCTCGCGCGCAAGGACCGCCAGGGCCTGCGACTCCGCGTTGACGGCGTCGGATGCGTACATGTAGAGCTCGGTGCGGTTGCAGGTCGAGATCGCAGCCGACTCGGAGATCTGGCCCGATGCCACGAGCTCGCCCAGGACTCCCACCGCACGCCCCTCGGTCAGCGCCAGGCGCTCGCGCAGCTCGAGGGGAGCTGTCTTGTGCGAGACGCCGAGCACCAGGACCTCGGCCATCAGGAAGTCTCCTTGCGGCTCTCAGCCAGGTCGGCCAGTTCGGTCAGGTCGGTGCGCATGCGCTCGAGCCTGGCAGCCATGATCGCGACGTAGACGAGGATGAGCACCAGGAAGACGACGTAGGCGCCGGCCACGTACTTCACCGCCTCGCCGTCAGGAAGCGCTGCCACCTAGACCCCCTCGGCAGGCGCTGCGGGTGCGATGCGGGAAGGCGACGCGGCCGGAGCCTCGGAGTCGAGCGCTCGGCGAAGCCGTGAGACCTGGCCGCGCGTCAGCTTGGCGGCGAGCTCGAACCTCACGAGGGTCACGAAGAGAAGCGCCATACCCACGAGCGAGACGACAAAGGTAAGCGCCATCTCGCCCGGGAGACCGCCGTCGGCCGTTGCGAAGACGCGCGGGTGGACCAGCGACTCGGCCAGACGCACCGCCATGAAGTTGAGGGGGACGAAGGCGCCGGCCGTGATCGCGAAAACCGACGCGTAGCGCGCCTGGCGCTCGCGGTCCTCGATCGAATACCGGAGCGGGTAGTAGGTGGCGTACAAGAGGAAGACGATCAGAAACGAGACCAGGGTCGGTTCTTCCCAGACCCACCACTTGCCCCAGGCGGCGCGCGCCCAGATCGAGCCGGTGAGGAGCGCCGCGGTGCCGAAGATGACTCCCATGTGGATCGACACGTACGAGCGGACGTCGTGGATCGGATCGCCTGTACGCAGGTGGCGGATGGAGTGAAACGCGGCGACCACGAAGCCGATGAGCGCGCAGATGGCGATGGGAACGTGGACGTAGAAGATCTTCTGGATGAAGCCCTGATCGGCGTCCTGAGGCGCGTAGAAGAACACCATCACGAACGCGCCGCCCAGGACGGCCACGGTGGCGGCGGACATGACTTTTAGGCTTGGCATCGACATCCGGACCCTAGATCGTAGAGCGCGTGCGCTCGGTTCAGTCCTCGATCAGGAAGTCGTACACGGCGTATCCCACGAGGATGAACACAGCGTCGTACAGAGCCAGAGTCAGCGCCCACTTGGCGACTCCGTCGTACTCGGGACCGCCCGCGGCGAGGAGCGGCTCGCAGGCCCCGGCGGCAGCGATCATCAGCGGGATCAAAAGCGGCAGCAGAACGAGCGGCGTCAAGAGATCTCGTGCCCGCGAGTTGGCCCCGATCGTGGAGACCACCGCGCCGGTCGCGGCAAGGCCGAGGTCGACCAGGAGAAGAATTCCGGCCAGCGGCAGGAGACCCGCCACGTCATCCAGGAAGAAGCCCGCGAACACCGGCAGGGCGATCGCTTCGAGAACCGCCAGGTAGACGAGCAGGGCAAGGACCTTCGCCAGGAAGAGAGACGTCGGCTCGGCCGGTGAGAGTCTGATCGCGTCGAAGCCACCCTCGTCGCGCTCGGCGACGAAGAGGCGGTTGATCGCCAAAAGCGCCGCGAAGAGGACCGTCACCAGGAGGACTCCCGTCGCCAGGCTCCCCTCGAGCGAGGTGCGGTCCAGACCGAAGCGGAAGATGACGAAGGTCGTGACGGCAAAGAGCGCCATTGCGGGCAGTGACTGGAGGGTGCGGAGCTCGACCCGGAGGTCCTTGACCAGGATCACGCGGACCGCGCTCATCTCGATCGCCCCGCGTAGATCGAGCGTGCCTCGCCCGCCGAAAGACCGCTCGCCGGTCCTTCGTACACAACGGAACCATCGCTCCCAAGCGCAAGCGCGCGATCCGCGTCGGCCAATCCGCCTTCGACGTCGTGCGTCACGACGACCCTCGTGGCTCCCGACTCGCGACCGATCAACGGCTCGACCGTTGCGTAGCCGGCCGGGTCGAGATGCGCGCCCGGCTCGTCGAGCAGGAGCAGCTCGGGCTCGTGCAGGACGCAGCGGGCGACTGCCGCGCGTTGGGCCTGACCAGCCGACAGAGTCCTGACCTGCTGGCCGGCCCGCCGCTCGAGCCCGACCTGGGCGAGGAGGTCGCCGATCCGCTCGTCTGGCGACTCGACTCCGTGAAGATCCGCATGGAACGCAAGCGCCTCGGTCAGAGTCAGATCGGCGTAAAGAAGCGAGTCATGACCCAGGTAGCCGATCCGGCCCCGCGCCTTCCAGGCGCGGCGCGGCAGCTCGGCGCCCAGCACCCGGAGCTCGCCCGCGGTGGGTCGCAGAAGCGTTGCCAGCATTCGAAGGAGCGTTGACTTACCGGCGCCGTTCGGGCCGAGCACCACGAGGGTCTCGCCCGCGCCGAGCTCGAGCGAGACGTCGCGAAGGACCGGCTCGGTGCCGTAGTCGCGCCTGAAGTGCCCGCGCACTTACGACCGGGGACTCGCCCGGTGTTGAGCGCCCGGAAGCGCCGGGCTGGACGGACACGGAGGTCGCCATGCAGTCCATTGTCACAAGGCGGCGCCTCGGCGGATGTAGTGAAGGGATGCGGATGAAGCGGATCGTCCGGGCGAAACGTGCCCGGTTGCTCCGCTGTTGTGAGCGCTAGCGGCCCTTGCGCACGGTCTTCAGGCCGACCTTTGCCAGCGGCACGATGCCCTCGCGCAGCGCCTTCAGCCGCTCCCCGGGCTTGGCGCCGTACAGAAGACGAGTGGACGAGCGCAGGGCATCCCCGAGCGCTTCGTCGTAGGGCTGCCACCAGAAGTCACGGGTGAGGCCGGGCTCCCAGGCAACGTGCTTGATGTTGACGCACTCGTAAAAGCCGAACTTGGAATGCGATCGGCCCAGGCCGGAATCCTTTACGCCGCCCCATGAGGTCTGGAGGGCACCGTGCGAATAGGAGTGGTCATTGATCCAGACCATCCCCGACTCGACCCGCCGGGCCATCCGCTCACCCTTCTGCCGGTCCTTGGTCCAGATCGAGGCTCCGAGACCGAAGTTCGAGTCGTTGGCGCGCTCGAGCGCCTCTTCCTCGGAGCCGACGACCACGATGGGCGCGACGGGCCCGAAGATCTCCTCGCGCATCACGCGCATCTCGTCCTCGACCCCCGCGAGGACGGTCGGGGCGATAAAGCGGCCGTCCATCCCGTCGAGCTCACGTGGGCCGCCGCACAGGCGATCAGCACCGGAGCTGACCGCATCATCCACCAGGCCGGTGACGAGGTCGGCCTGATCGGCCGAGACCATGGGGCCGATCTCGGTCGTCCACTCGAGCGGGTCTCCCACGGTGAGGCGCTCGGTTTCCCGTACGACTCCCTCCAGGAAGCGGTCCGCCACGGAATCCACGACGTAGGTGCGCTCGATGCCCGAACATGTCTGGCCGGAGTTCGAGAACGCGCCCCACACGCAGCCCGAGACTGCGTTCTCAATGTCGGCGTCGGCGCAGACGATCTGCGGGTCCTTGCCGCCGAGCTCGAGCACCGAGCCCTTCATCTGGCTCGCGCAGATCTCACCGACCTTGCGCCCGACTTCGACGGAGCCGGTGAAAAAGATCTTTCCAACGCCTTCCGATTCGCAGATGGCCTGGCCGATCTGACCGCCACCGTGGACAGTGCGGACCAGCCCCTCCGGCACACCGCCGCGCTCGAACGCGGCCTGGATGCGGTCGCCCAGAAGCGGAGTGAGGCTCGCCGGTTTCAGGATCACGCCGTTGCCGCACATGAGCGCAATTGCGACCTCGCCGAACGGGATCGACCACGGGTAGTTCCACGGAGCGATCACACCGACCACGCCGATCGGCTCGTAGCTGAAGAAGCTCCGCTTGGTCTTCAAGAAGAGCTGCGGGTAGGAGATCGGCTCGTCGCGCAGGATCTTCGGGCCCTCGTCCGCGCACCAGTGCAGAGCGTCGATCGTGGGGACGAGCTCCATCACGTAGCTCTCGGCCACGGGCTTTCCCTGCTCGGTCGAGATCAGGCGCGCAACGCCTTCCAGGTCCTCGACGAGCGCGTCGGCCACCCGACGGAGGTAGCGGCCGCGATCCTCGGGCGTGAGCTGAGCCCAGAAAGGCTGGACCTCGGCGATGTCCGAGACAACACCATCGACGTCCTGCGGCTCGATCGTCTCGACCGAACCGACGAGCACGCCGGTCGCGGGGTTGAAGGATTCGAGCTGGCCCATTGCCGCCAGAACCCTAGACGCTTGACCCTCGCCAGGAGCCATTCCGCGCCAATAGCGTCACTGAGCGGCGAGGAGTCAAAGCGCCCCGGCGCCCTCCGGCGCCGAATGTGAGCAAACCGTAAGGGTCTGGCCCCTCCTGGGGTCTGGCCCCGGGTCTGGCCCCCTCAGGCGTCGCCGCGCATCTTTCGTAGCGCCTCGAGGTGGTTTCGCATGCTTTCCTCGAACCCGCGGTCGGTCGGTTCGTAGAAGCGCGCACCTCTGACGTCCGGCGGCAGGAGCGACTCGTCGGAGACGGCCCCCGGCTGATCATGCGGGTAGACATACCCCTGGCCCCGGCCAAGATCCTTGGCGCCCGGATAGTGGGAGTCCCTGAGCGAGTCCGGCGGCAGCTTTGCGCCGTGCTCGCGAACGTGGCGCATCGCCGCGCCGATCGCGGTCGTGGACGCGTTCGACTTCGGGGCGAGCGCCAGGTAGGAAGCGGCCTGGGCGAGGTTGAGCGCGCACTCCGGCATCCCCACTCTGTCGACCGCCGCGCCCGCCGCTGTCGCAACGGCAAGCGCCCGTGGATCGGCGTTGCCGATGTCCTCGGAAGCGAAGATGACCATGCGCCTCGCGATGAAGCGGGGGTCTTCACCCCCCTCGAGCATCACGGCGAGGTAATAGATGGAGGCGTCCGGGTCTGACCCCCGCGTCGCCTTGATCCAGGCCGAGATGTAGTCGTAGTGCTTGTCTCCCTTGCGGTCGTACGCCACAGCCTTTCGCTGGAGCGCATCCTCGGCACCGGCCAGATCGATCTTCCCGCCTCCCGCGCGGGCGGTTTCGGCGGCGCGCTCCAAAGCGCCCAGCGCTGCCCGGGCGTCTCCGCCCGACCGGTAGGCGAGGAGCTCGAGCGCGTCGTCGTCGATCGCCGGCGCGTCGGCGATCCCCCGCTCGGGATCCTCGAGCGCGCGGCGAATCAGAGCTTCGACATCGCCTGCTGTCAGCTCTGAGAGCTCATAGATCTGGCAGCGGGACAGGAGCGCCGAGTTCACCTCGAAGTAGGGGTTCTCCGTGGTCGCGCCGATCAGGGTCACGAGACCCTCCTCGACTGCCGGCAAGAGTGCGTCTTGTTGAGCCTTGTTGAAGCGGTGGATCTCGTCGAGGAACAAAACGGTGCGCCGGCCCGAGGCACGCCGCTCCCGCGCCCGCTCGATCACCGCCGTCACCTGCGCCTTGCCCGCATTGACGGCCGACTCCTCCTCGAACGCCGCGTCGGAGGTCTTGGCGACGATCCTCGCGAGAGTCGTCTTGCCCGTTCCGGGAGGGCCGTGGAGGATCGCCGAGTGAGGCTCGCGCGTCTCGACAGCGGTTCGTAAAGCAGACCCGTCTGCGAGCAAGTGACCCTGCCCCACCAGCTCCTCCAGGGACTGCGGGCGCATACGGACTGCGAGGGGCGCGCCGGCTGGCGGCACGTCACGATCATCCAGTCCATTCTCGGGCTCGTCGAAGAGGCGACCCTCCATAGGACGAGTATGCCCCGGCCCGGCTATCCGTGACCATCTAGCCTGAGCGCATGAGCGGCACTCTCGGGACCGAGGCGGTCCAACTCCTGTCGGAGCTCCTTCGCTACAACACGGTCAACCCGCCCGGGAACGAGCGCGAAGCCCAAGAGCACATCGCGGCGATCCTGCGCGACGCAGGCTTTGAAGTGGAGCTCCTCGAGCGCGAGCCCGATCGCACCAACGTCATCGCCCGCCTGCCCGGCGAGTCCCCCGGGCCGACCCTCGCCTATATCTCTCACATGGACACCGTCCCGGCGGACCCGGACGAGTGGAGCTTCAGTCCATGGTCCGGTGACGTGGTCGACGGGTTCGTCCAGGGGCGTGGAGGGCAGGACATGAAGGATCAGGTGGCAACCGAGGTTGCGGCCGGCGCCCACCTCGCGCGCTCGGGATGGCGGCCCGCACGCGGCGAGCTGAAAATCATCGTGGCTGCCGACGAGGAGCTCGGCGCTCATATGGGCGCCCGGTGGCTCTGCGAGAAACACCCCGAGAAGGTGCGCGCCGACTTCGTCGTCAACGAGGGGGCGGGGGCGATGTTCGAGATCGGCGAGCGTCGCTTCTACGGCGTCTCGCTGGGAGAGAAGGGCGTCTTTCGCTTCAAGCTCACCGCGCGCGGCCGGGCGGGTCACGGCTCCGTTCCGAGCCTCGGCGACAACGCTCTTCTTCGCTTGGCCCCGGCGATCTCGCGCCTGGTCGAGCAGCCCACCCTGGAACCGACCGACGCCGGCCTCGAGTTCCTCCGGGCCACGGTCGGCCGCGAGGTGGACACTTCCAATCCCGGCGATCTGGTTACTGCCCTGGCCGAGCTCCGCCGCGTCGCACCCCAGGCCGCCGCCTATATGGCGGAGCCGATGCTTCGCGTGACGCTGGTCCCGACCCAGATCCAGGCGGCGCCTGCCGACAACATGATCCCGGCAACGGCCGAGGTGGTCGTCGATTGCCGTGTGCCCCCGGGCCTCGGAGCCGACCACGTGCTCTCGAAGGTGAACGAGGTCCTGGGCACGCTCGACCCGTCGATCGAGCTCGAGTTCGACGACGACACGATCGGCAACGAGTCCCCGTACGAGTCGGAGCTGGCCGACGCGATCCGCGAATGGCTGGCTGAGGCCGACCCGGACGCGACGCTGGTGCCGACCGTGATGCCGGGATTCTCCGACTCGCACTGGTTTCGCAAAGCCTTTGGCGCGAGCGTCGTTTACGGATTCCATCCGCAGCGCGAGCTCGACATGCTGTCGGCGGCGCCCCTGGTCCACGGGGCGAACGAAGGCGCCGCTGTATCCGACGTGGAGCTTGCTGCAGACTTCTACGAATGGCTTGCACGCAGGATGCTGGGATGAGCAGCGACGGCACGGGCGAAGAGGGGCCGGATCCATCGATGTCCGAGGCTCGCGAGCACACGGAGGGTCAGGGGTCTGCCCCGAAGGATCAGCTCCGCCTCGGCGGCATGGCCCTTCGCAACGGGCTCTTGGTGCACGGTCCGACGCAGTGGGCCGTGGCCGTGCGAAACAAGGCGGGCGAGATCGAGGTCGCCTCAGGCGCCAAACCGAGCTTTGCTCGCGGACGGCTGGCGACGACGCCGCTCATCCGCGGGCCGCTGCGGCTCGCCGAGGCGCTGGCGGTGGTCCCGCTCGTTCGAACCCGTCTCCGATCGGTTCGCCTGCCTTTTGAGGACCCGCGCGTGATCCTGGCGGCGGGGATGGCGAGCGCAGCATCGGCCGCAGCGCGAAAGTTCGCGCGGGGCAACGCGACTCGGGAGACGGCGATCGCGATCATCGGCCTCGCCCCTGCTTTGGCGGCACTCAGGGATCCCGATCTCGCTGCCTACCACGGCGCCGAGCACAAGGCGATCGGCGCTTACGAGTCCGGAGGCTCGGCCGCCGACGAGCCGAAGGAGCATGAGCGGTGCGGCTCGAACCTGATCGGCCCGATGCTGGCGTTCAGCGTCGCCGGGCAGATACTCGTCGAGGGAACCCTCGAGCGGCCAAGCGCAATCGCCCGCGGCGCGGCGTCCCTGGCAGCGACCGGAGCGGCCGTCGAGGTCTTCGCGTTCTCCGAGCGAAAGCCGGAAGCAGTGCTTTCCAAGGCCGTTCACCACGCCGGCTACGAGATCCAACGGCTCCTCTCGACCCGTGAGCCGACCGCCGAGCAGCTGGCCGTCGGCGAAGCCGCCGTGCGTGAGCTCCTAAGAGTCGAGCCCAACTCTGCCGATAGGGCTGAGAAGGACCCCGCAGGGGTCTCTCCCACCCCATCCGTATGAGCCTTATCACCCTCCCACTCGGCTTCGACTACAACGACGTAGAGCGCTACGTCTATCCGATCATGCCGATCCTGATTCTCGGGGTCATTTGCTACTTCATGTGGCGAACGCTGAAGCTGATGCCGAAGACGAAGCCGCAGGAGATCAGCTCCAAGTCGAAACAGACCATCACGTTCGACGACGTCGCCGGCGTCGAAGAGACGAAGGACGAGCTTCGCGAGATCGTCGAGTTCCTCTCGGACCCCAAGCGCTTCAAGCGCCTCGGCGCCAAGGTGCCCAAGGGCATCCTGCTCCACGGCCCTCCCGGCACCGGTAAGACGCTCCTCGCAAAAGCGGTCGCGCACGAGTCGGGCGCCACGTTCCTGTCGCAGTCCGCGTCCTCATTCATCGAGATGTTTGCCGGCCTGGGCGCGGCGCGCATCCGGCGGCTCTTCCAGGAAGCCCGAGATGCGGCTCCCGCGATCGTCTTCATCGACGAGCTCGATGCCGTGGGTGGAGAGCGTGGGTCCGATGTCTCCGGCGAGCGCGATCAGACGCTCAACCAGCTCCTGGTCGAGATGGACGGCTTCAACTCCCAGGACAACGTGGTCGTCATGGCCGCGTCGAACCTCCTCGAAAAGCTCGACAAGGCTCTCCTTCGCCCCGGCCGCTTCGACCGGCAGGTCTTCGTGCCTCCGCCCGACCGCAAGGGGCGCATCGAGATCCTCAAGGTGCACACCAAAACCAAGCCCCTCGGCCAGGATGTCGACCTCGAAAGGGTCGCCCGCCACGGCTCCGGGCTGACCGGCGCCGACCTCGCCAACCTCGCCAACGAAGCAGCGATCCTCGCGGGCCGCAACCAGCGGGAGTTCATCGTCCAGGCCGACTTCGACAACGCGCTCGAGCGCGTTGTCGCGGGCCTGGAGTCGCGCAAGGTCATTACCGACCACGAGAAGAAAGTCATCGCCTGGCACGAGGCGGGGCACGCGATCGCCTCGGAGCTCCTGCCCTCGGTCGACAAGGTTCAGAAGGTTTCGATCGTGCCTCGCGGCAAGGCGCTCGGATACACGCTCAACCTCCCCCAGGAGGATCGCTACCTGAAGACGCGCCAGGAACTGATCGACTACATGAAGGTCCTGCTCGCGGGACGCGTAGCCGAGCAGATCACCTTCGGCCGCATCACCACCGGCGCGTCGGACGACCTCAAGCGCGTCACTCAGATCGCTCGCTCGATGGTCGACGACTACGCGATGGGCACCCACATCCGATCGCACCAGGTCCCGAGTCAGGACTTCAGGACCTCGGAAGCGCTTCGCCAGATCCGCGACGAGGAGGTTCAGGCCATTGCGGAGGAGTCCTACCGCGGCGCCCACCAGCTTCTCTCCGATCACCGCGACCTGCTCGACCTGGTTGCGGAGCGCCTGCTCGCGAACGAGATCATCGAGCGCGAGGAGATCAAGGAAATCATGAAGGCGCACCGAGAGGGTCGCGCGGACATCCTCGAGGACGAGGCCTTCGACGAGGCTTCCCGGCCGGCCGACGTTCTCGCCTCCGAGGAAACCGAGCAGAGCGCCTGAGCTCGTAGGCACCGTCGCGCTTCCTGCTGAAGCGCTCAGGCCCCAAATACACTCGGGCCGGATGTTCGGCCTGATAGATCACATCGGCGTTGCGACAGACGACCTCGAGGCGTCCTTGGCGCTTTACGAAGGCTCGATGGGTATGCCGCTCGCACACCGCGAGACCGTTGAGGAGCAGGGCGTCGAAGCCGTGCTTTTGGACGTCGGCGATTGTCATGTCGAGTTGCTGAGCCCGCTCGGGCCCGACACGCCGGTCGGCAAGTTTCTCGAGCGGAAAGGCCCTGGTCTCCACCACGTGGCGTACCGCGTCGACGACATCGCCGCCGCGCTTACCGGGCTGGCCGACGCCGGCATCGAACTGATCGACTCAGAGCCGCGCACCGGCATCCGCGAGAGTCAGGTCGCCTTCCTGCACCCCCGTTCCACGGGCGGTGTGTTGACCGAGATCGTCCAACCTGCGAAGGGACACTGAAGAACAGATGGCAGAAGAAACGAAGGTCGAGATCGGATTCGGGATCGGTCAGGTGCTGTCCCTGAAGCTGGACGAAAAGGAGCTGAAGGAGCTGCGCAAGGCGGTTGAGCAGGGCCGCGGCTGGCACGACCTCAAGACGCCGGAGGGCAGCGTCTCGCTGAACCTCGCGACCGTGGTCTTCCTCCGCGTCGCCGATCCCGGGCGCGGCATCGGCTTCTCGGGCTGAGCGCTCCTCAACGAACCACGAGGGGTCTGACCCCTCGGGCCGCCATGAAAGTGTGAGGGTCTGACCCCTCCTGGGGTCTGGCCCCGGGTCTGGCCCCGCTTGTTCGGGTCTGACCCCGCTTGTTGGGGCCCCTCCTGGGGTCTGGCCGCGGGTCTGGCCCCGTTTGTTAGGGAAGTGTGAGGGTCTGGCCCCTTCTGGGGTCTGGCCCCGGGTCTGGCCCCTCCGGCGTTGGCCCCTCCGGCCGTTGCTAGGTGCTAGGTGCCTTTGGACTCGCGGTCCATCAGGACTCGGCGCAGGATCTTGCCGGAGGCGGACTTCGGGATCTCGTCGATCTCCTCGACCAGGCGCACCTTCTTTTGTGGCGAAACCTGTTCGGCGACGTGGGCCATGAGCGCGTCGTGATCCAGATCTGCGTCTCCAGCCTTGACGATGAACGCCTTGGGGATCTCGCCCGCGTCCTCGTCGGGCACCCCGATCACCGCGCAGTCGGCCACGTCGGGATGGTTGATCAGGATCGCCTCCAGTTCGGCCGGCGGGACCTGGAAGCCCTTGTACTTGATGAGCTCCTTGAGCCTGTCGACGATGTAGTAGAAGCCGTCGGAGTCGCATGTCGCGATGTCGCCGGTGTGAAGCCAGCCGTCCGAGTCGATCGTCGAGGCCGTCGCCTCGTCGTTGTTCAGGTAGCCGGCCATGACCTGGGGCCCGCGGATCCACAGCTCGCCGCGCTCGCCTTCGGCCACATCCTCACCGGACTCGACGTCGATGATGCGGCACTCGGTGTCGTCGAGCTCGCGGCCGATCGAGCCGGCACGGTTCTCCTCCTCCGGGCGGACGATGTGGGTGACCGGGCTGGTCTCGGTCATGCCGTAACCCTGGATCACGTCGCACCCGAGCCGGTCGGCGACCTTGTCGGAGAGCTCGGCGCCGAGGGGCGCCGCGCCGGACATGACCGTCTTGACCGACGAGAGGTCGCGCTCGCCCACCGCCGGATGCTTTGCAAGCGCAAGCGCGATCGGCGGCACCACATAGAGGCGCGAGATCTCGTGCTCTTGGATCAGGTCGAGGAACTGATCGAGGTCGAACCGCGGCATCGAGACGATCGTCGCTCCGGAGCGAAGGCCCTGGTTCATGATCACCGTCTGGCCGTAGATGTGGAAGAACGGCAACACGCCCACCAACACGTCGTCCTCTGAGATCCCGAACGCTTCCTGGATCTGGACGAGGTTGGCGACGAGGTTCTTGTGGGTGAGCATGACGCCCTTGGGGAGTCCCGTGGTGCCCGACGAATAGGGCAGGACCGCGAGATCGTCGCCCGAGACGTCGAGGTCCGGCGCGTCGGCCGGGTCACCCATCAGCTCGGAAAGCGGCGTCGCACCCTCTGCCTCGCCCACTACGAAGATCTCCTCCACGCCCGCTGCCTCGGCCGCCTTGGTGGCGACGTCGAGGAACTGCGGGATCGTCAGGAGGTACCTGGACTCCGAGTCCTCGAGCTGGTGCTGGAGCTCGCGAGCCGTGTAGAGCGGGTTTGCCGTCGAGGCCTTGCCGCCTGCTCGCGCAACGCCGTGAAAGGCGACGGCGTACTCGGGCAGGTTCGGCATGTAGACGCACATGCAGTCGCCGGGGCCGAAGCCGCGAGCGGAGAGGCCCGCGGCAAGGGATCGGGTCGCATTGTCGAGCTCCGCGTAGGTGATCGTCCGGCCGGTGGGACCGTCGATCAGGGCCGGCTTGTCGCCGAGCTCCTGCGCGCGCTCGAGGACGAAGGAAGTGACGTCTGTCTCGGGGTAATCCATATGCCCGCAGCCTATGTGCTGCGGGAGGCTCGAAGCCTCAGGTACTCGGCCCGTTCGCAAAAGCTTTCTCGCATCTCCGAGGTGAGCTCCTCGAGGAACTCCCGGCGATAGACGTCGTCGGTGAGCATCGAGATCGCGAAGTAGAGGCCGGTGAAGGCCGCTATCGCTCCCGCCACCCGCAAGAGCTCCTCGCTGAGGATGGCGTCGTGGCCGAAAAGATCGAACTCGATGAGAGCGTTTGGCTTGGCGCCGGTCCAGCTCTCAGTGATCGCCGGGTCGATCGCGAGGACGCCAACCACGACGAAGAACCCGCCGATCGCAACGCTCACCGAGAGCACCTGGAGGGCCTGGCTCACGAACATCACGAGGCCGACGTTCAGCCGCTCGCGGGTGTCGAGCGGAGGCGCGTCCGCATCGGCGTCGCGCTCGAGCGCCTTCACCTCACGCGGGAGGCGAGCGACGAGGAAGCTCGTGCCCAAAAGGACGAACATCCCGGTCAGGATCGCCAGCGCTGCCGGCTCCACGGCACTGAACACCTGCCAGACCTCTGCAGTCAGGAACAGGACCACGGAGAAGATCATGAGCAGCGGGATCGCACGCGCGAAGAGCTCCAATGACGCTCGGAGCTGGCCGACGAGTCTCCCCAGTGCCCAGCGGACGATCGAGACCAGGCCGAGCCCGACCACCGCGAAGATCAGGCCCAGGAGGACGAGATTTCCCGCGGCCGTGACGAGCGCGCTCAGCCACTGGCCGCCGAAGATGAGCGGCAGGATCGCGGGCACGATCACGAAGCCGGCGAGTTCGGCGTTGCCGACGTCTTGGGGAATCGCGATCGCTCGCCGCCCGCGCGCGCGGTTCAGGAGCACGATGCCGGCCAGGAACAGGCCGAGTGCGGCCAAGACGGCCGCCACGTTCGCCAGCGGCGACCACTCGAGGTTGAGGGCGCCGAAGACCTCGGCGAAGAAGACGAAGGCGATCAGCGGCGCAGCGCGGTTGTAGATGTCCGAGGCCGCCGATCGCTCGGCGATAAAGAGCGGGAGGCCCGCGCGGCGAAAGCCACGCTCGTACTCACGGAGGCGCTGGTCGGAGGGGGCTTCCATCTGAGGCGGGACCGTAGCCCAAGAACGAGACGAGGCGCCCCCGCAGGGACGCCTCGTCCATCCCTCAGTTGTCGCTCGCGCCTAGCGCACGTAGAGGTCGCCCGCGCGGTCACGCGGCGAACTCTGGGCGCTGGCCCGGGCCCGGCGCTCGGGCTCGTCCTCGCGGACGAACTTGAGATCGAACGCGAACTTGTGGACCGAATGGGCCACCGCGTCCGTCATCTGCTCCAGGGCGCGCTTCGAGACATTCGAGATGTCGTCGCAGGCAGCGTGGTAGCAGGGATCGAACGCCTCGCCGGCGGTGCCGCCGTATGCGAGCTGCTGGTTCTCTGTCTTCACGCCCTCGGCGCCCGTGAACAGACCGCCGGCAGGAATGCCGACGTCGATGAACGGCTTGTAATCCGAGCGGCCGTCGAAGGCGGTCTGGCCCGACGTCAGGCCGGCCTCCTCGAAGTAGCGCTGGAATGCCCGCTCGATCGTGTCCGAGCCTGCGGGGCCCGACTGGCCGAACGCCGAGCCGTTTCCGTCATAGATGAATCGCGCGAAGTTCGGCGACCCGATCATGTCGAAATTGAGGTACAGCGCGATCTTCGCGCCCTGAGCGTTGCTCAGCTGATCGATGTACTCGGTCGAGCCGATCAATCCTGACTCCTCAGCGCCCCACCATGCGAAGCGGAGCTTGTTCTCCGGTTCGATGCCGAGCTTGGAGATCTGGATCGCAGTCTCCAGGATCCCGGCCGAACCCGAGCCGTTGTCGTTGATGCCAGGTCCCTCATCGACGGAGTCGAGATGGGCACCCGACATGACGATGTCGTTCCCGCTGCCACCCGTGGACGTAGCGATGACGTTCTCGGTCGCGACGATCTCGGACGAGGTGTCCGTGGTCAGGTGAACCGTGATGCCGGTCGGCCCGTTCGTGGCGCCGTTCGCCAGATCGTTGCCCAGCTCGAACGTCGTCCCGATCACCGGGATGCTCCGGCGCGGCTCGCCGAGCGTTGCGCCCAGGAGGTCCGTTCGGCCCGGCTGGCCCTCGTTGAACAACACCACTCCGGCGGCCCCGGCGGCCGCGGCGTTGTCCGCCTTGGTCGCAAAGTCGCACGTGCCGCGTTGAATCAACGCGATGTTCCCCGGCGTGAAGCCGACAAAGTCGGCTGCCTCGCAACCACTGTTGGAAGTGGATGGTTCCGCGCCGGGCGGCAGCACGAGATCAACCGCCTCGAGCGGCGCCGTGACGTCGCCCGAGCCCGAGAAGTCAGCGGTGACGAAGTCCTCGCCGTAGACGTACTCGACCTCGTCCGGAGCTGTCTGCTCGAAGGTGGCCTCGGTCTCTTCGGTGAAGAACTCGAACTCGAACTCCTGGCGCTTGACGACGTAACCGGCTTTTTCCATCTTCTTGGCGACGTAGTCGGCCGATTCGTCGTAGCCAGGCGTCCCCGATGCCCGGTTGTCACCGTTTTCGTCTGCGATCGTCTGGAGCTTCCGCAGGTGCTTCATCACGCCGCTGGATGAGACGGCGTCGCGAAGCTCGGCCGACTCGTCGAACGCGTCCTGCTTTGCGCTCGTCGCTCCGGCCGCGAGAAGGCCACAGAAGGCGAGCGAGGCAATTGCCACGCCCAAAAACTTCTTGATCAAGAGAGATCTCCTAAGTCATGTATTCCGGCGCCGCCGACCCCCTCGGTCGACGCCCTGATCATTGGTCAGTTCCCTCACGACAGGATCCAAAACAAATCCGCGGCGCCGCTACGGTCAGGAGATGCACTCAGCCGCCCTCCTGGCAAACCCCGACTCGGGCTCCGGCGACGCGGAAGACGTCGCCGCGCGTCTCCGCGAGCACGGGCTCGACGTGAGCGAGTTCACCCTCGACGAGGTCGAGGATGCCGTGCGCTCGAATCCCGACAGGCTGGTGGTCGCGGGTGGCGACGGATCCCTTGCTTGCGTGGCGGCGCCGGCCGCCCGTGCAGGCATCGTCCTGGCCGTGGTCCCGACCGGCACGGCAAACGACTTCGCGCGCGAGCTCGAGATCCCACTCGACCCGGTCGAGGCCTGTGAGCTCGCGGCCACAGGCACGCGGACCCGCCGGCTCGACATCGCGCGCATGGGCGATCTGCCCTTTCTGAACGTTGCGAGTGCGGGCCTGCCACCGGCGGCCGCAAAGCATGCTCACGGCCTCAAGTCGGCGATGGGACCCCTCGCCTACGCAGCGGGCGCGATGCGTGCCGGAGTCGAGGCGGATCCAATCGAATGCGTGGTGCGCTGCGACGGCGAGGAGATCCACTCGGGCGAGGCTTGGCAGGTCACGGTGGCGTGCTCCGGCGCATTTGGTGGCGGCTCGTCGATCGAGACCGAACTGGCCGACAGAAAGCTCGACGTGGTCGTGATCGAGGCGGGGTCCCGTCTTCGCCTGGCCAAGCACGCGTACGGGCTCCGAAAGGGGGGTATAGGCGAGCAGACGGGGGTCAAGAAGGTGCGTTGCGGCGAGGTCGAGGTGGACGCCGGCGGAGCCGAGCGCTGGAACGTGGATGGAGAGATCGTGGAGGCGGGAACATCGAAGTTTCGGATCGATCCCAGTGCGGTCGAGGTGGTAGTCGGTTGAGATTGCCCTGGCAGGAGGAGGAGCGTGCGCCTGCGCGCTGGATCTGGCCGGCCGCGCTTGCGAGCGCCGGGCTCGGCTGGTACGTCTCGGACAGCCTTCGTCACCGCCGCGAGGGAGCGTTCGGTTACGACCTCGGCACGTCGCTGGAGATCGACGCACCCGACTTCCTCCGGACGTCCGAAGCGCTGACGGGCGCCCCGATCTCCGAGGGAAGCGAGGCCGAGCTCTTCATCAACGGCGATCAGATCTTCCCCGCGATGCTGGAGACCATCCGCAGCGCCGAGAGGTCGCTCACCCTGGAGACCTACGTCTACTGGAAGGGCGAGATCACCCGTGAGATCGTTGGGGCAGTGTGCGAGCGCGCCCGCGCCGGAGTCGAGGTGAAGGTGCTCCTGGATGCGGTTGGCTCGGCGATGATGGACACCGATCAGATCGACAGCCTGCGTGACGCGGGCGCCGTCGTCCATCGCTTCCGCCCGGTCCGGCCGTACACGCTGCGGCGCCTTGCAAACCGCTCCCACCGGCGAGTGCTTGTCGCGGACGGCAAGGTCGGGATGACCGGCGGTGTCGGGATCGCGCAGGAGTGGACGGGAGACGCCCAAGACGAAGACCACTGGCGTGACACCCACGTCCGCATCAGCGGTCCGGTGGTTCGCCACCTCCAGGGCTGCTTTGCCGAGCACTGGCTCGAGGCGACGGGCGAGATCCTCTCGGGCGACGCATACCTGCCCCACCTCGAGCCGTCCGAGGGCGGAGGTCAGATGCAGCTCGTGCGGTCCGCATCCGGAGTCGGCGACACCAATGTCGAGACGCTCTTTTACCTCGCGATCGCATCGGCACGTAAGTCCCTTGAGCTCACATCGGCCTACTTCGTGCCGAGGCCTGCTTTCGCGGATGCGCTTTGCGACGCCGCAAAACGTGGTGTCGAAGTTCGCATCGTCGTTCCCGGCCCCCACATAGACAAGGGGTTCGTCAGGATCGCCGGGCGCGATTCCTACGAAGGGCTCCTGGAGGCGGGCGTGCGCATCTTCGAGTTCCAGCCGACGATGCTCCACGCAAAGTCACTCGTCGTCGACGGCTGTTGGTCGACGGTGGGCACCGTCAACTTCGACAATCGCTCTTTCCAGCTCCACGACGAGGTATCGCTGTGCGTCTGGGACAGTGGCTTCGCTGGGCTCCTGTCCGAGCAGTTCGAAAAGGACGTCGCGCGCTCCGACGAGCTCAACGTCGAGCGCTGGAAAGAACGGGCGAAGAGGCAGCGCGCCGCCGAGATCTCGATGCGCGTGTTTCGCAGGGAGCTTTGACTTCAGGCCGTATCCTCGCCTGCCCGTGCGGCGCCCCTTCACAAAGACCGAGCCCGAGCGACGGATCGACTGGCTCCTGGCCCGCCGGCTCGGCGTGCGCTCCCCGGTTCGAAAGCCCGGAATCGTCGGCGCGCTCGGGATCGCTGATCAGGCGATTCTGCGGTTCTTTCGCACCAAGGCGCCACACGGTCCCGCCAGCGAGGGCGTGGTCAAGGGCCTCGGTCTCATCGGCGAGCACGCCGCCGTCTGGGCGCTGATCGGCCTTACCGGTGCCGCCCGCGACCAGGAGCGGCGCGAGCGCTGGCTGATCGCCGCTGCCACGGGGCCGGTGGCGGTCGTTGCCAACTACGGGCTCAAGCTCACGTTTGGCCGCGAACGCCCCATCCTCGAAGATCACCCACCGCTGGCCCGGGCCCCTTCCAAGCTCTCCTTCCCGTCCGCACACGCGACTTCCTCGGTGGCCGCGGCCACCGCGTTCGGCCGAGTCGAGCCACGCACGCGCATCCCGCTCTACGCGCTCGCCTCCGCGATCTGCGTCTCACGCCCATACCTGGGAATGCACTATCCCTCCGACGTCGTGGCGGGCATCGCCTTCGGCCTCTTGATCGGGGGCCTCGTGCCGGGAGTCGGCGAGCGGACGCTCGAGCAGCGCATGGCCGACTTCGTGTCGGACCTGAGCCATGAGCCGGCGGGCGCCGGGGAGCCGGCGCAGCCGGCAGCCGAAGGAACGGAAACCGCGTGAAGGTCGGCATCGTCGGACTGCCCAACGCGGGCAAGTCGACCCTCTTCAACGCGCTCACCCAAGGCGGGGCGGAAACGGGGGACTACCCCTTCACGACGATCGACCCGAACGTCGCTGTCGTGGGTGTCCCCGATGAGCGTCTCGAACAGGTGGCCAAGACGGTCGGCTCGTCTTCCGTGGTGCTCGAGACGATCGAGTTCCACGACATCGCCGGCCTCGTCCCCGGCGCCTCGGAGGGCGAGGGGCTCGGCAACCGCTTTCTCGCCGCCATCCGCGAGACGGACGCGATCTGCCACGTCGTGCGCTCCCACGCGGCCAGCGCGGTGCCGCATCCGGAGGGACGCGTGGACCCACGCGAGGACATCGAGCTGATCGAGCTCGAGCTGCTTGCCGCAGATCTCGACCAGGCTCAGCGCAGGCTGGAGCGCGTGACCAAGCAGGCAAAGTCGCTGGACAAGGAACTGGTCGCCGAGCGCGACTGGCTCGAACAGGTCGTCAAGGCCCTGGAGGAGGGGCGACCCGTCAGGGAGGTAGCTGTCCCCGCGCAGGCACCTGATGCAACCCGCCAGCTGCAGGCGCTCACCTCGAAGCCGATCCTCTACGTGGCAAACGTCGACGAGGGATCCGACGTCGTGCCCGACGTGGTCGCGGAGCACGCTCGCGGCGCGCAAGCCGAGGCCGTCGCGATCAGCGCCCGGATCGAGTCGGAGCTGGCCGAGATCGAGGATCCCGCGGAAGCCGCTGAGCTGCGAGGCGAGATGGGCGTCTCGGAGTCCGGCCTCGACCGGGTCATACGCACCGCCTTCGAGCTCCTCGACCTGATCACGTTCTTCACCGCGGGCGAGGACAAGGAGGCGATGGCGCGGAACGTCCCGCGCGGCTCCACCGCCTGGGAATCGGCCGCAAAGATCCATGGCGACATCCAGAAGGCATTCATCCGCGCCGAGGTCGTGAGCTGGGGTGACCTGGTCGACTCGGGCGGATACGCAGGCGCTCGCGACCGGGGCAGGCTCCGCCTCGAAGGCCGCGACTACGTAATGGACGACGGCGACGTCATGACCGTGAAGGTGTGATCGGCAACCGGATCGGCCTGGTCAGTCGTCGAGCAGGATGCCGGCGTTCTCCGAGACCGTGATGTGGATGGCAGCCGGCTCGTACGCGTAGTCCAGGATCGCGTGCGCGCGAAGGCGGTCCAGGGCGAACTGGAACGCGCGCGCTTGGCGATCGGACGCGTAACGGCGCCGGATGTCGAACGACCATCCGGTCGTGTGGAGCGAGTACTCGGTCGTGGCCTCGGTGTTGATGCCGGTCAGAAGGTCCTGGTACTCGGCGTCTCGAGTCGCGCTGGTGACCGTGAGCGGCTTCTCCTCGCCAGAGACCGCGCGCACCTTGCTCGACAGATAGGTGAGCGCCGCCAGTGCCTCGGGCCGCAGCACTCGGTAGAGCGCGGGTTCGACGTCGAGCTCGGGCGCGAGCTCGCCGGCCTGTCCCGCGATCGTAAAGCCGAACTCGCGGTCACTCGGGATCCGGGCGAGCTCGCCGTCGCTGGTCGCGTCCGCGACGTCGTCGGGCGTCTCGAACACCTGCGTCTCGTCCTCGGGGTGGTACGTCTCCTCCAGCGTTGCCTTGGCGTTCACCAGGTCCGCCGCCGCCTCGAGCCCGGCAGGGTCGCGGCGGTAGCCCTCGAGGATTCCCCGTGATGCCCGCACGCGCCACGAATAAAGGGACGAGTCGTCGCCAAAGCCTGCCAAGAGCTCGTAGGCCTCGACCCGGCTCTGCGGCGAAGAGTCGAAGAAGAGACGCGCATAGTCGATGTCGTTGTCGGCAACCGTCGCGGCGGTCGAGCCGGCACCCGAGTCGCCCACGTACGCGGCGATGACGTTCTCGAGGTTGCCGACCCCCATGTGATACGAGACGACCGCGAGCTCCTCGGAGCCGAATCGCTCGGTCGCGATCTGGAGGTAGCGCGCGGCGCCTTCAAGCGCCAGCTTCGGATTGAAACGCTCGTCGACGATCTCACGCTCCCTCAGAAGCCGCGAGGCGAGCTCTGTCTTGTCACGAGCGAATGCCTTGTTGATCAGCTTGGTGAGCTCGACGCTTCGTGCCAGATCGACCCGCATGTCGAGAAAGTCGGTCGCAGTCGAGGGAATGATCTGAGTCAGCCCCGAGGCCGAGTTGGGCGTGCCGTCGGCCATCACCTGCGAGCGGCCGGCGCTCTCCAAAAAGACGATCGCTTCGAGCGTGCCCGGGTCAATGCCGGCCGGCTTGGCGGCGTCGTCGATCTCGTCGCGCCACTTCACGGTCCGCTCGGCAGAAGCCAGGACTCCACCGGGGCTCTTCTCGTAGATCACGTGCGACGTGCCCAAGGCCGCCCGCTCCGCGAGTTCCTTGGATGTCTCCGGGCTCCACGCCAACGGATCGTCCGAAGATTGAGACGAGTCTGAGCTCGCCTCCCGCGAGATCTCGGCTATCTGGACATCGACGGGCTCGGAGCCCCCAAGACCGAGCGCCAAAACAAGTGCCGCGATGGCACCGGCACCGGCCACGATGAGACCGAGGATGACCGCTAGACCCCTGGCTACCTCTCGATCCACTGCGACTCAATGTTAGGTTCCGCCGATGGAGCTAAGGACGCAGGCACGCTTTCCCGGCATTCAGGGCGACACGGGCCACTACGAGAGCTTCTACATCAAGGCCTCGCAGCCCGGAGGCGGGCGGTCTGTCTGGCTCCGCCACACCACGCACCAGCGCCCCGGAGAGCCGCTTGCGGGCTCTCTGTGGCTGACGGCCTTCGACGCTGACGCCCCAGGTCCTCGCGCTACCAAGGCGACGCTGCCGGCCGCGGAGGTGTCCGCACCCGGCGGCTCGTACATCAGGATCGGGGACTCGTTGCTCGGCCCGGGCTCGGCAAAGGGCTCGATCGCCGGCGAGGCGCCCCCCGCCAGCTGGGACCTGACGTTCGATGGCGCCGCTCCGCCGCTCCACCACCTGCCGAGCGAGCGCATGTACTCGGCCAAGCTGCCGAGGACGAAGATGCTCAGCCCTCACCCGTACGCAACTTTCTCGGGACGCGTCGAGATCGCGGGCGAGACGCTCGAACTCGACGCGTGGCCCGGAATGGTGGGGCACAACTGGGGCGCCGAGCACGCTGAGCGATGGACCTGGATCCAGGCCTCGGACCTGGGCGGAGTTCCGGGCGATTACCTCGACGTCGCCGCCGGCCGGATCAGGCTCGGTCCGATGACGACTCCCTGGATCGCGAACGGCCGCCTGGTCTTGGGTGGAGAGGAGTACACGCTCGGAGGCATCGGCCGGGCATATGGCACAGAGGTGGAGGAGTCCCCCGACGGCTGCACCTTCACCTTCCCCGGCAAGAACATCAATGTGAAGGGCAGAGTGGGCGCCCCGCTGAAGGACTTCGTCGCCTGGGTCTATGCCGACCCGGCTGGACCCGAGCACAACGCCATCAACTGCTCCATCTCAGACATCGAGCTGAAGATCGAACGGCCGGATCGAAAGCACGCGCGGGTCGAGCTCGCCGGCGCCGCTGCCTACGAGCTTGGGACCCGGGACACGGGTCACGGGATTCCCTTGCAGCCGTTCTCCGACGGCTGACAAACGGGACCGCTAGTTCTTCTTGAACCTCGCCCAGGTCGAGCGCAGGCCCAGTCGGAATCGGAGGGTGTCGCCCGAGACGGTCGAGGAAGAGCGCGAGCCGACAACTCGGGCCTCGACGATCCGGGGCGAGCGACCTGTCTTCAGCACCTTGATCTCCTTCAGGTTGCCTCCGAAGAGGCCGGACAGCTTTGACTCCATCGCCGACTGGGAGTAGCGCACTGTCCAGCGGTGGTAGGGCGAAGTGTCGTCATGCGGATCGTTGACCGATTTGAGATAGGGCCGCGAGCTGCCACCCGCGAAGCCGAACTCGCTGTTCTCCGTCTGTCCGCCCGAGGTCGAAAAGAAGTACGCCGCCACGACGCTCCCACCGCTCTTGACCACCTCGCGAGCGGTCGCCTTGGCCGCCTTGTTGGTCGCCTTGGTCTCCGAGCTCTTGCCGTTATAGACCTGGCTGCGAATGTCGTCATAGAGGTCGTATCCGTCGCCTCCGATCCTGGTCGCAAGGGCATACGAGCGAGCTGCGACAGCCTGAGCCCGAAGCGCATTCTGCGGCCAGCTCGCGGGCGACTCGTTCGGAATCACTCCCTGGACGTAAGCCTCGAGGCCGACCTTGTTGATCGCGTACAGGGACCCTCCGACGTTTCGTGCGCGCAGATCGCCCCGATAGGTGCCGACGCCCGCGAAGCGGACTGACCCTCCGCCTCTTGCGCTGCCCTCCTTGCCGCACCCGGCCAGCTTGGAACCATTCGGACGCCGAAGCGAAACGTCACCCGACTCGAGTCTGAACGAGTAGGTCTCGTTCTTGTTGATGTCCTTGCCGCAGGCCTTGTTCGCATCCGAGAAGCCGACCGAGCCGAGCCCGGTCGCGATCAGCACCTGGACGCTCCGGGTATCGGAGTTCCCGATCTCGGCGCCCGAGTAGTAGTGGCGAAGGATCGGCTTGTAGTCCTTCCCCTTCTTGGCGAAGCCAAAGGCCCCGTACTGGCTCATGCCGACGCCGTGGCCAAAGCCGTGGCCCTTGATCTTCCACTCGGCGTGCACCTGAGGGGGCAGGGCCAGCAATCCGGCTGCGATGCCCAAGGCCAGCAAATGTCGGTGAAAAGTGCTCACGTTTGCCATCCCCCTTCACATCGGCAATAGCCACTGAGCACCAAAGTCGTGGTTTACCTCGACCGTCTGTGGCTAGTGTGCCCGGCAGAGAGCGATCGAGGAGGCACCCCCATGGCATTGAATGCCGACGAGCAGAAGATCATCGACGAGGCACCGAACCAGCTACTGATCGGCGGCGAATGGCGGGACGCCTCAGGCGGGGGCAAGCTCGCAATCGAGGATCCGTCAACCGGAGAGACCATCTGCGAGGTCGCCGACGGCACCCCCGACGACGCAAGGGCCGCGATGGACGCGGCATGCGAGGCCCAGGCCGACTGGGCGGCTACCCCTCCGAACGAGCGCTCGGAGATCCTCCACAGCGCCTTCAAGGCGATGTCGGATCAGGCGGACGACCTGGCGTTGTTGATGACGCTGGAGATGGGTAAGTCGGTCGCGGAGTCAAAGGCCGAGCTCACCTATGCCGCCGAGTTCTTCCGCTGGTTCGCCGGCGAGGCATTGAGAATCGACGGCTACTACAAGAACGCGGGGAATGGCGCGAGCCGAGTCCTCGTCATGCGCCAACCCATCGGGCCGTGTTACTTCATCACGCCCTGGAACTTCCCGAACGCGATGGGCACCCGCAAGATCGGCCCTGCCCTCGCAGCGGGCTGCACGATGGTCGTAAAGCCCGCGCAACAAACGCCGCTCTCGATGCTCGCCTTGGCAAAGCTCCTCGAGGAATGCGGACTGCCGGGCGGAGTCCTGAACGTGATCACCTCGAAGAGTTCGAGCGATGTCTCCGAGCCCATAATCGGCGACCCGCGCCTTCGCAAGCTGTCCTTCACCGGTTCGACCGAGGTCGGGCGGAAGCTGATTTCACAGGCGGCCGAGAACGTCCTGAAGGTCTCGATGGAGCTCGGGGGCAACGCGCCCTTCCTGGTTTTCGACGACGCCGACGTAGACGACGCCGTGGAGGGCGCGATGATCGCGAAGATGCGAAATGTCGGCGAGGCGTGCACCTCTGCCAACCGTTTCCACGTCCACGAGTCGCTTGCCGAGGAGTTCGCTGAAAAGCTCGCGAAGAAGATGGGCGCGATGAAGGTCGGCCGCGGCACCGAGGACGGCACGGAGGTCGGACCGCTGATCGACGCTGACCAGCAGGACAAGGTGAAGGAGCTCGTCGACGACGCAGTCGAGAAGGGCGCGACCTGCCTCACCGGCGGGTCGGCTCCGGACGGCACGGGATACTTCTTCGAGCCAACGGTGCTCTCGGGCGTCAGCGACGACGCACGCGTGCTGAGCGAGGAGATCTTCGGCCCGGTCGCCCCCATCGCAACCTTCTCCTCCGACGAGCAGGCGATCGCTGCGGCCAACAAGACCGAGTACGGGCTCGTCGCATATGTCTACACCTCCGATCTCAAACGAGCCCTGCGAGTCTGCGAAGCCCTGGAGACCGGGATGATCGGCCTGAATCAGGGCATGGTCTCGAACGCGGGGGCGCCGTTCGGCGGTGTCAAGCAGTCCGGCGTCGGGCGCGAGGGTGGCAACGAGGGCATCCACGAGTACCTGGAGACGAAGTACGTCGCTGTGAACCTCTAGCAGCGCAGCGCTCATGAGTGCCCTGCTCGACGCACGTGGCTTTGTCCCCCCGGTGAGGGGGCGATCCCACACGCGTGGCCTTGGCCGGACGCCGGTCGCCTAACCTCGCCGCGTGACCTTTACGACCGCCGAAGCGCGCGACCGGATCATCGGAGACCTCGAGGCTGCCGAAGAGGAGCTCGGCATGGGTGTCGCGGCGCTCGGTGAAGCGTTCGAGCTTTTGGCAAGCGGCTCGGCCGACCGGCTCGAGGACGAGCTCTTCCGGCCTGTCCAGAAGGCCTACGTGCGGACCAAGCGCACGCGGACAGGGTTCGCCCAGCGCGTGTCGCGTGAGACCGATGAGCCGGAATCAAAGCCCCTCGGCCCGCCCTCCCAGGGCGCAAAGGGATTCATCCAGCAGGCCGCGGCATCCGCCGGTCAGGCGGACCTGATCCTCGCGGAGCTCCAGGACTCGATGATGCCGGTCGAGGGAGGCGACGCCGAGCTCCGCGCAGGCCTCTCGGAGGTTCGCGAGCTGCTCGGGCCCGTGCGGGTCAGCGCCGGGACCTTCCTGCGGACCCTCGGGCGTTAGCCCTCGATCGACCCGCCCGGTTCGTAGCCGTCGAACATGGTCCGCAGGAGCGGCAAAGCAGCCTCGAAGCGTTCGATCTCGCAGCCGTTCGAGCGGGTGAGCTCGACGTCCACGTCCTCGCCCTCGATCGTGCCTTCCAGGGAAGCGGTGTCAGGGCCTCCGAACAGCTCCGTGCAGGCGGTGTCGGGCGAAACCGGATCGAGGTCACCAACCTTGACCTCCCGTACTACCTGACACGCGGGATCCTTCGAGCCGTCTTCGCAGTCGAGTTCTTTTGACATCTCGTCCTGCGGCCCATCGGGGCCGTCGGGGTCAAGGGTGATCGCCAATGAGCTGTCGCCCTCGGCAAACGCGTCGCCCGATCTGGCATCCCTGGAGTCGCCGCAGCCCGCTGCGGCCAGCGCCAGGCAGGCGATCGCTGTCGCGAGGGCTAGCGGCCGAAGAGGGATGACAGCAACCCGCCCTGTCCGGCTCGCTTTTCGAGATAGCACTGGTGGTACTCCTCGGCCTTCCAGAAACCCGTTGCAGGCTCGATCAGCGTTGCGATCGGCTTGCGGTGGTTCTCCTGCTCGCGCTCCAGGGAGCGGCGTGCCGCTTCAACCTGAACGTCTGAGTGCGTGAAGATCGCGGTCCGGTACTGATCGCCGATGTCTGGGCCTTGGCGGTTCACCTGGGTTGGATCGTGGATCTCCCAGAACTTGTCGACGAGGGTCTCGTAGGTGACCTTCTCCGGGTCGAACTCGACCTGGACTACCTCGGCGTGGCCCGTCGTACCGGTACAGACCGCCTCGTAGCTGGGGTTGTCCACATGGCCGCCCTCGTAACCGACTGCGGTGTCCAACACCCCATCCATCTCGCGGTAAAACATCTCCGGCTTCCAAAAGCAGCCCGCGGCAAACGTCGCCTTCTCGGTGCGCCCGGGTGCGGTGCCATTTTCAATCGTCTCAGTCATCTCTCACCTCTTTGAATCGCTCACGTAAGCCCTTGATTCTGAGTCCGATCCAGGGCCCGAACGTTACGCGCTGAGGGCAAACGGGCTGCCCTCCGAGTCGCGGCAGATCGCCCAGCGCTCGCCGGGATGGATGACCTGGCCTCCGTGCTCGACAACCCTCTCCAAGGCCAAGGTCATGTCCTCGACCGCGAGGTACGGAAGGGAGACCGTGTCGCCGGGTCCCTTTCCGCGCTCGTGCACGCCGAGGCGCGCGTCGCCGAGGTCGGCCTCCCAGCCGGCGCCATCGCCGGGACCACGCTCGGTGAGGTCGAGCCCCAGCAAGCCTCTCCAGAACGCCAGCGCGCGCTCCGTGTCGTCTGCCGGGAACTCGATCAGCGTTGGCACAATGCCCGAGTCTAGGAGCGGCTTACTCGTAGACGACGAACTTCGGCTTTGGGCGCAGGCCCAGGACCTGCCCCGGGCTCATCAGGTTTGTGTCCTCTTCGTAGAAGAGCTTGAACCCCGGTGAAACACCCGAGGCCCTCGACGGGGCCAACGCCTCGTATGTGGATCGCTTCGCGCCCGGCGACCCGACCCCGTCTGCATTGAGAACGAGGTCGATGTTGCGATGGACCTTCAGCCTCTCCTCGTTCTTGACCATGTCGTCGGTGAACTGGTGGACGACAACCAGCTTCTGCGGGAGATCTTTTCGGCGGATGATCTTGGACAGGTAAGCGGTCACCTTGTTGACCATCGAAGCGTCGACGCTTCCTACTCGTTCACCCGGCACCCCGTTCGGGCCCATGTTCCATTCCGGGTCGAGCGCAATCGAGACGAAGGAGCGCTCGAGCCATGGCTCCAGATGCTTTGCCTCCTCGATAAAGGTCGAGCGGCCCGGCTGGATGTCCATCATCAAGAGGAACTTCTGCTCGCGGGCCTCGTTCGCGTAACGGCGGATGATGCGGTCCGGCTGGCGGGCGCGGTACTTCCCATCTTGGCCGGGGCTCGCCAGCGCGATCACTCCGATCAGCTCGAAAACCGGCAAAAGCTTCTTGTTCGAAAGCCTGTTGTAGGGGCGTGCCTGGCGCTCGAGCTTCCTAGCTGCCTCGCTTGGCGAGCCGATGCCCAGCTCGCCCAGGCCGGCCGCTTGCGGTGCGCCGGCGAAGCCGACGACATGGTGTTGCGGGAAGACGCTGGTGCCGCCCCGGGGGAGTTCCCTGTCCGGTCCGCGGAGGCGGGGTTCCTCCCCCTGAGCCCAGACGGTTCCGCCCTGCGCGAGCGCGCCCACCAACAGGGCGACCACAAACACGGCAAACGCGATCCCCCCAGTGCGCATGTCAGCCGTGCGGCTTCGCGATCGCCTCGAAGTCGATTGCGTCGTCGAGAACCTTCTCCTCGACGCCCTTCTCGATCGCGACCTCCCGGACGGTGCGCCCGGAAGACGCCGCTTCCTTGACTATCTCGGCGCCCTTGTCGTAGCCGATGATCTCGTTCAGCGCCGTCGTGACCTGGAGGTTCGACTCCTTGTACTCGTTGAGCCGCTCCATGTTCGCTTCAAGGCCCGCCACACACTTCTCGTCGAGCAGGCGGCAGGCTGCGCCCAGAAGCTTGATCTGATCGAGCAGGTTCCGCGCGATCAGTGGCACCCGAACGTTGAGCTCGAACTGCCCCTGCGCTCCGGCCGCGGTAATCGCTGCGTCGTTGCCGATCACCTGGTCGCCGACCTGGATCACGACCTCGGGGATGACGGGGTTGACCTTGCCCGGCATGATCGACGAGCCCTTCTGGAGCTCGGGCAGCCGCAGCTCCGACAGCCCCGCCCGCGGGCCTGAGCCCATCATCGCCAGGTCGTTCGCGATCTTGATCAGCGAGACGGCGACGACCTTGAGCGCGCCCGAGAGCTCAACGAGCGAGTCGCGGTTGGCCTGCGCTTCGAAGCGGTCGCGAGGCGCCGAGATCTCGATGCCCATGTCCTTGGAGACCAGGGCACGCACCTTCTCGGCGAACTCGGGGTGAGTGTTCAACCCGGTGCCGGTCGCGGTGCCGCCGAGAGGAAGCTGGCCCACCCGCTCGAGCGTCGCACGCACGCGGTCGGCTCCCAGGCTGATCTGCGCCGCGTATCCGGCGAACTCCTGACCCAAGGTGACCGGGACCGCGTCCATCAGGTGGGTCCGGCCCGTCTTGACGATGTCGTCGAACTCCGCGGCTCGCTTGTCGAGCACCGCGGAAAGGGCGTCCATCGCCGGCAGGAGATCCTCGTTGACCTCGCCGAGCGCGGCGATATGTACCGCGGACGGGAACACGTCGTTCGACGACTGGCCCATGTTCACGTGGTCGTTGCGGTGGACGTCCTCGCCGGCAAGGTTTGCGATCACCTCGTTCGCGTTCATGTTCGACGAGGTGCCCGACCCGGTCTGGAAGACATCGACGGGGAACTGCTCGTCGTGCTCGCCGGCGGCGATCGCGTCACCGGCGGTGGCAATCTTCTCGGCGATCTCGGAATCGAGCTTGCCGAGATCGGCGTTGGCGCGCGCGGCCGCAGCCTTCAAGCGACCAAGCGCCCTGATCACGGGGGTCGGGACCGGATGCCCGGAAACGGGGAAGTTCTCGACCGCTTTCTCGGTCTCTTCTCCCCAGAGCTGCTCTGCCATCAATCCTCCGTCGTCGAAAAGTTTGCGGCGCTGAGGCTATTCGCTTCCGGCACAGCGCTCATAGACTCGTTCCCGTGAGCGGATTCACTCCAGTCGACCCCAAGCAGAGCTTCGTGGAGCTCGAACACAGCCTGCTCGAGACCTGGTCCGAAGAGGACCTCTTCAACCGCCAGCTCGAGCTGCGCGCCCACGCCGACACGTGGAGCTTCTACGAGGGGCCGCCTACGGCCAACGGCAAGCCCGGCTCTCACCACGTCCTGGCGCGCGTCTTCAAGGACGTCTACCCGCGCTACCGGACCATGGCCGGCGCGAACGTGCCGCGCAAGGCAGGCTGGGACTGCCACGGCCTGCCGGTGGAGCTGGAGGTCGAAAAGGAGCTCGGCATCTCGTCCAAGGAGGAGATCGAGGAGTACGGCATCGCCGAGTTCAACGCGAAGTGCCGCGAGTCGGTCTTCCGCTACGTCGAGGACTGGAGCCGGCTGATCGAGCGCAGTGGCTTTTGGATCGACCTCGACGACCCCTACGTCACGATGACCGATGACTACATCGAGTCGGTCTGGTGGGCTCTGCGCCAGATCTGGGACGCGGGGCGCCTGTATCAGGGCTACAAGGTCGTCCCGTACTGCCCCCGCTGCGGAACCGCTCTGTCTTCCCACGAGGTGGCGCAGGGCTACAAGGACGTCGTCGATCCATCGGTGTATGTACGGCTGCCGGTCACGGAGGGGTCAGACCCCTCACGACACGCTGACAAAAGCTCGGGCGCCTTGGGTGAACGGGGTCAGACCCCAGCACCCATCCAGGCCGGGGACAACCTCCTCGTCTGGACCACGACGCCGTGGACCCTGATCTCACACGCGGCGGTGGCCGCTGGCGCCGAGATCGAGTACGTCCGCGCGAAGGCTGCCGATTCGGACGAGGTCGTGATCCTGGCCGCTCCCCTCGCAGAGCGTGTGCTGGGAGAGGGCTTCGAGGTGCTCGCGTCCTTCCCGGGTTCGGCGCTCGAAGGCGTCCGCTACGAGGCGCCGTTCGACTACGTGACCGGCGAGGATTTCGGTCCCCTCGGCCACTCCGTCCTCCTGGGCGACTTCGTCACGACCGATGACGGCACCGGGCTTGTCCACACCGCGCTCGCCTTTGGCGAGGACGACTTCCGCCTGGGCGAGCAGCACGGGATGACGCTCCAAAACCCGGTCAAGTCCGACGGCACCTACGACGAGCGCGTTCCCGATTTCCAGGGCAAGCTCGTCTTCGAGCACAACCCGGAGATCGTCAAGGCGCTGGAGGAGAAGGGCAGGCTCTTCAAACGTGTCGACTACGAGCACGCCTACCCGCACTGCTGGCGCTGCGGCACCCCGCTCATCTACTACGCCAAGTCGAGTTGGTACATCCGAACGACCGACGTGCGGGACCGGATGCTCGCCGAGAACGAGAAGATCGGCTGGCACCCCGAGCACATCAAGCACGGGCGGTTCGGCAAGTGGCTGGAGTCGAACGTCGACTGGGCGCTCTCGCGCGAGCGCTACTGGGGCACCCCCCTGCCTATCTGGCAGTGCGACGCGGACGGTTGCGACGAGGAGTTCTGCGCCGGCTCGCTCGACGATCTGCGCGAGCGTGGTGGCGAAATCCCCGACGACCTCCACCGCCCATACGTGGACGACATCGTCTTCGGTTGCGAGCGCGAGGGGTGCGAGGGGCAAATGCACCGCGTCCAAGAGGTCATCGACACGTGGTTCGACTCGGGCTCGATGCCCTTCGCCCAGTTCCACCACCCCTTCGAAAACACGGACGAGTTCGAGAAGCGCTTTCCCGCCCAGTACGTGTGCGAGGGGATCGACCAGACCCGCGGCTGGTTCTACTCGCTCCTCGCCGTCTCGACCCTCGTCTTCGATCAGTCCTCGTACGAGAACTGCGTCTGCCTGGGCCTGATCCTCGACCCCGAGGGCCAGAAGATGTCGAAGTCGAAGGGCAACGTCGTGGACCCGTGGGAGGTGTTCGACACCTACGGCGCCGATGCGTTCCGCTGGTACTACCTCACCGCGCAGCAACCCTGGTCGGGCTACCGCTTCTCGGTCGAGTCGCTCGGCGAGGCGACGCGACAGTTCATGAACACGCTTTGGAACACGTACTCGTTCTGGGTCATGTACGCAAATGCGGAGGGTCTGGAGCGCGAAACCGCGCCGCAGGCCCCGGCGCCGGGCGAGGGGACCGATCTGGATCGGTGGATCCTGAGCGAGCTCGAGCGAACCGCTGAGGTAGCGGGCCGCGAGATGGAGGACTTCAACTGCACCCGCGCCGGGCAGGAGATCGCCGGGTTCGTCGAGACGCTTTCGAACCGCTACGTACGCCTCTCCCGGCGACGCTTCTGGGAAGGCGACGAGCATGCGCTGGGCACGCTCCGCCACTGTCTACTCGAGCTCGCACGGATGCTCGCGCCCTTCATTCCCTTCCTGACCGACGAGATCCACCGAAACCTCTCGGGGGATGCCTCGTCGGTCCACCTCTCCGACTTCCCGCGCGCGGACAACGGCTATCGCAATCCCGAGCTCGAGGCGGGCGTGTCCGCAGCGATGCGCGCCATCGAGCTGGGCCGCGCCGCTCGCGCCGCCGCCAAGATGAAGATGCGCCAGCCGCTCGCGAAGGCGGTGATCGTCGCAACGGGCTCCGAGCGAGACGAGATCGAACGCCTGGGCGACGTGGTGCGCTCGGAGCTGAACGTGCGCGAGCTCGAGTTCGTTACCGAAGAGGCTGAGCTGGTCTCCCACCGCGTGAAGCCGAACTACCGCACCCTCGGCCCGCGCTTCGGCAAGTCGATGCCGCAGGTTGCCGCCGCGGTCGAAGGGCTCGACCCAGACTCAGCCCGCGCGGCAGCAAATGGTGAGCGCGAGGTCGGCATCTCGATCGAGGGCCACGAGCACACGCTGGAGCCGGCCGACCTTCAGCTCGTGATGGAGCCGCTCGAGGGCTACGAGGTCGAGTCCGAGGCCGGGCGAGCCGTTGCGCTTGCGCTCGACCTGGACGACGACCTGCGCCGTGAAGGCCTCGCCCGCGAGATCGTCCACGCGGTCCAGAACGCGCGCAAGCAGGCGGGTCTGGAGATCACCGACCGGATCTCTCTGCGGCTGGGCGGCGACGAAGCACTGATCAAGGCCGCACGTGCGCACGAAGAGTATGTGACGGGTGAGGTCCTCGCGACCCAGCTCGACTACGACGCGGAAGGCCCTGCGGTTGAGGTGGCGATCGAGGGGATGGGACTCTCAATCGGGATCGCGCGCGCCTGACGAGAGGCGTATGCTGCGGCGGCGAGCAGGTATCCGCCTACTCGGCAAAGCAAAGGGAAGGTACGGGGAATGAAGTCTGTATTTAGAGCGGCGCTTCTCGTCGTGGCAGTGGCGGCAATTGCCATCGTCCCGATAAGCGCTACGGGTCAGGTGATTTACGAGACCGAGTTGACCATCAAGGGTCCGAACGGAGACTTCTCCGGAAAGATCAAGTCCGACGAGCAGGAATGCGAGACCGGCCGCAAGGTCACGGTCTTCAAGAAGAAGCCCGGGAAGGACAAGAAGGTCGGCGACGACACTTCCGACAGCGGCAAGTGGTCGACCGGTAACTCCGGTGAGAAGAAGGGCAAGTTCTACGCCAAGGTCGGCTCCGACTTTGGCATCTGCGAGAAGGCCAAGTCGAAGACGATCGAGGTCGAGGAGACCTAGCCGGTTGGGTGCGAACAGCGGGGCGTCAGCCCTGCTGTTCGCCGCCCATCACCCAGTCCGACTTCTTTGAGTCGTCGAACTTGATCCAGACGTGATCGGCCGAGGTCTTGCCGACCTCGACCATCGCCTCCGTTATCCGCTTGGCGAGCTCAGCCTTCTGCTCATCTGAGCGGCCTTCGAACCAGTGAACGTGAATGAATGGCATCGGCGACGACTGTAGAGGCTTGAAAGCCGCAGCGCTCAGTCGCCGACGCCCTTGATCCGGGCGACTTGCTCCGAGGTCTCGAGCGAGACCCACAGCGTGTCGGCCTTCCCGGCTGCCACCCAGCGCGGCCCAGAGTTGGCTGGAAGCTTCAGACGGTCGGCCTTTCCACCCTTTGCCGGCAGGATCGAAAGGCTGCGAGCAGCGAAGTTGGCCACCCACCATTGGCCTGCTGAAAACGTGATCCCGAACGGATCGGAGTTGGGGGTATTCGTCTTGCGGATCTTCTTCCCGTCGATAACGCCGACCGTCTGCGGGTCGCTGCCGGGGTTCGCGTAGAGGACGCGCCGTCCGTTGGCTCCGACCTCCTGGGGACCACCGCCTACGTTGAAAGATTTGTCAGCGCCGGAGGGCTTGACGCGGATGATCCGCTGCCCCCCGAAGTCCGCGATCCAGACGTGTGTGCGGGTGGCCGCGATGCCGCGCGCCGCCATCCCGTTGATCGTGCGCTGGTTGGGATTGCCGGGGTCGCCCGGACGGAAGGAAACCAGCTTGTCGCCACTCGCGGTCCAGAGCTTCCCCTTCGGCCCGGGAGTGATTCGCCGCGGATCGTTGATCGCGGCAATGCTGAAGTCCGCAGCATCGTTCGGCTTCTTCGGAGGAATCCGCACGACGCCACCGTTCTTTGTGGCCCAGAGGTTGCCGTCTCTCCCAAGGGTCAACCCGACCGCGTTCCCGAGCGCCGCGGGAGCGTATTCCTTGACGCCTCCGTTCGGCTTGATCCGGGCGAGGGTGTTGTTCTGCGAGCTCCCCGACAGCAAGACCCACATCACACCGCGCCCGTCTTTAGCGATCTGACCCGGGGTTCCGCTCAGATCGAACACGCCGGCCACCCGTGGCTTGGCGCTTCCAGGACCCGGTACCGCCAGGAGCCCGAGCGCCGCCAAGAGCAGGCCGAGTCCCCATATGCGCCGCATCGACTGGCTTATGCCGTGAGCGCGGGCTCGAGCTCTGCCTCGAGGCTCCGCTTCGGCCTGGCGCCGACGATGCGCTTTGCCTCGGCCCCATTCTTGAAGAGGATCAGGGTCGGGATCGAGAGCACGTCGAACTGCGAGGCCGTCTCCTGGTTGTCATCGATGTTCAGCGAGACGATGCGGACGTCGTCGCGCTCGCCGGCCATCTCCTCGAGGATCGGATGAACCACGCGGCACGGGCCGCACCACGGCGCCCAGAAGTCAACGAGGACGGGCTCACCGGAATCCAGGACATCGCTCTGGAAGTTGGCGTCGGTTACGTCAGGCAGCTTGCCGGTCATGTGGTCTCCTGGTCGTGAATGCCGCTCTTGTGAGAAGCATGGATCTAGTACCTACTATACAAAATGAAGCGAGGGGTCAGACCCGGGGCCAGACCCTCACATACGCCGCAGGCGCATCCTAGGCACTCCCAAGGCGGCTTCGAACACGATCCGCGCGTTCATCTTCGATTGCCCTTCGCGTCTGTCGCGAAACTGGATCGGGATTTCCTTGATCCGGAAACCGGCCTGGGCGGCTCGATAGGTCAGCTCCACCTGGAACGCGTAGCCGTGGGAGGCCATCGAATCGAGCTCGACGGCCTCCAGGACCTCGGGGCGGATCGCTTTGAAGCCGCCCGTCATATCCCGATGGGGAAGTCCAAGCGTCACCTGCGCGTAGGCCGATCCCACCCGACTCATCACCCGGCGGCGGCGGCCCCAGTCCGGCACCCCACCACCCCGGACGTACCGCGAGCCGATCACGACGTCTGCGTCCGCGACGGCCTCCAGGAGGCGAGGGATGTCCGCCGGGTCATGCGAGAAGTCGGCATCCATCTGGATGACGAGCGATGCGCCTTCGCCAAGCACGTGCTGAAAGCCCGCTACGTACGCGTCGCCGAGCCCCTCCTTACTCGTCCGATGAAGAACCCTCACTTCCTCGAACCTCTGCGAAAGATCGTCTGCCAACTCGCCGGTCCCGTCGGGGGAGCTGTCGTCGACCACCAACAACCGGCTTCCCGGCGGGAGGTGCTTGCGGGTCGCATCAACCACGGGTTCGAGGTTCAAGGCCTCGTTGTACGTGGGCATGACCACCCATAGACCCTCCATGCCACGATGGTAATTGTGATGGCCAAGAAGGATCCGACCAACGCTCAGATCGCGGACGCATTTTCCGAGCTCGGCGTGCTTTACGAGCTCGACGGCGCCGACCGGTTCCGCGTGAACGCCTACCGAGACGCGGCCAAGACGATGCGCCAGTGCCCGGTGTCGATCGCCGAGCTCACCCGCGCCGGAAAGGTCACCGAGCTGCCCGGCATCGGCAAGACGTCGGCCGAGAAGATCAACGCTTTCCTCGATGCCGGGACGATCCCCTCCGCCGAGAAGCTGAAGGCCAAGTTCCCGGCCACGCTCGTCGAGGTGACACGCGTTCCGGGCCTGGGGGCAAAGACTGCGCGCCGCCTCTTCGACGAGATCGGCGTTGCCTCGATCGCCGACCTCCGCCAGGCGATCGCCGACGAGCGCATTCGCGCCATGAAAGGCCTTGGGCCGAAGGCCGAAGAGAACATCGCCGCCCAGCTCGAGAAGCTTGGATCCGAAGGGCCTGCAGAGCGAGTCCTCCTCTCCGACGTGCTGCCAATCGCCGAAAAGCTCGCGGCCGACCTTCTCGAACACCCCGGGTGTGAGGCCGTTGCCGTCGCCGGCTCGGCGCGCCGGCTGACAGAGACATGCAAGGACGTGGACCTGATCGCGACCGCGAAGGATCCGAAGGCGTTGGCCACTGCCCTCGTCGAGCACCCGCTCGCCGCCGCGTCGGGCAACCCCGGGCAGGGGGGAGCGAAGATCACGACGCAGAACGGCGTTTCGATAGACCTGCGGATCGTCGCCCCCGAGGCGTACGGGAACCTGCTTCAACACTTCACCGGATCCGCCGCCCACAACGTTGAGCTCCGCGAACGCGCGGTGAAGATGGGACTGTCGGTGTCCGAGCACGGCATCAAGGACACCGAATCCGGCAAGGTCGAGAGCTTTGCCACGGAAGAAGAGGTCTACGAGCGCCTCGGCCTCACCTACATCGAGCCGGAGCTGCGCGAGAACCGGGGCGAGATCAAGGCCGCGCGTGACGGCGAGCTGCCAACGCTCGTCACACAGGGCGACATCAAGGGCGACCTTCACTCCCACACGACGCTCTCCGACGGCAAGAACGAGCTCTCGGAGATGGTCGACGCCGCCCGCTCGCTCGGCTACTCCTATTTCGCGATCACGGACCACTCCGCATCACACGGCTTCGGCGACCACGTGACCCCCGACATGCTGGAGGAGCGGATCGAGGAGATCGCCGAGCTGAACGAGCGGATCGCGTCAAAGCGCTTCCGGGTCCTGGCCGGCTCCGAGGTGAACATTCTCACCGACGGCTCGCTCGACTACGAGGACTCACTCCTCGAACGCCTGGACTGGGTCGTAGCGAGCGTCCACACGTCGTTTCGGATGACGCGCGAGAACATGACCAAACGCATGGTCGCCGCCGTCGAGCATCCGCTCGTCGATTGTCTCGGCCACCCCTCAGGCCGCATGCTCCTGCGCCGCGAGGGCTACGACTTCGACATCGAGGCAGTCGTCGAAGCCGCGGCGAACGCGGGCACGATGATCGAGATCAACGGCAACCCGAATCGCCGCGACCTCTCCGAGCAGAACGCACGCCTGGCCGCGGACGCCGGCGTAAAGATCTGCCTGAACACGGACGCCCACCAAATCTCGACGCTCGCGAACATGCGCTACGGCATCGCCAACGCCCGCCGAGCCTGGCTGACAAAAGCCGATGTCGCGAACACTCGGCCGTGGGGCGAGTTCAAGAAGCTCTTGAAGCGAAAGAGGTAGTTTGCTAAGCTAATTAGCAATGGTAACTACTTCTCCAGCTCGTGACGAACGCATCGCCGAAACGGCTGTTCGCCTGCGCCTCGCGATCGTGCGCACCGCCCGCCGGATGCGACAAGAAGCCGGAGCCGACCTCTCTCCCACGCTGATGGCCGCGCTCGCGACCGTCGAGCGACACGGGCCCCTGACCCCGTCGGAACTCGCCGACATCGAACGCGTCAAGCGCCCCACAGCCACCCGCATCGCCGCGGCCCTCGAGAAGGACGGGCTCATCGAGCGGGCGGCCGACCCCAACGACGGCCGCGCCTGCCTCCTCAGCGCAAGCCGAGACGGGAGCGCGCTGATCAAGCGCGTCCGCTCGCGAAAGAACGCTTACGTCTCGCGCCGCCTCCGAAAGCTCGGCGACGAGGACGTCGAGACCCTGGAGCGCGCCGCGGAAGTGCTCGAGCGCATGCTCGAGGACCCCTCTTGACGGCCGCGCTTCGCCGAAGCGTCGGCTCGTTCCAGGTTCCCAACTACCGCAGGTGGTTCGGCGGCCAGCTGGTCTCCATCAGCGGCAACTGGATGCAGATCGTCGCCGAGATGTGGCTGGTCCTCACGCTCACCGGCTCGGCACTGGCCGTCGGCGTCACCTCCGCCCTGCAGTTCCTCCCGATCCTCGTGGTCGGTGCGTGGGGCGGCCTTGTCGCCGACTCGGTTCCCAAGCGCCGCCTTCTCATCCTCACCCAGGCCCTGATGGCGATTCCGCCGCTGGTTTTGTTCGGTCTCGCTGCGACGGACAACGTCGCCGCATGGATGGTCATGGGGCTGGTGCTGGCTCGGGGAATCGTCCTGGCCGTCGACCTGCCGGCCCGCCAGTCATACGTGATCGAGATCGTCGGACCCGACCGCGTCGTCAGCGCCGTCGGGCTGCAGAGCGTGCTCATCCACACCTCGCGCATCACCGGACCCGCCATGGCGGGGATCTTGATCGCCGGCGGCTCGATCGAGCTCTGCTTTTTGCTCAACGCCCTGTCGTTCGGCGGGATGATCCTGGCGCTCATGTCGCTCGATCGCTCGGCGCTCGCCCCCCCGAAGCTGGCAACGCGCGAGCCAGGTGCGATCCGCAAGGGATTTCACTACGTGACCCGCACGCCGGAGCTGGCTATCCCGATTGGGATGATGGCCGTGATCGGGACGCTGGGACTCAACTTCCACGTCCTCCTCCCGTTGCTCGCCCGGCAGTCGTTCGACGGCGGCCCCGAGAGTTACTCGGCATTGGTGATCGCGATGGGAGCCGGCGCGGTCGGTGGTGCAATCGCGATCGGCAGCCGCGAGCGGATCGGCGAGCGCTGGCTTGTCGGCTCAGCTCTTGCGTTCGGAGTCTTTGCGCTACTTGCGACTGCCGCGCCCAGTCTCGATCTGCTTGCGATAGCCCTGATTCCCCTGGGGGCCGCGAGCGTGACCTTTGCCGCCGGCGTCAACTCGACGCTTCAGCTGAGCGCAGCGCCCGCGATGCGCGGACGCGTGATGGCACTGTTCTCGATCGTCTTCATGGGCTCGACGCCGATCGGCGGCCCGATCGTCGGTGCGCTCTCGGGCATCTGGGACCCGCGAGTCGCGCTCGCCCTGGCCGGCGTGTCGGCGCTGGCGACCGGCGCAGGAGCCGCGGTGGCGTTCAGGCGCCTCGCCGAGCGCCGGGTCAACTCGGGGCAGGTGGAGGCGGTGGAGGCTTCGCCGTTGGAGCCCGGTCGCGATAGAGCCCCGGAGTGCGAACAAGCTTCAAGGGGCGCAGAGCCCCAGAGGGCTCGACATAGAAGCGGACGCCGTCGCGGTCCTCGATCGCCTGAACCGCAGCCTCGCGCCGGCGCCAGCCGAGCGCGATGAGGATCGCGTAGCCGGCACCGATTGCCGTGACCTGCGGGTAAAAGATGCCCGCGACAAGACA
This sequence comes from uncultured bacterium, assembly GCA_963721645.1. Lineage (GTDB taxonomy): Bacteria > Actinomycetota > Thermoleophilia > Solirubrobacterales > 70-9 > JALZKA01. The sequence goes on along the minus strand of CAVRJK010000001.1, from coordinate 128,122 downwards.
AACCAGCGCGAACGCACCAATCGGCCACAGGCGCATGAACGCGATCCGGCCCTCGGTCTCAGCCGGCAGGGTCGTTTGAGTCTTGGCCGAGCGAAGCACCGGCGCCAGCGCCTCGGCCGAGCGCCCGGTCGTGCCATAAAGAAGGCCCGCGACCGTCGCCACCAGCCACCAGCCACCCACCACGGCGAGGCCCAGGGTCGTCGGCTGCTCCTGGTTGGCTAAAACCACCGAGGCCGCCCCGAGCGCAGTTGCGACCCCGGCGAACAAAAAGACGGTGATCCGCAAGAGTTCGGAGAACAGCATCAGCTGCCCAGTGCCTTCAGGATCTCGAATACGCCGTCCGTTCCCTTGACCACCAGATCGGCCTCGGCCTCGATCTCCGGCGGGCTCTCCTCGGTGTAGACGCCCAGCCGAACGGCCGTCCCCAGCCGCGCCGTGCCCGCCAGGCGATCGAGCGCCCGGAAGGCGTCCAGGTCGGTGCGGTCGTCCCCCGCGAAGATCGCAGCATCAAGCGGAGCGTGCTCGACCAAGAGCCGGTGGACAACGGTCCCCTTGTCGATTCCGGCCGCCGGCCGCAGGTCCAGCACCTTCCGCCCCCACAGGGGGAGGAGCCCGGCCTGTGCCGCGAGCTGGGCGATCGTCTCCACGCGGGCTCGCGCCTCGACCTCGTCCGGTGCTCCTCGCCAGTGAATGACCTGGATCGGCCCCTTGTCCTCCCGTCGGATCCCCAGCTCCGAGAACCGCCGCAGGTCCAGGCTGTCCAGAAACTTCCGCGCCCGCTCGCCCCCGGGTCCTGCCGCGGGGTCCGGTTGCGGCTCCTCCTCGCCGGGCCGCAACAACTCAAAGCCCTGATTCCCGGCATAGATGATCTCGGGCACGCCGACCATCTCGCGCGCCTTTAGAGCCCTGCGACCTGTCACGCATGCGACCAGCCCGTAGCGCCCGGCCAGCGAAGTCAGGATCCGTGCGGTTTCCTCGGGAACGGCTGCGTCCTCGGGAAGCCCGACGATCGGGGCGAGCGTGCCGTCCACATCCATGAGGACGGCGCAGCGCTGCGGAGCCGCCTTGAAAGGCGCCAAGAGCGCTTCGTGAGCGGGCAGCAACGACATCTCAGGACGAAACTAGTATCGGCTCGCGTGTTCGGCGACCCTCAACGCCTTGTGAAGCTGGCCGTCGTCGGCACGGCAGCGGGGATCTTCAGCGGGCTCTTCGGGGTCGGCGGAGGCACGATCATCGTTCCTCTCCTGATCCTCTGGTTCAGCTACGGCGAGCGGGAGGCGACGGGTACAAGCCTCGCGGCGATCGTGATCATCGCGGCGCTGGCGGCGGCCGGTCAGGGCGCCTACGGCAACGTGGACGTCGTCAACGGCCTCGCGATCGGGATTCCCGCGATCGGCGGAGTGATCGCCGGAACCGCCCTGCAACAGCGAGTCCCGCAGGGGGCCGTCTCCTATCTATTCGCCCTGCTCCTGGTCGCCGTGTCCCTGGAGCTCCTGATCCGCTGATGGACATCGTCCTCGTGATCCTCTTCGGGTTCGCCGGCGGCTTCGTCGGCGGGATGGTTGGCGTGGGCGGTGGGATCCTGTTCGTGCCCGCGCTCGTGATCGTCCTTGACGAATCGCAGGTCGTCGCCGAATCGACCTCCCTGCTTGCGATCGTGATCGTCGCGATCGCCGGAACGATCCGCCAGCGCCGCTACGGCAACGTCCGGTTTGCCGACGCGGGAGTGATCGGGGCCACCTCGGTTGCCGGCGTCGCCGTGGGAGTCGTGGTCTCGAACGAGGTTTCGCAGCGTGCGCTCGAGATCGGCTTCGCCATCCTGGCGCTCGCGATCGCGGCGCAGCTCGTGCACCGCGCCGCGACCAGGCCTGCGCAGGCCTCCTAGAGCCCCGACTCCAAGGCACCCTTGACGCCGGCGTCGAGGGCGTTCACGCGAAAGAGCGCGAGCGCCTCGGGCGTTGCGAACTTCTCGCGCCCGCGCGCCGAGTCGGGCGGGCCATGGTGGCTCAGGACGCAGTTGACGAGGGCGAGGCGAAGCTCGGGCTCCAGCCCCTGCGCGGCTTGGCCCGTCAAAGAGGCACCCATCTGCAGGTGGCCGAGCATCCGTCCCTCCTCGGAGAGGCCGAACTCGGCGCCGTAGGTGAACTCGCGCACCTTGCCGATGTCGTGGACGAGGGCCGCGGCCATCAAGAAGGTCCGAGTTGAGCCGGGGATGGAGCTGGCAGGTCTCGAGGACGATCGTGCCGACCGCGACGGTGTGCTCGATCAGCCCGCCCAGATATGCGTGGTGGCCCCACTGGGTGCACGGCGCGCGCCTGAACTCCGCGGCGTACGGGCCCTCCAGGACCAACCCCGCGGCGACTTGCCGAAGACCGTCGTGGTGGACCTCTGAGACGAGGTGCTCGAGGAACCCCTCGAGCTCCTCCACCGACCGGTAGGCCGCGGGCAGGAAGGCTCCCGGGTCGTACGAACCCGGCTCGATCTTTTGTACGTCGTCGAGCTCTGCGACCAGATCGCCGCGGAAGCGCTCGATTCGGCCGCTGACCTGAACGGCGTCTCCTGAGTTGAAGCGCAGGCCGAGACGGTCCGCCTCGCGAAAGACGCGGGCGGGAAGCGTGCCGGTGCGATCCCGGAGCTGGAGCGAGAGATACGTGGAGCCGTTCTTGGCGGTCAGGCGGTCCTTGCGCACGCACGCAAAGGCGCCCGCGAAGCGCTGCCCTGGGCGCAGATCTGCGACCTGGGGCGAGTCGGCCTCGGCGAGCGGCGCATTGGCGGTGGCGGTGTCCATCCAGTCGATTGTCGGACAAGGCGCGGACGGTCCGACCTCGCGGCCGCTTCATCGCAGGTAGTCTCGCCGGGTGGATCACGTGATCTGGGAAGGCGAGAAGCCTGAGCTTCGAAACCCCGTCCTCGTCTGCGCCTTTGCCGGCTGGAACGACGCCGCGGGCGCCGCATCGACGGCGCTGGAGACGATCGCCGGCACCCTCGACTCCCACGTCGTCGCCCGCCTCGACCCCGAGGAGTTCTACGACTTTCAGGTGAACCGCCCGACGATCCGCCTGATCGAAGGGCGCACCCGCCATGTCGATTGGCCCGACAACTCATTCACGGCCGCCCCCATTCCTGGAGCCGAGAAGGACTTCATCCTGATGACGGGCGTCGAGCCGAACCTGAAGTGGCGGAGCTATTCGTCAGCCATTCTGGACGTCGCTCAAGAGCTGGGCGCCGAGATGCTGATCAGCCTTGGCGCGCTGATTGCGGACGTCGCCCACACGCTTCCCGTGCCGATCACGGGCCTCGCCAGCGAGGAGAGACTTGTCGAGGAGCTCGGCCTCAGCCGCTCGAACTACGAGGGCCCGACAGGGATCGTCGGCGTCCTCCACGACCAGGCGCGCCAGCGCAACATGCCGTCGGCGAGCCTGTGGGCCGCAGTGCCCCACTACGTGGCGGCCGTGCCCAATCCCAAGGCCGCCCTCGCCCTGCTTCGCCGCCTGGAAGGGCTTACCGGGGTCGCGCTCGAGGCGTCCGAGCTCGAGGACGCGATGGAGCGCTTCGAGAGCCAGGTCAATCGAGCCGTCTCGGCCAACCCCGAGATCGAGGAGCTCGTCCGCCGCCTCGAGTCCGAGCAGGACGACGAGATCGAGCTACCGGAGGTTCCCTCGGGCGACGCGCTCGCCCGGGACTTCCAGCGCTTCCTAAAGCAAAGGAATGACGACGACGACCCACAGCCGGGGTCTGACCCCTCTACTCCCTGACGCCTGGAACACGATGTGAGCGTTCTGTGAGGGGTCTGACCCCTAGGGTCGCGCCGGGTCGCGGCCGGGGGCGTTAGGCCTCCGACGCCGGGCAGATCAGCCGGTAGTCACACCAGGAGCAGATCTCGAACGACGGCCGCGGCTCGAAGTCCTGGGCCTCGATGCCGGCCGCCACGTCCAGAACGGTCCGCTCGACGCGCTCGGCGTCGTCGGGCGCGTGCTCGACCTCCACGCGCTGGTCGGAGAGGACGTACCAGTAGGCGCCCTGCGTGGCCTCCAACTGCCAGGCCTCGCGCGCGGCGACGCGGTAGAGAGCGAGCTGGAGGTCCTCGGAGAGCTTCGAGGCGGGCGACGACTCGCCCGTCTTGTAATCGATCAGCTCGTAGGCGCCGTCGGGGCGCTTGTCGACGCGGTCGATGCGCCCGCGCAGGTGGTGGTCGCCGATCGCGAACGAGAAGCTCCGCTCGAGCCACACGGGCTCAGACGCCTCACGCAGATGTCGCTCGTGATAGCGGGCGAGTGCGGCGACGGCGCGGTCGCGGTACTGGAGCTCGTCGTCCGAGGCGCCGAATCCGCTCCTGCGCCAGCCGCCCTCGAGCAAACCCAGTAGGCGATCCAGGCTGCCGGGCCGCACGCCGTCGTCCGGTCTGCCGGAAGCGGCGCGCATCTCCTCGGAGTGAAAGCGCTCCAAGACGTTGTGGATCAGGATCCCGAAACGCTGGTTGATCGTCGGCTCCTGCGGGATCGAGAAGACGCGGGCGAACTTGTACTTGAGCGGACACGTGCGGTAGAGGCCGATGTCGGAAGCCGAGAGCGCCAGACCATCGCCCCGGCGTGGGATGAACTGCTCGAGCGAGGGTTCACGCCGGGCGGCCACGGCGTCGCGTCTGCCTTCCTGCGCTCGCTCCTCGCCCAGGACGTAGTCGTCGAGCGCGGAGGTCTCGATCACGGCTCGCTGCTCGGGAGTCGCGACGCGCGCCAGGAGCTCGTTGATAGCGCCCAGCGCCTCCCTCGTCGCCTCGCGATCGGGGCGCTGAAGGAGTGAGGCAAGCTTGATCAGCTCCAGGTAGCGGGCGACCGCGGCGTTCACGTCCTCGGCGGTGTCCAGGCGCATCTCGGAGAGTGCCGAGCCTGCGCGCCACGACGATTCCAGGACCTCGTCGCGAATCATGCGGTAGGTCGAGTGGAGACCCTCCGCCGGGCCGAACACCTCTTCGGCCTGCACCTCCTCGGTCGCGCCCAGGGCGTCGCGCGCAGCCTCGTAGAAGGGTGCAGGGCTTGCGGCTTCGTGGTCGGACTCCTCGGGCCAGGAGAGGACGACGGTCTCGGTCGCCCGGGCGATGGCGACGTAGGCGAGGCGGCGCTGACGGACGTCCGCCAACTCGTCGCCGGCGTCGGGCAGTGAGCCCGTGGCCAGGTCCGCCGGCACCCAGCGGTCTTCCCATGGGGCAAGGCGCATCGAGCCGGCGTGGAGGCCCAGGAGATAGACGGCGTCGAACTCGAGACCCTTCACCTGCGCCGGCTCGGCAAGAGTCACCGCGCCGGGCGTGGGCGGATCGGCCTCTTCGGCACCGACCTCGCCGGCCTCTGCAACCGCGGCGATGTGGCGGACAAAGTCGCGGACCGAGCCGCGCGGTACGCGCCGCGACCAGTCGGCGGCCAGCTCGGCCAGCCGCGAGAGGTTCACCAGGCGCTCGGCGGTCTCGGGCGTCGCGGCAAAGAGGCGGTGGCGTCGCATCCCCACCCGCTCGATCAGGCGACGGATGAACACGTCCGGGCGCATCGCCTCCATCGCGGCCGAGGCAGAGCGCTGGAGCTTCAAGAACGCCTGGATGCGATCGCGGGCTTCGGGCCGGAGCTGCGGGCTCTCGAGCGCAGCGTCGAGCGCCGAGACCATGTCCAGCTTGCGGCGGCGGGCGATGGTGGTCACGCGGGCCAGGTCGGCGGAGCGCAGATCCACCGGCGGGCGCGTGAGTGCTCGCACCACGGCCGCGGCGTCGAAGGGGTCGGCCAGCATCCGCAACCAGGCAAGCGCGTCGCGCACCTCGGGCCGAGCGAAGAATGAGGCGTCGCCGGCGACCCGGAACGGGACGTTTCGCTCCTCCAGCGCCGCGGCGACCAAGCGGCCCTGCCGCCAACCGGATCCCACGATCACGCAGATCCGCTCGGGCAGGGTCTCGCCGGCCGAAAGCCGCGCCTCGATCTCCCGCGCCGCGGCCTGCGCCTGGGCTCTCTCCCCTTCGCAGCGCCAGAAGCGGACGGGGATGTGAGCGTCTTGTGAGGGGTCTGACCCCTCGGGAGGCGCTTCGTCGGTTTCGGGGCTGGCGTCGCTCAGGACGGCCCCGACGGCGGCGCTGAGCGCGGGGCCGAACCGGTGCTGGCCTTGGAGCTCGATCTCCTCGGCGCCGGCGTATCTGGCGCGGAACCACTCCAGCGAGCCCTCGCTGGCCCCCCGGAAGCGACGGATGGCCGCCTCGGCGTCGTGGGTCGCGACCAGGCTGGCCCGCTCGGGGTGGACCAGGCTCGCCACCAGGCGCATGTGCGAGGGCGCCGCTTCCTCGAGCTCATCGACCATCACGTGCTCGAAGCGCTCGTGGAGCTCCTCGGCGATGTCGGCGCGGTCACGCGTGAGACGCTCCGCCTCGATCAGGAGGTCGCCCTCGTCCAGGCTGCCCGCCTCGGAGACCATGCGGTCGTGCCGCGCGTACAACTCGGCGAACTCGATCTCCCGCCTCGCCCGCTCGCGCTGTGCGGGCCGCTTGGCCTCGCGGTCGCGCTGCGTCGCCCAGTCGCGTAGGTGGTCCGGAGTCACGCACTCGATCTTCAAGAGGTCGATCCTTCGCAGGAGGCGGGCAAGGAGCCCCGCCGGGTTGCCGCGGATCTCGTGGCGGCGAAGGGGCAGATCGTCAACGCGGTCGAGCAGGATCGCCAGGCGGTCGGCGGCCGTGACCGTTGTGAAGAAGGGGTCGAGTCCGGCCTCGGTCGGATACTCGCGCAGGATGCGCTCGGCGATCTCGGCATGAGTACCGATCCACGGCTCCTCGTGGGCGTGGGCGAGGACCGTCTCGACGCGCTCACGGAGCGTCGCGGCGCCTGCCCGGGTCCGGCACGCGACCAGGATCCGTTCGGCCCGCACGCCGTCCTCGCTCAGCGACGCGAAGCGGCGCACCAGGGCCTCGGTGCGCCCAGAGCCCGCCGTGCCCGTGACCAGCAGTGGACCCAGGCGGTGGCCGATCACGCGCCGCTGCGCCTCGTCCACGGGTTCTGAGCCTCGTTCCGTCACCGCGCCGAACGCTACCGCGAGCTGCAAGCGCTTTGTAAGGGTCTGACCCGGGGCCAGACCCTTACACGACGCTCACAATCCGTCTGCCACTAAGTTCATTCGATGCTTGATCTCGACTGGTTCGGTGCGATGCGGCGAGCGGTTGAGGCCCACCGTGCCCTGTTCTACGCGGAGCCCACGATCGCCGGCCGCACGGAATACGAGGGAGTCGGCGAAGGCGGCGACCACGCCCTGGTCCTGGATCGCCGATGCGAGGACGCGGTCTTTGTCGAGCTCGAAAAGCTTCACGACGAATCGGGGGCGGACTTCGTTGCCGTCTCCGAAGAGCGCGGCGAGGTCGCATTCGGCGACCCGGATTCCGAATGGCGCGTCGTCATCGACCCGATCGACGGCTCGATGAACGTGCGCAGGACCATCCCCTCCCACTCGCTCAGCGTCGCCATCGCCTCCGGCACGTCGATGGCCGACGTCCAGCTCGGCTTCGTCCACGAGTTCGGCGCGAATGAGGAGTTCACTGCCAAGCGCGGCGAGGGCGCCTGGCTCGGGAAAACGAAGCTTGAACTCGAGGGTCCCGGCTACGGCCTGGAAGTCGTCGGCCTCGAATCCGCCGAGCCGTCGCGGATCGCTCCGGTCGTCGAGGAGCTCGCGGGCAAGGCATACCGCGTCCGGGTCATCGGCTCAATTGCGATCACGCTCGCCTACGTCGCCTCCGGGCGGTTGGACGGGATGCTGAGCGCCCGGCCCTGTCGCTCGGTTGACGCTGCGGCTGCCCAGCTCATGGTGAGCGAAGCAGGAGGAGCTGTCGAGTTCTCCGGCTACTCGCTCGAAGAGGCGGACCTCGGGCTCGACGCGCGCTACCCGGTGCTCGCCGCCCGCAACGAGGAGCTGCTCGAAAGCGTTCGCGCAGCGCAACAGCGCTCGCCCGATGCCTGACCCCCTCGATCCAGCCGAGGCCGGCCTGGTCGACTGGGGCCTGGCGTTCCGCCTGGGCCGCCGACTGGCCGGCGACGCCGAGTCGCGCCTCGACGAATCGGCTGTCGGCGAGATCTCGACCGAGGCCCTGGACAAGGCTCTCGCCTACACGACACTCGTGCCTGCGTCCTCAGTTCCCGAGGTCGAGGTCGTCTCCCGCGACGAGTGGATCGGGTCGAACCTGGCCGAGCTCGCTCGACTGCTCACACCCGTGGAAGAACGTCTCTCGGCGGACTTCTCTTTGCCCGGTCCACTCGGCTCGATCACACGCAAGGCGCTCAGCACGGCGGCGGGAGCAGAGGCAGGCGCGGTCATCGGCTACGCCTCCAAGCGGGTTCTCGGGCAGTACCAGGTGTCGCTTCGCCCCGATGAGGGCGTTCCGCGGATGCTCCTGGTCGGCGCGAACCTGGACGATGCCGCGGCGAAGCTCGGGGTCGAACGAGATCCGTTTCTCTTGTGGGTGCTCGTGCACGAGCAGACGCATTCGATCCAGTTCGGCTCGGTGCCCTGGCTTCGCGAGCACCTCGCGGGACTCGTCTCCGAGCTTCTCGACTCCGCATCAAGCGGCCTCGACATCGGCGCGATCATCGGCCGGGCGAAGAGCCTCATCGCTCCCGACCCTCGGGCTGGGCTCCGCCGGATTCTCGACGGCGAGCTCACGAGGATCTTCGCGGGTGAGAAGCAGGGCGAGGTGATGGACCGGATGGCGGCCGTGATGGCTGTCATCGAGGGCTACGCCGAACACGTCATGGACGCAGCCTCTGCCGGAGTCCCGGAGCTCGAGACGATGCGCGAGCGGATGGACGCCCGCCGGGCCCAGCGCACCGGCCTCGCCGACATGATCGCGCGAGTCCTGGGTATGGGAGCCAAGCTCCGCCAGTACGAACTGGGGAAGCGCTGGTGCGACGCCGTCGTCGCGGAGGCAGGCATCGAGGGGCTCGACCGCGTTTGGGAGAGCCCGGGCGCCCTGCCATCTCTCGCGGAGCTCGACGACCCGAGCGCTTGGACCGCTCGCGTCCTCACGACCGCCGCCGCGTAGCGCCAAGTACGAGCAAACCGTAAGGGTCTGGCCCCCCGGCTGGGGTCTGGCCCCGGGTCTGGCCCCTTGTGTGGCGAGGCGCGTGGTTTGTGCCTGATCGCGCGATTTTTGCGCGCCGCGCAGTAACTCCTGGAAGGGTGACGGGTAAGAACACCTGTTCGCATGATTTGCTAACATGCTTATTCGTAAGCAACTTATCTCGATACACCAATCACCCATAAGGGAGTGAAGTCAAAAATGGCAACTACCGCCAAGTCCAGCACCAAGACCACCACCACGAAGGCGCAGCGCAGCGCAGCCGCCAAGAAGGCAGCCGCGACCCGTGCCGCCAACGAGCAGACCGCCGCAGAGACCGCTGTCGCCTACGTCCGCCAGACGGCCGAGCGCGCAGTCGACGTTCCCGTCGGCGTCGCCCTGACCGTCGCCGAGACGGTCAAGCCCCTCACGGAGACCACGAGCCGCGAGCGTGAGATCAAGCGCCTCCGGACCCAGGTCACCCGCGAGATCAACAAGCTCGAGCGCCGTGGCGGCCAGGCTCGCCGCAAGGCCACGACACGTGTCCGTGGCACGCGCAACCGCATCGAGCGCGACCTCAAGCTGCGTCGCAACTCGGTTGAGAAGACGGTCAAGCAGAACCGCACCAAGGCCGAGAAGGCCGTCAAGGAGAACCGCGTCCGCGCGGAGAAGGCGGTCAAGGACGCACAGACCGCTGTCTCCACCCGCCTGGAGACGGTCCGCTCGTAGCTTCGAGCGCCTTAGCCCGAGACGTCCGGAGAGGGGCGTCCCGGAGAAGTCTGTTCGCAACGGACACACACCGCGAGCAGAACCAGTACCTCTCCTCCCCGAGAAGCGGGCCCCTCACCGGGCCCGCTTCTCTTTTTTTCAGACCTCGCCGTCGTAGTAGCCGACCCCGGACGAACGCCGGACCATCAGGCTGTCCTTCTTCTCCGGATCGGTCCAGATCCCGACCTTGTCCGAATCCGGGTAGACGGTTGCCGTCGGAAGGACGAGGTCCGAGAACATCACGAAACGGACCGGCTCCCCTGTCGCGTTCAAGACCTTGTGTGCGCCCTCGGGGCCGCGGGGAAAGAAAACGAGGTCCATCGGCTCGAGTTCGTGCTCCCCGTCGGGGTCCCGGACCGTCGGGCGGCCCTCGGTCACCAAAAGCCACTCCTCCTCCCCCCACTCATAGTGGTAGGGACAAAGCGCCTGACCGGGCGGTAGCTCATACGAGCTGGCGCCGGTCTTTTCGGCGCCGAAGGCGGGGCCGGGGCGGACCATCCCGCCGGCGAAGCCCTCGGGGTCGTCATCGGGGTAGTTGAACTCTGCTTGTGCGAGGTTGATGCGTTTCATCGGCCCACCGTAACGGCAGACGGCGCCTGTCAAGATTGAGGGGATGAGTCTCCCAACGCAAGACCAGGTCACGGACAAACTCCGCGCCGTCATCGATCCCGAGCTCCGTAAGAACATCGTCGAGCTCGGCATGGTGCGCGCGATCGACATCGCCGACGACGGCAGGGTCGGCGTGATCGTCTCGCTGACCACACCCGGCTGCCCGATCCGCTCCCATTTCGTCGATGCCGTGACCCAGAACGTAGGCGCCATCGAAGGCGTGACGGCCGTCGCGGTCGAGTTCGACGTGCTCTCCGACGAGGAACGGACCAACCTTCAGCAGTCACTCGGACGCAACAAACTTCCTCAGGGCGCACTTGCCCAGGTCAAGAACGTGATCTGCGTCGCATCCGGCAAAGGTGGCGTCGGCAAGTCGACGATGACCGCCAACCTCGCGGCAGCTCTGGCGGCCGAAGGCCGATCAGCGGGCGCTCTCGACTGCGACGTCTACGGCTATTCCATCCCGCGCATGCTCGGCGTCGACGGACGGCCCGACGTCAACGAGGACCGCAAGATCATCCCGCTGGAGGGCCCTGCCGGCGTCAAGGTGATGTCGATCGGATTCTTCGTCGAGGACAACGCCGCGGTCGTCTGGCGTGGCCCGATGCTTCACAAGGCGATCCAACAGTTTCTAGAGGACGTCGATTGGGGTGTGCTCGACTTCCTGCTGCTCGACCTGCCGCCGGGCACCGGCGACGTCTCGATGACGCTCGCTCAGCTGCTTCCGCAGGCCAAGATCACGATCGTGACGACGCCCCAGCCGGCCGCCCAGTCGGTCGCCCGCCGTGCGGCGGAAATGGCTACCAAGGTCGACCTCGAGGTGCTCGGCGTGATCGAGAACATGTCGGCGTTCACCGCGCCCGACGGTCAGCGCTTCTCGATCTTCGGCGAGGGAGGCGGCGAGCTCCTGGCTGAGGATCTCGATGTGCCGCTCCTGGGCAAGGTCCCGCTCTCTGAAGATCTCCGCGCCCACGCGGACGCGGGCACGCCGCTGGTCCTGTCGGAGCCGAACGACCCCGCCTCGATCGCGATCCGGCAAACGGCGCGCGGCATCGTGGCCGCGACTCCACAAGAGCTTGCGGTCCTTCAATCGGAACCGCCGGCGATGGTCGGCTCGGCGCCCACCTCGGGCACTGAGCTGAAGGTCATCCAGAGCTAGCGCTCTAAGACGAGAAGTACTGAGCGTTGATCTCGGTGAACTTCGCCCACTCCTCGGGGAGCTGGTCCTCGGCGAAGCAGGCGTCGACGGGGCATGCCTCTACGCACGCGTCGCAGTCGATGCACTCGTCCGGATCGATATAGAGCTGTTCGACGCCCTCGTAGTCGGGCTCGTCAGGCGTCGGGTGGATGCAGTCCACCGGACAAACCTCGACGCAGGAGTTGTCCTTTTGCCCGATGCACGGCTCTGCGATGACGTATGCCACTTGAGTGAAGTCCTTGGCTCGTTTGCTCTGTCTGCCGGGTCTGTCCCGGCGAGCGGCGCATTCTACGGGACGAACATTTGACCGCTACCAGGCACTCGGTCCCAGGGAGGGTCAGTCGCGAGGCGACCCTAGGTACCTGGTACCGGACTAACCTCATCGCGTGATCCTCCTGACGGGAGCAACCGGGACCGTGGGCAAGGCGTTACTGCCGATGCTGATCGAGCGCGGCGACGACATCCGCGCTCTCGTGCGCGACCCGCGGCGCCTCGGCAGGCATCGGGTGGACGTACAGATTGCGCTTGGAGACCTCGGTGAGATGGGAGACGCACGGACACGCCGCCAGGCCCTGCGCGGCGTCAAGACGGTCATCCATCTTGCCGCGGCGATTCGCGACCAGCCGGCGGCCAGGGTTGAGGAGCTGAACGGACTTGCGACGGCGCGCTTGCTCCGCGCGGCGGAACAGACTGGCGTCGAGCGCTTCATCTTCTTCTCGGCCATCGGGGCCACCGAGTTCGAGCGCACGCGCTTCATGCGCGCCAAGGCTCTCGCCGAGGAGGCCGTGGAGAGCTCCGAGCTCGACACCACCGTGTTTGCGCCGTCGATCGTTTACGACCGCCAGGACCCCTGGGTCACCCTCACCCGCAGGCTTGCGCTGCTTCCCGCGCTGCCCGTGATCGGTCGTGCGAATGCCGTGTTCGAGCCGATCTGGGCACAAGACGTCGGGCGGTGCGTTATCGCTGAGCTCGATTCCGAAGAGCCCGGTGATCGTCGCTACGAGCTCGCCGGGCCCGAGCGCCTCACCTACGAGGAGATGAGCCGCGTCATCGCCTGGACGATGGACCGGCGACGGCGCGTGGTGCACGTGCCACCCAACCTCGTCCGCCTGGGGCTGAACGGGGTGCGCCGCATCGTGGGCGATGCCGCGTTTGCAACCTGGGAGGAGGCAGAACTCCTTGAGGTCCCGATGGTCTCTGAGCGCGGAACTGCCGACGCCGAGGCGCTTGGAATCAAGCCCAGGCGCATGGCAGACGTCCTGGCGGCGCCGGCTACTTCTTGATCAATGCCGCGTCACGGCTAGCGACCTATCGACGCCGGTGATGCGGTAGCGGTCCTCGGTTTTGCCCAGAACGCGGTCTCTTGATTGCGGGAGAGGATCGTCACCGCGGCGTCAAGTTGTTTCGCAGCGACATCGTCACGGCACCACAACGCACCTGGAGAACTCCGACGTCCCCTCGGGCCCGGTGGCGGTGGCGGTGATCCGGCGCGCGGCGGGCGCCTCGGGAACCACCATGTCGATCGAGGCCATGCCCGAGCCGTCGGTGGTGACGTTGTAGCGATTGATCGCGGAGCCGCCCTCGCCGAAGGAGAACGTCCCACAGGTAACCGACGCCGAGATCTCGATCGAATAGGCGGTCGAGGGCTTGGATGAGAGCGTCCCGGCGATCTGGGTCGTTGAACCCAGGTCCGTCGCGCTCGTGATCTCCGGGTAGTTCTGAAGCCCGTTCGGCCCGGTGTCGGCGTCACCCGGGTCGTTGACTGAAGGTCCGAACGACGAAGCGAAGTCGTCGGGGTCGGGGACGCCTTCGATCAGGTCGATGCCGAGCCCCTTGAGGCCCCGGCTGGGGCCGGTGAACGTGTGGTTGTTCGAGATCGAGTTCCCTCGGAGGTCGATCTGGGATTGGGTTCCGGAGTCCTGGCCGATCCAGACGCCTGCGACGCGGTTGCCCACCACGGTGTTCTCACCGATCGAAGGTGCATCGCCGGTACCGAAGGTCGTGTTCTGGATATCACCGGCAAAGAGAGCCCCAACCCAGTTTCCTGCGCTCCCGCCGCTCGCGCCAATCGTGTTGTCCTGAATCATGTTGCCGGATCCCGCGTCGGGCGGATCCACGGCCGTTACCGACGCCGTGAGGTCGGCTGTGCCCACTGCCGGAGCGACGGTGTCGAGGGCGAGATCGGCGTTGTCGGCCTGGTAGGGCGCTTTGCGGTCCTTGGCGCCGACCGGGTTGTCCTCGGTGTTCGAAGCGTCGCGCTCGCCCTTTGCCAGCTCGTCGGCAGCCATAACCAGGCCGACGCCACCGGCCGTATAGGTGTTGCCGCTCACCGTTTGGCCGGCCGGGTTGCCCTCGAGCTGACCGATCGCGTTTTTTTCGAAGGTGTTTCCCGAAACGGTCCAGTCGGTGGTGTCAACGGAAAGGTCGCCGATCGCAGTGCCGATCACGGTGTTCCCGGCGATCCGGTTGTCGGCGCCCCCCTCTCCGAGGATTCCGATTATTCCGCCCAGCTTCTTGACCTTCAGGTCCTCGATCTTGCCCTTTGGCGGCGCGCTGAGCCCGATCTTGTTGGCTTCGATCACGTTTGCCTGGGAGCTCTCGCCTCCCACCTGCACGCCGATCAGGTTGCCCAGGATCTCGTTTCCGGCTCCACCCGGCCCGCCCAGCGAGACGCCCTGCGTGTCGCCGAGGATGACGCCAAAGAGGTTCTGGCGCCCCAGGGTCGGCCTCTTCTCGCTCAAGCTCTCGACGATGGCCCCGACGTTCTTACCGGCACCGATCTCGTTCGCCTGGATGGTTGAGTTGACGACCCCGGAACCGCCCATCACCACCCCCAGCACGTTGCCCTGGATCTGATTGGAGAGCTGACCCGGCTTTCCAAGGTCGAAGGCTGAAACGCCCCCTGAAACGAGGACCCCGACGACGTTGCCGATCCCCTCGGCCGCCTTCGTCTCGCTCCGCGGTCCGATGAAGTTGCGGTTTACGTCGACCGTCGCGACCGACCCGCCCGCTCCCAGGGCCCAGATGGCACCGACGTTTCCTGAGAAGACGTTGGCGTCTGCCGCCGAAACGTTGCCGATGGTCGTGTTGACGACACTGCCGGTGGTCGGGGAGATCAGGATGCCGGCGACGTTCCCGAACTCGACGCCGAGGCCAGGCTTCTGGGACCCGATCCGGGCTCCCGCCGGGTCAAGCCCGAACGTGTTGCCGACGATGTCGGTGCCGTGGGCGCCGCCCTCGAGGTGGAGGCCACCGCCCAAGGCCCGGAGCGCCGCCGCATGCGCAGGGCCGGGTGTACTCCCGGCACGGTCGAGACCCGACGCGTACGCGTCAAAGCCCGCGACATCACCGTTGGCCGAGAAGATGCTCGTTTGAACCGTGTTGCCAGGAGACGACACCTCGACTCCGACCCGGTTGGGGCGGGCATCGAAGCCCTTTTTCGCGGGTTCGGCGCCGAGCCATGAAGACTGCAGGTTGTGGCCGCCCGCACCCGCCAGCGAGACGCCCACACCCTCCTTGAATCCATGGACGATCAGGCCCTTGACCGACGAGTCGGCGCCCCGCAGATCAATTCCTGTCGAACCTGGAACGCCTTTGCCGGAGAGCTCGATGACGGGCTTCGCAGCGGTAGCTCCTGGTTGGGAAAGACCGTCAATCTCGGTCTGGCCGGTCAAGTGCGGCAGAGGGGTCTTGGGCTCGATCACCTTCGAGGCGTTCTTTTTCAGCTTGAAGTCGATCTCGTCGGCACCACCCCGGGAGTTGGCCTCCTGAATCGCGGCGCGCAGCGTGCATTGGCTGCCGCTCTTGGAGCTATTCGAGTCGCACACTCCGTCGGCCGTGCTGAGGTCCGCATCGTCGGTCTGAGTCGTGTTCACGACAAGACCCTTGTCGATGGGCTGCCAGCTCCCGCCGACGTCGGCGGGCTGAAGAAACGGTGTCGGATTCGAACCGTTAGCCGTCATCCTGGTCAAGACGTTGGCCCTGATGAACCCGATCTCCGAGCCGTCCGGCGAGTAGAAGGGGAAACGGTCCGTCGACGTCGTCAGTGAAGTCTTGCTCCCGCCGGCGGCTGGGATGGTGTAGATGCCCTCCTGAGGTGTCTGTGGGAGTCCGTTCGCGTATTGCGAGAAGACGAGCTTCGACCCGTCCGGCGCCCAGTCGAGATAGCTCTCGGGAGTTGCGGGGTCGAAAGTCAGTGAGGTGGCCCCGCCCCCGTTGACGGACAAGCTGACGATGTCCATCTGGTAATTGGAGGAATCCTCGAACTCCACATACACCGCGGCGAGCGTGTTCGAATCAGTTGGCTTCCACGCCGGGTTGACGTAGGACGTCAGGATCCCGGGTTCCGAGGGTACGGGCGGGACCAGCTCGCTTACGACCGCGCCACTTTCGGAGTCCACGATCACCACCTTGACCCCGGTGATGGGAGTACCGGGCTTGGGAATCGTCGCCGCGATCCGGTCTCCGTTGGGTGACCAGGAGGGCCTCTCTACGGAGCTGACGGTCGCATTGTCGGTCAGTTTGTGCAGATCGCTGCCGTCTGCGTTCATCACCCACAGTCCGTAGTCGGGGCCCGGGAAGTTGACCCCGAAGGCAATCCGTGACCCGTCGGGGGAGAACGCGGGAGCTCCCGGAGTCGGGGCAAACGAACTCGTCAGGTTTGTGACTCCGGTTCCATCCGGGTTGGAAATCCAGATGTCACCGCTCGCGGTAAACGCGATCTTGCCGTTGTCGCCCGGATATGCCGCGTGAGCGGGGGCCGCGACGCACCAAGCAGCGCCGGTTGCGAGTGCGCACGCGAGATATCGGCTGCTCCTCATGCTCCGAGTGGCAGCACCCACCGCTCCGCCGATCCGCACAAACAACGCACCCGACACCACCGCTGACTCCCTCGTCGATCCTGGTCTCAGGCCACCATAGCCTCGAGGATCCCTGGGCATAACCGTAGTTTTCCGCAACTGGTGAGTGGGCCGCCGGCGCACGAAAGCTGGAGGCACTGCCTTCCGACTAGATCTTGAAGCGCTCCTTCGCCGGCGTAGCGTCGGCATGGCCGTCCTGATCGACGGCGCGAACGGAGAAGGTGTGATTTCCCTTCGACAGGCGCGAGTAGGTCACACCGTCCTCCCCGGCCTGACACGGCTTGAAGGGCCCCTTGTCCATCCGGCATTCGAACGTCGTAACCATGTTCGGGACACTCGTGGCGCTGGGAAAGAACGTGGCCTTCCGTTTGGACTTCTTGATCTCGATGCCCGCGATTCCGGTCTCGGGAGGAGCGTTCACGGTCTGATCGGGCCCGCAGGTCTTGGTCCCGCCCGACGGCTTGTAGCAAAGCCTCCAGTGGTAGACATGGCCCGGCGACATTTGCCAGTCCTCGTACGCCTGCCAGTTGCCGCCGGTTGGAATGGGGATCACGTCCCCCGCCGCGGTGTACTCGCCCGCCTTGTTCCCCATCTCGAACTGTGCGGTTCCGCCGGTTCCCTCGGTGAAGATGTTCGCGTAGAGGCGGGCCGTGACCTTGTCGAGGCCGGTGTCGTATTGCAGCGAGCCGGTTGCCGGCGCCGGGTAGTTGACGGACGGATCGGCCGGGGGGCCGCCCGAACCCGCGACGTAGATGGGAACTTTCGGGTAGACCCAGGGGCTGTACGTCCCGTCGATCATCCAGACCCCTGCGTAGAGACATGTCGTGCAGGGCTGACCAGCCGGAGGCAGGGCGCCGTTCAGCGGCTGGGTCGTCTTGACCGGGACATAGATCTCGAACAAGGTTCCGGTCGCCGTCGGCCAGGCGACCTCGCCCGGGGGGTCGAACGATGGACCTCCGTTATAGCCCGTCCCTGGGTTCTGCGGACAGCCATCTGTGAAGCGATGGTAAGTCGAAGAGAGGCCGTCGTAATAGCACTCGACGGGGTTCTGTTGAGAGATCGCGAGCTTCGTGTACGCGGGCAACACCAGTTCGACATGGACCTGCGCACCGCCGCTCCCGCATGGGAAGCCCGACACGCCCCATCCGGTTCTGACGTAGTACACCTGGTTCGTGGTGGGGGATGTTCCGATGTCTCCGTACCAGCCCGCCCAGGCTCGCCCGAGGTTCTCGTAATAGTCATTGATGCAGTTGTACGTGGGGCCGGCATCCTCGCCGACCTCGTACCACTGCGGCGCTCGGCGCTCGAACTGCTGGGCTATGTCGGGGCGCTCGGCGCTCGGATCCGGAGCCACCGTCGTGTCAGCTTCACCGCCGGACAGCGGCGCGGACCCCGCCCACGCCTGGGACGGCAAGAACAACAGAGCCCCCACGGCTGCGATCAGTACACCCCTTCCCACGAGCGGCAGACTACCCCCACATACGGCGGCCGTCAACCCCGGCCCCGGGAACGAAAAAGGGCCCGGCGCGAACGCCGGGCCCTCTCCCGAAAATCAGCGCGAAAGCGCTGGTTACATCATGCCGCCCATGTCTGGCATACCGCCGCCCATTCCGGCGCCGGCCTCCTCGGGCATCTCAGCGACGATGCACTCCGTCGTGAGGATGTTCTTGGCGATCGACGCCGCGTTCTGTAGCGCGGAGCGGGTCACCATGGTCGGGTCGATGACGCCGGCCTTGACCAGGTCGCCGTACTCGCCGGTGCCTGCGTTGAGGCCCTCGCCCGTCTTCATGCCGCGAATCTTCTCGACGACAACCGAACCTTCGAGCCCGGAGTTCTCCGAGATCTGACGGACCGGCGCTTCGAGCGACTTGCGGATGATCTCCATCCCGGTGGCCTCATCGGCCTCCAGCCCCTTGGGGTCGATGGCGTCCTGGGCGTTCAGGAGCGCGACACCGCCGCCCGGCACGACACCCTCCTCGAGGGCTGCGCGGGTTGCCTGGAGTGCGTCCTCCACGCGGTGCTTCTTCTCCTTCATCTCCGTCTCGGTGGCTGCGCCGACCTTGACGACAGCGACACCGCCGGCCAGCTTCGCCAGGCGCTCTTGGAGCTTCTCCCGGTCGAAGTCGGAGTCGGTGTTCTCGATCTCGGAGCGGATCTGGTTGATCCGGCCTTCGATGTCCTTCTTGTCACCGGCACCGTCGATGATCGTCGAGGTGTCCTTGGACACGACAACGCGACGAGCGTGACCGAGCTGCGAGATCTGAGTGTTCTCGAGCTTCAGGCCCATCTCTTCGGTGATGACTTCGCCACCCGTGAGGATCGCGATGTCTTCCATCATGCGCTTGCGGCGATCGCCGAAGCCCGGGGCCTTGACCGCAACGCCCGTGAAGGTGCCGCGGAGCTTGTTGACCACCAGGGTCGCGAGAGCCTCGCCCTCTACGTCCTCGGCGATGATCACGATCGGCTTGCCGGCCTGCATGACCTGCTCGAGCACCGGGAGAAGGTCCCGGACCGAACCGATCTTCTGATTGGCAATGAGGATGTACGGGTCGTCCAGAACCGCTTCCATCCGCTCCTGGTCGGTGACCATGTACGGGGAGATGTAGCCCTTGTCGAACTGCATGCCCTCGGTGAACTCGAGCTCCATCCCGAAGGTCTGGCCCTCTTCGACGTTCACGACGCCGTCCTTACCGACCTTCTCGATCGCGTCGGCGATGATGTTGCCGATCTCCTCGTCAGCTGCCGAGATCTCGGCGACGCGGGCAATCTGCTCCTTGCCGGAGATCTCCTTCGACTGCTTCGTGCGGAGGTGATCGACGACCTGGTCGACCGCCTTCTCGATGCCGCGGCGAAGAGCCAGCGGGTTCGCGCCGGCGGCCACGTTCTTGAGGCCCGAGCGAACGATCGTCTGTGCGAGCAGCGTCGCGGTCGTCGTACCGTCACCGGCGACGTCGTTGGTCGCCGTGGCGACCTCGCGGACGAGCTGTGCACCCTGGTTGGCGAAGACGTCCTCGATGTCGATCTCGCGAGCGATGGTGACGCCGTCATTGGTGATCGTCGGCGCGCCGAACTTCTTGTCCAGCACGACGTAACGACCCTTCGGGCCGAGGGTGACCTTGACCGCGTTGGCGACCGCGTCGACCCCTTCCTGCAATGCCTGACGCGCTTCCGCGTCGTACTTCAGCTCCTTGTGAGCCATGTGAGTTCCTTTCTCCTTGAAGAGTGGTTAGAGGACCTTTGCGAGCACGTCCGACTCGCGAAGGACAAGCACGTCCTCGCCGTCGACCTTGAGCTCGGTGCCGCCGTACTTGGAGTAGAGGACCTCGTCGCCCTCTGCGACGTCAAGCGGGATGCGCTTCTCGCCGTCCTCGTCCCAGCTGCCGTCTCCGACTGCGACGACCTTGCCGCGCTGGGGCTTCTCCTTTGCGGTCTCGGGGAGCACGAGGCCAGATGCCGTCGTGGTCTCCTCTTCAATTGCCTGGACGATCAAACGATCGCCGAGAGGCTTGAGCTTCATCTTGTATGTACCTCCGTTTGGGGTTCTAGGTTCAAGTTTTGGCACTCGGTAGAGGAGAGTGCCAGGATCCGGGGCAAGTGTAGTGAAGAGGCGGTGAAAAGGCAACGATCTGAGTCAGACCCGCTTAGATCGCGAATCCACTAGGCTCCCGCCATGCCGATGGTTCCAATGGTCGTTGAGCAGACCGCTCGCGGTGAGCGCTCTTACGACATCTACTCGCGCTTGCTCGGCGAGCGCATCATCTTCCTCGGCCAGCCGGTAGACGACGAGATCGCAAACCTGGTCGTCGCCCAGCTCATCCATCTTGAGTCCGAGGATCCGGACAAGGACATCTCGCTCTACATCAACTCACCAGGCGGCTCGGTCTACGCCGGCCTCGCGATCTACGACGCGATGCAATTCATCAAGCCCGATGTTGCGACGGTCTGTTACGGAATCGCAATGTCGATGGGCTCGCTGCTCCTGACCGGCGGCGCCGCGGGCAAGCGCATGGCACTCAAGAACTCGCGCCAGCTCATCCACCAGCCGCTCGGCGGCTTTCAGGGTCAGGCGTCTGACATCGCGATCCACGCGAAGGAGACGCTAAACGTTCGCAAGAAGCTCGACGAGATTTACGCGCACCACACCGGCCAGGACGAAACGCAGCTGCGCGAAGACATGGAGCGCGACCGCTTCTTCACCGCAGAGCAAGCGGTCGAGTACGGCCTGATCGACGGCATCATCGAATCGCGAGACCTCGGGCCCCAGACCGGCTCAAGCTCAAACGGCGCCGGCTCCGACTCCTAGGCGCGGAGCGCCCGAGCCCTAGTCGTTGACGACCAGCTTGGCCCCAAGGCGTCGAGCCAGGCCTTCACCGCCGTTTCGCATCACCCAGTCGTGGTTTGAGCGGAAGACCGGCTTCGCAATGGGCGCGAAGAGGTTCATCCACGGCTTCGTAGTGCGGACGTCCCAGTCGTAGACCACGGCCGTGGTCCCTGCCTCCTCGTAGAACCGCCAGAGGCCGGCCCCGGCCAGCTCGCCCGACGCGTTGCCGCCGAGGCGGTACGGGCGTTCAACGATCGTCGAGACGATCTCGAACCGGACCGTGTACGGGATGCGAGCCCGCCACTCATAAACGCCGCGCTGGCCGAGGCCGTGAACGTCGCCGTCAGACAACCTCGTGGTTGAACGGATTCCGGGCCACCACTCGTGCCAGGAGTCCGAGTCGTAGATGACGTCCCAGACGCGCTCGCGGTCTGCCTCCAGCACCCAAGTGGTGCTGAAGCGGTAGGCCGGCACCGACCGGACCTAGTTGCGGTGCGGGGTGCCGCCGTTGCCGAGCTGCGCCGTGGCCGGCTCGATGATCTGCGAGAAGCGCACGATCGTGCAGGTGTCCTCCAGCGACACCTCGCGGCGATAGATCTGCTCCAAAAACCCGACTGTCTGGTCCACCGAGCGGAACTCCGGATTGTCGTGCTCGATGTCGCGGGGGGAGAGCTCCTTGATCCGCTTTACCTCGACGTCGTCGATCACGGCGGAGAAGATCTTTTCGCGCGGAGAGTGCTGGTAGCCGACCGTGATCCAGACGACCTGGCCGGCCTGATACTTGTGGGCTTTGTCGCCGAGCCTGATCGTGGCCGTCTTGCGGCCCCTCTTCAGCTGATCGATGAAGGCGGGTGAGAAGAAGTTGAGTGCGAGGAGGGCAGTCACCGTCCGGCAGCCTATCTGTCGCGCGACGGGAACCCGGAATCGCCGGTGAGCGGAACGAAGCGGCACTCGGCGATTTCGGCCCGCTCAAGGGTGATGTCGCCGGCCGCGCCATCGTCGGTCCGCCTGAACACGGTCAGCACATCGGCGCGCCTGCGGGCAAGCGGCACGACGAGCCGCCCGCCGGGCCGAAGCGATTCGGCGAGCGCCGCGGGTAATGTCGGCGCGGCGGCGTTGACTGCGATCGCATCCCACACCCCGTCGCTCTTTGCCGCGCCGTCGCCGGCGACAACCTCCGCCTCCGCGTAGCCAAGGCGCGCCAGCGTTTCTCGCGCCCTCTCGGCCAGCTCCTCGACGATCTCGTATGAGCGGACCAACCCTCCGGGGCGCACCAGTTCAGCGATCACGGCGGTCGAGTAGCCGGCTCCGCCGCCCACGTCCAAAACCCGCTCCCCGCCCCGGAGCTCGAGCGCTGCGCATATGGCGGCAACTACCCACGGCTGCGAGATCGTCTGCCCGTGACCGATCGGCAAGGCGCCATCCGCGTAGGCCCGGCGGCGAGCCCGTTGGGGTACGAACTCCTCGCGCGGGACCGTTCCCATCGCAATCAGAACCCGCTCGTCTGTAATACCGCCGGCCCGAAGCTGGCTGCTCACCATGTCGGCGCGCAACTCGCTGTGATCCTTGCCTCGATCGCCGGCCATGCCCCCCTTTTACACTCGTTGCTTGCCTTCCGTGCCATATGTGCGCGTCCTCTTCGCGGGGGCGATCGCCGCCCTTGCGATAGGAGGCGGCCTGGATCCTCACTCGACCGACGCGGATGAGCTGCGTGCCGCGCCCGAGGTCAAGCGCACCTCGAGCGATCCAAACGTCATCGTCGTGATGGTTGACGACCAGAGCCTTGCGACGTTCTCGAAGAAGACGATGCCGCACACTTTTGGCCTGACCGACAAAGGCAGGGGCGTTGAGTTGCGCGGTCACGCGACACCGCCACTTTGCTGCCCCGCGCGGGCGGGATTTCTCACCGGCCAATACCCACACAACCACGGCGTGCGCCAGAACGACTGGCGCTTTCTCAGAGAGCCCGACAACACGCTTGCGGCCTGGCTCCAGGGGGCGGGCTACACGACGGGGTTCGTCGGCAAGTACCTGAACGAGTACGAGAACTCGCCGATGCCGGCGGGAGGGTGGGATCGCTGGTACGAGCTGATGCAGCCGACCGGCTACTTCGACTACTCGGTGTCCAACCAGGGTGTTCCGCTGGCTAAGGGTGACGAGCGCAGGGACTACTCGACTCGGGTCGTGACCGAGGAGAGCCGGGACTTCATCCGCTCCGCTGCCGCCGATCCCTTCTTCCTTTGGACGTCCTACTTCGCCCCTCACCCCAGGAACTCGAAACGAGATCCGCAGTGCAAGGACGCCCCGGTACCGCTTCCCGAGGACTTCGATGCGGTCGGGAGGGTCGATGTCGAGCTCAGCGCGAGCTACGACGAAAAGGACGTAAGCGACAAGCCCAAACGGGTACGCCGGCGCGATCGTCTGGGCGACGACTACCAAAAGACTGTCGCCAAGCGCTTGCAGTGCACCATCGCCGCGATGAGCGAGGTTGACCAGGGTGTGCGAAAGATCGGGCAGACCCTTCGCAAGCTCGGGATCGAGGACGACACGGTGATCATCTACATCTCGGACAACGGCTTCTACTTCGGCGAGCACAGAATCGACTACGGCAAGTACCTCCCCTACGTCGAAGGAGTCCGGGTGCCCATGCTCGTACACGTGCCGCCCAAGTTCCTGGGCGGGGACCGGGTCGCCCAGCGGATCAAGGAGCCCATCGCGAACATCGACCTGGCCCCCACCATCCTCGACCTCGCAGGCGCTGAACCGTGTACGGAGGGGGGCGCCTGCCGCGTCATGGACGGCCGATCGATCATGGACCTCCTGCGCGGTGAGGAGTCCGGCTGGCCGGATCCACGCCCGATCGGGATGAACCTCAAGCATCAGTGCGTGGGCTACGAGGGCGTCTATGAGGGCAACCAGACCTACGTCGAGTGGTACGGGCGGATCCACGGCGACTGCCGCACGCCCGAGCGCGAGCTCTATGACCTCAAGACGGACCCCGGCCAGCTCGAGAACCGGCTCCACGGCAACCCGACGCAGGATGCGAGCGCTGACGCGGCTCGGTTGGCCGACCTGGTCGACCGCCTGATGCACTGCTCGGGCATTGAGGGCAGAGACCCTCAGCAGCCGAAGACCCCCTTCTGCTGAGGGCCTCCTCTAAAAGATGTAGGCCCGAAGGCGGCGCGGTTCCAGGATCGTGACCCGGCCGCGGCCCACCGCCACCACACCGGCACGCTCGAGCGTGGCGAGGAAGCGCGAGACGCTCTCGCGGGACGTACCTGCGAGCTGGGCAAGGTCGGCCTGTGTCATCCGCACCGTGATGCTGTCGCGATCCTCGGGGATCGACTCCTCTGCCACCAGCTGATTCAGGACTCCGGCCACCCTTGACGGCACGGTCTGAAATGACTGGCGGGCAACGCGCTCGTTCGTCTCGCGAAGGCGCCGCGTCAAGGCGACGATCAGCTTGGCGGCGATGTCTCCGTGCTGCGAGATCACTCGTCGCATGTCCATCGCCGGAAGCGCCAGGAGTTCCGCGTCGGTGAGCGTTTCGACGCTCGCGGAGCGTGAGCCGCCGTCGAGCATTGCCAGCTCGCCAAAGAAGTCGCCCGTCCCCAGGGTGGCCAGCGCGATTGCACGACCATCGGAGTGTTCACGCGTGACGCGCAGATCACCTGTGCGGACGACGTAACAGGCATCCGAGTCGTCCCCTTCGTGAAAGACCCGTACTCCCTTGGGGAAGGCGCGCGGGATCGCCACGGAGACGATCCGGTCCAGCTCATCGGCCGACATGTCGGCAAAAAGCGGGACTCTTCCCAAAAGCTCAATCGTTTCCGCGTTCGACACCCGGCAGGAAGTATCCCACTCAGGCCTGGCAGGCCGGACACCAGTAGGCCATGCGGTTGGCATCGCCCTGGCCGCGTACCTCGATCCGGCCACCGCAGGCGGGGCAGCCTTTGCGATGTGCCCGGTAGATGGAGCGTGGCCGCCGCCCCTTGGCCATCGAGATTTCCATCACCCGTTCGTTCTCGCGAACGATGCGCTCGAGCTGATCGGAGTCGAGTTCCTCCACCTGGCGAAGCGGCGAGATCCCGGCGCGAAAGAGTCCTTCATTGCGAATCGCGTTACCGATGCCCGCGATGATCGTCTGATCGAGCAATGCGTCGCCGATCTCACGTCCGGCGCCGAGCCTCCGGAGCCGCGTGGCGGCCTCGGCCGTGTCGAACGCTCCTCCCAGGGGGTCGGGCCCGAGCTGCGCAAGTCCCGGATCGTTACGAACGCGCGACTCGCTGACCAGGCGAAGGAGCTTGCCTCCGTTCTGCGAGGCGATGCCACGGCCCGAGGACAAGACCAGCCACGGTTTTCCGTACGGCAGCCGACCGTCCGCCGTAATCCACCAGCGCCCGTTCATCCCCAGATGCGAATGGATCACATCCCCCGAGGAGAAGTGGGCAAGGAGGTGCTTACCCCTGGCTTCGACCCGCTCGAGCACGGAGCCTTCGAGCTTCTTGGCACGGCCGTGTATCGGCGAGCGCGCGTTGGGCGCGTCCGCCAAGACCATCTCGCGACCTCGCAGAGCGGCGTCCATCCGCCGCGCCGCACGATGGATCGTGTCGCCCTCGGGCACGGGGTCAGGCACCCCTCATGGTTGTGCCGGAAGTGTCACGCTCTTCTAAGAGGTGCCTGACCCCGAGCACGCTAGGCAACCAGGCGACGCGGCTGGCGATTGAATCCGGCCTCGAGGAGAATCTCCTCGAACGACGAGCCGATGACTGGCTCCCCGTCCAGCTTCTCGATTGCGAGCTTGGGAATGACGCCTTCCTGCGAGGCCTCGACGAGCTGTGCCACCGCCTCGACGAGCGCCGGACCCTCGATCTCCTGGAGCCTCAGGATTCCCCGGCCGCCACGCTCGACGTAGAGGAGCGGGCTGCCGTTTCGAGTCAGGAGGTAAGCGCCCGCGGTACGCGCGGGCCGGCGACCCTCCGCTCGCCTGGGCCAGGACAGGGAGGAGCCGTACGGATTGGCCGGATCGGTCACTGCGAGGACGAGGTACTCCTCGTCGACCTGCGGCATGCTCCTGATTCGCTCGACCGCGCCGGCAAGCGCGAACTGGGCGCCGCCCTGCCCCTCGATGAAGTAGCCGCGGCGCGCCGTCCCGAGCATCTCCAGGTTCGAAAGCTCGCCGTAGAGGGTCGAGAGGCCGCCGGGTATCCCCTCGGCCAGCACCGTCTCGCGAGTGACGATGCCGTATCGCTCGAGGAGGAGCTCGGCCTGGGCCCGCATGCGTGGACCCTGCTCGGGCTGTCCGCGAAAGAGCGAGGCGGTGAGCGACCATCGGCCCTGGACGGTCCCCGTCGCCCCGGTCCGGCGCGAGGAAAAGCGCCGGCCGCGCCGTGCCGCCGACTTCACTGCCGACAGGCGCCTTGCCCGGAGCGGCGCGAAGGCGTCGTTGGTCACCTCGCCGGCCCATGCCAGATCCCATAGCGCCTCCTGGAGCTCTTCGGGGCTCGCCTCGAGCTCGGCGACCAGATCGATCCAGAACGCCGGTGACTCCGTCAGGCGCTCGCGGATCAGGTCGTGGATCTCGCCATTCGGAACCTCCAGCTTGGCGTTCGACGGAGGCGGCCCGGCGACGCGGACGTCGTCGCGGAAGTAGAGGGCGACCCGGCCCGAGCGGGCGACCGAGCCCGCACCGATCCAGACGACCTCGCCGCTGGTCGTCAGCTGGTCGAGCCAGGCTGGGTTGTAGGCGCCGAGGCGCCGCGGCAGGACGTCGCGCTCCCACACCTCTGGAGTGAGCGCCACCCCCTGCATCGGTACGAGCGCCTCACGCAGGCGATCGGGCCCGGCACCCGCTGGGCGATGCGCATCCACGTTTTGCCAGCTCGGCAGGAAGCGAGCGAGCTCGGCGGGGTCTACGGCCTCGGCCTCCTGGCGAAGCTGCGCGAGCGACGCGCGGCGCACTCGCCGGAGCACCTCGGAGTCGCACCACTCGCGCTCGGTGCCACCGGGCAGGAGCTCGCCGCGGACAAGGATTCCCTCGCGCTCGAGTTCGCGAAGCGCCGGCATGGGGTCGACGCCGTAGCGGTCGGCAAGGCGGCGAGTCGGAAACGGGCCGTGGGTCCGGGCCCAGCGCCGCACCAGGCTAGACATGGCGTCCGGCACCTCTTCGCCGAACGACTCGGGAAGGCCAGGGGGAGGCGGAACACCGAGCGCGTCGCGGTAGAGACCCGCATCCTCTGCCGCGATCCAGCGCTCCTCTCCGTTCACGCGAACCTTGGCCGCGCGGCGCTCGTTCTCGAGCTTGCCGAGCATCGATGCTGCCGAGAGCGCCTCGCCCACCCGCTCCTCGCACTCGGCCTCGGTCATGTCGCCGAGACGGCGCAGGATCTGCTGGAGCGCGTCGCGATCGCGCGCCTTGATCTCGTCATTTAAGTGCTGAAGCGAGGCCTCCACCGAGACGAGTGCCTCGGGATTGATCAGCTCCCGGAGCTCCTCCTGGCCGAGCAGCTCCCGCAGCAGGTCGCGATCGAGAGCGAGCGCGGCCGCGCGCCTCTCGGCGTTGGGCGTGTCCCCCTCGTACATGTAGGTCGCGACGTAGTCGAAGAGAAGCGAGGAGGCAAAGGGCGATGCGGAAGCGGTCTCGACCTCAACGAGCGAAATGCGCCGCGACCCGAGGTCCGACAGGAGCGACTCGAGGCCGGGCAGGTCGAGAACGTCTCGCAGACACTCGCGGTACGTCTCGAGGATCACCGGGAAGCGCGGGAAGTCCTTCGCAACCTCGAGCAGGTTCTGCGACTTGAGGCGCTGCTGCCACAGCGGCGTGCGCTTGCCCGGATAGGCGCGCGGCAACAGGAGCGAACGCGCGGCGTTCTCGCGGAAGCGCGCGCCGAACAACGCAGAGCCACCCAACTCGGACACGACCAGGTCCTCGACCTCGTCGGCCTCGAGCATGACCAGATCGCCGTCCGGTGCCTCGTCGGCATCCGGGAGGTGGACGACGATCCCGTCGTCCGACCAGATGGCGTCAGCTTCGAGGTCGAGTTCGTTGCGGATCTTCGCCGACAGCGCGAGGCCCCACGCGGCATGCACGCGGCCGCCAAAAGGCGAAAGCACGCACAGGCGCCAGTCGCCGATCTCGTCGCGGAACTTCTCGACCACGATCGACTCATCTGATGGGATCACCCGGGTCGCAGCCTGTTGCTCCTTCAGATAGGTGAGGAGGTTCTGGGCCGCCAGTTTGTCCAGGTCGTACTCCTTGGCGAGGGTCTTCGCGTCGGAGTTGACGGCCTCTCGTGAGAACGCGCCAATGGCTCTGCCGAGCTCGGCCGGGCGGCCGATGCCGTCCCCTCGCCAGAACGGGACCGCGCCGGGGACGCCGGGCGCCGGGGTCACGACTACCCGGTCGCGCGTGATGTCTTCGATCCGCCAGGTGGTCGCGCCCAAGAGGAAGGTCTGGCCCTTGCGTGCCTCGTAGACCATCTCCTCGTCAAGCTCGCCAACCCGCCGTCCGTCCGGCAGGTGCACGCCATAGAGGCCGCGGTCGGGGATGGTGCCTGCGTTGGTGACCGCCAGCTGGCGAGCGCCCTTGCGCCCGCGCACCGTTCCGGCGGAGCGCTCCCACACGATGCGGGGCCGCAGCTCGGCGAAGCGCTCGGACGGATAGCGGCCGTCGAGCATGTCCAAGACGTTCTCCATCTGCTCGCGGCCGAGATCCGAGAACGACTCGGTCGCGGTGACGACCTCGAAGAGCTCGTCGACGGTCCACTCGGCGTCGGCGACCATCGAGACGATGTGCTGAGCAAGGACATCCAGTGGGTTGCGCGGGATGATCGTCTCTTCGATCAGCCCCTCGCGCATGCGACGCGCGACGACCGCGCACTCCAAGAGGTCTGCCCGGAACTTCGGGAATATGCGCCCCTTCGAGACGTCGCCCAGGTTGTGGCCGGCGCGGCCGACTCGCTGAAGGCCGCGCGTGACGGACTTCGGCGACTCGACCTGGATCACCAGGTCCACCGCGCCCATGTCGATGCCGAGCTCCAGTGACGAGGTTGCGACCAGGCAGGGGATCTGGCCGCCCTTCAGCATCTCCTCGATCACGAGGCGCTCTTCATGTGCAAGTGAGCCGTGGTGAGCACGCGCGATCTCGATGTATCCCTCCTCGCCCGGTGCCAGGCTCGGGCGAGGAGTGCCGGCGTGTTCGGTTGCCGGGAGCTCCTGTTCCGGTATCTGATTTGCGAGCTCGTTCAGCCGCTTGGCCAGGCGCTCCGCTCCGCGCCGATTGTTGACGAACAGGATCGTCGAGGTGTGAGCCTGCACCAGTTCGAGGAGCTTCGGGTACATCGCCGGCCAGATCGAGTTCTGAGTCGGCGCCGCGTCGAAGTTGGCGTCTGGGAACTCGGGCTCGCCGTCCTTATTGGGCGTGGGGCGGGACGCATCGGGGTCGGTCATGTCCTCCACCGGCACGACGATCTCCAGGTCGAGCTTCTTGCGGATGCCGGCGTTGACGACGGTGCATTCGCGCTTTGGCCCGACGAGGAAGTTGGCGATCCGCTCCAGCGGCCGCTGCGTCGCCGACAGGCCGATCCGCTGCACGGTCGCGTCTGGGCCGCGGCCATCCTCGTGCGTTCTCACCAGGTGATCGAGGCGCTCGAGGGTCAGGCCCAGGTGCGCGCCGCGTTTGGTCGCCGCGACCGCGTGGATCTCGTCAACGATCACGGCCTCGACGTTGGTCAGGATCTCCTGCGCCCGCGAGGTCATCATCAGGTAGAGCGACTCGGGCGTCGTGATCAGGATGTCCGGCGGCTTTCGCAGCATCGCCTGGCGATCCTTTTGCGGCGTGTCGCCGGTGCGAAGACCGACCTTGATCGGCGCGCCGATGCCCTTCAGCGGGGCGCGCAGGTTGCGATCGACGTCGTAAGACAGCGCCTTCAGGGGTGAGACGTAGACCAGCCGGATGCCCTGGCCGAGCGCCTCGGGATCCTCCGTCGCGGCGTCGGGATCGGGAGCTGCCCGCCGTGAGAGCTTGTCGATCCCCCACAGGAACGCGGTGAGCGTCTTGCCCGAGCCGGTGGGCGCACAGATGAGCGTGTTGTCGCCTGAGGCGATCGCCGGCCAACCCTTGTCCTGGGCAGGCGTGGGCGCTTCGAACGAGGCCTCGAACCAGCGCCTGACAGGCGCCGAGAAAGGTTTAAGAGCAGTGGATTTTGCGGTCGGTTTCGATGCCATGTCGAACCGACTGAGTCTACGGAGCGCCCTCTCGGGGCCAATGCACGGACGCTTACGGCATCACGTCTCGAAAGAGGCTTTTGGATCGGCCGGGTTTGCAAACCTTGCCGCTCCCGAGTGTCCGCTTGGCGGCCTCCGCGTAGTACTCACCGTCGTAGTTCGCGTCGACGATCACGGAGTACTTGCCGTTCTTCCCCGTGGTGTCCGTACCCCTGATGACCGGCTTTCCTCCTCCCTCAGGGATCGTGTAAAGCGTCACCACGCGCTTGTTCTTGCACGAGTCGTTCGCGGACTTGACGCGACCGTGCCAGTCGAACGTGCCCCGCGCGGATGTCTGTGCCCTTACCCCCATCTCGACCTCGAGGGTGACCGTGGTTTTGAACTTTTGCGGCGGAGCGGCCCCCGAAGGGGTCGCAAGACACGAAAGGAGTACCAATGGGCCGATCAGAAAGGCTTTGCGCTTCACCATGGAAGCTCATTCTCCACATTTGCGAGCGTTGGCGCAACCTTGTCTCGCTCTGAGAGCTGTGGTTCGGCAACGGGCCATTCGACTCCGATTTCCGGATCGTCCCAGCGAATGCCCGCCTCCGTGGATGGGTCGTAGACGCTCGTGAGCTTGTACGCGACGTCGGCGATGTCTGAGAGAACACAGAACCCGTGGCCGAAGCCGACCGGCACGAAGAGCTGCCGGTGGTTTGAGTCCGAGAGCTCGACACCCTCCCACCGCTTGTAGGTCGGCGAATCACGCCGTAGGTCCACTGCTACATCCCAGATCGCCCCGCGCACGCAACGCACGAGCTTCGCCTGACCAGGGCTCGTCTGGAAGTGGAGGCCGCGAAGGATGCCGCTCGAGGAACGTGAGTGGTTCTCCTGGACGAAGGGCCCCGTGACGCCGTGCTCGGACCAGAGGTCCTCGCGAAAGGACTCGAGGAGGAAACCGCGGTCATCACCGTGCGCGGTGGCCTCGAGGAGGACGAGGTCCGGGATCTCGGTCTGGATGCGACTGACGCTCACAGACCCATCCTTCGGCAGGTGTCGCTTTTGCGCCTAGAGGCGACCATCAACTCAACTTGGTGCCGTACTGCTTCTCGTAGTACTCGCGGTACTCGCCCGAGCGGATCGGCTCCCACCACTCCTCGTTCGAGCGGTACCAATCAACGACCTTTGCGATGCCTTCCTCGAATCCGACCTGGGCCTTCCAGCCCAAGCCCATGGTCTTCTCAGAGCCAAGCGAGTAACGGCGGTCGTGGCCGGGGCGATCCTTCACGTACTCGATCAGGGACTCGTCGCGATCGCAGCGCTTCAGGATCTCGCGCACGACGTCGATGTTCGCGGCCTCGTCGGGCCCGCCCACGTTGTAGACCTGACCCGGCTCGCCCTTGTCGAGAACCGTGTCGATGGCCGAGGCGAAGTCCTCCACCCAGAGCCAATTGCGGACCTGCAGGCCGTCGCCGTAGACGGGGAGCGGGTCGCCGGCCAGCGCGTTCAGGATGCAGAGCGGGATCAGCTTCTCGGGGTGCTGACGCGGGCCGTAGTTGTTCGACGCCCGGACGATTAGCGACTCGGTGCCGTAGGTGTGCTGGTAGGCGCCGACCAGGAGGTCCCCGCCTGCCTTCGAGGCGGAATAGGGCGACGAGGGGTCGAGCGGAGACTGCTCGGTGAACGACCCCTCCTCGATCGATCCGTAGACCTCGTCGGTGGAGATCTGCAGATGGCGGATGCCCGCCTCGCGCGCAGCCTCGAGCAGCACGTAGGTCCCGAAGACGTCGGTCTGGATGAACTCGCCGGGAGACTCGATCGAGCGGTCGACGTGGGATTCGGCGGCGAAGTTGACGACGGCGTCGCATCCCTCGATCGCGCCGCGCACCGCGTCAGCGTCGGCGATGTCGCCCTCGATCAACTCACAACCCTCGACGCCTTCAAGATTCTCCGGCCGGCCGGCGTAGGTCAGCTTGTCGAGGACGCGGACCCCGTCGCCGGGGTGGGTGGCGACGCGATGGCGGACATACGCGGAACCGATGAAACCGGCGCCGCCGGTAACGAGAATCATTTGTCTCCTGAACGCATCAGCGCCACAGCCTGTGCCGGTAGCGGGGTCATGGAGTCCGAATGCTGGCACGTTCGCGCAGGTACTGGCGAAGGCCGTCCCGCCAATCGGGAAGAACGGGTTGTCCGTGACGCTCGGTGCCGAGCACGGAGAAGGCGGGCCGGGGCGCCGGGCGGCCGAGCATTTCGGTCGTGCCCGCCATGACGCGGCACTCGCAATCCTCGACGTCGAAGATCTCCTGCGCGTAGTCGAACCACGAGCACTGACCGGCCGCCGCGACGTGGTGGATCCCGTACTGGTCCGTCTCGATCAACTCAGCGAGGGCGGCCGCCAGGTGGCGCGTGTATGTGGGCGATCCCACCTGGTCCGAGACGACGACGATCTCGGACTGTTCGCCTGCCAGGCGCAGCATCGTCTCGACGAAGTTCCCGCCGCGCGTGCCGAAGAGCCAGGACGAGCGCACCACCATGTGTCGGTCGTTCGCGAACGCGGTTGCGGTTTCCCCGGCGGCCTTCGAGCGGCCGTAGGCAGAGATGGCGCCGGGAAGGTCCGACTCGACATACGGGGTCCGCTTCCGGCCGTCGAACACGTAGTCGGAGGAGACGTAGGCGATCCGCGCGCCGTGGCGGCCCGCCGCGGCGGCGAGGTGCCCCGCGCCAAGCTCGTTGATCGCCATGGCCCCGGCCTCATCGGACTCCGCGCCGTCCACATCCGTCCACGCGGCGCAGTTGACGACCGCGTCCGGGTGGAGGTCGGCCATCACCTCCTCGCACGCGAGCTCGTCGGTCACGTCGAGGTCGGCGCGATCAAGCGCGAAGACCTCCTGGCCCCGCCCTACGCAGGCGTCCACCAGGTCCTGGCCGAGCATTCCGCCCGCTCCGGCAACCGCGACCCTCACGGCAGCGTGATCTCGGACCGGTCCCCGACGATCATCGAGAGCGTTCGCGGAATGCTCTCGCCACGGGTCAGTTTGACGTTTCGGCCCAAGAGGCTCGCCTCCATTCGCGACTCCAGATCGGAAACGGTGCAGCCCGAGAGGATGATCGAGTGCTCGACCTCGGCGCGCTCGATCGTCACGTCCTCGTCGATCGCCGTATAAGGCCCGATGTAAGCGTCAACGATGCGCGCCTTCGCGCCGATGATCGCGGGACCACGGATTACCGAGCGCTCGACGACCGCCCCCTGCGCGATCGCAACTCGACCTTCGATCTTGCTTTCGTCGTCCACATCGCCCTCGACCGAGCGCTCGAGATCCTCCAGCACCAGGCGGTTCGCCTCGAGCATGTCGGCGAGCTGGCCGGTGTCCTTCCACCAGCCCTTGACCGTCCGGCTCTCGACGCGCGAGCCCGAGTCGATCAGGTGCTGAATCGCATCCGTGATCTCGAGCTCGCCACGGCCGGAGGGCTCGATGGCCCTGGCGGCGTCGAAGATGAGAGAGCCGAAGAGATAGACGCCGACCAACGCCATGTTCGACGGCGGATCCTTCGGCTTTTCGACCAGGCGGACGATGCGATCGCCGTCCAGCTCTGCGACCCCGTAGTGCCACGGATCGTCCACCTCCGTCAGGAGAAGGAGGGCGTCGTGTTCGCCACCCCTGAACGTGTCAACCAGGTCGGAGATGCCGTCGCGCAACAGGTTGTCGCCCAGGTACATGACGAACGGACTCGAGCCGAGCGCCTCCTCGGCGGTCAACACGGCGTGGGCGAGGCCGCGCGGTGCGTCCTGCTCCACGTAGGTGATCTTGGCCCCGAACGCGGAGCCGTCGCCGGCTGCCTCACGGATCTCGCCGCCGGTCTCGGGCGCGATCACGATCACGATCTCGCTGACGCCGGCATCCACCAGCGCCTCAATCCCGTAAAACAGCACGGGCTTGTTGGCAACCGGCACGAGTTGCTTTGCCGAGGTATGTGTGATCGGCCGCAGGCGGGTCCCTGCGCCTCCTGAGAGGATGAGTCCCTTGAGCGGATCCATGAGGCGGGGAGGCTACCCGGGGTCAGGCGATGCCGTGCCAGGCACCGTGCGACGTGCCAGGCACCATGCGTGGAGGCTACGCGCCATCAGTACGTGCCGCCCAGCTTTCGGTGATCCCAGGTGGCCGTCCGCTTCGCGGTGAAGCGGATGGCGACACGCTTGGCCGCCTGGGCGCGCATCGCCTCTGCCGCATCTCCCTCGATCGAGTCGATGCCCTCCGAGTAACGGATCGTCAGATCCTTGCCGAAGTCGAGCACGCGATCGGTGTCGCGGATGATCTCCGCCTCCGCCTCGATCTGCATGCCCCGAAGCTCCACGTACTCCTCGCCCGTCTCCACGAGAAGCGTGGCCCTCGGGTCACGCTCAAGATTCCTGACCTTCTGCGACTTGGCGTAGGTCCAGATCCAGATCTCGCCGTCCCGGACCGTGAACCACATCGGCATCGAATGAGGCCAGCCGCGGGGACCGTGTGACGAGACGATCACGACGCGCTCCTCGTCGAGCAGCTGACCCTGCTCCTCGGGCGAGAGGGTGATCTGGTCGCGACGGCTCATACGGGTTGCAGACTAGAGCGCGGAGACGTATTCTGAACGCATGCAGGGGAGGCTTATCGGCGGACTCGTGGCGCTTGGAGCGGCGACCGCTTTCATTCTCCCGTCGCTCGGAGGTGCGGCGGAGGTCCGCCGCGGAGGCAACCACGGCTGCAACCCCGCCAAGGGAACCGCCTTCTCGGACAACTGGTGGGATGCCGGAGACAAGATTTCCTGGGGGATCGCGTTCGAGCCCGGTTCGGCGCTGCCGGGCTCTCCGGATCAGGACGTGCTGAAGGCGGAGAACACCTCGACCGAAGGAGAGGGCCCGTCATCAGTCGCGTGTGGCGCCGACACCGGCGGTTGGCTCTCGGTCTCCAGCAGCCTCGGGCCCGGCGACGACTCGGTGCGCTTCGACGCCAAGGGCCTCGAGACCGAGGAGGGTCAAGAGTCATACAAGCCGCTCGGCAAGCTGATCGACGTGACCGTCAGCGGAGGACCCGGGGCGGACACAATTCGAGGACACAAGGGCTTCGACAACATCCGGGCGGGGTCCGGCGCTGACGTCATCAAGGCCGATGACGGGCGCGCGGACAACGTGAACTGCGGCCCGGGCAAAGACAGGGCTGACGTCGATAACAAGGACGACATCGCCGGCTGCGAGAAGACGACCTAGTCGCTTGGGCCGTCGTTGATGCCCGCCTTGGCCAGCGCGTCGCCATAGGACGATCCGGCGCCGAGAACCTCGAGCCGGATCAGCCGATCAGCGGCGAAGGTCCAACCAAGGACGATCTTGTTCTCGACCCGTGCGTCGCTTCCAGGCATGCCGCGCGACACCCGCCCCTCGGTGACCAGCCCCTCGCCCTGGGCATGAATCCGATCGATCTCCAGCCGGGAGTCTTCACCGAGAGCGTCCCACTGTGTCTTCATCACGTAGCCGAGTCCCTCCGGCCCGCGCCGAACGCCCGGCTCCACGGCGTTGGGGGGATTCACGTACTCGAAGTCTTCGCCCACGATCGCGAGGACGGGCGCAAGGTCATGCTGGTTCCACGAGGCCAGGAAGACCTCGACGACCGCCATGCGTGCGTCGGACATGGATCGAACAGTAACCCCGGCTACGCGCCGAGGGCGCCTGTGTCGACGAGACCCTCCGCCTCGAGCTTCTCCAGGTGAGCCTGCATCGCAATGGCGGCGGCCGGCCGCAACACCTTCGGCACGTCCTCCCATGCATCGTCGAGGAGCGCTTCGCGTGAGCGCTCACCGCTGTTGAGCGCGACCAGGAGCTTCTGCTCGCGCTCGGCCCGGTGCGCGACGTAGCCGTCGATCTTGGTCAGCGGATCGGTGATCCACTCCCCGTGGCCGGGCGCGAAGAGCGTTGCTTCAGTGGCCCGAACGCGTTCAAGCGACGACAGGTAGTCGGCAAGCGACCCGCCGAACTCCGCGGCGGGCACGATCGTCGAGCCCTCACCCAGGATGAGGTCACCGCAAAAGCAGACGTCCTGCCAAACGAAGCATGCGTGGTCGGCCGCATGTCCCGGCGTGGGGATCACCTCGAACTCCTGCGGTGCATCATTTGCCGGACGGCGATCGGGATCGGGCTGCCAACTCATCTCGTCCATCGAACTCACCGCACCCCACCTGAGCGGCGCGCCAAGGCGCTCGACCCCCGCGGAGTGGTCGGCATGCGAATGGGTCAGCAACACCCCCCCGATTCCGCCACGCGCCTCGCCCTCGGCCCTGACGGCATCGATGTGCGCGGCGTCGTCGGGTCCAGGATCGATCACCCACGCAGGCCCGCGGCCGACGACGTAGGTATTCGTACCCGTGAGGGTCATGGGGCCCGGGTTGTCGGCCCGAATCCGGGTGAAGTCGTCGCCGCTTGGCGGAGCATCGCCCGCCACCGCGTCCCTCAGGCTGCTTCCTTGACGGCGGCGAAGACCGCCTCACGCGCATCGTCAGGCTCCAAGACCACCAGGTCGCCGGCTCCCTTCAGGATCTCGCGGACCAGCCACTCCTGCGATCCGTAGGGCATCTCGACGACAACTGCCTCGTCGGCCAGCTCCTCGACGACGGTGCGCTCTTCGCGAAGCCAGCGCGCCCGCTCGGGAGCGACCCACACGCGGGCGACTCCCGCGCTGGAGACCTCGCCGTGGGCAAGCCATTCCTGCTCGGCAAGGCGCTCGTCGATGCCTTCGCGAGACTCGAACACCTCATCGGTCATGTTCGCCTCCTTCATCCGGTCAAGGCGGAAGTGGCGCGTGTCGGAGGGGCCGAGGTCGTAGCAGCCGAGGTACCAGCCCTCGGGCCCGTTCACGAGTTGATACGGCTCGACGCGGCGCTCGACGAACTTGTCCTCGTTCTCCTTGTAGTAGTGGAGCTCGAGGATCCGGTTCATGTGGATCGCCTCGTTGACAGTCCGCACAACGTGGGAGTCGTCACGTCCGGGCGCGATCTCGAGGCCCTCCTCGGATGGGTCATGGCCCAATGCCTCGACGATCTTTCCGCGCGCTGTGGCAAGGCCTGCTTGCGGCAGATGGTCGCCGAACAGGTCGATGGCTGCGACGAGCGCCTTCGCCTCCAGCGGCAGCAGGCGGGCGGGTCGGTCGAAGTTGTCGCCGTAGGTGTCGGGATCGACCTCGATCTGGTCGCCGACGATCTCGGCGTAAAGGACGTAGGTGCCGCCGCCGAAGTTGACGACGTTCAGCACATCGATGTCCTCACGGAGCTCCCCCATGTCCATGTTGAGCTCGCGCAGGCAGTGCGCGACCGACAGGGTCGTGCCTTCGCGAGCCGCGCCGATCATGAGGCCGGCGAGAGTCACGAGACGGGCGAAGCGCTCGGGCCGGATCACCGCCTCACCGCGACCGCGCGTACCGGTCGAGCGGGAAGGACGGCCCTCCGCCTCCAGCACGGGGCGGGCGACGATCTCAGCGACTTCGAAGGCGCCGCGATGACGGTCACGCAGGATCCCGGTGCGCTCGGCGCCGGCTGTGGCGGCATCCGACGGAGCGATCAACTGTGCGTTCTCTCGCCATGAGAGGACCCACGAGATGAGCTGGCGGATCGACGCGTAGTCCGTCTCATAAACCATTCCGCGGCCCTTCATGCCGTCCTGCTTTGCGACCTTTCGCATCGAGCCGTACTTGCCGAAGTCACGCTCGACGAGCCAGGCGATCCGCTCACGGACGAAGACCTGGGCGGTGCCCGCGATCTCGCCCATCTGCCACTCGGCACGCGAGGCGTAGTCGCGGCGGTCGAAGTTCTCGGGAGGGCCGAAGTCGTGCTCGGCCTTGGACGCGTAGGACACCTTGCCCTTGATACGGCTGAGCCGGAAGATGCGCACCGCGTCGCGCTCGTGCGAGTAACCGATCAAATAGAACTGGCTGTCGCGGAAGACAAGGTGATAGGGATCGACCTTGCGGTCCGAGACCTCGTCGCGCTGCATCGTGTAGTAGCTGAACTCGATTCGCTTGCGCCGCGAGATCGCCGTCTCGATCTTCGCCAGCCGCTGCGACAGCTCCTTGCCGCCCCCGTTGGTCGAAAGGCGCACGTCGATCGGCACGTCCTCGCCCTCGTTCAGCGGGCTTGGTCGGCCCCACGAAACCTGCTGGAGCGCCAGGCGCAGCGGCTCGGCATAGGCGAACTCACCGTCGAGGAGGCTGAGCGCGGTCCGCAAAGCCGCCAGTTCACCGTCGGTGAACTCGATCGGATGGAGGTAGTAGTTCTCGGGCGGGAGCGCGTAGAGCTCCGCTTCGAAGAATCCCTCGGCGGGCTTTTCGACCTGCAGTGAGATGCCCAGGCTCTCGAGCTCGGCCCGATCCGCGTAGAAGCGGCGGGCGAACGCGTCCTCGTTCATCGAGCTGTAACCCTCGACCTCGCGCTTGATCTCGAGCGCCGAAACAGGCCGCCGGTTGGCCATGAGGAACGAGATCAGCGAGAGTTGGCGGATCAGCTTTTCGGTGTCCTTGGCCACGGGCATCAGGATATTGGCGGCATGGGGGTCCGACCGGGGTGCGCTCAGTCGAATTTCGCCCAGTTTGCGTCACGCCTGAAGCGGTAAGGTGCCGAAACCCGCAACCCGGAGGGGGAATGTCTTGATCGGCGCCGGAACCATTATCAATCCGATCCTGAAGATTGTCACCACAGTGGCGATCCTCGGAGCGATCTACATCTTCGTCCTGAAGCCGATCCTCGACACGACCGAGGAGATCTCGGGCAGCGTCGGGCAGCAGGTCCGCCAGGGGCTGAACAGCGCCAATCAGGCGAGCGCAGAGTTCGACCTCAACTTCGCCAAGGACCGGGCCGGGTCTTTTGCTTCGAGCCTTCGCTCGCAATGGCCGGAAGCCGCTCGCGAGGTGACCAACTGCGTGCGGCAGGCCGACAAGGACGCGAAGGCGATGGAGAAGTGCGATGAGTTCGGCCACGAGCTCATTACCGCAGGGCAATCGCCCCGAAACTTCTCGCTCTCCTACGCGGACAGCTTGAGCGCGCAGGGTAAGTCCGCGGAAGCGGCGCAGGTGGAAAAGTGCGTCGAGGCCGCGGGTTTCGATGTCCGCGACCTGCAGCGTTGCCGCGATCTGGCAGACCGGCTCCTCTTCCCGTAGCGACCATGATCGGCGCTGGCACCATCATCAACCCGATCATCAAGATCGTGACCACGGTCGTGATCCTGGGAGCCGTCTACCTCTTCTTCGTCAAGCCGATCCTCGACACAACCAACGACGCCTTCGACCAGTTCGTACCCGGCGGTCTCGAGGAGACGTTCGACACCTTCCCCTCCGACATCCAGAATCAGATCAACGATGCCCTCGGCGACAGCGGCCAAGGGCAGCAGGAC
Organism: uncultured bacterium; assembly: GCA_963721645.1. Lineage (GTDB taxonomy): Bacteria > Actinomycetota > Thermoleophilia > Solirubrobacterales > 70-9 > JALZKA01. Next base: position 88,693 of record CAVRJK010000001.1, on the reverse strand, counting down.
AAGCTCGTGGACTGCGTCACCAGGGCCGGCCAGAACACCGACAAGCTCCAGCGCTGCGTAGAACGCTTCGGCGGCTGAAGCCCTGGGTCAGGCCGCGCGACGCGCGGGAAAGTACGCGGCCGAGTCGAGTCCGCGGTCGAACTTCGACCAGCTCTGGCCTTCGGTCAGTTCGCGCTCGATCCTGTCAAAGCTGCCGAGCCTGCCACCGAGGTTGTCCATCATGTGGACGAGGGTGGCCTCGCGTGTTGCGGGTACCACCGGCGACCCCATCTCGTGGGTTCCGTGGTGGGCGAGAATGATGTGGAGAACGGCCTGGGCCAGTTCGGGATCGAAGCCTTCGATCGACTCGATCTGACGGCGCACCAGGTAGTAGCCGATGGGGATCTCGCCCAGGAGACGTCCCGCGTCGGTCAGGTCGATCGCGAGCGGATCGTCGTTGTAGGCCTGCGTCTTGCCGATGTCGTGAAGGAGCGCGCCGGTGACCGCGAGGTCACGGTCGATCCCGGGGAAGGCGGCCGCTGCGGCGCTTACCGCTTGCGCGACCGAGAGCGCGTGCTCGAGCAGTCCGTGCACATAGGCCTGGTGGTAGAACTTCGCCGCCGGCGCGACCCGGAAGCGCTCCCAATTCTCGGTTCCCTCGCCGAAGAACCGGTCGAGGAGCTCAGTGAGCTGGGGGTCGCGAATCGTCGCGAGGAGGTCACGCAGGTCGGTCTCGAGCAGATCGCCGGAGATCGGTGAGCTCTCGACCAGATCGCTCTCCGCGTACTCGCCCGGCGTGGACGCGCGGATGGACTCGATCGTGATCTTCGGCCCGTAGCGCTGGTGGACCGAGAACCGGCCTTCGACGAAAACGACTGCCCCGGGCGCCGTGCAGGCGAAGCACTCGTCGACGGATTCCCAGGCGACAGCTTCTACGGTGCCGGTCCGGTCGCCGAGAATGAGCTTTACGAAGTCGTCGCCGTTGCGGCGGGTCATCCGGCTGCGCTCGCGCACCGCGAACGCGGTGGCAACGGCGTCGCCGTCAGCGATATCGGAGAGGAACACGCGCGCTGCGTGCTCGGGCTCCGGTGATCCGAGCGTGGGCTGAACTGCAAGTCGAGGGTTCATCTGGGGCCAAGGTAAAGAGGGAATCGGACGGTCACTTCACCTTGGGAGTCGTTTTGCGGCCTTCTTACCTGACACGAGCCACTTCCGGCACAATCAGCGCATGACTCACCGCAACCATCTGCCCCAGCTGGAGGGCGATCTCTTCGTTACCGACGGCGGCCTCGAGACCACCCTCGTCTTTCACGAAGGGCTCGACCTTCCGCTCTTCGCAGCTTTCGGTCTGCTCTCGGACGAGGAGGGCAGAAGCGCGCTGCGGAGCTATTACGAGCCCTACGCCGCGATCGCCGCGGAAAGTGGTTCAGGCCTGGTACTCGACACGCCGACCTGGCGCGCAAGCCCGCGCTGGGCGACTGAACTCGGCTATTCGAACGAGGAGCTCGACAGCCTCAACCGCAAGGGCATCGCGTTGATCGAAGAGATACGGCAGCGCTTCGAGTCTCCCACCACGCCGGTCGTCCTCAACGGCGTGGTCGGTCCGCAGGACGACGGCTACAACCCGGCGGTCCTGATGAGCTCGGACGAGGCAGCGCAGTACCACTCGACTCAGATTCGCACGTTTGCCGACACGGCTGCCGACATGGTCAGCGCGGTGACGATGACCTACTCGGACGAGGCGATCGGTGTGGCGAGCGCTGCCGCGGACGCCGGAATCCCGGCTGCGATCCATTTCACGGTGGAGACCGATGGGCGCCTACCGAGCGGAGAATCACTGGGCGATGCGATCGCGGCAGTTGTGGATGCGACCGGCGATGCCCCCGCCTACTTCGGGATCAACTGCGCGCATCCGACGCACTTCGACGCCGTGCTCGAGACCGCGGGACAGTGGCGCGAGCGCATCCGGAGTCTGCGGGCCAACTCGTCCACAAAGAGCCATGCCGAGCTCGACGAGGCGACCGAGCTCGACGAAGGCGACCCACCGGACCTGGGGGCCCGCTACGCGGCGCTGCGTGGGGTGCTGCCGAACCTGAACGTCGTCGGAGGCTGCTGCGGCACCGACCACCGGCACGTACGGGCGATCGTCGAAGCGATGACCCCGAGCTAGAGCGCTGTCGCTCCCGGCGGGCGCTGGGCAGGCTCGTCGCCCGCCATCGACTCAGACTCAGTGATGAGCGTGCCGCTCCGCGAGAGCTCGACGTTGAAGGTTGCGCCCACCAGCAGGGCCAGGTTCGAGATCCAAAGCCAGATGAGAAACACGATGACGCCCGCGATCGAGCCGTAGGTGCCGGCGTACGAGCCGAAGTTGGCGACGTAGAAGGCGAAGCCGCTGGAGGCGATCAGCCACAGGAATGTTGCGAGGAAGGCGCCCGGCACCAGTTCGCGATACGGCCGGTCCACGTTGGGGCCCTCGTGCAGGAGGACCGCGAAGAGGATCGATACGACCGCGGCAAGAACTGGCCATTTGACAATCGAGAAGACTGCGAGAGCGGTCTCGCCGACCCCGATCACGTTGCCGATCGACTCGGCAAGCGGCCCAGTCAGGACGAGGGCCAAAAGCGTTGCCGCCAAGCCGACCATGAGGAACGCCGTCAGGGCGACTTGGCGAGGAAGCGTCTTCCAGAACGGCCGTGACTCGGAGACCTCGTAGATGTCATTCGTCGCTCTGCCGAAGGCACCGATATACCCCGACGCGCTGTAAAGGGCGAGCGCGACGCCGATCACGAATGCGAGGCCGGCGGCACTCGAGTTGACCGCACCTTCGATCGCTCCCTCGAAGGTGGACGCGGCGTCACCAGGCGCCAGGTCCTCGATGATCTGAATGAACGAATCGATCGTGCCTTGGTCGCCGAAGATCCCCAGCAGGGAGACGAAGACGATGATCCCCGGGAAGACCGCAAGGATCGAAAAGTACGTCAGGGCGGCGGCGTGGTCGGCGATCTTCAATCGACCGTAGGCCCCTGCGACTCCCTTGAGCGCCTGCAGTGGCTTGCGGTCCGCTATCGAGGGCTTGACGGAGACCATGCCCGGAACCTACCCACGAATCGTGCGGGGAAGCTGCTCGTCGGTGACGTGGCCGGGGACGGCATGGAAGTCGCCCAGTCGCCAATGGCCCCCGGCCGTGACCCTGACATGCTGGTTTGAGTGACCGACGACAGCGGCCCCATTCCGGCTGAAGAAGCGAGGCGCCTGCGGCGCTGGAACCTTGGGGTCGGGATCGTCCATGCCGTCCAGGCGACCCTGCTGCTCGTGATTGCTTCCGACGTCGATCTGCCGGTCTATGCCAGCTGGATCGACGGACCTCCGGGCGCGGCCGATCTGACGCTGGGAGATCCGCTCTTTCACCTTCCAATCGCGCCGGCGGTCGCAGTCTTCCTCTACCTGGCCGCCGTCGATCATCTGCTCGTCGCGAGCCCCAGCGTGCGCCCGTGGTACGAGCGAAACCTGGGGCGCGGGATCAACTACGCGCGATGGTCCGAGTACGCGCTGAGCGCGTCGTTGATGGTGGTGCTGATCGCAATGCTTGCTGGTACCTGGGAGCTGAGCGCTCTGATCGGCCTGTTTGCAGCGAACGCCGCAATGATCCTCTTCGGCCTCCTGATGGAGCGGGGCTCGAAACCGGGCGAGGACGCCGACTGGCTTCCCTTCCGGCTCGGAGCACTGGCTGGGATTGCACCGTGGATCGTGATCGGCGCGCAGCTTGCCCGCGGCAATGCCGAGTCCGGCGGAGTCCCGAGCTTCGTGCTCGTCATCTTCATAAGCCTGCTGGCCCTGTTCTCGCTCTTCGCGGTGAACATGTGGCTCCAGTACAAACAGGTCGGCCGTTGGCGGAGCTACCTGTTTGGCGAGCGCGCGTACATCGTGCTCAGCCTCACCGCGAAGTCGGCCCTGGCCTGGCAGGTCTACGCTGGCGCGCTCGCAGGCAGCTGACGAGCGAAACCAGCGGAATGGCGAGACCCGGAATCGAACCGGGGACACCACGATTTTCAGTCGTGTGCTCTACCAACTGAGCTATCTCGCCTGACCCGACCCGACAGGCTAGCGCCGGACGGCGGGACTAACCACCCATGTGAGTTTGCGCTCCTCCCGCGTGGACAGATCCACGAGCGTCGCGATAGCGTCCCATCCGATGGCGCTCGGGGATGCCGCACAAAGTCGCATGGCGCGCTCGACCGCCGAGGGCGCCTGCGCGCTACGAGCCGCGGGCGCGACGCTTCGCGATCCCGAGCTTCGGAACCCCGACTACATGGCAAAGGACTTCATCGCGCCGGGACTCAAGGCGAGCGCGCTCGCCAAGGTGCCTTTCGTCCGGCACCTCAGCCCGAGGATCATCGAGCGCATCCTCCCGGGGGCGCTCTGGTTCGAACTCGCGCGCACTCGGCACATGGACGATGTTCTCCTTGAGGAGGTGCGCGACGGCGCGGCCCAGGTCGTGATCTTCGGGGCCGGGCTGGACTCCCGGTGCTACCGCATGCGGGACGCGCTCGGCTCGGTGGCGCTCTTCGAGGTGGACCATCCCGTCACCGCCGCGGTCAAGGCCGAACGCCTGATGGCGATCTTCGGCGAGATGCCCGAACACGTGAGTTACGTGCATGTCGACTTCAACACCCAATCCGTGGGTGAGCGCCTCGCCGCTCACCGCTTCGACCCCGAGGCCCGCTCGATCGTCCTGTGGTCGGGAGTCACCATGTACCTCGAGCCCGAGGGAGTCGCCGAGAGCCTCCGCTGGTTCGCCTCGGGCACCGGCGCCGGCAGCGCCATCTGCTTCGACTACCTATGGAAGGAGATGCTCGACGGCGACGACTCCTTCCACGGCGCGTCGGAGCTACGCAAGCGCGTCACGTCCGGGGGAGAGCCGTTCAAGTTCGGCATCCCGCGAGGCAGGGCCGCCGAGTTCGTCGAAGAATTCGGCCTCGTCCTCGAGGAGGACCTCGGCCCGAAGGACGCTCAAGAGCGGCTGCTCCACAACGCAGGTGAGCCGTATGGGTTCGGCGGCGTCGCGCTTGTCAGGAGTCCGGGGCGCTGACCGTGGCTGCCGGCGTTCAGTACCTCGGCCTCCTTCGCGGCATCAACGTCGGCGGCAAGAACACCGTAAAGATGAGCGAGCTTCGGGACTCGCTCGAAGAGATGGGCCTTGCCGACGTCGCCACCTACATCAACAGCGGCAACTTCATCTTCAGGGCGCCGCGCCAGTCGCGCGCGGAGCTCACCAAGAGACTCGAGGCGGACCTCACCAAGAAACTCGGCCTGGAGCTGAAGATCGTCCTCCTCACCCGCGCCCAGGTGAAGCGTGTGGTCGATGAAGCCCCTCGCGGCTTCGGCGGTGAATCCGAACGTTGCGACGTGATCTTCCTGTTCCCTCTCCTGACGGTGAAGCGCGCGGTCTCCGCGATGGAGACCAAGGAGGGCGTCGACCGCCTGTGGGAGGGCTCCCGCGTCCTCTACTTCTCTCGCCTGACCGAGAAGGCCACCAGCAGCCGCATGGGCCGGGTGGTTGGAAAGCCCGAGTACCAGAGCATGACCATTCGAAGCTGGGGCACGGCGACAAAGCTCCTGGCCCTGATGCAGCGCAGCTGACCACTCCGAAGCAGGGTTACCCGCGTCTACGGCGATCAACTCTGCACTTGCGGGATCAGCGCAACGTCAGAGCGGCCCCAGAGCTCAGCCCCAGGCGCCGCGCCTCTCCGGGCGCCAACTCGAGCGCAGCGGTGTTCCGTCTGGGTGAGCCGTTTCGCGGCGCTCGCGCGTGGCGACCAGGCGGCAGTGTCTCGACCGCCTCCTCCACCACCCCGTGGCTGCCTTCGACCGACAACCACACGAGGTCGATCGGCGTTCGCATGAAGCGCATGTGGATCGAGCGGCAGCGCGGGAAGAGAAGTGGCTCGATCTCTTCGGGCTCGAGGCCCATGAGCCCAAGAAGCCGGCGGCGAAATCCCTGGGCGAGGACCACGCTGATCTCCCCAGCGGGCGCGTGAAGAGCGGCGGTCGGTGCGCCTCGGAAGCGCCGGTGCATCAGCGCTGCGGAGTTGAGGGCCGAGGTCGGCGCCCCAGGATCCCGCCCATCAACTCGATCGCCCCTGCCTTGTGAAGGGGCTCGTTCAGGTTCCCGCACTTCGGGCTCTGAACGCACGACGGACACCCCGATGCACACGGACATTCCGAGACGAGGCGGAGCGCGTTTCCGACGAGCTCCGAGAAGCGCTCGAAGCCGCGCTCGGCTATCCCCACCCCGCCGGGGTGGCCGTCGTAGATGAAGATCGTGGGCAGCCCGGTCTGGAAGTGGACGTTTGTGGAGAGTCCGCCTATATCCCAGCGATCGCACATGGCGAGCAGGGGCAGCACAGCTATCTGCGAGTGCTCGGCAGCGTGAAGGGCTCCCAGCTGTACGTCGGGCGGCAGCGCCTCGGGCCCCGCCAGTACGTCGGGCAGGACGTACCAGAGCGCTCTGGTCTGGAAGTTCTGCTCGGGCAGGTTCAGAGCGGTGAGGTCGATCACCTCCTGGTCCTTGACGGTCTTTCGCTGGTAGGCGATCACCTGCTCGGAGACTGAGACCTCGCCCGTATACAGCTCGACGCCCTTGTGGATTCCGTCCGGCTCGGCCTTGCGGCCGATCGCGTCGATGTAGACGTTGGTCTCCTTCTTCGGCTGCGTGTACCAGTCGCCGTCGAAGGGCTCGACGATCGCGCGCCGTCCGTCGACGTCAAGCTCGCGCACCTCATATGAGCGCCCCATGTGTAGGTAGATCGCGCCGGGGTGGATCGTCGAGAAGGCCCGCTCTGCCTCAACCGAGCCGAGCATCTCGCCGGAGGTCGAGTCGATCACGGCAACCGAATCGAGCGATGCCGAGCGGAGCGAGATGCGCCCGGCAACGAAGCCCTTGTCGCGCGGCACGTAGCGGCGATCGTTGGTCTGGCGGAGCTCGCCCGCGGCAACCAGCTCGTCGGCGCGGTCGCGCCAGCCGTCGCCCAGGATCGTGTCGTCGGCGCCGCCCGGCTGACTTTCGCTGCCGCCGAGCGGCGCCTCGTGCGCGGCGGCAAGGATGTGCCCGGTCTGGATGTGAGGGTTCTGGTGATCCAGGATCGCCGCCTCGACCGGGCGGTCGAGGAACTCGTCCGGATGACGGCAGAAGAACTGGTCGAGGGCGTCCTCGCCCGCGACGTAGAGGGCCAGGCCTTCCGTTCGGCGGCCCGCTCGCCCCCACATCTGGCGCAGGCTCGCGACCGTGCCGGGGAAGGTGACGCAGATCGAGGCGTCGAGCTCGCCGATATCGATCCCCAGCTCCAGGGCGTCTGTTGCGACCACGCCCAAGAGATCGCCCGAGACGAGGCGATGCTCGATCTCGCGGCGCTGCTGAGCGGTGTAGCCGGCGCGGTAGGGGGCGATCCGCGCGGCGAGGTCCTCGCGCCCACGCTCCTCGAGACGCAGACGGGCGAAGCGCAGGATCAGCTCGATCCCCTTGCGCGAGCGCAAGAAGCAAATCGTCCGCATGTCCTCGGTGACGAGATCGGCCAGGAGCTCCGCGCCCTCGGAGAGGGTCGAGCGGCGGCGCTGCGTCTTCTCGTCGATCACGGGCGGGTTCCACATCACGATCCGCCTGCCCGCCTTGGGTGCTCCGTCGGACGAGACGACGCTGACCGGCTCGCCGACAAGGCGCTCGGCGAGCTCTCCCGGATTGGCGATCGTGGCCGAGGCCAAAAGGAAGGTCGGCTCGGCGCGATAGAGGCGGGCCACCCTGCGCAACCGGCGCAAGACGTTCGCGACATGGGAGCCGAAGACCCCGCGATACGTGTGAGCCTCGTCGACGACGATCCAGCGCAGGTTCGCCAGGAAGTCGCCCCAGCCCTGATGGTGCGGCAGGAGGCCCACGTTCACCATGTCGGGATTGGTGAGGATCAGGTTCGAGCGGCGCCGAAGGCCCGGGCGATCCTCGCGGGGAGTGTCGCCGTCGTAGATCGCGTGTCGCAGATATGGGAGCTGCAAGGACGAGAGCTTTCTCGCCTGGTCCTGGGCCAGTGCCTTGGTCGGGTAGAGGTAGAGCGCGCGGGATTTGGGGTCGAGCGCAAGCGTCTCCAGCACCGGCAGGTTGAAAGACAGCGACTTGCCGGATGCGGTCCCGCTGGTCGAGATCACATGCCCTCGACCGCTTTCGCCCAGGGCTTCGTTTTGGTGTGCGTAGAGGCCCCCGATGCCGACGCGGCGAAGACCTTCGGCCAGGACTGGCGGGAGATCCGACGGAAACGGCACGTTCACGGCGCTCTGGCGTTCCTCGAACGAGGTGGTGACAAGGCGCCCGTCGTCGGCACCGTTCGCGATCACGTTCCGCCAGGCGCGATCCAGCACATCCTGTCGGCTCCTCTGTTTCGCGTCCGGGGCGCCCAGGGCTCGCGAGAGCTCAGCCACGGACGATCGCCTCCGCCACGCGCATCGCATCGAGCGCTTCCGGGTCGTGCAGGCGCAGGATCTCTGCGCCTTGTGCGGTCGCTAGCGCCGTCGCCGCCAGCGTTGCGGCGCCCCGCTCATCCGCGCCGGGGCGTGCGTCCCATGAGCCGGCCGTCACGGCTCCCAGATAGTCCTTGCGCGAGATCGCAGCCATCACCGGCCTTCCCAGCTTTTGAAGATCGGAGATTCGCCCCACCAGCTCGATCGTGTCGTCCACACCCTTGTCGAAGTCGGGACCCGGGTCGATCGCGATCTGCTCGGCGGCCACCCCCGCCGCCTCCAGGCGCTCGATCCGCTCGGCGAACCACTCTGTGACGTGCGCAACCACATCCCCGTAGACCGGCGGCTTGCGGTCCACCCGCGGCGGCCCTTCGATGTGCATCAGGACGTAGCCGCAACCGCGCTCGGCAACCAACCCGTACATCTCGGCCGACCCGCCCGAGATGTCGTTGATCGCAACGGCACCGGCATCAAGGGCCGCCCGCGCGACCTCGGGCTGGAACGTGTCGGCCATGACCGGCAAGCCCGAGCGCTCCACGAGGCCCCTGATCGCCGGCACCAGAGTCTCGATCTCGGCAGCTGCCCCGACCGGCGGCCCGGAGCGCGCCGCGACGGCTCCCACGTCCAAGAGATCGAAGCCGGCTTCGGCCAGGCGCAACCCGTCCTCGACCGCCCGCTCGGGAGTGACGCTCCGCGCGCCCGAGTAGAACGAGTCGGCGGTGACGTTCACGACCCCGGCGGCGACGGACGGCGGAAAGCTGAGCTCGCGCCCTTCGGAAAGTCTCCAGACGGTCACGGGTTCAACCTACCGCCGGGAATTGGGCGCCCCTTCCTTCCGCTGGGCTAACGGACGCTGATGTCGCCCTTCTTGATCGGCGTCTCGCTGCCGGCGAAGGGCTCCTCGGAGCCCGCGGTGGCGCAGTCGTGCGGGCCGGTGATCCAAGCCGAGTACAGATCCTTCTTGCCCTTGCCGTTGCGGCGGCGATCTCGTAAGAGGACGACGTAGTTGCCGTCTGAGTTGGAGAACTCGCCGGTGATGACGGCCCTGCGGTGATCCACGAATACGCAGTCTGCCTCGCCTTCTTTCGTACCGAAGGAGGTGGTCTCGAACAGCACGTCGCCACTCGACACGCCGTTCTTGACCTTTGCGTTGATCTCGAACGCGTTGCCGCTATCGGCCTTTCCCTTCGCGACAATCTTGTGCTCGGGAGTCCCGGCGACGCCTCCGGCGGCCGGCAAGCAAAGGGCGATGGCCAACGAGAGGAGAACGGCGGCGAGTTTTCTCATGGGTCTGATGGTGTCATAGCTTTACCCCCATGGCACTCCGCTGCGTCTACACCGACCTCGACGGCACCTTGCTCGGCCCGCGTGGTGGGCTGTTCCGCGATCCCGAGGGCAACTTCTCGCTGGCGCAGGCCCGCGCGCTCCAGGCATGCGACCGCGCTGGAGTAGAGGTAGTCGTGATGTCGGGCCGCCGTGAGTCCGAGGTCCAATCGGACACCAGGCTCATGGGCGGGACGTCCTACATCTACGAGGCCGGTTGCGGCGTCTACATCGACGGCGAGTGGAGCTATCTGACCGGCGACTGGCAGCCTACGGACGACTCGACGCCTTACGAGCGAATGGTCGAGGCAGGGATTCCGGAGCTTCTGTTCGAGACATACGGGCCGGCACTCGAGTGGCACTCGCCCTGGGAGGTGGGGCGAAAGCTCTCGTTCCTCATGCGGGGCAAGGTGGACTCGGCCGAGGTGAACGAGCTCCTGGTTGCGGAGGGGCACGTGGATCTTCGTTTCCTCGACAACGGAGTCATCGGCTACCCGATGGATGCGATCGATGGATTTACCCATGCCTACCACCTGGTCCCGGGCGGAGCGTCGAAGGCGAAGGGTGTCGAGTTCCATCGTCAGGCGCGCGGTTACGACGCCGGCAGCTGCATCGCAATCGGAGACTCGATCGAGGACCTCGAGTCGTCGGTGTCCGTTGGCCGCTTCTTCTGCGTCGCGAACGGGCCGGAAAACGACCAGGCGCTGCGCGAGGCGCTGCCGCGATTTGACAACGTCACCGTGACCGAAGGTGCCATGGGTGACGGCTTCTACGAAGCAGTGGTCGCCTCGCTCATGAGCGCTTAGATGCGGTGGGGGTCCGACCCTTCGCATGGCCCCTTCGTCCAGAGCGGACAATCGCGGGGCTGACCCCTAAGATCGGATGTGATGGCTCACGATCACGCCACGGTTGCCGAAGAGGAGTACCTCCAGATCCTGTTCTGGCTGGAGGAAGCCGGTCTCCCCTTGACGGGCGCCAACGTGGCTCGCGCCATGCAGCTCTCGCCGCCGACCGTTCACGAGATGATCGGTCGCCTCGAGCGTGACGGCTACGTCAGCCGTGCGAAGGACAAGTCACTTTCGTTCACGGATACCGGTCGCGACGAGGCGACGGCGATTGTCCGCCGCCATCGGTTGATTGAGCGCTTTCTCACCGACGTCCTGGGAATCCCGTGGGATGAAGTGCACGAGGAGGCCGAGCGGATGGAGCATGCGATGTCGCCAGTGCTCGAAGAGCGCATGTTGGCCGCCATCGGTGACGCGAAGACCTGCCCGCACGGCCACCCGATCGTGGAGGGCATCCGCGAGCATGGGGTCCTGCTCGCCGATGTCGAACTGGGTGCGAAGGTCACGATCCTTCGCTTCGAAAACGAGGCCGAAGAGCTCCTCCACTACCTGAAGCGGACCGGCATTTACCCTGGACTCGACGGTGAGCTCGAGGCCTCTGACGAAGAAGAGGTCACGGTCAAGTCAGCCGAGGGAAGCCACACCGTGTCGCGAAGCGTCGCCGAGACCGTTTCGGTTCGCGCTGACCCTGCGCCCGAGCCGCGCGCTCCGCTCCCGGAGCAGCTCGTGCTCTCCTCGGACCGCTACGGCCGCTAGACCCGGCCGGCTCGGCTCTGTCAGTACCTAGGCGGCTGAACGCATGCCGTCGAGCGCCTTCGCGATACGCGCGACGCCCTCGGCAACACGGTCCGCGGGCACGCTTGCGAACGACAGGCGCAGCGCGTTCTGCCCGCCCTCGATCAGAAAATCGGGACCGGCGACGAAAGGGGCGCCCTCGGCCTTGGCCGCCTCGAGGAGCTTCGGGGTTTCCACGTCGTCGTTGAGCGTCAGCCACAAGAAATAGCCGCCCTCCGGGACAACGAAGTCCGCTTCCGGGATGCTCGTCGACAGCGCTTCGACCAGCGCGTCGCGGCGATCGCGGAGCGCGGCGTTGACGGACTCGACGTTGCGCTCAAGACCACCCGACTCGCACAGCGCGAAGACGATCGACTCGGCCAGCATGTTCGGCGAGATGTAGGTCTCGCCCGCGCGCTTGGCGAGGGTGGCGATCTGCTCAGCCTCGCCCGCGAGGTAACCGACGCGAACGCCCGGGCTGACCGTCTTGGAAAATGAGGATGCATGGAGAACCTTGCCGGCCTCGTCCATCGAGAGCATCGTCTCGTGCTCCGCGCCTCCGAATGAGATGAGGCGGTAGGGATCGTCTTCAAAAAGGATGAAGTCGTGCTCGCCCGCGAGCTCGACGAGGCGCTTTCGCTTATCGTCGGAGAGCGTGCAGCCTGCCGGATTGTGAAAGTTGGGGATGATGTGCGCGAGCTTCACCGGCCCCTCGGCGAGCGCAGCCTCGACCGCCGAGACGTCAACTCCGTCCGAGTCGAGCGGCACGGGCACGAGCTCAACGCCGGCGCGGCCGAGCAGGAGCAGCGTGCGGTCGTACGAGGGCTGCTCGACGATCACACGGTCGCCGGGTTCGAGCAGGTGCTGAAAGACGAAGGCCGCGCCTTCCATCGAGCCGTTGGTGACCATGACCTGCGAAGCGTCGATGTCGTGCAGCCCGGCGATCCACTCGCCCAACCCCGGATGGCCCTTGCCCGTGCCGTAGGAGAGCGCGCGCTGCCAGTCGTTTTCGAGTGCCTGCGCGGCGGCCTCGCGGACAGCCTCGACTGGCAGGATGTCGGCGCTGGGAGCGCCGCGGGCAAATGAGATCACGTCGTCGGCCATCGGCGGCCGAGTCTACGAGGCAACCTCAGAGCTTTGGGCCGCCCTTGCCGAGCTTCGAGTAAGGGACGCGACGGTCCGGCTTCTTCTTGATCGCCTTGAAGGTTCCGGTGTCCTCCGAGCCGACGTCGCCGAGCGGCCCGATTCCGCTGACGCTCACCGTGCCCGCCTCGATCGGCGATATGCCGCGGACCTTGAGCGTGCGCTTCTTGGCCGACACCGTCTTTGATTTCTGGATTCCGTTCTCTTGGGTGACCACTACCCCGTAGTTGGCGGCGTCCACGGTCTTCTTCCACTTGATCGTGAGCTTCCTGCCCTTGCGCTTGACCTTCACGCCGTCGGTCTGCCCGGCAGTCGGCGGAGGCGGCGCGTCGTAGTCGTCCAGGACCTCGATCGGACCGGGGATCCCACCCACCTCGTACTGGGCGATGATCTCGCGCTCGCCTTCGGCCGCGAGTCCCGACTCGAACGGGATGATCCCCTTGCCCTTGGTAGCTGTCCCGATCTCGTTCCAGATGCCGTCGCCCCGCTCGACAAAGGTGACCTTCTGCCCAGGATCCTCGCCGACGTCGTAGCGGAGTAGCTGCTCACGCTCGCCGCCGCGGCTCGCGGTGACACTGGCTGTGATGCCCTCATCCGGCGTCGGGCGCGTCTCGAACATCCCCTTGACCGGCACGGAGCCGTTTAGTGGCGTGACGAGGTACTCGCCCGGCTCGCCGTCCGTGACGCTGACCCAGGTGTAGTCGTGCTCCTCCCAGGCCAGGTTCTGGATGTGATCGCCAACCTGCATCTCGTTCGGGACAGTGGTGCTGATCTCGCCGTTTGGCGCTTCGATCCGCACCGCGGGCGCCCCGCCCATGCCGTGGAGCTCCACGTTCTTCGTGGTGTCGCCGGGCTTGACCGTAAACGCGATCGGGCCGGTTCCGGCTCCCCCGCGAACAGGAGCTGGTGGTCCGGCCTCGCGCACTAGGAGCAAGCGCTGCGCGGCAATCCGCGCGCCGCGGATGTTCTGCTCCCAATACTTGCTGGGCTTGCACCCGTCGGTGATGCCGTTGAAGATGTGCGGGAGCGTGTCGCCCCAGGCGTAGCCGACGCCGGGCTCGAACCCATCGTCGATGATGATGAGGCAAGCTGATGTCCCCTTGCTGGAGGCCCTGCCCTCGCCGGCAACGCAGGCCCCTACTCCTTCAATCGTGATGCCGCCCGCAAGGCAGACCTGGCCGCGGGCAAAGGCATCAAAGCGGCGAGTCAACGCGTTGGCCTCAAAGCCGCCGCTGGCTTCAAGCGTGTACAGGAAGGTGTTGATGCGGGCCAGACCGTCGGCCTTGACGTAATGGGGGTACTCGTAGAGGAGGGTCGCATTGCCCAGATTGAGGACGTTGTCCTCTCCCGGAAGCTTCATGCCGACGGAGCCGCCCACCGCGAACGAAGTCTTCTCGAGCCTCGTGCCGGCGAGCGGGGCCATGGTGTCGCCGCCGTCCTCGGCCTTGATCACATACGGAGCATCGGGCCTTGCGAATGCAACGAGGAGCCCTCCGGTGGCCTTGACGATCTTCGCCGCGGTCACGCTGGCCTCACCCGAGAAAACCGTCGGGTCCTTGAGCTGCATGTTGAACCCGATCGAGTCGAGGAAGACGCCAGGGAAGATCTGCGGCGGCGGGATCGGTTCGCCGAAGGTGAAGATCCCTCCTCCGGAGTGGAATCCCCCGGCGCAGAAGGCGATTCCGTTCCGCTCCGGCGGAGGCGCCAGGCTGAGTCCTGCGCCGTCCTCATCGCCGGCTGGGATGATGTAGATCTCGGCGGTCGCCTTCCACCACTTCCTGGCGCAGCCTTGAGTCGCTTCGCCGAAGTGCTTGTAGGTGAAGCCAAGCTTGGACAACCGCACTCCACCCAGGAAGGCCTCCGGAACGCTGAGGTCGAGGTTCGACAAGATGATGCCCTCGTCGTTGGTTGCCTGCAGCTTCACCGCGCCCGACGGTCGGGTGTCGGCCGAGGTCGCGAACTCCTCGGGCAGCGTCATGTTCACCGCCAGCTCTGAGAACCGGCGCGCGCCTTCCTGCGCGAGGGCGATGCTCATCTGCCCATCGATCTTGAAGCCGCCGATATCGGGCAGTTGCGAAGCGTTGAAGGTGAAGAGCGGAATCGGCTTCCTCGTCACCGAGGCATCGTCGATGCCCACGTTGAGGTTGAGCGCGCCGTTGTGAGCGGGGAATGCCGGGATGTCCGGGCCCGTAAAGGTGATTTTCGCGTTTGAAGAGACCACCTTTCCGATGGCTGGGAAGAACACGACCGCCGCGCCCGGAGCGGGGTCCACCTTCATCCCGTTCATCATCATCACGTCTTGCGAGTAGTAGACCTCGAGTCCCTGGACGGCGGCCAGCTCAGCGCATCGCGCCGGGAGCTCGTCCTGGTTGAGGCAAACCGTGTCGTCCTTGGCGAATATCTGATTCAGCGTCCACCACTCGTTCGCCACGGGGCGCTCCGCCGCAGGGAGGTGATCCGGATCGACGGCGTGGCTGAAGCAGCCCCGGGCCTCGACAGCGCCAACCACGAGCTGGCCGTTGATGGCGCAGGGGTCCGTGACCGGAAGGCCCGGTCGAAGCTTGGCCGGGTCCGAGACCGAGAAGGCCACGTCAGGAGGCGGCTTCCCGAGAAAGCCCTTGCCCCTGTCGACCTGCAGGAGGGTCGTATCGGTTGAAGTGCCGTTGGGGTTGGTCGCCGTGACCGAGACCTTGTACTCGCCCGGCGAGTTGAGGCGCACGCCTGTGGTGGTGTTGCCCGGCGGGACGATGAAGTCACCGAGGCCCCTGCTCGGCCCAGGTGGGTTGAACTTGACGACCGTGGAGGTCGCATTCGCCGTGCCGGAGGTGTCGAACTTGAAAATGGACCCAAGCTTTCCCCCCCCGCTCGTCTGGACCGAGGCGATCGGGGGCGCCTGCGGTGTGTCGAGGAAGTGTGCTGTCACGTCCATGTTGCCGGTGACGGGCAGCGAGCAGACGGGGTTGGTTCCGGCAAACGCGCAGTCACCGGCCCACCCGACGAAGTCACGGGACTCGTTCGCGCGCAGCGTTGCCGTCCCGCCCTCGGAGAAGGGCTCGGTGCAGTCAAGGCCCGGGTTGAAGTCGACGCCGCAGCTGATCCCGTGGCCCCTGACCGTGCCATGGCCGACCCTGTTCACCTGAACGGTCCAGCTGGGAGCCTGCTGGCCGGTCACGGTGGTCGTCTCGAAATCGGTGTTGTTGCCAGGAACCGGGTCGCTCTGGACACCGGAGAGCACCGTCCCTTGGAACTGAATCGGTCCGTTCAGAAGGTGCTTGACCGGGATGCTCCGGGATCTCACGCCTCCGGGTTCGATGTGCCCCATCTCGCAGACCAGCTTGTCTCCCGCCGGCTGGTAACAACCACCTGGCGGACCGCCAGGCAGCGCGACGTGGTGCGGAATGTCGAAGATGGCGGAGACGCCATAGGCGAAGTTCAGCCCGCTGAAGTTTCGCACCTCGTACTGGTACTGGAAGCTTGCGTTGGTCTCGACCGGGTCGGGATTGTCGGTGATCGTGATCCCGAGATCGGCTGGCGGCTGCGTGGACTGCGCGTGCGCCGCGGGAGCTCCGGTGATCAGCGCCGCAACGAAAGCTGCAACAGACGCCCTGATCACATTCTTCGGCAACTGTTGCATTAGCGACTGGAGTATCCCCCGTCGGAGCGCAATCGGAAACCCCCTAACGGGGTGGTTCAACCACCCCCCTCCCCGGTGCCAGGCACCGTGCCTGGCACCGCCACGCCGCCTGGCACCGCCACGCCGCCTACGCGGCGCGCAATGTGGAAGCTCCGTACGGCCCGGCCTCGCACAACCTCCGCGCCATATCGCAATCAGTCCACGGCCAAAGCTCGGGTGCAGCGCAGAGGCCCGCCTCGACCGGGTTTCTCTCGATGTAGTTGGTGACCGCGATCAGCTGCTCGTCAGTTTCCACGCGCCTCGATCCGAAGCGCTCACCGAATAGATGGCCGGTTCTCTCGTGCCGACGGTTGAACCGCTTTGCATAGCGGTTCTGGAGTCGCTGCATCCCGTCACTCAGATCGCCCTGGGGCGTCTCAAGGAGCAGATGCACGTGGTTACTCATGAGGCAGTAGCCGAGGCGACCCCACGAGAACCGGTCGCAAACATCGCCAAGGATCAGAAGGTAAGTCTTTCGATCCAGATCGTCGTCGAAGATTTGCTGCCGATCATTTCCCCGCGCAAAGACGTGATAGATCCCGCCGGCCAGGTTCTCGCGAGGTTTGCGTCCCATCACCTCCTACAACCCCGGCGAGCCGGATGGTGCCCCTCGGTGCCAGGCACCGTGCCTGGCACCGGGGCTAGGCGTTCAGGACTTCGACGGCGATCTGTGCCGCCTCGGTCGGCGAGGTGCCAACCCGTACGCCCTTTGCTTCGAGCGCGTCCTTCTTGGCCTGGGCGGTGCCCGATGAGCCGGAGATGATCGCTCCGGCGTGGCCCATCTGCTTGCCGGGAGGGGCCGTGAACCCTGCGATGTAGCCGACGACCGGCTTGGAGATGCGATCGGCGATGAACTCCGCCGCGCGCTCCTCCGCGTCGCCGCCGATCTCGCCGACCATCACGATCAGCTCGGTCGCGTCGTCCTCTTCGAAGAGGGTGAGGATGTCGATGAAGTCGGAGCCGACGATCGGGTCGCCGCCGATGCCGACGATCGAAGAGTTGCCCGCGCCGGCCTGCTTCAGCTCGTTGCCGATCTGGTAGGTCAGCGTGCCCGACTTGGAGACGACTCCGATCGGGCCCGGATCGAAGAACTGGGCGGGGATGATCCCCACGTTTGCCTCACCGGGGCTCAAGACGCCGGGACAGTTGGGGCCGATCAGCCGGACTCCGGCCTCGCGGGCCTTCCAGTACGTCTTCAGCATGTCGTGGACCGGGATGCCCTCGGTGATCGCGATCACCGTGTGAACGCCCGAGTCGATCGCCTCGTCGATGGCGGCAGCGGCAAAGCGCGCCGGCACGAAGACCATCGACGTGTTGGCGCCGGCCTCGGTGACCGATTCGGCGATCGTGTCGAAGACAGGGACGCCGTCGACGTCCTGGCCGCCCTTGCCGGGCGTGACCCCGGCGACGAGGTCGGTGCCGTAGTCGCGGTTGCGTAGGCCGTGGAAGGTTCCCTCCCGGCCGGTGAGGCCGGAGACGACGAGCTTCGTTTCACTATTGACGATGATGCTCATGGGTTTGCCAGCTCCACCACTCGCGCCGCGGCGCCGAGCATCGTCTTCTCGTTATGAAGGTTCTCGAGGCCGGCCTCGGCGAGGAGCTTCAGGCCCTCCTCGGAGTTGGTGCCGTCCAGGCGGACGACCAGCGGCAGCGTCAGGCCGATCTGGTTGGTCGCCTCGATGATGCCCTTGGCCACCTCGTCGCAGCGGGTGATCCCGCCGAAGATGTTGAAGAGGACCGCGGTGACCTTCTCGTCTGAGGTGATGACCTCGAGCGCGTTCACGATCGCCTCGGCCTTGGAGCCGCCTCCGGCGTCGAGGAAGTTCGCGGGGTCGCCGCCTGCCTGCGCGACGACGTCCAGCGTGGACATGCATAGGCCGGCGCCGTTGCCAAGGATCCCGACGTTGCCGTCGAGCTTTACGTAGGTAAGGCCGCGCTCCTTGGCCATCGCCTCCTGGGGGTCCTCGGCCGAAGAGTCGTCGAGCTCGGCGAGCTCGGCGTGGCGGAACATCGAGTTGCCGTCGATCGTGACCTTGGCGTCGAGCGCGATGACTTTGCGATCGGCGGTGACGACGAGCGGGTTGATCTCGATCAGCGTCGCGTCCTCGGCGACGGCGACCTTGGCAAGGCCCTGGAGCATCTCGGCGACGCCGTCCACGACGTCGTCATCCAGGCCCGCCTCGTGCGCAAGCTCACGGCCGAGCTCGAGATCAAGCTCCTTGCCTGGCTCGATGTGGCGCTTGACCATCGCGTTGGGGTCCTTCTCGGCGATCTCCTCGACGTCCATGCCGCCCATGCGAGAGAGCAGCACCATGAGCTTCTTCTCGGAACGGTCGAGGATGATCGAGGCGTAGTACTCGTTGGCGATGTCGGACGCGCCCTCGATCCACAGGTCGTGGACGGTGAAGCCCCGGATGTCCATGCCCAGGATGGCCTCGGAGTGCGCTCGGGCCTCCTCGGCGTTCGAGGCGATCTTGATGCCGCCGG
Organism: uncultured bacterium; assembly: GCA_963721645.1. Taxonomy (GTDB): domain Bacteria; phylum Actinomycetota; class Thermoleophilia; order Solirubrobacterales; family 70-9; genus JALZKA01. The sequence continues at coordinate 69,967 of CAVRJK010000001.1, read as the reverse complement.
CCTTGCCGCGCTTTCCGATGCGGACCTGGGCCTTCACCACGCACGGATAGCCGAGCTCCTCGGCCGCCGCCACGGCGTCGTCGACCGTCACAGCGTGGCGGCCGACGGTGGTCGGCACGCCGTGCTTGGCGAAGAGCTCTTTTCCTTGGTATTCCTGTAAGTCCATCGGGAGGGGCGCAGACGGCGCGGGCGGCAGCTTATTCGACGCCGAAGGCCGCACGGAGGCTCCCTGCCATAATCCCCCGCCCTTCATGCCGCTACCTAAGTTCAAGGAGATCAAAACAGTCACCACTGACTGCTATGGAACCCTGATCGATTGGGAGAAGGGCCTCCTCGACTCTTTCCGCAAGGAAGCCAAGCGCGACGGCATCTCGCTGGACGAGCAAGCCTTCCTAGCCCGTTTCGTCGAAGTGCAGGCAGAGATCATGTCCGGCTCGTACGAGCTCTACGCCGAGGTTCTTCGCCGCGCCGTCGTCAAGGTGGCAGGCGAGATCGGCTGGGAGCTGGAGCCGTCACGCGCACAGTTCGTCCCCGATTCGGTCCCCCACTGGGCGCCCTTCCGCGAGGCGAACGCTGCGATGGACAGGCTCAAGGGCCGCTACGACGTCGGCATCGTTTCGAACATCGACGACAAGCTCCTGGGAGTTTCGCGCCGCCACCTGCGCACGGAGCTCGACATCGTCGTCACCGCCCAGCAGGTCCGCTCTTACAAGCCCGATGAGGCCCACTTCAAGGAGTGCGCACGCCGCCTCGGCTCCAAGAAGGGCTGGGTCCACATCGCTTCCGGCTACACCACCGACGTCGCCCCGGCGCTCAAACTGAAGGTGCCCGTGATCTGGGTGAATCGCCACGGCGAGAAGCTCGAAGGCCGCGCGAAGCCGACCGCGGAGGTCAAGACCTTCCGCGACGCCGCAGCACGACTCGGCGCCAAGGGTTAACCCCGAGGGGTCAGACCCCTCACAATATGAGCGTTCTATGAAGGGTCTGACCCCTCGGGATCCAGCGGATGAGGCCATGGTTGCCCGCGCGCACGAGCGCTTTGCGGCCGAGCGGAAGAAGGCCGGGAAGGCGCGCAGGCGCGGCACCGAGGGCGCGCTGCCGAACCTGATCGTGATCGGCGGCCTCAAGTGCGGCACGACGAGCCTTCACCACTATCTGAACCTCCACCCCGAGATCGGCATGTCGCGGCCGAAGGAGCTCAACTTCTTCGTTCCGGAGCTGAACTGGGAGCTGGGTGTCGATTGGTACCGGGGGCACTTCCCTCCGGAGCTGGCCGTCCGCGGCGAGACGTCCCCTCACTACACGAACCGGCCCCGCTTCGAGGGTGTCGCCGAGCGCATGCTCGAGACGCTGGGGCCGGACGCGCGCCTGATCTACATGGTGCGCCATCCCATCGACCGCCTGCTCTCGCATTACATGCACAACGTCGGCGGCGGTTATGAGAGCCGCGAGCTCGCCGATGCAGTCTCGGACCCGAACTCGGCGTACGTCAAGCGTGGGCAGTACGCCTTCCAGCTCGAGCCTTACCTGGAAGCGTTCTCACGCGACCGGATCCTGGTCGTCTCGCGAGAGGAGCTCGGCGCGGACCGCGACGCGACCGTCCGTCGCGTCTTCGAATTCTGCGGAGTCGATCCTGGGTTTACGTCGCCTGAGTTCGACCGCCAGTGGGAGACGGGCAGCGGCAAGGGCTCCGGCGGCTTTCGGCTGATGGACCGCGCGGTCAGGATGCCCGGCCTCCGTTCGCTCGACCGCAACTTCGATCGCCTGCCAGAGCGGATGCGCTGGCTCGTCGAGCGGATGGTCCACGACCCCGAGTCGGGTGAGGCCGAAAAGCCCGAGCTCGCCCCCGAGCTCCGCGCCGAACTTGCAGCCGGCTTCCGGCCCGACTCGGTGCGCCTGGAGGAGATCATCGGACGCTCTTTGGGCTGGGGCCTCTGACAAGCTTCGAGTGATGCGGATCGCGGTCGCAGCCGACGAGCTGACAGGGATAGCCGAGCGACTGGCTGAAGAGTTGCGCGCGCGGGGCCATGAGCCCGTGCTGCATGGCGCGCTCCGCCCGGGCGAGCGGGACGACTGGGCATGGGCCTCGGAGGTCGCCGCTCGCGACGTGGCCGAGGGACGCGCGGAGCAGGGCGTCGTCTGCTGTTGGACCGGAACGGGCGCCTCGATCGCAGCCAACAAGATCGCCGGAGTCCGCGCGGCACTTTGCACCGATGCGGCGACGGCCGAGGGTGCACGTCGCTGGAACGACGCCAACGTGCTCGCGCTAAGCCTGCGGACCACCTCGGCCGCAGAACTCACAGAGATCCTCGACGCCTGGTTCGGCAGCGAGCCGAGCTCGGAGGCGAGCGATCTTGCCAACATCGGCCACGTCGATCGCGTCGAAAAGGCGTAGAGTTCTCGCTACCTGGGGTTAAGCCCCGCTCGTCGCTTGATTTGGGGGGCGACGAGAAACGAACGGAGGACAGATGAGCTTTACGAATTCCCGTGTAGTCGGGCTCGTGATGGCGCTCTTGGCAGCAGCTCTCGGCATGCTGCTCTTGACGGCAACGAACGACGCCAGCGCAGGCGCCGACGGCAAAGTCCCGCGTTGCGAGGGTAAGAAGGAGACCGTTTCAGGCAACACCGGCACCAATGGCAACGACGTCATGGTCGGAACGGGCGGTCAGGAGGACATGAACGGCAAGGGGGGTGACGACCTGATCTGCAGCCGCGCCGGTAACGACAACGTCCTCGCGGGCAGTGGAGACGACAAGGTCCGAGGCGGCGCCGGTAACGATTTCGTCAACGGTGAAGACGGCGACGACAAGCTGTTGGGCAATGGTGGCGACGACCGCCCGCAGGGCGACAGGAGGAGCGGATTCGTTCATGGCATCGTCGGCGGCGAGGGCAACGACATCCTCGGTGGCGGCTCGGGCGACGATCAGCTCGTAGGCCAGGGCGGGACCGACGTCCATAACGGAACGGAGGGATACGACGGCTGCTTTGACGAGGAGCCGGACTCCGAGTTCAACTCATGCGAGTACGGGAGCGTTCAACCGCGCCTAGCGGCACGCTGACGCCCGAAGCGCCACGCGTCTCCCCACGAAAGAGGCGCGCAGGACTTGAGTCCCCGGGTCGTAGCTCCAACGCGACTCGGGGAGCTCTCGTCCCTTTACCCGGACCGCGCAGGGTTCGAGGCCGGCCGGGATGGCCGACATGGCGGCCTGCAGCTCGAAGCGCGTCCGCCGCGGTGCCCTGAGATCCAGGCGCCACGCACGTCTGCCCACCCTGGAGGCGATCGTGCCGCGGCGGTTGAAGGCGCCGGCCGACCTGCCGCTGGGGAATGCAAGGAGGTCGATTCGCCGGCGCCGATCGCGCAAGCCCACCGTGTCGGCGTCCGTTCCGGGCTTTGCGAGCGTGTCGACCTCGGGCGGCAGCAGGGGAATCACGGCGCCGGCGCGTACAAGCAGGGGCAGCTCGCCCAGCGGCGCCGGCAGTGTCACGTCGTCCGACCCCTCCAAAACCTCGGCCTCCGCCAGCAGGAGGCCGCCCGTCTCGTCGTCGTAGGTTGCCGATCGCCACAGGTCGACCCATTTGCCCTTGGGGAGGTAGGCGTCCCGCTCGGTCGCCCCCTCAGCCACGACGGGCGCGGCCAGGATGTCGGGGCCGAACAGGAACTGATCCTCGGTCCCTGCCGCCCGGGGGTCGTCCGGGTAGCGCAGGATCAGATGACGCATGATCGGCAGACCCGAGCGTGTGTAGGCCGCTTCCGCCGCCGAGATGTAGGGGTAGAGCTGGGTGCGGAGCTTCGTGTAGCGGCGCCAGTTGTCGATCTGATCCGGATCGGTCACCTGGGGCCGGTCGCGTGGCGGCAGCCCGACACCGTTTCGTTGCGTTCGCATGACGCCCGAGACGGCGCCGAACTGGACCCAGCGGGCGAGGAGCTCGGGCGAGAGCTCGTTGAAGCCGATCGCGAAGAATCCGCCGATATCCGACCCCCAGATGCCCACGCCCGAAGTGCCTGCGCTAAGCGCCTGGGTCATGGCCGACGCCAGGCCGTCAAAACCGAAGCCGGTCGTGGGATCGCCGCCCCAGACGACCTGGGCACAACGCGCGGCACCGGTCCAGCCCGAGCGCTGAAAGCGGATGATCGGGCGTGGCTCGTCGCGGATCGCCTTCCAGGCGGCGCAGTGGTAGCGACGCGCGTACTCGTTGTGTGCCCGGCTGCCGTCGATCGTCTCGTCTGAAACCGAGTCGAGCGGCGTGTACTCGCCGAAGTCCTCCATCCATCCGTCGTATCCGTCGTCCACCGCCTCCCCAAGCGCATCCGCGTAGAGCTCGCGGCCGGCCGGCTCGAAGAAGTCGTACTGCCCCACTAAGAAGAGGTCGTCGAAGTTGGCTCCGTAGCGGTAGGTGTACGGAGCCCCGGCCACGGTCTCGGTCAGTGCATCGGCAGCCTGCGCGGGGCCGTAGCGGGGCGCGTAGTTGGCACAGACCATCGGGTTGAAGTACGTCGTGATCGCCACACCGCCCTCGTGCGCGGCCTGCGTTCGCGCCCGCTCGGCCGCGGTCTCCTGCTCACCGCAGGGCAGGTAGTGCGCATAGGTCTGAAAGACCGAAACCGGTGCGTCGGCCTCGCGGAGCGTCTGCAGGTCAGAAGCGTCGTCGCCGGGCTGAAACCAGGGTCCGTACATCCAGGGCGCCTTTGCGCGCGGCTGGCGCCCGACCGCCTTTGAAAAACGCCGCAGAGCGCCCGCCGGCTTGGGGCCGGCGAAGAACCGGAGTTGAAGACGATCCACCGGAGGCGCCAGCTCGGCACCGGTCTCGCCCGGAGGCGCCTTGGTCACCTCGACGCTCCAGGCGTCGGCGGAGTCCGACCCAAGGCGGTACGTGCTCGTCTCGGGGTTGTCTGCGAGCACGCCGTACCCCTCGCTCGAAAGGAGCCAGGGGATGGGGAAGTACGTCGCGTCGGGACGCCTGTCGCGAAGCCCCCACGGGGGAACAAACGCCTGAATCCCGAGGTACTCCTCATCCTGATACGGGCCGTCGGCGACGTAGTTCTCGACCTCGGAGCCGGCCTGATCGACTTGGTTCGACCGCTCCCCGAAGCCCAGGTAGCGCTCGTCCGCTGCTGCCGAGAAGCCCATTCCCATCGCCTCGACACCAGCCGTTGGACCCTCGAGACGAGCGTCGAGCGCGATGATCCCGCGCCCGGCCGGGCTGAGCTCGACGTGGATGGTCCGGAGGGGATCGGTGGTGGCGAGATCGGCTGCGTAGACGCCCCCGGTCACCGACGAGGACTGGACCTCGGTCGCGTGGTTCCAGCCCAGGGCGGTGCGAAAGCCCAGCGTGCCCGATGGCCCCCTGCCGGTACCCGGGTGCTCGGCAAGGATCGTCTGGCCACCGCGGTCGGTGAGCTCGAGTCCCCAGCGATCGGTGGCGATGTGGGCCTCGATCGGCCCCGACCGTGTGACCGGATCGCCGGCACGGGCCGTTTCTGCGATCGCAATCAGGGCAACGATCGACACCACCGCCAACTTGAGGTCCCACCCTCATACGGACAGGCTAAATGGGTACCGTCACTTCATGCGCCGCCTCGTGCCTGAGCCCGCAGTAGATCTGTCCGTCGCGGAGCTCGTCGACGAGCTCCGCCCGTGGGAGAGCGCGCCCGACGAGCGCCCGTTTGTCTACATGAACTTCGCGCTGACCCTGGACGGTCATTCCACCATCGACGGCGTCTCCCGTCCCATCGGCTCGGCGCGCGACACCGAGCTTCTGGTCGGCCTGCGCACCCGGGCCGACGCCGTGATGATCGGCGCCGGCACCCTGCGAGCCGAGAACTACGGCCGCGTGATCGCAGACCCCGAAAAGCGCAAGAAGCGGGAAGACCTGGGCCTCTCGGCGGATCCCCTGATGGTGGTCGTCTCCGGGCGCATGGAGCTGCCGTGGGACGCGCCCATCTTCACCGAGGGCGTTGGGAAGGTCGTGATCTTCACCGCATCGGACGACGCCGCTCCGCAAACGGCGACGCCGGTTGAGATCTGCCGCCACGACGGGCGCGTGGACCTCAAGGCCGCACTCGCCCACCTGCGCGCCCACGAAGGCGTCCGGGCTCTCCTTTGCGAGGGCGGCGCGACCCTCCACGGAGAGCTCCACAAGGCGTGCTGCGTGGACGAGATCTTCATCTCCCATGCCCCCAAGCTGTCCGGCGGTCATGGCCCAGGCCTCGTTGAGGGGCTCGATCGCGGCATTCGCGATCTGGACGTGGTGTGGCTCCTCTCCGATCCGGAGTCCGGAGAGCTCTTCGCCCGGTACCGGGTACGCCCCGAGGACTAGTAGGCGGGAGCTGGAATCACGCCGGTCGCCTCGGTACGGCGCTCACCGCGGCGGAGCATGCGGAGGGCGAGCAGCGTGCCTGCCAAGAGCGCTGTGGCCCCAAGCGACAGCTGAACGCTCAGCACTCCCTCGCGGGTCCAGTAGACGTCGCGGAGGTCAAGCAGAAGCGCTGCCTCGTCGAGCGTCAGCCCCATGCCGGCGCCGAACGGGATCGCAAGCTGCCGCTCGAGCACCTCATTGGAAGTCAGGAGCGCCGCCGCGCCCGAGCCAAAGGCGAGGAGGATGCCGGGTACGAAGTGATGGATGTGTCGTCCGCGCACCTCGACGTTGCCGACCGGCCACCAGCCGCCACGCATTCCGTGGGTCGAGATTCGCGCGCCCGCCAATGCGCCTGTGAAACCCGTGAGGAGGTTGAAGAGGACGGCCTCGGCGCGCGGCGTGGCGGCGTAACCCTCGATCGCCACAGCGACCGCGTCCTGCGTTGCGAGCTGGGTCGACACAATCGCCTGCTCAGCCGTCTCCAACACTGTCTCTGGGCTCGCCACCGCAGGGTCGTCAGCGGCCTCGCGAGCACGGCGTCTGGTGAGCTTTGCCAGCTCCCCGACTGCGACGGTCCCCGCGGTGGCCGCTGCCAGCGCCGCCAGTCCAAGAGTGACCCGGTCCGCATGCTCGGCGGTCCTTCGCCCCAGCCTCATAGGGTCACAATCTCAGAGGCGGACGACGTGATCCGCCGTAATGCCACGGGTCGTCCCGCGCAGGTCCAACACACGTTGGGCCTTCTCCACGACCAGCTTCGGGTCGACCTCGTCATGCGCGGTGACGATGATCGCGAGATCACATTCCGAAAGGCCGTCTGCCAGGGAGACGCTCGAGAGGCCGAGTTCAGCCACCTCGGGAACGTGGGGATCGTGGTAGGAGACCTCGGCGCCCAGATCGCGGAGCATCCTTGCGATCTTCAGCGCAGGGGATTCGCGCATGTCGCCGATCCCTGCCTTGTATGAGACGCCGAGGAGCAGGATGCGCGATCCCCGCGCAGGCTTGCCCACATCGTTCAAGGCGCGCACCGCACGGTCGACGCAGAAGTGCGGCTGCGCCTCGTTGACCCGGCCGGCCAGCTCGATGAACTCGGTCGGGAAGTCGTACTCGCGTGCCTTGAAGGCGAGGTAGAACGGATCGATCGGCAGACAATGGCCGCCCATTCCGGGGCCCGGTTCGAACCGCATGAAGCCAAACGGCTTGGTAGCCGCAGCGTCGACCACTTCCCAGACATCGATACCCATGCGGTCGGCCAGGACGGCCAGCTCATTCACAAGCGCGATGTTCACGGACCGGAAGATGTTCTCGAGGAGCTTTGTCAGCTCTGCGACCTCCGGGTTCGAGACCTTGACCACGTGGTCGCAGATCAATCCATAGAGGTCAGCCGCGGCCTCACAACTCTCGTCGGTCAGTCCGCCGACGACCTTCGGTGTGGTGCGCACGGTGTAGTCCGTGCGGCCGGGGTCGATCCGCTCGGGCGAGAACGCGAGGTGGAAATCCGCGCCCGCAACCAGCCCGGACTCCTCGAGGATGGGCCCGAGCCGCTCGCGGGTGGTCCCGGGGTAGGTGGTGGATTCGAGAACCACCAGTTGACCCGGGCGGAGATGCTCGGCGACCGTGCGACCGGCGGAGTCCACGTAGGAGAGGTCCGGCTCACGTTGATGGGCCAGCGGGGTAGGAACGCAGATAACGACCGCGTCGCATTCGCCGAGAGCCGCGCCGTCGGTCGCGACGGAAAGACTCTTGCCGATGAGCGCCGCGAGCCGCTCGGACGGGATGTCCTCGATCGTCGACTCGCCGCGCGAGAGCGCCTCGACCGTGGCCGCGCTCACGTCCACGCCGACGACATCGGCGCCCGCCTCGGCAAAGGCGACGGCCAGTGGCAGCCCGACGTAACCGAGCCCGATGATTCCGACCTTCATGCGTTCAAGTCTAGGTTCGCGGCGGACGGCCCCTCAGCCATCCACGCGGCGATCAGATCGGCCGCTCGCCGGGGGTCTGGGCCGGCGTCCAGGGAGGCGAGGGTCGCGAGGATGCGGTTCTTGTCCTGATCCTCGCCCGCCACGTCGTCAACGCGCGAGATCACCAGAGGGATCCCGAGCTTGCCCGCGGTGATGGCCAGGGCCATCGCCGCATCGCCGGCGCCGACTGCGACAACGGCGTCGGGGCGATCGTCTTCGAGACCCTGCTCGATGGCCACAAGCGCCTCGGGCAAGCCATCCGAGCGCTGATAGGTGGCGTGCGCGCCCGTCCGATCCAGGGCCGCTTCAAGAGCTTCTGATGCGGCCTGGTCGCCCGCGAGTACCACATTCCGGCCGCTCATTGACTCAAACGTACGCAGTTTGCGGCCGATAGGGGGTTACCGGCTTATTTGCGTCGGCGCCGGGGTATAAGTTGCGCGATCTTGAAACTGATCTTCACACCCATCACCGCCGGACTCGGCGCCGCCCGCCACATCACCTGGTACGTGAAGTATCAGGTGACGGGTGAAACGCGCGTCTCGCAAGACTCGTAGACTCCGCAGCTCCAGTTTTCCCTGAGGAGGAGCTTCTACATGGCGAAGGAACCCCGCTCGCTCGCGGGCAAGGTTGTTGCGATCACCGGCGGTGCACGCGGGATCGGCGAGGTAACCGCTCGATCTCTGGTGCGCGAGGGCGCGAAGGTCGCGATCGGCGACCTCGACCTCGACATTGCCGAGAAGACAGCGTCGGCGATCGGAGGCGACACCATTGCCCTCGAGCTCGACGTGACTCGCCGCGATTCCTTTGCGAGCTACCTGAGTCAGGTCGAGGAGCGCCTCGGCCCCGTGGATGTTCTCGTCAACAACGCCGGCATCATGCCGCTCGGCCGCTTCGTGGACGAGGACGACGCGACCGCACGCCGCATGTTCGACATCAACGTGCACGGCCTGATGTTCGGCATGAAGCTCGTGATGCCCTCGATGATGCGCCGGAACTCCGGTCACATCGTCAATATCGCCTCGCAGGCCGGCAAGGGCGGATTCCCCGGTGGCGCCACCTACTGCGCGACCAAGCACGCGGTCGTCGGTCTCTCAGAGGCCGTCCGCGGCGAGCTTCGCGAGACCAACATCGAGGTCTCATGCGTGATGCCCGCGGCGGTCAACACCGAGCTCGGCTCCGGTCTGGTCGACACCCGCGCGGTAAAGAAGCTCGAGCCACAGGAGGTGGCCGACGCAATCGTGGACGCTCTCAAGTACCCCAAGTTCGACGTGTGGGTACCGAAGATGTCCAATGGGATCTTCCGCTTCATGCAGCTGCTCCCCCGGTCGGGCCGCGAAGCCGTCGTCAGAGCACTCAAGGCGGATCAGGTCCTGGCCGGCGCCGACATGAACGTCCGGTCGGCCTACGAGGACCGCGCTGCCCGCTCGGAACCTGGCCTGGATCCCGAGGGCACGGTCGACTCCGCCCCCGAGGCGGAGAAGGTCGAAACCTAGGCGCCTGCGGCCGCCCCTCGCGGGCGGTCACATCTCCTGCGACCTGGCCAGCGCGGCGCGTTCGCGCGGCGGCGCAGTTCCCTCTGCGCTGGTGAACCGTGTGACGCAACGCACAATACGCGCGGATCATTTATGATTTTCTGACGGCTGTGATGACGGGGGTTGTACACCGGGGTATCGGGGGGCCGATGCTGAAATCGAGAAGGGCCGCTGCTGCAGCCCTCGTCGTCGTGCTCTCTTCGACATCGCTTGCATTCGGCAAGGCGGGTGACACCGATCCGGGCTTTGGCAGCAATGGGTTCGCCAAGGTCACGACCAGCTACCGCGTCTCGTCGTTCGACGCGCCGATGGTCCAGGCCGGGGGGCGCATCGTCTTCGCAGGCCTCGCGACCAACCAGTCGGACAAGGTCTACCTGCGCGCGCTCAACACGGACGGCACCGCCGACACCAGCTTCGGCACCGCCGGCGAAACGATTACCGGGGTCAGCGGCAAGTACGGACGCGCCGCGGTCGCGATGGCCTCGGACGGGAAGGTTCTCGTCGCCGGGGCGAGCAGCTCGAACAAGTTCGTCGTCGAGCGTTTCAACCAGAACGGCACCCGCGACACGGCCTGGGGCTCGAACGGAGCCGTCACCGTCACCGTTCCCGACTCGTCCTACGCGCGCCCAACCGCGTTAACCGCGACGGCCAATGGCGCAATCGTCAGCGTTGACGCCACTGCGAGCGGCCGCCAGGTGTTCACGGTGGTCAAGGTGGGTCCGCTTGGCGCCGATCCCGGCTTCGGCTCAGCGGGCGTCGCCCGGAGTGTTTTCACAAATCAGCAAGCGGTAGCCAACGACGTCGCGATCCTGCCCGACGGCAAGGTGCTCCTCTCGGGGTCGGTACGCCCGTCTTCCTCATCTTCCACGGCAGACACCGCGTTGGCCCGCTTCACAGAGGCGGGAGCCGCCGATTCCTCGTTCGGTACCGGCGGAAGGATCACTCACAACATCTCCGGCGGCACCGGTGAGGACTACGCAGCGGCCGTAGCGCCGCTCGCCGATGGAAGGGCCGTTTTGACCGGGCCATCCACGACCAACGGCATGGTCGCCCGCATCAAGGCCGACGGCACGCTCGACTCGTCCTTTGGACAGGGCGGCAAGGTCGTTGGTGGCCTCATGTACTTCGGCTTCCCGTTCTATCCCTCCGACGTCTCGATAGACGCGGCGGGCAAGCCGGTGATCACGGGATCGAAGGTCTACGGCGACCCGTCGACAACGCGCTGGGCGGTGATGCGCCTGACGCAGAACGCCAGTCCGACCCTCGACACGAGCTTCGGAAGCAGCGGCCGTGTCGTCTTCTCGACCTGCCTCAACAAGCAGGGCGCAGGTCCCAGCGGCCTCACCATCAGCTCGGGCCGGATCCTTCTCGCGGGAGGGTGTGACGACAGCACGAAGACCGCCGTCGCGCGCCTCATGGGCACCGCCGGCCCGGCTTCCGGCCCGATCGAGCTGAACGTCAGCCCGGGTACGAACGCTGCCGGCCACGAACGGATCCCGCTTGCCGGCCTCGATCCGAGCGCAGCAATCGATGCCGCCGAGGATGCCCAGGCGACCGCGATGCGCCGGACCGCGATGCGCCGTACGGCAATGCGCCGGACCGACCTTCTGTCGACCGCAATGCGCCGGACCGCGATGCGCCGTACGGGCCTGCTCTCGACGGCCATGCGCCGCACGGCGCTGCGCTACGCGCTCTTGTCCGAGGTTTCGCTCGAGGGCACGACGTGGCAGGAGCTCTTGGGGACGGAGGCGCCGCTTCAGACGCTCACCATGGAGGATGCGTACGCGATCAACCCTGAGGGCGTCGGCGCTCTCACCCTGGACGACATCGACCTCAATTCAACCGCTATGCGGCGGACAAGCCTCGCCGCCATAGTGCTGGGGATCAGGCCGCTCTCCTCGTTGCCGGAGCCCGACGGTGGCTGGTGCTCCTTCCTTGCCGACCAGCCCTACAACTGCTCCAACGGCGTTGACGTCGCAACCTCCACGCTCGTCGACCTGGAGATTCTCGGCGACGACCTCTCCGCTTACCTGTCACAGCCGATCTCGCTCCTCGAGACGGATCTGGGCACGGGCGAGGACGCCGCTCCGATAGCGGACTTTCTGCTGGCCGACCTCGATCTGACGATCGAGCCCTTCAAGAGCGCGCAGGCTTCCGAGTTCGCCTCCATCCTCGACTGCGGCTCATGTTCCGGACGAAAGCTCGGCGAGCTGTCGGACTCGGAGGTAGGGAACGCGACGATCGCCGAGCTCACAGGGCTACTGCCCAAGCCGAGCCTGACCGACCTCAGCGTCGGCGACGTGGTGCTGGCGATGCTGGACCACGCTGAGATCCCGTACGAGAGCCTTGACAAGCAGGGGCTCCTGAACGAGGCCGCCTACCGCGCGGACCAACTGACCACCTACACGGCCACCGTCCGGATCGACTGCGACCAGAGCGCAGACATGACCGCCGTACTCGCGGCACCAGGCGATGCCCGGCCCGCCCCCGACGGCGCGACCGCTTCGCTCGACGGCGGCCCCGCAAAGCCGCTCGGTCGTGGAGTTCCCGCCGAGCGCAAGAGCGGACCCTTCACCTTTGCCCTTGCACCCGCCTGTGCGGGCCAGTCGGGTCAGCACGACGCGACCATCCGGTTCCTGGTCGAGCCGGGCTCGAGCCTCGGTCCGTTCGATGGGGCCACGCTGAGCATCGTCGCCGGCGGTACGACCGTCGTGTCGAACGAGATAAGCACCAGGGTTGACGATTCGCGCGACCCGGGCGACCAGCCCGACCAAGCGCGTGCCATCGGGGAAGAGGCGCTTCTGAGTGGTCACATCTCGAGTTCCACCGACTCGGACTTCTTCACCTTCCAGCCAAGCGCGGGGCGTACAACGATCTCGCTCTCGCACCTGCCGGCCGACTACGACCTGGTCATTTACGGCTCGGACGAGGGGGTCGAAGCCACCGCGATGCGGCGCACGGCAATGCGCCGGACCGCGATGCGGCGGACGCCGGTCGAGGACGACGGCACCGAGCCCATCGACGAGGCCTTGGCTGCCCCAGACCAGATTCAGGACATCGCGATGCGCCGCACGGACCTGACGGTTCGCGCCACCTCGATCCAGCGCGGAACGGCCGATGAGGCGGCAAGCATCGTCGTCGGCCCAGAGGAAGCGGGCGACACATTCATCGCACATGTCGTCGGCTACAACGGCGCGTTTGAGGCGCCCCCGTACATCCTCCGCCGCTCCGACGCTCCCCAGGCGACTTCGCCTGCCTGCCCGGCGCGTTCGCTGCCGAGCGGCTCGAGCATCGCCTACCCGAACGTTCCCGCTTCGACAGAGGCTCTCTACCTGGTCGCGCCGAGCCGCATGGGCACGGGGACCCAGGCGATGCTCGACCGCCTCCAGGATCTTGCTGCCGCGACCGACGGCGTAGTCCTTCCCGTAGACAACAGCCCGCGGGTCCCCACCGGTGCCGAGTTCGCTGCTTGGGATTCCGATCCCTGCTCGGTCGCCCGTGCAAACGATGTAGTGACTCAGATCAACGAGATCGTCGACGACGAGCGCCGGCGAAACGGCGGCCTGCCGCAGCTTCGCTCGATCGTGCTGGTCGGTCCCGACGACGTGATTCCTCAGGCCCGAATTCCTGATCGCACCGTGATCGGTCAGGAGTCTGAGTACGCCGATGACGCAACCGTCGATCGGAACGGCGACGGCATCCCCGACGACAACTCGGTCTCATCCGCTTTGCGCCAGGGTTACTTCTTGAGCGACGACCCCTACGGCGACTTCGATCCCGCCGAAGGGCTCTACGCGCCGGATGTCGCTCTCGGCCGCTTGGTTGAGACTCCGGCCGAGATCGAGGCCCAGGCCGACGCGTTTCTCACCGCCAACGGCAGCCTCCGCCCGCAGCGTTCCTTTGTCACCGGCTACGACTTCCTGAAGGACGGCTCCGAGGACATCTTTGGGTCCCTCTCCTCGGGCGTGCCGAGCGGCGCTTCGTCGAGCCGGATCGATGAAACCTGGACGGCGGATGACGCCTTGGGCGGACTGAACGCTCCGGGCGCCGGCTTCCTCTCCGTGAACGCCCATTACGACCATTACCGCGCCCTGCCGGCGGCCGCGTTCAACGGGACCGATCCGAACCTGATCTCAGCTGCCGAGGCCGACGTCGCCCCTGGCAGCGTCGCCTTCACCGTGGGGTGTCACTCGGGCCTGAACCTTTCGGTGGCCGATGCTTCGCAGGGCACAGACCCACTCCTCGGCGACTGGGCCGAACGCATGAGCGGAAGCGGCGCCATCTACGCGGCGAACACGGGCTACGGCTATGGCGACGACGCCGCGGTCGCCTACTCGGAGCTCGTGATGGCCGAGTACGCCCGCGGCCTTGTCGCCGGCGTCTCGTCAGCGGGTCAGGCGCTGATGCTCGCGAAGCAGCGTGCAATCGGGATCACCGGCGTACCCGATATCTACTGGGCAAAGGCTTCGATGGAAGCGACGTTCTACGGCCTGCCGATGTACGTGATCGGCGACGGGACGCAGAGCCCGAGCGTCGTGCCGCCACTGGCTGAATCCGACGGCGGCGACGACGAGAGCACCCGCAGCTCGACCCCGGTCACGGTCGACCTGCGTGACGACTTCCTTCCCGTCGAGGACGAGCGCGGCACTTACACCACGGTGCGCGGCCATGATCCACTCGTCGTGAACGGGCGGCCCATCCAGCCCAAACTGAGCCAGGATGAGACCCAGGAAGGGGCGCCCGCACACGGCTTCGTTCTGGAGTCGCTCACGACCGTGGAGACTCAGGCGAACCCGGCGATCGCGCGGGCGACAATCGACCTTGCAGCGCACGAGCCCGAGCCCGAGTCGAGCGACCCCTTCTTCCCTGCCACCCTCGCCACCGTAGAGCCCGTAGCCACCGCCGAGGGCAGACGCGACATGCTGACCCTGATTGCGGGCTCATACCGAAGCGATCGTCAGCGTCTCAACCTCGAGATGGGCGGCCGCGTCCTGCGCTCCACTTCCAACGACTATTCGCCGCCCACGATCCGCCGCGTGGACGGCCTCGTCTCCGACGGTGGTTTCTCGATCCGCGTCGATGCCGAGGGCGACGATCTTCTCGGCGGCACGGTCCTCTACATCACCGACGCGGACAAGGAGGCGGGCGGCGAGGTCGATTGGCACCGCGCCGACCTCTCGTTGATCGCTCCCGGAGTGCTGTCTGCGGGTGGCGTCCTGCCATCGGGCACGACCATCCCGGAAGCGATCGTCCAGGTGTACGACCGCTCCTTCAACGTTGCTTACTCGACCCGAAAGGTCGAGGGACACACGATCGCGCCGGCCAAGGAGGGGGAGGCCGGCGACCCGCAGGTCATCTTCGATCCGCCCACTCCGGCCTCCGGGTATTTCTCGGCGCCCCCGTCCGCAACGCTCGACGCGGGTGACCACGACGACGCGACCTTCGAGGTTTCGCTCGACGGCAGCGCCTTCGTCCCCGTCGACGGACCCGTCAGTCCCGCCGAGCCGGCCGAGGGCGAGCACGTGGTGACCTACCGGGGCTCCGACGGCTCGATCGCGACCGCCCGCTTCGCTGTGGATCGCGAGGGCCCGTCGATCGTGGCCGAGGCGGACCGCCCCGCGAATGATCGCGGCTGGTTCGACGGGCCCGTCACCTTCAGCTTCACCTGTGGGGACGCGGTCTCGGGCGTCGCGGATTGCCCCGCCCCGCGCACGCTCAGCGAGGCCGGGGCCAACCAGAGCTTTACCGTCTCGGCGACGGACCGGGCGGGCAATTCCGAAGACCTGACCGTGAACGACGTGAACATCGACACGGGCACCCCGACCATCACGGCATCTCCAGATCGCCAGCCGAATCAGCACGGGTGGTACAAGGACGACGTCTCGGTCGAGTTCTCATGCGAGGACGACCTCTCGGGCATCGCCCTGTGCGGCAACCGCGAGGTCGAAGGCGCGCCGCTGGAGGCATCCGACTCGATCACGATCTCGTCGGAGGGCCGCGAATTGCCGGCAACTGGAAGCGTTACGGATCTGTCGGGACGCTCCGCTGTGACGACCCAGACCGTCTCGATCGATCGCACCGATCCGACTTCAACCATCACCACGCGTTCAGGAGCCATCCTGGTCGGGAAGCCAGAAGCTTGCGGGCACCGCTTTCGACGCGCTGTCGGGTGTTCGCTCGGTAACGGTGACCTACACGGGCTTTGGGAGCCCGGTGACGAAACAGGCTGTTCTCAACTGCAACTCCGACGGCAACTGCACCTGGACTGCAGATACTCCAGGCCTCGGTGTCTGGCAGGCGACCGTGCGGGCCACGGACTCGGCCGGCAACCAGTCACCGGCGTCGTCCCAGACGACAATCACCGTCCGCTAGGCCGAGACTCCCGTCGCCGGCGGCTTGACGACGTCGAGCCGCTCGAACAGGTCGGCCGCGCGCCGAGCGTGTTGCGCGCTGTCGTCGGCGCCGCTCTCGAGGTCCGCCAGCGCGTCCAGGGCGAGGGCCAACTCGTAGACGGCCTCTGCCTCTTCGGCCATCGCAATCGCGCGCTGGAGCAGGATCTTGCCGTCCTCGCGGTCACCTTCCCGGATGGCGCAAAGCGCCAGGAGACGGGTGAGCATCGCGGGAAGCAGGGGTATCACGTCGATCTTCTTCGAGCGCTCGAAGACCTGATTGGTGAGCGAGCGCGATTCGGCGACCCTGCCGGCAAGGAGCAGTCGCTTGCACTCATAGGCGTCCAGGTCGCAGACGGCGCCGTCCAAGCCGCTTGCCACGAGGATCTCGCGCCCCCGCGCATAAAGCTCGCCCGCCCGCTCCAGGTCGCGGCGACGCATCGCTATTCGCCCCAGGTTGCGTAGCGCGTTGCCGGTTCCAAAGCTGAACCTCGAGGCACGCCAGGTTGCAAGGACTTCCAGCACCAGCTTTTCGGCCTCATCCAGGCGCCCCTGCTCGAGGCGTATTTCCGCCACGTTGTTCAGGTTGAACGAAGCTCCAATGGTGTCTCCAGCGCGCTCCGAGGCCACGCGTGCCCGCTCGTAGAGCTCAAGCGCCTCCGCCCACTCACCCTCGTGATACGCGTTGACGCCCAGGTTCGTGAGCACGCGACCCTGTTTGTCGAAGTCGCCCAGGCGTTCGTAGATCGGCAGGGCGAGGTCGCGGTAGAGCGCGGCCTCGGCGTTTCCGAGGTCGGTATGCGCCCAATCCAAGAGGTAGTAGGCGTGGGCCAGGCCTGCCTCGTCTTCCGATCGCCGAGCCTCTTCGACGGCCTGTTGGAGAAGCGGTAGGGCCTGGCGATGTCTGCCGCCGTGCAGACGGGTGGCGCCCTCCGCCAGCATCAGCCGTGCGCGGAGCGCCCTCGCCTCGTCGGTACCGAGCGTCTCGATCGCGGAGATGCCGCGCCGGTAGAACCGAACCGCCTGGGTAGTGCCGGCCGCGTTCTCGCGCAGGCGTCCCTCCCGCAGGAGGACCTCGGCCTCGACGATCGGGTCGCCACCGGCAAGGCGGCGAGCTTTGGCGTAGGCCCACTTGGCTTCATCGAACGCGCCTGCCAGCTCGGCCGCCTCACCAAGGCGGATGGTGGCTTCACGTAATTCGTCCCGTGGCACACCCGATACCCATCGAGCCGCATCGACCGCGGCGCGCAGGAAGGAGGCCGCCTCGTGCGGCGCGGCGTTTCGCGATGCCAGCTCGCCGGCCGCCCTGGCGTGCACCCAGGCGTCGCGCCAGCGGCGGGCAGCGTAGAAGTGAATCGCGAGCAGGCCCGCGTAGTCCTCGCCGGCATGGTGGCTCAGAAGATCTCCGGCGCGAGCGTGAAGCTCCCGCCGGCGTCTGAACGGCAGCGAGCCGTAGGCGGTGTCGCGAAGCAGTGCATGAGAGAACCTCACGAAGCCCGGCCGAGCGGGCACCAGGAACTCGCCCAGGCGGCTGAGGCTGCCGGCGAGCGTGTGCTGGTCGAGGCTGAGGAGCTCGGCAAGAGTCTCGATCGAGACCTCGTTCCCGAGGACGGACGCTTCCCGCAGCAGCCGGCGGTCACCGGCCGGAAGGGAGGCCATGCGGGCGTCCATCAGCGCCTCGACCGAGTCCGGGAGGTCCTCCACGGCCTCGCCCGCGAGGGCAGCGGCAGCCAGCTCTCCGAGGAGCAGCGGGTTTCCGTGGGACCTGGCGATGAGCTCTTCGCGGACCCTGGGGCTCAAGGCCACCTCGGCATCTACGTCGGGAGCAAGCAGGGACTCCATCGCCTCGGCGTCGAGCGGCTCCAGCTCGATGCGTTCGAGCTCCGGAAGCTGCTCGAGGTCGCTCGTCCCCGGCCGCCGTGTGATCAGCGCCAGGTAGCCGCCGGGCGAGCCGCTCGGGTAGCGCCTCGGTCCGGCGAGAATGAAAGCGAGGGCCGCCAGGGAGGCTTCGTCGACCCAGTGCGCGTCTTCGACCATCACAAGCGTGGGCCCGGCCGGAAGGGACAAGTCCATCAACCTTCCGGCGAGTCGCGCGAACCGCTCCGCGGCGAATTCTGGCGCCAGATCCTGAGTGGCCTCGGTTGGCGCGAGCTCGACTCCAAAGGCAGGTGCCACGAGAGGGGCCCACTCCTCGAGAGCTGGGTCCAGTCGCGCGATGGCGCCTGGGAGCTTCTTTGCCACGTCACGCTCGGCGACACCGGGCAGGACGAGGTTGAGCAGGCAGTGGCGCAGGGCCAGATACGGAGTACGGGAGGCGTATGGCCCGCCTTGGATCTCCACCAGGTTCATGCCGGCTGCGGCCTCGCGAGTTGCGCCTGCAAGCCGCGACTTGCCGATCCCCGGCTCGGCAACCAGTTCGATCACTCGGCGCTCGCCGCTCCGGGCGGCGTCCAGCCCCGCCCGGATCTTCGCCATCTCGATCTCCCGGCCGACCATCGGGCCGGATGGCGGCTCGGCGATTCGGCTGCCTCGAGCGGGGCCGATCATCTCCGCGTGTACTGGGGCCGACTTGCCCTTCGCGCGGAATGGCTCCACCGGAGTGCGAGCGAAGTCGTCTCGGACGCGGCGCATCACGGCGGGGGTCGCGAGGACGGTGCCCGGGTCTGCCTGCGCCATGACGCGGGCTGCCAGATTGACCGTGTCGCCCATGACCGACCACACACGCCGATCGGAGCGGCCGATATCAGCGGCGAAGACCGGTCCACGGTTGACTCCGGCTCTGATCTCGAGCGCGCGGTCCACCACAACGATCTCGCGCAGCGCATGAAGGATCCGATCGTCATCGTCAAGAGCGGCGTGCGGAGTCCCGGCGGCCAGGATCAACTTGCCACCGCCCACGTCTACGTCCGAGGAAACGAATGACAGACCCCATTCCGAACAGGCCGACGTAGCTGCACCCACGAGGTCCTCGAGCGCGGCGGAGAGCGCCTGCGGGCCTGAGCGCTCAAGCAGCGCGTCCGAACCCGAGTACTTGACGAACGCGATGGTTGCGTGACGGTGCTCGGCCTCGCCTGGCTCTCGGTCGCGCAGCTGCGGCGCCAGGCCGGGCAGCGGGTCACCGTGCGGGGCTGGCCGACGGGTGTCGGAGGGCGTGCGCGGCCGCTTGGCGAGCGGGGCCGGAGAGGCGGCGTCGCGCGCCACCAGGATCTCACCGGACTCCGCTGCGCTCTCGGTGCTCACAACGGCGCTCGCAAGCGGCCCGGCGACGATCAGATCGCGTGGGTCCGTGCCCGCGAGAAACAGATGAGACGTTCCGGACGCCACGCCGATCGTCATCCCGAGCCGTGTGGAGCCGGCGAGGCTCCCGAGCGAGAGCGAGGCGAGCGCCTCCCTCATCCCCCAGGCCGCAGAAGCGCCTCGGTTCTCGTGCTCGGCGCCTGTGAACGAGGCGAGAACGGCGTCGCCGCCGAACTTGAGGATCTCACCCCCCTCGCCCACGATGACCTCGTTCATCGCCGAGAACACAGAGGTGATGGCCTCGGTCAGATCCTCGGCCCCAACCCGCCCGCGCCTGGCGAGCCGCTCGCCCAAGGCCGTGAAGCCGGACACGTCACCGAACACATAGGTCGCCTCTGCTTCGAGCCACGAGCGTTCGGGCTCCTCGTTGAGCCAGGCAAGGTGTGTGGGGGCGAGATATCCCGAAAGGTCCTCCACCGCCCCGGTCTCACCCCCATCCCTGGTGACCGGCCGGCGCGCGAATGTCGCCACGCCTCAATTGTGGCCGATTACAACGAACTGCGCATTCGCGCTCCTCCGTGGCGCAGTTCTTCGCGCCGTGTCCGCGACCGATAAGGCTTCGAGGATGGGCCGTGCAGGGGTCGAACCTGCGACCTTGAGATTAAGAGTCTCCTGCTCTACCAGCTGAGCTAACGGCCCTGGGGGCCCTCGATCGTAGCGAGGGTCAGGGTGCGCCGGCGGCCGGATCCGTCGGGCTGAGGCCGCCGAAGGGGTCCGAGAGCTCCGGGCTTTCGCCGGTCGCCGAGTCGGGCTGCTTCTTTTGCTCCTCTTCCGCCTTGACCGCTTGCTTTCGAATCTGCTCGAGCTGCTGAGTGATCAGCTTCTTGGTCTCGGCGTTGGCCTCGGCCAGGGCGCGATCGCGCGCCTTGTCGGCCTCTTCGATCTGGAGGTCGAAGTAGAGGAACTGCGCGAGCGCCCCGAAGTTGGGACCGCTGGGGTCCGACTCTGCCAAGGCCCGCTGGGCCTCGATCGCGCCTTCGACGTCGCCGAGGAACCGGTAGGACTGGACCACGGAGCTCGCAGCAGCAGCGTCGACCCTCTTCGGATTCGTATCCAGGTAGTCCTGCCAGCGGGCGATGGCCTCCTCGTACTCCTCGCGAGACTCGTCCGAGAGGCCGATGGGCTGACCCGTCGCTTCGTCGATCTCCAGCTGCGCATCACCCGACTGCGCTCGCAAAAGGACCAGGGTTGCGACCGCCTCGGAGTCGGTCGGGTCGTCCTCGATGGCCTTCTCGGCGTCCTCGATCTGCTGCTCGAATGCGTCGTCGGTCGAACCGCCGCCGCCGAAGACCGAGTCCAGAGGGTTTCCCCCTCCCTCTGTACCGATGCCGAGGAAGATGAAGCCGCTGGCGAAGATCAGCGCCAGAAAGCCGAAGATGATTCGTACGGCCGTCTTTCGGCCGGGACTCGTGAGGTCAAAGAGCATGCGATCAGCCTATCCGCCGTCCATCGGGGCGAACCTACTTCGGATCGGACTCCTCGGACTCCTCGGCCGTTTCCGGCTCGTCGTCGTCCGTAAGACCTCCCGGCGGGCGCCCGAACGATCGGGCCATGACAAGCGAGAACTCGAAGAGAACGTAAAGCGGGGCCATCGCGAGGACCATCGTCACCGGGTCCGTGCCGGGCAGGAGCATCGCCGCCACGGCGATGATGAGAAGGGCGTAGCGCCGGTTGGCGGCCAGCGTCTCGGGCGTCGTGATTCCCAGTCGACAGACGGCTAGGACCGCAACGGGAATCTGGAACAAAAAGCCGACCGCGATCAGGGTGAGGATGAAGAAGCCGTAGTACTCAGAGCCGCGCAGCTCGATGTTGAACGAGTCGGCGTTGAAGCCGAGGAGGAAGTCCAGAGCCGCGGGCATGACGACGAAGTAGGCGAATGTGGCGCCGCTGATGAAGAGGACCGGGACGGACAAGAGGAACGGCAGGATGAGCTTTCGTTCGCCCGGGGCGAACGCCGGCAGGATGAAGGCGTACGCCTGGTAGAGGAGGATCGGCAGCGAGATCAGGATGCCGCCGTAAAACGAGAGCTTCACCGTGGTGAAGAACGGCTCCTGCGGGCTCAGGGTGATCGGCACGAAGCCGGCGGGGAGGGGCTCGTTTGCGATGTCGAGGAGGGTGTCCTCGAAGAAAAAGCAGGTGGCGATCGCCAGGACCAGGAAGACGCCGCTGAAGATGATGCGGGAGCGGAGCTCGTCGAGATGTTCGACCAGCGTCATGCGGTCTTCGAACTCTGCAGATTTGAGGCGCTTGGACGTGGCCATGGGTCAGCCCCTTGGTGCGCGGGTGGGGATGGTCACGAAAGTGACCTAGGAGCGAGGCTCGCTCACGACATCGGCCTCGACGTGCTCGTCACCAGGCGCCTCTTCGTCGACCGCTGCGGTCGTAGCAGGCGATTCCTCGGTGAGCTTTGCTTTCGTCTCCTCGAGCGTCTTCTCGTCGTCGTCCTTGCCCGTGATTGAGTCCTTGAACTCACGCATCCCGGAGCCGAGCGACTTGCCAAGGTCAGGCAGGCGCTTGGGTCCAAAGATCACCAAGGCGATGATTAGGACGATTGCCAGTTCGAGTGGTCCGATGTTCGGCATGTCACTGATGGTAACGGGATTCAGGCCCCAGTTGGATCAGCGGGGCCCCATGGTCGAACCCTTGCGGGCGCCGGGATGCGCCGTTTAGCTCTTGCGCTCGGACTCGGGGAAGTTCAGGTAGTAGCGCGAGGGGGTCGGTCCCCGCTGGCCCTTGTACTTCGATCCGGTTGCATCGGAGCCGTACGGGTGCTCGGCCTCCGAGCTCATCTGCAGGAAGGAGATCTGGCCGATCTTCATGCCCGGGTAGATGGCGATGGGCAGGTTTGCGACGTTCGAGAGCTCGAGAGTGAGGTGTCCGTCCCAGCCCGCATCGACGAAACCCGCGGTGGAGTGGATCAGAAGACCGAGGCGGCCGAGCGAGCTCTTGCCCTCCAGACGGGCGACGAGATCGTTGCCGAGGCCGACTCGCTCGAGCGTCGATCCCAGGACGAACTCACCGGGATGGAGGATGAAGGCGCTGCCGTCCTCGACCTCGACCAGCTCCGTCAGGTCCTCTTGGGCAGCCTTGGGGTCGATGTATGGGGTGTGGTCGTTGCGAAAGACGCGGAAGTAGCGGTCAGTGTGCAGGTCCACGGACGACGGCTGGATGGCGCCATCCGCGAGGGGGTCTATGACCACGCTTCCGCCCTCGAGGGCTTCCTTGATTTGCCGGTCGGAGAGGACCATCGGCGGCGCAGTCTATGCCCTGGATCGGCAGCTCTAAAGCCACGGGTGCCTCAGGCCGATAACGGGGCCGAGGATGTCGGAGGGACAAACACCCGCTACCGGTCGTGCAAAGGCACGTCTCTCTCCCGAGCGCGAGCTCGGGCCCCGGTCGCGTGACCATGGACGGTCGTCCCTCCGTCCTCTACCTCCTCAGGATCTGACGCTCTGCCCGTGTTGTGACCGCGATCTCGTATATCCCGTGGACTGGGAACCCGCCGGCCGGCACGGGTGGAGCATCAGTCTCCGCTGCCCCGAGTGCGAATGGCGCGATTCGGGTGTCTTCTCGCAAGAGATCGCCGATCGCTTCGACAAGGCGCTCGACGACGCGACCGCAGCGGTGTTCGATGATCTACAGCATCTGACCCACGCGAACATGGAGAGCCAGATCGAAGCCTTCGTGAAGGCCCTGGCGGAGGACTGGATCCTCCCCGAAGATTTCTAAGAGGGGTCAGGCACCTCTTAGAAACCGCGTCACTCTTTCGTAACGACTGTGAGAGGTGCCTGACCCCTCGTAATCACGGCGGGTGTCAGGCGTAGCGCTCGACCACGCCGTCAGCGACCAGGGAGAGCAGGCGGCGCTGGGTTTCGGTCATTGCCTCGCACGATGCGACGCTCTCCTTGGCCTTGGCGACGTGGGCCCGGGCGTCGGCGCGAACCTCGTCGAGCGCCCCGGTCGCGGCGATCCGATCGCAGGTCGCCTCGGCGCTCGCGGCGTCGAGCGAGCGTAGGTCGAGGTCCGCAAGGGAGGGATCTCGCTCGCGCGCCAGGATGAGCGGCAGCGTCACGGTCCCGTCAAGGAGATCGGTGCCGCGCGCCTTGCCCGTGCGCTCGGACGGCCCGGCCACGTCGAGCACGTCGTCGAGGAGCTGAAAGGCGAGCCCGATCTCTTCGCCGAACGACCGCAGGGCATCCGCTGCCGGATCGGCCTGACCGGAGACGCGCCCGATCAGGCAGGCGCATTCGAAGAGACGGGCGGTCTTCAGACGGCAGCGCTCCAGATATCGCTCTGCCGGCGTCGTCAAGTCCCACGCGTCGCGACGCTGGGCGAGTTCGCCGAGCGCCAGGCCAACCGAGGCGCCCGCGAGCAGTTCGACCTGGCGCTCACCCCCGGCGTCGCCGCCTTCTCCGAGCTCGGCGAAGGCGCGGGAGAGAAGAAGGTCGCCGACCGCGGTGGCGCGCTCGCGGCCGGAAGTTGCCATCACGGTGGGGAGTCCGCGCCGCAAGGGCGCCTGGTCGAGCACGTCGTCGTGGACGAGGGTCGCCATGTGGACCAGCTCGATCGCCGCGGCGCCGCGGAGCGCCGGACCCTGCGCTTCCGGCCCGGCGCAAAGGAGGACGAGCATCGGGCGCAGCCGCTTGCCACCGGCCTTGAGAGTCGCCCGGGCGTCCGCTGTGAGCGCCTCGCCATACCCCTCGACCAGCTCGGCCAGCCGATCCTCGACGGCCGCCATCAGGACGGGCAACCAGGCCTCGGCCTCGTCCATCACCTGCGTGACGGGTGGCGGGACAGCTGAGCGATTCACTGCTGGGCCTTCAGGCGGGGCGAACGCCAGAGTGGATCGCGATGATTCCACCCGCCAGCACCGTGTAGCGAATCTGGGTCAGTCCGCCCTCGTCCATCAGGGCGGCGAGTCCCTCGGGCGGCGGGAAGCCGCGGACGGACTCGGGAAGGTACGAGTAGGCGTCCGGGTCACCCGCGATGCGGCCCAAAACCGGGACGATGCGGTCGAACCAGATGCCGAAGAAGGTCGAAAGCGGCGGCTTTTGCGGCTGGGTGATCTCGAGGATCACGCAGCGCCCGCCGGGCTTGAGCACGCGGGTGATCTCGCGGATTCCTCCGCCAACGTCGGCGAGGTTGCGCACGCCGAACCCAACGGTCACCGCGTCGAAAGAAGCGTCGGAATAGGGCAGCTCCATCGCGTCAGCCCATTCGAAGGTGACGTCTTGGGCACCGCGCTCGCTCGCCTTGTCCGCTGCCAGCTCGAGCATCCGCTCGGAGAAGTCGGCGCCGACGATGCGGCCAGTGGTGCCGACCCGCTCGCGCAACTCGAGAGCGAGGTCGCCGGTGCCGCAGCAGAGGTCCAGCGCAGCGTCGCCGGGGGCGAGCTCTGCCCGGTCGGCGGCGCGTTCGCGCCACGAGTGGTGGAGGCCCGCCGTCATGACGGAGTTGAGGACGTCGTAGACCCCGGCGATGCGGTCGAACATTCCCCGCACCTGCGAGGAGAACTCGTCCGTCGAGCGTGTGGGCTTGCTCATGGGCGCGCCGCTAGCGCAGCGTCGCCAGGTACTCGACGATCGCGTCGAGCTTCTCGGGAGGCAGTTCGGTGTAAGGAGGCATGATCCCGGACGGGTTGAGCAGCGTCCGCCGGATTCCCGCGGCGGGCAGCTTCGCGCCTATGTCGGTCAACTCCGGCCCCAGGTTGCCGCCGTTCTCGCCGATCTTGTGGCAGGTCAAACAGCCTTGGCCCGCGACGGCCACCTTGCCGTCCTCGTACTGGGGAGCGGTCTCCATCTCGATCTCCGTGGGCGGGCCGGCCTCGGCTCCGAGGAAGGTGAGGAGGGCCATCGCGACGATCACCATCGCGCCGACGGACGTGGCCACAGGCCGCTTGCGCGGATCGCGCTCTGCGTTCCGGTCGTAGAACGGGAGCAAAAGGAGCAGGACCAGGGCGATCGTCGGGACGCCGATCGTTGCGAGCGGCGTGAGCTCGGCGGGCTTGATGACCCGCAGGAGCTCGAAGAGGAAGAAGAAGTACCACTCGGGTCGCGGCGTATAGGTGGTGGTGGTGGGATCTGCCTTGGGACCCTGCTCGGCGCCGAGGACGATCGACATGACCGCGATGACCACGACGACGACGAGGAACATGATCGAGTCCTTCGCCACCGCGTAGGGAAAGAACGGCTTGCCCTTTTTCTTCAGGACCTCGTACTCGCGGAGATACTCCTCTTTTTCTGCTGAGTTCATGAGGTGCCGTCTCCGTTGCCGTTGCCATTGTCATTGGTGCCCGACTTGACCTTCTCGGTCCGGAGTGCCTTCGGCTTCGTCTCGGCGCGAACCCAGGGCGGCGCCGTGGTGCCGAGCTTGACGACGAGGTAGAGGTGCGCGCCGATCAGGGCGATGATCGCGCCCGGAACGAGCAGCATGTGGAGCGCGTAGAAGCGTGAGAGCGTGGTTGATTCGAACTCGGCTCCGGCGCGCAGGAAGTCAGCGAGATAGGGGCCGACGATCGGGCCGGTGCCGTTGATGTTCATGGCGACGATGGTCGCCCAGTAAGAGCGCTGATCGAACGGCAGGAGGTAGCCCGTGAGTCCCATGACCAGGGTGAGAACGATCAGGACGACGCCGATCACCCAGTTGAGCTCGCGTGGGTACTTGTAGGCGCCGAAGAAGAAGACCCGGCCCATGTGGAGGAAGATCAGGATGATCATCACCGAGGCGCCCCACTTGTGGAGCCCGCGGACGAACTCGCCCATGAAGACGTCGTTGGTGAGGTTGGTGATGGACGCGTAGGCCTCGACCGGCGAGGGGGTGTAGTACATCGCGAGGAAGACCCCGGTGAGCGCCTGGACCACGAAGGCGAACATGGTCGCCGAGCCGAGGGTGTAGAACCAGTTGGTGCCCTTGGGCACCTTGCGGAGCAGCATCCCGGTGAGGAACGGCGTGGCGCCGGTCCGCTCGTCGACCCAGCCGACGAGATCGACTGGCGCCTCCTTCAGCTTCTCGACGACGACCGACTTCTCTTCCGAGTCGCCGTTCGAGCCGTTTCGGTTGCCGTTGTCCCCCGGCTTGCCGGGCTTGCGCAACGGCGGAGGGATCAGGGTGT
Organism: uncultured bacterium; assembly: GCA_963721645.1. Lineage (GTDB taxonomy): Bacteria > Actinomycetota > Thermoleophilia > Solirubrobacterales > 70-9 > JALZKA01. The sequence continues at coordinate 43,323 of CAVRJK010000001.1, read as the reverse complement.
CTGGAAATTTGGCCACGGTTAAGTCCTAACTCCCAAGCTAGGGCGCCGGCGGCGTCGAGGGTCGAGGCGGATAGAGATACTCCCAGATTCCCCCGGTGAACTCGCCGGGATCGCGAGCGCGGACGGGCTCCAGATCTCCGGTAACGCTGTAGCGCGGGCCGATCTCGACCTGTCCGGCGACGATCCGTGTCTGGAAGCGGTCCAGAGGACGCACCGGCGGACCGCCGATGACCTTGCCCTCGAAGTCGTAGGCGCCACCGTGGCACGGGCAGCTGAAGATGCCTGCCGCCTGGACGAAGCGGACGGGGCAGCCCAGGTGGGCACAACGCGTTGAAACGGCGATGTACTCGTCCGGGTTCTCGTTTAGGTCGGTCGACCCCTGGCGCACATACGCGGTGGTCTTGCCGGCCTCGCCGATCCCGCTGCGGATGGTGACGACGACGGCCGTGTAGACGTCCGAGGTGAACTCGTCGACCTTGCCGACGGCCTCCCAAACCTCCTCCGGCGTCTCGAGGATCGGGGCGACGGCGAAGCCGACGAGCGGTAGCGCAACGACTCCAAATGCAGCCGCCCCTGCCACTTGCCCACCGACAGTGAACACGGCACGCCGCGTCATGGTTTCGCCCTCGAAGTAGCCAGCTGGGTGGGGCTTTTCCAAGCCCTCGCTCCCGCTAGCGGGGCCGTCGGTCTTATCGGCGTCGTTCTCAGCCAAAATCAGGTCAGTTGGACGGCGCACATTCTATTGCTTGAGATGCTCTCGCAAGCGCATCACCCAGACCAGACGCCGACGCCATCGAGATCGCCGCCGCCTTCGCTGCCTCCGCGGCACCGGGATTTCCCTGCCTGAGAGCGTGTTTTGCCTCTTCGAGGCCCGTCCGCTCACCCGTCGCGATCGCGATGGTCGAGGCAAGCCAGAGAGCTTCTCCCTCGGGCGCCGGACGACCGTTCGCGCCATCGGCATGCAACTGGGCGCCGAGCGAGATGAGGTCTGAGAGCTCGCGGACCGCCGGCAGGTCGCCCAGCCCGGCGAGCCGTTCGAGGCCGATCGCGTAGAGGTAGTCGCCCGCCAAGAGGCGCAGATCGGCGTCGGCACCGACTATCACCCGAGGCTCCCCGTAGTGGAGGAGATAGCCCTCCCGGACCGACTCGATAACCAGTGCGTAGGCAGCGGGATCGTCCGCGGTGGCAGGCCCGGCGGCGACCAGCACACCGAGCGCCGCGGGAGCGGAAGCCTCCTCGACGAAGGGGGAGACGACGGTCTGGCCGGCCCGGAGCTCGGCGGCCAGCGTGTGGAGAGCGTCTGGGGGCAAGGAGGGCATCGGAGTGTGATTATGCGGAAGGGGTCAGCGGCGCGCTCGCATCGATCCTTGCCTAATGAGCCACGGGCGGCGGGTTGCCGCGAGCGAGCTGGGCGAGGCTCCAGCCCGAGACGATGGCCCACACCCCCTCGAGGAGGACGAAGCCCCACTGCTCCTCGATCACCGCGAGGACGAACAGGATCACCGAGCCCACGAGGTTGAGCCATAGGTATGTGAGTGAGGACGCATTGATGTAACCGCGCAGCTGGCCGGCGAAGCCGGCGAGGATCAAAAGGGCACCCAGAATCTGAATCGCTTGAAGCACGGGACGAGCCTATGGCGATAGATGTACGCTGGCCCCGATGGCTTGGGGACGAGGGGTCACTCTTAAGCCCAAGCGCTAACTGAGCGCCGCGGCGAACGCCTCGGCCGCCGCCTCGCACGTGTGCTCGATCGCAGCCTCGTCGTGGGCGAGCGAGACAAACCACGCCTCGAACTGCGACGCCGGCGGGTAGATGCCGCGGTCGAGCAGCGCGCACGCAAAGCGCCCGTACGCGTCGAGGTCGCATGCGCCGGCCTCGGCAAAGTCGTTCGGGGCGTCCACCGAGAAGAACGGGGTCACCAGCCCGTTGACCGAGACCACCGAGACGGGCAGATCGCCCGCCGCCTCCGTGAGGCCGGCGGCGAGTAGATCGGTCAGCTCCGCAAGGCGCTCGTACGCAGCTGAGTCGAGATGCTCGAGCGTCGCGAGCCCGGCGGCGACCGCGAGCGGGTTTCCGGAGAGCGTCCCCGCCTGGTAGACGTCGCCGGCGGGGGCAATCCTTTGCATCAGCTTCCGCGAGGCGCCGTACGCCGCGGCGGGAAGCCCCCCGCCGATCACCTTGCCCATCACGGTCACGTCGGCATTGACGCCAAGCAACTCCTGGGCGCCACCGCGCGCGACACGGAAACCCGAGATCACCTCGTCGAGGACCAGGAGCGCGCCCGTCTGGGTCGCAAGCTCGCGCACCCGCTCGAGGAAGCCGACGTCGGGCGGGACCAGACCCATGTTCGCCGGGAGCGGCTCGGCCAGGATCGCGGCGAACTCGCGCTCGGCGAGCGCCGCCTCGAAGGCCTCGATGTCGTTCCAGGGCACGACGATGGTGTCGGCGGCCTGCGCGGCCGTCACCCCCGGGCTCGCCGGGATGCCCTGCGTGGCGAGTCCCGATCCCGCTTCGGCGAGCAGCCCGTCCACGTGCCCGTGATAGGCGCCGGCGAACTTCAAGACCGGATCGCGCCCTGTCGCAGCGCGCGCGAGGCGCACGGCGCTCATCGCCGCCTCGGTCCCGGACGAGGTCATGCGGATCATCTCGACGGAGCCGAAGCGCTCGCACACCTCGGCGGCGAGCTCGACCTCGCCCTCGGTCGGCGCGCCGTATGAGGTGCCGCGCTCGGCCGCGCTCTGGACCGCGTCGACCACATCCGGATGGGCGTGGCCGAGGATCAGGGGGCCCCAGGAGCAAACCCAGTCGACGTAGCGGTGGCCGTCCACGTCGATCAGCTCGAACCCCTCCCCGCGCTCGACGAAGATCGGATGGTCGCGCCCGATCGAGCGCATCGCGCGCACCGGCGAGTTCACCCCGCCGGGCATCAACCCGGCGGCGCGCGCATAGATCACCTCCGACGTACGGGTATCAGCGCGAGAGGTCACAGTTCCGCGCACATGGTGCCAGGCACCGTGCCTGGCACCGGGGCGCTGACGCTCATTGGCCGCCGTACTCCCGCTCCCAGTCCGAGTACTCGTCGGTGAAATAGCGGAGGCGGATCTTCTTGAACTCCGTCGACGAGTAGAGGGTCGCGCGGTCCTCGCCATGAAGGCCGTGCTCGTCGGCGATCGACTGGAGGATCGCGTCGCACTCCTCCTTCGAGCGGCCGTGAGCCATCGTGAAGACCGAATAGGGCCAGTCCTCGTACGTCGGACGCTCGTAGCAATGCGAGATGCCGCGCACCGACGCCATCTGGGTGCCCACCTCGAGGATGTCGGGGTCGGGGACCTTCCAGACGCCCATGCCGTTCGCCGAAAAGCCGGCGCGACGGTGGAAGAGGATCGCCGCGACGCGCCTGAGGATCTTCCGCTCGATCATGCCCTCCAGGTGCGAAAGGAAGTCTTCGACGGAACGGCCCACCTCGGCCGCCGCCGCATCGTAGGGACGCTCGACGGCTTCCATCGGGCCCTGAAGCGCGCGAATAACCGCGATATCGAAATCGTCGTAGGGCTGGGCATCGAGCTCGCGAGGTGTCGCCGCGTCGGCCGCTGCCGCGAGAGCCTCCGTGCCCTTCTCCATCTCGAGGTTCATGTTGATCTTGAAGAGCTTCAGCGTCGGGAGCTGGCGGATCGACTCGGCGCCCGTCAGCTCCTGCAGCACCTCCAGCGAACCCTGAAGGCCCAACTTCGAGTCAGGCGGCGTCGCGATCGTGAACCAGAGGTTGAACTCGTGGGTGCGCAGGTAGTTGTGGGAGACGCCGGGGTGCGAGTTGATGATCTTCGCGGCGCGGTGGGGGTTATCCGCGTCCACCTTCGCTGCCACGAGCATCGAGTCGAACCCGAGGGCGCGCGTGTCGAAGATGGGCGTGATCTCGCGGATGATCCGCCCGTCCAGCAAACGCTGTGTCCGCTCCAGGGTTTCCGCCACCGTCAGCCCCGCCTCCGCCGCGACGGGCGCGAACGGCTCCTGGGCAAGCGGGAACTGCGACTGCAGGAGGTTCATCAGCTTCTTGTCGGTGTCGTCGAGCGGGATCGCCGATCCACCCTTGCGCGAACGAGCTTTGGACTGAGGTGCCTTTACCGGAGCCATTCTGCGGCCTCCTTCGCGTAGTAGGTGAAGATCATGTCCGCCCCGGCTCGCTTGATCGAGGTGAGGGTCTCGAGCGCTGCCGAGCGCTCGTCGAGCCAGCCGTTCTGCGCAGCCGCCTTGAGCGCCGAGTACTCGCCGGACACCTGGTAGGCGGCAACGGGAGCTCCCGTCTCGTCCTTGATCCGCCGGACCACGTCTAGATAAGGGGTGGCAGGCTTGACCATGACGACGTCGGCGCCCTCCTCGAGGTCGAGCTTGGCCTCGCGTACCGCCTCGTCGGCGTTGGCCGGATCCATCTGATAGCCGCGCCGGTCGCCGAACTCGGGGGTTGAGACCACCGCCTCGCGGAACGGTCCGTAGTAGGCCGAGGCGTACTTGGCCGAGTAGGCGACGATCGGAACCGTCGAGTGTCCTTCCTCGTCGAGCTGGTGGCGGATCATTCCCACGCGCCCGTCCATCATGTCCGAGGGAGCAACCACGTCCGCGCCCGCCTCGGCATGGGAGATGGCCGTCTTGGCGAGAAGCTCGAGCGAGATGTCGTTGTCCACCTCGCCGTCGCGGACGAAACCGCAATGGCCGTGCGAGGTGTACTCGCAAAGACAGACGTCGGTCATCACGGTCAAGCTCGGATGGGCCTCCTTCACCGCGCGGACTGCGAGCTGCACCACGCCCTCATCGTCGTAGGCGCCCGAGCCGACCTCGTCCTTGGCGGAGGGGATGCCGAAGAGGAGAACCGCCGGCACACCGGACGCGTGGAGGTCGCCGGTCTCTTCAACCAGCTCGTTGATCGAAAGGCGGTCGATGCCGGGCATGGAGGCGACCGGCTCGCGCACGTCCTCGTCCGCGACAACGAAAAGCGGCTGGACCAGATGGCGAACCGAAAGCTCGGTTTCGCGCACGAGGTCGCGAAGCGCCGTAGTTGCGCGCATGCGCCGCAAGCGCGTGGCAGGGAAGCTCACGCTACGGATTCTAGGAGGGATCGGCGCCCTGTTCGATCCCGGCCTCCAGTGGCATCGTCGCTGCCAGGAGCGGAGACGCAACGTTCTCGTCGTCCTGATCGCAGACGAACACGAAGTCGATCACGCCCGTGTCAACCGCGGCGTGGACTCCCTCGACCTTCCACTTGCGGTCGATCGTGCGCAGCCGCCTGACCTCGCCGCCGGTCGAGATCGTCCCGACGACCGAACCGCGGATATCGCCGTCCTCGTCACCTTCCGCCGAGGCCGTAAAGCAGACGAGATCGTCTGCGAGCGCTGTCGCGTCCGAAAAGCAGAGCGCCACACCGTCCATCTCGCCCAGGTCGTACTCGCGAAGCTCCTTCAGCTCCTCGACGTCGATGTCGAGATCGCCCGTAAGCGAACCCGCCAGGTCTTCGAGCGCGATCTCGGCGACGACGTTGCCCGCCTCGCCCTCGTTGCCGCGATGGAAGAGCCAGAGTTCTTCGCCGAGCACCGCAGCACCCTCGACGTTCAGGCCGCCCAGCTCCTTTCGAAGCATCTCGTAGAGCGGCGAGAGGTCGATCACGGAGGGCTCGCCCTCCAGCGACCCGTCCGCCGCGAAGGCCCAGAAGAAGCCGCGGTCCCTGTTGCCCTCGGTGTCCGAGCCCGAGCCGAGGCCGAGCAGGCCGCCGTACGGCGTCTCGTCGAAGGGCGGCAGAGCGGTGAGCGCCTCCAGGTCCGGCTTTGCGCCCTTTCGCTCGGACTCGTCGTCGGGGAGCGAGCCCGGCAGGACAGCGCGCGCCTCGCCAGGCTCGTTGCCGGAGATCTGAAAGACGCCAAGCTCGAGCTCGTCGTCGGCGATGACGTACGCGAAGTCGCCACGGCGCACCACGCCCGACGCGCCGGCCATGTGAGCCGGTCGTCCCTCAGACGTGGGTTCGGCGAGATCGAGTTCGCGGAGCGTGCGGAGCTCGAGTGGCGGCAGGCCCTCGTCCTCTCCTCGCTCTTCCCTCACCTGATAGCCCTACCCGTTTGAGGCGTCCTCCAACTTGGTGCCAGGCACGGTGCCTGGCACCGTGCCTGGCACCGCATCTACGCGAAGCGCCTTAGTGCCAGGCGGGCGAGCAGCGTGTAGGCGACCACGAGCAAGGTGAGGTGAAGGAGCGGCACTCCGATCCCGTCCGCCGAGGAGTCGAGCGCCGAAGTCATGGCGTCGAGCGACGGGTCGAAGGGAAACAGGGCGCGGAAGACCTCGAGCGCCTTGTAGACGCCGCCGCTCACGGTGCCCGACGGCACCAGCGAGAGGAACGCGACCGGAAGCGAGACCATGAAGGCGAGAAGAGACGAGGCACGGACTTCGCGCGCCGCGGAGCCGATCGCCGCGCCGAACGCAGCAAAGGCCGCTCCCCCGGCCACGATCGCCGGCGCGATCAGACCGATGCGCTCCCACGCAATCGAGACGAATGGCGTCAACACCCCCAGCATCACCAACGTCACCGCGATCGACGCGACCACCCCCAGCGCGAGCTTTTCGACCAAGAGCCCCGTCGGGCCGACCGAGCTTCGCGTGACGCGCGTGAACGCGTTCTCCTCGCGCTCGAGGGCCAGCGAGCCGGCAACCAGGAGGACCGTCACGAACATCAGCGTCACCGTCGCGGCGATCGAGATGGCAAAGGTGCTGAGCGACGACGAGGCGCCTGAGACGACCTCTTTGTCGACGGCAATCGGGCTCGAGACGGCGCCAAGGAGCGGCAGTGCGAACTCCAGGTTTTCCTCGGCGGTGCCGGCGAACTCGATCACCTGCTCGAGCGCTTCCTGGTCGGCGCCCGGAGGTAGCTCGTCGGAAACGGCGGTCAGGATCTCGCCCGCTTCGTTGAGGCCCAGGATCTCGATCGAATCGCCCAGGAACGGGATGGAGAATGTGCCGCCCTCGATCAGGAGGTCGATGTAGCCGGCGGCCTGCTCGGAGATCTGCTGCGAGAGGATCAGGTTGGCCTCGGTGATCAGGGCGGAGATCCGGTCGTCGACGAGCTGCGCCTTGACCGGGTCGTCCTCGTTGACGAGGACCTCAACCGTCGGCTCCACGGGGTCGAGCGTGGTGAGCGAGCGCAAGCTGTCGAGCAGGTCCTCGGGAAGGATGAGAGCGCCGAGCACCTCTCCGTCGCGGACCATCTGCTCGGCCTCCTCCCGCGAGTCGACGTCCACACACTCGACCCGCTCGCAGAGCTGATCGCGGGCCTCGGTGGCGCCGAACTCGCCCTCGCCCGAGCCGACGTCGAAGCTCTCGCCCTCGGCGACCTCGTTCAAGAACGCCACCCGCGGCTTGCCCTCGTCGCCCGAGAGCGCGAAGCCGATCAGAATCCCGATCACGACCGGGTAGCCGATCAACAGAGCGGTCACCAGCGGCGAGCGCTTGAGGATCTGGAGGTCCTTGAGGAGGAGCCAGCGCATGGATCTAGCGACGGTCCTTACTGCGAATGAGGCGGGCGTGAGCGGCCATCTAGTGGCCACGCTCTCTCAGGAAGGCGACGAACGCCGCCTCGAAGTCGCGGCTGCCTGCGTCGGGCACAGCGTCGTGGAGCTCCTGGGCTGTGCCGTCGAAGACGTTCTCGCCATCCGCCAGAACCAGCAGGCGGTTGCCGTAGCGCTCGGCCTCGACGAGGTGGTGGGTGGTGTAGATGACCGTCGTGCCCTGTCCCGCGAGGCCCAGGACGAAATCCCAGAGACGTTCGCGCTGGCGGGGGTCGAGGCCAGTCGAAGGCTCGTCGAGCAGCAGGACGGCCGGCTGGGAGAGCAGGCCGATCGCGATGTTGACGCGCTGCTGGTTGCCGCCGGAGAGCGTCCCGATCTGGTCGCCTCGGCGCTCGCGCAGGGCGGTCTGGTCGAGCATTCGCTCGACCGCGTCGTCAACGTCGTCGCACTCCTCCAGCCGTGCGAAGAGGCGCAGGTTCTCCTCGACCGTGAGGCGGCGGTAAAGCGCGGCCTGCTGGGGAACCCAACCGACCTTGCCCGGGACCGAGATCGAGCCGGAGTCGGGGTCGCGGATGCCGGCGAGGATCGAGAGGAGAGTGGTCTTGCCGGCGCCGTTCGGGCCGATGACGGCAAGGAGCTCACCCGGCTCGGCGGAGAAGGTGACATCGCGTAGCGCCGCGCGATCGCCGAATGCGTGGCCGACGCCGCTCACCTCGATCACGGGCTTCGCGGGAGCTTTGGGTGACGGGCCGCTCATAGGCCCGCGAACGCTAGACGGTTGCGGCTAAAGACCGGTCGGACCCGGTACCCAGATCGGCTTGCCGGGCTCGTCCCGGCGCGCCGCGGGGCGATGCATTTCCGTCAGGCGAGCGGACTTGCTTCGAGCTTTTGGCCCCCAGAGCACGAAGTAGCAAGCGCCACACAGGATGTCACCGGCCGAGTTCTCGACACCGAGGTCCGCCGGCACCGGCCGTAGGCAATGCGAGCAACGGCCGTCCGGCGTGTTCTCGGTGTTGGCACCTCCAATTGCCATGTATTGGCTGAATCGGCTTCAAATCCGCGACGCCTTAGTCCCAGGGGGTCGCACATCCGTCCGCATCCACCCCACAAGGCCGCGGCCAAATCTCGCCGGGGTCTGACCCGGGGTCAGACCCCCTTTAGGTTGGTCGAGCGTTTGCCCTGGCAGGCGTCGCCCCGTCTAGGGTTGGGGCGTGGCCAAGCGGAAGATCGAGTTCACCCAGGGGGACGTGCACCTCGCAGGCTTTTTGTTCGACCAGGTCATCGCCGAGCCCGGCCGGTTCGAGCGCATGGGCGACCAGCGGCGCTGGCTCGTGATCTCTCCCGCATCCGGGACGCCCGACGTTTCGATCGAGATCAACGTCGGCGACGGTGACCCTGACGCGATGAACGTGATCGTCAACCAGAGCGGTACCGAACCCGGAAAGCCCGTCTACCCCGAGATCGCCGAGCGAGGTGCCAAGACCCCCTCCGGCTGGATCCTGATGACAGATGTCGGCTGGGTGATCGGCTGGCGTGCGCCCAAGGACACGACGCTCGAGCAGGTGAGCGACTTCGGCTTCCGGGCGCTCAAGGCCGTATCCGGCGAGCCCGAGGACGGCCGCTGGGTCGCCCGGGCCATTAAGCGCGGCCCGCGGCCGGGCTACACGAACCCGAAGATCTGACGCGCCTGGTGCCAGGCACCGTGCCTGGCACCGTGAGCGGCCGTATCGGGCGGCGAAGTCTTCGCTCGCGTGGTTTGGCGCCGCGGGGGTAGCCTCGGCAGGGTGAAGGTCCTCTTCGTCGGCGATGTCGTTGGCAGCCCGGGGCGTAAGGGGCTTCGCGACGCGATGCCGAACCTCCTCGAGCAGCACTCGCCCGACCTCGCGATCGTCAACGGTGAGAACTCCGCCGGCGGCCTCGGCATCACGGAGCGCACCGGACGCGACCTGTTCGAGATGGGCTTCGACGTGATCACTCTCGGCAACCACACGTACCGTCGCAAGGAGGCGTACGAGTACCTCGGAGAGGCCGAGCGCGTGATCCGCCCCGCGAACTTCATGACCACGGCGCCCGGCAAAGGACATGTGATCGTCGAGGCTGCCGGCATGCGCGTGTGCATCATCAACCTGATCGGCATGCTCCAGCTCCAGGCCGCGCGTTCGCCCTTCGTCGAGGCCGACGCTCTGCTCAGCCGCCTCGAAGGCGAAGCCGACGCCTTCTTCATCGACTTCCACGCCGAGGTCACGTCAGAGAAGGTCGCGATGGGCTGGCATCTCGACGGGCGCGCTGCCGCCGTAGTCGGCACCCACACCCATGTGCCCACCGCCGACGCCCGCGTCCTCCCCGGCGGCACCGCATATATCTCTGACGTGGGCATGACCGCTGGGCGGACCAGCGTGCTCGGCGTCAAGTACGAGCAGGCGCTCGAGGGCTTTCGCACCCACCTGCCCCAGCGCTTCGAGACGGCCGACGAGGACATCTGGGTAAACGCGGTCGTCGTCGACGTGAACGAGCGCGGACTCGCGGACTCGATCACGCAGATCCTCGAGCCGACACCGTAAGCGTTGTGTGAGGGGTCTGACCCCTCGAGATGGGGTCTCGGCCTTGTGTGAGCGTTGCGTGAGGGTCTGGCCCCTCGGTGTGAGGGTCTGGCCCCTTTTGTGAGGGTCTGGCCCCTCGAGGTGGGGTCTGGCCCCTCGGGGGCTAGGGCTCGAGGAGCTTTTTTAGGTTGGCGAGTGAGGCTCGTGCCTGCTTTGTCGCCGGTGGGCCGGCGATCGACTTGGCGGGCATCGAGAGGGGGCCGCCGGGCAGCTCGAACTCGTTGCAGTAGTCGAATCGGGTTCCGCCGTCTGTCTCCTCGAGGTCGTAGCGGACGTGGGCCGTAGCCCCTCCGGGTCCCTTGCCCTCCCAGACGGCGAGCTTGGGCTCCTCGGCCTCGACGACCGTCCACTTCACCTTGAAGCTCGGGCCCACGACGCGGAGCTTCTGCTTGAACGAATCGCCCTTGGAAAGTCCCCCGTCCGGGGCGTCGTAGACCTTCTTGTGGGCGGTCACCCAGTCCCCCAGGCGGTTGGGGTCCATCACGACAGCCCACACTTCGGCGGGCGTCGCGGCGATCTCGATTGATTCGTTAACTGCAGCCACTTCGCGCCGAAGTATGTCCACTCCCCTTCGCTCGGTCGCGGGTGATCTAGAATTTCCGCGTGGACCGTCGCCCGCCCACGGCGCGTCCGGAGCTTCCTGAGCCCCGGGCCGCTGGTCTCTACGACCCTGCCCACGAGCACGATGGGTGTGGCGTCGCGTGCCTTGCGCGGCTCGACGGTGAGCCCATCCACGAGGTCGTCGAGCGCGCCATCGCGACCCTCGATCTGCTCGAGCATCGCGGCGCGGCCGGCGCCGACGCGGACACCGGCGACGGTGCCGGGATCCTGATCCAGCTGCCGCATGAGTTCTTCAGCTCGCGCGCCGCCGAGTTCGGCGTCGAGCCCGAGGATGTGCCCGGTCCCGGCGAGATGGCGGTCGCCGTCTGCTTCCTCCCCTCCGACCCGCAGCGCCGGCTTGAGATCGGCCACCGCATCGAGGAGATGGTCCGGGCCGAGGGCCAGATCCCCCTGGGCTCGCGCGAGGTCCCGGTCGACCCCAGCCACTGCGGCCGTGTGGCCCACGAGGCGATGCCGACGATCCGCCAGCTCATGATCCGCCGCGGACCCGACACCCCGGACGTCGACTCCTTCGAGCGCAAGCTCTTCGTGATCCGCCGGACGGTCGAGCTCGAGACCTCTGAGGTCACCTTCCCCAGCTTCTCCGCGCGGACCATCGTCTACAAGGGGATGCTCACCGCGCCGCAGCTCGCGAACTTCTACCCCGACCTTCGCGACCCCAAGATGAAGTCGGCGCTCGCGATCGTCCACTCGCGCTTTTCGACCAACACCTTCCCCAGCTGGGGCCTCGCCCACCCGCACCGCATGTCCGCTCACAACGGCGAGATCAACACCCTTCAGGGCAACGTCAACTGGATGCAGGCGCGCGAGGCGATCCTGGAGTCCAAGCTGTTCGGCGACGACCTCGAGCGCTGCCTGCCCCTCGTCACCCCCGGCACCTCGGACTCGCTGGCGTTCGACCATGTGTTCGAGCTCTTGTGCCTCGCGGGCCATTCGCTGCCCCACGCGGCGATGATGATGATCCCGCGCGCGATCGAGAACCGCAGCGGGGTCTCGCCCGAGCTCGCGGGCTTTTACCACTACCACTCCCGGCTGATCGAGCCGTGGGACGGCCCCGCCGCGATCACCTTCACCGACGGCACCTTCCTTGGCGCAACGCTCGACCGCAACGGTCTGCGCCCCGGCCGCTGGCTGATCACACACGACGGCTGGGTCGCCGTCTCTTCAGAGGCGGGCTCTTTCCAGGTCGAGGACGAGAACGTCGCCTACCGCGGGCGCCTTCGCCCCGGCTCGATGTTCGCGATCGACCTCGCCCAGGGGCGCGTGCTCGACGAGCTCGAGGCCGAGACCGTCGTCGCCGGATCGTCCCCGTGGGGCGAGTGGGACGAGGCGCGCTCGATCCGCCTCGAGGACCTGCCGCAGGCAAACCGGGCGGCACCCGAAACCCCTTCGGCCGAGGAGCTCCGCCTGCGCCAGCTCGCCTTCGGCTTCTCGCAGGAGGACCTGCGCGTCCTGCTGACGCCGATGGCGCGCGACGCCAAGGAGCCGACCGGCTCGATGGGCAACGACCTCGCGCTCGCGATGTTCTCCGAGCAGGCCCCCACCCTCTTCAGCTACTTCAAGCAGCGCTTTGCCCAGGTCACCAACCCGGCCATCGACTCCGTTCGCGAACACATCGTGATGAGCCTCCGCTCGGGCCTCGGCCCCGAGTCGAATCTGCTCGAACACGGCTCCACGCCGGCGATGCAGCTTCTCCTGGACCGCCCGGTCCTTCATAACGACGAGATGGCGATCCTCTCAGAGCTCAAGTGTGACGGTCTGGAGTCGCGCGTTCTCGACATGAAGTTCGCGATTGCCGACGGCGACGGCGGCATGGAGATGGCTCTCGACCGCCTCTGCGATGACGCCTCCAAGGCGATCCGCGAGGGAATTTCGATCCTGGTCCTCTCCGACCGCGGTGTGAACGAGGACTTCGCGGGGATCCCTTCGCTCCTCGCGACCTCCGCCGTCCACCAGCATCTGGTCCGCACGGGCGACCGCGTCCACGCCGGACTCGCCGTCGAGACCGGCGAGGCTCGCGAGGTCCATCACGTCGCCGCGCTGATCGGCTACGGCGCCACGGTCGTCAACCCCTATCTGATGCTGGACACGGTTGCCGACCTGGCAGAGCGCGGCGAGATCCCGGGCATCGATCCCGAGGTAGCGCGCGAGCGCATCGTCAAGGCGATCGGGACGGGCCTCTTGAAGGTTCTCTCGAAGATGGGCATCTCGACCATCGGCTCCTATAACGCCGCCCAGATCTTCGAGGCGGTCGGGCTCGAGAAGGGGCTCGTCGACCGCCATTTCACCGGCACCTCTTCCTCGATCGGCGGCGTCGGCATCGTCCAGTTGGCACACGAGGCCCAGCAGCGCCACGCCCGCGCCTGGCCGAAGGCCCACGGCCTCAGCCGCGCCCGCCATGTCGAGCAGGCGCTCCTGCCGGCCGCGCACGAGGAGATCCTTCCCCAGGGCGGCGTCTACGCGTGGCGTCGTGACGGCGAGCGTCACATGTGGGATCCCGAGACGATCTCGACCCTCCAGCGCGCGGCGACCGGCAACGGCGACGCGCCGGTGCATTACTCCGTCTTCTCCGAGCGGGTCAACGAGGAGAACGCCCAGCACGGGCTGATCCGCGGCCTCTTGAGGCCCGTCCCGCTCGGCGATCCGGTGCCGCTCGACGACGTCGAGGACGTGAAGGCGATCGTCTCCCGCTTTTCGACCGGCGCGATGAGCCTGGGCGCGCTTTCGCCCGAGGCGCACGAGACGCTCGCGATCGCGATGAACCGGATCGGCGGGCGCTCCAACTCGGGCGAGGGCGGCGAGGACCCGCGGCGCTACGAGCCGGAGGAGAACGGCGACTGGCGGCGCTCGGCGATCAAGCAGGTCGCGTCGGGCCGCTTTGGAGTGACCGCGCACTACCTCGCAAACGCCGAGCAGATCCAGATCAAGATCTCGCAGGGTGCAAAGCCCGGCGAGGGCGGTCAGCTGCCAGGCCACAAGGTCGACGAGTACATCGCGCAGCTTCGCTACTCGACCCCTGGCGTCGAGCTCATCTCGCCCCCACCCCATCACGACATCTACTCGATCGAGGACTTGAAGCAGCTGATCTACGACCTGCGCACGTCCAACCCCAAGGCGACCGTGTCGGTCAAGCTCGCCTCGGAGGTCGGCGTCGGCACCGTCGCCGCGGGCGTCGTCAAGGCGGGCGCGGATCACGTGGTGATCGCGGGCCACGACGGCGGCACGGGAGCATCGCCGCTCTCCTCGATCCAGTCGGCGGGCGTCCCCTGGGAGATCGGGCTTGCCGAGACTCAGCAGACGCTGCTCGAAAACGACCTTCGCTCACGCGTGATCTTGCAGACGGACGGGCAGATGCGCACCGGCCGCGACGTGATCATCGCCGCGCTCCTGGGCGCCGACGAGTACGGATTCTCGACCGCTCCCCTGATCGTCACCGGCTGCATCATGATGCGCGTCTGTCACCTCAACACGTGCCCGGTCGGCGTCGCGACCCAGGACCCCGAGCTCCGCCGCCGCTTCACCGGCAAGCCCGAGCACGTCGTCAACTACCTCTACCTCGTCGCCGACGAGGTCCGACAGCTCCTGGCAAAGCTCGGCGCCCGCTCCCTTTCCGAGCTGATCGGCCAGGTCCAGCACCTCGAGCCGGGCGAGGCGATCGCCCACTGGAAGGCGCACGGCGTCGACCTCTCCGGCATGCTCGCGAACGTTGCCGAGCCCGGCGAGGCCTCGCTCCACGTCCCCGCAGACGTGCCCGAGCGCGAGGACCTCGATCCGCTCGGCCTGGTCCCCGAGGCGGCCAAGGCGATCGCGGACGGCAAGCCGATCGAGATCTCGCGCGACATCTTGAACTCCCACCGGGCGATCGGCGGCGTGCTCTCGCACGAGGTCGTGACAACCCACGGTCCGGCGGGTCTGCCCGAGGAGACCGTGAAGCTCCGCCTTCGCGGCTCGGCCGGGCAGAGCCTGGGTGCCTGGCTCGCCGCCGGGATCTCGATCGACCTGCGCGGGGAGGCGAACGACTACGTGGGCAAGGGCCTCTCCGGCGGCGTCGTCTCGGTCCGCCCGTCCGAGCGCACTACCTATCCGGCGGAGGACAACGTGATCATCGGCAACGTGGCGCTCTACGGTGCCACCGCGGGCCGCGCCTTCTTCCGCGGCCGCGCCGGCGAGCGCTTTGCGGTCCGCAACTCGGGCGTCCGCGCCGTCGTCGAGGGCGTCGGCGACCACGGCTGCGAATACATGACCGGGGGCTGCGTGACCGTGATCGGCCCGACGGGCTACAACTTCGCCGCCGGCATGACCGGCGGCACCGCATACGTCTGGGACCCCCGCGAGCGCTTCCCCGGCCGCTGCAACCACGACCTCGTCGACCTCGAGGAGTTGACCGAGGAGGATCGCTCGGATCTCCGCGACCTCTTGGTCGAACACCATGCGCGCACCGGATCGGCCGTCGCCGAGCGCATCCTGGCGAGCTACGACGAGACGGTCGACGAGTTCGTAAAGGTGATGCCGCGCGAGTACAAGCGCGTGATCGAGGAGCGCCGAAAGCTCAGCTCCGTCGAGGTCACGGCGTAGCCGCACCCCCCGAGGGGTCAGACCCCTCACACTTTGCTAACACTCCGCGCGCCAACTCGCGTGCGGGTGCCTAACCTTCCCGGCTTCTGATGCCCGACCCCCGCGGATTCATCGAGGTGCCTCGCACCGCCCCGCCAGAGCGCGACCCCGCCGAGCGCGTGGCCGACTACGGCGAGATCTACCAGGTCATGCCCGAGCCCGAGCTCAAGCGCCAGGCCTCGCGGTGCATGGGCTGCGGCGTCCCGTTTTGCAACGACGCCTGCCCGCTCGGCAACCTCATCCCGGACTGGAACGACCTCGTGCGCACCGGCCGCTGGCGCGAGGCGATCGACCAGCTCCACGCCACCAACAACTTCCCCGAGTTCACCGGCCTGATCTGCCCCGCTCCCTGCGAGTCGGCCTGCGTCCTCGCCATCAACGACGACGCGGTGACGATCAAGCAGGTCGAGTACGCGATCGTCGAGCGCGCCTGGAACGAGGGCTGGATCACGCCGAACGTGCCCGAGACGCGCACCGGCCAGATGGTCGCCGTAATCGGCTCCGGGCCCGCGGGCCTCGCCGCTGCTGCCGAGCTCAACCAGGTCGGCCACGAGGTGACCGTGTTCGAGCGCGACGAGGCACCCGGCGGTCTCATGCGCTTCGGCGTGCCCGACGCGAAGCTCGAGAAGTGGATGATCGATCGCCGTGTCGATCTATTGGCCGCGGAGGGCATCACGTTCACCTACAACGCCGACATCGGCGGAACGGGGCTCGGCGTCGAGGAGCTCCGCGATCGCTTCGACGCCGTCGTCGTCGCCACCGGCTCGCGCGTCTCGCGAAAGCTGGACGTACCCGGCTCCGAGCTCGCCGGGGTGCACGACGCGATGGACTACCTCTACGTCCGCAACCGCTACGTCGCGACGCTCACCGATGGGCCGGCGCCGACCGACCCGCCCGAGGCGATCGTCGCCAAGGACAAGGACGTCGTCGTGATCGGCGGCGGCGACACCGGCATGGACTGCATCTCGAACGCGAACCGTGAGGGCGCGCGCTCGACGCTCCTCCTCGACGTCTACCCCGAGGTACCCGAGGACGGGCGCTACCCGGACACGCCCTGGCCACTTCCGCTCAAGCGCTCCCACACCACATACGCGCTCGACGAGGGCGGCGAGCGCGTCTTCGGACGCCAGGTGGTCGAGCTTCGCGACGACGGGGCGGGCAACGTCGCCGAGCTCGTCGGCCGCAAGGTCACCGGCTCATCTTCGCGCACGCTCGAGCCGGTCGAAGGCTCGGAATACACCCTCCCCGCCCAGCTCGTGCTGGTGGCGGTCGGCTTCACGGGGCCCGAGCGCCAGGGATTGCTCGACGGCCTGGCGGTCGAGCTCGACAGCCGCGGCAACGTCCACGCGCCCGCCTACGGAGCCAGCCAGAACGGGGTCTTTGCTGCCGGCGACGCCCGCGTGGGTCAGTCGCTGATCGTCACCGCGATCGCCGAGGGCCGCCGCTGCGCGCGGGTTGTCGACCGTTTCCTCAAGAACGCCAACCCCGTCACGGCCGTCGACCTTCCGATAGTCCGCGGCTGACGGCCAGCGGCGCCATTTTCTGGCCTCTTTCGTGCGTAAGTACGATCGAAACATGCCTGTTTCCAGGTACTTTGCGGCATAGCCGAAGTCGGCTTGCAACAAACCCGCACATACCTGTAAGGTCCCCGGTCCGCTCAGCGCCTCCTTCAGCTTGGCGCGGTTGATCCAACGGACACTGACGACCGTTGTTTCTCACTGAAGAGCCAGAAATAGGCCTTGCAAAGAGAACAAATGTTCGCTATACTTTTTAAAGCACCGACCTAAGAAAACTGATTGAGCGCTGGCCACAACGGGCACGCGCATGAAATGAAGGAAAATCACATGGCACGCACCCGAGGCGCTGGTAACCAGCGCTCAGACACATCCCGAAACCGCGGCGAGCATGCTGCCACTAGCGCCCCCACCAAGGCGCGCCGGCGCAGCGATACCCACGATCTTTCGGTCGAGACAACCGACAGCCTGCAGCTCTTTTTCAACCAGGCTGCCAAGTACCCCCTGCTCACCGCCGCTGAGGAGATCGACCTCGCTCAGCGCATCGAGAAGGGTGACCTGGCTGCCAAGGAGCGGCTGATCAACTCGAACCTCCGGCTCGTGATCAAGTTCGCGCGCCGCTACCAGGGCCACGGCCTGCCCATGGGCGACCTGGTCCAGGAGGCGATGCTCGGCCTGATCCGCGCATCGGAGAAGTTCGATTGGCGTCGCGGCTACAAGTTCTCGACCTACGCGGTCCTTTGGATCAAGCAGTCGATACAGCGCGGCCTGGACAACACCGGCCGTGCCGTCCGGATCCCGGCGCACGTCGCTCAGCGTGAGCGCACCGTGAACCGGATCTCGGCCGAGCTGGCGCTCGAGCTGGATCGCGAGCCGACCGACGAAGAGGTTGCCGATCGCGCCAAGCTGCCGCTTGACGAGGTCATGGCTACCCGCGACCTGACGCGAGTGACATCGAGCCTGGATCAGCCGATCGGCGACGACGGCGACACCACGCTGGGCGAGCTCCGCGCAGAGGCCACGGCCGACCTCGAGGACGAGGTTCTGGAGCGCGAGCAGGAGAACGCCGTCGAGACGGCTCTCCGCAAGCTGCCCGAGCTGGAGGCTGAGGTCATCCGCGGTCGCTTCGGCACCGGCGGCCGTCCCGCCAAGTCGATCCGCGACGTAGCGCGCGACCTGGGTGTGACCCAGAAGAACGCTCAGAAGCTCGAGCAGTCGGCGCTCCGCCGACTCGCCTCGGACGGCGCTCTGGGCGGCTTCCGGAACGCCGCTTAAAGCTCAGGCCAAGCTCAAAACAGTGTGAGTTGCGGCGCCCTCCGGGGCGCCGTTTCTCGTTCTGGACCGCTGCGTCACAACCCGGGAACGAAAAAGGGCGCCCCGAAGGACGCCCTTTCGTTCGATCTGGGAATGGCGCTTACTTCTTGCCGCCAAGCCCAACGCGTGCGACCACCGAGCGGCCGGCCTTGTATGCGGCGCCTCCGGTGGCCTTCGCGGCGTTACCGACGCTCGAAGTGGCCTTGCCGGCCTCGGTGCGGGCGCGGTCGACGTTCTGGCGCGCCTCGGTCACGAGGCGGGTCGCGACGCCCTTGCGGCCGGCGTCCTTCGACTCTTCACGCTTCTGGTTGCGCTCGCGCGTGGCGGCTGCCTTCTTGCCGGCTTCGACGCGGTCTGCCTTTGTCTGTGTAGCCATGTGGTTCGGTGCTCCTTTGGTTGCGGGATCGGGAGGGGTAAGCGATACGAACCCCTCAGTACTCGTCTGCCCCGGTCACAAACAGCTAACCGGATCGGGCGCGTTGCGTATGTGACGAACGCACGTTCGTTTCGATTACCCGGCCCACCGGATCCGAAACGTCCCGATCTGCTCGCTATGCGGGGTGCGTGGGACGTCTGACTACGGAAGCGAGGCGATCTCGGCGACGAGCTCGTATGAGCGCAGGCGATCCGCGTGGTCGTAGACCATCGTCGTGATCATCAGCTCGTCGGCCTGGGTCGACTCGGCGAGCTCCTCCAGGCGCCTTCGCACCGTGTCGGGGCCGCCGACGATTGCCGAACCGGACAATTCGGCGATCTTTGCCTCGTCCTGGGCCGAGAACTCGTACGCCGCTGCCTCCTCGTTCGAGGGCATCCGCGTCGGGCGCCCGGAGCGAAGGCGGGCCATCGAAAGGCGGGCGGGGCGCGAGAGGTGGCGGGCCGTCTCGTCGTCGTCGGCGCAGATGACGGCGACGGCGACCATCGCCTCAGGCTTCGCGAGGCGATCCGAGGGCTTGAACGTCTTGCGGTAGAGCTCCAGCGCCGGCAGCGTGTTGCGCGCCATGAAGTGGTGAGCGAACGAGAACGGCCAGCCGAGCATGCCCGCCACCTGGGCCGAGTAGCCCGATGAGCCGAGAAGCCAGATCTCCGGCAGGTTGCCGGCGCCCGGGACGGCGGTGATCGCGGAATAGGGGTGGCCCTCGGGGAACTCCCCTGAAAAGAAGCCCACGAGCTCGCCGAGGGTCTGCGGGAAGTCGTCGTCTGAGAGCGGATTGGGGTCGCGCCGAAGCGCCATCGCGGTCATACCGTCGGTGCCGGGCGCCCGCCCGATTCCCAGGTCGATCCGCCCGGGGTGGAGCGCGTCGAGCATCCCGAACTGCTCGGCGACGACGAGCGGCGCGTGATTTGGCAGCATCACGCCGCCCGATCCGACCCGCATCGTCTCGGTGGCCGAGGCGATCTCGGCGATCAAGACGGCGGGCGCAGAGCTTGCGATGCCCGGCATGTTGTGGTGCTCAGCGACCCAGTAGCGGTGAAACCCGAGGCGCTCGACGCGCTGGGCAAGCTCGAGCGAGTTGCGGAGCGCCTCGGCGGGCGACGAGCCGTCGGAGACGGTCGCGAGATCCAGAACGGAAAGCTTGGGGAGGCCTGACATGGGTAGGTGAGTCTGGCACTCATGTTTGTCTTCTTTTCAAATCGCCTTGGTTGCATGGGATCGCTGATCGTCTCGGCGGGGGCGACGCTGGTCCTGCTCATCCTCTTCGGAGTTATCGACGCCGGCTAGATCTGTGAGACAATCGCGTCCTTGACGCGGCGGTTTGACATGGGAGTCGGCACGGTGCTTGCGCTTCTTGTCCTCATCCCGGCGACCACACCGGCTTCGAGCAAGGCGGAGGTCGTGGTCGACACGTTCCAGGTGGACTCGCGCTCCGCGCCTGGAAATCCGAAGGCGCCGGCCAAGGTCACCGTCAGGGGCTGGAATCCGGGCGCTTCGCAAACCGGCAAGTGGTCGGGCGTCGTCAAGTCCGAGAAGAACGAGTGCCAGAAGGGCCGCTACGTCGAGCTCTTCAGGCGGGCTGGCAAGGAGAACTTCGGGGTGGGGAACACGATCACGGAGAAACAGGGTCAGAAGTGGGTCTGGGAGCTCCCGACCGTGACCAAGCAGGTGGCGGGCAAGTACTTCGCCTACGCCTACCCCACCGACGGCTGCAAGCGCGCCGAGTCGGAGATCTTCAACTACCCCCAGGACAACCGGGCCGCACGCGCTCCTTTCTAGGCTCGCGTCAGGCTCGCCGCACCGTTTGCGACTCTTAGTGTCGTGACCGACCAGCTTCCCCTCGGCGGCACCGGAGTGCCGGAGCCCTCCCTCGACCCCGAGCTACCGGGTCCTTTCCCCGTCGGCCGCTATGCCGACCGCCTCAAGGAGTTCCTGCGAGGCACCAAGAAGGTGCTGGTGACCGGAGAGCTCACCGGATTCAGGCGCTCGCGCGTGCAGGCGTTCTTCGAGCTCCGCGACTCCGAGGGCGCGCTCCCCTGCTCGATCTGGAACACGGACCTCGACAAGCTCGGTCTCGACCCAAAGCTCTTGGCCGACGGCGCCGAGGTCGTGATCGGCGGCGGCCTCGACTACTACCCGGGCTC
Organism: uncultured bacterium; assembly: GCA_963721645.1. GTDB lineage: Bacteria > Actinomycetota > Thermoleophilia > Solirubrobacterales > 70-9 > JALZKA01. The sequence continues at coordinate 22,541 of CAVRJK010000001.1, read as the reverse complement.
GGCAACCGCGACGCCCTCCTTCAACTTCCGCGCGACCCACCTGCGCCTCGCCGGTGACGGCGATCTTCTCGCCCGCCTTGCTGCGCTCCGCGAAGAGCTCCGCCGCGACGGCCTCTTCGAACCGCAGAAGCTCCTCGACCGGCCCTTGCTGCCGAAGACGATCGGCGTCGTCACCGCACGGGGGAGCGCAGCGTGCCAGGACCTTCTGGCCGGCCTCGAGCGCCGAGGCTGGCGCGGGACGATCGTGTGGGCAGACGCGCCGGTGCAGGACCGCCGGGCTGCGCCGCGGATCGCAAGCGCGCTGCGCGGACTGGCTGAGCTCGAACAGGTCGAGGTCGCCGTGGTGTGCCGCGGCGGTGGATCGCTCGCCGACCTGTGGGCGTTTTGCGACGAGAACCTGTGCCGGACGGTCGCACTACTTCGCCTGCCAGTGATCTCGGCGGTCGGCCACGAGGTGGACCGCACGCTGATCGACGACGTCTCGGCCGCCTCGTGCTCGACGCCGACCCATGCGGCCGAGGAGCTGGTCCGCATCGACGTGCGGGACGCGCAGGCCGCGCTGGGTACCGCCGCCCTCCGTGCGCAGCGTGCAGGCGGCGCGGCAATCCGCTCGCGGGGCCGCCGCCTGGGCGAGCTCGCCACCGGGCCGTCCCGAACCGTTCGCACCGAGCGCACGCGTCTCCACCAAAAGCTCCGCGAGGTCCGGGCGGCGGCCACCCGCGGCATCGCGACGCGCGAGGAGCGGGCCTCGCGCCACGCGCTTGTGATCTCGCGAAAGGGAGCGGCGGAGGCCAAGCCTGCCGAGGCCCTGGCGGGCCTTGCCGCAACCGAGGCGGCGATCCGCGGGCACGATCCGCAGCGGGTATTCGAACGCGGGTACGCGCGGGTCGAGTCCCTCGCAGGCGACGCGGTGACGAGCGCCGATGCCGCAAGGAGCGCCGGCAACGTGAGCGTGCGCTTCGCCGATGACGCCGTCCGCGCCCGGATCGAGGAAGATGCAAGCGATGAGTGACGCGGAAGCCAAGGCCCAGCACAGCTACGAGTCGGCCGCGACCAGGCTCGAAGAGATCATCGCCCGCCTTGATTCGGGCGAGGCCGAGCTTCGCGAAACGCTCGCCCTTTGCGGCGAGGCAAAGGAGCTGATCGTCTTCTGCCGCGATGAGCTGACGGAGGTTTCCGGCGCCCTCACCGAACTCGGCCTGGACGAGCTGGTTGCAGGTTTGGAGTCGCGCGAGTCCTGAATCGCTAGGGTTAGCGCCAGTTGATCAGGCACAAGAGCTTGATCTGTCGTGGTTTGCGGTCCCGTTCGGTCCTTTCGTTTCTTCGCTAGGTCTATCGGTCGCTCAGCACGCGAAGAAAGGACAGTTCGTATGGCTAACGGAACCGTTAAGTGGTTCAACGACGAGAAGGGCTTCGGCTTCATCTCGCCCGACGACGGCTCGAAGGACCTTTTCGTCCATCAGTCGGCAATCCAAAGCGAAGGTTTCCGCTCCCTCGAAGAGGGCGCAAAGGTCACCTATGAGGCTGAGGAGTCGGACAAGGGACCCCGGGCGGCAAACGTCCAGGTCATCTAGAACCGCTTAGCTTTCTAAGCGTTCTTTGAAAAACGGGGCCCTGCCGAAAGGCGGGGCCCCGTTTTCGTTCCAGGGGTTCTGCTTGAAGGGCGGTGCGCCGGCTAGCGGCGCCTGCGACTGCGGCCCGAGCCGCCGCGTGAGCCATTCGACGACGACACGGCGTAGCCGGTCTCGGCGAACTCGCGACGGAGCTGCAGGGTGTCGGCGATCTTGCCGACGTCCTTTGCCTCGTCGTGGCGGACGAACGTGACGCCGACGCCGGTACGCCCCGCGCGTGCGGTGCGCCCGACGCGATGCTGGTAGGCGTCGCAGTCGCCGGGAGCGTCGAAGTTGATCACGTGGCTGATGCCGTCCACGTCGATCCCGCGGGCCGCGACGTCGGTCGCAACCAGCGCGTCGACCTTGCCGGAGTCAAAGGCCGCAAGGGCGCGCTCGCGCTGACCCTGGGACTTGTTTCCGTGCATGGCGACGGCCTTGATGCCGCTCGAGCCGAGCTTCTTGGCGAGCCGATCCGCGCCGCGCTTGGTGCGGACGAAGATCAGCGCGAGCTCCCGGTCGGAGCGGAGCTCTTCGAGAAGAGCGTCGTAGCGCTTCTCGTGAGTGACGCCGACGAAACGGTGCTCGACCTTCGCCTTCGACTGGGGCGCATGCTCGTGGCGCACCGGGGACTGCGTGTAGTTCTTGGCGATGCGGGCGACCTCGCCATCCAGCGTTGCTGAGAACAGCATCGTCTGGCGGTTGTTGGGAGTCGCGCTGATGATGCGCTCGACGTCGGGGCGAAAGCCCATGTCGAGCATGCGGTCCGCCTCGTCCAAGACGAGGATCTGGACCTTCTTCAGGGACACGTCGCCGCGGGCCATCAGGTCGAGCAGGCGGCCGGGAGTGGCCACCAGGATCTGGGCGCGACGGGCGAGCTTTGCCTGCTTGTGGATTCCGGCGCCGCCGTAGATGGTGGCGACGGAGAGGCCTCGGGCATCCGCGATCGGCCTCAGGTCTTCACAGATCTGAAGCGCGAGCTCACGGGTGGGTGCGACGACGAGCGCCGAACCGGGGGACGTCTTAGCGCCGAGGCGCTCGACGATCGGAGCGGAGAAGGCAAGGGTCTTGCCCGATCCGGTGGGGGACTTGACGAGCACGTCAAGGCCGGCAAGCGCATCGCCCATTACGAGGCTTTGGACTGCGAACGGCTCTGTGATGCCTCGCTTGGCGAGGACATTGCGAACAGGCGTTGACACGCCGAGGTCCGCGAAGGACTGGTTAGACATATAGGTGCTGCTTTCTTTCGCGACTCACTGAGAGCCACGGTGTGATTCGGGAGAGTTCGGACGGCGACCCGAATCGCACTAGACGTGCACCGGAACTGAACGAAACCTCGCGGGTGAGACTCACCCGCACGGGGGAAGCGTAGCTGTATTGCCTGCACCCACGTGTGATCGCCCTCCTCCTGGGGGTGGAATCCCACGCGCGTGGGCTGCCTGCTTTAAGCCGCCCGCAGGTGCCGGCCGCGGACAAGCCGCGAGGCGATCAGCTCTGACCAGTCCTCTTCGGTGAGGCGGTAGGGCTTCGTTTCGGCCATCCAACGGCCGACGATCTCGGCCAGGCCGGCCGGGTCCTCGAGGTTCGGGAAGTGAGCGGCTCGCGGGAGGGTCTCCATTCGCGAGAGCGGGATTCGCTCGTGGGCGTCGATGCCGTGCTGGATCGGGATGGTGCGGTCCTTCTCGCCCCAGACGATCAGCGTCTCGACTGGGCCGAGGAGATAGAGGCGATCAACTGCCGAGACCTTCTGGCCGTGGATGTCGATCACCGATCGGAGCGACTGAAGGAACGCTTGGCGGGCCCCCTGATCCTGCAGCGGGCGAACGGCTCGCGTGACCGCCTTCAGGTACACGGCCTTTCGCCAGCCGAGCCTGCCGAGGGCCGAGCCGATGAAGTCGAGCGTGCCCAGGACGCTGCGGTGCGAAGCCGCCCACACGAGAGCCGCCGCACCGGGCAGAGCCGCGCCGCGGAGCATCGGGCTCACCTCCTGGCCAAGGCCGCCGCTCGAGACCAGCGCAAGCCGCTCGACCTTGGAGGGGAATTGGTAGAAGAACTGCATCGCGATCCCGCCGCCGAGCGAGTGGCCGACGAAGGTCGCGGACTCGACGCCGATCGCCGAGAGGAGATCGCGGATCACCGCGGCGTGGGCGCCGATCGAGTAGTCGCCGCGGACCGCGGCCGAGTCGCCGTGGCCGATCAGGTCGGGCACGATCACCGTGTACTTCTCGGCCAGCCTCAGCGCCACCTCGCGCCAGTGCTTCGACGAGTTGACCATGCCGTGGACGATCACCAGCGGCGGGCCCGAACCGGCCGTGCGGTAGATCACCTCGTGGCCGTGGAGCTCAAGCGACCAAGCGTGGAAGTCGGAATCCATGGCGCGCGAGTGTCTCATACCGCTACCTACGTGCCACCGCGGCTCAGTTCGACAGGTGCGGCAAAAGTTCAAACGCTTCGACGTGGCGCGGGCGAACGACCGAGAAGTGGCGGTGGTCGAGCGTCGCGATCTGCGTGACCTCGAGCCTCTCTGCGGCAGCGACAACCGCAGCGTCCACGGTGCCGAGGGGAAGGTCGCGGTAAGTCTCGATCAGCTCGGCGATCCGCTCGAAGTCGGCAGGGTGCGGTTCCTCGACGTAGATCTCGCCGAGCGCAAACGCCAGCATCAGGCGAGCCTCAGACTCCCATCCACCTTGGTTCAGGTGGGAGATCTCGCAGACGCACATCGTCGGGACCAACAAGGGACCGGGGTAAGCCTCGAGAAGGGCCATGCACCGATCGTGATCTGGATCCTTGCCGTCCAGGACCGCGATCAATGGACCGGAATCAATTATTAGGGGAACCGGCCCGCCTCGATGTCTTCTTGAATGATCTCGTCGATGCGGCGGGAGAGGTCGCCAGTCTCGCTTCGGAAGGATCCGGCCAACGAGCGCAGAATCGGCCGCCGCAAACCATCGACTCGCATCTCGATCCCCTGCCGCACGACCTCGGAGACCGTCATCCCCAGGCGCTCCGCCTCGTGCCTGAGCTTCGCGTCCAGCTCGTCCGGGATCTTTACTGTCGTGCGCTTCATGGTATGCCAGCATATCTAGACGGGCGGGCGCGTTGCCGAGGGCGAGTCATCCATCCAAGGCAGCCTGCCCCGATCGAGTTCAGCCGTGGGAGACAAACTGCGCCAACTTTGGATCGGAGCTGCGCCGCATCAGAGTCAGAGGCGCAGCGGCGCGTATAGGGTCGCGGCATGGAACGGACTGAGGAGACCTTCGCGTCGGGCGCCGATCGCTGCGCGGCTTGGCTCTACCGTCCCGCCGAGACCGACGGCCCGGTGCCGTGCGTGGTCATGGCGCACGGGTTCTCGCTCACCCGCCACGACGGGCTGGAGCAGTACGCCGAGGCATTCGTAAAAGCCGGTGCCGCGGTGCTCGTCTTCGACCATCGCCACCTGGGGGACTCGACGACCTCAACGCCGCAGCGTTTCCGCTTTCCTGAACAGCGCGAGGACTGGCGCTCGGCGATCGCGTTTGCTCGCCGCCAGGCCGGCATCGATCCCGAGCGGATCGTCCTCTGGGCGTTCTCGATGGCCGGTGGCCACATCGTCAACGTCGCCTCAAAGGACCAGCGCATCGCGGCCCTCATCGCACTCTGCCCGTTCATTGACGGGGCCGCCCGGGTCATGAAGGTGTCACCGCGCCTCTCGTCGTGGATCATTCCGAGGGCCGTCGCGGACGTCGCGGGCCGGGAGGTCCGGATTCCGGTCACCGCACCCGAAGGCGGGAAGGGCGCAATGACATTCGCCGGCGAGTACGAGGGATTCATGAATGCGGTCCCCGAAGGGTCGCCCTGGAAGAACGAGATCGGCCCCGGCCTCTTTCTCGGCGTCGCCACCCACCGCCCTGTGACCAAGGCGCGAAAGCTCACGATGCCGGTTTGGGTCGGGCTCGGCGAGCGCGACATCAGCGTCTCGCCCAACGCGGTCCGCAAGCTCGCGGAGCGGGCGCCGCAAGGAGAACTCCACACCTACCCCGTCGATCACTTCGAGCCGTTCTACGGCGATCGCGCCTGCGGAGATCGCGGCGGATCAGGCCGAGTTCCTGGCGCGGACCGTTCTCTAGGCGGGCTCAGGCGTCGACGCTGACTTCGACTGTCGTCATGTCCGTGATGCCAAAAGCCTTCTCGAAGCACTCGACGAGCAGCGCCGCGAGGCTGTCCGCGTCGTGCACGCCAGGAGCGAAGTCGCGGCCGAAGTTGACGTCACGCTTGTCGAAGCCGAGATCGGCAACCGCGGCAAGCTGCTCGTCGGTGAGTGGCGCCTCGTCGTTGTATGTGGGGTCTGCGATCTCAACCAGGACGCCGCCGTCGGCCTCCATGAACTGCGCGTAGCGCGAGCCGTCTTCGGTCGAAGCCAGGATCGCAAAGCTGCCGTCAGAGTCGAGCACCCTGCTCGCGGCGAAGCGGATCTCGTCGAGCGAAGTTCCGGGTGTGTATGCACGAGCCTCTCCATCGCGTGGTGCGGATGACTCCCGCACGGGCAGGTCAACTGGCTCGACCCTGATCGACCACGAGGTGCCCTTGAGTTCTCGCGGTGTCCGGGGTGGCCCTCTCAAAACGGGATGTTCTCTTCGAAGTCATCGGCGGTCAGGCGCCCGTGTTCAAGGTCGCCGAAGCTGACCCGGTCGGTCGGTGAAGTGAGGATGGACAGCCCCGATCTGGCGCCGGTCGTCATCCCGCGGAACTGAGAAAGCACTACCGCGAGCTTCACCTTGTCCCTCTTCAGGGCGTGGCGGATCCGGCGAGCCTCGCGCCGCGGGACGTAGCCGACCTGGATCTCCCCAGACGCATCCCACACGCCGACCGCGTATGGATCGTGCTCGTTCTCAGGCTCCGGGATGAGCTGGACCCGCTGGCCGGGCATGAACTCCGGGCGCTGGAGGGCCTCGGAGCGAAAACTCACGCCGGCGACGCTGAGGATCGCCAGGCCCGGGATACGCCTCGCAAACGATTCGTCCTGAAGCTCGGAGTCGTCGTCGGGCGCGAACCCGGACTGGGCCACGCACTCGCCTGAGGAGGTGAGGAAGGTCGAGGAGCTCGGGGCGAGCTCGATCTCAAGCCCGGCTGATGATGTGATCGCTGACCTGGCTTGGCGGGATGCCACTCAGCGTGCGGCAGAAGGCGCGAAGCGCCGGCAGGTCGGGCACGTGTACGGCCTTGGCGCCGTAGAGCGAGGCGAGATCCAACGCGTACGCCCTTGCGCTCAGTGAGCGGTAGAGGAACGAATCGGGCACTGCCTTCTCGGCACGAAAGCCGTCGAGGTGAACCTCGATGTGGCCCCAGGCAGAAACCACCCCGGCGATTCTGTTGCTGTCCGACGCGAGCACTCGCTCGAGGGTCAAGACAGACTGCCGCCCACTTGGGTGGTGCGCGTAGATGCCGCAGCTGCAGTCAGGGGCGGGCGAGATGTGCCCGCGGCTGTGGACTGCCGCCAGGCAGATGGCTCGCACCGGCTCGCCGGGTGTCCAGACGACGTTTTGAGCCAGGGCGGCAAGCAGCAACCCTTCCGAGCGGGTGTCGGGAACCATCCGCCAGGTGCGGATGCCCTGAACCGAGCCTGCGTAAAGCGGCGGCTCGATGATCTCGCGCTTCCTCGTCACCTGGGCCGCCTCATGCCGGTTGCTTTCCCGGCTTGCGGGCTGGCTCGGCGGGTGCCGGCTTGGCCGGCGTCTCGCGACGTACGGGCTCGGGGCGTTGCGGGGTGCGGAGCGGTTCGACACGGATGGTTCGGGAGCGGCCTGGAAGTGACATGCGGTGGGAGTCGCGCCCGTCGGCGAAAGCTGACGCAGCTTCCGCTGTCAGGAACGGAGAGATCCGACGACTCGGGTTATGGTGGAATCGCGGACCAAGGAGAATCCGCGGCGGGCGTGTCAGGAATCGGCGCGGCCCGCGACTTATGCCTTATGTCCTCGGGGAATGTCCAAGTTGAGCTTTAGGGAGAAAGACGATCACGAGCTGGACAAGCTGCCCGACGAGGAGCTGATCGCCTACGTGATCGCAGCCCGTCACGCCGAGAACGGGAGGGCGGCAAAGCTCGGGCTCGCGATCTTCGCCTACCGCCGCTACGACGACCTCGTCTGGCGTGCGAAGGGCAAGCTGCCCGTCGGAGCCGACACGGAAGACCTCGCCGCCCGGGTGATCGAAGGCGTCTTCAAGGCCGCGTTCCGCGGTGAGCACTTCGGCGAGGCCGTCTCGCTCGTCAACCGAATCTTCGCCAACAAGGTCGCCGACTTCTACCGGAAGCACGAGCGCACCGATCAGCTTCCCGAAGACTCGGAAGCCGATGATCAGTGGCGCCCCGATGCCGCTACCGTCGGTGACCGGACCGGCGAGTTCGAGGTCCAGGAGCTGGCGCGTGAGCGCTACGAAGCGCTCGCTCCCCACCACAAGCTCGTGGTGGACCTCTTTGTCCTCGACGGATACGACGCAAGCGAGACTGCCGAGAAGGTCAACAATGAGTTCCCTGAGCTCTCGACTCCCATGAGCGACCAGAACGTGCACAAGATCGCGAGCCGGTTCCGCAAGGACCTGCGCTCGGATCTCGAACTACCTTGAAATGACCGACGTCGACAAACTCTTCAGCGAGTACCGAGAATCTCACCGCTCGGGCGGCGCGGCCGATCCGTCGGACTTCCTCGCCAGGCTCGAGGGGACCGATCGCGCCGAGCTTTTGGCGCTGATCGACGCCTACCTGGCACGAAGCCCAGGCCGATCGTGGGATGCGACCGCATTCACAGGCTCGGGCGCAGAGCGCGTGACTAACCAAGTCGCGTCTGAGTGGAACGACTGGGAGTTGGCCCCGGAGGTCGCCGGTTGGCAGGAGCTCCTGCCCGCGCTTCGGAACAAGGCGAGCCTCAAGCGCCGGGAGGTGGTCGAACGCCTGGCCGAAGCCCTCGGGGTCGGCGCTCAAGCCGAGCGGGTCGCCGCCTACTACCACGAGATGGAAACCGGAGAGCTCGCAGCCGAGGGTGTGTCGAACAAGGTCTTGGACGCGCTGGGCGGAGTGCTCGGCGAGACGCGTGAGCGGCTACGGGCCGCCGGCGCGGCTGCGACAAAGCCGGGTGGGCCGGACGTCCGGGTCTCGTTTGCCCGCAAGGCCATCATCACCGAAGACCTCGCGATCGCCGACATGTCTATGCCCGCCGCCGGCGACATGGCCTCGCCAGGAGATCCCGACGCAGAGCGCGTGGACGATCTCTTCACTGGCGGACCCGGCGCGGGCGACTGAATTCACGCGTCAGGCCGCGCAAGCGCGACCGACTCCCCAAATACATGGCCTCAGCGTCAGGACCCAGCCCATTCACCCTCTTTACGTTCGCGCTCCGCGAATCCGACTGGGAACTCGCAGACCTGATCGCGAGTCACCTCGTTGCCGATCACGGTGGCCGGATCCGACTCGAAGCAGCACTGGCGAGGCGCCGCAGAAGGCCCGGAACGCCCGAATCGCTAGAGACGCTCAGGCGCTGGGCCGAGCTCAGCCGGCGATTGGACCTCGAACCGCTGGAGCCCTGCCGGTAGGCGGTTTAGGATCGCGGGCGTGAGCGATTGGATCGAAACCCGGGCCGAGGCAGTGCTCTCCACCGTGCCCGAGTACGTGTGGGACGGCAAGTCGCTGCCGGTCCCCGTCGACGACATCGTCGACTCCTGTTACGGCCTCCACGTGATGGAGGTCGACGACATGACCAGGGCGCCCGGCTGTCCGCCGCTCGACGAGGGCCAAAGCCTGTCGGGGCTTCTCCTGGTCGACCGAAAGCAGATCTGGTGTAACGCCGGCGAGGCTCGCCAGTGGCCGGGGCGCAAGCGCTTCACGATCGCGCACGAGCTCGGGCATTGGGTCCTCCACAAGCCGGGGCAGCACTCGCTGTTTTGCCGGCGCGCTGTTGTCGTTGCCGACGAGGCGGCACGGGAGCGCGAGCGGGCAGGGCGTCCGCCGCTGCCGGCGAACGAGGAGGAGGCGAACGTGTTCGCTGCTGCGCTCTGCATGCCGGCCGGGCTTCTCGACCACCACTACCGCAACACGACCCGGGACTTCAAGGAACTGTGCGAGATGTTCGGCTCGAGCCAAGCGGCGATGGGCCGGCGGCTTCACGCGGTCATCTGAAGTGAGGCCCTGCGGTGCCCGGACTTGGCTCGCCGAGCTACAGCCGAGTGGGCTAACCGGCAAGCGCTGCCGACAGCGCGTCTGACTGGGCCGTGAGTCGCTCTGGCACTGTGACCGTAATCTCGCCATCACGTTCGAGGAGCCACCGAGCGTTGACCAGCGTCAGGGCTATCACTTCTCCCGTGCGGTCAAGTCGGACAGCGTGACCTTCGGGCGAGGCCATTGTGTCCCAAGCCTCCTCGGGCGGGCCTTTGCTGAGGTAGAGCACATCTCCAGGCTCGTCGTAGGAGACCCAGTCGAACTCGTGGCTGCCGATCGTCACGGTCACCTGAGCCACCTTCCGTCTGGGACAGTGTCCTGCTCGAACGCCGTGATCAGGCGATCTCGGGGTCCCGCGAACTCAGTGACAACACGCAGCCACAGTCGGCCGGAGGGCACCAGCCGCATGTAGTAGCGCTGACGCCCCGGACGCGGGTCCGCCTCGATGACATAAGCGTGCTTGAGAGTCTCGATCACTTCGTCAAGGGCATCGGCTAGTTCTGGGTGGCCACGGGTGACATGTTCCCAGGCTTCCTCATGCACTTCAACGACCCGCCCATCTATGGCTTTCACCGTTGCGAGGACCACATACGTTCATAGGTCCGGCGCTGGGCTGACTCGCCCCTTCAGTTCATGAGTTGCGTAGTCCCGCTGTCAGATCCGCCGCCGCCCCGCGACTAATCAAGCGTGGACGAATTCAACGCAGACGAGATCTTCGAGCACTTCTTTGGCGGCGGCGACGAGGCGCCCCAGCCCAAGTACCGCGCGACCTACCGCAAGAAGCGGCTCACGGTCGTTCCCTTCTTCCCCAGCATGATCGTGAACGGGCCCTCCTCGGGCTGGTTTCAGGCGCGCGAGAAGGCCGGCACCGTGATCGCCGATCTCAGCTCGCACGAGAGCGGCGCGGGCGACGAGCTCTCGATCATCTACCGCGCTGCCGGGCGCAACCGTGACCTGGCCCAGCTCGCGATCGCCGAGTGGGCGGCGAGCGTCGGTTACCGCCGTCTCTGGCATCCGGAGGGCTTCGCCGAGCTCCAGGCGACGGTCTCCGATGAGGACCGCGCCTCGGTCAAGTGCACGACGTGCGGCCAGGCATGGTCTGACGGCGGCAGCACCTTCTGGCAGATGGTTCACGGCCAGCACGGCTTTCCCACCTTCTGCCCGCTTTGCGGTGGCGACCTGCCTCAGTGGCGAATCGCTGAGTGGCGCGACCCGGTGCGCAGCGGGATGGCGGTAAAGGCGGATCCCGTTTCGCAGCCAAAGCCTCGATAGGCGCGTCAGGACTGCGCGCCCGAAGCGACTACCCGAGACATGTGGATCATCACGACACAAGGCTTCTACTCAGTCGTTCGGCACCGAACCGACGATTCAAAGCTCCTCGTCCGCGCGAGAACCCGTGAGGACATCGAGGCTCTGAAAGAGCAGATCCCCGACATCGAAGTCTTCACCGACGCCACCGCCGATTACCGCTGGCGCGCCGTCGTCTCAGAAGCCCAATGGGTGAGCGCGCTGGCCGAGCTCTCGACCGGGATCGACTACGACAACTTCAAGTCCGCGGTCGGCGAGCGCCAGGGCTACGAGCGAGCCAAGACCTACGGCTACGTCTGGGGCCAGCTTCTCTCGCTCCAGCAAGACGATTGAGAGACGGGCTGGCCGGCGTCCGTCAGGAAGCTGCGCAGAAAGCGACTCCCCATCCATGAATGCTCAATCACCTTCCCCCGCGACCGGCGCTCTGCGCGACCTTCTGACCGGCGAGCTCCGGCTCGGCGAGCCCGACACCGCCGGCCCCCTCACCGTCTTCCCGATCTTCGGCGCCGAGGCGCGCTTTGAGTACGCATCGTTTGCCGACGGCCGAAACCACGGCGCCACGATCACCGAGCTCGAGGGCGGAGCATCCGTCCGCGACCTCGTCGTCCACAACCCCACTCCGCTCGCACTCCTCCTCTACGACGGCGAGGAGGTCCTGGGCGCTCAGCAGAACCGCACGATCGACGTGAGCGTCATGGCCCAGGCCGGCCAGAAGACGCACATCCCGGTGAGCTGCGTCGAGCAGGGACGCTGGGACGGCCGCCGCCACACCGAGGATTTCCAGCGCGCACCGCAGGCCGCCTACCCCGAGCTCCGCCGCTCGAAGGCACGCCAGGTCCGCGAAGCCGCCTCGATGGGCATGGAGGCACGGGCCGACCAGGGCGTCGTCTGGCGCGACGTCGCCCAGAAGGCGGCGCGCCACAACGTCGCGTCCGACACCGGCGCGATCCACGACGTGTTCGAGTCGCGGCGCGGGCGCCTCAGCGAGTTGACCGGTGCGATCTCGCTCCACGACGAACAGACCGGCACGCTCGTCGCGATCGACGGCCAGATCACAGTGCTCGACTGGGTGAGCCGACCCTCGGTCTTCGCAGACCTTCACGCACCGCTTGTCCAGGGCTACGCGCTCGACGCGATCGAGCACAAGGGGTCCGGTGCACCCAGCGCCGGCGAGGCGGAGGGCTTCCTCTCCCTCGCCCTCGACAACACCCCGGCGCGAAGCGCGGGCGTCGGCCTCGGCCAGGACCTGCGCTTCGAGGGCAACGGCGCCGAGGGCGCGGGCCTCGAGATCCAAGGCGAGATGGTCCAGCTGACCGCGTTTGCGAGCGGGGCGGACGAGGCCACTCCGGCGGGACGCCGTGCGGCTCGCGTTAGGCGGCCGTCGCAGCGGCGGAGGACCTGAGCGGTTGGCCTCAACGCCGGCTCCCGCCTAGGTGAAGAGCTTCGTCGCCGGGGGCTCCTCGGCCCGGACCTTGTCTGGGAACACCTTGAGGCCAACGCCCTCGACGACGCCCGAGTCGGGATGCCTCGCGAACCGTGGGAGGAGTTGCTTATGCCAGCGGCTCGCGTCACCTTGGCTCCGCTGAGCGCCGAGAGCTGAGCCGACGACGAGGTCTGCTACCTGCAGCCCGATTGAATGGTGTGAAGGGCCAAGGAGAAGCGAATCGACGATCCGGTCGAGCTTCATGAACTGCGTTCCCTGGCGCTGGATGCGATCGAAGAAGCGGCGCATCCCGTCATCAGCTGAGCGCTCGCGGCTGTCGAGGACGATCGCTCCATAGGAGTCCTCGCGCTTGAGGTGGCGCTCGAATCGTTCGGCCAGGAAGGTCAGGCCGGTCGAGTAGGTGTCCTCGGGCTTCGAGAAGAACTCGGCGTGGGTGGTCTTGCCGGCGAGCGGGCGAAGCACGGAGACGAAACAGGTGATCGGCGCTTGCGCGAGCCTCGCGAACACGAGATCCGCGACGTCAGGCGGCACCTCCCCGTTTCGAGTTCCGTGCCACTTGAGCTCCTTGTCGAGCGGCCAACCGGCTTCGGTTAGGGCCCCCTCCCACACTGCGCGGAGCTCGGGCCATTCGTCGGCCCGCACAGCCACGCCTCCGAGGGCGAACAGGGGATCCGCAGGTTTGCCCGATTCGTCGAGAAAGAGGAGGTGCACGGCGCCCAGCGTGTCAGAAATCGAGGCTGGATTGCGACTTACCTCTTGACGCGGCTGTGCCATCACGCGAAGCTGCGCGACTCCCGACATGTACCTCACCGACGACACACTCATCCTCTCCCCGTCCGACCTCAACGGCTTCGTCGAATGCCGGCATCTCACCCAGCTCGACCTCAAGAGGCTCCGGGGCGAGATCGAGAAGCCGAGCGCTAAGGACCCAATCGCCTCGCTTCTCTCGAGAAAGGGCGACGAGTTCGAGCGGAGCTACCTCCAGCGCCTTATCGACGAGGGCCGCGAGGTCGTGGAGATCGAGCCCGCCGCGGACTCCTCGCCGCTCGCCCTCGCCGACGCCGCCCGGCGCACCACGGAGGCCATGCAAGCCGGAGCCGAGGTCATCTACCAGGGCACCTTCTTCGACGGCCGGTTCCGCGGCCACTCCGACTTTCTCGAGCGGGTCGACGGGCGGCGCTCCGACTTCGGCGACTGGGCCTACGAGGTCTCAGACACAAAGCTCGCCCGCTCGGCGAAGCCCTACTTCCTGATCCAGCTCTGCTTCTACTCGGAGCTGCTCCGGGCCGTCCAGGGCGGCGAGCCGCCCGAGCGGATCCACGTGGTCCTCGGCTCAGGCGAGCGCGAGACCTTCCGTCTCGCCGAGTTCTCCGCCTACTTCGAGCGCGTGCGCGATCGCTTCCTCGCCCAGATCGAGCACGGCGCGGCCGACACCTACCCCGAGCCGTCTCCCACTGCGGCGTCTGCGACTGGCTCCCGGTCTGTGACGCAAAGCGCGTGCGAGGACGACCACCTCTCGCTCGTCGCGAACATCACCTCGCTCCATCGTGCCCGGCTCGCCGACGCGGGAATCACGAAGCTTGAGGAGCTAGCAGCTCACCCCTCCCGGCACGGCCATCGACGGCCTCCGAGCCGAGATGTTCGAGAAGAACCGCTCGCAGGCCGCCCTCCAGCTCGCGACCCGCCGCGCCCAAGCGGAGGACGAGAACGCGCGGCCGGCACTCGAGCTCCTCACGCCCGAGGAGAACCGCGGCCTCGCGCGCCTCCCCGAACCCTCAGAGGGCGACGTCTTCTTCGACCTCGAGGGCGACCCTTTCTACCCCGAGGGGCCTCGACTACCTGTGGGGGTTCGTCACCAACGAGCCCGAGAGCCCCGAGCACTTCGAGGTCTGGTGGGGCCGCGACCACGCCGAGGAGCGGGCGACCTTCGAGCGCTTCATCGACTACGTCGTCGAGCGCCGAAAGCGCTTCCCCGACCTGCACATCTACCACTACGCGGCGTACGAGATCACCACGCTTAAGAGGCTCGCGGGCGCCACGGGCTCGCGCGAAGCAGAGCTCGACCAGCTCCTTCGCGAGCAGGTCTTCGTCGACCTCTACCGCGTTGTCCGCCAAGGGCTTCGCATCGGCATGCCCTCCTACAGCCTGAAGAAGGTCGAGGCCTTCTACATGCCAGCAGCGCGACACGCAGGTGACCGACGGCAACCGAGTCGACGGTCGAGTTCGAGCGCTGGCTCGACGAAGGCGGGATCGAAGGCGGCGACCAGGCGATCCTCGACCAGATCGCTCTGTACAACCGCGACGACTGCCTCTCGACCCTCTGGCTCCGCGACTGGCTCCTCGAGCAGCGCGAGGCGGCCGACGAGCGAGCACGGCGAGATCGAGTGGTACGACCCCGACCCGACCGAGCTGACCGACAAACGAAGGGAAGTGGCCGCCGAGATCGCGGAGCTCGTCGAGGCGCTCGTGTCCGATCCGGAGTTCGACCCCGAGGCGCCGCTCGCCGAAGGCGAGGATCCGGCCGAGCGAGAGGCCAACACGAAGCGCTGGATGCTCGCGCAGCTCCTCGAGCTACCACCTACGCGAGGCGAGGCCCGTGTGGTGGGCGTCGCTATCGAGCGAATGAACTCCGAGATCGAGGTTCTTCGCTCAGACGCCGAGTGCGTCGGCGGGCCTCGCAGCCAGATCCGGACCGACCCGCCGAGCCCGACAAGAAGTCGATGCTCCACCACTTCCGCTTCGACCAGCAGGAGACGAAGATGCGCGCCGGCCAAGACGTCGAGGACGCAGAGACGGGAGACAAGGCCGGCAAGGTGTTTGCGATCGACGTTGAGGCGGGCACCCTCACGCTCCGCCGCGGACCGACGCTCGCAAACGCCGCGCTGCCCGAATCGATCATGCCCGGCGGGCCGATCGGGACCGACGAGCAGCAGGCGGCGCTCCGGCGCTTCGCCGCAGACGTGCTCGAGAACGGGCTCGACGACGGGCAGCGGTTCGCCGCGTGCCGCGACCTCCTGGCGGGCCGGGCGCCGAGGGTCAACGGCATCGGCGAGGGCGAGGCCATCTACGACGGCTCACCGACGATCGACGAGCCTTCGAAAGCTCGTCGCCGACATGGACAGCACCTGCCTCGTGATCCAGGGCCCGCCCGGCTCGGGCAAGACCTACACCGGAGCGCGGCTCGTCACCCAGCTCATCGACGACGGGTGCCGAGTCGGCGTGACCGTCGACGAGCCACAAGGTGATCCACAACTTCCTCGACGCGATCGAGAAGGCAGCGGCCGAGGACGGGATCGAGTTCAAGGGCCTAAAGAAGGAGAGCGCACAACAACCCGGAGTCCGTGTACGAGTCCGACCACATGAAGAGCATCGACTCAAACTCGGCGCTCACGGATCCTGAGGTCGAGCTGGGCGCTGGCACTGCGTGGCACTTTGCTCGCGAGGAGACCGATCAAACGCTCGACTACCTCTTCATCGACGAGGCCGGGCAGGTCTCGCTCGCCGACGCGCTCGCGCTCGGGACGGCCGCGAAGAACATCGTCCTCCTCGGCGACCCGCAGCAGCTGCCGCAGGTGAGCCAGGGCGCGCACCCGAAGGGCTCGTCCTGCTCGGCGCTCGAGCACATGCTGGGCGAGGAGCAGACGATCGCCCGCGACAGAGGCGTCTTCCTCGACCGGACCTGGCGCCTCCACCCCGAGATCACCGAGTTCTGCTCGGAGCTCATGTACGACGGGCGCCTCGAGTCGATCGAGGGGCTTGAGAACCAGCGGATCGTCGGCGTGGCCGGTGCAGCCGCGGAACTCGAGGGCTCAGGAATCCGCTGGGTGCCCGTCGAGCACGAAGGACGGAGTCAGAGCTCGGTCGAGGAGGCAGACCGGATCGCCGAGATGGTCGAAGCGCTCGACGGCGCGCACTACGTCGACGCCGACGGCGAGGAGCACCCGCTCAAGCCCGAGGACATCATGGTCGTGACGCCGTTCAACGCCCAGCTCAAGTGCCTCGAAGCGCGCCTGCCCGAAGGCGTCCGCGCCGGCACCGTCGACAAGTTCCAGGGCCAGGAGGCCCAGATTGTCTTCTTCAGCCTCGCGACATCGAGCGGAGCGCGAGGTTCCGCGAAGTTTGGAGTTCCTCCTCTCAAGGAACAGGCTGAACGTGGCCGTATCGAGAGCGAGGTGCCTGGCTGCCGTGGTGGCGAGCCCGGGGCTGTTCGATATCGATTGCTCTACGGTGGCGCAGATGCGGTTGGTGAATGCGGTTTGCGCGGTGGCAAATGGACATTGAACTCAGAAGCATTTGCTACGCCGGTGCTCTTTCCTTCCAATGGCCGAGCTCCAAAGAGTCATCCGATCAAAGCTGGGAGTTTTTCGCGTCTATAGGTGGCCGGGAGGGCAGCTGACACACGCGGTCGGCAAGCGGGACGTACACGGGAAGCCAAGGCCGCATACCGTGACATTTCTCAGAGCCAGCCCTTGGTCGCAGGGATCGCCGCGGACGACTTCGAGCCACCCCGGGCGTTAGTCAGCCTGATCAAACCGTGAAAAGGACACGGACTTGCGAGACACCATTCGACCTGCCGGCGGCATACGCAGATTTCGGGATTGTTGACCACCGATCCGAAATAGTCGCGCCACAGCAAGAGTGCGTAGCTGCCAAGATCCCCGTCGATGACTTCGAGAGATGGCACTCGCTGCGTGGATTCGCAGGTCGCACACGGTGAGTGACCTCGAATGAAGACCGAGGTCCTTGCCCTCAACAAGTTATTTGGCGCTCTGCGCATTCGCTACGTCGTCCCGCGCTACCAGCGCCCATATGTGTGGGAAGAAGATCGCCACTGGGCCCCGCTGTGGTCGGACGTAGAAACTCTCCTTGAACGTCAGCGCGAGGACAGTCCCATAAGTCATTTTATGGGAGCTGTGGTGCTTCAGCAGGAAACGACTCAACCTGGTGAGGTTCCGCGCCACGTAGTCATCGACGGTCAGCAGAAGCTCACCACCTTGCACCTGCTTCTTCTGCGGCCGCAAACGCATGCGCAACGGTCGGTGCCCAGACTCCCTCTCCGAGTGCCCTGCGGAAGTTGATTGTCAACGACGAGGATCTAGCTACCGGAGATGACCTATTCAAGGTCTGGCCCACCGAGTTGAACCGGGGCGCTTTCAGGATCGTGATGCAGCCGGCGGTCCGCCCGAGGATGCCGAAGATGATGACTCGAACTCAATCCAGGAGGCATACGCGTTCTTCCTTGAGCGCATGAGCGAGTGGCTTGGAAGCGGAGACACGGCATCCGACGAGATCTCAGAACGAGGAGACGCCCTCCGAATCGTGCTCGGGAAGCCGATCCAGGTTGTGTCGATCAGCCTGGAGGCGAGCGAAGATCCTCAGGTTATCTTCGAAACACTCAAGCACAGGGGGACGCCACTCCTGCGCGATGGACCTCGTGAAGAACGCAATGTTCCATCGCCTGGCCCAAGGCGGCGAGGATGTCGATTTACTTCACGACGAGATCTGGGAGTCCGAGCTAGGGCGACACTACTGGCGAGAAGAGGTCAGACAAGGTCGATTGACGAGACCGCGCGCCGAGTGTTTCTTACGCACTGGCTGGTCATGAAGCTCTCAACGGACAATCAGACTGCAGACCTATTTCCCAGTCTTCGAGGAAAGATCGTGGACGCCGCCGGTGGGCAGCGCACGTGAACCTGACTGAGTTGAGCTCGGACGCGAGGACGATCAGGTCCTTTGACGACATCGATGTTGGTACTTTCTGAAGGGACGCCTTCGGCGTCCTCACGACACTGGATACGACCACGTTCTTACCAGTGACTCTTTGGCTTTTTCGAACTCCAGAAGTGACGAAAGAGGTGCGACTGAGGGCGCTCCAGGCGATTGAGAGCTTTCTGGTTCGCCGCATGCTTCTCGGACCCCACCAAGGGCTACAACCTGCTTGGGATCGAAGTGCTCGAAGCGGCTGCAGCAGATCCAAATCACGCAGATCGACGGATCGCCCAGCGCTTGACCTCCGCGAGCGGCTCGTCGACCAGATGGCCCTTGGACGATGAGTTACGCGGACACATCGTCCGACATCCTATGTTCGGATGGGTCAGTCGCCAGCGGCTTGCGTTGATCCTCGGCGAAATCGAGCTCAAGCTGCGGGGAGGCGCAAGACGGAGGATGTCGCGCTGGTGCAAGGCGCCTGTCGATAGAGCACCTGATGCCGCAGAAGTGGAGAACGCATTGGCCTTTGAAGGAAGGTGCGACCGACGCGGAGGCAGACCGACGAGATTCTCTGCTCCATACGTTTGGGAACCTCACGATCATCACCGGGTCGCTCAACTCCGGTCTCTCCAACCAAGCCTGGAGTCAGAAGCGCGCGCACATTGGCGAGCACAGTGTCCTGAGGATCAACGGGAATCTTCTCTCGAACGAAGAATGGGACGAGGAACGGATTGTCGAACGGGGCGACTGGATCGCAACCGAGGTGATCCGCCTCTGGCCGGGACCAGAGGCTTTCGACCCTGAGTTTGATCCCAGTGCCACCTCCATCCCATCTGGCGAACGAAACCCCGAGAACGCAGAGATGGCGGAGGAAACACTGACCCAGAGATCTACGCCGCGGATCGGACCTCTGTCGCTCCCTACTAGACGACTTGGCACGACACCCAGACGAGCGCAGGACCTACAGCGCAATTGAATCATCACTTGGCTGGTCGCGAGGCCGGCTGGCGTCCGTTCTAGGCGGCTACGGAAATCGGCAAGCCAGTTACGGCGGGAAGCGGCCCTATCGCCTCGTAAAGGACGACGAGGGGACGTGGTGGATGTGGGTAGATCCCGAGCGGGCCGGGCAGCTTTCCCGGACGAGCGCCTCACGTGCCGCTCCCGCATCGTCCTGACCTAGGCCCCAACACACCGCACCTACCTCGCCTTCGGTGACCTGGCGCGGATCGGGCAGCGGACGAGAAGATGGTTTGCGGAGCCCTTCATTCCACTAAAGCGCCGAGCCCTCGACCTGACATCGTGACAAAGTGTTTCGCGTGTGGAGATCTAACGCTAAACGCTTGGATAAGCGCTTCGGACCCAGGGGTGGAGAGCGTGGCGAACAGGGAGGCCTAGCTCGCTTCGTTGCCAGGCGAGCACGTCGGCCAGCCGACCTCGTCGGCGGGGAATTCGCGAGTCCCGCTCTTTCCGAAGTCATCACCGACGAAGTAGACATTGAGAAGCCAAGCCGGCAGCCTCGCTGCAGGCGGAAATAGACGCCACGCCAATCGATTGGCGGCTTGGTAGTAGCCCTCGGTCCAGCCCTTCTTCTTCGTGCCGCGGAGATAGCTTCGCGTTTCCTCGAGGGCGCACTCAATCGTTCGGGTGCTTTCGGGACTTGCGTCGAGCGATGATTGGAGCTCGCCGGTGTGGCTCTTAGCTTCGATGAGAATCAGACCCAATCAATCCCGGCCCGGAACCGGAACGCTTCCAGCGCCGGCCAGTCGCCTGCGTGAGTCACCAGGTCCTCTGGTGAGCGGCTGGCGGCTTCCGTCATTCGTAGGCGACTGCCCTTGAACGTTGTCTTTGGCGTCATGGCTTCAACCTTAGGTCCTTCAGAGCGCTCTGGTCAGCAAGCCGAAACGCCCCGGTTGAGGCCAAGGAGTCCGAAATCTGGGCCACAAGACTCTCGGTGGTTGCGTCCTCGACAAGAAACGCTCGCCTGTGCAGCCGAAAGCTCGCTAGATCTTTTTGACTGACGTATCCCGCGGGGGTGACGCGCGCGGACAGTTCACCTTCGAGAGTGCCGTCTGCGTCACGCTCGATGCCAACAATGATGCAGTTGGGCGTACCCGGAAGGTTGAGACGGGATCCCGCCGCGGCGAGGTAGATGCGCAGGAACATGGGTGCGCCAGCGATTTCATCCAGCCTGAGTCTTCTCGCGATGAACTCCGCTCCGGACGACCCGCTCGACGCGCCCCACGCCCGCGAGACGTTTTGCGACGCCGGATGACAACGTCTAAAGCAGCGGCTTACGTGCGGAGTAAAACGCCTTTAGCTCATCTGAACTGAGCTTCTCGGAGCTACACGGGTGTCGATTGCCTCAACAAAAGATGCGGCCACCAAGGCCACGTTGTTGTCGACGACTCCCTCGTTAAGGGGGCCGTCGATCGCGTCGCGTAGCTCTCGCCACGAAACATCCCGAGCGATCCAACCGTCCAGATCCGGATCGTCGTGTGCGTTCCTTCGATCCGGACCTTCGCGCGTCAGCGTTCCAACTGCCCTGGCCTTCGCCTGTAGGCCGGACTGTCCTCTCCAGAGCATCCGATAGAGCGCGTCCTGAAGAAGATCGGGAAACGCCTCGTTTGAGTGGAAGTCCGAGCCAACCTTCACCTCGACCAGGATCTGGAGCTGACGATCGCCGACGCATATGGAAAGGTCCGGATAAACCCGCTCCACCGTCTGGCTTAAGGAGGCTCAATTGTGTTCTTGCGCCGATCAGCGCGCGGATGAATCGGGCTCGAGACGCGTGAACAGCTCGACCACTCTTCTAGCTACAACCGGTGAGCGATCCACGAGCCACGCCAACACAGTCGTCGCTTGATTCTCGAGCTGGTGATGAGCCTGGGTCGCTGGGATCGTCATTAGGTCTGAAACCAACGACGGCCGAGATGACGCATGTTGGGGGTCGTGATAGGTCAAGTTGGCGAAACGTACCTGTCCGAGGCCCTTCCCGGGTTCGCGGCTACTGCGCACGCTGCGAGCACAGCGCTCTAGATGGCCGGCCACTCGGCGGCGGATTGCCTAGAAAGAACCATCTGGCCGAATGGACAGAACGAAAAGTCCTTCGGAGGTCGCCCCTTCTAGCGGGATCTTCATGTGCCTCGAGGCACTTCCGACACGCCGAAATGGCCGGAACCGTTTCTAATGGAAGGCTCCTGGCCGGCGGGCTGAACACTATCCGCCACCGTCCTCCAAGAGAGCGTGAGCCCCACTTATGTAGAAGGCTCGGGCGCAAAGGATGGATAGGGGCCTGGTCGTTAACTGCCGTGCTGTCGATTCTCAAATCGGACCTAGCAGCCGCATGGATTTGGAAGGAGCTCTCGGCTTGGGTCGGGACGGTTCGGAGATTGCTTTCGCGTATGTGGGCTTCTAGCGCCCGCGTCGAGATCAGGCGCACTGGCCACCGTCGGTCGAGAGCAGCGTTAAATGACGGTACGCCGAAGCCTCTTCCGCCGGTTCCAGCTCCCATCCGAGCAGCTCACAAATAAGGCGAACGCGCGCTTCTTGAGAGAGATCATCGAACGCTGCGACTAGCTGGCGAGTAATCGCGCGCTTATGCGGTTCATAGGCCTCTTTGGCCGATTTCTTCAGGGCTGCTTTCGCTGGACCCTTAGGCAGAGCGTCGTACGACGAGTAAAGCGCCCCAAACGATGTTGTCTTTACCCCGAGGCCATGAGCTTCAACAGCTTTTCGAGCTGTGACAAGGGCCTCCCGTCGCTGAGTTTCGAGATCGGTTGCGAACAGATACTCAAGGCGGGTGCTCAGGATTTCGTGCTGTGCCTGAACCGGAAGTCACCGACTTAACCTCGATCCCCAGCTGCTCGCCGGAGTCATAGGTAGCGCGAAGGTCGGCCGCATCGCCCTGCGCGGATCTCATAGCTCCGACCCGGTCAAGCCTCACTAGGCCATGGGTGTGTTCGAGGTATCGCATGAGCAGAGCCGCAGCGGCCGGAGCTCGTGCTTCTTCCCGTTGAGCTCTTACGGAGTCAGGCAACGCACTTCTATGTGCCTGGACTTGCTCCCGAGATACATTGGTGGGGATCTCGAAGGTGGGAGCTTAATTCTAGAGCCACTAGGAACTCGAGATACTCGCCGTAGGGAAGAGAAGACGCCCACGAGAAGCGGGAGTCTAGGTCAAATGGGAATGACCGTTCGCTGTTTAAGGGCGTTCATCTGTCACGGCGCGATGTTGGACTGCGGGCATCAGCCTTGGGCAACCGCGGAAGCAGTGCCTAACTGCCCTACC